>CP051243.1:0-1917500 GCA_017795025.1 Flavobacteriales bacterium
GTAAACGCCGCATACTCTATGTTTTATAGAATCATCTACGAAGATAGACGGAAAAAACAGCAAAAGGTTGTTTGCTGGGCTTAAAAATATTTTACATTTGCAGCCCGAAATAAAAAATAGCGCCGCTAATTTTTGTTTCATGGAGAGATGGCAGAGTGGTCGAATGCGGTGGTCTTGAAAACCATTGAGGGTCACACCTCCGGGGGTTCGAATCCCTCTCTCTCCGCAAGAATCCCGCACAGCGTAAGCTGATGCGGGATTTTTATATGCACCCCGACTCTGAGCGCAGCACAAGGGAGGGGTGCATATAAAAATACCAAGGCATTGAGCGTAGCGAGATGTTGGGATTCTTGGTGACGGTATCCCCTTAGGGTTCAGCGACTGAAAGGAGCTAATCCCTTACCTAAGTAAATACCTCAATTATGAGCGCAGCTCAAGGGAGGGGTGTATAAAAAAATGCCAGGGCATTGAGCGTAGCGAGATGTCGGGATTCTTGAAGATGGTACCTCTTTAGGGCTCGGCGACCGGAGGGAGCCAATCTCTCTCTCTACCTCTCTCTCCGCCTTTGCTTGCTGAAGCAAGCTACGGCGGACAAGGTCCGAGGTAGCAGCGAAAGCAATGCTAACTTTTAAAGATCCTCATCATTTTTGGTGGGGATTTTTTATTCCATTAATAAATGGGTCTGGGCTCAGAGCTTTGCTCGTTGTAGCGAGCTTCGGCGGACCATGTCCGTCAAGGTTGCGAAAGCGACAGGAAACAGAAAAGCCCATGCTTAATTGCAGGGGCTTTTTTTGTTAAAACATGTCAGGATTCTTGGTGCCGGCTCCCCTTTAAGGTTCAGCAACTGAAAGGAGCCAATCCTTTACCTAAGTAAAAACTACTTTAAACTTTTCCGCTAAAATTGTTGGTAGCAATGGATGATTAATGCTAATTATGCTTTACTGATTTTAGTCGACAGCCTCAGCTTTCCAATTCTTTTTACAGAAGCTCTAGTTTTTCACATCGCACTGCCATGACCTCCTTATAAGCCACTTTCATTTCCACCGACAAGAAGGACTGATCTATCCAATGCGATGCTTTAGACTGGTTTTTTAGCATTCGTTTGAAGGTGCCCTTTATCTGTTTGGGGCTGAGGCCTAATCCTTCCCCCAATTGCTCAAAATGTTCCCGCTTTAATTTCTTTTTCTTTCCACTTAGATTCAAGGCAAGCTCTTCCTTATCTTCAGGGAAAACGATGGCGACATTCAACAAATCATAAGCAGGAGCCAATCCCCAACCAGCCGGAGTTTCTATCATGGAGAAGTTCTTGAGGTGCATATCGTTATTGCCTACCAGAAAAGAAAATACGGCCAGGTCAAAGAAATAGGTCTTGTCCAGCAAAGTATTAGTCGAATATTCATCCAGGGCCTTACCCACTTTTTCCATGGAACTCTTGTACTTGTCAAAGGCCTCAGTAATCTGAAACATATCAAGCATGTGAACCTTTTCACTTGTTTCGGTGCGGTCGATACGCTTGGTTAGGTAGGATAGCTCTCCAGAGGCTAATCGAATTAAGGAAGAAGGTACCACAGGTATTCCGAAAGCTTCTGCCAATCGCATGGTGAGATGCTCATTTTCTGGCATTTCCGGAAATCGGTTAGAAGGTGGTTTGAAAATGTAGTGTCCGCCTAATGCTCCCACTATGGTAAGTCTGGCATTTGGCTGATTAGTAGATTTTGTCAACAGTGACATGGATAACTTGGGTTGAACACCTGGAACCGCCACGCTTCGCTCCACTACATTTATAGCAAGTTCCTCCATTTGATCCAATGTATACTCTATTCGCGGGGGGATTGGTGTTCCGAAAAATTCTGAAGAGCACTTTTTATGAAAGTCTTTTTCCCCCTCTAGTGAATCATAGCAGTACAAGCATCTATTCTCCATCGTCATTAAGTATTGGATCAACACTCACCGCGCCAATGCAGTTCTTACAGCAAGCCAGCAGCAAGCCCATGCGGTCATTCTTATTGATTTTCCAGCTTTTTGATGCGATATCCAGCAGCCAACCTTCTGGAATTAATCCTTCAAAAAAGGGGAAGAGTCTTTTATCTTTATAGGGTTCTAAAGTAACTGGCATGGTAAAGGTGATGAAGTCATTGGGATGCTGATCAACGTATCGTGCGTAGTATTGAAAGACATATTCTCCTTCATCGGTTTCCGATATGATACCCGCCAGTATACCCTTGTAGAGCACATTTCCCTGTCTCATTCAATTAGTTCTTTACTGTTCACAGGGGCCAGTTCATGGCCAAACATTTTGAGAATCAGGTTAACCTTCTCCATATTGAGGTTGGTTTTTCCCTGTTCTATTTTGCGCAACACAGTAAGGGCTACTCCAGCTCGTTCGGCAAACTCCTCCTGAGTGAGATTAACTTCTTTTCTACGCTTCTTCACAAAATCGGCTAATCTTGTCATTATATGTTTAGGGATATAATTTTATTCAAATGTACTAAACTATATGCGAAAAAATATAATTTATATGATTGAAGCCTTTTTATATGTTAAAACGTATACTCCTTCTTATGGAGTGAAGCGTGTCACATGTCGAAATGAACCCTTGGAAAAATCAGTTCTCCCTTTGCGAACCACTTTTTTATCCTCTACAGTTCAGTATTTATTTTAGAGAACCAATGCTAGCCTCCACAATTCCACCATTCCACCAATCCCACCATTCCACCAATCCCACCATTCCACCAATCCCCCAATTCCCCACTGCACCAATCCCCCCTCCAAGCCATACTCATTTCGGAAGTATTTAAATTTAAGCCTATTACGATGCTAGTTCTAACCGTTTACTCAGAGGACATTTTAAATAAGGAGTCCTGTGGTTTTTGGTGAAACAAAGCTTTAGACTTTATAAAGCCTTGTTTTGTAGGGGCTTGAGGAGGCTTGCACCTGCTTCCAAATTTCAAATCCTCGTGCTCCTTTAAAAACAGGCTAAGGTTAAAATGGGTTTCGAATAATAAGTGACTAGCTTCAGTCCACCTCAAAAAACCTAACTTCTAGGAAATTTAATCCTCCTTTCCTATGAAGTTTTATTATTCTCTGCTTTTTGCCTGCTTGTTTTTTACTAGTGAAGCCACTCATCTAATGGGCGGCGACATTACGATTCTTGAACTACCTAATGGAGAGCATTTAGTGAACCTGGTTGCCTACCGCGATACGGTAGGTATCAACATGGCTTCCTATGCGACCTTCGAGTTTAAAGGGCCCAATGGCTTATCCTTTTCGCGCATTACAGCCTACGATTCGGTGATTTCGGGCACGGTTCTTCCCATGTACCCTTACGGCGTGGAAATCTATTTTTTTAGTGATACCGTAAGTTTTCCAACTGCGGGAGAATGGCATGTGTCCTGGAAAAACTGTTGCCGAAACGGGGCTATTCAAAATCTAAGTGCCCCATTGTCAGAGAGCATGTATCTATCTACCAATATTGTTATTGATAGTGTGAGCTCCAATTCGACCCCTTTCTTTTTAGTTCCAGCCGCCATTTATTTACCCCTAAACACGCCGTGGCAGTATAATCCTCTGCCATTTGATCCTGATGGGGATTCTCTCGTTTGGTCTCTTGATAGTCCCTTAAATGATTCGGCCCTTTACTGCCTCGGCTATACTGCACCACCTAGTGCAGCCAATAATCCGCTAAGTTTAGACTCTGCCACTGGTACCATTTCCTGGACGGCCAATACTATTGGGCACTTTGTGATTTCCATTTTAGTGGAGCAGTATCGCAACGGCGTTTGGCTCGGGGAAATTAGACGGGATATGCAACTTATCGTAGTGCCTGCAGGGCAAGGTTTTCCTTACTGGTCGGCGTTTAATGGTCAAGCACCTCGGGATACTATTAGCATAGATGTTCCTGCTAACAGTACCTTAAGCTTTGATATTGAAGCCAGTCATTCCGATACTAGTCAGCCATTGTATATGGATGCTTATAGTTCTTTATTGAGGAAAGGAGTATCCAACGCAAGCTTTAGCGTAAGTCCAACGGGAGTGCAAAATAGTATTAGGGGCAGCTTCAGTTTTAATCCAGACTCGAGGCATGCTGGAAAAAGATATATCGTGGTATTCAGATGTAGCGACCAGTATTTTACCAATGATCAGGCTGTTACTATTAATGTTACATCAGGCATTGGTTTAGAAGACTTAGGGGCTGCAGAGCGTTTTGGCAATTGGCAACTTTATCCAAACCCAGCCAGGGACTTTATTAATCTGTCCTTTGTTTCGGAGGATCAAGAGAAACTCAATATTGAAATTCTCGATCTAGAGGGTCGAGTTCTAAATGCACTTGAGGCCGATGCGCATGCTGGAGTCAATTTATTGCAATTAGATCAGCCTGATTTACAAAGTGGAATTTACTTAGTTCAAGTTAAAGCCGAAGATGGATTGCTCTGGTCAACAAAGATGATTAAACAGTAAATATTCAAAATATCCTAAGAGGCCCTCTTTCGAGAGGGCTTTTTTTTGGCCTTAGAATTAGATTTACTGAGGCACAGGGAATTTAGTATAAGCACTAATCACTATCAAGGAGTTTGGTGCTACTATTGCCTTGATTAGGAGACCGATGATTTAAATGGATTTAGAGGGTAGCTAGGAATTCCTTGCCTGATTTTTAGTGGATTGGGACTTTTAAAATTCCTAATTAATTGTACCTTAAAGCCAAAATTTCCCAACCATGCAAAAAACTACCCGCGCCATAGCTATGGCATTTCTTGGAATGGCAAGCCTTAGCCTCTCTGCTCAGGAATCGCCGAGCGTTCATCAGGTGGAAGGACGAACTTATGTGAATAAGGATTTACCTATCTATTTACAGTTTAAGACCGCACCCAATGGCAAGGCTTACGATTTAAAAAGCGAAAAGAATCCTCAGGATGCTAATCCATTATACTTGGATACGGAAGGTGTGAACTATATCCGCTCGAAGTGGGCAGTAGATTCGGCCACCGGTAAAACCATTTATCCTACCCGAGAGGTAATGATGGAAATTTACTGTGATGGATTGGCGCCCAGTACGTCGATTACCTTAAAAAACGCCCCGCGCTATTCTTCTGCTGGAACGGTTTATTATGGTAAAGGCCTAGTTATGGTCCTAAGTCCTAGTGATGGTTATGCTTTTGACGGTACCCGCGTTTCTAGTGACGGGGTTTCGGGTGTTAAGAGCACCAGCTACACTGTAAATGGCGCTCAGGCTACTTATAATTCGGAAGTGGCCATGAATAAGGAGGGACAGCAAAATGTTTCTTGGCAGAGTATAGACTATGTAGGCAATTTGGAAAGCCCAAAGAACCGGGTTTTTGTAATTGACCTTACCGCACCAAGCACGGGTATTTCTAAAAATGGAGATCAAAGTGGCGATATTTTTTCTGCCCGATCCACCTTTTCCCTTTCGCCAAGCGATGCTTCAAGTGGGGTAGATTACACGACCTTTAGCTTTGACAATGGTACAAATAAGTATGGGACGCGCGTATCTTTATCTGCCTTGAGCGATGGGGAACACACCATTACTTGGTACAGCGAGGATAATGTTGATAATTCCGAGGCTAAGAACTCCTATACTTTTTATCTCGACCGCACGGCTCCGGTGAGTAGCATCGCTATTCAGGGCGATTTATGCGAAGGGCGATACGACTATATTAGCGAACGTTCAAAGTTTAATTTGAGCTCAACCGATAATAAAGCCGGGGTGCAGTCCATTGAATACTCTATAAATGGCGGAGCCTACAGTACCTTTAATCAAGCTTTGAATTTACCTAACCAGAATGGCTTAGTTACGGTGCGTTTCCGAGCTACCGATAAGGTAAATAACCGCAGTGCAAGCAGTGCCAAAACCTATTACTTAGATAATATCGCACCCAATACCACCATTAGCTATGGGGCACCGCAATTCTTTAAACAAGGTGAACTTTTTATCACTTCCAATACACCTGTTACGCTAACCGCACGCGATAATGCATCGGGGGTAGATAAAACCACCTATAATACCGATGGCAGCGGCGGTGGAACTTACAGCAGTTCCTTTACCGTATCCAACGAGGGACCACATACCCTTAACTTCCAGTCTACGGATTGCGTGAAGAATCAAGAGGCTTCGAAGTCCAGTAAATGTCATGTTGATAACAGTCCGCCCGAAATTTACCATCACTTTAGTATCGAGCCTGTGGGAGAGAAAACCGTTGACGGAAAAACCGTTAAGGTTTATCCTAATTATACCCGCTTGTATTTAGGGGCAACTGATGTGAAAGTTGGAACCGACAAAATTGAGTATAGCATTAATGGGGAGGCCTTCCGCGCTTATTCTTCTCCGCGTACTTTAGATATTTCGGAGTTGGATCAGTTTACCTCAGAAAAGGTGTACGAAGTTACCGTTCGGGCAATTGATAAGCTTGGCAATAAAAGCGAACAAACCTTCATGTTTGCTATAGAGCGTTAAAATAGTGCGATTGAAAAATGTAAGGCCTCCACTTTTGGGGGCCTTTTTTAGTTAAAGATTGATTACTTTTTAGCCAGCTGCTCTTATAGCTGTTTCTAATTTTTTTAATCCTTATGAATCGGATATCTTACTTAAGCCAATCTATTGTGTCGGTACTGCTGTTGATGGTCCTATTTCAGGGATGTCATTCTTCAAGCGCTAAAAAGGAAAACCAGACTTCCCAGCAGGCTCTTGCGATAAGCGCCCCAATTGATGGTTTTTTAAAAGAACTATTAGTTAGTGAGGGGCAAAAGGTGGAACAAGGTCAGGTCTTAATCTTTATAGACACGACCAAAATTGCCTTGCAAAGAGCTTACCTTCGATCAGAAATGAACCGAATAAGTGCCACTATGCAATCGCCAGCGCAACCAACCGCCGCCCTTAGGGCTAAATTGGGGAACCTGTATTACCAGCAGGGGCAGTATGAATCTAAATCCATTTCGGAGGTGAGCAAGGAGGATCGGATTCAGTTGGATTATGAAATTATTCATGCCAAGGAAGAGTTGGTGACCCTTCAAAAAGAGATTGAACAAAGAAATTCGGCGCTTAAATATGAAATGCAGGGAATTGAGATTCAAATGCGGATCCTTGATCAAGAAATGAAGCGCCATGTACTAAGAGCACCCATCGCAGGGGAAATAATGGGTGTAAATGTGTACAATGGCAAGTGGTTGGATCAAGGAAGCAGGCTTCTTTCTATTCAAGGGGATTCTATTCAGTAGATTGATTGATGCGAATTTACTATGCGTGCATAATTTTTTCATATCTTAGCCGTGCTCCTAAAAAATATAGCTTTTGAAACCTGAAGAAACGGTTGATTTTCATATCAAGAGAACCTGGCAAAGCATAGCTAAAATGTACAATGAGGTAGCGGCTGGATATGGTGCCACCATGGCGACCGGATACGTGCTCCTCAATATCGATAAAGAAAAAGGTACACCCAGCACAGCCTTGGGCCCAAAGATGGGTATGGAGGCCACCAGTTTATCCCGCATCTTAAAAAGTATGGAAGAGAAAGGACTGATTGAACGAAAGCCGAATCCGGCGGACGGTCGCTCGGTCCTTGTTTTTTTAACTCCTTTTGGAATTGAAAAGCGTGCAGATGCTAAGGCGGCGGTGATTGGTTTTAATCAGCAGGTTTTTAATCGTTTCCCTCAACATGAACTAGACCTGTTTTTTAAGGTGATTCAAGGCATTGAATCAATGCTTCAGGAGAACAAATTGGCAACTCAAGAAATTAAATAATTGTATGAGAAAATCTATTAAACACGCAACGGTAATTGGCTCTGGAATTATGGGAAGTCAAATTGCCTGCCATCTCGCGAATATTGGTCTGCGAGTTTTGTTATTGGATATAGTACCCCGCGAGCTTAGCGAGAAAGAGGAAAAAGCTGGCTTGAGTTTAGAGGATGCCCAGGTTCGGAATCGGATTGTAAATGAGAGTCTGGCTAAGGCAGTTAAGATGAACCCTGCACCTTTATTCGATAAGTCGTATGCCTCGCGCATCAGCACCGGGAATATTGATGATGATTTAAACCAAGTGGCCAAGACCGATTGGATTATTGAGGTGGTCGTGGAACGTTTGGACATCAAGCAAAGCTTATTCGAAAAGATTGAAAAATATCGGAAACCAGGGACCCTTATTTCTTCCAATACTTCTGGAATTCCTATTCATTTAATGACCGAAGGTCGGTCGGAAGATTTTCAAAAGCATTTCTTGGGAACTCACTTCTTTAACCCTCCTCGCTACTTAGAGTTATTGGAGATTATCCCAACGCCCAAAACCGATCCTGAGGTAGTGGACTTCTTTATGCACTATGGAGATCGTTTTCTGGGGAAAACTACCGTATTATGTAAGGATACTCCAGCTTTTATCGCCAATAGGGTGGGTATTTTTGCCATTATGGACCTCTTCCATAAGGTTCAGGATATGGGTCTTTCCGTAGAGGACATCGATAAGCTGACAGGTCCCTTAATTGGTCGTCCTAAATCGGCTACCTTCCGAACAGCAGATGTGGTGGGCCTAGATACCCTAATACATGTAGCTAATGGATTAGCGAAAGCGGTTCCCCACGATGAAAAGAAGGATAAATTCCTTTTACCCGATTTCTTGCAAAAAATGCAAGAGAATAATTGGTTGGGATCCAAAACCGGACAAGGTTTTTACAAAAAGATTAAAGGCGAAGGCGGTAAATCTGAAATCCTATCCCTTGATCTCGATACCCTGGAATACACCCCGCAAAAGAAATCCAAATTCCCAACGCTCGAATTAACCAAAACCATCGATGATGTTAAAGAACGCTGGAAAGTATTAATCGGAGGAAAGGATAAGGCCGGAGAATTTTACCGTCGCAGTTTAGCCGGGGTCTTGGCCTATGCGGCTAATCGAATTCCAGAGATAGCCGACGATCTTTTCCGGATTGATCAGGGTATGCGTGCCGGCTTTGGCTGGAAGCATGGACCCTTCGAAATTTGGGATGCCATCGGTTTAGATAAGGGTATTAAGCTTATCGAGGCTGAGGGTTTGGGCCTAGCCGATTGGGTGAAGAATCTTAAAGCGGCCGGCAAAGAATCTTTTTATACCGTTAAGGATGGTCAAGGCTATTTTTATCATATCGGTGATGGAGACTACAAGGCCTTACCAGGCGGAAAGAGCTTTATTGTTCTTGATCATATCCGCCCCAGCAGTACCGTTTGGAAGAATAAGGAGTGCGCGGTCGAAGACCTTGGCGATGGTATTCTGAACATCGAGTTCCGCTCTAAAATGAACTCTTTAGGGAGTGGTGTTTTAGCGGGGATAAACAAGGGCATTGAATTGGCCGAAAAGGATTTCCAGGGCGTGGTGATTTCTAATCAAGGAGATAACTTTTCGGTGGGCGCCAATCTGGCCATGATCTTTATGATGGCCATTGAACAGGAGTTCGATGAGCTCAACTTTGCCATTAAGTACTTCCAAGATAGTATGATGCGGGTTCGTTACTCCTCGGTTCCGGTGGTAGTTGCGCCTCATCAAATGGCTTTAGGTGGAGGTTGCGAAATGTCGCTTCACGCGGATGCGGTTCAGGCTGCAGCTGAGACCTACATCGGATTAGTAGAATTTGGGGTTGGAGTAATCCCTGGAGGGGGCGGAACCAAGGAGCTCACCCGCAGAGCCGCACAGCGATACCTTAAAGACGATATTGAAACCAATGCTTATCGGGAAAACCTTTTTATGATTGGTCAGGCGCAAGTCGCTAAATCAGCCAAGGAAGCTTTTAATATGGGGCTCTTTGTGGAAGGTAGAGATGGTATTTCTTTAAATCGACATCGTCTTATTGCCGACGCCAAGGAAAAGGCCATTGCTTTAGCAGAAACGGGTTATACCATGCCTGTGAAGGAAAAAGATATTAAGGTTTTAGGTCGCCAAGGACTGGGAATGTTTACAGTGGGCGCGAATACCATGTTGGAAGGAGGGTATATTACCCCTCATGAAAAGAAGATGGTAGAAAAGCTCGCTTACGTAATGTGTGGTGGCGATTTATCAGCCCCTACCATGGTTTCAGAACAGTATCTCCTCGATTTAGAACGGGAAGCATTCTTAAGTCTTTGTGGCGAAAAGAAAACCCTAGAGCGCATTCAACATATGTTGAAGACTGGGAAGCCGTTGAGGAATTAAAATGAGATGTGAGATGTGAGATGTGAGATGTGAGAAAAATTTTAAAAATGCACAATTTCAAAGAGTTGAAGATTTGGCAATTTGGAATTCAAATTGCAGAAGAGGTTTATCTAATTAGCAAAGGCTTTCCCCAAGAGGAGCAGTTTGGCTTAACTAGCCAGTTGAGACGGGCTGCCATTTCAATACCTTCCAATATTGCAGAAGGAGCCGGTCGTAAAACAGATAAGGATTTTAATAGGTTTTTAGACATGGCGAATGGATCAATCAATGAGGTAGAAACGCAGGTGCTATTAGCCCTAAGACTTGGCTTTGTTGAACCCTCGGAAAAGATTGATGAATTACTCAAGCGTTTGGATGAAGTGCAAAAAATGATCTTTTCCCTTCAAAAGTCCTTAATTACAAGACCCTAGTCTCAAATCTCACATCTCAAATCTCACATCCGACACCAAAAAAATAAAACTTTAAGATAATATTTATGAATGCATACATCGTAGCCGCAAAACGCACAGCAGTAGGAAAGGCCCCTAAAGGAGTATTTCGCTTTACCCGTCCCGATAATTTGGCGGGGACGCTTATCCGCGAAATTATGAAGGACCTCCCGCAATTGGATAAAGAGCGTATCGACGACGTAATTGTAGGTAATGCCATGCCCGAAGCGGAGCAAGGAATGAATATGGCCCGCTTGGTGTCCTTAATGGGTTTAGATACCGTAAAGGTTCCAGGTGTAACGGTTAATCGCTGGTGTGCCAGTGGTTTAGAAACCATTGCCATGGCTTCGGCTAAAATTCATGCCGGTATTGCCGATTGTATCATCGCTGGGGGAGTGGAAAGCATGAGCTACATTCCCATGGGTGGTTTTAAACAGGTTCCGAGTTATGAATTAGCGAAGGAGCACGCCGATTATTACAATAATATGGGCCTTACGGCAGAAGCAGTAGCGGAGAAGTACAAGGTTTCGAGGGAGGATCAGGATCAATTTGGATTTGATTCGCACATGAAGGCTTTGGCTGCTATCGAAAGTGGTCGCTTTAAAGATGATATCGTACCCATAGAAGTGGAGGAGGTTTACCTCGATGAAAATGAAAAACGGCAGGTACGTACCTACACCGTAGACACGGATGAAGGACCGCGTAAGGGAACTAATGTAGAGGCCATGTCCAAATTACGTCCCGTTTTTGCAGCCAAAGGTTCCGTTACGGCGGGTAACTCCTCTCAAATGAGTGATGGCGCAGCCTTTGTGGTAGTGATGAGCGAAAAGATGGTAAATGAATTAGGTTTAAAACCCATTGCCCGATTACTCAATTACCAGGTTGTAGGAGTGGAACCCCGAATCATGGGAATTGGACCGGTGGATGCCATTCCCAAGGCTTTAAAGGCAGCTGGAATGAAAAAGGATGATATCGATTTATTCGAGCTAAACGAAGCTTTTGCCTCTCAGTCTCTCGCTGTAATTCGAGAATTGGATTTAGATCCGAGCAAAGTGAATGTGAATGGTGGGGCTATTGCCATGGGACATCCATTAGGCTGTACGGGCGCTAAGCTTTCCGTGCAAATTTTTAATGAACTTAAAAAACGCGACCAGAAATACGGCATGGTGACCATGTGCGTAGGTGAGGGTCAAGGAGCAGCAGGAATTTACGAGCTGCTATAAATTTAATTGTGATTAGATTCATAAGCCTCTGCTGCATTTTGCGGTAGGGGCTTATTTTTTTTCATTCCCTTTGTCCCTTTCTTGGGTCGCTATTCGTATTAGCTAGTACAAGAATCAAAATCTCTTATAAAATGAAGAAATTAGTACTTAGCCTCTTATGCATGTTTAGCCTTAGTGCTTTTGCTCAGGGGAACCTTACCGTAACAGTATCCGACAGTGGTGTAGTAGCCCCTGGGGTAGCTGTTTTCTATTTTAACTCCCCCGCCAGCTTTTATCCTAATGGATATAATAATCCGCCGGTAATCGAAAACTTCGATGCTTGGGGATATACGAGCAACAATGGTGTAGCAACCTTTGGACTTTGGAATGTAGCCATGAACGATACCGTTTTTTGGGCTACTAAGGATTGCGCCGGAAACGTGGTTTGGGGTGCAGGAACGCCAACGACCATGATGCCAAGTATTAGCGGCACCTTATGGCTAGGCTGTTTACCGGGAGATTGTGACGTGGTATTAACTGTGGACAGTGCTGCTACTCCAGCGGCCAACTATGGTATCATCCAGGCTTTCCCTTTACGTAACTTCACTAATACCAGTTTACCAGGTAATATACCATCATTATGGTCGGTAAATGGTAACTATTCTTCAGGATTTACCAGTGCGAATTACGATAGTATCACCTTTAATATGAATACGGTTTCAGCACCTTACACTGTTACCTATTCTCGTGTGGATAGCCTTTGTTTACCTACAACTGTAAGCTTTGGTGGCACCGGTGGTGGTGGCGGTACCAATGTTACTTGTAATCCTGCTTTCTTTGCCGATACTTTAGGGCAAACCGGATCAGGATACGGAATGTTATTCCGCGATGCTTCCATTAGCAATGGGACAATCATAAACTACATGTGGGACTTTGGTGATGGTAATGCTTTAAATGGTACTACCTCAAACCCTACTCACACTTACGCCAATAGCGGAACTTATGCCGTTTGCTTAACGATTACTGCAGTGTTAGGTTCGGATACCTGTAGTTCTACTTATTGCGACAGCGCCGTGTTTGTACCAGCCGGAGGTGGAGGTGGAAACCCAAATCCAATTACCTGTAATGCAAGTTATATGGTAGATACCGTGAACTCTGGTCTATTCCAAAATCAATTAGTGATTTGGGAAACCTCTACATCTACCGGTAATATCATCAGCTACAGCTGGGACTTTGGCGACGGAACCGTTATTAACACCCAATACCCAAGCCATACTTATGCTAACACTGGCGTGTACCCCGTATGCCTAAGCATCGTAGCTATTGACAGTGCGGGAGTGGATACTTGTATGACTACTTTCTGCGATTCTATTGGATTTGATGCCAACGGTAATCTTGTATACAAGGAAGGTCAAAATGGCTTTACCATTAATGTTATCGATCCTGCTACGGTAGGTTTAGAGGACTTACTCTTAAACGAAAGTTTAGCCATGTATCCAAACCCTGCACAAGGTCGTGTGAACTTATCTTGGGATGCTTCACTAGAAGTTCAAACGGTAGCGGTTTATACCATTAGCGGACAACAAGTGATGGACCTTAAAGCCGAGGGCTCTGAAATGGAGATTAGCAATTTACCTGCAGGTGCTTACCTGGTACGAGTGAATGCTGCTTCAGCAAGCAAGACCTTGCGTTTAATTGTACAATAAGATCAATTAACCCTATGGGAAGGAAGTGCGTCTTGGAATTTTTCCGAGACGCTTTCCTTACCTTGAGTTTTAATGGACAGGCAGCTTCAGAAAATTATAAAGAAGTGCCGGAAGAACGATCGCCAAGCACAATTTGATCTTTATCATTCTTGCTTCGATTACCTTCTGGCTATTTGCTTTCGCTACCAGCGTCAGCGTGAAGATGCCGTGTCGCTACTAAACGAGGCCTTTTTAAAAATCCTGCTCAACCTGGACTCTTATGATTCTAAAAAGGATTTTAAGCCATGGGCAGCTACCATTACGGTGCGTACGGCCATAGACCAATATCGCAGCGAGCAAAGCTATAAGGAGAATACCGACTTTAAAGAAAGTGATGCCGACCTAGAGGAGGTGCAGCTAGGGCCCGCTCAACAAAAGTTGATGGAGGGTTTAAGTGCCGATGATGTTCAAGACCTCATTTTTGGTTTACCTGAACGCGATCGAATGGTATTCGTTTTACATGAGTGGGAGGGCTACCAACATTATGAAATAGCCCAAAAGTTGAATTGCTCCGAGCGCAGTTCAAAGCGCTACTTAAGAGCAGCAAAAGATAAATTAAGGAAAGAGCTGAGCCATATGCAAGCCTTAAAAAAAGTGATCTAATGGCCGAGAATTGGAATAAATTAAAAGATAAAATTGGTGCTGATGCCCAAGGTCCGACCCCTGCGGACTGGGAGGCTATGCAAGCCAAAATTGATGCACAGCCCTCGCTTAGGCCAGCGGTAGCATCAAAACTTTGGGTTAACTGGTTAGTGGCAGGATCTCTAGGAATTTTGCTGGGTATTGCAGTGGTTTATTTTTGGCCCAATGCTTCAGGGGAGCAGGGCTTAGAAGTAAATGATGCCCAAGCAATGCCTGCGCTTAGTAAAGGGGATGAGGAAGCTAGCGAAGTAGCAGCAAAGCGGAAAAGGGAGAATGTCGCCTTCGAAGAGAATAGCACATCTTCTACCGAGCATTCGGTAAATCAAAATGAAATTCAAGCTACTGAGATTAGGGAGCTTAATCTTAACCAATCCGTGACCACTGTAAATGTGGTCGATCAAGAGGAAGATATTGCCGCGAACCGAGAACAAAATCAAGAAATCACTCGAGCGGAACCGGAGGTAAATGGTTTTAAAGCCTTCCCGAATCAGGACTTTAGTAGTGGAGCTACACCAGAAATTACGGAGGAAGGGTCTGACTTTGCCGCTGCTAATGCAAGCCAAGAGCTAGCGAGTCCCTCAGCCAGTAATATGGAGGCGGAAACGGAAGCGGATGATAATCCATCAGGCGAAAGCCTAATGGCCAATGCAGATCTGCCTAGCATTGATTCGAGCGCAGGTCAAACAAAAGCCTTTAGGGCCGAGCAACAAGATTCCTCAGAGGCTGCTGTGATCGAAAACGCTGAGGGGGCTGCCAATGCGGCATTCATCCCTCCAAGCACAGGTTTTAAACTGGAACGAGCAAATTTACTTCTGGGACTTAATCACGACTTACAATCGCCGGCAACATCCGCGTATGGATTTGGACTTGAGTTGCAATGGCAAAAGAAGGCGCAATTTTTTATTGCGGGAATTGGGTATTACCGAATTGAGCAGGGACTTCGGTTCGAAAGCTTAGCTCAAACGACCCGACTGGATAGTACTTGGAAAGAGGAAATTGGTACCAAGGAAATCAAGGAGGTTAGCCGGATTTGGGTAATTGACTCCTTCCAAGCTGGGCATTATGTATATGATACTACCCTGCGCATTGTGGCCGACACCAACATTATTTTAAATGTAGATACAAACCAATACCAGACAAAAATCGTAAACCAAACAGTAAGGCCTTACTATTATGCCGAATTGCCACTCCTATATGGTTATCAATTCGGTCGCGGCCCTTGGCAATTCCAAGTGGCTGGTGGTTTAGCTTTACAACAGGCCATTGCCTACAGTAATGATGAAGATGGCAGTCGGTCGCTGTTTGGTATGTCAGCATTAATGCAACCTGCATTAGCATGGCGCTTCAGTGATCGTTGGTCGGCTTTGGCCCGCGTGCAATTGCGCTATCCGCTAAAACAGGATGTCGCCCTGTACGAAGAACCCGCTTTTAGGTATTCTTTCCAGTTGGGCGTATCCTTCCGCTGGTAAGGATTTGTAGATTACAAAGGATACTCTGCAAAGGAGGTGCTTCTTGAAAAAGAAGCACCTTTTTTTTTGAATTCACCCTGATTTAATTATGCACGCATAGTAAATTTTAGTATTTTTGGGCAAATCCAAAAAATCCCTGTGATGGCAGAAGTCGATAAAAAGTCCTTTATAAAAGGTGGTGAGTTTTTAATTCGTGAAGTAGTAAGTGATGAGGTGTTTATTCCCGAGGAATTTGGGGAGGAACAAAAAATGATGGCTCAAGCCACCAGCGATTTCATTGATAAGGAGGTAGCACCCCAAAGGGAGCGATTTGAGGCTAAAGACTATGCTTTTACCGAAGAGGTGATGAAAAAAGCTGGAGAGCTGGGTTTATTAGGAATTAGTGTGCCTGAGCAATACGGCGGATTGGGAATGGATTTCAATACTTCAATGTTGGTATGTGACCGTATTTCGGGGATCTCCGGTTCTTTATCAACTGCCTATGGTGCCCATACCGGAATTGGCACCCTTCCCATTCTATTATATGGAACCGAGGAACAAAAGCAAAAATACTTACCTGGCTTGGCTTCAGGCGAACTGATGGGGGCTTACTGTCTTACAGAGCCCGGTGCCGGTTCCGATGCCAATAGCGGGAAAACGAAGGCGGAGCTTAGCGCAGATGGAAAAACGTATAAGATTAACGGTCAGAAAATTTGGATTTCTAATGCTGGCTTTGCCGATGTGTTCACGGTTTTTGCTCGGATTGAAGACGATAAATACCTCACCGCTTTTATAGTAGATAAGGGTAATCCCGGAATGAGCTTTGGTGAGGAAGAGAATAAACTGGGAATTCGTGCGAGTTCCACCCGACAGGTGTTTTTCAATGACTGCGAGGTTCCATTAGAAGCAATGTTGGGCGAAAGAAATGGCGGTTTTAAAATTGCCATGAACGCCTTAAACTATGGTCGAATCAAATTATCAGTAGCCTGTTTAGATGCCGCGCGCAGGGTTACCACTCATGCTGTTTCTTATGCCAATGAGCGGAAGCAGTTCGGCACGGCCATTTCTTCCTTTGGGGCCATTCAACAGAAATTAGCGGATATGGCCACTAAAACATGGGTGGCAGAGTCGGCTACTTACCGGGCTGGTCAGGATGTTGAGAATAACATTAGTCGCCTCATGGAATCGGGAATGGATCAAGGTGAAGCGAAATTAAAAGGGGTGGAAGAATATGCCATCGAATGTGCTATTCTTAAAGTCCTAGGCTCGGAAGCTGGAAGTTTTGTGGCCGACGAAGGTTTACAGATATACGGTGGAATGGGCTACAGCGCCGATGCCCCGCTAGAGGCCGCTTACCGCGATATGCGAATTGCCCGTATCTATGAGGGTACCAATGAGATTAATCGCCTACACTCGGTAGCGATGTTGCTCAAGAAAGCCCTTAAAGGGGAGCTAGACTTAATGAGTCCCGCTATGGCCGTAGCCAACGAATTGATGGAGATTCCATCTTTTGATACGCCAGATTACGACAGCCTTTTTGCAGAAGAAAAGGAGTATGTCGCCAAAATGAAGAAAGCCATCTTAATGGTGGCCGGTAAGGCGGTTGAAACTTTTGGGATGGACCTCGAGCAGGAGCAGGAAATCATTATGAATGCTGCTGATATGATTATTGAAGTTTATGCCGCAGAGTCGGCTATTTTGAGAGCCGAAAAGCTGGCCTCCCAAAATGGAGAAGCCGCTCATGAGGTAGAAATAGCGATGGCTAAATTGTACTTGCATTGGGCTCAAGAAGCGGTGGCCAATAAAGGACGAGAGGCCATTTATAGCTTTATCGAAGGGGATGAGCAAAGAATGATGCTTATCGGCTTAAAGCGATTTACTAAGCCCAGTAATCCGGTAAATGTGAAGGCTTTACGCCGAGTAATTGCCGCACGGGTAATTGATCAAAATAAATATCCTTTCTAGCTTACTAGATACTTTTTCATAAACAAAGGATGTGCTAAGGCCTCTGCTTCGCGGAGGCTTTTTTTTTGCCTTAAAATGTCAGTTCTACACTTTATTGCTAAATTGATATATCTTTGCTAAATAAGTATATCTATTTCTTATGGTAGGAGTTTGTCCAAATTGTGGCGCTGAAGAAGCTACTAAATCTGGTGTAGTTAAGGGGCGGCAACGTTATAAATGTAAAAACTGCGCGTATCATTATACGGTCTCGAGGTTAGGTAAGCGCATTGATGATTACTACGTTACTAAAGCCTTACAACTTTATCTCGAAGGGCTTAGCTATAGGGAGATAGAGCGAATTTTGGGAGTGTCTCATGTTAGTGTGATTAACTGGGTTCGTCAGCACAAGGTGAAGCGTCCTTTTAAGTCGAACTACCATCCAACCTATCGAATTTTAACCCATGAGGAGCTCTTGAAGTTTTATCAAGATGCCAGCAACCTTAAAGGAGCCGGTATGGTGGTCACTGAACTCGGGGATAAGTATATGCTGATTCGCTGGGAACGCTTTAAAGAATAGAAGCTTAGCTTCATTAAAACCTCGAATTACCGAAAAACTATACTATTTTTCATTCTCAAAGAGATTTGTCGAACCTTGCCTCAGCCAAAAGCAAGAGCTCTAGGCACCTGTTAACCAAACTCTTTGATCCAATGAAAAAATCATTAGTACTTCTCCTGATCTTATTTTTCGCGAGCTCCTTTACCTATGGGCAAGGTTTTGCCGATTACAATGGAGGGCTTAAAGTAAGTCTCGACGATGAAGGCTCTAAGTATTTCCGCCTGATTACCTGGCATCAGGTATGGCTTCGTTACAATCAGAATAATGAGGGGAGCACCCGAGCTGGGGTAGCACAAGACGCGACTACCGATGTGGGTTTGCGACGTTCTCGATTTTTGATGTATAGTCAGCTCAATAAACGTTTTCTCATTGTAACCCACTTTGGAATTAACAACCAGAATGCCGTAAGTGGTGGCTACCTTGGGGTAGATGGTAAAAAGCCCCAGCTCTATATGCACGATGCTTGGGTAGATTATACGGTGATTCCGAAATATCTTAACATCGGGGGTGGACTGCACTATTGGAATGGCTTAAGCCGGATGACCAATGCCTCCACCCTTAATTTAATGTCTTTTGATGCTCCGATTTTAAACTGGGCTACTATCGAAGCAACCGATCAGTTTGCGCGGAAGCTGGGCTTGTTCGCCAAAGGCCGACTCGGAAAACTCGCCTATCAAGTAGCCATTAATGATCCTTTTGAAACCAATACCGGTGGGACCATTGCAAATAATCGGGCCAATTACAGTCCGAATAATACCTCCAAGGTATATGAAGGCTATTTCCAATACGAGTTTTGGGATGCCGAAGGAAACCTGCTTCCTTACCGTGTGGGCACCTACTTAGGAACGAAGCGAGTATTTAATATCGGAGCAGGCTTCATTAGTAATGCAGATGCCATGTGGTATACCGAGGATAATGGGGATACCACTACTGTGGGCATGAACCTGTTTTCGGTAGATGCCTTTTTAGATCTACCCCTTAAAAACGGGGGAGCCCTTACGGCTTATGCGGCGGCCTATTTCAATGATTTCGGACCAAACAATGTGCGCAGTATTGGGATTCTTAATCCTGCCGATGGCTCCACTCAGGCATTTGGCCTCCGGGGAAATTCCTTCCCAACCTTAGGAACCGGAACCAGTATTTACACCCAAGTAGGCTACATGTTGCCCAAAAAGCGCGACGACTTGATTTGGCAACCCTATGTCGCTTTGATTTACAACGACTTTGAAGGCGTTCAAGATGCCAATGGCAATAAAGTAGCGGTGAGTGTTTTTGACCTCGGCCTCAATATGTACCTCGCCGGTCATCATTCTAAATTGACGCTTAACTACCGCAGCCGTCCCGATTTTACTAATGCAAGCGATGTAAGCCGCAAGAGCGAAATCACCCTACAGGCTATGGTTTACCTATAATCCTTAGGCTCCTGTCTAAACAGTTTTCAACCAATTTAATACGCAACAAAATGAAAGATCACACTGAAGCGCATAAATACTGGCGCGCCAATTTAAAGCTACTCACCATACTCTTAAGTATATGGTTCATTGTCTCTTACGGGGCAGGAATCCTCTTCGTGGATGCCCTAAACGAATTCAACCTCGGCGGCTTTCCCTTAGGTTTTTGGTTCGCACAGCAAGGATCAATTATCACTTTCGTGATTTTGATTTTCGTGTATGTCTACAAAATGAATAAGCTCGACGCCAAATTTGGCTATACCGAGGAATAATATTTAAAGCAGCAGAACAATGGATATTCAAATCATGACCTACATCATCGTAGGTATCACTTTTGCCCTTTATATCGGTATCGCCATTTGGAGCCGTGCCGGATCTACTAAAGAATTTTATGTGGCCGGTGGTGGTGTTTCACCGCTTGCCAATGGTTTAGCCACGGCGGCCGACTGGATGAGTGCCGCTTCCTTTATCTCCATGGCAGGCTTAATTTCAACCCAGGGATACGATGGCTCGGTCTACCTTATGGGTTGGACCGGAGGTTACGTTTTACTGGCCCTCCTATTAGCGCCTTATTTGCGGAAGTTCGGCAAGTTTACCGTGCCCGATTTTATTGGTGATCGCTATTACAGTAATACCGCACGGATGGTTGCGATTATCTCGGCCTTATTTGTGTCCTTCACCTATGTGGCAGGTCAAATGCGTGGAGTAGGGGTGGTGTTTTCACGCTTCCTTGAAGTAGACGTTACTACGGGTGTTATCATCGGCATGGTAATCGTGTTGATTTATGCCGTATTAGGCGGAATGAAGGGAATCACCTACACCCAAGTGGCTCAATACTGTGTATTGATATTCGCTTTTATGGTTCCGGCCATTTTTATTTCGATGATGCTTACGGGCAATGTTATTCCTCAATTCGGAATGGGCGGTAAACTGCAAGACGGCACCTATCTCCTGGATAAGCTTAATCAGCTCAATACCGACCTGGGTTTTGCCGCTTATACGGATGGTTCTAAAACCAAAATTGACGTGTTTTTTATTACCGCCGCTCTAATGCTCGGTACAGCAGGTTTACCTCACGTTATTGTACGTTTCTTTACCGTACCTAAGGTGCGCGATGCACGAAAGTCGGCCGGTTATGCCCTTTTGTTTATCGCCATCTTATATACCACTGCTCCAGCCATCGCGGTTTTTGCAAGAACTAACCTTATTCAAACGGTACATGACAAGCCCTATAGCGAGATGCCTGAATGGGTAGGGAACTGGGAGCAAACCGGTTTATTAGCCTGGGAGGATAAAAACGGAGATGGAAAAGTGCAGATGCATAAGTCGGCCGAGACGAATGAGTTTATGGTAGATAAGGATATCATTGTATTGGCCAACCCCGAAATTGCCAACCTTCCAGTATGGGTAATTGCCCTGGTGGCTGCCGGTGGTTTAGCCGCGGCACTATCAACAGCTGCAGGTTTGCTATTGGTAATCTCTACTGCCATCTCTCACGATCTATTAAAGAAGCAATTGATGCCTGATATTTCGGAGCGTGGAGAGCTTTTAGCCGCTCGTTTTTCTGCCTTTATTGCGGTTTCAGTTGCCGGTTACTTCGGGATTAATCCTCCCGATTACGTAGCAGCGGTAGTAGCCCTAGCTTTTGGATTAGCAGCAGCATCCTTCTTCCCAGCTATTATCCTCGGTATCTTTATGAAAAAGATGAACAAAGAAGGTGCCGTTGCAGGTATGATTGCCGGCTTGGCTAGTATGTGCTTCTACATCTTGAAATTTAAATTTGGTGTATTCGACGGAGGCATGGAAGCGGTTCCAGCACTAAAAGCCGACTGGTGGTTTGGTATCAGTCCCGAAGGTTTTGGTACCGTGGCCATGCTTATAAACCTTGTGGTTAGTTTGGTGGTAATGCGCTTTACCCCCGAAACCCCCGAAGATGTGCAGGAATTAGTAGAAGACATCCGGATTCCCTCTGGAGCTGGTGAGGCACACACCCATTAACCAAACCTTAAGTGAAAGGTCCGACATGCTGATTTTCAGTATGTCGGGCTTTTTTAGCTCATGATAATTATCAGTCAAGTACTGCCAAGAAATTTCAATATTTGAAAGATGGAGAAGCTGTTTGCCCGAAATGCACTAATTGTTGTCCTTAGCTTAACGGTTATTTCTCCGCTTTTTTGGGCTTTCTTCGAAGGCTCCTTGAGCTTTATCATCTACCTCTTTGGGCTGTTTGTATTATGGGTGATCTTTTTAATGCGAACGGCTCGTAAAATCGACAAGCAGGAATGACGGTCCTCTTAATCGTCATAGGAACAGCTTACTTAGGTTTCATATTTGGAGCGGCCTGGTATTTTGAGAAGCGTTTGAGCAACCTGGGCTATCGCAAATGGATGCCCTATATCTATGCCTTGGCCCTGGCGGTATATTGCACCGCCTGGACCTTCTACGGAAGTATCGGTCGGGCAGCCGAATCTGGTTTCGATTTTTTACTGATTTACATCGGTCCCACCTTAGCCCTTTTCCTCTGGTACCCCATTGCCCGAAAACTATATTTCCTAAAGGTGAATCAAGGGATTGGTTCCTTGGCCGATTTGCTTTCTGCCCGCTACGGTAAGGATGCCCGTTTAGGGAAATTAGTGGCGACCTTATCCTTGGTAGGTGTGCTTCCCTATATCTCTTTACAGATTAAAGCCATCAGCGAAAGCTTTGATGTTTTAAGCCAAAGGGAAACACAGTACAATGCTGGTTTTTCCTTAGAAGACCCAGCCCTTTATGTTACCCTGGTAATGGTGGCCTTTACCGTGCTCTTTGGTACGCGTTATGTGCAAAACAATCGTCCCAAAGCCGGGCTCATTGGAACCATTGCCTTCGAAAGCCTCTTCAAACTCTTGGCCTTCCTCATCGTTGGGTTTATTGGGCTTAATTCTTTTTTAAAAGATGAGCGTTTTTTTACGGCCTTAGATCGATTTTCTAATCAATCGGTAGCCATCCCAACGGCCGAATGGGCTTCTATTCTTTTGATTTCGGCCTTCTCTTTTATGCTTCTTCCCCGTCAATTTCAAATGGGCGTGGTGGAGAACACGAGCGTGAAAAATATTCCGAAGGCACTTTGGCTAGTACCCCTCTATATGTTGGTGCTCAACTTGTTTGTGGTTCCTTTTGCGCTAATGGGTCCCAGTTTAGCCCCCGATACTAAACCCGATTTTTACCTGCTTAGCTTGAGTTTACAAGCGGGTGGACCAGCCACCGCTGCCTTGGCCTTTTTGGGTGGGCTTTCGGCAGCTACTTCTATGATCATTGTTTCTACCCTGGCCTTAGCCAATATGGTGAGTACCCATGTTTTAGTTCCGCAGATAGTTTGGAAAAAGGAAAAGCCTTTAGATCGCCGAATTATTGGTTTACGCCGCTGGGCCATTTTAGGCATATTGATTTTAGCTTATTTCTATTACCATTACATCGCTGCCAAAGAATCCTTGGTGAGTATTGGCATGGTTTCCTTTGTGGCCATCAGTCAGTTTGCCCCGGCCTTTTTAGGAGCGCTGTTTTGGAAGCAAGCGCACCGTCGGGCGGCAATCGAATCTATATCGGTGGGCTTCGGTGTTTGGTTTTACTTTTTGGTACTCCCCGAAATCCTTACCGTGATCACCGGAGATCGTCACTTTCTCGGTTTTTGGTCTCCGCAAATCCTAGCTGCTGAGATGAATATCAGCATTTTAAGTGCAGCGACCATCTTTAGCCTATTGATGAATTCCATTGTTTTCATTTGGCGAAGTTTAAGTTTAGAAGCCAGTCAAGAAGAGGAAAATCAAGCGACGCTTTTTGTTCAGGCAAATAGTTTATTGCAAGGTCCCAATGCCCCGGAGGTTTACCGCGGAACGGCACCTTTTCCAAATATTAAAAGTTTATTAATCAACTTCTTAGGGAATCGTCGAACCGAGGAGGTGCTGGATCGCTATGCACGATTAAACAATATTGATTGGAGTAGTTCTCCAACCGCCGACAGCCGAGTAATTAGCTATGCCGAGCGTTTACTGGCTGAGGCCATTGGTCCGGCCAGTGCTAAGATTATGATTTCTTCGGTGGTGCAAAGGGAAGAATTAAGTCGTAGTGAAGTACTTAATATTTTAGAGGAAAGTCAGAAGGTATTGCAATTAAACCGAGAATTAAGCTCTCGCAGCGAAGCCTTGCGCTTGGCCACGGAGGAATTGCGCAATGCCAATGAAAAGCTTCAGGAGATTACCGAACTCAAGGATGAGTTTTTGTACACCGTTACCCATGAGCTTCGCACCCCGCTTACCGCTATTCGCACCCAGGCCGAATTAGTGCAAGACGACCCCGAAATGCCCGAGGAAGATCGGCAGCGTTTTATTGGCAATATTGTAAGCGACTGTGATCGGTTAACCCGCCTGATTGGCAATGTGCTAGATTTGGAAAAATTTGAATCGGGTAGCCAGAAACTAAGTCTTAGCAAATTAGACTTAGGTGCCCTTTTAAGAGATACCGAAAGGCAATTTCAGGCCTTAGCTAAAAAACGGGGGCATATACTTCGCTGTGAAATCTCGGCCCCATTAATGGCTACCTATGCTGATGTAGATCGCATTACCCAAGTACTGCATAATTTAATTGGGAATGCCCTAAAGTACGCTGCAGCCGAAAACGGGCAGGTATGGATTACCGCCTATCAATTGGATCAAGACCTAAAGGTTAATATTCACGACAATGGAAAGGGAATTCCAGATGCTGATCGCGAACTGGTTTTTGATAAATTTTACCAGGTTCGAAACCAAACACGGCGTAAACCTAGTGGTAGCGGACTTGGCCTAGCCATTTGTAAGAATATCATTCAGATGCACAAGGGCCGTATTTGGATAGAAGACAATCCTGGTGGTGGAACTAAAATATCCTTTACCCTCCCATTATATCAAGAAGCTCAAAAATTGAAACCTACTAAGAACTCAGAAGATGCGCAGTAAAATATTAATTGTCGACGATGAAATAAACATCCTCATGTCTTTAGAATACCTCTTTAAACGCAAGGGGTATGAGGTTTACATCGCCCGAAATGGAGCCGAGGCCAAGGCTTTAGCCGATGCTAATAAGCCCGACCTGGTATTATTGGATATCATGATGCCAGACGTTGATGGCTACGAAGTTTGCGACTATTTAAAGGCAAAAGTTCCCGCACCTAAAGTGGTTTTCCTTTCGGCAAAAAGCAAAAAAGATGATGTGCAAAAGGGCTATGATCACGGCGCTGACCTCTACTTATTAAAACCCTTCTCCAATAAAGACCTCCTTCAACATATTCAAGAATTAATTTAAGAACCATGTCTTACCAAACCGAATACCTTAACAGCCTTAAAGACCCTGAGGGGTTTTGGGCGGAGCAAGCCAAAAGAATCGACTGGTACCGCCCGGCCGATAAAATTTTATCAACCGATCAAGACGGACTTTACCGATGGTATCAAGGGGCCATGACCAATACATCGTATTTGGCCTTGGATAACCATGTTGAAAATGGTCGAGGGGATCAAGTAGCGCTCTATTACGATTCGCCGGTAACTCAAACGAAGGCTTCCTTTACTTATCGTGAGATGCGCGATGAGGTAGCTCGCATAGCTGGTGGCTTAAAAAAGCTTGGGGTTCAAAAAGGCGATACGGTAATTATTTACATGCCCATGATTCCACAAGCGGTTATGTCTATGTTGGCCTGTGCACGCCTGGGAGCGGTTCATTCGGTGGTGTTTGGAGGCTTTGCCCCCCATGAACTGGCCATTCGAATTGATGATGCCAAACCTAAAGTATTGATTACCGCCTCTTCGGGGATAGAGGTTGATCGTATTATTCCCTACAAGCCAATGGTGGATAAGGCGATGGAGCTGGCCAATTATAAGCCCGAGAAAGTAGTGATCTATCAGCGAAAGCTGGGTGCCCTAGTGCCTAGTAAAAATTATGATGTAGATTTTGACCAAATGCTTGCTGAGGCCGATACCGTGGGCTGTGTGCCGGTAGAAGCTACCGACCCGCTCTATATTTTATATACCAGTGGTACAACTGGTAAGCCCAAAGGGGTAGTGCGTGATAATGGTGGACACGCTGTGGCGTTGCGCTACAGTATGGAAGCGATTTATGGCATTAAACCCGGCGATGTTTACTGGGCAGCCTCGGATATAGGCTGGGTGGTTGGTCACTCTTACATTGTATATGCGCCCCTTTTAACTGGCGCAACTACCGTGTTATTTGAAGGTAAGCCGATTCGTACGCCCGATGCATCAACCTTTTGGCGAATTATTTCAGAATACAAAGTGAAGGTGATGTTTACAGCACCAACAGCAATTCGAGCTATTCGTAAGGAGGACCCGCAGGGAAATTTTATTAAGCAATATGATCTTAGCAGTTTGAAGTATCAGTTCTTGGCGGGAGAGCGTTGCGACGTCGACACTTTAAAGTGGTTGCAGTCGCAGCTAGGTGTTCCCGTTATTGACCACTGGTGGCAAACCGAGAGTGGTTGGCCGATGTTAGCGAACTTCCCTGGTATCGAATTGCTTCCTATAAAACCAGGTTCGGTAAGTAAGCCAGTGGCCGGTTACGATTTACAAATCCTGGCCGAAGATGGCAGCTTAGTTTCCCCCATGGAAGAAGGTTATGTGGCGGTAAAGCTGCCCCTCCCTCCAGGTTGCTTGCCGAGCTTATGGAATAATGCCCAAGGATTTAAAGACTCCTATTTAGAACGCTTTCCGGGCTATTACTTTAGTGGAGACGGCGGCTTTAAGGATGAAGAAGGCTTCACCTTTATTACCGGCCGGGTAGATGATGTTATTAATGTGGCGGGCCATCGCCTTTCAACCGTTGAAATGGAGGAAATTGTTGCCGCTCATCCTGCAGTAGCCGAATGCGCGGTTATTGGTGCTAACGATAGCCTGAAAGGTCAAATACCCATGGCCCTAGTAGTTTGCAATCAAGACTCCAAAACCTTTCATGAGGTTGCCGAGGAAATAGTTGCGGCCGTTCGCTCCGAGATTGGCGCGGTGGCCGCCCTAAAGAAGGTGTACCAAGTGCAACGATTACCAAAAACACGGTCCGGAAAAACATTGCGTAAATTGCTTCGAGCGATTGTAAATGGCGAAGAAATTAAAATACCCTCCACCATTGATGATCCCGCAATCGTGCAAGAAATAGACGAAATTATTCACCCTAGTATAAAACAAATAACCAGCTAATTATGAAGGCAAAATTCCGTGTAAACTCCTTTGAAGAGTATCAGGAACAATATCAATTAAGTACCCAGCAGCCCGAGGCTTTTTGGGAACAGATTGCCCAAAACTATCAATGGCAAAAGCCTTGGGACAAAACCTTAGAATGGGAATTCGACAGCCCGGATGTAAAATGGTTCACCAATGCTAAGCTTAATATAACCGAGAATTGTTTGGATCGTCACCTCGAAACCAGAGGGAATAAACTGGCCCTAATTTGGGAGCCCAATGACCCTAAGGAGCGCTTTGTGCGTATGACCTATCGGGAGTTGCATGAGGAGGTTTGTAAAACGGCCAATGTGCTAAAAAAGCACGGCGTTGTAAAAGGCGACCGGGTGGCCATTTATATGCCGATGATTCCAGAACTTACCGTTACCGTTTTGGCTTGCGCCCGGATTGGTGCCGTTCATTCGGTAGTTTTTGCGGGCTTTTCTGCCCATGCTTTGGCAGATCGGATAAACGATTCCTCCTGTAAAATGGTGGTTACCGCCGATGGTATGTATCGTGGCGCAAAGGAAATTCCTTGTAAAGCAGTGGTTGATGAGGCCTTGAAGTCTTGCACTTCTGTAGAGAAGGTTATTGTTGCCGAACGTACTCAGTGGAATGTTCACATGAAGGAAGGTCGCGACTATTGGTTGCATCAAGAACTACAAGGTGTGGACCGCGATTGCCCAGCAGAACCCATGGATAGTGAGGACTTATTATTTATCCTCTACACCTCGGGTTCTACCGGTAAACCCAAAGGGGTAGTGCATACTTGTGGCGGCTATATGGTTTATGCGGGCTACAGTTTTGCCAATGTATTTCAATACGATGAAAGTGATGTGTACTGGTGTACCGCAGATATTGGTTGGATTACCGGTCATTCCTATATCGTTTATGGACCGCTATTAAATGGAGCTACCACCCTAATGTTTGAAGGTGTACCAACTTATCCTGATCCAGGTCGTTTTTGGCAAGTGTGTGATAAACATGGTGTAAATCAATTCTATACCGCACCAACAGCCATTCGCGCCTTAATGGCTAAAGGGGAGGACCATGTTTTAAGCTACGGTTTATATTCTTTAAAAGTATTGGGCACCGTAGGGGAGCCTATCAATGAAGAAGCTTGGGAATGGTATCATATTCACGTTGGTAAGGAACGCTGCCCCATTGTTGATACTTGGTGGCAAACGGAAACGGGTGGTATTATGATTTCTGGTTTAGGGAATCATAGCCCTATGAAACCTTCCCATGCGGGTTATCCCTTACCGGGAATTCAGCCTGTTTTATTGGATCAAGATGGCAGGGAAATAGAGGGTAATGATAAAGAGGGCTACTTAGCGATGCGCTTCCCTTGGCCCTCCATGCTTCGCACTACCTATGGCGATCACGAGCGCTGCAAGAATACCTACTTCTCCCATTATAAAGGCTATTACTTTACTGGTGATGGTGCCCGTAGGGATGAAAATGGAATGTACCGCATTATTGGCCGAGTAGATGATGTAATCAATGTGAGTGGTCATCGATTTGGTACCGCGGAGATTGAAAATGCTATTAACTCGAATGATCATATTGTTTCCGAATCTGCCGTTGTGGGCTACCCACACGATATTAAGGGACAAGGGATTTATGCCTATGTGATTACCAAGGAAGCCCCATCAAACCCCGAGAAATTGCGCGCGGAAATTGTGGAGACCGTGGTTGAGGAAATTGGTAAAATCGCCAAACCCGATAAGATTCAATTTGTAAGTGGCTTACCAAAAACCCGCTCGGGAAAAATTATGCGTCGAATATTACGGAAGATCGCCGAGGGAGATACCTCCAATCTGGGCGACACCTCGACCTTACTCGACCCCGATGTAGTGGAGGAAATAAAGGGAGGAGCCCTCTAGTTAATCCAAATTTTATAAAGCCGCTTTTGCCCAAAGCGGCTTTTTTTATTCGATTAAACAGCCAACGATAGCGGACGCTCATTCGTTTTACTTAAAGTAGCATAGGACACCAAAAAACAAACCTTGCTAGCCTAATTTTGATACATGCCTCGATTATCGGCCATAGTATTCCTTTTCAGCCTGCTGTTCTCTAGCCTGTATAATTCTATGCTGTGGTTGGAGTTTGAAATGCATCAGCAATACTACGCCGAAGAGAAATGTGTGCTAAAGGACGTGGAGGGCAATGATTGTCAAGGTAGCTGTCAGATTAAGGCTATCCTGCAAGGCGATACCCATGAGGAGCCCATTAGCGAGCCTTCCTATATAGAGGAATCCCTTAGCCTTTTTGAAAGCTCTAGCTTTGCCTGGACCACAATCCCCTTTTTTAGTGGCTCTAGAATAAATCCATATTTCCCAAACTTGAATTTAAGCTCGGGATTGCAAACCGGCATTTGGCGGCCGCCGAAGGTATAAGTCGACCTATCGATTTATTAACCATTTAAATTCAATACTAATGAGATTCAAATATTTTTCCCTGGCCCTTTTGGCCGCTAGCCTTATGGCATCTTGTGATGACGATGATAATACCACGCAAGATCCCCCCAAAGAAGAGAAAGCTTACGTTCAGCTGCATTATGACTTCAATTATGATGGCAATGCCTTCGCACTGAACCAAAATTATACGACCGATAGTGGCTATACAATTCGCTACACCCTAGCAAGCTTCTATCTATCTAAGCCGGTAATTATGGACGATGCCGACAATAGTACCGCGCTAAGTCCGGAATATTATATCATTCGTCCCGATGTGATGATGAGCGATATGGGAACCATTGCTCCTGGCCATGCCCATATGTTCAATGTGAGCATTGGAGTAGATGAAGCCACCAATACGGAAGCGGGCAGCACAGGCATGCAGCCAACAGACTTCACGGATGCCAATCACCCCTTGGCGCCCCAAGCTGAGGGGATGTACTGGTCTTGGGCCTCTGGCTATATCTTCGTGAAGATTGAAGGTGAGGTAGATTATGAAGGCGATGGAACTTTCGACCAAACCTTCAAATATCATTTGGGAACCAACGAATTCCGAAAAGATCGCTCTACTATGATTCACCAAGACCTGTCTGATGGTGATACCCTTAAAATAACCATGGCCGTTGACTATAAGAAGTTCCTCGATGGAATAAACTTATATGATGAAGTCCTCACCATGTCCATGGGTGATGCGCGTCCATTAGGCTTCAAAATGATGGATCAATTTGATGCGGCGACCACATTCTCAGTTGGTGGTCATGGTAAAAAGTAAGGCACATAAATTGAAGTTTAAAGCCCCTTTTGGAACGCTAGTTCTATTGGGGGCTTTAAGCCTTGCCTTAAATGCTTGTCGAAAGGATGAAATTTCGAGGACTGAGGATACTGCTCCAGTAAAGCTTAGTATTGAGATTCCTCATTTTCCTGAGATGCCTTTGGAAGCCGATAAATTTTTGAGCAGGGAACGCGTGGCCTTAGGCAAAGAATTGTTTTTTGATCCTATTCTTAGTCGTAATAGAGATATCTCCTGCGCCACTTGTCATCTCCCGCATTTGGCTTTTACCGATGGCCTGCCGGTTTCAGTGGGTACCGAAGGAAGAATGCACAATCGCAATTCTCCAAGCTTATTTAATGTGGCATGGCAGCCTTACCTCTTTATGGATGGTGGGAACCCTAGTTTGGAAAGTCAGGTGATTGGCCCCATTGAAGAGCATCGTGAAATGGATTTACCCTTTACCGAGGCCTTGGCAAGGGTAGGGGCGATAGCCTCTTATCAAGAAAAATTTCAAAAGGCGTTTAACCAAGATGTGAACCCCTATTCCTTGAGTTTGGCTTTAGCAAGCTATGAGCGCGCTTTAGTTTCCTACGATTCGCCTTTTGATCGTTATTATTATCAGGGTGATTCATCTGCTTTAAGCGAATCGGCAAAAGCGGGTCTGGCACTGTTTATAAGCCCAGACTTGAATTGCGTGGCTTGTCATAGTTTTCCGCTCACCACCGATTTTAGTTTCCGTAACAACGGTTTAAAAGAGTTTTACCTCGACTCGGGAAGAGCTAGGGTGACTAATAATCTCCTAGAGCATGAAGGACAATTTAAAGTAGCTACTTTAAGAAATATTGCCTTAACCGCTCCCTACATGCACGATGGATCTTTACATAGCCTGGGAGAAGTGGTTGATCATTATGCTTCCGGTGGAAGTGATCACCGCCTTAAGGACTCTTTGATAGGCGGCTTTAGCTTAAGCGCTCATCAAAAGCAAAATTTAATTGCTTTCCTAGAAGCCCTTACGGATACGAGTAGTTATAAGCAGTACACTCAATAATCTAGTCTAGGCGGTCCTTTACATAGGTGATTTCCGTTTTGCCGTGAGGCAATGCTTTACCATCCGCATCAAGGTTTACAAAAACCAGTTTATCTATTTTGAGGATGGGTTCACGCGTTAATTTATTGCGAACCTCACAACGCATGGTAATGGAAGTTCGTCCAAAGGCGGTGGCTTCAATACCCAATTCTACAATATCCCCTTGCCTTGGGGCAGAAATGAAATCTATTTCGGAGATGTATTTGGTGACCACATGTTTGTTCTCCAGTTGAACGATGGCATAAATAACCGCCTCTTCATCAATCCAGGCGAGCATTCGACCCCCAAATAAAGTTTCGTTGGGATTAAGGTCTTCGGGTTTTACCCATTTTCGAGTGTGGAAATTCATAGTAGGAGTATAAAAAAAGAGCGGCTCAAAGGCCGCTCTAAGTTCGATTATTTTAAAAAGGCGCTGTACATCCAAACACTCTTTTCTTGTTCTCGGATGTAATCACTCATCAATGCGTTGGTACCTTCATCGTCAGCCTCATCGGAAATGTCTAAGATTTCACGCTCCAATTCTAAAAGGGTTTTGTAACCGTCCAAAACCGCTTGAACCGAAGCTCGGGCTTCAGAAATATGGGAAGCTTCTTTAATGCTGCCTTGCTTTAAGTAGTCGGTGAAAGTGTGGAGAGGGGTATGACCTAAGGTTAAAATGCGCTCGGCAATTTCATCTACTTTCTCAAAGGAGTCTAGATAGAGTTCTTCAAACTTTTGATGAAGCTCAAAGAATTTTTCGCCTTTAATATTCCAGTGCAAAGCACGAGAGTTAGCATAAAAAATTTGATAGTTGGCTAGGAGCACATTGAGTTTCTCTGCTAAGGCCTCTGATTTATCTTTTGCGAGTCCGATTTGATTATTCATCTCTATTGGTTTTTAATTCGGTTCAAAAATAGTTATTAACTATTGATTTTTAATTGGTGATAGCTGTTGATGATATCTTTATCCTTGGTATCAATAAAAAAGGCCATCTGCTAAAATGCGGATGACCTTTTTAAATTTATGGATAAGGGAGTTTATTCCACTCCGTGCATCAATTTCTTAAGTGGCTTATTAAAGATCATAATGACTACCGAGAAGCCAATGAGAACAAAGCCAATGTTAGAGAACACATCGGTGTACTTGTTTAGTCCTTGCTCCATACGTTGCAAACGATGCTTTTCGTAGACCTCAGCGAGGCTGCCATCTGCATCTTCAAAATCTTCTATGGCCTCACGGAAATAAATCCAAGTTTCGATGTTAATTCCCGATTCTGTCTCTTTATCCAGTTTAAGAATAGAGTCGTAGGAAGTTCCGAGTTTTTGCCAGTTCTCCTTCACTAGCCATTCTTCGGCCGAGCCTAAAGGAGTGTTCAGACTACGATTTGCTTTCCACTCCACAAAATTCATGTTCGCTTGGTAAGCCTTACGGAACTCCACCCAGTCTTGGATGTCCATATACTTTCCTAGGGTGATATTCACCGGCATGTCCTCGGCAAGGGGGTCCCAATCTGTAAAGCTTATGGTGTTTACATCATTAGCGGCATCCATAACGGTCGTGCTCATTGGGAATTCCAATTCGGGACCATTATCGTCGCCGTGGGTTCCGGTAAGCGTAGCGATTTGCCCGCCTAAGAAGTTACCAATGGCAAAGCTTAAGAACCATCCACCCATGGCTGTTCCAGAGATTTTTGGTGGTGCTAATTTGGTTACCATACTTAGGCCAATGGGCGAAAGGAAAAGCTCGCCGGTAGTATGCAATAAGTAAAGGAATACAAGGGTAAGCAAAGGAACTTGGAAGCCTTCTGCAAAGGTTAAACCTAAAAGGGTTACCAAGAAACCTAATCCAAGTTGAAGGATACCGAAAGCAAACTTCATGGGTATGCTCGGGTTTTTACCCGCTTCAGAAAGCTTCACCCACATTACACTAAAGATGGATCCAAAGAGTACAATGAAGAATGGATTGAAAAACTGGGTCATCGAGGCGGGCATTACCCAACCAAAAATTTCGCGGTTCACATTACGGTCGGCGAAAAGGGTAAGTGAGGTTCCTGCTTGTTCGAAGAAGGCCCAAAACACAATGTTGATTAAAATGAAGATTACCAGGGCAATCATTCGATCGCGCCAAATTTTACCTTCTTTGGCGCCGGCATTAATCAGGTTAAAGGCTACCAGAACAAATAAGCCAGTAAGTAAATATTGCAAAATTTCATTCTTGCTAATAAGGATGTAGCAAACTGGAATTAGCGCAATACTGATAAGGGTGATGAGGTGCACATAGTTAATTGGCCCTACAATTTTTTTCTTACCTGCTTCGGTAATGTCCAGGCCATCGGCTTCTGCGTAACGATCGCGACCGAAGTAGAAAATTAGGAAGCCTAACAGCATACCAACACCGGCTAAGCCGAATCCCCATCTAAAACCATAGGTTTCTCCAACATAGGCTACTACTGAGGTGGCTAAAAGTGCCCCCACATTAATACCGATATAAAAAATGGTAAACCCAGAATCTCGACGCGGGTCATTCTCTTCATAAAGCTTACCGACAATAGTCGAGATATTAGCTTTAAAATAACCATTACCAATAATGATGGCCCCCATACCGGCTAAAAGCCAAAATTCGGTTCCGCCTAAAATCATAAATTCTCCAATGGCCATTAAAATTGCACCAAGGATAATTGCAAACCGATACCCTAAGAATTGGTCGGCCATTCGACCACCAAGCACTGGAGCGGCATATACTAATCCGGTATAAGCGCCATAAATAACGGCGGCTTCGGCATCTCCCTTAAATAAGGCTTTAACTAGATATAAGGTTAAAAGGGTTCGCATTCCGTAGTAACAGAAACGCTCCCACATTTCGGAGAAAAACAGAATGTACAGGCCGTTTGGGTGTCCTTGTTTCGCTAGATCGGTGTTTGACATAGGTGTTTTTTTATTTGACCGTCGAATTAACAAAAATTAATCCAATGATAGATGAAGGCTTTAAAGGTTCTCTTCGATGAAATTGGTCATCTTGGTAAATAGGTGATAGCGCGTGTTACCGCCGTAAATCCCGTGATTTTTATCGGGGTATATAAATAAGTCGAACTGCTTATTGGCCGCCACTAAGGCCGAAATCATGCGCATGGTATTCTGAACATGCACATTGTCATCCGCACTACCGTGTACCAATAAGTAAGCTCCTTTTAACTTGTCGACGTGATTTATTGGGCTATTATCGTCGTAGCCATTCGCATTTTCTTGAGGGGTACGCATGTAGCGCTCGGTATATATATTGTCGTAAAACCGCCAGTTGGTCACAGGGGCCACGGCCATCGCCATTTTAAATACATCGGCGCCCTTGGTAATACCCAAGCTGCTCATGTAGCCTCCATAACTCCAGCCCCAAATTCCAATGCGGTCGCCATCCACATACTTTTGATTAGCGAGCCATTTTGCGGCTGCAATTTGATCTTCGGTTTCAAGCTTGCCGAGTTGCTGATAGGTTTGCGTCCGGAAATCACGACCCCGCGCACCCGTTCCGCGATTGTCAACACTCACAATAATATATCCTTTGGCGGCGAGGGATTGATACCAAAAACCATTACCTGCATCGTATTGATCCTTCACGGTTTGAGAGCCTGGTCCACCGTAAACAAACATGAGTACCGGGTAATTCTTGGCTGGATCAAAATCCTGGGGCTTAATCATCCAGGCATTTAAAAGGGTGCCGTTTTCGTTTGGAATTTGTAAAAACTCTTTTGCGGAAAGTTGGTATTCGGCCAAGCGCTTCACTAAGGCATCATTATCATTCAATACCCGTACTTCTTCGCCATTGGAGCGATGTAAACTTTCGTAAGTAGGCCTTTCGGCAGAGGAAAAGCGGTTGATGTAAAACTGGAAGCCTTTGCTAAAGGTGGCACTATTCCAACCTTTGCGGCTGCTCAACTTTTCCTTTTTTCGGCCTTTCAGATTGATGCGGTAAACGGCCCGATTAATAGGCGCCTCCTCAGCACTTTGATAGTATAAGTAACCGCTTTCTTCATCGATGCCGTAAAACTCGGTAACATCCCAGTCACCTTTGGTGATTTGTCGTTTAAGCTTACCGTCCTTATTATAGTGGTAAATGTGATTGTAACCCGATTGCTCAGAAGTCCAGATGAAACTACCATCCGCTAAAAATCGAAGATTATCATTAATCTCTAAATAGGCAGGCGCTTTCTCGGTAAACAAAGGATTTACATGAATACCGTCTTTCATATCCATTTCCACTTTCCAAAGCATCAAAAGGTCCTGATGACGATTGAGGGTGGTGATGATGAGTTCATCATCCTCTTGTGTCCATTTAATACGCGGATAATACTCGATTTCCTCACCTGCGAATCCAACTACATAGTCCTTGTTGTTATGAACATCATATATATGAATGCTCACTTTGGAGTTTACTTCTCCCGCTTTTGGGTATTTAAATACATCCTGATTAGGGTACAATCCTTTTCCGTAAACATCCATACTAAAGGTGGGAACCTCCGACTCGTCGAATTGATAATAAGCGATGTAGTTTCCACCGGGCGACCAATAGAATCCTTTGTGGAAGCTAAATTCTTCTTCATAAACCCAATCCACCGCACCAGCGATTAGGGCATCTTCTTTCCCCTGTCCAAAGCTTACCGTTTCACCGCCTTCTTCCAAATCCTGGATATGCATACGGTTTTTGTAAACATAGGCCACTTTATTCTCGGTAGGGGATAAATCGGCTAATTGCTGTTTTCCATCGGCCTGGATTTTATCAAGGCTACCTGATTTTAGGTCGTAAATAAAGTAGTAGCTCTTGGAGGAGTGACGGTAAATAGACTCGGTTTGGGTGCCTAACAGTACCTTGTCTTCAGTGGCATTAAACTGGTAACTATCAAAATTGATTTTTTCTCCCGATTGGGCTTCAATTTCGGCGGTACTCAAAATGGTGGCCACCTTTTCCCCGGTTTCATAACTGTATTTGTCAATACTACCTTCCGAGCGATTTAAAACGGTAAAGTGAATGCCGTCGTTCATGCTACGTAAGCCCCCCGTGCTGCGCGCGTAAAATTTGCCGCGCATAACGTCTTCCAAGCTCACGGTTTTTTCTTGAGCATTAACCGTGCTAGCGTTTAACAGAATTCCAAAAACTATAAGTAAGTTGCGATAGAACATTGCCTTAATTTTAAGCGCGCCTAAAATAGAATATTTTGCAGAGACCGAAGGAGTATTCTCAAGTGGATAAAGAGGATATCAGCCATTTTCAGAGCTTTTTGTCTGAAGCAGAAATCCTAAGCGAAGCCGAGGACATGCACGATTATGGTCGAGATGAAACCGAAGACTTTCATTTTCAGCCAGAACTCGTCCTTAAACCCTCATCTGCGGAAGCGGTAGCCCAAATTTTAGCCTACTGTAATAAAAGGCGAATCCCCATTTATACCAGTGGGGCTCGTACCGGTTTAAGTGGAGGCGCTCTGCCGGTCTTTGGTGGAGTGGTATTAAGCACTGAAAAGCTCAATAGAATTATAGAAATCGACGAACGGAATTTACAAGCAACCGTAGAGCCTGGGGTGATTAATCAGGTTTTTCATGATGCCTGTAAAGCCAAGAATTTATTTTATCCGCCCGACCCCAGTAGTTGGGGTTCCTGCACCCTAGGCGGAAATTTGGCCTTAAATGCCGGTGGCCCCAAGGCGGTTAAATATGGGGTAACCAATGCCTATGTACTTGACTTAGAGATTGCCCTTACCGATGGCAGTTTAATTCGCACCGGAGCGCGGGTATTAAAAAACAGCACAGGTTATAATTTAACCCAATTAATGGTGGGTAGCGAGGGAACCTTGGCCGTGATTACCAAAGCGGTATTTCGCCTAATACCCTATCCTCAACATGATCGCTTAATGTTAATTCCATTCCGTTCCTCGGAGCAGGCATGTGCGGCGGTTTCGGCGATTTTTCAAGCTGGGATTACGCCTTCGGCTATGGAGTTTATGGAGCGTGATGCGATAGACTATACCTTGAAATTTGTTGATGGTGTTCAAGTTCCAATTGGTCCTGAAGTGGCCGCTCATCTCTTGGTTGAGGTCGATGGCAACGATCCTAATCAGCTGATGGACGAATGTGTGAAAATCGCAGATATTGTGGCCACATTTGATGCGGGTGAAGTGCTATTTGCTGAAAGTGCGCAAGAAAAAGCATCCCTCTGGCAATTGCGGCGCAAAGTAGGAGAAGCTGTTAAATCGCATTCCATTTATAAAGAGGAAGACACTGTAGTTCCCCGGGCCGAACTACCAGCCCTCTTAAAAGGAGTAAAGGAAATAGGCCATCGCTACGGATTCCATTCCGTTTGTTATGGTCATGCCGGAGATGGTAATTTGCACGTAAATATCTTGAAGAATGATATGACGGACCAAGCCTGGGAGGAAGATTTACCTAAAGGCATTCGTGAGCTGTTTAGCCTAGTTAAGCAATTAGGCGGAACCATTAGCGGCGAACACGGCATTGGACTGGTGCAAAAGGATTACCTCGACATTGTTTTTAGCCCCGTTTCCCTAGCCATGCAAAAAGCCGTGAAAGCTGTTTTTGACCCTAATGCTATCTTAAACCCGGGTAAGATTTTCCCCGAAACCTAAGCTGGGTAACCATCAAATCTTATTGAATTTCAGTATATTAAAGGCTAATTCTTTGGCTATGGATTAAAAGAATTAGTACCTTAGGGCGAATCATTATGAAAACTACTGACTCCATTGACGCTTCTATTTTAGAATTAGTCGGCAATCTCAAACATGAACATCGGGCCGTATTTGATGCCCAGTTTAATTTGCTCTATTCTAATAGAACCTATCGCGAATACCTTCGTAAGTTGGGCTTCGACTCCATCAATAATTTATCCTTACTCGATATTTACAATAGTGAAGCGAAGGAGCATGCCTCGCTATGGCTAGATGGTTTTAAGACCCTAAACCCCTTAAAGCCAAGCTATGCCTTTTCGGCCTTTGATAAGGTCCGCGAAGAGAACTACCGAATCGATGCCGAGGTACAAGCCCTTTTTAAAGCCAATCAAGTACTGGCCTATGCCTTGGGTTTCGATGAACTTACCGATACCTATTTGGAAAACCGATTTAATCGCCTCAAGTCTGATTTTTTGGCTAAAGCCCTGATGGTAAAAGATACCAATGAGCTCATGTGGGTGATGACCGATGAAATTTTGGCCAAGCTCTATTTAGGGGATGCCTTAATTCTGGAGCGACAAGGAAACGTACTGGCGCCCATAGCGGCTTATGGCTCGCAGCGCAAGGGGAGGCGAGAAGTTGCAGAAGGATTAAAGGTTAGCTTTTCGCAAGGAATAACGGGTTATGTGGCCACAACGGCTATGCCTTACATGACAGGCGATAGTCGTAAGGACCCGCATTACATTCAGGAGCATTTTGCTGCTGGATCGGAAGTAGCCGTGCCCATTATTGTAAGGGGGAAGGTTTTTGGCGTAATCAATTGTGAAAGCGAACAGTTCAATTTCTTCCGTCCTATTCATCAAGAACTGTTGCAACGAACCGCTGAGGTACTCAGTGCCCGAATCGAAGAAATGAATTCGAGGCAAGAATTGGAGCTTCTGGAACAGCGACATCTGGCCATTATTAATTCTACGCCGAATAGTTTTTTACTGTTCGACCCTTCCTATCGGATTATGTCCTTTAATACGGCCGCAACTAAATCTTGGCGCTATTTTACGGGCTTAAACATTGAGGTAGGTACGGATTATAAAAAAGTGGTTCCAAAAGAATTACTCGGGAAATTTGAGAACCTTGCGCGACAGAGCTTGCAAGGTGGCAAGGCCGAGGAGTACTTAAGCTGGGAGCATGAGGACAATCACTACCGACTAAAAGTCAATTTTGCCCCGGCCTTGGATCGGGAAGGGAAGATTTTTGGATTCACCTTGTTGGTAGAAGATGTTTCCGAGCTTTATCATGCCAATCAAACGCTCCGAGCTAAGAACCTTGACCTAGAGCAAGGAAATCGAGAGCTCGATAAATTTGTATATAGCATTTCCCACGACCTTCGTGCTCCACTTTCCAGTATGATGGGTTTGGTTAACCTAATCGAAAATGCCCAACAACTGCCAGAGACGAAGATTTATGCCAAAATGCTGCAGGATGCGGCGGAGAGTATGGATAGCTATATTCGAAATATTCTGGAGTACTCTCGAAACAAGCGCTTTGAAATTGACTTGGAGGAGGTCGACTTGGAGGAGCTTTTCCGTGATTTGGAACAGAAGTTTAAATTCATTCCAGGTTATCGGGAATTGAACTTTGAGACCGACCTAAGCTTAAAACGCATTCATAGCGATCCCTACCGAATGGAGATCATCCTTAATAACCTTATTAGTAATGCGATTAAGTATCGCGATATAGCCAAATCCAAATCTTGGTGCAAGGTGAGCATTTCCGAAAGGGAGGAGCAGTATGAAATAAAGGTGGCAGATAATGGAATTGGTATCCCTAAGGCCAAGCAAGCGAATTTATTCGACATGTTTTTTAAGGTCCAAAGTGATCATCCTGGTTCAGGCCTAGGACTTTACATTCTAAAAGAAGTTGTAAATAATTTGGGAGGCGAAATTGAGGTGCAGTCAAAAGAGAAAAAAGGTAGTACCTTTAGCATTCTATTACCCAAAAATCCCCCCAATGCCTAAGGTTGTCCTATTGGTAGACGATAATCCTATTGATCTGATGATCAATGAGAAGACCTTACAACGCTACGATGATTCCGTGGTTATTTTTAAGGCGAATAGTGGCGAGCAGGCCTTAGAAATGCTCAAGTCTGGCGCCTGCAATCCGACTTGTCTTTTACTGGATATAAAAATGCCCACCATGAACGGCTTTGAATTCCTCGATGCCCTAGCTCAAACCGAGGTGGAAGTTAAATTCGGTATCCATATGCTTTCTTCCAGCATTGATCCATCAGATTTACAACAGGCAGAAGAGCGTGAGGTAGTGCGGAGCTATATCGAGAAGCCCCTTTCCGCAGCCAAGCTCGAGAAAATCAAACTTTAAGTTCGGCAATCGCTTCTTGAATCTGATTGCAAGCCCAGCGAATATCCTCCTCGCTAATATTGAGGGGTGGCGCAATTCGAAAACTATTTGGGCAACTCAGGAACCAAAAACTTAGTACCCCCCTTTTGATTAAGCTCTGTACTATTATTTGTACCTCTTCAGCTGTTTCGAAATCAATGGCAAAGAATAAGCCTCGGCGCCTAATTTCCTTTATCCGTGGATTTTGAATAAGGTTTTCAATGAGGACCCCTTTTTGTTCAACCCCCTCCAGAATCTGCTCCTTCTCAATAACCTCCAAACTGGCTAAAGCGGCGGCACATGCCAGGGGATTACCTCCAAAGGTGGTAATATGACCCAACATTGGTTTTTCGGTAAAATGAGCCATCAAATCCTGATCGGCAATAAAGGCCCCTAAGGGAAGTCCACCACCTAAAGCCTTTGCGGTACATAAAATATCGGGTACAATACCAAACTGTTCAAAGGCAAACCAGCTGCCCGTACGACCAATCCCGGTTTGGATTTCGTCTAAAATTAATAAAGCACCCACCTCCTTGCAGCGTTGGGACAAAGCCTGCATATAGCTTACATCGGGAATGCGTACTCCCGCATCTCCTTGAATGGTTTCCACAACTACCGCGGCAGTGCTTTTACTTATTTGAGGCAGATCTGCTGGCTCATTAAATCTCAAAAAACGAACATCTGGAAGTAGGGGGCGAAAAGCCTGCTTTTTGGTTTCGTTTCCACTCACGCTCAAAGCGCCATGTGTGCTCCCATGATAGGATCCTCGAAAAGCTACCAGCTCTGTTCTGCCGGTAACGCGCTTGGCTAGTTTTAAAGCCCCTTCAATAGATTCGGCCCCGCTATTTACAAAGTAGCAGCAGTTTAAACTTTCGGGTAAAATGGCGCTTAGCTTTTGGGCCAAGCCATTCGGGCTCGATTGCACATATTCGCCATACACCATCGTATGCAAGTGCTTCTCCGTTTGCTCGTGAATAGCTGCTTTAATATGGGGATGTCCATGCCCAAGGTTACTTACCGAAATGCCACTAATAAAATCTAAATACCGTTCGCCATTTGGTCCGTAAAGCCAGGAGCCTTGTGCGGATTCAATCTCTATCCCAATCGGGAAGGGCGTGGTCATGGCCAAATGCTTTCGGAAAATCTCACCAGCCGTTTTCATCCTTCAAAAGTAAGCTTATGATTCTTAGATTTTGAAAAGAAAGTAAGCGTAAAGAAAAAAGCGAAGTAGGCGACTTAATGCCAACAGCGAATATTTCTGGCGGGGATATTCTAAGCTTCCGCTGATGATAGAGATTGGGGAAAAAGGCAAAGGGGTTAAGGCGCCGAGAAGGATTACTAAGGCCCCAAATTTTTTAAACTGAAGGATGCTGCCTTCGTATTTTTTATGAATCCATTGATGAAAGCGAGGAATGTGATTAATCCATCTTCCCAATTGAAAGGAAACCTGGCCCCCTCCATAACTTAGTACACTTAATAGACCAACGGCTAACCAAGGCTCGGAAAGGCTTTTGGTCCAGATAATAAATAGGTCCGGTGGAATTAGTCCTAAAAAGCTTTCACTCAAGCTAAAAACTAGGTAAACCTGAATTTCATTTAAATGGGCCAAATTAGCCGCCATCCAAGCATCAATGTCAATCAGATAATGATTAACCAGAAATAAAGCCAATCCCAAAACTCCGATGCTTAAGGCAAGCTGAAGCATATTTTTACCCACAAATCGGTAGCTGCCTTTGCGGCGATGATAGTGGTGTTGCAATTTGCTTTTTTGGACCAAGCTGCGTTTGCGAACTTGTAAGGAAGACTTTTGATTCATTCGAGGCAGAGTAGAGTGCAAATTTAGAAACGAATAAGCTTTTTGAATGTTTACATTAGCACAAATTCTAAGGCATGGCAAAGTCTGGCGGTAAATCAAACCCCATTATTTTAGGACTACTTTGGGCGATATTTTTACTTCTACCAATCTTAAAACTGGAAGCGCTTCAAGATAAAAGTCTACTATCCAGACATCTACTTCTTGGATTCGGAGCAGTGGTTTACCTGATCTTCGATGCTAAGATCCTTAAAACCAAAATGCCCTTGTGGCCAAGTATTTTACTATTGGTATTAGGGCTGTTTACCTTAATTTCTAATTCTTGGGCTTACAATGGATCGGAGGCCTACGGAGTTGCCGCTCGTTTCTTTGCCTTTATCCCTTGGTTTTTCCTTTTGTATCGAATGTTGGAAGCACAATTTATCGATGCTAAGGCCTTGCTTAAGGGATTGGTCATTTTTGCAGCCGGGGCCGCTGTACCCACTTTATTGGAACTATTTAAAGCTTTAGGGAGCGGTGCCTTTTTCGATGATATTTATGTGATTAAAGCCTTTTTTAGTCATAAGAACCTCCTCGCTTCTGCGCTCATGCTCAGTTTCCCATTCGTATTAGCGGCCTGGGTTGTGCTCGAAAAAACCTGGTCACGAGTGGCCATGTTTTTAGCCTTTATCATGCTAATTGAAATGTTCGTTTTACGAACGCGAGGGGTGTGGTTAGGGCTTTTTATCGCTGCCTTTGTAAGCTTAGGGATTATTCAAATCAAAAAGCAATCCGTACTGCAAGTGCCCCGAAAGTGGCTCTTGATTTTCTTCGGGCTTTCTCTTTCCATCTTGATGGCTCTATTTTTTTCGCCTCAAATAAAGGCGGGCTTTACCAATAGCAGCAATGTGCAAAAGCGTTTGGTGTACTGGGAAAATAGTATGGAGATGATCCAAGAGCATCCGGCCTTAGGTGTGGGAGCCGGTAATTGGAAACTGCTCTTTCCTAAATACGGCTTAGGGCAGGTGGACGAAAACACCATGCAGGGAATCACGCATATTCAAAGGCCGCATAATGACTTTATATGGCTGTGGGCCGAGCTTGGTCCATTAGGATTAATCCTTTATTTGGGTCTTTTCTTGTGGGCCTTTGTCACCTTAGTGGCCTCCCTGGGCAATGCGGCCTCTAAAGAAGAAAGTGTGATCAGCCTAGCTGCTCTATTTGCCTTGGTTTCCTTAGGGGTGTTCTCCTTTAGTGATTTCCCATTAGAGCGGGCGGTACACATGTTTTTGTTCATGCTCATCTTAGCCTGGGCGGCCTACAGTTCGAAAAAGGCGCCCGCTCTTAATTATGTGCCCTATCTCATTCCAGTTCTCTTAGTGATTGGCTTGTTTGTAAACTTCCAACGCTATTCCTCTGCTATCAAAATGAACGACGTTTTAGTGGCCAATCAACAGCGCAACGCCGCCGGTTTGATAAAGGCTACTGATGCGGCTTTCGACGAGAAATGGTATACGGTAGATAATTATGCGAACCCCTTGCCTTATTATCGCGGTAAAGGTTTAATGGTACAGCAAAATCTTGATTTAGCTTATCAGGATATCAGTTTGGCCAAGGAGTATGCACCCTACAATATTTTAGTTTTAGATGCTCTAGTTCAGTACTATGCCATTGCGGGAGATGCCGATCAGGCCCTGGCTTGGGCAGATTCGGCCTTGCAGGTTTCTCCACAATTTAAGAATGTAATTTTACTAAAGGCCGACCTTCACTTACAACGCAAGGAGTTTGCTGATGCTTTAGGGGTGCTCAACATGTTTGAGCCGAGCAGTAATAATCAACGTTACCTAAACAGCTTAGCGGTAGCCTTAAGAGGAGCCCTAAGAACCTATCCGGAGCATGGTCGCTTTAAGCCGATGATGGAGCATCTGCAAAATAGCGGAAGCCTGCAGCAACCTATGGATTACATCAATGCCTACCGACGCAAAAGGGGGGTGAATTAAAACTTTAGCCCGAGGGTGTTGAGGATTCGCAGCCCCAAGATTTTTAAACTCTTGCTGTCCGCAACCGAATAGTAGTGTTGTGCTTCATGATGCTTCCCACGTTTTTGGTAGAAGCGAGCGGCCTCGTAATACTTGCGCTGAGTAGCTTGTTCAAATTGGCGCTTACTAATCTTGCTTTGCGAATAAAAGTATTCATAAACCGCAATCACCCTCTTTAGGTGGTCATCAATTCGGCTGCTCATTCCGCCGTCTTCACGGTAATAGCTTAAAGCTTCGGGCCAGTATTGAAGGCTTATTCCTCGACTTAAAAGTTCCAACCACAGGTACAAATCCTCAGCGCCGTGAAAATCCAAATTGGTTTGAAAGGGGAAGTCCAAGGCCACTTTAGTTTGGAGGATGCTGGCCGATGGAACTAAGGGACAGCCCTTGTTGATGATGTCTTCCAAATCCTTAATGGGAAAGGTTTTACGACTTCCGCTTTCTGCACGGCCAAAGTTTTCGACCGCATGATAAAGTACGGCCGTTTCGGGGGCCGCCTTTAAAAAGGAATAACAAGAAGCGAGTTTCTCGGGATGCCAAAGGTCATCGGCATCTAAAAGCGCGCAAAACTTACCGCTGGCATGCTCTATTCCCCGGTTACGCGCCGCTCCTAATCCTTTATTCTCTTGTTCCAAGAGGCTAAACCGAAGTCCGGGCTTTTCCTCCGCCCAGGTGCTTGCCCAGTCCGCTGTGTCATCCTCAGAACCATCATTGACCAAAATGATTTCATAATCCGAAAAACTTTGATCCCAAACAGATTCCAAGCAGTCTTCCAAGGTTTCCAGGGCATTATAAGCCGGAATAATGACACTGTAAAAAGGCTTAGTCATTGGTTCCAATATTTACCAGGAAAAATTTGACCACGGAGTTTTTTTAAAGGCTTTAAGATACCCATCCAAGCTAGGAAATCCCTCAGATAAGAAATAAGGAAGGTGAGAAAAATCCGCCAGGCTAAATTGTTCTTATACTTTCGGAAATAGCGATAATGATGCGCATTTAGCCTTCGGTTTTCCGCATTCCAAGAATGGTAAGGTAAATTGCCAATCCACCAATTACCAATTTCGCTAATAGCGGCATCTGCTTCGTTCTGGGCCTCGGGCAATGACTGGCGCAGCAGTTCATTTATAGCAATTAACTCCCGGTACACGGAGGCTCGCTTGCGCGATTGAGAACGCTGCGTGGAGGAATGTACCCTAAAGTAATTGCGGATTTCGGCTGTAAAGGCTAAATCATATTGCAGTAGGATTTTAGCGTAGAGGTGCCAATCACCATTCAATCGCATTTTTGGGTCACCACCGCCTACCGCTTGATAGGCCGATTTCCTAAATAGTACGGCACTGGCATTGGGAATAGGGTTGTGAAAGAAGAGCCATTTGCGACAAGCCTCCTTGCCAGGGATGGTAAAGTCCTTTTGCCAGGCTTCCGTTTTATAAAGAAAACGCAAATTCTCTTCGTAGGAATTTAGCTCTTGACCAGCTTCATCGATCAACATCGACTGGGCATAGGCCAAGCCAACTTGCTCTTGATTTTCTAAAAGAGGCAACAAATCCTTCAACAAATCGGGATGCGCGATATCATCACTTTCGGCGATCCATAAATACTTCCCTTGGGCCAGGGCTACTCCTTTGTTCCATTGCTTAAAGGGACTGCCGCTATTTTCCGAATTGGGAATAAACCGCCATTGATAGCGCTGGGCATATTCGGCCAAAATTGCCGAGCTGCCATCGGTACTGGCGTCATCTAATAAGAGCACTTCATAGTCGGTAAAGCTTTGGGCGGCAATACTATCCAGGCGCTTTCGCAGATAGGGCTCATGCTGATAGTTAGGGACAATGATGCTTATTTTCGGCATTAGCGGAAGTACCTTTTAAGGTTGGCCGAGATGGATTTTCCGGTAAACGCTTCTAGGGCTTGGATGCTTTGCTTCTCCTTATTTTTTAAGTCCTCATACGCCAAGCTTAGATATCGACTGCCTAAGGAAGTCGCATAAGAATTGGCCTGATTTTGATATTGCCGGCAAAGTTCGCGAGCATAGTTGGCATCATCCAATTCTGGTGCATGGACTTCACCTTCTATTTTATTCCGCTTTTGAAGGGAAGCAATAATGGCCTCTTCGTTTCGGTGCAGGTGAATCACCTTGGCTCCAGGGAACTTGGCCAACCACATATCGAGGGTAAAGGTGTTACGAGGGTCTTTCCAACCCCAGTCTTCGTTGCGCAGGGCTTGCTTTAATTGAGCCCAGCGGCCATTAAGACGAAAGTGTTCCCGGTAAAGTTCATGGGCCGGAATAGCATGCCAATGCTCCTTTGGCGGTACACCTGGTTTATGCCAGTCGTAGCCGCTTTTCCACATTACCTGCTGGTTAATGCTAAGGAAATGCATAGCCTCGTAATTGGGATCTTTAACCACTCCCATGAAGATGCCGGATTTCTCCAGTACTTTTGTGAGGATAGAAGTCCCGCTGCGGTGCATTCCAATAATAATGTAGGGCGGACGCATGAGCATTTTATGAGTACTCAAAGAAAGATAATTTTTCTCCACCTGCCTAAAACCGGCGGTAGCTCTTTGGTTAATATTCTGCATCAGCATTATGGACTAGCGAATGCTCAACTCATTGCCGGGGACGAGGATCCTAGATTAGCAGGAGCGATTCGTGAGGGCCAAGCCTTTATCCATGGACATTTTAGTGCAAATGCTCTTGATCAGGCCAAGGACTACTTCAAAGCGAGCTTATTAAGGCAAGCCGGAGATCGTGTGATTTCTCGCTTTGTGCACATTGCCCATTCTAAAGAAGAGAGACTTAAAAAAGAATACCAGAACTATCAAGGTTTTGAAGATTTCTTAAAAAGCACTTATGCCGATAATTGGCAAACCCGAATGTTGGCTGGCGTTTGGCATCAGGGGCGCGTAAATGAAGAAACTTATATCAAGGCCGTAGACCGACTATACGAATTGGATTGGGTAGCTTCTTCGGCACAGATGCCGATAGCAGCCCTGGATTTAAGTCAGAAACTAGGCTTTCGATCTTTTTACCATCCACAGCTAAATAAGCGGGCATCCCAAGCAATGTGGTTAGACATTGATGCCAAGTATCGAGCAGACATCGAAACCTTAAATCGTTTCGATGCCCAATTGGTTCGGGAGGCTGAAGCACTTTTCTTGCGCCGAAAATCCGTTTCCTTAATGGATTCCATTATCTTGAAGGCTAAACAATTAGGCTCAAGGGGCTAAGTTTATTGAAAACCAAGGAACGTCTTTCTAAGGTAGTTTTTGCTTTAAATGCTTTTCTGTTTCTTTTAAGTGCCATTGGCTTAGGGGAGCAGGAAAAGTGGTTATTGGCAGCAATTCAAGGCCTGGCAGCGGCTTTAAATATTATGCTCTTACTACGGTTTTTGAGTATGAGGTCGCGTAAGCTTTTAGGACAAGCTGTATTCATAATGAATGTCTTAGTCTGCTTATCAGTCGCTATCGACTATCAATCTTCTGGCAGTAATTACATTCACTTGGCCTGGTATTTAGCCGCTCTTATTTCTTTGATTGCCATTTTTTTTAATCGGAGGAAAGCAAAACCAAGCCCATAAGTTTTGAGGCATTATTCTTGAATAGAATTTAAAACTAGGTCTTCCATCTTAATTCGAGGAAAATGAGCTTTGGTTCCTACCGGCTTAAAAATTTGATTCTGTTTTGTTTCATCTTGTGTACTTGGAAGATGCATGGGCAGTATACTTTACCCAAGCCAGAAGTTTTAGCACAAAAAGGCATTCAGAAACTCACCATTCATAAAACTCCCGTTCGCTATTTGATGGGAGCGGGCACCATTCCTGTTGATACAAATGACTTAGGCCAGACCCAAGCTTTGATTCGTTATTATTTTAATTCCTCGGGAAAGATCGATTCGGTTTATCATTATCCCACCACTACGGCTACTTTAAAAAGGACATCCTGCGGTACGACAGCCTTGACCGCTTGGTGGAAATTAAAACCATAGATCGCGATGGAAAAGTGTTGAATCGCGGTCTCGTGCAATCGATGGACTCTGCCGGATGTTGGTATTCGGCATCTTGGAGCCAGGGGGTTTTGAAGTATGAGCATTTTATTACCGCCGACAGTATCGTTTTTAAATACATTATGTATCGTGGTAGTGAAAGGTATCCCTCCCTTATGGTTTATCGATACGATTTTGAACAAGAGATGCGTTCGGAAACTTGGTTTAGGCAAGGGGAAATGACCATAAAGCGCAGTTGGCAATGGATTGCTATTGAAGGAAGGCCGCAGCGCTTTATTTTTCAGGAGTATTTAAAAGAAGGGGAGCCCGATCCGGATGTTGAGATTTATGAAGTGGATAGCTCCGGAAAGGTGATTAATGATCAAAATGGATTTTTTACGGATCCCTTTATGTCGCATAATTACTTTGAGCGTTTTCGAGAATTTAAAGGGATTCAACACGCCCATCAAAGTCTGATGAATCAAGATTCCTTGCCAGACTTTCAGCTCCATAAACAGCTTTGGACTTTTGATGGAACCCGATTGGAAGTCCGCTACGACTTTAGTTACCAATAAGTTCTAGGCTTCGCTTAACCAATTGGCCTCAAGCACTATTCCGGGGTTTTGTCTTTGAGCCGCTATTTCATTGGCTTCCCAATCTTTACCGATAACTTCAAAGTAAACTGCTCGACCTACAAAGTCGGCTCGGATACCATCTAAATAGAGGTGGACATTAAAGAAAAAGCGCCCGGGCATTAAGGGTACCTTAGTAAGCTTTAGACTGCATTGTTTTTGCTTGGGGCTTAAGTCATGTTTAAAACTGCTTAAGTAATTCCCCCGACTATTAAATAAGTGTAATTCAATCCTTTGGCTTTTTGCTTCGGAATTGCTTTGCCAACTTAGGTCTACTTGCAGCGGACCATTTTGTGCAATCGATTTCTTAGCCTCGCCATTATGCGCTTCAAGGCTGGTCAATCGGGCTCGTCCGTCACCCTCTCTATCCCTGCGATCGGCAATAGCAATATCGGCTTGCAAGGTTTCTAAGCCCTTTAAATAGGCCTCAATAACCGCACTGGGCTCCCCAATCTGTTTAATTTGGCCTTGGTCGAGCCAAGCCACTTGATCGCAAAGCCCAGAAATGGCCCCCATATTATGGCTTACAAAAATGATACTGCGGGCTTTTTCCTTGGCCAAGCTATCCATCCTTTGCAAACAACGCTTTTGGAAATCGGCATCTCCAACCGCTAAGACTTCGTCAATTAAAAGAATCTCGGCATCGAGGTGGGCTGCTACCGCAAAAGCGAGACGCACGAACATTCCACTGCTGTAGCGTTTAACGGGCATGTCCAAAAATCGCTCTACCCCCGCAAAGTCTACAATTGCATCAAATTGCTTCCGTATGGAAGCCCGACTCATTCCTAAAATGCTTCCGTTGAGGTAAATGTTTTCTCGACCGCTAAGCTCGGGATGAAAGCCAGTGCCTACTTCCAGTAAGGAGGCCATTTTTCCGTAGGCGAGAACCCGCCCTTCGCTGGGGGCCGTAATGCGTGATAGGATTTTTAGGAGGGTAGATTTGCCGGCTCCATTGGCTCCGATTAGGCCCAGCACAGATCCTTCTTCCAAGCTTAGGTTCACGTTCTTTAAAGCCCAAAAATGCTCCTTGCCGGCGATGCGATACTGCTTGCCTAAATTCTCTATGGATAAGGCCTTTGTCATAGCAAGTCTGCCATTTTACGTTCTGATTTCTGAAAGTAAATCCAGCCGCTAATAAATAAACTGAAGCACCAAATGATACCCCACCAGGGTAAATCACTAAGGGTCAAATTTTCCAGTTCAAAAAGTGGCGCCCGCCACATTTCAAGAATCCCCATCATAGGGTTTAAGTAGAGAAGGTCCTGATATTTTAATGGGATGGATTCTGTCCATAAATCTGGACTGTAGGCAATGGGGCTCAAGAAAAACAGCATTTGGCTGATAAAGGGAATCAATTGCTGTAAATCGCGAAAGCGAACACTAAGAGCAGCAAACCAAAGGGCCAATCCTTGCGAGGCTAAAAGGCTAAGGATAAGTGCTCCCAGGAATCCGGCTAAAGTGGCGAAGCTAAAATGCGCATCTGCGAAAGCGACAAAAAGGAAAATGAGCAAAACAAAAAGAAGGTCCACCAGCGCCACTAAACTTTTAGATAAAACCAGAAGTAGGCGTGGGAAGTAAATCTTTTGCAGCATGCCACGGGCTTGAATAAGCGAGGCCGATCCTTGACTGAGATTGAAATTAAAGAAGCCCCAAAAGATGAGTCCGCTAAGGGTGTAGCTAATAAAAGGAACGCCTTCGGTATTGGCATTTAAGGCTTTTTGGAAAACCAGGTATAGCACCCCCAGAGACAGGAGCGGTTGAAGTAGTGCCCATAAAGGTCCTAAGAAGGTTTGGGCGTAGCGAACTTGGAAATCTCGCTTGGCAAAGCTGATGCCCAGTCCTCGGTACTGCCATAATTCGTTCACTTGCTTGCGCAAGCTGCTACCTTTAGCACTTATTTCGAGGCTGGGAGATTTTGCCATGCTACAAATATAGCGGCCTTAAAGGATTGGCGGTCTTAAAAAAAGCAGGGCGATCCGAAGATCGCCCTTATTGCTTCCTTGCAGGGGGTGCGCAAGGAAGCGAATCTTAAAAAAATAGAAGTCCCGATCTCCCCAAACCGGGACTTCTGATTGAATCCACTAGGATTCTCGGTTATCCTCCTCGCGGAGTGTCCTTCCTCCCCTAGGCAGTGATCTATCTTATACTGCCTTCTTAAGAAGTCTTTGTTCTAATACGCCCTCCAATTCTGATTTAATCCCAAATTGAAGGACTAAATCGAAAAAACGCTTCCAGTTTACATGGGTTTCGGTACTCAAGCGTAAGTGGGTGTAAGCGTCAAGAAATTTTTTATTGATGCTGAGTTCAACAAACTCTTGGAAGGTTTCGCGGGTCATATCATTGAGCATAGGAATCCATAGCTCTTGGATTTTTCCCTTAATCCGTTTTAGTTCGTTGTCGAGGTTTTGATAATTAATCTGATTGGAATCAAATTCATTTACCTTTTTAATATTAAGGATTTCCTCTACTTGATTCACAATAAGGTTATGCGACATTTTCATCTCATTACCCATGCGATCAAAGTTATGCTGTCCAATCACTGCTGGGTGGAAGGCAATTTCGAAGCCATTACCCAAGCGTAGGCCACTGTTTTTTTGAATCACTTCTAAGAGAACTACTTCGGCCAGGTCGGGATCGATATGCGGTCCGAAGATGACCCAATCACCGGCATTTAAACTCTTACCAATTAAAGAGGCGGCATCTTTAACGCTGCCCCAATCGAGCATGGAATTACTCAATCCATTGAGGTAAAAGATCCCTGCAGCCCGAAGGTCACCAGCCTGATTGGCTAAAATTAGTTTGTGCTTATCTAGGTTTACTTCTAAACCACGACTTTCTAAAAACTCGTTTAGATTAATAGTGCTTGGCACCACTTTATCGTGAATCATAGTCGAAAAACGACTTGAGAAGTCGAGGGCATAACGGATGCCTTCGGTGTTTAGACCTAAGACCGCAATGTGGGTCTCTTTACGTTTTAATTCTGCATATCGGTTCATGATAGATACTTTTTGGGGTCATTATCTGAAGCGAAAGTATCCTGGAACCGAAAGTGATTTTAGATTATTAGTTTGATGAGCAAGCTTTCCCGACGAATGGTAGAAAATACCGGATGAATGATTAGAGGGTATTCAATCGGCTTAAAAGCAGGCTGCGATTGGCTCTGCTCACGGGGATGGCTTTTTTTTGGATGTTGATGGAGGTTTCTTCTACCTCGTCGATTTGCTCCAAATTTACGACGAAGCTGCGGTGCACCTGCATAAATTGATCCTCGCTTAATTTATCGGCTACCTTTTTTAGGGTAGAGTAGATCACGAAGCTTTCCTTAAGGGTTTTTATGAGCACATAATCGCCTTTGGCCTCCGCGTAGCAAATTTCACCGCGCTTTATTTTCACCAGGCGTTGATCCACCTTTAAGTAGAGATGATCATTAAGCACCATGGGTGCTACTGGATCTTTACCCTGAATTTCATTAAAAAGGCGGTAATTAGACATGGCCACTTCAATGCCAGCCATAATGTCTTTAACGCCATAGGGCTTTACGATATATCCATAGGGACCTTCGGCTTTTGCACGGGTGATGGTTTCTTCATCTGCGTAAGCGGTAGTGAAAATGAAGGGGATATTGTATTTCTGCCGAATGAGGCGCGCCAATTCTACGCCATCCATTTTACCACGAAGCTGAATATCGAGTAGCAGTAAATCAGGCTCCTGTTGCATTAATTGCATCACCGCTTCTTCACCACTTTCGGCAACACTTAAAACTTCATGATCTAAGAGCTCCAGCATTTCGCTTAGGCTCTCGGCAATCATTGGTTCATCTTCAACCACTAAAATTTTAAGCTTGTCCATCATTATAAATCCAAAGGTATATCGATTACGAATTCTGAGCCTTCATTTTCCTGACTAAAAAAGCGCAGATTTAGGTTTTGCATATCGGCCATTTGCTTCACCACCGATAAGCCCATCCCACTTCCTTGAATTCCCCGTGTATTATCGGCTCTAAAGAAAGAGTTGAAAATCTTATTTTGATCCTCCTCAGGTATGCCGATGCCATAGTCCTTTACACTTAGGCGAACCACTGCGTCTTGGTATTGCAGGTGCAGCTCAGGGTTTGGAGCTCCTTCCGAATATTTAAAGGCGTTGCCCACTAAGTTCTGAATGATATGCTCCATCAACTCGGGGTCAATTTTCACCAGCTTTGGTCCGCCTATTAATTTGATGTTCAAATCCCGACCATCTGCCTGAGAAGCAAAATGGCGATCGCGTATATCTTGCACAAAACCCACTAAATCGATGGACTTGCGACTGATTTTAATTTTACCCGACTCTAAGCGACCCAGCACGAGAATATCGGTCATGATATTACTCAAGCGATTGGTTTCCCTATTTAATCGTTCCAAATATTTCAAGGCTTTCGCCTGATGATTTTCGGGGATTTTTTGGGTCCAAAGCTCCAGCATCTCGGCATTGGCTTTAATAGTAGTAAGAGGCGTACGGAACTCATGAGAGGCCATGGAAATAAGTCGGGATTTCATGCGGGCCAGTTCCTTTTGCTGCTCCAAGGCAAGGTTCATATCCTCCTCCGCTTGTTTACGGGCGGTAATATCGCGTAGGAAGGAAGAGAAATAGTGTTTGCCATTCATAAGGAAGGGTACAATACTAAGCTCAATTGGGAAGTGTTTACCCGCTTTATCGTGTCCCACCAGTTCAATACGTTGGTTAAGCACCGGACCTTCTCCCGTTTCGAGATAATGGTGCATCCCCTGCTCGTGGGCAGCGGCAAACTTTTCGGGGATAATTAAGGTAGAGAGCAGCTTACCCTGAACTTCGGCTTCGGTGTAACCGAAAATCTCCTCGGCTTGTTTGTTCCATTGCTCTACTAATCCCTCATCATTAATGGTGATTACGGCATCTAAGGCATTTTCTAAAATGGTGCGCATCCTAAACTCACTGGCGCTAAGCTGATTCTCGAATTCCTTTTTGATGTAATGTCCCGCTAACATTTGGGCCATAAACTCTAAAAGCTCCGTTTCATCGTCGTTCCATTTTTTTAAGCTTCGCACGGCGTCAAAGCCTATAAAGCCCTGTAGTTTTTCATTACCAAAAATGGGAACAGTAATAATTGACTGAATTCCTTGGGGTTCTAATATTTCACGAACGGGGTGGCCTTTCGCTAGGTCCGATACATTATCGTAAACCATTGCCTTGCCGGCTAAGTGCGTTTCGTACCAATCGGGTATGGCCTCCAAAGGCACTTCTTGAAGATTGTCAATCTCGGGACTTATCCCTTCGGCACACCATTCGAAGGTGTTACTGGTTTGCAGCTTTTCGAGGTGGTAATCGAAAATATACACCCGATCCGCATTTACGAAACTGCCCAACTTACCAAGGGTATGGTTAATTACGGACCTTTCGTTTTCGGGCTTAAGGAAAATAAGGTCCTTTCCTAATTGTAAGAGGATGCTTTGTAGTTTGATGCGATACTCCAACTGATTTTGGAGTTCTTTAAGTGGGGTGATATTATGATGAATCCCCAGCGAACCAATTACTTCCCCAGAGATATCTTTAATCGGGGCACCCGAAATCATCATCCAAATTTGCTCCCCAAAACGATTGCGAATGGGTAATTCGTAAACGCTGCTCTTTCCTTGATTACGTTCGGTTTGGGTATCATCTAAGATTGGCTCTAAAGCCTTGGTGTCCTCCACTTCTAAGAAAACTTCCCGCGCGTTTTTCCCTTGAATTTCTTTCAAATTGTAGCCCGTGGCTCTTAAAAAGGATTCATTGGCCCAAAGGATCGTTTCCTCATTATTAACCTCCATAAGCCCGAGGTTGATATTTTGAATCACCTCCCGGTATTTCTTTTCGCTTTCAATAAGGGCCTGCTCGGTAAGGTAGCGCATAGTCACATCGCGATACACCCATAAATGTCCTTGGTATTCCTCATCAATAAACATGGGAATATAATCGCGCTCCATCACCCTTTCATCCGCCATAAGGATGCGTTCACTGCGCTTGATGGTTCGCTCTTGTAAGCGCTCGCCAATTCCTTGTATAAAAGCTTCGGGGTTTTTAAAGAGATGCACAATGCTAGCACCTACTTCGGCACAAACCGCGCCCTCGAGCTCCTTAGGGCTGGCCTCTAATCGGAAGTAATCACTAAAGTTTTGGTTAACATATCGGATTTTACCTTCGGCATCTTCAATAAGAATCGCGGCATCTAAGTGCATGAGCAAGGCCAGGAGGTGCTCATCGCTCTCTCGAAGTTGACGGCGTGTTTTGCGCAACTCTGTGATGGGTCGCGCAACGCCCAACATTTCTACCACCTTGTCTTTTTCGCATAGCAGTTCAATGGTTTGACCAATCCAAGTTTCCTTGCCTTCGGCGATAAATGGAAATTCGAAATAGGTAGACTTTTGCTTTAGGCGAAGCTGTTCTTGATAAAAGGCAATCACTTTTTCTTGGTAGTCCTCCCGTACAAATTCGAGGTATGACTTGCCCAATATTTCATCAACCGAAAGGTTGAAAACAGCGCGCGCATTTTCGTTTACATAGGTAAACTTCCCCTCGGGATTAAATCGATAAATGAGGTCAAGGCCTTGGGGTAATTTGTTTGCCACAGTGCTGAAAGGATGATTTTGCATAAAAGTAGGGAAATCCGCCAGAGCACTTTTTGCAATTCGAAGAAAGGTCGAATTTTACGACCAACGGAATTTTTACCTTCGGAGCGTGAACCGACGATTGCTCATTTTGGCCCTTGGGCCTATTAGCTTTTTACTTGTTCAAGCCTTGCCTCTAGCCAGCGATCAAAATCTGGTAATTGGGAGCCTGGCTTGGATGTTAGCCTGGTGGATGAGTAATGAAATCCCTTTGGGGCTCACGGCACTTTTACCCATTATTATATTTCCCTTAGCTGGAATATTAGAACCCAAAACCGTTGGTGCGCTCTATGGGCATCCTATCATCTTCCTTTTCTTGGGTGGTTTTGCGCTAGGTTTGGCCATTGAAAAGTGGAACTTACACCGACGAATCGCATTGAACATTTTACTCTTAAGTGGAGCCGGCCCTGATCGTATTTTGTTGGGTGCAATGGGGGCCACCGCCTTGCTTAGTATGTGGATAAGCAATACCGCTACTACGGTAATGATGTTGCCTATTGGAATTAGTCTCTACCGTTTATTACAGGGACAAATGAGCGAGGGGAAACCTTCCCGAAACTTTGGCCTGGCCTTAATGTTGGGTATTGCCTATGCGGCGAATATCGGCGGCATGGCAACCTTAATTGGAACTCCGCCGAACTTGGTGTTTGCGAGTTTAAGTAGTAGCAGTTTAGCTCGGGAGGTAGCTTTTGCAGATTGGATGCTTTTTGCTTTGCCTTTGAGTCTTTGCTTGTTCTTCATCGTTTGGTTTTTCCTAGCGAAAGTTTTTTTCAAAACCGAAGCGCAAGAATTGGGGGATTTGAAACCTTTACTTCAAAAGGAGTTGCGGGAATTGGGAAAGATGAGTTCCTCCGAGCGAAGGGTAGCTTTGGTTTTAGGGGGAATGGCCACTTTGTGGATTTTCCGTTCTCCCCTCAGTAAGCTTCCGTTTTTGGAGGGCTTAAGTGATACGATTATCGCCATACTTGGTATGGTGGCCCTTTTTGTGATTCCGGCCGCTAAGAAGGGGAAAGCGCTGTTACGCGAAAAGGACATCGGGAAGTTACCCTGGAATATCATTTTACTTTTTGGGGGCGGCCTTAGTCTCGCAAAGGCTTTAGAAGCTACCGAAGTGGTCCAAAGTTTAGCGGGGGTCATCTTGTCCAGCGGCTGGCAATCGGCTTTAGTGGTAAGCCTATTAATTTGTGCTTTTGCCATTTTCCTAACCGAGGTAATGAGTAATGTGGCCCTGGTATCAGTATTTATTCCTGTCGCTTTTATTATTGCACAACAATTGGGAATCGACGAATGGATTTTGGCCATTCCTCTTACCCTGGGAGCCAGTTGTGCCTTTATGTTCCCTGTGGCTACGCCTCCAAATGCGATTGTTTATAGCAGCGGCTTTATAAAGACTAAGGATATGGCGCGGGTAGGATTAGTATTTAATCTAATCTGTGTTTTGCTGATAACGGTTTACAGCTATTACCTTATCCCGATCATTTTTTCTTGAGTAGACGCTTAGGAGTGTTTAGCGTATTAACTCCTCCCACATCTTTTCATCCGGAATTTCCCCTGCTAGTGGATCGGGATAAATGCAATTCTGCTGAACGAGATAAAGCCTAAAATTATGGTAGCGGAATTTTAGGTAGCAATATTGGGGTCCTTCCATCTCATATTCATTATCGAAGGTTTCAAAGTCCTCGGATGCGGCGCAGTTACAACCGTAGTTTAAATCATCTGCTTGATATAATACATGAATCAAGCTATCGCCTTCAGCTTCAAAATTCACCTTGATGGTTTCGCCCCAATAGCGGGCATCTACTTGATATTTAAAGTATTCTCCAATACCATTGGAAGTGCCCATTAGAAGTCCAAAACTGCTGCTAAAGCAATAACTGCAACCGCGAACTCCACCCGTAAAAAAGTAATAGGAGGTATCCGATCTTTTGCCTAAAAAGTCAACCTGATAGTAACCGTCTTCATCTAAATTCAAACTTTCGGAATCTTCACCCCGGTTAAAACCAGAAACTGTAGAGTCCTCTGCAAAGTATTGATAGTACACAACCCGAGAGCGATACGTGCCTCCAGTATTTTCATCAAAGGCAATTTGGTAAAAGCGACCATCTTGCGACTGGACTACACCGGCATTTACCCTCGCTTCCAAATTTACCTTTCGAACATCGGGATGCGTAAAAAGGGCATTGATTGCACTGTCGATTTGATAGGAATAATACTCTTGTAAGCTTATCGGCTCAATGCGACCATCATCCAAATTAGCATACTGGACAATCGATTTTAGCTCAGCAGCACTCAGTCCCAGGCTATCGATGGAAAGCGGATCATCGAAAGGACTGATGGATTCATATTTCCCTAAACTCTGGTTTAAGCGACTAATTAAGGTGTCGATATTTTGCGCAGGCAATGGAAGACCAAACAAGAGCAGAGTGCCAAACAATAAAACCTTTTTCATCGCTAAACTTTTTCCGAAGCTACAAAGAATCTAGGGCGACTACCCATAAACCTCTAATTTCACCGGGACCATAACCAATAGCCCTATCTTCTGGATACAAGGATTTTACTTGTTGGTAAAATGTGGGGTCCAGCTCTTTGCCCAAGCTTCCATGACATTGTAGACACATGGGGTTGGTGGTTATCGGCACATAGCCAATAGAACCCTTTCCGCTTTGGACAACTTGGGCTTGCAGTTCTTCCCCTTTTTCGAGAAGCGTCGCATAGTAGTTGATAATGGCTTGCTCGTCGTAATTAGCGCTATTATTTGGGTTTCGTGCTTTGTCGCTTACTCGTTTAATGGCATGCATTAAGTTTTGCGACATGCTATCGGTTAGAGGGATGGCGCGAACATTACAAAAAGAAAGAGCGTGTTCTTTACCGCCTTTTTTGAGGGCCGACATCAAATTTTTGCCCAGTACTTTTTTAGTGTTCATAGCGAGTTGCTTCGCCTTTTGCTCAGGCGTTTTAGCCTCATTTTCCGCCAAATGTTGAGGTTTCTTTTGTTTCACTTCGTAGAGATAGGTGGCCAATGCTTTGGCTTCCTCAGGTTCGACCAACATAGGCGGCATAAGCCCAAATTTCGCTATCGCCCCAGCCATTAAGGCATGTTCTTCGGTAGGGGTATTTATGAAATCGATAAGGGCCTGTTCAAATTCGGCTTGCTCTGGATACTCTTGCAAATAGCGCTTTTGAATGGCAAAAAATGGCGGAGCCAAACGGGAGTCATGATCAGCAGTAGGGGAGTGGCAGCTTTGGCAATTTAATTTAAGGTAGGCTTGCGCCTTGCTATGCCTTTCGGCAGAGGCGTCCTCCGTTTTTACTTGGGGATTTTCTTGGCAAGCGAAGCTTATTGCGGCCAATACGATTAAACTCAATACTACTTTTCGCATGTTTTTCGGTTTTCACAAAGGTGCAAGCTTAGACGAGCTTTTAAGGTACGGCAAGTTACATTCTTTTACCTTGCGTGGTCCATAAACAATAGCGCGTAAACGGGTTTAAATTTATATGTACGATTTAATAATTATTGGCGGTGGCCCTATTGGTTTAGCGACGGGAATTGCGGCTAAGCAAGCAGGTTTAAAATATTTGATTCTCGAGAAGGATCACCTTGTAAATAGCCTGTATCACTATCCTCATAGCATGACTTTCTTTTCCACGGCGGATAAGCTCGAAATAGGGGGGATTCCCTTTATCGCCCAACATACCAAACCTACGCGCTCCGAGGCCTTGGAGTATTACCGTCGGGTGACCATGCATCATCAATTAAATCTCCAGCTCCAAGAAAAAATGCTGGAGGTGCAAAATACCGATCAAGGTTTGGAAGTGATTAGCAATAAGGGGCAATACCCTACCAAGCACTTGGTTTTGGCTACCGGTTTTTATGATTTAGTTAACCCGCTTAATATTCCCGGTGAAGACCTTCCCAAGGTTTCCCATTATTACCGGGATCCACACCCTTATTTTGGGCAGAGGGTGGCCGTGGTTGGCGCGGCAAATTCGGCGGTCGATGCTGCATTAGAACTTTACCGGAAAGGAGCGAAGGAGGTGACCATGATCATCCGCGAAAGCGAAATTTCCCCGCGGGTAAAATATTGGGTACGCCCAGATGTGGTTAACCGAATTAAGGAAGGTTCCATTAAAGCTTATTTTGAAGCGGAAATCCGCCAAATCACTGAGCATGAAGTGGAAATAGAACAAGATGGGAGACGCTTTCGGTTGGAGAACGACGCTGTTTTGGCGCTCACCGGATATCGTCCCGACTTTAAAATGCTCGAGAATTTAGGCCTGGAGTTCGCTCAGGAGGAAAGTCACAAACCCCTTTACAATGAAGAAACAATGGAGAGCTCCGTAAAGGGAATTTTCCTTGCAGGGGTTATATGTGGCGGACTGGAGACCAATAAATGGTTTATCGAAAACTCCCGAGTGCACGCGGACTTAATTATCCAAGAAATTGTAAAGCGAACTTAAGCGCCTAATTCTTATTCTCGAATAAGGCGAATCGTTTTCCGTTCTCCATCTCTAAGGAGGTGCAAGAGGTAAATGCCTGAAGCTTCTGGCAGCTGGAACTCATAACGATCATTTTCGCGAATGCGCTCTTGTTTTAGGATACGCCCTTGCAAATCGGTAAGCATCAAACGAGTGTCAAACAAACCCGCCGGAGAGCTCAAATTTACCCTCCCAGTGGAAGGATTGGGCCAGGCATTATAAGTTAAGGTGCTTGAAGCCTCTTCGGGTATATCGAAATCATTAACCTCATAAAAAATGCAGGCACTAGTGTCGAGGCAATTGGTGGTGCTCACAATTACGGCATAATTACCCGTTTTGCTAGGGTAGAACTCTCGATTAGTGGCTCCGGGAATGATTTGCAGCGCACTATCGCAATCTAGCCATTGATAATTCGCACTAAATTGCCCGGCCTGTAAGGTGGTATCGTTAATCTTGGCGGCCGTAGTATCAATGAAATTCATGGTAAGGGTAAGGAATACCAAGGAGTCGCATCCCCCGGGGCTGCGCATGATATAGCGATCACCACTGCTGTTATCATTGTATTGAAAGCTGTTAATCCAAGTGTATTTATTACAAGCTACAATGGTATCGTAGCCGTAGACCTCCTGACAGTAAGTAAGCTTGAGCATGAAATTTTCTAAACCAAGGGCAGTGCCATTGTCGACTATGGCTGGGTCGGGATCAAAGTCTACCGTAGCGTGGAAACGACCGCCAACATAAAATTCGCCACTACTATTTACAAAGGCAATTCCCGGATAATCGGTTTGCGAGCCTCCCCAAGTGTTAGCGTAAACGAGGTTTCCAGCCGAGTCTACGTGAGCGGCAAAAATATCTTCCAAGCCATTGGAGTTTTGCACCTGACTGCCATTACCGGGATCTAAGTCGATATTCCCAAAAAAGGAAGCAGAGATTACGGCTCCTTCCGAAGGGTCTTGCGCTAAGGATAGGCTGTTCTTGCCCATTTTGGCTTTATTCCACATCACGGCCCAGTCTACCGTCCAGCTCGAATCTAACTTCCACAAGAAATAGGGCGTTTCATTCCCCACAGCGCTTAGGTTTAAAACACTACTGGTATCGGGGTCAAAATCTTGACTACCTGTAAAATAACCGGAGAAGAATAGGTCCCGATCATTACGCATCTCCATTTTTTGCGGAACCAAAGGGCTATTAAATGCAGATACAAATCGTCCGAAGGGGTCGAGCTTAAGGAAGAAACCCTCACCGCCATCTTGCTGTTCGAGATTATAAACTGCTGTGGCACTGGTATCGGGGTTAAAATCTACGGTGTCTTTAAAAAAGCCTTGAACATAAATTTCGTCATTGTCACCAATTTGCACATTAAGCGCTTGATCTTCTCTGCTGCTACCAAATTCGCGTACCCACCAGAGGTTTCCCCCGGGGTGCAAGCGCATCACAAAAATGTCGGAATGCCCTTTGGAACTCACAGGGTAGTGAGCTGTAGAAGGATCCATATCGCCCGTTCCCCAAAAGAATCCAGCAATGGCAATTTCACCTGAGGCATTTACATCAATGGCATTAGGACTTTCTAAGGAACCATCGCCAAAGGCCTTGGCAAATCGGAAATCACCATTGGGTTTTAATGACCATAAAAAAATATCGGCGTACCCCACTACGCTTAAAGTAGCTACTCCTGGTCCCGGATTAAAGTCCATAGACCGCGTAAATTCACCTACCGTGTAGATGTTTCCTTGTGCATCTACATCTAAAGCAGTGATTTTCTCGGGATTGTTATTGCCTAAACTATGAACCCAAAGCAAATTGCCATAGGCATCGTATTTAGCTACGAACATATCATAAGGCCCCTCGGCTGTATCTACGCGCAAATGCGGACCATGGTCAAAATCTACAATGCCGCTAAAAGTTCCCGCCACCACAATATCACCCCAGGGGTCCATTTTACTGTCGATGATATTAAACTGATCGTTTTGGGTAAACCAGGAAAGTTGCAAACTTTGACTATTGAGACTCAGGCAGAAACAACAAAAAAGGAGTAGGTATCTTATCATAATCAGAGTAGTAGCGCACGAATATAAGTCATATAAAAAACAGGACTCAATGGAATAACGGTGATTTTGCAGTGCAGGTTGAGACGAACTATCTTTTAGGAGGCAGCTGGCTTTCATTTTCCCGCGGGCACTCTATCTTTGTTTTGCATGTCAATCTTAAGCACAGCCATAGAATATTTAAAAGGGGTGGGTCCCGCTAAGGCTGATCTTTTGAAAAAGGAGCTGAAGATTTTTCGCTATGCTGATCTGGTGCAACTTTACCCTTATCGCTATGTAGACCGCAGCCGCTTTTACCGCATCAATGAGATTGGTGGTACTTCCACCGAGGTCCAGGTAAAAGGGAAAATCACTCATCTAGAAACAGTTGCGGGCAAGGGCAGAAGTAAGCGACTGCGTGCTATTTTTCAAGATGATACCGGGGAGGTGGAATTGGTTTGGTTTAAAGGCGCACAATGGATTCAGAAATCGCTGAAGCTTCAGCAGCCTTATGTGCTTTATGGTAAGCCTAACTTTTTTAATGGGAGTTTGAGCTTTCCCCATCCCGAACTGGAATTGGAGGCCGACTTCAAGCAAAGTCCCTTAAGAGGTTTGCAGCCGCTCTACCCCAGTACCGAAAAGCTTAATCAAAAGGGTTTAAACAATCGAGGCTTCGCCAAATTAACCCGAGCCTTATTACCGCAATTAAAAGGACAGTTTCCCGATTTTTTCCCTGCTCATTTTCGGGAGCGCTATCAGCTAATGCCCCGCGAGGAGGCCCTTTTTCAAATTCACTTCCCTAGCAGTTTAGAGTTGGCGGAGGCTGCCCGAAACCGTCTAAAATTTGAGGAGCTCTTTTTCTTTCAAATGGAAATGGCGGCGCAAAAGCGCAAGCATCATCGCGAGTTTAAAAGTTTCGCTTTCGCAGATGTAGGACCTGTTTTTCATCGCTTTTACGATTCGGTTTTGCCTTTTGAATTAACCGGTGCGCAAAAAAGAGTACTGCGGGAGATTCGTCAGGATATGCGCCACGGTAAGCACATGAACCGTTTACTACAGGGCGATGTGGGTTCGGGAAAAACTATGGTTGCCCTTATGGCGATGTTAATGGCCATTGATAATGGCTTTCAGGCCTGTTTAATGGCTCCAACCGAAATTTTGGCGCAACAGCATTATCAAGGGATTTCCGAATTAGTGGAAAGCCTACCGGTTGAGGTGTCCCTATTAACCGGTTCCGTAAAAACAGCCCAACGCAAGGATATCCACGAAAAGCTTCGCGATGGTAGCCTACATATCTTAATAGGTACACATGCGCTGCTGGAAGATAAGGTGAAATACAAAAACCTCGGCTTGGCTGTGGTAGATGAACAACATCGGTTTGGAGTGGCCCAAAGAGCGAAACTTTGGAAGAAGAACACCCTGCCTCCGCATATTTTGGTGATGACCGCCACTCCTATACCTCGCACCTTAGCAATGAGTATTTATGGAAACCTCGACCTTTCGGTGATTGATGAATTGCCTCCAGGAAGGAAGCCAATTTCTACTCGGCACGCTTTCGATAAGGACCGTAACAGCCTATTCGGTTTCTTGGAAAAAGAAATTGACAAAGGGCGACAAGTCTATATCGTTTATCCGCTTATTGAAGAGTCGGAAAAAATGGATTACAAGGATTTAATGGATGGCTACGAGAGTATTTGTCGCGCCTTCCCCCGGCCTAAGTATCAGGTAAGTGTGGTGCACGGAAAAATGAAGCCCGAGGATAAAGACTTCGAAATGCAGCGTTTTGCTTCGGGTAAAACCCAAATTATGGTGGCCACCACCGTAATTGAAGTGGGGGTAAATGTTCCCAATGCATCAGTGATGGTAATCGAATCAGCAGAGCGCTTTGGGCTGAGTCAGTTGCATCAATTAAGAGGTAGAGTAGGCCGTGGGGCCGAGAAAAGTTACTGTATCCTAATGACGGGCTCTAAGCTTAGTCGGGAGGCCAAGATTCGCATGAAAACCATCGTCCGCACTCAGGATGGCTTTGAGATTGCGGATGTGGATTTGAAGTTAAGAGGCCCTGGCGATTTGATGGGCACCCAGCAAAGTGGAATGCTTAATTTACGTTTAGCCGATTTGCGTAATGATAGCCCTATCATGGATTTATCGCGCCGGGCACTTCAAGATTTATTGGATGCAGATCCCTCCTTGGAAAAGCCTGATCATCAGCATATTTTAGCGGAATTTCAAAAACGAAAAGCGGGTAAAATAGACTGGGGACGCATTGCCTAAGCGGCGCAAGAACTACTTTGGCACGATATTTCTAATTCTAAAAGCAAACGAATACGAACTTAAAACCGACATCATGAAAAAATTACTGTCACTCTTCATCGGCCTTGGCTTAGCATCTTGTACTTACAACAGCGACGTACCAGGCCCTCCCGGACCACAAGGCCCTCCCGGAGCTGGATTAAGTTATCGTATCATTGATGCTACTGCTCTCTACGAAAACTGGTTGCCCTTTAACAATGTGGGAGACCCCGATTTTCAATACTACCAAGAGTTTAATGCTCCCGAAATTGATCAGTTCACCTTCGACAATGGTATCATTATCGGTTATCAAATAGATAATGGAACCACCTACACTTTACCAAACACCATTAACTTTAATGGTTACACCCGCGAGTTTAGCATGTATTACGGAGTAGGTTACGTAGGTTTCATCGTTAAAGACTCAGATCTACAAACCACTCCTCCAGATGTAGATCAGTTTTTTAAAGTGTACATCATAAACCCGAGTAGCGGCAAACGCGACTTGAGAAGTATGTCTCAAATAGAATTGGAGTTGTACCTTCGTGAAATGAAGGCCGAAGGATCGGCCCGTGAGATTAAGCTGACTCGAAAAAAATGACCTTAAATAAGTGCTCTTTATATAGACCGATGTTTCTAAGCATCGGTCTTTTTTTTGTTTTAAATACTGGGCAGGCGCAGGATTTCTTGCGCTTAGACCTTAAGGCTCGCTTCGATACCGTAGCGGAAGAGGTGATTGGGGAGGTGCGGCATCAGTTCATCTTTCCTGATACGATGGATAGCATAATGCTTAATGCCGTGCGCATTGAAGTAGAGGAATTACTTCTGAACGGCAAGGAGGTGGACTATACTCAAAATGATACGGCCCTTTTTATCCCGGTGCAATACACGGGAAAGGCTCAGGAACTCTGGATATCCTATCGCGCCAAGCCACGAAAAGGCATCTATTTTATTGGTTGGCAGGACGAAACACGTAGAGCCCCGCGCCAAATTTGGACCCAAGGGCAGGGTATTGATCATCGACATTGGATTCCTCATCGTGATGATCAAACGGATAAAGTGTTGTTTTCGGTCGAGTGGATTTTTAATGAGGACTATCAAGCCATGAGTAATGGTACCTTAGATTCTGTTGTTTCTAAGGATGGAGAAAACCATTGGTTTTACCATATGGAAAAGCCTATGAGCTCCTACCTGATTGCTTTAGCCCTTGGCAAGTATGTGGCAAGTTCACAGATGGTTAAAGGAACCCCCCATTTACTCTATCACTATCCGGAGCGAATTCAGGATAGCGCATGGTATTACTATCGGCACCACCGCATTGCCCAGTTTTTAGAGGAAGAGATTAACTACGATTATCCCTGGCCCAATTACAAGCAAGCTCCGGTTATGGATTTTCGTCACGGGGCAATGGAAAATACCTGCGCCACCATTTTTGGCGACTTCTTTTTAGTGGATTCGGTGGCCTTTAATGATCGCAATTACACTTACGTAGATGCGCATGAATTTGCCCACCAATGGTTTGGGAACTTGGTCACGGCTGCGGGTCCTGAGCACCACTGGCTGCATGAAGGCTTCGCAACGTATTATCAATGGCTTTCTGAACGAGAATTGTACGGACAAGGGCGCTTTGATTGGGAATTGCAAAAGGCGAAGGAATTGGTTTTTGCCGCTTCCGAACGAGATACTTTTCCCTTGGCTCATCCCAAAGCAGGAGTGGAGCGCTTTTACCAAAAAGGAGGCTGGCTCCTACACATGTTAAGGAATTACGTGGGCGATTCCATATACCGAAAGGTGATTGATGAGTACTTGAATACCTATGCCTTCAAAGTGGTTAAGAATGAAGACTTAATTCGACTTTTCAAAAAGCATAGCGACAAGGATATTGAGGGCTTTTTTGAAGCTTGGCTTTACGGTAATCGAGAACCCGAGCTAACCATCCGACGCAGTCCATTGTCGCCCGAATTGATTATTGACATGGATCTAGCATTTCCACAAGCTGTGCAAATAGGCTTCTATATTGGTAAAGGATGGAGTGTTATTCAGGAATTTAAGCTTAAGGAAGGCCGCAATCGAATTCCGATGCCCGATTCGGTAGAGGGTTATTTTGTGGCCAATGCCAGTGATTTGCTAATTAAGCTTAATCGAGACTACCGCTTAGAAGAATTAAAGGTCCTGCTAGAGATTGATCAAAATCCCTGGAACCGAAACCATTACTTTAGGAATTGGCCTAAAGGTGAAGAGGCTGATACCTATTTGCTTTCTCTATTAAAACGTCCTGCAGGTTTTTACAGTGAACACAATATTGGGCCGGCGCTTGAGGCCTATTCCGAAAGGCATAAGGACGAAAAAGGGGCTCTTACCGATATCTACGAGCAGCAATTAAAACGCCAGCCGAGCATTGAGGCGCAAAAATCTATTTTGGGTTTGGCCTTAAAGTATGAGCTCGACTTGGATAAAACCATGCTCGAAGAACTTAGGGAAAGGGGGATGAGTTATGAACTGCGAGCTTTAGCATTGCAAAACAGCCTTGATCCGCGTAATCCTTCGGAGATGACTTGGTTAAAGGATGCGCATTGGGAGGCCCAGCCGGGAATTGTGGGGCGCGATGTATACCTACAAACCCTAATCTACAGAACCGCCTTTTTACGCGATCAAGCGGCCAAGGCGCAGTTAATGGATTTCTGTAGTATTTCTTTCGACTTCCAAACTCGTATGAATGCGATAACTTATCTAGCGCTTCTATCTCCCGATGAGGAGGAGTTTTGGCAGCAATTATTTATGGGCTTCCAGGATTCAAATTGGAAATTGGTTAAACTCTCCCGGGAAACCCTTCTTGCTATGCGTGAGAAATATCCTAAATCGTTTAAGCGACAATACAAGAAGGCACAAAGGAATTGGGACGACTTTCAAAAACGCAAAGCAGCGCGTACCTTTGAGGACGACTAAGTATGCCGGCCTACCACAACAGATTAAGCCAGTTTTTGGTGCTTTTAGGGGACTTATTGCTCCTCAACCTTTCCTTTTTTGGTGCGGCCTGGCAACGTTTCGCCGACCTCCCTTTTTTTAACACTCCTTACTACGATTATTACGTTCAGTTGTGGCTCATCCTAAATTTGCTGTGGTTGGTGCTTAGCCTATTATTTCGAACTTACGATTCGGCTTTAAAGCCCGAACCCCGCCAATCCGTAGCCAAAACCTTAAATGTTTTTAGCAGTCACCTTTTCATTGTTCTCTTATTATTGGTAGCCTTACAAAGAGGGGAGCAGTACAGCCGATTATTCTTCATTTATTTCTACAGCGGAGTATTTGTAACCATCATCCCCTGGCATTTTCTGTACTTACGTTTTTTACGTTCCTTCCGCAGAAGAGCACGACCGCTCCGCAATGTTTTGCTCATTGGTGAAGGTCGTGCCTTCGAAGACTTCATTCAGTTAATTGCTCGAAATCCGGAATTGGGGATAGCCATCGAACGAAGCTTTAAACTCGGTAGCGAACACGAAGACCTGAGGCCAGTTGAGGAGTACTTAAAAACAAGTGAGAGCGAGGAGATATTTGTCGCTCTTAATCCAGATCATCCTCAGTTTAGCGCGCTTTATCGCTTAGCCGATCAATACCTCTTACACTTTAGGGCATTACCCGATTTAGGGATGCCCCCCATGAAAAGTTTGCAGATTGATTTTTACGAGCAATTACCCGTTCTGAGTTTTCGTCCGGAGCCTTTACAACAATGGCATAATCGCTGGATTAAGCGAGCCAGTGACCTTCTTATTTCCGCAAGCTTAATACTAATTTGCCTCCCCACTTTATTTCCTTTAATAGCATTAGGGGTGAAACTATCTGGGAAAGGCCCTATTTTTTTTAAGCAGCGGCGCAGCGGCTATCGAGGCGAGGAATTTACCATCTACAAGTTTCGCAGTATGGTGCTTAATGAAGCGGCGGATCAGGATCAGGCGAAGGCCAATGACCATCGGATTACCCCATTTGGAAAATGGATTCGCAGCTGGCATCTGGATGAGCTTCCCCAATTATTCCAGGTTCTTAATGGCGAAATGTCCTTGGTGGGTCCCCGTCCACATATGCTGGCCCATACCGAAGAATATCGAGATTTAGTGGATCGCTATATGCTCCGTCACTTAGTGAAGCCCGGACTCACCGGTTTGGCGCAGGTGCAAGGATATAAAGGGGCACACGATTTAGCTGCTATGGAAGCCCGCGTTCGCGCAGATGTTTATTACCTCCAAAATTGGAGCTTGATTTTTGACTTGAGCATAATCTTGCGCACGCTGGCTAGCTGGCGAAGCTAGGGGTAAAAAAAAGCCGGACAATAGGTTCCGGCTTCGAGTGGGTTTCAAGGATTCTTCTTACGAAGTTTTGCAGGTTTTAATACCAAAAATGGTATACAAGGGACAAAAGCTTACAATGCTGGTGAGTAGGAATACCCCTGCCAATACCAACAATACAATGCCTAGGGTTCCGGAGATAATTCCGTCGTAATATAAATAAGCTACAACAGCAGCAATTAGAATTCGGATTATGCGGTCGGCGCCGCCCATATTTACTTTCATGTTATTATCGGTTTATGATTGATACTTCGAAAGTAAGATGTCCAATTAAGCTATGCAGTAACTCCGGTTACTAGCTTAAAACTTTAATGCCTGCTTTGCCTTGTTCAATCTTACCCTCGTTTTCCAGTTTCTTAATTACTCGACTCACCACTTCACGTGCCGTGCCAAGGTCTTGCGCGATTTCCCGATGGGTTTTGCGAAAGGGGTTTCCGGCATGGGCCTGAGCCTTGTCTTTTAAGTATTCGTGTAGCCGCTGGTCCATCTTGCCAAAGAGCAAGGATTCTATGGTTTGCAGTAGCTCGCCGTAACGCATTTGATATTGATCAAAGAATAGCTTGTTAAACTCTGGGTAATCGTTGGTCCAACGAACTACCGCCTCACTGGGCAGGAGTAGAATCTCACTGTCCTTTTCGGTGATGGCTTTAATCTTACTGGGGGCATTTTGCAAAATAGCGGAGAAAGACATGGCGCAAGACTGACTGGGTCGGATATGATATAAAAGCAATTCGCGATCTTCAAAATCGGCCATCACTTTTACACTTCCCGTGATGACCACAGGAATCACTTTTACGTACTGTCCTTCGCGCAATAATTCGGTTCCTTGAGCGTAACTGGCAAAAGTTCCGTCATGTGCAAAAGCGGCTATCAATTCGGGATTTAAGCTCGGAAAAGAGCTTTTGAGATGTTGGTGGAGGTTCATTGTTTGGCTTTAATTATAAAGTTAACAAATAGGCCTCAAATAGAAGGATTTAAGTCTTTTTTCGTATCAATCCTTGTTGCAGGGTAATTTCGTATTCTTCCGCGATTAATTGCCAGTTGTAGCGCTCTTCAATCTTGTGGCGGTTCTTTTGTTGCCTTTCCAGGTGCACACTGCGCTCCTCCTGGTGATCGATGTGATTGGCCACATCAACGGGGTCGTTAAAGTAATAGGCGTTTTCGCCCAATACTTCATAATTAAAGCGATTGCGATGCGCCACAATTGAGCAACCACAAGCCATAGCCTCCAATAGGCTGGGATTGGTGCCCCCTACGCTATGACCGTGAAAATAAAGTCGAGCGTAGAAGCGAAGGTTATTGATCTTTTCCTTTTTGTAGGTACCGCGCACAAAACGTATCCGAGCATCTTTAAATTTCGACTTCAAGTATTCTCCATAAGGGGTGTCGTGGTTCCCGACCACCAACATAATATCTTGTCGCTCACTGTGCACCACACCATTGAGGATGATTTCAATGTTGTTTTCAGGTTCCAAGCGAGCTACTAGTAAATTATACTTGCCCGCTTCCAGGCCATAGGACTCCAAAATACTGGGGTCTCCTTTCTTAAATGGTTGGGCTCCATAGGGGATAAAAACGGTGTCGGTAGGGTATTGAGCTTCGAGGTACTCTTGAATAACCTTAGAATCGGCAATCAGGATATCACTCCTTTTGGCCGCCCAAGCTTCGGCGTATTTTAAAAATTTCTGTACCCTCGGTTTATATTTAGATCGGCGCCATTCGAGGCCATCCATATTGTTGAGGATGAGTGATTTACTTGGTAGCAATCGTTGCCAAATGCTGCTGCTGGTGTAGCCTAATAAGATAATCGCTTCAAAGTCACGCTTGCGACTGTCGATAATACAATTGAGGTCGTAGATAAACTGACCAAAGGTGCCAAAACGATGTTCGGGGTCGTATTTATGGATAATTTCTATTCCCTCAAATTGCTTTTGCTCATAAGGGTGGCGGTGGGAGCTGTACACAAAAACTTGATGCCCCATACTAACAAGATGGCGGCCTAAATGCTGAGCACACTCTTCAAAGCCCCCGTATAAGTTGGGGATTCCTCTTGTCCCGATGATGCCAATTTTCATGCGCGGGAAGTTAAAACCTTTCGGTAGATGGCTAATATCTTATGGGCGGCATCGGCCCAGCTAAAGTGGTCGTGCAACCATTTACGGTGATCTTCTTGAGCCTCTAGAGCCTTTTGGATAGCTTCCCGAATGGAGTCCGCCTTTTCTACATTCGCGTAAAAAGCCTTGTCGCCAAACAACTCCCTTGCAATAGGGTGATTATTAACGACTATTTGGCAACCAAAATGAAGGGCCTCTAGGCTAGCGAGGCCGGTGCTTTCGTAATGGCTCGGTAAAACGTGGACCTTAGCTTTGTTGTACATAGAGGCACATTCTTCGTGATTGCGATCGGCGTGAAACAACACCTTAGGTCCGGCCAAGGATTTACAGTGCTTAAGGTAGCCTTGATGGGCAGGTGCCGCATCTCCCACTAAATGAAGTTTCCAGCTACTGCCGGTTTGGGCCTCAATGAGCTTGGCTTGATTTTTAAGGGGTTCGATACGTGCTACACAGAGGACATCCTTCTTTTCTTGCGCAGGGTTTAAAGGCGGTAGATGTTCGGTACCCAGTCGAATCACTTTATGGTTTCCGGCAAAAGGATATTCTTTAACAATAAGTCCTAGCTCACTTTCAGACGCAGTGATGAGGTAATCACAACGATCCAAAATTTTGCGGATGCTGCCGCTCTGACCTTCTAGGAGGTAGGAAATTCCTGGCCAGGCATCGCGCCCCTTTAAAGCTCGGGCAATTAGCTTGAGGTATTCGAGGCCGTTTTGACCGATGAGTTGCTGCAGTCGGGCTCTTAAACGAGAGGCCTTGCGATCGGCAATGGAATAATCTACGTAAATGCTCGAAACAATAATCGGAAGCTCCGATTTTAAAAGGGGAATCAGCGCGGCCGGGCGGGTGAGGCCATAAAAATGAATAAGGTCGAATTCTGCTAAATCCTGGCTGCCGTCCCATAAACTGGTGCTCACCCCGTTCTTTTGCAGGTAAACCCGGTTTTGCTGCAGGTGTAGGGTGTCTCCCCCTGGCTGACTTATCAGGTTTGGGCGAGAAACAAATAGAACTCTGGGACCTTTCATTATAAAGTCTAATCTAATCAAAGAATCAGGAACCGGGAACCAGCTTGGCCCGAATTTGTGCGGCAATAATGCCTCCCAGGATACTTTTGATGATTAAACCCGGAATAAGGTGGACCAAGGTGCTCCAAAGCTTGGCCCCTGGCAATTGGAAATAGAGCACTAGAAAACCGGGAATCAAAAGGATTAAATGAGCACGAAGGAAGATAAGCATGCCTCGAAAAAAGTTTAATTCCTCTTTTTCAATGGCATAGGAAACATAGGCGGCGCAAATAACAAAACCCCAAAGGAAGCCGGCGGTAGCGCCAATAAGTTTTTCCCAACCGTAACTGTGATGACCAAAAACGGGTAAGCCCAATGCGCCTAAAGCCAAATAAATTAGAACAACCCCCACAGACCAGCGCCAAGGAAGTAAGCTCGCCCCAATGAAGATCACGAAGGTTTGCAAGGTGAGGGGAATGGGGCCAAGGTCTATGCTCCATGGGGCAAGTAAAAGAATGGCAATTAAAACGCCTAGACTAATTTTTAGTGGGGATGCTTGCTCCATCGTGGTATAGTTTGAGTAGTTGCTTGGTTTTTACTTCGAAGCGCCAAGTTAGTAAGCAAGAAGCAACTATAAGCCCTAATGCTAAACCGTACCAGATTCCTAAAGCGCCATAAGCCAATTTGAAACCAAAGAAATAGGAACTTCCTAGGGCGATTATCCAGTAGGAGATGAGCACAATTAGGGTGGGGATGCGCGTTTCGGAAAGTCCGCGTAAGGCGGCCAATACGGCGACTTGCATACCGTCAAAAAGTTGAAAGGCAACCGCCACAATCAAAAGTTTGGAGGCTAAGTTTAAAACCCTTGGGTCCTCACTGTAAAAAGTAGGTAGGTAATCGCGGCCAAAGTAGAAAACCAAACCAGAGACAGCCATTAAACCCAACATTAGAACGAAGTTGGTATGGGCTGCCATTCTTAGGGCAGGAATATTACCAGCCCCTAATTGGTTGCTTACCCGAACATTCGCAGCTGCTCCAATGCCGCTAGCAGCCATATAACTTACCGATGCCAGCGAAATCGCAATTTGATGTGCAGCTAATGATTCGGCATCAATCCAACCCGCCATTACGGCCGCCAGGGCAAAAGCCGACACTTCAAAGATGAATTGTAAACCAGAGGGAACACCAATATCCAGGAGTTTTTTGAAGTGCTTCCATTGGGTTTCAGCCCATTTAATGCCCTCCGTATAAATGCGAAAAGCTGGTTTTCTGAAAACGTAAATCGCCATTACAACGGCCATGATGATTCGAGCGATTAAGGTGGCAATTCCAGCACCTTCTAAGCCTAAAGCGGGGAAGCCCCAATTTCCGTAGATCAGTAAATAGTTAAGGCCAATATTTAAGAGATTGGCCCCAATACTCACGAGCATAGCCACGCGGGTGTCACTCAAACCCTCTGCAAATTGCTTAAAGGTTAAAAAGACCAATAAAGGAACCAAACTAAATGAAATGATTTGGTAGTATCCCTTCGCGGTAGCGAGCACCTCAGGTTCCTGCCCCATCACATCTAAAAATTGTTCGAGGATAAGCAAGAGCACGAATATCAAAAGGGCGAAAGCAGTGTTAAGGTAAATTCCGTGTTTTAGAAAGCTTCGTGCTTTTTCGGGTTTGTTCTCACCATCGGCATTAGCTACTGGGGTGGTTAATCCAAAGGCCAAACCAATACCAAAAACCATAGGTACTACAAAAACCGAATTGGCAAAGGCGCCGGCCGCTAGGGGAATCGTTCCCAAGGCACCAATCATGATGCTATCTGCCAAGCCTACCATTACATGACCAATTTGACCGAGCATCACTGGCCAGGCCAAACTTATATTTTTTCGGAAATGCTCTTTGCGGGTCATGGAATAGGGATAAAGGCGGGCAAAAGTAGCAAATCCGTCAAGCTTCGGAATTTGAATTCCCAGTGAGATGAGCACACAAAATTCCCAGATGCGTTTTTTAGAGCACCTCCGACCGATAAGCTAAGATTGCTGAGGAGGGGGAAAAGTTCTGAATCGAACAATTATATTTGTGTATGATCCTTTCCAAAGAATACATCTTGGATAATTTGAGAGCAAGAATGCCTGAAATACAACAGCGCTTTCATGTTCAGAACATGGCTCTGTTTGGATCTTATGCACGGGATGAAGCTACGGAGGAAAGCGATCTTGATTTTTTGGTGGAGTTCGATGTTCCTTTGGAGCAATACATTCAAAACCATCAGGCACTTCGCGAGTTTTTGCAAAATGAATTCAATCGTTCCGTGGATTTAGCTAACCCCAAATCCCTAAAGGAGTTTTATCGTCAGAAAATTTTAAGTCAAGCGATAAATGTTTGAAAAGGATTCAGTAGCCCCAAATCAAAAAGAAGATTAAAGCACTTCTTTAAAGGCTAGCTCTTATTCGTACAAGACTTCCAATAAAAACATGCGGAAGAACGACACCAATCATGCGGAAGAAAGTGGTCGTTCTTGCGGAAGAAACACCGCAAACATGCTGATGTTTTTTTTGATAGTAGGGGGCGCTGAAATTCAGAAAATTAGCAGAGCCCTTTTTAAGCTAGGAAAATAATATTGGTCAGGAATAAAAACCCGAGTGCTGGGTCATTAGAGGATGGGCCTAAGCGCCTAAGCTTCCGCTTCCAAGCGTTGCATTTCTCTTTCGTAGAAGGCCTCAGCCGTTTCCATTAAGGAGGCAATTTCATTCACCAATTCCTCTTCTTCTCCTTCGAGTTCGTCCATCCATTCTACATCATCGCCCTGAATGTCCCAAACAAAACGGGGGTATTGAGTATGTACAATAAAGAGACTATTGGGATGGTCGGTATTATCGGCTAATAAAAAATGAGGTAGTTCCATGACTTAGTAGGTTGATAATGAAAGATATAAAAAATACCTTGACTAGATTTATTTACGAGCAAATTTTTCCACGGCCTCCGCGCTTACTTCTTCGCCACCTAAAATTATAAGGCGTTCCACCACATTGCGTAATTCGCGAATATTCCCGGTCCAGTCTAAAGCTTGCAGTGCTTTATAGGCTTCAGCCGAAAATTTCTTAGGTGCCGTGCCTTGTTCTTTCGCAATTTCTGCGGCAAAATGCTCGGTTAGTAAAGGAATATCTTCTTTGCGATCGTTTAAGGCAGGGACCTTAATTAAGATTACACTGAGGCGGTGATAAAGGTCTTCGCGGAAATTCCCATCGGCAATTTCCTTTTGGAGGTCTTTATTGGTAGCCGCTAAAACGCGGACATCTACTTTAACTTCTTTATCGCTACCTACTGGACTTACCTTACCTTCTTGCAGGGCACGCAGCACTTTGGCTTGGGCCGAGAGGCTCATGTCGCCAATTTCATCTAAAAAAATAGTTCCGCCATTAGCTTGCTCGAACTTGCCCGCACGGTCCTTTACGGCCGAGGTAAAGGCACCTTTTTTATGTCCAAAAAGTTCGCTTTCGATAAGCTCCGAGGGGATGGCTGCACAGTTTACTTCGATCATAGGACCTTTGCTGCGCTCACTTTTTTGATGAATCCAATGGGCCACCAACTCTTTACCCGTGCCATTGGGTCCGGTAATTAAGACCCGAGCCTCGGTGGGAGCTACCTTTTCGATGAGCTCCTTAATTTCGTTAAGCGCGGCACTTTCCCCAATCATCCGGTATTTGCGACTTACCTTTTTTCGTAGGGTTTTATTTTCCTTCTCTAAGGTATTGCGATCGAGGGCATTGCGAACCGTGTTGAGGAGGCGGTTTAAATCAGGGGGTTTGGAGATGTAGTCGTAGGCCCCTTTACGCATGGTATCCACCGCTGTTTCCAAATCACCATGACCGGAAATCATCACGACGGTAGTTTCGGGATGCTTTTCACGGATGTGCTCCAGTACCTCAATGCCATCCATGCCAGGCATTTTGATATCACATAAAACCAAGTCATGCTCCTCGGCAGCTAGGATATCAATCGCCGCCTTGCCATGCTCAGCTTCTGAAATTTGATAGGATTTATTTTCGTCTTGCAAGATGTTACGCAAGACATTGCGGATTGCTTTTTCGTCTTCTACAAGGAGGATTTTTGCCATTGCTCCGAATCGTTTTCGAGGCTGTAATATAAGCCTTCTTTTAGAGCGTAATTACATTGCTGTAAAAGCCTTATCCCAAATCTTTTAATAATGTAATTGATTTCTATGCAGGCCATAACAATCATGTCGGCGCGCATTGGAATCATCCCCGGTGTATTTAGGCGCTCCTCGAAAGTCGATTTTAACATTCTGTTCGCTACGTTCATGTACTCATGCATAGAAAAAGTGTAGCTGGTTTCGTCTTCCTCAAAACGGGAGGTGCGGAATATTTCGGCACACATTTGAGCCAAGGTGTCAAAGCTCCCGCTGCTACCAATTAGTACGCGCGGAAACTCTTTACCGGCAGCTTCCTTTAATGGCGCTAACACTTCATCGAGATAATCTTCGATGGCTTCAATTTCTTCGGGTAGGATTGGGTCGGCGGGCCTAAAGCGATTAAGCATCACACTACTTCCTAAGGCGAAGGAGGCTTGCCAAACCGGCTTTTTATCGCGGAGCAAAATAAACTCTGTGGATCCGCCACCGATATCCATTATTAAGCTTCCCGCATCCTTAAATTCAATACCCTGCTTAACGCCTTCATAAATCAATTGCGCTTCGGTATTGCCATCAATCACATTGATTTTAATGCCCAAATCCTTTTCAGCCGCTTGAACCAAATCAGTGCCATTAGGAGCAGTGCGAACCGCAGCGGTTGCTACGGCATAAAGGGCATCCACTTCCCAGTCTAGAGCGGTTTGCTTATGCTGAGCCAAAGCGTCCAAGGCTCTAGTTTGGGCCGCCTCGCTAATTAGTAAATCTTCACCGGCACCTTCGGCTAGGCGAACCGGAATTTTGGTGTTAAACAAGGTGCGGTTTTCGGCCTGTGAGCGGATCAACAAATTAAAAGTGTTGGTACCGCAATCAATAATGGCTATTTTCATTCAGAGTCCTGCTTAGGAGAATTTCGAAACCAAACATCTCTTTGAGGGAAAGGAATGGTAATGTTGTTTTCGCGGAATTTTTGGTCAATCGCAAAGCGCAACTGGCTCTTAGTAACCTCAATTCGAAATAAGTTGTGGGAATGGAAGTACACCGAAAAATCTAAGGAGCTATTGCCAAAATCCTTAAAAAGAACCATCGGCTCGGGCTTCTTTAAAACATCTTTATGCTCCTTTACCACTTCCAATAATATCTTTTTAACTAAAGCCGTATCGCTTCCATAGGCCACCCCTACCGAAACATCAAAACGGGTTACGCGGTTATTCTGACTCCAATTAATAACATTATCGGCCGTCAACTTAGCATTGGGTACAATAATGATGATATTCTCGCGGGTTAAAAGGGTAGTGGTGCGAATCCCCACTTCTTCCACTTGTCCGATAGTGCCGTTTATTTCTACTATATCGCCAGCTGTTACGGTGCGTTCACTCAAAATAATGAAGCCCGCCACCATGTCTTTAAACAAGTCTTGCAAGCCTAAACCTAAACCTACCAGTACAGCTGTGGAGGAAGCTAAGAGTACGGTAATGTTAAAGCCTAGAGAGTCTATCGAGGTAAAGATGGCTACAATGTAAATCACATAGGTGGTAACCTGCTGAATAGCATAGGCTTTACCTTGGTCTAAACGGTCTTTCCGTTGCAGGCGACGTAGGTATTTTAAGAATAACCACCTAAAGAGTAAGGCAATGGTGAAAATCACCACAATCCAAATGATGTTGCTTACCCGCAGTTCCTTGTCATTAAGGGTGAGTAGCGTAAGGTTTAGAAATTCTTTTACTTGTTCCATTAATTACGGTAACGGGTCCATCGATAAAGTTCCTTGAAGGTAGGTTTTTTACCATACATCAATATACCCGTGCGGTAAATTTTTGCCGCCAACCAAACTGCAGCTAGGAAAGTGAGGATGAGTAATACCATCGATAAAGCCTGCTGCCACAGGGGCACATCGAAGGGTATTCGGGCCACCATTACCAAAGGAGAGGTAAGGGGGATTTGCGACATCCATACCGCTAAAGCGCCATCAGGATTGTCGAGGGCTCTAAGAATTACCAGTAAGCTTAGAATAAGAGGTATAGTAAGGGGCAGCATAAATTGCTGGGAGTCCGCCTCCTTATCTACCGCCGAACCGACTGCCGCAAATAAGGCACCGTAAAGCAGGTAGCCCCCAATAAAATAGAAGAGAAAGCTAAAGAGCACATTACTGAAATTTACGGTTTGTAAACTGCGGTAAATCTCAAAAGCTGGAGTGTCCTGTAAGGCATTTAACTGCTCTGCGCCAGCTTGGGGGTTACCAGTTGCCATGGCGGGATCAATAAAGGTGGCAGTAAAGATGGTGAAGATCAAGGCCCCCAATCCAATCCAGATTACAAACTGTAATAAGGCCAAGGCTCCAATGCCGATGATTTTACCCATCATCAGTTCGAAGGGCTTTACACTGGATACCATGAGCTCCATAATGCGATTCGATTTTTCTTCAATCACCCCACGCATTACTTGGGAACCATAAATAAATATGAAGAGGTAAATGGCAAAGGCACAAACATAACCAATGCCCATTTTTAATAAAGTAGCATTCTCGGTTTCGAGGCCCGCTTCGGTATTGATGACCCTTAAGTTGACATTGGTTTTGGTGCGGGCGATAATTCCAGGGTCTACTCCTTCGGCTTTTAATTTTTCTTTCTGAATGTAAGATTCTAGAATATCCTCAAAAAAGCCTTCTACGGAAAGGCTTACATCTCCGGCCCGAAATAAGCGAATATTGCGCGCTACAAAATCGGGATCACCGCCTTCACTTTTAGGAACATGTAAAAAGGCATAGTCTCCCGATGATTCGGAAAGCGCCTTGGCTGTTTCGAAGTTAAACTCCTTAGGGTTGAGGTACTTCAGTTTGATTTCATCGGTTCCCTTATGGAAATCCATGATGACCGATTCATCCAAAATGGTAATTACCTTTTCATCACCCGGAAGGGTAGCGAGGTAGGCAGGTAAAAACAAAAGCACGGCCATCAGGACCGGTGCTAAAAAAGTGAGGATGATAAAGGATTTTTTCCGCACCCGCGTGCTAAACTCCCGCTTAATGATCAATCCTAAATTACTCATGCGTCCTGGGTGCTTTGGATGAATATTTCATTGAGCGAGGGGATTTCTTCTTTAAAGCTGATTAATCCGCTGTTCAATAGGGATTGAATCAATTCCTCTTTCGCGTCATCTCCAATATTGATGCGATAGCTAAAGTCTCCTTGACCTTTTGACCTTAATGATTCGCTTTCCCAGCTAGGCTTAGCAGCTTGCCAGGCTTGGGCCGTTTCGGCTATAAACCAACCACTTTTGTACTCACTTTTAACCGTATGTAACTTTCCTCCAAGTAAGCGACTGCCTTTATTGATAAGCACAATATCCTCGCAAAGCTCTTCTACCGATTCCATGCGGTGGGTCGAAAAAATGATGGTGGCACCACGCTCATTCAAGCCCAAGATTTCATTTTTAATGACCTCAGTATTTACCGGGTCAAAGCCGGTAAAGGGCTCATCTAATATGAGTAATTCAGGCTCGTGAATCACACTGGCTACAAACTGAACTTTTTGCGCCAGACCTTTAGATAGGGACTCGACCTTGGCGTCTTTTCGGTCCCAAAGTTCAAAGCGGTTGAGCCATTCCTTAATCCGCTTTTGCGCAGTGGACTTACTTAATCCTTTAAGCTGAGCTAGATAGAGCAGTTGTTCCCCAATTTTCATTTTGGGGTATAAACCGCGCTCCTCAGGGAGGTAGCCAATTTGCTTAATGTGTTCGGCCTTTAAGGCTTGGCCTTTGAAATACACTTCGCCTTCATCGGCGGCTAAAATTTGATTTAAGATGCGAATAAAGCTGGTTTTGCCAGCGCCATTAGGTCCTAATAAACCAAATATGCTGCCTTCCTTTATGCTCAAGTCCAAGCCTTTTAGGGCTTGATGGTCGCCATAGGATTTTACAATACCCTTCGCTTCAATCATTTTAGCTAAACATTTCTTTTACCTTATCGAAGAAGGATTTGTCGCTGCGATCGGGATTTGGGGTAAAGGCTTCATCGGCCTGCATCTCTTCGAACATCTTGCGATGTCTGCTATCCACATTTTTAGGGGTCCAAACATTAACATGAACCAATAAATCACCGGTACCATAGCTTTCTACGCTGGGTAAACCTTTGTTTCGAAGACGTAAAATCTTTCCACTTTGGGTTCCGGAATCGAGTTTTACTCGCGCTTTACCATTTAGGGTGGGGATATCCACCTTGGTTCCTAAAACGGCATCGGGAATACTGATGTAAAGTTCGTAATGCAAGTTGTTGCCATCTCTTTGCAGGTCGTCGTGAGGCAGTTCTTCAATTTGAACCAAGAGGTCGCCATTCACGCCATCCAAGGGACCGGCGTTACCTTTTCCGGCAACTTTTAGCTGCATACCTTCTGCGACTCCAGCCGGAATTTTCACCTCTACTACATCCTCTTTACGAATCATCCCGTGCTCATCGGCTCCGGCAGGTTTCTTATCAATGGTTTTTCCGAGGCCATTACAATTAGGACAGGTACTGGCGGTTTGCATTTGTCCTAGGATGGTATTGGTTACGCGACTTACTTGACCACGCCCTCCGCAGGTATTACAAGTGCTAAAGCTCACCCCATCGGCCGGAACGAGTCGTTTGATGCGAAGTTTTTTAGTTGCGCCATTGGCGATTTCTTCCAAACTCAGTTTTACGCGCACCCTAAGGTTTGATCCTTTAAAAACGCGACGACCGCCGCCACCGCGACCGCCAAATCCACCAAAGCCTCCGCCTTGGCCACCAAAAGCTCCGCCGAAGATATCTCCGAATTGCTCGAAAATATCGTCCATGCTCATGCCCCCGCCAAAACCGCCGCGGCCACCACCAGCAGCGCCACCTACACCGGCATGCCCAAATTGGTCGTAACGCTGACGTTTCTCTTTGTTGCTCAGGATTTCATAAGCTTCAGCCGCTTCCTTAAACTTGGTTTCTGCCTCGCTGTCATTGGGGTTTTTATCAGGATGGTACTTAATGGCCAATTTGCGATACGCCTTTTTGATTTCGGCTTCGCTAGCACTTTTAGATACTCCTAATACCTCGTAATAATCTCGTTTTGCCATGCTAATGCTTATTCGCCTACTACCACGCGAGCGTAGCGTAGAATCTTTTTACCTAATAGGAATCCCTGTTCGATTTCATCCACCACTTTACCTTTCATATCCTCGCTTGGTGCGGGAATGCGGGTAATGGCTTCCATGGTATCAACATCAAAGTCTTTTCCCACCGTGCTTTCCATCGGCTCTAAGCCTTTTTGCTTTAAGGTGTTTTCGAATTTCCCGTAAATGAGCTGAATACCTTCTTTGGATTCCTCGTCTTTCAGGTTTTGCAGGGCCCGCTTAAAATCGTCGACAATTGGCAGTAAAGCTGACATTAGTTCTTGATTAGCACTGCCAAAGAGTTCTACTCTTTCTTTCGCCGTCCGCTTGCGGTGGTTCTCAAAATCTGCGTACAAACGTAGCTTTTGATCTTTCTCGGCCTTAAGAGCTTCTTCGAGCTCTGCAATACGATCTTCCGGACTGGGCTCTTTGTTTTCTTCCTTATCTTCTTTAGTAGCTTCTTTTTCAGAGGCTTCTGATTGGTTTTTGAGCTCTTTTTCTTCGCTCATCTCCGCACTTTTATCTTGTTCTTGTACTTTTTCCTTAGTACTCATCTCGGTCGAATTTGTGCCATAAAAGGCAAATTGTTTGCCATTGCCAAGATGGTGACAGCATGACACTCAAAAAAAAGCAGGGCTAGTCTACCTTAAGTTAGAAGGACGGCGCGGTGTTTTTAAGCCTGATTATTGATAGCCCGCCGCTTGTAAACGAAACAGTTCTGCATAGAGTTCGTCGTTCGCCATAAGTTCATCATGGCTTCCCAGCTCCAATACTTTCCCGTCCTTAAGCACCAAGATTCGATCGGCAATGCGCACTGTACTAAAGCGATGCGAAATAATGACTGCGGTTTTGCCATCACTCAGCTTGATAAAACGGTCAAAGGCCTCCGATTCGGCTCGTGCGTCGAGGGCCGAGGTTGGCTCGTCTAAAATCATCACAGGAGCATCCTTCATATATGCTCGGGCCATCGCTACTTTTTGCCATTGTCCGCCCGAGAGATCCTTACCACTCTTAAAGCGCTTTCCAAGTTGCTGATTAATGCCTTCGGGCAAATCGGCAATGACTTGCTTGGCTAAACTGCGATCGGCGGCATCTAATATGCGCAGTTCATTTTCGATTTCCTCGATTGAGCCTACCGCAATATTCTCCTTAAGGGTTAATTCGAAGCGCACGAAATCTTGGAAGATTACCCCAAAGTAAGCTTGATAAGCCTCGGGGTCGTATTCCTGAATGGGAGTACCATCTAGTTTAATTTCCCCTTCGGTGGGTTCATAGAAGCCTAAAAGCAGTTTGATGAGGGTTGTTTTTCCGGCTCCATTTTCTCCTACAAAGGCCAGTTTTTCGCCCGCCTTTAATTGAAAACTCATATTGCGAACTACCCATTTATCGGTATTGGGATATTGGAAGCCCACCTGATTAAACTCAAAGCCGTGCTTAATTTCTGTAGGCATGGGATGATAGTTTTCCTTGCGGTTCCTTTGGAACTTTAAATCGAGAAAGTCGAAATAATCTTGGAGGTAAAGCGCTCGTTCGGTGATGGAAGTAAAGCGGGTGAAAAAGCCTTGCAATCTGCCCCGGAGTCGATTAAAAGAGCCAGAAAGAAAGGTGAGATCTCCCAGACTTAGGATTCCCAAGGCGGTGCGGTACACTATGTAAACATAGGCGCCATAGTAAGTGCCGGTGCCAAGGATATTAAAGAAGGAGCCCCAGCGCGCACGTTGTCCTGCTAACTTCTTACTGGCTTGGTAATAGACTTCCGAAAGCTTTTGGAAGCGATCAGCGATATATCCTGATAAGCCAAAGAGCTTCACTTCCTTAGCGGTGATGTCGCTAGCCCCAGCATATCGTAAATAGTCGAGTTCCCTTCGTTCTTGGGTCCAACTGCGGGCTAAGGAGTAGCCTGTTCCGCTAAACTTGATTTCGTTTAGGATAGTGGGGATTACGGATAAAATCAAAAGCAGGATTAACCAAGGCTCAAAGGCAACCACCCCCGCCAGAAGAGAGATAATAACGATAACATCTTCACCTTGAGAAAGAACGTTAGACATTAAAGCTACCCGACCCGTAGTTTGCCTGCGCGCCCTTTCCATTTTATCGTAAAATTCGGCGTCTTCTAAGTTGGCCAAACGAATTTCGCTGGTTTTTCGGATGATGGCCACCGATGATTGAATGGCGTATTGATCGCCCAGTAAAGCATCGGTATAAGTTATGGACCGCCTCAACAAATCAGAACTTATGGCCAAGGTAAACTCCAAGCCCACAAGGATCCACAATTCCTGAAAGTCCTTGTGCTCCAAGTCGATTTGAAAAAGGACTTCATCTACAATTAGCTTCCCAACATACAATAAGGCTAAGGGAAGAAAGGCGCTTATTATACGAGCAAGGAGGTTTCCATAAAACAGCAAGGGGTTAACCTGGCGGATTTCGCGGAAGAAGCGTGGAATAGTGCCCAGGGAGGCGAAGCTTTCGCGGAGGTTTACTTTTTGGGGTTCTAAGGTGGGTCGAGCCATAAAAGGCATTAATCAAATATGCCACCAAGAACAATCCGCTGCCATTGCGTCATTAAGCTTTAAAGATCTTTAAGGTACCAAAGGCTACAACCCGGGTGACTTGTGCTAAGAGGCTGATTAATTTGGCGAAAGCCTTGTTTTTGGTAAATGCTTACCGCCTTGCTAAATACGGGTAGACTTTCGATATACAATTGTTGATAGCCCTTATTTATAGCCCAAGTGGTGCTCTTCTCCATCAAGCTTCTGCCAATCCCTTGGCCGCGCGCTTCCTTGGCGAGATAAAACTTCACTAACTCGGCACAGCCCTCGGGTAAGCCTTCGGTTGGATAAATTCCACAGGAGCCTAAAACCCGATCTTCATCTACCACAAGGTAAAAGACCGAGGCTGAGTTTTGGAAAAGCTCAAAGAGGGTATCGGTGGTGGGATCAGAGAAAACCGTTCCCTTTTGTTCGGCACCAAACTCTAAGAAAACCTGGCGAATCATTTGGGCAACCTTGGCATTATCCCTTGCTTCGATTTCACGAAACTTCAGATTTTTTATTTGTTTACTCAAAGTCAGTAGATTTAATCATCTCATTTTCTGAAGCTCTCAGGTCTTAGAGGTCTTATATTGTATTCGATACAAAGTATAGTTAATCCCAAAGGATTTGAACTGAATTCGAGCTGAGTTCATATTTAAATTGAATGCCTAGGGCGGAGCTAAAAACCGAGAAACCATCGATGTGCGGATGATAGGGGGCGTAAAGTCGGTAAGTACAGATGTCTGTGGCACTGATATAAGGACTGCTTTTAACATGAGAGTGCATTAGCATGCTTACCTTTAGGTCTGGCCTGCCAGGAACGGTGGTTTCCCCTGGTATCATCCGGGTATGAAACTTCATCTGGTCGAGCACCTCACCCTCGGCATCGATGAGGTAATAATAGTCATTACCAAAGGGGATAGGAGTCTTTTCCGAATGTCCCATAACAATGTACACCACAAAATTCTCGGCCGCTTTGGAGACGATGAAATTAGGATCATAATTGGGGGAGTAGGTGAAGTCGTAGGCCCCTTCTTGAAGGCCTTCAATAAAGCTTTTTTTAGCCTGCCAAAGGGATTGCTCTGCCTCGCTTAAGCGTAAATCTTCGTCTTGTATGGTATAATTTCCTTCGGCGAGGGGGAGGGGGAAGTAATAGCGTTGCAGGAGTTCCTCTTTCTTCTTGGATAGGATGCACACCACCATAGTATCTTGTGTAGCATACACGATATAGCCACCCGATTTGCGCCGAAGTTTCCGACTTTCACGAACGAGGTCGGAGGCCCACCAAGCGGCCTTTTCATGATTATAAAGCCGATTGGCCTCTTGAACAATCGAATCGACCTTCGCTTGAATACTGAGGGTGTCTAACCCAGTTTGCCCGGAGGCTTGGCTTAAGAGGAGTAATAAAATTGCGCCACAGATAATTTTCATGCTAAGCGGTTAAAAGTTTACGGGCTAAGCTAAGGAATCAGATTCTTTTAATTAAGATTTTAGGGCGCTCTGCAATTGCTGCAGGAATTGCGCTTTTTGTTTTTTAGAGCCAAAAACCGCGATGGAGTAAGCTTCTTCTTGCTTGGTTCTTATGCCGATGGTTAGCGGTCCGCTTTGACCCCTAAAAAGACCGGTCATATTGATTAGGTCAAGCAGTAGAAAGGAACGATCGAAGTGCTTACTAAAGACTTTTATTTCTTGGATATCCTTAAGAGGGATGCTGCGCTTTTCAAATAAGATAGGATAGATACAGCGGTCTTCGAAGTAGAGTTCAGCGTGATCGATCTTCAAGGTTTTGAATCGAACCAATAAGGTTCCGCCTGCTGCCGCAAGGGCCATAAAAATAAAAAGCCTATGAAGGAGGAAACCAGCAAGTAAAGCAGCAAAGAAGAGCAGTAAAAGGAACCCCAAACTGATGTACCGCAGTAGATGCCGATTGCGAATTTCTAAGGGCATTTTCATTTGGGTCGAAAATAAAAAAAAGCGCCCCCGTTTCCGAAGGCGCTTAAGGTTCTATTACCCCTTATATTTTATTTTTTCATTTTCTCGAGGGCATTGCGCAAGGCGCTTCCACGTAAATTGCGCGCTAAGATGGTACCATCACCAGCAATTAAGTAGGTTGCCGGAATACCGGTAACGCCATAAGCTTTAGAAGCGGCATTATTCCAACCTTTTAAGTCACTTACATGACTTTCCCATTTTAAGCCATCGGATTCAATAGCATTAATCCAATCGTTTTTATTGCGATCTAAGGAAACGCTAAATACTTCAAAGCCGCTACCATTTTTAAATTCGGCGTCTTTATAGGCGTTATAAGTTGCTACTACATTTGGGTTTTCAGCCCGACAAGGACGACACCAAGCGGCCCAAAAGTCAATCAATACTACTTTACCTTTTAAGTCGGAAAGCTTACGTACTTCTCCATTGGGATCCTTCATCTCAATTTCCGGAGCCTTTTGACCGATGGAAGGGCCACGGTTTTGATCCTCGGCATTGGTCATGCCTTCAACAAAGCCTAAGCCAATAAAGCTTAAGGTGGCTAATCCAAGTATGAAAAGAGGTTTCTTAAATAAGTTCATGACAGTGTTTTAATTAACTCTTACAATTTGTGCGCCAATTGCCCGGAGGCGTTCGTCAATATTCTCATATCCACGATCAATTTGCTCGATATTGTGGATGGTACTGGTGCCGTCGGCGCTTAAGGCGGCAATCAGTAGAGAGATACCCGCGCGAATATCTGGACTGGTCATGGTGGTTGCCTTTAAGGGTGTCGCTTTATCCATACCAATTACAGTAGCGCGGTGCGGGTCGCAAAGAATAATTTGCGCGCCCATATCTATCAATTTATCTACAAAGAACAAGCGGCTTTCAAACATCTTTTGATGAATTAAGACCGAGCCGCGGGCCTGGGTAGCGACTACCAAAGCAATGCTTAATAGGTCGGGGGTAAAGCCCGGCCAAGGGGCATCAGCAATGGTTAAGATGGAGCCGTCAATAAAGGTTTCAATCTCATAATGATCTTGTTGCGGGACGAGTAAATCGTCGCCTTCCCTTTGCACTTTGATACCCATTTTGGAGAATACGGTTGGTATTACCCCTAGGTCATCGTAGCTCACATCTTTGATTCGGATTTCAGAGGAGGTCATGGCGGCCATGCCAATCCAAGATCCGATTTCAATCATATCTGGAAGAACGCGGTGTTCGCATCCACCTAATTCTTTTACGCCTTCAATCTTTAAAAGGTTGGAACCCACACCCGAGATTTTTCCGCCCATGCGGTTAATCATTTTGCAAAGTTGCTGTAGGTAAGGTTCACACGCAGCATTGTAGATGGTGGTTGTTCCTTCGGCTAAAGCTGCGGCCATCACAATATTGGCAGTACCGGTTACCGAGGCTTCATCTAAAAGCATATAGGTTCCGGTCAGCTTTTTAGCTTCTACTCCGTAAAAAGATTCCCCAGGCTTATAGCGAAATTTAGCGCCTAATTTCTGGAAGCCAATAAAATGCGTGTCCAAACGTCGACGCCCAATTTTATCACCTCCAGGTTTGGGGATATAGCCTTTCCCGAAGCGCGCCAATAGCGGCCCAACAATCATGATGCTCCCTCTTAAGGAAGCCCCTTTGATTTTGAACTCTTCGCTTTCGAGGTAATCGAGGTTTAGGTCATCTGCCTGGAAGCTGTAAATACCATGACCTTTGCGCTGCACTTTTACTCCTAAATCGGCTAGGATGTCAATGAGCTTATTAACATCCACAATATCGGGGATATTGGAGATGGTAATTTTCTCCGGGCTCAAGAGGGTAGCACAAATAATTTGGAGGGCTTCGTTTTTCGCCCCTTGCGGGGTGATGGATCCGCTTAAACGGTTTCCGCCGGTTATTTGAAAAGTTCCCAAGGGCTTATTTTTTCTTGTTGGATTTTCGCTTCGAGCGGTTATTGCGCTTCTTGTTGTACTTGTTGTGATTGGTGTTCTGGCCTTGAACCAGCTCCCGCTTTTCCGAAAGGTTGACCTCCGAAACGTCTAATTTGTTATCTGACATTTCCTTGAGGTTGTTTAAAATCACCGCGTCATCTACATTGTCTTTATTCCAAAGCAGGTAATTCTTCTTCATGACATTACCAATGGCCTCGGTAAGGGCGGTTTTCTCTTCTCCCTCTTCCAAGTCTTTGGCGTAGGAAATCATTTTTAAGGTGATGTTCCCATAATGACGATAACGACGCGTGGTTTGAGGGTAGTCTACTGGTTGTGGTTTTTCCAATAAACTCTCCGGAGCAGGAGGGGGGTAAGGGGCATCTACATCTAATTTAAAATCAGACATGATATAGAGGTGGTCCCAAAGTTTGTGCTCAGGGTCATCATCCGTTTCATAAACCTGCGGGTTGAGGTTGGCGATGATGGCTATTAAGTTGCGTGCTTGTTTATTGCGATCCTCTCGATTTTCGATAGTTAAGAGGTAATCGACCATGCGTTGAACATTTCTCCCGTACTCGGGAATGATCATCCGCGGTCTGCTAGTATTGTACTCCATAATAATATGCTGGCAATATAAAAAGTGATTGTCAGAGTATTGCCCTAAGTAGAATAAAAAGCAAATTTAATTATTTGAATTAAAGAGGGCCCACCTCACAGCGAGCAACCACATCACCATTCCACCAATCATCCAATCCACGAATTTCCCAATCCACGAATTTCCCAATTCACCACTTCACCAATCAACCACTCCACCAATCTCCCATCTACATATACCAAAGACCGAATTTTAGGCCTAATCCTATGCGGCTGTAGTAACCATTGTTAAAGGTGAGGGGGATTATATCAGAGTCTACCGATCGATAAGCTTCACCACTAAACATTCCATAAGTATAGGACAGATGCAGATATTGAAACAAGGTAACGCCTACACCAAGGCCATAAAATCGGTTGGAGTAGTGATCACTAAATACATCTGGGAAGTTATGGCTCTTCTCTAGTTCTAATGCGGAATAGCCGTATTCGAATCCGAGCGATAAATCGTAACCATTATCATTATAAAGGATAACATACTCGAGGCCACCAAAAACACTGTAGCCAGTGGGCTTAGTGATTGGGGAGGCGAGATAACTTGGGCTTAAGCCGCCACCAACAAAGAAGCCAAAATGGCCAAAGCCTAAACCTAGTTCTAAAGTGTTAAAGGCGACGGGGTAACGATCTTCTTCCACGGGATTTTCCAATTGCTCGCGCTGCCGCAAACTGTAGGCAAGGCGCATATACTCAAAGGATTCCATTTCGAGGAGGCCAATAAGACCGGCCCCAAGCAACTCTCCTCCGGCAGCGGCGGCAGCATCCACAGATTCATTGAATTTTCTTTCGCGATCCGCTTCAATAGCCGCTTTGGTTTCACGCCTTAACTGTGCAGCACTTTTACCATCCGTAGAGCTACTGCTCGAAGAGGAACTGCTGCTCGAACTGGAAGAGCTTGAGCTTGTGCTGGAGGAATTATTCTTGTTTGAACTTCCAGAGCTTCCGGAGTTTGAGCTTTCGGTGCTGCTTGATGAGCTTTTTATGCTGAGACTTGGGCTATCCCCAATACTGATGCTTAAAGGGCCATTATATTGACGAAGTTCGGCCAATTCATCTTGCAGTTTTTGAATAGCGTTATTGTAATCAGACAAGGAGAGGTAAGGTTCTTGGAAATTGGCGCGATGTTCGGGTAATCGTGCTCGAAGACTTTGTAAGCTATTATAAATTCCGGGCAAGCTTATTGCGTATTTTAGGGCGTTTTCTAAATGGGAAATGGCCTTCAGCTTATCGCCTTCGAAATTGTCGCTTTGGTCGAGACTATGTCTTATGCTTGTGTATTTATTATAGGCATCATTCTTTTTACCGGTTATGGTAATGAGTTCCCGATCCTTGGCCACTATTTGTTCGATGAGGCTCTCTAATTCTGATTCGTAAGATTTAATCTCTTTTGACAAGGAGCAAAGACAGCGCTTGTAGGGGGTTGGGTTCTCTGCGGCAATTTGACAAATACTCCTCGTGTCTCCATCAATAGTTACACCTCGATCTTCTTCAGATTTAAGGTTTTTACATTTATCCCGGTCAGGGCTTGTCATGCGTTGCGCTTGCGCAGAAAGAAATAGCAGGCTAAAGGCAATAAGATATACAGTTCTCATTGTTTAGTGGGATTGGTTGCACCTAAGTTAAGGAAAACTGCAAATGTGTGTTTATGGAGGAAACAAGCCCTTAATTCACCCATCTCACCTCTCACATCTCACCTCTCACATCTCCTCTAAAGCTTCTCCAATTTCGCGAATTTCAGCAGCAGCTTCTTTTCGCCTACATTTTGAAAGTTGATAATGGCTTTTTTATTGGCACCATTGCCTTCCATGGCCTTAATTTCTCCAATACCAAATCGAGGGTGTTTAACGCCTTGGCCAGCGGAAAGGTCGCTGTGGATTTCGAAATTACCCGAAAGCTCATTTTGAGGGTTTAAGCGTTTCATGCCTGCAGGTGGACGAGCAGGGCTTCGAGGGGCATTGCGCTGTGGCCGCGGACTGCGCGAATTATCACTGCTTCCAGAAGGACTGCGTGATCCACCACTCGGGCGCTTCTGGCGAAAGCCATGTAGTTCTTCAGGAGATAAGAAGGGGCTAAATTCTGGAATGCTTTGGTTGAGGTATTTATCGTCGATCTCCTCAATAAAACGAGAAGGTTCACAGTCTACTAGTTTCCCCCAACGGTAACGCATCTGCGCAAAGCTCAAAAAGGCCTGCTGTTCCGCACGGGTAAGCGCCACATAAAAGAGTCGTCGTTCTTCTTCAAGGTCGGCGCGACTATTTACGGTCATCATGCTGGGGAAGAGGTTTTCCTCTAGCCCTACAATAAAGACCACGGGAAACTCCAAACCTTTGGCAAGGTGAATAGTCATCAGGGAGACCTTATTACGGTCATTAGGATCGTCTTTATCCTGGTCGGTGAGCAGAGCTACATCCTGCATGAAGGCTTCGAGCTTAGGGTTGCCATCTTCAATTTCGGCCTGACCTTCGACAAACTCCTTAACCGAGTTGAGGAGTTCTTCAATATTCTCGACCCGACTAACACCTTCTGGCGTTTTGTCTTCGCCCAAGCTGCGCATCAGGCCTGAAGTTTTGGAGATGTGGTTAACCACCTCAAAGGCATCTGATTTTTCAGCTAGTATTTGATAGCTATTGATTTTCGTAACAAAGTCTTTGAGTTTATTTACCGCTCCTCGATTGATGCCCAAGTCGGGGAAGAAATCGATATTTTCCAATACCTCCCAAATGGCGCGATTTTCTTGATTGGCTTTTACGGTTAACTTTTCGACCGTAGTATCCCCAATTCCGCGCTTAGGATAGTTGATTACTCTGCGAAGGGCCTCTTCGTCTTTAGGGTTGATGGATAGGCGACAATAGGCGAGTAAATCTTTTACCTCCTTACGTTGGTAAAAAGAGAGGCCGCCGTAAATACGGTAGGGGATATTCTTACGGCGCAGATTATCTTCCATCGCCCTACTTTGGGCATTAGTCCTATATAATATGGCAAAGTCGGAGTATTCCCTTTGCTCATTCATTTGCTTTTCGAAGATGGTGCGGGCTACCCAGGCACCTTCATCCGAGTCGCTAACCGTTTTATGAACGGTAATTTGTTCACCGCCATCATTTTCGGTAAAAACGTTTTTGGGGAGTTGGTTTTTGTTTTTCTCAATCAAACTATTGGCGGCGCCTACAATGTTCTTGGTACTACGGTAATTTTGCTCCAGTTTATACACTTGAACATTATCGTAATCGCGCTGGAAATTGAGAATATTTTGAATGTTCGCCCCGCGAAAGGCGTAGATACTTTGAGCATCGTCGCCCACCACACATATGTTTTGAAAGCGGTTGGCTAGGGCTTTAACGATTAAATATTGCGCGTGATTGGTATCCTGATACTCATCTACTAATATGTAGCGGAAGCGATCCTGATATTTGGCCAATACATCCGGGAAGTTGCGCAAGAGTAAATAGGTATTGAGAAGGATATCATCAAAATCCATAGCGCCAGCCCGGAAGTTCTTCTCGTTGTAAGCGTTAAACACATCTCCTAACTGAGGCATACGTGCCGCTGCATCTTGTTCTTGCAAGTCGGGGCTATTAAAATATTCCCTTGGGGTGATAAGCCCATTTTTAAATGCGGAAATGCGTCGCGCTACATTCCCCGTTTTGTAAATGTCTTTGTCGAGGTTTAATTCCTTTATAACATTGTTGATGGCCTTTTTACTGTCTTCCGAATCGTAAATGGTAAAGTTGGAAGGATAGCCTAACAGGTGACCTTCTACTCGAAGGATGCGCGCAAAAACCGAGTGAAAGGTGCCCATCCAAATGTTTTTCGCTTCCGATGGTCCCACGATTTTACCAATCCGTTCTTTCATTTCCCGAGCGGCCTTATTGGTAAAGGTGAGGGAGAGTATATTAAATGGATCCACGGCTTTATTGGCCATTAGGTAAGCAATGCGCATGGTGAGTACTCGCGTTTTGCCGGAGCCGGCGCCAGCAATAACCATGATTGGTCCTTCGGTAGCTTCAACGGCTGCGCGTTGCGGTGGATTGAGTCCTTCGAGAAAGTCGGTCACGAAATTTATTTTTTGAAAAGGCAAAGGTGCTTAATCCTAATAAGAACTGAAAGGGGAGAAAGTTTGCCGCTTTGGGTATTTATCAAGAATTGTGGATGACTATTTTGTTTTCGTTCGGGATGATAGAATCTGGAAATACGCCAGTCAATTGGTGATTAAGGGCTTCAATTCTTATTTGAAATGGGAAGTAAAATAGGATTTTTGTTCTCCTCTCGCGATCAGGGAGATAGCCGAAAATACAGCACGTTTTAAAGCAGTCTAAAAAAACCCTAAAACATTTTTTATCAGGGGCTTGCTACGTTGTTGAATTGTTCTACATTTGCAGTCCCCAAAAAACTGGGGTAGATAATTTTTGTAAATCGCTTATTAATAAAGGTGTATGCCAACGATTCAACAGTTAGTACGGAAAGGTCGTACTAAGATTACGAAGAAGAGTAAGTCTGCAGCCTTGCAGTCTTCACCACAGCGTCGTGGAGTATGTACGCGTGTGTATACCACCACTCCAAAGAAGCCTAACTCAGCCATGCGTAAAGTAGCGCGTGTACGCTTAACCAACGGAAATGAGGTGAATGCCTACATTCCGGGTGAGGGTCACAACCTACAGGAGCACAGCATTGTGTTGGTGCGCGGGGGTCGTGTGAAAGACTTGCCAGGTGTGCGTTACCACATTGTGCGCGGTGCTTTAGATACCGCAGGTGTTAATGGTCGAATGCAGCGTCGTTCTAAGTACGGTGCTAAACGTCCTAAAGACAAGAAATAATCCTCCAAACAGGTATTAAGACATGAGAAAGGCAAGAGCTAAAAAAAGACCATTATTACCAGATCCCAAATTTGGGGAGCCATTGGTAACTCGTTTTGTAAATATGATGATGCTTGATGGTAAGAAGAGTACTTCTTATCGCATTTTCTATGATGCCATTGATATTGTTTCCGAGAAAACCGGAGAAGGTAATGGTTTAGAATTATGGAAAGAAGCCCTTAATAATGTGATGCCTCACGTAGAAGTACGTTCTAAGCGTGTGGGTGGTGCTACTTTCCAAATCCCGGTTCAGATTCGTCCAGACCGTAAGATTTCGGTAGCTATGAAGTGGTTAATCTCTTATGCTCGTAAGCGTAATGAGAAAGCTATGGCGAACCGGCTAGCAGCCGAAATTATGGCGGCAGCAAAAGAAGAAGGCGCAGCAGTTAAGAAGCGTCTGGATACGCATAAAATGGCGGAAGCGAATAAAGCTTTTGCTCACTTTGGTAGATTCTAATCCCTATAAATAGGAAAGATAAATCATGGCAAAAAGAGATTTAAAATACACTCGAAACATTGGTATCGCGGCCCACATTGATGCGGGTAAGACGACTACCACTGAGCGTATCCTTTACTACGGTGGTGTGAGCCACAAAATTGGTGAGGTTCACGATGGAGCCGCAACCATGGACTGGATGGAGCAAGAGCAAGAGCGTGGTATTACCATTACCTCTGCCGCTACCACCCTTAGCTGGCCTTACCGTGGTGATAACTACCATATTAATATTATTGACACCCCCGGACACGTTGACTTTACCGTTGAGGTAAACCGTTCATTGCGTGTATTAGACGGTTTGGTGTTTTTATTCTCTGCAGTTGATGGTGTTGAGCCACAATCAGAAACCAACTGGCGTTTAGCAAATAATTATAACGTTCCCCGTATTGGTTTTGTAAATAAAATGGACCGTCAGGGTGCCGACTTCCTTAACGTTTGTAACCAGGTGAAGGAAATGTTAGGTAGCCACGCTTTACCTCTTCAGTTGCCAATTGGTGCTGAGGCGGACTTTAAAGGTGTGGTTGACTTGATCAACTTCCGTGGTATTGTATGGAACGAAGAGGATATGGGAATGACCTTTGAGGAGGTTGAAATTCCAGCCGACATGTTAGACGAGGCTACTGAGTACCGCGAGAAATTACTCGAGGCGGTAGCTGAGTTTGACGATACCTTGATGGAGAAGTATTTCGAAGATCCAGAATCTTTGACCGAGCGTGAAATCTTAGACGCCTTGCGTGAAGCGACTATCGCTAACAAGGTGATTCCTATGATGGCGGGTTCTGCCTTTAAAAATAAAGGTGTTCAAGCGATGCTCGATATGGTAATGGAACTAATGCCTGCTCCAGTTGATATTGAAGCGATTGTAGGTACTAATCCTGATACTGGTGCTGAAGAAAAGCGTAAGCCTTCTTATGATGAGCCATTCAGTGCACTAGCATTTAAAATTGCTACCGATCCTTTCGTAGGTCGTTTGTGCTTTACTCGTGCTTATTCAGGAGTGCTTCCTTCTGGTTCTTATGTTAAGAACACTCGTACTGGTAAGAAAGAGCGTATCTCTCGTATCTTCCAGATGCACTCTAACAAGCAAAATCAGATTGATCAATTAGGAGCTGGTGATATCGGTGCCTTGGTTGGTTTTAAAGATATTAAGACCGGTGATACCCTTTGTGCTGAAGATTCACCGATCGTATTGGAATCTATGGACTTCCCAGAGCCAGTAATTGGTTTAGCGGTTGAGCCTAAATCTAAAGCCGATGTAGATAAGTTGGGTATGGCCCTAGCTAAATTGGCAGAAGAGGATCCAACCTTCCGTGTTCACACTGATGAGGATACTGGTCAAACAGTTATCTCCGGAATGGGTGAGCTTCACTTAGACATTATTATCGACCGTTTACGTCGTGAGTTTAAAGTAGAAGTGAATCAAGGAGCACCTCAGGTTTCTTACAAAGAAGCAATTGCTGGAACCGTAGATCACCGCGAGGTTTACAAGAAACAAACTGGTGGTCGTGGTAAGTTTGCGGATATCATCGTAACTATCGAGCCTAGTGATAGTGAAGAGCCAGGTTTAATCTTTGTAAATGAGGTTAAAGGTGGTAACGTTCCTAAAGAATTTATTCCTTCTGTAGAGAAAGGATTTAAAGATGCCATGGGCACGGGTGTTTTAGCCGGATATCCTATGGATAGCTTAAAGGTTACCCTTAAGGATGGATCTTTCCACCCTGTGGATTCGGATCAGCTTTCTTTTGAGGTTGCTGCGAAGATGGCTTTCCGTAATGCCGTTCCTAAAGCAAGCCCAGCCTTATTAGAGCCTATTATGAAGTTGGAGGTACTTACTCCAGAGGAGTATATGGGTGATATCGTAGGTGACTTAAACCGTCGTCGCGGTGTTGTTGAAGGTATGGGTGACCGTAACAATTCAAAAGCAATCAAAGCTAAAGTGCCTTTATCTGAGATGTTTGGTTACGTAACTGATTTACGTACCAACTCTTCGGGTCGTGCAACTTCTACCATGGAATTCTCGCATTTCGCAGAAGCTCCTAAGAACATCGCCGAAGAGGTAATTGCAAGCGTTAAGGGTAACAAAGAATAAGTATTAGTAAGATGAGTCAGAAAATCCGCATTAAGCTTAAGTCTTACGACCACAATTTGGTTGACAAGAGTGCTGAGAAAATCGTAAAGACTGTAAAGAGTACCGGTGCGATCGTTAACGGACCTATTCCGTTACCGACCAACAAGCGTATCTACACAGTATTGCGTTCACCTCACGTGAATAAGAAATCACGTGAGCAGTTCCAGCTTTCTTCATTCAAAAGATTATTGGATATCTACAGTTCTTCATCCAAGACTATCGATGCCTTGATGAAGTTGGAGTTACCCAGTGGAGTGGAAGTAGAGATTAAAGTCTGAGTTTAAAGTATTAACTATAAATAGATTGTCAAATGCCTGGAATGATCGGTAAAAAGATCGGGATGACAAGCCTCTTTGACGAAAACGGTAAAAACTTACCGTGTACCGTCATCGAAGTGGAGCCCAACGTGGTAACCCAGATCAAGACCGCTGAAAAAGACGGTTACGAAGCTGTACAGTTAGCGTATGGCGAGCAAAAAGAAAGTAGAGTGCCTTCTGCAATGCAGGGTCACTTCAAGAAAGCCGGAGTTAGTCCTCGTAAAAAGGTTAAGGAATTCGAAAACAACTTTAGCATTGAGCTAAAGGAAGGTGTTTCGGTTGCTGTTAATGACTTTGTTGCCGAAGGACAATTCGTAGATATCTCCGGGGTATCCAAAGGAAAAGGATTTCAGGGTGTTGTAAAGCGTCATGGTTTCGGTGGTGTAGGTCAAGCTACTCACGGTCAGCATAACCGTTTACGTGCGCCTGGTTCTATTGGTGCCGGTTCAGATCCTTCACGTGTATTCAAGGGAATGCGAATGGCCGGCCGTATGGGTGGTGCCATGACCATGGTTGAAAACTTGAAGGTATTGAAGGTGGATGCCGAGAAAAACCTTTTGGTTGTTAAAGGGTCCGTACCCGGTCCTAAAAACTCAATCCTAATTATCACCAAGTAATGGAATTAGCAGTATTAAATAAAGAAGGTAAGGATACCGGACGTAAGGTAACATTGGCTGATGACATTTTTGCGATTGAGCCTAATGACCACGCGGTATATCTTGATGTAAAACAACATCTTGCCAATAAGCGTCAAGGAACCCACAAAGCAAAGGAGCGTGCGGAGATTTCACGTACGACTAAGAAGTTCTTCCGTCAGAAGGGAACTGGTAATGCACGTGTAGGTTCACTTAAAAGTCCTGTTCAACGTGGTGGTGGTACTGTATTCGGTCCACGTCCTCGTAACTATGGCTTTAAATTGAATAAAAAGTTAAAGGCTTTAGCTCGCCGTAGCGCCTTAAGTCAGAAAGCTGCAGATCAGAATATCGTGGTTTTGGAAACGCTTCAAATGGAGCAGCCAAGTACCAAAAGTTATGTTCAGATTTTGAGTGCTTTAGGCCTCTCCGACAAAAAATCTTTGTTGGTGCTTGGTGAGTCAAATAAAGCTGTATATTTGTCGTCCCGAAATTTTAAGGGTTCCGAAGTTGTAAGTTCTTCAGAATTAAACACTTACGCTATCATGAAGGCGCAAACAGTGATTTTATCTGAGGATTCTTTGGAGAAGCTTGAAACTGTTTTAAGATAGAAGACTATGGGCATTTTGATTAAACCAATCATCACAGAAAAGGCGACCGCGGATAGCGAAGAGAGCAACCGTTTTGCCTTTGAAGTAGCTGTGGATGCCAACAAGGTTGATATCCGCAAGGCAGTAGAAGAGCTCTACGATGTGAATGTAGAAAGTGTACGCACGATGGTAATGCCAGGTAAGCGCAAGTTCCGTTATACCAAACAAGGTATTACTCGTGGTAACACTGGTAAGTATAAGAAAGCCATTGTGCAGGTTCGCAGTGGTGAAACTATTGACCTCTATAGCGAAATTTAATTATGGCTGTACGTAAATTAAATCCGGTAACTCCCGGACAGCGTTTTAAAGTTGTAGGTCAGTTTGAAACTGTAACCGCCGCAAAGCCTGAGAAATCTCTTGTAAAAGGGAAGACGAAGTCGGGTGGTCGTAACAATAGTGGTAAAATGACTATGCGCCAAGTTGGTGGTGGTCATAAGCGTCGTTATCGTGTAATTGATTTCAAACGTGATAAAGATGGTATCCCTGCAACTGTAAAGTCCATCGAGTATGATCCTAACCGTTCAGCTCGCGTGGCTTTATTATTTTATGCAGATGGTGAAAAGCGTTACATCATTGCTCCTAATGGTTTACAGGTAGGCCAGCAAGTGATGAGCGGTTCAGAAGCCACTCCAGAGATTGGCAACACCATGTTCCTTTCAGATATTCCGTTAGGTACCGTAATTAGTGGTATTGAGATGCGTCCTGGACAAGGAGCTATCATTGCTCGCTCGGCTGGTTCTTTTGCGCAATTATCTGCACGTGATGGTAAGTATGCTATCATTAAGATGCCTAGTGGTGAGAGTCGTATGATTTTAACTACTTGTAAGGCAACCATCGGAGCTATCGGTAATTCTGATCACCAGTTAGAGCGCAGTGGAAAAGCCGGTCGTAGCCGTTGGTTAGGTCGTCGTCCTCGCGTTCGTGGTGTAGCTATGAACCCTGTGGATCACCCAATGGGTGGTGGTGAAGGTCGCGCGAGCGGTGGTCATCCACGTTCACGTACTGGGGTTCCTGCCAAAGGGTACAAAACTCGTACTCCTAAGAAGGCTTCGAATAAGTATATCATTGAAAGACGTAAAAAATAATTAGCTATGGCGAGATCACTCAAAAAAGGTCCTTTTATTCACCATAAGCTGGAAAAGCGTGTTTTGGCTCAGGCTGATAGCGGTAAGAAATCCGTGATCAAGACCTACAGCCGTGCTTCCATGATCTTTCCCGAAGCGGTAGGTCAAACCATAGCGGTGCACAACGGAAGAACCTTTGTTCCTGTTTTTGTAACAGAGAACATGGTAGGTCACAAGTTCGGTGAATTTGCATTGACGCGTACATTCCGCGGTCACGGAGGTAATAAGAAAGATAAAGGTAAGCGCTAGTAGGTTATGGGATCTAGAAAAAGACAAAGTGCTGAAGCGAGAAAAGAAGCCCGTAAAAACGTGGCCGTTGCTCAGTTGCGCAATTACCCAACCAGCCCACGCAAAATGCGTTTGGTAGCTGATTTGGTTAGAGGAATGGATGTTGAAAAGGCACTGTACATTTTAAAGCACAGTCCTAAACATGCCAGTAATCCATTAGAGAAGTTATTGCGTTCTGCAATCAGTAACTGGGAGCAGAAAAACGAAGGAGAGCGCATTGAAGATGCAGGTCTTTACGTGTCAAACATCCAAGTGGATTCAGCTCGTATGTTGAAGCGTATTCAACCCGCTCCTCAAGGACGTGCACATCGCATCCGTAAGCGCAGTAATCATGTAACTATTGTGGTTGATGCTCGTAACAACGACGCCGCCGCAGAATCTAACGAAGTAAACGAATAACAGCATGGGACAGAAGACTAATCCAATAGGAAATCGATTAGGATTTATCCGCGGCTGGGATAGCAATTGGTACGGTGGCCGTAACTACGGAGATAAAATTGCGGAAGATGCCAAAGTTCGCAATTACCTGTATGCTCGTTTGAGCAAGGCCAGCGTTAGCCGTATCATTATTGAGCGTACCTTAAAATTGGTTACCATTACTATTACTACCAGTCGTCCTGGTATTATTATCGGTAAAGGTGGTCAAGAGGTCGACAAATTGAAGGAGGAGCTTAAAAAGCTTACCAAAAAAGAAGTTCAGATTAACATCTTCGAGATCAAGCGTCCTGAACTAGATGCCAAATTGGTGGCCGATTCTATCGCGCGCCAAATTGAAGGACGTATCTCTTACCGTAGAGCAGTGAAAATGGCTATTGCTGCATCAATGCGTATGGGAGCTGAAGGAATCAAGATTATGGTTTCTGGACGATTGAACGGTGCGGAAATGGCGCGTTCCGAAATGTATAAAGACGGACGTACACCCTTGCACACTTTCCGCGCAGACATTGATTATGCTTTGACCGAAGCGCATACCACGTATGGTCGCTTAGGTATTAAAGTATGGATCATGAAAGGTGAAGTATACGGAAAACGCGACCTAAGTAATCCTTTCGGTTCGGCCAAGAAGAACAATGGCCCAGCTGGAGCGAATGCTGGTGGCGGACGTAACAGAAGAAAAAGAAAATAAGCAGCTGGCTTAAAATATTGAAAGATGTTACAACCTAAAAAAACAAAACACAGAAAGGCATTTAAAGGCCGCATGAAGGGTAATGCCCAGCGCGGTGCAGAAATTGCTTTCGGTAGTTTCGGTTTGAAAGCGATGGATTCAGTTTTCATCACTTCTCGCCAAATTGAGGCAGCGCGTATCGCAGCAACCCGTTACATGAAACGTGAAGGTCAGTTGTGGATCCGTATTTTTCCAGATAAGCCCATTACCAAAAAACCAGCCGAAGTACGGATGGGTAAAGGTAAAGGTGCCTTGGATCATTGGGTAGCTGTAGTTCGTCCAGGACGTATCCTTTTTGAACTCGACGGTGTAAACCAAGAGATTGCTCAAGAAGCCTTGCGTTTAGCGGCACAAAAGCTACCTGTAAAATGTAAGTTTATCGTTCGCCGGGATTATACCGGTGCCTAATAAGAATTTGAGATGAAGGCATCCGTAATAAGAGAAATGACTACGCAGGAGATCTCTGAAGCTATTGCTGAAGAAAAGATCAATTACGACAAGTTGCGTATGGCACACCATATTTCTCCTCTAGAGAATCCTGTGGAGTTGAAACAAAAAAGAAAGTTGATCGCCCGACTAAGTACTGAGCTTCGTGCTCGTGCTGAAGTAAGCGCATCCTAATAAGACTGTTCAAGATGGAACACAAAAGAAACTTGCGTAAAGAGCGTATCGGGGTTGTTACTAGTAACAAGATGGCAAAGTCTATCGTAGTTGCAGTAGAGAAAAAGCAAAAACACCCTATGTATGGTAAGTTTATTAAGCTTACCAAGAAGTTTCATGCTCATGATGAGAAAGATGAGTGCAATATCGGTGATACCGTACGCATCATGGAAACTCGTCCTTTGAGCAAAACTAAGAACTGGAGATTAGTAGAAATCATTGAAAGAGCGAAGTAAGCGATGGTACAACAGGAATCAAGACTTAAAGTAGCGGATAATACTGGAGCCAAGGAAGTTCTAGTAATTCGTGTGTTAGGTGGTACCGGTCGCCGTTATGCATCTGTTGGTGACCGAATTGTGGTTACCATCAAGGAATCTACTCCATCCGGTAACGCGAAAAAAGGCCAAGTGTCAAAAGCAGTAGTGGTTCGCACTAAGAAAGAGGTTCGTCGTCCTGATGGCTCTTACATCCGCTTTGACGACAATGCCTGTGTATTACTGAACCCACAAAACGAAATGCGTGGTACCCGTGTATTTGGCCCGGTTGCTCGTGAGTTGCGTGATAAGCAGTATATGAAGATTGTATCACTAGCCCCAGAGGTGCTTTAAAAGACAGAACAATGGCTAAATTTCATGTGAAAAAAGGTGATAAGGTAGTTGTTCTCTCCGGTGAACACAAAGGCAAGGAAGGCGTCGTTTTAGAGATGCTTCCTAATAAGTCGAAAGCGATTGTAGAAGGTATAAATGTGGTTAAGAAGCACAAGAAGCCTAGCGCAACGGATCCTCAAGGTGGAATTGAAGAGACAGAAGCACCTATTTACCTTTCTAAATTAATGCTTGTAGATCCATCTACTGGAGAGCCTACCCGCATAGGTCGCAAATTAGATGAGAACGGTAAGTTAGTTCGCTATTCTAAGAAAACTCAAGAGATTATTAAGTAATGGATTTTTCTACCAAACTAAAAGATAAATACCAGGAGCAGATTATCGCTGCCCTTACCGAGGAGTTCGGGTATAAAAATCGTATGGAAGTTCCCCGCTTGAAAAAGATTGTTCTTTCTCAAGGTGTTGGTGAAGCAACCGGCGATAAAAAACTGGTAGAACAGGCAGTAGAACAAATGACGATGATTGCTGGTCAAAAGGCAATTGTAACCTATTCTAAGAAAGACATCTCAAACTTTAAGCTTCGTAAAGGAATGCCTATTGGAGCTAAAGTAACCCTTCGTGGAGAGAAGATGTACGAATTCTTAGAGCGTCTATTATGGTCGGCTTTGCCTCGTATCCGTGATTTTAGCGGAATCAAGAATAATGGTTTTGATGGTCGTGGTAACTATACCTTAGGTATTACCGAGCAGATTATCTTCCCAGAAATTAATATTGACCGCGTGCCACGTATCACTGGTATGGACATCACGTTCGTAACTAGCGCTGATACGGATAAGGAAGCTTTGGCATTATTGACAAACTTTGGATTACCCTTCAAAAAATAAGACATGGCGAAAGAATCAATGAAAGCGCGTGAGCGCAAACGTGAAAAGCTAGTAGCAAAATACGCACAAAAGCGTGCTGAGCTAAAGGCGGCAGGTGACTATGAAGCTTTACAAAAGCTTCCAAAAAATGCTTCTCCTGTACGTTTGCACAATCGCTGTAAGCTAACTGGTCGTCCACGTGGATATATGCGTCAGTTTGGAATTAATAGGGTAACTTTTAGGGAAATGGCTAACCAAGGCTTAATCCCCGGAGTTAAAAAAGCAAGCTGGTAAAAAGGTTAAGAAATGGTTACAGATCCAATTGCAGATTATTTGAATCGTGTTCGTAATGCCATGATGGCTGGACACAAAGTAGTGGAAATTCCTGCTTCCAATTTGAAGGTGGAAATCACGAAGATTCTACAAGACCAAGGTTTTATTTTAAACCACAAGGTATTAGAAGAAGGTCCTCAAGGCACCATTAAGATTGCTTTGAAATATGATCGTATGACTAGTGAGCCAGCTATTCGCTCTTTGACGCGTGTTAGTAAGCCTGGTCTTCGTACATACAAAAGCAGTTCTGATATGCCAAGGGTAATCAATGGCTTAGGAATTGCCATCGTGTCTACCTCTAAAGGGGTAATGACCGATAAGCAAGCCCGTAAAGAAAATGTAGGTGGCGAAGTACTTTGCTACGTATACTAAAAATTAAGAGATGTCACGAGTAGGAAAAGCCCCCATTAGTATACCAGCCGGTGTTGAAGTGAAATTCGACAAAGGTGTGGTTAGTGTAAAGGGAAAGTTAGGCGAGCTTCAGCAGCAAATCTCTGATGTTATCGAGGTGAGCATTGAAGATGGCACCATAAACCTGAATCGCAAGAACGAGGAGAAGCAATCTCGTGCGGATCATGGTTTATACCGTGCACTTATTAATAACATGGTAATTGGCGTATCAGAAGGCTTCGAGAAGAAGTTAGAATTGGTAGGTGTAGGTTACCGTGCTTCAAACCAGGGTCAACTGTTAGATCTTTCTTTAGGATACTCTCACAACATTGTTTTGGAAGTACCAAGCGAGATCAAGGTTGAAACGGTAACTGAAAAAGGTAAAAACCCGATTGTGATTTTGAAAAGTCACGATAAGCAGTTAGTTGGTATGGTTGCGGCGAAGATTCGCTCCTTCCGCAAGCCTGAGCCTTACAAAGGAAAAGGTGTGCGCTTTGTTGGAGAGTATATCCGTAGAAAAGCTGGTAAAACTGCTAGTAAATAATTAAGACATGGCACTGACTAAAACTCAAAGAAGAACTCGGATTCGCAATCGTATCCGTAAGAAAGTAAGCGGTACTGGCCAAGTACCTCGCTTGTCGGTTTTTCGTTCAAACAAAGAGATTTACGCCCAATTAATTGATGATGTTAGCGGCAAAACATTAGCTTCTGCTTCATCAATGGACAAGGAAATCAAGAAAGAAGGGAATAAAAGCGAGATCGCAAAAGCGGTTGGTCTTGAGCTTGGTAAAAAAGCAGTAGAGGCTGGTCATGAAGTATGCGCTTTTGACCGTAGCGGATATTTGTATCACGGACGAGTTAAGGCTTTGGCCGATGGTGCTCGCGAAGGAGGATTAAAATTTTAAGTAGATCCCATGATTAAAGGACACAAAAATATTCAACGTGTAAAACCGAGTGGTTTGGAGCTGACAGACCGCGTAGTAGGTATTCAACGGGTAACTAAGGTAACTAAAGGTGGACGTACCTTTGGTTTCTCAGCAATCGTTGTCGTAGGAGACGAGAACGGTGTTGCCGGTTATGGATTGGGTAAAAGCAAGGAGGTATCTGAAGCAATCCAAAAAGGGATTGAAGATGCTAAGAAGAACTTAGTTCGTATTCCTCTTGTGAAAAGTACCATTCCGCATGAGCAAAATGGTAAGTTCGGTGGAGCTCGTGTGTTCCTTCGTCCTGCATCCAATGGTACCGGAGTTATCGCCGGTGGTGCAATGCGTGCGGTGTTAGAGAGTTTAGGCGTACATGATGTACTGGCAAAATCTAAAGGATCATCTAACCCTCACAATGTGGTAAAAGCTACTTTTGACGCCCTTTTATCTTTACGTGACGCTGGTGCTATTGCCAAAACTCGTGGTATTACTGTCGATAAAGTATTTAACGGTTAAGAGATTGTCTCATGGCGAAGATCAGAGTTAAACAAGTACGCAGCAAAATCAATCGTCCGGAAGTTCAAAAGCGAACTTTAGAGGCTTTAGGCTTGCGCAAGATGAATCAAGTGGTAGAGCATGAAGCAACCCCTCAAATTTTAGGTATGGTGCGCAAAGTAGCTCACCTTTTGGAAGTTGAGGAGTTGAATTAAGCTAACGCATAGAACGAATTATAATGAGCTTAAATAAATTAAAACCTGCGGAAGGTTCGGTAAAAAGCACCAAGCGTATTGCGCGCGGTGAAGGTAGCGGACATGGTGGTACTTCTACACGCGGCCATAAAGGAGCTAAATCACGAAGTGGTTATAAGTCCAAAATTGGTTTCGAAGGTGGTCAGATGCCTTTACAACGTCGTGTACCTAAATTCGGATTCAAGAATCCTAACCGCGTAGAGTATAACGGTATTAATCTTGACACCCTTCAAGCTTTAGTAGATAATGGTAAGGTTTCTGAAAACTTAACCGTTGCTGCTTTGATTGAAAATGGCTTGATTGCCAAAAGTGATCGCGTTAAGATTTTAGGTCGTGGTGAACTTACGGCTAAATTAAATGTAGAAGCACATGCTTTTTCTGCTAGCGCAAAAGCGGCTATTGAAGCATTAGGCGGAGAAGCAAAAACTGTTTAATACCAGAGCATGAAGCGATTTATTGATACAATTAAGAATATCTGGGCAATTCAGGAACTAAGAGAGAAGATTTTACTTACTCTTGGTTTACTGCTTGTTTATCGCTTGGGTTCCAATGTTGTGCTTCCTGGAATTAATACAGATTCTTTGGGCAACCTACAGAGTCAAGCAGAAGGTGGCTTAATTGGTATCTTAAACGCTTTTACAGGTGGTGCCTTTGCTAATGCTTCCATTTTAGCATTAGGTATCATGCCCTACATCTCAGCGAGTATTGTGATCCAGCTCTTGGGTATGGCTGTTCCAAGCATCCAAAAGATGCAGAAGGAAGGCGAAAGTGGTCGCCGTAAGCTAAACCAAATCACCCGTGTATTAACCATTGGTATTACCATGGCTCAAGCACCTGGATACGTTGCAAACCTAGTAGCTCAGGGTGTGCAGCCTACTGTTGGTCAGGAGACCTTCTGGCTGCTAAGCGTAATTGTTCTTACGGCCGGAACCATCTTCGCGATGTGGTTAGGAGAACGTATTACAGATAAGGGAATTGGAAATGGTATCTCACTACTTATTATGGTTGGTATCATTGCTAGCTTACCACAGGCGTTTTTACAAGAATTAGTTTCTAAGCTTGAAGCAAGTGGCGGTGGATTGGTACTATTTGTAGTAGAAATCGCTGCGCTAATTATAGTTATCCTCTTAGCAGTGGCTTTGGTTCAGGCGGTGCGTCGTGTACCAGTTCAATATGCAAAGCGTACTACAGGTGGAAGGACATTTACTGGGAACATGGCTCGCCAGTACATTCCTTTAAAGGTGAATGCCTCTGGTGTAATGCCAATCATTTTTGCTCAGGCTATTATGTTTATTCCGGTTACCATCTTAAGTTATACTACTGCTGGTGATGGAGCAAGCGCTGGATGGTTAGTTACTGCATTTAGTGATATTCAAGGTTTTTGGTACAACTTCGTGTTTGCCATCTTGATTATTTTATTTACATATTTCTACACTGCAATTCAAGTTAACACAAACCAAATGGCTGAGGACTTGAAGCGCAACGGTGGCTTTATTCCTGGTATTAAACCAGGTAAGGCGACTGCAGAATTCTTGGATACGGTACTGTCACGTATCACCTTACCGGGATCCATTTTCCTGGCTATTTTGGCCATTTTGCCGGCTTTCGCAATGATTGGCGGTGTGAATACCCAGTTTGCCTATTTCTACGGGGGAACTAGCCTACTTATTATGGTAGGAGTTGTTCTAGATACCCTGCAGCAAATAGAAAGCTACTTATTGAATCGTCATTACGATGGTTTAATGAAAAACGGAAAATTAAAAGGTAGAGCGGTTAGCGCTTTCTAAGAGATTGAATTATGGCTAAGCAATCAGCTATTGAACAAGACGGTACCATCGTAGAAGCATTAAGCAACGCTATGTTTCGCGTGGAATTGGAAAATGGGCATGTAATTACGGCTCACATCTCCGGAAAGATGCGCATGAACTACATTAAACTTTTACCCGGTGACAAAGTGAAATTAGAAATGTCACCTTACGACTTAAGCAAAGGACGTATTACTTACCGATACTAAGATTATTATGAAAGTAAGAGCATCATTGAAAAAAAGAAGTGCAGATTGCAAGATTGTACGTCGCAAAGGCAAGCTGTACGTGATCAACAAGAAGAATCCCAAGTTCAAACAAAGACAAGGTTAACAAAGAGCTGATATGGCGAGAATTGCTGGTATAGATTTACCAAAAAACAAGCGAGGCGTAATTGGCCTTACCTATATCTTCGGCATTGGCCGCAGCCGTGCTGAGAAGATCCTTGATGAGGCCGGAATCGACCCAAATATCAAGGTAAGTGAGTGGAACGATGATCAATTGACTTCTATTCGTGGAATTATCTCTGATAACTACCAGGTAGAAGGTGAGTTGCGTTCTGAAATCCAGTTGAATATTAAACGTCTAATGGATATCGGTTGTAACCGTGGGATTCGTCACCGTGCAGGTTTACCCCTTCGTGGTCAGCGCACTAAGAATAACTCACGTACCCGTAAAGGACGTCGTAAGACTGTTGCCAACAAGAAAAAGGCCACTAAATAATACTGACGCATCATGGCAAAGAAGCAAGGAAAAGTTACAAAGAAGCGTAATGTTGTGGTTGAGGCAGCCGGTGAGGCTCATATCAACGCTTCATTCAATAATATCATTATCTCGCTTACCAATACACGCGGTCAAGTTATTTCTTGGTCAAGTGCTGGTAAAATGGGATTCCGTGGCTCTAAGAAAAACACTCCTTACGCTGCTCAAATGGCAGCAGAGGATTGTGCTACTAAAGCAGCCGAATACGGATTGAAGAAGGTTAAGGTTTACGTAAAAGGTCCAGGTAATGGTCGTGAATCTGCTATTCGTAGTATCCATAACAGTGGAGTAGAGGTTACTGAAATCGTTGACGTAACACCAATTCCGCACAATGGATGTCGTCCCCCAAAGAGAAGAAGAGTTTAATCATCATTTAGATTAAAGAGTAATGGCTAGATACAGAGGCCCCGTTTCCAAGATTGCACGTAAATTCCAAGACCCTATTTTCGGTCCTGACCGTGCCTTAGAAAGAAAAAACTATCCTCCCGGTCAGCACGGTCCTAACCGTCGCCGTGGGAAGAAATCAGAGTACGCCATCCAGTTGGCAGAAAAGCAAAAAGCGAAGTATACTTACGGTATTTTAGAACGTCAGTTCGCGAATATGTTCGATCGTGCTTCACGTGCTAAGGGTATTACCGGTGAGGTATTATTACAGTTATGTGAAAGTCGTCTGGATAATATCGTTTACCGATTGGGTATTGCTCCTACTCGTCGTGCTGCACGTCAGTTAGTAGGACACCGTCACATTACTGTTAATGGTGAGGTGATGAACATCCCTTCTTATCAGGTGAAAGTTGGTGAAGTGATTGCTGTGCGTGAGAAGTCAAAATCTATGCAAGTAATTAGTGATTCACTATCTACTCGTAAAGAGCCATTAGAATGGTTAGAGTGGAACGAATCTTCACACAGCGGAAAAATGTTAAGTGTGCCTATGAGAGCTCAAGTTCCTGAGAATATTAAGGAGCAGCTTATCGTAGAATTGTACTCTAAATAATTAATAATCTTAATCCTACCCTTATGGCGATTTTAAATTTCCAGAAGCCTGACCAGGTGATCATGAACCAAGCGACCGATACTGAAGGTCAATTTGAGTTCAGGCCTTTGGAGCCCGGATACGGCTTAACCGTAGGTAATGCACTTCGTCGGGTTCTTTTGTCATCTCTAGAGGGCTTTGCTATCACTTCTGTTCGAATCGAAGGAGTTGATCACGAGTTCTCAACCATCAAAGGTGTGGTAGAAGACGTTACTGAAATCATTTTGAACTTAAAGCAAGTTCGTTTTAAGCGTCAAATTGAGGAAAACGAATCTGAAAGCATTAACGTTAATATCAGCGGACAAGAGCGTATCACGGCAGGTGACCTCGGGAAATTCGCCAGCTCTTTCCAAGTTCTAAATCCAGATTTGGTAATCTGTAACTTGGATGCTTCAGTAAGCATCAATATGGACCTTACTATTGATAAGGGTCGTGGGTATGTTCCAGCTGAAGAGAATAAAAAGAGTGGTGCACCTATTGGTACTATTGCTGTTGATGCCATCTATACTCCTATTAAAAATGTGAAGTATAGCATCGAGAATTATCGTGTAGAACAAAAAACGGACTACGAAAAATTAATTCTGGATATTACCACTGATGGTTCCATTCACCCTAAGAAAGCCTTAACTGAGGCTGCAAAGATTTTAATCCAGCACTTCATGCTTGTTAGCGATGAGAAGATTTCCCTAGAGGACAATACTTCTTCCGAAGCTGATAAGTATGATGAGGAAATCTTACATATGCGTCAGTTACTTAAGACCAAGCTTGTAGACATGGATCTTTCGGTTCGTGCCTTAAATTGCTTGAAAGCTGCCGAAGTAGATACCTTAGGTGACTTAGTGACTTATACCAAGAGCGACTTAATGAAGTTCCGCAACTTTGGTAAGAAGTCATTAACCGAGCTTGATGAGTTAGTAGAGAGTAAAGGACTAACCTTCGGTATGGATATTTCGAAATACAAATTAGACAAGGACTAGTTAACCGATGAGACACGGAAAGAAAATAAATCATCTTAGCAGAAAATCTGCACACAGAAAAGCTATGTTAGCCAATATGGCCAATAGCTTAATCGAGCACAAACGAATTAATACCACCGTTGCTAAAGCAAAGGCATTAAAGTTATTCGTTGAGCCATTAATCACCAAGTCAAAAGATGATACTACACACAATCGTCGTATCGTTTTCTCTTACCTAAAAAATAAGACTGCCGTTACAGAATTGTTCCGTGAGGTTGCAGCTAAGGTTGGAGACCGTCCCGGTGGTTACACCAGAATTATCAAAACCGGTACTCGTTTAGGCGATAATGCCGAAATGTGTATGATTGAATTGGTGGACTTCAACGAGCTTTATACCAATGCTAAGAAAGAAGCTACCAAATCTAAGCGTCGTCGTCGCGGTGGTTCTTCAAAAGCTAAAGCTGAAGCAACTCCAGCTGCCGAAGTGGTTGAAGAAACAAAGTCAGTTGAAGAAACTGCTGAAGCTGCTCCAGCAGAAGAAGCTCCTGCAAAAGAGGAGGCTCCAAAGGCTGAGGCTAAAGATGCTCCGGCAGAAGATTCATCTAATGAAGAAGAAAAGAAAGGCGAGTAATTGAATTTCTTGAAAGTATATCGAAGGGATAAGGACATTAGTTCTTATCCCTTTTTTTGTGCATGAATGCTTTTGGGATTAACTTTGAACAGTTTTTAGCGCATGGCCAATTTTACAAGAAAAAAAGCGGTAGTGATCCTCCAAGATGGCACTATCTTTTGGGGACGATCGGTAGGTTTAGAAGGAACCTCTACCGGTGAGATATGTTTCAATACCGGTATGACCGGCTATCAAGAAATATTTACGGACCCCAGTTATTACGGGCAGGTGATGGTCACGACCAATGCCCACATCGGTAACTATGGTGTAAAAGACGATGAAGTAGAGTCTGATTCCATTAAAATTGCGGGTTTGGTTTGCAAGAACTTTAGCTTTAAACATAGCCGCAGTGGAGCCAACGATTCGCTATTGGAGTATTTCCGTGAAAACGGGAAACTACTTATTTCAGATGTGGATACCAGAGCATTAGTACGCCACATTCGTAGTAAGGGTGCTATGAACGCTATTTTAAGTACCGAGACCGAAGATTTGGGGGCCTTAAAAAGCCAATTAGCGGAGGTACCTTCAATGGAAGGCTTAGAATTAAGTTCTAAGGTTGCCACAAAAGAAGCTTTCTACTTTGGTGATGAAAACGCCGAACATAAACTAGCTGTCCTCGATTTAGGAGTAAAGCGAAATATCCTTCGTCATTTTGCCAACCGCAATTGTTATATGAAGGTATTCCCCATGGATACTAGTTTGGCAGAGATGAAGGAATGGGGCCCAGACGCTTTATTTATTTCGAATGGTCCTGGTGATCCGGCGGCAATGACCAATACTATATCCATTGTAAATGATATGGTTCAATCTGGATTCCCCGTATTTGGTATCTGTCTTGGGCATCAGCTAATCGCCATATCGCAAGGTTTAAGTACCTATAAAATGCATCAAGGACACCGAGGTATAAACCACCCGGTCCTAAATGTGTTAAATGGTAAAGGAGAAATAACTACCCAAAATCATGGCTTCGTGGTAAGCATGGAGGCGATTGAGAAGGCAGAGAATGTAGAGCTTACGCACCGTCACCTTAATGATGATGGCGTGCAGGGCTTACGCTTAAAGAATAAGCCTGTAAGCAGTGTGCAGTATCACCCCGAGGCATTTCCTGGGCCACATGATTCAGAATACTTATTCGATCAATTTGTAGATCAAATTCAACAATCAAAAAAATAAACACATGGCAATTATTTCAGGCATTCATGCTCGTCAAATCCTCGACAGTCGCGGTAATCCCACTGTTGAAGTTGATGTTATTACCGAAACAGGTTCTATGGGCCGTGCAGCTGTACCATCAGGTGCATCTACTGGTGTACATGAGGCAGTTGAGCTTCGTGACGGTGGCGACATTTGGATGGGCAAAGGTGTTCAGCAAGCGGTAGATAATGTGAACAATGTGATTGCTCCTGAGATTATCGGCATGTTTGTAACCGATCAAGCTGATATCGACCAACGCATGCTCGACCTAGACGGGACGGCCAATAAAGCGAAGCTTGGTGCCAATGCCATTCTAGCGGTTTCACTTGCGGTGGCCAAGGCTGCGGCACAAGAAACAGGTCAAACCTTATTTAATTATGTAGGTGGCGTTAATGCCAGAACCCTTCCGGTTCCGATGATGAATATTCTTAATGGTGGTGAGCATGCAGATAATGCCATCGACTTCCAAGAATTTATGGTTATGCCTTTTGGGGCTTCTAGCTTTTCGGAGGGATTGCGCTGGGGAACCGAGATTTTCCACCACTTAAAAAAGGTACTCAAGGATAAGGGCTATAGCACTAATGTGGGTGATGAAGGTGGTTTTGCACCTAATATTCAGTCTAATGAGGAGGCTATTGAAACCGTTCTTACTGCCATCGAGAAGGCTGGATTTAAAGCTGGCGAGCAAATTTATATTGCCATGGATGCCGCAGCTAGTGAGTTCTACAACACCGAGGATAAAATGTATCACTTCAGTGATGGCAGCAAACGCAGCAGCGATGAAATGGTAAAATATTGGACCGATTGGGTGAACAATTACCCTATTATTTCCATTGAAGATGGACTTCACGAGGATGATTGGGCCGGTTGGGCAAAATTAAATGCCGCGATAGGCGATAAGGTACAGCTTGTGGGCGACGATCTATTTGTGACCAACGTAGAACGTGTTCAAAGAGGTATCAACGAATCTTCGGCCAATTCGGTGCTTATTAAAGTGAACCAGATTGGTACCCTTACCGAAACCATCGAAACTGTTAGCTTGGCCCAAGCGCACAATATGACTTGTGTAATGAGCCATCGTAGCGGTGAAACAGAAGATGCTACCATTGCCGATTTAGCGGTAGCATTAAATACCGGTCAAATAAAAACCGGATCGGCATCACGAAGCGACCGAATGGCCAAATACAATCAGTTGCTTCGTATTGAAGAGATGCTTGGCGAAAGCGCTAAGTATCTTGGAACCAATTTTAAGTACATTAAACGATAGTAGTAGTAAGTCATGGAAAATTTAAAAGAGCATTTTTCTACCAAAATTGGTCCGGCGGCAGCTGAAATCAAAGAGTTTTTAGCCGCTCATGGGGATAAAGTGGTAGGTGAAGTTAAGATTAGTCAATTATACGGTGGTATGCGAGGCGTAAAAGCTTTAATTACCGAAACCTCAAAGCTTGACCCCGCAGAGGGAATTCGCTTCCGCGGATATTCCATTCCCGAACTACAGGATTTACTACCCAAGGCTCCAGGAGGTAACGAGCCTTTACCAGAAGGCATCTTTTACCTAATGCTCTTTGATGAACTTCCAACACCTGAAGCAGTTGCTTCTATCACCAAGGAGTGGCAAAGCCGCGCGGAAGTTCCTCAACACGTTTTTGATGTACTTGATGCTCTGCCAACCGATACGCATCCCATGACTCAGTTCGTGAGTGGGATTATGGCGCTTCGTACCGAAAGTGAATTCCATAATGCTTATCGCGATGGCATTAATAAAAAGGACTATTGGCAGCCTACCTACGAGGATGTGATGAATCTTATCGCTCGCCTTCCTCGCGTAGCCGCCTATATTTATCGCCGTACTTACCATAATGGCGATCATATTGCTCCCGATTTAAGTTTAGATTGGGGAGGTAACTTTGCCCATATGCTTGGCTTCAACAACGAAGAGTTCCGTGAGCTGATGCGCATTTACCTTACTATTCACTCTGATCATGAAGGTGGGAATGTTTCTGGACACACCATTCATCTTGTTGGCTCGGCCCTAAGCGATGCTTACCAATCCTTTGCCGCTGGAATGAACGGTTTGGCCGGTCCATTGCATGGATTAGCTAATCAAGAAGTTATTCGCTGGACTTTAGGAATGATTGAGGAGCTTGGCGGTGGTTTGCCATCGAAAGATGCTATTGAAGGTTTCGTTCGCAAAACCCTTGATGAAGGAAAAGTTATTCCTGGGTTTGGACACGCCGTATTGCGTAAAACAGACCCACGCTACACAGCTCAACGCGAGTTTGCTTTAAAGCATATGCCAGAGGATGAATTGTTCCTAGTGATTAGCCGTATTTATGAGGTAGTTCCTAGTGTGCTTAATGAACTTGGTAAGGTGAAAAACCCTTGGCCAAATGTTGACGCCCATAGTGGTCAGCTCCTGATGCACTACGGCCTCACCGAGTACGATTTTTATACCGTGTTATTTGGTGTGAGTCGCTCTCTTGGTACTTTAGCTAGCTTAATTTGGGACCGTGCTTTAGGTATGCCTATTGAAAGACCAGGCTCTACTACCACCAAGCTTTTGAAAGAAGAATTTGGGAGTTAAAAAACCCAAGCCATAATAAGAAAGCCAGCTAATTAAGCTGGCTTTTTTTTACCCCAATTTGGTTTAACCAGCTGCAGGTGCTGTAAAATGTGTACGACAAAAGTCAAAATCAATTGACATTATAATGCCCTAGTACTTACAGTTTTATGCCTTTTGCATGAGTTTATTTGTGATAAAATCATGCATATGAAAACGCTAAAACTACTGCTACTACTCTTTTTGGTTTCCAACTTACAGGCTCAAAATTTGGCTTCTGCTTTTGTAGAAGGAGATTTCAGTTTTGACCAGGCGGGGCAGTTTAACGGGAAGAACGGATTTAGTCAATCACATCCCGAGGCCTTAGCATCCCATTGCATGTGGTCGACCGATACGGCCATTTACCTGTTTGGAGGATCTACTAAGGACCCTTCGCAGGGAAATGCCTTAGTACTTAGTAACAGATTGTGGAAATACACCACTAGTGCTGGCTGGGAGCTCATTAAAGGTTCAACTGGAACAGTAAGGGTTGACACGACCTCTAGCACCCCCGTTTATAATGGAGTGTCTGATTTGCTTTATGGGAGTCCGGGTGTTGGTTCAGCCGCCAATTTTCCAGGAGCAAGAGCAGGAGCTGCCTATACCAGTGATGGTAATGGCGGTTTTTTTATGTACGGAGGTTACGGCCTGGGTTATAATGGCAGTGGCAAGGCCGTGGGAACCTTGGAAGATTTATGGCATTTCGATGGAAGCAATTGGACCTGCTTAATGGATTATCTTTCTGTTGGGCGGAGTCCCGTTTACGGGACTAAAGGCCAAGCAGATCCAGCAAATACCCCTGGGTCCCGAGCCGCTTCGGCACTTTGGTATAAAGATGGTTCTCTGTATTTGTTTGGGGGAGCGCATACGGTATTTACATCTGATAATGCAATAGGGCCAAATCTATTCAGTCTTGGGAATATGACCACGAAAAATGACCTATGGCGCTTTGATTTAAGTACCCATCAATGGACTTGGGTGGATGGGGCTACCACTGCTCACAATTTGGCTACTCAAAATGGAGCCACATATACCCATCCTCCAAGCACTGCTGGGGCCAGCTATTGTATAGGGGCTAATGGAGATTTTTACCTCTATGGCGGGTATGAGTACTGGTTTAAAAATGGAAGTACGGATCATTATGCTCCAGGTGAAGCGCTTTGGAAATACAATGTTTCTAGCGGCTGGACCTTACTAGGAGGGGTTCCAAATGCCATTAATGGTCCTACTATGTCACCTGGCATTCAGGCCTGGGCACCTTTAATAGAGTTTAATGGATCCTTATATATTTTTCCTGGAATATACAGCCATAATGGTATCCAAAACCAAACTAGAATTCAATCCTCGATCTTTAAGTGGGATGGCAGTAATTGGCAAACGGTAAAAGCCTGCGCCAATGAGGTAGAACCAGGCTTAGCTTTTCAGAACAATGCTTGTCTTGGCAATGCTGGTTCGGGCGCTGTTGTATTATTTAAAGATGAGATTTTTCATTATGGGGGTGTGGGAGATAGGAATCCCATAAAATATTCGGCGCGTTTGAGCCGATTTAACGGTCAGAATTTCGCAACCGTAAGTTCTTTGCCCGATAACACTACTTCTTATTTTGATAGCCAAACCATGACGGCCTCACTTCCTGGAAGTTTGTACCAAGCAGCAACTGCTTTTGATGACAGCACCAGAACTCTATATGTATACGGTGGGGATAATAGCGAAAATGGTTTGTTCGCCAATTTATGGCAATACAAAGATGGACAGTGGACCTGGTTATTTGGGCCAGGGTCATCCTCAACCACAAGAGCAGTTTATGGAACGCAAGGTGTCGCATCTTCATCCGTTACTCCCGGCGCTCGAATGTCGGCCGGCATGTGGTGTGCTAATGGTTATCTCTGGCTTTTTGGGGGTCGAGGTTATGATACCAACGGGAGTTTAGGGCGGATGAGCGATTTGTTTCGCTACGATTTAACTACCGGACAATGGACCTGGATAAAAGGTCCCAAAACGATATCTGGGGCAGGGAGCTTCGGAACGAAGGGTCAGGCCAACAGCACCAATAACCCGCCCGGAATAAGTGGGATGAAGGTTTGGAAACCCAGTTCATCAGGAAATACCACCTATCTCTATGGAGGCATAGCTAATGGAACCAATAATTACCACGATGCGGTTTGGAAGTTTGATGGTGCGGATTGGACTTGGGTAGCGGGATCAAGCTCCCCCAAAGCGGTTCCGGTTTTTGGGACTACCGGTTCCTTTAGTGCTAGCAATACACCAGGGGCGCGATTAAACTTTGCACTAGCTCAAGCCCCGGACGGGTTTTATGTATATGGTGGCGAGGTTTGTATGCTGCGTTCTGGAGCAAGTACTCCGGTATACAATAATCACCTGTGGTTTTTCGATGTTAACCTTGAGCAATGGAAATTTCTAAAAGGCAGTATATCGGCTGTTCAGAATACGCCCTCATATGCAGTAAGCAGCCTTAACGGAAGCTCCGTTAATCCGGGTTTTGTGCGAGGGGCCAGCGCCTGGTTTTCAAATGGCCATTTGTATGTATTTGGGGGGCAAGTGTACAATGGCAGTGGATTGTTTGTGTCGAATAATCTTTGGGAATGGGACGGGAGCAATTGGGCTTGGCTTAGTGGTGGCCAAACAATTCCTGCCATTCAACAAACTTCCGTTTATTCAGAGACCAAGCATTTCAACTTTAATAATAGTCCCTATCCCAGGTATTACTCCTTAGCTTGGAAAGATGGAGAGGTCTTTTACCTGGCCAAGGGAGCGAGTACTAGTTCGACTAGCACCATTGTAGCAATGGATGACATTTGGGCCTTTGAAACCGGGAATATTTGGAATGGAACCGCTTGGAGTAAAGGGCTCCCAAATTCAAAAACGGAGAATGCTCAAATTGTCTCTTCAACGGCAGTAGCCAACGATATTCAAATTAATTCTTTGTTAGTCGATGCGGATGAAGCGCTGAATATGGGGACCAACACCTTAAAAATAGCCGGGGATCTGAATAATTACGGAAGCCTAAATAGTACCGGTGAAATACACTTTAATGGCTCCGGAACTCAATCTCTTTATGGAAACGATTTGCAGATTAGTGATTTTCTAATCGTAGAATCAGGGAGTGTTTTGCAGGGAAACGGTAAAATAAAGACAAACGCCAGCGGAGCGTCGAGTTATGGACAGATAGTGAATTGGGGAGAGATTTTAGGGGAAGTGGAATTCGCCTATTATATGCCTCTAGCTAGCGGGGAGAACAATGCACAATACCTGCATATCGGCAGCATATTTAGTGGGGCGACCCTCAGTTTAATTACTTCTAGTGCCAGTGGAATAGCCCAAACAGGGAATGGCAATGCTGCGCAAAACACCATCTGGAAATGGGATGCTGGAACGGCGGAATGGCAGTCTCCCGCGGGCAGTCAAGCCTTTTCGCCAGGAACTGGGTATTCCGTTTATGCCGGAAATAGTTCTTACGGGAACTTCCTTTTAGCTTCGGGCCAGGCCGAGAGCTTTAAAATGAAAGGCAATCTAGAGAATAGTAATTCCCTAAATGTTAGCCTCAATTACAATGATGGAACCAATAGCTCAGCTTTATTTGTAAATAATGTCCCTGGAGCCATCGAAGGCTGGAATTTTGTGGCTAATCCATTTTCGCACAGCATTAGTGTAGAGAGCCTACTGGATGGCCTAGACTTTCGGTCGATTTACGTTTGGGATGGAAAAAATAATCGTTATGCATCCGTAAATGTTTCGGACCCTAATAATATCAGCTACACCAATGGTGGTTCCCTTTTTATTCCTCCTGGTCAGGGCTTCTTTTTTCAGTACAGTGAGCAGGATTGGATAAATTCAAGTGTCTTAACTTTTGATAGATCGCAATTGTATGCGAACCAAAGCCCCATTTACTTAAAGTCTGCAGGTAACAGTTCCGAAGGGATTCGTTTGCAAATAAGGCATCGAGACTCCATCAGCGTAAGCGATGACGCTTGGCTCGGGTTTCGGGATCAGGCAAGCTCATTATTTGACCAAAAATATGACGCCTGGAAAATCCGTAGTCACGATAAAGAGCTCATTTATATCTACACCAAAGGACAAGAGCACAGTATTTCAAACTTTGATTCGGATTCCATCACCTATGTTGATTTGGGAATAGTAGCTAAACACGGGGATAGCCTCAATTTCCAAGTAATTTTAAAGGACTTAAGGACATTCAATGAAATAGGCTTAGAAGATTTAAAACTTTCTACCGATCAAGATTTAGTGAAGAATTCCTCCTATGCCTTTGTTCACGACACCGCCATCGAACATCGTTTACGCTTACACTTTGGTCGACGGAACCTCTCCATCAAAGATTATCAAGCAACAAATGCTGGCTTTAGCTTCTACAATCAAAATGCCCGAATATTCCTAAGTCATTTAAATCCTGAGTCTAAGACCGCTAGGAAAGTCAAAATATTTAACCTCTCCGGCCTCCTCGTGGAGACAAAAGATTGGGATACTACCATTGAAGATTTGGAAATATTAGTAAATCAAGCAGCGGGGTTCTATCTGGTGCAACTGGAAGAACCAATTTCAAAAAACGTGGAGACCTTAAAAGTTATCAAAACTGGAGGGCAGTAGTTAGAGTTACTTGTTCAATATTAAGCGTATCGTACTTCCAGTTTGCCTTGATTTGAGAATGTAGATTCCGTTTGGCCCTTCGATTGAAATTTGGTTAGCCTTGAACGCGAAATCAAAGGCCTGTCCTTGAACATTATAAACCTCCCAATCGGTTTGGTTATGAATGCCATCAATATGAAAAACTTGACCGGAAGGATTTGGATAAACAGAGACCTTAGACACTTGGTCGTTTTTTAAGCTTAGACCTTTGGCCTGACCAAGAGCTAAAATTAGGCTTGGCGCCTGATTAAAATCGGATCCGGCGGCAAAGAAGTTGCCTTGATTGTCACAAATGATTCCAGATCCTATGCATGTTGGAGAGCTGGAGTGATTGTCTATGAATAATTGGTTCCCTAGGGAGTCGCTTTCCACCACAATCATTTCAGTTTCTCCGTTTTCCGGAGCAATCCGATAGCCGGTAAATAGATAGGTGTCGTAAGGGGTAACTGCCATATCAAAACAAGCGTCGTTTTTAGGAACTCCGGGCCTTACGTAAAGATCCTGAAGCAGGTTTAAGTTGCTATCCAAAATGGTTAAGGTAATGTCGAAGCTTACCGAAAAGGCTGAAGCCCCCTCGCCGCCAATAACGATTTGACCCTTAGAATTAAGCGCTATGGCATTCCCCCCTCGGGTATAACCATTGGAAACAACTACTCTTTTTTGCAGTTGACCATTACTGCTGATTTTACTGACGAGCATATCAAATCGGCTTGGTAACTCGTAATCTGAAGTGTACACCCAGGCCCCTTGAGCTAAGCCCACAATTTCGTGAGCAACAAAATCAACCGTATCTGTTTGTAAATGACGAGCGAGGATATTTAGATTGGTATCGAGGATAAGAACCTGCGCCCCTTGATTCGCACCACTTTGAACCCTTATTTGGTTGAGTAGGGCGACTTGGTTTTGTTGATTTACGGCGAGATCTTGACCAATTACCACCGTATCTCCAGCGCCAAAAAACTTGTGCTGAATGCTACTGCCACTAGTATCCAATACTTCTATCCAAGCACGATCGGTGTCGTTCCAAGAACGTTCTCCCGCTATGTAGAGTTTTTGATTGTGATAAAGAATTTGGGCGGCGCTGTAATTCCCCGTTTGGCCATAAACTTTTTTCCAGATGATGCTTCCTTGAGGATTTAATTTATACAACTGCCATTTGGTGCCGGGAAAGGAATTGGTATCACCATTGGCTAAAAAGTAGATGTTATTACTCGAATCTAGGCAAAGTTTAGCGGCGGTTTCCAATCGTTGATTGGGTCCGAAATTTTGCCAATTCGCAGACTGGGCAAGGATATTACAGGTAAGTAGAAGTAATAGGATTGTTCGCATAAAACGAAAGTAGTAATTGATTCTATTGACTTTATTTTAAACCGCTGTTTTTGATTCTTTTGGATGACTGATTTTCAAAAAAATAGAGTTACCTTTGCCGTCCTTTTTCGGGGGAGTATTATGATCTGGAAAAGGCTTAGTTTCAAAACAATGTAAAATTCTTTCGTCGCAGCTTTCCCCCAAGCTGATCAAAGCCGCACGGAATACAAATGATTTCTGCATGTCAGAAGAAAACAAAAAAGTAGAAGAGGAAGTAGCAAATACTCCTGAAACTACCCAGGAAAATGCCACTGAGGCTCCTGCTGAATCCACTCCCGAAAAAGCTGAAGAAGTAGTTGCTGAAGAAGCGCCTGCCAAAGAAGAAGTTGCTCCTGCTGAGGCAGAAGAAAGCACTGAATTTGACTGGGACGAATTTGAGTACGGTATTGCTTCTAAAGGTAAAGCTCAACGTGAAGAGCTTACTAAGCTTTACGAGGAAAGTTTAACGAGCATTGACGAACACACTATTACCGAAGGTAAAGTGATTAATATGACGGATCGCGAGGCAATCGTTGATATCGGTTATAAGTCGGAAGGTGTTATTTCCTTAAATGAGTTCCGTTACAATCCCGATCTTAAAGTTGGTGATCAGGTAGAGGTATTGGTAGACAAAACTGAGGACAAAGAAGGTCAGTTAGTTTTATCACACCGTAAAGCCCGCTCTATCAAAGCTTGGGACCGCGTAAACGAAGCTCATGACAACGAGGAAGTTGTTAAAGGTTACATTAAGTGTCGTACCAAAGGTGGTATGATTGTAGACGTATTTGGTATCGAGGCTTTCTTACCTGGATCTCAAATTGACGTTAAGCCTATCCGCGACTACGACGCCTACGTTGATAAGAACATGGAATTCAAGATCGTTAAGATCAACCACGAATTCAAAAACGTTGTTGTTTCTCATAAAGCGCTTATCGAAGCCGACCTTGAAGAGCAAAAGCGCGAAATTATCGGCAAATTGGAGAAAGGTCAAGTACTCGAAGGTGTGGTTAAAAACATCACTTCCTACGGTGTATTTATCGACCTTGGTGGCGTAGATGGATTAATCCATATTACCGACCTAAGCTGGAGCCGTATCAATCACCCAAGTGAGGTGGTAGAGCTTGATCAAACCATGAACGTGGTAATTTTGGATTTCGACGAGGACAAAACCCGTATCCAACTTGGTTTAAAGCAGCTTGAAGCCCATCCATGGGATAACCTCGACACCGAATTGAAAGAAGGTGATAAAGTGAAAGGTAAAGTAGTAGTATTAGCTGACTACGGTGCTTTCGTTGAAATTATCCCTGGTGTTGAAGGTCTTATTCACGTTAGTGAAATGAGCTGGTCTACGCACTTGCGTTCGGCTCAAGACTTTATGAAAGTAGGTGATGAAGTAGAGGCTGTAGTACTTACTCTTGACCGCGAAGAGCGCAAGATGTCTCTAGGTATTAAGCAATTATCTACCGATCCTTGGACTGATATCACTACCAAATACCCAGTAGGCTCTAAGCACGAAGGTGCTGTTCGTAACTTCACCAACTTCGGTGTATTCGTAGAGCTAGAGGAAGGTATTGATGGTCTTATCCATATCAGTGACTTAAGCTGGACTAAGAAAATCAAGCACCCAAGTGAATTTACCTCTGTAGGTGCTAAGCTTGAAGTAGTCGTGCTTGATATCGATGTTGAAAACCGTCGCTTAAGCCTTGGTCATAAACAAGTAGAAGATAATCCATTCGAAACTTACGCTACTCTATTAGAAGAAGGCAGTGTGATTGAAGGAAAAGTTCTTCGCAAGGTTGACAAGGGTGCCGAGGTGGTATTTGAAAACTTAGGTGTTGAAGCCTTTGTTCCTTCTCGCCACATGGTAAAAGAAGATGGTTCTGAGCTTGCTGCTGATGAGCATATTGATTTCAAAATCATTGAATTCAATCCAGATGCCCGTCGCGTTGTAGCTTCTCATACCGAGCTTCACAAGCAAGTTAAAGCAGACAAGCAAAAAGCCGATCGCGCTCAAGCTAAAAAGGCTGTTAAAGTGATTAACTCTAATGTAGAGCGTTCTACTTTAGGTGATCTTGACGCCCTTAGCAAATTGAAAGAGCAGATGGAAGACGACGAGAATAAGGGATAATCCGAATTCTCCTAAATTATAGACCCCGACTGTTATCTAATCAGTCGGGGTTTTTTTATGCTTAGAAGCGGTATCTTCGGGTCTTCAAAGCTTAATACCTTGAGAGTACGAGCACAACAGTTGCTAACCTATATCTTTCTGGCATTATCCTTCTCCCTGGGTGCCCAAGAATCATTCGAGGCGCGAATCGATACTCTTGATGCCTACTTTGCGAGGGGAGAATATGAAGAACTTATTTATGGAGGGCAAGAACTGTTGGAGGACTGGCGAGGCCAGGATACGCTGAGTCCACCGTATGCGCGCTTATTACTCAATATTGGCCGCGCTTATATACAAGTAGAGTCATTTCCCGATGCTTTACGCTACAATAATAGGGCCCTGGCTGTTTATAAGGCGATAAACGACTCCATGGGAATTGCCCGGACCTATTCGAATATTGCTGGAGTGTACTACTACAGTAAGGATTCCTTGGAGGCCTTCCGAAACCTTAAATTGGCGGGCGAATCCTATCCGGATAGCGCCGATCGGCAACTACATATTTTTATGGAGGCGCTTCTGTATATGGAGTTTGGTACTCCACAGAAAGGGCTGAAGATGGTAGATAGTTTATTGCCTCACTTAGAGGGGAATACGAGACTCTACCTTAATGTGAGTGTGTCCAGCATTGAAGAGATGGATTCCATGGAGTTCGTCATTCGCTACCCTCAAATTATTCAGAAATTGGAGCAAGCTAATCTAGCTGCTGATTTTAATGTGACAGCTTATCTGGAGGTTTTAAAGCGAGCCCTTACTTTTGATCGACTGGATATTGTCCAGCAATTGTACCCGGATCTAGAGCAACATATGTTAGCCATGGGGCACAATGCTTCCATTTCACATAAGGCCGTTTTTGAATACGTTAAAGCCTGGAATTTTGCCTATCAAAAGGACTACAAGCAGGCTTTTGAGGCCATGCAAGAATACAGCGATTTAATGGGAGAACGCGACTCTATTCAGGGCCTCGATGAGATTAATAAGCTCAAGACCCAAGTTCGACTTAAGGAGTCGGAGTTAAATGCTTATGAATTGGAATCGGCCTTAGAAGACAGTCGGCAACAGAGCATCGCCTTGGTTGTTTTAGTCGTCCTTTTCCTGATCCTCATTGTTCTGATTTATCGGGTGAACCGCAATACGCGTGAGCGAAACAAAGCCATTGAGGAGGTCGCTGCTACAAGAGAAAAAATGCTATCCATCTTATCCCATGATATGCGTACCCCTCTTTCGCAACTTGATGCCAGTTTAAGCTTGGTCGATAATGAATCTTTAAACCCCGAAGAACTAGCCGCGCTGATTCCAGAAATTAGAAAAGGGACTGAGACTACCTTGAAGCTATTAGATCGAACAGTTGCATGGATTAATGTGAACCGCTCCGATTTTAAAATGCACTGGGAAACTGTTACGGTGGCCGAGCTCTTCGGAGATTTGGAGGACTTATTAAGCAGCAGAGCGGAGGCCAAAAAAGTACGTTTCGAAATTCACGCACAGGTAGAGCAAGTGGAGACCGAGCGATTTCTACTGCATACCGCACTTTTTAACCTCCTAAGCAATGCCTTCAAATTTGTTAATGAAGGAGGTTCCGTGTTTCTAAGAGCCTTGGAAGATGAAGGAAGTGTCATCTTTGAAGTGTCTGATAGTGGTCAAGGAATATCTAAGAGCAATCTTCAAAAGATAAAGCAAGAGATAAGCTTTAGCTCCACTGGAACCCTATCGGAGCAGGGCAGCGGATTGGGCTTAACCATAGTCCGTGATGCTTGCTTAAAATTAGGGGCTCGATTCGATATTAAAAGTGAACTCGGCGAAGGAACCGTTTGTCGGATTTATTTTAATTGATAATCAAATAAGAACAGATGAAACTCAAAGAAATTTGTTGGGCACTGGAGTCTTGGGCTCCGCTCGAATATCAAGAGTCTTATGATAATAGTCGATTGCTTTATGGCTCCGCCAATAAGGAGATAAGCAAAGCGCTTGTCTCATTGGATGTAACTCAGCCTATTGTCGAAGAGGCCATTCAGAAAAAAGCAGAACTCATCATAGCTCATCACCCCTTAATTTTTGGGGGCCTTAAAAGCTTAACTGGAAAAAATGACGCGGAACGGGCGCTAATTTTAGCGATTCAAAACGACATCGCCATCTACGCCCTGCATACTAATTTAGACAATATAAGCTCGGGGGTAAATGCAGAGATTGGCCGACGACTGGGTATCCAGGATGGGTCCATTTTAGCCCCTAAGAAGGGCCATTTAAAGAAGTTGGTGGTGTTTGTACCTACCGAAGCTTCACAAGATTTGAGTAAGGCCTTGTGGGCTGCTGGAGCTGGGGAGCTTGGTGCCTACGACCAATGCAGCTTTCGGGTGGAAGGTATCGGCTCCTTTAGAGGGTCGGAAAATAGTAATCCCACTATTGGTTCTGTGGGCAAACGAGAAGAAGTTCAAGAGAATCGCTTAGAGTTTTTAGTCGAATCCGCCAAGTTGTCTGGGGTCTTAAAGGCCATGTTTAAGCATCATCCCTATGAGGAGGTAGCCCATGAAATTTATACCATCGAAAACAAACATCAAGATTTGGGCTCGGGGATGTACGGAAACTTGGCGGCGGCCGTTCCAGTCGAAGAGTTTTTGGAAAAGGTAAAGAACACCTTTGGAGGAGTGGTGCGCTATACCAAGCCCCATAAGGAAATGGTACAGAAAATAGCCTGGTGTGGCGGTAGCGGCAGTTTTTTACTAGCTCAGGCTAAATCGCTTGGGGCGGATGTTTTTCTTAGCTCTGACTTTAAGTATCATCATTTTTTTGAGGCTGATAACGAGATACTTATCGCCGATATTGGTCATTATGAGAACGAACAGTTCACTATCGACCTGATTGCCGAACATTTGCGAAAAAAATTCCCTAATTTTGCCGTTCTTTTAACGGAAAACAGTACAAACCCGATCAATTATTTATAGCTCTATGGCTAAAGAAGTTACTGTTGAAGAAAAGTTACGCGCCCTTTACGATCTTCAGCTCATTGATTCAAGAATAGATAAAATCCGAAGCATCCGCGGTGAACTGCCTCTTGAGGTAGAAGACCTGGAAGATGAAATAAGTGGACTGGAAACTCGAATCGAGAAATTGTCAGTCGACATCGATGAACTTGACCAAGAAGTGAAGGCCAAGAAAAACTTGATCAAGGACTCTGAAGAGAAGATCAAGAAATACGAAGCTCAACAAAAGAACGTGCGTAATAATCGCGAGTTCGATGCCCTTTCTAAAGAGATTGAATTCCAGGAATTGGAAAACCAATTAGCGGAAAAGCGCATTAAGGAGTTTAAGGCGAAAATCGATACCAAGAAGGAAACTATCGCGGCAGCCCAAGAGAAGTTAGATGAGCGTAAATCTCATTTAGAGTTTAAAAAAGGAGAGCTGGATAGTATCTTAAAGGAAACCCAAGATGAGGAAGACCTTCTTCTTAAGGAATCCGCAAAACAGCAAAAAGTAATTGAAGAGCGCCTTTTAAAGGCCTATACCCGTCTTCGTAATTCTGCTCGCAACGGCTTGGCCGTGGTAGCGGTAGAGCGTGGAGCATCCGGTGGTTCATTCTTCACCATTCCTCCGCAACGTCAGTTAGAAATTGCAGCCCGCAAGAAAATTATTACTGATGAGCACAGCGGTAGAATTTTAGTGGATCCAGATTTGGCCACAGAAGAAGAAGAAAAAATGGCGAAGCTCTTTACTTCAAAAAAGTAAATAACATTGCATCTTTGAGGGGTCGGAAACGATCCCTTTTTTTATGCGTACGCTTATCCTCGTTTTACTTTTAATCGGTCCTTGGCATATCAATGCCCAGCAGGTGACATTTAATTCCGATATGGATGAAGGTGTCCGAGCCATCGCTGAACTGCGCTTTCGTGATTTAGACCAAATTCTAAAAACAGAAAGACTGCGCAGCCCTGAGAATCGCGTGCCAGATTATTTGGAAGCCGCAGCCCTCTGCATCAGGATGTTCTTTGCCGAAAATGAAGCTTACTTTAATAATAAGCTCTCACGACTCGACTTCCTCTTCGACCGCCTAGAGGATTTACCGGATAGTGAACCCTATAAACGCGTTTTCCTAGCCGAATTAGCATTGGCGCGAAGTGGAGTGTATGGTAAGTTTAAGCACAATATCAAAGCGGGATGGGGCTTTTATCAAGCGTATAATCTCTTAGAAAAAAATCTAGAGGAGCATCCCAATTTCATCCCAACCCTCATTCCCTTTGGGGTATTACAAACTGCAGTGGGCACTTTACCGGATGATTATAAATCGGTTGCTTCCCTTTTTGGCTTTGAGGGAGACATTGAAGCCGGTCTTAAGATGATTCGCAAGGCCTATTATTACAGCCTCGCGGATCCAAAGCTTAGTTTTCACCGTGATTATTTCGGCTATGTTTATGCCTATGCCAATTTCGAACTGAAAACCAGTGAGCAAGTAAGTCTCTTTACCCTGGATATGAAGGTGAAGCAGTCTACCTTTTTCTCCTATCTCGAAGCGCAAATGCGACTGCAGCAAGGAGATGCCGAGCGTGCACTTGATTTAATGCGGAATCGCCCTAAAGGAAGTGTTTATTTAGAGGTGCCCTTTTTTGAGTATTATACAGGGAAGCTGGCGCTAATGGTAAAGCCCGACTTGGCGGTTGAACACCTCAATACCTTCTTGGAAACCAGCCGTGATAATGAGCATCGCAAATCGGCGTATCGTTATTTGGCCTGGTACCACCTTCTCAAGGGCTCTGAGGAAAAAGCAGAAGCTTTTCGACAAAGAATTTTAACCGAGCCTGAAACCTTAACCGGCTCCGATAAACAGGCCTTGGCTGAAGCGAAACGCGGTTTCAACTTGGCCTTGATTAAAGCTCGATTAGACTTCGATGCCGGTAGGTATGCCAAGGTGGTGGAAAACTTAAATGACAAAAGCTTTAAAAAGCATTGTAAGGAAGATTGGGAACGGCAGGAGTTTTACTATCGCAAGGCAAGAGCCTTACAAGAACTAGGGCTGGTGGATCAGGCGATTCTCAGCTTTATGCAAGCGTTAAATTATCAAGAGGTGATGAGTTTTAGTTTGGCTAACAGCACTTTGCAACTAGCCATCCTGTTTGAAGGAAAAGGGAATATTCAGAAAAGTAGACAATATTATCAGGCGGCTTTAAAGCTTAAGGATTATCCCTTCCACGAAGGAGTGCAACAAAAGGCGAAAGCAGGATTAGGACGCTTGCCTTAGGCTTATATTGCTTAATTTCCCAACCCAAATCGAACCATCAATATGAATCATTTGCTGAGTGTAACTTGGGATTTCCAAAGGGGAATCGACTTTTCTATTTTCGATTTTGATCTTAGTCTACGCTATTACAGCCTACTTTTTGCCTTAGGTTTTGTCCTGGGCTACCTCTACATGAAAGGGGTCTACAAAAAGGAAGGAATTGCTCAAGAGAAACTTGATACTCTTTTAACTTACACGGTAATCGCTACCATCATCGGGGCGCGACTAGGTCATGTGTTCTTTTACCAATGGGATGTTTATGCGGCTGATCCCATTAGCATTCTATACGTTTGGGAAGGTGGTTTAGCCAGTCATGGAGCAGCTATTGCCATTATCATTGCCATGATTCTCTACGCTCGAAAAGTAGTGAAGCGCTCGCCCTTATGGGTTTTGGATCGTGTGGTTATCACGGTAGCCTTGGCCGGCTGCTTTATCCGCTTGGGTAATTTCGCCAATTCTGAGATCTATGGTGATATTTCCAATAGTGCCTGGGAAACGGTTTTCACCGACCCTGTTCGACAACGTATTTTATTCAACTACGAAAATCAAATCGATGAAATCGATTTTCTGGAACTAGAGGAGTATGATATCACGGAGGATATGACTTATCCCCTCTACGATATTCAGTTTACTTTTAGTGATAAAGTAGCGAATCGCGAAAAAGCGGAGGCTTTGGTTTTTGATAGTTTTAAACCCCTATTAGAGCGCAGCAAGAAGGAGGATTTGAACATGGTTATAACGGGCACAGACTTGGTTTGGGATGAATCGAAAGCGATGCAGGCTAAGGTGAGGGCCAGAGGTTACCCCCGCAGTCCAACCCAAATTTACGAGGCTCTAGCTTACCTAGCCATCTTCTTTATTCTGGCGCGTTTATACTTAGTAGCCGATGTGAGGCAGCGTCAAGGAATGCTATTTGGCCTATTTTTAATCTTGGTGTTTGGATTCCGTTTTGCTATCGAGTTTATCAAAGAGAATCAAGTGAGCGCCGAGGAAGGAAGGTCTTATAACATTGGACAAACCCTTAGTATACCTCTTGTTTTGGCCGGACTGTATTTCAGCATTTTTGCAAAAAAGCTAAAGAATGAAAAATAATAAACGCCCTTGGATTGCCATTGCCCTTCTAGTGGCCTTTGGTTTATGGTTAGTTTTTACGGTCTTACCTAAAGGGACTAATAGCACTAAGGGGGGAAGGATTCCATCTCCCGAAAGGGTAGAGCCTCGCTTTACGAAGGAAGCCGAATTGAGCATTTTAGATAGCAGTGGTGCCCTACTCAAACATTTTGATATTGAGCTAGCCGAATCGGCAGCCGAAATCCAATATGGGATGATGTATCGCAAGCAGATGGATCCTAACACGGGCATGCTATTTCTGATGGGGCAGGAGCGACGTCAATCCTTTTATATGAAGAATACCTACGTTTCTTTGGATATCATTTACATCAACGATGCGATGGAAATCGTAAGTATTCAAAAAAATGCGAAGCCCTTGGATGAAACCAGTTTGCCTAGTACCGGCCCGGCTTCTTTGGTGTTGGAGCTTAAAGGGGGCCTTAGCGATCAACTAGGAATTGAACCGGGGATGAAAGTGCAGTGGAATAGAATACCTTAGAACTATGAAAAAGCATCTCCTTTTCCTTCTAATATTCCTGTCTATTAGCGTAAAGGCTCAGGAACTTCAAGTTGATGAGAATGGTTTTGAAACCTTTCAGTATCAAGAAGGAGATACGACCTTTACTATGAAAAAGTATTTTCTAGTGTTTCTGAAAAGTGGAAGTCAAAGAAGTCAAGATCAGGCAGAAGCTCAAAAAATTCAGGCTGCGCATCTCGCCCATATGGATTCGCTAGCCCAAGCGGGACAACTGGACATTGCCGGCCCTATGGGAGATGATACGGAGCTTCGCGGCATTGTAATTTTAAGGGTGCCAAGCTTGGAGGATGCCGAGCGTTGTGTGAAGGCCGATCCGGCAGTAAAAGCAAATAGACTTAGTTACGAAATACACCCTTGGTGGGCGGCAGTGGGTTCTAAATTACGCTAAGCTCTGTAGCGTCCACCTTTAAAGAATCGCTTCGACCAATACGAATTACTTAGCTTCGAAATCATTACGCCTCGACTTGAGCTGGTATGGGCGAACTGCCCGTCTCCAATGTAAATCCCAACATGGTCAATTCTTCGGCCTCTTACCTTAAAAAAGACCAAGTCTCCGAACTCCAATTCATCTTGATCCAAGGCCTTCATCTCACTAAAAATATCCTCAGCCCTTCGCCCCCTAAATTCCCGTTGAAACACTTCTTGATAGGCGATAATTACAAAGCCACTGCAATCAACACCCGATTTGGTCATTCCTCCCATACGATGCGGAGTGCCATACCAATCATCAATAAAAGCCTCTAGGTCGCCTTGAAGGGCCTTGTTCTCTTCGCTTGGGCGCTCTTCTTTCTCGCTTGCACCTGCTTCAGGAGCAGAAGGATCCTCATTTAGAAGTTCATGCTCAAAGCTTGGTTTAGATGAGGTGGAATGTTTAGGCCTGTTCGTTTGCTTTAAACCTCCGCATGCACTGAGCCCCAGTATTAAAAAACCAAGGACCGGATATTTGTAAAGCTTTTGCATTGGCGCAAATATCGAGAACAATACGATTCCTACACTTTGCTTAATATCTAATTTATTCAGGGACCAATCTTTATAAAAAGGGTAAAAGAAAATCCCGCCAAGCAAAGCTGACGGGACTTTAGAGGGGGAAGGATATTAGTCTATGCTAATACCCCAAAGTACGTTACATAAAGGAGCCAAGTCAATGGGGCAAATGCCCTATTTTTCGGCTTGTTGCATTCGGTTTAGACTGCGACCCCCGCGACCGGAGCGGTATAGCTCAAAGCGGGTGGGCTTGCGTTCCTCTGGCCAAACATTATCGTTGAGGTCGGTGTCAGCCGTTTCTAGGAAGGGGTCAAGCTCCACTTTCACTACTTCCTTTTCAAATACAAAGACCTTCTTAAATCGCTCCTCATTTTTTAACCATATCTCTGCCGGATGGCGAATCACTTCCGTGCTACCATCAGTAAAAGTAAATCGAAGAATGACCGGCATAACCAAGCCACCTTGGTTCTCAAACTCTATTTCGTAAAAGTTCCAGCCAGCCTCTAGATAAGCACGCTCCTCTTCACTAAGGCTCTCCAAGTACTTTTTATATTGGTCTTTGTCGTAGGGAAGCACCGTATAGTCGTCGTTCTTATTGTAGAAGTCAGCCATCTCAGGATGCGCATCGGAATAGTGTTTTCCTTTCAGCTCTTTCCGGTTGCGGGTATCGCCAATAAATTCATTTTCGGCTTCCTCTCGCTTACGCGGATTTTCAACATCTGGGTTTTTAGTATCCATTTTATACCAAGTTACCTTCTCTAGAGAAATGTCTACATGATCCGTGGTGTAAAACCAACCTCTGAAAAACCAGTCTAAGTCGACCCCTGAGGCATCCTCCATCGTACGGAAGAAATCAGCTGGGGTGGGATGTTTAAACATCCATCGCTCACTGTAGGTTTTAAAGGCATAGTCGAAAAGCTCCCGTCCCATTACGGTTTCACGGAGAATATTAAGAGCCGTTGCAGGTTTGCCATAGGCGTTGTTTCCAAATTGAAGGATGCTTTCCGAATTGGTCATAATAGGGACCATATCTTGTTTTTCGGAACGCATGTAATCAGCAATTTTATAGGCTGGGCCGCGTCGACTTGGATAATCTTCCTCCCATTCTTGTTCGGTGAGGTATTGCACGAAGGTGTTTAGGCCTTCATCCATCCAGGTCCACTGACGTTCATCACTATTTACAATCATAGGGAAGAAATTATGCCCTACCTCGTGAATAATAACCCCAATCATACCATACTTGGTTCCCTTACTATAGGTACCATCTGAAGCGGGTCGACCGCCATTAAAGCAAATCATAGGATATTCCATGCCAATTCGGTTGGTGTGTACCGAGATTGCAACGGGATAGGGATAATCGAAGGTGTATTTAGAATAGGTTTTAAGGGTGTGCGCTACCACACGGGTGGAATAACGTTCCCATAAAGGATTTCCCTCTTTGGGATAATAGCTCATTGCCAATACGGTGCGCTCTCCAAACTTAACTGCCATCGCATCCCAAATAAATTTTCGGCTGGAGCAAAAGGCAAAGTCACGCACATTCTTCGCTTTAAAATGCCAGGTTTTTTCCCCCTTCGCACTACCTTTTTCGGCCTTACGAGCTTCGGATTCATTTACGATAAAAACGGGGTCTTCCCTATTGTTTCGGGCCTCCTCTAAACGATCTAATTGTTCTTCGCTTAAAACTTCTTCGGCATTTTGCAAGGTTCCAGTAGCGCCTACTACATGGTCGTCGGGCACAGTGATTTTAACATCGTAATCGCCAAAGGGTAGAGCAAATTCGCCCCGACCAAGAAACTGTTTATTTTGCCAGCCTTCTACATCACTATAAACCGCCATGCGCGGGAAGAATTGAGCAATGGTATAGAGGTAATTGTTTTCCTCTTCAAAATACTCTAGGCCAGAACGTCCACCATACTTGGCGCGATCATTAATATTATACCACCATTTAATACTAAAACTCACACTATCGCCTTGCTTTAAGGGCGAGTCGAGATTAACACGCATCATGGTGTAATTAATCTTATAGTCTTGATCTTGACCTTCTTGATCGGTTACTTCATCGATTTTAAAGCCACCATCGAAGTCGTAAAAAAGCTGCTTTATTTCATAGCTGCTCATACCACGGCCTACATCTCCAGTGCGGATTAACCGAGTTTGACTATTCTGCGCCCGCATGTTTTGATCCAGCTGTACCCAAAGGTATTCTAAAGATTCTGGAGCATTATTGATATAAGTTATCGTTTGCTCACCGTAAATCCGTTGATTTTCATCATCGAGGCGAATATTCATTTTATAGTTCGCCTGTTGTTGATAATAGAAGGCTCCCGGTGCACCACCACCCGTGCGGTACATATTTGGAGTTGGAAGTAAATCCTTCATCTGCCGAAAGCGGCTTTTATTGATATTATCGGTTTGCGCAGTTACAACGGCACCGATTATTAAGAAAAGGGATAGAATTCCTTGTTTCATATTCTTAGGCGTGTTTTGGAAGGGGTCAAAAATAGAAATCTAATTGAGATAGAGCTCTCTTAGTGCGTATTCGAGCCGGGGATATTTAAATTGATATCCTGCATCCATTATTTTTTGGGCGCTGCATCGATTGCTGGAAAGGGCCGTAGCAGCCATCTCTCCTAAAATAAGCTTTAGCACGAAGGCCGGAATGGGAGGTAGCCACAAGGGACGTTTTAGGACCTTAGCGGTTTTTTTGGTGAGCTCCTCATTGGTAGCTGGTTGCGGGCCACAGGCATTGTAAACTCCCGATGGAATTAGTTCCGATAAAAGACAATGAATAAAAATACCGGCTAAATCGTTTCGATGAATCCATGGCATCCATTGTTGCCCGTTCCCGAGAGGGGCACCAAATCCAAGTTTTATTGGTTGAGCAATCTTGGAAAGGGCGCCTTCTTTAGGGTCGAGCACAATTCCAATACGGAGGCGAACCGTTCTAATCCCGATATCTTCGAAGCGCATGGCTTCTTGCTCCCATTTCTGACAAACCAAACTGAGAAAATCACTCCCGGGTGCTTCTTGCTCAGTAAATACTTTCTCGGGGTCATTAGGGTAATAGCCACTGGCACTTGCACTGATGAAGGCCTCAAGCTTTTTGCCTGACTTTAAAACGGCCTCGTGTAATAAACGGGTACCATCAATCCTACTGCGAAGTATTTCATTTTTATAATGCGGAGTCCAAGGTTTAGCGATGGAGGCACCTGCAAGATTAATGATTGCATCAGCAAAGGAAATGGCAGCGGGATCTAATTTTCCTGTATCTGGGTCCCACTCAAAACGTTCAATCTTTCCTTCTTTACGCGGACTCCGACTTAGCCAAGCCACCTGATGTCCGCCATCAATTAACTGTTTGGTGATTTCCCTGCCCAGTAGGCCGCTACCTCCGCTGATTAATACCTTCATAGAGTATGCTAAATTGATAATAACCTGCAGGAGGCAAGCTTGTTCGCGCTAGTTACGAATCCATCGTTGTAGGGAAAGTAGTTCATCATTTAAGTAAAGCGAAACTAAATAGATCCCGGTATTAAGCTCTTGAGGATTTATATCAAAATGACCAGACAGATCGGGATTGTTGTGGATCCACTCTTCTTGCCAAATCAGCTTTCCACTTTCATCACGGAAAACTACTTTAAAAGTACCGCTTGCCTCGGGAGCAGGATACCAAATTTGAGGTCTGCCTCCGGGGTTTGGGGCTAATTGCCAGGGGAGCTTAGGTGATTTTTGTTCTATTTCAACCGCGCCAATTTGCAATTGTGATTTTATCATCCAAACCTTATATAGCTTAGCGGTCGCATTACTTTGGGTTCCTGTGTTGGTAAAGAAGATATTAGGAGCAGAGCTCTCAATTCCGCCAAAGATGTAGCCAATTAGAATGCTGTCACCGTTAAGACGGCTGTAATCTATTATTCCAGGTTCATATTCTATAATGCCGGGGGCGATGAAAAACTCAGAACCGGAACCAAGTAAGGCCGGCATTTCAACTTGAAGTTTAGTTTCCTGAAATTGACCAAGACTATCACGACTTACCCTCGCAATGGTCTTAACAAAGGGCACATTATTGTCTTGCGTGCGAACCCCATTTTGGTCGAAGTATTGCGCCATCCCGCCAAAAAAGAGGTGGTGCATCGCCTTATTATAAGGGTCGTAAATGGCCACATTAGCACAGTGGTAATGATTGTAATACTGGCTAAAGTTTGGAATTTCGCTAATGCCAGTTTGGTTGATGCGGACCGCGTTTAAGTAGGGGAGGTCGTTTTGTACTTGAAACACTCCAGAAAAGGCTACCAAGCCCATCGTGCCGTCTTCGCGGATCTCGGGACTTACATTATAATCTCGCCGATGTAATAAATTAGGGTCAATAAAGCTGCTGTCCCATTGTACTGTAAGATTGGGGAAATTCCCGCTCAGTTGAAACCTACGCACGGCATTGCTATAAGTTTGGGTAAAGGAAGGCCCGTTCATGGGGTTATAACGCCCATCAAAGCGATGACCGCCGAGCAGGTAAAAGGTGCTGTCGAGCCGCTTTAAACTACCTCCGGTAATGGCGAAATCCTCATCGTAAATCTGTTGAACGGCCGCATCGGGAATGCTGTCGCCTGCCTGGAGGGAGGCCAGTTGGCTTAAATCAATAATGGAAAGATAAGGGTGACTAATGTGGTTGCCACTGGCTTGAGATATACCATAACCGCCAACTAAAAAAAGATAGTCTCCCAGTTGATAGAAATTGATATTTGTAGACCTTAACTGATCAAACTTGGTCGTGCTGATACCGGATAAGCTCAGTTTGTAGGCTGTGGTATCTGCGGCGATAACCCAAATTTCTTCATTATGCCCGGCATTATCGAAGGAAGCCCAGGGTTGACGGCGATGCAGGCCATCCAAGCGACCGCCAAAGAGATACCATTTTCCCTGATGCTCACCATGAGCATAAGATTGCAAACCACTATTTAGGGGGAGATTGACACTTTCGAGCCAAAGCTCATTTTGGGCAGGTAGACTGAGAACGGCTACTAAAAAGCCGAGGCTGGCAATAAGCTTATGCATGGATTGGAAGTTTTGCCAAAGCTAAAGGCAAATTTCCGTTGCTTCGGTGACATTAATCAGCAAGTACTAAGCGGGAGGCCACCTCTCGGTCTATCGGTAAATTAAGCTCCATTGGTCGCAATTCGGAAAGTGGCTTCCAAAATAAATCCTGATCACCATGTTTTTTTAAGGCCTGTTTTTCGCTTCGTTGTAGCAAAGGACTTAAATCATCGCAGCTTACGCGATAGTAGATACTCATGACCTGCATTTTATTGGAAAAGGCCGAGGGTACAAAATCTTCGGTGGTATAGAAATGTTGGTCTACTGCAATATCTAAATTGCATTCTTCCTGAAATTCACGCTTTAAGCAATCGATAGTCCCTTCACCAAATTCTAATCCCCCACCTGGGAATTTAAGGTAGATGCCACCGTAGATGTTCTCGCGCGACAAAAGAATATTTCCTTGGTGAATGAGTAAGCCGTAAACGCGAATAGTAAAGGCCTCTATGGAGTGATTTTGACTCATCGTATCAAATTTACGATACCCCTTTTGATTCGCAGTTCTCCTTGAGCTTGAATTTGGTAAATCAGAACATAGGTATAGGCTCCAGCATTTAATCCTTGTCCATCCCACCATTGATCATTCAAAGAGGCCTGCCGTTTTCCGTAGCGATCAAAAATTTCCATTTCAAAGTGATAAACAGCATCCGGATGTGGGCCAAAGACATCATTGAGTCCATCTCCATTAGGACTAAAGGCGTTGGGCATATATAGTTGCGCTTCCTCAAAACGAGGGTAGAGGGTATCGGAAACTAAGCAGCCATTGGTATCGATATAGGTGGCTATAATTCCTTCTGTCATGCTGCTTAGGCTTTCCACTTGGGCTGGGTTCCCGCTTACACTTGTGTCGCCGTAGGTCCAGGTAATCTCGTTTAAATTTTCGCTTACGCTGAGAATTAAACTATCTCCTAAAAGTGGTCGCTCGGGAAAAAAGCTTGCCTCTAGCACTTCTTTTGGAAAGAAGCTGATAAAGACAGAGTCCCTTACCGTTTCAGCACCACAGGCATTGCTTATTTCACACCAATACCAACCTTCCGTAGTTACCAAAACACTGTCTGCGGAAGCGCCGGTACTCCATAAAATTTGATAATTGGTGGCGTTAATATTGGGGACAAGATAAACTTGGTTGTGGGCACAAACTTGGCGGTCGGGACCCAGATCCAAGCTTAGGGGGTCCACCGTTTGGCAAAAGTTGTTAAGCGATAATAAAACCCTGCTTTCGGGAAAGGAATAGTTTTGAATAGTAAAGTCATTGTAGCGGTTTGCGCCAAAATTGGGAGGATTGGAATCCATCGTCACATTACTGGGCTCGGTAGGAATTCCGCTTAAGGTGCCGGCGCAAGTTTGTAGAGTGCTTATGTCAATAGGAAGCTTCCGAAAGACTTGAGCCTGGTAGGATGCGAAGGTGAAATCAATTAAACCGCTGATCAACATTTGATCTTCGGAGAGGAAGTCTAAATCTCGAGCATACAATTGGTCTCCGGTGTTTTTAGGAAGTAGGTAGGTACTTTGATAGCTGCCATCAGCATTAAGCTCTAAAACTCCCCATTGGATTTGATTAGGTCCAAAATTGGTGAAGAGCATGTGAATATGGCCGTTACTGGCTACACTTGCGGCCGTTGCATTGATGTTGAGGTATACATCACTCGACCAAATTAAATTCCCTTGAAGGTCTATTTTAAAAACCAAAGTGCGGTCGATGGCGCCAATGTACTTGCCAAAGATGAGGAAGCCATCGTTTAGGGCTATGGGCGGAATGGAGCTTTGGTAGTATCCCTGATACCTTTGAATCCACTCCACGTTTCCATTAGCATCGAGTTTATAAATAGCTTGACCACTAATATTGAGCAGGCCACCGTTTAAACCCGGCACCGACATTCCCCATATAAAGTTATTGCTGTATTGGAAGGCGTGAATTTCTTGACCTTGCTGGTTAAGCTTGAGCACCGTATTGGCCAAGCCTGTTGTTGCGGTGGAGTTGCCACTTAGATATAAATTACCATCTACATCAAGATGCATTTGATACCAAACGAAATTGATGGGGGCACGGATACTTTTTGAGAGGAGTATTTGGCCAAGCTCATCCATCTTGAGCAGGGCCACCGCGCTATCTTGATTTTGCCCTAATCCGGCAGCCAGCCATAAATTTGAGCCATCGGCTTGCGCTCTAAAAACCCGGTTTAAGGGAAGACTTCTAAAAATCTCCTTGCTCCAGGTGGTATCGCCGCAGGAATTAAAGCGAATGATTAAAGCCGATTCATTCCCAGTGGCAACCTGAGCATAAGAACCATCATTAAAAATTACCGTTTCGGAACCACGACTCGCGTCAAAGCCAAAAACCACTAATTCTTGCGCTCCGACTAGAGGAGCGAAAAATAGAAGTATCAAAAAGAATGCATGGCGCATGTCTAAGGCTTTGTAAATCAAACGAAGAATGTGCTAAAAAGGTTTGATTTTCGAATTGCCACTTATTGCTTTTTTGCGCGGGCCATTTCTCTTTTTCCCGGCGGACCCGGTATTTTTTCAACCTCTAAATTAGCGGCCTTCATCGCTCTGCGAACGCTTCCTTTTACACAATAAGTAAGCAGTTTTCCTCCCGATTTTAAAGCGGTTTGCATTTTCTCAAAAACCTCAACCGTCCACAAATCTGCTTGCGCTTCGGGCGAGAAAGCATCAAAATAGATTAAATCGTAAAAGTCCTTTTTAGGCTCAAATTGCTTGAGGTCTTCCTCCATCTTACAGAGCTTAAAATACGGATCTAGTGCACAGTCTTTGTTCCATTCAGCTTGATGCAGACTTAGGTAGAAGTCTCGATATTGAGGCGATTCCGTAAAAAGCTCGGGCCATTCCAGGCTTTCCCATTCTGATTTTTGAAGGGGATATTTTTCTAGGCTGTGGTAGCAAATATGCTGCTCAGGGTTTCCTTTTTCAAAATGGCTGAGTAAGGCATTAAGGCCTGTTCCAAAGCCAATTTCAAGAATAGAAAGGGATTCTTGCTGAGCTAAGGTTAAGAGTCCCGCTGCTATAAAAACATGGCGCGACTCTTGGAGCGCGCCATGCAAGGAATGGTAATGTTGTTGTAATTCGGGTACGTATAAGCTAGGACTTCCGTCCTTGGTCTTTACCCAATGTCGATTCATAATTCCGATTCGAAGTCCTTAATCTTCATCCGGCGAATTTTGGCTAAGGGGCCTTGACAGTAAATCGTATGACAGCTTGCGCAGGTATTAACCATGGCATTATAGGCTTTTACCCCTTCCTCCGTTGTTTTAGCCTGAGTAATCGCCTCCATATTAGCGATGTACTCCTTAGCCAGAGCATCGAAAGTTTCATTGAGGTTTTCATTAGCCTGAGCGGTATGGATGTTTAGAAAATCTTCGGGGAAGCTTTCTGGTATTTTACCGGCCTTGATATCCTGCTTAAGCGCTAGATTTTTGTCATACATGCTTCGCATGAGGAGCGCCAACTCGCTGGGTTCATTTACCTCTAGGGATTTCTCATCCTCTTGGTTGGCGTCACTTTCTGCTTCGGAAGTTTGGGCTTGATTCGCTTCGGAGCTAGGCTCTTCAGCATTGGACTGGCAAGCCACAAAAAAGGATGCCCCAATGAGGCATCCTCCTAATATTATGCGCTTAAAAATCATCATTTAGCTTTTGATGATTACGCCGTTAGCGGTAAAGTTTAAGCTGATTTCGGGTTCGGTGATTTCAGCAATCTCTTCTTCAGATTTACCGGCGTCTTCGGCTAAATGCTTTAAAAAAGCAACGTCCAAAGTATCAACGTAGGCCGTGCCTTCTACGACCGCCTTTTCGCCGTTAAGATTTTTGGGTACAAAAAAGGAGTAATCGCGGAAGCTCACTCTTAGTTCTTCTCCATTACCCATATCCATTTTCATCCAGCAACCTTTCTTTTGACAAGAAGAGTTTACCGTTCCGGCAAGCTTTACTGTGATGCTATCCTGACCATTCATCATGGCCATTAACTGACTCACTTCTACGGCACCATCTTCCGAAATGGTGTCTCCAAAATAGTGGTTTTCAAGCGTTTCTGTGCTGGCCTCAACCGCAGTTGAATCTGAGCTAGCGGGGGTTTCGCTGTCCCCGTCGTTTGTTGTACTTTTGCAAGCGCTAAGCAGGGCTATAGCAGCGAGGAAAAATGTGAATTTCTTCATGGTTTGTTTCTCATTTAGCATAGCAAAGATAGCATTCTCTCAAAAGCGCAAAGTAATGGAGCCGAATAAGCTCCCATAAAAAGTTAAAAGAATGAAGATCACCAAAACCTCTCAGTCCCGAATTAAAGATGTGGACTTTAATAATCTGGTGTTCGGGACCCAATTTAGCGACCATATGTTGGTGGCTGAATACAGCGATGGGGCCTGGTCCGAACCCGAGATTAAACCCTACGGACCTTTTAGCTTCACTCCAGCCATGCACACCTTGCATTATGGTCAGGCCATTTTCGAAGGCCAAAAGGCCTATTACATGGAAAATGGTGAAATTGGTATTTTCCGTCCAGAGGCTAATGCCAAACGATTAAATCACTCTGCTCGGCGGATGTTTATGCCCGAGTTTCCCGAGGATTTATTTATGGAAGGGATTAAGGCTTTGGTTGATATTGATCGGGAATGGGTTCCAAAAGCACCCAATCATTCTTTGTACCTCCGACCTTTTATGTTCGGTAGTTCTGAGTTTGTGGCCGCTCGGCCCTCCGAGAAATACATCTTTTGTATTATCACTTCTCCGGTAGGGCCCTATTACGCTGGTGATGTTAAAGTGAAAATTGAAGAAACCTATACTCGTAGTGCAGCCGGTGGCGTTGGTTCTACCAAATGTGCGGGTAATTATGGAGGAGCCTTTTATGCTACTGATCAAGCCCGTAAAGAAGGATATACCCAAGTTATTTGGACCGATCATAAGAACCATGAGTTGGTGGAAGAATCGGGCACTATGAATGTGGCTTTTATTATTGATGATACCTTTATTACGCCTCCTTTAAGTGATCGTATCTTAGGGGGAATCACCCGGGATAGTATCTTAACACTTTTAAGAGATAGAGGCTTTGTGAAAGTTGAGGAGCGCCCAATTAAAGTAGAGGAAGTGGTTGCCGCTGCTAAAGAAGGACGTTTACAAGAAGCTTTCGGAATGGGAACGGCGGCTGTTATTAGTCCAATTTCCACTATCGGCTTCCGCGGAACAGACTTCTCAATTTCCACACCAGAGGATGGATATGCAATGCGCATCAAAAAGGAACTAACCGAATTACGAAGCGGTTTAGCCGAAGACCCTTACGGTTGGATGGTTAAGTTCTAAGACTTAAATACATTTTTCCATTTCTATGGATCATTAAAAAGCCTTCCTTTTGCGAAGGCTTTTTTTTGGTCTATAAAAAGTGTTCATCACTCCTCGTCTTCGCGCCAAACGGTTTCCACAAATAAAGAGTCCAAATCCGGATCCATACATCCAAACATCCAAGTGCTATCCTGATCGCTTAAGGTGTAGTAGGCTCCGCCATTGATATACAGGCCGTAGGTCTTGCCACCTTGACTTATGGAGCCACGCAAATCGCAAGGCAATACGCTAAAAAGGTAGTGCCACTCCCGACCACTAATAGCTTTTCCGGAAGCTATTACGGTTTTTACTTGATCCTCATTTAAGGTCCATCCGCTGCACATATCCTGCTGAGGGGCCGAGGAGTTGGTAGAGTCTGTGCTTCGGAGACTTTGGATGCTAAAACTCTCTCGCGGATTAAAATTCAGTTTTAAGGGGTCTTTGGCTTTTGGCTGAAGTTGAAGGGTATCCCTAAACCCGTTTTTTAAATGGAAGGTGTCGGCCTTAAAGTGCGGGTGATCTATCCAAAAGCTTCGCTGATTGCAAGTACCCGAGATCTCTTGATATTCAAATTGTCCATCGAGGCCGCTTAGGAGGGTATCCCGCGGTATATCGTTGTAGGCGCAAATTATTTGAGCTTCGGAGATGGCTTTTTGGTCCAATGATGATACTAAGTTCACGTCAACAGAAAAGTAACAATCGCAGGCCCCAAGCATAAATAGCGATAGAATTAAGAGTGCCGTCTTCTTCATCATTCCCCTAAGTTAAGGAGTCATTTACTTAGAGCATATTACTCTTTTTAGTTTAATTTTTAATGAGTGGACAGAAATGAGAATCACCTCAGCTGATTTTCTTCCAGTTAAGCTGCAAACATTCATTCAAAATTTCTCCGCAATCTCGCAAGGGGACATTAGCCTAATCCTTAGCAGAAACTTAAAGGATTACCGCAAGTCGGAATTGCTGATTATGAGTCCTCAAGAATACTGCAAAGCGCATCTGCACTAGCGCACCTGAATTTGGAAGAGCTGTTTGGCATCGCTGGAGTCCCTTACTTCTAACCAATAATTACCAACACTTAAGGTGCTTAAGGATAGGCGAGAAGCTTGCTGAGGCATTACCAATAGTCGGCCTTCCCATATCGTTTGTCCACTCGCATTTATAATTGCCCAATCTAAATATTGCACCTTTTCTACATCAAGCTTTAGGTAAAGCTCATTCTTTAGTGGATTGGGATAAACCTGTCCCTGTTTTACTAGGGCAGATTCGTTTAAATCAAAATAAGGCTGGTGCTCAACAGCTCCGATGTCCACCTTAGCGCCTACAATTCGGGGCTGATTATGAAAGTCATTAGGGTCTAAACCCAAATTGCTAGCATTCGCTTTTCCGGCATTTACCGCCGGTGAGTTTCCAAAAAGGCGGTAATTACTCTGGGCGGTATCAATAAAATTAGGATTCGAAAATTTAATATTATTCGCCACCAAGCTAATGCGAGAGTCGAACTCGATGCTGTTGGTTAAGCAGTTTTCGAAGCTTACGTTAATTGCCCTTGGGTCAAAGTTTAAATCGTTATAGGCGAAAATGCAGTTAATAAAGGTGCTATTGCCAGGGTATAGCAGACGCATGCCCACCTTATTTTGCACAAAGGTGTTATTGTAGCTTCTCAATTGATTTTGGCTTCTATATGCCCAAGCGTAAAGCCCATTGCTGTTAAGATGATGAATGATACTATTAACAATTAAAACATCGGAGCTATACATGCGAACCCCAGCATTTACGCGGGACCCTGAGGGGGCGGTGGAATAGGCGATCTCGCTTTGACGGATTTGCACTTCGGAATCGATAATGTTGATTCCACTTTGATTGAAGTTCAAAATATGATTGTCTTGAATTCGCAGATAGTCGGTATTCATCGCACAGATCCCATCGTAGGTACAATCGTAAAAGGAATTGTGCTCTGCTATTCCTGTTTTTTCATAGAAACTTAATGCTCCGCTTAAATCCTTATTTCTGGCAATTTGCACATTTCTTAATCCGTTTCCATATCGAAAAACACAGTACTTAAGTACAGAATGCGCTGGTGACTTTCCGAGTAAAATTACCGCTCCCCAACTTCCAGAATTTCCCTCGCGGGTAAAGAGGATCGAATCGTTTTCATTGCCTACGGCATTCAAGCTGCCTATTACTTCTAAAATGCCTAAGCCGTTGCCATAGTAGTAGCTATACAATTGACCTTGAAAGGGTATCGCTGCCAATCGAATTTCTACCCCAGGTTCAATGCTCAGGCTCGAGTCTTCGGGAACCGTAGCTCTACCCTGCAGCACATAGGGTGAGTTTGATAAGGACCAAACACCTGATACATCGGTGTTATGCGGAATGATGGTTTGCGCCAAAAGAGGAACCTGGAGCAAACTGAAAAGGACGAACCAGCGAAGCATATTGCAAAATAAAAAAGGTCCTCACAACCGAGGACCTTAATAAGTTAAATCTCAGAAATACTATAAACCGAAGGCTGACTTAACATCTTCCACACGGTCCAATTTTTCCCAGGTAAACAGTTCTACTTCCATTTCCTTTCGTTCGATACCAATGCCATCGGGGCGCTCGAAGCTGGCTTTTACCACTTCATTTTTACGTCCCATATGACCGTAGGCCGCCGAGGAAGAATAAATAGGATTTCGCAGTTTAAGGTTCTTTTCGATCAAACCGGGACGCAAATCAAAAAGCTCGCGCACTTTGGCCGCAATTTGACCGTCATTCAGATTCACTTTGGCGCTGCCGTAAGTGTCCACAAAAACACCCATGGGCTCCACAACTCCAATCGCGTAAGAAACCTGCACTAAAATTTGATCGGCTACACCGGCAGCCACTAAATTTTTAGCAATATGTCGAGCGGCATAAGCAGCGGAGCGGTCTACTTTACTAGGATCTTTTCCACTAAAAGCACCACCGCCATGAGCACCTTTTCCACCGTAGGTATCTACGATGATTTTCCGTCCGGTTAGGCCGGCATCTCCATGTGGTCCGCCAATCACAAATTTCCCGGTAGGATTGATATGGTATTTGATATCCTCTCCGAATAAAGCTTGCAGCTCTGGGCTTAATTGCGCCTTTACCTTGGGAATTAAAATCTTGATGATATCCTCCCGAATTTTACTGAGCATTTGCTCATCAGCTTGTTCCTGACTAAGGCCATTTCCAGCTTGCACAAAATCATCGTGTTGGGTAGATACAACAATCGCCTCAATGCGTTGCGGCTTGTGGTCATCATCGTACTCAATAGTTACCTGGGCCTTGGCATCAGGACGTAGGTAGCTAATCTCCGAACCATCGCGACGTAAGTCGGCAAGGGTTTGTAAAATACGATGACTAAGGTCTAAAGCCAAAGGCATGTAATTGGCTGTTTCATTAGTAGCATAGCCAAACATCATTCCTTGGTCTCCGGCACCTTGCTCTTCGATATTGCCGCGATCTACACCTTGGTTAATATCCTGACTTTGCTCGTGAATGGCCGAAAGGATTCCGCAAGAATTCCCTTCAAACATGTAGGCACTTTTGGTGTAGCCGATTTTATTAATCACGTTACGTGCAATCTGCTGCAGGTCGAGATAAGTTTCGGATTTAACCTCGCCGGCTAATACTACCTGACCAGTAGTAACCAAAGTTTCACAGGCTACTTTTGAGTTGGGGTCAAAGGCCAAAAAATGATCGAGGATGGCATCCGAAATTTGATCGGCAATTTTATCGGGGTGTCCTTCAGAAACGGACTCAGAGGTAAATAGGTAAGACATAGCTTCTTTGAGTTTTGTAATCTAAGAGAGGTGGCTAATTGCTTACCGAGAAACACTGGTTTAGCATTTTTTAGGGTGGTTGCAATCAGCCAAATTTTTCCACTCAGGCGGCAAATGTAGAAAATTTTCAAAGTGATGCGATAGGGCTTTGATTCTTTCTTGGCATCGACTTTGAGTATTTGAAAGTAAAACCCCTAAAATGCGAATACCCCGGTTCTTTATTTTCTTCTTACCCCTACTCACTTCCTGTATAACCTTTCAAGCGGTGCCCCCACTTCCCCAAAATCAAATTAGCAGTCCTCCCTACCCAGTAAATCCCCAGGTTTTTGAAATAGATGGTAAACTACCGAAGCAGACCCTTGTCGCTTTATCGAACGAGGAAATTAATACGGAAGGCAATTTGAAGGCCAACCTAATCACAGAGCTGCATGCTCGATCTTTGGACGGCGCTATACTTTTACACCGCGATTATGCCAGTCATGAGGCTGGCAGAACCCTAGCTTCCGGAGGGGTCGAATACTATACTAAGCACACGCACTTTGCCGAGTATATTCCATTTATGTATCTCGAAAGTATAGAGGACCGGGCCATTCTCGATTCTATTGTTTTAGAAATTGAAGGTCCAGCACAAAGTAAGCAGGAGCTGTACTTTTTATTTGATTGGCAAGAGCAACTGCGCTATATACCTGCTCAATTGGAGTCGGAACACTTTACTGCATTGGCTATCCAACCTTGGTTCTTTTTACGCCAAACCGGCTCCGCTTGGTTCAAGGCCCATTCGAACCATCCAAACTTTAATCAGCGACGCTATCAAAGCGGACCTACAGCCCTTCGATACGTTCCATCTTTAAATCTTAATAATGTGTTTTACCTCCGTAAGCCCGGTGTTGATTATAAACTTTGGATATCCTTAGATGAGACCCAGCGCTATCGCCTGGACTCCCTTTCTATTCAAGGCCGTGTAGCTCAGGTGAAGCGAATTGATTTCTTTGGTCGACTCGTCAGCGAAAGCATAGAGATGCCCAGTGGCCTTACTTATACATTTCGTTATTTCTATAAACGGAAGGAGGACGTACCGGCAAATTGGATTATTGAAGCCAAGAGCTTGCAACATTAGAACTTGCAGATTACATTTGCTTTATACTTATCCAGAAAGACGGAGGGAATGGGCCCGGTGATGTCTTAGCAACCCCTTAGGGCGGGTGCTACTTCCCACCTTGTATTCTTACAAGGGCAGATGAGAGGCGTTTCGAAAACGATTCCATTTCTAAAATCTTTCGGGGTAGTTGCTAGTAAAAGCACTATGACCAAAAAAGAAATTTTCGATTTACTGGATAGCCGTATTCTGGTTTTGGATGGCGCTATGGGAACTATGATTCAGCGTTATAAACTCGAAGAAAAGGACTATCGTGGCGAGCGTTTTGCCGACTGGAAGAGCGACCTCAAAGGGAACAACGACCTCCTCAGCCTCAGTCAGCCAGAAATAATTAAGGATATACACCGGGCCTACCTCGAAGCTGGAGCCGATATTATTGAGACCAATACCTTCAACAGCACCCGTGCATCCATGGCAGATTACGGGATGGAGGATTTGGTGCCCGAAATTAACCGCGCTGCGGCAAGAGTTGCGAAGGAGGCTGCCCTTGAGTATACCTCGGAAAATCCAGCGAAACCGCGTTTGGTGGCAGGCTCCATCGGGCCAACCAGTAAGACGGCAAGCTTAAGTCCGGATGTAAACAATCCCGGCTTTCGAGCCATCGATTTCGATACCCTAGCCGAGAACTATTATGAACAGGCCAAGGCTTTAATAGAAGGTGGAGCCGATGTTTTATTGGTCGAAACGGTTTTTGACACGCTTAATGCCAAAGCTGCCCTTTTTGCCCTGCAAAACTTATTCGATGATTTGGAGAGGGAGTACCCCATTATGGTTTCCGGAACGATCACCGATGCTTCGGGGCGCACCTTATCTGGGCAAACCACCGAAGCTTTTTTAACCAGCATTAGTCATGTTCCGCTCCTATCTATCGGACTTAACTGCGCCCTAGGTGCCGACCAATTACGGCCTTATGTGCAAACCCTCGCACATGCAGCGCCTTTTGCTGTATCAGCCCATCCCAATGCCGGTTTACCCAATGCTTTTGGTGAATACGATCAAGGTCCCGAAGAAATGAAGGCCTTAATTAAAGAGTATCTCGAACGCAATATTGTGAATGTCATTGGGGGCTGTTGTGGTACCACTCCAGAGCATATTCGGGCTATTGCTGATTTAGTCCAAGACTTTGAACCTCGCGAAATTCCTAGCCTAGTATGAGATTATCGGGTTTAGAACCACTTGTAATTTCCTCCGCCTCCAATTTTGTGAATGTTGGTGAACGCACCAATGTTACGGGTTCTAGGAAATTTTTACGCCTTATAAAGGAAGATCGCTACGACGAAGCCTTGGAGGTAGCTCGCGACCAAGTGGAGGGTGGTGCCCAAATTTTGGATGTGAATATGGATGAGGGAATGCTCGATGGTAAGGCCGCCATGGTGAAGTTTTTACACCTCATTGCGGCTGAGCCTGATATCGCGCGAATTCCGATTATGATCGACTCTTCCAAATGGGAAATTATTGAAGCGGGCTTGAAGTGTGTGCAGGGGAAGTCGGTGGTTAACTCCATAAGCCTAAAAGGAGGTGAAGAGGAATTTATTCGCCAGGCGCGATTAGTTCGACGTTACGGTGCGGCCGTAATTGTGATGGCTTTTGACGAAGAGGGGCAAGCCGATACCTATGCCCGACGCATCGAAATTTGCGAGCGATCCTACCGGATACTGGTGGATAAGGTGGGCTTTCCTTCCGAGGATATCATTTTTGATCCGAATATTTTTCCAGTAGCCACTGGGATTGAAGAACATCGACGCAATGCCTTGGATTTCTTCGAAGCCACCCAATGGATCAAAGAAAACTTACCCGGCGCCAAAGTTAGCGGCGGGGTAAGCAATGTGTCCTTCAGCTTTAGAGGCAATCAGTTAGTACGTGAAGCGATGCATAGTGCCTTTCTTTATCATGGCATTCGTCATGGTATGGATATGGGTATCGTAAACCCTAGCATGTTGGAGGTGTACGAAGAAATTCCGGCGGAGCTCCTAGAAAGGGTAGAAGACGTTTTACTAGACCGCAGGGACGATGCTACCGAAAGGCTGCTAGAGTTTGCGGATACCGTTAAAGGGGAGGCCCGCAGTAAGGAGAAAGATTTAGCCTGGCGTGACTTAGCGGTAGAAAAGCGGATTGAGCATGCATTGGTAAAAGGTATTGTTGATCACATCGAAGCGGATGTAGAAGAGGCGCGACCCCAGTTTGAGAAGGTTCTTGGTTTAATCGAGGGCCCCTTAATGGATGGTATGAATGTGGTAGGAGACTTGTTTGGATCCGGAAAAATGTTCTTACCTCAAGTGGTGAAATCGGCTCGGGTGATGAAACGAGCGGTAGCCTATTTAGAACCGTATTTGGAGGCCGAAAAGGCCCTAAGCTCCGATGTGAGCAAAAAGGGTAAAATCTTACTGGCCACTGTTAAGGGGGATGTGCATGATATTGGAAAAAACATTGTGGGGGTTGTTTTGGCCTGCAACAACTTCGATATTGTGGACCTTGGCGTGATGGTACCCCTGCAAGAAATAATTAGCAAGGCCAAGGAAGAGGAGGTCGATATTATTGGCTTGAGCGGATTGATTACCCCTTCATTAGATGAAATGATTGAGGTGGCGAAGGAGATGGAAAGGCAGGAAATGGATATTCCCCTGATGATTGGCGGGGCGACTACTTCCCGTGCCCATACGGCCGTGAAGATTTTTCCAGAATACTCCCAGATTGTAGTGCATGTAAATGATGCTAGTCGAAGTGTGCCCATTGCACAAGCCTTGGCCAATAAGGAAAGTCGAGCTAAGATTAAGGACTCCATCGCCGAAGAATACACCGATTTAAGAAGCAAGTATCTAAATCGTTCTGCCGCCAAGAATTTAATCAGTTTGGCAGAAGCCCGCGAGAACGCCTTTAAGATAGATGACAGCCAGAAAGCTGAAGCTCCTAAGGTTTTGGGTCGGCAGGAGCCCTTAAATTTTGATCTAAAGGTTTTAAGGGAATACATCGACTGGACGCCCTTCTTTCAAACTTGGCAATTGCATGGTAAATATCCGCGCATCTTAAACGACGAAGTTGTGGGCAAGGAAGCCCAAAAGTTATTTGCCGACGCTCAAGAGATGCTGGATAGCATTGTTGAGGAGAATTGGTTGGAAGCCAAAGGAGTATTCGGGATTTGGGAAGCGCAGCGCTCGGGGGCAGATGATATTACCCTCCTTGAAGCGGGTCATGAGCGGGCTCGGTTTTATAGTCTGCGCCAGCAAACGAAAAAGGCCAAGGCCGCCGCGAATCTGGCTTTAGCCGATTTTATTAGTGCCGAGAATGATCACCTGGGCTGTTTTGCTGTTTGTGCCGGATTGGGGATAGAGTCGAAACTGAAGGAGTTTGCGGCAAATCACGATGATTACTCCGCGATTCTATTAAAGGCTTTGGCAGATAGATTGGCGGAAGCGGCGGCTGAGTATTTACATGCCGAGGTCCGTAAAAAGTACTGGGCTTATTCCGACGATGAAGAGCTCAGCAATCAAGAATTAATCGCGGAGGCCTACCGCGGTATAAGACCGGCTCCCGGCTACCCGGCTTGTCCAGACCATCTAGAGAAAATCACCATTTTCGAATTATTACAAGCGGAGGAAATAGGCATGGGCTTAACCGAGAGCTTAGCTATGAATCCTGCCGCCAGTGTATCGGGTTATTATTTCGGTCATCCTCAAGCGAAATACTTTGGCTTGGGAAAAATTAATCGCGACCAGGTCGAAGACTATGCCCAACGCAAAGGCATCAGCCTTAAGGAAGCGGAGAAATGGCTTCGTCCAAATTTGAATTACGATTTATGAAAGTTACAGAGCATATAAATAAGGCAAAAGACACCTTATTCTCCTTCGAAATCTTACCTCCTCTAAAGGGACAAAAGATTGAGGATATCTACAATGTGATTGATCCCTTGATGGAGTTTAATCCCCCTTGGATTAATGTTACCTATCATCGTGAAGAGGTTATTTACAAAAGGTTACCCAATGGGCTTTTGGAGCAGAAAACCGTTCGCAAGCGCCCGGGAACTGTAGGGATTTGCGCCGCTTTACAATACCGCTACAAGGTAGATACCGTGCCGCATATGCTCTGCGGAGGTTTTAGTAAGGAGGATACCGAAAATGCCCTGATTGATCTCGATTTCTTAGGCGTGCAAAATATCATGGCCCTGCGGGGGGATAGCATGAAAAACGAGCGCTTTTTTGCTCCGGAGGCAGATGGTCATCAATTTGCAAAGGATTTGGTCGGTCAAATTCGAGGGATGAATGAAGGACAATATCTGGATGAAGACTTAAAGAACAGTAGTAAAACTGACTTTGCCATCGGGGTGGCTGGCTATCCCGAAAAACATTTTGAGGCGCCAAGCCCTAATCAGGATATTGAATATTTAAAGGAGAAAGTAGACTCAGGAGCAGACTACATTGTAACCCAATTGTTTTTTGATAATCAGAAGTATTTCGACTTTGTAGATCGCTGTCGGGCGGCGGGAATTACGGTACCCATCATTCCTGGTTTAAAGCCAATAGCTACCAAGCAACATCTATCTTTTTTACCGCATTTCTTTAAAGTAGATTTACCAGATGCCTTAGTAAAAGCAGTGGTGGATTGTAAGGACAATGCCGCGGTAAGGCAGGTCGGCGTGGAATGGGGTATTCAACAGGCTAAGGAACTGAAAGCAGCGGGAGTACCCGCCATCCATTTTTACAGCATGGGACGGCCTGACAATATAGTGGGTATTGCTCAAGAAGTGTTTTAATTTTTTCAACAGGAGCAAGCCGATTTTGTGAATAGAAGAATTGGCTATCAGGTAGTGCGCAAAGACAGCTTCCGTAAATTAGAAAGGTTCAAACTCTAAACTCTCTTTATGCCCGCGAAAGCCACTAGCAAGAGCAATGCAAAAACCAAAGCCGCTACTTCCAAACCTGCGACTAGAAAGAAATCCACAGCCCCCAAAAAGACCACCAAAGAACGCAAGATTTTTGTGCTCGACACTTCTGTGATTCTCTACGATCACAATTCCATCATGAATTTTGATGAGCATGATGTAGCCATTCCGATTACGGTTTTAGAGGAGCTTGATGAGTTTAAAAAAGGCTCCGATACCAAGAACTATGAGGCGCGTCAGTTTATTCGTTTGCTTGATCGTAAAGCGGGAGAGCAAAACATCAACGATTGGATATCCTTAAACGGTGGAACTAAAGGGAGCTTTAAGGTGGTAATGGAAACCCGTGGGCAAGGGGAAGACGCCCAAAGGATTTTCGGTGCGGGCAAGAATGATCATAAAATTTTAAACGCCGCTCTAAATATTGAATTGGCTGAGCCTAAGCGCAAAGTTATCCTAGTAACCAAGGATATTAACCTCCGTTTAAAGGCTAAAGCTTTAAATATCACCGCTGAGGATTATGAAACTGGGAAAATTAAAGACGTTGAAAGTTTATATACCGGCAAAACGAATATTGAGGACTTTGATCAGGATTTAATTGATGAGCTATATAAGAAGAAATCCTTGGCCATCGAAAAGGTGGAGAAAAAGTATCCCAGTTTTGAAAAGCTGAACAATCATTTCTACATTCTAAAAGCCAGCAAAAGCAGCACCCTTTCCTTTTACAATGCCAATTTGGAAAGCCTGGATCAATTGGAAAAGAAGAGCTATTATGGCATCAAACCCCGTAATGCGGAACAAACCTTTGCCTTGCATGCTATAAGTAATCCGGATGTTAAGCTGGTAACCTTGAGTGGGGTAGCGGGGACAGGAAAAACTTTACTGGCTTTGGCGGGGGCTCTGGAGCAAAGAAGAGAATTTAAACAGATTTACCTGGCGCGACCTATCGTGCCCTTAAGTAATAAGGATATAGGTTATCTGCCTGGTGATATGAAGGCGAAGATCAATCCGTATATGCAACCTCTTTGGGATAATTTGAAATTCATCAAAAATCAGTTTAAAGAGCAGGACAAAGAGTACAAGCAAATTGATGAAATGGTGAACTCTGAGAAGTTGCTGGTTACCCCTTTAGCTTACATCCGTGGTAGAAGTTTATCGAATGTAATTTTCATCGTTGATGAAGCGCAGAACCTCACACCCCACGAGGTTAAAACGATTATTACGCGCGCGGGAGAAAATGCCAAGTTTATTTTTACAGGAGATGTAAATCAAATCGACACGCCCTATTTGGACGAACAGTCCAATGGCTTAAGCTATTTAATTGACAAGATTAAGGGGAATAAGCTTTTTGCCCACGTTTTACTGGAGAAAGGCGAACGTTCCGAACTTGCCAATTTGGCTAATGAATTGCTTTAAACATTATCCTGCTTAAAGGCTAAAAAGCTGTAGATGCCTAAGATTAGTTCTATGGTAGAATAAAGCATCAGTCCAGGGTTGGCGAAGTCGACAATAAGCAGGGTAGTGAAAAAGGCCGGCTGCAGCATGCGGTAGTTAATGATCCAACGGAATAAGCCATCTACTTCAAAGAAGCTGCTCTTATAACTAATAAGACCTTCAATAAACATAAAATACCCTAGGGTGCGCAGCCAGTAATCGGCAACAGTGTCCTTCCAAAAAAACAAGGCCACATCCTGCGGAAAGAAGACTAATGTCAGGCCAGCGATCATTAACACCCAGCCCGAATGGTTAATTGTTTTAGCAGTTCTACTCATTCCCTCTGTCCCCACAAAATTAGCTTAAGCAAATCAATAAAATAGAAAATACCCTTATCAGTTTATTTATTGACCAATATAGCTTGGATAGAACGCAAAAAAAAAACTCCCGACTTTAAAGCGTTTTAAAGTCGGGAGCTAGAATATAGGGTTAAAGATCTAGCTTACGCTTTCTGAAACTTTTGGCGCTCCAGCCATTATCTCATCACTAGCGTAGTCGGAGAATTTCTCAAAATTGCTTAAGAACTTCTTCGCAAGATTATTCGCGGTTTTATCGTAATCCGCCTTATCTGCCCAAGTGTTGCGAGGGAATAATATTTCATTCGGAACATTCGGACATTCGGTTGGCATTGCCAAACCAAACACCTCATGGGTTTGATAATCTACCTGATCAAGATCGCCTTCAAGGGCAGCTGTAATCATGGCACGGGTATACTTTAAGCTCATACGTTTACCTACGCCGTAAGCACCACCGGACCAACCGGTATTCACCAACCAAACATTAACATTAGAATGCTGCATTTTCTCACTTAGCATATCTGCGTAAGCGGTTGGGTGTAAAGGCATGAAAGGTGCTCCAAAACAAGCTGAGAAAGCTACTTGTGGCTCGGTAATACCTTCCTCGGTACCTGCAACCTTAGCGGTATAGCCACTAATAAAGTGGAAAGCCGCCTGACCAGGAGTAAGTTTGGAGATGGGAGGTAATACACCGTAGGCATCACAGGTTAGGAAAAACACGTTCTTAGGATTTTCACCAACTGAAGGAACTTGGATATTATCGATGTGATTGATAGGATAGCTTACACGAGTATTCTCGGTTTTGCTGCTATCGTGGAAGTCCACTTCCTTACTGCCATCTTTAAAGATGATGTTTTCCAAAAGTGCTCCGGGCTTGATGGCGCGGAAGATATCGGGTTCCTTTTCTTCACTGAGGTCGATAACCTTGGCATAGCAACCTCCTTCAAAGTTAAAGATGACATCATCTGCGGTCCAGCCATGCTCGTCATCACCAATTAACTTTCGGTGAGGATCTGCACTTAAGGTAGTTTTACCGGTACCGGAGAGGCCAAAGAAGAGAGCGGTGTCACCAGCTTGTCCCACGTTCGCGGAACAGTGCATGCTGAGAACGTTTTTTTGATGAGGTAAAATAAAATTGAGGGCCGAGAAGATTCCTTTTTTGATCTCTCCAGTATAACCGGTGCCACCAACCACAGCCATTTGATCGCTGAAGTTTAAGATGGCGAAGTTGGATTGCCGGGTGTGGTCCACTTCTGGATTCGCTTTAAATCCAGGTGCATTGAATACCACCCAGTCGGGTTCAAAGTCTTTAAGCTCCTCCTCACTAGGGCGGAGGAACATGTTGTTGGCGAAAATATTCGACCATGGCAATTCGGTGATAACCCGAATTTTAAGGCGATAGCGGTCGTCTGCACAAGCGTAAACATCACGCACGTAAATTTCTTTACCGCTGAGGTAATCGGCTACCTTACCTTTTAAACTGTTGTAATGATTGGGTTCGAAAGGAATGTTGATGTTACCCCACCAAACGGCGTCTTCGGTAATTGCATCCTTTACAATAAAACGATCTTTGGGTGAACGACCCTTAAAATCTCCCGTGTCAATGGCTAAGGCACCGCTGTCCGCTAATTCACCTAAACCTTTTTCCACAGTAATTTTTTCTAGATCAGAGGGAGAGAGGTTCCACTTTGCCTGGGCATTTTTAATACCGTAGTGCTCTAGGGAATCCTGAGCTGGTCTCACTTCTTTGAAACTCATAGTGCTAGTTTTTGATCAGCAATTATTTAAGTGCAAAATTAAGACTAATAGCGGGTCATACTCTGATTTTTATCACAAAATATTAAAAATCAAAAGCGTACTTTTTACACTTAGTTACTACTGTCCTTATCCCTTAAAGTACCTATTACCAAAAGAGTCCAGCCGCCTATCATCGCTAATCCACCAAGGGGAGTTAGTGGGCCTAAAAAAGATAATTTTAAATCGAATAATTCGTCGATGCTAAGAAGATAAATACTGCCCGAAAAAATAATTACTCCGCTAAACCATAAGCGATAAATCCACCTAAACAGCTTTAGGTCTTTACGCCAATTTAGTATCGCGAGCATGGCCAAAGCATGCCACATTTGGTAGCGTACCGCTGTTTCAAAGCTGGCAATTTGTTCGGCTGGGAGCACCTCTTTTAAGGCATGAGCACCTAGAGCTCCGAAGATTACGGCCGTCCCGCCTAAAACACCTGCAATCCGTAATTGAGATTTTAATGCCATTACTTAAAAAGTTTTTTAGCCTGTTGTATGCTTAATTCATAGTCGAAACAGGATAAGAGTTCCGCTTTTGCCTCGCCAAGATTATCCTGTTTTGACAGTAAGTATTGTAAAAAATCCAGTCGGCTTTGATCGTATTTTAAACCCTTTAAAACCCTTACAGACAGCTCTGCACTCATGGGGTATTTACTTACAAAGTCCTTAGCCAGCTTTAGCTTGTCAAACTCAAATTGACTGAGTTTAAATTGTTGCTCAAAGCTTTCGTAGGCTTGCGCTTCATTTAGCTTCTCAGGAGCATCAGCAGCAAGGGTCACTTGACTTTCCAATTCCTCGTCGCTAACCAGTTTTTCTTGCGGATCGTCTTTCCCCTTTAGGCTATCTACGATGGCTACTCCTTTCTCTGCTTGGTCGGGCTCCACAACCTCAGCTTCTACAACTGCATTATCTTTGATAACTGCATTATCCGCTACAGCTGCAGCGTCTGCTTTCGGTAAAGAGTCATTTGCAGCTATAGGGTCAGCTTGGGCTTCCTGCCACTCCTCAAATCGGGAAAGTGTGTCGGCCTGAACAATAGTCCTGGCGCTTGGGTCCACATGGGCTAAATCGTCGTGGTAATCTATCATGATTGCCGACTGACTTAAACTGCCGGAACTACCGCGATAGCGGATTTTAAAGTCGCCGCGAAAGGTTTTATAAATCACGTATTTATGAATCCCTTTTTCTAGCTTGGGTATTTTCCGACGAATTTGAAATCCATTCTCTAAGAGAATCAAAACTTGGTTCTCGCCCTCCGGAAACTTCTGCAAATTTAGCTTCGGTAGGGCGGTTTCGTTTTGGACGAAGCCATTCATCACTAATTTAAAACCGCTCTTGGTTTCATCTTCAATCATCAGAATTACCTGAGCGTCGGTAACTTGCGCGAACAGAAAAAAAAGAAGAAGGAGTTTAAGCCCCTTGCGCATGACTATTTAATTTTAATCAAAGGTAGGGCGCTTCCTGATAATTTTAAATTTGTCGCCCAAATTCACCTCATGCAAAAGATTCTTCTCATTGGTGCAGGTCGTTCCACCAACTCGTTTATCGAATACATCAAATCCAAAAGTGAAGCTAATGATTGGTTTTTAACCATTGCCGATCAGGATTTTGAATTGGCCCAAAGAAAGGCCTCAGGCCATCCGCGTATGGAGGCGGTTAGCTTTGATGTGCGCGACGAAATTAATCGAGTAAATGCCATTTCGAAGGCGGATATTGTTGTAAGTATGTTACCAGCACATATGCATATACCGGTGGCTACGGATTGTATTGCTCTGGGTAAACACATGCTTACCGCCTCTTACATCAGCGATGAAATGAAAGCCCTTGATGAGAGAGCGAAAGAGGCGGGGGTTATCCTCATTAATGAGATTGGCGTTGATCCCGGAATTGATCATTTGAGCGCAATGAAGGTTTTGGATGAAATTCGAGAAGCCGGTGGTGAGATGTTGCTTTTTGAAAGTTTTACCGGAGGCTTAGTGGCACCAGAGCATGATAATAATCCTTGGAATTACAAGTTTACCTGGAACCCGAGAAACGTTGTTTTAGCGGGCAGTGGTGGAGCAGTTAAGTTTATTCAAGAAGGTAAATACAAGTATATACCTTATCATCAACTGTTTCGCAGAACAGAATTGATATCAATTGATGGCTTCGGAAAATTTGAGGGTTATGCCAACCGTGATTCGCTCAAATACCGGGAAGTTTACGGTTTAAAGGAAATACCAACTATTTATCGCGGAACCTTCCGGAGACCCGGTTTTTGCAGGGCTTGGGATGTTTTTGTGAAGTTGGGTATGACGGATGACTCCTATCAATTGGAGCTTGAACCGGGAATGACCTACCGTGATTTTATAAACCTCTTTTTAGCTTATAATCCAAATGATTCGGTGGAGCTTAAGCTGATGCATTACCTGAATATTCCTCAGGATAGCGAGCTAATGGAAAAGCTCACCTGGTTAGGGATTTTTGAAGATACGCCCATCGAATTGGAAAAGGCGAGCCCAGCGCAAGTCTTGCAAAAGATTTTGGAAGCCAAGTGGACTTTAGGTCCAGAGGAAAAGGATATGATTGTGATGTTCCACAAATTCGGTTACCGCTTAAATGGTGAGAATCGAATGATTGAGTCTTCCATGGTTACGCTTGGGAAAAACCAGAACGAAACCGCGATGGCTCGAACCGTAGGCTTGCCCTTGGCCATTGCTACCTCTCATATTTTGAATGGTAATATTAGCACGCCAGGAGTGCAAATTCCCATAAGCAAGGAAATCTACATGCCCATGTTAGCGGAGCTGGCGGAATATGGTATTTCCTTTAAGGAGAAGGAAGTGCCCTACAAAGGCTACTAAGCCCTCTTTATTTTTTGGCCTTTTGATCAAGCATAATTCCCTGTACGAGCCTTTGCCATTGCGCACTTCGGAGAGTGGTTCCAGCTTGCTCGTGTAAAATGATTTCATCCATTTGGGCTTCGGCGCTATGGCCCTTGCGGAGATGGATTAATAAACGGGAGACAGGAGCCAAGGGGTGGTGGCGTACCTTAGTCATGCGAATAAGTGTAAAGTACTCCGAAAAATCATCATGGTGATTAGACCATAATTCAGGAGGTAGAATTAGACTCAGTTCACCATTCGACTTTAATGCCTTGCTCCAGGCCGAAATCCAATTTTTAAAATGGTGACCAGCCGTACTGCGGGCGCGGGCGCGATTAAAATCAGGAGAGGTGCTTCCCGTATCAAAATAAGGGGGATTACTGACTATTAAATCAAAGGTATCGGGACAGTCTAAACCGAGAAAATCGCCTTGGAGAAATTGGATGCGCTCCCGAAAAGGACTTCCTTCTTGGTTTTCCAAGCTCTGATGGTAAGAGGCTTTATCCAGTTCTATCCCGGTGATTTTGCATTCCGGATACCGGTCGGCTAGTAGGAAGGAGATTAATCCGCTACCATGCCCGAAATCCAGGATGTTTTTTGCCTTGCTTGCATCTATCCAAACTCCAAGAAGAATACCATCGGTGCCTACGCGGTGAGCACAGTGCTGATGGGCAACTGAAAAGTTTTGAAATTGGAAGGGCTCTGGCGGTTTAGCCATTACCTTGATATAGTTCTAAAAGTCCTTCTGGTAGTTGCAGTTCTATCTGCTTATTCTCCCGGTCGATGCGAACAATGAAATCATCAATGGCCGGAATCAGGATTTCGCGATTTTCGTGATCTATCGCCTTAAAGAGAGGTTGTGCGCTGCTGTCGAGAATATCCACGCAGGAGCCAATTTCGACCCCTTCTTGCATAAGCTTAAAGTCAATGACTTCATGAAAGTAAAATTGCTTGCCTTGCAAAGGGGGGAGGGCCTCAAGGGGCAGCCATAATTCGCGGCCAATTAAACTACGCGCCGCCTCTTCCGTATCCGTTTCTTCTAATTTTAAAATGAAATGACCTTTGGAGTTGCGACTGATGGCATCAATAAAAAAAGGAATCAGTTCTCCTCGATCTTCGATGAAAACTGATTCCAATGTTTCGTAGGCTTCGGGTCGGTCTGTATCGAATACCGCTACAACCTCACCTTTAAAACCATGTAGGCGACTGATGTGTCCCAATTGAAAACAATCGTCTGTACGCATCAGCCAACTAAAATTTTAGCCTTGTTTTTCCTCCTCAGAAGCGGCTTCTTCAGCGGGAGCTTCTTCGGTGGCAGCTTCTTCAGCACTTGCTTCGGCGGCAGGAGCTTCTTCTTCAGTAGCTTCCTCAGCAGCTTCTTCTTCGGCTTCTTGAGCTTTACGGGCTTCATTAACTGCACGCTCCGCTTCTAGGGCCTTCGCTTTAGCTTCTTCTTGAGCTTTGCTCAAACCGTCTCTTTTCGCGTCGATTTTGTTGGTTTTATCTTCCAACCAAGCTTCGAAACGCTTTTCAGCTTCTGCTTCGTCAAATGCGCCTTTGCGTACACCTTCTAAAAGGTGTTTCTTCATCATTACACCCTTGTAGCGTAAAATCGCACGGGCAGTATCGGTTGGCTGAGCACCTTTCATCATCCAATCCAAAGCGCTATCGAAGTTTAATTCGATGGTGGCAGGGTTGGTGTTGGGGTTGTACTGTCCTAAACGCTCGATGTACTTACCATCACGCTTAACACGAGAATCAGCTACTACGATAGTGAAGATTGGGCGGCCTTTGCGGCCATGACGTTGCAAACGAATTTTTGTTGCCATGATTAATTGTTAAAGGGTTCTCGACCCGATTAATTAATTTAAAAAGGGCCGCAAAGATACAGCTTTATCATATTGGAAGTGTGGGTGCTGCGAAAAATATTTTCGCCTAGCCACCATAGTTTTCGGCCTGACTACTTTCCCGAATTTGCTCTTCATAGGCCAGTCGGCCAACCTCCACTAAATTTTTTGCATGATGGAAGTCAAAAACCCCGCAAGTACTGCGTGGTATCCTGATGAGATAATCGGGCTTATAGATTTCTAAATCTCTTAAGATTAGCTGGTTTTGCATATGCTCAAAACTGGTTTGAATCACATCCATCAAACCTGGTTCGGAGTCTTCATTAGAGCCGCGTAGGAAGTTCAGATTTAAGTTTAACCAGGAGCGTTCGTTTTCATCTTCTTCTGGTTTCATGAGGCGAGGTTTGGGGCCAGTGGAATTGATATCCACCGCAACAACTACATGGCCTTCTTTAGGATTGACTTGGTTTAGGGGAAGCGGATTAATCACCCCACCATCTACTAAAAGGTGACCTTTCTTTTGTTCGTAATTAACCGGCGTGAATATGCCCGGAATAGAGACAGAGGCACGCATGGCTTGGTACAGGTCTCCATCCTTAAAAATTACTTCCTCGCCCGTTTTTAGATCGGTCGCCACGGCGGTAAAGGGGATTTGTAGGTTTTCGATTTTCTGTGGGCCAATTAAATCGGTAATGGTGCTAAAAATTTTTTCTCCTTTTAAGAATCCATGACGGGCAAAAGTGAAATCCATTTGCCGCAAAACATCAGCACGCTGCAAGCCAGTTAGCCAGTCGGTATATTCCTTAAGTTTTCCAGCGGCATAAAGACCACCAACCACCGCTCCCATGGAGCATCCGGCTACTTCCACAATTTCATTTCCGTCGGCTTCCAGTTGTTCGATAACCCCAATATGTGCTACACCACGAGCGCCTCCGGAGGCTAGAACTAAATGGACTTTCTTGTTTTTAAGGCTCATTGCATTTTTTAAGGATTCGCAAGGTATCAAAAGCTTAGGGGATTACTTAAGCTGGGAATTAGATAGCGGGTCCAGAATCAACAAAAAAATAGCGGTATTTTCGCCAAGTTCTTGAGGACCAAACCGAATTCATGCGCTATTTAGTTTTAGTTGCCTTATTAGTAAATTTCTCTTTCAGTTTTGGAGCGGTAAAGCCGGGTAAAAACCGGCGGAATCCAATGGAAAAGAAACAGCGGAGCATGATGATGGAACTCAAGGGAAGTTCCAATCTAAGTGAGTATTCCAAGGCCATTGAGTACAGTACCGATTTAGGTCTTTACACTAAAGCCGACTCCCTCGTAAATGTGAGCATTGCCATTTCTAGGCGCACTACCGACTCGGTAGCCTATTATGAGTTTTTAAGAGTTCAGGCGCGACTTTACACCATTTTGGATCGCTATTCCGAAGCCTTAAAATTGTTTAAAAAAAGCCTCAGCTTTCAGCGGCAAAAGGGCTTTTGGCAAAATGAGGGTTTGGTTACGGTTAACCTGATTGAGTTTTACCGTAGTATCAATCAACACGACCTTGCGCTCGAGGAAATTCATCATTTGCTGCGACACCCTAGGTTTGAGGAATTAAGTCCCAAGGTTAAAGCTATTGCCTACCATCGTTATGCGGCGGTAATGAGTGAGCATAAGCATGATCAAGATAGCACCATAATCTTATCTAATATTTCCCTTAGTTATTCGGAACCCGACTCGCTATTAAACCCCATGGGTACTTCCTATCTCGAGCTTGGATATGCCTACACACTGCTTAAAGAGGCTAGGGCAATCGTTTATTACGAGAAGGCTTATGAAGTATTTAAAAAGGAGCAACGCATTCATTATATGTGCAATGCCTTAATGCATATTGCCAGTTATCATTTACGGGTAAGGAACGATAAAATGGCATTAAGCTATTTAGACTCCGCCCTAAGCTTAGCCAAGCCTTATTATCTTCCTGGTTTTAGACATACGGCTTACGAGAAAAAATCGAAGGCTTTATACCGTTTGGGTTATCCTAGTCAGGCTTATGTATTAAGGGACTCCGCGGCAATTTTACGGGACAAAGATATTAGTCAGCGCTTTTCCGATCAATTAGCCTTACAGGCCAGAAGGTTTCAAACGGATTTAGCTTTAAGCCGATTGAAAGCCGCTGAAAGCGAGCAACTGCAAATTATGGAGGAGGCCCGCGCCAAGGAGCAGCAACAACGTTTTGGACTGGTGATTTTGGGTGTTTTACTGCTTATCGTGATTGGTCTCTTTTATTTTTTCCGTAGACTTTCGCGCAGTAAGCAGCATTTGGAGGAATCGCAATCAGCTTTATTTGGAGCGAATCAGGAGCTGATTAACACCCTTAATGAAAAGGACGGACTTATTGAAGAGGTACATCATCGGGTTAAGAATAATTTGCAATTGATAACCTCCATGATCCGGGTGCAACAGTTTCAGCAGCAGGATAAAATGACGGAGGAATCCAAGGCCATGGTGAATGAAATACTTAACCGGGTTAGTGCCATGGCTGTGGTTCATGAGAAACTCTATGCCCAGCAGCAAATTTCACAATTACGGGCTAAGGAATATTTTGCCGAATTGGTGCAGGAGCTAAAAACCTTGGGCGGTAGTTTTCAAAAGTCTCTACAGGTAGAAGTGGAGGCGGAAGATGTTATCTTAGGAGTTACACAAGGTATTGCCTTGGGGATGATTTTATCGGAATTGGTTGCGAATTCCCTCAAGCATGCTTTTGTGATGCAGGACAAGCCAAGCATAAAAATTCTGATCCGAAAGGACGACATTGAAGGCAAGTCCAAAGTAATCTTCTCTTACGAAGACAATGGGAAGGGTTATGATCAGAAGCGCGCGATGGGAATGGGAAATCGATTAGTGATGCTCTTCATTCGTCAGCTGGAGGCTGAGCATGAACTAGATACAAAGGGACGATTTTACCTTAACTTAGCTTATTGGGAAGATTGATTATAGAAATAGGGAACGAAGTATGAATAAGGTACTAATTGTGGAGGATGAGGCATTGATTGCGGAGCACCTTCATTTAATTCTTCAAAAGGACTTAGGCATAGATGCCGACATTGTTTATAAAGCAAAGGCCGCTCGTGAATTGCTGCAACAGAAAGCTTACGATTTAATTCTTCTTGATATCCACCTCGAAAGTGAACGAAGTGGTTTAGAATTGGCCGAGGAGATTGAAGCGAATGAGTGGGGGGAATACCTCTTTCTCACCGCACAAACCGATCAAGGGGTTTTAGAACAAGCTCGAAAAATGCATCCACGCGCCTATTTGGTAAAACCCTTTAAGGATATCGAACTTTCCATGGCTGTTAGTTTGGCCTTAAAAGATGATGACGACGAATTAGGTAATTTGGTGTTTAAGGACGGGTGGACCACCGTAAAGCTCCCAATCAGCTCCATTCGATTTGCAGAAGCCGATGGTAATTATATTAAGCTTTTCAGCAGCGAGCGCAGCTACCTTATCCGTTACTCTCTTAGCTGGTTTTTTGATCAGGTTAAGGATAAAGGCTTCTTGAAAATTCACCGCGCTCGGGTGGTAAATACCCGAATAATTAAGCAGTATAACCGAAATACCGTTGACATAGGAAGCGAAGAATTACCTGTTTCCAAAAGTGGCTATCTGGCATTAGCCGAACACTTTGAGGCTTAAAAGAAAAAAGCCGGCTCCTCGCGGAACCGGCCCTCACCTCTCAAAAAAGCGCGCTAATTAACCCCAGCGCAGGGTTATCTGTTTAAAGTCTTCGGGAACCTTAAAGCTGAAGCTGGATCCCGACTTTTCAATTTCTACGGAATAATCATCGGAGTTTAGTTCTACCTTTTTCGGCAATTCCTCAAAACCATGGTAAACCAAACGAAGCTCTTTTACCGAGCTTGGCATACGCCCTTCCTTATGTTGGGTAATGCGGTATTTCTCCTCGGTGGGTAAAACCGTGAAGTTGCGACTAATGTAGTAGCCTTGTTTATGGTTGTAACCATCCCCCGAATCATCGTACAATAGGCTTTCTACCGTTTCGGTACCACGGTAAATATGTAAGTCAAGTGCTTCGTACTGATTGGAAACATGTTGCTTCACCGGAGCCATTGGAATAATAGCTCCCGCCTTGATCATCATCGGAATTTCCTCCAAACTGGTTTCAAGGAAAATCTCTCGACCGCCATCATAAACCGTGTCGTTAAAGAAATTATACCACTGTCCTTTGGGGAGGTAAATTCTACGACCTTGTCGGTCTGGCTCTAGGATAGGACAAACCAAAATATGGTCGCCAAAAACAAACTCATCCTGACGATACCAGGTTTGAGGATCGGTATGATCGTAGAAGGATAGGGGCCGCAGCATGGGCTTTCCTTCTCGGGTATATTGATAAAAGTTGGTGTAATGATAGGGAAGAAGTCGGTAGCGCAATTCAATCGCTTTCCGTACCAGGTCCGTAGCTTCCTCACCAAAGCTCCAAGGCTCTTGATCGCCATGATCCCCAGAGGAATGCGTACGCATTAAGGGATGGAATACGGCGAGCTGCATCCAACGAACAAATAATTCCATGGTTGGATGCTCGGTGAATCCGCCAATATCAGTGCCCACGTGCGAAAAACCGCTAATGCTTAAGCGCTGACATTGCACATTTGCAACCCAAAGATGTTCCCAGGTGGCGATATTATCACCCGTCCAAACCGAGCTATAACGTTGACCACCGGAATAGGTACTACGGGTGATGATAAAAGGACGATTTGGGAAAGCAAATTTTTTCACCCCTTCGTAGGTAGCCCGGCTCATTTGCATTCCGTAAACGTTGTGGGCCTTACGGTGACTACAATGGTGTCCGTCGTAATTATGGCGAATATCTAGCGGGAAGGTTTTAGTAGGCACATCCATAATGGCGGGCTCATTCATATCGTTCCAAACACCGGCTAAACCAACCTCCGAAATCAATTCCTTAAATAGGCCACTCCACCATTCCCGTACTTCTGGATTGGTGAAATCAGGGAAATAACAGTCGCCAGGCCAAACCTTTCCTTTGTATAATGGACCATCAGCATGTTTGCAGAAGTAGTCTTTTTCAAAACCTTCTTTACATACCCAATAATCCATGTCAATTTTAATACCCGGATCGATAATGGCGACGGTCTTAAAGCCCATATCCTTGAGCTTCTTTACCATACCCTTAGGATCGGGGAAATTCTTTTTATCCCAAGTAAAACAGCGGAAGCCGTCCATGTAGTCGATATCCAAATAAATGGCGTCGGTGGGAATTTTAAGCTCACGTAGCTTAGTGGCAATTTCCATCACTTCTTCTTCCGAAGAATAGCTCCATTTACATTGATGATAACCTAAACTCCATTTTGGAGGCATTTCGGGTTTGCCGGTTAAGCGCACATAGCGCTGAGCGACATTCATCAAGCTAGAGCCAGCAATGAAATAGTAGTTTATCTCACCGCCCTCGGCCCAAAAGCTGGTTACATTCTTTCTTTCGGAAGCAAAATCGAAAAAGGTGCGATAGCTATTGTCGAAGAAAATGCCATAACAACCTTCTTTATGTAAGCCGTAATAAAAGGGAATATTCCGATAAAGGGGATCGCGATTTTTAGCAAAGCCGTATTCATCCGTTCCCCAATTTTGAAAACGCTGATCACGTAAATTTAAATTGCTTGCTTTATCGCCTAATCCGAAGTAATGCTCTCCATTAATAGAGCGCTTACTCATCTTTACAATATTGTCGCCTCGCTGGGAGTCTTCTTCCCAGTGAAAGCCCTTTTCATCTTCATTTAAAAGATGCCCCGCTTCATTATAAAGCGAAACTTTAAGGTCTTCTTTGGCTACTTTACATTGAACTTTTGGAGTTTGGAGCAAGTAATACTCCTCTTCCTCGCTAAGCTTGAAATACTCAAAGCCACTGCGGTGCTCTTCATCCATCGCATAGGAGAAGTCGGGCGAAAAGTAACCTTTGGCACTATAACGCAAGCGCAAAACATGATTGGTAATCGCTTCCACTTGAAGCATCACACCATTGATTGTGTGAAATGTTACCGCCGAGCTGCTTTCTTCAATTCGCGCTACCGGGCTTGGAAAATGTTCGTTAACTAAGGTTTGCATTCAATGTTCTGTTCGAAGCAACGAAAGTAGTAATATTATAGGTTCGTGTACTATATACACTTAGAATTTTTTTCGAAATAGACTAAAATTTGAATAAGTGTCATGCTTACAATTAATTGATAATCAAAACTTAACACTGGCTATTGACTTAGTGTGAAAAATACACCATCTTTGTTCCTTCAAACTAAATGATATGGCAATTCGTAAAAAATTCCTGAAATCAAAACCTGTTTGTAAGGTGAGTTTTGATTTAAGCCCAGATCGATTACCAGAAACTACCGATAGTGTAGAAATTCTAGGTTCATTTAGCGACTGGGAACCCATCGCAATGCGCAAGGTGAAAGGTAGCTTTACCCGCACCCTAGATTTAGAAACCGGTTCCAGCTATGAGTTCCGCTATCGCTTTAATGGCGAAATCTGGGAAAATGATGAGGCAGCTGATGCATATGTAGCAAATGGTATTTCCGGAGATAACTCCGTGGTAGCGCTATAGTATTAGTTTTTTTGAGAGGGACAAAGGCATTCCGGTTCTTCTACTGGGATGCCTTTGTTATTTTTCAGTACCTAAAACAATTAACCAAGTCTATCTCTAGTGTGCTTGGCGGTTTTGGTCTCTCTTCCAGCCCAAAGGCCAAAGCTATTTGCGGCCTGCAAGTCCACCTAATGAAGGCGAAAAAGCGCTTAGAGCTAGCTAAGCTTAAGCCAACTACCCTTCACTTAAAGCATCCAGACTGCTTTTAGAATTCGGGTCCATCGTAAGGACCGGTATGTTGTACTGATTAGTGATGAGGTTTTGGTCGAAATTGCTACCAAACAAATTACGGTAAGCTTCCTCCCCTTTATTGATGATGGCAATGAGGCCAGCGTCAATTTCTTGGGCATAGTCCATTAAATACTGGTCGAAGTGCTTCGTTTGGGCGGCAAATTTTACCGTAGCTTCAATACCTCTTTCCTCAAAAAAATCCTGGGCAAAATTCGCAATCTGATGGCTGAGGTTTTGCTTGCTTTTTTCGGGGTACCAAGAGGCGAGAATATGCACTGAAGAATTTAAGCTTTTGGCTAGGGCTCCGGCCGCTTCCAAGATTCTAGGATCCTCACTTCGCAGGTCTATTGGCACTAAAATATTTCCTACTTCATCCCGCAGCCGGTGGTATAACTGGGTAATGATAAAAGGGGTATCGGCAGATGTAATCACTTTGATGGCATAACTCCCAAAAACCTTTTGACTGCCTTTCATGCCATGCGTGCCCATAACGACTAAACCGGCATTTTCTTCCCGTGCAAAAGCTCCGATATCCTCAAATATGCTTCCTTTTCGGACCACCGAACGCCAAGGACGATCTTTTAGCACTATCTCCTCGCCAAGTAGGGTGAGTCGACGATGAATGTCTTCCTCTTCATCAGCTTTGATCTTATTTTTAACGATATGTAGCAGAATAAGATCAGCCTTCATTTTCTTGGCAATATTCACCGCATAACGAAGGGCGTGGATCGTAACATCCGTGAAGTCGATAGGTACAACAATATTCATATTTCAATCAGTTTAGTGAGTTTTAGGATGTGATTATTTCTCGTGGCTTGGAGTTTTTCTTCCACCCGATTTAAAAAAAAGGTCTGTTGCCTTAAAAAGTTCAATTGAAAGGTATTCCACTCTTTGTCCGTAAAGTTTTGACCAGCATCGGTTAATTCTTGACGATATAATTCGGCTTGCTCCCAGTAGTCAGCGGTGCCGATATAAAACAAATCGGCATCTCGCATAAGTTTTTCCTCAAAAGTCTCAGGAGTAGTAGTGATGTCGGTGGCCCTAATGTATTGGGCTATACTTTCTTGGCTAGCCTTATCAAAGCACTGTTCGTCTAAAAAAGGCTGAAGTATGTCAATCGAGTTTTGCTCGTGATTTTTAGGACCCTTAAGATGCCCTAGGTCGTGTCCTAAAGCGGCAATTTTTAGGGTAATGCGATCTGCTTCCGGGACGGCATACCAATCGCAAATTTTCTCTAATGCAGCTAAGACCTCTACACTGTGCCACCAATTGTGATAAACAGGATAGTCATGCTTATCATAATAGGCTTTACAAAAGGAATAGGCTTCTTGGTACTGCTTGTTCAAAGCAAAATTTTAGCCTACAATATACTTTAAGTCACTTTGTATTCAAAGCTTTAGACTAGCTCGAATTCTGGTTTATTTGCGCTAGGCTTTAGCTTTATATACTATTACGCCCAAGGGCGGAAGGTCTAGTAATAAGGAGTTCTGGCGACCATGCCAAGGCTCCTTTTCCGTTTTCAGCTTCTTTTTACAGGGGTAGTCGCTGCCCCAGTATTCCTTAGCATCGCTATTAAACAGTAATTCGTAACTACCTTCTGTGGGGGCTCCTATACGGTATTGATCACGGGGCTGAGGAGTGAGGTTTACTACACACACTAAGGTTTCTTCGCCACTAATCCTCAAAAAGCTCAGTACCGAGTTTTCATGGTCGTTTAATCCGAGCCATTCAAAACTCTGGTAGTGGTAATTATCCTGATGTAAACTTGCTTCGCTGCGGTATAGCTTGTTTAGCGCCTGAATGGTTTTGAATATTCCACGATGCGAGTCATACTCCGATTCTTCCCAGTTTAAGCTTTCTTCAAATTGCCATTCGCTCCGTTGACCAAACTCCCCACCCATAAAGAGAAGTTTAGCTCCGGGGTGCAAGAACATCCACGAATACAAGGTGCGCAAATTGGCAAATTGCTTCCAGCTGTCGCCCGGCATTTTATCCAACAGCGACTTCTTGCCATACACTACTTCATCATGCGAAAGCGGAAGCATAAAGTGCTCCGTAAAGGTATAAGCTAAGCTAAAGGTGATTTCGTTGTGGTGGTAGCGACGGTGAATAGGGTCTTTTTTGAAATACTCCAAGTTGTCATTCATCCAGCCCATCATCCACTTTAAGCCAAAGCCCAATCCGCCATCAAAGGTGGGAAAGCTTACTCTATTAAAGGAGGTCGACTCCTCCGCAATGGTTTGCACATCTGGAAAGTGTGCGTATACCGCTTCATTAAATTCTTTGATAAACTGGATGGCCTCTAGGTTTTCGTTGCCACCGTACTGATTGGGTTCCCACTGACCATCCTCTCGTGAGTAATCCAAATAAAGCATAGAGGCTACGGCGTCTACTCGCAGGCCATCGACATGATACTGATCGAGCCAAAACAGGGCATTGGAGATTAGGAAGGAACGGACCTCGGGACGACCGTAGTTGAAAATCAAACTTTTCCAATCGGGATGGTAGCCTTTGCGTGGATCCGGATGTTCGTACACACAAGATCCATCGAAATTACCCAAGCCGTGCTTATCATTTGGAAAGTGGGAGGGAACCCAGTCGAGAATAACGCCAATGCCGGCCTGATGAAAAGCATCAATTAAAAACTTCAGATCTTCAGCTTCTCCAAAACGGCTGCTGGCGGCATAATATCCAGTTATCTGGTAACCCCAAGAAGGTTCGTAAGGATATTCCATTACCGGCATGAACTCTACATGGGTAAAGCCCGCTTCCTGTACGTAGCTCACCAAGTCTTCGGCTAATTCGCGGTAACCCAGTACATCCCCATTTTCCTTGCGTTTCCAAGAGGCTAAATGCACTTCGTAAACACTCATGGGGGCCTGCAGGCTATTTTTATCCGCCCGAGACTTCATCCACTTTTTATCCTTCCATTGGTGATGTCCACCCGGGTAAATTACCGAAGCAGTTTTAGGAGGGTGCTCGGCCTGACGAGCATAGGGATCCGCCTTTTCCAGAGCCTCCGGATAGTTTTCATTGTAGATCTTAAACTTGTACAGGTCTCCTGCTTTGGGGCCGGGAATAAAACCTTCCCAAATACCGGAACTGTCCCAGCGCACATTTAAGTTGTAATCGCTACCATTCCAATCATTAAAGCTGCCAATCACCTCTACCTTTTGGGCGGCGGGAGCATAAACAGCGAAGTATACTCCCTCTTGCCCTTCCACTTTCGTGGGATGGGAACCAAAATGCTCGTACAAGCGGTAATGCCTGCCTTCGCGGAAGAGGTGGATATCCTGCTCACTGAAAAAACTGTGGGGAATGGTTTTAGTTGGCATATTCTTTTATTTCGTCGGTAATGTCTATAATTCCTTCTAAGGGAATAATGGCCCAATCGGGACGTCCATTAAGCTCATAGCCCAATTCGTAAATGGCCTTTTCCAGAAGGAAGTAGTGCAGTAAGTACGTTATTTCTTTGCGATAACCAATATCGAGCTGCTCCCTAAAAGCAATGTTGAAATAGGTTTTTAGAAAAATTCCGCTTAGATATTGATAGAGGCGTTGGCCGGCTAAAGGAGCCCGCCGATCCTTGTGATTATTATTCTTTTGTACCGCGTGGATGGCGTAGTGGAAAGACCGTAATAGGCCGGCCACATCTTTTAAAGGCGACTGCTTTACTTTACGGTCCCGAATAGTGCTTTCGGGTTCTCCTTCATAATCCAAAATAAAAAAGTCGTCGCCCTGAATTAAAATCTGCCCCAAATGGTAATCGCCATGAATGCGAATGCGCAAGCTTCGTAATTGCTCTTCATCAAAACCTAAAATAAAGTTGATGATGAGGTCTTTACGATTGAGCACTTCTTGGGCTAGTTTTTGGGCATCTGCCGGAAGGCTTTCTAATTTTTTATTGAGGAGGTTGTAGCGGGCATCAAATTGGTAAATCAGGCGATTTTTGAGCCACACGGTAAAATCTCCATTGTAATTTATAGGGGCAAAATTGCGGTCCCGCTTTTCGGAGGCTAAGGCCAAATGCATTTCGGCCGTGCGCTTCGCTAAGGTTTGAATACGATGGAAAAAGTGGGTACCGGGAAATTCACGTAAATCGTTTGGCAGGCGCTTTAACTTAATAGGAAAAATTAAAGGCAGCTTGGCGGTGCTTTCCGGTACATCAGGGTTTTGGGCAAAGTATTGCTCTACTTCCTTTAGCATCCAGGTCCAGGCTTCCCCTTCATTGTCGACCTTCTCCTGCATCAGCCCCAGCGAAATATTTAAACCAGGATTAGGTTCCCACCAAATAAGACCAGCCAATTTGGGAAAGTGCTTAAAATGGTCCTGATGAGCTAAAAACTCATTCATTTCGAAATCGGGATTCTTATCGCGGAAAAGGCGGCGAAAGACCTTTAAAAAATAGCGGTCCTTTAAAATTAGGGTGCTATTACTTTGCTCTGCCGCCAAGAGCTTAGAATGAAAGGAATCACCATCCTCCAAACTTAGGGCGGCCCTAAAAAATACCCGATTGGAGCCCTCCGAAAGCATTTCATCTTTCAGTAGTTTATGGTAAAGCGCCTGATGAAAAGCTTCATCATAAACCGCGTCGATCAAAAGGTAATCCCCTTCTGCTAGGCTGATATTCCCAAGGATGGCCTGCTCTGGTAGTTCCTTTTCCTCTTTACAAATAGCTAAGGGAAGGAAATAGTTATGGGCATAGCTTTCGCGAAAAAAGACTTCTAAAAGGAGTAGCCTAAAATGGTGATGGCCCTCTTCTAGACCTATATTATCATTGAGGTAAACTTGCTGAATAACCGAGGCTTTTCCGCCAAACCAACGGCATTTGTATAGATGTTCGGGCAGTACTTCATCGGCCAGTTTTTGCCAAAAGTTTTGGTCTCCTTGAAGTTCTGCCCAACTAAGGGAGCTGCGGTAATTTAAGGCTCCCATGGCTTTACTCAATTACTTTAAAGAGGTGGAAGGGGCGCGCCGGATCTAAACGAACATAATTCCATTCTTCCCGCCAGGGGTACTCGGCTCCTGATATGTAATCGCGCATGCGGTAGCCATTTTCGCGCAACGGCATTTTATCGTGAGGAATTTGCAACCAACCTTCATGGGCATTGTAGGGGTCGAGATTGACCACGCACACTACTTTCTCATCACCTTCCCATTTTAAGTAGGCAAAAAGACTTTGGTTTTCCATTTCTAGGTATCGGAAATTTCGAGTCTGTTGCAAGGCACTGAGCTCCTTACGCGCTTTGTTTAAGGTGCGCATCAGCCAGGTGACCTTATTCTCTACTTCCCAGTTATGATTTTGCACTTCATACTTTTCGGAGTTCGCATATTCCTCCTTACCGGGAACAGCCTCATGCACTAAGTGCTCATAAACTGGACCGTAAACACCGTAATTAGAGCTCAGGGTTCCGGCCATAAAGAGGCGAGTAAGATAGAGCGACTCATTTCCACTTTGGAGGTTAAAAGGCAAAATATCAGGGGTATTGGGCCAAAAGTTGGGTCGGAAATATTCGGCTTGCGGACCATGGGTCAATTCCTCCATGTATTCGATCAATTCATGTCGGAAGTTTCGCCAGGTGTAATAGGTATAGCCTTGGGTAAAGCCCACTTTTGCTAAAGCTTGCATAAGGGCAGGTTTGGTAAAGGCTTCGGCCAAGAAAATTACTTCGGGGTGCTTCCTTTGCGTTTCCGCGATGGCCCATTCCCAAAAACGAATTGACTTGGTATGGGGGTTGTCTACCCGGAAGATCTTCACCCCACAATCGACCCAATAGAGAATAACCGATAGGAGCTCATCCCAAAGGTTTTCCCAATCTTCACTTTCAAAGTAGATGGGTAAAATGTCCTGATATTTCTTGGGCGGGTTTTCGGCGTATTGCACCGTACCATCAGACCGCCATTTAAACCATTGTGGATGTTCCTTCACCCAAGGGTGATCGGGGGCCGCTTGATAGGCTAGGTCTAAAGCTACTTCAATTCCTAAATGCGCCGCCTTGTGAATCAAGGCTTTATAGTCTTCAATGCCGCCTAGGGCTGGATGTATGTTTTTGTGGCCACCTTCTTTAGAGCCAATCCCCCAGGGTGAGCCTACATCGCCCTCTTGTGCATCGGTACTATTGTTTTTTCCTTTGCGGTTTACCTCGCCAATGGGGTGGATAGGGGGGAGGTAGAGCACATCGAAACCAAGATCGGCCACCCGAGGCAAAAGTTTCTCTACATCGGCAAAAGTACCATGTCCTTCTGCAGCTGCACTCCGCGGGAAAAACTCATACCAGGCGGAGAAGCTTGCTTTCTTCCGATCGCAATAAGCTGGGAAACTCGGAGTTTCGCTTAAAAACTGTTTTTCGGGAAATTTGTGGAATGCTTCATTTAGCCAAGGCTCTAGGGCCATTTGAGCCGCTTCCACAGTATTTTCGGTAAGGCGCTTTAAAAGAGCATCAACCTCTTTTACTTTATGCTTTTGCAGATGTTGCAAGTGAGGAATACCGTCTTGCAGGTGTACCGAAACATCTTGCCCGTCCTTAAATTTCTTTTCCAGTCCATGAAGCCAGCTTAGGGCATAATCTACCCAGCCTTGAATTTTATACTCTTGGGCACCTATCGCTTCAAAGGCAATCTCGGTTTCAAAACTATCGTTCTGGCCCCAGCTTAGGGCTTTGTACTGCCAAGCCTTTCCCCCTATTTTACGCCAAGCTACTGCTCCGGCCACTACATCATGACCATCAGCCACAAGGGTAGCGCTTACTTTAAGACTTTCGTTTACAATTCTTTTTATAGGATATTTCCCGTGCTCAATAAGAGGTTTAACATCGCTGATAATTACGCGACTACGTCCTTGTTTAGGTTTGCTGCTCATAGACAAATGCTTGCCTCAAAATTAATTAAGTGTACAAAATACACAAAGTTATTTTCCCTAATAGATTAGAGGCTTAAATATAGCTGATTATAAGCGCAATAAACAAGTAGATGTTTCCTAATAATCGCGGATAAGAAGCTTTTCCAGCAGCAAACTTTCACCGGAGGCCTTTTTAATTTCTAAAAGGTAGATACCGGCCGCAAGTTCCAGTTTTATATTCGGTTCCAAGCTTCCTGCCGCTACAGGCTTTCCGCTTACAGATTTAATTTGATAAGTAGTTCCTGGAGTATAGCCCCTAAAGTTTAACTGGCCCGAGCTGGGGTTTGGATACCAGGAGAGGGCTGATTTACTTTCGTTCAAACTTAAGGGAGCACAATCCTGAATGGTGAAGCCCAAAGTGTCGAGCGGGAAGTCGACCCCGCAAAGGGATTGGATTTTTTTACCGGAGTTAAGGTCGGCCCGAATTTGTAAACTATAAGTCTGATTTACGTTTAAGGCTTGTGGACTGCGTAAGCGGATGCTATCGGGGCCCAATTGCAAGACTTCCACAATAGGGTATACTTGTCCATTTGCCCCTTGAAGCCAAAACTGACTTCCCTGAGGATCGAGGCTAGGAGGATAGATACTGGTATTGGTTTTTAAATAGAGTAGTGAATCTCCGCAGCTCGGACTAAAACCACTGTTGCTAAGGGGAGAAAATTGGGCCTGTAGCGAGACATTCATAGTGCTATCCTGTCCGAGGTAGTTAAAATCATGTTCACTACTGCCAACTTCAATCCAGCTTTGGCTTTGACTATCATACCTTTTCACACTCATGCGCACCACCACCATATATTCCTCTTCATCTTCAATTCGAAAGCGAAAGGGTAATTGTGTTCGAGGAAGTAATACGCTGCGATTGGCTCCTAGTGGTTGCTGGGCCGTGTAGCCTGGCTGATAAGGTAAAGGGGCGTAAACGCCATTGAGGTAAAAGTTTCCATGATAGAACTCCATGGAAAAGCTATCGCCGGGCATTAGGTAAGAAGTATCCACCTGTCCTTTCCAAAGCCATTGATTGATGGGTAGGAATTGGTCGAGCATATCGCGACTCATAAGCGGTAAATTAACCGGTCCGAAGCGATGATCAATGACGGCATAGATGCGCTGAGCGCCATTATTTGCAACGGTATTTGCTTTTTGGGTAGAAGGGTTTAACTGCTTAGTTATAGTATACTTAGCATTGTTCGGTAAACGGATGGTATCTCGATAAACGTAGTAGTGATTCTTGTAATGTTGCTGATTGCCATTGATGAGGAGGCAATTATCGGAAGCGGCCCACCAAGCATGGTTAGCAATATTATGCTGTAAGTAGGCGGGAGGATTTATAAGTTGTAAAGTATCAAAGACGCTATACTGCTGGCCATCGCTGATATGGATTTCGCCATAAGATGGAAATAAGGCGTTGGAAGGCGTGCTTACAGTCACATAGAGGGTAACGACGTAGTCGCGCTGGCTGTTAGCCAAATGCTCAAAGTGTATCCAACCATCATCGAGATGAGAGGCCTGACTACTTAAAGAAGTGATTGCAATTATAAGAAGGGCAATTAAGCGGTTTTTTAAAGTTCCTTGGTACATGCGAAGATTGATTTGATCTAAAAGTAAAAAGATCAGTTGGAGGGTAAAGATGCGATGATTCCGATGGCCCTATGAATGAGCAAGTGATTAAGCTTAAATGAGTGAGCCCGCTTCCCGCCGTAAACTCATTCTGCTAAAAAAGCAAAAAGCCGAAGCATATTTACTTCGGCTTTAAAAATGGTTTAGGGCTTATCTCGATTTCGATTAATCGCTCGGATATGTTTATGCAAGCGCTTATCATCAGCCTTTTTCTCTAAGTAGGATTTTTGGTCTACCCGACTGCGATGGTATTCCTCCTCTGCTCGTAGCTTGAGGAAATTAGTGTATACCTCGGGGCTTATTTGATGCTCCTCCAAAGCTTTTAACACGGCACAACCGGGTTCACTTTGATGACTGCAATCCTTAAACTTACAGGCTTTGGCGATCTCCGGAATTTGTTCCAAACTGCGCTCAATCCCGCTCTCGGTCGACCATAATTGCAATTCCCGCATACCTGGATTATCGATTATTAAACCGCCATTAGGAATTTGATGCATTTCTCTACGCGTGGTGGTATGCCTTCCTTTAGCATCATTATCACGAACCGAGCCGGTTGAAAGGAGCTCTTCCTCCAATAGGCGATTCATCAAACTTGATTTACCCACACCCGAGGATCCAATCAATACTGCAGTAGTGCCTTCGGGGATAGCGCTTTTAACTTGCTCTATACCCTGGTTTTGGCTCACACTTATTGCCAAACAGGGCGTAGTGGGTAAAGCCGCTTTAACGGCATCTAGGTAAGCTTGGGCCTGCGGCACCAAATCCATCTTATTAAGGACAACTAGGGCAGCAATCCCTTGATCGCGCACCATAACCGAAGTACGAATGATACGATTGAGATTGTAGTTTTGATCCAAACCTTGTACAATCAGGGCGATATCTACATTGGCGGCTATGAGCTGCTCTTGGGTTTTGCTACCGGCAGCATTTCTGCTGATGCATTTTTCCCGCGATAGCCGCTGCATGATGTATGCCTTTTGTTCCCCTTCAAAAACCTGGACCAAAACCCAATCACCAGTTTTGGGTAGTTCGGAAGGGTCTTCAGCGCTGTAGAGTATCCGCCCGGTGCATTCGGCGGGAAAGCTGCCCCGCTCGGGAATAATAACTTGATAGTTGTTTTTGTTCTCGATGCTCACCCGAGCAATTTGCCAATCCTGAGGATAGTCTTCAATTTCAGAGTTGCGAGAATGGCGCCAACCAAGCGCTTCTTTGCTAAGCTTTTTCATTGCTAAAATTTAAATGGGATGTGAAAAGTCACTGCCTTCAAGAGAGGCAGAAATTTGAAGATGCTCTGCGTTAATTTCTTAACCCAAAGCCCTTAGGCCAGCTCAGGCCCGATGAAGCAATTAGAAATAGTGCTTAACATAAGGGGCAAAGTTACGAACCAGCTGGCAGAAACACTTGGAGGTCCCAATAAGAAGGCCTCCATAACCGAGGGTAAAGGGAGTTATCCAATCTTATAAACAAGCCCCTTGTTGACCTGAAAAGCTTCTTATTTTTAAGTTCTATTCCAGGAATACTTAAAGAGCTCAAGTCCAGTGTTTTTAATTTTTGATACCGAAACAACCGGTCTCCCCATTCGGGATGACGCCCCTTTAACCGACTTTGATAATTGGCCCCGAGCGGTACAAATCGCTTGGCAGTTGCATGATGATGAAGGTAAGCTTATTGAGGCCAAGGACTTCGTTATCAAGCCAGATGGATTTGATATTCCCTTTAATGCGGCTAAGGTTCACGGTATTACTACCGCCGTAGCTGAGGCCTATGGGGTGCCCCTCGAAGAGGCGATGGCCGAGTTTTCCGAGGCCGTAAAAAAATCGAAATTTTTAGTAGGGCATAACCTGCAATTCGATAACAATATTTTGGGTTGTGAGTACCTGCGTCTGGAGCAAGAGAACATCTTAGAAGGCCGCCCGGTTTTGGATACGGGCGAAGAAACCCGAGAATACTGTCAGCTTCCCGGTGGTAAAGGAGGGGGCTTTAAAATGCCGCGCCTGGAAGAATTACACGAGAAGCTATTTGGGCACAAATTTGCCGAAGCGCATAATGCGGCGGCGGACGTGGAAGCGACCACCCGCTGTTTTTTTGAAGCCGTTCGTCTAGGGATTTTTAATAATTCCCGATTAGAATGGACAGAGGCCGAGCGTGATGCTTTTGCTAGGGCGAACCCTGAACTGATAAAGCCCATCGGTCTTAAGGTAGAAAGCTTTAAGGAGCTCGCGCGGAAACTGGAGGCGGAGCGCTCCTCTGGAGATGCATCAGGCGAAAGCCGAGACTTGAAACTGGATGCCGACCTTAAATTTACGCACCTCCATGTTCATACCCAGTACTCTATTTTACAGGCTACCTGCGATGTCGATAGCCTTATAGCGAAAGCGAAGGAGGATGGGATGCCGGCGGTGGCCATGACCGATATCGCTAACCTTTACGGAGCTTTCAAATTTGTTTCAGCAGCCCGAGCGGCAGATATCAAGCCGATTGTGGGTATGGAGGTTTACCTCTGTCGTAAGCACGACGATAAATCGGTAAAAGACAATGGTTTTCAGATCGTGCTTCTGGCTAAAAATAAGGCTGGTTATCACAACTTGGCCAAGCTCTCCTCTCTGGGCTTTACCGCCGGATACTACTATGTACCACGAATTGACCGCGACTTACTCTTACAGTATAAAGAGAATTTAATTGTTACCACTGGTAGCCTTGGCGGCGAAATTCCACGGTTGATTTTGAACGTTGGGGAGAAGCAGGCGGAGGAAGCCTTTATTTGGTACAAGGAAAACTTTGGAGAGGATTTTTACGTCGAGCTCGTAGATCATGGCCTGGAAGAGGAAAAGGTGGTAAACCAAACCTTAATTCGCTTTGCTCAAAAGCACGGTGTGAAGTATTTCGCCAGTAATGATGTTTACTATTTAGGTCAGGGAGACGCCAATGCCCACGATATTTTACTCTGTGTAAAAGAAGGCGAGTATCAAAGTACACCCATTGGTCGCGGTAGAGGTTACCGTTTTGGCTTCCCCAATGATCAATATTACTTTAAGTCGGATGCGGAGATGAAACAGCTCTTCGCCGATCGTCCGGAAGCCATTGCCACCACCCAAGAAATTGTCGATAAAATTGAGGCTTACGATCTAGCCCGAGATGTGCTCTTACCGGCTTTTGACATTCCCGAAGAATTCCGTGATGCCGAAGACGACAAGGATGGTGGTAAACGCGGAGAGAACAATTACTTGCGCCATCTCACTTATGAAGGGGCCAAAGAGCGCTACGGTGAAATTACAGAGGAGATTAAGCAGCGCTTGGATTTCGAACTGGAAACCATTGCCAATACCGGATATCCAGGATACTTTTTAATTGTTCAGGATTTCACTTCGCAAGCTCGGAAGATGGGCGTAAGTGTGGGGCCGGGAAGGGGTTCGGCGGCCGGATCGGCAGTGGCCTACTGCATTGGTATTACCAATGTGGATCCTATTAAGTACGATTTACTTTTTGAGAGATTCTTAAACCCTGATCGGGTATCCTTACCGGATATTGATATCGACTTTGACGATGAAGGCCGGGGTCGCATTATCGACTGGGTGGTAAATAAATACGGGCAAAATCAGGTAGCGCAAATCATTACCTATGGCACCATGGCCGGCAAATCCGCTATTCGTGATGCCGGTAGAGTTTTGCAGTTACCCCTTTCTGATACAGACCGCGTAGCCAAATTGGTGCCGGATGTAAAGCTTAATAAGCTCTTTAGCTGGAGCGACAAGGAAATGAACGAGAAGCTCAATGGTGATTTATTACCACTGGGCAAACAACTCAAGGAGCTCGCTACCCAAAATAGCTTGGAGTCGGAGGTGGTAAACCAGGCTCGCATTTTAGAGGGTTCGGTTCGAAATACGGGAATTCATGCTTGCGGGGTGATTATTACACCCGACGATATTACCAAGTTTGTTCCCGTATCGGTAGCCAAGGATTCGGATTTATACGTTACCCAATTCGACAACTCGGTAGTTGAGAATGCCGGGATGTTAAAGATGGATTTCCTCGGGCTTAAAACTTTGAGTATCATCAAAGATGCGATTGCGATTGTAAAGGATCGCCACGGGCGGGAAATTGATACCGATGAAATCCCCTTAGACGACCCTAAAACTTTTGAGCTTTATCAACGAGGCGCAACCAATGGAACCTTTCAGTTTGAGAGTCCTGGGATGCAAAAACACCTCAAGGCGCTAAAGCCCGATAAATTTGCCGATCTGATTGCCATGAATGCCCTTTATCGTCCGGGGCCCTTGGAATACATTCCCAATTTTATTGCCCGTAAACACGGTCAGGAAGAAATAAGCTACGACCTCCCAGATATGGAGGAATACTTAGCGGAGACTTATGGGATTACCGTTTACCAGGAGCAAGTGATGCTGCTTTCGCAGAAGTTGGCGGGCTTTACCAAAGGGGAAGCCGACGTTTTGCGGAAAGCAATGGGTAAGAAGAAGCGCGACGTTCTCGATAAAATGAAGCCTCAGTTTATCGAACAAGGGAAGGAGCGCGGTCACGATGAGGAAAAGCTGAATAAAATTTGGAAAGACTGGGAGGCTTTTGCCGCTTATGCCTTTAATAAATCGCATTCCACTTGTTATTCGGTGGTTGCCTTCCATACCGGTTATCTCAAGGCGAATTACCCGGCCGAGTACATGGCTTCGGTGCTTACCCATAACATGAACGATATAAAGAAGGTCACCTTCTTTATGGAGGAATGCAAGCGCATGGGGATTCCGGTTTTAGGACCGGATGTAAATGAATCGCAATTTAAATTTACCGTAAACGATGAAGGCGCTATACGCTTTGGCCTTGGCGGGATGAAGGGTGTAGGAGAAGGAGCGGTGATGGCCATTGTGAACGAACGTTTGGAAAGTGGCTCCTTTAAAAACTTCTTTGACCTTTTAAAGCGGATCGACCTTAGGGCGGTAAACAAAAAGACTTTAGAAAGTTTAGCCTTAGGTGGTGCCTTCGATAATTTCCCCCAGGTGCATCGCGCCACCTTCTTCCACGAAGGTCAGGACGGTAAAAGCTTTTTAGAAAGGGCCCTGCGCTATGCCCAAATGCATAAGGCCCAGGAAGAGTCGGCGCAAGTATCGCTCTTCGGCGAAAGCCAAGAAGTGGATATGCCCGAGCCAGAGGTGCCGGTGGTTCCCAGTTGGCCACGTATGTTTTTACTGGGTAAAGAGAAAGAGGTAAACGGTCTCTATTTAAGTTCTCATCCTTTGGATGACTTTAAGTACGAAATGGATCATGTGGTAAGCAATCGCTTGAGCGAGTTTCAGCAGATTGAGCGGATGAATGACTTTACCATTGCGGGGATTATTTCCGATGCCTTGCATTTAACCGCCCGTAGCGGTAAGCCCTTTGGTCGTTTTACGCTCGAGGACTATAGCGGAAAGCATGAGTTTGCCCTTTTTGGTGATGATTATTTAAAGTTTAAGTCTTACATCGAAACCAACCTCTTAGTCTTGATTCGAGGCAAGGTAAGTCGTTACACTCCGCGTTGGGAAGGGGCCACCGAGCGTATTGAGGCTAAGATTCATCAAATCAGTTTAATACAGGATGCCTTGGATCGGCATGCTAAAGGCATCGAACTGCAGTTGCCCGTGCAAGCGGTGAGCCCCGAAAATATAGAAACCATCAATAAAATAATTGCTGAATATAAAGGAGAGAAGCAGGTGAATTTCCTGGTTTACGATGGCGACAATCCGAAGATAAACCTACGTATGCCGCGGCGTGGCAAGGGAGGCATTACTTTAAATAAACAAAGTTTGGATGCCTTTAAAGGTCTTTCCTTTGCCCGAATGCAACTGAAATCCGAGTAATGAATGAAAATCGGTCTCGTATATAAATTGAATAACTAATTTTGCTAACCTCAATAAAGGACATTAAACATGGCATTAGAAATTACGGAAACCAATTTTGAAGAATTGGTAATTAACTCAGACAAGCCCGTATTAGTAGATTTTTGGGCAGAGTGGTGTGGACCTTGTCGTATGGTAGGCCCGATCGTTGAAGAACTGGCCCAAGAGTACGACGGTAAAGCCGTTATTGGAAAAGTGAATGTTGACGAGCACGGCGGTATCAGCATGAAATATGGCATCCGCAATATTCCTACCCTTCTTGTATTTAAAAACGGAGAAGTGGTAGATAAGCAGGTAGGGGTAGCCCCGAAAAATGCTTTAGCTGCGAAGTTGGACGCGCAAATGTAAAGCGACCGTTAAAGAATAGGAACCCCGACCATTGTGTCGGGGTTTTTTTATGCTTCAAAGCGCCTTTTTAGTATTATTGTTACTTAGTCCTAGCAAAGTCTTTATGTCGGAAATCCAAAGTTTTGAGCCTGTAGAATACCGCAATTTTGAGCATCTCGAAATGTTGGCTAAACAGGTGGTTGAAGGCTTTATTACCGGTTTGCATAAAAGTCCATTTCACGGCTTTTCGGTGGAGTTTTCCGAACATCGCATTTATCATCCAGGAGAATCGGTACGGAATATCGATTGGAAGTTATACGCACGTACCGACCGAATGTATACCAAGCGCTACGAGGAGGAAACTAATTTGCGCTGTCGTATTCTATTAGATACTTCCGGTAGTATGTTCTATCCCCGGGAGCGCATGCGAACGGTTAATCAACCTGCAAAGTTTTTATTTGGTGCCACAGCCATGCTGGCCATCATGAATTTACTGAAACGACAGCGAGATGCGATTGGCTTAAGCTTATTTGGCCGGGAAGACTATCACAGTCAAACCGGGTCCACCTACCAACATCACAAGGCAATAGCCACAAAACTTTCACAGGTTTTAACAGAGAAAAGTTTGGCCGGTGAGGAGGTGGTTCCACTAGCACAGCAATTGCACTTAATGGCGGAGCGAACCGAGCGACGTTCTTTGATAATCATTTTTTCGGACCTCTTGGACGTTCTCGAAAATCCGGAGGAGTTTTGGAATGCCCTGCAACATTTGAAGCATGGCAAGCATGAGGTAATCCTATTTTGGACCTTAGACCATAACACGGAACAAGCCTTTGATTTTAAAGCCGGTCCGCACAAGTTTGTGGATTTAGAAAGTGGCGCGATCATTCGGTTAAATCCGGCAGATGTTCAAAAGCGTTACCGTGAACAGATTGCCTCCTTTAGGGAAGACTTGATTCGCAAATGCCTGCAGTACCGCATCGATTTGCATGAGGTAGATGTGGCCGAGGGCTACAATAAGGTCCTACAATCTTATCTGATCAAACGTAAAAAACTATTCTAATGAATTTCCTAATCTTGGTTTTGAGCACCATCTTGAGTCTTTTTCCCCAGACTAAAACCACTCAAAAAGTTGAAAAGAAACCAAGGCAGGCGCCCAATATCATTTTAATGATTGGCGATGGGATGGGACATGCCCAATTGTCGTCGGCTTTGTACTATGGTAAGTCCGAACCCAATTATGTGCGCTTCCCTATCGTGGGATTAAGTCGTACTTCTGCAAGCTCCCATAAGATTACCGATTCGGCCGCTGGGGCCACCGCCTTTAGCTGCGGCGTAAAAACGTATAATGGGGCCATCGGAATGGCAGCCGATACAACAGCAGTAGAGACCATCTTGGAGTACCTCGCGCAAAGGGAATGGAAAACGGGCCTTATCGCCACCTCCTCTGTAACCCACGCCACTCCGGCATCCTTTTACGCGCATGTTCCTTTGCGAAAGCAAGAGTTCGAAATTGCAGAGCAGTATTTACAGTCTAAGGTGGATTTCCTCGCCGGTGGAGGTCAGCGATTTTTCTTTAATCGTTTAGATGAACAAAACCTTTACCCTGAATTTAGTCGCAAGGGCATTCAGCTTGATACTAATGGCTTAAATCCCTATCAGTGGGAAGGGAATAAGCGATATGCCTATATCTTGGCGAAAGACGGTATGCCGCCCATGCATAAGGGAAGGGGCGATTTTTTACCTCGCGCCACCACCATGGCTTTGGATTATTTTGATCAAACGGCTGGCGATAAACCCTTCTTCCTAATGGTGGAAGGCTCTCAAATTGATTGGGGAGGGCATGCCAATGATGGTGACTATTTAGTAGGCGAAATGCTCGATTTTGATGCGGCTATTGGCGCGGCCTTGGATTATGCCGAAAAGGATGGCAATACGATTGTGATTGTAACTGCCGACCATGAATGCGGGGGCTTCGCTATGGTGAGTGAGGAGGTTGAGGTGCCTTTTAGAGGAAGGCAAAGTGATTACGATTCCCTGCGGTTTAGCTTTGGTAGCGGTGGGCATTCGGGCGCAATGGTGCCTGTTTTAGCCTATGGACCCGGTGCGGAGGTTTTTAGTGGCATCTACCAGAACAATAGCATACATGCTAAAATGATGGGCCTATTAAAATGAAAAAACGCGCCAAATTAATGACGCGTTTTTGGTGTATACCCCCTCGAATGTTTTTATATGGTCCGATTATCTATTACCCACTAAACTTCGAACCAAACATTCACGCTTCGGTGTTACCGAGGCTGGTATTACATATTGCAAGGCATTACACTGCCGGACGAAGCAATATTCGGTTCATGGAATCCAACAGAGCCTGAACCTTAAACTTTAATTCAAATTCTGGTAAATCAAGATCTAAACGATGATATAAGGCTTCGTTATCCGAGACCTTTAATTCGAAATGAGGATCATCCCGACGAAATTCGCGCATGCGCACAATCACTTCGTAGGTGGTATCACCCATCCGATCTTTAACATGATAAAATGATAGACGAGGCATCTTGTTGCCTCGCATTTCGATTTCTTTTTCCTTGCGAGATAACTTCGCAATACCTTGGACATGATCGAACCGAGCCGTCAGTAGCTCCAAGGCTTCTTCTTTATCTATACCCATAATCTAACCCTCTATACGTCCACAAATATATGCATTTCGTCCACAAATTTGCTAATCCTCAGGACTTTGAGATGGTATAAATTATCGGGTATGTGTGTAAATGCTTGATATTCAGCGGTTAAGGGTTTGAAAAATATAAGAATCGGAAAATCAATTATTTAGAGAATCAATAAAAAACCCGACCATTTGGCCGGGTTTTAAAGATTTCGCAAATCTTAATTATTGGATAACAATACGTTCTCTTTGTAACTGTCCATCCCTTTCAGTTTGGATCATGTATACTCCGGCAGGAATATCATTCACATCAATGCTTAGATACTCTGAGCTACTTGCGCGGTTCATTGTACTTTCCAGGATGAGACTACCGCTTAGGTCATACATTTTAACGGTAGCATTAGACTTGCCGTGACCGTTCCATTCAATGGTAATTTGATCATCGGCAGGATTAGGGTAAACCATTATTCCGGCTTGGAAAATAGGATTTGGTCCGACTGATACATTGTTTTGAACCGATACCTTTTTAGTGGTGTATAAACGGTATTCGCCAGGTTGTAGGTTAATACTTGCATTTACATTACCTACGTTAATGCTATCGCCACTAAAGTACTCATACCACCATCCTGTGGATTGGAAGTTAGGGTCGATGTTTTGGGCTACCACATCAAAGTTTCCTAATACCGTAGCGTCAAAATCACTGTGATCGAGGTTGATGCGCTTGGTAGCACCATTTAAACTGTAACGGTAATTATTACTGTTAAAGGTTGGGTTTTGAACTCGTAAGTTGATAATCTCAGAGGTGATGTTGTATAAGCGGGCACGATTTACATCATTCTGGTAGTTCCAACGAATCGGCTTATTACATACTCTACATGGGTCGTTAATACCCACATCGTAACCCAGTTCGCCAAACTGCCAAAGCATTTTTGGTCCGGGTACAAAGTAGAGGAACAAGGAGGTAAGTTCTTTACGGGCTAAGGCTGTGGCCAATACTTGGGTATCGTAATTACCAGATGAGTTACCAAAGTTCTTCAAACGATAAAGGATTCGTTCTTCATCATGACTTTCTTGATAACCTACCAAATGCTTATAGGTCCAACCGCGCTGAGAGTGAAATACTCCTGAGAAGTTGGAGGAAGAAACCCAGCCCATAGCCGCTTCGCTATAATCGTGATTATGGTTGCCCCAAAGCATAAAGCCCTGATCCGATAAAGCTTTCTCCTCGGCATTATCAGCAAAGTGCTCTAATATCATATAAGAGTTAGGGTTGGCACTTTCCATTTGACTTTTAAGACGGTTTAGAATATCTACCCGACTTTGGTCGTACTGTCCCCAAGCGCCTACATTACCCAAGGTGTTATTTTGGGTGAACCCTTTCGAAAGGTCCATTCGGTATCCGTCTACCTTGTATTCGTCAACCCAATACTTTACAATGCGTTCGCAAAAATCCTTTGTTGCTTGAGACTCGTGATCAAAATCGAAGCCTACGTTAAAATCATGTTTTGGATCTACGTTCATCCAAGGGTTTTGGGGGGTGGGCTTGCCGTACTGACCAGCAGTTGGATCAAAGTAAAGTTGTACTAAAGGACTTTGACCAAAAGCATGGTTAAGCACGACATCAATAAGTACTGCGATGCCTCTGCTGTGGCAAGCATCTACAAACTCCTTGAATTTTTCGGGGGTTCCATAATACTTATCTAAGGCCATATGGAAGCTAGGGTTGTACCCCCAACTTTCGTTGCCCTCAAATTCATTAACCGGCATCAACTCAATCGCATTAATGCCCAAGCGCTGTAAGTAGTCGAGGGTGTCGATTAAGGTTTGATAATTATGCGCGGCCACAAAATCGCGAATCAACAATTCGTAGATAATCAGTTCGTCTTTTGCGGGCGGAGTGAAGTTGGGATTTTGCCAGTTGTAAGGCTGACGATCCATTTCAATTAATGTGGCAATTCCGGTCGTTTTTCCCGTGGGGTAGGCGGGTAAGTTTGGCCAGGTAGCCGCATCAACAAAAGGATCATTCCAAGGGTCTAAAATAAGCTCAGAATAAGGGTCGGCTACCTTAATCTCGCCGTCTACCCAATATTGAAAGGCGTAAAAATCACCTGGGTTTAAGCTATCAATGGTAATCCACCAATCGCTGCCATTAGGATCCTTCTTCATGAAGTAATCTGGATGCGGTTGCCAATCGTTGAAGTCCCCAATTACATAAACGTAGTTTTTAAAGGGGGCATGGAATTTCAAGGTGATTTGACTAGGACTATCATAGTTAATTCCTAATTCAGCACCAGCAGGTACAGCTTGGGTTTGCACCGCTCCATTAACTACATAGTATACTGTATCTCTTACGGTGGTGCTGCCATCATCGGCAACCAACTCTACGGTATGTAAGCCGGCCGAGCCTGCCGCAAAGGTGGCATTAATGCTGCGGGCACTAGTTACAGAGCTTTTTAAAACGCCATTGTCATAGATGTCGATGTCGGCATCTAAACTAGTGGCAGCGCTAAAGGAAAGGTTTTGACCACTAGTGGCAATTTGAGTGCTCGAAGGACTTAAGAAGGCGGCAAGTAAACCAGCATTAGCGGGGTATATAGGATAGAAGATATCGCTGCCATCTGCGGCGCGACCTACATTGTTTCCTTGAGCATCACGAAATACAAAGGATAATTCGGTTACTACCGTACCCGCTGCAACATTGTAAAAGGTCGGAATATGATAGGTAATGGTATGCTTGTTATTCCCGATGGGAGTCATCACCACATTAGGGTCGGCAGTGCCCCAATTACCTTGTACATTTTGCCAGTTACCAGGACCTCCGGCTTGAGTAATGATACCAGTGTGAGCATATACCGGAACAAACCCGGTAAGCGCGCCATTGCCTTCGGTGGCATCAAAGGTGATGGTTACGGTGTCGTTTTGCGTGGGGAACGCTGGATCCACAGAAACTACCTGCGCCGACATAAAGGCGGGTAGTAATCCAAGCATCCAAAGCTTCATAATCTTCCAGTTCATAGTAGTATAATTTGAGCCCCAAATTAATGAAAAAATGTATTCCTTTTTAGGTATTTTCGCGCTGTATCCCTTTAGGGGATTGGTTTGTGTCATTTTTACACTTAATCCTAGAGCTGGCTTGAGTTTCGGGCAGAAGGCAGAAGTAATCTTTTTGCTTAAATCCCGACTTTCTTTCAAAATGAATGGGAAATTTTAAGGCGAATTTTTTCTTAAAGTCCTTTCTTTGAAGCTCAAAATGCTCCTCTTTTACAATGGAATTGATTTTTGCTTCTCACAACGAAAACAAGACCCGCGAAATACGGGACCTTTTACCTCAATATCAGATTCGCTCCTTACGCGATTTGGATTTTAGGGAGGAGATTCCAGAGACCGGAGATACCCTGCAAGAAAATGCGGCAATTAAAGCCGAGGTGATTTATAAGCAATTTGGTTTGCCGGTTTTTGCCGATGATACCGGTTTAATTGTTCCCAGTTTAGATGGAGCTCCTGGGGTTTACTCGGCTCGTTATGCTGGCCCCGAGGCGAATGCCCAAGCGAATATGAACTTGCTCCTCGAAACCTTAAAGTCGCAAACCGATCGCCAAGCTTATTTCGAAACCTTAATCTGCTATATAGACGGTAAGGGCAAAAGTCATTTCTTTAGCGGACAGGTGGAAGGGGAAATTTTAGAAAGCCGCCGGGGAGAGGGAGGTTTTGGTTACGACCCCATTTTTAGGCCCAATGGCTATGAATTAAGTTTTGCGCAAATGGAGGCTTCCGAAAAAAATAAGATTAGTCACCGAGGTCGGGCCCTGGAGCGTTTTATTCAGTTTCTTCAGATAAGCTAAAGAAACTAAAGGCCACCTTACCGTATTTACGGAGCTCGTAAAAATTTTCTAATTCCGAAAGGTCCGTTTCACGGTCGTGTTCAATCACTAAAAAGCCATCTTCCGCTAAAAGCTTTTTAAAGAAGACTTGGTCTACGAGGTTTTGGTAGTCGCTGTAATCGTAGGGCGGATCAGCAATAATTAAATCGTATTGTCGGTAATCGCGCTTTATAAAGTCCAGGGCTTCGGAGCGATGCATCTCTAATACCTCATCAAAACCTAAACTCTGACTAGTCTTCTCAATAAAGTTGCAGCATTTTGGGTTTTGATCGACCGCCGTAATCGAAGTACATCCTCGACTGGCAAACTCATACGATAGGTTCCCGGTCCCAGCAAAAAGATCTAAGACGCTTATTTCCTCAAAGTAGAAGTGATTATTCAGAATATTGAATAAGGCCTCTTTAGCGAAATCGGTAGTCGGTCGAACTGGAAGGTTGAGGGGAGCTTTTATAAACTTGCCTCTGAATTTTCCGCTAATAATGCGCGTCATAAAATACCTAGAAGATTAATGTTTTCCCGCATTTCCTTTTCGCTTATCATGGGTGAAAGCTTGAAATTAGAAGGGATGGGCAAATCCTTTACATCCGAAATGTATCGGTCCAAGAGCTGTCGAAGCTTATCGCCTTTAAGGCTGTGGCCACCGATTTTTAATTGCAATTCGGTGGGTAAAAATCGATTCTGCTCCAAGCAGTATAAGATAAAGTAAAGGAGATCCTCTTCGGTTTGATATTCAAACTTATTGTACCACTGTAGCTTAGCCTTGTTGGCCAGAAAGAAGTCTGCTTCCGTTTTATCCACATAGAGAATTCCACTGAAATCACCTTTGGGGAAAAGTTGATGTAAGGCCTCAATGGCGGTGGACTGATGATGCACTAGGGCTTGGGGAAAGCGCTTTTTAATCCAGTCGATTATTTCGACCGGTAAGGCGTGAATCAATATGGATTCGCTCCCTACCCAATGGTCGGTATATATATGATCTCCTTTTTGCAGCTTGGCGGTATAGGATAGTAAGGTTTGACCTTCTCCTTTTTGGTAGAGATGCTCCGGTACCAAACTAAATTTCTGGAAATTAACCAAGCAGCGAATTCCTTGGCAAAGGTCAACCTGCACTGGAATTTGATCCAAGCACTGTTCAAAACGTGCGATAAGCTTGGAATAACTTTTCTCGCTAGGCCAATGGGCGTGGGCCGAAAGACGAATATCTTGCTTGTTTCCGGAAGCGATAATAATGGAAAAGCCTGTCTTGGACAGGCTTAACACGGAGTGAAAATCTTTGAGCGATTCGCGGTTTAAGCCTTGGTCGACTTTGAGCGAGAGCTCAATTGTATTATTTCCAGTTACCACTTAAAGTTGGTTCGTTCATATTACCTACCTGGAGGGCGTAGTCTTCATCGATATACTGACTATACTTATCTAATACATCGAAGAAAATTGAGGTATTTGGGGCACGTGCTTCAAAAACAGGAACTACTATGTCGTTCACGTCTAGTTTTCCAGCTTGCACTTCAAATTCATGTTTCTTTTCTGTGAAAGGAATGTACCGCAAGCTTTCGGGGTCGAAATCAGGACCAAACAACTTTTCTTTCACCGATTCATAACCCAAGATTCGGGTAATGATGGTGTCTTTAGTCATTTCTTGCTGGTAAGTTTCATTATAGTATAAGAAGCTCGAGTCCTTCCGTGAAACGATGGCCGCCTTGCCAGTATCAACAAAGGCAATCACCGCATTTAAATCAGCCGCAAAGCTGCGGTATTCCGTACGGTAAGCTTTTTGAACATCACGAATTTGCTCTAACTTGGCTTTAGTAGCATCGTAACGACGCTCTTTCAATTTTTCGAAATTAATCGGATCTTGAATTATGGAGTAAAGTCGGTAACCCAAGAAAAGGATTAAAAGAAAAAGACCAATTTTAATCAGCGTGGAAGTGGTTGAATTCATTCTTTTTACGGACGTTTGGTGTTCGTGCTTGCGACAAAACTACAATTTTTTTTAGTTGGCAAACTTCTTTTTTCCACCCTACTTTTGAGGGATGAACAAGGAATGGAAAAGGGCCTTTTATACTTACCTCAAGAGGGCTTTTCCGCATCAGCCAACTGCTGGGCAGCTTGAAGCTTTTAAACAGTTAACGCTCTTTTGTGCAGAACCGCGTGCGGATTTGGTTTTTTTATTGCGTGGCTACGCCGGAACCGGGAAAACCAGTCTCATTCAAGCTTTGGTGCAAAGTTTAAACGCCTTCGAACGCAAGGCTGTGTTATTAGCCCCTACTGGGAGGGCGGCTAAGGTGATGAGCCTTTATGCGCAGCGTCCCGCCTTCACCATCCATAAATATATCTACCGCTTACAAACCGATCGGCGGGGCCATTCGGTTTTCCGCTTGCGGGCAAATAAATCCCGAAACACGGTTTTTATCGTCGATGAAGCCTCCATGATTCATGATGATCGCAGCGACTGGTCGGGTTCGGTTTTAGCAGATCTATTGGAATTTGTCAATTCGGGTTACCAATGTCAACTGCTCTTAGTGGGCGATACGGCCCAGCTCCCGCCAGTAGGCTCGGAGGAAAGCCCAGCCCTAGACGCTAATTACCTTGCGCGGCTATACGGGCTCGAAAACTATGGGGTAGAATTAAAGGAGGTTATGCGACAAGAGCAGGACTCCTGGCTTCTCCAAAACGCCACCAACTTGCGCGATATTCAATTGCAGTTCCCTTACGAGCAACCCCAGTTCCGCATTGGCCCAGATGTAATTCGCTTACAGGAAGGATTTGAAGTGGAAGACGCTTTGAATAGCGCCATCAGCGAAGTGGGGAAAGAGGAACTCTGCATCATTGTGCGATCTAATAAAAGGGCCAACCTCTACAATCAACAATTGCGTAGACGTATCCTTTGGCAGGATGATGAGGTGTCGACTGGGGATTACCTAATGGTGGTTAAGAATAATTACCATTGGCTGCCCGATGATCATAAAGCGGGCTTTATCGCCAATGGGGATATCATGGAGCTTCTGGAAATCTACCAACTTATCGATTTGTACGATAAGCGCTTTGCACGGGTTAAAATGCGCTTTACCGATTACCAAGATGCGGAGCCCTTTGAGTCGATCATTCTTTTGGATACCCTTGATCATCCGGGAGCCTCCCTCAGCTGGGAGGAGCAAAAGGCTTTCGCCGATGAAGTGTCCCTGGATTTTGCTGATGCTCCAAGCAAGTCGGTGCTCATGCAAGAGCTCAAAGATCATCCTTACCTCAATGCGCTGCAGGTAAAATTTGCCTATGCCATAACGGGGCATAAAGCTCAGGGCGGACAATGGGAGCGCGTTTTTGTGGAGCATCCCTGGCGACCGGATAACACCATTGATTTGGATTATTTACGCTGGTTGTATACAGCCATCACCCGGGCAAAGGAAAGGGTGTATTTAATGGGCTTTCCCGAGGATTACTTTCCGTCTCAAACAATTTGAGGGGTCTCAAAACAGGATTTGATACTTCGGTTTTCGGCGGCTGTCTTTGCTTTGCCATCAAATCCAAAAAACATGAAAAATTTAATCTTAGGCCTAAGTGCCATCCTCGTTTTAAGTTCTTGTGCCGCCCTTAGCTTTGGCTCCTTTCGATCAGGTGTGCAAATCCCAGCCGGAGAAGAGTTTCTCTTGGGAGAAGGTACTCCAGAAGAATTTCGCTTAAAACTTATCAATACCTGCTATTGCGATGTACCGATCGAAACCCGCAATGCAGCCGGTGAAAAAACCAGCGGCTTTGGTTTAGCCAAAAGAGGCGAGGTAGAACTTACCGTATCGGCTGGTGAACATGCCGTGCTCAGAAACCCTTATGGCAGCACAGTAACGGTTAATGCCGTTATGGAAAAGCAAATTTACGGCATGCGCTACCAGTCAATCAGTACGGATAGCTTGCAATAATTCCTGTAAAGTTTGGGGGCCTTTCGGCAGATGGAGATAATCACCTAATTGATGAATCAAGGTTTCGCGGGCGGTTTTATCCGCATAAACCCGGGCTGCGGGAGCATCCTTACTTTTCGACAATTTTTTACCCTTTTGTAAGAGCAAAGGATGATGGAGGAAATGCACCTTTCCAAAGTCGTCCTTTTTAAGTTCCTCTGCTATCGCTAATTGGGCAAGGCTGCTGGGAGCAAGGTCTTCGCCCCGAACGATATGGCTTATTTGAAAGTGAATATCGTCGATTAAGGAGCTAATTTGATAAGCAGGATAACCCGCCTTAGTGCGTAAAACCATATGCGCCATTTCCGGGGGTAATTCAAAGTTTCCTTCCTTTCCTTGCCAGTCTTTAAGATTTAATTGAGCTTGGGACTTACGCCAGCGCCAGGCCGTTTTAGGGCTTTCCCAAGGGAGGTTTTTGTTTAGGCAAGTTCCTAAGTAGAAACCCTCTGGATTGGAATTTATAATCTCTTTCCTCGAGCAGGTACAGGCAAACAAGGCGCCTTTTTCCTTTAATTCGTTTAGGGCAGGTTGGTATAAATCCTGGCGCTTTCTTTGCGACCATTCTCGCTCAAATTCATCTGGTCCATCCGGTCCTTCATCATAGTCAATACCTAGACTGTCAAGACTGCGAAAAATATCGTCTAGATACTCTGCTCTAAAACGGGCCCGATCCATATCGTCGATGCGCAGTAAAATTCGTAAACCTTCCTTGCGGGCCAGCAACCAAGTAAGGGCAAAGGAGAATAAATTACCGCTGTGTAGGTATCCAGATGGAGTTGGAGCAAGGCGGGTTTTAGGGAGCATGCTTCAAAGTAAGGGAATTTTGGCTGATACTTTTTTAGCTAATTTCGCCTTATGAAAAGAGCATTAGGGAAACTCTTCTTTAAAATAATGGGTTGGAAGCTTACCGCCGATATTACCGAGGAAATGAAACACTCAGTGATGGTAGCTGCCCCGCACACCTCGAACTGGGACTTTCCCTATGCTTTGGCCGCCTTTTGGATGATGGGTATTGACTTAAAATACTTTATTAAGCATGCTTACACCAAAGGCTTACACGGGTATTTTTTCCGCTGGACCGGAGCGATTGGGGTGAATCAAAAGAAACAGGGCAATTTAACTGACTATGCTATTAAAATGCTCAAGGAGCAACGAATGGTCATATTAGTTCCCGCCGAAGGTACCCGCAAGCGTGTGGATAAATGGCGAACCGGTTTTTACCGTATTGCCACCGAAGCAGGGGTGCCAATTTCCTTGGGCTATCTCGATTATAAGCACAAAGAGGCGGGAACCCGGGGCGTTTTTTGGCCCAGTGGCGATTTCGAAAAGGACATGGCGCATATTCAGGCGCAGTACCAAGACTTAAATCCGAAGTTTCCCGAAAATTATAATCCTCAGATTTACTAGGAGCCGGGTGGGCGACTAGGACGTACTTCCACTTTACTAGGTAGGGTACGCGGATTGATTTGTAGCAAATCGACAATTAATTCGCCAATATCTTCGGGTTGGATTTTCCAGGCATCTTTGTCGCTCGGTTCATGACCGTTAAAGTGACTGGTTACCGAGCCGGGCATGATGGTAGATACCTTCACATCATAGGGGCGGAAATCGAGCATGGCGGCTTGAGTAAATCCCGTAACCGCAAATTTACTGGCGTTGTACGCCGTTCCCTTGGCAAAGAAATTAGTACCTGCCAAACTGCTAATGGTGAAGATGTATCCTTTGGAGGCTTTAAGCGCATCTGCGCAAGCGCGCATACTGTAAAACACCCCATTAACATTGGTGTCGATAACGGCCTTCCAATCCGAAATTTCCATTTGATCGATAGGGGTAAAATGACCAATTCCGGCATTAGCCACCAAGACATCGAGTTTTCCAAAGCGCGCTAAAGTTTCCGCAACCGCCATTTCTTGGGAGCGGTATTCTGTGACTTCCAATTCCAGAGGGAGCACTTCTCCGCCGGTCGTATTCTCCAATTGAGTAGCGGCCTCTTTTGCCTTAGCAAGGCTACGGGAGCTAATCGCTACTTTCATACCCGCTTCGAGGCAGGACTGGGCTATACCATAACCAATACCCTTGTTGGCTCCGGTGATTAAAACAACTTTATCCTTCAGATTTGTCATACGTGCTTTATTAAAATAACTCCATCTGCCCCTTATCGTTCGTATATTCTTCGTTTAATTCGGGATAGTTTACTTCGGCTAGGGCCTCCGCTACATTTCCCAATGCTTTTTTTCCTCGAATCGGGGCCACGCTATGGGCCTTCAAGTCATCATCTGCATAAGGCTTACAAATGAAATCGACCCGCTCTTGAGGGTTTTGCTCCCATTCCTCTAACCATAGTTTTTGACTTTCCCGATCCAAAATAACGGGCATACGCGGCCCCTTCAACTTGGGATTATTATGGATGCGACTTAGGAGTTCATTCCCTTGGGTGGTTACAATGCTAAAGCTGCGCCATACCTTACCACTTTCGGGTTCGGTCCATTCTTCTTTTAATCCGGCTAAGATCATGGGGGCTTCATCTTTATGACGAATGAGGTAGGGGAAGTTTTTACCCGCTTTGTGATGGTGCTCGTAAAAGCCATCCGTTACCACTAAACAGCGACCTCGCTTTGCAGCCGATCGGAAAGAGGGTTTTTCGAGAATGGTTTCCGAGCGGGCATTTAAGGTGCGATTCCAAATGCTTTGGGCTTGTTCTTTATCCTTTACCCAGGAAGGTACTAATCCCCAAAGGTGCGCCTCGACCAAGGGCTCATCTAAATCACTTAAGATTGGGAAACTGGGGTGGGCGTAGCCACTGGCATGGAAAACCGGTCCTTGCGTTTCTTTGATCCGTAAGAATTGTTCCTCTAGCTCCTGGATGGTGTCTTCGCCGTAACCAATACGTTGAGCATAATCGAGGGCCCGTTTGGTAAGGGAGAGGGAGTCGTAGCACATGAGGTTTGATTTTACTTGGCTTCTGCCATTGGCTTTAAAACCTTAGCATCGATGTAGAAACATCCGAAAGGGATGAAGTTGGCCACCCCAATTACCCATAAGCTTTTCTTAAAAGACCATCTCTTAGCACTTGCTTCCATCAAAGCAGCTAGAACGAAAAACACAAACAGGGCGCCATGAATAGGGCCGATGGTTTTAACCCAATAGGGATTGTCGCCAAAATACTTGATGGGAACGGCAATAAAAACTAGGGCGATAAGAGACAGGCCTTCGATAATGGATAAGAGTCGAAGGCGACCCAAAGAGCTGGTAAAGTACTTTTTCATGCAGGTGTAAATTCCTTGCAAAAGTAAAGGCTAACAGGAACTGGAACCGCGCAATTAAAAAAAATGCAATTACTCAAGCTGGAGGGCTTGTTCTTACTTTCCCTTAGAGCGAATAAAGATCATCGCAATGGCCGTCGTAAGGATGCCCATAATTAAGGCGCCAATGGCTCCTTGCACCATGTAGGAGTTTAAATTAAACTGGGCTTCGGCTTCTGCGCGGGTTTCAACATATCCCGATTCCAAGGCATATTCAATTACATTGGGGAAGTACTCGGGGGTGATAAGGGTAGAAGTGATCCATTGGGTTAAGGGGCTGATAGCGGCGATAAAAACACTGAGGATAATCCCCGAAATCAAACCTTGACTGTAGGTCATACTGCCCCCATAAAAGCGACGCTTTTTCTCTTTCAAAGCCATCACCATCATTATAATTGCCGGTATGGCGTAGAGGTTAGTGAGGTACATATGCAGGTCGATATGCTCTCCGTGCAAGCCACTCAATTTTTCGAGGTACATCCAAATGAGGCCCACAATAGAGAAGATGATGGCCCACTTTAATTCGATACTAATGCTTTTCATGCTGTTATTGGTTTGGGATGAGAAAGTTAGGGAAAATTGGTAAGGAAAGTAGAGAGGAATAAACGATCATTTGAATCACAAGAGAAGTATGTCGAGTAATTAGGTTGAAGTAAATTGACGAGATTGTGTTTGTTTAGGCGGTCCTGATTTCTGGCAGTCATCCTGTAAAAAAGATTTAGGGTAGAATAATTGGGCCAAGTATGTGGAGCCAAAGGTAATAGCCGAGCAGGCCTCCAATGCAGCCGGCTATAATTAGATTAGGTCGTTCCCGCCTGGGTAAAATGATAAAAACGAGGTAGTATAAAGCCAGCGCAGCCATTGCTGCCATAAGGATTGGAATGGTTCCTTCCCATAGATCTAGGGCTAAAGAGATATTCTTCTCGTCTCCTCCAAAAAATTTTCCACTCTTGCTGATTACACCTGAGGACATGGAAACCGCTAAATTGAATAATTCCCGAAGCCAGAATAGTCCTAAGAATAGGGCTAGCCAATCTTTTTGCTGCATTCCGTCTTGCTCAATTTTCTTTTTCCGCCAACTAAGAAACAAAAGACCTAAAGTTCCCGTGATAATTGTTTGCAGTGGACCTCCGATACGAATGAGCAAGTCTTTTTCTCGCATTTCCATCAGAACCTCCTGGTATTCTTGCTTCTCGGGATATTCATGATTATTTCGAATTGCATTTTCACGAATTTTAGATAGCTGCCATAGGCGTTCTTTCAACTTAGAATGATAACCCATGCTGGCATAGTGGAGCTCGGTGCTATAACCAAAGCTTTTAGCCACTGCAATGTGACCATATTCATGACTAATAGTACCTATCGCGGTAAACACGATAAATGCAAAACTTAGGATGATAAGTTTTCGCTTATTCAGCTGCACGATCAAAGCTTCCTAGCCAATTTTTAGAAAAGACTTCTGGGGGATGAGTATCTTTTAGGTTTTTGAAGTAGTCCCCCTAAGTTTAATTCTGCTCTTTCATCAAGAACTTCGTTCGGCTAAGGGCATTGCCATTTTCGAAGTACTCCACTTTTATTAAACCGCTATCCGATTGAGGGCCAAACCAAACAAAGGGAACATCGACATTCCCGCTGTTAATAGCCTCGAAGGTTTGTTTACCGTTGTTGTAGGTGCTAATACTCCAGCCGTTATTGCTGGCACCATTGTATGACCAAGGTCTACCGTAAATTAAGGTCATGTTTACTTTTAGGGAACTGCCTTCAGGTATATTGGCTCTAAAGGAGTAGGTTTCGCCGGCAATGGTTAAAGTATCGGTGCCGTGTAAAACATTCGCTCCGTGCGTAGAGCTATCGGGATAGCTAATAGGGCAGGGAGCACAATCTCCTCCGCAATCCACACCCGCTTCGTTTCCGTCCTTCACCCCATTGGTGCAGTCCGAATTGTTAGTGGTGCAGGCGCATAAACTGATTATCAGGGCGAATAGACTAAGGTTTTTCATTTTTGAGGTTTAAGGTTTAGGATAAATGGTTCCTAAAAGTACTATTTCCTAAGCATTCTCAAAATTCACATAAGGCAAGCGCTCAATGTATTTGGCTTCTACGCTCACAAAGTCATACTCTTCAATCACAAGCCCTTGAATGAGGTAAATCCCCTTCCCTTGAAAGGGATACTTCTCCGCCACCGGAGGAAAATGCACGGTGTCGATAAAATGTCCGGCTTGATCGAGGAAGGTGCCAAACATCATGTGGCGGGCCTTTTGACCGCGGGTGGTTACATTTTTCACGTGAATAAGGTAGCCGCATAAGCGTACTTCTTTACCAATATGTTGTTCTATGTCTTTAGCGGCAATGCAGCCTTCCGGCAGATGGGGCACCAGCTCGAAAGGGGAGCTAAGGGGAAAGCCGAGGAGTTCAATCTCATCGACCGCCTGCTCGTGTTCACCGCTCTCCAATTCGGGGAGTTCCAATTTTTCGCGGGTATTGCGGAAGAGCTCATTAACGGGGGCTGATTTTTTAGCATTTCCCAAAATGAAGTGGGCTTCCCATAGCAGTTTCTTTTTATCCGCCTCAAGGCAGCGAAAGGCATTAATGCGAATCAATAAAATGGTTTGCTCCAGCGAGATGGCTACTCGTTCTAAAAACTCATTCAAACTTTTAAAGGCCCCGTTTAAATGCCGTTCCCGTAAAATTTCTACTGCGGTTTTTTCTTCCAGCTCTTTCAGCATTAAGAATCCTAAGAATACTTGTTGGTCGAGCAATACCGCCTCCATTTCGGAGCGATTAACACAGGGGGCCTCTACCTGTCCGCCAGATAAACGAATTTCGTTGAGGTAGGTTTCGACCGAGTAAAAACCACCGCCATTGTTAATGGTAGCGGTTAGGTATTCTAAAGGGTAATAGGCTTTGAGGTAAAGGCTTTGGTAGCTCTCTACGGCGTAACTGGCGGAGTGTCCTTTGGCAAAGGCGTAGTTGCCAAAGCTTTCTATTTGTCGCCACACTTCGGCGGTTACCGCTTCGCCATAGCCCCGCTCCAAGCAGTTTTGGAAAAACTTATCCTTAATAGTATCAAATTCGTTGCGTTCGCGGAACTTCCAACTCATGCCCCTACGGAGCACATCGGCTTCCTCTAGGCTTAAGCCGGCAAAGTAGTGGGCCACTTTCAATACATCCTCTTGGTATACCATCACCCCATAGGTCTCTTGCAAAATTTCGCCAATGCGCGGATGGATATACTGCCGCCGTTCGGGCTCGCGGTAGCGTTTGATGTATTCGGCCATCATGCCACTGGCCGAAACTCCCGGTCGGATAATGGAACTAGCGGCTACAAGCCCTAGGTAAGTGTCGGCTCGCAGTTTCCTTAACAGGGCACGCATGGCCGGCGATTCTACATAAAAGCAAGCCATGGTTTGGCCTTCGCGAAGCATGGCTTTTATTTTCTCATCCTGGTAAAAGGGCTGCACTTGGTGCACATCGAGCTCCTTGGCCTCGGGATGTTTTTCGCGCACCATCAATACGGCATCCTTAATTTTGGCCAAGCCCCGTTGTCCTAAAATGTCAAACTTATGCAGGCCCACATCCTCCGAGGTGTACATATCGAAGTGGGTAGTTGGAAAGCCTTTTGGTGGAAGAAAAGTGCTGCCGTAGTGGTAAATCTCTTTTTCGGGAATCAGTATGCCACTGGCGTGGATGGTTAAATGGTGTGGGAAGCCCTCAATACGTTTGCCATAGCGAAGCACCAGTTTTTGCATATCGTCCCAATCTTTGCCGCCATGACGGCGCGCTCTGCTTAACTCGTCGATGTCCCTTCCGGGTAAGCCCAGCACTTTGCCGAGCTCGCGTACAATGGCCCGATATTTAAAGGTGGTATACGACCCAAGTAAACTGGCTTTAGGAAAGCGCTCGAAGATATAGCGGGTAACATCACCACGATCGCGCCAGGAAAAATCGACATCAAAGTCGGGGGGTTGCCGCCGCGAAAGGTTAATAAAGCGCTCAAAGTAAAGATCGAGTGCAATAGGGTCTACATCGGTAATACGCAGGAGATAGGCCACCAAGCTATTGGCACCACTACCGCGACCTACGTAGTAATAATTTTTGCGACGGGCATAGTTTACAATATCCCAATTGATGAGGAAGTAGCTGTAATAGCCGCGTTTTTCAATTACATCGAGCTCTTTTTCTAAGCGTTCATATACCTCCGGACCGGCATTGGGATAGCGGTATTCTAAGCCGTTGTAGCAAAGGGAGCGAATGATTTCGCGATCGCCGGTTAGGCTGTCGGTATAAAACTGCCGATTCAGACTTTTAGAATAATTTTTAAACTCAAAATCAAGTTGGCAATCGGCTAGTATTCCTTCGGTATTCCGAATAATTTCGGGGTAATCGCTAAAGAGGTCTTTTAGCTTTCGGGAGTTTAAGAGTCCCCACTGGGCGGGGGCTTGCCTTTCGGCAGATAGCTTGCTGAGTAGGGTATTATCACCAATAGAGCGCAACAACCGATGGGTATTGTAATCGCCTTTATGGCGAAAGCTATTGGGATGCAAAATCACCATTTTGGCCGTTTGATTTTTGAGTACCGAAAAGCGCAGTTTGCTGAGGTCTTTAGGCTGGAGCCCGATAAATTCGTTTTCCCGTAGGCTGCGTTTGGGCACCCGGTCGAAAGGATAAACAACGTAGGCCTCACGAAAAGGCGCTTCATCGGCAATCACTTCATCTCTATGCAATTGTTCGGAGAGGTAGCGGTTCATCTCGGCGAAAGCCGTTTGATTGGTAGCCAGTGCGATAAACTGTCGATCTACCTCTTGGCAAAAATCAATGCCCACCACGGGCTTTATACCGGCGTCTTTTGCCAAGCGAATAAATTCGATGCAAGCTGCAGAAGTATTGATGTCGGTAAGGGCCAAAGTACTTTCGCCTTCCTCTACGGCCCAGGCGACCCACTCGGCAGGGGAGAGTACGCCATATTGAAAGCTATAATAACTATGATGATTGAGCATGGGGTTAATGCGGGGGATTTAAGTTACTGCCTACGGTGGGCCATTATTGCTGGGGCCTGCCCATTAAAGGGATTGGCCCGACCAAGACCTTTCGACTCCATAGTTTTGGCGCGTTTTACCGCTTCACTGCCAAAGCGGTTGCGCATGCGATCCATGGCTTGGTAGAGCCTGATTTTCTCAGCGCTATCTTCAAAGAGGTTAATTTGATGGCCGCCACCCACCAAATGACTAAAACGCAAACCAATGAGGCGCACTAGTAGTCGACGTTCAAAGAGTTTTTCAAAGAGCTCTTTACTGATGTCAATCAGCTTATCATCGTTGCTGGTATAGGGGATGCGCTTTTGTAGGGTGTAGGTATTAAAATCGGAATAGCGGATTTTTACCGTAATGCAGGCGGTGAGCTTATTTCCCTGCCGCAGTTGGAAGGCGAGGTTTTCGGCCATCGCCACAATGAGGGTGTCGAGCTTAGTAACATCGGTAGTGTCTTTTTGAAAAGTCCGCTCCAGGGAAATAGACTTGCGCTCTTGGTAGGGTACAATCGGACTGGGGTCGATGCCATTAGCCTTATGCCAGAGGCTGATGCCATTTTTGCCCATCGCTTTTTCCATCACCGGCAAGGGCATTTCCTGTAAGGTATGGATATGCCGAATCCCCATGCGGTTAAGGAGTAGGCCGGTTTTATCGCCTACCATGGGAATCTTTCGCACGGGGAGCGGGGCTAAAAAAGGCTTCTCGTTGCCACGAGGTACTTCGAGGCGGTTGTTAGGCTTGGCTTCTCCGGTGGCTACCTTAGCCACGGTTTTGTTAACGGATAAACCAAAGGAAATGGGTAAACCGGTTTCCCGGATAATCTTATCGCGCATTTCGGTAGCCAGCTTATAGCAACCAAAAAAGCGGTCCATCCCGCTGAGGTCGGCGTAAAATTCATCGATACTAGGCTTTTCAAAAAGCGGAACTTCCTCGCGAATGATTTCGGTAATGATATTAGAATACTTGCTGTAGCGACTGCTATCCCCTTTAATCACAATCGCTTCCGGACAAAGCTGTAAGGCCATACGCATGGGCATTCCCGAATGCACGCCAAAACGACGAGCCTCATAACTACAGGAAGCCACCACGCCTCTGCTGCCCGTACCGCCCACCAAAACAGGGCGCTCGTTTAAGGCGCTGTTGTGCAAACGCTCTACCGAAACAAAGAAACTGTCGAGGTCGAGGTGAACGATGGTTTTAGAAGAATTCGTCATTTTGCTATCTATTTTAGAATGATAACAAAATTAGAAAATACTTGTTTTCAATTCACAAAAAGAACCGAGCGAAAACTTAAAATGCTGAGGTCGAGAAGGATTATTTTTTAAAATGGAGAAGGCCTGAAAAATGTAAATTGCAGGAAAACCCACGACATGCAGAAGGCCGAAATCCACAACCGCTTAAAGGAGCAGCATCAGGAATTTATGTCTTTCTTAAAATCTACCGATCAGGCTCATCTGCACCAGCAGAAAGAAGGGAAGTGGTCGGCCCTGCAAAATGTGGAGCATCTACTCAAATCCATTCAAGTTGTAAATCCTGCCCTGCGTAAACCGAGTATTCTATTACGCAGTGCTTTTGGGAAACCTAACCGGGAAGCGCGTACCTACGACGAGCTGGTGCGTCGCTATCAGGAAAAACTCAATCATGGTGCGGCTAAGGCCCCCGAGCAATACCAAGCTCGGCCCTCCGAAGACTTGGATGCCACCACTTTATTAGCGCAATACGACCAGGAAGTACAGCGATTTTTAAAGTTTATAGAAAAGGTGAAAGATCGCAAGTTAGACCGCACCTTATTACCGCATCCCTTGTTAGGGAAGTTGCTTATGCGCGAAGTATTGTACTTTATGCATTACCATACCGACCATCATTTTGAAGCCATAAAAAAAAGTGTAGCTTAAAACCCAATGTTTAAAGCCTTTCCATCGTTTAGTTAATATGCGAAAACCCCGACCCGAAACCCCAACAAGTACTCCCCAAGAGGAGCTCTGGAATAGCATCACCCATGGTATAGGTATTCCCCTGGCCATTGCCGGCATTGTTCTGCTCATTATTAATGCCATCGACCGCGAGAGTTTGACCTATTGGCTGGCCGCTTTAGTTTATGGCATTACCATGCTGTGGACCTATATCAGTTCTACGGTATACCATGCTTTCCATAAGGCAAGACCGGCGGTGCGCTATTATTTGCATTTGATGGATCATACCGCCATTTACCTCTTTATTGCCGGCACCTATACCCCGATAGCGCTGTTTATGCTTCCCGGTTGGTGGAGTACCCTCATATTAGTTTCGGTATGGACCCTGGCCCTTGGCGGGATGGCCTACAAGATTTTTTTCCTAGGCCGCTATAAAAAGCTCTCCTTAGCCATCTACCTCTTAATGGGATGGCTCATTGTGTTTGCCTTTAAACCCCTATACGAATCGGCCCCTATGGGATTGATAATTTGGATTTTAGCGGGCGGAGCTGCCTATACTTTAGGAACGGTTTTTTTTAGTCTGCGCAAGGTGAAATACGCGCATAGCATTTGGCACCTGCTGGTGTTGGCGGGTAGCATTTGCCATTTTGTAGGGATTTATTTGTACGTGTAAAGTACGCTTTGCCTTATCGCAAAGTTGCCAGTTGTGAACGATAAGCTGAGCTGGCCCAAGGAAATAGTCTTCCTAAATCAAGTCATACGCTACTTTGCCTTTACCTCTATATCCAAGATTACCGGCAAATGATCGCTAATCACCCGCATCTGCTCGGGAGCAAAAGGCAGGAAAACATGGCAGCTATTGTAAATTACTTCATTAGCTAAGTTTTGATTGTAGAGCATGTAATCCAATCGTCTACTAGGGTTGTCGGCCGGATGAGTATTGATGCTCGGGTCCAAGGGGTCGAATAGCTGTACTTGGGGGTGAGGGTAGGTTAAGAGTGCCTCAATTTCGGGTCCATCGCGGTAAGAGTTTAAATCGCCCACCAACAGAATATTAGCCTCGGCATCATCGCGCAGCTGTCGGGCCATTTCCTTCTGCCAATAGGCAATTTGTCCCAAACGCATGGCACGATTTCGATTACCTCCTCCCGCTTTTAGATGTGCGCCGCTGAGGTAGATACCATATTTTGGGTTTACCACTAATTCACAGGTCCATATACGGGTGTTGATGTAATTCTGGGTTTGGTACTTCTGCTCGCCCTCTTCTTCGAAGCTTACTGGCGTATGCACATTGCCATAGCTTACCATTCGCCCTAAGGGAAGCTTGCTCAGTATCACTACATTTTGATACCAATCCCTACTGCGGGCATCAGCAATATAGGTGTAGCCTAAATCGGGAAAAAAGCTATCGCGCAAAGCTTCCACTGCATTGGCACTTTCCGCTTCCTGAAAAACCACAACATCTGCCGCTGCTAGTTTTAAGGCTTCGGCCAAAAGCCGCATTTTCTCGGGATTTACCTCCCCAGCATCTTCCTTGCGATTGTTTACATAAGGATCATCTTTATCATCTACCAGATGCTCCACATTCCAAGTCATAATACGCAGGGTGTCTCCTGTGTTAAATTGATGCTTAGCCGGGAATGCTGCTGCAGGATTAAAGGGACTAGATTGAGCGAAAATGCCGATGGGAAACAGAGTTAAGAGCAGCCATTTTTTCATTGCGGGGGAATTTAGAGCGAAGGTAAAAAATACCCCAAGGCGATATCCTTTTCTTACTTTTGAAAAAGACCACTACTTCATGAAAATCAAACTGCTGCTCGCTATTTTATTCTTTTCAGGCTTATTACCGGCCCAGGATCAACCTAAATTGGGATTGGTTTTGAGTGGCGGTGGTGCCAAGGGACTAGCCCACGTGGGGGTTTTAAAGGCGATGGAAGAAGCTGGTTTACGTCCCGACTTTATTGCAGGTACCAGCATGGGATCCATAGTAGGTGGGCTTTATGCCATTGGTTACTCGGCTCACGAAATAGATAGCATAATGCGGGCCGTAGATTGGGACCGGGTGCTATCCAATAAAATGCCGCTCAACTACATAGCCTTCGAGGAGAAGGAATATTACGACCGCTACCTAGTAGAGTTTCCGGTGGTTGATTATCGCCTAAAGGTGGGAACAGGTCTTATTCGCGGGCAACGGCTTAATGAGTTGATGCATCTCTTCTTCTGGCCCGCTTTGCAATACGAAAACTTTGATCAGTTTCCCATTCCCTTTCGGTGCGTAGCGACTAATGTAGCCACCGGCAAGCCCCAAGTTTTTAAAAGTGGATCCTTACCTACCGCTTTGCGTTCCAGCATGGCCATTCCTACGGCCTTTACAGCCGTGGCGCAGGATAGTACCCTTTTGGTGGATGGAGGGGTGCTCAATAACTTTCCGGTAGAGCTAGCGGAGGAATGGGGGGTAGATTATATCATCGGTGTAAATACCGGGGCCAAGCTCAATCGCGAGCTACCCGAAAGTATGCCCGAGATTTTAATGACCCTCTCCATGATTCCGGCCAATGAAAAGCTTCAGGATCAGGCCCGAAAATGCGACATCTATATTCAACCTCCTTTAGATGAGTATGGAGCCGCTAGCTTCGGTGATGCCGAAACCATAATGGCCATTGGCGATAGCTCGGGAGCTCGATTTTTAAGCGAGATGCATGCCCTCGCAGAAAAAATGGGGTATCGCCAAAAGCCCTATAAAATGGGAACAAAAGAACGGGCCATCACCATTCAATCTATCGATTTACAAGGGAATACCATTTTCTCGAACGAGCTGATTCGCAATAAGCTTGGTATCACTGAAGGCCAAACAATTTTACGTCAGGATTTACTCCAGGGCCTTCGAAGAGTTTATGGAATTAATGGCTTTAAGAGTATTGATTACGAAATCCGAAAGCGGGCCGATGGAACCAACAGTCTCCACCTCCGTATGTTGGAAAAGGAACCAAATTACTTTTATGCAGCTTTGCATGCCGACAATATTTTTTCTTCTGGCCTTACCCTCAACTTTACGGCTCGTGACTTATTAGGAAAGGAATCGCGCAGTGTTTTTGCCATGGATATATCGCGAAACCCTCGCTTTCGGTTCGATTATTATAAGTATCTCCAACAGTATAAACGCTGGGCTTTTAACTTTCGCTACGATTATGGAGCCTTGCAAACGCCTTCTTATCGCGATGGGGAGTTGCGCAATATTCTAATTTCCTTTAGCCATCGTATGCATGCTATGTTTATGACCACCCAATCCTTAAAGGAAAGTTATGCGGGAGGAATTTTTTACGAGAACAACCGCTCCCGAATTCGAATTGGGGCCGATATCCCCGAAGGTCTAGAAAGCTCCATTCAAGAGAACTACGGCTTTCGCCTGATGCATACCGCCAATAATCTCAACGACCGTAATTTCCCTCAAGAGGGGGGCGAATCCTTATTAATTGTAAACACCTATCTGCAAACCACCCAAACCGTTCGCTTAGAAGATGGCGTGGATAGCATTTTGGTAGGCCCCAATAATATTGGGAGCATCAACCGCTACTTTAGTGCTTCGGAGCTCTCCGAACTAGCCCAAAACTTAAACCCCGGCGTGTATGTAGATGCGATGATTTCTGCTCGTTATTTTCGATCTCTGCGGAAAAACTGGCAATGGATTCCCTATTATGGTGTAGGCCTAAGCATTGGGGGAGGAGCACCAAATTCTGTTGTTAATGGTTTCCGTTTAGGGGGGCTACAGCGGGTTCAACAGAACGACATTCGGGTTTTAGGATTACAATTTGGCGAGGTGATTACACCAAATTTTGCTTTGGCCGGAATAATGATTCAACAAGTATTTTGGGACGACCTTTACCTTCGGTATGGCATTAACGCATTGGCTTACCATCCTTACCTCTCCATTAGAGATTGGGGAGATGCCTTTCTAAATGGAGATTATGCCCAATTGGAAAATTTAGCTGGGTTGGGTGCCGAATTGAGTTGGCGCACATTCTTTGGTCCAATTTCGGTTGGCTTAAGTACCAATAGCAACGACTGGCAACCGCGGTATTATTTAGGGCTAGGATTTTCTTTTAATTACTCCGACTAGCTAGCTTCTCCACCTTTCATTTTTAGGAAAAGCTCGGCCTTGTTAATCTCTAAGCTTGGATTTCGAGAACCCATTAGGATTACTTTAAAGTCGTAATTACCATCCTCACCCACGCTAAAGTCGCCTGTATGTCCGAAGTACCGGGTTTCGGTAATTCCCGAGTCATCGGTATCGGTAAATGAAACGTCTAAATCCTCAATGCGATTGGGATACACATAAAATTCACGGAGGTGTTTTTCATCTTTTAAAATCACAAAACGGAAAAACAAATCCTGCTTTCCTTCATAGCGATAATCTAGGTCGATCCACACTTGCAGTTGATCTTGAGCCTTCAATTCCATTTGATGCTCGGCGATAAAAAATTCCCCCCTAAGGGTGGTGATTTCGCCCGGACTAAAACGGGCAACTTCTTCGTAAGGAGTATTGGAACAAGCGGAGAGTAGGAGTAGCCCCAAAAAGAGGGCAAGCGTTTTCATGCGCATATAAAAAGGAGAAATTTAGTCGATGTATTCGTCTTCTTCGTCTTCTTTAGGTTCAGCAGTCTTAATCGGACTAACAATCAAAAGCAGGGCATTACCGGCTTTGGCCAATAAAGTCATGGTTAAACAGCTTACCATGGCGATAATAAGCCATAAGGAAACGCTGTTGAGCTCCATGATATCCGAAAAACTTTGATTGATGAACTCTGGAATTGGCTGAATGAATAGCGCAACAACAAAGGCTAATACCGACAATATGAGGTAGTAGAAAAAGTTAATCCTCATGCGTGGAACTAAACCCGCTAAAAAAGATAAACCGAGGAATACCCAGGTATTGGAAAGGATAAGCGCTCCAATAAAAAAGCTGAGGTGTAAAAAGCTAAAGCGATACAATCCGTTCATCTACTTAAAATTAAAGGTTACCGCCCAAGGACTTTGTTCCGGACTGTCGACCCAGTTTACTTTATGATACTTCACCTGATACCAATCGGAAATTTGATCCGTGTAATGCTCATGACCAGGAATACCGGATTGCCCACCAGCCAGCACCGTTTCGGCTATAGGCTGTCCATCTGTGAGCTCCACTAGGGTTCGCATACTGGGACCGTGGGTACCGGGTAAATTGGAACTCACATTCACGGTTCGCGGGCTACCATCGGCGGGGAAGGGCGTATGGTTAAAGGGCATTAATTTAGTGAGGTGACGGAAGTATATTTTATGGTATTTACCGTATTGCCATAACTTGGGATTATAGCCATAATAATCGCCCAGGTATTTAACCGTACCCGCCCAGGCGGCATCAATCAAATCAGCACGAGAAAGAAATCGTCCTCCACCAATCGGCAAGGGCCTGGCTTGATGCAAAAGATGCAACATATTTTCCGAAGGTGGTGCAAAGTCGAAATCACCAATTAAGCGATCATTAATACTGTCGAGGAGGGCCGATTTAAACACATTGTAAATCGTAGCGGCTTCCGACTCCTCGGTGCATGCGCCATCCCAATCTCGTAGATAGGGCAAGAAAATCTCTGGACTACTGCTAATCATGATGTCCTTTAAAAGCGCCCATTCTCCATCAATAATATCGCCGTGCATGCTTTTCAGATGATCACGATTAATCTTATCCTTAGACATCAATAATTCGGAAATACGACGGCCCCTAGCACTGGGTGCGAATATGGTATTTAAAAAGGGGGTAAGTTCACTTTTTACTTGATGTTGGTTGGCCGAATGATTCCAGCCCTTTTCGGGGTTTAGCACATACAAGCGACGACCCATGTGTTTGAAGCTGGCTTTGTCGCTGCGACGATTAGCGCGTACAATTCCTCTGCGGGCTTGGTCGTGCATTAAAGCATATCCCGAGGTTACCATGCCGATGTTTCCTTTATTATCTGCCAGCACAAAGTTTTGCGGCGGATGACCAAAGTTTTGCAAGGCTTCATAGGCTTCATTTACAGAACTTGCCCGTCGTAAATCTAAGAAGGCCCGCATTTCATTGCTCTCAAAGTTTTGCGCAATCCACTGGGTGGCTAAGTAGTCACCCGAAACACTATCGAGAGGACCAAAATGGGTATCGTAATAAACAAAAGAGGCCATGCCGCGGTCCTTCACCGGGAACTCTACCTTACGTGGAATCAAATCTTCCCACTCGCCATCTAATCGATATTGGCGATTGTCGTTAACCTCCAATTTGTAAAACTCAGTAAGGTCCCAAGTAGCATTGGTCATACCCCAAGCTACTTTATCGGTAAAGCCACTAATAATAAAAGGAGCACCCGGAATGCTAAAGCCATGCGCTGCCTTTCCATTAATTACCTGATGTACCTCATACCAAGTACCAGGAAGGTCCAAAGCAAGGTGGGTATCATTACACAAAAAGGAATTTCCGGTACTCGATTTAGAGCCGGCTACCGACCAGTTGTTGGAACCCACTTCATTGTTCCCTGCACGACGTACTTGGGCCGAATCAAAATCGGTAGGGGGGATGTAAGGGCCTAAGCCTTGCTTAGGGTTTACTCCATCCACTTGACTAATTTCGGGGTAAATTGGGAAGAGGTAATCCTGTTGCCAAGGGTAATAGTATTCGATAAGATCGTTTGGAAGGTATTTTTGTAAAGCCGAAAATTTAAGATCATTTTCGCTGTAATTCAGTACCTTATCCATGTAGCGGATGAGGAGAATGGGATCGTAAGGCTCCATCGGAGTGGGCTCAAAGCTAAGCAAGTGGAACTCCGGTGGGCGTTCGCCAGATTTTTGATTTTCGAGGTAATAATTGAATCCTGCCGCATAGGCCTCGAAAATGGTCACCAATTCTGGATCTTCACTACGGAGGGTCTCAAAGGCCTCACGGCTTTTTTGTTCCATATCGAATTTAAGCCAAAAGCGATCCGATTTAACGGCTTTCCAACCCACCACTTCGCATAAACGCCCCTTTACGGTACGACGCAACATTTCTAATTGAAATTGGCGGTCTTTGGCATGAGTAACTCCCATGGCATAAGCCAGCTCCGCCTCACTTTTAGCGAAAATGTGAGGGACACCACGCTGATCGTAGGTGATCTTTAAGCCTGGATAATCGCTGCCACCAAAATCGCGGTCCTCATCTTCCAAGGATACTTGTAAAACCGAGCTTGGGTAAAGAAAGAAGTCCCTTAAATTGGGTAAGCCGGGCCAAGGAATACTAAGGAGCCCAAGCCATACTGCCGCAATAATCAACCAGATCCAATTTCGCATGCGTAAAAAATTTCGGCTCAAATTAAGCAAAAGCCTTTATTATCAGGGCAAGGCGGCCTAGTTTTTCAAGGCGGGATCCTCATTTAAGAATTGCGGAGGACTAATACGAGCACTGAACTTTTCATAAATCAAGGCTACCTCAATCAGCTTTTGTTCTTCTAGGGCCCGACCAAAAAGAGAGATTCCAACCGGCAGGCCTTCCACCATTCCCATCGGTAAACTGAGATTGGGATAGCCCGATATGGCTGCGGGAGAGGCGCTGCTTAAAATGTAATGGTCGCCATTAATTGGGTCTATCATCCAAGCCGGACTGCCACTAGGGGCAATAAACAGGTCGAGCTTTAAGCTATCCATAATCAGGTCGATACCCTTTTCGCGACTGTTTACTTGCATCATCTGTAAATTGTAGCGATAGGACTTAAGATCGGTGCTATCAATCCCAGCAGCGAGTTCCAGATATTCTTGACCAAACCATCTTAATTCGAGGCTGTCGGATTTATTAAATTCAATGAGCTCGGGAATGCTATGCACATAAGCCTGAGAATCTAAAGAGTTTAGGTAGCGGTTTAGACCCACCTGATATTCGTAAAGCATCACCCGATAGGAGGCGTAATTGGTGCCTGTGGCAAGGATTTCGGGTACTTCCACCAAACTGGCACCCAAAGCTTCTAATTCACTTTGCGCTTTTTTAAAGAGAGTATCTACCTGAGCATCTTTACCCTGAGCATTGGTAAACACACCAATCCGTTTACCTAAAAGCGGCTTCTCTGGGATTATAGCCGGTAAACTTGGACGGGCTTGCCAATTTTGGGGAGGCCAATTTTTTAAGCGGGCTGGATTATGGGGGTCGGGATCCGCTATCACTTCTAAAACGATGAGCGCATCTTCTACAGTTTTGGCCATGGGGCCCGCTACATCCTGACTCCAAGCAATAGGGATAATACCTTCTCCGGGAACCATGCCCACCGTGGGTTTGATGCCTACGATTCCATTGGTTTGACTCGGGCAAATTATCGAACCATTCGTTTCGGTGCCAATGGCTACTGGTGCTAAGCCGGCAGCTACTACCACGGCCGAGCCCGAGCTGCTACCACAAGGATTTCGACTCAAGACGTAAGGATTGCGGGTAAAACCGCCCAGGCCAGACCAGCCACTAATCGAGTTTTCCCCTCTAAAATTGGCCCATTCGCTCAAATTGGCTTTCGCCAGAATAATTGCTCCCGCCGCCCTTAATCGCGCCACCAAAGGGGCATCCCGTTTCACGAAATTCTGGGCTAAGGCGCGCGATCCCGCGGTAGTGGGCATGGAGTCCAAAGTTTCGATATTGTCTTTTAGGATAATGGGAATACCATGTAAAGGACCTAATTTTTGTCCACGACTTAGGAGCAAATCAAGGCTATCGGCAATGCGCAAGGCCGCCGGGTTTACACTAAGTACAGCATTTAACTGCGGCCCTTTTTTATTGAGGGCTTCAATGCGCTGCAAGTAAGTTTCAACCACTTCCCGCACCGTAAAATCTGCACTATCTAAGCCTCTTTGTAAATCTACCACTGTGGCCTCCATGGGGTCGAAGGCAGTACTTATACTATCCGACTCTTGCGCATCGCAGGCGTATAGCGAAAATAGAAGGCTCAGTAATAAAAGGGCTTTTCTCATAGACTTACTTGTTTCCTAAAACCTCTGTAGGATGAGGGCTTTGCCATAAAAATGGTAAGGCTTCCACCGCTTGCGGAGCCACTTGGTTTAAAGTGTTGGCATCGTAAACCCGACCATTCTTAATCACAAAGCTCAAGGTATTTGTATTTCGAATATCCTCCAAGGGATTTTCATCTAGGATTAAAATATCGGCTAACATACCCTTTTGTAAACTACCTAGGTCTTGGTCTAAACCTAGCGACTCGGCACCAATTACCGTGGCCACTTTTAGCATATCTAAATTACTAATGCCACCTGCGGCCATCGCCCAAAGTTCCCAGTGATAACCCAAACCTTGCAGCTGACCGTGCGAACCTACACCGGCCATGCCACCCGCTTCTACCAAGGCCTTAATAAATTCGGCATGTCGGGGAAAGATATGTTCTTCCTCCATAAACCAGCCGGCCGAAACCCTCCGACTTTTACTGGCCAGTTCCTCATGTGGGGTGAAATATTGCAGTTTTTGGTCGTGGTAAACCTCTTCTGTAGCATAAAAGTAATTTTCGGCAAAAGGTCCACCGTAAGCCACCAGCATGGTCGGGGTAACTGTTGTTTTAGACTGAGCGATAAATTGAACCACATCCGATTGAATGGGGTAAATAGGCAAGGCATGTTCGTGGCCGGGGTAGCCATCTAAAATTTGGGTCATATTAAGCTTATAATCCAAACCACCCTCGGTAGTGGGTTTTAAGCCCAGCTCCTTGCAGGCCATAATAATCCACTGTCGTTGTTGCCGATTTCCCGTTAGGTACATCTTAATGGTTTTGGTTTGATAGTACTCCGAGTACTGCTTCAAAACCTTTTTAGCATGTTCCAGAGATTCAATTTTATAGGACCAATAGCCCACCCCGGGACCAGTACTGTAAATCCGCGGACCGGCAATCATCCCTGCTTCTACCATATCGCCATAGCTAAGTACATCGGTAGTGGCGGTTTGAGGATCGCGAGTGGTGGTTACCCCATAAGCCAGGTTAGCGGCGTACAACCAAACCTGATTTTTATGAATTCCCCAATTGGGCCACATATGGGCATGCGTATCTACAAAGCCAGGCACAAGCGTTTTACCGCTGCAATCAATAACCACCGCCTCATCAGGAACGGCAAGGCTACCCGTTGGCCCAATAGCTTCAATGCGATTATTAAGGATAAGGAGGTCTGCGTTTTCCAATACCTCCTCTTCCTTCATGGTAATGATGCGGGCATTTTGTAAGAGCGTATATCCCTGCGGAATGTCTTTTTTATAGGTCAGGGGAATGCGAATTTCCCGTGCTTCAAAAACCGGGTCTTTTTCTTTTTTGTCTTTCTTGCCCTTGGTTTCTTCTTCCGAAGATTCCTCACTCGTATCGATTTCGGCCTTCTTTTTTTCCGCTTCTTTGGCGGCCTTTAAGCTATCACCAAAAGCTTGCGATTTTTCGAGATCGTAAATAAAATGGGCTGGACCTAAAGACCAGTGTACTTTTTTACCATCGGCCGACCAAGCAGGAAATTCGCCTCCCATGGTGGTCAATTTTTTAGCTGGGAAGGCAGCCGCCTCGGGTTTCGAAACCGAAATTTCCGCCTTTTGCCCATAAGAAGGTAAATGCACCGTGTAGAGGTCATTATTTATTTGCGCCAATACGGTTTCGCCATTCGGGGCAATGAGCATTACACTCGGGGTAGATGGTTTGGTGCGCTCCCGCCAAGCACCCTCCGCCTGAGGAAGTAAGGAAGGTTCACCATGATCGTGATCAGCCCCCGCGCCATGATGGTGAAAGTCTTCCAGTTTACTGCCATAGGTGGTAATTCCGGTGAGCTTTAAATGTTCTTTTTCATCGCTGCCATCCCAGCGAATAGAAACCAAACCCTTACTGCCGTGATTTAGATAGATACGATCTCCTGCCGCAGCGAAATGAGGCTTATCTCGGCCCTTAGCCGGGGCGATGATAACTTCTTGCTTTTGAGCTAAGTCCAAATAAGCAATTTGGGCATCCGAACCCGATACAAAGGGACTGTACGCATCGCGGTAGCTGCGGGCACTTTGACGGATATATACCAATCGATTCCCTTGCGGGGTATAGACTAAACTGTAAAAGAGGCCTGCGCTAGGGTTAATTTTACGGTTGCGCTTGGCGCTGATGGTGTATTCGTAAATCCCCCCTTCTTTACCTTCCCAAGTCGCATAGGCAATTTTTTTACCGTCGGGCGACCAAGTGGGCATGGCCTCGGTGAAGTTGTGGTCCGAAACCCTAAATACCTCTTCCTCCTTTAGGCTGTAGAGGTATAAGCGATTTAAAGCGGTAAAGGCTAGCCATTCGCCATTAGGTGAGGGAACGGCATCTCGAATTTGGGTTATGGGCTGCTCCGGTTCATCTGAAATAGGATATTTAAAATCGAGACGTGGGCCTAATTCCAGTTCCAGTTTAATTTCCATCGGCAGGGGCGAAACCACCTTGGTCTTGATGTCAATTTTCTGAATTTGACCATTATAGGCACAATACAAGAACTGCCCATCTGGGCTAAAAGCCATGCCCGGTAAAACACCTAAGGTGGCAATCGATTCCTGCTCGTCGTGCTGTATGGGGTAGGCCAGCCACTCTTCGTCCCCGCTTTCGAGATTACGCAGAATTAAGCCTGTTTCGGTTTCATAGCGACTGCCATAAACCAAGTATTTACCATCGGGAGAAATAACCGGAGTAAAACCAGAGCCATAGCGCGCGGTTACCCCTTCGGTTTCGCCTTCTTGCATATCGTAGCGCTGCACCTGATACTGGGGTAAATCGGCATTATAGTTCCAGGCGCCTTTGCGGGCCGAGAAATAAATGTAGCGTCCATCAGGGCTAAAGCAAGGGTCGATGCTTTTTAAGCTTTCCGGCTTTTTCAAAATTTGAACGCCTCCACCTTTATCAGCATGATATAAGTGTAATTTGATATTTCTTCGGCCTTTGGCCGCTACAATGTATTGGCCATCCGGACTCCAAACGGCCGAAAAATAGTTTTGATTTTTATCCTTGGTAATGGCGCGTTCTTTCTTGGTTTCGAGGTCCATCACCCACACATTTTGCGCGCCACTCTTATCCGAAATGTAAACCACTTGCTTACCGTCGGGTGAAAAGCGCGGATGCACCTCATAAGGCATTCCTGAGGTGAGCGCTTCGGCCTTACCGCCTTCAATCGGCATCAAATAAAGATCGCCAAGGGCGTCAAATACGATTTGCTTCCCATCGGGACTCACATCAAGGGAAAGCCAAGTAATGCCGGGATTGTCCAGTACAATTTTTCGTTCGGGCTCGAGGGGAAGTTCCTTGGTGGCTTTTTTAGTGGAGTCGGCCTTTTCCTTGTTTTCGTTTTGGGCGTATCCCATTAGAGGAAGGCTACAAAGAGCCCAGACTAAAAGCTGGCGTTTAGTGGTTCTTAACATTACTATTTTGTTTGGTGCTCCCAAATTAAGCCAATGTTTGGGAAAATGTTCAGCTCCGTTAATTCCTTCTCTTGCTCAGCAAAGGTTATTAGAGAATAATTTCCATATTTGGCCGCAAAATAAAACCATGCTTCAACGCCTTAGCCTGCTTCTCCTCCTGATTCCCTTCCTTAGTATTGCCCAAAATGAAGGCCCGCGACCCACTTGGGTGAAACTCGCGGAAGCCCCAGCGCCGAATGAAGCCTGGCGCGACAATGGATTGCAGTATCTAGCCTATGATCACCAGTATAATGTGGCCAGCAATGAAAGCTTTTTTAGACATACTTACCTGCTCGAAAGCCCAGAGGTGGTAAGTAGTTACAGCAATTTGTCGGTCAGCTATCATCCCAGTTTTCGCAGTCTAACCTTCCACAATATCTTTATTATTCGCGATGGGAAAAGGATTGACTTATTAGAAAGCCATGTTGCCGATTTAATTCGCACCGAAAGCAGTCGTAGCCGCCTTATCTACGACAGTAGCATGAGCATGGTTTACAACCTTCGCGATATTCGACCCGGTGATATCCTCCAATATGAATACAGCCTCAAAGGGAGTAATCCGGCCTTTAAAGATCATTATTACAGCAGCGAAAGCTTGCAGCGCTATTTGCCTTTGGGATACCTCAATTACCGCATTTTAATTCCCAAAGGGGAATACCCAGAGTTTATTTACGACGGGCCAGAGGTGGTGGAGCCTAAAGAAGTTAAACACGAATCTTATGACGAATTCATTTGGCTTTTAGAGGATGTGCCCGCCGCGGAGTTTGAGGAAGGCGAACCCTCGAATTACGACCCGCGCCCTCGGGTGGCAATAAGCAATTACCATTCTTGGGCTCAATTGCTACAAGATGCCGTAGCGCTTTATCAACTTCCCAGGTTGGAGACTGCAGCGGTTAAACAGGCCGCTTTAGAAATTATAGGAGAGGAGAAGGATTCCGAGAAGCAATTGCAGCTGCTTACCGAATTTGTTCAGGATCAGGTGCGTTACTTGGGCTTCGAAAACGGGGTGCATGCTTTTAAACCGCATAATCCTGTAAACGTATTGGATCAACGTTATGGCGACTGCAAGGATAAAAGTTTATTGCTGGTCGCTTTAATGCGCAGTTTAGGAACCGAGGCCTATCCGATGTGGGTGAGCACCTATAAGAACCGAAATTTACGTCAGGATGAAGTAAGCCCCTACGTTTTTAATCATTGCGTGATGCTGGCCATTCACGAGGGGGATACCATTTACATTGACCCCACCAGCAGCTCAATGGGTGGGCCATTTAAGGATCAAAACTTCCCAAATTACGGCAAGGGTTTAATTTTAAAGCCTGGGCAAAAACATTTAAAACCGCTACCGCAGGGACTCCAAGGCAGTATTACTATTCACGACACTTATGTTGTGGCCGAAAATAATAGCAGCAGCTCCAGCTTAGAAGTAAGTACCATTTACAAGGGTGATGAGGCCGATAATATTCGCCATTATCTCACCAATAATACCCCAGAATCCATTTCAGAGGATTACTTAAGCTATTACGAAAGTTTATGGCCTTCCATTCGCATGGCGGAGCTTCCCGAGATTAAAGATGACCGCGCGGCTAATATCATCACCGTTAAAGAGACATATAAAATTGATAGTATTTGGGAACCGGAAGAGGATGTTTACCGTGCCTATTTTTACGCGGAGGGCATTCGCGATTTTTTTCGGTACGCGGATAATCCTAACCGAACCGCGCCCCAAAGTTTAACCTATCCCAAGGACTTTACTTATGAGATCGATTTGTTCCTTCCCGAGGATTGGCCGGTGGAAAATGAAAACTTTAGCATTGTCCAGCCCGAGTATCGCTACGACTACCTAGCCCGTGCGAGTAGCAATAAGGAGCATTATAATATCAAGCACCATTATCAGGTTTTAGCGCCGGAAATAGCGGCAGAAGATTACCAGCGTTTTGTAAGAGACCACGATAAGATGTCGGACAATGCCGGCTATAACATTAGCTTCCATAGCGATGATTTTGGAAGTATTGGCAGAGATCCTTCTAGCAATAAGGCCTTGATGAACATCTTGATTTGGATTGTTCGATTTATCAGCTTGGTAGTTGCGGTGATTGCCCTTTACCTGCTCGATCGCTATTACGATCCTTTGCCGGCCATGGAGCATATTACCAAAGAAAAGATGCGCATTGGTGGTTGGATGGTTTTGCCTCTCTTGGGCTTAATAGCTTCGCCTTTCGTGATGATCTACAGCTTAGAAGACGCTTGGACCCCTGAGATGCTCAATAATTTGAGCTATATGCTTAGTTCGAAGGATGATCCAGATGGGGTGTCCTATGTCGTTTTTGTGCTTTTCGAGCACTTCATAGATATCTTTCAGCTGGCCTTTGCCTTTTTACTATTACTGCAGTTCTTTAAGTACCGCTCTAGTTTGCCAAAGCTAATGGTAGCCTGGTATGTTTTCGGATTGCTGTGGGAGCTCATCCTCTATGCCGGAATGGTGAATTTCGAATTAACCAGCTCCTATACGGCGGGTAAAGAACTTTACCGTCCTTTTTTAGCCACTTTTATTTGGGGTACCTACTTTTTAGTAAATACCCGGGTTAAACAAACTTTTGTGGTTAGCCGAAAGCGGCCGGCTTATGCCGATGAAGTAAGAGCTGCCCAAGCCTTAGCAAAGGAGAAGCAAGCCCTGAGAATGTCCGATACGAATGCGAATACGGAGGGGAACCCTTAAGGGATAGGCACGGCTAAATCATCTACAGTTTGTAGGTAGTATTCCTGCAGTCGGCTGCAAATCGGGCCTTTTTCTCCTTGGCCAATAAGGCGTCCATCCACTTCCTTTACCCAACTTAAGGCCCCCATGGTGCCTGTGGTAAACATTTCATCGGCCGTATACATTTCGGCCATACTGAGGTTTTTTTCTTGAAGGGGAAGGTCTAGATCCTGAGCGATTTCGATTACCCTTGCGCGGGTAAGTCCAGGTAAACAGGCATCCGCAAAAGGGGTATATAAAACGCCCTTACGCACTAAGAAGATATTGGTAGCATTGGTTTCGGAGAGAAAACCATTTTGATCGAGCATCAATGCATCATCAGCTCCAGCGTAATTCGATTCAATTTTAGCTAGGATGTTGTTAAGCAGGTTGTTGTGATGAATTTTAGAATCGAGATAGGCAGGAGCGTTCCGACGGATAGAGCTGGTAATGAGCTTTAAGCCGTCTTCGCCATACACAAAGCCCTTATACTCGGGTAATACAATGAGGGTGCAACCAAAAGTGTTTAAATCGGGGTTCATTCCCGAGGTGGACTTTAACCCTCTACTTAAAGTGAGGCGAATGTGCACCCCATCTTCCATACCATTGGCTTTTAAGGTGCCAAAAATGGCATTTCGGATTTCCGACCGGCTTGGAATATTGGCAAAACGAAGGATATGAGCCGAATCGAGCAATCGGTCTAAATGCTCTTCGAGCTGATAAATTTTCCCACGATACACCCGCAAGCCTTCCCAAACGGCATCCCCTCCCTGTACCACCGAATCGAGCACCGAGACCTTAGCGTCCTTCCTGGCCATGAGGCCATTCACATATACCAAAGTGTTTTCGTTACGAGGATCAGGTAAGTTCAATTTGCTCATGGTAGGCAGCTTTTAGTTTTTGATAATAGGGCAGGCATTGCTTATAAATACGCTGCTGATAAATTTCTGGCGGGGGAGGATCATTGCGCTTGCGGGCTTCCAGTCCGCTACTTTGATGCACCCTGGAATACCAAAAAGGGGCCCAAGGTCCATCTTCCGCAAGGGGACCAGCGGACCAAGTTAACATGCGATTTTCAAAAGGTATTTTTAGCCATAAACAAATCCTTTGCAGTTCCGCTAGGGGATTCGCTTGCAGGGTATCGGAGTCGACCAGTAAAAAGGGGACTTCTTGCCTCTTAAACTGTTCCATCAAAGCGCATTGCTCCTCATAGGCGAGGTCGAAGAGGCTAATGTCTTGCATGTTTTTTTGATAGCTCTGTAAGACCGCCGCTGGATCACGAAAGAGTAATATAGGCTTCCAATTTAGGTGTCCATTCCTTGGGATCAAGCTTCGATGATTGGCCATATTCTTTAGGAATAAGGGGCCATGTTGGGCTTTCGCCTGAAGGCTCTCCATCACCTTTTGTGCATCGAGCTCCATCTGCGCAAGCACGATTTCCCGAGAAGGCCTCCATACCGGATACTTCCTTAAGAAAGCACCAAAAAAGGGCTCGTCCATCACTTGGAAATCACCGCGATGGGCAAAGAAGTACATTAGGGCAGTCGACAAATTTCGGGGCCCCGACCAGAGGGATACAATCATACCATTTAGTGATGCTTTAAATGTCTGAATTTCCCCCTAAATTTCCGCATGCATTGTATAATCTATCAGTTCGAAGTGGAGCCCCAGCAAGAGAGCGAGTTTATCGCCGCCTGGGAGGCCCTCACAAAAATGTATCGAAATCACGCTGGGGGTTTGGGTTCGCGACTACATCAAGCGAAAGCGAAGGTATTTATTGCCTATGCCCAATGGCCCGATGCCGAAACCCGCAGTAAAGCAGCCGCCCTTTTACCCGCCGGAGCGGAGCACTGGCGCAAGCAGATGACCGCCGCTTGCAGCAAAATGGAAACCTTATTCGAAATGGATATGCGCAGCGATCTCCTTCTTTAGGGTTTGCGGTATATTTTCTTAATGGCTTGGATCAGCTTTTGCCTTGCGGCAGATGGGTCCTTTACCCAATAGGAATAGTGGAGGGGTAAACTGTGAATGCCAATCCGCGCTAATGATTGGTATCGGTCGAAATGAAAGGCTCCTTCAAAATCCCCGGGGAAGCCAATCAAGTCGATAAAGAAGTACTGCTCTTTGTAACGCACTAAAACATCCAATACCATTCCGGCAACAGGAACTGCTTCGTAGGAAACTTCATAACCTTGGTAACGCTTTAAGGACTTACGAACTTCAGTAGCAAAGGCGTCCTTAATGTCGGACTCATAGGCTTCCTCCTTTTGACTTTCGAGGAATTGTAAATACTTGCCGAGGAGACCATCGGCCTTTTTGCGTTTATCCCCAAGGGAGTGAAAAACGAAAACTTTGCTGCGGGCGCGACTAATACTCACATTAAACACCTCCGCTTTGTTGAGATGCCGAAAGGCCGCTTGATGACTTTTACTATCCACTGCAAAGGAAAGCAGCATGATGTCGCGCTCCGTTCCTTGAAAATGATAGGGTCCGCCAATTAAAAGATCATGCTTGCGAAGCTCTTGATTATCGAGGCGTTCGGATAAATAGCTTTTTAAAAAGCGCACTTGCGCACTAAAGGGCGATAAAATGCCAATACTTTCTTTAAGCACTTGGGCCTTCTGTTGCTTGAGAATTCCTTTCAGGCGGCGATAAATAGCCTCCGCTTCGGTTACATTCACCCCATCTTGATCGCGTTCCCCGGGTAGGGCGTGAATTTCAATCTGGCTGCTTTGAAGATGATCGGGGGTTGACTTTAAGACCTCCAGTTGTCCTTGGTAAAAAGCTTCATTACTAAAACCAATGAGCAGGGGACTGGAGCGGAAATGCTCGCGTAAAAAGCTCACCTGATCTTGGCTCGGAAGCTTTTGGAGGTAGAGGTCTAAAATGCTTTGATCGCGATAGTTTAAATAGGAGGAATCCTTAAAACCATGCTTAATTTGAAACTGCTTTTGTTTGGACCGCGATAAAAATGAGTAATGACTCAATTGCATGGGGTCGCCCACAATCACCACCCGCTTGGCGCGCTGAATCGCCGGAAGGGCTTGGGCAATATCTACCTGACTAGCTTCATCGATAATTAGTAAATCGAAAAGCTCCTTTTTTTGCGGGACAAGGCTATTGAGCTCCTGCAGGTGCACCAACCAAATGGGGAAAATATCGAGGAGCTTTTCGTATTCCAATTGCTCTAAAACCGTTTTGAGCTCTGTAAAGCTACTGCTGTTTAAAGCATCTTGATACTGCGAAATCGTGGAGCGATGGCTGTTGCGATGCAGGTGTCGGTAGTAGCGGATTTTTTGCTGACTGTATTCTTGTACCCGCTTTTGGATGAGCATGCGCAGCTCTAGGATTTCGAGGAAATAATCAAAAAAGGCTTCGTAATCGCGCCAAGCATTGTGGAGCCAAAAATGCTGCAGCAATTCGCTTAGTCCGAATTTGGAAACCTTATTGTTCTTTAGGCGCTTGAGCTCGATATCGAGTTGTCGATTGTAACGCTTTTCGGCCGCGGCAATGCGCAGGTCGAGAGACTCCAATTCGTGATCGCTTATTTTGGTGGCATGTCGACTTTGGATGCCACTCAAAAATCGGGCAATGCGCGCTTTTAAACTGCGGAGGTAGGAATGTCCGCTGGTTTGCACCAGATAGTCTTTTAGCTGATACTCCTTTTCCAGAATGTTGCGTATAACTTCTACCGCCGGTTTATTGCGAGAAGCAATAAGAACCTTCTCCTGACGTGAAATAGCTTCGGCGGCAATATTGGCAATAGTATAGGACTTACCCGTGCCTGGTGGACCTACGATAATGGAGTTTTGATACTGAAAGGCATTTTGTAAGCCCTGGTATTGTTCCTTATTAAGATTATGTCGCCACCATGATTGGGTCCCTTTCGGGCTTATGCTTTTACCTTCAAATAGGGCCGCAAGCGGAGCACTAAACTGATCCTGTTCGGCCATTACTTCCAAATCGTTTAACACACTAAGGGTATGTTGGTTTTTTGGAACTAAAAGGTATGCGGCGGCGGGTACCAAGCTAAATTGTCCGGTTTCTGTGGTTTGCGACAGTTGTCGCTGCATGCGGGCTCCCGACCATAACTTAGGCCATTCTACTAGGGCTTCGGAATCAAGTTGAGGATAGTATTTATCGAGAAGTCCCTTTATTCCGTATAGGCCTCCAGCGCTTTGAATAATTTGCTCGGCCCCTTCGATAAAAGCATCATGACTTAATCCATCCGCTAAATCAAATTTCCGAAGCAATTCTAAGTTTAATCGCAGTTCCGAAAACTGCAGTTCTACGGTAACTTCTTCGCCGCGATTTATTTTTAGCGGAATAAAGATTAAGGGGCTGGCGATATTGCTTTGGCGACCAAAACCAGTTTGGTCTTTACCCAAAATATAAATGGCAGTATAGCAAAAGTCGAGCTCCAGACTATTGAGCTCTAATTCATTTAAGATGGCCTCAACTTTGGGATGGTCTAAGGGCGCATAAACTTCATGCTGTTCTATTATTCGTTCGCTGCCTTTTAGGAGGTGTTTTAATTTAAAGTTGCTACTAAAAATGGAACGAACACTTAGACTTTCGTGATCCGCTTGGTAGCAATCTTTAAAGTAGCGAAAGAGCGACTTGGGACTCATGGACATAGCAGCGCTTATTTACGAAATAGAGTATCAATTTGAAGTTTCATCTTCGGCCTTTGAAAGGTGCTCTCTTGAGGAACCCTTATACGCTGGGGTGTTTCGGATTGCAGACTTTTAAAATCCGATTCCAAACCTTGCCAAATTAGGGTCTTTAAAAAACGATCGTCTTTTGGGTCCTGCGGTTTAAACTTTTCAAAAACACTAATTTCTAAACTTAAATCCTGGCCAGTTATAATCGGTCGATGTACGATGATGTTTAAGTTTCGGGCCTTTATGGCCTGAGGGAGTTTTAGGCTAATGGAGTCTATCAGGCGATCATCTTGTGGAATGCCCGCGGTGCCATTGGCATCGTATAAATAAAGGCGGTGCTCGCGGCTTGGACTGGAGCTACTATCAAGTAAAGCATAGGGCTGAGCCGAAAGTCCGAAGCTGCAAGCAAGAAGCAGGCTAAGAAGAATGGTTTTAAGATTCATCCACTAAAATTTTAAAAACCGATACTAAACCGGGTAGACTTTCTTTCGAAAAGCGCGCACCTTGCAATTGATTATCGCGGGGGTCGAGCTCGATTTGCTTGGAACCGCGCCAATCACTCCTCTTGAGGTCGCATTGCTCAAACTGAGATCCGGAAAGATCACTATTGCGAAAGGAAACCCCAGCTAAAATAGCTTGGGTAAAATCACACTCGAGGGCCCGGCAATTTTCGAAGCTACACTGACTAAGGTCCAGGTTATAAAAGCTGCTATGGTCCAGTCGGGAATCGTGTAGGCTAAAGCTTAAGCCGAAGGTACTCAGTTCCTCGAATTTATTGCCAATCAGCTTGCAATTTGAAAAATGACAGTCTTGGATTTTTGTTTCCTTCCAGCGACAATTGCTTAAATCGCATTCGATAAAATCGCAATTACTGAAATGGAAGCCGCTAAAGTGAAAGTCGGTTGCTCGGCAGTTTTCGAACCGACAATCTTCGTACTCCGCTTTTTGAAAGTCTTGGGTGGTAAATACCTTTCCTTTAAAGGTTTTATCGGTGATGTACTCCACAATTTTACTTTGCAGCAAGTTATAAAGTAGTTGCCGTTAATCGTGAAAATCCTACCCTTAATCGAAAGCCGAATTACCTTTTACCGAAAATATGTACCTTGCAAACCGCTTTTGATTTTGTCAAAAGATTGATTCAGAAACTCGTATAGAACTGAATCCCTTGCTTTTTGGGGTAATAGAAGGCAAGATTATAAGAATCCCAGATAGGTGGAAAACCTTGTCTGGGATTTTTTTTGGCCGTAAAACTTCAATTTATAGCCGTTCTTCGAATTTTAACTTAATGATTAAGTGGGTCATCGGATATTTAGCCTAGCATTAAATTTGAGGCAGATGTTAAGGTATATTAGAATTATTTCGCTCCTAAGCTTTGGCTTGCTGGTGATAGCTTGCAGTAAGCAGAAAGATACTTCCGATAGAAATCCATCCGTAAATCAAATGTCTGATTTACAAGTGGACCCTAGCTTTAATTGGTCTGCCGCCTTGAAGGGGTCGCTGAATGTGGATTTTGTGAATCCCGATAATATCAGTTTAGATCGTGAGTACCTTTATTTAGAAGATCAGAATGGGGGCTTACTCGAGAAAGTACAAATCGCCGGCACCTCCGCTCAATTTAATGTTTCTCTTGCACCAAATGAAAGCTACCGAATTAGTTTCCCTTATTCCGGTCAGAAATTCCCTATAAACGGCCCGGGAAATTATCAATTCACCGCCCAGGATTTAGGGCAAAAGTCGGCTAAGAATACTTCGGGTGGAACGTGTACCGTTTGCAATAGTCCGATTGAAAACAACCTAGCAGAGCTACCCGCGATTCCCAATCGTGCTTACCGTATTTTAAGTGAAAACCAAGTTCCCGGTTGGGAAACGACTGCCCCTGATGGTAAGATCGAAATTTGGTCCTCAGGCTTTAATGGAGTTCCCGCCCAAGAGGGACGACAGTTTTTTGAAATTAACGCTAATTATCATCCTAATGCGGCTCTTTATCAGAGCTTATGTCTGGAGCCAGGCTCAACGATTCGTTGGTCAGTTTATCATCGGGCACGTCAAGGTGTGGATGTAGCCCGCGTTCTAATAGGAGCCGATGTAAATACCGCTGTGGAGCAGGCTATTATGTCCGATGGAACTAATGCTTGGGGTTACCATTCTGGAACTTATGTGGTGCCTGCAAATCAAACTACAACTGTATTTATGTTTGAGGCCGTATCCACAGGCAGCGGCAATAGTTCGGTGGGTAATTTCTTAGATAACTTTAGAATTGAATGTGATGAGGATGGCGATGGGGTGCCCGATACAGATGATGATTTCCCGCAAGATCCCACGCGCAGCTATCAATCCTTTTTCCCTACTTCTGGAAAACAAGTCATCGCATTTGAGGACCTATGGCCAGCTACAGGTGATTATGATTTCAATGACCTAGTGTTGAGTCAACAAGTAGAAATTGCGCGTAATGCCAACCAAGAATTGGTAAGTGCCGATTTCACCCTGAGCATTGATGCCATTGGCGCTGGTCATCACAATGGTATTGCTCTACTACTCCGCAAGTCCGATGGAACTTTGTTTACTAATAATATCGTTAATACTATTTCAGGAGACCTCGCGGTTGACCCCGATAATACCAATGGCTTCATTATTAGCAGTGATGTGTTTGCCGATATCGAAACGTATTACCAGAATAATGGGCAAGGTCCCAGTAAGGCACCTGATACCTTGAGGTTTAGCATTAACTTCAATTCTGGCACCACTGCTGATCTATTTCCCGAACTCTATTTGTTCCGTTCCGATACTCGGGGTTTAGAAGTGCATTTACCAGCCTATTCCGGTTCGGCGGCTTTTGACGCCAGTTTGGCCAATACTCTTGACGATAATGGCGGCTTTAAAACAGCCGAAGGTTTACCCTGGGCCATTGAAATTATGAGTAATTCGGATTGGCAACATCCCCTCGAAAAGGTAGATATGATTGATGCCTTCCCGCAATTTCAAACTTGGGCTACAAGCTTGGGTGGCCAAAATCAAACGTGGTTCGACTACCCAGCCGAAAATCAAGTTTTTAGTCTAATTCCGTAGTTTAAACTGCGTCTTGTAATCGTTTGTTGCGTGCTCGTACTAGGAGCAGCGATAAGGGCAGTATTAACAACCATAACCAATCCGGTTCACTCATTCGGCGGAGATTATCCTCCTCAAGGTCTAGTGCAAAGTTCCCGGCAATTACTTGCGCTTGTTTTTGACGTAAGGTTTCTTTTTGGGCTTCATTTTCCAGGGCAATAAAGGAGGAGTAGGGGTTCATGATGCCGCTGCTAAAGCTGTAGCGTAAAAGTTGGGTCCATTCCTTTTTATTGCGCTGCGGATTTAAAACAAAATCGCGGTATAAAGCTTCCATTTCCAAACCAGCCGTCCAGCCTTTTGGGAGCTGGTCCCAATTGATGTCGGCCAGGCCATTGGGTTTATAAAGGAGTTGCGCGGCATCTGGATTTAGGAAATAAGTCCAATTATCCTTTTTGTACACGGCTAGGCTTTTGCCTTGCGGCAGATGCTTAATCGTTTCGGGAATTGCGCTTAAGGGTTTAAAGAGCGAGTAAGCAGTATAGCTATCTTTCCCTTGAAAGTGATGAAGATGTTCCTCATCAGGATAGGTAAATTGCCAATCGCCTAAATCGAAGTCGAGGTTCCCGGCCTTAAGATCTTCGCTGAGGATTACAAATTGAGGGAAGCGCTGGCTTGGGTTTAAGTAGTGTTGGCGGAGGGCTTGCTGCAAGGCTCTTTTGATGAAGAATCCTCCTTGGGCGGGCTTATTTAAATAATCGTCCTGCCAGTTTTCGGATGCTTCATAGTGGCGAGATTCATAGTCGACTAAACTAATTTGAGCATGTTCAGCTAAGTCGGGATGAAGAGCCATAATTTCGCGCGCCTGGTCAAGGTATTTGGTTTTGAGGGTGTCATCGGATGCATCAATTAGCAAGTGCAGGTAAGCTTCTCGTTGCATCTGCGGAAGCGCCTCAAGTTCCTTTGTTTGGAGCACTTCAATTAAGGGATTTTCACTATTTGCGGCTTGGGCTCCGCTTACTGCTATTTCGGTACCATCAATGGAAAAGTTTAAACTCGATCCGTGAATCAGCTCGATTCCTGTGCTTCGTCGTTCTTTAGCCGCAAAGGGGAAGACTTTAAAGTTTATGTTTCGGCCACTTTCGTAGAAAAGGATACCAGGGTCGCGGCGCACCCGCCGAATATTATTGTATATCCAGAGGGCACTTTTTTTCTCACTCAGCAGCCCATATTCCTTGCGACCCTCCATCATTAAATAATAGTTACTGATGTAGGCGCCTTGGGGCAGATGAAAACGGGTTTGGTACTCCTGCATGTTTAAATCGGAGGTATTTTGCAGCTCAAGCTTAATCCAAGTTCGATAGGCTCCAATATCGGGGTCGTAAACCGTGTTAAGACTTAGGGAGTCTAATTGAACCGGACCGGGCGCCGGTGCTGGCATTCGGTCGATGGAATGGGGGACATTAAAAAATACGCGTTTTAGCTCCGCAACTTTAGTTTGGGAGATCATCATATTATCTAAAACCATCCAATTGTAATAGGAGCTAAGTAAGGGTTGTCCTTGATTAAAAAAGATATCTCCAGGACGGGCTTGCAATTCCTCGATTCGCTCGAGGGTCTTAGTCAAGGCCTCGGCCCGGTAGGGATAGTCTTTTTCCAAATCGGCTTGATAGACGTAATCCAAGGCATTATGGAGGGCTGATCGCTGCTGGTAATAGGAGAGGCTAATGATGATAGGTAAAATAAGGAAGGCCAAACTGCCTGCGAATTGCAAAAAGCGTTTGGAAAAGTCTTTACGGATAGAGCGGTAGCTTTCCATTATAGCCTGGATCTGCAGAATCAAAACCACAAAGGGACTCAACATCAGGAAACCTAGGCCTATGGCTAATATGGCTAAAAAGGAGAGGGGCATGTAAGGCAGTAAAACCAAACAGAAATAGATAATGTAAGTGAGTCCGGCCAGGCGGCCGAAGAAAAGTCCTAGCTGTAAGAATTTATTGCGGCTATTGGGTAAGCAAAGAAGAATACCATTAATTACAGCAATAATGAGATACCAAGGATCGCTGAAATCACCAAAAATACCGGCACCCGAAAGTTTGAATTCGGAGCCCCCGCCATTATTAAGGAGTAAGCCTAAAACCGGAAAGAGGATAGCGAAGGGTATTTTCCAAATTAGATTATAAGCTTTCCAAGAGGCAGGGGTTTTAGTACTAATGATGTAGATGGCCTGGAAGATCAGGTAGAGAAAGACCAAGCTAGTGCATACAAGGAGGATGATTTCTAAATGCAAACCAAAGCCATCCAGAAAGTCGAGTCGATGCCAAATGGGTAGGATTAATTGTGCCAATGCAAAAACCAAAAGGGGAAGCAGAACAGCGATAACAATGCGCCAGCCGGCGAGCTTTTCTTCGGGTTTAGGGCTGTAATGGACCACCAATACCAAGAGGGCATGTAAAATCGCCGGGAGGCCTAAACTTCCTAAGAATAAGCTCAGCTGATTATCCACCATCCATTGCGGGATGTTAAAAGGTAAAAGGTCGTTGGAAAAGAAGTAGTATAGATAGATGAAGCTAAGGTGAAGGATGAGGTTTAACCAGCTTAATCCCACGCTCAAACTTTTTTTGCGACTAAGGAGGAAGAGGCCTTGTGCAATATCAAAAACCACCAAAAAACCCAGTGCCCACCAAAGTTTTGTCCATAATTGGAGATCTTCAGGCTCTAGGAGGTGACGTACAATTCGGTATTCTCCATAGAGTATAAAGCCCATGAGGATTAATGGGAGAATGCTTAAAATGAGAAGCCATCTAGGATTGAGAAGGTTGCGCATATTTCTTTTTTAAAAGGTGGTTAATGATAAGGTAGGTGAGGACCAGGAAAAACAGATTGTTAAAGGCACCCAAAGCCTGGTGAATTAAATCTTCGCTGCTATGGAAGAAGTTTGCGATGGAACTTTCAAACTTTAATAGACTAAGAATTCGGGTGCTGTTGGTGAAGAGGGTAAGGAGGTAGGCGACCCCTAGCTTAAGAGGCAGGCCTTGGAGCACTTTGGCCCCATTAGAATGGTAGCTTATGGTGGTCCAGCCTAGGAGGAGGAAATAAATTAAAAACAGATTGTAACCCGAACAGGAAGAGTCGATGAGGATCTCCACTTCCGGAAAGCGATAAACGCCACTGCTTATTTCGAGATGCGCATAGCCACTAAAAAAAGAAAGCAACTCGGCCAGGGGGGCGCTTAAAAACTGCAAATCAGCATCATCAGCGAAAGCGAAAAACCCTTTTAAACCTATAAATAAAATGAGGTAAAAAAGGTAAGGGCTTAATCGCTTTAAGTCGTAGGCGGAGCTCTCCAAAAATATCGGTTTGTAAAGGGGAACGTATGGGAGCTTAAGATATGTTTATCCTTATTAAGTATTAAGGGAATTCTAACAATTGCCTCTCCTAAAGGCCTCATTTTGATTTTTTGAAGCGCCATTTTTGCTGGCTTAGGCAAAACAGCAGTCCCGAGCAGGAACTAAAAGTTCCGGCAGACCCGAAGAAGACCCTCTTTCCAAGACTAATAGCCCCTCTTTTTTATTCTCAATTCGCCTAAAATCAGTGTTTTAAATAGTAAAAATTAGAAGGTGAATAAATGTAGGATTCTGATTTTCAAGCCCTAGCTTTTAACTGTCTATCTGTAGGGTATTTCACTTGGAACTTTTACGACAAGAATTTGATTTGTAGGAAGCTAGCTTAACAATCGTAAAATCAAATAAATCAAAGCAATGAAATTACGATGGTTAGGCACCCTAGCGGTAGTGAGTATCTTAAGCGTGCAATGTACAAAACAAGCGCCCGAAGCAATGAGTTCGGAAGTGCGATTAATGGAGCAAGATAGCCCTCCAGCTATTCGGGCAAAATCGGGACCTGAAATTGAATGGATGCTCTATTGTGAAGGAGAGTGCGCCGAGTGCCAAGGCACCGGGGTGAAACTAGCGCCAAGGGTTTATGAATGTCAATGCGAAGAAAATTGCAGTTTAAAGATAATGCGTGTGGGCGATCAACCGGGGCTGGGTACGGCTCCTGAGAACTATGAAGCGGCTAAGCGCAGTATTGATAGTTTAACCAATATCTACGGCACCTTTGCGGAGCAGTTAAAAAGCACCTTACAAACGCGTTATCAATTAGATAGCTATCGGGTTTCGGCGGTGGAAGTGTATGCTTCTGGAGGTTCATTTGCCTGTAAGTATTACGTGGATGCACCAGAGCAGGAAACAGGAATTAGTATAGTCTATGTGGTGGAGGATGTTGGCGTACCGGGTTATGAGGTAGATTGCAATGGCGGTTGTGTTAAGGCTTCCGCGCGCTGTACGGAGATAATGAAATTAGGCTCACCCATTCAAATTGAATGCGGCTGCGAGGGCGAATGTAAGATGGACATTATCGCGGTTGAAGAACCTCAAGAGTAGGAGTTATGCGCACTAAAATGGTATTTGTCGGGCTGCTCATTCTGATAGTCGGCAATCATATGAAGGGGCAAATCGCGGTAGAGTTTGCCCGAGAGAATGGACAAGCAGCGCTAATTCCGGTGCTGCAAAAAGGCGCATCGGATGGACTTCAGGACTTCGAATCTGGCTTTTACGTAACCGAACGGTTTTCGGCTAATCCGGGCGATTATAAGAATCCTGAATGGTTAGAAGCCACCTTAAATGAGATGTTCTTATTTGCCAAGGGGGCTCAGTTGGAAGTCCTATATCTTATTCCAGAAGAAGATGAACAAGTTTTAGTACTCTGTCGTCGGGATGGCCAAGTGGGCTATATAAGGGTGATTAGCTTACTGGAAGAACCCTCCTAATCCCAACCGTTACCAATATCCTCAGGTAGGGAAGCTGTTGAATGGCCCCTTAGGATTCCTAGGCGGCGAAGGAAGTCCCTTCCGGTGAAAATCGGAAGGGATTATTTTTTAGGAGTTGAATTGCAACCAGAAGGCTCGTAATTCGGGCAAGGTCATTTTTTGGAACTTCAATTCGGGTAGTTCATCTCCGATTTCTATTTCTTCAAAAGCCACTTCAATTTCCCCTTTTAAATATTTAACCGCCACAATGGTTACTGGATCTCCTTTTGGAATATCCTTAAAATAGAAGCTTCCGGGATTTTGGCCATTTGGCCTTAAGATTGTTTTTCGATCCCGAAAGACCATCTTTACATTGGTGTGATTGAGATCGGCAATGGGGACCTCCAGTTTGGTTAAAGTCCAACTAGGTTGTTTGCTGAAGGAGTCTATATTAATCCAACCCAGATTACTGCTTTGGAATAGGTAGTAATTAAGGTCAGATTCACTGGCGGTACCGGAATCCAGTCGGGCTTGCCTTTCACGACGACTCAGTTCTTGTAGACCCTCAAACAAGCCTATGTTGGTGCTAATTACTTCCTCATAATTGAGTAATTCCGAAACTTTGGCTTTGAGCTCGTCGAGGTTCTCAGCCTGATACTTATCCAGATAATGTTGTAAGCTGTTGCAATTTGCTTCTTCTCTTGGTGGAGGACCATTGGTGTTGGTGCTTCTGCCACTAAAAAAATTACCCAGTCGGCACCAAAAGCCACATGGCGGGAGGCCATATCGCGTGCAGCAGGCAGTGAAATAAAGGGCATCACCAGGAGCTAAAGTGACTTGGCCGTTCGCTCGCCAGTCTACCGAATCATTTTCATGCATTCGCCCTCGAAAGACCTGGGGATTTTCGATGGGCGCTTCAGTCGGAATCATTATTTGCAAATTCCGGTTCCGGCGTAAACGTAGTTTTTTATTCGCCTGACGAGCGGTAATCTTAATCATCCCGCCACTTTCCAAAATTTCGCCTTTAGAGGTGGTAGTCAAATTTTGCGTCAGCATGTCGGAAGTTTTAAGAACTTCGGTTACTTCGATTGTAATGCTCTTTTTGCGGCTCGCAGCCTGAAAGCTGTTGGCAGAAATTAAAATTTGAGTGCCCTGTTCACAAATAATGATGGTGTCCTTACTCGGGTCTATTTCAAAACTTTGCTGCTTGCACTGCAGTTGGGCATAAAGGTCGGATAGACTGGGGTACTCTGCTTCTGGCTTTAAGCGAATGCTGAGATCAACCCGACGGAGCTTATCGGTGTAGCTCGTATCGTCTTTACCTTGATCGCCTAGGTTTAGACTTTGGCTTAAGCTGTCGCTGATAAATTTTGGGAGCTGGGCTAACACGCTGTTCAGTCGGTTTTGCCCCAGTTGTTTGTTGTATTCGGAACTTCCGGGGGCATCGCAAAAGGCGGTGAGCTGACTAGAAACAATGCGGTCTGAGTCGAGGCCTTTTAGAAAGGCCTCCAATTTTTCTTGTTCGGACTTTTCAAGTTGATACTCATTGATCGGAAAGTAAAGACTAAGAGTGGTGTCGAGGCCTTGCGCTTGGCCGAATAATACACAGAAAACGAAGCAGCAGAGAAATAGGGGTTTTTGCATGGGTTTAGGGCTTAGAAAAAGAAAACGAAGCTCAAGCTGCTTTTCGTGTTTAGCAGTTTCGAAAAACAATTAGTTTTCAGAACAAACCTAGAAGTTGCGTAAGACCCACCAAGCAATTACGATGGCCAAGCTGATGTATATCGCTTTGATGCCATAGAGTTTCTTTCGGATTTGAAGCAGGAAAGGACTGGGGTTTTTAGGAATCTCAATCCCCCAACCGAGAAGGATATAAGGAATGGCAATTACCAAAAGGGCATTTTCCTGAAAGGCAGCAGAGATATCGAAATGCAGTAAATGGTGCACGGCCCGCTGCGATCCGCAGCCCGCGCATTGATAACCCGTAGCTTCCCGAAAGGGACATTTAGGGAAAAAATTATGTTCAAGCGGATTATAACTGCGGTAGAAGTAGGCCAATGCTAAGAAGCTTAGCAGGCCTACTATCCGCAAGACTATTTTCTTATTGCATGCCACCTAGCATCGCTCCTCCAATTCCTAAGGCAAAAAAGAGTGCGTATACAACTGCAACCGCAACACCAATCCAGAAACCAATCATGGTCCATTTTTTAGCATCGGCAGAGGCTTGTTCGGCACCGGCATAATCACCCGAACCGTATTTGGAGTCTACCTTTGAGGCATGTACAATGCCCACAATACCGAATGGTAAACAGCAAAATAAGGTTACGAGGATAGATTCTACCAACCAGTTTTTGGGTGGGCGATTTGGAGTAATGTTTGATTCTTCCATCTTAAGGAAATTTGGGTTTAGTTAATATTGAGAGCATTAATCAGGTTTGCCCAGCAAGACCTAGGGAAGCAGATTAAGGTGCTCTATTGGGCCTCTAAGATAATTGCTTTTAAGATTTATGAAAGTAAAATTCTGCGCTTGGTAGAAATCGCTGCTCTCCACAAAATAAGGCGAAGTGGAGTTTAACTCATTTGCTCTTTTTTAGGCGTAAGAATTAGGTACTTTCACAGCAAACCAATTCTTATGAGACTAAAATCGACCCTGCTTCTACTAGGACTTATCCTTACCGCCTCTTTTTCGCCTTTAAAGGCAACTCACCTTGTAGGAGGTTCCCTCACTTGGGAATGTGTCTCTAATGGCCAATACGTTTTTACACTTTCCCTATATCGAGATTGTGCAGGCATCACCTTGCCCTCTACCTCGCAAAATATAAGTGGCCCAGCAGGAAACATCGTTTGTACGTATATCTCCAAACGCAGTATGTCCAATCAATGCAGCACACCACCAAATGGCTGTCTGCTAGAAGAGTATATATATCGCAGCTCTCCGGTAAGTTTAACCGGAACCCCTCCTGCGGCGGGCTGGGAATTTAACTATAGTACTTGCTGCAGAACGACTTATATTAACGATGCCTCTAGCCCCGGAGCAGGATTTCATTTAAGAGCAATCATGTATCCCTATCAAGATCCAGCAACGGGGCAGGTGCTCAATGCCAATACTTGCTACGATAATTCTCCCAGTTTTGGTCAAGCCGCGGCGATGGAGGTTTGCGATGGCCCCTTTTTCTTTAACCATCAGGCCATGGACCTCGATCAGGATTCCATCTCAGTAGCTTTTACAGATGTGCTGAGCGCGAGCAATACACCAACTTTGTTTGGTGCGGGCTACAGTGCGCAAATACCCTTTCCCGATACTTCTGAGAATGCTGCAAATGGTCCTGTTGTTTTAGATCCCCTAAGTGGCAATTTGCAAATCGAGACGTATAATGCGCCTGCGGGCTTTTATAAAAACTGCCTCAAGATTGAGTCTTGGCGTAATGGACAAAAAATTGCAGAAACCTTTAAGGAGCTTCCCTTGCATAAATTGCCTTCAGGGCAGTGCACGGCCAATGCTGCTCCGAGTGTTTCTATCGACACTGCAAATTATCCTCAAATCCAAAGGTCCGGTAATACCTATCGGACTACCGCGATGAATAATGATACTATCAACTTTCAAGTATTGGTGCAGGACTTTGATTTTAATAGCAATGGGGTGCCTCAAACCTTTTGTGTTTCGGCGAATGGGGTGAAGATGAATCCCGCCAATCCTAGTTCGGATAGTAATTGTGTAGGCGGCTATCCTTGCGCCACTTTAAGTCCCTTTAGTTCGAATGGTTATTGCGGCGCCCTTGCTCAGGCTTTTGAGTTTAATTGGGTGGCCAATTGTAGTTTTTTAAGCGCGGGATTAAGAGGACGAACCAGTTACTTATTTCACATTATGGCCGATGATCAGGCATGTCCGGTTTCTAAAATGGGGAATATTACGGTGATTGTTGACTTATTTCCGGCGGCTTCAGGACCTCCTTCTTTAGCTATTACGGGTGGCAATACCAGTGGAGATTTGGATTTGGCTTGGTCACCAACCAATATACAAGCCGATGCTCCTTTTGATAAGTATATCCTTTATGCCAATAATGGTCCGGGGACCCCTTTCTTCGCCATTGACAGTGTGATGGATCGCAGTCAAACGCAATTGGCATTGAGTGGTTTAGCCTTTCCGGCTGAGGTTTACATGAACCAGATTACCGGCAGTTGTCGTAGTTCCTCTGTAAATAGTGATACCCTAAATTCGGATATGATTTTAGCTTTGGCGGGAGCGGAAGCCTTCCCATTTAGTATTTATCCACAGCCAAGTAAGGGCTTGCTTCATATTGAAGGACTAGGAGCCCTTAAGGGCGTAAATCGTGCGCTGCTCTTAAATGCCAATGGGGCGCTTATTGAACAATTCGAATTAGACCCTCAGGCAAGTTCTTGGGACTTGAACTTACAACAAGTAGCAGGAATTTATATTCTTCGTTTGGAAGGTGAAGGGCAGGCTTATCACCGAAAAATCATTTTGGAGTAGCTTAGCGTATCCAATGGTGCTAAGCAAAATTCTTAATGCTCATTTACAAAAAGTACAGTGTAATCTAAACTGGCCTGTCCCTTTTTAAGAAAGACATCTATTCGGATGTAATGGGATTGGTCGAGGAATTCTTTGGGAATAAGCTCAGGCTCACGAAAGTAATCGACCCACCAACCATCGGGATAGCACGATAAGCCGGTTCCGCTAACCCTTAGGCCTTGCTCTGTTGCTGCGGTTTCAATTTCCTTGATGGTTTTAAGGATATTTGGGTAGCTGTAAGTTCTACGTTCGTGGAAATACAGTTTCAGGGTGTCTTCAACGGCTCGGAAATAGCGAGACCATTCAGGGAAAGTGGCGAAGTAAAAGGTGTCAATATCAAATGCTATCGAATCTAATTGGTCATAGTCGGGATGGAGGTAGCGTGTACTTAAGCTATCTACCGCACCATAGCGGTCGCTTATAAACATACTATCCAAAAAAATACTGTAGCTATGCGGAATCACAATACTATCAATAATGCAGTGATTAGAGTCAATAGTGCTTATTACGGTGGACTCGGTAACAAGAGTGTCTAATCCTGTGATTATGGCTTCAATACTGCGTAATTTCCTTTTGTTAAAGTAGAATACCATGGAGTCTTCACAAGCGAGCTTCACATTTCTTAACCCTTCAAGATATTCCAAGTGAGCTTCTCTTTCTGGGTCATTTTGAAATTTTTCGAGCGGTTTCCAAATCCCTTGGGCAGAAAATAAGCTAGGAAGTAATAGGAAGAGAAGAAGATTAAATCGCATGCTTGGTGGGGCTTAGTAAGCATAACCCCAAGGATGGACATTTAGTATAAGCATGCAAGGCTTAGCGGTATTGTTTTACCAATCGGTGAAGGCCTATCTAATTATTGAAGAGAATAAAACCGTTTAGGGAGGTGGCAATCATCAGCCAAACTAAATAAGGCAAAAGCAGTAATACGCCTTTTTTGAAATAGAGGCGATAAAACAAAAAGAAATAAGCAATGAGGGTGGTGAGAGTGCTAATCAAAATCAAGCCGACCAATACCCAGTGGAAGTGGAAGAAGACTGGGTCCCAGGAAATAATTAAATTCCAATGTAAGTTGAAAGGTTTATTTATCTGTTATGGATATTTTCTGATTAAGATCAATCATCTTTGGTAGTATGGGTTTACGAGAAGAATGTTATAGCCCATTCCGCAGGAAGTTACGCCGAGAATTCCTGGGTGTTCTATTTCGCAATTAGATTGGCTAATAAAGAAGGTAAGGAGAATATATTGTGCCTGATTGAGGTATTCCTGTCGAGCAGTTTCAGCTCTACCGCTGGAGTTTAGACCAACATCTGGATAGGTTCGCAAAAGTACTGTACTAAGACTGTCCAATCCTTGGACCAGAACACTAAGTTCTATTTCGGAGGTTAGGCTTTCTATTTTTTCAAAGTTGTACTCATGAACTTCGTTGAAGTAGATTTTGGAGCTATCTTGAACTGGCGAGAAGTATTTTGACCATTCCACAGCTGTGCAGTGCGCCGGTAGGTTTATTGGGCTCGCTTGATACTCGGTATAATCAGGATGAATTTCACAAACCCAAAGACTGTCTTGGTGTCCATAGTGAATGGCCATCTTGGATGATATCGAATATATATGACTTCTTGGCGTCACCCTTACACTATCCAACACTGAATTATCACTCTTAATTGTTCTATAGATGGGCTTGTCCTTATGCATAGTATCGGTCAAAGAGTAAGTGTAGCACAAGGCGCGGTAGATTTGATCGTTTCGTCGAAAAATCATCGATTCCCCACAGGCGATATCAAGTTTTGTGGATTCGCTTCGCAGAAGATCTTTTGTTAGAGTCGAATCATTTTGAAATTTTTCGAGCGGTTTCCAAATCGGTTGGGCAGAAAATAAGCTAGGAAGTAATAGGAAGAGAAGAAGATTAAATCGCATGCTTGGTGGAGCTTAGTAAGCATAACCCCAAGGATGGACATTTAGTATAAGCATGCAAGGCTTAGCGGTGTTGTTTTACCAGTCGATGAAGGCCTATCTAGTTATTGAAGAGAATAAAACCGTTTAGGGAGGTGGCAACCATCAGCCAAATTAAATAAGGCAAAAGCAGTAATACGCCTTTTTTGAAATAGGGGCGATAAAACAAAAAGAAATAAGCAATGAGGGTGGTGAGGGTGCTAATCACAATCAGGCCGAGCAATACCCAGTGGAAGTGGAAGAAGACTGGATTCCAGGACACGTTTAAAAGCCATTGAAAAGCAAACAGTTTTATCAAATGGGATTTGTTGTTCAGCTTAGGCCATAGCATAGCCAAAAAGATGCTGAAGCAAATCATAATTAGCGTCCAGGCAAAGCCAAAAACCCAACCGGGTGGCGTCCAGGGGGCTTTGTTTAATTCTTGATACCATTCGGAAGGCACGCCTGATCCGGTAAAAAAACCACCAATGGCCAAGGCGCCAAAATTAAGGGCGAGAAATAAAAGGAGGCGTTTAAACATTGCTCGAAGCTACACTTTTTAAGCCTTTCGATAAAGGGTCTTCTGGCGTAAATCACCATCTACGAAAGTGCAAACCTTCGATTGCTTGGTCGAAATATCCTTGCGACGAAACTCCAGCTCATGCTCTGTTAAGGGCAAGTTAGAGCGGAGTAAAAGGAGTAGTCGGTCGGTTTTAATTTGAAAGGAAAATTGCAATACTTGATCGAGCGGGTTTTGGATCCGTAAATCCTTGTAGCCATATACTACCGTAGCATCGGAGCCAAGGGGAGTGTAGCGTTCGGCCTCAGTGTAAATATCGCGAGAATGCGGATGTCGCTCCACAATTTTTAAATCGGCTTTTAAGCTCATATAGTAAAGCATGCCCGATAATTGGCAGAGCCCTCCACCGACGGATGATTGTAAAACTCCATCTATAATGGAGCGGCTTTCCAAATAACCATTACGCCGGTAAGGTGCGGGTACTGCCTGCCAAAACGAGAATATTTCCTGGGGCCAGACCTCCACCTGTTCGATCGCCGCAATGGCAATTTGCAGATTTTTAAGCTTAGCCGGATTGGGGTTTAATCGTAAATCCAGCTCTAGCTGATAAGGCAATTCCGTATGCTGAGGCCTTGCCTTGGCAAACTTCTTAAGACTGCCGGAGCGCCAGTCGTGCATCAGTCTTAAGCTGCGCTTTAGTTGAAGCTTTAAGGGAGCTGGTAAAAAGCGCTTCATTTTCGTTTTTTAAGCACAATAATGAGGTAGGAAGCATAGTCCTTTAAAAAGGGAATGCGGCATAAAAGGCTATCTATCCGGCGCATAAGAGGCCGTAGTTTTTGGGGGATATGATGAATGGGGAAAAGGGCAATACCATGATAGGCCTGAAGTTGCCAATCGGCTCCCAAGATATCTTTCATTCCCTTAATGTCCATACTAAAAGCGCCATGCCAACCCTCGGCTTGATAGTTTATAAGCTTACGCCTTTTGGCCGATGGGAGGTCTAATATAAACTGCCCGCCCGGTTTTAAAATCCGCTGCACTTCCTTTAGGATTTTTTGCAGACTCTCCAATTCTAAGTGCATCATCAAATGGAAGCTTAAGCAATCCGTAAAGCTGCCATCGGCATAGGGCAGTGCTATTGCATCGCCAACTTCAAACTCTATTTCGGGATGTTTGGCCTGGGCCACCGCAATCATTTTGGGGCTAATATCAAATCCATGACTGGCAAACTTGAGGTAACGGCCACTTCCACAGGCGAGGTCGAGACAGCTTCCTTGGCAGGGAGCCGCTAAGTATTTATGGAGAATCCTCAGTTCTTGAGCCTGGATGTATTGTCCATAGGAATTATGAAAGCGATCGGCTTCATAATCTTGAGCAAGCTTATCGTAATAGGCCTTTATTGCGGGGCTTTCCTCCATGGTGCCCCAAGATACTTTATTGGCGCTTTTTTAGGAAGTAGCTTCTGTTAAATCCTGTAGGGCCAATTTTGGACTGCGGTCGGCGCGATACAACCCCCAGTGCTTTTCGGGTTCCAAAGGATCGGAAGAACCTTTCCAATTTTCATCAAAAGCCTCGAAGTAAAAACAAATGATGTCTTCCTCCTGTGTCCATTTCTGAAGGGCCTCAAAATAGTCCGCTTGAAACTCTTCGTTCACATTCTCGCGCGGAATGCCGCGACCATTAGATTGTGTGGCCCAACCGGCTTCGGTAATCAGTACCGGAGTGTTGGGATATACTTCGGCCACCGCCTTAAAGTTTTCTTGGGTAAAAGCGAGGCCTTCGTGAATGGTTTTATATTCCCAAACAGGATAAGTATGGATAGAGATAAAATCCACAACCTCGGCCAAAGGCTTAAGTTTATCCAACCAAGGAACATAGTTTTCGCAAAAACTAACGGGCTGCTTGCAATTCGCTTGAACCATTTTGGTGTAATGAATAACTCGCTCTACCGGCACTAAGTGATCGGTCCAATCTACGGTAGCTTCATTACCCACCGACAAAGCACAAATGATTTGGGGATAGGCATTGGCTAATTCAATGAGACGTTCGATTTCAGCTTCATTGGCCTTTCTATTTGCAAGGAGCTGCTCCTCGCTATATTCCCCGCCCCAAGGACAATCGGGATTGCTGGTTTCGGCAGTAATATAAGCGCCTAACATCACCTGAAAGTTGAGCTTTTCGCGGCGAATAACTTCTAAAACCATTTGGGGATGGGCACCGCAATCGTAAAGGCGGATTAATTTCCATTTGCCTTCGAGGATACGCAGGTCTTCTAAAACCTCTTTATAAGAAGGGTAAACCCTGGCATCCGGACTTTGCCCATCACGGTAACCCGAATAGCAAATGGCCTGTTCAAATTTTAAATTGATGGCATCGTATCTGCCCATAAGCTTGTTTTAGAGCGTGGTGAATTTAGACTGACCATCCTTGTCCCAAATTCCCCAATAGGCGCCCACATCGCCCTCATCGCCTACTTTCCAAGCTTCATCAAAACTGGAAAAATACATCACCTCTACTTTATGTTCCTTCGCCCAATTTTGAGTATTGATAAAGTAACGCATGGCATTTTCGAAGGAGGGGTGGGAAGCTTCGAAATTAGTGCCTTGGCTAGGCCAACCCGTTTCACTGATAACCACTCGTTTACCATTTCCCGCAGTCTTTGCGATATCGTACATCGTATTCATGTAAGGCAGGGAGTAGTCGATATGGCAACCTTCCCAAAAAGGATAGCAATTGGCGTAAATTACATCACAAGCATCGGTTAAAGCCGGACGGTTTCGGAATTCATAATAGGCATCTACATAGCCCACCTCATGGTTGGGAAGAGCATCTTTTACCCGCTGAATGTAGCCCAGTAGCTCTTCCTCGGTTAATTCCTCACGATAGAGTACTTCATTGCCAACCGCTACTAAATCCGCGCCCCCCAACTGGGCTACCGAAATTAGACCTTGAATTTCCTTTTCATTTAGTTCTTTATCATCGCTTAACCAGGCACCAACCATAGTTTTTAAGCCGTATTCCTTGGCAATGATGGGGATGAGCTCATTCCCATCAGTGCACGAAAAGGTACGCACCCAAGAAGTATATGGCTTAATGATTTCGATACGCTCGCGAATTTGCTCCGCACTAATTTGATCGCCCGGCTCTTGACCTTCGACATAAGAGCTAAAACAAATTCCGCTAATCCCATCCTTTAAATGAGCGGCCATCATTTCTTTAAGCTCCTCATTACTGTATTGATTGGGTCCTACACCACTGATGGATAAAACTAAGTCTTTGCGATATGACATGTTGCGCCTTTTTAGTTTAGGTAAAAAGTACTATAAGTATTGAGGGGTCAAAGAAAAGCTTTTTATTAATAAGTTGGAAATTGAAAGGAAATTACCTGAAAGCCTAGTGCTGGTCTAGGATTAGTTCAAAACAAACCCCCGCTCATTCTAAAAACGAGCAGGGGTTTTTTGTACTAGCGATGTGCGTTCGATTAATTAAAGAGTCGGTTACAAGCCGCCTCGGGCAGAGTGATGTCGTAAATTTTATTGTTCTCGAGCAATACATTTAATTGTTCGGCTTCATCGCTGCCGTAGAAAGCCTTGAAGTCATACGCAACGTTTTCCTGCAGCCTTCTAATTTGATGGAGCTTATTGCTTAAATCCGTAATCGTGATGAAGGAGGTGAACTGTCTTCCCAAGGACCTGCATTCCTTCGACTGGCTGGCGCAATTCTTAGCACAAAAGTCCTTGGTCACTCCCGACTTTACCATTTTGATGATTGTACCGATTAAGCCTAAGCACGTGGTGGTAATTGGCAAAGGGAAAAGCTACGGCTATTTCGAAATCCTAATTCCGGCCGAGGAGTCCTAAGCAAGGAGTCTTGGGCTTTGGTAATCATATAGAATAATGGTGCATGGACCTCTATTTTAGGGTTTAAGAATTTGCTCTTGGAAGGTTTGGAGGTAGAGGTCGATTAATGGCACTTCCTTAGGAGGAAGAATCATGGTATGACTTACTTTATCTCCATTCCATAACATTAGCGCAGGATTGTCAATATTTTGTTTTAATAAATCTTCGAGTTCATTTTTAGTATCTATAATGATGTGGCTTGATTTTAAGGCCTTTAGCTCAGGGCTAGCGCTCCGGTCAGAGATAACCAAGTAAACTCCTTCCTTTTCCATTTTTGGAAGATTCATCATAAAGTACTGCGTACTGTGATTGATACAATAGGGACAAGCTCGATTAGAAATACTAAGCACAATGCTGTTTTTGGGAAGTTGATAGCTTTTGTACAGGGAGTTAATTGAGGTTGAAGTAATGGTGGGCTTTAGGTTGGTCATCCTATTTCGAAGTTTATTGAAATCCGTTTGACTAATACCTGATGTATCTATGCCAACAAATTGAAGTTTAAACTCACCGAGCTTAGCGGTTGGTGAAACGCAAATGAATTTCCCTTTAAAATAAATGGGCTTAGGATTGGTGGCGAACCATCTGGGTTGAATGGCTTGACCAATCAGGTTAAGCGCTGAGTCATAGGCGCCAACCCAAACATTACTATCCCGGAAGGTTTGCAGGTCTCCTGGTTTTAGGGAAAGCTCCGTTCCGAAGCTCGCAAATCGGTAAGCGAATTTTTTTGATGGATCGTAAAGTACCTTGTTAAAGACCGTACTCTGTGGGTTCTTTGCGGGAGTAGTTGTGGTTGAGTCGAGGGGCTTGGGTTTTGGTAATAAGGATCCTGATTCATTGGAATTTAAGTATTCACCACTTGCTACGGAAAGGAGTAAGAGCTCGGCTTGGTTGGCATGACTAACTAAGATCTTGGAAGAGTCGATGGCATGGATATAGGTTTTCATTTGTTCATCTGCAAAAGCCTTGGAACTATCTTGCTGTCGGTAATAGGCTATGCCTTTATAGCGAATAGCATCGCTATTCTTAAAGTCGAAATAGCCCAATTCATGCACTCCTATAGCATCCTTGCTGCATTTTTTGTGTGTTCCAAATAAGGGCAGGGGATTAACGAAGAATCGATTATCAGACAACTCCATAGGCATGAAGTGGTGATAAAATGAAGCTTGAGGAATATCTCTATTCATTCCTGTAAGACGAAAGGGACTATTTACCAAGGTGTAGGGGCCGTTTTGCTGCCCATGCCAATTAATGGAATAAAGGACCGAATCTGCTCTGAGACTGTATTCATTACTTATACCCCGAAGAATGAGAATGGTATCTTTATTTAGGTAGTGATTAACAAAAACCGGGTAGCGGTCTTGGGCAACTTTGGGAAGAAATAGGGCTTTCGAAAACTTTTTATGACTGATATCAATCTCTACGAGTCGGCTACCTTCGATATCGCCCATTAGGATAAAGTCGGTATCATTTCGGGTATAAGGTTGAGCAGTTAAATTTAGTCCCACGTTAAAGTCAATGGGCAAGTGAATTCGATGTTCCTCTAACAGCTCAAAGGTAATGGTGGTATTAAGCGCCTTCTTCTGATGGTTTGATTCGATTGGGCTTATACAGCTGGAGAGGAGTATGGGGAGGAGGAGGGAAAAGAAGTTGAGTTGGCGGGTTTCCATGCTTAAATAAATATGGCCACGAAAAGGAAAAACAGCCCTGTATTCTTGGCTGTTCTTTTTTGTCTTAAAAGGCATGTATGATATCTATTCTTGGTCATCGCAAAAAACTATAACACAGGATGCGGGGCCTTGGAATGTGTAGCAGTTTGTTCCGTCATTTGGACAATCAATATATTTTTGCCCTTGAAGAGTGTTTTCTTCATATTTAAATATGAACTCTTCACTGCACGGTCCTAGTACTTCTGTTTCCGTTTCATATCGGTAAATCTCGCACTGCTGACCTGCGAATGGACCATAAGTAGGGCTAAATAGGTATATGCCAAGAGTAGGGGAGCAAGAACCAATAGAGGCTTTAAAGTTAAAAGGCGCTTTTTCGATTGACCCTAATTCTGAAAACTTTTGAATGACGGGGTCTGTTTTTTCTAGTTTGACATCGTGCGGAGCGTGAACAATTGATGACTTGCTACATGAAATTAGAAATAGCGCTAATACAGCAAATGTTGAGGTTCTCATTTTAGTGATTTATAAATGATTAGAGGTTTATTGGAATTGTTCTTAAAAGCACGGCAATTAACCATCAGAAGGTCTTACTTGAAATCGAACTGAAGGTTGTTATTCCTCGTCTGTTTCGTCACAAAAAACTAATGTGCATCCCCAAGGCATTTCAAGGGTTTTGCAGTTGCTTCCGTCCTTTGAGCAGTGGATGTATTTGATATTACCTATTTGCTCTTCCTTTTGCTCTAGATCATAAGTCTTGTCGCAAGGAGCAGATATGTCTTTTGCTTCTTTGAAACGATAGATTTCACAGATTAGGTCTTTGTAAGGGCCCGCGCTCGGGGTAAATTGGTAAATACCTATATGGTTGGAGCAAACGTCATTCGACTGTCCTATATAAGTAGAGGTCATTTTTTGGACTTTACCAAAATCAGAGTAATAAGCCAGAACGGGGTCTATTGTGTTTTTAGCTTCGATTTTACTGCTAGTAATAGACTCTTCAATACTATTTGCATTTTCATCTTTGGCGCAGGCTAGTGCCATAAGTCCTATTCCTAAGTAGAGCAGGTAGTTTTTCATGATAGATAATTAGGTTAATATCGTTTTGCTAATATTAGCCCAAATATGCTCTCATGATGTGCATGAACAGCAACTTGAATTTCTTTTCTTGGCTTAAAATGTAAATCTAGAGGTCCCTAATGCTTCTGCTAAGTTGTCCTTACAAAGAGTCTTTACAGGATTTTCACTTTAAAAGCGAAAACCCTCGCTAGTTCAAAGACTAACAAGGGTTTTCAGGAGTTTGGCAGTGACCTTGGAAGGAGTCGAACCCTCAACCTTCTGATCCGTAGTCAGACGCTCTATCCAATTGAGCTACAAGGCCATATGTGTAGACATTTTTAAAGGTCTCTACTTCCTTGTGGCGAAATAGCTTGTCCGCCTCTGGTGGAAGCTACAAGGCCATTGTTTATCCCGTTTCTGTAACGGGGCTGCAAATATAAATACAATACTTTTCTGCGCAAGCACAAAAGTGAATTAATTAATCTCTGCGCTGAGACCCCGTTCCAAAAGGCTGGTACAGCGTGGTTCGAGCTCGGCATAGGAGCCTGATTTTACGGTGCATTTGCCCTTGTAGTGGGTAATAACCGCGCATTGCTCGGCTTGCTCCGGACTGTGCTCACATACTTCAATTAAGCAGTGAATCACCCAGTCGAAAGTATTCACCTCATCATTAAACAGCACAATTTCATGCCAGGAGTCTTGCTGCTCCAGCACATCCGTTTGCTCTTGGGATTTCCACTGTTCTTCAAACCTCATTTAATCCTCCGCTTTTCGTTTCAGTCGTACTTTGTTTTCTTCCCCCCTTAATAAACGAACAATATTTTTCCGGTGCGTAACCAAAACCAACAGGGCAATAGCAAAACTGAAAATAATCAATACTTCCGAAGGTTCCTTAAAGCGGTAAATCAGCCAGAAAGGCAAACTTAAAGCGGCACTCATGCTGGAAACGGATACGATGCGCGTGCTTAAAAAGAGGGCTAAGAAAACGGCAATCGCCAACAAGGCGGCGCCACTATGCAAAGCGATAACCACCCCTAAAAGGGTTGCAATTCCTTTGCCGCCTCTAAAGCCAACATACACCGGGAATAGATGACCAAGAACAGCTAAAAAGCCTAAAATCAGCATCCACACCACGGACTGCTCCTCGCTAGGGAGGAAATAAACCAGACGTACGGCTAAAAATCCTTTTAGGCTGTCGAGAATTAAAACCAGCGTTCCCGCCTGTTTGCCTAAAACCCGAAAGGCGTTGGTGGCGCCAGCATTACCGCTGCCATGCTCCCTTAAGTCGATCCCATAAACCAAGCGCCCAATCCATACCGACCAAGCCAAGGATCCTAAGAGATACGCCAAAAGAATTAAGAGCAATTGCATGTTGCAAATTTAAAAAAATGACTGCTAGACAGGCAGCAGTCTGTATATGCCGCTTTATACTTGGGCACTAAATTTTAGAGCAGGGAGCCACTAATGCTCCTCCCCATTAAATAAGTCCAGCTGGAATCCCGGGCCTAACCTTGCATGATTTCACCCAAGGAATTGTCGTACACCTTGCGGTAGTCTTCCATGTGTCCCCAGTCGATATCGTCGATGCGTATGCTGCCTTTGGTAACATGTCCCAGTAAATCGAACTCCACGCCGTTTAACATCATCAAATCGATAAAGGCATCTTCATTTTCGGGACTTACGCTCACTACCACGCGACTCTGACTCTCCCCAAATAAATAGGCATCCCGACGAATGGCCGAGTCACTCGTAATATCAAACCCTAAATTGCCGGCCATGGCACTTTCCATAAGGGCTACAAATAGTCCGCCTTCGGAAACATCGTGTGCGGAACTAAGTACGCCTTTGCGAATCAACATTTTGATTTGCTCCTGATGCGCAAATTCTTCCTCTAGGCTAAAGAAGGGGGTGGAGCTTTCGTTTACCCCGTGAATTTCCACTAAGTACTGACTGGAAGAAATATCGTTGCGGTTTTCACCAATCATAAAAATCAGGTCACCCTTTTGGGCAAAGCCCATAGGCGTGATGTGCTTTTTATCTTCAATAATACCAATCATCCCAATGGTAGGGGTAGGGAATACCGGCTCGGTTTTATCCTTGCGCACCGTTTGATTGTAGAAACTCACATTACCGCCCGTAACCGGAGTTTGGAATTTCTCACAAGCCTTGCCCATACCTTTGATGGCATTCACAAATTGCCAGTATACTTCAGGGTTGTAAGGGTTGCCAAAGTTTAAGCAGTTGGTAATGGCCGAAGGAATACCACCGGTAACCACAATGTTTCGGGCCGCTTCGGCTACCGCGATCATCGCTCCAACCTCTGGATTGGCATTTACGTAGCGTGCATTACAATCTACGGTCATGGCCAAGGCCTTATTGGTGTCTTTTAAATTTACTACTGCCGCATCGCTCGCACGATTGGTACTCATGTTTACGGTACCTACCATCGAGTCGTACTGCTCGTAAACAAAGCGTTTGGAAGCAATATTAGGGTGGGCCATCAACTTGAGCGCCACTTCTTGAAGGTTCTCAGGAACGGTGATGCTGTTGATATCAAATTCTTGATACTGCTTAAAATAAGCTGGCTCTTTGTGCTCACGGTAATACACGGGCGCACCGCCACCTAATACCAACGGATCGGCTGGGGTTTCGGCAATGAGCTCCCCGTGCCAGTAGTAAGAAAGGCGATCTTCGGCGATGACCTCACCAATTTGGGCGCAGGGTAAATCCCACTTATCAAAGATGGCCAAAACTTCGGCCTCACGACCTTTTTCGATAACCGCTAGCATGCGCTCTTGTGATTCGGAAAGTAAAATTTCCCAAGGCTTCATATCATCCTGACGGGTGGGAACCTTATCCAAATGGATTTCCATTCCTAAACCACCTGCGGCCGACATTTCTGAAGTAGAGCAGGTGATGCCCGCGGCGCCCATATCTTGCATTCCCACGATGGCACCCGTTTGGGCCAATTCCATGGTGGCTTCTAATAGTTTCTTTTCTTGGAAGGGGTCACCCACTTGCACTGAGGGAATATCATCAGCGGAAGCTTCGGTTAAATCCTTAGAAGCAAAGGCCGCTCCCGCAATCCCATCCTTACCGGTGTAAGAGCCGATGATAAATACCGGATTTCCCGGACCACCACTTTTGGCGCTAATCATCTTGTCTTTCTCCGTATTAAGGATACCCGCGGAGAAGGCATTTACTAAAGGGTTTTGCTCGTAGCAAGGGTCGAAGTACACTTCTCCACCCACCGTTGGAATCCCAAATGAGTTTCCATAATCTCCAATGCCTTTGGTTACGCCTTTTAGCAACCATTTGGTACGATCGGTGTCGGCTTTACCAAAACGCAAGGAGTTCATTTGGGCCACGGGACGCGCACCCATAGTGAAGATATCGCGGTTAATTCCACCTACACCAGTAGCTGCACCTTGGTAAGGCTCTAAGGCAGAAGGGTGGTTATGCGACTCAATTTTAAAGGCACAAGCTAAACCATCGCCAATGTCTACTAAACCGGCATTTTCCTCTCCGGCCTTCACCAACATGTGGGGGCCATCTTTAGGAAGGGTTTTAAGCCATACAATGGAGTTTTTATACGAACAGTGCTCACTCCACATTACGGAGTAAATACTCAACTCATTGAAATTGGGGGTACGCCCTAAAATCTCTTTGATTTTATCAAATTCTTCAGGTAGTAGACCTAATTCTTTGGCGGTTTCTACGGTAGTGGCTTCTAAGCTGTGATCCATGAGATTGCTACTCTAAAAATGAGCGGCAAAGATACGCTTATATCTTGGCCCTAAATTGGAAGATATCCACAAATCCCCCCTTTTTACTTACTTCGCGCTATGTTGTTTCGAAAGTCGAAAGGAATGGAAATCCTCGTAATGGGTGCCGGTAGAGGGGGCACTTCCCTCATTGCCAGCATGCTTGATGCGCATCCACAGCTAGAGGTTGCCACCGAAGATTATGTGGCGGATTTCCTTCTGCCGAAAGGCCAGGGCCCTTTAGCCCAAGCTGAGCAACAACTCGCCAAGTTTGTGAAGGCTTGTGATAAGGCCGCTGCAAAAAGTAAACTGCGCTATGGCAACAAGGTAACCACCGAGCAGTTGGGTTTTGTGGAGGACTATGGTCGTGATGAGCAGGGAAGGACGGCCCTACTGCGCTTGCTATGGCAGAGGCGTAAAATTGTGTTTATTGTGCGGGACGGACGCAGCTGCATTAGCTCTAAACTGGAACGCACCGATAATACCTATGCACAGGCCCTAGCTTATTGGAAACACTCCATCGCCATGCTGCGCTTTCTGCAGGAAAAAGAAGTCGACTTAGTTCTTATTCGCTTCGAAGATCTTCTAGCCCAGCCCCGAGAGGAGCTGCGAAAAGTTTGCGATTTTCTCGATCTCACCTACAGTGAAAGCATGCTCAGCGGCACGGCCTCCGATCGGATTTTTATTGATTATCGTCAGCAGGGTTTGGATGCCCAAAAGCTCCAAAGAAAGATTGATCCGCGTGTTAAAGTTGCGGACATCGAAAAGGAATTGATCTCATTGGGCTATTTATCAAAGGGTTAAATTTAGTAGTCGATTCAATTTCAAAGACTTCGATTTGTATTTTTGTCGCTTGAAGAACCCTGCAATTTCATGATGAAGAAAATTACATTTTTATTCACCCTGCTCGCTGGAATGAGCCTCTCTGCTCAGTCCTATAATATGATTCGAAATAGCTCTGATACGGCCACAGACTGTAGCGGAACTTTATACGATCACGGCGGTCCCAGCGGTAGCTATTTTAACTCCTCGAACGATAACTTCTATATTCTTCCCACCGGAGGAACTTCGATCGATATCACTTTTACCTCCTTTGCAACAGAGTCTTGTTGTGACCGCGTGCGGATTTACGACAATGTTTCTGGCTCGCTTATAGGTACTTATGCAGGCTACTCTCTGCCTAATGGGGGCTCGCCAATTAATGTTCCTAGCGGTGAGGCACGGGTACAATTTACCTCCGACTTTAGTGTTACCACCAGCGGTTTTGCTCTTACTTGGACCGCGGGCGGAACGGCTAACCCCTCCGCTAGTTTTACTTTAAACACCAACACCCCAGCTTTACGTCAGCCCGTGCAGTTTACTAACACCTCTAGTGGAGGTGGCTCCAGTCTTTGGATTTTCGGCGATGGCGACTCCTCCCGAGCGAGCAGTCCTAGTCACGCTTACACCAGTCCAGGTGTTTACAATTTCACGCTAATTCAGTACAACTGCTATGGCTCCGATACCACAACTGGTTCGGTAACCGTTCAGGCTGCCGCTACGGTGGCTCTTAGTCCTGATACCCTTTCGGGCTCCGTTCCTTGTGGTGGGATTTACCGCGATACTTTACAGTTTCAGCATACTGGCGGTGGAGCCGCTTTTTACGACATCAATGTAAGAGCGCTCACCGATCAAACTTACTTACAAGCTTATTTCGAATCGGCCTTAAGCCCTATGCTTCGTTCGGCCACTGCTTCGACTACCTTTAATTCGAATATCGTACTCGGGGCCGCTGGTCAGGGAAATGCTTTCCTGCAATTAAGTGGTTACGCTGCTTTGGAAGACGGGGTTTATGCCAACGTAAATGCTCCCGATGCCAATTACTTTAGTTTCCAGGTTTTCGCTAGCTCTTCTTCTCGCTCTTATGTGCGATTAGGAGATGAAATTAACGGCTTTAACTACACTACTTTAGGTTTAGAAGTATACTATGGCAGTCTGCGAATCTTTGGCTCTTCTACCTACAATGTTACTCTACCTACCGGTTCATGGAATACGGTTGAGGTACGCAATATTGATTATACCACCCGCACTTGCGATGTATACCTAAATGGTACGGCGGTAGTCACTGGTTTAGGATTTAACTATTACCTAAGCAACGAAATCGACCGGATCGACATCGCCAATTACAACAGCAGCGCGAGCGTGGCCTATGATGAGATTATTCTTAAAAAACAAGGAGATGTGTCTCTAGTGAGCATCAGCGATACCACTGGCACTACCACGGCAACGCGCAATATTCCCATCGAAGTAGATTTAAGCGGCACTATCGCCGGCTTGCAGCAGTACATTTTGGAAGTTAATACCAATGCTAGCGGAGCAGATAGCTTAATTGAAGTGCCTTTAAACATCATGGTTCAAGGAGCTCCTGGTTTTACGGCTTCGGCAGCTTGTTTAAATTACGATACCAGTTACATCGGCATTGCGCAGCTCGACTCGGTAATGATTTACAATACCGGTTGCGATAGCCTAGATTTGAATTCCATTACGGTTTCCAATAGCGACTACAATGTGCTGCAATCTAGTTTAGTGCTGGCGCCTGGTGATTCGGGACAGGTATTTGTACGCTACACGCCAAGCAGCACTGGCATCTTTAATGACACCCTTTTCTTTAATGGTAATTTAGATACCAATTTTTGCCTTTCGGCAGAAGCCTTTACTGCTCCGGCCATCGCCTTCGATAGCGCATCTTACACCCTTAACTCTTATGGCTGCAATGATAGTATTCCCATGCAGTTTTACGTGTACAACCAAGGTTCGGGGGCTAATTTAAACTGGACACTCTTAGGGGGAACCAGCATTTTTGATGACTTTGAAAATGGCTTTGATGCCAGCATTTGGAGTACTCAAGGCTCTAACCAAATTTTTAATGGTTGCTATGAGCGCTCGGGTACTAATGCCCTTTCCTTAATGGGCTCACAACGTTGGGCCGAAACGGTGATGATGAACCTTAATCAAGGGGATTCAGTCGGTTTTTGGGCTTTCCCAGGCAATGGGGGCGGCACCGGTTGCGAGAACCCTGATGGTAATGAAGATTTCCACGTTCAATATCGCTTAAACGGCAGCTTCTCTTGGATTACCATTGGAACCGTTTACAATTACAATACGGCAGCAGCCTACTATTCCTTCCCCATTCCAGTGAGCGGTCAAATGCAGATTCGTTTATACCAATCTAGTTACACTGGTTCGGGTTTTGATCACTACCGGGTTGATGATTTCCGCATTGTAGGTAGTGCCGCTTCCACTTCCTTTAGTCCTTCATCGGGAAGTCTAGTCGGTGGTGACTCCACCCTAGTTTCGGGATACTTCCAAACCCAAGGGCTTAATACAGGTAGCTATGCCCGAACTTTGCGATTGCAGAGTAATGACCCCGCTTTCCCCGATACTTTAGTTACGGTGAACATCAACATCTTTGGTGAGCCTTATTTGCAAACCGCTAACACTTGCTTGGATTTCGATACGCTTTACACTGGCGCATCTAAAGTGGATTCGGTAATGATTGTAAATACCGGTTGCGATGATTTGAACCTTAGTTCTTATAGCCTTGGTACCAATCAATACAGTCATAGTTTAAGTCCATTAACGCTTAATCCAGAAGACACCGCTTGGATATCAGTAAGCTTTGACCCTGATGGTTCGGTCTTAGGTCTCATTCGCGACACCCTCACGGTAAATAATAACGATACCCTTTGGAAGCTTTGTTTAGAAGGCTTTGCGCAAGGGGCTCCCGTGGCATCGGTAAATCCTGATTCTTTATCGGTAACCGTTACCAATTGCGGCGATTCGATTAGTATCCCTATCCAATTGCGTAATACTGGCTTAAGTGCCCTTGATTATAAATACATCAGCGGACGCGGTAATGGGGGTAAAATTAACGTGGCTATAATGGGGACCAGCACCTATACTACCGAGCGTAATAACCTATACAACATAGTTAACTTAATGCCGGAGGCCAACGTGTCCATCATCTATCCAACAACTGCAGCGGCAGTTACCCAGGAATTGGATACCATGGATGTTTTAATCTTGCCCGAAGGAAGCTCCACCTTTACTAGTGGCTTATTTGCTCCTAGCTACCAAAGCTTTTTAAATGATGGCGGTACGGTGATTCTCACCTGGCAAACCGTTTCCCATTCTACAGCCTTAAACATTATGCCTATCAGCGGCAGCTACAGTACCGGAACGCCAATTCCGATTAGTATGCCTAATCACCCTATTGCGGCGGGAATGCCTGCAGGTGGGTTATCGTATTTAAGTGCGACGCAACGTGTGGCCTACACCAATACGGCCAATTTAGATCGCATTATTGGTGCGGTTGGAACCGATGAAGCGGTTGTGGCCACAGTACCTTACGGTGATGGTACAGCAATTCATATTGGATACGATTACTGGCAAACCAATGCCGATATCGAATTACTTCTCGAAAATGCCGTTAAGTGGGGAGCTAGTCAATCGGGTGCCCCCGACTTTATTACCGCAACTCCCGACTCTGGTGCGGTAGCGGTTAATGATTCGGTTCTGATTAATATCGGAATCAATACTGCTGGATTAGCCAATGGTACTTATGACTACGATTTATTTTTCGAAACGAATGATCCGGCTAACAATCCCTTGCGTCTTCCATTACACTTAGTGGTAAACGGAACGGCTAAGGCCGAAGTAGTGGATAGCAGCTGTATCAGCTTTGATCCTACCTTACAAGGAGCAGTAAAACGCGATACCTTCGAGGTGTTTAACGAAGGCTGTGATACACTGCATATTACTTCTTACACTGCAAATAATGCCGACTACTCCCTGGATAATGTTCCCATGAGCGTGGCCCCAGGTGATACCGCTAAACTTTCGGTACGTTTCTCGCCCTTCACCGTGGGTTTATCTACCGATACGATTGTGGTTAATACTAACGATACCACTGTTCACATCTGCGTAAGCGGAAGTGGAGTCGGTGCGGCCTTACCTTTGGTAGATGCTGATACCATAAGTTATACCCTGCAGAAATGTAAGGTGATTGGCAATAAGCAAATCCGGGTGAAGAATATCGGAATGGGTAGTATGAACTTCGATATTAAGTTTGGCCGTTACAGCGATAGTTCGCAGGTGAACTATAATGTTTCGGGAGCGACTACCAACCATAGCTTTAGCGGATTGCCAACTACGGCCGACAGTATCAAGCTTCGTATAATTCTTAATGGTGATTATGACCTCTTCTCCGAAAGAGCCACCTTATACTTAGATGGTAGTTACTGGCAAATCTTGTATGATAACAACCGCTATTATCAGTACGATACCCTCGACATTTTTGTGGTGGGAACTCAAGTAGGTACTTTGTTGGCAGATGGTCAGTTGGATGTAGCCTTGTACAACTCCAGTAGTGTGGATGGCGGTACTGGTTCTTTCCACCGCGTAGAATTGGAGGTCGTGCAAACGGTAAACTGGGTTTCCGTAGTTGGGGCCAATACGGGTACCATTCCGGCCAATGACTCCGTGAACCGCAACTTGTTGTTTAATGCGGCCCTCTTACCGATTGGAACGCATTACACGACGATGATTGTCAATAACAACAGTCCTAGTCAGCCGAGCTATCGCAAACCCGTGAAGTTTAATGTAATCGCCGAACCCGAGATGATTTTGAGCGATACCTGTGCGTATTTCTCTTTAACTCCTCTTGGCGATACCACTAATCGCACGGTAACGATTTATAATGATGGTTGTCAGCCCTTGGTGATTAGCAGCATGACTTCCACTTCCAATCAGTTTAAGATTTACCAGAGCAACGCGACCATCCCAGTGGGGGATAGTTTGGTTTTATCGATTGACTTTATTCCAACATCGGTAAGTAATTTCCAAGCATCTATTTTCATTGTGAGCAACGATACCAATCGCACTATTTGCTTAAATGGACAGTCGGGAGCAATGCCTATTGCCGACTTTAGCTTTAGTGATGAGAATATCTGTATTGGTGAGGTGTCCTTTAATAACAGTAACTCGCAGTACTTTAATACTCTTTTCTGGGATTTTGGTGATGGGATAACTTCTAATCAGAGTAACCCTAACCATATTTTCGCTGCTCCGGGTACTTATCGCGTAAGCTTGCGCACTACGAACAGCATTGGCTTCGATACGATTAGTAAACTGGTAACGGTTAATCCATTGGTGGTCGACTTTAGCATGAGTAATGATACTATTCAGTTAAGCGATACGGCTTATTTCTATGATAGTACGGCAAATGCCACTACCTGGATTTGGGACTTCGGTGATGGAAGTACTTCTACTCAACAAAACCCAAGTCACCAGTACGCTGCTCAAGGATTGTACAACGTGAAACTTACGGTTATTGATAATCGTTCTTGTAGCAATACCCTAACGAAGCAGATCAGAGTAGAGAACAAAATCGGCCTCTTAGAGTGGCAATTGAGTCATAGTTGGTCGGCTTTCCCGAATCCGACAAGTGGTAAGTTTAGTGTTCAAATTGAAGGTGATACTTGGCAGGGGTATAGTTTCCGGATTCTCGATGCTCAAGGTCGTGTGGTGGCCAATAGAGTAGGAGAGGGTCAGGCGACGCTTGATTTCCAATTAAATCTGGCTAGTGGATTATACCATATACAGGTTTGGCAAGGAGGTCAGTTGTTGGATCAGGATCGACTGATTTTAAAGAAATAGATTAGGAGAGACCGGCTGAGAAGTCGGTCTTTTTTTTGGGGGTGCTGCGGGGTGGATGGTTTTGTGGGGAATCGGACGGAGAGGCGCATTTGAGGGGCCTAATATTCCGGTTGGGGTTTATCTGGTTGAAGTCTAGTGGGAAAGGGAACGCAGATGAAGGGATGACTGGGTTCATATAGAATGTGTGGTGTTTGATTTTTGGTAGTGGGAAAGTGAACGCCGATGAATGGATGATAGGGTTTAGGTCTGGGTTATGGTGGTGTTTAAGTTTTAGGTAGTGGGAGAAAGAACGCCGATGAATGGATGAGAGGTGTAGGTTTGGGCTAGGGAGGTGATTAAGTTTTGGGTAGTGGGAGAGTGAACGCCGATGAATGGATGAAAGGATTTGGAGTGAATAAGGTACTTAGGGTCAAACCGCTCATCTGCGTTATCCGTGTTCCCAGTTAGAATTAGAATATTGATGATGGGATGTAGGGATAGAATAAATTAAGTTATAGGTAAAACCTACTCATCTGCGTTATCCGTGTTCCTAGTTAGAATTAGAACCCTGATGAAGAGATGAAATGTTTTGGAATGAATAAGGTCCTTGTGGTCAAACCGCTCATCTGCGTTATCTGCGTTCGTAGTGAGGATTAGAACACTGATGAAGGGATGAAATGTTTTGGAATGAATAAGGTCCTTGTGGTCAAACCGCTCATCTGCGTTATCTGCGTTCGTAGTGAGGATTAGAACACTGATGAAGGGATGAAATGTTTTGGGATGAATAAGGTCCTTGTGGTCAAACCGCTCATCTGCGTTATCCGCGTTCCTAGATGGACTTAGCACACTGATGAAGGGATCGGTATAAATTAGTTCCTAGGGTCAAACCGCTCATCTGCGTTATCCGTGTTCCCAGTTAGAATTAGAACACTGATGAAGGGATGAAATGTTTTGTAATGAATAAGGTCCTTGTGGCCAAACCGCTCATCTGCGTTATCCTTGTTCCTAGTTAGAATTAGAACGCTGATGAAGGGGTGAAGGGATGAAATAAATTAAGTCGTAGGTAAAATCTACTCATCTGCGTTATCCTTGTTCCTAGTTAGAATTAGAACGCTGATGAAGGGGTGAAGGGATGAAATAAATTAAGTCGTAGGTAAAATCTACTCATCTGCGTTATCCTTGTTCCTAGTTAGAATTAGAACGCTGATGAAGGGGTGAAGGGATGAAATAAATTAAGTCATAGGTAAAATCCGCTCATCTGCGTTATCCGCGTTCCTAGTTAGAATAAGAACACTGATGAAAGGATGAAGGGATAGAGTAAATTAAGTCATAGGTAGAATCTACTCATCTGCGTTATCCGCGTTCCTAGTTAAAATTAGAACCCTGATGAAAGGATGAAGAGATAGAGTAAATTAAGTCATAGGTAGTATTTGCTCATCTGCGTTATCCGCGTTCCTAGATGGAATTAGAACACTGATGAAGGGATGTTTAGATCCTTATAGAATGTGAGGTGTTTAATCTACGGCTAGGAGGAGAATGAAGGCGCTTAATTGAATTAAATGGCGCCAATCATTTTTACGGCGTAGTCGATAATTTGGAATTCTACGGGCTGGTAATCTTCTAAAATCACAACCATATGAATCCATGCCCTTTCAATTTCGGGAGTGTTTTGTTTTTCGAAGGGAATAAAAAACTCGGTAATGGCCCAGTTTTTATAATGCGTGGTTTCAAAATCGTAAACAGTAGCGCTATCCAGCTTTCGTCTTTGCCAATGCATGTAGGCGAAATTGGTCCAGTCTTTCATATCGCCCCAAGTATTGCCGTATAGGGCGAGCTTAGCCACACGACAAAGAGTATCAACCCGCACTAGGGTATCTAAATCGAGATTGCAGAAATAACCTTTGGTACGATTGTAATAGGTATTGCCCCAAATGGTGTTAGTATCTACACAATGGTAAATCGAATCGTAGAAGGGGAGGCTAGGAAAGCGCCAATCGCTTTCTTCCGGGCATTCGGCTCGTAAGCCTGTAAACAGCGAATCGCCGCGATCGGCTTTAAAAGAGGCTAGTCTAAAGTCTACTTGACCATCCCTGTCAAAATCCCACTCGCGTAGGCTGTTATCATTTCCAACCCCCATTCGCAGGGGCTCATCGTATAGGATATAGTCGTCGTGGGAGTCGTAAGTGCCTATCTTAAAGGCATAATCGGGGATTTCCGAAACCTTGCGACAAGCCACTAAACTAAGCAGAGCAATAAAGAGGGCTAACTTCTTCATATTCGCAAATATACTAGGCCCTGGTTCAGAAAATCAAGTATTTAGATATGTGGTTTTTATTCTTAGATGAATGCGTCAATGACAACAAAAAAAAAAGCCGTCCCAACTGGAGACGGCTTCGTAATATGTGTTTTTTGAAACCTTTATTTTTTCAAGAAACGCTCGCCAGCTACCCGCCCATCATTAAGCTCTACTTGCAAGAAGTACACGCCTTGAGCTAAGGCTTCGATATCAATGCGATCGCCTTGTAAATAGGTACCTGATTGCATTAAGGTTCCACTGAGGTGGAAGATGCGATAGCTTGCATTCTGATTAAGCGTAAGGCTCAAACTCTTTTGGGCAGGATTAGGGTAAAAGTTGAAACTGAAGTCCTGGGAAGCTTCCATTAAGTTGAAAAAGGTTTCGGTACTTAAAACGTAAGTATCGTACTTCTCCCATTCGTCGTTACTGTTCTTTTCGTAGAGGCTAAATTCATAAACCTCATTATTGGCATTATTCTTAACCCGAATTTGCTCCTCAATTTCAAAGCTGAGGTTATTGCGAAGGTTAATGCTATCCAAACCACCACTTACATTTTCATAATAAATTAGGGTTTGAATAGGGTATGGCGTGCCTGCAAAAGAAATGGATACCACTAGGGAGTCGGGTTTACCTACGGCATTCCGTCGCATATTGTAAATCACCTCATCGCCAATGCCACCGCCTTGTTCTATTAAAGAAGCACTGTCGATTCCAAAGTTATTATAGAAAAGCTTGAGCTCTTGAAACTTTGTAAGGGTACCATTGCCGGAGGTATCGATGTAAATTTCCAACAGGGTGTCACGGTTCATGGCATCGCGGTGAATGCGATCTTTTTGTACTACCTGACCGCCACTTCGCATATCGGTAATATCCACCACATTTACGCCATTTTGCATGGAGCAATTCCAAATGGTGCTTAAGCTGTCATTAACGATTTCGCGACCTTGAATGAAATTACCTTGCGCATCGCGTAAAACTTCTACCCAACCTAGGGTGTCGAGGCTCCCCATGCTGGAATCGATGTTCAGTAAACGGTTATACGACATCAGGTAGTTGTCGAATAACATCTCTAAGTTTCGATTTATAGTAGGCGAGTAATTATAATCTTGAGCTACTAGGAAAGCAGGACTAAGAATCAGTGCTAATATTAGTTTTTTCATAACGGTTTGTCATTTTCACTAGCAAGACGCTTTTCGCTGTCACTAGGTTGGATAGAACAAAAATAAATAACCGCCCCGACTTTAGCCGAGGCGGTTAGTATTAATCTATTGAAAATCTAGACTTTAAGGCTTAAGACTTGTTCTCAGCTTTGATTTTGTTCAAGGCACTACCGGCGCGGAACCAAGCAATTTGACTTTCGTTGTAGGTGTGATCACATTCGATCACATCTTCACTACCGTCGGCATGCTTCAAGCGTAAGCTGATGCTTTTACCTTCTTGGAACTCGTTCAAATCGATGGTGTCGATGGTATCATCCTCTTGGAATTTATCGTAGTCCGACTCATTCTTAAAGGTAAGACCCAGCATACCTTGCTTTTTCAAGTTGGTTTCGTGGATACGGGCAAAAGATTTTACCAATACTACACGCATGCCTAGGAATCGAGGCTGCATCGCCGCATGCTCACGACTAGAACCTTCACCGTAGTTATGGTCGCCCACAACGATACTAGGAATACCCTCGGCTTTATAAGCACGTTGTACATCAGGCACCGAACCATATTCTCCGGTTAATTGATTTTTCACCAATCCGGCTTCATCATTAAAGTAATTGATGGCTCCAGTAAGGGTGTTATTGGAAATATTATCCAAGTGACCACGGAAACGCAACCAAGGTCCGGCCATAGAAATATGGTCGGTGGTACATTTTCCTTTGGCCTTAATAATCAATTTCATGCCCTCAATATTATTGCCATCCCAAGGTTTGAAAGGCTCTAATAATTGCAAGCGTTCTGAGCCTTCGGCGACAACTACTTCCACATTGCTGCCATCGGAGGCAGGCTCGTGATAGCCATTTTCTTCCACGGCATAGCCCGCTGGAGGCATTTCAATTCCTAAGGGCTCCTCTAATTTCACCTCTTCCCCTTTCTCATTTACCAAGGTATCGGTCATGGGGTTAAAGGTTAAATCCCCCGCAATGGCCATGGCGGTTACCAACTCGGGGCTGGCTACAAAGCTGTGGGTATTCGGGTTGCCGTCGTTACGCTTGGCGAAATTTCGGTTAAAGGAAGTAATGATCGAGTTGGCACGATCGGGATCGTCGGTATGACGAGCCCACTGACCGATACAAGGACCACAAGCATTCGCTAAAACTACACCTCCCATCGCATCGAACTTGCTCAACAAGCCATCACGATCGGCGGTAAAACGAACTTGCTCCGAACCAGGGGTAACGGTAAACTCAGATTTTACTTTTAGGTTTTTATCAATCGCCTGCTGGGCAATAGAAGCCGAGCGGGTTAAATCTTCATAAGACGAGTTGGTACAAGAACCAATTAAACCGACCTCCAATTTTTCGGGCCAACCGTTTTCTTTTACCGTTTTGGCAAATTCGCTTAATGGGGTAGCGCGATCGGGAGTATAAGGTCCGTTAATATGAGGCTCTAAAGTACTGAGGTCGATTTCAATTACTTGATCAAAGTACTGCTCAGGGTTGTTATAAACCTCGGCATCACCCGTAAGGTGCTCGGCAATACCATCGGCTAAATCTGCAACCTCGGCACGACCTGTTCCTCTTAGGTATTCGCCCATTTTAGCATCGTAACCAAAGGTTGAGGTAGTAGCGCCAATCTCAGCACCCATATTACAGATGGTCCCCTTACCAGTACAGCTTAAGGACTCGGCACCAGGACCGAAATATTCAACAATAGCTCCGGTTCCACCTTTAACGGTTAGGATACCAGCTACTTTTAAAATAACGTCTTTTGAAGCGGTCCAGCCACTTAGTTTACCGGTTAATTTAACTCCGATAAGCTTAGGGAATTTAAGTTCCCAAGGCATGCCCGCCATAACATCTACGGCGTCGGCACCACCAACACCAATTGCTACCATACCTAAACCACCGGCATTAACGGTGTGCGAGTCGGTACCAATCATCATTCCCCCTGGGAAGGCATAGTTTTCTAAAACTACTTGGTGAATAATACCTGCACCGGGTTCCCAAAAACCAATACCGTATTTATTGGATACGGATTGCAAGAAGTCGAATACTTCGGAACTCTTTTGCTTGGCATTAGCTAAGTCCTTTTTAGCGCCTACTTCGGCCTGAATAAGATGGTCGCAATGCACAGTGGAAGGAACGGCGGCTGTTTTACGACCACTCTGCATAAACTGCAAAAGGGCCATTTGCGCGGTAGCATCCTGCATCGCCACACGGTCGGGTGCAAAATCTACGTAGCTCTTGCCACGGGTATAAGGATTATCGGGAGTACCATCCCAAAGGTGGGCGTAAAGAATCTTTTCCGCCAAAGTGAGAGGCTTGCCAGTTAATTCACGAGCCGCTTTAACGCGCTCGGGAAACTTGGCGTAGACCTCCTTGATCATTTCAATGTCAAAAATCATGTGTTCGGATTTTTCGGAAGGGTCACAAAAATATAAAAGAGCGGAATGATAAGCCTCGCTCTATCAGGCCTATTATATTAATATTGAGTCTAAATATCAAATTCCAGTGTAATTACTGGGGTTTATGGCGCGCATTTCGGCTTTCACCGACTCGCTAACCTCTAAACCTTCGATAAAGGCGGCAATGGTTTGGGCATTAATACCCTCGTTGGTGCGCGTTAATGCTTTTAAAGCTTCGTAGGGTTTGGGGTAGGCTTCGCGACGTAAGATATTCTGTATCGCTTCGGCCACTACGGCCCAGTTGGCTTCTAGGTCGGCCTCTAAAGCGGCCTCGTTTAATAATAGCTTGTTTAATCCTTTTAAGGTGCTATTGAAGGCAATAACGGTATGCGCCAAAGGCACGCCTATATTGCGAAGTACCGTGCTATCGGTTAAATCTCGCTGCAAACGTGATACGGGTAGTTTTGCTGATAGATGTTCGAAAAGGGCATTGGCAATGCCTAAGTTCCCTTCACTATTTTCAAAATCAATGGGGTTCACCTTGTGCGGCATGGCCGAAGAGCCTACTTCGCCGGCTTTAATCTTCTGTTTAAAGTAATCCATGGATATATAGGTCCACATATCGCGATTTAAATCGAGGATAATGGTGTTAATCCGTTTTAAGCAATCGAAGAGGGCCGCTAAATGATCGTAGTGTTCAATTTGAGTGGTGGGCCAGGAGTGTTGCATTCCGAGGATACCTTCTACGAAAGTGTCGCCAAAGGCTTTCCAGTCATAGTCGGGATAAGCCACTTTATGCGCATTGAAGTTTCCGGTGGCACCACCAAATTTTGCGGCGAAGGGAATGTGACGCAATAAACGCATCTGCTGATCTAAGCGCTCTACAAAAACCTGAATTTCCTTGCCTAAACGGGTAGGAGAGGCTGGCTGACCATGCGTACGTGCCAACATGGGAATATCGGCCCAACGATCGGCCATCTCCGAAAGGGAAACTACCAAATCGCCTAAAAGCGCGGTGTATTCCTGTTCAATATATTCCTTTATCGAAAGGGGAACCGAGGTATTATTAATGTCCTGAGAGGTTAGTCCGAAGTGAATAAACTCCTGGTACTTTTCCAATTCTAACTTTTCGAAATGCTCTTTGATGAAGTATTCCACCGCCTTTACATCGTGGTTGGTGGTTCGTTCAATCTCTTTAATGCGCTCGGCGTCCTTAATGCTAAAATCGAGGTAAATATCCCGAAGCTCGATAAAGCGCGAGCGATCAAAATTTTGCAGTTGAGGGAGGGGTAATTCGCAAAGCGCGATAAAGTATTCGATTTCCACCCGAACCCGATATTGAATCAGGGCGAATTCTGAAAAGTAGTTCCCTAGAGATTTGCTTACTTTGTGATAGCGGCCGTCGACCGGCGAAATCGCGCGTAATTGCTCTTCCATATCCGTTTAATAAGGTGCAAAAGTAAGGATTCTTAATGTTGAAAATTCTCCAAAATTTTGGTCTTGGTTTAGGGGCCTATGGTCAGGCCCTCCCGCAGATGTTTCGTAAGGGATATCGACGTTATTTAGCCCTTCCCATTGGCGTTTATTTAGCGCTCTTAGTTGGTCTTATCTGGCTGATGGCGAACAATATAAACCGTTGGTTAAATTTACTCCTTGGTCTTTTTGGTTACGATTTGGGTGACTTGGAGGCCTACAGTATTGTCTTGGTAATCATCTTCCAAATCCTGATGATTTTCTTCATGGGGAGTTTATTCAAGTATACGGTCCTCATCTTATTAGCTCCTTTTATGAGCTTTTTATCGGAAAAGGTGGAAGCGGAATCTACCGGGAAATCCTATCCATTTTCGATGCTGCAATTTTTAAAAGATTTGGTGCGCGCAGTGCGGATTAACCTCTTGAACTTTGGGCGCGAGATGCTCATTACGGTTTTACTTTGGATCTTAGCCTTGGTACCGGTCTTAGGCTTGGCCAGTCCCTTTTTACTCTTCTTGGTGCAATCCTATTTTTTAGGCTATGGCCTGATGGACTACAATGCCGAACGCTGGCGCTGGTCTTACCGCGATACAGAGCGTTGGATGCGCAAGAACCGCTCGGCCGTTACCACGGTAGGTTTGGTGTTTCACGGTCTTTTTCTGGTGCCTTTTTTAGGCTGGATTTTCGCTCCTGCTTGGGCGGTGATTGCCGGCACACGCGTGGCCCTCAATTTACGAGCGCAAGAGGGCAGCGAAGCTTAGCGGTTCTTTTAAAAACTCGAGTCGAGATTCCTCAAAAAGGACCTTGGCCCAATAGGTTTCTAAACCATTGCTAATTAAGAGGTAGGGTACTTTATAATGCAGGTTGTAACGGCAGGCTTGGTCAAAAGTATCCTGACTAATTTTTACCTGTGGGGCTTTGCATTCTCCTAATAATACTGGTTTTCCCTGCTGATAGATAAGGAGGTCGCTTCTTTGGGTTTTACCTAAAAGTTTAAAGCCACCTTCTAGGGCAAAAGCGGTGGCGGGGTAGTGCAGTTCGGATTGTAAATAGTGCACCAAATGCTGTCGCACCCACTCTTCGGGGGTGAGCACCAACTGCTTTTTACGCAGCTGATCCCAAACCCATATTTGCTTCCCTTGTCGGGATAATTTTAAAGGCGCTGGGGGTAAATGAAGCGGGATTAATTTATCCATTGATCTAAGAGGCAACCTGTGTACTTAATGTCCGTCTAAGCCCAAAGATATGTTATATCTTGCGTCGCCCTATTTTTCAAGTCCGCGCATGGATTATAATGCACTGCTAGGAGAGATTCAAAAGAAGCACTTTCGTCCCATTTATTTTTTAATGGGAGAGGAAGCCTTTTTTATTGATCAGCTAAGTAAGTTGATCGAGGAAACGGCTTTGGACGAGGCCGAGCGCAGCTTTAATCAAACCGTATTATACGGATCGGATGTTAACACCCAACAGGTGGTTTCGGAAGCCAAACGCTACCCCATGATGGCCGAGCGCGTGGTTATTATTGTGAAGGAAGCCCAGCATTTACGCGACTTAGACAAGTTAGAGGCCTATGCCGAAAACCCACAACCCAGCACGGTATTGGTATTTGCCTACAAGCATAAAAAGTTAGATAAGCGTAAAAAAATTAGCAAGCTGCTGGCCAAGCATCACGTCTTATTTGAATCTAAAAGAATTTACGATAACCAAGTGCCCGCTTGGATTGAGCGCATGCTAAAGCAACAAGGCTATCAGGCCAATGCCAAGGCCATTCAAATGATAGCGGAGAGCTTGGGCACGGACATGGGCCGTATTCACAGTGAGCTTAACAAGTTGAGCCTCATTGTTCCCAAAGGGGATATTATTGATGAGCAAATTATTGAGGCCAATATTGGTATCAGTAAAGACTTTAACAACTTTGAACTGTGTAATGCCATTAACCGACGCGATTTTGCCAAGGCTATTCGCATTCAAAAATACTTTGCTGCCAATCCTAAGGACAATCCTTTGGTGGTTACCAGTGGCATCCTATACCGCAATTTCCGAATCTTGATGTTGATGGCTCAAGCGAAGGCCAATCGGGTGCCTGAGAATGCCCTGGCTAAAGAGGCGGGGGTATCTCCCTGGCAAGCGAAAGACTACCTTCCGGCGCTAGCCCATTTCGATGTGCGTAGAATTGCCCGAATTATGGCATATTTGCGCGAAACAGATATGCGCTCTAAAGGCGTGAATAATGCGGGAACTAGTGATGCCGATTTATTAAAGGAACTCCTGTTTAAAATATTTTATCAATAAGCCATTTGTACTCTGCATATGAACTTTTCCAAAATTCTTCTATTCCTAAGCTTTTGCATTTTAACCCTACAGTTGGATGCCCAAAAAGCCACCATTCGTGGTTTTATTTATGATAAAGCAACGGAAGAAGCAATTCCCTTTGCCAATGTAGTTATCGATGGAACCACCATGGGCTCTACAGCCTCCGACAATGGTTTTTATCAAATTAATGATGTTCCGGCCGGTAAGAAAAAAGTGGTAGTGAGCTTTTTAGGTTACCAAACCATAGAAAGGGAAGTGAGCCTAAAAGCGGGCGAAATTTTAAACCTCAATTTCTATATGGTGGAATCGTCCGAGATTTTGGATGAGGTGGAAGTTTCGGCCGAACGTAAGGAAAGGGATACCAAGGTTTTAACTTCGGTGGTTACCTTAGATCCCAAGGAGATCACCCGCTTCTCGGTGGGTGGCGATGCCGATATTATTAAGGCGGTCCAGGTGTTACCGGGGGTAATTACCACGGGCGACCAAGGTGGACAGCTTTACATTAGAGGAGGTGCACCTATTCAAAACCTGATTCTTTTAGATGGGATGATTGTTTACAATCCCTTCCACAGTATTGGCTTTTTCTCGGTTTTTGATAATGATATTATGCGCAGCGCCGATGTATATACCGGTGGTTTTAGCGCGGAGTATGGTTCGCGAAATTCGGCGGTGATGGACATAAAAACTCGCTCCGGTAACCGTAAACATTTGGCGGGTAAGGTGAGTGCGAGTACCTATACCTCTAAACTATTGATAGAGGCTCCCCTAGGTAAGAAGAACGAACGTGGCTTCTCGGCCTCCTCCTTTTTACTCTCGGCCAAGACTTCCTATTTAGACCAAACTTCCGAATTTATTTACCCCTATGTAGAAACCGAATTCGACGGTTTACCTTTTACCTTCACTGATATCTACGCTAAATTTACTACCCAGGCCGATAATGGCTCTCAGGTAAATGCCTTCGGTTTTAGCTTTGATGATGCCGTGCGCTATGGGGCCAATAATAGCATTGATTGGAATTCTCAAGGGGCAGGCATGAACTTTACGGTTATTCCCGCTGCTTCTAAGGTGCTCCTTTCGGGAGATGTGAGTTATTCGGTTTACGATATCTTATCCATTGAAGGGGATTTAATTCGCGAATCTTCCATTACTGGTTTTAACGGAGGTTTAGATTTTACCTACTTCTTCCGTAAGGCCGATGAACTTAAAGTGGGTTTAGAAGCGATTACCTATTCCACCTTTTTTGATGTAGATGCGCCGCTTGGTATTTCGGTGGAGCAGCAAGAGAATACCACCGAGTTGGGCACTTATGCACGTTACCGTTACAGCAGCAACCGTCTTATTGCCGAGCCCAGTATTCGTTTGCATTATTATGGCAGTCAGGCCGAATTAAGCGTGGAACCACGCTTAGGTTTGAAATACAATGTGAATGATTGGTTGCGCTTAAAGGCCAGTGGTGGTTATTACTCGCAAAACCTGGTAGCCGGGAACTCCGATCGCGATGTAGTGAACTTGTTTTACGGCTTTTTAAGTGCCATTCCCCAAGGCGACATTCCCTCTACCTTCCGTGGGGAGGAGCTCACCAGCACCTTGCAAAAAGCTCAGCACTTGGTATTGGGTTTTGAAGTGGAGCTTACCAAAAAACTGAGCGTTAATGTTGAAGGATACCTTAAGGACTTTAACCAGATTACCAATTTAAACCGGAACCAGATTTACGATGAAGGCAGTTTCTCGGCCCTCGGGAAACCGGAGATTTTGGTAAAGGATTTTATTATTGAAAAGGGTTTGGCCCGCGGGATTGATATTCTCTTTAAGTACAATTCGAAAAACCTTTATCTGTGGTTGGCCTACTCCTTAGGCGAGGTAACCCGCGATGATGGGGTACGCGTTTATAATCCTAGTTTTGACCGTCGACACAACCTAAACTTTGTAGGTAACTACAGCTTTGGTAAGGATAAAACCTGGTTGCTTAGCTTACGCTATAACTTTGGAACCGGATTCCCTTTTACCCCGACCCAATTATTTTACAGTGAGCAAACCTTTACCGACGATCGCGGACAGGCAGCCTTGGATTACAACTATACGACCGAGAACGGTTCACCGGGAGTTCTTTATGGTGAGTTAAATGATCGTCGTTTACCAAACTACCACCGGGTAGATATAAGTTTATCTAAAACTTGGAATTGGGGTGATCGTCAGAGTTTGGAAGTAAGCACCGGCGCCACCAATATTTTAAACTACGAGAACATCTTCTATTACGATCGTACGGCCAATCGCAGGGTGAATCAATTACCGATTATGCCTACCCTGTCTTTTAGCTATAGCTTCTAAAACCTTAAAGCCTCCTAGGCTGGAGGGCCTAGCAAGGGCGAGGGGCGGTTTGGGAGCAGGCCGCTATGGAGATCATGTAGCTGCGTAGCAGATCCCATGACCGAATGCGGAAGGCGAACCAAACCAAGCCTTAAGCTTGCAGCCCGGGAAGGGTGGCTTATTAGTACAATTGATTTACAGACGGAGGCTGATGCCCAGGGCTTAAATTCCGCTGTATACGGTATTTGGCCTAAAGTCTTTTTCCGAAAGGAAATCAGGACTTGAAAAGGTTGTATTTGAGGATGCAATAGATAGCGCGAAAGCCATCTTTCCAATTGATTTTTTTGCCTTCTTCGAAGGTTCGGCCATAGTAGCTAATGCCCACTTCGTAAATGCGGATGCCGGGTACCCGCGAAACCTTGGCGGTAACTTCGGGTTCAAAGCCAAATCGATTTTCCCGCAACTTTAAACTTTGCAGGATATCGGTGCGGAAGAGTTTGTAACAGGTTTCCATGTCGGTTAAGTTCAGATTGGTGAACATATTAGACAGGAAGGTGAGGAATTTATTACCGATGCTATGCCAAAAGAAGAGGATGCGGTGGGCATTGCCTCCCATAAAACGGGAGCCGTACACCACATCGGCCACGCCTTTAACCGCGGGGGCAAGCAGGATATTAAACTCCTTGGGGTCGTATTCTAAATCGGCATCCTGAATGATGGTATACTCTCCGCTGGCCCGCGCAATTCCGGTGTGTAGGGCAGCGCCCTTTCCGCGATTCACCTTATGCTTCATGTAAACAATGGGGAAATCCTGGTGCTCCTGACGGTATTTTTCGATGGCCTCCTCCGTATTATCGGTAGAGCAATCATTTACAACGATAACCTCCTTTTCAATGCCTCCCAAAAGTTCCACCGCTCGTAATTGATCCAAGATGTGATGAATGGTTGCCCCTTCGTTATAGGCCGGAACAACAATGGATAGGGTTTTGATTTTCATGGAGGTTCTTTGAAGCCGTAAAAGTAGCAATAAAAAAACCGCTTAGCGCGCTAAACTAGCGGTCTAAGCGGTTTGAATAGAATCTATAAGCTTTAAATCTTACGGTACTTGAGGAACTTTTCGCCAACGCGAACTACGTATACACCGTTTGGTAAATGGCGAAGGTCCACTTCGGGGTCTTTTTTACCTAAGGGATCAATCTCCGAGTCGAAGAAAGCTTGTCCGGCCATATTGTAAACCTGGATGCGTCCTTTGGTTTGCCCCCCAAGCTTAATACGTAATAGTCCGTCGCCCGGATTAGGATACAAGCTGGCTTCTTCGATTTTAATGTCGCCTCCACCAAGCAACCCCACGGGAGGTGGAGCGTCCAAGTCCACAGGGTCTTGGATAGGAGCATTGATTTGGGTGGTGGCACTAGGCTCGGGTTGCGCTTTAGATTGGGCACTAAGGGCAGTATTTAAACTGAAGCAAAAGGCCAATGCTAGGAAGTAGGGAAGTTTTTTCATGATGCGTGTTTTAGATGTTTTCGTTTTCTTGAACAAAGTTCATAGGTATGACAAGGAAAGCCTTGTGCATAGTTGCCCGGCTTTTGTTAAAGAAGCGTTAAAGGCTAATTTTCAAGCATTAAGCATTATATTTTTGGGGCATGTCGAGATTTAAACAGCAAGCTGCCAAACGCTTAAATTGGCTCATCTTGCTCATGACTTTATCACTTTTAGGTGTTACCGGGATTCAAGCTTACTGGCTCAAGAATGCCTACGACTTGCGGGAGGAAAAGTTTGAAAGTGAGGTGGGACAGGCCCTGGGGAGTGTTACCGAGCGCTTAGATAATATGGCCTCCATGCGTTTTCTCTTTAACAGCTTTAGCATGGAGCCTTTTTTCGCCGAAAGGCTGGCGCCCCATTTAGGACTTAATCCAAGCGATACCAGTGCTGGGAGTTTAAGCTTAACCATGAACTTAGGTCCGGATACGGTGGTCTTTTACAATGCCGATCCTGATGATTCCCTATTTCAAGCCATGGAGGACCGCCAAGGGGTCATCCTCCAACCCCGTCCGGATAAAATGATGCGCAAAGGGGCCCAATTGGATATGCTGCTCCGTAAAATGGTGCGCTTTGAAATAAGTCGGCGCAATAGCGATTCGGCCTGGATGGATCGAAAAATGCTAGATTCCTTAATTGCCTTTGAACTGCGAGCGCGAGGAATTGATATCCCCTACGAGTACGCTGTGGCCAATGATAAGGAAATCATAATGAGTTCCCGACTTTGGGACCCCAATGATCATCAGCATACTTCCAGCTTATTCCCCAACGACATTTTAACCAATGAGGTTCTGAGTCTTTCCTTCCCCAGTAAGGCTAAGTATATTTTCCAGTCCTTATGGGTGATGGTAATAATCTCCCTACTCTTTACCATTGCCATTGTGTATACTTTTTACCGCACCCTGAGTTTCTCCTTAAAGCAAAAGCGGATAAGCGATATTAAAACCGACTTTATCAATAATATGACGCATGAGTTTAAAACACCCATTGCGACCATAAACCTGGCCATAGATGCCTTGCGGAATCCTAAGGTACGTGGTGATGCCCAACGCGTGGAACATTACAGCGGCATGATTAAGCAGGAAAACCAAAGAATGAACCTTCAGGTGGAAAGTGTGCTGCGCATGGCGCTACTGGATAAACAAGAATTGGATTTAGACTTCCAACAAGTGGATGTGATGGAGGTGGTGCAAGGCTGCTTAGATCACATTAGTTTGCAGTTGGAATCGAAAGGCGGACGTTTACAGAAGTTCTTTAATGAGCAGGAGCTCACTTTGCAAGCCGACCCCAATCACCTGTCGAACACGATTATAAACATCCTTGATAATGCCATGAAGTATTCGGTAGGAACCCCAGAGATTAAAGTGGTTACCGAACGCACGCAAAATCATTTTATCCTCATTATTTCCGATCGGGGGATGGGCATGACCAAGGAAGAGCAGAAACACATTTTTGATCGCTTTTACCGCGTGAGTGCCGGCGATTTACACAATATTAAAGGCCATGGCCTGGGTTTGAGTTATGCGAAAGGAATTATCGAATCACATGGCGGCCGCATTGAAGTAGAAAGCGAAAAAGGCAAAGGCAGTAAATTTTACATCTACCTCCCTATAAAACCATAAAAATGAGCAAAACAACGAAAGTACTCTTAGCAGAAGATGATCCCAATTTTGGCGCAGTCCTGCGCGACTACCTCGAGCTTAATGACTTTGAAGTAGTATTGGCAACCGATGGTCTGGAAGGCCTGCGTTTGTTTAAGTCGACCGACGATTTAGACCTCTGTATTTTAGACGTGATGATGCCCCAAAAGGATGGCTTTACCTTGGCGAGTGACATTCGTAAGATTGATCCGGATATCCCCTTGATATTCTTAACCGCCAAATCCATGAAAGAGGATATGCTAAAAGGTTTTCAGCTTGGCGCTGATGATTACCTCACCAAACCTTTTGATTCGGAGGTTTTGCTCTACAAGATAAAAGCTCTCTTAAACCGCAAGTTTGGGGAGGAAGAGGAGCAAATTCACTTTAAGGTGGGGCGTTACGAATACGATTCGGAAATGCGCATTTTAAAGATTGGTAAGGAGGAACGAAAACTAAGTCCCAAGGAAGGTGCTTTGCTAAAGCTTTTGGCCGAGAACAAGAACAACTTGGTGAAGCGGAGTACGGCTCTAAATAAAATCTGGAAGGACGATAATTACTTTACCGGTCGAAGTATGGATGTGTATTTGGCCAAGGTGCGTAAGTACCTAAAAGATGATCCCAAGGTGGCGATAATAAATGTGCATAGCGAAGGTTTCCGCTTGGTAGATGATTTATAGGAAGCCTAGGCCTCTTCTCCTTTAGCGAGTACCTCCCAGGTATGGTCGGCCAATAGCTTAACCGTATACAGAAACTTCTCGAACTTCGGTTTGGCCCATTCTTCGGGGCCAATCATGGAGAGTACCTGTTCCCCTTCCTTGTTTTGGTAGAGGTGGTAGATGTGGTTAATTTCAGGTTTAAACTGTATTTGAGCTCCATAAATGAGGGCCGCCAGTTCCTTGCGATCCTGAATGGCCTTAGCTTGCTTGGCCAGTAGGTCGATTTGTTGTTTAATCTGACGCAGTTGCATGTCGGTTTGCTCCTCCATAGCATTGAGGGCCCGACTGCGAATTACCCCTTGTTTAGTGGGTTTGATAACCGCGCCCCCCACAGTATGCGCATAGGGCAAGGTGGAGGGGTTTTCGGTAATTTTATCGGGGTCGATAGGATTAATAAAATCCTCTTTTTCTAGCTTCTCGCTCATGCTTCTTTCTTTTGCTGCATTACCGTTTGGGTACGCTGACTAATATTGCGTTTAGCTACGGTATGCTTGCCTAAAATTCGTTTGTTCTCGGCTTTCACCGAAGGATCCGCTTTTAATTCCCAAAGTTGCTGGCGGGCAAAGTTTGCACTTTCTGCAAAATCTACGATGGGATGGGGGTAATCTTCCCCTAGGGTGAATCCATAAAAGCCTTGTTCCATAGAACTCAATTTCCAAGGTTCATGTTTAAAGGGAAGGGGTAAATTTTGCAATTCGGGCAGCCACTTGCTGATGAAAACCGCCTCTGCATCCTTTTCTAAGGACTGTTTTACCGGATTATAAACGCGGATGGTATTGATGCCCGTAGTGGAGCTTTGCATTTGCACTTGGGGGTAATGGATACCGGGTAGGTAATCATCAAAACAAAAGGCCAAATGTTGGGCTGCGGCTTGCCAAGGTTGCCAAAGGATATGCGACCAAAAGCTGATAACCATAGCCCGCATCCTAAAATTGAGGTAGCCGGTTTCCTTTACAGCACGCATGCAGGCATCCACCAGTGGGTAGCCTGTTTGCCCCTTTTTCCAAGCTTCTAAATATTGTGGGTTTAATTCCTGACGGATAGTATTATAGGCGCGATTTAGATTTTCGCTCTCCATCCGCATTTCCATTTCGAACTTTTGAATGAAGTGCGAATGCCAGTGCAATCGCGAAATAAAAGCGCGTAAATCGGATTTGTATTGGGCCTGTTTATGGGCTTGAAGGGCTGCCTGATATACTTCCCGCAAGCTTAAGCTCCCCCAGGCTAGGGCCGTTGAAAGGCGAGAACAGGTTTGGCGACTAGCGGCGGGTTCACCGATTTTCGATTGATAGTTTTTGGCCTCGCTTTGAAGAAAGCGCTCTAATTGCTTTCGCGAATGTTCGCCACCAAAGGGAAGCTTTGACTCCGAAATTCGGGCTTCTACGCCCTGATCTTTAAGGGCCTGATTAAGGCGGGCCAAATTATCCTGATTTAAAAGGGGCCAGTCAGTAAGTTGGTATTTTGGAATTTCACGCTGCATATAATCGCGCCAAGCTTCATCCCAGTGCTTACGATTTTTAATGCCGCGTAATACCCCATTGTGATTGTACTCCTTAAAGGGAATGTTTTCCTTTTTAAGCAGATTACTGATGGCGATATCGCGTTGATAGGTCCACTGTAATCCATGTTCACGGTGGGCATGTACTTCCTTAAGCCCGTGATGGGCGAGAATTTGAAAGATACTCGTAGCATCTCCCTCTAATTCTAAGAGCTGATGCGCGTAGGGGCCTAGCTCTTTGCGCATTTCTTGTAAGGCGGCAGCAATATGTTCGGCCTGCCGTGGGCTGTGATGGGGGTCATTATACCATTGCGGTTCCCAAATGTATAGGGCTAAGAGGGGCGTTTTCCCCTGCAAGGCCGCGGCTAGGGCATCATGGTCATGCCACCTTAAATCGCGCTTTAACCAAAGAACCTGAAACCTCAATTTAAATGTATATCAGTCCTTCCCGTGGATCGCCATAGGTAGAAAAGTCGCCACATTTATAGGCGAGGGCACTCATTAAAGCAAGGAGAGCATCTAAGTGATGCCAAGTGCGCACTTCACTGCAGGAGAACTCCAAGGGTCCCTTGAGGCAATTCTTAATCTGCTTGGTGCATTCTTTTAAGGCGCCTTTATTGGTTTTATAGCCGATGGACTTTAGCTCAAAACGGTTGGCGATTAAACGGGGATAGGTTTCTTTAACCTCAATATCCTGATCTTCTAAAAACTGTTTGATTTCCATAGCGCGAGCGGCCAGGCCTCCTAAAAACATGGGCGACATAGCCTTGGTATCGCGATCGGCCACGCGGAAATGGTAATCGGTAAAATCGGGTAATTGTCGATATACTCCTGGTAAACTTAGGGGCGCATCAATAAAAACCAGTTCGGGTTTAAAGTGATCTACCGCATTACGGATAAACTGATCGGCATCCACCTTGGCATCTACATCCATAAAATAAATTTGATGCTCCTTAAGGATGGCAATCACCGTATTACCAGAAAGTTTACTTCCGTAATCTATTCCAAATACAATCCCCATATTATTTCAAAAGGTCTTTTAAAACCAGCTGACGGTGCTTAAACATATTATTCAGTTGCCGCTTCACTAAAATAGAATGTCCCAATTTACTGAGGGGCTCTAGTGGAAGCTTGTAGTGTAGGTCATCTATAATCAATGTCCCTCCATTTTGTTCTTTAAAACGGTGCTGGTGGTGCCATAGTTTAAATGGGCCTTCCAACATGGTATCTACGAAGTAGCTTTCTTCTTCAACAGCGGTTATTTCCGAAGTCCAATTTAAGGGGATTCCCAAAAGCGGAGAGACCTGGTATCGGATGATCATCCCAGGGTACATCTTGGCTTCCGGCTTTTCGAGCACCGACATCTTCATGTGCTCGGGCGTAATTTTTAATAAATTCTCGCCTTGCGAAAAAAAATCCCAAACCTTGGCTATCGGTTGGTCAATCCACTGTTCTTCGTAAAGATGATACATGTTAATGCTAACAGCAGAGTAGGAAGTCGGTTCGCAAGCCTCTAGGGAAATTCAAAAAAAAACCGCCGAAATTAAATTCGGCGGTGCTTAATATCAAAAGGAGAATCTTTTAGAAGGAATCCCACATCTTATCGTACTTCACCGCTTTTGGGGTAATGCACATCACCGGAATTTCACTGTGGTAAATCACACTTTGAAGCTCATTACCTAAAATGTAATCGGTAATATCGGTTGGACCAGCTTCTTCGGTAATGATGACTAAATCTCCTTCTGCTTCGTAGGCATGATTTAGAATATTACGCACGACACCACGACGCTTCGGATTTTCGATAATCTTATGGCTGCATTCAACCCCGTGGTCACGGATAAAGGATTCCACCTGATTTACATGGCCGCGTAAAATATTGGCCTGACTTTCGGCTTCCTTAACGGCCACCACTAGAACTTTGGCCCCAAAGATGCGCGCATATTCGAGGGTGGGTCCCACTTTCTCCTTGCTATGGCGATCCATAAGTAGTGGAAAAATGATGGTTTCAATTTTATCAATCGTACGCACCCCTTTAATGGTTACCACCGGAGGCTTCACGAGTACCGCGGTACGGTAGGCATTGGAGCCAATAAAGCGCTTGCTGAGGTTTTGAGGTTTACCGTTGGTACCCATCACCACCAAATTGGCATCGATTAGGCTGCTTACGCGCGCTATTTCCTCATATACAACTCCTTCGGCCACCATGGTGTTGGTGGGGATATTGTAATCTTTTTGAAAGTTTTCTGCAATTTCTTTGAGTTTTTTACTCACTTGCCCGTGTAACTCCTCGCGGTTAATGTTAGGGCTAAACATCTTGCTGAAAAAACCACCTTCTTCAATTACCGATAGCAGAGTAATGCTTGCGTTTTCGGTAGCTTTGGCAAAAATTGAAGCTTGGTTTAGGGCAGTCAACGATTGTTCAGAGAAACCAATCGGAACTAAGATTTTGAATGAATCAGACATACGGGATCTAGAATTAATGCCTCAAATTTAAACTAATCCCCGAAGAAGACAATTATGCTAGCATCCGAAATAATTTTAAACCCTGATAACAGCGTATATCACCTCCATTTAAAGAATGGCGATATCCCCGAAAAGTTAATTACAGTAGGCGACCCCGAGCGCATTGACCTGTTTTTACCACACTTTGATGAGGTATATTTCGATCAGCAGTTCCGTGAATTTCGCAGTTTAAAGGGAAGGATAGGATCTAAAGATTTAATGGTTATTTCTACCGGTATTGGAACCGATAATGTAGATGTGGTTTTAAATGAATTACACCTAGCTTACCAATGGGATTTAGTAGAACGGAAGAAACTTGAAGAAGAGAAACCTCCTTTACAGGTTTTACGCCTTGGCACCAGTGGTACCCTGCGCAGTTCGATTCCGGTAGATAGTTTACTCCTTTCGGAGGGGGCATTAGGTTTTGATTATTTGATGTACTACTATCACTGGCAGGACTTCCGCAACTTAGAGGGGCTCGAGCAATTTCCGCAGCCGTATTTTGCTGGGGCAGATGTGGGTTTAGCCCGTCACTTTCGAAGCATGGTGGACTATACTGGTATCACCGTTACGGCCAATGGCTTTTACGGACCCCAAGGGAGAAATGTTCCTTTGCCAGCCCGAAATGCGCAATGGTTGGAGGTATTAGCCGCTCAGGAGGTAAATGGTTTTCCGGTAACAAACCTCGAGATGGAAACGGCCGGAATTTATGCCCTAGGGGAATTGCTTGGCATGCGCTGTTTATCCATTTCGGCCATCTTAGCCAATCGTAAGGAACATCGCTTCAGTAAAAAGCCCGAACAAATCGTAAAAACGATGATTGCTCGGGCTCTTGAACTTTTTAGGGTAGCGGATTAACGCGCGACGTTTACCGCTCGGGTTTCGCGAATTACCGTAATCTTCACCTGACCGGGATAGGTCATTTCGTTTTGAATTTTTTGACTGATGTCAAAGCTGATTTTAGCCGCGTCGGCATCGCTCACTTTATCACAGTCAACAATAACCCGTAATTCTCGTCCGGCCTGAACCGCGTACGCTTGCGTTACTCCGTTTTGAGAAAGGGCTAATTGCTCGAGATCTTTCAAGCGCTGCATATAGCTCTCGGCAATCTGGCGACGTGCGCCAGGGCGGGCACCCGAAATACCATCACAAACCTGAATAATAGGGGAGATGAGGCTATTCATTTCAATCTCATCGTGGTGAGCCCCAATGGCATTGCATACTTCCGGTTTTTCGCCGTACTTCTCGGCCATTTTCATTCCTAAAATGGCATGCGGCAATTCACTTTCCTCGGAGGGTACTTTGCCAATATCATGCAGTAAGCCGGCACGTTTGGCCAATTTGGTATTTAAGCCCAGCTCGGCGGCCATAATGCCACAAAGGTTGGCCACTTCACGAGAGTGTTGCAATAGGTTTTGACCATAAGAGGAACGGTATTTCATGCGACCGACCATCCGAACTAATTCGGGATGCAAGCCATGAATACCTAGGTCGATGGTGGTACGCTTACCCACTTCAAAGATTTCCTCTTCAATTTGCTTGCGGGTTTTATTACATACTTCCTCAATACGAGAAGGATGAATTCGGCCATCCGAAACTAATTTATGCAAGGATAAGCGAGCAATTTCTCTACGCACCGGATCAAAGCAGCTTAGGATAATCGCTTCTGGGGTGTCATCAACAATGATTTCCACTCCTGTTGCCGCTTCTAAGGCCCTAATGTTTCGGCCTTCCCGACCGATAATGCGACCTTTAACATCGTCGTTTTCGATGTTAAACACCGAAACTGAATTTTCTACTGCTTGCTCGGTCGCTACCCTTTGAATAGTTTGGATAACCACTTTACGTGCCTCCTGATTGGCGGTCATTTGCGCTTCCTCCATGGTAGTTTGGATGAAGGCCGCGGCATCGGTTTTCGCTTCTTCCTTAAGCGCTTCTAGTAGTTGGTTTTTGGCGTCTTCCGGACTTAGTCCTGAGATTACTTCCAATTGCTCCACTTGCTTGCGGTGCATTTTTTCCAACTCCTTACTACGGGCTTCGGTGGCTTCTAATTTCTTGTTAAGCTCTTCCCGCAGTTTTTGGTTTTCCTTGTAATTCTTTTTGTTGTTCTCGGCGTGGTCGCGAGCGCGTTGCTCCTTTTCCTTTAGGTTGTTGGTGCGATCATTGAGCTTTTGCTCTCTTTTGTTGATCACCTTTTCATGCTCTGCTTTAAGCTCTAAGAACTTTTCTTTAGCCTGAAGAATCTTTTCCTTCTTAATGGCCTCTCCCTCTTTTTCGGCTTCCGCCAAAATAGCCTGGTTCTTTTTCTTAAGCACCAGCATATTAAGGATCATGGCTAAGCCGAATCCTCCGGCCAATGCCGCCACAATGGCAATAATTGTTGTTGTTTCCATTTGTAAAATAGGTTCAAAAAAAACCCGCACCCTTTTCGTGTTTCGTCTAAACTCCGTTTAGACAGGTTCGGAGTTCACCGGATAATTTCGACCTTCCACTCGAGGGAGGCATGGTCTAGAAAACCCGAGCTAAACTCCTATTATGTTAGTGTTGAGTTTAGCAAATACAGGAAAGGATGCGGGAAAAAATTGTATTAAAAGAACGTTGCTAACCGATTGCTTGCTTAATTTTTTCGGAAAGCTTATCAATTTGTAAACCTACTTCATCGCCATTAACCAATTGATCAACCTGGATTTTCTCGAGGCGTGAAGCGAGCTGCAAAGCACACATGGCCAAGAGGTCCTGTTTATCCCGCACAGCAAAACCATCTTCATAACGATGCAAAATGGCTTCTATGCTTTTGGCGGCCTTACGAATATTCTCTTCTTCATCGCGACGGATGGTGAGAGGGTAAACCCGATCGGCCAAGGAAACTTTTATTTTCAGTAAGTCTGACATTTCTAAAGCTTTCGAGAAAAATCACTCATTTAACAAGGCAATACAGCGATCAATTTCCCGCATTAAGGAGCCCAATTTCGCTTTGGCTGCTTTAGCCTCTTCCGGGTCACCGGCTAGGCCACGAGCAAGTCGTAAGCGTTCTACTTCAGCTCCTAAGTTTTGGATTTTCTCCTCGCCCGAGTTCAGTTGACCCTCCAATTTAAGAACCTCTGCTTTGAGTTGTGCATTTTCCTTTTGCAACACAACATAATCGCTGATTAAATGGTTAATCAGTTGCTCGAGATTTTTAATCTTGGCTTCAATCGCTTTCATTCAGGACGGAAAAACTCCAATGGCCAAAGTTAGCAAGCCACATTGGGATTGCAAACTCCTTTTTCAAAGCGGAAAAAAAACTGCTAAAGCCCTTATAAGCACTGTGATTATACCTTACCTTTCGCTTATGCGAACAATCTTTTTAGCCTCCCTAGCGCTTTTATTTGCCGGTTCCATGGCAGCGCAATCCGATTATCCGCAGGACTATTTTCGGAGTCCGCTCAGCATTCCTTTAATTTCTTCGGGCACCTTTGGTGAGTTAAGGGGAAATCACTTTCACTCGGGATTAGATATTAAAACCCAAGGGCGAATTGGTCAAGCGGTATTAGCGGCAGCAGAAGGTGATATTGTTCGGATAAAAGTTTCCCCCTACGGTTTTGGGAAGGCGCTTTATTTGCGACATCCCAATGGCTACACCACGGTGTATGCTCACCTTGATAGCTTTCATCCCGATATTGAAGCCTGGGTGATTGCCGAAATGAGGCGCAAGCAGAGTAATGAAGTTGATCTTTTTCCGCCAGCCGGCAAGTTTAGCTTTGCCCAAGGGGAAGAAATTGCTAAAAGCGGCAATAGCGGTGGAAGTGGTGGACCCCATTTGCATTTCGAAGTGCGCGATACCCGTACCGAGAAAATCATAAATCCCTTGCTATTTGGTTTCGATGTAGCCGATAGTCGCCCTCCCGAAATAGGTCCACTCCAGGTATATTACTTCTCTGATAAAGGAGTGCCTACGGGACAAAAGGAATATCGTTCCATCAAAATAGAAGGCAGTCAATACGGATTAGTGGGCGAAGGAATTGTGGAGGCCTCAGGGGCCCTTTCTTTTGGTTTATACAGCATTGACCGTCAGGATGGCGCCTACAATAAAAACGGCGTTTTCGATTTAAAGCTCTTTGTGGGCGAGGAGCTTCATCATCGTTTTAATATGGAAACCTTTGCCTTTGCCGAAACCCGATTTATTAATGCCCATATCGATTATGGCCTTAAGGCTTGTTGCAATCGCTCCTCCCACCGTTTGTTTCGAGAGCCTGGAAATGCCTTGTCCGTATACCCCAATAAAGCCGAAGCGGGTCATTTGCATTTTGACCGCGATACGGTAGTCCCTATTCGAATAGAAGCTGCGGATGTTGCGGGTAATGTTTCGGTCTTGCAGTTTGATCTGCATTATCGGGCCCAAGCAGGCCTGTCGGAACCTGAGGTGAGTTCAGAGCTCGCGGGAGAAAATCAGCAGCAGCTGTATTTCAATCAGGCCGATATTATCCAAGGGACAAACTATGAACTCGCTTATAAGCAAGGTAGTTTTTACCGGGATTATACGATTCAGGTGGAAAGTGAAGATCTAGGTGAGGCTTATAGTCGTCTCTTTACTTTTGGATCGCGAGAGGTTCCGGTGCATCGATACTTCGACCTCAAGTTGCGGGCCACCCATCTGCCGAAAGGCTTAAACCCCAGTAAGTTATTTATTGCCAGCTATAAAGATGGCAAGTACGATGATTATGAAGGAGGCTACTACGCCAATGGCTGGGTAACTTGCCGCACCCGACAGTTGGGGTCCTTCGCAATCTTGGCCGATACAACGGCTCCCACGGCGAGTTTAATTAATTACAAATCGAGAGGATCCATTCCTGAAACCCTCCAGATTCGAGTAGGCGATGATTTAAGTGGGGTGGAAGAATATAATGCTTGGGTCGACGGCGTGTGGGTTCCGATTTATTACGATGCTAAAACCCGGCGTTTACTTTTAAATACGACCTATTGGCCCGAGAAGGAAGGATTAAAATATGTGTTAAAATTGGTCCTAGAGGACGATAAAAAGAACCGAAGCGAACAAAATTGGGATCTATTTATTCCTTAGATGCTATTTTCGCCAAATCATCGTTAGAGAGCTAATGAAATACTTCTATACATTACTTTTCTTTGTTTCTAGCCTAAATCTAGTTTTTGCGCAGGAGGAAATTCAGCCGGTGCAAATAAGTGGTTTGGTCTTGAGTAATGATAGTATTCCTAGGCCGATTCCTTTTGCGCACGTTTATGTTGGCCAAGGAAAGCGGGGTACGATGACCGATAAGGATGGCTTTTTCTCTTTTGCCGCGATGCCTAAAGATAGTATTCGTTTTTCCTGTATCGGCTTTCAGAAGGAAGTGCTCTTTGTTCCGGATACCTTAAATAAAACCGCCTATTTGGCGCGGGTGATGATGAAGCGAGACACCTTGCTTTTAGAAGAAGTTCCACTGTATCCTTGGCCTACCCCTGATCGATTTAAAGAAGCTTTTTTAGCCACTAATATTCCCACTACCCAAAATGATATCGCTATGCGAAATTTAGCTATTCAGGCCTTACAAGATCGTGCCGCGGCTATGAACTTAGATCCTGAAGAAGCAAAAGACCTGGCGATTATGATGCAAAATCAAAGTATTTACGACCATGGGCGCTATCAGATTTTTGATAACGGGGCAACCGCAATTTTGGGTGCTTTGAGTAATCCCTTTGCTTGGCAACAACTCTTCCAATCTTTTAAGAAAAAGTAAGCTTCAATGCGCTTAGTGCTCGCGGCAATTAGCCTCCTCTTTGTTTCCTTTTCCAGCTTTGGTCAAACCCAAATATTTGGTCATGTTACGGATCCGGCCGGCCGACCTATTGATGGCGTTAGAGTAGGGGTGGGCGACTACTACACCTTGTCGAACGACTCGGGTTATTATGAATTGGATTTAGTGCATGGCAAGCGCTTATTGGTCTATTTCATCAATTTCGGATACGAGCCCGATACCCTTTACATAGGACTGGAAAAAAATGAAAAGAAGGAAATTAACCGGGTCCTCTTTTTAATTCCCAATATTCTTGATGAGGTAAGTCTGGTCGATAAGAAAGGGCGTTTCGATGGACAAATTCAAGTGGGGGTGAAGTCGATTGAGTCTTTTGTGGGTCCCAACTCCGGGGTCGAAGGTATCATCAAAACCTTACCGGGGGTAAGCTCCTACAGCGAACTATCCTCTCAATATTCGGTGCGCGGGGGTAACTTCGATGAGAACTTGGTTTATGTTAATGGTATAGAAGTGTATCGCCCATTTTTGGTTCGTAACGGTCAGCAGGAAGGGATGAGTTTTATCAATTCCTCCATGGTTTCCAATGTGCGCTTTTCGGCCGGAGGTTTCGAGGCCCGTTATGGCGATAAAATGGCATCGGTTTTAGATATTACTTATCGCAAACCCACCGGCTTTGGTTTAAGTGTAGAAGGCAGTTTATTAGGAGGGAATTTGGTTTACGAAGACCGTATGGCCAAAGATCGCTTGTCGATACTGCTTGGAGCTCGCTATCGCACCAATCAATTACTCCTAGGCTCCTTGGACACCGAAGCGGATTTCCTCCCCCGGTTTACCGATGTACAAGCTTACATTGCTTATGATCTAACCGATGAATGGGAATTGAACTTTTTGGGGAATTATTCCCGCAATCTCTATCAAGTAATTCCAGAAAGTCGAAGTACTGATTTTGGAACCATTCAGGAAAGCTTGCGCTTAAACGTGTTTTTCGACGGTCGTGAAGATTACGACTTCACCACGCGCTTTGCGGCCTTTGGCGCAAATTACCGACCCCGAAAAGACCTTCGACTTACCTTCCAAAGTTCGGTGTTTCAAACTACCGAGCAAGAGTATTTCGATGTAATTGGGGCTTATCGTCTGGGGGAGCTTAATACCAATTTGGGAAGTGATCAATTCGGAGAAATAAGTTTCACCCGAAGCATTGGCGCCTTTCAAAATTATGCCCGAAATTACTTAGATGCGATTGTGGCCAATGTAAGTCATCGCGGAATTTTAGAGCAGGGTAAGGTTACTTGGCGCTGGGGAGCAAAATTGCAGGTTGAAGATATCCTCGATCGCTACAAAGAGTGGGAGCGTATCGATTCGGCCGGCTTTAATGTGCCTAATGGCAGTGGCTTTAATTACGATTCCTTAATTGTAACCGCGGTTGATGGTGCTGGAAATCCAGTAGCGGGAGATGTGTACACTTCCATTTTGGAGGAAGACGAGTTGCAGCTCTTTGAAAGCTTTGCAAGTAGAATCTCGGTAAATAGCATTCGTGCGACAGCCTATGTAGAGCGTAGCGCTTTAATTCCCATCGATTCGGCTGGCGATTTATTTTACAATGTCGGCCTTCGCAGTCATTATTGGAGTTTTAATAATCAAAACGTAATTAGCCCCCGGGCCAGTTTAAGTTATAAACCAGCTTGGGAGTCGGATATGGTTTTCCGCGTATCGGCTGGTTTTTATTATCAACCTCCTTTTTACCGAGAAATGCGGAATCTCGAAGGTGGCTTAAATGAAGAGATTCGCGCCCAACGTTCCATTCATTTGGTTTTAGGTAACGATTATCAATTGCGGATTTGGAATCGACCCTTTAAAATGGTGACGGAGGTGTATTATAAGGATTTCGCCAGTTTAATTCCTTATGATATGGATAATGTGCGAATCCGTTATCGCGCAGTAAACAATGCCCGCGGTTATGCAACTGGTCTTGATTATCGCATTAACGGGGAGTTTGTACCAGGCATAGAGTCATGGGCTTCGCTTTCGCTGATGACCATCCGTGAGGATATTGAAGGAGATGGCGCCGGGTTTTTACCACGACCTACCGATCAACGTCTCAATTTTAAAATTTTCTTTCAAGACTACTTACCCAATGATCCCAGCTTTCGCGTGAGCTTAACTTTGGCTTATGGCACGGGTTTGCCATTTGGACCACCCCAAGCAACTGCAGCAGAACGAGTGTTTAGGCTTCCTGATTACCGAAGGGTAGATATCGGTTTCTCCAAAGTGCTAAAAAGCGAGTCGCGCGAGTATGACTGGAAGTTCTTGAATAACTTCCGTAGCCTGTGGGTTGGATTGGAAGTGTTTAACTTATTGGATATAACCAATACCATTTCTTATTTATGGGTGAAGGATATTAGCACTGCGAGAGAATATGCTGTACCCAATTACCTTACACCACGCCTGCTCAACTTAAAATTAGTTGCCAAGATTTAAGGCTTTCCTTTGCCATAAATAGGCTATTTTTGCGGGCCAAAATCGATTTCAATGTTCAGTAAATATTTACGCTTAGGATTAACAGCCCTCTTTTTTGGATTGTCGGTATGGCAATTTATTGAAGTAGAGATTGGCAATGGCATTATGTGGTTGCTTTTAACGGGTTTGGTGATATTCACTTATTTCCGGAATGAGCGCATCTTACAAGCCTTTTGGTTCCTCCGTAAAAACGAAATGGATAAGGCTGAAAAGGCCCTTAATAAAATCAAGAACCCCGAACAATCTTTAATCAAAGGTCAGCTAGCTTACTATTATATGCTACAGGGGATGGTGCAATCTCAAACCGGAATTGGTAAGGCCGAAACCTTTTTGCGCAAGGCTTTAAAAACCGGTTTGCGCCAAAAGCATGATCAGGCCATGGCCAAATTACAACTCGCAGGTATTGCCTTAGCTAAACGTCGCAAGCGTGAGGCACAGGTGCTCTTAACCGAAGTGAAAAAGCTGGATAGTCGCGGCATGCTTAACGAGCAGGTTCGCATGCTTAAACAGCAAATGAAGCGAATCTAAAAGAAGCCATTGCCTCCAAAAAAGAGAAGTAAAAAGTCGAAGTCAACTCGCGCTAAGCGCCCCAAGAAGATGAAACTTGGGAAGCGCATCTTCCGCGGTTTTTTAAAGCTCGGATTGTTAGCCGTTTTGGCCTTAACGCTTTTTGTGAGCTCGGTTTATCTCGGTTTTTGGGGCCCATTACCCGATGCAGAGGAATTAGCAGGACTGCAGAAATCTAGGGCAAGCTTGGTGTATGCCCAGAAGGGGGAGCTTATTGGCAGTTATTATAGCATTAATCGCGACCCTGTTTCCTATCAAGAACTTCCCGAACATCTTTTAGAAGCCTTAGTCGCCACCGAGGATGAGCGATTTTACGAGCATGCCGGTATCGACTGGAGGAGTTTACTGCGCGTGGCCTTTAAATCGGTATTGATGGGAGATGCCTCCGCGGGGGGAGGCTCCACCTTAACACAGCAATTGGTTAAAAACCTATTTGGTCGTCCCGATTATGGCCTGCTGAGTTTACCCGTGAATAAAACCCGAGAAATCCTCTTGGCCTACCGACTGGAATCAGCCTTTTCGAAACAGGAGCTATTAGCACTTTATTTTAATACCGTTAGTTTTTCAGAAAACACTTACGGTATCGCTGCGGGAGCCCGGCGCTTTTTTAATTGCCAACCGGCTGATCTCAAAATGGAAGAAGCCGCGGTGCTCGTGGGCTTATTAAAAGCCAATACCTATTACAATCCCCGTTTAAATCCCGACTGGTCCTTAAAGCGCCGCAATGTGGTATTCGCACAGATGCAACGTAATGGCTATTTAAATGAGGCGGAGTATGATTCCCTAAGTGCCCTACCTCTAGAGCTAGATTACCGCAATTTGGACATTGAAGGTCCGGCCCCCTATTTCCTTGCTCAAGTAGAGAAGGAATTGGCTCAAGTTTTAAAGGGCAAGGTAAAGGCCGATGGCAGTCCTTGGGACCCTAAGAAAGATGGATTGCGTATTTATACCACCTTGGATGCTCGTAAGCAAGCTAATTTGAGACGTTCCTATCGTCGGCATTTGGCACAGTGGCAAAAGAAATTTGATGCCCATTGGTCAAGGCAAGACCCTTGGTCAGCAAAGCCGAGTTTTTTTGATAAAAAGTTACAGGCCACACCTCAGTATCAGCAATTAGCCGCTCGATCATGGTCGGATGAAAAAATCTTAAGCACCCTTTCCAAGGAGCGAAATATGGAATTATTTCATCCAGCTGGGATGGTGGAAGGAGCCTATTCGATGCAGGATTCCTTGCGGCATTATCTGCGCTTATTACGGGGGGCTTCTATGCTTTTAAATCCGAAATCGGGCGCGATTGAAGCCTGGATTGGTGGCCCTGATTACCGGTATTTACCCTACGATGCCCTACAGGCCCCTCTTAGTATGGCCTCCACGGTAAAGCCCTTTATAATGGCGGCTGCTTTGGAAGCGGGCGCTCAGCCATGCGATTATCTATCAGCCGAAAGGCGGGAGTACCCTGAGCACCAGAACTGGAGCCCACGGAACTACGATGCCCAATACGATGGCCTTTATAGTATGGCCGGTGCCTTAAAGAAATCGATAAATACCGTAACGGTAGCCTGGTTTTTTAAAGTAGGGGAGCATAAGGTAAAGGAGCTTGCCGACGATTTAGGATTAGCTGAAAATTGGCCGGATGGCCCCACCGCTGCTTTGGGTACTGCTGCCGTGCGCCCCATCGATTTGGCCCAGGCTTATGCTGTGTTTGCCAATGGTGGAGAAAAGGTGAGTGCCTATTTCATTGAGAAAATTGAAACGGCAGAAGGGGATTTGCTTTATCATCGCGAAGCAGCTCCGAGAGAAAGAATCATCAGCTCCGAAACAAGTCAATTGATCAATACCATGTTGCAAGGGGTAAGTGCAGAGGGGACGGCCAGAAGTCTTTCTTCGGTTTATGGTTCTAAATACCCATGGGCGGCGAAAACCGGTACGGCACAAAATTATAGCGATGCCTGGTTTGTCGCTTATCGCCCGGATGTGGTTTCGGTAACCTGGATGGGCGGCGTGAGTCCCCTAATTCATTTTAGAAGCGGTGCCTATGGATCAGGATCTACTATGGCGCTACCCGTATTTGGCTATAGCCTTAAGGAACTCGAAAAAACTAGCCCCGCTTGGCCAAGGCTTGATGAGTCGCTGCTGTTAAAATTAGATTGCCCAGACTATCGCGAGGAAAATCTCTTGGACGGAATTATCGGTTTATTTGAGAAAGAAGCCGGTGAGAAGGTGAAGACCAAAGAAGATACTGCGGAGGGCAGTAGTCCCTGGTGGAAACGCATTTTTAAGAAGAAAGACTAGCCTTGCCAGCCGAAAACTCTCTTGAGAATGGCGCTTATCCGAGCCGCAGGATCTTGTCGAATTTTTGCCTCTTCCTCAGCGAGTAGACTAAATAGTCCGTCTAAGGTTCCTTCCAAGACATAATTGCTGAGATCAGGATTTACGGGTTGCACAAAGGGAATACGGTTATAATTACTGGCAATAGGCTGCCAATACTTCGTTAATTCCACCTTTTGCAAAGCTTCATCAATAACTGGTTTAAAGGCGGCTTTAAGTTGGGGAGTGGTTTGTGCTTTGAGGTATTGGGTGGCCGCATCTTCATCTCCGCGCCAAATAGCATAAACATCTTGAAAACTCATTTCACTTATTGCAGTGGCAAATATGGGACTTGCTTTCGCAGATGCTTGCTCTGCACCGTGGTTTAAGGTCTCTACAAAATCGTCGACTACCTTCCCAAGGCCTAAGTCACGTAGAGTATTGGCGGCTCGCTCCGCTTCGGGGGGAAAGGGAATTTTAATTTTAGGATTAAGGTAAAAGCCGTTCCGCTGAGAACTGCGTTCGATAGCCTTTTGGATGCCCACTTTTAAAGCTTCCCGGAGTCCTTGATTTATTTCCGAACGACTAGGTTCCAGGTTGGCTTGACCTGCTTCGGCCATTTGAAGGAGGGCATCGCAAGAACTTAGGAAACTAATTCCGAGGATTAGGATGAGGGTCTTAAACTTCATGGGGGCTTCGATTTTAGCCCATTAAATTAGCGAATTATGGGCTAGTAGGCTGCAATTAAAAATTAACTTTGCCCCTTTCTATATTTTCCCGTAAATGCAGGCAGAAATTATTGCGATTGGCGATGAAATATTGATTGGTCAAACTATTGATACCAACTCGGTTTTTATTGCTGCTCAACTCAATTTACAAGGTATTCGGGTGCTACAGAAAAAAGTGGTTGCCGATACTGCCGAGGCTATTCGTGCGGCATTGGATACTGTGCATCCCGATACGCGCTATGTATTTATGACTGGTGGCTTAGGCCCCACTAAAGATGATATCACCAAGAAGACCCTCTTAGAGTACTTTGGCGGTAGCATGGAGTTTAATGAGGCCGTATGGTCTCAAATTCAAAGCCTATTTAAGGGATTTAACCGCGAACCTAAAGAAGTTCATCGTCAGCAAGCTTTTGTACCAAGTTCGTGCACGGCTATTGTTAATGATACCGGTACGGCCCCTGGAATGCGTTTTGAGAAGGACGGTCGATTTTACTTTTCTACGCCTGGAGTTCCCTATGAAACGGAGCACTTAGTGGGAGATAAAATAATCCCTTGGATTACCGAAACGCAAATCGAAGGGAAGCTTTATCATAAAACTTTAATCACCCAGGGAATTGGCGAAAGCGATTTAGCGGAGATTTTAAAGGATTGGGAGGATCAACTAGGCGATTCGCTCAAATTGGCTTATTTGCCTTCTCCCGGATTGGTGCGATTGCGACTTAGCGGTCAGGCTAAAAGCAAAGCAGAAAGCAAAAATTTAGTGGAGCAGGGAATCGCCGAAATGCGCGCCTTGCTTGGCGATTTAATATTTGGGGAAGATGTGAGTTCCCTAGAGGAAATCGTAGGTAAATCCTTGCAGGTGCGAAATTTAAGTTTGGCCACCGCCGAAAGTTGCACCGGCGGTTATATTGGTCATTTGATTACCAGCATTCCCGGAAGTTCGGAGTATTATTTGGGTGGCCTGGTGGCCTACAGTAATGCTTTAAAGGTGGAGTATTTAGGCGTTAAGCCGGAAACCATCGAAGCCCATGGAGCGGTGAGTGAAGAAGTAGCCCTCCAGATGGCGGAAGGGGTGCGTAAAAGATCGGGTAGTGACTTTGGCTTAGCCACTACGGGGGTCGCTGGACCAGGTGGTGGCAGTGCCGAAAAGCCCGTGGGAACAGTATGGATTGCCGTAGCTGGACCACAGGGGTCTAAGGCGAAACGATACCACTTTGGAAATCATAGACAAAGAAATATTCGGCGTAGTGCTTTAATGGCCTTGGACCGATTACGAAAAGAAGTGCAGAAAATTGAAATCTAGGTTTGTACGACTGTAATATTTACTTACTTTTGCAGACCCAAAATTTAAGAAGCGAGAACCATGTCAAGAGTATGTGAGCTTACCGGAAAGAAAGCGATGAGTGGAAACAATGTTTCCTTCTCAAATAAAAAGAACAAGCGTAAGTTCAATGTGAACTTAATGAAGAAGCGTTTTTACTTAGCAGAGGAAGATCGTTGGATCACCTTGCGGGTATCTGCTTCCGCCTTGAAGAATATTAATAAGAAAGGTTTGGCTGCGGTTATCAAGGAAGCCCGTGCCAATGGACATCTCACCAAATAAGAATTTTAGGTAATGGCTAAGAAAGGTAACCGAGTACAAGTAATCTTGGAGTGCACCGAGCACAAAGACAGTGGTATGGCCGGAACTTCTCGTTATATCACCACCAAGAACAAGAAGAATACTCCCGATCGTATGGAACTTAAGAAGTACAATCCAATTCTTAAGCGTCACACGGTTCATAAAGAAATCAAGTAAAACATTAAGCGATGGCAAAGAAAGTAGTAGCGACTCTTAAGTCTGGCGACTCCGCTCAATTTACCAAAGTGGTTCGCATGGTGAAATCCGACAAGTCCGGTGCTTACACTTTTGAAGAAAAAGTAGTAAACAAGGAGCACATTAAAGATTTCTTTAATAGTTAAGCGTCGCTTATCCGAAAGTATAAACCCTGGCCTCTTGCGTCAGGGTTTTTTTTTTAAGCTTTTGGACTTGTCGCGCGACGGGGCATTTTTAGGATATTTGCCGATATTTTTTGCTTCATGGGATTATTCGGAAAACTGTTCTCCAAAGAAGAGAATCAAGATAAAATCGAATCGGGTTTACAAAAAACCCGCGAAAGCGTTTTTGCCAAGTTAAGTAAGGCCGTAGCTGGAAAGAGCAAGGTTGACGATGAGGTTTTAGATGACCTAGAGGAGGTGCTGATAAGCTCCGATGTTGGGGTTGATACTACCGTTAAAATTATTGAAGCCATCGAAGCGCGAGTGGCCAAGGATAAATACCTGGGCACCGCCGAGCTGAATCAGATCTTACGCGAGGAGATTGGTGAACTTTTAAAAGGAGATAATCCGGAAACCGGATTTGAGCTTCCTAAAAAGAAACCTTATGTTCTAATGGTCGTGGGCGTAAATGGGGTTGGGAAAACCACCACCATCGGTAAATTGGCACATCAATTTAAACAAGCGGGTTTATCGGTAGTCTTAGGGGCAGCAGACACCTTCCGAGCGGCAGCAGTTGATCAGCTGGAAATCTGGAGTGAAAGGGTAGGGGTTCCTATCGTGAAGCAAGCCATGGGTTCCGATCCGGCCTCAGTAGCTTTTGATGCGGTTCAATCGGGAATTTCTCGAGATGCAGATGTGGTGATTATTGATACCGCCGGACGTTTGCATAATAAGGTGAACCTGATGAATGAGCTTTCAAAAATTAAAAGGGTGATGCAAAAGCTAGTGCCCGATGCCCCGCATGAAGTACTTTTAGTATTAGATGCTTCTACGGGTCAAAATGCTCTAGAGCAAGCCAAACAGTTTAGCAAAGCCACCGAAGTAACAGCCCTCGCGCTTACCAAATTGGATGGAACAGCCAAGGGAGGCGTGGCCATCGGGATTTCAGATCAGCTGCAAATCCCAGTTAAGTATATCGGAGTAGGAGAAGGAATAGAAGACCTAAGAGTCTTTGATAAAGAAGCTTTTGTAAATAGCTTATTTGAGAAGTAATGCGGACGAAACACCGAAAGAAGAATAAAATCAATATCGTTACCCTAGGTTGTTCGAAAAACCTCTATGATAGTGAGGTTTTAATGGGGCAGTTAAAGGCTAACAATAAAGAAGTAGCGCACGAGGAAGAAGGCAATATTGTGGTTATCAATACCTGTGGCTTCATCGAAAACGCCAAAGAAGAATCGGTAAATACCATTCTGGATTTTGTACAGCGTAAGGAAGAAGGAGAGGTAGATCAGGTGTTTGTCACCGGTTGTTTATCGGAACGCTACAAACCCGATTTAGAAAAGGAAATTCCCAATGTAGATCGGTACTTCGGAACTCGAGACCTCCCCTTGCTACTGAAGGCTTTAGGCGCTGATTACAAGAAGGAGTTAGTAGGGGAGCGTTTGAGTACCACCCCACAGCACTTTGCCTATTTAAAAATCGCTGAAGGCTGTGATCGCCCTTGTAGTTTTTGTGCCATTCCTTTAATGCGCGGTGGTCATAAATCAACTCCAATCGAAGACTTGGTCACGGAAGCCGAAAAGCTCGCTGCTAAGGGGGTTAAGGAGCTTTTGCTTATTGCGCAAGACCTTACTTACTACGGCTTAGATTTGTACAAGAAACGGGCTTTGGCCGACTTGCTTAAAGAGTTGGTGAAAGTAGAGGGAATTGAATGGATTCGTTTACATTACTTGTTTCCTACCGGGTTTCCAGAGGAGGTATTGGACTTAATCCGTGAGGAGCCCAAAATTTGTAATTACATCGATATTCCGCTACAGCATATTGCGGATCCAGTGCTTAAATCCATGCGCCGCGGTACCACTAAAGATCGCACCGACCGTTTGCTGCGATTGATGCGGGAGAAAGTTCCGGGGATTACCATTCGAACTACCTTGATTGTGGGCTACCCCGGCGAAACGGAGGAGGATTTTGAAGTTCTAAAAGATTGGGTTCGTGAAATGCAGTTCGAGCGCTTGGGAGTATTTACTTATTCCCATGAGGAAAACACCCACGCCTTTAATTTAGAAGACGATGTACCGGCAGAGCTGAAACAAGCTAGGGCAGATGAGGTGATGGCGATTCAACAGAAGATATCATCGGCTCATAATGCTTCCATGGTTGGTAAACGATACCGCGTGCTGATTGACCGTAAGGAAGGTGACTTCTTTGTAGGCAGAACGGAATTTGACTCTCCTGATGTGGATAATGAGGTTTTAGTTGAAGCCGAATACCTACCGGTTGGTCAATTTGTGGAGGTGGAAGTTACCGGATCTGAAGACTATGATTTGTTTGCCGTTCCGGTAGAGGCCTTGGCCTAAGGAATACCCTTTAACCGATAATTTTTCGCAGCCCGGCCATCTTTAAAGCGGCCACGGCTGCTTCAATGCCTTTGTTGCCATGTACACCTCCAGAGCGAGCGCGACTCTGCTCGATGTTATTATCGGTTAGTACACAAAAAATAACCGGGGTATCAAACCTTAAATTGAGCTCGGTTATCCCTTGCGTTACACTATTGCAAACAAAATCGAAGTGCTTGGTTTCCCCTTGAATAACATTACCGATAGCGATGATAGCGTCAAACTTTTCGCTCTGACAAAGGCGTTTGGCAGCGTAGGTAAGCTCCACCGCTCCCGGCACCTTAACTTGAGTTACGTCGTGTCCTGCCGCTCCACAAGCTAATAGGGTGTTTTTAGCACCTTCATAAAGGGCCGAGGTAATTTCATTATTCCATTCAGATACCACACATGCGAACCGCATTCCCGTGGCAGAGGGTAGTTCCTCGGGGTTGAATTGAGAAAGATTGTTTCCGGCCGTAGCCATACTTATAGTTTTGCTTCCATGCGACCAATATAACGGTCGATATCTAAGGCCTGACGAGAATCTGGATACTCGGTTTTGATTCTTTGATACTGCTCTAAAGCCGCCTCGTAGTCTTCCAAAATCTCAGCCGCAAGGCCCGCCTTTAATAGGACAAAAGGAATAACAAACTCATTATTATTTACAGCTGCAGCTTTCTGATAATATTCAAAACCATCCTTTGGTTGATCTAATTCCATAAAGGCATCACCAATGGCTGCAACGGCATTTACCGCTAAAATGGGATCATCGGTATGGAACTCGTCAAGGATGCGAATGGCATTTTCAAATTCACCTAGGCGGAGGTAAGAAATACCCGCGTAGTAGTTTGCCAGGTTACCGGCGTTTGTTCCGTTGTAATCAGCAGCTACATCTAGGAAACCTAGTTTATCACCCTGACCATTTACGGCAGCGGCAAAAGAATCTACCTCGAACCACTGCTGGGCCTGGTAAATTGCATTTTGAGCTTCGAGCTCCAAAGGCTCTTGGTAATATTTAATATATCCAATATATCCCGCAACAATTGCGAAGATTGCCGCAAGGGCGATGGTTACATTACGACCATTCTCTTCAAAGAATTGCTCCACCTTACTAATGGATTGCGTAACGTCTACTAATACTTCTTCTTCCTGCTTGTTCTTTTTAGCCATGCTTGCCAAATTCTAATAGTCGGCAAAAGTAAAAAAATTCCTTTCCGTGTCGAGTCTATCGGTGAACGATGATGCATTATTTTAGCAAAATGCATTTACGCAAGCTACATCTCCTCAATTTTAAGAGTTGGACCGAGGCTGAATTTGATTTAGGCCCTAAGTTAAATTGCTTTGTAGGGCTTAACGGTAGCGGCAAAACCAACTTGCTAGATGCGATTCATTACCTCTGCCTCACTAAAAGTTATTTCGGCAATCGCGATCAGCGAAATATTCGACATGGATCCGACTTTTTTATGATTGAGGCCCAAGTAGCTCGAAAAGAAGAAGAGGAGCATCTTCATCTTTCCTTAAAAAAGGGAGCAAAAAAAATCTTGAAGCGCAATAAGAAGGAGTATGAAAAGCTTTCGGAGCATATCGGGTCCTTTCCAGCGGTTGTTATCTCACCTTACGACCGCGATTTAATAATTGATAGCTCTGAAACCCGTCGTCGTTTTTTAGACAATGTTATTAGCCAGGGGAATGCCCAATACCTCTTTCACCTAATGCGCTATCAAAAGGCATTACAACAACGTAATAGCTTGTTGAAGTTCTTTGCCGCCAATCACACTTTTGATAAGGAGGCTATAGATTTATATGACCAGCAATTGGTGGAGCATGGGGCTTATATCGCGGAGGCCAGGAATGCCTTTAGTCGGGAACTCAATCCGCGCATTCAACATTATTACGAATGGCTAAGTGAAGGAAAGGAGCAGGCTATCTTAGAATACCGTAGTCAGTTTAATGAAAATCCATTAGATGCTTTACGCGAGCGACATGAGAAGGATCGGGTGCTGCAACATAGCTCATGGGGCGTGCATCGGGATGACTTGCGCTTTTTGATGAATGAGCGCTTGGTCCGCGAATATGCCTCCCAGGGACAGCAAAAGTCATTTTTAATTGCTTTAAAACTGGCACAGTATGAATTTATTCGCGATCATCAGCAGATAGAGCCGGTTTTGCTTTTAGATGATATTTTCGATAAACTAGATGAACAGCGGGTTGCCCGTTTGGTATCGCTGGTGCACGACGCGAATTTTGGTCAGATATTTATTACCGACACCCATGAAGACCGCACGGGACCTTTATTAAAGCAAATCGATCCGGAGGCTAAAATTATTAATGTAAGTACGCTAAACAATGGAGGATAACACCTATAAATTAGGCGATGCCATTGGGGCCTTTTTAAAAGGTCACCATTTGGAGGAGCGCTTTTATGAGGCTATCTTAAAATCCGATTGGCGTAAATTAATGGGGGATAAGGTGGCCGATAAAACCAATGACCTCCATCTGGATAAGGGCTGCTTAATCTTGTATTTATCCAGTGCCCCGCTGCGACAACAGTTGAGAATGAAGCAGCGTAAAATGATGGAGTACCTCAATCAGAAAATTGGTAGAGGTCAATCTCCGATACGTCAGGTCTTAATTCGCTAAATAAAAAACCCCAACCAAAATGGTCGGGGTAAATATCTTTAAGCAAGTATTGCTTAGTAGCGATCGCGGCTAGAGAAGAAGAAGTTTCCTTCAATGGCAGCGTTTTCGTCTGAGTCACTTCCGTGAATTGCATTAGCAGCAATGGAAGTAGCGTATAATTTACGGATGGTTCCCTCTGCTGCTTCGGCAGGATTGGTTGCCCCAATTAAGGTACGGAAATCGGCTACCGCATTGTCTTTTTCAAGGATTGCCGCTACTATATGACCAGAAGTCATATAGTCTACAAGCTCACCAAAGAAAGGACGCTCCTTGTGAATTGCGTAGAATGCCTCAGCGTCTTTGCGCGATAAGGCGGTCATTTGCATTGCAACGATGCGAAATCCGCCTTCGTTGATTTTAGCTAAGATTGCACCGATGTGGCCATTTTCCACCGCATCGGGTTTGATCATGGTAAAAGTTCTGTTGCCAGCCATTACTTAGAAATTATAGTGGGCGGCAAAATTATTCCTTCTTATTTGGGTGAACAAGACTTTTGTTAAAATCATTTTAATATCCTTTTATATCCTTAATTTCGCAGTCATTAATTCAACAAATCATAAACAGATTACTTATGAAAATCCGCAATTTCCTACGCTTTGCTCTTGCAGGTGTTTTTGCTTTAAGCTTTACCGCTTGTGAAGAGGATGACGACAGCTCCTTAGGTGCTTCTTTAATTGTTACTGAAACTGGTACCGGTTCTACTGGAGGTGCTATGAGCATTACCCAAGGTAGCAGCTTGGTGTTTGTTTGGGATGCGCGTAAAGGTGATTCCGATATGGAAACTTTTGCGGTTAGCATTACTGGAACCAATACCCCAAACCCAATTCCTACTAGCTTAGGTGGAAATACTTTCCCATACGATATCGCTAATGCTGATGATGAGACCTACATCGATACCTTAATTTTCCCAAATGCCGGAATTAATTTAGGGGTTACCTCTTACACTTTTAGCGTTACCGATCGCGATGGAAATACCGATCAAGTAAGCTTTACCGTAACCGTTGAAGCCAATGCAACCCCCATGAACAATGAGGTTAATGGTGCATTCTTCCACATTGCAGGTTCCTTAGAAGGCGCTTACGACTTAGTTAGCGGAAATGTAGTTTCAGCTAGTCAGCCTGACGATGCCAAAGACATGGAAAATACCGATGCTGCTGGTGCGGCTTTCACTGGAAGCTGGGCGGCGCAAAACGCTACTATGTTTGTTAAGGATAATGGTTTCGACTATGACAATGCTACAGTAGAAGCTGCTACTGCCGCTTACAATGGTGGAACTCCTGCCGCTAGCGTATCCAATCCAAGTGCAGGTGATATTTACATCGCCAAGTTACGCGGTGGTTCAACTTATGCGGTTATCAAGATTGTTGAGGTAGATCCTAGCGACAACTCTTGTAACTGCGGAAATACTGGAAAGATTACTTTTGACTTTAAAAAGTAATTGGTCTTAAACTGAACAAAAGCTTGTTTTGGGCCTTTTAGGTTCGAAACAAGCTTTTTTTATTTTCCCTCATGAAACTAGATATCCTTGCCTTTGGGGCTCACCCCGACGATGTAGAGTTGAGTTGCTCCGGGACTCTTGCGAAACAAAATGAATTAGGCTCCTCCTGTGGGGTGGTTGATTTAACCCAAGGGGAATTAGGTACTCGCGGTACTGCCGAGATTCGATTGCAGGAAGCGCAAGAGGCAGGTAGAATCATGGGTTTAAAGGCTCGTCATAATTTGGGTTTTCGCGATGGGTTTTTCGAAAACGACGAAGCGCATCGTTTAAAGGTTATTGAGCAAATTCGTCGCTTTAAACCAGAGATTGTTATTGCCAATGCGCCAACCGATCGGCATCCCGATCATGGACGTGCCTCCTTTTTATTGAAAGAAGCGAGCTGGCTTTCGGGACTCAAGAATATTAAAACAACTTGGGAAGGAGAGGAGCAAGAAGCCTGGAGGCCACAGTTGCTACTGTACTACATTCAATTTCAAAACTTGAAACCCGATTTCATTGTCGATATTGGTGATCATATTAAAACCAAGGTGAAGTCTATTGAAGCTTACCGCTCGCAGTTTTACGACCCCAATAGTAAGGAGCCCAAAACGGTAATTAGCTCTAAGAATTTTATGGATTCTGTTACTTACCGCGCCCAAGATATGGGGCGCTTAATTGGGGCAGAATACGGAGAAGGTTTTATTACGGCTCAAGATCTTGGCCTTCAAGATTTAATGCAATTGAAGGGCGTACGCTAAGGTATACTTGTATAAATTCTTGAGCAATCGCCTCAAAGGAATAACGCGAACGAGCTTGAATTGATAGCGCTGTTTGGTCGTAATGCGCATAGTTTGCTTTTAGCTGAAGAAAAGCTTGAGCCAACCCTGCTTCATCCTCAGAGTCGATTAAAATTCCCTGTTCCTTAGCAATGTATTCCGGGATTCCCCCAACCCGAGTGGCAATTACCGGTCGGCCAATGCAAAGGGATTCCAAAAGAACCACTGGTTGGTTTTCAATAAAACTAAATAATACGAATGCTTCGCTCTCCGCAATTTCATGAGCCACTTCCATGCGGCTCATAGCTGGTAAAATCCGGTAGTTCTCTGGCGGTATCGCCCGTTCTTTAATTATATCTTTTAGTTTATTGATATCGCCATCCCCTCCAATGCTGAGGTTCAATTGAGGGTCTTGTTTTAATGCCAAAGCAAATCCACGCAAGAGGCCTTCAATATTTTTTGTTTCCTGTTGCAGGGAGGAGATGTGGACAAATCGAAAAAAGCCCTCCCGTCGGGTGGGGGCTTGGTATTGAAAGATATCGCTATCTACTACATTACCAATAACCTCAATGGTACTTTTAATGCCAAAATCCCTTAAAGAATCGGCGAGTTGTTGGGAGACCGGACAAACTACCTGGGCTCGGTTTAAAATTCGCTTGGCCATTTGTTGAGCCAAGCGACTCCATTCCGATCGTCTTTTGGCTTGATAGCCCGAATAATGTTCGGTGATGATATAGGGTAGATCTTTCAAAAACCCCTGAAAGGCAATTCCGGAGGGCCAACTAACGTGTAAATGCGCCATTTTAAAATGGTGCCCCAGCTGTTGTAGTCTTCGATAACCATCTTCCAGAGCTTTATAATGACTTTGAACCGGCCATTTTTTACGGTATAAAACCTGAAGGTGTAAAAAAGGCTCTTCTTCAATGCGGATGTCATCCTCATGGTGTTCGAAGGCGGTTAACAGAACTACCGGCAGCTGTCGGTGGATGGCCTTAAGATGCTCTTCCACAAAGTTTCCTAGGCGGGGGTCGGAAGGATTGGGATACCAACTGGCTATGTGTAATATCGGCAACATGGAGTAGAGCCTACAAAGGAATAAAAAAAGGCCATCTGTTTAACAGATGACCTTTGGGTGACTAATGGGGTTCGAACCCACGACCTCTGGAACCACAATCCAGCGCTCTAACCAACTGAGCTATAGTCACCATAAATAGCTCCTTCGTTTAGGGTCGGCAAATTTAAACATTGCTAATTAATCGCAGGTAATAATTTTTGAAAAAATTAAGGCCTTCCTTTTCGACGTCCTAACATTTCCATGAGGTGCCGATGAAACTCAAGCTCCAAGCGGTAAAAAGTGGCGGCCTTCCGGGAGCCAACTGCGGCTTCGAATTTTTCAAAATAAGCGCGTTTTAGGGCCGCAATGTCTGCTTGGTTTTGCAATTCCTGTAAAGCAATGGCTCGCAATTCGGCATCTTCCAGTTCCTCCCATTGTTCTTTAATTTCTTTACGGCTAAGGCCATCTTTTCGGCGCTGATGTATTTCTTTAATCTTTTTGGTGTATTCATTATAAACTGGCCAAAACTGCTGTGCTTCTTCGGGGCTCAGGTCCAGTTTATCGGTTATGAATTTCACTTTATAGGCTTCCACCTTTTCAAATTCGGCTCCCTCCATGGGTGGGCCGGGTTGTGCGCTTAAGACCACACTAAACAATAGAAGGCTAATGCTGAGGTAAAGACTTTTCATATTAAAGATATTCGAGGGGTAAATATTGTTCATTAAGGTAACTGTCAATGGTTTCCAACTCCAGGGAGAAAGTGCTGTCAAGCGCTTCTTGGGGCAAATCTTGAATAAAGCTTTCGGGGTAGATGGCGTTCGGATCTTCCACTAAAAACTGAATAACTTCTTCTTGTTTTAACTCCGAGTAGCTTAAGCTAGCGGGGGGCTGAATGCTGGAAGAGGGGCGAAATAACCAAATGCCTATGATTACTAGGGCTGCCGCGACGTATGCATACCAAGGCCTAAAGGTTCTTTTGTTAGGATTTCTTGCCTCCGAACTTTGTGCAATCGCCTTGAGGCTTTCCTTCTTCTGCTCGAAGTAATGATCAGGTATATTAAATCCCTTGTTTTCCATAGCACTTTTAGGATTACTTAAGTTCCTTAAGGTTTAATTGGTTCTTGATTTTTTCATTGGCATGATGATAAGAGGCCTTTAGGGCACCCACCGAAGTGTCGAGAAGCGCGCTCATCTCCTTAAACGGCATCTCTTGGAAGTATTTTAACTTGAAAACGGTTTGTTGTTTTTCGGGTAAGGTCGCAATGGCCTCTATAAGTAACTTTAGCGCTTCATCACCATTAAAATAGGGGTCCGCTTCTAGTTTAAAGTCCAAGGCACCCTCGTGTAATTGAAAGCGTCGTTCCTTTTTAAGCAAGCTTAAGGATTCGTTGGTGGCAATGCGATAGAGCCAGGTATAAAAAGCCGAGTCCCCTCTAAAATTAGGCAGGGCCATCCAGGCTTTAATAAAACTTTCTTGTAAGACATCATCACTCCAGTCGTGCCGGGCCAAAATGCTACGGATATGCCAATACAGACGCTCGGTGTAGGCTTCTACCAAGCTATTGAATAGCTGCTGGTGGCTACCATTATGAAGTTGGATTTTCCAAATTTCCGGCTCTTGCATGCTTCAAAGTTCGTCCTTTTGAGGGGCCTTTTAAAGAAAGGTTTAATTCTAATCCTACATCGTTCTTTTTCAATGATAAAAAAACGCAGCGAGCTAAATAAGGTTAATGTAAAATGCTGAAAATTAGTGACGAGTAATTGAATTCACTTGAAATTATACTGGTAAAAATTCTATATTTGCCTTTAGTTTCTATTACCCAAACACAAAAGACAATGAAAAAAATTACACTTTTTGCCGCTGCAGCCTTGTTTTTAGCAAGCTGTAACCGCGACACTACAGACGTAAGCACCACAGCTCCGGCCGAGAGCCGCACTAATGTGGTTCACTTCGAGCAATCTGATTTAGACGGCATGTTAATTCCAATGTCTCAATCCTTTAATGTTTCTTCTAAGGCTGCGGTGCAGTTAAACTACACCTACCGCGCTTATGCAGAGCCTGTAACTATTGCTGGTCATACTATGGCTGCCTCAGCAATTTACGCTGAAGGCGATATGGTATTTGTAACCTGGCATTCCGTTTCTGGTCCTGTTCCTGCGGGAGCTAGCACTTCATTAGCGGGTTCTATCTGTGCGTACAAACAAAGTGGAATCGGTCAGTACACCTTTACCGATCGTATCGACTTTACTGACGCCGATTACCATGAGATTACCGCTCATACCAATTCGACCACTGGTCACATCGAGGTATTTGCTGTAGGTCAGCGTGCCATGACAAGCGGTTATTTATTAGCCGGTCATAATGGTGCGGTTGTAACGCGTGTTGATTATGATTACATCAACGATGAGTTTTGGGAGCCAGGTGTAAAAGAATTACCACTTCCAGGTGTTTCAGCTAACGACATTGAAGCCGGTGCTTCTCATTTATACATTGTTACTGGCGACGGACTAGGTGGTTCAGACGGTGGTGTATACGAGATCGATCGTTCTTTAGCTCAAGTAAAAAAGGTTGACAATTCAATTAACGATGGTGTGGCGATTATTGCTGATGTTACTAATACCTCTGTGAGCGGAAGTAGCATGTATGTTTTAGATCGCGATGCTTCTGATAAATACAGTGTTTATCAATTCTCAACTACCTATGGTGGCGGTTCTAGCACTTCTTGGTCCAGCACAATGAATTTTGTAAGTGATGGAACTATTTCTTCTTCTATCGACCGTGAGCGTAGCGATATGACTTGGGCACAATGGCGTGGTGGTGCATCTGATCCCCAGGATTCTTTGATCATCAGTGCTGGCTTAAACGGAATTTACCGTGCAGGTATTGGTGCTAATGGTATCACCAGTGTGAAAGATTTAGGTCCTTGTTTGTCTACTACTTTTGATCCAGGTTTATCAGTTCTTTACTACGCTGACGGCGACGACGGTGTTTATGTATTAGCTATGGATAACTTTGAAGGCGGTGCGCTTATCAACACTTATGATATTATTGGTCAGTTTGTACCTCCAACCGGTGGTGTTTTCCCAAGCGATTTCTTAGTAAAAGAAATGACCGTTTATCAAACGCGTAACATTGCTTTAGCAACCGGTACTGCAGGAGTTTACTTCATGCAGCGCGACAAGAACTAAGCTTCTTTGAACCTTATCTTAAAAGGCTCCTCCAACGAGGGGCCTTTTTTGTTGGTTGTTTTTCACCGACTTAAATCTGACGTTCGTAATAAAATTAAGGTGTAATTTCCTGTTTTTCAGGTGAAATTGAAAATGGGTGCTATTAATATCGATATAAATAAATATATTTGTAGCCTATTACCCAATTCAATTTGACAATGAAAAAAATTGCAACAATCTTAAGCGTAGCTCTGGTAGCTGTAGCTTGTAACCGTGACAACGACCCTGTAGCGGCCGCTCCGGTTGATGCTAAAAGTGCTGGAGTAGTACACTACAACCCAAGTGACCTTCCAGGAAGTGTTCAAAACTTGAATGAGTCATTCAGTATTTCTGCCAAGGCAGCTGGATCTCAATTAAACTACACCTACCGCGGTTATGCCAAGCCGGTAGATAACGACGCTACTCCTTTCAATAGCGATGATTTATCTGCAGCAGCCATCTTCGCTGTGGATGATGTAGTGTTTGTATGCTGGCATACCAATGGCAATGCCGGTAGCCCATTAAACAATACTAATGCCTACGGAGGTTCTATCGCTGCTTACAAATTAAGCGGTATTGGTCAGTATACCTTTATGGACCGCGTTGACTTCCCAGAGCATGACTTCTTTAAGATGTCGGCTCATAAGAATACCTCTACTGGCAACATCGAGGTTTTCGTGGCTGGTCAGCGTAATCCCGATAACTCAGGTTACCTATTAGCTAACCACGCGGGTGCAACGGTTACTCGTATCGACTATGATTACATCAACGATGAGTTTTGGGAGCCTTCTTTCGAAGAATTGCCTTTACCAGGCGTTGCGGCTACCGATATTATCGCTTTGGCACAACACTACTTTGTTCTTACCGGAAATGGTGAAGGAACTAACAACGGTGGTATTTTCGAAGTAAACCGTTCTTTAGACTATGTTCTTAAAGCAGATCAAGGAAATGTTGAAGACGGTATTGCCTTAGCAACCGACCCTTCTAACCTTTCTACTTTCTCAGGAGACCTTTATGTTTTAGATCGCGCAGGTGCTACCTACCGTGTTCAAAAAGCAACTGGTGTTACTAGTGGTGCTACTTCTACTACTTTCTCGGCACTAAGCTCTCATAGTGATAACACTGCGGGTGGTTCTGCCATTTCGCCTATCAACTACGAGCGTGGTGATTTAGCTTTTGCTAAAGGCCGTTGGTCTGCAATCGGTTTAACTGATTCTCTTATCCTAGCGGTAGGATCTAATGGTATCTTCGAAGCAGGTAGTGGTGCCGGTGGTATTACTGCGGCAGTAAATAATGGTGCTTGTACCGGAATTGCTTACGATGCTGGATTAGGCGTAATGTATTACTCTGCCGGTGAAGGTGGTATGTGGGTACTTGCCATGGGTGAGTACGCTGGAAATGCAGGTCCTCTAGTAAGCCTTTACGATAACATCGGTCGCTTTGTTCCTCCTAGCTCAGTAGGTGGTGTGGCTGGCCCGATCCCATTTAATGTAAAAGACATTAGTGTGTATCAAACTCGTCATATTGCTTTAGCCTCTGGTGACGGTGGTGTATATTTCTTACAGCGCGACAAGAACTAGTATCTTGCCGAATAATATTGAAAGGCCCCTCATTTGAGGGGCCTTTTTTTTATTGTAGTTATTTCGTCGTCAAAAATCGAGCATTCGTCATTAATTGGAAAATTAAGTATCTGTTTATCAGTAGTGAAAGGTTTTTGGTTGTTTTATTATTGATATAAATAAATACATTTGTCTTTCTATTACCCAATTTATATAGAACAATGAAAAAAATTGCAACCATCTTAAGCGTAGCTCTAGTAGCTGTAGCTTGTAACCGTGACAACGACCCAGCTGCGGCCGCTCCGGTTGATGCTAAAAGTGCAGGAGTTGTACACTACAACCCAAGTGACCTTCCAGGAAGTGTTCAAAACTTGAATGAGTCTTTCGGTATTTCAGCGAAAGCCTCTGGCACTCAATTGAATTATACCTACCGCGGTTATGCCAAGCCGGTAGATAACGATGCCACTCCATTTAATAGTGATGATTTAGCAGCTGCTGCCATCTTTGCTGTTGATGATGTAGTATTCGTTTGCTGGCATACCAACGGAAATGGTGGTAGTACCTTAGGTAATACCAACCCTTACGGAGGTTCTGTGGCAGCTTATAAATTAAGTGGCATTGGTCAGTATACCTTTATGGATCGTGTGGATTTCCCAAATCACGATTTCTACAAGATGTCGGCTCACAAGAATACCTCTACTGGTAACATTGAGGTTTTCGTTGCTGGTCAGCGCGATCCCGATGAGTCAGGTTATTTATTAGCTAACCACGCCGGTGCTACCGTTACTCGTATCGACTACGACTACATTAACGATGAGTTCTGGGAGCCTTCTTTCGAAGAATTGCCTTTACCCGGTATTGCTGCGACTGATATTGTTGCTGCTGCTAGTCACTACTTTGTATTAACCGGAAACGGTGAGGGTACCAACAATGGTGGTTTATTTGAAGTGAACCGCTCTTTAGATTACGTGCTTAAAGCGGATCAAGGTAATGTTGAAGATGGTCTTGCTCTTTGTGTAGACCCTACCAACCTTACACCTACTTCAGCTGATATTTACGTATTAGACCGTGCTTTAGGAACCTACCGCGTTCAAAAGGCCTCTGTTAGCTATGCAGGTGGTGCTTCTACTTCTTTCTCTACCTTAAGTGCTCATAGCGATAACACCGCTGGTGGAGCAGGTAGTGCTCCAATCAATTATGAGCGTGCCGATATGGAATTCGCTTTAGGTCGTTCTTCTTCAACCGATACCGATTCACTTATCCTTGCGATGGGTGCTGGTGGTGTATTTGAAGCTGGCTTTGGCGCCGGAGGTATTTCTCGTGCCTTTGATAATGGTATAGTTACCGGAATCGCTTTCGATCCAGGTTTAGGAGTATTGTACTACTCATTAGGAGAAACTGGAATGTATGTAGCGGCTATGGGCGAGTATGCGAATAACGCAGGTCCACTAGTGAGTCTTTATGATAACATCGGACGTTTTGTACCTCCTAGCTCTGTAGGTGGTGTAGCGGGTCCAATTCCATTTAACGTGAAGGATATTAGCGTATTCCAAACCCGTCATATTGCCTTAGCATCTGGCGACGGTGGTGTATACTTCTTGCAACGCGACAAGAACTAATCAAACCTTTGGATATAGTATTAATCCCTCACCATTGGTGGGGGATTTTTTTATGATAGGGGATAAGAAAAGAGAAATTTGACTGTTTCTTTTAAGATTGCTTACTTTTGTAAAACTATTACCCCCAATATGTTACGATTCAACAAATTATTCACTTTTGCGATTGCTGCTAGCCTGCTGCTAGCCTGTAATCGTGATTTACCCGAGGAAGACAATACAACTCCCACACCGGAACCCAATGATGTAGTGATGAATGGCTACAGCTTTGGTGACCTTCAAGGACAACTTGTTAACCTTAACGACACCTTTGTTTTAAATAATAAGAATGCCAACGAGCAATTGGAATACCTCTACCGCGCTTATGCCGAGCCGGTAACTTTCCAAAACGGTGCTTCTACAACTACCTTATCAGCTACCGCTATCTATGCGATTAATGATATGGTATTTGTTACTTGGCATATTCCCAGTGCCACATATGGCGGTGCTATTTGCGCCTACAAGCAAAGTGGTATTGGCCGTTACACCTTTACCGATCGGGTAGATTTCCCCGAGGCCGATTACAACGAATTAGCGGCTAGTGAGAATAGTGGCGATGGTTACTATGAAATATTTATGGTAGGCCAGCGCGACCCCGATTTGTCGAATTACGTTTTGGCGGACCACAGTGGAGCGGTAGTCACCCGAATCGACTACGATTTTATTAATGATGAATTTTGGGAGCCTTCGGCCAAAGAATTACCCTTACCTGGCCATTCGGCTAATGACATTATTCCTGCTGCAGCTCACTATTATGTGCTTACGGGAGATGGTACAGGAGGCAGCGGAGGCGGACTCTACCAAATTGACCGCAGTATGTCGATGGTAGAGAAAGCAGACCGCGGAAGTATAGATGATGGTATTGCTTTAATTACCGATCCCACCACTTTAAGTGTTAATCCAGGGCTAAGTTCGGATGCCACCATTTATGCTTTAGATCGCAGTGGCTCAGAGTATCGCATTCATAGTGCCGCGGTTAGCTATGATTATGTAAGTGATCAAACCAATTTTACGGTTTTAAGTCAACATAGTACCAACAACGGCGGACCTACCATTACCCCAATCGATGGCGAAAGGGGAGACCTTACCTGGGTTCAAGGTTATGGCGCCAGCAGTACCAAAACCGACTCCTTAATCATAGCGGTTGGATTAGAAGGAACTTTCGAAGCAGGCGCCACCGCTGGTGGAACCTTTAATTCGGCAGTGAACTTTGGTCCCTGTTTAGCTACTGAGTTTGATGCCGATTTAGGTGTATTGTATTATGCCGATGCTAATGATGGTGTTAAAGTAGTGGCATTAGGAGCCTATACCCAGGGCAATACCCTTAACGTTTACGACTTAATAGGGAACTTTGTACCCCCTACCGATAACAATGCCGGTACGGTATTACCAAGTACTTTTTACATCAAAGAGATTTCGCTTTACCGTTCTCGAAATATCGCCTTGGCGACCGGTGATGCCGGAGTGTATTTCCTACAGCGGAATAAGCAATAAAGGTTCGAACAAACCAATAAAGGGGGCTCAAATGAGGCCCCTTTTTTTTGCTCTTGTCATTCGTCGAAGAAAAACGACCGTTCGTCTATAGGTCGATTCTTTGGAACCACTTATCTAAAATGACAAAGCTTACACCTTATTATAAAAGACTTTCGTGGTACAAATTAGGATAGCGGTATAGAAGGGGAAATCATACTAAATCCAAAACTTGTGCTATGAAAAAGTTAGTTTATTTATTTGCAGCCGGCGCCTTATTGGCAAGCTGTAATCGCGATTTATCGGGATTGGAAGATCCATCTTTGGAGAATCGCGTAAGCATTACTTCGGGCAGTGCCCTTAGTGGTGAATTAAAAACATTAGGCGAGTCCTTTACCCTAAGTGGTAAGGCCGGGCAAAACCTATCGTACACCTATCAAAATTTTGCAGAGGCTCCTACTACCTTGGCTTATACCGAGGAATTACCAGGAGGAGTGGTTACCGGAACTTCACATTTAGCGCAAGCTACTTCGGTTACTGCAAATGGTGAGATGGTATTTGTTACTTGGCACTTAGAGGATTCTCGCTATGGCGGATGTATCTCTGCCTATAAATTGGTAAATGGTTCTTACCAATATACAAGTCGTATCGACTTTGATGATACCGATTGGCATGAAGCGGAAGTAAACCGCAATACCGCAACCGGTAACTACGAAATTTTTGCTGTAGGTCAGCGCTCACCTTCTACCAGTGGTTATGTATTAGAAGGCCACCGTGGCGCTATCGTTGGTAAGATTTTATACAACTACATCACCGACGAATTTCAACCTGCCCATACCTATAAGGAACTTCCTTTACCTGGCTATGGTGCTAACTCAATCATTACTTCCGCTGGAAAGTATTACATCGTAACCGGTAACGGCATTGGTTCGGTAACCTGGGATGCGCGCAGCGGCCTGTACGTTACCGACTACAACTTAACCAATGTGTCCGAAGCGATGACCATTACCGATGGTATCTTTATTGAAGCGGATCCATTTAACAGTAGTCCTGCAAATGTGGATTACGCCCTGTTAGACCGTACCGCTTCGGATAAAATCCAGGTTCGTCGCAACATGAATACCTCGCAAACCGTATCCAATGGTATGTCTTATGTAATTGATTATATCAGCGGTTCAGGAATCCCATCCTTAGAGCGTGAGCGTGGCGGTATGGCCTTTGTTCCATACAGCTATGCCGGTAATAGTGTAGCCAGTACTGAGTATGTATTAGCGCTTGGTCAAGAGGGATTATACAGTCAGAACGATGGTCACGTGAACAACCACGTACCTTACGCTTTGGCCGTTACCCACGATCCTTCTGCCCGCGTACTTTATGTAGCGGCTGGCGACCAGGGAATGCGTGTTGTAGCCGGACACGGTTACCACGGAGGAGCTTTAATTGACGCCTTCGATCTCGTTGGAAACTTTGTACCTCCTACCAATGCCTTGATTAGCGGCTTTAACGTAAAAGACGTTTCGGTATACTTCTCTAACTACATTGCTATGGCAGTGGGTGGAACCGATGTAAGTGGTAGCGTAGCCCGTCGCGGTGGCGTGTACTTCGTACGTCGCAACTAAGATCCTAAAGCATAGCACACAATATTTAAAACCTGAATTATTTTTAGATTTGGTTGTTTGTGAGCCCACAGCGTAATGCTGTGGGTTTTTTTTGATCTATGAGTGGTGGTTTGGTGGACTGGTGGACTGGTGAAATGGTTGAATGGTGAAATGGTGGAGTGGGTTTTGTGCGATTGCTTCAACGCAGAGCCTTGCTCGCCGTACAGAACTTTGGCAGGCGATGCCCTGCCGCCGGACGAGCCTTTGGCAGATGAGCCTTGCTCGTCGTACAAGACTTTGGCAGGCGATGCCTTACTCGTCGTACAAGACTTCGGCAGGCAAGAACCCAGTGAATAAAGAGATTCGCGGAGGGTATTCCTTTTGAGTATAATATCAGCTTAAGGAGACGTCCCCTTCAAGGGTTTACGTGCTGTAATACAGGGTAGTTGCAATTGATTTTTCTTAAGGAGTTTTATTAGTTAGCTTTCCACCTCATTTTTCGAATCTAGGAAGTTAACCCTACCCCGTCTTCCGACCTACGTCGGAATCCACCCCTTCGTCGCACGAAGGGAATGTTCCTCCGGAGTAAATGTTTGTTTTATTGGTTAACTGGTTTTTGGATGATTCACGATAGCTGCACTCGAACTCCAAAGGTTTTCATTTCAATCCAAAATTCTGTGAGGAGGTATTTGGCCTAGGAAGGGTAGCCGAAAAAATGAAAGTAGACGACTAGCTGAGTTGGGTTGCGACGCTAGGAGCTCGCCCACCGAAGCAGGAGACTAGAAACACTTTTGAGGCGAACCTTCCAAGCCTCGAATACTTTAAATCCCATTTAGGTGGATTTCTTGGATTGCTTCAACGCGGAGACGCAGAGCCTTTCTCGTCGCACAAGGCGATGGCAGGGGAGTTTAAAGAGTTTCGTGGAGAGTGCTCCTTTTGAGTACAAACTCAGCTTAAGGAGACATAGGATTATCCTTTGAAAGTAGAATGGTAGTACTAAAGAATGATATAGTCTCACAGGGAGCACCGCGACCGATCTCACGTCTCAAATCTCAAATCTCACGTCTCACCTCTCCCCCAAAAAAAAAAAGCCCCAAACAGGGGCTTTAATAATAACTATGCGCTTCAATCTTATATCCGGTACCCAAGGGTTAAACCCAAGGAGATGATGCCTAAGAAATCGTCTTGACGACCAAAACTTTCCTGCCGTGTAAAAATTAAGTCTACCCGTGTGTAAAGCTTTGGATTGGCTAATTTTTGGTAACTCACACCAATGTACTGGTTGGAGAGCTGCACGTTATCATCGGCCGATAATTGGTTAGCCACGGATAAAATACGTTCGTCGGGTACCATACCAAAGCCTGCGGTAAATTGCAGGAAGTCGCCTTTTCCGCTGTAAAACTTGCGGTAAAGGAAGTTATAAGTCGTTCCCCAGCCATTAGCATCTACAATTACAAAAGGGCGGAAAGAAGCGTACTCGTTCCCCCAATAATAGCCTACAGAGCCCGTATACATTACAACTTGGTTAAGTAGGAAGTCCAAGTATCGGAAACCTAGGGAGCCTTCAAATTTGCTGCTGCCCAACATGGTGTAATATTCCATGCCAATACGGAAGCTCGGGAAGATTTCGGAAGGAGAGTAGCCGATATTTACATAACCGTAAGAATTGCGACTAATACGCGGGTAAATATCAATTTCTCCCTGCACTCCAAAGCTGGTGAAATCTTGATTACGATCGCCGTAATTTATTCTGCCTATAATAGCACCGATTTTAGTTTGCCGGCCATATTGTAAAAAGCCAAAATACCAAGGTCGATAGGTTTTGGTAAAGTAATCAACCCTTCCGCCTATAGCAATACCATCAACAATTAGCTGATTGAGCAAAAAGGTTTTTAATTGCTTTAATTCATTGTTTTCAGGATACTTCTCGAGGGCTTCATCTACCGTTTTAAAGGCTTCTCGAGGGTCGTTCGCCGAAGTGAGCGCCTGGGCCTTGGTAACGTAGAAATACTCGTTATTATCCGGAAAGCGCTTGATGCCATCATCGCAATACAAAAGGCAGAGCGCAGTCTGCTTCGCAAAACGTTCGTTCTGTACTCTTAATTCGTAAATCGCATAAGCATTGGTATCCTCTACCAACAGGTTGCGAATGAGGTTCCGGGCATTTTCGTACTTCTCATCCCAAACGAAGGTTCGGGCTTTAAACAAGCGATATTGGTAATTCCCTGGATCCTCAATAAGAAGGAGGTCTAAAACCTTACGCGAAGTTTGGAAGTCACCATCATAGGCCAATTGTCGGGCTTGCGCGAAAGCCGAGTCGGGATCTGCAGAGATCATTACTACCGGAGCTTGGGTGGTGTCTTCTTGGGCGAAGAGACTCCCAAAACTGAGCGCTAGTGTTAAAATGAATAAAATCCTTTTCATGGTTTCGACATTGAAAGCCTAAAAGTACTGGCCTTCAGTAAAAAACACTTTAGCTTTCGCTGTAAGGCCGAAATATTTCGCTGAACGTTATTTACGCTTCAGTACTTTTTTAGCCGCCTCTACAATAGCAGGACTGCTTAAGCCATACTTTTCAAGTAACTCTTCGGGCTTTCCACTCTCACCAAAACTATCGTTTACGGCTACAAATTCTTGTGGAGCAGGATGTTTTCGGGCCAATACCCCCGCTAAGCTTTCGCCAAGCCCACCAGCCATTTGATGTTCTTCGGCCGAAACTAAAGCTCCAGTTTTACGGATAGAGTTTAACAGCGCCTCTTCATCCAATGGTTTAATCGTGTGGAAGTTTAATACCTCGGCACTAATCCCTTGAGCGGCTAAGCTTTCGGCTGCTTCCAGTGCTTTCCAAACCATGTGCCCGGTTGCCGCAATGGTAACATCCGTTCCTTCTTGTAAAAGGAGTGCCTTGCCAATTTCAAATTTTTGATCGGCCGGTGTGAAGTTGGCTACTTTCGGGCGACCAAAACGCAGGTATACCGGACCATCGTAATCGGCGATAGCAATAGTAGCCGCTTTGGTTTGATTAAAATCACAGGTATTGATTACCGTCATGCCAGGTAGCATTTTCATCAAACCGATATCTTCTAGAATTTGATGAGTGGCTCCATCTTCACCTAGGGTAAGACCCGAGTGACTGGCACATATTTTTACATTCTTGCCCGAATAGGCAATCGATTGACGAATTTGATCGTATACCCTGCCGGTGGAGAAGTTGGCAAAGGTGCCGGTAAAAGGAATTTTCCCTCCAATCGTTAAACCGGCGGCAATTCCCATCATATTGGCTTCCGCAATCCCAACTTGATAAAAGCGCTCTGGATGTGCATCGGCAAAAGCGTTCATCTTAAGGGAACCCGTAAGATCGGCACAAAGGGCCACTACATTGGGATTCGTTTTCCCCAATTCACTTAGTCCGGCTCCAAATCCGGAACGCGTATCTTTTGCGCCTTGGTCGGTGTACTTTTTCATACTATTTAAGTTTTACGATGGTCGTAGTGCCCGAGTTAACTGTAAATTCTTCGGCCACACTGTATAGGCTTTTTTGTGATGATTTAGGTCGAAATATTACCCGATACGTTCCGGGTTGTAATTGAAAACTTTGTCGGGATTTAGCGTCGTTTAAATCGCAAACCCATATCCATTCCCCTTCTTGAAGGATAAGGATGCTGCCAAATCCAGGGGAAGAACTTTGCAGGTTAACCACGCCCGCCGGAGCAATACTAATATTGGTGGTTTTGCCGGCATCAATGCGTACCGCTTCTAAATAGGTTCGCGGGAGCGTTAGAATCTGAATGTCATAATTGCCTTCGAGGTAATCCACTTTGCTGTTAAACTCCTGAACATGCAAGGGGTGTTTTTCGCCAGGTCTATAAATAAGGGCTTGCAGTTCATCACCTCCTCTTGCTTGATTTTGCAGACGCAGGCTGCCACGTGCCAAGTCGAGGCCAATAATATTATGTTGTCCAGCAGAGATGCGAATATCTTCTAATGTAGTTTCGGGGATCGAATGAACGGTGAGGTTATAAGTAATGAGGGGATCGAGGTAAATGGTATCGGGTAGTCCTTTATTATTAAGGGTATGCACCATTTGGGCCTTAAGCTTACCGCTTACCACATCATAAAAGCTCATCGCTACATTGGTTTCGGTAGGTAGGCCATTACCATCCAAAAGGTTGATTTGCGCAGAGGTATTATCTAAGGCTTGTGAGATCACAATGCCCAATACATTTTCGAAAGTTTCTTCGTCAGCAGCATCGAAATAGGTACCCACACATTCGAAGGTTTTTTGAAATTCCTTATCCAAACCAATCCCAATCACAAAGGGCTTTAAAGCAATACCTTTTTGCTGTAGAAGGCGGGAAGCGGCACAGGGATCTTCATCACAAGCTTCTACACCATCGGTAATGAGGATAATGATGTTTCGACAATTATCGCAGTCGCCAAAATCGTAGGCGGCCCGTTCCAAAGAGCGGGCAATAGGGGTTGTACCTTTGGGGCTGATGCCGTTTAGGGTACGTTTAATACTGCCGTAGTTGTTTTTACCGAAGGGTACCTCCAAGCGCGTATCATTGCAGTCTTGCGGGGGAACCGGTTTTTGGTGACCATATACCCTTAGGGCCAGCTCGAGATTATCTTGGTTTAAAGACTGCAAACTGTCAAGCATCTTACCCATCAGACGTTGGGCCACGTCAATTTTTTGACCACTTTCCCAGCGCGCATACATACTTTGGGAACCATCGAATACAAAGAGTATGCGGGTGGTTATGGGATCGGGCTTGGGCTCCCTTTGCGCTTGCGCAGAAAGGCTGAGCACCAAAAAGAAAAATATATATCGAAAAAAGCTCAAATTAATAGTCACCAAGCGTTTCTTCCAATTGGCCAAGCGCTGCCGCCAATTGTTCGTCGTTGGGAGCAATACCGTGCCATTCGTGGGTTCCGGCCATAAAATCTACTCCGGCACCCATGTCTGTTTTTAAAATAACCGCTACGGGTTTGCCTTTGCCGGTGCGGGCCTTAGCCGCTTCTAGACCTTCAACCACGGCGGCCATATCGTTTCCTTTGTCTACACTTAAAACATCCCAACCAAAGGCTTCAAATTTTTGGGCTAGATTACCCATAGGTAACACATTATCTGTGGCGCCGTCAATTTGCTGACCATTGGCATCGATGGTTGAAATCAGGTTATCTACTTTATGGGCGGCAGCAAACATGGCGGCCTCCCAAATTTGTCCTTCTTGTAATTCACCATCACCATGCAGGCTGAATACCAGATGGGGATCTTGATTCTGCTTTTTGCTAAGGGCAGCACCAATCGCTACCGACATCCCTTGACCTAAAGAGCCACTGGCAATTCGAATACCAGGTAGACCTTCGTGGGTAGTGGGGTGTCCCTGTAGGCGAGAATCAATTTTACGGAAGGTGTTAAGCTCGGAAACAGGGAAGAAGCCCGCCCGACTTAAAACGCTGTAATAAACGGGACTGATATGACCATTGGAAAGGAAAAAGAGATCCTCGTTTTTACCATCCGGATCGAATGGACTGGCTTTATACTCCATAATATGGTGGTATAAGGCAACAAAAAACTCGGTACAACCTAAGCTTCCTCCGGGGTGGCCGGATTGAACGGCATGCACCATGCGTACAATATCCCGACGTGTTTGGGAGCTAATTTTCTGAAGGTCTTTAATATCAGTCATTTATTCGCTTTGAGCTGCAAAATTATTGAATCTCAACCGCCTATATAGGTGTATGTTGATAAAATGTGAAAAAGCAAGCAAGGGCTTGATTGCATTTAAACCTTTAGTAATGCTTTATGAATAGGTATCTTTGCCGCCTTAAATAAAAAGCATGAAGTGTGGTATTGTTGGACTTCCAAATGTTGGGAAGTCAACCTTGTTTAATTGTTTGTCGAATGCCAAGGCCCAATCGGCTAATTTTCCCTTTTGTACCATCGAGCCTAATGTAGGGATGGTAAATGTGCCCGATGAGCGATTGGATCGTTTAGAGGAGCTCGTGAATCCTCAGCGCGTGGTGCCAGCCACGGTCGAAATTGTGGATATCGCGGGCTTAGTGAAAGGTGCTTCTAAAGGTGAAGGGCTAGGAAATCAGTTTTTAGGGAACATTCGCGAGTGTAATGCAATTCTGCACGTCCTGCGTTGCTTCGAGAATGATAATATCACTCATGTGGATGGTAGTGTAGATCCCATTCGCGACAAGGATACCATTGATACGGAATTGCAGTTCAAAGATTTGGAAACGCTGGAGAAGCGACTCGATAAACACCGCAAAGCCGCTAGAGCAGGGAGTAAGGACGAGAATCGCAATGTGAGTCTTTTGGAGGACCTTCTAAAGCATATTGAGGCTGGTAAAAATGTGCGCTCCTTTGAGCGTGATGAAGAGGCGGATGAGCTTCTAAAGGAAATTCAGTTCTTAACCGACAAGCCCGTACTTTATGTATGCAATGTGGATGAAGCCGCGGCCAAAGGTGGAAATGATTGGGTGGAAGAAGTACGGAAAATGGCTGCCGCAGAAGGGGCTGAGGTGATGCATCTCGCCGCTGCTACCGAAGCAGATATTGCCGAGTTAGAAACTTATGAAGAACGCCGAATGTTCCTCGATGATTTAGGATTGGAGGAAGCGGGCGTAAATCGCTTAATCCGTAAAGCCTACGAATTGCTAAACCTTCAAACCTACTTTACCGCTGGGGAAAAGGAAGTGCGTGCCTGGACCATCAATAAAGGCTTTACTGCACCACAAGCGGCGGGAGTGATTCATACTGATTTTGAAAAAGGATTTATACGCGCTGAGGTTATTCACCTCGCTGATTATCTCAGTTTAGGTTCGGAAGCGGCCGTGCGTGAAGCGGGAAAATTACGCGTGGAAGGAAAGGAATATGTTGTGGCCGATGGTGATGTGATGCATTTCCGCTTTAATGTTTAAGCTCTTAATAAAATGTGTAAAAATTCCCCTTTCTAAGAATCAGACTTCGCAGGGCTATCGCTATTTTTAGCCTTCATCCTTTCCCGCATTATGGCTACAGAAACCAGCAACTACAACGAAGATAATATACGATCCCTCGATTGGAAAGAGCATATTCGCCTTCGTCCCGGTATGTATATCGGTAAATTAGGGGATGGCAGCTCTTCGGATGATGGGGTTTACATTTTACTAAAGGAGATTATCGACAACTCGATTGATGAGTTTGTGATGGGCTCCGGCAAAACCGTGGACATCTCTATTAAAGAAGGAGAAGTTACCGTACGGGATTACGGCCGAGGCATTCCCCTAGGTAAGGTGGTAGATGTAGTTTCTAAGATCAATACCGGAGCGAAATACGACTCTAAGGCCTTTAAAAAATCGGTAGGTCTTAATGGAGTAGGAGCCAAGGCGGTTAATGCCTTGAGTGATTACTTCATGGTGCAGTCGGTGCGCGATGGTCAAACCAAAATAGCCCGCTTTGAGCGTGGGGAGCTGGTGGAGGATGAGCCTATAAAAGACTCCTCTCTTAGAAAAGGAACCAAGATTTCCTTTAAGCCCGATAACAGCGTTTTTAAAAATTACCGCTTTGTTCAGGAGTACGTCGAAAAGATGCTCTGGAACTATTGTTATCTCAACCCGGGATTAACGATTGTTTTAAACGGTCAGAAGTTCTATTCCGAGAATGGACTAAAAGACCTGTTGAACGATAATATTGATCACAACTTTTTACATGATATCATTCACCTCCGCGGTGATGATATTGAAATAGCGATCACCCACAGTGAAAGGAGTCAAAGTGATATGTACTACTCCTTTGTGAACGGACAGCATACCACCCAGGGTGGAACCCACCAAAATGCCTTTCGTGAAGCTTTGGTAAAAACCTTAAGGGAGTTTTACAATAAGAATTTTGACGCTTCCGATATTCGCGATTCGGTGGTTGCAGCGATTGCCATTAAGGTGATTGAACCCGTATTTGAATCGCAAACAAAAACGAAATTAGGTTCGAATGATATTGGTCCGGAAGGCCCTACCATACGGACTTTCGTAAACGACTTCGTAAAGCGGGAGCTAGATAACTTCCTGCATAAGAACGAAGAAATTGCCGAAACCATTTACCGCAAAATCTTACGGGCTGAAAAGGAACGTAAAGAGTTAAGCGGCATTAAAAAATTGGCGCGGGAGCGTGCGAAAAAAGCCAGTCTCCACAACCGGAAACTACGGGATTGCCGCATCCACTACAATGATCAAAAGGACGAGCGTCGCTTAGAAACCACCCTTTTTATCACCGAGGGAGATTCGGCCAGTGGTTCGATCACCAAAAGTAGGGATGTAAATACCCAGGCGGTATTTAGTTTAAAAGGAAAACCTCTAAACTGCTATGGACTGACCAAAAAGGTAGTTTATGAAAATGAGGAGTTTAACCTATTACAGGCCGCCCTTAATATTGAAGACGGACTGGAAAACCTGCGCTATAATAATGTGGTGATTGCCACCGATGCGGATGTGGATGGTATGCATATTCGCTTATTGCTGATTACCTTCTTCTTGCAGTTTTTCCCCGATTTAGTGCGGGAAGGGCATCTTTTTATTTTACAAACCCCGCTCTTTAGGGTTCGAAATAAGAAAGAAACCCATTATTGCTACAGCGATGAAGAGAAGCGTGCCGCCCTTTTAAAACTAGGAGCAAAGGCCGAAATCACACGGTTTAAAGGTTTGGGGGAGATTTCACCAGATGAATTCAAATATTTCATTGGTGAAGACATTCGCCTAGATCCAGTGATGCTTTCTAAGGAAGCGACCATTGATCAAATACTCGCTTTCTATATGGGAAAGAACACCCCTAAACGTCAGGAGTTTATTATTGAAAACCTTCGCGTAGAACGCGAATTAACCGAAGAGGAAAAAGAGAGTTTGCTCCATGAAGATTAATTCGAAGCCTTACGCTAAGCTTTATCCTATCGTTCTCACCTTTGCTATAATGGCTATCCTGGCCAATATGGTCCTGTCCTTTTTTCAAGGCTCATTAACCGATAGCTGGTATTTGGGAACGGCAGGCATTATCGTTTTAATTTTGATGGTTCTTCGTGGACCGTCCGAATTTAAATACGACTCGGAAGGGGAGGTATTAAACTTTACCACCACAGATCCCATATGGGGAAAGCTTTTTAAGAATTACAATAAGCATTACGAGTTTCCAAAGCGCAGATTGAACGGCTACAAGATTCGCAAGGGTTTATTGCGCCGTCGTTTAATCATTTTCATTAAAAGTCGCAGTGGTGGTATTAAGGAGCGCAGTATGCTTATTTCTCATTTAAGCAGCTCTCAACTAAGCAGTCTGGCGAATTCGCTCAAGAAATATTCACATAAATCAAAAAATGGCGGAAGAAAATCAGGAAAATCATCCAGAGAATCCAGAGGAGCAACAGACTAATACCAGTCCGCATATTACGCGTGTTTCAGGGATGTATGAAGATTATTTCCTTGACTACGCAAGCTATGTGATTTTAGAACGCGCGGTTCCAACCCTTGGGGATGGTCTTAAGCCAGTTCAACGAAGAATTTTACACGCTTTACGCGAGATGGACGACGGCCGCTACCACAAAGTGGCTAATATTATTGGGCAAACCATGAAGTACCATCCGCATGGTGATGCTTCGATTGGCGATGCCCTAGTGCAATTGGGTCAAAAAGACCTATTGATTGATGCCCAAGGAAACTGGGGAAACGTACTAACAGGCGATAGTGCGGCAGCCCCACGTTACATCGAAGCGCGCCTATCGAAGTTTGCCCTAGAGGTAGTTTACAGTCCCAAGGTAACCGAATGGCAAAGCAGCTATGATGGTCGGGGTAAAGAACCCATCGAATTTCCGGTTAAATTCCCATTGCTATTAGCCCAGGGGGTAGAAGGAATTGCCGTTGGCCTTTCCACTAAAATAATGCCGCACAACTTTAATGAGCTCTTAGATGCTTCCATTAAAGTTTTGAAAGGGCAAAAGTTTGACTTACTACCTGATTTCCCAACCGGTGGTATTGCCGACTTCACCAATTACAATGAAGGCTTAAGAGGCAGTCGGGTGCGGGTAAGAGCCCGAATCAACATTCGCGATAAAAAGACCTTGGTAATTGAAGAGGTGCCTTTTAATACGACCACCGGTTCACTGATTGAATCCATCTTAAAAGCGAACGATAAAGGGAAAATCAAAATCCGCAAGATTGAGGATAATACCGCCGAAAAGGTGGAGATCTTAGTGCATCTACCCTCGGGAATTTCGCCCGATAAAATGATTGATGCGCTATACGCCTTTACCGACTGTGAGGTGTCTATCGCCCCTTTATGTTGCGTCATAGAAAATGACTCGCCCCAGTTTTTATCGGTTAAGGAAATCTTGCGTCGCAATGTGGAGAACACCCTCGATGTATTAAAGTCCGAACTAAATTGGGTTCTAAACGACCTTCAAGAGAAATGGCATTTTGCCTCATTAGAGCGCATCTTTATTGAAAACCGTATTTACCGCGACATTGAAGAGGCGGAAACCTGGGAGGCGGTAATAGAGAATATTCGTCTGGGACTGGCCCCACACATCAAACACTTATTGCGGGAGGTTACCGGAGAGGATATCGTGCGATTAACAGAAATTCGAATCAAACGGATTTCGAAATTTGATAAGGATAAAGCCGATGCCAATATTGAAGCCCTGGAAGGGGAAATTGCTCGGGTAAAAGACCACCTTTCGAATTTGGTCGACTATGCTATCGATTGGTATAAAAACATCAAGAAGAAGTATGGCGCGGGCCGAGACCGTCGTACCGAGATTCGCACCTTCGAAGATATCGTAGCTACCAAGGTAGCGATGGCTAATGTGAAGCTCTACGCTAATTTGGAGGAGGGCTTTATCGGCACCAGCCTTAAAAAAGACGAGTTTATTTGTGATTGCTCGGATATCGACGACATCATCGTATTCCTAAAGAATGGCCAAATGATGGTCACCAAGGTAGGACCGAAAACCTACGTGGGTAAGGATATCCTTCATGTGGCCGTGTGGAAGAAAGGGGATAAGCGCACCACCTATAATATGATTTACCGGGATGGTAAAAAGGGAGCCTCCTTTATGAAGCGTTTCCACGTAACCTCCATTACCCGCGATAAATTATACGACTTGCATGCTGGTACAGAAGGTTCGGAAGTGCTCCATTTCTCCGCCAATCCAAATGGTGAAGCAGAAGTGGTTGCTGTACATTTAAGAGCTTTGCAGCGCTTGAAAAAACTCAAGTTAGAAATCGACTTTGCTGAGCTGGCCATCAAAGGGCGAGGAGCAAAAGGGAATACGGTTACTAAATACCCGATTAAGAAAATCGAGGTTAAAGAGGAAGGCGTATCAACCTTAGCGGCGCGGAAAATTTGGTTCGATGAAACCGTTAATCGCTTAAATGCCGAAGGGCGAGGTCGTTTATTAGGTAGCTTTAAGGGCGACGAGAAAATATTGGAAGTGGATGCTTCGGGTCAATACCGCTTAAGTGGCTATGACCTAAGCTTGCATTTTGATGATAATTGGCTTATTGTAGAGAAGTACAATCCGGAACGGGCCATTTCGGCCGTTTACTACGATGGCGAGAAACAAAAGCACTATGTGAAGCGCTTTATACCTGAGGTACTGGATCGCAAGGAACCTTTTATTACCGAGCATTCTGATTCTGCTCTAGAGTTCGTGAGTTACGACGCTCGACCTAGGATAGAAATCATTTACCGAAAGATAAAAGGAAAGCAAAAGGAGAATGAAGAATTACTTTTGGATGAATTCATCTCTATTAAGGGCGAAAAAGCCCAAGGCAACCAACTAAGTCGGGATGAGGTTCGTAAGATAAATGCCTTGGAATCAATTCCTGAAGAAGAGGATACCGACGAAGATAACAGCGCAGACGATAATGATGCAAGTAATGAACCCCCTACAAATGAAGCTGACTCCAATCAAGAAAGTGATGGTCAAATCACCCTTGGTTTGGATTAGTCTCCTATTAATTAATTTTTCTGGACTTCAAGCTCAGGATAGCCTTGATATTCGAAGCCTTGGTCGCCTGGGCTATACCTTAACTATAAATGATGTTTGGGGCTGGGTAGATACCGTAAACAATAAAGAATACGCCTTAGTGGGGGTGCAAAATGGTTTGTCGGTGGTTGATGTAACCAATCCCAGTAACCCGATACAAACCAATTTCTTCGCCGGTGCCAGCTCTACTTGGCGCGACATGAAGACCTATGGGAATTACGCCTATACCGTTCATGATAATTACAATGGAACCAGCAATGGTATTTTCATTGTCGACATGACCACCATCACCAATACTTTTCCGGTAACCTATACCCGCAAGCCCTCTATTACAGTGGCGGGCAATAGCTTTACCTTGGATCGCGCCCATAATTTATATATCGATGAAGCCGCAGGGCTCTTGTTCTTATTTGGAGCAGATGTAAGTAATGGCGGGGCTTTAATTTTTGATATTGCCACCGATCCTACCAATCCCTCCCTTTTAGGCGTTTTTGATGATTACTATTTACATGATGGTGTTGCCCGTGGCGATACCTTATGGGGAGCGGCAGTTTTAGATGGATTCTTTATTCCGATAGATATCAGTACAAAAAGCAATCCTACGCTTTATACCACCCAAACTACGCCCTACAATTTCACCCACAACATTTGGTTTAGCGATGATAACCAAAGGGTTTGGACCACCGACGAAAAGAGCGGTGCCTTTATTGCCGAGTACGATGTAAGTGACTTTAACAACATTACCGAACTAGATCGTATTCGTACCTCTTTCGGGACGGATGTGATTCCTCATAATGCCCATTTCTATAATAACTTCCTGGTAAATAGCTATTATACCTCGGGAGTTCAAATCCTCGATGTAAGTCAGGATGGTCTGATGGTTGAAACGGGATATTACGACACTTCCCTCGATAGTGGTGATGGTTTTAGCGGCTGCTGGGGAGCCTATCCTTACTTGCCCAGTGGAAATATCTTAGCCACTGATCGTCAGCGTGGCCTGTTTGTTTTACAAAGTGACTATAGCCGCGGATGCTACCTCTATTTAACGGTAATTGATTCCCTAAGTCGACAGAATCTTATCAATGCAAATATTACTGTACTAAACGGCGACATCAGCGGTAGAACCAACATTTTCGGGAATTTCCGCGATGCCCAAGCGGCGGATGGTAGCTTCCAAATGGTGGTTTCCAAAACCGGATACCGTAACGATACCCTTACTATTAACCTAAGTAAGGGCGTGTCCTATACCAAACAAGTGGCCCTATTGCCGGCAAACTTCAGCTTAGAAGCCATGGGCCCTTTACGTGATGTGGAGCTTTACCCCAATCCGCAAGCTGCCGATAAGGTGGTTTTACAATTTGGCAACTGGCGCTCGGAGTTTGATGGTTTAAACTATCATTTACATGAATTAAATGGTCGCCTCTTAAAAGCAGGTGAACTCTTTGATGGGGAACTCGACTTAAGGGCTTTAAATCTGGCCGCAGGAACTTATTTCCTTCAGGTGGAAGACCCTAATTTTAGCCGTACATATCGACTTATTCTTCAGTAAAAACAGAAAATTTGCCGTAATTTGAGCCTAATAATTCAGGTGTGCTCAAAGGGAGGAATATCATCATTTACAGTAGAACCAATTGGTTCGACGATTATGCCAAAACGGTAATTGAAATTACCAAGGTTTTTTCCGAACAGAATCAGGTTCTTTATGTGGATTATCAATTTACTTGGAAGGATGCCTTATTGCGTCTGATTAAAGGCAGCAAGAATCCCGACTTTTTTAGAATAATGGGCTGGAAATCAAGAATTCAGTCCTTCCCGCAAGCTCAGGGTGGAACCCTACATCTCTTAACCCCACCAGCTATCTTTCCCACTAATTTTTTAGGAGAAGGAAAGCTTTATGATCGCATTCATCGCTGGAATGTTAAGCGGGTAAATCGTGCCCTCAACAAGGTATTAGCGCGATTAAACATGAAGGACCAAAGCATTCTGATTAATTCTTTTAACCCGGATTTTGGTGCTTATTCCGCTCAAGCCATTCCCAATAGCGTGGAAGTGTATCATTGTTATGATGAAATATCGGCTGCTGACTGGGCCGCCAAGCACGGCGCGCCAGCGGAGGATAAGTATTTGAAAATGGTGGATGCCACCGTGGTTACTTCTCAAGGATTATTAGAAACCAAGCAAGCCCATAGCAAGCGATGCTTTTTGGTGAAGAATGGGGTGAATTACGAGCTCTTTCATCAAGGTTATACTGAGGAGCCCAAAGCCCCAATCATTGGATATGTGGGAGCCATTGACTTTCGATCGGATTATGAATTGTTGGAAGCCTGTTTTAGTGCTTATCCCGATTATGAGTTTCATTTCGTTGGAAAAGTAATGGAAGACCGTATAGAGAAGATCTTAACTAAGTATCCCAATGTAAAGCTCTTAGGCTCTAAGCCTGCAACGGAATTACCCGCCTTCTTAAAAACCTGCGCAGTGGGTATTATCCCCTTCGAGATAAATGAATTTACCAAAGGGGTGTATCCCTTGAAGATAAACGAATACCTCGCAACGGGAATACCGGTATTATCAACGCGTTTTGGTCAACTGGATGACTTTGAAGAAGTCGCCTCCCTACATTCCGAAACAGCAGATTTTGTAGCCGCCTTGAAAAGGGAGATTGAAGCTGATAATGCTAAAAAGCGCCGTCAAAGAGCCGCATTTGCCAAGGCCAATTCCTGGTATGGAAGGGTCAATGAATTTAGTGAAATCATCAACCAACTCGAAATAGAAAAACATGGATCAGCAAGCCCTACTCCCTGATTTTGTTGTGATTGGTGCTGGTAAATCCGGAACCACCTCCTTACACGAATACTTAAACCAGCACCCCAAGATTTTCATGGGTTCCAAAGAACCCAATTTCTTTGCCTATGAAACCTTGGACCCAGAGACTTTAACCGATCCTACCGATCGCGAGCACTATTACCAATCTGTATACAAGCTGGAGGATTATCTCAACTTATTTAAGGAGGCCAAGCCCGGTCAACTGAAAGGAGAGGTCTCCAATACCTATATAAGTAATACGGGTGCTTGGGAGCGGATTCTTCATTACGTTCCGGATGCCAAGCTTATAGCGATTTTACGACACCCGGCCGAACGGATATTCTCGCGCTACTTCCACTTAGTACGGGAAAACGAAATTCCAGAGGGAGGGGATTTAAATGAAGTTTTTAATAAAGACTCCATCTGGTGGCGCCGTCCTGATTTGGTTAATGAAGGCTTTTACTATCGACAATTAAAACCCTACTTCGAAAACTTTGATCCTAAGAACATCAAGATATTTCTTTACGAGGACTTTATCCATAAAACCGATGAGGTAGTTAAGGAAGCTTTCACTTTTTTAGGGGTGGACCCGGAGGTTAAGGTGGGAACGGATGTGGTGTATAATAAGAGCGGGAAGGTTAAAAATAAGTCGGTGGATGCAATAGTAGGGCAGGAGAGTGGACCCATCCGATTCATGAAAAAGTATCTCCCCGGATTACATAAGAGCTTGAAGGAGAGTGTAGCCGTGCAGCGTTGGTTGAATAGTGTACGCAATAAGAACCTCGAGAAACCGGAGTTTGATCCCGTCCTTCGTAAGCGAATTATCAAGGAGATTTATCGAGAGGATATTACCCAATTACAGGAGCTTTTACAGCGCGATTTAAAACACTGGTTATAATTTAGAAAGGTGCTGCAAAAGCTGAAATCGCAAAAATTCTTAAGCATGGTGACCTCTGTTTTAGGGGCTGCTTTTGCTTTATTAACCTTCGGTTACCTCGCGCGGGTTTTAACTAAAGAGGAGTTTGGTATTTATGGCATTTACTTGGCGATAATCACCACCTTCGAAATGCTTCGGAATGGTTTAGTTGGTAAACCCTTTATCAAGTTTATGGCCGAAGCAGATGAGGAAGAATCTAAGAACACCATAATTGGCAGTGCCTGGGTATTTACCTTGATTAGTACCCTGATTTTTGCTGGTCCTCTTAGTTTGGGCATGCTTGTTTGGTATTGGATTAGTCCCTCGGAGGAAATCCTGATTTACGCCATTTTTATTCCGGTTCAAGCCTTAAGTGCCATCCCCTCTAATATGGCCCAATGGCGCTTAAATGCCGATTTGCGATTTGATAAATTGATATGGTTACGCCTGAGTAATCAAACCTTTAACTTCTTGGCGGTGGTTTGGGCGTACTATGCTCAAGAGGGACTTTGGACCATAATGATCATCACCGTAATTGCTAATTTCAATCCTTCGTGGATTGCCTTGATTTTTGACTGGGATGGCTTAAGGCAAGTGCGTTTAGCCACTAAAAAATGGGTAGTCGAGATGTATCGTTTTGGACGGTATACCATGGGGACCCTGATAGGAGGAACCTTATTACGGGGAAGCGACGACTTTTTAATCCGCTTTTTCTTAGGTCCCGAGGCTGTGGCTCTGTATCAGGTGCCAAATCGATTGGTGAACTTAATTGATATCCCTTTAAGGGCACTTGTCAGCTTTTCTTTTCCCAGTCTGGCGAAATCGAATAAGAAAGGAGATCAAGAGGCCTTTAAGCGCGAGTTTGAAGCGGCGACCGCCTTTGCCTTTGTCCTGCTACTTCCAATGGCCATTGGGGCCTTTATTTTTGCCGAACCCTTGGTGCTACTCTTAGGTGGAGAGAAGTACCTCGATTCAGCCATCATTTTACGAATCTTCGCCATTTTCATGGCTTTCTCCGCCCTGGATCGCTACGCCGGGGTAGGTTTAGATGTTTTAAACCGGCCGCAAATAAATATGCGCAAGGTGATTGTTATGCTGGCAACCAATATTATTGGCGATATCGTGGTGCTTTACTTCTTCGAAAGCTTGCCTTGGGTGGCCGCCATCTCTATCCTCACCTTTTCGGTGGGTACCTTCTTGGGCTTTTATTATATGCGCGACCGTGTGCCCCTGCGACTCTTATTTTGGCTTAAGCTTGGCACGATTCAAATTTTGAATTTTGTTAAGAAGCCTGTGAGAAAGTAGAGGAATCACTGGGCCTTTCACTTTTCCCAAAACGGGAGATTGTCTAAATTTGGAAAGAAGCTCCCGCCTATGTCATTGATGAAGATATTCTTGGTTGAGGACAGTATTCCTTATGCCAAGTTCCTAAGCTACCATCTAGGTTTAAACCCAGATAATGAGGTCGAGCACTTTAGTGATGCCAAGTCGTTTTTAGCCCAATTACACCGGGGCCCAGATTGTGTTTTACTGGATTATAGTCTGCCCGATTCAACGGGTATTCAAGTGCTAAAACGTATTAAGGCTCAGCAACCAGACCTCCCGATTCTAATTGTTTCCGGACAGGAGGATGTAGGAACAGCGGTAGACTTACTGCGAGAAGGGGCCTACGACTATATCGTTAAAGATGAGAATGCTAAGGACCGCATTTGGAAAGCCCTTAATAATATCAGAGAGAATGCTCAGCTTCGAAAAGAGCTTGATGTTTTAAGAGAAGAGGTCAATCTTAAATACGATTTCAGCAATATCATCGGCGGAAGCCCGGGAATAAAAAAGGTTTTTAAGCTGATTGAAAAAGCCTCCCAAACTAATATTAATGTCTCTATTACTGGCGAAACGGGAACCGGCAAGGAGTTGGTGGCTAAGGCCATTCATTATAATTCACGTTTTCGCAATAAGCCTTTGGTGTCGATAAATATTGCCGCAATTCCGGCCGAGCTTTTGGAAAGCGAATTGTTTGGCCATGAGAAAGGCGCTTTTACTGGGGCGGCATCTAAGCGGATCGGGAAATTTGAAGAGGCCGATGGAGGAACTATCTTTTTAGATGAAATTGGAGAGATGGACATAAACCTTCAGGCCAAGCTCCTAAGAGTTCTTCAAGAAAAGGAAGTTACTCGCTTAGGGAGTAATCGTCCGCTTAAGTTTAACGCTCGCGTTTTAGTAGCTACTCACCGTGATTTAAAAGAAGAAGTTCGCTTGGGTAAATTTCGAGAGGACTTATACTACCGTTTATTAGGCTTGCCAATTGAATTGCCTCCCTTGCGGGAAAGAGCGGGAGATATAATGATGTTGGCCAAGCATTTCTTAAACGAGTTTATTAAGGACAATGGCTTTTCGGCCATTCGCATTAGTCCCGAAGCACAACAGCGAATTTTGTCATATCCCTGGCCAGGAAATGTGCGTGAATTAAAGGCGGTTATGGAGCTGGCGGCTGTGCTTTCGGATAATGGCGTTTTAGAGGAAAAAGACTTGAATTTTAATTCTGTTAGTGATGAAATAGATACCTTAGTATCTGAAGGTTTAAGTCTGAAAGAATACAACCGTCGCCTTATCGAACACTTCTTGCGAAAGAATGACAATAATGTGGTTGAAGTTGCTAAAAAACTGGAAATTGGAAAAAGCACTTTATACCGTATGCTCAAGAATAATGAAATCAAAATCAACTAAATAGCAATCATATTATGTCTGATAAAGTCTATGATCTTGCCCAATTAGAAGAACTCGGCGGTGGTGATGCAGAGTTCGTTTCTATGATGGTAATGACCTTTTTAGAGCACACTCCCGGACAATTAGAGGAATTGAAAAATGCACACGGTAGCGGTGACCTTGCCACCATGGGAGCCATCGCCCATAAAATTAAGCCCAATGTGGATATGTTTGGCATAAGTGCCATAGTGCAGGATATCCGCGATTTGGAGCAAATGGGGAAAAACGGAATTAGTAATGCTGAAACAGCCGAAAAACTGGATAAAGTAGATAAAGAACTCACAATCGCATTTGAACAACTCAAACAATTATAAATGGAAGCAAATAAGCGTGAAGAGATCCTAGTGATCGATGACCAACCCATTATGCTTAAGCTTCTAGAGCAAATTTTAAAAGATCGCTACGATGTAGTTGCTCTGGAAAATGGCAAGGAAGCCTTGGAATGGATGTATTCCGGTAATATTCCCGACCTCGTAGTAGCGGATTTGAATATGCCCGAAATTGATGGCTTCGAGTATATCCAGCGCATCCGCGAAAGCGGTTTCTTTTATGATGTGCCCTTAATTGTATTATCAGGTGAGGAGTCGAGCACCGAGCGAATTAAGTGCTTAAAATTAGGGGCTAATGATTACCTCATTAAGCCCTTTAACCCGGAAGAGCTGCGCTTACGTATTGATAACTTAATTCGACTGAAAGGGTGAAAAAGGTTATTTACATTGGCGATCTCGACGAGGTTCAAGATATTCTCACCGAGAAGTTTGGCGACCGATTGGTATCTGTTCGCAATGTTGTGGGCTTTTACAATCAATTGGAAGACTTAGATGAGGTGGAGCTCGTGGTATCGGAAACCAAGCTTAAAGGACTTCGAGGTGATGAAGTATTTGAGCGTTATTCGAGTTTGCTCAACGAAAAAGGAATACCATTTATCTTAGTGGGTAATAGGATGTCGCAGAGGCTGCGGGAGCAATACCTAACGAAGGGGATAATGGAAGTGGCCTGGAATCGCGAGCAATTAGAAACCGTAATCAATAAGGTTCCTTTTTATCATTCCATGCTCGACTGGCGACTGCATCAGAGTAGAGAAATGCAAAAGACGGAATATCGTATTCCGGTGGCCAAACGAATCTTTGATATCGTGGTAGCTGGAACCGCCTTATTGCTACTATCTCCCTTATTAATCCTCACCGTATTGGCCATTAGGCTGGAGTCTAAGGGCAAGGTTTATTACATCTCTAAGCGCGTAGGAACGGGATATCGGGTTTTCGACTTCTACAAACTGCGCTCCATGTATACTGATGCCGACCAACGACTTAAAGAATTGAAACACCTTAATCAGTATGCCGAGGAAGCCAATAAAAAAGAAGGTGAAAAAACCAGTGATATTCCAGTAGAGAAAGCACCACCAAGCTCCGCTCCACAATTAATTAATAAAGATGGAAGTCCGATGACCGAAGAGGAATATCAGGAGCTTCGTCGCAAGCAGGCGGCCGGAACCTTCGTTAAATTTAAGAACGACCCTCGTATAACCAAGGTTGGACGTATCATCCGAAATACCAGTATTGATGAGCTTCCGCAGTTGATTAACGTGCTAAAAGGCGATATGTCGATTGTGGGAAACCGTCCCCTTCCGCTCTATGAGGCCGAACAACTTACTTCGGATGATTGGAGTCAGCGGTTTTTAGCGCCCGCCGGAATTACCGGATTATGGCAAGTAGAAAAGCGTGGTGGTGGCGATATGAGCGAAGAGGAGCGCAAAGGTTTGGATAATAAATACGCTCAGAACTTTAGTTTCTGGAATGATATCCGTTTGATTTTAAGAACTATCCCCGCATTATTCCAAAAAGAAAACGTTTAATGAGGAGCAAGAACCTGCTTATTCTGATAGCTGGCCTTAGTCTTTTTTGTACGGTCAATTTACAAGCACAAACTTTTGGAAGATCTGAAGGTAATGTCAATCAAGACTCGCTCATCATTGACCTGGCGGATTATCTACCACCATTAAACTTATTGATTGATTCGGCGGTGGCCAATGCCCCTCAAATTGAGTATTATCGTCAGCGACAGCTCATGTTTGAGTATGAAATTGGTATCGGTCGTAATCAATGGATGGAGGGTGTTCGAGTATTTACTAATTATAACCTGGGAACCACGGGCTCTAGCGATGGCGCTATTTTCGTACAAGGTTTTCAATACGGTATTAATGCCCAAATTCCCTTGAGCATGTTCTTTGGGCAGCGCGATGCCGGTAAAATGTCGAAAGCCGCCGCAGCTGCCGAAGATGCCCAAAAGCGGCGAACTATTATTGAGATTCAAACCGAGGTGGAAGAAACCTATAGCAGGCTGTTTATGCTGCGCGATTTGATTAAAGAGGCCACCAATGCTAAAGAATCTTCCCAATTTATTTACGAACAGTCCGAAGCCAAGTATATTCGCGGCGAAATTTCCTTAGATGAACTAGGGCAAAATGCGGACCTGCGTACCAAATGGGCGACGAACTACATTACCCTTAAAACCGAATTTTACGATACTTACCGTCGACTGGAACGCTTGGTAGGCGTGCCCTTCAGTAAGTTTAATGAGAATTAAATTCCATGACCCTAGTCCAGTTTTTTAGACTTCTCAATAGGAACTTAAACTTGTTCCTGCTGTGTGCTATTACACTGGCGGTAGTGACCTCCTTTCTTACCCGAAATATGCCCAAGACTTACGAAAGTCAGGCGGAGATTTTCACCGGAATCGCTTCTGGTATTAATGTCGATGCGGTAGAGAATGTAAAGGTGGACTTCCTAACCTCGGCCACGGAGTTTGATAACCTAATCAATATCATTAAATCGAGGCAAACCTTAGAAGAGGTGGGCATGCGTCTTTTGGTGCAGCATATGATGTTGGATTCGGCAGACCCCGCCTACATCAATGAGCAAAACTGGAACGACTTCCGTTGGAAGATAAGCGATAGTCTGGAGCAGGTTTTACTCGACCCGTACTCTGTTGAGAACACCTTACGAAGGGTGCGGTATTACAAGGAAAAGTACTGGGATGATGAAAAGGTACAATACACTTTTGAGAGTTCAGGTTCCCCCTACAGCTGGAAGCGTATTTCCTCGATTGGTGTGAGTCGGATCCAAAGTTCGGACCTCTTAAAAATTTACTACTCTTCTAATGATCCGGGGATTACGCAGAACACCTTACTCATCTTAATAGAAGTATTCACCAAAAATATGGCGATGATCAAATCGGGTCAAAGTGCCAGCGTGGTGGAGTATTTTCAAGCAAAGGTGGATGAGGCCGCTGGGGAATTGAATGAGGCGGAGGATCGACTACAACAATTCCGAATTGCGAATCGGGTCATTAACTATCAAGAACAAACGCGTTCCCTAACCATAGAGAAGGAACGCATGGAGGATGAGTATCAAGCCGAAATTGCCAAGCAGCAGGCAGCAATGGCTACCCTCAAGAAATTGGAAGAGCAGTTGGCGCTTAACAATGTGATGATTCAGCTGGGTAACGATATCCTCAACAAGAAACAGGAGCTGATTGATTTACGGTCAAAAATTGCGGAGCTCGAAACCTATTTGAACGATGCCGACCTCTTGCAAAAGCTACGTTCCAAAGCTTTATCACTGGAAGAAGAGGTTCGAAACATGCTTTCTCAGCGCTTTGCTTACAGTCGAACCACCGAAGGGATTTCCGTGGCTACCATTATCGAATCATGGTTAGACGCCTCCTTAGCGCTCGACGCTGCTAATGCTCGGGTGAATGTATTTTTACAGCGTAAAGAATATTTCCGGGAGCAATACGATAAATACGCTCCTCTAGGTTCCCGCTTTGCGCGTTTGGAACGGGATATTGATATCAAAGAGGCCAATTACCTCGAATTACTCAATAGTTTAAATCAGGCCCTTTTACGGCAGAAAGGCGAAATGGTATCCAGTGGCGGACAAGTGGTTACGCAGCCGCCACCTTATCCGCATGAGCCCAATCCAGATAAGAAGATGATGCTCATCATGGTTGGGGGTATCGTTGGATTTATTGTGCCCTTCCTCTTTATAGTGATGAAGGAGTTATTGGATTCGTCCATTAAAACCCCTGAAAGAGGGGAGGAAAATACAGGTTTGAAGCTTATTGGTGCCTATCCTGATTTAACCGCGCGTAGTGAGGTTAAGAATGTCGACTTTGAGTGGCTACACGCGAAATCGGCCGCCCAGTTAGCTCAGAATCTACGTTTGGAATCTAAGGGCAAGGGTTCCCGACAAATGGCCAAAGGTATTATCGTGTTTAGTACCCGGGCAGGAGATGGTAAGCAACTTACCACCCATGTTTTAGCCAATGAATTGGTAAGTTTAAACTTCCGAATTTTGGTGATGGCACCTAAGGAACTTCCGCAAGGTGAAACCCCTTACTACGACCATATCGTATACAAAAACGACAAGGATTTTGTTAACGCTGAGCATATTACCGAGCTTATTCCTATGGGCTTTGACCCGATGCTTTATGATTACGTATTTTTAGTTTTAGGAGCGGTTTTAACCAACCCCTATCCCTTAAATTTATTGGATCAGTTTAACGTCGCTCTTTGTGTTACCGGAGCATTCCGAGATTGGAATCGAGCCGATGAAACGGCTTTAAAGGAGTTTAGCGAGACCATGGGTACCGAGCCTCGCCTTTTGCTCAATGGCGTGGAGCCCGATTACATGAGTTCTGTATTAGGGGAAATCGCCAAGGATCGGAGTTGGCTGCGTAAGTTTATTAAGGGCATCCTAAGCCTGCAGCTTAAAACCAAAAGTTTTGGTCGGGGTAAGAAGCGGGAAACCAAGCAAATTAAAGGTCGCTTGTAAGTAAGCTTATTACTTGAAAATCTTGTGCTTACGCTCTTCAGGAATCTGATAAACCCCATCCTCATTCCAATATTTCATAGTAAACACAAAGGCTAAAGGCACCAATACCGTAAAGTTTACTGGAATCTGATTTAAAATCTCATTACCATAGGAGGCCGCAAGTATACCAGCAAAATTGGCCAATGCGGCCATGGAGTAATATTGCCTTTCCTTATCCTTGTATTGCCAACAATGCCAGGAGCCGTAGACCAAAAGGAAAATCCAGGTGTATACATATAGAGTATATCCAATAACCCCCGTTTCCGCTCTCACCCTAGTATACAATCCATCGGTAGGAAAATTAGCCATCCACGTCCAAGGAGTAAAACGCTGACCCCAAAAGCCTGCACTGCCAATCCCTGTACCTAAGGGCTTGTCGGAAAGGTAGGCGCGCAGCATTTTTCGGTTTTCTACCCGCACGTTTAAAGAGGCATCATTTGGGTCAAGGGCAGATCGCAGGCGCTGTATATCGTAGTTCCCCGATCCAATAGTGGTGTATTTAAGAAAGACAAAGGCAAAGAGCATTATGCTTCCACCGGTAATCAAGAGTTTTTTATTGCGAATTAAGATGAGGTAAAGGATACCTCCCGCGCCCGGTACGGCTAAGGCACCCCGCGTACCACTAATAAGCATCGCATATAGGGCAAATACGGATATCAGGCCATAAACAATTCTTCTACGCATCGACCAAGGGCCAAGGGCCATTACCCCACAAAAAATGGTAACCGAGCCCATGGCCGGACCAAAGATTCCGGCATCTGTGTAATAAGAGAAAATCCGCAGTTTCCCGAAAAGTAAGTGGGTCACATAGGCCCCCGACATCAACCATTTGTTTTCGAAGGCGTCGAGGCCGAAAACTTTTTGTTTCATTCCCCAGAGGATGCCAATCACAGAGAAGATAAGCCAAACGCGAACGAAATTTTTAAAGTCCTTTTTTTGGTAAAAGAAGACAAAGCAAATGATGACCATGAGGAGCTGGTACAAGGAAAGCCCCCTCATAGCGTAAAACCAGGCGGGTACCGATAAGGCCATAGGATTGGCCAATTGAAAGATGGTAAAGGCCATCCATACAATCATCAGGAGTGGGAAAATATGATTCCAGCCGCTAAAATCCACCCGCTTCCAATCGCGAAGAATTAGGAAAATTAGAGTGAGCACTAAGGAGAAATCGACCCCCAAACCTAGCGGAATATTGCCCGGTACATAGCGGCCTACCGTAGGAATTAGAAAGGCAATTATGAAGGCCGTGTATAGGCCGATTTTTGGATTCTTAGCGAAGTAATAGATATAAACCAATACGATGGGGATGGCGATAAGCGCTGCTGCTGCTACGACCCCCGACTTTGCCATCATTATCCCTCCCAAAACCCCAAAGGCGATGGCATAAACGTATTTTAAATAGGCGCGATATTTCCAGGGGATTTCAAAGCGCATTTACAAGGAGTCGGTGGCTAAGCTGTCGGTAGGGCTGCTCCGGCCTTGGTCAAATACCGGAAGCATTTCTTCTTCTAAGAGCTGATCCAAGTTGGCGTCTAAATTGAGAATCTCGAAGAAATTCTTACGATCCATTTCGAAATAGAGGTAGTCGAATAACTTAACGGAGCCGTAGACCGATCGACCCCTTTTGGTGAAATTTTTTCGCACTCCTTCAACATCAGTGAAAATCACGTGCAACGAACAAATGTGGATACGGATTTGATCCGATTCATCGCCTTCTTGAATGGTGAGCACCAAGTTTCGGTCGAAATTAGGCTTGATGATGGTGGTGGAAACAATTTGATCTAAAACCTCTTCGGGTTCCTCAATTTCCTTGATGTACCGACCTTCCAAGGATTTTATCCGTAATACAAAGGCTTCACTGGTATCCTGCTCTTCAAAATAATTGAGGGCGTTTCTTAAGTCGCGATAGCGTACAATCCAATAATAACCGGCGTAGCGTTCCTTCCAACCCCGCTTCCTATTGGGATAACGATACTCACCTTCGCGGAAAATTTTTACTAAACAAATGAGGGTATCCGAACCATACTTCACCTTATAGGCTAACAATTGATGGATATTATCAATACCCAAGGCATTATCCTTATTGTTGTAAAAGTCCTCGTTACGGGAAATCCCGATCACAGGAATGGTCTTTGGTTTACTAATCCACTGACCATCAGCGCTAAAGCTCCAGCCCTTAATAGAGTCTCCCACCGAATAATAAGGTATGGGTTCAAAAATGGGTAAATCGCGATTTTCACGATCCTGAGCCCAAATGCAAAATGGAATAAAAATGAGAAGGAGAATGCGGCGCATAATATTGTGCTTATCACAAATTTAAATTTCTCAATTGCTTGTTTACCGCCCTAAACAAAATTATTTTTACGCAATAGCTAACAACCAATCGTGCCTAATCCTAAAGTATCCTTTCTCACCGTAAATTATCGTCAGGCGGCGGTCACCCTAGATTTAATTAAATCACTGGAACAATTAACTTATTCCAACTGGGAATGTGTGGTGGTGGACAATGCCTGTGAGGACCCAGAATTGGAGGAAGCATTAAAGGGGAGGCCCAAAATCAAGTACTTAGCTTCAGCCGAAAACCTTGGTTTTGCTGGTGGAAATAATTTAGGGGTTCCGCTCTGCGAGGGAGAGTATATCTTCTTGGTAAATAATGATACCGAGGTTCCAGCAGATTTTTTGGAACCCATCATCAACTTCGTGGTCGATAAGCCCGAATTGGGCGCTTTAAGCCCCATGATTCGTTATTTCGATTCGCCCAGCACCATTCAGTTTGCGGGTTCAACGGAAATGAATAAAGTGACCATCCGCAACAGCGGTATTGGCGACGGTGAAGAGGATAAAGGCCAATATTCAATGTCATATCCAATCCCCTTTTGCCATGGTGCGGCCATGCTCGTTCCACGTAAGGTCATCGAAAAGGTTGGACTCATGCGGGAGGATTATTTCTTGTACTATGAGGAATTGGATTGGTGCGAGCGTATACGGCAAGCAGGTTATACCAATTGGTATTTCGGCAAGTCCTATTTACTGCATAAAGAATCGGTGAGCACTGGGCAAAATAGTCCGCTAAAGGTTTATTATCTAACCCGAAATCGATTGCTTTTCGCCCGCCGTAATTACTCCTTTGGCACCCGATTAATTAACTACCTTTATTTCACGTTCATAGCCTTACCTAAAAACCTACTTTCCTTTAGTTTAAAAGGGGAGTTGGGGCAGGCCAAATCCTTTTGGCGAGGCTATAAATATAATTTAACCCACAAAGCTAGCGACAGTGCGGATAGGTATTGAAGCCCAAAGAATTTTTAGGCAAAAGAAACACGGAATGGACTTCGTGGTTCTGGAGCTCATTCGGGAATTACAGCATATTGATCAGGAGAATGACTATTTCATTTTTGTAAATGATGGTCCCGATGATCAGGTGATTAAAGAAAGTAAGAACTTTAAGATTATCCGTTTTGGTGGGGCATATCCTATTTGGGAGCAGCTAAAATTGCCGAAGATGGCCAGGCGCTATCAACTTGACATTTTGCATTGTACCAGTAATACCGCTCCCATTTTTTGTCCGGTACCTTTGGTCGTTACCATCCACGACATTATCTACATGGAAGTGAAGAATGTGATGGGTAAAGGATATACCCCTTACCAGTTATTTGGAAATTTATACCGCAAATTTATGGTGAGCCGATTGGTGAAAACCGCCGAAAAGATCATCACCGTTTCCAATTTCGAGAAGGGAACCATCCGGAACTACTTTACCGAGATGCCCGAGGATAAGCTTTTGGCCGTGTATAATGGCGTAAGCAGGCATTTTCAACCCATAGAGGATAACGCCGAACAAGAACGAATCCGCGAAAAGTATCAACTGCCCGAGCATTACTTCTTATTTTTAGGAAATACGGATCCCAAAAAGAACACCGCCAATACCCTGATCGGATTTGCTCGTTATTGCGAGAAAAATGGTAACCATTTTAAATTGATGGTCGGCGATTTAGACCGCGAGGTTATTCGTCGGCATTTAGCCGGAGCAGGCCTCGAAGGACAGCTCGATAATATTTTAAATACGGGCTACATCCCCAATGCGGAATTACCCGTACTGATTAGCATGGCGGAGGTGTTTTTATACCCAAGCTTGCGCGAAAGTTTTGGCATTCCTTTATTGGAAGCAATGGCCTGCGGCACTCCGGTTCTAAGCGGCTTAAAGTCGAGCCTACCCGAAGTGGCTGGCGATGGTGCCCTTTTAGTGGATGTGACTGATGCAGCTAATATTAGCGATGGGATTAAACGCTTAGTTGAAGATAAAGATTTAAGGGCCGAACTCATAAAAAAGGGATTAGCCCGAAGCAAGGAATTTAGTTGGGAAAATACCGCCCGACAAACCCTCAAGGTGTACCAAAGCCTTTAACAAAACTCTATGCCGAACTTCGTTCCAGGTACTTCAATTCAGAAATTGGTCGAATACCTCTCCATGCCCCTTGAGGATATTAGACCGGATGATTGGATTAAACGTCGACAGCAATTGGCACGCTACCAAAACCCCAATCCGGAGTGCAGTATTGTTATGATTGCCCGGAATGAGGAACGCTACATCTTTGCTTCGCTGGCGAGTTTTGCGGAGCAGGAGAGTGATCGAGAAGTGGAGCTTATTTTGGTAAACAATGGCTCAACCGATCGCACGAAAGAAATTGCAGAAAGGTTAGGGGTTCGCGTGGTTGATCAGCCAAAACCAGGCTGGGCAGAAGCTAGGCAAGCAGGATTGGATGCCGCTAAAGGGGAGATTATCCTTTCAGCAGATGGCGATAATCTTTATAATCCCAAATGGACGGACACCATGGCCAATCACTTTAAAGACCCAAAGGTGGTGATGGTATGCAGTCAGTATAGTTTTTACACTTTCGACAATAAATACAGCCTTGGCTTACAGATTTATCAAAACCTTCGCTGGGTAAATTCCAAAATGCGTCACGCCAAGCGGCCACACCTAAACTGCTTAGGAGGTAGTTTGGCCTACCGTGCTGAATTAGCTCGGTCGATAGGAGGCTTTACCCTTGGAGTAGGTCGGGGAGAGGATGGGGATCTCGCCTTCCGAATGCAAGAAAAGGGCAAAATAATTTTTGATGATAGCCGGGCCGCCTATTCGCATTCTTCGCTACGCAATGTGTTGATTGATGAGAGTTTAGGGAAAACACTAATGGACCGACTTAAAACGCACTTGCGTCGTATTCCGGAGTATTTTAGTAAGCAATCGTAATTTATGGAACTGTTATTTTGGTTGGCTTTAGCCTTAGTTTTTTACACCTATTTAGGGTATGGGATTGTGCTATTCATTTTAGTGCGCATTAAACGCTTATTTGTAAAGCCCAAGCCTTTTGACAGTAGTTTCGAACCTGAAGTAACCTTAGTAATTCCAGCCTACAACGAACAGGATTACATCGCCGATAAGGCGCAAAACAGCTTAGAGCTCGATTATCCAAAAGACAAGCTTCGTATTCTTTTTATCACCGATGGTTCTACCGATCAAACCACAGAAATCCTGAGAGGTATTGAGGGTGTGGAGGTTACCCATGAAGACCGTCGAGCAGGAAAGTCGGCTGCAGAGAACAGAGCCATGACGATGGTAAATACACCCATTGTGGTTTTTTGTGATGCAAATACCTATCTAAATCCGGCCTGCATCAGAAACTTGGTACGCCATTATACCGATCCTAAAGTAGGGGCGGTAAGTGGAGAGAAAAGAGTACTCTCGAAAGGAAAAGACACGGCCAGTGCGGCTGGCGAGGGCTTGTATTGGAAGTATGAATCGACCCTTAAGAAATGGGATAGTGAATTGTATACAATTGTTGGCGCCGCAGGTGAGCTAATTTCCTTTAGGTCCGAACTTGTCCAAGATTTAGAAGAAGATACCTTGCTGGACGATTTTATGCAAACCATGCGGATTTGTCAACAGGGCTACCGCGTTAAATATGAACCTGAATCCTTCGCCGCAGAAACCGCCAGTGATAATGTAAAGGAAGAATTGAAACGCAAGGTGCGCATTGCCGCAGGAGGCTGGCAGTCGATGGCCCGCTTGCTGCCTATTTTAGTTCCCTTTCCCCAACCGGTACTTAGTTTCCAGTATATTTCGCATCGCGTGCTTCGATGGTCGATTTCGGCCTTGGCCTTACCCATAATCTTTATCTTAAATTACTTGATTATAGATGAGGCGCCGATATATGCTTATTTGTTTTACGCGCAGATTGCCTTTTACAGTTTAGCGCTCATCGGCTGGTTTCTAGAGAATCGCGAAGTACGCATTAAGGCTCTCTTTGTTCCCTATTACTTCTTAATGATGAATTACGCCGTTTTTGCGGGCTTCTTCCGCTGGTTAAAAGGCTCTCAAAAGGTAACCTGGGAGCGGGCAAAACGCGCAAAGGCCTAATGTTTCGGTACTTTTCATTTCTATTGGGATTGTTGCTGCTCTCCGCTTGCGGGGAAGGCGTGAACCAAAGCGAAGACCTAGAAAAGGTGGCCGGGAGCTACTTTGGTAAACTAAAGCTCAATGCCGAGCATGAAGTGGATGTTCAACTGCAATTAAAGCCCAATGGGTTTTATCTAATTAGTCATCAAGACTTAGAAACGGAGTCGGAATTAGTGCGCGAAAACGGGGTTTACATCATTCAGGATCAGGAGATTGAATTAGCGCGTAAGCAAATGGGCTTGCGCTATTTTCGCTATGTAGACGGCAAAATTTTTGTCTACAATTTATTCCACGAGCCGTACACCAATTTCTCGGATTCCAACTTTTACCTTAATCGACAATAAAAACCGCTGAATCAAATGGAAAGCCGAAAAGCATTCCTCTCTTCCCATCTAGCGAAAGCGAAGCTTGAAAGCAAAACTTTAAGTAAAAGGAGCCGAGCGCTGTCTTGGTTTCGATTAAGCCTCATTATCGCCTTATTGCTGATTTCGTATTGGGCCTTTCAGGAAGCAGGAGCAGATGAGTGGTTATGGGCTTGGCTTCCCGGTATTATCCTGTTTTTAGCCTTAGTGCAATGGCATTTGAAGGTAAGGGCTTCATTAGATTATCAAAAAGCCTTAGCGTCCATTTGCGAAGAAGACTTAGCGGCTTTGGAAGGACGGATTAGCCGTGCTGCCTTTGCTTATCGTGCTCCAGCTGCTCATCCCTATGCCCGGGAACTGGATTTATTTGGAGCAGGCTCGCTTCATCATCACATGGACCGAAGCTTTACGCTGGAAGGGGCTCAGGCCTTAGCAGCGGACTTAATGGATCCTCCATACGCCGATTGGAAGGAACGACAAGACTATTTTTCGGAATTAGAAGCAAACCCTGATTGGACTTTAGATTATCGAGCTCAGGGCAATCTAATTGAAGAAAAGCCTAAAGTTAAGGAACGCCTTGGCCTTTGGGCCGAGGAATCCTTCACGGCCTTTCCCAAATGGTATTGGCTGCCCATGGTGGCGGGAATTGCCGCCGTTTGGTATTACCTATTTGGCTTGGTGATGGAGCCCAGTCCGGCTAGTTTTCAGTCTTTTTTGATCGCCCTAACTTTTAACTTGGCGATTTTAGGTTCTCGTTCTAAAGTTTTGCGCAAACAACACCACAGAGTAGGGCAGGTCAGCGATTTAATGTCCTCCTTTACCTTGTTAATTCATAAGCTAGAAGCGCGCGGTTTTAAAACAAAATATGCGCAGGGTTTCTTAGCCAAATTTGAGTTGAAACCGGGCACCAGCGCCAAGTTAAAGGAGCTATCGGGACTGCTTTCCAGTTTAGATCAAAGTGCGAATGCGGTGGCTTTGGTCGTCCTAAATGGACTTTTTCATTATCACCTTTTTCGCTTGCGCAGATTGGAAATTTGGCATCGAAACAATGCTAAACATTTGAGCACCTGGCTTAGCGGCTTACATCGCTTTGAATCCGATTTAAGCATTGTCAACTATCAGGCAAATCATCCGGACTTCAATTATCCTCAGTTTACAGCGACTCCGCATTTGGAAGCCCAGGCTCTGGGTCATCCTTTAATTAACCCGGCGCATCGCGTGAGCAATCCCTTGCAGTATCAAGGGGCTAAATACATTATTCTTACCGGTAGCAATATGAGCGGTAAGAGCACCTTCTTGCGCAGTATTGGGATTAATTTGGTGCTAGCTCAACTAGGCACCAAGGTTTGTGCTGAGGAGTTTAAAACCTATCCCTTTCAATTGCTTTCGAGCATGAATCCGCAAGATGATCTTCGGGCCGAAACCAGCTACTTTCAAGCCGAAATTCTGCGATTGAGAAGTCTGTTGGACCGCATTTCGGAGCAGCGTTTCTCCTTCTTTCTTCTGGATGAAATATTAAGGGGTACTAACTCGGATGACAAGCAAGAAGGTACCCGTGGCTTCTTAAAACAAATTGAAGGTCTGAGTGCATGGGGGATTATTGCTACCCACGACGTAGATATTGCTCATCTTGCCGACCAAAATCCTAATTTTTGGGCCGCTTATTTCGAGTCACAAGTGATTGGAGAGGAGCTTAACTTTGATTATAAGCTTCGTAAAGGTATATGTAAAACGCCTAATGCCAGCTTGTTAATGAAGCGTTATGGTCTTATCCCTGAAGGGAAAAGCTAATTCTTTATTAATATAATCGATGCCTGATTTTGGCTGCTGGGAATAGTTCTACCTTCGCGGCCGAATGAAATCTGAAAAACAAAATTTCGGAACCGAGCCTTTGGGTTTATTGCTTCGTAAACAGGCTGTTCCCGCCTCGGTAGGTATTTTGGTGATGTCAATATATGGCATCGTAGACACCCTTTTTGTAGGTCGTTTTGTGGGTACCATGGGGATTGGAGCCATCACGGTGATTATGCCCATTAGCTTTTTAATTTCCAGTATTGGAATGGCGATTGGAATCGGGGGCTCCTCGGTTTTATCGCGGGCGATGGGCGAAGATAACTTTGGGAAGGTGCAGCGCGTTTTTGGCAACCAGGTTTTCTTAACCGTGAGTTTGTCGGTGGGGATGGTGCTCTTAGCTTCCTTTTTCTTGAATCCGCTCTTGCGCTTATTTGGTGCTAGTGGTGCTGTAATGGAACCGGCTCAGGACTATTTTCGGATTCTTCTTCCCGCTATTCCGGCTCTAGCCTGGTCTATGATGAGCAACAATGTAATTCGGGCAGAAGGCCATCCACGGAAGGCGATGATGACCCTCCTAATCCCAGCGGTGGTTAACCTTATTTTGGATCCCATCTTTATTGTTGCCTTGGACATGGGAATTGAAGGAGCCGCTTGGGCGACCACCATTTCCTACTTCGCATCAGCCTTATTCACCTTACACTTTTTTGTTTTCGGCGCTTCAGAAATGAGCTTAACCTGGAATTGCATTAAGCCATCTAAATCTATAATAAAGGAAATTGGAAAACTAGGTTCGGTAACGCTTGCCCGACAAGGGACTATTTCCCTCTTAAGTATCGTGCTCAACAATTCGCTATTTGCTTTTGGCGGTGAATTAGCTCTTTCAGCCTACGGAATTATTAGTCGTTTGCTAATGTTTGTCAACTTCCCGGTAATGGGTATTACGCAGGGTTATGTGCCTATTTTAGGCTACAATTACGGGGCGAAATTGTACGAACGGGTAACCGCCATTAGTCGCTTGGCTTATTTCTGGACCACGGGAATAGCGATTGGAATCTTCATCTTAATCATGAGCTTTACCCGTAATTTAGTGGGCATTTTCACCACCGATCAGGCCTTAATAGAAGCTACGGTTCCGGCTTTGCGCTGGGTTTTTGCAGCGAATCCCGTTTTGGCCTTATCCTTTTTAGGGTCCGCTTATTTTCAGGCGATCGGACAAGCTCGTCGCGCTTTAATTTTGGCCCTGAGTAAACAAGGATTTTTCTTGATTCCTTTAATCCTTATCCTTCCTCAGTTTTTTGGAGTCGATGGAATCTGGTATTCCTTCCCCATTGCTGATGTGGGCGCGGCAGGATTATCGGCCTGGTTGCTTTCTAAAAATCCTTATATCCGTTAATTAAGGATTAAGCTTCACCTTAAACTGCTGGACCTCTTCTGAATCCGAAACTTGTAAGAGGTAGATTCCCGCCGGTAAACCTTGCAGTGAAAGGGTCTGATTCGCTTGGTACATCGACCATTTTCGGATAAGTCTTCCGGTTTGGTCTAGGAGTTTCACTTCACGAGGTCTAGCATCTGCCGCCTTGATATTGATGATGTCTTGAGTCGGATTAGGGTATACTTGAAGGTTCGAGATGGCTAATTCATCAATACTAACAGGACGATAATCGGCCGGACTGCCAATATCTCCGCCGGTAGACTGGTAGGCGCCCCTTAGACCATTCGCGGCTCGGGAGCTGTAAGTACCCAGGGTATCGAATTCTAAGCTGAACCCTCGCAGTACTTGTGCAGAACTATAGGCACTGAAGGCGACCATATGGCCTTGTGAATCAAAAAGATAAAGCGCATCTCCGGAACTGCTGAGTCCAGAAAAACCATTGAAATCTCGACCCGGAATTAGAAGGGGAAGATTGTTTCCATTTTGCTTCCAGTCTGTTAACCAGGTATTGGCAAAGGGTGCCTGCACATTAAGTACAATCAACTTTTCACCGGGCCCTAAGCTCCAGTTTTGCTGAATGGTATGTACGCCGCTTTGACCATCGCTATCATCCCAACTGTAGCCATTAAGATTAATAGATATATCACCGTAATTGTAAATTTCAAACCAATCACCGCCAATTGGAGACGGAAGGCTGGATTGAGGCATAATCTCACTGATGCAAATGGCCGCCGTGTTAATGGGAATGAAATCACTATAAAAACGTGGGCGCAACAGATAACCTTCTGTATAGGGAAGGCTGGGATCATTTTGACTTAAAACACCTATTAAATCAAAGCTTCCGCTGATGGCATTCTGCCCATCTATGTCGGTATCGGCATCAATGAAAATAAGCAGGGTATCTGGTCCATTGGTGATTTCCATTTGAGCGGAAGAATTAAGCGCCGGCCAAAGTCCTGGATTTAAAAATCTAAAGCTATTCAAGCGTAGTACTTTGCTTTCGAGGCTATCAGCAAAGTGATTGACATTGATAGGCACGGGCTGCTGGTTTCCGATGGCTAGGAGCCGTAAACTATCGGGGATGAGGCTAAGCAATCCATTTTGTTGAGCAAGGGTACCGATAAATATCAGGCTATCGCCAATCTGTGGTTGCAGATAAGAATTAAGGTCAAGGCTGCTCGAAATATGTAAGGCATCACTACCATCTTGGATGTGGAAGTCGTATCCAACATTTCCTTTGTAGTCAATACTGTTCAAACTGCCACTTATTTTACAATAAACGCCAATGGAATCGGCGAGGCCATTTAGATTTTGACCATTAATATCGGCAATTGTGTAATGGGGAATAGGCGGGATGTCATTATCTATAATACTGACAAAGAGCGTACTTGGACTTGAAAATTGTATGCTTCCCGAACGGGAACCAATTAGTTGGGCACTGAATTGCTCGGTGTTCTCGACAAGGGCATCATCATTTATTAGAAGGTCGAAATAAACCGTATCGCTATTGGCGGGAATATTTAACCAAAGGGTGTCATTTTGTAGTGCAGGATTAAGGCTATAATCACCGCTAGTAATACCTGTCCCGTTGGAGAAGGTTATGGCTACCGTGTCGGCAGAGGTGTTGCTCGGGCTTAAAATAAGAGCCACCGCAGTGGTTCCTGAAGCTTCTGCCAAAACTAAGTTTGAATTTTGGAATCGTAGGCCGGGTACCGGTGGTGGACTAGGACAAGCTCCGAGTGTATCGCTGCTAAAACAACGCACAGGTACAATGGTATCTGAATTAAATAATACCTGTTTATTAAAGCCAGTTTCCCAATTGGTGCCATTGGAGTTATGAAAGCGCGCTTTGTAGTCGAGCTGTGGTTCTGGGGCATAAATAGTGTATTCGTAAACCAAATCCCCATCCGGGTCGGTCATAAGGTAGTTGAGGTCCAAATTGCCGTTCCAGGCATTAAAGGCACCGGCGATATCAACGGAATCTTGCAAAGGATTAAAACCATTTACATAGTTCATGTCAACCTGCAGCGTTACCCAGAAGGTGTCGATTACGGGAGTACAGGGGCCATAGGCCGTATTGCCAAAGCAACGCACGGGGAGGACACTGTCCCCATTAAAATTCACAAAGTTATTGCTAACCTGCGGTTCCCAATTGGTCACCCCAGCAGCATGCCAACGCGCTTTGTACTCCAGCACTAGCTCCGGGAAAGGATAGGTTGCGGTATACACCAAATCCCCATCAGGATCAGTCAACTGATAAGCCGCATTGTAAGCCGCGTTCCAATTACTAAACGGACCAGCTATATCCACCAAGTCGTTAGCAGCATCAAACCCCGCTTCATTAGAGAGATCAATTTGGAAGGTAATATCAAAAGTATCGGGCAGGTTCGGACAGAAGCCTAGGGTATCACTGCCAAAACAACGCACCCCAATAGTGGTATCAGAGAAGAAAGTCACCGACTTATCCAAGCCACCTTCCCAGTTCACTCCAGCGCCATTATGGTAACGGGCTTTATAATCAAAACTCGAATCCGGCAAATACAAAGTAATCTCCCAAATACTATCATTGTTGGCATCCGTCAAGGCATAGGCCGCATCATACGCTCCATTCCAACCATTGAAAGTCCCCGCCACATCTATTGAATCCGTGTTCCGATTAAACCCTACTTCGTTACTCAAATCCACCTGCAGGGTCACATAAAACGAATCAATCAAACTCGGACAAGCCCCAGCGGTATCGGAACCAAAACAACGAATCGGTAGTATAGAATCATTATTGAAATTAACCGTCTGATTATTGGCCTGCGGCTCCCAATTCGTCACCCCAGCAGCATGCCAACGTGCTTTGTATTCGAGCACTGGCTCTGGGAAAGGATAAGTCGCAGTATACACCAAATCCCCATCAGGATCAGTCAACTGATAAGCCCCATTGTAAGCTGCGTTCCAATTACTAAAAGGACCAGCTATATCCACCAAGTCGGTAGCAGCATCAAACCCCGCTTCATTAGAAAGATCAACCTGGAAGGTAATATCAAAAGTATCGGGTAGGTTCGGACAGAAGCCTAGCGTATCACTACCAAAACAACGCACCCCAATAGTGGTATCAGAGAAGAAAGTCACCGACTTATCTAAGCCGCCTTCCCAGTTCACTCCAGCGCCATTATGGTAACGCGCTTTATAATCGAAGGTAGAATCCGGCAAATACAAAGTAACCTCCCAAACACTATCATTGTTAGCATCCGTCAAGGCATAGGCCGCATCATAGGCTCCGTTCCAGCCATTGAAAGTCCCCGCCACATCTATTGAATCCGTGTTCCGGTCAAAACCCACTTCGTTGGAAAGGTCGATTTGAAGCGTCACATAAAAGGAATCCACCAATGACGGACAGGCCCCAGCGGTATCACTACCAAAGCAACGCACCGCTAAAACACTATCTCCACTAAAGTTGATAATCTGATTATTGACTTGTGGTTCCCAATTGGTCACCCCAGCAGCATGCCAACGCGCTTTGTATTCGAGTACTGGCTCCGGGAAAGGATAAGTCGCAGTATACACCAAATCCCCATCAGGATCAGTCAACTGATAAGCCCCATTGTAAGCTGCGTTCCAATTACTAAAAGGACCAGCTATATCCACCAAGTCAGCAGCAGCATCAAACCCCGCTTCATTAGAAAGATCAACCTGGAAGGTAATATCAAAAGTATCGGGTAGGTTCGGACAGAAGCCTAGGGTATCACTACCAAAACAACGCACCCCAATAGTGGTGTCAGAGAAGAAAGTCACCGACTTATCCAAGCCCCCTTCCCAATTTACTCCAGCGCCATTATGGTAACGCGCTTTGTAATCAAAACTCGAATCCGGTAAATACAAAGTAATCTCCCAAATACTGTCATTGTTGGCATCCGTTAGGGCATAGGCCGCATCATAAGCCCCATTCCAGCCATTGAAAGTCCCCGCAACATCTATTGAATCCGTGTTCCTATCAAATCCGGCCTCCTTACTCAAATCCACCTGCAGGGTCACGTAAAACGAATCAATCAAACTAGGACAAGCCCCAGCGGTATCGGATCCAAAACAGCGAATCGGTAGTATAGAATCATTATTGAAATTAACCGTCTGATTATTGACCTGTGGTTCCCAATTGGTCACCCCAGCTGCATGCCAACGCGCTTTGTATTCGAGTACTGGCTCCGGGAAAGGATAAGTCGCAGTATACACCAAATCCCCATCAGGATCCGTCAACTGATAGGCCGCATTGTAGGCTGCGTTCCAATTACTAAACGGACCAGCTATATCCACCAAGTCAGTAGCAGCATCAAAGCCCGCTTCATTACTTAAATCTACCTGGAAGGTAATATCAAAAGTATCGGGCAGGTTCGGACAGAAGCCTAGGGTATCACTACCAAAACAACGCACGCCTATGGTAGTATCAGAGAAGAAAGTCACGGACTTATCCAAGCCCCCTTCCCAATTCACTCCAGCGCCATTATGATAACGCGCTTTATAATCGAAACTCGAATCCGGCAAATACAAAGTAACCTCCCAAATACTATCATTGTTGGCATCGGTCAGGGCATAGGCCGCATCATACGCCGCATTCCAGCCATTGAAGGTCCCCGCCACATCTATTGAATCCGTGTTCCGATCAAAACCCACTTCGTTGGAAAGGTCTATTTGAAGCGTCACATAAAACGAATCAATCAAACTCGGACAAGCTCCAGCGGTATCACTACCAAAGCAACGCACCGCTAAAACACTATCCCCACTAAAGTTGATAATCTGATTATTGACTTGTGGTTCCCAATTGGTCACCCCAGCAGCATGCCAACGCGCTTTGTACTCCAGCACTGGCTCCGGGAAAGGATAAGTCGCAGTATACACTAAATCCCCATCAGGATCGGTCAACTGATAAGCTGCATTGTAAGCCGCGTTCCAATTACTAAAAGGACCAGCTATATCCACCAAGTTAGTAGCAGCATCAAACCCCGCTTCATTGGAAAGATCGATTTGGAAGGTAATATCAAAAGTATCGGGTAGGTTCGGACAAAGTCCTAGGGTATCACTACCAAAACAACGCACCCCAATAGTGGTGTCAGAGAAGAAAGTCACGGACTTATCTAAACCCCCTTCCCAGTTCACTCCAGCGCCATTATGGTAACGGGCTTTATAATCGAAGGTAGAATCCGGCAAATACAAAGTAATCTCCCAAATACTATCATTGTTGGCATCGGTCAGGGCATAGGCCGCATCATACGCCGCATTCCAGCCATTGAAGGTCCCCGCCACATCTATTGAATCCGTGTTCCGATCAAAACCCACTTCGTTGGAAAGGTCTATTTGAAGCGTCACATAAAACGAATCAATCAAACTCGGACAAGCTCCAGCGGTATCACTACCAAAGCAACGCACCGCTAAAACACTATCCCCACTAAAGTTGATAATCTGATTATTGACTTGTGGTTCCCAATTGGTCACCCCAGCAGCATGCCAACGCGCTTTGTACTCCAGCACTGGCTCCGGGAAAGGATAAGTCGCAGTATACACTAAATCCCCATCAGGATCGGTCAACTGATAAGCTGCATTGTAAGCCGCGTTCCAATTACTAAAAGGACCAGCTATATCCACCAAGTTAGTAGCAGCATCAAACCCCGCTTCATTGGAAAGATCGATTTGGAAGGTAATATCAAAAGTATCGGGCAGGTTCGGACAGAAGCCTAGCGTATCACTTCCAAAACAACGCACCCCAATAGTCGTATCAGAGAAGAAAGTCACGGACTTATCCAAGCCCCCTTCCCAATTTACTCCAGATCCATTGTGGTAGCGCGCCTTATAATCGAAACTCGAATCCGGCAAATACAAGGTAATCTCCCAAATACTGTCATTGTTGGCATCGGTTAGGGCATAGGCTGCATCATACGCTCCATTCCAGCCATTGAAAGTCCCCGCCACATCTATTGAATCCGTGTTCCGATCAAAACCCACTTCGTTGGAAAGGTCGATTTGAAGCGTCACATAAAACGAATCGATCAAACTCGGACATGCCCCAGCGGTATCGGATCCAAAACAGCGAATCGGAAGAATAGAATCATTATTGAAATTAACCGTCTGATTATTGACTTGTGGTTCCCAATTGGTCACCCCAGCAGCATGCCAACGCGCTTTGTACTCCAGCACTGGCTCCGGGAATGGATAAGTCGCGGTGTAGACTAAATCCCCATCAGGATCCGTCAACTGATAAGCTACATCATAAGCCGCGTTCCAGCCATTGAAGGTACCGGCAAGGTCTACTAAATCCGTGTTCCTATCAAACCCCGCTTCATTACTTAAATCTACCTGGAAGGTAATATCAAAAGTATCGGGTAGGTTCGGACAGAAGCCTAGGGTATCACTACCAAAACAACGCACGCCTATGGTAGTATCAGAGAAGAAAGTCACGGACTTATCCAAGCCCCCTTCCCAATTTACTCCAGCGCCATTATGGTAACGCGCTTTGTAATCAAAACTCGAATCCGGCAAGTATAAAGTAACCTCCCAAATACTATCATTGTTGGCATCCGTCAAGGCATAGGCCGCATCATAAGCCGCATTCCAACCATTGAAAGTCCCCGCCACATCTATTGAATCCGTGTTCCGATCAAAACCCACTTCGTTGGAAAGGTCGATTTGAAGCGTCACATAAAACGAATCGATCAAACTCGGACATGCCCCAGCGGTATCGGATCCAAAGCAACGCACCGCTAAAACACTATCCCCACTAAAGTTGATGATTTGATTATTGACCTGCGGTTCCCAATTGGTCACCCCAGCAGCATGCCAACGTGCTTTGTATTCGAGCACTGGCTCTGGGAAAGGATAAGTCGCAGTATACACCAAATCCCCATCAGGATCGGTCAACTGATACGCCGCATCATAAGCCGCATTCCAGCCATTGAAGGTACCGGCAAGGTCTACTAAATCCGTGTTCCTATCAAACCCCGCTTCATTAGAAAGATCGATTTGGAAGGTAATATCAAAAGTATCGGGCAGGTTCGGACAAAATCCTAGGGTATCACTACCAAAGCAACGCACCTCAATAGTGGTATCGGAGAAGAAAGTCACGGACTTATCTAAACCATCTTCCCAGTTCACTCCAGCGCCATTATGGTAACGGGCTTTATAATCGAAGGTAGAATCCGGCAAATACAAAGTAATCTCCCAAATACTGTCATTGTTGGCATCGGTTAGGGCATAGGCGGCATCATAGGCTCCATTCCAACCATTGAAAGTCCCCGCCACATCTATTGAATCCGTGTTCCGATTAAACCCTACTTCGTTGGAAAGGTCGATTTGAAGCGTCACATAAAACGAATCAATCAAACTCTGACAGGCTCCAGCGGTATCCGAACCAAAGCAACGCACCGCTAAAACACTATCTCCGCTAAAGTTGATGATTTGATTATTGACCTGTGGTTCCCAATTCGTCACCCCAGCAGCATGCCAACGCGCTTTGTACTCCAGCACCGGCTCCGGGAAAGGATAGGTCGCAGTATACACCAAATCCCCATCGGGATCCGTCAACTGATAAGCTACATCATAAGCCGCGTTCCAATTACTAAAAGGACCAGCTATATCCACCAAGTCAGTAGCAGCATCAAACCCCGCTTCATTAGAGAGATCAATTTGGAAGGTAATATCAAAAGTATCGGGCAGGTTCGGACAGAAGCCTAGCGTATCACTACCAAAGCAACGCACGCCTATAGTCGTATCAGAGAAGAAAGTCACGGACTTATCCAAGCCCCCTTCCCAGTTCACTCCGGCGCCATTATGGTAACGGGCTTTATAATCGAAGGTGGAATCCGGTAAATACAAAGTAATCTCCCAAATACTGTCATTGTTAGCATCGGTCAAAGCATAGGCCGCATCATAGGCTCCATTCCAGCCATTGAAAGTCCCCGCCACATCTATGGAATCCGTGTTCCGATCAAAACCCACTTCGTTGGAAAGGTCGATTTGAAGCGTCACATAAAACGAATCAATCAAACTCGGACATGCTCCAGCGGTATCGGATCCAAAACAGCGAATCGGTAGTATAGAATCATTATTGAAATTAACCGTCTGATTATTAACCTGTGGTTCCCAATTGGTCACCCCAGCAGCATGCCAACGCGCTTTGTACTCCAGCACTGGCTCCGGGAAAGGATAGGTCGCAGTATACACTAAATCTCCATCAGGATCGGTCAACTGATACGCCGCATCATAAGCCGCATTCCAGCCATTGAAGGTACCGGCAAGGTCTACTAAATCCGTGTTCCGATCAAACCCCGCTTCATTAGAAAGATCGATTTGGAAGGTAATATCAAAAGTATCGGGTAGGTTCGGACAGAAGCCTAGGGTATCACTGCCAAAACAACGCACCCCAATAGTGGTATCAGAGAAGAAAGTCACCGACTTATCTAAGCCGCCTTCCCAGTTCACTCCAGCGCCATTATGGTAACGCGCTTTATAATCGAAGGTGGAATCCGGCAAATACAAAGTAATCTCCCAAATACTGTCATTGTTGGCATCGGTTAGGGCATAGGCGGCATCATAGGCTCCATTCCAACCATTGAAAGTCCCCGCCACATCTATTGAATCCGTGTTCCGATTAAACCCTACTTCGTTGGAAAGGTCGATTTGAAGCGTCACAAAGAAGGAATCCACCAATGACGGACAGGCTCCAGCGGTATCCGAACCAAAACAACGCACCGCTAAAACACTATCCCCACTAAAGTTGATGATTTGATTATTAACCTGTGGTTCCCAATTGGTCACTCCACCAGCATGCCAACGCGCTTTGTATTCGAGTACTGGCTCCGGGAATGGATAGGTAGCGGTATAGACTAAATCCCCATCGGGATCCGTCAACTGATAAGCTGCATTGTAAGCCGCGTTCCAATTACTAAACGGACCAGCGACATCCACCAAGTCGTTAGCAGCATCAAAACCCGCTTCATTAGAAAGATCGATTTGGAAGGTGATATCAAAAGTATCGGGCAGGTTCGGACAAAATCCTAGCGTATCACTACCAAAGCAACGCACGCCAATAGTCGTATCAGAGAAGAAAGTCACGGACTTATCTAAACCACCTTCCCAATTTACTCCAGCGCCATTATGGTAACGGGCTTTGTAATCAAAACTCGAATCCGGCAAGTATAAAGTAACCTCCCAAATACTGTCATTGTTGGCATCAGTAAGTGCATAGGCCGCATCATAAGCCCCATTCCAGCCATTGAAAGTCCCCGCAACATCTATTGAATCCGTGTTCCGATTAAACCCTACTTCGTTGCTCAAATCCACCTGCAGGGTCACATAAAACGAATCAATCAAACTAGGACAAGCCCCAGCAGTATCACTACCAAAGCAACGCACCGCTAAAACACTATCTCCACTAAAGTTGATGATTTGATTATTGACTTGTGGTTCCCAATTGGTCACCCCAGCAGCATGCCAACGCGCTTTGTATTCGAGTACTGGCTCCGGGAATGGATAGGTAGCGGTATAGACTAAATCCCCATCGGGATCCGTCAACTGATAAGCTGCATTGTAAGCCGCGTTCCAGCCATTGAAGGTACCGGCAAGGTCTACTAAATCCGTGTTCGGATCAAACCCCGCTTCATTGGAAAGATCAATTTGGAAGGTAATATCAAAGGTATCCGGTGGACTCGGACAAGCCCCATTAGTATCCGCATTGAAACATCGAACTGCCAAGGTGGAGTCCTGATCAAAACTCAGCTGCTTATTCGCCCCCGTTTCCCAATTAGTTCCAGAAGAATTATGATAGCGCGCCTTATAATCCAAAGTTCCTTCCTCCATTAAGAAGGTGCCCGTATAAACCCCATCTCCGTCGGGATCGCGAAGCTGATAATTAAGGTCAAAACTTCCGACCCAAGCATTAAATGGACCAGCGATGTCAACTGAATCAGTAGCAGCGGAAAATCCTGCCTCTGCGCTAAGGTCTATCTGGAAGCTCAAGTTGAAGCTATCAGGTGGACAAACACAAAGATTGAAGCAATACTCAAGGATGGTGTCAGAGTTAACACTCATTCCTCTGTTGCCATTTACCGCGCAGGATCCAGGGATGCTCTCATCAGAACCCCAGGAATTGCCATTAATGAACTTAAATTCATAATTTCCATCTGGGATACTGAGGCTTATCGAATAAATATTATTTCCTAATAAGCTCAGCGGACTAATTGCCGGATCCCAATTATTGGCAAAGCCCGCAGCCTGTTGAAAATTTCCCGCGACATGAATCCCATTAGGATTAGCGGTTTGACCACTTAAATCCAGCCTTAATTCGACGGTGCGGTTTTGTGCATATAGGATTTGAAGGCTAGCGAATAGCCCGATCAATAGGAATCTTAGCTTCATTGGTAGGTTCATTAGTGTAAAAGGTACACTTATAGCCCAAATGTAATAACAATTTTCTAATGTTTTGATAAACACGGGCTTCCAATCCAGCTAATTCCATAGCCGGAAAAACTTTAATTTCGAGCCATGAAAAAATGGCTTCTTCTCTTCTTACTGCTAGCTGGGGTTTTGCGCGCACAGTGGCCCCTTAGTGCTAAGGCGGAAATCAGTTTAGTGACCTGCGGTCCCGGACAATCAGAATTATATTCGGCTTTCGGACATACGGCAGTTCGGGTCTATGATCCAAACTTGCGACTCAATATGATCTTCAACTATGGAGTTTTCGATTTTGATCAGCCCAATTTCTATCTCAATTTTGCCAAAGGAAATTTGCTGTATCAGCTCGCTACGGCTGACTGGGATCGTTTTAAATATCATTATCTTCAAGAAGGGCGTAGCATCCACGAGCAAGTACTCAATTTAGACTCTGCTCAGGCGCAAGCCTATTTTAATTTTTTAATGAAGAATGCGCAGCCTGAAAATCGAGACTATTACTATGATTATTTTTACGACAACTGTGCGACACGAGTACGGGATGGTTTAATTGCCGCTTTGCCCGAAGCTAATATTGCTTTTCCAGAGCAATCTCAATTTCAACCAAGTCTTAGCATTCGTGGCCTATGCGATGAATACCTGACGTACCAGCCTTGGGGTGATTTTGCAATAGACTTTTGTTTGGGCTTACCCATGGATCGCGAAGCAGATGCGCATATTGAAATGTTTTTACCCGATTTATTGGAAGCGAGTTTTGCCGATGCGAAGCTAACAGATGGAAATGGAGAAAGGCCCCTGGTGAAGGAAACCAGAATCATTGCCCAAGACATTAATCAGTACGAGCGACCTCTTTGGAATCCAATGTTTTTCTTTGCGGCCCTTCTAGTGATAGGAGTGCTGCTCACTATTTTCTTTTATCAAAAACCTCAGAAGCTTCGACTTTTTGACTTTGGGCTGTTTTTTGGCAGCGGATTGTTGGGCCTTTTTCTGATGGCTCTTTGGTTTTTAACCGATCATAAAGCGGCGGCAAATAATTTTAATATCCTGGTATTCCTTCCTTTAAATATAATATTCAGTATAAGCCTTTGGAAAGGAGCTATTGGTGGTTTAGCTAGAAAGTATTTTGGGGTTTTACCATATTTCTATGCTCTTTTATTAGCATCATGGCTTTGGATTCCTCAAGAGCTACATCTGGCCGTACTTCCATTTGTGGCTCTGTTAATATTGAGGTCGTGGTATATATCTTATCGCTATCCTAAAAATTAAAAGGCCTCCCCAATAAAGAAATAAAAACCGGGTCCTTCTTCGGTTATAGCGAAGTCTAAGCGGGTGTAAATATCCTTTTGAGGAAAGATTAAAAATCGCAACCCGCCACCACCAGCTAATTTAAATTCTTGTAATTGAAGCGCATCGAAGCTAGGGTAAACCTGACCCGCCGCAATAAAAAATGAAGCACCCCAGCGTTTCGCAAAAGAAAAGGGTAGCAACCGGAATTCACTTTGAAGGGCCAAGAGATGTTGGTCTCTGTATCGGCCGTAGTAATAGCCGCGCATCATGCTCTCACCACCCATCAGCGAAAGCATATGAAAAGGTGCCTGACCGTCTACAAATTGAGCTAAAAGCTGATTAGCCCAAACATTGTTTTTACCAATAGGCCTGAAAAATCGCGAATCAACCAAGAAGCTGGTAAAGTTAAAATCGGAACCTAGGCTAGGGTGGTACTTTAGAAAGCTGATTTCGGTAAAGTTCCCATCGCGGACATTTAAAACATTGCGACGGTCATCGTAAACGGCCGAAAGTCCCAATCCTAAGTTAAAGGAGCCTTCCCAACCCTCAGGTAGAGTATAGGAGTCATCCGTTTGATCTACAAAGTTTGGAGCCGGCAGATTTTGCAAGTCGGTATAAAGTCCTCCGTACAGATAGCCTTGAATTTGCTTTAAAAAGTGCTCCTTCCATAATAGGTATTGTGCATCTACTAAAGCCAGCGGTTCCTCTGGAGTATTGCGTCCGATGCCATGGTAAAAAAGCGGGAATGATTGAAACCGCAATCGGCCTAAAAACATATAACGATCACGATGACCATAGTTGGCGTGGTCTATCCAAAGGCCGTATTGATTTTCGAGGGTGTAAAAAGTAAATGCATTGAATTCGGATAAGCGATTGCTAGGATCGCTTTTAGCGTAGTAGAGGTAGAGGCCGCTTAAGCCAAACTCCCAAGAGGTTTCAGGGGCAAAGGCAACAGTTGGATATACGATAAAGCTGGAACTACCATCATTGGATTCTTCGGCGGTTAAACTTTCCCAGTATCGTTGCCAAAAATTTTGAGCCTTCGCTGATGACAAACAAAGGCTCAAGAATAATAAGGTGTAGGCCAGATGTTTCAAGCCTTATTTATAAGTGAATTCCGACCGGTAGTAAAGGCTTAAGTTCGGGATGCGCTTTAAAGTAATCCTTAACGAACTTCGTCATAGGCACAATGCGCATACCAGTTTCTTCAATCATCTTTAAAGTAGTGGCCAGCATTTCCTCAGCACGACCATCTTCTTTGAATTTTTTTGGAAACTCAACACGCGTTAAAAAGTACTTTTTCTCCTGGATTTGATATTCAATGATTGCCAGTCGCTCACCAACGCGCACTTCAAAATGGCGCATTTCCTGATTATCAATTACTTCCATCTTTCTATAATTGGACGGTAAAGGTACGGTTTTATCATCTTACTTTATTCAGGACTTCCAAATTGAAGAATCTTAAAGGAGAGATTAATGAAACCGCTAAGCTATTCATCCCTAAATATTCCTTTTTTGCATTTTTTTTAATTCTCGTGAAAGATAGTTTTACTCGAGTTATCGTTTTGTTAATCAGTGCACTAAGCCAGTATAGCGGAATGAAGGTTGGAAGTTTTGAAAAAAGGTTTGCGCTCAGGAATTTTCTGTTTGCTCTCTAATCAATAAATTAGTCGCTGCGAATAAATACTTTAATATGAGACAACTACTATTTTCTATTTTCCTATCGATGGTCTGGCTCTCCTCTGCAGGGCAGGGGACCGTCTCCACAACAGGGCAAATGAACCCGAACAACGGTTCAAACGGTATTACCCTACGTGTGGAAGCCTCCTCTCCAATTGAGATTACTGGGCTTACAAATGTTTTTACTACAGGAGCAACGAGTGCTACAGTTTGGGTGCGTCAAGGTGGCGTGGCGAACGGTGGATCTCCAAACATTTCTACTGCAAATGGCTGGACTCAAGTGGTAATTAATGCACCTTTAACTGGTGCCAACAGTACTAATGATATCAACATCCCATTTGGGGGTGTTAAAATTCCAGTGCCTGCGAATGGTGCGGTTGGGATTTTCATTGAAGGTACTTCAGGAACAAGTCGTTACCAGACGGGTACGGCGAGTGATCAGGTGATTTACACCGACAACACCATGACAATTAATATCGCCGACTCTGTGGCTTATGGTGGTGCAACTCCAGTTCCTGTAAACAACCCTCGTCGTTTCGTAGGTACGGTAACATACGCTTTAGCGGTTACTGGAAACTGTACTCCTTTTACTGGCTTTACAATTGACAGTATCAGTGGAACCGCGGCTAAAGTAAACTGGACGCCAGGTACTTCTAATACTGGATACAAGTTAGAGTATGGCACGGCTGGATTTACACTAGGCACGGGCACAGTAGTTACCGGTACTTACCCAACAACACCAGCAACTCCGCCCGTAATCTTAACGGGTTTATCTCCTAACACTAATTATGACCTTTATTTAGAGGAATATTGTAATAGTGGTGCTGATACGGTTGGATTCCCAACGCCACAAACTTTTACTACCACTAAGTTATGTGGTGCTCCAAGTGGGTTTAGCGAATCTAACTTAACCTCAAATACCGTTGATGTCAACTGGACCCAAGCAGGTTCTTACACCGAAGCATGGCTAATGTGGGGTCCATCGGGAACTACCCCTGGAAGTACAGGTTGGACCGTGGATACAATTACCGCTCCAACCATGATGTCGACCATCACGGGCTTGGCATCTTCTACAGCGTATGACATTTATTTAGCCACTAATTGTGGTGCTGTAAATGGCGTATCAGATACGGTAGGTCCTCTTCAAATTGTAACGCCAATTCAAGGACCACAAGGATTAAACTGTACTACGGGTCAACCAGGTATTTTATTTGCTGATGACTTTGAAACTCAAGGTGGTTGGACTGGTGATATCGGTACTGGAGCAAGTAACTGGAACTACAACACTGGTGGTACTAGTTCTACTGCTACTGGCCCTACCGGCGCTCATTCAGGTACACAGTACATTTACACAGAAACTTCAGGTGCACCAACCGGTGCTAATATTGAAGCGATTTCTCCAAGAATCGATTTATCATCTTCCTTTAACAGTGCCGAGCTTTCTTTCTGGCTGCATGCTTATGGAGCCAGTATTGATACGATTAAGGTGCAGGTAGGCCCTAACGCTACCGGTCCTTGGAACACCGTATTTACACAAGTTGGACAATTACAAACAGCTAATGCAGATCCTTGGCAGAATGTAGGTATTAACCTTGATAATTATGTAGGTTCAGCCATTCACATTCGCTTTTTAGTAATTCACGGTACTAGCTTTAATGGTGATGTGGCTATTGATTTGGTAGAGGTGAACTCTTGCCAGACTTGTCCTTTCCCAGGAGCTCCAAACCTAACATTTGTGAATAGCGATTCTGCTTCTTTCACTTGGACTGGTGCTGGTACTTCTTATGATATAAACTGGGGTCCAGCAGGATTTACGCAAGGCTCTGCCGCTTCTAATTTTGATAGTACAGCAACCACTAGTTTTGGTTTAGGTGGTTTATCTGGAAACACAGCGTACGACATCTATGTACGTAATGATTGTTCCGATAGTGCTAACGGCGTAAGTGGTTGGGTTGGTCCATTGACCTTCGTTACCCTTTGTAACCCACTAACAGCTCCATACAGCAATAACTTTGATATGGACTCTATCGATCAGGCCCCAATCTGTTGGGATAATGCGCTGATTGGTGGGACTTCAGCTACTTTACCAAATGCAGATGTAGAGGTACCTAGTACGCTTTATCCTCCTATTTCATCACCGAATGTGGTTCGTTTCTACAACTATAACACCGACACGGCTTGGTTAATTACGCCACAGTTTAGTGATCTTACGGCTGGCGATAAGCGGATTAAGTTCCATGGGATGACCACTACTACCGCTACAGGTAATGATTTAATCATTGGTACGATTGCCTCTCCTGGCGACCGCGCAAGCTTTGTACCGATTGATACCATTACAGTGGCTAGAAACTATGCCCAGTTTGTTGTGGAAATTACGACCGCTAATGGATACAATGGAACACACGAATTTATTGTGTTGGCTCACGCTGGTCCTACTTTCCGTACCTATTACATCGACGACTTTGAGTATGAAATGATTCCTGCTTGTAACCCTCCTTTGGTGAGCACTTTAGGCGTTAATTATGTTACCGCTACAGATGCTGAAGTAACTTGGGGTTCAGGTTCTGATGGTGATACCACTTTCGTTGAGTGGGGTCTTCCAGGCTTTACACCAGGTTCTACCAATTTAGGTCGTATTGCTGTAGCTGGAGGTCAGGATAGCGCCTTAATTACTGGACTATCTGCACAAACAGATTACGAATTCTATATTCAAGATTCTTGTTATGGAAACGGCACTAGCCCTTATGTTGGTCCTGTGTCCTTCCGTACGGCTTGTCTAATTTCTAGTCCAGCTTTATTGCCATTAAATGATGGTTTCGAGGGATATACTCAAGGTCCTGACTTTACTACTACTACCTTCTTATGTAACCCATCGTACTACTGGACATTTGATCCTTCTAGTACTAATGGTCGTGGTAGATTACAGGCTAGTGCTAATCACCCTAACAATGGTACCCAGGCCTTCACATTTGATCAAACCTCATTTTTGAATCCTGCGGAGACCAATTACCTAACGATGACGGTGAACTTAAGTAGCTATACTACTGCTGGTGGGATCAACTTAAGCTTCTACATCATGGATCATACAAACCAAATCCATCCCGATAATAAGGTATGGGTGCGTGGTAGTGCTGCTGATCCTTGGATTGAGATTATTGACTTGAACCCTTATTTCAATACCAGTACATTGAATTCTGGAGTTTACGATTCTATCCAAGAAGTAGACATTATGGCGCCAATTACCGCTGCTGGTCAGTCGATTGGTGCTAATACCCAAATTCGTTGGGGTCAGAATGATTTAAGCTCAAATGGTTCTACGACTTGTTGTTATGGTTATACCATCGACGATGTGAGTTTAGAGGCTGTATCTTGTCCGAACCCAAGTGGTTTAGCAGTAAACAACCTCTTAGATACCACTGCTACTATGACTTGGGCTAACAGTTCTTCTGCAACTAATTATGAATTCTGGTTTGGTCCACAAGGATTCTACCAAGGAACGACTACTACAACTGGTAATAGGTTCTTTACAACTTCAAGTAGTATCTTAGTTGATACCTTAAGTCCTACCACTTGTTACGAATTCTTAGTACGAAGTGTATGTTCTAGTGGTGATACTAGTAACTGGGTAGGACCAATCCAGTACTGTACTACTTGTCCAGTAAGCTACTCTATGCCTTACTTCACCAACTTTGAGATTAACACTCCAGGGCTTGCCAGTGGTACTCCTCCGGGATGGGCTAACTGTTGGACACAACAATCAGCCTCAGGCGCAACGGTGCGTTGGGAAGCTGAAGATGCAAGTGGTGCCAATGAGAACTCCTTAAATACCGGTCCATTTACCGATGCAACTTTAGCTCCGGCTTCTGGTGGTATTTATATGTACTTAGAGACTTCTACTTCAGGATCATACGCTGATTTAGTATCTCCTGGTATTAATCTGAGTAATGCCGTGAATCCACAGTTAGAGTTCTCTTACCATATGTATGGTGCTACCATCAATCAGTTAGAGATCTTAGCTGAAAACGTAAGTACCGGAACTATTACTTCATTAGATACTATTGTTGGTCAGCAACAAACAGCAGGTTCCGATCCTTGGAACACGCATGTAACTAATGTATCAAGCTTAACGGCTGGTTCTTACCGCTTCATCTTCCGTGGATATCGTGGTACTTCATTTACTGGTGATATCTCTATCGATGATGTATGGGTAATGGAAGCACCTACTTGTCCTCGTCCTGCGGGATTAACCCAAGACAGTGCTAACTTGAATACCATTACCGCTAGCTGGACCTCAAATGGTACTGGTACGAGCTGGGCTATTGAGTACGGTCCGGTAGGATTTACTCCTGGAACCGGCACCACTGTAGTTGCTACAAGCAATCCTTACACTATTACAGGTTTAAGTTCGGCTACAGCTTATGACGTTTATGTAAGTGAGATTTGTGGTCCTGCCGATACTAGTATAGCGATAGGTCCGATTGTTATGAACACTACATTATGTTTGGCTAGTGATCAATGTTGGACTCCAATAGACCTAGAAGATACCTTCGGTGATGGTTGGAACGGCGCTACCTTAGATGTGATCCAAAATGGTGTTACCGTAGCAACCTTAGGTTCTAACTTTACTACCGGTAACTTATATCAAGACTCCGTATTACTATGTAACAACCTAACTACTGTTTTTGTACTGTCAAATGCAGGGGGATGGCCGTCGGAAATTGGTATTACTGTAAATACTCCATGGGGAGCACAGGCTGGTCAGTACGTGGCAAACCCAAGTACTGCCCTAGGTGATACTTTGGTGGCTATTACCGCCCAATGTACACCACCTACTTGTCCTCAACCTTCTAACTTGGTGGTAAATAGTACTACTGGTACTACTGCTAACGTAGGTTGGACTGCTGGTGGTTCAGGTACTTCTTGGGAAGTTGAATACGGTACTGGGGCCTTCTTACCTGGCGGTGGTACTCGTGTAATTGCAACTACCAATCCGTACACCATCACTGGTTTGAGTGGATCTACAAACTATAATTTCTATGTAAGAGAGATTTGTAGTCCAGGTGATACTTCTGTATGGGCTGGTCCATTAGGGTTCACAACTGCTTGTGTTACCGCGATGGCACCTTACTTCACCGACTTTGAGAACATTCCAATTGGAATTGGTACTGGTACTCCTTCTTCTTGGAACAACTGTTGGACTGCAATCCAGACTTCAGGAAGTACCGTACGTTGGGAGTCAGAGGATGCCACTGGTGCAAACGAGAACTCCTTAAACACCGGTCCATTTACCGATGCGAGTTTACACCCAGCTTCTGGTGGTACTTATATGTATATCGAGACTTCTACTTCAGGTACAGGTCCTGCTGAATTAACTTCACCAGTTATTGACTTCAGCAGCCTTACTACTCCTGAATTGAAGTTCCACTACCACATGTTTGGAGCAACCATCAATAAGCTTGTTATTCAAGCGGTTGATGCTAACGGATCTCGTATTGCCCTAGATAGCTTGGTAGGACAGCAGCAAACTGCTCAGTCTGATAGCTTCTATGTGCATACTATTGACCTAAGCATGTTACCACAAACCACTTATGCCTTCGTATTCCAAGGTTTCCGTGGTACTTCATTTACCGGTGATATTTCTATCGACGATGTAAGTGTTGATGAGCAAGGTAGTTCAGGTCCATCTCCATGTCCAATGCCAACCAATGCGATGGCAACTAGCAATGTGGGTTGTGATAGTGTTGAGGTAGACTGGATGTCGAACACTGGTGGATCTATTATCCAATATGGTCCTGCAGGATTTACTCCAGGTACAGGTACCTTCACCGGTATTGTAACTGCACCATACACCATCTTCGGATTAACCCCAGGTACTGCCTATGATGTATGGGTTGCTGATACCTGTGGTGGTGACACCAGTGCTTATGCACCAATTAATGTAAGCACCGCTAGTGGTCCACTTCCGGTGGCAACCATCAGCAATGTGAGCGATACCATTATTGGTAACCAGTTTATCGTATACCTCGACGGTAGCGGATCTACTGATGCTACCAGCTATACTTGGGACTTCGGTAACGGAGTAACGGGTAGCGGAGCAATGGATACCGTAATCTTCTTAGGAAACGGTACCTATACAGTAGTATTAACCGCCACCAACGGTTGTGGTAGCGATACAACTAGCTATCAAGTGTATGTGAACATTGGTTTGGATGAGAATCCATTAGCCAATAACTTGAATGTATTCCCGAACCCTGCCAGTCACGAGGTGAATGTTAGCTTCCGTGAAGTAGGTAGCGGCGATGTGGAAATCCGCTTACGCGACGCACAAGGTCGTGAAGTGATGATGATCCAAGATCGCATGCAAAGCGGAACTTACAGTAGAGATATTGATGTGAGCAGCTTAGCTCGAGGTATTTATATGGTAGAAGTGAAGTCCGGAGGACTCACCGCTCACCGTCGCCTGAGCATCCGCTAATCACGGTTATTGATAAAAATGAAACCCCGGCCATTTGGTCGGGGTTTTTTTATTCCCTGATTTCTAGTATCTTGAAGCAGTCTACTACTACTATTGTTCAACCTTATTCACTGCTATGAGAAAAACACTACTTTTTGCCGTGTTGTTATTGTCGGCTGTATCCCTAATGGGACAAGGCACCATAACAACTTCTCCACCTTTGACCCCTAATAATGGACAAGCTGGAATCACCTTTCAGGTATCTTCTAATACCCCAGTAGATATTGATGGAATTTCTAATATTTTCACCTCCGGAGCCACAAGTGCTAGTGTGTGGATTCGAATTGGTGGCGCTCAAACACCCCCTAATATCAGCGTTGGTAACGGTTGGGTAGAAGTAATTAGTAATGCTGCCATTACAGGTGCCGATGGAACAAGCTTAATTAACATACCCTTTGGAGGTGCAACTATCAGCATACCTGCTAATACTCCTGTTGGAGTGCATATTGCAGGAAATACTAGATACCAAACAGGAACAGCTGCAGATGTAGTCACTTATACAGATGGTACCTTCACCGTAAATGTTTCCGATTCTGTAGCCTATGGTGGGCCCCTCCCTAATCCAACCTTTAATCCACGTCGTTTTGTAGGTTCCGTAACCTATAGCTTGGGCATTGCAGGTAATTGTGCGAATAGTTTTTCAAATTTTTCGATTGATAGTATAGGCGTAGACAGCGCTTTAGTTAATTGGACTGCAGGAAGCGGAAATACAGGTTTTCGCATCGAATATGATACGGCAGGTTTTACCAAGGGAACAGGTAATATAATTACCGGATCTTATCCAAGTAGCAGCCCACCAATTTTACTATCTGGCTTGATGCCTGATACTGATTACGATGTTTATTTCACAGAATATTGTGCTAACGATTCGGTATACTTTCCTGCGGCCCAGCCTTTCCGAACCGATCCTATCTGTCCGGCCCCCAGTAATGTTCAAATTATTGCGCTCGACTCGGTGAGTGTAACTTTTACTTACACAGCTACCACCGACTCCATTTCTTGGGAGTGGGGACCCACGGGCTTTGTTCAAGGAACGGGAACCACCGGAACCTCTGTTGGCGATACAGTAACTATATCCGGCTTTAGCCCCAATACGGCCTATGATTTATTGGTTAGTTCCGATTGCAGTAATCGAGGTGATGGTAATTCACGTCCTAGCACTTTGTCTTTTACTACCGATTGCGGCTATGGCGTGGTTCGCTTTACCGAGGACTTTGACTCAACGGCATTTCCTTGTTTAAGGGCTTATACTGACGTATCAAGTGGTACACCAAGTGTAACCATCACAACTGCCTTTAACCCTACCAGTGCTCCGCAGCAGTTGCTCTTAAATAATGGAGCGGCCACAGGATCAGGTGAGGATGTCATGCTCATTTTCCAACCTTTTTATGGTATGAACAACCTTAACAAGATGGTTGAGTTTAATGCTAAAACGGCCTCTACTGCTGCCACCACCTTAGATGTGGTGTCTATTCCTAACCCTGACAATCCTGGTGTTTACAATGTAATCCAATCGGTAAGCCTAAATGGAAGTAATCAACGTTTTACCATTAATTTAGATGCAAGTTCGAATTACAACGGCACCGATCCGGTTATTGCTTTGCGCCACGGTGCACAAAGTACCTTCCAAGGTATATATGTAGATGACTTCGTATTCGATGCCATTCCTACTTGCCCTCCAATTAATCCTTTTGAAGTAGAAACTGATGCTGTTGGAACAGATGTTTATCTCAATTGGGTGAGCAGCTCTAGCGCCCTTGGCGCTAATGTAGCGTGGGGTTTACCGGGCTTTACGCCAAGTATTACTGGAAATAGCGTTAATGTTACCGATACATTTGCTGTAATCTCCAATTTAACGCCTAATACAACCTATGAATTCTATATTCAAGATTCTTGTGCTGCCACTGACTTAGCGGTCTGGGTTGGACCTTTTAGCATCCTTACGGGTTGCGGGGCCTTAACCGCAACAACACTGCCTTTCTTTGATGGCTTTGAGCTTTATTCCACCGGCCCTTCATTTACCGGGACCACTAATTTATGTGCATCTAGTCATAGCTGGCGATTTACAGCTTCCGATGAATCAGCGTCACGCCTGCGTTTGCAAGCAGGAACAGCTTTTTATAAAAGTGGTATACAAGCGGCTACTCTTGATCATTCACCCAGTGTAACTGCGGTACAGGCTAACTATCTCACCCTCTCGGTAAATCTAAGTAATTATACTACCGCAGGAGGTATTCAACTCGGCTTCTACGTAATGTCTCATGGTCAGGAAGCGAGTCCCGAGAATAGAGTTTGGGTGCGTGGAGCACCCGGAGACCCTTGGATTGAGGCCGTAAATTTGGATGCGATACGCTCTGCGCAAGGATCCTATGATTCGGTTCAAAACTTAGATATTAAAGGTTTGATTGACGCTGCAGGTCAATCGATTGGAGCCGCTACTCAAATTCGATTTGGTCAAAGTGGTCGTTTTGCGGCTTCTAGCACTACCTTCTCGGACGGTATTACCATTGACGATGTTACTTTGGAGGCAGTTAGTTGTGCCGTGCCTCCAGGTTTAACGGTAGGAAACTTGTTCGACACTACTGCTACCGTTAGTTGGGCTGGATCTTCCACTCAGTATCAAGTATGGATTGGGCCTGGTGGTTTCTATCAAGGAACTACAACTACTGGTGGTACTAAAACGATTACTTCTTCCAACTCATTCGTTATAAATACTTTAAGTCCACAAACCTGCTATCAAGTATTGGTGCGTTCGGTTTGTGCTCCGGGAGATAGCTCTGCTTGGGCAGGACCTTTCGATTTCTGTACGCCTTGCTCTCCCATCTCTGCGCCAAGCACGGAGGATTGGAATACGCTTGGTTTAGGCAAGGATTTAGGCTGCTTTAGCGCAATTCAGGATCCTAGTCACCTCAACAGTAATTTCCTTGGCGCTTCTACCACTTCAAGTGGATTCCCTTACAGTTCGCCAAGGCAGGTGGAGATGGATAATAGTAGCTCCCCTCATCCTTTAATGATCATTTCGCCTCCAACAACCGACATGAGTTTAGGTGATAAGAGGGTAGTGGTACGCGCTCGCCAATTAACGAATTATGTTCCGGCAGCACAGATGGTGATTGGTACTATGGACAATCCTTTAGATGCAAATACTTTCCATCCTTTGGATAGCTTTGATCTAACCGATGCAAATCCACATGACCGATATGTGAGTAATCTAACTGCGGCGAATGGTTATAATGGTACAGATGCCTATTTCGCTATAGCTCATGGAAACAGAACAACCTTCCGTACTTTCTATATTGATGATGTTATTTATGAAGTAATTCCTAGCTGCCCGGAGGTTACAAATCTAAGCGTGATAGCTGTGGATTCCATGAATGCAACTTTAAGCTTTATGCCTGCTTCAGGCTCTGCTGGAACTTTCCAGGTAGAATATGGAAGCGGATCACAAGGAAGTCCTTTAAATACTTTAATGACCGTATCTAATGATACCTTTAGTTTAAGTGGCTTGTCTGCCAATACGAACTACTGCTATTGGGTGCGTGAAATATGCCAACCCGGAGATACCTCTAATTGGACGGGCCCAGTATGTTTCAAAACACAGTGTATGTCTATCTCAGCACCATTTTACGAGAACTGGGATAACTTAAGTTCTGCAAGTAAGGATTTGGGCTGTTTTAGTAGTATTGAAGGTTTATCCTTGCAGTCGAGTAACTTCCTTGGAGTAACCATCCAAAGTTCTACTTTCTACGCTCCACCAACTTCACCAAATTACGTGGAGTTTGACAACAGTAGCAATGTGTCAGACCCTCTAATATTGGTATCCCCACGTACCAATGACATGACGGCTGGGAACAAGCGAGTACGTTTTATGGTTCGTGATGCGTCAACTGCTAATACGGCTGATTTAATGATTGGAACCATAAGTGATCCTCTGGATCCAACTACCTTCAGTCCATTAGATACTGTTGACCCAAGTTTAACTTGGACAGAAGTAACAGTAGCCTTAGATGCCGCAAATGGTTACAATGGAACTGATTCCTATTTTGCTTTTGCACACGATTTAGGAGGCACTTTTGATTACATCTTTATAGATGAAGTACATTATGAAGTGATTCCTACCTGTGTGCGCCCCAATGGTTTAACCAGCAGTAATGTGAGCCAGAATGGAGCAACTATGTCCTGGACCAATGCCAACTCAAATAGCAGTCCTAACTATGAGATAGAATACGGCGTTGGGCCATTAGGTGACCCGGGTAATACCCGCACCAGCCATTCCATAAATAGTATTAACCTCACGGGATTGACCGCAGGCACTAGTTACTGTTTTTGGATTAGGGAAATTTGTGCGCCCGGTGATACGAGCTTATGGCAAGGACCAGAGTGTTTCTCAACCCCTTGTCCTACGAGCTATAATGCCCCTTATAGTACCAATTTCGAGGGGGTAACCATCGGAACGGCTACCGGTACTCCTCCCGGCTGGGAGAATTGTTGGACACATGCCCAAGGTGCGGGTACTGTTCGTTGGGAATCAGAGGATGCAACGGGAGCTAACGAGAATTCATTAAATACCGGTCCATTTAACGATAATACCTTAGCCCCTAATTCGGGAGGAACTTATATGTACCTAGAGACATCTTCCTCAGGGGGTCCAGCAGAGTTAATCTCACCTGGAATTGACATATCTACAGTGAGCAATCCTGAGCTCGAATACCATTACCATATGTTTGGAGCGACCATCAATAAACTTGTAGTTTATGCAGAAAACTCTTCTGGGGTTCGTACGGCAATTGATAGTTTGTTGGGTCAACAACAAGCGGCTCAGGCCGATCCCTTTATGAGGCGTAATGTACCGCTCAGCTCGCTGGCAAATGGAGTGTATAAATTTGTTTTCGAAGGACACCGAGGAACTTCATTTACTGGCGATATCTCGATCGATGATGTGTCCGTTCAACAAGGTTCTTCATGTCCGAAACCCCTAAGCATTTCTGGCGACCCCTTATCTTCATCTTCAGCTGTTGCAAGATGGACTGGTACTGCCCAAGCGAGCTCTTACCAAGTAGAATATGGAGCACCCGGCTTTACTCTCGGTTCGGGAACGATGGTAACCACTACAGCGGATTCCATTAACCTTAGTTTCCCTATCACCAACCTTTGTCAAGAGGTTTATGTGCGTGCCATTTGTGCGACTGGGGATACCAGCACATGGTTAGGACCGGCAGTGGTTTGTCCTGATGAGAGCACCTGTGATAGCTTAGATCAATACAATGCGGCAGCCTCAGCGGCACCTATTTGGGACCAATCAGCTTTATTTGTGCAATGGGCAGGCTCCCTTGGCGGTGATACGGAAATTAGTACTGCCCAAAGTGCCTCATCGCCAAACTCCATCCGCATCCACGACCTTGGTCAGGCCGGATTAAGTGATATCGTAGCATTATTCGATACTGTAACTTCAGGGGCTTGGGAAATAGCCTTTGATATGTACGTGCCAACAGGTAGAGGCGCTTACTTCAATATCCAGCAAAACTACATTGGTGGTGTTGCTGGTAATTTATGGGGTGGTGAAATCTACTTCCTCGATAATGGCAATGCCGATGTGGTTTACTCTACTGGATCTACCTTGGCTGGTAGCTTTACCTATACCCAAGGGTCCTGGTTTACCATGCAAACTATTATCGACTTAGATAATGATACCGTTTGGTTTGAGGTAAATAGCAATCCGGTTAATGTTGGCTATCAATATTCCTTAGCCAATGCAGGAGGGCCAGCACAGTTTAATGGAATTAACTTCTATTCAGGGGTGCGTCAAGGCTTTACTTACGATTGCGATTATTATTTCGACAATTTCTGTATTAGTCCGCGGGCAACTGGCACTCCTTGTCCGGCCCCAAGTGGCTTAGCTTCAACTGCCAATATTGGTTGCGACAGTGTAGAGCTTAATTGGAATAGTAACAGTGGGTCTTCTGTATTAGAATATGGCCCCGCTGGCTTTACCCTGGGTTCGGGTACTCAGGTGGCGGTGAGTACTACACCATACGTTGTATCGGGATTAAACCCTGGAACCAGTTATGATTTCTATGTAGCTGACCTTTGCGGGAACGATACGAGCTCGGCCATAAATATAAATGAGTCTACTGCCAGCGGTCCATTGCCAACAGCAAGCTTCACCTTCAGTCAAATGATGGTCGGAAATACCCTTGAGGTTTATGTTGATGCTAGTGGTTCTACAGATGCGAGCTCCTACTCCTGGGACTTTGGTAATAGTGTAACGGGCTCGGGAATGATGGATACCGTGGTTTACTTAGGAGGAGGTACCTATACCATTCTCCTTACCGTGAGTAATGCTTGTGGCACTGATACCATGAGTTTAACCGTTTCCTTCTCTTCATTAGAGGAGTCCTTATTAGCTCAATCTATTAATGCCTATCCAAACCCCAGTAAGAATAGCCTTTGGGTAGAAGCCGAGCTAAGTGGTTCAGAGGCTGTCGGAATTAAACTTCTCGATGCTCAAGGACGAGCCGTTATTGATATCAGCGAAAGCGGTCATAATGGAAGCTTGAAGCGAGAGATGGATGTTTCCAATCTAGCTGCGGGTATTTATATGCTGGAAGTTCGTCAGGGCACTGCGATGGCAAGCCGACGAATAATTATAGAATAATTAAAAACTCCTTTCTTTTTAAACCCCGACCTCCAAGTCGGGGTTTTATTTTTGCAATATGGCATTTCAAGTAGGCGATATCGTGAGTTTCATTAATGAATCGGGCACCGGCAGGATTCTCAAAATTGAGAATGGGGAGGCCGAGGTTTTAATGGACCATGGTTTTGAGGAGTGGCATCCCTTAAAGGAGCTGGTTCCTCGAAAGGCCCTAAACATTGGTGAAGTACAGGCTAAAGATCGTCCAAGCAAAGCATTGGAAGTTGGTAAAGCCAAAGCCCATGCTCCCGAATATTTAGAGGTAGACTTGCACTTTGAGGCCTTAGTGGACTTTCCCAAGAATTTCTCCGCCCATGAGAAGTTGCAAATTCAGTTAAATGAAGTTCGCAAGGCAATTGATAAAGCCAGAAGAGGGGGGATTAAGAAGTTGATCCTTATTCACGGAGTGGGGCAGGGCCGCCTACGGGAAGAGATTTATAGGATGTTGGAAAGGATGGATCGGTTGAGCTTTTATGATGCTTCTTACGCACGTTATGGAAAAGGTGCGACGGAGGTTGAGCTACGCTGATTTTCTGCCGTAACTTTGCCGAAACAGGCCGCCTTATCGCTCCAAGCTTGCTTGGGGAGGAAAGTCCGGACAACATAGAGCGCCGTGCTCCTTGAAAGGGGAGGCATTTTAATAGCAATATTGAAATGACAGATAGTGCCACAGAGAATATAGTTCCTCAAAGCAATTTGAGGTAAAGGTGAAAAGGTGCGGTAAGAGCGCACCGCGTGTTTGGTGACAAATACGGCAAGGTAAACCTCACGGGTTGCAATACCATGTAAACCGGGGCTTGAGCGCTGCTCGTGCGAACCCGGAGGGTAGGTAGCGTAGATAAATGATAAGGACTTGGGGTTTTACCCGAAGGACAGAATCCGGCTTATAGGCCTGTTTTTTTATTTGATAATAAGATGGCTAAGAAAGGCTGGAAATATTATAAGCAATTACGCAAGGAACAGGGCTGGAAAGGACTCGTCCGCGAAGCAGGATGGCCCGTGGCTATTGGTCTGTTCTCCTTTTTTCTAATTAAGGGCCTCATCTGGTTGGCTATTTTTTACGGCTTGTTTCAAGCGGTAGACTAGGCTTAGGCCTTCTTCTAACATGTTTTACATTTTGATTTCGCCTCACTTTGTAAAGGGAAGCAGTTAAGCGTTTAAAAAACGACTGGGCCCTTTGGTCAGTGTGAACTCCTCCCTTTTTGTTAGTACTTCGCTTTAGGTATGGAAAATAAATTGTTTAAAAAGTTTCCATATATGTCAACTAATTGTATTTTTACAGCTTGAATTGTGGAGTTAAGAAATTACTTTGATGTTATCCTTTTGGAGGGTGCATTGGATTTTTTGGACCAGCTTGATCTGAAAACTCGAACCAAGATTTATTACAATTTACGAAAAGCCCGAGCGGTAAATGATCCTAAATTGTTTAAAAAGCTAAGTCCGGATATCTGGGAATTTAGAACCCTTTATGCCGGCTTGCAATATCGATTGCTTGCTTTTTGGGATCGGGAGGATTGTGAAAGGACTTTGGTCTTAGTAAGCCATGGTATAGTTAAGAAGCGCTCCAAAGTTCCTAAGCTGGAAATTGAAAAGGCGGAGCACATTAGAGCCCAATACTTTGAACAAAAAAACAAGAACGATGAAAACGAATAAGAAACTAAGAATGATGAGCCTTGAGTCCGTTATAGAACGCGATTTAGGGCCAGTAGGAACGAAGGAGCGCGATCAATTTGAATTCGACCTAAAGGTGGATCTCCTTGGTGAAATGATTAAAAGAGTGCGCAAGGAGCGGCAATTAACACAATCTCAACTAGGGGAGCTTGTGGGCGTTAGTAAGTCTCAAATATCTAAGTTGGAGCATAACTCGAAAAATATCAGTATCGAAACAGTACTGCGCGTATTTAAGGCTTTAAAGGCCAATGTGCGATTTTCGGTTTACCTAGAGGAGGGCGAATATAAAACTGCCTAGCCAAGCGTATTTAAAACTAAAAAAGCGGCCGAAGCCGCTTTTTTTTGTTGTTTTTTGGAGGATTAACTTTCCACCATTTCCTCATGCTCCTGTAGGTAGCGTTCGGCCTCTAAGGCACCCATGCAACCTGTTCCAGCGGCGGTAATGGCCTGACGGTAAATTTTATCCTGGGCATCACCGGTGGCAAATACGCCGGGTAGATTGGTGCTGGCGGTACCGGGTTTGGTAATGATATATCCCGTATCGTCCATGTCAATCTGACCCTTGAAGATATCGGTGTTTGGTTTATGACCAATCGCAACAAAGAAGCCTTCGGCAGGAATATCTTGCTCTTCACCAGTTTGGTTATTGCGCACCCGTACTCCGCTAACGGTTTTATCACCTAAAACTTCAACGGTTTCGGTATTCCAAAGGATTTCGATGTTCTCGGTATTTTCCACGCGCTGCTGCATAATTTGCGAGGCACGCATTTGATCACGTCTAACCAATAAGGTTACTTTCGGGCAAAGTTTGGCGAGGTAAGTAGCTTCCTCGGCAGCGGTGTCTCCGCCACCTACTACTACCACATCTTTTCCTTTGTAGAAAAAGCCATCACATACGGCACAGGCCGATACACCATGTCCCATCATTTTTTTCTCAGACTCGAGACCGAGATACTTAGCACTAGCACCAGTGGCAATAATTACCGATTTGGCTAAAACTTCTGTGCTGTCATCGATGGTTAATTTGTGGTATTCCCCTGGAATTTTACTCAATTCGGTTTTGGTAACCATGCCAAAACGGATATCAGTTCCAAAACGCTCCGCTTGTTGACGAAGTTCTTCCATCATTGCGGGACCCGTAATTCCTTGTGGGTATCCCGGGAAGTTTTCTACTTCATTCGTAGTAGTTAACTGACCCCCAGGTTCTAATCCAGTGTATATGATTGGATTAAGATCTGCGCGCGCTGCGTAAATGGCAGCAGTGTATCCGGCAGGACCGGTACCAATGATTACGCAATCATGTTTTTCCATTCTTCAAAATTTTTAGCAAAGTTAGTTTTTCATGGCGACCCTTTTGTTGCAATGCTCACCATCTATTATAATATTGAGAAATATTAGGTTTAAAGCTACATTTTCGCCCAAGCCCTTAGCGCGATTTTACAGTCGTAGACTTTCATTTTCCTGACAGTCTAGTTGTTGATTGCCGCTGCCTATCCATAAAAAACCCCCTCACTTTTACAGAATAAAAATGAAAGGGGGCCTAACAACGCTTAGCGCGCTGTTTAGTGTTTTACAAAACGCAGCTCTCCAGAGCTATTGGTTTCGGTGCCCTGTAACTTAATGATATAGTTGCCATTTGGCAAGTCTTCTAAGTGTAAGGTAGTTTGACCTCGCTGCACGGTGCTGCGATATACTTCGACTCCCGCACTGTTGTAGATATACAGCTCATAGATTGGGTCTTGAACGCTCATCACCTTTAATTGCAAGATATCGTCGACAGGGTTAGGAAAAATTTCAAATTCAACTTCGGGCTGCTGCCATTCTTCTAATTGAACATTCCCACTTAAGCCAATAGGGATATGATAATCTTGACCATTGTTATTATCCCAGGTATTATCGGCATAGTGGATTACAAAATTCACTTCACTAGGTTCCTGACTAGCATTATTGAAGGGTCCAATTTGCAAACTGAGCGTACCATTGTTAGGGCCATTAAAAGGGCTTTCAATAGCGGGGCCGCTACCGTTAAATAGACTAGAGCCAGGTGGGTAATAGGCGGCTATGGGGCTGGTCCAACGACTACCATTTTCATTCACCCCCCAATGTAATTGGCCTCCCTGACTCTGATTGGTAACCGTGATGGTGATGGTATCATTTTTTTGCGGCCATTGAGGGGACCAACTTAGATTGGGATTATTGTGACCATAATTCCCAGTTCCGGGGTTACTGCCTCCTACATAAACATGCTGGATAGGGGTTTTACTCACATTGCCATTTACGTCGGTAACTTCAACGTAGTAGTCTACTAGGGTATCACTTAGGCCCGTGATTTCGGCCCAGTACAAATTGGCAATATGATCTGGTAGGATGAAGAAGTCAATGTCCGGATTATTAGTCACATTAGTTTTTGGGAAGGCCCTACTGCTCATGGTAATGCTTTGCCAATTTCCAACCGATGGTCCTCCTGCATAAGTTTCATTGTCATTATTACTTAAGGGATTGTCACCATCGTTGTCTAATCGGTATTTAAGTACAGCCGACTGGACCCCTTTAACATCATAGGCAAAGGTCCAAACGTGAAAGTCGGAGGAGTTTTGCACTTGCTGGTAACCATAGATAGGCCCGTAGCCCGTTCCACCAGGATTGTAGGGAAAGCGCTGGGGAATAAACACATTTGGAGCGGTATTGTCGGTATTGGGATGTTGGGCAATAAGGCTATCGGCATAAGCGGAAGCGATATTACAGGCTAAGGTTTGCTTTACTTCCATATCTAAAGAGGCGCCATAATACATATAGCCACTAGTGAAGGCAGGAAGTAAAAAATGCCAGGCCTTTTCCGCTAAACTGGAATTGGCGTTGGGAGCCACCACATCAGCCGTATTTAAACTCGACGAGCTGAGGTCCTCGGCCATTTGAACGTGGTTTTCATTAGCCACTAAAACCGCCCAATTTCGAGCATCCTCTGTCCAGCCATTCGGATCAAACCGATAGTTGGAGGTATACATCGGCCACAGCCAGTTTATAAATTGCGGATGCCCCCAATCATTAGCCGCATTAAACCAAGAACCGTCTTCTACCTTAACTACATCACTGGCCGCTACCGGATGATCATCTAAGAAATCTTGGATGGTAGTAGGTACATAACCCTGATTGTCCATGGCGTTTGCCAAGCCGGGAACGGAGTTATTATAGTAATCAAAACCGCCACCCCAAGCATTATCGCCATCATGGGCGAAAAGAACTATTGAGGGCTTATTTGGATCATCGTAGGGATCAATATTGTTGTCGATATCGCCAGTTCCCATCAGGCTAAAGCCATTTTGATAGCTTAAAAGGTCGGCCATAGGGACTACGGTAATAAGGTATTCGGTTCCTGTGTTTGGGTCTACATACTTGGCCTTATGGGCTTGATAGCAATAAGGAGCGGCAAAGGCACCGCCGCGACCATCGATTTGTCCATTCCACCAATTGCTGCCATTGGTAGGCACTTTATCAGCTTGATTGGGAGGTGAAATATTACAACCTGAGGTTCCGTAATTGATGGGGTAGTCGTTTAAGGTGCGGGCCAAATGCGAATTGGCAATGATGGTCCATTCAAAGCCTTCATCCTTGAGCACTTTAATAATGCGTTCCGAAAAAGAACATTCGGCGGGCCAGTAACCCTTAGAATAGGAGGGGTTGCTGCCAAAAACCTGACCGTAACGGTATTTATGAGTTTTAATCTGCCAGCTTAAGCAAGCGTCGGAAATTAAAGGTGATAAAGCATGGTGATAGGTAAACCCGGTAAGGTCCATGCGTGGATTTCCACCGCTTGTAGTCCAACCTCTGGCAGTGGTAAAATGGCTATTCCAAGTGTTGGAATAACCCCATTGACTGGCCGCTGCCAAGCTGGCGATGTTATCCATCAAGCAACCGGAGTAATTCACTTGCGCTCCTCCTTCTGGATGAGAGTTAAGGGATTGCACGGCATCCTTCGTGCGATACTGGTAAACGGCTACACGGTCGGCCTTGCTAAAAATATCTTGTAGGTTGTTTAAGGGGTGGGCTAGGCCATCAGGGTAGTTATTGCCACCATTATTTTTTAAATCCTGTGATTCCTTCACAAATTGAATGCGATTGGGATTTTGAGCGCTACGCTCTGGCCAGTAAATCGGTTGCTGTAAATGCCAGAGGTAAGTCATGTGTACCTGAGCAGAAAGAAAAGGACTAGAAAAAACCACTAAAAGGCTGAGGTAGAATAACTTTTTCATAAGTGTCTATTTTACACTTATGCAATTTATGAATATTATTGCATTGTTGGAGGCTGATTTTAAAACACAAAAAGGAACGGTTCGCAGAATTATTTCCAATGAGTTCTCTTTTGTTAGCCTGAAAAGGTATACCTTAATGTTCCTGTTATTCTTAAGCTAATTGAAAGACCCTAACTCACCAATGACCGAACTTCGGAGCAAATCCATATTCATCTTTTTTTTAATGGCTAGCCTTTTCTTAAAAGCTCAGGAGCTGCCTCCGCAGCTTTTAGAAATGGAAAAGGGCTTGGATACGGCTCAAGGTGAATCCCGCTACGGTCTTTTAATGAGTTTGGCGCAAAACTCGGCCCAATACAATATCAAACGTTCGCAAGCTTTTGTGCTCGAGGCCATTGAAGTGGCAAAGGCCATAGATAATACCGCCTACCATGCCCGCGGTTTAAATGGCATGGGTATTACGCATTTCATGCAGGGTGACCTCGATTCGGCCCTTCATTATTACGAACGTTCCTTGGCAATAAATCTAGCAGCTCAAGATAGTTTGGGACTGGGAGTTAATTACAGCAACCTGAGTAATGTTCATGTTGAAATGGGCGATTACAACCAGGCGATTCAGTACTTTTTTAAAGGCTTGGAAATGGCGCGCCTGCAGCAGGACTCGGGTACCATGGCCGATATTCACAATAATTTGGCTCGGCTGTATAAGCGTCTTAGAATGTATGAAGAAGCGATTACTGAAACTAAGAAAGCCATTGAATTATATAAGGCAATTGATGAAGAGGATTTAGTAGCGGAATACAATAACCTTGGTATTACCTATCAGGATAAGGGCGATTTAGATTCGGCCATTTTTTACTTCCGAAGCTGTATAAAATACTCTTTAAAGAGCGGCATCAAGGAAGGCTTATTTTTGGCAGCTACTAATATCTCTGGGGCTTATCAACAGCAGAACAATACTGACTCGGCCCGTTATTATATTGATCTCGCTTTTAAGGATACGACTCTTCCTAAAAATCCAAGGTTTTTCCTTACCGTAGGAGTTTCTCAAGTAGCCGTTTTAATTGATGAGGGCAAAAATCAGGAAGCGCTCGATTTATCATTTGAACTTTTGGAAATTGCGCTTAAGGCCAGTCGGGTTAAGGAGCAAGCGAATTTATACGGACATATACAAACCTGTTATGCTAATTTAAAGCAGTTCAATCAGGCCTATTTTTACCTAGATAAATACTATCAGCTGGGTGATTCTTTACGCTCCGAATCTAATCTAACAGAGATTGCCCGAGTAAGGGAGAAGTATGAATATCAAATTGAAAAAGATCGTCTGGAAGCTGAGCACCTCAAGGAGATTCAGGACGAAAAACAACTTCAACAACAGAGCTACTACTTTTTAGGGTTTTTAGGCTTGCTTAGCCTCTTTCTAGCATTCTATGGCTATACCCGGCGTAAGCGAAATATCATGCTCCGAAAAAAGAATGCTCAGATTGAAAAACAGAATCAGGAAATACAGGAGCAAGATGAAGAGCTTCGCGTTCAAAAGCGCAATCTGGAGGCATTAAACAACTTCAAGGACCGAATACTGGCGGTAATGGCTCACGATTTGAAGTCCCCCTTAAATTCCTTACAGGGTTTATTGGATTTAAACCTATTGGCTGAAGCGCAAGATCCCGCTTTACTTAAGGAAATGATGGCCAAGCTAGGAACGCAATTGGTGATTGTGCGGCAAAGCGTAGAGAACCTGCTACATTGGGCCCGCTTGCAACTAGGCGCCTCCAGTCAGATGGATGATAAAGGCGCATTAATCGGTCCTACCATTCATGAAGTACTGGCCTTATATCAAGGTATGGTTAATACCAAAAGTTTAAATATAAAGATGGAGCTAGAGGATCCGCAACACAATCTGGATGTGGTCCCCGAGATTCTACGTATTGTATTGCGTAATCTACTTTCCAATGCCCTAAAATACAGTCCGCAAGGCGGTGAGATTCAAATCCGAAGTAGCCTTGAGGCCAATTTTATTCGCCTATCGGTACGGGATCAGGGACCTGGACTTAAAAAAGAGCAGCAGGAGGCTATGTTTGCCGAGATGATGCAATCTACCGAAGGAAGCAGTAAAGAAAAGGGAACCGGACTGGGCCTATACCTAAGTGCCGAATTTATACGAACAAGTGGTGGCCGTATTGGTGTGAAAAGTGAACTGGGCAAAGGATCTGAGTTCTGGTTTACCCTACCCTTGAAAGACTAAAGGCCACTTAATTTTTTTTCATTCTAGACCAATAGCGACTTAGCTTTGATTAATCCTAAATCCGACCATCTTAAGCATGATGTAGGGCTTCGTGGATACATTGTTAAGCGACAAATACTTTGAAAAAAATTATACAGTACAGCCTTAACCACAAGCTGATTATCCTCCTACTATCCCTTGCCATCGTAGCTTTTGGATCTTATGCCCTAAGCCAGATTTCGATTGGCGCAGTTCCCGATATCACCAACAATCAGGTCCAGGTAATTACCACTTCTCGAAACTTGGCAACCGAAGATGTAGAGCGATACCTGACGTATCCGGTAGAACTGGAAATGGCTAACCTACCGGGAGTGAAAGAAATTCGCTCGGTTAGCAAATTCGGTTTATCGGTAGTAACCATTGTTTTTGATGATGATTTAGGGACCTATTTGCCCCGTCAATTAATAGCCGAAAAGCTACTGGCGGCGGAGCGTAACATTCCAGAAGGTTTTGGTGTGCCCTTTATGGGACCCATTACCACGGGCCTCGGTGAAATCTACCAGTACACCCTTGAGGTAGATTCGGCCCACCGCGATCAGTATAGTATAACCGACCTACGTACCATTCAAGATTGGATTGTAAAGCGACAATTATCCGGGATTAATGGGGTAGTAGAAGTAAATACTTGGGGCGGTTACTTAAAACAGTATCAGGTGGCCATCAACCCCGATTTACTGCGGAGCTTGAATGTTAATCTTGATGCGGTATACCGAGCCCTAAAGCAAAACAATGGCTTGGCTGGGGGGGCTTATATCGAAAAGGGAGATCAGAGTTATTTTATTCGTAGTGAAGGCTTAGCCAAGAGTATTCAGGATATAGAAAACATCGTAGTAGAGAAACGGGGATCCCGTCCTATTCTGGTAAAAGACCTGGCCACAGTGAAGATTGACGCAGCCCCCCGGTTTGGGGCGATAACCGCTAATGGGCAGGGCGAAAGAGTGATGGGGCAAGTTATGATGCTCAAAGACGCCAACTCTAAAAAGGTTATTGAAAGCGTTAAAGATCGGGTAGCCGAGATCAGTGCCAATCTGCCGGAAGGCATTTACCTAAACCCCTTTTTAGAGCGCAGCGAATTAATTGGCAAAACGACCTTTACCATTGCCGAGAACCTCATTTTAGGTTGCTTGATTGTGATTTTTGTGGTAGTGCTCCTATTGGGAAATTTCCGATCGGGAATGGTTGTCGCCTCCATGATTCCGATTACCCTTCTCTTCGCCATTTCATTGATGTATGTTTTCGGCATTGATGCCAATTTGATGAGTCTGGGTGCCATTGACTTTGGGATTATCATTGATGGGGCGGTGATTATTGTTGAATATATTGCCTACCGGATTACCCGCGAATTCAAAGTTTTGGAAGGATTAAGTGCGGCGGATCGCCGAGCAAAAATCGATGGAATTACTTTGGAAGCATCGCATAAAATGATGCACTCGGCAGTTTTTGGGCAGTTAATCATCATCATCGTTTTTATCCCCATTTTAAGTTTAGCCGGGGTAGAAGGGAAGATGTTTCGACCCATGGCTTTAGTGTTCAGTTTTGCTCTTACCGGTGCCATGCTACTTTGTTTCACCTATGTTCCGGTGATGGCCTCCTTGTTTCTGAAACCCAAAGCATCTAAAGGGCCCAACTTCGCCGATAGAATTATGCACCGTTTGGAGGCTTGGTATCGTCCTAGCTTAAACTGGGCTTTGGGCCACGCCCGCCTGGTAATAGCCGCAGCCTTCACCCTCTTTCTAGCGGCGGTCGTGCTTTTTACCCGCATGGGAGGCGAGTTTGTGCCTACCCTCGATGAAGGAGATTATGTTATTCAGCCGGTTTTAAAAACAGGTACCTCCTTAGAGCGCACCATCGAGCTGACCACCAAAATGGAGCAAATTTTAAAAGGTTTCCCAGAGGTAGATCAGGTGGTAAGTCGCATCGGTGCCGCCGAAGTTCCAACCGATCCCATGTCGATGGAAGAGGCGGATGTAATCATCAAATTGAAGCCTAGGGGAGAATGGCAAACGGCAGAAACTAAAGATGACCTTGCCAATCGTTTTAAAGAGGCCTTAATGATTATTCCCGGGGTAGATTATGAGTTCACTCAGCCAATCGAAATGCGCTTTAATGAGCTGATAACGGGGGTAAGGGCTGATTTAGCCATCAAGATCTTCGGTGAAGATTTGGATGTGCTCAGTAGCTTAGCCCATCAGATAAGTGCTAAAATTGAGGGTGTTCCGGGTGCAGCCGACATAAGCGTTGAAAAAATTGTGGGGCTTCCTCAGGTTAAGGTTTCCTTTAAACGTGCCCAAATGGCTCGCTACGGCTTAGATGTAGAGTCGCTCAATCAATATATCTCGGCCGGATTTGCCGGAGCAAAGGTGGGGTCCATCTTCGAGGGGGAGAAGCAATTTGATATTGGTCTTCGCTTTGATGCCGATTGGCGAAATGAGCCTGAGGATTTAGCAAAAATTAGAATTGAAACGCCGGGCGGAGCCTCCATCCCCCTGTCGGCTGTAGCCGATATAAGCTTAACCAAAGGTCCGGCTAAAGTATCCCGCGAGGACACGAAGCGAAGGATAGTGGTAGGAGTAAACGTTAGGAACCGGGATTTAGAATCGGTGGTTGAGGATGTACAAGCCGTCCTTAAAGACGAGATTAAACTTCCCGAAGGCTATTTTGTGGAGTACGGTGGGCAGTTTCAAAATTTACGCTCGGCACGGACCCGCTTATCTTACGCCGTGCCGCTTGCTTTACTACTCATATTCATCTTACTCTATTTCGCCTTCAACTCTGTGCAGGATGCGATTATGATCTTTTCCGCCATTCCTCTTTCTGCGGTGGGAGGAATTATTTTTCTCTACCTGCGAGGTTTGCCCTTTAGCATTTCCGCTGGGGTAGGCTTTATCGCTTTGTTTGGAATTGCGGTGCTTAATGGAATTGTTTTAATTGAGGAGTTTAAAGAACTCAAGAAAAAGTCTATGGACAGTCCTAAAGCGCTCATTTTAAAAGGTAGTCTTTCCCGTTTGCGTCCGGTTCTATTAACCGCCTCTGCGGCTGCATTAGGCTTTTTGCCTATGGCGATTTCCACCTCTGCTGGAGCAGAAGTACAACGCCCCCTTGCCACGGTGGTTATCGGCGGATTGATAAGCTCGACAGCCTTAACCCTCATGGTTTTACCAGCGCTTTATTATCTGCGCGAACGCGCCCGAGAGAAGAGAAGTAAGGCGAATAGCCTAATGGCCGTATTGCTTGTTGGTGCTCTTATTCCTCAAGGTTTGGAGGCACAATCTACATCCTACAGTTTAGAGGATTTAGAGCAGATGGCCTTACACGAAAACTTCGGTTTAAAGGCGGCCGAGCTGGCGGCCAAGGCCGAGCAAGAGCTCATTAGCGGATCGGCTTCTATAAGTCCCACCTCGGTGTACTATTCCTTCGATGAGAATAATATAGCGGAGAATAATGCCCCAATTCGTGTATGGGGGGTAGAACAAGAGTTTAATTGGCCGGGTAAGTATCGGCAAGAGCAAAGGCTGCAGCGGGCTAAGTATCAAAAATCACTGCAAGAAAGCGAGATGGCGAAGGCGGTTGTTTTAAAGTCTTTAAGCCTCCATTTTTATGAAGCGATTTATTGGCAGCGCCTTTTGACCGAATATCGCTCCTTGGATAGTTTGTATTTAATCTCGGCAAAGGCTGCACGCAAGCAGTTTGAGAAGGGGGATATCAATCAACTAGCGGTTTTAAGCCTGGAGTCTAAAGTGGCTGAGGTACTTCACCTGCGGGATGAAGCGGCCCTAAGGTATCAAAACAGCTTGCGTCAAATTGCCTCCATTGTGCAGGCCGATTTAGGATCAGATTTTCGCTTAAGGCTCGGTTCAGGGCTCGAGCCAATTCTACCTGACACTTCCGCCCATCAAGGCTTGCAATTAAAACAGGAGGAGTTAAAACTGGCCCAAGGTCAGCAAAGTTTAGCCAATCAAATGTGGTGGCCGGGTTTAAGCTTAGGCTATTTTCAGGGAACCAACGATTTGCCCAATGCGCGAATTTATCAAGGCTATCAAATTGGCCTAAGCATTCCCTTGTGGTTTGCACCGCAACAAGCCCAAAGTCAAGCAACGGAAATCCGCAGTCGGCAAAAACAGGCCGAATTAGCCGATTACCGTCAACAATTAAACCGTGAATATCAAAACCTCCTGGCCGAAGCCAGTCATCTGAAAGAAGTATTAGGTCAATACCAAGAATTGCATTTACCCTTGGCGCGTAAACTTCGCTCTCAGGCCGAAAAATCTTGGCAAGAAGGGGAAATTGCCTATCTGGAATACGTGCAGCTACTTGACCGTAGTTTGGCGATTAACACCGATTATCATTTCCAACGGATGCAATATGCCCAAAAGCTCATCGAACTTAAATACTTGTTATTATGAAGCCTCTTTTAAGCAAGGCTAAGCTCCTAACTTTTGTTGCCCTCTGGGCTATGATTGCTTGCAGTTCGCCCTCCGAAACTCCTGCGATAGGTGACAAGGCAACGCTACCTTCAAATTCCGAGCGATTCCTAAGTAAGGAGCAATGGCAAAGTGGGGATTTTCAAATGGTGCAGATGGTAGAGCGCGACTTTTCGGGGCAGGTTCCCCTCACCGGAAGAATGATTATTCCCCCGGTTGATCAATATCAATTGAGCACTTTTTTTGCCGGTTCGGTGAGTGATTTAAAGGTCCAAAATGGGGACCTGGTCCGAAAAGGGGAGCTATTGTTTTACTTACAAGGGCCAACCGTAATCGATCTGCAAAAGGATTATTGGGAAAGCAAAGCGAACTTAGAATATGCCAAACTCGACTACTTAAGGCAGAAGGAATTGCGACAGGATTCCATTGTGGCCGAGAAATCCTTTCAGAAAATAGAATCCGATTACTATAGCAGTCAAGCGCGTTTTAGCGCCCTAGATGAAAAATTGAAATTACTCGGTTTCAATCCGAATGCTTACAAAGAGGGAACCATCGTATCTCGCTTAGCCATTTATGCTCCCCAATCCGGTATTATCAGTGATTTAGCTATTAGCAGCGGCTATTACCTCGAGCCTAATGAGCGGGCATTGCAAATTAATAAGTTGGACAATCCCATGCTGGAGCTTAGGGTGTTCGAAAGGGATTTAAGCAAATTGAAAATTGGTCAGTCGCTGGATTATACTTTACAGTCGGAGTCGGGACAGGTTTACAGAGCCAGCGTTAATCGCATTAACCCCAATTTCAGTTCGGAAGGTTCGGCCTTAGTATACGCCAGCCTTCAAGACCCTAAGCCCGAAACTATAGCCAATGGGATGTACATTTCAGCTAGCCTTAATTATACCAGCAATAAAATGTGGGCTTTACCGGAGCAGGCCATTGCCGAGAAAAATGGAAAGTACTTTGCCTTACAAGTTGAAGAAAAGGAAGAGATTTATTTTTTAAAGCCGGTTGAGCTCCAATTAGGATCGAATGAAGCAGGCTATCAAAGCATATTAGGGTCTACGAAGCAAATGCATTCGTATTATTTTTTAAATAAAGACGTTTTCCAATTGCTTGAAGAATAGCCCAAAAAGCTTCACCTTTGTTAAGATTGACCTAACCAATACCTTATGATTTCCAGGAAGCAGGGATACCAATTGTATCTATTCCTGTTGGCTTTAACAGTTAGTATCATTACTGTATGGCTGGCCTTGGAAGGCTATGATTACTATCATACTCCGATTGAGGAACGCTTTTATCATGAGCATCACGATTGGTTTAAGGCCTCTGGTATTTTTGGTCATGGCCTCGGTATCATCGGCACCCTGCTTATAACGATTGGCGTATTCCTTTACATCCCCGCTAAGAAATATGGCTTTCTTGAGAAATACATTCGCCTGAAGTACCTACTCGATTTTCATATTTTCCTTTGCACCCTAGGGCCAATTTTAATTTTATTTCACACCACTTTTAAGTTCGGAGGAATTGTTTCGGTAGCCTTTTGGTCTATGGTTCTCGTTGTTCTTTCGGGCGTTATCGGGCGTTATATTTACTTGCAATTGCCGCGTAGTATTTCGGGAAGAGAAATGAGCCGCCAAGAAATTAAGCAGGCGCAGGAGGCGGCCTTCGCCGAGATGGCTTTTTTGACTGATCAAAAACCAGAACTTTTAAATGCGATTAAATCCTATGAGAATCCGCATAAATCGTGGTGGGGACGTCGTAAGCATTTTATAAGTACCCTTAAATCGTATCGAGCTGAAATGGCCGAACTGGATATTTCCGATACCCAAAGGAAAAAAGTAATGGCCACCCTACGTTCGGAATTGAAGCTCCAGCAGCGTATCAATAATTTAGAAACGATGCAGCGCCTATTTAAATATTGGCATGTGGCGCATCGTCCCTTTGCCTTGATTATGCTCTTTGTGGTTATAGCGCATATAGCGGTAACCTGGATTATGGGCTATACCTGGATTTTCTAATGGTCTACGAATACCTCATATACGGATTTACTTTTTTGGTTTCGGCGGGGATCGTGGTTTACTATTATCGTTCGGGAGCTAAGAAGTCTAAACTTGTGGCCGCTAAGGTGGAACAAGCCCAAGAAGAAGGAAGGTATCAGCCGGTCTCCCTATACCCGTATATAGACCCCAGTCGATGCATTGGCAGTGGGGCTTGTGTGCGTGCTTGCCCAGAGGAGGATATTATTGGCTTAATCGACGGGAAGGGAACCTTAATAAACGCGAGCAGTTGCATTGGTCATGGGGCCTGCTTTCACTCTTGTCCGGTGGATGCCATAAGCCTGCGGATAGGTACCGAAGAACGTGGGGTTGACTTACCTCATATTAAACCAGACTATGAAACCAATATTAGCGGTATTTACATTGCTGGTGAACTGGGGGGAATGGGATTGATAAAAAATAGCGCGGAGCAAGGCGTTCAGGCCTGTGCCAACCTAGCAGACTCCCTTCCAGAGCAGAAGTCTTGTGATTTAGATATAGCCATTATTGGAGCTGGACCAGCGGGTATTGCTGCGGCCTTAAAGGCCAAGGAATTGGGCTTAAGTTTCGAGGTTTTGGAGCAGGAGTCCTTAGGAGGTACCGTGGCTACTTTCCCTCGGGATAAAGTAGTAATGACCCAAGCGATGGAATTACCGCTTTACGGGAAGCTAAAGCTTAGCAATACTTCAAAATCCGAATTGATGGGAATTTGGACGGAGTTACTGGAATCTCACCAAATTAGCATAAGCGAACACTGCAAGGTGGAAGGTATTGAGGAACTTGCCCCATATCATTTTAGATTAAAGACCGCTGCGGGTCGCCAAATCGAAAGTCGATCGGTAATCATCGCCATTGGTCGACGCGGCAGCCCCCGTAAATTAGGGGTCCCAGGAGAGGAAAGGGAAAAGGTAGCTTATCGACTATTAGAACCGGAGCATATCCAAAACCAAAAGGTATTGGTAGTTGGGGGTGGTGATTCGGCAGTAGAATCGGCTCTTTTACTGATGGAGCATAATGAAGTAAGCCTTTCCTACCGAAAGGAACACTTTGCCCGAATTAAAAAAGGGAACCAAGTCAATTTAGAAAAAGCTTTCGCGGAGGGGAAAATTAGGCCGCTTTTGGCCACTAATGTGCAGGCTATTGAGGAGGACCGGGTGCTAATTAAAGATGCACAAGGCGAGGAAATCGATTTACCGAATAATCGGGTTTACATCTTTGCGGGAGGAGAATTACCCATTCCTTTTTTAAAGGATAGCGGCATTAATGTGGAGAAAACTTTTGGTAAAACCCTGCGGAAACATTGAATAAGCTAGCTTCCATACTGCTGCTATTATTCTTGCTTCTTATCGGAGCTCAGCTTCAGGCGCAGTTTTCGCCGGGGAAACTTTCTAAAGCTCATGCTGAGTATGAAGGCTTGGAAAATTGTACGCTTTGTCATGAGCTAGGAGCTAAGGTTTCGGAAACGAAGTGCCTCGAATGCCATAAAGAATTGCAAAGCCTAATTAGTCGCAAGCGGGGTTATCATTCCTCTAATGAAGTTCAGGAAAAGACCTGTATTGATTGCCATAGTGAGCATCACGGTAGAAAGTTTGACGCGGTGCGATTTGATAGTGTGAATTTCAATCATAGGCTAACTGGCTATAAGTTGGAAGCTGCACATGAGCGTATTGACTGCCGTGATTGCCATAAATCAGATTACATCTCGGATTCTGAAATAGCCCAACGCCAAGGAACTTACCTAGGATTGCAAGAGGCCTGTTTGTCCTGTCATTTGGATTACCATCAAGGGGATTTAGGAAAGGATTGTCTTTCCTGTCATAATTATCAGGATTTTGAGCAAACGCCCGGCTTCGATCATCAGGAGACAGACTTTCCTCTAAAAGGCGCTCATCAAAATGTGGATTGCTTGGAATGCCATCCCATGGAAATTCGGGAGGCGAAGGAGTTTCAAAAATTCAAAGGTTTAAAGTTTGCCAATTGTACCGATTGCCATGAAGATGCGCATCAAGGGCGCTTTGGTCCGAATTGCACTGATTGTCATTCGGAGCAATCCTGGTCTCAGCTAAAAAATAGTCATCGATTTAACCACGACCTTACCGATTATCCTTTAAGAGGGATGCATCGAACCGTATCTTGTAATGAATGTCATAGTAGCGGCGATTTTTCACAAAACTTGAATTATGCCCGATGTACCGATTGTCATGATGATTACCATCAAGGCGAGTTAGAGGGCTTAACAAAAGGCATACAAGATTGTGATGCCTGTCATAGCCTCGAGAAGGATTTCACTTGGAGTAATTACGATTGGGAAGATCATAATAGTTCGGAGTTTCCTTTAGAAGGTGCCCATCTTGCCACCCCTTGCTTTGCATGCCATAGGGAATCGGAAGACAGCCGTTGGGATTTCGAATTTGAAGCCCACAATTGTGTGGCCTGTCACGATGATATTCATCAGAACTACATCAGCGAAAGCTATTACCCGGAACAAAACTGCGAAGCTTGTCATAATGCCGATCGTTGGTCCAGTATCACTTTCGATCATCAAAAAACGGATTGGCCCCTCGATGGTGCTCATGCTTCAGAAGATTGCCGCGCTTGTCATTTCGAAGGGGAGGAGCAAGAGTTTAATACCTTAGAGGGCCGTTGTGCTGAATGTCATACTAATGTGCACGGCGAGCAGTTTAATCAAGAGGGGGAAAGGGCTTGTACCGAATGTCATCGCACCGCCATAGAATGGAATGCGGATGCCTTCGATCACCAAAAAACAGAATTTCCACTCGAGGGAAAACATGCCGAAATAGAATGTGCGGCTTGCCACAAGCCCGAATCATTAAGCGATGGATCCGAAAGGATTATTTATAAAATTGAAAGATTCCAATGTATAGACTGTCACGGTACTTAGTATTAAGCATTTTGCTTAGCTGGGGGATGGCGGCTCAAAATCCGCATGGCCTCGAGTTTAAAATTGATTGTTCCGACTGCCACAATTCGGGCTCTTGGCAGGTGGTGATCGAGAATATTCGTTTTGATCATGGCAGCACCGGCTTTGAACTAGAAGGACAGCACGCCCAGGTGCAATGCATGGACTGCCATCAGGAGCTGGATTTTCGGGAAGTGGGTTCCGATTGCATCGACTGTCATACCGATATACATCAAATGAGCGTAGGAAATGACTGCCAGCGTTGCCATAACAGTGATTCGTGGTTAGTATTTGAAATTCCCGAATTGCACGAGCAGAACGGGTTTCCACTGCAGGGCGCTCATAGTACTTTAGCCTGTGTTGATTGTCATAACAATGAGAATAACCTGGTTTGGGAACGACTGGGCCAAGAATGCGTGGATTGTCATCGGGAAGATTATATGCAAACTTCATCGCCCGATCACGTGAGCTCTGGTTTTTCAACCAATTGTGTGCAATGCCACGAGCCTTTCAGTTTGGATTGGAGAGGAGATAACTTCCATTATTTCTTTCCCTTAGTTCAAGGTCACGATGGTCTCGATTGTGCCCAGTGCCATAGCAGTCCGAGTTACGACCAAGCCAACCCCGATTGTATTTCCTGCCATTTAAGTGATTACCAAAATGCCAGTAATCCTGAGCATCAAAATGCTGGTTTTCCGAGAGATTGTGGAATGTGTCATAGTTTAAATCCCGGTTGGGCACCGGCGAGCTTTGATAATCACGATGATCAGTTTTTCCCCATTTACAGTGGTAACCACGCTGGAGAATGGAATCAGTGTACGAATTGCCATAATAATCCTGGGAACTTTAGCAGCTTTAGTTGTATCGATTGTCATGAGCATAATGATCCAGGACGAATGGCTGATAAGCACGATGATGTTGGCGGCTACCGTTTTGAAAGTAATGCCTGTTACAGTTGCCATCCTGACGGAAGAGAATGAGAAATTTAATAGTTATAGGATTGGTATTATGCGGCTTTATCGCTTTGGGGCAGGAGCGTCGAGAAGCCGAAGTGACCTACCTTAACAGTCGGAGTGTATACCTCCGCTTTGAAAACACGGATGGGATAAATGAGGGCGACACTTTGTACAATTCCTCCGATAATAGCCCTTGCCTGCAAGTTCAGCGAGTTTCTTCGGTTTCCTGTTTAGCGATTCGAATTGGAAATTGTGAACCGGTAAAAGGGCAGAAGTTTTATATCCTAAAGGAGGCTTCAAAAACGGTGGAAGAAGAAACGGAAACTACGGCACCAAGTAGTCCTCAGGTGATAGAGTCCACTGCCGATAGTTTAAGTCGAATACCGCAAAGTCCAGAGCCTAAAACGCGCAAGCGAGATAAGGGATTTTTAAACTTAGGCTTTAGCTCAGCGGCAACTCTAAACGATGCCGGTCGGCAAAATTATCGTTCTTTAATGAGGGCTAGTTTGCGGGTAGATAGCCTCTTTGGAAAAGACTTGAGTCTGGAGGCATACGGTAATCTGCAGAGTTTCCGGCGTGGTTATGCCAGCAGTGCCGATGACTACCGAGCCAATATTTACAATTTGGCCTTGGTATACCAGCCTATAGAATCACAACGAATAGTGCTTGGGCGTCGTATTAACCCTAGGGTAGCCTCTTTAGGGGCTATCGATGGTTTACAGTGGGAAGGCAGCTGGGGCAATTGGTCTGCCGGGGCTATCTTAGGTAGTAGACCGGATTTTGGAAATTATGCCTACAATTTCAATTTGATGCAATATGGCGCTTATGGCGCTTACGATTGGCATAAAGGGAAACAAAGCGGCGCCCTGAGTTTAGGTTTAATGCAGCAAACCAATCAAGGGGCCATTGATCGCCGTTATATTTATACCCAGCAATCCTATCGCTGGTCAAGGCTTTATGTCTTTGCTTCCGCAGAAGTAGATTTGTATGAGAACTTCGATACCGCTCAAGCGGCAAATACCTTTCGCTTAAGTTCGCTATACCTGTCTGCTCGCTATCGCCTTAGCAATCGCTGGACCCTCTTTGCTTCCTACGATTCGCGGCAACAGATCATTTTCTTCGAACGCTACGATTCGGAAATTGAGCGACTTTTAGCGGAGCAAGGGGCTCGAGAAGGTATTCGCTTGCGAAGCGATTACCGTTTCTGGAAATCTACCCATCTGGGTTTATCCTATAATTTGCGCACGAATCCCACTTTTGGCAATAACAGTCAAAACCTGCAGGCCTCCATCAGTCAACACCGTTTGCCTTGGATTGGTGGAAGCTTAATTTATCGCTTTAATATCAACCGTAATGGCAATTTAAACTCGGAGATCAACTCCTTGCGATACTCGAGGAACATTCAGTCCAAATCAAGAGTATCGGCCTATTACCGTTACGTTTCCATGGCTTATGCTTTACGGGAGATTAACTTAGACCCTCAGCATTTTTATGGTGTGGAATACAGTCATCAGTTTGGGAATCAATGGAATTTGGGTATCATGGGAGAATACAGTATGATACATCAGCAAGACCAAATTCGTGTTTACCTTCGCGTTAATAAAAGACTCAATTTTTAAACATGTTTAAAAAGAGCATGGGGCTTTTAAGCCTCTCCTTATGGCTAATTTCTTGTCAGCAAGGCCCCACCGTTTTAGAAGAAGACAGTCAGGCGGCACAAGGTATTTTCGAGCCTGCTTCAGGTTCGAGTAAAACCCAAGTATCGCAAGCAGAGGCTGAGCATCGCGTATTTTTGATGGATACCCTAAGTGGCAGTCGATACTCGTATTTAAAGGTAAGGGAAGGCGATAAGGAGTTTTGGTTAGCGACCCTAAAGCGCAGCTACATCCTGGAAGAGGAATACATTTTTGAAAAGGGGATTTATAAAACCGATTATTACTCTACCGCATTTGATCGTAGTTTCGATGAAATTTACCTGGTATCCGATTTACGGCCGGCTTTTTCCCAGGGTCAGCAGGAAGCCTTAGGAAACATCTTTGAATCAAAATCCCCCGCAAAGGACCTCAGTACTGCGGATATTCAAGCGATGGATGGGGCCATCAGCATAAAGGAACTGATTGAAAATGCCGATTCTTACGTAGAGCAAGAAGTGAAGCTTACCGCTAAGGTGGTAAAGATTAATGCCAATATTATGGACCGTCATTGGCTGCATTTGAAGGATGGAAGTATGGATCAATTCGATTTGGTGGCCACCTCCCAAACAGCAGTTCCGGCTGGTCATACCATTAACCTTAAGGCCACCTTAAGGAAGTCCGTCGATTTTGGAGCGGGATATTCCTATGATTTAATTTTGGAGAATGCAGAAGTACTTCCTTAATGACTAAAAACAAAACTGCTCTTCATCGAGTGCTGAACACTTTCTTCGGCAGACGCGCCGCCCTATTGTACATCTTACTTTTCGCGGCAGCGGTAGGGATTGCCACCTTTGTAGAAAACGACTATGGCACCGACAGCGCCCAAAAGGTTATTTATAAAGCGGCTTGGTTTGAGTTGCTCTTGCTTCTCTTTTCCGGAGCCTTAATAAAGAACATTATCGATTTTCGATTAATTCAGCGTAAGATGTGGGCCGTCTTATGCTTCCATGCCGCTATCATTATCATATTAATTGGCGCTGGCGTCACGCGTTACTTCGGATATGAGGGTATGATGCACATCCGGGAAACCGAACAGAGCAATCAGTTCTTATCAAGCGAAGCTTACCTTAAACTGCATTTCGAGAAGGAGGGAAAAGATTACCAATTAGAAGAACCCGTTCTTTGGTCTTCCCTTGGAACCAATACATTTAAGGAGGAATACCAATTGGGTTCGGACCGGATTAAGGTGGACTTAAAGGAGACCTTTATTAATCCCGAGTATGAGCTGGAAACAGTCGATAATGGGGAGCCCATTTTAAAACTGGTTTTTGGTTCCTCACAAGGGCGAAGCGAATATTTCCTACGCTATAACACCCAACGCTATATTGGCGGGGTTCCCTTTTATTTTGGGCCTGGTCAAATGCCCGATGCTTTTTCCATTCAAGTAGATGACGAGGGCAAGGCGATGGTGTTTAGCGGGCAACCTTACAGCTATATGCGGATGGCCGATCGGCAGATGTTTGAAATGCCGGCTGATACTCTTAGTGAGCTTGCCCTGCGTAGTTTGTATCGCTGGGGCGGTTCCTCTTTTGTTTTTGGTGACTTTAGCCTTTCGGGAAGGCTCCAACGTAAACAAGGAGACTTGAAAATTCAATCGGGCTCTACCATTGGATTAATGTTCGAGGTTGAGCATCAAGGCCAGCTTCACGAATTGTATTGTGAGGGTTATAAGGGTTCTCCAGGTCGATACGAGTCGGTGGATTTAGATGGATTGCGACTCAATATAGCCTATGGTTCTAAAGTGCGGGAACTTCCATTTGCCATTAAGCTGTACGATTTTCAAATGGAGCGCTATCCGGGAACCAACTCGCCAGCCTCTTATGCCAGCGAAGTCCAAGTGATAGATCCTAGTAAAGGGGAGGAGTTCGATTTTAGGATTTACATGAATCATATTTTAAATCATGGCGGATACCGTTTCTTTCAGTCTTCCTACGACCGAGATGAGCTTGGCACCTACCTTTCTGTGAACCACGATTTTTGGGGAACCTGGATTAGTTACTTCGGTTATGCCTTACTCACTTTAGGTATGCTGTGGACTTTAGTTTCGAAGAACACCCGCTTTGCTCAATTGGCTAAACAAATAAAGGATCTTCGAGCAAAAAGGGGAACGATGCTCGTTTTACTCTTCTTCGGCTTTAGCAGTTTGCAGGCACAAACAGAATTGGAAAGTAATTTAGAGGCCGTTTCGAAAGAACATGCCGACTTGTTTAGCACGGTTCTCGTTCAAGATGTTCGAGGTCGGATGAAACCCATGCATACCCTTAGCAGGGAGGTGATGCGTAAGCTTTTAGGAAAAGAAAGTTATCGAGGATTAAGTGCCGATCAAGTGGTGCTAAGTGTTTGGTCCAACAATGCCAATTGGTATGGCGAGCCGATGATAAAATTGCCTTATCACCCCAAGTGGGCAGAACTAGGATTTACGGATAGGGTGCAAACCTATAAGGCCTTTTTTAACACAGATGGATCCTACAAATTAGCCCAAGAAGTACAAGCGGCCAATGCGGTAATCGACAAGGAAAAAGGTACTTGGGAAAAAGCGGTTCTCAAGCTGGATGAAAAGGTGAACATCTTTAATATGATGTTATCGGGTTACTTGCTCAAAATTGTTCCTTTAGAGGGAGATGTGAATAACACTTGGGTTTCAGACTATTCACACGGCGAGGCCCAGTCCATCGTTGCCGATCGTTTATTTCCGGCTTATCAGGAAGCCCTAAGCCGCGGCATGGCCAGTGGGGATTATTCTTTGGCCAATGGAATCATTACCGAGCTCAAGAAGTATCAAAATGCTCAGGATCCCGAAATCTTACCGAGTGAAAGCCAAAGGTCGATGGAAATCTTCCTAAATAAACTCAAGGTATTTAACCGCTTGGCTCTTATCTACACTTTACTGGGCCTCGGGTTTTTAATCACCTTGTTTTTACAAGTATTCCGACCTAAGAGTAGTTTTAAGCGCTTGCACCAGGTACTGCTTATAGGTTTAGTTCTGGCCTTTAGCTTTCATACCCTAGGATTGGGTTTACGTTGGTACGTATCAGGACGTGCGCCCTGGAGTAATGGTTATGAAAGTATGATTTACATTGCCTGGACCGGAACCTTAGCGGGGCTCTTGTTTAGTCGAAAGAGTAGTGGGGCCTTGGCAGCTACAAATGTCTTAAGTGGCGTTGTTTTGCTCATTGCCATGCTCAGTTTCCTCAACCCCGAAATTACGCCCTTAGTTCCCGTACTCCGTTCTTATTGGCTCACCATACATGTTTCGCTCGAAGCAGGCTCCTATGGCTTCCTGATGTTAGGGGCCTTGATTGGGGTCATCAATTTATTGTTGATGATTTTCCTCAACGATTCCAATAAAGCGAGGGTGCGAGATATGGTTTCGGAGATGACTAAGCTTAGTGAGATGACCCTCATTGGCGGTTTATTTATGTTGAGCATCGGTACCTACCTTGGCGGGGTTTGGGCCAATGAAAGTTGGGGACGTTACTGGGGTTGGGATGCAAAAGAAACCTGGGCCTTAGTGTCGATTTTAGTTTATGCTTTTATTCTGCATATGCGATTTGTCCCCGGACTAAAAAGTGCTTTTGCCTTTAATTTCGCGAGTTTGTTTGGCTTGGCATCAATTATAATGACCTATTACGGGGTAAACTACTATCTCTCGGGCTTGCACTCCTACGCCGCAGGAGACCCCGTTCCCGTTCCGGCTTGGGTTTACTATTCCATAGGCAGTTTGATCCTCATAAGTGCCTTGGCCTTTTGGCGTCAAAAGGTGGTCTGGAAAAGGAAGTCCTAAGCGCTTTAAAAAGCGTTTAAATAGGCTTACTCTTTAAGCATTAGATAGCTTGCGGGTAAAAGTGGAAATGCATTTACCTGAAGAACTCATCCTGAGTAAAATATACCGCCTTCGCAATTATAAGGTGATGATTGATCGTGACCTCGCCCAGCTTTATGGGATTCCAACCAAAGTATTAAAGCAAGCGGTTCGTCGAAACCTGGATCGTTTCCCCGAGGACTTCATGTTTCAAATGACACCAGAAGAATTAGAAATTTGGAGGTCACAATTTGTGACCTCCAAAGAAGACCTGAAGGGACTGCGGCATGCTCCTTTCTGTTTTACGGAGCAAGGAGTAACCATGCTATCATGCGTATTAAAGAGTCCTCAGGCCATTGCCGTAAATATTCAAATCATCCGCACCTTTGTGAAGATGCGAGAAGTGCTTTTAAGTCAGCAAGAACTAGCCTTGCAGATTGAGGAGCTCCGCCAAGAAGTAGGGGAGCATGACCTTAAAATAGAAAAGATATTTGAGGCCATTTTGAGCTTAGCAGCTGAAAAAGAAAAGCCTCGTGCTCCAATTGGTTTTAAGCCTTCCTAGAAGTTAGGCTTAAGCATATACTTAAGGTAGAAGTCTTCAATCACTTCCACCGCCTCATCGGCCGTGTCTACCAATTTAAAGAGTTCTAAATCCTTAGCGCTGATATTGTTTTCGGCTTCCAATAGCGTGGTTTTAATCCACTCGATTAATCCGCCCCAAAACTTCTTCCCGACCAAAACAATGGGAAAGCGCCCAATCTTATAGGTTTGGATTAAGGTTAAGGCTTCGAAAAGCTCGTCGAGGGTGCCAAAGCCACCGGGCATAACTACGAAGCCCTGAGAGTACTTTACGAAAATTACTTTACGCACAAAAAAGTAATCAAAGTCGAGGCTCTTGTCATTATCAATATAGGGATTGGGCTCTTGCTCCATCGGGAGGTCGATATTTAAGCCCACCGAATTCCCATTACCCTCTTTGGCTCCTTTATTCCCAGCTTCCATAATACCAGGACCACCACCAGTGATAATACCAAAGCCACTTTGCGTAAGCTTATACGCCACTTCCTGTGCAAGTTGATAATAGGGGTTATCGGGCTTGGTGCGCGCGGAGCCAAAAATGGAAACACAAGGGCCCATTCGAGCCATTGATTCGTAACCATTTACGAATTCACTCATGATTTTAAAAATGCCCCATGAGTCGTTGGTGCGTATTTCGTTCCAGCTTTTGGGCTCAAAAGCGCGCTGTAATTGATCGTCAGATTTTGCCATTAATTTTTTCGTTTTAATTCCGTTTCCAGGAATCTCGCGGTATGCCCCACTTGCTTTTTAGCAAGATCTTCGGGACTGCCGCTAAATACAATAGTACCCCCTCCAGCGCCTCCTTCCGGACCAATATCAATAATATGATCGGCCAGTTTAATAACGTCGAGGTTGTGCTCAATAATTAATACCGTGTTGCCACGGTCCACCAATTTATTCAAAACTTCCATTAAAACCCTAACATCTTCGAAATGCAAGCCGGTGGTGGGCTCATCTAAAATGTAAAGGGTTTTACCTGTATCGCGCTTGCTGAGCTCGGTAGCTAGCTTCACCCTTTGGGCTTCCCCTCCCGAAAGGGTAGTTGATTGCTGCCCTAAGGTAATGTATCCTAAGCCTACATCTTGCAGGGTTTTTAGCTTCTGATAGATTTTGGGGATACTTTCAAAAAACTGCACCGCGCGGTTAATGCTCATATCTAAAACATCTGCGATGCTCTTTCCTTTGTAACGTACCTCTAAGGTTTCGCGGTTAAAGCGTTTACCTTGACAAGTTTCACAATCTACATAAACATCCGGAAGGAAGTTCATCTCAATAACACGGATTCCAGCCCCTTCGCAGGTTTCGCAACGACCGCCTTTCACATTAAAGCTAAATCGTCCGGGCTTATAACCACGAACTTTCGCCTCGGGAAGGTTGGCAAACAAATCACGGATATGGGATAATACCCCGGTGTAAGTGGCAGGGTTGGAGCGCGGGGTACGACCAATCGGACTTTGGTCAATATCAATTACCTTATCAATATGCTTTAGTCCCTTAAGGCTATCATAGGCCAAGGGCTCTTTAACCGATTGATAGAAGTGCTTGGATATGGCGGGGTATAAAGTTTCATTGATTAGGGTAGATTTACCCGAACCCGAAACTCCCGTTACCACGACAAGCTGTCCTAAAGGTAAATTCAAATTCACCTTTTTTAGGTTGTTGCCGCTGGCTCCCTTGAGTTCAATTTGTTTGCCATTGCCTTGGCGACGCTCAGTAGGTATGGCAATTTCCTTATTGCCGTTGAGGTATTGCGCGGTAACGCTGTCGCTTGCGCGGATATCATCTATACGACCGTGGGCGACAATCTCACCACCATGGCGGCCGGCTCCTGGACCAATGTCCAAGATGAAATCAGCCTCTTCAATCATATCTCGATCGTGCTCCACTACAATCACCGAATTGCCTAAATCGCGCAGTTCTTTAAGCGACTGAATGAGTTTTTCATTATCTCTTTGATGCAGGCCAATACTCGGCTCATCTAAAATATAAAGCACATTTACCAGCTGCGAGCCAATTTGGGTGGCCAGTCTAATACGCTGCGCCTCTCCTCCCGAGAGGGATTTAGCGGGTCGGTTTAGACTTAAATAGTTGAGTCCCACATTTAAAAGGAAACCACAGCGCGTGCGTAGTTCCTTCAAAATCTCCGATCCAATGCGGCGCTGTTGCTCATCCATTTTCGATTCGGCCGCCTCCAGCCAACTGTAGAGCGCTTCTACATCCATTCGGGCTAAATCGGCAATGCTCTTTTCGCCAATTTTAAAATGCCGCGACTCTTTTCGTAAACGATCGCCATGGCAAGTAGGACAGGTCACCTCATTCATATAACCTTCAGCCCAGCGCTTAATGCTTCGACTTTTGGTTTCTTCGCTTTGCTGCTTGATGAAGTTCACCACACCCTCAAATTTGAGGCTATACTTGCGGGTTATGCCTAAGGTTTTGTTAGGCACCTCGAATACTTCATCCGCTCCGTAGAGAATGGTGTCTAAACCTTCCTTTGGAATATCTTTAATGGGCGTCGTGAGTTTAAATCCGTAGCGATCGCCAATAATTTCAATTTGGTTAAAAATCCAATTGGCTTTAAACTCTCCTAAAGGACTTAAGCCCCCTTGTTTAATACTCTTCTTATCGTCGGGAACCACCTTAGCCAAGTCGATTTCATGCACCTGACCTAAACCATTGCACTTGGGACAGGCCCCTTTGGGACTGTTAAATGAAAAAGTATTGGGTTCGGGTTCGGGATAGGCAATCCCGGTGCTTGGACACATTAAGTTTCGGCTGAAGAAGTGCAATTTAGGATCTTCAAATTCCTGCACCATAAGTACGCCATTGCCTTGGGAGAGGGCAATTTGCAAGGATTCAACTAAACGTTTTTCATCGGAGCTGTCCACTCTCAATCGGTCAATAACCAATTCAATATCATGCGTTTTATAACGGTCCAGGCGCATGCCATGGGTGATATCTTTGATTTCGCCGTCTACCCGAACCTTTAAAAAGCCTTGCTTGGCTACCGAAGCAAAAAGCTCGCGGTAATGACCTTTACGTGAACGAATCAAGGGGGCTAAGATGTAAACCCGTTTTCCAAGGAAACGCTCAATAATCAGATTTTTGATTTGCTCTTGCGTATAACTTACCATCTCTTCTCCAGTTTCGTAGGAGTAGGCGGTGGAAGCACGAGCATAGAGCAAGCGCAAGAAATCGTAAATCTCCGTAACGGTTCCAACGGTAGATCGAGGGTTCTTGCTGGTGGTTTTTTGTTCGATGGAAATTACGGGGCTCAGACCATTAATCTTGTCAACATCTGGGCGCTCCATATTCCCTAAAAACTGTCGGGCATAGGCCGAGAAAGTTTCGATATAGCGCCTTTGCCCTTCGGCGTAAATGGTGTCGAAGGCTAGGGATGATTTCCCACTGCCACTTAAACCGGTAATCACTACCAGTTCGTCGCGGGGAATTTCAATATCAAGGTCTTTAAGGTTGTGTACTCTAGCTCCGAGTACCTCTATTTTATCTGATTCCAAAAGGACAGGTCTTCAAATTCTCGCAAAAATACAAGTCTTTTTAACCTTTGAGGAGAATCGAATGTTTTAATAAAAGGAATTCTTTTAGCCCTTTGAGGCGGCAGGCCTTGATTTGCTTTTACTTAGAAGGTTTGGAAACCAATCCGGCCATATCTAAAATCTCATCGGCAATAGCCAAGCTCGCAGTTGCTGCCGGAGAGGGAGCATTTAGAACATGCACGGAGTTGCCAAATTTTTCGATTTTGAAATCATCCACCAATTCACCGGAGCTCTTTAAGGCCTGAGCGCGCACGCCGGCTCGCACGGGTTGAATATCCTCCATCTGTAAATCGGGAATCATCTTCCGCAAGGCTTGTAAAAAGAGCTTTTTCGAAAAGGCCCGCTTCATTTCTTCCATACCCTGACCGGCATGTTTGCTAAAAAGCTTCCAGGTGCCAGCATAACCTAGGGATTCCATTGTGTCCTTCCAGTTGAAGGAAGTAGGGTGGTAGCCTTCACGCTTAAAGCTGAAAACGGCATTCGGTCCGCACTCCACACTGCCATCTACCATGCGGGTAAAATGCACACCCAAGAAGGGGAAATCGGGATCTGGAACCGGATAAATAAGGTGCTTTACTTTATGACGGGCCTGTTCAGTTAATTCATAGTAGTCGCCGCGAAAGCCAATAATTTTCATGTCGAGCTTGGCCCCCTCTTTACGGGCGAGGCGATCGCTTTGCAGTCCGGCACAGAATACTTTTCGACCAGCGTAGACGATACCTCGGCTGGTACGAAGCCCTTCCTTTCCATCTTCCTGAAAACTATCGATAAACTTGGTATTGAGCATTAATTTACTCTTGGGATTGATCCCTTGAATTAGCTCTACCAGTTTATGGCACATACCCACATAATCGATGATTCCGGTTACAGGAACGCGAATCGCCTTAATCCCTCGGGTATGAGGTTCAATTTCGCGAATCGCCTCCGGACCAATCATCTCAATTCCCTCAATTTCATTGGCTACGCCTTTTTCGTAGATGCCTTGTAAAATGGGAAGTTCCTTTTCTTCAGTGGCTAGAATAATCTTACCGCAGATATCGTGCTTCACACCATGCTCCTTGGCAAAGGCTACAATTTGCTTGCGACCATTGGTGCAATTAAGGGCTTTGAAACTTCCAGGCTTATAATAAATCCCGGAGTGAATTACGCCCGAGTTGCGCCCGGTTTGGTGGGCACCTAATTGCGCTTCCTTCTCTAAAATGGCAATGCTGTGCTCGGGATAGGCTAATTGGTACTTATAAGCGGTTGCCAAACCTACAATCCCCCCTCCAACAATCACTAAGTCAAAACGCTCGGACATAATCGCAAAAAATTTTCGCGAAGATAATGCCCATCAGCCTTATAGCTGAATCTTTAAGCCGTCAAATGCCAGATTTCGTCCAGGCGCTAAATTTTTCTCAATGCTTTCATGCAAACCCATTTGATGACTGATATGGGTAGCATAGAGTTGCGGTACTTGCAGTTTATCGGCGATGGCTATCGCTTCTTCTAAGGTGAAATGAGAGTGATGCGCTTTCTGCCGTAAGGCATTTAGAATTAGCACCTCTAAGTTTTGCAATTGCGGGAAAGCATTTTCCGGAATCGCATTTACATCGGTTAAGTAGGCCAGAGGTCCAAAGCGAAAGGCCGTTACCGGTAAATTGGCATGCCATAATTTAAGGGGCTCAATTTCCATTTCCCCAATTTGAAATTTCTCCTCCGGTAGGCATACAAAATGAATTTGGGGGATTCCCGGATAATCTGAGTTTTTAAAGATGTAGGAGTATTGTTCCCTCAAACGGTTTTCTACTTGCTCCGTGCAATAGATGGGAATAGCATGCCCCTGAATAAAGTTAATGGCCCGCAGTTCATCCAAGCCAGCGGTATGGTCTTGGTGCTCATGAGTGATGAGGACGGCGTCTAGGTCGTGAATCGCACTGCGCAAAAGTTGCTGCCTTAAATCGGGTCCTGCATCAACCAGCACTCGGGTTTGACCTTTTTGAACAAAAAAGCTGCTGCGTAGTCGCCGATCCTTGGGATTGGTAGAAGCGCATACTGCACAAGCACAACCTACCACGGGCACCCCTTGGGAGGTTCCACTGCCCAGGACTTCAAAAAACCATTCAAATTTGGAATGTGGAGCGTTCAAATTTCTTGAGGAATTACCCTTCAAACATAGCTATTCTATTACTTTTGTTATGCATTACTCTAGATCCCTACTCTTATGGAACGCATGGTTCTGTCCACTGCCCAAAAAGCTCTAAAAGTCAATCTTAACGAAAACATCTATGGAACCTTCGCCGAAATTGGTGCGGGTCAAGAGGTGGTTCGAAACTTTTTCCGAGTAGGTGCCGCCTCAGGAACGGTCGCCAAAGCGATGAGTGCTTATGATAAGCTCTTTTCCGATGCTATTTACGGTAAGGAAAACGATGGCCGCTACGTTACTGAGGACCGCTTGCGCAAGATGTTGGATCACGAATATGGCTTAATCGAGCAACGTTTAGATCGTGAAGATCATCCTAAACGCTGTTATTTCGCTTTTGCGAATACGGTGGCCACCATCAACTTTACGCGAAAATTCAAGGGTCATGGTTGGATGGGTATTCGCTTCCAATTGCATCCGGATCAAGAGCCAAACGATGTGCTTTTCCACATCCGCATGAAGGAGGAGGAAGCTTCTCTACAGCAGGAAACCATCGGGATTATGGGGGTAAACCTGATTTACGGTTGCTTCAATATTCGCAATAATCCAGAAGAGCTTTTAAAATCGCTTTACGATAATATTGCCCGCTATAAAATGGAAATTGACATGATCCATTTTGAGGGACCGGAATTCAAGAATGTAGACAATCGATTGATGTCCTTACGCTTGATTAAAAACGGCTTTACCGATGCGGTAATCTTTGGTCCCGAAGGCAATAACATCCTTCCGGCGGCTTTACTTTACAAGAAGAATATCCTTACCGCTCGTGGAAGTTTCCGTCCGGTTACCAAGGTAAATATGGATATGGTACGCACCGGTATTGAAGCTTTTACGGAAGAGCGAAAGGTGGAAAAGGAAAAGCTGGTGGTGCTCTTCGAGATTACCCTGAATAACCTCAAGGCGGAAGGGGAGATTGATGAACAAGATTTCCTTGATCGGGCTGATATCCTTTGTTCTTTGGGGCAAACGGTATTGATTTCCAATTACCAGGAGTACTATAAATTGGTGGAGTACTTCAGCCGCTATACCGAGGAACGCATGGGCCTTATTATGGGGGTTACCAATTTGCATGAACTCTTTGATAACAAATACTATCGCGATTTAAAAGGCGGTATTTTGGAGGCCTTCGGCGTTCTGTATTCCAGCGATCTTAAGATTTACGTTTATCCATCGCAGCCCAAGCCAGACCTACCACTGGAAACTTCTAAGGACTTTAAGATTCATCCGCGATTCCAACCTCTATACGACTTCTTAGTCTTTAACCGTCGGATTAAAGACATTGAAACCTACGATCCGGAAATTTTGCAAATCTTCTCTAGGGATGTGCTTCGCAAAATTCGCAAGGGACAAAGTGGCTGGGAAGATTGTTTACCTACCTATGTAGACCAAATGATTCGTGATAAGCAGTTGTTTGGCTATCACCCGGGAAACGCTGAAAAAGACGGAGAGCTTATTGAAGCAGAGGAGGAAGATTAAAGCTTCGCCTTCATTTCCTTAAGAACATCGAGTACCTTTTGCACCTCTTCAAGCGTGTTGTTCCGAGAAAAGGAGAAGCGTAAAACGGAATCTTCATGTTGAGGATTCATGGCCGCAATCACATGCGACTTTTGCACGCTGCCTGAAGAACAGGCACTTCCTCCGGATACAGCAATCCCTTTTAAATCGAGATTAAACAGCAACATGGAGTCTTGCGCTAATTCGGGGATACTCACGCTAAGTACGGTGTACAGGCTTTCATCATATTCACCCGAAAGTCCATTGGTATAAGCCTTAGGGAAAAGGGCTTTAAGTCCTTCCCAGAAACGTCGCTTTAAATCGAGAATATAAGCTCGGTCTTGGTCCATGTCGGCACAAGCCAGTTCCAGGGCCCTGGCTAAGCCACCAATCTGAACGATACTTTCAGTACCACCGCGAAGACCACGTTCTTGGGCTCCGCCTGTAATAAAGGAGCTCACTTTTACCCTGCGATCAATATACAGAAAGCCCACTCCTTTGGGACCATGGAATTTATGACTGGAAGCGGTGGCGAAATCTACCGGAAGGTTTTTAAGACTCATGGGGAAATGCCCAAGGGTTTGCACGGTATCACTATGGAAGAAAGCCTCGTGCTCTCGGCAAAGATTCCCTACTTTTTCAAGGTCAAGGAGATTGCCAATTTCATTGTTACCGTGCATCAGGCTAACTAAGGTTTTAGGGCCATTCGCTAGCTTGGTTTCTAGTGCTTCCAAATCGATGCGACCTTTCTCATCTACCGCAAGGATTTCTACCGAAATATTAAAGTGCTTGGCCCAGCGATCGGCCGCATGTAAAACCGCATGATGCTCGAGGGGAGAGGTAAGAATGCGTTGCACGCCAAGGTCTGAGATGGCGAGGGAAATAGCGGCATTATCGGCCTCCGTGCCTCCGGAGCAAAAGATGATTTCTGCCGGAAGGCAATCTAGATTCTTGGCGATACTTTTTCGGCTCGACTCTAAAATAACCTTGGCCTTACGACCTTGAGCATGAGTACTGGAGGGATTTCCATAGGCACCATCCATCAACTCTAGCATGTATTCTTTTACCTCTTTACGCAATGGAGTAGAAGCGGCATTATCGAAATAGATATAGTCCATTAAGTGAACCAGCGGTTTACAATTTCATCGCTATCATCGATGCCACTAAGGTGAATAAAGCGGTTGCTGCCTTTTTCGTAGTGGTAATCATTCACATACTGTTGCCAATTTTCGGCAATGTAGGCGATGGCATCACAAATTTCTACCACCTCGGCATCTGTAAAGCTGGGATGCACCGAGAGGCGTACCCATCCCGGACGGAAGGTTTGATCGCCAGCTAATACCGTTTGTACGCAATTGGAACTGGTTTCCTTGTCCAGGTGCAATAGATAATGCCCGTAAGTTCCGGCACAACTGCAACCTCCGCGAGTTTGAATCCCAAATAGGTCATTGAGTAATTGTACCACCAGGTTGTAGTGAATGCCCTCAATGTAGAAGGATACCGCTCCAATCCGCTCGCGAATATGGCCAGCTAAAATCACCATCCCCGGGATTTTGTTGAGCCTATCAAAAATGTAATCCAGTAATTCCTTTTCGCGCGCTTTGATTGCTTTAACCGTCATTTTCTCCTTGAGCTGCATAGCTAAAGCGGCCTTCATCGTTTGCAGGAAGCCGGGTGTGCCTCCATCTTCTCGGGTTTCAATATCCTCAATGTAGTAACGTCCGCCCCAAGGGTCGGTCCACAAAACGGTACCACCCCCAGGGTGATCGGGTACACTGTTGCGATACAATTGGGAATTGAAAATTAATACTCCCGGTGTACCCGGGCCTCCTAAAAATTTATGAGGAGAGAAGAAGATTGCATCTAAATGGGCACCCTCTTCCTGAGGATGCATATCAATATCCACATAGGGGCCCGAAGCGGCAAAATCGACAAAACAATATCCCCCTGCGGCATGGATGCGCTTCGCCACCTCATAGTAAGGGGTAAAGATGCCCGTTACATTACTGCAGGAAGTTATACTGGCAATCTTATAGGGACGATCTTGGTATTGCTCCAGCAATTGATCGAAATGATCAAGGTCCATTAGGCCTTCATCGGTGTGACCAATTACTACCACATCTGCTATAGTTTCCAACCAAGAAGTTTGATTGGAATGGTGCTCCATATGACTAATGAAAACCACCGGACGAAACTGCTCTTCAATATCGGAGCTGCCCTTAAATTGCTCGGGTACCTTTAAGCCAAGGATGCGTTGAAACTTTAGGGCCGCACCTGTCATACCGGTTCCGGTAGGTATCAACACATCGTCGTGCTGAGCATTCACATGTTGCTTAATCACCAACTTGGCGCGGTGATAGGCCTTGGTCATGGTGCTCCCCGTGTAGGAAGTTTCGGTATGCGTATTGGCTACTAAGGGTCCAATCTCTTCGAGCAGCTGTTTTTCGATTGGTTCATACAATCTCCCGCTGGCAATCCAATCGGCGTAAAGGATACGTTTGGGTCCGTAAGGTCCTATAAACTCACTTTTGTTTCCGACGATGTTTTCGCGGTACTCATCGAAATGGCTTTCCCACTTTGTGCCGGGAATGCTCTTAGAGATCTTGGTTTCCATAAGCGCCTTAGATCATTGCTTGAATTTCACTGATAAATCTTTCGGCGAGGGCTTGTGCTTTTTCAGGGCTCAGGGCCTCGGTGTAAATACGAATAATCGGTTCCGTATTCGACTTACGTAAATGTACCCATTCTTCGGCAAAGTCAATCTTCACGCCATCTACGGTACTAATCTCTTCACTGGCGTACTTCGCCTCCATTTTTTGGAGAAGGCCATCTACATCCATACCTGCTTCCAGTTGGATTTTGTTCTTGGCCATATAATAGGCAGGATATTCTGCTCTTAAGGTACTCAGGCTTTTGCCGCTTTTGGCGAGATGGGTAAGCACCATTGCAATACCTATTAAGGAATCGCGACCGTAGTGTAAATCGGGAAGGATAACCCCTCCATTTCCTTCACCACCAAGTACGGCCCCAACTTCTTTCATTTTGGTCACCACATTTACTTCACCCACGGCCGAAGCATAGTATTCTTGTCCGCTCTTTTTGGCTAAATCCCGCAAAGCTCTGGAGCTTGATAAATTACTAACCAAAGGACCTTGTTTATGCTGTAAAAGGAAATCGGCCACCGCTACTAAGGTGTATTCCTCGCCAAACATTTCTCCCTTTTCATCAATCATCGCCAGGCGGTCTACATCGGGGTCAACCACAATTCCTAGGTCACACTGCTTGGTTTTTACCAATGACATGATATCGCCCAAATGCTCTTTTAAAGGCTCCGGATTATGCGGGAACTGTCCATTGGGTTCGCAGTATAAAAGTTCGGCATTTGTTACGCCCATGGCCTCAAGCAGCATCGGGATGGCAATGCCACCGGTAGAGTTTACCGCATCTACGGCTACTTTTAAATTGGCGGCTTTTACTGCCTCCACATCGATATAGGGTAAAGCCAGAATAGCTTCAATATGCTTTTCGATGGTGCCCTCGCGGCTTTCCACGGAACCTAAATCATCAACTTCTACGAAATCGTAATCTTCCGACTCAATCATGCGTAGCAGCTCGGCACCATCGGCACCAGAAATAAATTCGCCCTTCTCATTAAGCAGTTTTAAGGCGTTCCATTGCTTGGGGTTATGCGAGGCGGTAAGAATAATCCCACCCTGGGCCTTTTCGAATACTACCGCCATTTCAACCGTGGGGGTAGTTGAAAGGTCTAAATCAATTACGGTGATACCCGTGCCCACTAAGGTGTTTTGGACAATACCTTGAATCATCGGTCCACTCGGACGCGCATCACGACCAATTACCACTTTAACTTCCTTCCCGGGATGTTTTTTCTTTAACCAATGTCCGTAAGCAGCGGCAAACTCTGCTGCATCGAGGGGGCTTAAGTTTTCACCTTTGGCGCCACCAATCGTACCACGAACGCCGGAAATAGATTTAATGAGGGTCATTGCTTTTAAATTTTGCGCAAATATAATGGCTTAGGCGCGCGCAGAAACGTTTTTTAAGCTTGGATTCCTTCTGTTTTAAGGGATTGCTCTCGCTTGGGAAACAGGGCTTTAGCTTTTTAATTGGAAATTTACAGGGCTTCTAGTTTTCAACAACTTGTGCACAAGTAAGCGAGTGAAAATGTGTAAATACCTGTTTTACAAAGCTCTAGCTAAATGTTGTTCATTTCTTTGTGGATAAGGGCAGGAGCAATGTTACCTTTGCCCCCGGCATTTGGATAAATTTAAATGTCCAATTCCACTTTATGTTCGAAGACGAAAACGAAGACGATTTTTTTAATCTCCTCGACTTGATTGACGAATTTAAGCGCATGGAGGCTCAAGGGCTTTCCCGCTTTTACGATCTAGAGGAATTTGAAGCAATCGCGGATTACTTTTACGAGACGGGTAAATCGAAGAAAGCCCTCGAGGTTTTGGAGATGGCCCAAACCCAGCATCCTTACGCGGCATCTTTACATTTAAAACAGGTACAGTATTTAACCTCTTTAGATCGTACCCGCGAAGCCGCGCAGGTTCTCAATAAGTTGGAAGGACAAGTATTGGATTACTTTGAGATGCATATGGCTCGCGCGGGTCTATACTCCAAAACGGGTAATCATCAAAAGGCCATCGAGCAATACCGACAGGCGCTTAATCATACCGAGTTTCCAGAGGATGTATATCATCTCTTAGCCTTAGAGTACCAATTGGTTGGTGCTTACACCAAGGCCCTGCGCTATTTAAAAATGTCTCTGGAGCTTTATCCGGAAGATGAGATTGCTCTTTACAATTTAGCCCTCTGCTATGATCTTTTGGAGCGACCAGAGGAGGGCATTACTTATTTAGAAGGATTCATCGATCAAAACCCTTACTCCGAAATTGCCTGGTATCATCTCGGATTGATGCAGGCCAAATTAGAGGAATATCCACAAGCCTTGCGGGCCTTGGATTATGCGATTGTTATCGATGAGTATTTCTCCGCAGCCTACTATGAGAAAGCGCGAATTTTAGAATTGGAATTCCGTTACCAAGAGGCGGCTGAAACCTATCAGGCTACCTTCGAATACGATGGTAGCAGTGGTTATGGCTACTATAAAACGGGCTTATGTTATTTACGCCTCAGTAAATACCAATTGGCCGAAAAATTCCTTCAAAAGGCTATTCACGAAGATGCGGAGTTGGAAGAAGCCTTTTACGAGTTATCCCTTTTAAAGGACGAACAAAAGCAATGGCCCGAGGCGCTTTACCTCATTAATAAAGCGGTAGAATTAGACCCTGAAAATTGGGAATACCGTCATAGCAGCGCCATGATGCATCGCAGAGCGGGTAAGCTCGACGAAGCCGTAGGTATTTATGCCAAGCTCATTGAGGATCAATATTACAATGCCAGCACTTTTACCGAATATGCGCAATTGCTATTCGATATGTGTGAGTTTAAGTTGGGAATGGATGTATTATACAAGGCTTTAGACCTGATTCCCGGTAGCAGTCAGCTGCATTACCAACTTTCGGGTTACTTGTTTACCATTCAGGAAAAGGATGAAGCGATGATCTACCTGCGTAAGGCCTTGCATTTAGATGCCGGTGGCAAGAGTTTCTTCTTAGCTTTATTCCCCTGGCTTAAAAAAGAAAAACGAGTACGGGATTTACTGGGCCTCGATTAAGCGGCATTTCCTTTCTTTGCCAAAACATTTCCTAAAATGAAATATGCACTCCTTTTCCTTAAGGGTTTAGCCATGGGCGCAGCCGACGTGGTTCCTGGGGTAAGTGGCGGTACCATCGCCTTTATTACTGGAATATATGAAGAGCTCATTGAGAGTATTAATCGCATTAATATTGAGGCCTTTAATAAGCTGCGTAAAGAAGGAATTGCCAGTGCTTGGAATTACATCAACGGTTGGTTCTTTGTGCCCCTCTTTTTAGGAATAGGTGTTTCCATTCTCTCTTTAGCGAAAGGCATTTCTTGGCTGCTTAAAAACGAACCGGTTTTGCTGTGGAGCTTTTTCTTTGGATTAGTGTTTGCCAGTATCTTCTTCGTAGCCAAGCAGGTGAAAAACTGGACCACCAGTCCAATTGTCACTTTTATCTTAGGAGCGGCCATTGCATACACCATTACCATTTTACCCGCTTCGGGCTCTAATGATGCACTTTGGTATATCTTCTTAAGCGGAAGTATTGCCATTTGTGCCATGATCTTACCGGGTATATCTGGTTCCTTCATTCTGGTTTTATTGGGTTCGTATTCGGTGGTGTTAGGCGCCATCCACGAACGTGAATTGAGTATTATCGCGGTATTTGGGGTCGGTGCGGTGATTGGCTTACTTTCATTTGCTCGGCTCCTAAAAACCATGTTCGCCAAATACCACGATGTTACGGTGGCCTTGCTATCTGGATTTCTCTTAGGCTCACTCAATAAAATTTGGCCCTGGAAGCAAGTCGAGGAGGTTATGATTAAGCATCCTGGTGAAGTCAATGAGGAGATTGTTCCCATCTTGGAGCGCACCGTGCTTCCAAATGATTTTAGTGCTCCCATTTTGGAAGGAGCCGTGGTTATTGGTCAAGAATCAGCCGACCCACAATTATGGCCAGCCATTGGTCTAGCGGTAGCCGGAGCGGCCTTAATCTTTTTGATGGAGCGCTTTGCCGCACCCAAAACTAAAAGCGCCTAAAATGGAACTGGGCCTCATAGGCAAAAGTTTGGTACACAGCTTTTCCGCGGCCTACTTTGAGGCGAAGTTTCAGGAACTCGCGCTAAAGAACCATCACTATCACAATTGTGAATTAGCGCAAATTGAGGATTTCCCAAGCCTTGCGCAGCGTCGTAATTGGGCCGGGTTTAATGTTACCATTCCCTACAAGGAGCAAATTATCCCTTATCTCAATAGCCTTTCGGCAGAAGCGCAAGCGATAGGGGCCGTGAATACCTTGGTTCCTGAAGCCGGCGGCTGGCGTGGTTATAATACCGACTACCTCGGTTTTCAAAAAGCAATCAAGGAGCAATGGCCTCAGCTCAAAGTGAAGAAAGCCCTTGTTCTAGGAACGGGAGGCGCCGCTAAGGCGGTGGTTTATGCTTTAGAGCAATGGGGTAGTGAGGTTCAGTTAGTGTCTCGAAGTCCCAAGGGCCAAGAAATAAACTATCAGGAAGCCGGTCGCCGTATTCATGATTTTGATTTGGTGGTTAATACCACTCCACTAGGCACCTATCCAGCTATAGAAGAGCTTCCACCCCTTGATTTACCCCAGCAATTAGAGGGGCAGTTTTTTATCGATCTGATCTACAATCCTCAAGAAAGTCGCTGGCTGCGAATGGCCGCCGAGAGAGGGGCGCAAACTCAAAATGGGGCGGCGATGTTGAAATGGCAAGCCGAATACGCTTGGTCCCTTTGGCAGGATGCAAGAAATGGATAAGCTAAAAAGCTTTTTAAATAATCGCTCAGGCCTATGCCCGCTTGGAAATTCCATTATTTTTGTGGCCCATTCAGATAATCATGAGCGATACACAGAACAACTTACCAGAAGGTGAGGAGCAAAAGCCCTTAGAAAATCAAGAGGCCCAAAGCCAGCAGGAGGAGACCCAGCCTCAGGCGGAAGCCGAGCAGCCCAATCCTGCTCCTAAAAGCGAGGATGTAGCAGCCGAAAGCCCAGCCGAAGAAAAAGCGGAAGAAAGTCCTAAGGAGGAAACTTCAGCGGAAAGCGCAGAGGCAAAGGCCGAAGCGCCTGAGGCAGAGGGAGAGGGCGCTAGTGAAGCCGCCCTAATCGATGAAGCCACCGCGAGCGCGGAAAATGAGGCAGAAGAGATTCTAAGTGATGAAGACTTAGAAAAGGACGATGATACGGCAGAAGTGCAAGGAGATGAGGATCATGATGAGGAGCATCCCGATGAATTGGAGATGCCCGATTATGCCGAATACCTGCCCGAAGATTTAGTGGCAGCAGCCTATAAGCTTTTAAAGGAGCAACCCATTCAGAAGCTTAAGGACCACTTTACGGCCATTCGCAAGTATCTACTCAAATTATTGAATGAGGAGCGGGCAGAGAAACTCGCCGAATTTGTGGAGCAAGGAGGAAATGAGCTCGACTTTGAGTTTATTCAGCCTTTACGGGAGCAGTTCCGGAGTATCTATTCCGAATACCGCAACCGTCGTCGCAAGTACTACAATGAATTAAGTGCTCAGCTCGATCAAAACCTTTTGGTTAAAAAGAACCTGATTGAGCGTTTAAAAGACTTGGTGAACAAAGAAGAGTCTATTGGCGAAACCTTTAAAGAGTTTCGGGATATTCAGGAGTCCTGGCGAAATACCGGTCCGGTACCCCGCAATGAAAGCCGCGATTTATGGCGGACCTATCACTTCCACGTAGAGAACTTTTACGAATACATCAAGATCAACAAGGAGCTTCGCGACCTTGATTATAAAAAGAATAAGGAGCATAAAGAAGACCTGGTGAAAAAGGCCCAAGCCATCTTGGATGGGGATGACCTTCGCGCAGGTTTCAAGGAACTGCAAAAGCTCCATAAAGAATGGCGTCAAATTGGTCCGGTTGAGCCAGAATTACGCGAAACCCTTTGGCAGGAGTTTTCAGGAATCACCAAAAAGATTCACGAGAAACGTGAGGAGTTCTTTAAAGATTTACGCGAGAAACGCGAAGAACTGCTAGAAGAGAAGCGCAAATTGGTGAAGCAATTGGAAGAATTGCCTCGCAATTTCAAGAAACATCACGAGTGGCAAAAAGCCATTCAGGAGGTTAACAATATCCAAAAGGAGTTTAAGAAAATTGGTCGCTTAAATGTAGCCGATAACGATGCGGTTTGGGAAGCCTTCCGCGGAGCGCTACGCGATTTCAATCAGGCTAAAAACCAGTTCTACAAGAACCTTAAAAAGGAACATCAGGAGAATTTGGATAAGAAACGGGCTTTATTAGCGCGGGCCGAAGAAATTAAGGATAGCGAGCAATGGCGCGATACCGCCAATGAACTGAAACGCATTCAGGCGGATTGGAAAAAAATTGGTCACGTTCCCAAAAGTGAAAGTGATAAGATTTGGAAAGAGTTCCGCGCGGCCTGTAATCATTTCTTTGATCGTTTAACGGCCCATAACAAAGGGCGCGATGCCGAATTTGAAGAGAACGCCAAGGCACGGACCGATTTCTTAGAGGCCTTGGAGAAATGGAGTCCCGACCTAAAAGACAAGAAGGCAGCGATTAAGGAAATCAAATCCAAAATTGCCGAATGGCGTAAACTGGGACCTTCCCCTCGTAAACTGCGCAATGAATTGGAGAATCGCTTTAACAAGGCGATTGATGGCTTCTTTAAGTCGATTGATTTGGATCGTTTGGAATCGCAACGCATCCGCTTTGAGAATAAGGTGGACAGCCTCGCCTCGCAAGGAGAGCGTGAACTGCAAAAAGAGCGTGACTTCCTGCGTCGCAAGTTAGATGAGGCCAAGAAGGAACTTATTCAATTGGAGAACAACTTGGGCTTCTTCAGCAGCAGCGACCCCAATAGTCCCATTGTTAAGGAGGCAAAGAAAAACATCGATGCACAAAGCCGCTCGGTTTCCTCCTTACAGGGTCAAATTAAAATGCTGGGTCAAAAGCTAAAGGACATGCGCGAAGCCAAGGAGAATAAGGAGCAGGCCGACAGCAGTTCTGAAGAATCTTAAACGGTGCAAGGTTTAGGCGATTTCTTAATTCCGGGGGGCATTGCCCTCATCATGTTTGGGATTGGCCTGGGCTTGCGTTTTTCCGATTTTAGCCGAGTCTTCTTAAGACCGAAGGCCATATTGTTTGGTTTGTTGGGCCAGTTTTTCTTGCTGCCCTTAATCGCATTTTTCATGGCCTGGGCTCTGCCGATTGACCCCTTACATAAGGTAGGACTAGTACTAATCGCCTCCGCACCGGGAGGAACCGCATCCAATTTGGTAAGCCATATGCTTAAGGGTAGAGTAGCCCTCTCGGTTAGCCTAACCTCCTTTAATAGTTTTGGCATCTTGCTAAGTATTCCCCTTTACCTAAACTTGGCCTTAGGTTGGTTTATGGGGACCGAAACCGAGATCAGCATTGGCTTTTGGGACACCTTCCGGGAAATATTATTCACGGTGGTTTTACCGGTAATTGCGGGGGTTTTGCTGCGCGAGTACGGACCTAAGGAGGCCATTCAAAAATTGCAGCAGCCTTTAAGGTATATCCTTCCCGCCATATTGTTTCTGATTTTTAGCTATGCCATTTTCTTCGAAGACGGCGGATCTCAAACGCAGGCCTTTCAAAATAATTTCACCCTTTTCATTCCCTTGATTGCATTCAATTTGGGAACCATGCTCCTGGGTTATTTCTTTTCGCGCTGGGGAGGGGTTAAGCATGTAGGTGCTTACACCATCGCCGTGGAGCTAGGTTTGCAAAATGCCGCTCTGGCCATTTTTATTGCCAGTCAGGTTTTAGAGCGACCCGAAATTTCCATGGTAGCTGTGATGTACAGTAGCTTTAGCTTCTTTAGCACCTGGTTTTTTGCCTGGCTCTTAAAGCATCGCATGCATCAAAAATTAGGGATAGAGCTATAGTTAGCGCCCCAAGCGAAATCCAATCCAAGCCATGGGAATGTAAGCAAATAGCACATCTACCGCATTCATCCAAGCCGGAGCTCCCAAGGAATAAGCCGCGTAAATACCGCCCAAGAGGAACCAAGCGCCAATAAGCATGGCTAGGGGCATCTTGCGGGTCGCCGCAATTTTAGTGCAGATGAAGGCGCCCACCAAGGTGCCAAGGGCATGCGCTAAGAAAGGCATGATAAAATGCTTTACTTCGAATAAATGGATATTGGCCTGAATAGACTCCATTGAAGTGGGATCAACCCCTTCTGGTGGCGGAATAATGGCGCCGCTGTACATAATGATGAGGAAGTTTAAACCTCCTCCTAGGAAGATGCCCAACAGAACACCCAAAATGTTACGTAGAATTTTCATGCCCCTCAATTTATTGGTTTCCTCTAAGGTATATAAATACACAAGGAATTGAGGGCGGCGAACCTAGAACTTATTTGAATGCTTGTTTAAAGCAGCTAAAATTTTAAACAAGCTCTCTTGCAATTGCAGTACTTCTTCTTGCTTCAAGCCGCTACCTTCAAAAGCTTTTACAATTTTAGCCGGCACTTCCATAGCTTGGAATTGCAGTTTACGGCCGCTTTCGCTGAGGTGAATTTCAACACTACGCTCATCCGTCTTAGAAGGCCGGCGCTGGAGGAGGGCCTTTTGTTCTAAACGCTTTAAGAGGGGGGTAACCGTATTGGTTTCCAGATGCAGCCGACGGGCAATATCATTCACCCGCTGACCATCGGCCTCCCATAAAACGAGCATCACCAAGTACTGCGGATAGGTAAGCCCCAGCTCCTCTAAATAAGGAGCATAGAGCTTAGTGGTTAAACGCGAGCTGGCATAGAGGGGAAAGCACAGCTGATTTTGCAGCAGTAGGGCTTCCTTACTTGCTTTCAACGCTTAAGGTCTTTTCAATATCCGCCTTAATAGCCTGCGGCTCGGTGGTAGGGGCAAAGCGCTTCACTGGCTTACCATTGGCATCCACTAAAAACTTGGTGAAGTTCCATTTGATAGCATTGGTAAGGGTGCCAGGTAAAGCCTTTTTTAAATACTTAAATAGGGGATGGGCGCCACTGCCATTCACGTCTACCTTAGCCATCATGGGAAAGCTAACCCCGTAGTTTACACTGCAAAATTCCTGGATATCTTCGCTGTTCCCGGGTTCCTGACCCGCAAATTGATTGCAAGGAAAGCCTAATATTTCCAGGCCTTTCTCGCGGTACTCTTGGTAAAGCTTTTCCAAACCTTCATACTGAGGCGTTAATCCGCATTTAGATGCGGTATTCACAATCAGCAAAGTTTTCCCTTGATAGTCTTCTAGTTTTACTTTTTCCCCTTGTAGGGTTTCGGCTTCAAATTGATAAATGTTCTTTGGCATATCGAATGGTACTGTTTTATGTCGTGTGCGATACAAATGTAGTTTTCTTAAGGAGAAGCGGCGGACTCTTTCTATTTTTTCCGCCTATTAGCTCATAGACTTAGCATCTCTAGCTCCTTTAGAAAGCTTAATTTCGCGCCATGGCGCAAAATTTTGAGCTCGTATCCGAATATAAACCTACTGGTGACCAGCCTCAGGCCATTAAGGAATTGGCCGAGGGCGTAGATGCCGGCGAGCGGTTTCAGACCTTATTGGGAGTTACCGGCTCGGGAAAAACATTTACCGTAGCCAATCTGGTAAAGGAGGTGCAAAAACCCACTTTGGTTTTAAGTCATAATAAGACTTTAGCGGCCCAATTGTATTCGGAGTTTAAGCAGTTCTTCCCCAATAATGCGGTGGAATACTTTGTGTCCTATTACGATTATTATCAGCCCGAAGCTTATATCCCCACCACCGGAACTTATATCGAGAAGGATTTAAGTATTAACGATGAAATTGAAAAACTGCGATTATCCACCACTTCCGCTTTACTTTCGGGACGTCGGGATGTTTTGGTGGTGGCCTCGGTTTCCTGTTTATACGGTATTGGTAATCCAGAGTCTTTTAATGAGCAGGTAATTGAGATTGCGGTCGGGCAGGTGGTGCCACGCAATCAACTTTTATACTCTTTTGTAAATGCCCTTTACAATCGTACAGCGGCTGAATTTAGTCGAGGTAATTTTAGGGTAAAAGGGGATACTGTAGATATTTTCCCGGCTTATGCCGATACCGCATTTCGTATTCACTTTTGGGGCGATGAAATTGAGGCGATTGAAAGCTTTAATCCTTCGACCCGAGAGGTAATCGAGAAATTTGATCAGGTGCGCATCTTCCCGGCCAACATCTTTGTAACCGGCAAGGAGCACTTGCAAACGGCCATTCATCAAATTCAAGATGATATGGTGTCTCAAGTGGATTTTTTCAATAAACAAGGTCGGCCCCTCGAAGCTAAGCGTTTGCAGGAGCGTACCGAGTTTGATTTGGAAATGATCCGCGAATTAGGGTATTGCTCGGGCATTGAGAACTATTCTCGCTACTTAGATGGCCGTGCCCCGGGTACGCGTCCCTTCTGTCTCTTAGATTATTTCCCAGATGATTACCTGATGGTGATCGATGAGAGTCATGTGACCGTTTCGCAAGTTCGTGCGATGTACGGTGGTGACCGCTCGCGTAAGGAAAACCTAGTGGAGTACGGCTTCCGCTTACCGGCGGCCATGGACAATCGTCCGCTAACCTTCGATGAATTTGAGTCCTTACAGAACCAAGTCATCTACGTAAGTGCCACGCCCGCCGATTACGAATTGGAGAAGAGTCAAGGGGTAGTGGTGGAGCAACTTATTCGTCCCACCGGTTTATTAGATCCGCGTATTGAAGTACGTCCGGTGCAAAACCAAGTGGACGATTTAATGGAGGAAATTAATAAGCGCGCGGAGCTCGACGAAAGGGTATTGGTAACCACCCTAACCAAACGCATGGCGGAGGAATTGACCAAATACTTAACGCGCTATGGGGTCCGCTGTCGCTATGTGCATTCGGATGTAGATACCTTGGAGCGCGTGGAAATCATGCGGGATTTGCGCTTGGGTTTATTCGATGTATTGATTGGGGTGAACCTGTTAAGAGAAGGCTTGGATTTACCGGAAGTAAGTTTGGTGGCGATTTTAGATGCTGATAAGGAAGGTTTCTTGCGGGCCGAACGCTCCTTGGTGCAGACCGTTGGTCGAGCGGCTCGTAATGTGAACGGCTTGGCGATAATGTATGCCGATAAGATAACCGATAGCATGCGTCGCACCATCGATGAGACCAACCGTCGCCGTTCGGTGCAGCATGAATACAACGAGAAGCACGGTTTAAAACCAACCGCGCTAAAGAAATCGACCGAGTCCATTTTACCGGGCTCCAAGAAAGACCATAATCCTTACCGCAGCACGGCACCCAGTCCAAGGGCGGCGGAGGAAAATGCGGTTTATCACAGCAAGGCCGACATGCGAAAAGGCATTGAAAAGATTCGCAAGAAAATGGAAACGGCCGCCAAATCCCTTGACTTTATCGAAGCAGCCGCCCTCCGGGATGAGATGGTGGCGCTGGAAGAACGAATGGCCAAGGAGTTTCCCAATTAATGAACAATTAGCGCCGAAAAGACGATACTTGATTATGCATAGAAAACTCTTCCTACTTTTTCTTAGTGTTTTAACATCGAACGGCCTTTGGGCTCAAGTTCAAGGTCAAATTGTAGGTCCGGATGGAGTCTCTTTACCGATGGCCAATGTAGTCTTGGTCCAAAACAGTGAGCTTAAAGCAGGTCAGGCGGCTGATGTAGATGGTCGTTTTAGTTTAGAGGCGGCTCCCGGAAAGTACCAATTGCAAGTCAGCTTTATTGGTATGCGAAACGACACTATAGACATTGAAGTGCCCGCTTCGGGGAAATTGAACTTAGGTGTATTAAAGATGCGGCCTGGTTCCACGGTGATTGCCGAAGTTGAGGTTCAGGCGAAAGCCAAAATGATGGAGTTTGAGCAGGACAAGCGGGTATTTAATGTAGGTCAGGATTTAACCTCGGCCGGAACCAATGCCTCCGATATTCTCAATAACCTGCCTTCGGTGAGTGTAGATGTAGAAGGCAATGTGGCCCTAAGGGGTTCCAATAATGTACGGATCCTCATTAACGGGAAACCCAGTGGTTTAATTGGTTCCGATCCGGCCTCTGCCCTCAGGCAATTGCAGGGAAACACCATTGAAAAGATTGAGGTAATCACCAATCCTTCCGCTCGCTATGATGCAGAAGGAGAAGCCGGCATCATTAATATTGTATTAAAGAAACAGGATCAAAAGGGCTTCAATGGCAGCTTTGACCTCAGTGGAGGTTATCCTGAATTATACGGTGCTGGAGCGACCATGAACTACCGTCGCAATCGCCTTAATTTCTTTACCAATATCAGCTTCAATCAGCGTCGCAGTCCTGGCGGCGGAAGCTCCAATCAAAAGTTCTTTTTACCTGATACATCTTATTCCTTTTTGCGTGATCGCTACCAGAACCGTGGGGGCAACGATTTTAACTTTCGAGTGGGTATGGATTATTACCTCACCGAAAAGCAAACCCTAACCGGTTCCTTTCTTTTTAGTCCCAGTGTAGGTCGTAATTATGTGGATTTAGAATTCCGCGACCTCGATGCCAATGGCAAGGAAGTACGGGTGGTGAATCGCTTTGACAATGAACTGGAAACCGAGGATGTGGTAGAAGGTAATTTATCCTGGCAAAAAACCTTTGGCGATAATGATGATCATAAGTGGACGGCCGACTTGCGTTATAGCTTGGAGGATGACCGCGAGAATTCCGATATCAGTCAGGATACCCTCGGCCGCCCAGGCGTATTTGAACAGCAGGTGGCCAATGTGGAATACCAGCGCAGTACTTTAGTGCAAACCGATTACGTGCATCCTTTAGGGGAGAAGCGCAGCTATGAAACCGGAGCAAGGGTAACCTTACGGGAGATTGAGAACGACTACCAATTGAGTAATGAAGCGGATGATGGCACCTTTACTCCCGATCCGGATTTTGACAGTCGCTTCTTATTTACCGAGAATGTGTATGCGGCCTATGGTATTTACAACGATGCTTGGGGCGAGAAGATAACCTATCAGCTAGGGCTGCGGGCCGAGATGACCGACTTAACCACCGAGGTGGGCTTTGGTGACAGCATTAACCGACGGGTGTATACTAATTTATTCCCTAGTGCCTTCTTTACTTATAGCTTTAGTCCTTTGGCCGACTTACAATTAAGTTACAGTCGCCGGATTAGCCGACCCGGATTCCGCACCTTGGCGCCTTTCTTTGGTTTCAGCGATAACCGTAATTTCTATTCGGGGAATCCCAATGTAAACCCCGAGTTTACCGATAGTTATGAAGCGGCTTACGTACGCTATTTTGAGAAGGGTAGTTTGTACAGCGGTTTGTATTACCGTCACCGCACCGGGGTTATCGAACGAATTACTTTGGTGGAAGAGCGCGATGGACAGGAATTCACTCGATTCTTCCCCATCAACCTAGCGGTACAAGATGCCTATGGATTGGAGTTTAATTTCCAGTACAATGTGGCGCAGTGGTATGAGGTAAATGCGAACTTGAATTTGTTTTACACCCAAACCGTAGGTGATTTTGAAGGCCAGGATTTTGGGGTACGTAACTATTCCAGTAGCGGGCGATTGGTGAATCGTTTGAAATTTTGGGAAAGCGATTTACAAGTAAGCTTTAATATGCAAGGGGCAAGCCAGTCGGCCCAAACCCGCCGTTTAGGGATTTACACCCTCGATTTAGCTTGGAGTCGGGATATTTTAAAAGGCAATGGCACCATTACCCTCTCGGTACGCGATTTATTCAATAACCGCATTCGTCGCTATTATACGACCGGAGATATTGCCGCGGGTGGCTATTTCGACACCTTCGGGACCTTCCAATGGCGTCAACGTCAGTTTACGATTAACTTCAGCTACCGCATCAATCAGCGAAAATCGCGTCGACCGCAAGGCGATGGCGGAGACTTCGGTGGCGGAGACTTTTAGTTAGGCTCTCGGGCTTAAGGAGAAAGCCCATTTTCAGTTTTACCAAACCAAGACAAGATCCCTTCGACCGAGTAATTTGGGTAAAACCCAGATTCCTTCTTGGGCGGGCGTTGTGCTGAATTCCCGATTTGAAGATTCGGGCAAGCAAAGCAAGAGCTGATAATCCTCCTGCAAGAGGGCAATCTGCTGGGCTAAATTATTGCTTTCCTCTTCAGAATACCGCGCATAATTCTGACGGATAAATTGCTGCAAGGCTGTTTTTAATTGGGAGGAGGAGAGGCTCAGACTGCTATCGGGTGGGAAGCCCTCATGATAACTTCCTGGAAAGGTAGAAAAGAGTCGATGCGCTTGGTCGGAAGAGGTTTGTAAACTGTCGAGCAAGTTAAAGGCCTTTTCCTGAGCAGGGCTAAGCGAATCGAAAGACGCCAAACCATCAGAATAGTCCATGGCTGCTTGCTTCTGCACTTGGGGTTCTGCTTCCTCTTGGGAATGGCAAGCGAATAGCAAGACGGCGGTAAATAGGAAAGGGAGCCATTTTTTCATCTTCATGGAGGGGAATTAAGTTCGGTGGGTTGGAGGTCATCTCCTTTAACGCTAGAATCAGTTTACGACAAAGTATAGGCAGAGCGCGGCATGCTTTTTAGTGACATTCGATTTTTCATTTTCGCTCCGCTAGGTTTCGCTAAGTTAGGGAATCTCTATCACCATAGGCATTGGGGCTAACTAATGGTTTAGAGGAACAATAGCGCTTACTTGATAAAGGGATTATTTACCCGCTTTGATTAGGGTAGCTCCTCGGTTTCTGACTTCCCATTACTCGACGCTCGTTTACTTTCTTTTAGTATGCTAATGGAGTCTATAATTACAATGCAGAGGTAAATGGCTAAGAGGAGCCCACCAATAGGTAAGGTGAAAAGGGTAAGCCAGGGAAGCACCATCCAAACACAATTGCCTTCGTGACAAGGTTCTCCACTAAACGTTTCTGATAACCAGGCGCCCGAGAGCCCAACTATTGCTGGGGCTAAAGCAAGGAAGACGATAATGACTAACCAAAATGGAAAGCGCGTTAAGTAGTGTTTTTTGCTTTGAATTATTAAACCCATCTACAGTTTTTCCTTAGGCCCATGGTTTGCAAGGTAGGGAATGATGGGCGCAAGATTAAAGCTAGCCATATGTTTCGCTCTTAGCAAAGTATTTACTGAATGCCAGAGGGGCCTATCCACAGACTAATTTTTGTTTTTAGGTCATGATTAAAAAAGCGATCATACCCTTATTTTGAAATGCTGATCTCTGCACCAGCCAGAGGATTAGGCCGGACCTAATAAGGCATACAAAGTCGAATATATTGGTCGATCTAAACCACGTACACCCTAGTAAGCTTAGCGGTAATAACCAACACTTTAAAGCTAATTGCATTAAATGAGGGGTACTATTTATGCTAGAACCGACAGTGGTATATAATGAGTTCAGCATGCGCTTTTGCACTATTCTTTCTGCAGCGGTAGTTTCTTCGAGGTTTTTTAATTAGAGTAGGGGGCCTAAAAGTCTTTATCGAGTTTCTTAATCATCTTTAAATGTGGAATCCCATCTTCGTCAAAGTAGGTGCCTTCCCTTTCATAATCATTTTGTAGGTAAAACTTCACAGCGGTATCTCTGGCATGGCAATACATGAATTTTATCCCCTGCGCTTGCGCTAGTGCTTCACAAAAGGCCATCATGCTTGAGCCAATTTTCTTGTTTCTAAAGGTTTCCAAGACGGCCACTCTTTGCATTTTCATTTTTTCACCCTCAGGGACTAAAACGGCAGTGGCAACCAGCTCTTTGTCTAGGTATCCAGCTATTTGAATATGATTTTTCTCTTCTTCAAGTTCCGCTGGACTAAACTTGCTTCCAAGGGGTTCTCTGAGAATACACTCTCTAAGTTTCACCGCAACCCTCCATTCTGGAGTATTGTGTTTTATTTCTTTGAAGGTCATGTTTTCGATGATAAAGTAGGTTTCCTGCCGATCTCCCAAGTTGCGGGTTTGGCCTTAAATTTTCGGTAGGTCTAAAGCTAGGCATATAGCTCTTTTTTGACGGCCACAAGGTTTTTTAAAAAGGTATTAATGTTTCTTTTATTCCAACCGTAGGAAGCTACCGAACTCAATTTATTGGGGTCGCAGATGCTATTCAAGAGCAGTCGGTCTTTGTTTTTTACGATAGTAATCATTTCACCCCAACTTCCGGTCCAATTCCAAGGGCGATAGGCACGGAGAATAGCTTCGTCGTTCAATTCAATTTGCCAATTATATTCCGCAACGGTTCTTTTTAGGGCTTCTTGGAACTCTTGCTCTGAATAGTCAATTTTTACTTCTTTAAACCGCAGTCGTCTTTTTTGAATGAAGTAAAATGCAATAGCGGGAATGATCCAGGGCCATGAGATGTTTATGAGTTCCTCCGCGGTTCGAAGGCCCTCATACGTTTTGCTCACATAGATTTCATATAAACTGAAAAGCGTAAATCCAGGGATCAATAAAATATACAGCACAACGAAATAGTGGTCGAGCCGCTGCCAAAAACTTAGTTTCAGTCGCCTGCTTTGTTTCATGATATCAATGCATTCTTTTGTCATTGGCTTTCTAGTTGGAAAAATAGAGGGTTTACAGATAAGTGCACTCTATACACGATTCCGAATAGGTTTAGGTATAATCCTCAACCGCGCCATTGGCTACCAAAGATGAAAAAGCTGCTTTGACTTTAATAGTTGCGCAGCGCGTTTATTAGTTATTCAAGTCCTGAAACACCTTGCACCTTTCTTCAAGCGTCGCGACAAGTTTTTTCTGTAGGAGTTTGATATTCTCTACGGTATAGCCTTCCAAGTCATAGGCCGCAAAAAGTTCATCAGAGTTTAGCGCCATATGGCTACCTATGCATACGTAAATGGTATCTTTTTGATTTCTATTGTCGGTGTTTGGCAGTTTGCGTTCTAGGCAATCACAAATGGAATCACTAACATCCAAAGCTATTTGCTGGCTATAACATGTTGTGCCGGTAAAAATTAAGAATGCGAAAATTAATCTTCTCATGGGGTTTAGTGTTTTTTCTGTTTCCAAGCTGAGAGGATTTCCCCATCAGCTAATAGCGCTTCTTAGATGACTTTTTCTACTTTCTCGGGTAAATATAGCGAAGCACGGTTCGGTTTTTATTGGCAATGCGCATAGGTTTTACAGGGATAGGTTTTATCCATACTTCCGGACTAATTTTTTTGAGCTATCCTTTTGAAAATAGTCATAAAAGGCATCATCGTAACTGTAGTATCTTTTTACATTAGAGGCGATATCACCGCTAAGGGAATCCAGACTCGCTAAAGTGTGCGGGTCAATCTCTGCGCTTTCTGTTTTTAATAATTCGTTTCTAAGTACAACTAGCCAAGGGTAATACTGGTCTATCTCCAGAATTTCCCTAAAGCACACAATGGCAAAGGTTTCGACACCTTTCTCTTTAAGAAACTGTATGGATTCCAAAACCGAGTCCTCTGAATAGAGCTCTGTAATTATAAGATCGAATATTTGCCGGGCTGTTTTGAGTTTAGGGCCTTCTGTTATCAACTCCTCAAACTCACTATCATAAAGGTCAATAGGGAAAATTAAGCTATCCTTCTCCACGAAATGGACAATACCCCGGGGTACCGCTAAATCATTCTTTGTAGCAATATATTTTAGGTCTTGTCCCATTTTATTTGTTGTAGCGCGTTTTTAGTTCATTTTTTAATTCTTCCAATTCCGCGATGGGCGTTTGGAGAACAGTTTCAATGGAAGTCGATTTACTTTTAAGTCTTAGTCGACCAGCAGGTTCGTCTTCGTAAATAATTTCTATCCCCAGATCTTTGGTCGGGATTTCTTGTCGTGCGTCTTTAAAGAGTAGATAGTCAGCGATGTATGATATTTTCTCTGGAGCCAAAATCAGGATTTCTCGTCCGACCGCATTCCATAAAATTACTCGAAGCAGATAAAATCCAATTCCCCAACAAAGTATGAAAGAGAACGCGATTCCGATATGAGGTCCGTCTCCGTAAATCAAGATGAAAAAAGTCGCAGCAATCGGAATTAATGTCAAAATGCACAGGATCAGAGTCAAAACTATTCTGATGAAAAGGGGAGCTTTCTTCGTAGAAATGGTCAGTTGTAAACCATCTATTTCAATCTGCTTCTGTTTCATTTTCAAGTGCGATGCAGCGGGAGACCTCACAATAATCTCTAATTTAAATTAAAAGTGCCTGCTATTGGTTGGAGGCTAAATCTAAAAAGGTTTGGATAGCGGATATTCGATATAAGGCATTTAGCACTTAAGTGAAGAAAATGCCTGAGTAGGCTTTTTTGATTCCAAAGGCCCGGCAAGCGCTGGGCAAGGTTAAAAAGGCACTCCTCTGTAGTCTTTAAAAGCTGATTTGCGTTCTTGAAAATGGTTCTGTTTAAATGATGATCGAATTTACAAAGGGACTTTGAGAGGCCTTAATAGGCTCTCTTTTTTGAGGTTTGGGAGGTTGTGCTAGGGCTAGTTTTGTTGGTGGGTCGTTATTTTTTTATCCTTATCGCTTTAGCTGGCCAATATGACCTAGGGTCATTAACATCGTATATCTCCACAACACCTTGTTCTTTTAAGATATTTGCTAATGCATAACTAGGACCATAACCATACCCTTTATTTCCTAGAATTACTGTTATAAATGATTTGAGTCCTACGTAATTCATATTTGGTTTGAATTGAATAGAGTTTTCGGCTCTTTCAAGTTCTTTCAAAAATTGATCTTCTGAGATTACATCAAAATTGTCGTACTCTTTTTCATCTCCTCCGAGGTCGATTTTACCCACTACCTTAACACCAAGTGAATCTGCTTTAGATTCTGAGGACTTTTCTTCTCGTATATTCTCTCTAATTGCAACCTGTTCTTCTATTGAAAATTTGAAATCGTCAATTTTAGATTCGGCATTGAGAATGGTTTCTTTCAATTCTTTGTGTAATTGGTACGTAGCATCTAAATCTTCTTGTACAAATAAGTTGTTGTGGGCAACCTTGTTACGGATCTTGAAAAGCTGCTTCCATTTTTTGTCAAAATCTTTGTCTTTAAAATTTTCTTTGAAAAACCGGTTGTAATTACTGTCCAAATCGGCCTTTAGTTTTTCTAATTCTTCTATCGTGTTTATCTCAACTAGACTTTCGGCTAAATTTTGGGGTCTATTAAAACCTAGTTTGTGTTTATAAATTATCTCACCTAAATCGTCAAAATCAATCAAAGTGAGGTCGGTTTGAACTATGTTGGAAAAAACGGTTTCATTTCCATTTCGAATTTTGGTCTTATCAATCACTTTATCGGGAACAGCCTTTTTCCACCAATCAAGTCCTATTTTCTGGGTAAAGAATTTAGATATATACCTTCTCAATAGATTCTCTAGCTCGTTTATTAAAGGATAAGCTTGATTTGAAATGTCAGTTGATACATCATCGGTAAGGATTCTAATATGTTCGAAGGCAAGTCTGTTTCTGAGGTGAATAATGAAAGGGTATCTGAATCTTTCAATCTTGGAAAAGTCTTTAGATTTAACTTTAATTAGAAAACCTGCTTCAATCAGGTCGTAGAGTGTAGACGATGTGTCAATAGGTTTAATTCGTAGTTTTAAATCACCGTCAGAAATAGAGTATTCATCTTTTTTGTTCTCTTCTTTGGCGTCATCCCAAAGCTTCTCTGTTGACATAAGTCCATAAACCAAACTCTTGGGTGAAAGAATTTCACTTTTTCCATTTGGGTCAATTATGAGTACTTCAAAGGAATATTCTTTTTTCATATCATCTTGTTTTAATTACAGCCAACGGTTCTGGCTATAAGCAATAGCGTCCAACAGGACGCTGTTGCTTATAGGTGTTGTTGTGTGGCGTTGTTTTATTTGAATTCAATGCCAAGTTCAATCTCCAAAAACTCTTTGAGCTTGATGATTTCTATTCTGTTTCCACCGCGTGACCTCCTGTCAAGAAAATAAAGTGGTTTATCATCTTCATCCTTTTCGATCTTTAAGTGTCTTATATCAGACTCTTCAACGCCAATGAGCTCGGTTGATTCTGAAAGGTTCTTATCAAATTCCCAACATAGTATCCATCGGAGATGTCTGAAAGCATGATTGAAATCTCTTTTAAACATGAATTTGAGCTCGACATACCAAAATTCGCTTTCACTAATTTTATTGTCAGTTTTGTTTCGAGCAATTAAGTCAATGCCCCGACTTGTATTGTAATCGAGCGGTTCAAATAGGAATTTGTCTGGGTGCAACGAATAGATTGACATGAACAGACCAAACACTTCTGATTCATTCTGTGGTTCCAAGTAGACGCGCCCATTATATTCACAAGTTTTACGGTCTTTTATCGACTTTATTCTGCGTTTATATTCAGCCGTCTCCTGCTTGAGTGTTTTATGTTCCTTCTGCCAACTTCTCAAAGTATATACACCCTTTTCGTGGAGAAAAGTGTCAATTTCATCAAATATCTCTTGAATACGTTCCTTTAATTCGGATTGTATTTGTGGGTCTGTATTAGAAATTGCTCCGCGGTTTGCGGTGAGTTTTAGCTCTTGGCAATTTACAAATCCATGAACCATTGTCATGGAATTACTGCCAGTTCCAAACCCCGAGATCCACTCGTTGACGCGGGTTATTGGAATATGATCTTTACAAATCCATAACCCATATCTATCAGAAACCTTATATCTACCTGTTTCTCTCCGAGTACGCTGCTGTATCATTGGATTGTACTTTCTCTTAATTTGATCTCCTTCAATAGATACAATTAAATCAAAGGTTACTTCTGGGTGGTTTTTAAGTCTTTCATTCTCATACTTAAATCTTTTCACATAGTGATCAGCAGCGTCAAACTCTAATTCTTCAAAAAGTTTATCAATGTTGGAGTTTTCGTCTGGAAACGGATGTCCGAATTGAATTTTTTCATAATCATCCGAATCGAGACATCTTAAAAAAATTTTAAAGTCTGAATTTTTAACGATTCCAAAAATTTCTTCTATTGAGCCTGCCTTTGTGAACCATTTGATATAGTCACGAACAATGTCCTGGACGAAAGAGGACCTTTCGTTGTCATTATATCCAACAACTCTAATCTCTGTTCCTGTTTCTTGGTCTGGTAAGAAGTCTTTAATTTCCTTTATTTTGGGTTTATGAAGCTCTTCGTTTGATAGTGATTTGAAAGGTTGAATGCAAATAGATTCAAAGCAGCCATCTTTTGATTTTGTCCTGACCTTAACTTCTTCAGACCTCAAATAGATTTTGGTTCCATGCCCTTTTTCACCAATTAAATCCGAGTCGCCATTATTTTTCAGTTTTCTTGACTCACTATGACCTAAGCCCCAAAAAGATCTTGATAGAACTTCTTTTGTCATTCCCTGTCCATCGTCTTCCAGGTAAATGACCAATCTTCTCGAACCATCTACTGTTTCCACCGCGAAATTTATTCTTATATAACTTGCATTCCAGTCAACAGCATTTGATATGGCTTCACGAACTAATTCAAGAGGGTTGCCGAAGTCATTTACTATCTCAAAGAATTCTGCACTGCTATTTACTTGCGGTTCAATTTCTTTCCAAGTGTCAGTATTGTTCATTTCACTCATTTCTTGATTTTTTTATGTGCCACATAATGATTTGCATATGGCCTGTGGCGATTTCGAAGCACTTTCCTGTCCACAGAAACCAAAGCTGGCTACGGAGCGAAAACCTTGCTGGCAGCCGTTCACTCGCCATGAGCTATATGCCGTGTTGTAGCACGTTTTTTTTCTTTTTATTCTGTTAGAAATAAGATAATCAATGCTATAAATCCTATTGCTATCAGAGAAAATGATACCATTCGCAGTATATTATTTGAACGTTCAAATTTCTCGTCATCTATTTGTTTCTCATCAGGGGTTCTTTTATCCGATGTTAATTCTTCGTAGGTTGGCTGCCCTTCAACTTTTAGTCGTTTTAGGAAACCAATTATAATTAGTGAAATAGACGGTATTATAAAGCTAAAGACACCCCAAACTGTTGAGTTTCGATTTTGTCGCTTGGCAATATTGACAACATAAATGCAGACGAAAATCCTTATAAGGAGACCAACTAAGGTAAAAATACTTCTACCAATGGCGTACGACTTTTCCGTCTCATAGTTAAAAGCACCCACAAACATTAAAAACAATGGAAATATAAATAGGGTTAACCCTATTCCAATTGCATCTGTTTCTCTTTTATAGGTTCGGTCGTATTTCTCATTGATGCTGATTCTTGGACTTGTAGGAAGAGGTGGAGGAGATGTTTTAAAGTAGTCCGCTAATTCAGCAATTTCATTTGCTTTTATCCAATTAGTTTGTCCTTCGAACCAAACAAGAGTGTCTCTTTTCAATTCAAGAGGATCTAAGTCCGTTATTGATTTTGGTCCAATTTTATTGCCGTGTTTCTCGTAATAAATCTTCATTTTTTTCAAATGTGCAGCAATTTATTTATACCCTCTCCCTTATTAAGTAATCCCACCAATTAAGTCCTAGTTAAAGCCGAAGTTCAGATGACGATTAATTTCAGGTTTCATAGCGGTTTTAAAGCTAGTTCATAAAGGGGAGTATTCCTAGTTATTACAAGATCTTAGTCGGTTAGGATGGATCCAATTGCTAAGTTGAGTGTAGGGGGAGTAGGGTAGGAATTGTATCCAAAAGCCAAGAAATCGGCTAATGCTTTATCCCTAGCCAGTGCGCAGGATCTTTTCCATTTTACGGCCTTTGGCTAATTCATCGATCAGCTTTTCCATCCGTCGGCAGTCGCGGTACAAAGCAAATTCATCGGGAATGTTTTCGATGCGGTAGCCACAGACCACCCCCTTAATGAGTTGCGCATTTTCATGTACCTGGGCACCGGCGAAGAATTGTCCAAAGTCACCATTACCGGCAATAAAGTCGTTTAACTGCTCTTGGTTGTAACCCGTAAGCCATAATATCACTTGATCAAGCTCTTCCTTGCTGCGACCGTTTTTCTCGATCCGACTGAGGTAATGTTTGTAGATAGAGCCAAAGTTCATGGTGGCGATTTTGGCATTCTTGGCAGCGGTTACTTCGGGCATGATGGTTTGGTTTAAGGCTTAATGTATTGGGCTTCAATATACTGAAGGGAGGTGGGAATTGCAATTTTTGTGGGTTGATTGCTTGAAGGTATAGCCCTGCCGTCGCTAAAGCTATGGCAGGTTAGTCATGCCGTCGGACAAGCCTTTGGCAGCTGCTGGTGGATTGGGTATTAGCCTGCGGCTGAACCTAGACCGGTCGCTGCGCTCCTTCTTAGAGCCTAGACCGGTCGCGTGGCTCCCTTTTAGACTATATCTTTCTTAAATACTAATATTATTCTTCAAAGGGATAATATCATGTTGTGGAGACCGTAACCTTCGTGCGCTTCGGGGTTTAAAACGGGGTAGGTTTAACTTTCCAGACTCAATAAACAACCTGATTTTTCGACTTTGGTGACTTGATTATAGACTCCTCTACTTCTCCTTCCTTTCATTTTTTCTTGATAAAAAACGAAACAAAAAATCAAGGGCCCTGAAAGGCAATTTCGCGAAGCAGCCTGCGGCGTGCTCCGCAAACCGCCGACTCTTGGGCTGGGCCAGCACGATGAAACATTTTACTTAATTCAGAGATTTTCGCCTGTGGCTTTATCGAGTCTTCCATACTGCCCTACGAGCGGACTATTGTCCTCCCAAGGCGGACAGGCGGCTCAGGTCCCATTCTCCTCCGAACAAGGACTGCATGCAGGAAACGTTTATCCCCATTTTTTAATCCTTAAACATGGTCTTAGGTTCCAAAACTCACCTATGGAAGCACCTGGGCTTTCCCCAGTGATCGTGAGGACCTGAGCGCAATTGCGTCCGCCTCGGGCGGAAGAAGCATGGAGCGATTAGGGCCGAACAGTTTTGCCGATTGAAGTGAGGCAAAAATCACCTAGGGAAAGGCCTAGCCTTTTTGGATACTTTTTTGGCAATGAAAAAAGTATCGTAGAAACTCAGCTAGTCGCCTACTTCCATTTTCTCGGCTATCCTTCCTAGGCCGGATCCCACCTCACAGAATTTTAGATTCAAAGGAAAATCATTGGAATTCAAGTGTATCTATCGTGTATCGTCCAGATTCCAGTCAACCAATCCACTAATCCACTAATCCACCACCCCAGCTCCTAAGCAATAACCTTCTTAATCACCCGCAGTTTATGCGTATGCTGCCGTTCCTCGGCATTGAAAATACCGCTTTGGTCCAGGCGATCGAGGCGCACTTTGCCACTGGCGTGGAGGATGTAGTTATCTTGTAAAATGAGGCCCACGTGAATGATTCGGCCTTCCGCATTATCAAAAAAGGCTAAGTCACCCGGTTCGGATTCCTCGATAAAGGAAAGGGTTTCGCCCAGCTCGGCTTGCTGATAGGCATCGCGGGGAATTTGATAACCGGCCAAGCGGTACACCATCTGCGTAAAGCCGGAGCAATCAATGCCCGCCGGGGTACGGCCACCCCAGAGATAGGGGGCATGTAAATAAGAAAAGGCCGTTTCAATCAGTTCGGTTCTACTTTGCATTTTGGTTAAAGTAGGACCATTGTAATGAAAAACTTCGCCGGCCAGCTCGAAGTTATTTTCGGCATCTAAGCCCGGAATATAAGAACCCAAAAAGATAGGGAAAAAGCTTCCCCCATCTTTTCGGGATACTAGTTCTATTAAGTCGGAAGCAATCCGCTGTGGCGCTTCCTTTAAGGCATCGGCTTGGGCATCGTCCATAAAACTGGCTTGCTTACGATCAATCCAGCCTTCGTAGCGGTCGTGGTGCAAGCGAATGCGAATCCACTTTTTACGCTGCTCCAGCACATCGTAACTCTCGCCAAATATCACTTGGTTAACCATCTCCGAGGTATCGGAGGGCTCCAAACGCATGGGAATTGCACTAAGCTTGGAAATGCCTTTGATCATGGTTTTAGGCCATGTTTTCAATTACCATTGCCGAAGCACCGCCTCCGCCATTGCAAATACCAGCGGCGCCAATCTTTCCATTGTTTTGCTTCAATACATTGATTAAGGTCACAATGATTCGCGCTCCACTCGCTCCTAAAGGATGTCCCATCGAAACGGCACCACCATTAATATTGGTTTTGGCGGCGTCAATATTTAAAATCTGAATATTGGCTAGACCTACTACCGAGAAGGCTTCGTTTAATTCGAAAGCGTCCACATTGGCAATGTCTACACCCGCCTTCGCTAAGGCTTTGGGTAAAGCTTTGGCCGGAGCAGTGGTAAACCATTCAGGTTCGTGAGCCGCATCAGCGTAAGCGCTTACTTTGGCAAGCGGCTTAAGACCGAGGCTCGCCGCTTTTTCGGCCGACATTAACACCAGGGCCGCGGCGCCATCATTAATATTAGAGGCATTGGCCGCCGTTACGGTACCTTCTTTGTCGAATACTGGACGTAGGGTAGGCACCTTGGCGTGGTTCACCTTAAATACGTCTTCATCCTGATTTACAACAATGGGATCGCCTTTACGCTGGGGCACTTCTACGGGAATCACTTCATCCGCAAAACGGCCTTTTTCCCAACTATCGGCACTACGACGGTAGCTTTCTAAGGCGAAGTTATCTTGCTCTTCGCGACTAAAGTTCATGTCCTTAGCGCAAAGTTCCGCGCAATTCCCCATATGGGTTTTATTGTACACGTCGATTAAGCCATCGCGCAATAAACCGTCTTTGGCTTTAATATCGCCCAGCTTCACGCCATTGCGTCCTTCTAGGTAATGCGGCACATTACTCATGCTTTCCATACCGCCTACAACCACTACTTCGGCGTCGCCCGCCTTAATGGCTTGGGCGCCTTGCATAATGGCTTTCATGCCCGAAGAGCATACTTTATTGATGGTGGTACAAGGCACATCGTTCCCAATGCCAGCGCCAAGGGCCGCCTGACGGGCAGGGGCCTGACCTACATTGGCCTGTAGCACATTGCCCATCAATACTTCTTGTACTTCGGATGGGTCGAGATTAATTTTGTTGAGAGCGCCTTTAATGGCAATAGATCCTAATTGGGTGGCCGAGAGGCTAGACAAGCTGCCTAAAAATCCACCAATTGGGGTACGAACCGCTGATACGATTACTACTTCTTTCATGAGAGGGTATAGTTTAAAGGGTTATCAGAAATACCGCCTCGAGCAGGAATTTCGGGATCATTTGGAAAAAATGACTCTCGTAGAGCGTGCATGCGGTATTCTAAGATTTATCTTTACTTAGCAACGTGGGCGAAATTACACAAAATAAGCCGTTCAAATAGTCCGATTCTCATGCGAAAGCTCCTGCTCTTAGTTCAGAACTATCAAACTCAGATTTCTACTGCCTTACTTTTTTTAGGTTCCCTGGTTTTGGTGGTCTACCTAAGTCCCCGTGAAGCCAAGTTTAAATACGAATTTCAAAAGGCGAAGCCCTGGCAGCATGCCGACCTTTTAGCGCCTTTCGACTTTGCCATTCAGAAGAGTTCGGAAGATTTACAAGAGGAACGCGCTGCGATTAATGCCCAAAAAACCATCTTCCTCCGCTATGTGGAAGGGGCCGAAAAAGAGGCCCTAGCCAAGTACCAAAGCGAATTTGAACCGGCCTGGCAAAAGGCCTTAAAGCAAGGACGCTTTAACTTTATTTTGGAAGAAGGTGATACCAGCTTTTGGCATGATAACCTTTATGAGGCGGGGAAGTCGACCCTGAGTGGCATTTTTAAAGAAGGTATTTTACAACCGGCCGATGAAGATCCTTTACTCTCACAATATGGGGAAGTACAATTGCGCAGGGGTTCCTTGGTGGAAAACGTGGAATGGGATCAGTTTTACACCATCTCCCAGGCGGATCAGGCGATTCGTGAACGACTTAAAGATCGCTACCCTTCGGCGGTAAGTAGTTTTTTAGCCGCGCGGGTGGCCTCGGGACTGCGGTACAATATTGTCCTCGACCCGGCGACTACCGAAAAGGTCCTGGCCGATCAATTGCAAAACATTTTACCCACCCGTGGCATGGTAGAGGAGGGGGAGCTGATTATCGCCAAGGGGAATCTGGTGGATCAAGAACGCTTTGCTAAGCTTCGCTCCCTACAGGAGGTTTATGAGGGCAGCCTTAGTGGCGATCATTCCTACTTCGGATTGCTCTTTGGTCAGATTTTACTGGCCGGAATCTTATTCTTCGCCCTCTTTGCTTACCTGCGACAGTTTGAGCCTTTGGTACTGGAAGATATTGCCCGCTTAACCTTTATCCTCCTCAACATCCTGATCATGGTTTTGGCGGCCTTTTTCATTGGTCGTTTTCCGGAGGCTTATATCTTCCTGGTGCCCTTTGCCATCCTTCCGATGGTGATGCGTTCATTCTTTGATATTCGCCTGGCCCTTTTTGTGCATACGGTAACCATATTGCTGATTGGCTTTCAGGTGCCCAATAGCTTTCAGTTTACCTTTTTACAGTTTATCGCTGGGGTGTTCTCGGTGCTTTTGGTGAATAACCTCTATAAGCGTCGCGACCTTTTTATTACCGCTGGTAAGATTACCCTTGTTTATGCCATTTCCTATTTCAGTCTGGCTATTTTACAAGAGGGTTCCTTGTCGGAGATTAACTACTTAGTCTTTACCTTCTTTATTATCAATGGCTTACTCACCTTGGTTTCCTTCCCGCTCATTTATTTCCAGGAAAGGCTCTTTGGTTTAGTTTCGGAGATTTCCTTATTGGAATTGAGCGACACCAATAACCCGCTTTTACGAGAATTGGCCGAAACCGCCCCCGGAACTTTTCAGCATGTAATGCAGGTGGCCAATTTAACCGAGAATGCGGCGATTGCCATTGGAGGTAATGCTTTACTGGCCCGCACCGGCGCTTTATACCATGATATTGGTAAGATGCAAAGCCCGATGTACTTCATCGAAAACCAAAGTACGGGCATTAACCCCCACGATGAATTGAGCTTTGAGGAGAGTGCGGAGATTATTATCGGTCATGTTACCACCGGGATTACCATGGCCAAAAAGCATAAATTACCGGATATCCTAATCGATTTTATTCGCACCCACCACGGTACCAGTACGGTAATGTATTTCTACCGTCAGTATATTAAGGACTTCCCCGAAGATGAACGCGCGATGGAGAAGTTTACCTACCCCGGTCCCAAGCCCTTTAGTAAGGAAACGGCTTTGCTTATGATGGCGGATACGGTAGAAGCGGCTTCCAGGAGTATCGATAATCCCGATCACGATAAGATTGATAGCTTGGTGGAGAATCTAATCGACGGTCAGATAAAAAGCGGTCAGTTTGAAAACGCCCCCATTACCTTAAGGGAGATTCGTACCGTAAAGAAAATCTTTAAAAAGATGTTGATGAACATCTATCACGTGCGTATTAAATACCCTGACTAGGGCGCGAAAACCTCCTGCACTGGCAGGGCCACCTGATTAAAATTAAAGAGCGCCTGATTCTCGAAGGGGGAAGCTTGTTCTCCTTGCGGCCCTTTCCAGGCAATTAACTCAGCACCCCAGTAGGCAAAACCACGGCCTTGCGGTACATTTTCCACAATCTCGCGAACTTCATTTAAAAAGGCTTTTTGCCCTTGCGGAGAGGCCGGGTAACCGGGCACTAATTGACTTTCCATTCCAACAATATTGTTGGTCCAGTCGTTCCAGCCCAAGGTGAATGGGTAGGCGGTTTCGGCCACCATTAAATCTTGCTCATGCGCCTGACCCAAGGCGAGGAAGGTATTCTTAAGGGCAGTAAGCGATTTCCCATGCCAAATGGGGTAATAGGAAAGTCCCATGATATCATAATCTAAGCTCGCAACGTCTTGGTAAAAGTCGAGGGCCCCCTGATTAATTCCAGCGTAATGCAGTAATATCTCAGCGGGTGCATAAGCTGTTCGGGCCGCGGCAATAGCGGTATCCAGTAACTGAATAAACTGCTCTGGTTTTTCAAAGCGATGCCCCTGCGGATGCAAGAATCCAGGATTGATTTCATTCCCGATTTGAATAACTTCCGGGGCAATGCGGGCATTTACCCGATACACATACTGGTAGAGGCTATCGGCTAAATCGAGATAACTCAGGTTTTGCCAGCGACTCGGGGTTTTTTGATGGCCAGGATCGGCCCAGGTATCGCTTAGGTGCAGGCATAACCAAACCTTTAGTCCACGCGATTTTAAAACCTGCGTGAAACTATCTACCTGCGCCAAGCTGTGATGGGAGTTTTCAGGGTCCACCCACAGGCGCAAGCGAACCATATTAAGGCCTTGGTTTTGGAGGATATCCAAGAAGTTCCCCGGAACACTATCCGCCGTAAAAAAGGGCAAGCCGGCCTGCTTCACTTTAGGCCAAGCACTGAGATCGGCGGCACGGTAAAACTCCGGGGCAGGCTGGGGCGCAGGGCTTTCGCTTCGAGGCTCTTCGCAGGCAGTTAAAAGGAAAAGAGCTACAGAAAAAAGGCCTCCCCTAAGGAAGACCTTTTTTAGGCGCTGATTGGTATTTTTAGTCCACACTGTCGATCATATCTAAGGCATCCTCGGTCGCGTCTACCGTATCTTCATCATCTTCTTCGGCCCGTTCTATTTCGCCGTGGGAGAAGCGAACCTGACCATAAATAGTTTCAAAATCGGAAGCTACGGAGTAATCGTCACCATGCTCAGTTACTTCAAAGCGCTCCTGGTAATACTTGCGGTATTGCTCCAAGAAACGATCATTATCCGTTACTATTAATAAGGTATCCCGCTTTTCGCTGGCCATCAGCGCCAAGCTAGCATCCTGCAGTTCCCATAAATAACGATTGGGTAAAAGCGGAATTTTGGCTAAAAAGCGATGATCCGTTTTAATGAGTCCACGTTTGGGTTTTAATTCTAGGCAATTCATAGGGATTTGTGTTTAGTCAATAATTTCATATTTCCAATAGCGTAGGGTTCCATCTGCGCTTTGGCTTTCCAGAATGTATTCGTATTCGTAATTGGCAGCGTAAATGCTAAAGCGGCTTAGCTTTAAATCTTGCATTTCCATAAACTTCGCTACTGCCTCAAAGTCGAGTACCGAGGAAGCCTGCTTAAACATGGACTCATCCTTCGCCTTAATCTGGATGCTGGCGCCTTCCGGACAATTGCAACTAATCTCATCTGCCTCCGCATCGTAGTTCATGGTCATGGGGGTAGCTTTTACCTCCCCTTCGGCAGAACAATAAAAATCGAGATCGGCCTCGGTATTGGCAAAGCGCTGCTTCCATTCCTTGGCATCTAGTTCTTTAATACTGGGGTGACTCGAAATCGATATTAGGGTCAAGAGACCTATAAATAGGGGGAGGATCTTCATCATGCTAATTTTCTCGAAGTTACCTAAATTTCTAAATCTTCACGATGGGATAGTCGCTACCATTAATGCGGATAATGTAGTTCCCGGCGGGGAAGCGTTCCATGCTTAACTGCAGCTCCTCCCGCGCAAAATATTTTTTATCCAAACGGGTTCGGCCGGCGGGCGTAATAATTTCTATCCGCCAGTCTTGCGGACCATTTTGCGACTGTATCGTCACGCTATCCTTTACGGGATTCGGGAATACCCGCAATTGATTTTCGGCCGTAGGTTGCACCATCTCAATATTGAGGCTCTCGGCACTATTGGCCAGCACATAATCGCCACTTTGCAATGAATCGAGCATAAAGCTACCAATGCGTGAGGCGGTGCTACCTACTTGCTTAGTTTGATAAGGGTAAAGGTTCCACTGTTGGCTTCCCTTGGCGCGATAAAGCACCACCAGGCTATCATTACCATTTTGCAGCAAGGCTTGGTCCATCCCGCGATTACTGCCGTCAAAACGGAGTTCGGCCCGCAAAACGGTTTGATCTAAATTCAGCTTTTGAACCGTCAAATAGCGCCGAGTACCCAATCGGAAATCAAAGGGATTGCTGGAATCCTTTTCGGCCGAAACCAAGTGTTGCATAGAGATTACCGAGCCGCTATCCACAAAATTGGCAGTGCTGATGGTTAGTCCGCCGTACACTTGGCCTTGACTGCTTGGTTGGTCAATGGTAAAATGATCATAGCCCGTGGCGGTAAGTAAGGAGCCGCTATATGAAGCTAAAACGGCCACCGGCTCAAAGGGAAGGAGCAAACCAAGGTGCTGACTGTTTTTACCCGAATGCTGGAGGCGACGGGTTTCGTAGCTACCATCCGCCTTAAAAAAGGTCACGTCAACAGGAACACTATTGAAGTAATTTGGAGCGGCGTAGGTGCGCTGTCGCAGATAAACATTTACCCGACCTAATAAAGGCGTGTAGCTCCAATCGTCTACGCTAAATTGCGGGTAGCCCGGCTCGAACACCCAATCTTGCCAAAAGTCTTGCAGGTCGTTATTCCCACTTAAGCGAATCATTTCATCCCGAAATTGATTGCTGTTTAAATTGCCATAGGCATGATCCTGAAAAAGTTGCTGCAGGGAGCTAAAGAACAAGCTGTCGCCCATATAATGGCGGAGGTTATGGCCTACCATGGCCCCTTTTTGATAGGTGTGGTAGCCATATACATGTTCGTGCGGCATACCGTAAAGAGGACGATGTTGATTGCCATCGCGCACTGCGGCATACAATAATACATTCCAGGCATTATCGCGCACAATTTCTAAATAGCGATCGCGACCATACACCTGTTCGGTATAAATATGGGAGCTAAACTCGGCCATCCCTTCGTTGATCCACATATCCTCTGCCGTTTCGCAGGTAATCAAATTGCCAAACCAATGGTGCGCGAGCTCATGCGCCATAATATCCTCGCCATTCAAATTACCGTTAATTAGATTGATGGGATAGGAAATACTGGTGGCGTGTTCCATAGCTCCAACGGTAGTGGCTGCGTAGCCAATACGGGGCCATTGGTAAGGTCCGAAGTAATGCTCAAAAGCGAGCAATGTGGGTTTAAGGTTCACAAAGGAGGCCTTCAAATTACTGGTATCGGCGGCCTTGGCGGCCAGAAGAATATCCAGGTTACCATTGGCGGCATTTACGGTATCCGATAAAAATTGGTAATTGGCCAAAGCGAAGCTGATGAGGTAAGTGGGGATGGACTCATTAAGTCGGGCGGTGCTCATAATGCTGTCGCCCATTTGCTGTCGCGTAATTTGATCACCACTTAAAAGGGGCCGCATGGGGTCCTTGCTTAAGACTCTTAATTGGTAGGAAGACTTCTCCACAAAATTGTCGTAGCAAGGAAACCAAGCGCGTCCGTAGGTATGGGGATTAGAACCAAAGCCCACCCCTAAATTGTAATAATAGCCCTGTCCGGCATGAAAGCCCCCCCAGTTCATAGGGTCACCCTGAGGATAGCCACTGTAATAGATCCACACCGAAGTGGTGTCGCCAGGATTTAAAGCCTGGTTAAAATCTATCTGCAGGAGAGAGTCATTATAGGTATGGCTGCCTGCGGTGCCAGGATAAATTACGCTGTCTACTTGGAGCTTCCATAAATCCAAATTGAGACGGCTTACTCCATTCATTTTTGGGTTTACCTTAATGCGAGCTTCCGCTTTAAACTCCTGCTGAGCAATACCATAGAGGTTTAAAAAGATATCATAGTCGAGAATATCGAAGGTATCACTCTTGGCATTGTTGTTAATATTGGGCACGCTGCTGGCTTGCAGGGCCTGCTTGCTGTCCATACAATTGTACTGCGCTTGCAATAGCAGTGGACTTAAGAGAAAAAGAAGATACCGGAGCTGGCGCATAGTCTTTAATTTGATGCCCGAAGATAAGAAGCTAATCGGGCACCCTAGCGACTCTGGTCAATATTTATAATTTAGAGCTCGCTAAGCCTGAAATCCACATGAGTAAACGCAACTTTCTTTCCTCTAGCCCTGCTTTACTCCTTATTCTTTTACCGCCAAGCTTAGCCTTAATGCAGGACCAGGAGGCATTGGATCCTTCTTTGCACCCGCGGATGTTCTTACTCGGTCTGTTCTTAATCTTGATTAGTCTTTTAAGTCTAAATCGGCAAAAATGGTTTCAAGCCTTAAGGTCGGTCCCGGCGCTTTTCTTTTTGGGTTTTGTAATGGTGGAATCAATTGCCTGGCTTTGGTATGGGGCTGGCTACGAAGCCGCGGTTCCCTTGCTAAAGGATGTGGCGTTTTTTGGCTTGTTTATCGCGGTATCTAGTCAGGATTGGAATGCACGCTTACTTCGATATTTAGCCTACTCGGCGCTCCTTACCGCGCTTTGGATTATCGCCTACACGGTATATAAAGATGGGCTTCCCAATTGGACCGGGCAGATGCAGGATTTTCCCTACGCCGAATTACGGGGTCCCATGGCCCATCATAATTTGTTGGCTTCGGCTATACTGCTGGTGCTGCCTTTCGGCTTATTCGCCAAACATCGGGAAGGGAAGGGGCCCTGGCTTAGTCGCCTCATCGCCTTTATAGTTGTGGTACTCGGTTTAGCCTTAATTTACTTTACGCGCTCTCGCTCGGCCTTATTAGGAGCTGCGGCCGCCACCATGACAATTACCGTTTTATATCTTTTTCGTGCTTGGATTCCTAAATTCATCAGCGCTAAGCGCAGTCTGGGGCTAAGTTTAGTCTTGCTGATGCTCGCAATTTTAATGGTGCAGTATAAGGTGGTGCTTAGTCAAACCGGGGAGGGCAAAGCCCTACAAAGTCGAATAATTAAAACCAGCGACACCGAGAAAAGCTTTACTACGGGAGAACGCCTCCAAATGTGGGATTACAGTTTAGCCATGATTCAGGATCACGGTTTACTGGGTGTTGGACCCGGAAACTGGCGCATCGAATTCCCGATGTACGGTTCGGAGGTCTATCGGGCCCGACAAGGCATTGTGCAATTTCAGAGGCCGCATAACGACTACCTCTGGGTCTGGGCCGAAACCGGACCTTTTGGCCTGCTCCTTTTTTTGGGTTTTGTAGTGGCTATTTTTCAAAAAGCCTTTCGGCAGATGGCATCTCGTGAAAGCGGGAAAGCGCCCTACCTTTTAATAGCGGTTGTGATTGGCTTTTTAGTGGTTTCCGTATTTAGCTTTCCCCGCGAGCGCATTTTTCATCAAGTTCTATTCCTGATGGCCGCGGGTATCCTAAACTCGGCCGGCCTAAAATCCGCAGGAATTGGCAAGCCTTTTCGACTCCCAATCTTTTTTGGCTTGCTGTTTTTGCTCGGTCTGCAAAGTTATGCCGCATATGAGCGCTGGCAAGGGGAGAAGATTAGTCGAAAGATGATTGTTGCCCATACCCAAGCGAATTGGCCTCGGCTCTTGCAATTGAAAGCGCAAACCGACCCGCTCCATTTTTACCAATTGAGTCCGATGGGCATGCCGATGGAATTTTACAGTGGTCTGGCTTATCTTAATCAGCAAGACTATTCGCAAGCCCTGCAAGAATATAGTATCGCGCGGAAGCTGCATCCTAATAATTTGCAAGTGACCAATAACTTGGCCAATACCTTTACCCTTAAAGGAGAGGTAGATAGTGCCCTGGTGTATTATCGAAGGGCCATTGCAATCTCTCCCTTTTACAAAGAGGGCATTTTAAATTTGGCGTCCAGCTATTTTAATTTGGGTCAACCGGCAGAAGCTTATGCCATTTTACGCGCTAAGGCGGCCGAGTTTGATGAGGACCGCAGTATGTACGAAACTTACCTGATCACCATTTTGCGTCAATGGGCCGCGCAGGAAGGTAAAGACTTGAGTGGCTTGGAAGATCAAGAGCTTATTCGTTTGCATTATATCCTAGCTTACGACATCCCCGAGGAACCAGCTCTCGAATATTTAGAGGCTCAAGCGCTTACTCATTAAGGGCCGGCCCTAAGGCATTCAAATCTGTTAAAGAAAGCTTGAGAGGCTATGGTTTCCAATAAATCTCTTAATTTTCAGCACTAACTCTGAAATTTCCCTCTATGCCTAAAGCATTACTTCTTTTCCTTGTTTGTTTATTCGGGGGCTCCCTTATGGCGCAGTCGTCTAGTATTCAACCGAATACCGGAACCCAAGGGCAAACCTTACCCATCATTATTTCTGGTCAGAATACGCAGTACCAAGCCGGCTCGGCCACCGTACAATTGCAGTACAGTCAAGGTTCGCTAACCATAAATCAGGGTAGTCTTACTGGCTTTACGAATATTCAGGTAAACAGTCCGACCCAAATCACTGGCACCCTAGTAGTTCCGAGCAATGCTCCTTTTGGGTCTTATAATTTAATGGTGATGGCCGGCAGTAGCACCATGACCTTCGATGCATCTGCTTTTACCGTACAAGCACCCAGCAGCAATAGCATTCAAATGCAACCGAATGGTGTAAAGCCCGGGAACACCGTAAATGGTATGACGGTTACCGTTCCAGGTGGTTCATTTAAAAGCGCCATTACCGGTATTAATAAAGTATGGTTGAGCAAGGGTACAGTGGTTCTCGAGAACTTTAGCAATATTTCGGTCCAAAATGCCAGCACCTTTACCGCCGACTTTACCGCTCCAGCCAATGTACCGCAGGGGATGTACGATATGAATGTCTTTGAAAACAGCGGGGCCATGCACGTTAGGGTAGGGGCTTTTGAAATTTCCAATGATGTAAGCTTGGTAGAGCGTCCGCTCTTTAACTTCAGTTATTTCCCTAACCCAGCCCAGGATTATTTAAAGGTTTCCTATGCGGAGGCGAATACCGCGACCACCTTCGAAATTGTGGATCTAAACGGTCGTTTGATTCAAAGCTATACTGCCGAGGGCAGCGAGGGCGAAATGGCCTTCTCTATTAGTAACCTTGCGAAAGGTATGTACCTCCTACGCGTGCAGCAAGCCGGTTCGGTAGTCACGGTTAAAAAGTGGCAGAAGAACTAGATTTCTAAATACAAATAAAATTGTAAGCCGCCTCGGGTATGTTCCTGGGGCGGTTTTTTTGTGGGTTTTGCTTCAATTCATCCGCGTTCCCTTCAAAGATTGGAGCACAGAAAACGCAGATGAGTGGCTGTATCCTTTGCCCATAAAACCAATCCGTTCCTCCTTTCCTCCGCGTTCCCATCTAAGATTGGAACACAGATTACGCAGATGAGTGGCTATATCTTTTGCCAATAAAACCACACCTTTCATCCCTTCCTCCGTGTTTCATTAAACTCTAGAACACAGATGACGCAGATAAATGGATATACCCTTAACCTATAAAACCACACCTATCATCCCTTCCTCCGCGTTCCATTAAACTCTAGAACACAGATGACCCAGATAAATTGATAAACCCCTTAGCCCATAAAACCATTCCGTTCTTCCCTTCCTCCGTGTTTCATTAAACACTAGAACACAGATGACGCAGATGAATGGTTATATCCTTAGCCCATAAAACCACACCTTTCATCCCTTCCTCAGTGTTCCATTAAACTCTAGAACACAGAAAACGCAGATGAGTGGCTAAACCCTTAGCCCATAAAACCACACCTTTCATCCTTTCATCGGCGTTCAAATAGAAACTAGGAACACAGATAACGCAGATAAATGGATATTCCCTTAACCTATAAAACCACACCTTTCATCCCTTCCTCCGTGTTCCATTAAACTCTATAACACAGAAAACGCAGATGAGTGGCTAAACCCTTAGCCCATAAAACCACACCTTTCATCCTTTCATCGGCGTTCAAATAGAAACTAGGAACACAGATAACGCAGATAAATGGATATTCCCTTAACCTATAAAACCACACCTTTCATCCCTTCCTCCGTGTTCCATTAAACTCTAGAACACAGAAAACGCAGATGAGTGGCTAAACCCTTAGTTCATAAAACCATTCCTTTCATCCTTTCATCCGCGTTCAAATCGAAATTCGGAACACAGATGACCCACATGAGTGGAAACCCCCTAAACCAATAACATTACTCCATTCTACCAACGCCCAACTCACCTCCGAATAACCGTCTCCTGCCAAAATTCCCCCTCCGAATCCTGAACACGAATAATATAGCTGCCTTCAACAGCCGGTAGTCTAAAGCGTTCCTCCTTGCTGTTTCCTGCGGTTTGCCAAGTTCGCACGAGTCGGCCTTGCGCATCGAGAACTTCCAGGGTATAGCGGCCCGCCTGCGCGAATTCAATATTGACCCAATCCTTGCTGGGGTTGGGCCATATTTTTGGCTGGCTTAAGGACCATTCCTGGCTACCAATATTCTGTAAATAAACACAGTCACTGGTCTTAAGACATTCCCCTAGTTCAATGATTACGGCATAGTTTCCACTTCCAAGGTTGAAGTTCATGGGGTCAAAGTTGATCGAGGTAGCTCCATTGATAGGCTGATTGCCATTATCACAGTCGATCCATTGGTAGGTAGCGCCCATTTGTAAGGCACTAGCGGTAAAGCCATTGCTAACCACGCGAAGGTCTAAGGTGTCAATATAGATGTAGTACTCCTCAATCGAATCACAACCTTGTTGGTTCTGGAGGCTGTCCACATAATAGGCGTCATTATAGTAAACCGTACCCTTTAGTGTAAAGGAATCACAGGCATTAATATTAGTACTATTAAAATAGCTAGGGCTAAGACTAAGGTCCAGGAAGTAAATGGAGTCGCAACCCGCCAGACTGCTTAGACTATCGCTGTAAAAGCCGCTGCTGTTGTAAGTCGTACCTCGCCAAGTATAGCTATCACAAGCCTGCACTTGTAAAGTATCGCTAAAGCTGGGGCTGAGGTTTAAATCGAGGTAATAAACAGAGTCACAGCCAAAGCTATTGACCAATGAATCGCTGAACCAACCACTTTGGGTGTAAGTCGTTCCCCGCCAAGTATAGCTATCACAAGCTTGTACTTGTAAGGTATCGCTGTAGCTATAGCTGAGGTTTAAGCTGAGGTAATAAACCGAATCACAGCCGGAGCTTGTTACTAGGGAGTCACTATACCAGCCACTTTGGGTATTGGTCATGCCCCGCCAAGTATAGCTATCACAAGCCTGCACTTGTAAGGTATCACTAAAGCTGGGGCTGAGGTTTAAATCGAGGTAATAAACAGAGTCACAGCCAAAGCTATTGACCAATGAATCGCTGTACCAACCGCTTTGGGTGTAAGTCACCCCTCGCCAAGTATAGCTATCACAGGACTGCACCTGTAAGGTATCGCTGTAGCTATAGCTGAGGTTTAAGCTGAGGTAATAAACCGAATCACAGCCGGAGCTTGTTACTAGGGAGTCACTATACCAGCCACTTTGGGTATAGGTCATGCCCCGCCAAGTATAGCTATCGCAAGCCTGCACCTGCAAGGTATCGCTAAAGCTGGGGCTGAGGTCTAAATCGAGGTAATAAACGGAGTCACATCCGGTGCTTGATAGTAAAGAATCGCTGTACCAACCGCTTTGGGCGTAAGTCGTTCCCCGCCAAGTGTAGCTATCACAGGCTTGTACTTGTAAGGTATCGCTGTAGCTTGAATTCAAGCTCAAGTCTAAGCGGTAAACCGAATCGCAGGACTGGCTCGTGAGCAGCGAATCAAAATAAAGCCCTGATTGGAAATAAGTCTGTCCGCGCCAAGTGAAGGAATCGCAAGCTGCCATTACCAAGAGGCTATCATAAGTTGGGTAGATGGTGAGGTCGAGACTCAATAAGGAATCACAATCGCCTGGATTTGCTATGGTCCGCGTATACCAACCACTTTGGCTATAAGTTTGATTTCCCCAGGTATAACTCTGGCAGGCGCTTACAGAGAGGGTATCGGTATAGGGCGGGCAATTTACCGCCGGTCCTAATTTCACGATAAAGGCATCTTGGTCCCCATTACTTTTAAAGTTCACGGTATTTAAGCTGTCGGGGTCAAAGTCGACCTCCGTTTCGAAGGTCCCGCCTAGTAAGGTTTCCCCTTGGAAATGATCCACCGACCAGGCTTCATCGTAGCGAATACCACCAAAATGCTGGGCCTTAATGAAATTCCCGAGGGTATCGAGCACTTGCAGGTAAATGGTTTGCTGATTGGAGTTTGCCCATTGAAAGCCGGGTCCTGGGTCAAGGTCGGCGGTATTGGAAAAGAAACCCGCATGGTAAACCTGATCGGCGACCACTTTCACACTGCGGGGCGCATCATTCTGGGAGCCGCCTAATTGTTTAACCCAACGAAAAGTGCCGCTTTCGCTGAGGCTGAGTAAAAACACATCGGTATTTCCCAAGCTCGTAAGCGAGTCGCCTATCGCTCCGGGGTTAAAATCGACGGTATTAAAAAAGTCCCCGGCGATGTATAAATTACTTTCGACATCTTCGGCAATATCCCAAGCGGATTCAAAGCCACTGTTGCCATATACTTTGGTCCATTGGTAGTTGCCATTTGCATCAAAACTGCTTATGTAAACATCATTACTACCGAATTGAGAAGTATAGGAATCGGTGCCACTGCCCGGGTCGAAGTCGACTGTATTGCGATACGAACCTCCAAAGTAAAAGTTGCCGTTACGGGAAGCTAAACACGAATAGCCGTATTCATTGCTGGAGCCGTCAATCTTTTGACTCCATTTTACCGTACCGCTAGAATCGAATACCGCCAAGAAGGAAGCTCTGTTGGAGGCACTGAGAAAAAGTCCGCCATTATCAAAGCTGATGGTCGCACGGAAATAACCCGTAACTGCCACCTCACCTAAAGCATTTACGGATATATCGTAAAGGTAATCGTCGTTAGATCCGTCGATATTTTGCATCCAAAGCAGCTGACCTTGAGGATTGTATTTCGCTAAGAAGGAAGCTGAAGAGGAGCTGGAGATAATACTGTCGCGGCTTCCATTATTATCAAAATACAGCGTGCCAAAATAATAGCCTCCTAAGTAGATATTCCCAGAAGAATCGACCCCTAAGGCCGAACCAAAGTCAGCATTGGAACCTCCTAAACTCTTGGCCCAAAGCAGATTAAGGTTATTGTCGTAGCGCGCAAAGAATACATCACTACTGCCTGCCGAATTAAGCATGGTTTGACCGGTGCCAGGATCAGCATCAAAACCTCCTTCGAAATAGCCGCAAGTCACAATAGAGCCATCGGGCATATATAAAGACTCACGAATAATATCATCTCCACCTTCACGGTCTACCGTAACCCAAGCGGTATCAAACTGACTGGCCGTATAGGCCGCGAAAAAGCTATTGGAATTTCCGCTTCCCGGCGTAGTGTAAAGTAATCCGCTGCCCAAGGGATCAAATTCGGCGCTAAGGTAGATAGGGCCTACCGTCCAAATTTTATTGTTGGGGGCGACACCCACATCGAGGGACTGACTAAAGCTACTACCACTTATCTGAAAGGCATTAATAAAGCCGCCATCGCTCAACCGATAGCCCGCTAACAAAGCATCGCCACCGGCTCCCGTAAGGTTGAAGCTCGTGCTTGGATCAGGGTCAAAATCCACCGTATTTACAAAATAACCCCCCAGCCATACATTACCGCTTTGGTCGAGGCTTAGTCCATTGGTGCGATCGGTGGAACTTTCTCCAAAAACATGTCCCCACTGGTATTGGGCGGCGGTATCTAGGGCGACAATAAAAATATCGGCATTAAAGCCATTGCCCGTGCGCAGGGGCTGTACGCCCGCTGGATCGAGTTGTACATTGCCCCTAAAGGTCCCACTCACCAAGAGCAGACTATCTCCCGAAAGTTCTAAGCCACTGGCTAAATCGGTAGAACTACCAGCAATTTTTTCGGCCCAAACAAACTGATGATTGGCATTGTACTTCGCTAAAAAGATATCATTGCCCCCGGAGCTGACTAGGGCGGTTAAAGGGTTTAAGCTAAAGGTGATGGTACTGGTATAATCTCCTAAAATGTAATAGTTCCCCTGAGCATCAATCACCAGGTCACGAGGATTATCGAAGCCCACCCCCGAAATACTTTCTACCCATTGAAACTGTCCGTTACTGGTATCGTAGGCGGCTAAGAATACATCTCCGGCCCCAGCCGAAACCCGCAGACTACTGCTTTGATTCGGATCAAATTGCAGGCTATCACCAAAGACTCCTAAGAGGGCTAAATGCCCTTGCGTGTTGATTTCCAGAGCCACCCCATTGTCAATTCCGGTACCGGCAAAGCGCTCGGCCCAGAGGAAATTACCGTTCGCGGTGTACTTGGCGAGGTAGCCATCGGCATCATTTGGGCTCACCCCTAAGAGGGTAGTGGCATTGGTCCCATCATCAAAAATGGCTTCCTGAATGTAGGAGCCGGTGATATAGATGTTTTCCTGATCATCAATCAGGATATCATACACATTAATATTGCGTTCGCTGCTGATGGTTTGCCACCAGATAAGGTCACCCTGTTCCGAATAGCGAGCAAACCAAACCTCACCACTAAAGGTATTGCTGCGGGAAACAAACACCGCATTGGTGTCGGGGTCAAAATCGATGAGTCCTTTATAAGTACCAGCTACCAATAAATCACCGTTGGAAAAGAAGGCTATTTCCTGGGATTCATCGTCGTCACCTTCACCATCCCCAAAGCTGATACCACCGAGGTAATCAAAGGACTGGGCACCGCTGCCCAAGACCATTAAACATAGGAGAAGGACCTTGAGCAGCTTTTTCATGGAGAATCTTTTACAGGTTTCTTTGACGCACAATTTCGTACAAGACGGCACCGGCCGCCACGGATACATTTAAGGAGCCTACTTTTCCGAGCATGGGTAATTTAACTACTTCATCGGAGGCCTTTAATCGTTCGGGAGCCACGCCCTTATCTTCCGAACCCATAATCAAAGCCAAGGGGCCCTTGAGGTCGGTATCGTAGGATAGTTGTTCGGTTTTTTCGCTACAGGAAACAACGCGAATACCGCTCATTTGCAACCAGGTAAGCGTTTCGTTGAGGTTACTCTCTTTACAAACTGGTAGATGGTTTAATGCTCCAGCAGAGGCTTTCATGGCATCCATATTAAAAGCGGCCGAATTGCGCATGGTGGTCACCAGGGCATGCGCTCCAACGGCATCGGCGGTGCGCGCTATAGCTCCGAGGTTACGCACATCACTCACTCGGTCGAGCATCACGATTAGGGGGTCTTCGCCTTTTTCGAAAGTAGCCTGTACAATCTCTTTCAAATCAACACTTTGCACCACGCTAATGGTGGCGACTACGCCCTGATGATTCTTCTTGGTAAATTTATCGAGACGACTTTTAGGAACCACCGTATAGGGTAGTTTATGCTCCTTAATAGTGCCCCAAAGTTCTTTGAAAAGAGCGCCTTGCAGGTTCTTTTGAATGTAAATCTTATCGAGTTCTTTCCCGGCGTCTATGGCCTCCAAAAGTGGTCTAATACCACATAGGAGATCGGCTTCGGTATTGGAGTTGGTCATAATCGTCTTGTTCCCGGCGGATATCCTTAGAGTTGTAAATATGTCCTCTGCGCCAAGCTTCAATAGCCTGTCCCCATCCGTAGCGATACTGATTAGAGCGCTCTAAGGAGTAATCGTTATCGGTAAAAGGATTATCGAGGTGGATAAAGTTGAAGTAATAGGAAAGGGCAGAATTTTCATTGCCATACACCCAAGCTTCGCCACTTGAAGAGCGGTACACGGCATTGGGCGGACCATAAATAATGTAAACGATGCCACGGTCGGTTTTCCAGCCTTCGAGGTAGGAACTAAAATTGCGATTGGCTTCTTCCACCCGCTTGTAATAGGCGGCTACTAAACTGCGCGCTCGTTCGGCCGTACCACCTTTGCGAATCCAAAAGTCATCAATCCAGGTTTTTAATTCTTCTGGATTGTCCATCAATTCCAGCATCTCCGAATATTCCTTTTGCGTGGTTAAATAGCGCAAAGGTTCGGCCATGCGGCGATGGTTATTAACATATGGGAACTCGGGATAGAAATTATACACCGTTTGACCGGACCATTGGGTAGTATCCAATCGGAAGTGATAAAAGCCCTCCGCTCTAAAACTAAGGTCTTGGTCGGTGGGCACCACGAAGGTAGTGTCGGGCTGAATATTAAAGGAGGACTCCTCCATACTGGAATAGGGAGGGAGGGCCAAGGGGAAATCCCGATCGTAATAGCTTACGTAAAAAGTTTTATTATCCAATAAGCTGTGCTTTACTTGGAAGGGCAAACCTTGGGGAATGTGTTCTTTAAAGAGGTAATTTCCGGCGCTATCTAAAACCTGGAAGTAGGAGGAGGCATGGTAACTCTGATTGTTTATCCATTTAAAATTAGCCTGACTACTCCCGCGGTTTAAGTCGCGCACTTTGAGGTACAACAAGACTTTCTCCTGATCATCTGGCATTCGGATATTAAAGGATCCCGAAAGTAATTCATTGCGAACGGCGGGCATCCGATGGTTAAAGGCAATAAGGCCACTATCTAAAATCTGACTGCTTTCTAAACTGGGGAGAATGCGGTATTCGATTCGTATCCGCGCTTCATATTCGGCCTCATCGCTTAGGCGTGAATAGAGGAAGTTATCGGTTTCTACCTGATATAAAACTTTAAATAAGGTGTCGCTCTCCGGCTCGATAAAGAATTGGGGCCGTAAACCTACTTCCTGCTCATTGTACAGATAGGAGAGGTTGTTGGTTTGCAATCCTTCCGGACCCCGACATTCCGCCAATCCGATAATGAGTAGTAAGATCCACCATTTCTTAGCCATAGCAGCAAAGTTAAGTATTAAAGCACAGGCTTAGAAGCGATTTACATAGGCCAGGTGAATTTTCCCTGCCCGAAGGTCGTACGCCGCATTATTGCTTTGGCCTGTTGCAAAAATTAACGAGAAAATTCCGCCTTTGGTTTGAAAGTTTAGGCCTAAACCCAATCCGGTATGGCGGTCCCAATTAGTTACCTCCAAGCCATTGCGTTCGGCCAAGGCGAAATCGAAGAGGGCACTTAAATAATCGTAGCGACCCAACATGTAGCGAAATTCACTCCTTAATAAGGCATAGCTAGGACTAAAAAAGGACCATTCATTAAAACCCCGTAAAGAGTTAATTCCACCGAGGCGATAAAGCTCATTGTCCTGAAGGGCATCTCCACTTAAGCCGGCCGTACGCAAATCCTGATGCCAATGCAGGCCCTTGTAAAGGGGGAGGAAATATTGAAACTGTCCTTCCCAGAGGTATTGCTGTGTTTCTCCCGATAGGCGGGTACGGCGACCACTTCCTAAGCTTATATCGATATAATAACCTTTGGTGCTCACAATGGCATCGTTACGTCGATCGAGTTCAAAGCCCAGTAAGTACCGCAAGTTTTGTACTTCCTGTACTCGGAGACTGGTATTGCCATCCCCTAAGGGACTGGAATTAAGAATTTGAAAACCAAGGCGCATAGAAGCACCGCGAGCGAGGCGATAGGGAAAGGCTAATTGAAAATTTTGCTTTACGAAGGAGCTATCCTGACGGAAGATTTCGAGGCTTCCTTTTAATCCTAAAGGAGTGTTCCATATATAAGGATATAGCAAGGCAATATTAAAATCCTGACTGCCCGGGCTAGGGCTTTGCCAACGTAGGTCGATGCCCTCACCACGATTAAAAAGATTTAAGAGTCGTAAGCGAAAGTCACCGGTTAGTGTGGAATTGCCTTGATTATCGGTATTTAATCCAACCACTCCATTAATTAGGTTGGAGGCTCTTTTGCTAAGATAAAGATAGAGGCGAGCCCGATCCTGAATAAATCCAACTGCTGGGGGGCGGCTCATTTCAAGGTATTCGACCCGACCGAGATAATCACCGATGTTTTGCAAATAGCTTTCCTGATAAGGTGCATTTTTAAACCAGCCTATTTCCCGTTCTAATAACTCTCGATTAATGTCGGTGTATCCTAAAACGGCAATCGAATCAAACTGGACCAGCAAGCCCTTATCCAAAAGTAGTTTGGCTTGCAGTCGGTTTCCCTCAAGGTGGTAATCCATCAGCCGAAAGGCCGCAAAAGGATATCCCTGATTTTCGTAAAACAGCAATTGACTTTTTAAAAGGGCTCTGTAGCTGCTGTCGTTTAAGTTTACATTGGCGGGAATGCGGGGTTTTAGGGTATCCCCTTCAGGAACTAAGATTTGCAAACTGCCAATTTGAAGCTTGGGCCCGGTAATAAGCTGCTTATCCTTTAATTGATGGAGCCAAAAGCCCGCTAAATTTAAACGCTGGGAAATGTTGAGGGAATGGTTGGTATCGGCCAAAATCTGAGCGGCTTCTCGACGCCAATCAGCATCGGAGCTTATAATAGTATCAACCTGTCCCCAGGCGGAGAAGGAGAGCGCTAGGCTACAAAATAATATGACTAAAGGTCGAGTTCCCATTTAAGCGCTTGGCGGCCGTTTTTTTCTAAATAAGCATTGGCCCGACTAAAAGGTTTGCTATCAAAAAAACCTCGATAGGCCGAAAGGGGTGAAGGGTGAACGGATTCGATTATAAGATGTTTTTTGGCTGGGATTAATTTCTTCTTGCTTTGTGCGGGCTTCCCCCAAAGGATAAAAACCAAATGTCGACCATTTTCGCCAAGATGCCGAATAACAGCATCGCTGAAAATTTCCCATCCCCAATTTAAATGCGCTCCTGGCTTCGCCTTTTCTACCGTAAGGCTGCTATTTAAAAGTAATACGCCCTCTTTTGCCCATGGGCTTAAGTCGCCACTAAAAGGATAGTCTAAGCCGGTATCATTACTCCATTCTTTAAGAATGTTCCGTAGGGAAGGTGGGAACTTTTGTCCGCCAGGTACGGAGAATGCCAAACCGTGCGCCTGACCCGGTCCGTGGTAAGGGTCCTGCCCTAGGATAACCACCTTAATATCTTGCGGACCACAGTATTTAAAGGCTTCAAACCAATGATTTTGGGGCGGGAATATTTGCGTTTGCTCCTTTATTTCGGTGAGCCGGTTTACTAATTTTTGAAAATATTCTTTTTGAGACTCCGATTCCAGAAAGCTCAGCCAATCGGGGTGAATATCTCTAAATAGTCGCTGATAGAATACCACAATGAGTATTATTGAGTTAGTAATAAGAAGGCAGGGTTAGCATTATTTGGCTAACTTTGACGCAATCTATCTTAATTACTCTTTAATAGAAAGCATTATGAAAAAAGTATGGGTAGCGGCAGTATTGATAGCAGGAGCTTTAGCATTAACATCCTGCGGTGGCGCTGAGAAATGTCCGGCGTACACAGCCGTACCAGAAGCCGGGGAGGTGAACGTATAGTCGATGATTCTTCGGCCTTTAAACGACAGCTCCCAATTCGAGGAGATAGATCAGCTTTCTGAACATCAAGATGTCGTAATTTTTAAGCATTCTACTCGCTGTGTGATTAGCGCCATGGCTTGGGATCGCTTGCAGCGCGAATGGGATGAACAAGTTCCCGAAGTCCCTGTTTATTTCTTAGATTTGATACGATATCGGGCAACCTCCAATGCGGTGGTAAGTCATTATGGTATTGAACATGAATCGCCCCAGTTAATTTTTATTCGCAATGGGATGGTGCACTACCAAACCTCGCACAATGGAATTAACGTTAAGGATATAAAGGAATTAGTAGATGCGTAAAATTTTCGCCTTAATTGGAATGGGTTTATTTGGTTTTGCTCCCTTGCAGGCGCAGCTGGATACCGATGCTGATTTTAAGCGAAAAGTATACGACCGAGCCTACACGGGCGGGATTAGTTTTACCAGTAGGGGCTATGCGCTTAACGGGCGCTATTTAAAATTTTTAGATGGTTATAATGCCGCGGGTTTAGAAATCGATTTGGTTAAAATCCGCCATCCTAAAGAAACCATCTCCTCTGAAGATATTTTTAATAATTACCGCGGCTTTGTGAAAGGTCGCATCAATAGCTTTTACAGCTTACGAGCCGGTTATATTCATGAGCACATTTGGTTTGATAAAACCGATCAGGGCTCCGTTTCCATATCCTATATCTGGAGTGGTGGTTTATCCCTTGGGCTTTTAAAACCCATCTACTTAAGTGTAGATGAATTTGGCGATGATGGCGACTTTTTCACCAACATTATTCGCTATACGGGGGAAACCAATCCGGCCAATATTAATGGCGAAGCAAATTTTTTGACCGGAATTGAGGAAACCAAATTGAAACCCGGCGTCTATATAAAAGGTGGAGTGAGTTTTGACTACCAATTATTGGACGATAAAATCACTTCGGTAGAGGCTGGGGTGATCTACGATTACTTCTTTACCGAGGTTCCAATTTTTTACGAAGCCGACCGTGATATCAATTGGTCTGGTTTCTTTCAGCTTTATCTCACCGTAAACTTTGGCTACAAACTGAACTAGAATGAGTGAAGTTTTAGAAGTACAAACTCCCCCTAGGGAGAAGAAGAATATTAGCACCGGAAAGCCAAAATGGCTTCGGGTAAAACTGCCTACCGGCCAGAACTACAAGAATGTTCGCAAGCTGGTACAGAATTATGACCTGCATACCATCTGCGAAAGCGGAAACTGCCCGAATATGGGGGAGTGCTGGGGTGCGGGTACTGCCACGTTTATGATCTTGGGTAATGTATGTACGCGTAGCTGCGGTTTTTGTGCGGTGGCCACGGGTAGACCCGAATCAGTTGACTGGGATGAGCCCGAACGCGTAGCGCGTAGTGTGCGTTTAATGAAGGTGAAGCATTGTGTGATTACCTCAGTTGATCGCGATGATTTAAGAGACGGAGGTTCCATCATTTGGCGCGAAACCGTTCGCGCGGTTCGCCGGATGAGTCCGGGCACGACCATGGAAACTTTAATTCCTGACTTTAAAGCCGAATGGCATAATATCGATCGTATTGTAGATGCGGCTCCCGAAATTGTGTCGCATAATATGGAAACCGTGCGTCGATTAACTCGTCAGGTGCGTATTCAGGCGCAGTATGATCGCAGTTTAGCGGTATTAAAATATTTGAAGGATCAAGGTTTGCCACGCACCAAATCGGGTATGATGCTCGGTTTAGGCGAAACTGAAGAAGAAGTTATACAGAGTTTAAGAGACTTGCGAGAGGCGGATGTGGATATCATCACTTTGGGTCAGTATTTACAACCTACCCCTAAGCATCTTCCTGTACAAGAGTTTGTTACACCTGAACAATTTGAGAAATACAAAGAAATTGGCCTAGAGATGGGCTTCCGATATGTCGAGAGTGGACCTTTAGTGCGTTCATCTTATCATGCGGAAAGACATCTCTTTTAAGCCAAGGTTAAGCTTTTAGAAATTATATTTGTCGCACAGCATAAATCAAACGGAGAACGAATGAAAAGAGGATTACTTTTTTCCATCAGTGGCTTAATGATAGCCGGAGCATTTTTTTGGACGAGACCGGCCACTGATACAGCCTATTATGAACCCCGCGAAGAGAGCTACTCTGAACTCAGCGCTAAGGGTTATTTCGAATACTTAAACTATTTGCGCAGCAATCCAACTACCGGAAATGTAGAGGCTGCTGATATTGCCAATGCCAAGCAACAATTGGCTCAGGTTAATAAATCAAGCTCTGCCTTAGGTTTGCAGTGGACCTTTATGGGCCCTGATGATATAGGTGGACGTACGCGCGCCCTTTTATTTGATAAGGATAATCCGAGCATTATGTATGCTTGTGGAGTAGCCGGTGGAATTTTCCGCAGTCCAAATGGTGGTCGTAGCTGGATTTCGGTTGACGACAACTTGGATAACATGGCCTTTGTGTCCTTAGCGCAATCGGCAGATGGAACCATCTATGCCGGAACAGGTGAAGATATGTACTATGCTGCCTTAGGTCGTGGTTCCGGTGGGATCATGGGTGAGGGGATGTATAAGTCTACCGATGGTGGCCAAACTTTCAGCTTAATGCCCAGCACCGACCCCAGCAATGCACCAGGTCAAGGTTGGACAGCGGTAGGTAAAATTGCTTGCGATCCTAACAATGCCAATCGCATTTATGCTGCAACTGATGATGGTTTGCAAATTAGTAATGATGCTGGAGCTACTTGGACTACCGAGTCTAGCGGCATTACTCGCGACCTGATTGTAACTCCTTCCGGTGCTGTTTGGGCAAAAATTGGTTCTAGAATCTTCAAGTCCAATACTGGAGATGCGGGCACTTATTTCGAAATCACTACTTCAGGAGGAGATATTAATACCAATATTCAACGCGACGCCTCACGTATGATGATAGCCGTAAGTCCACAAGATGAAAACTACGCCTATATCTTGGTGACTAATGGAAGTAATTTTTCTCGCGTGTACCAGTCTACCGATGGTGGTGGTTCTTGGAACTCTATCGGTGAAGTTTCTTCTCTTTTAAATATGATTGACCAATCTCCATTTGCGGTTGCCTTTAATGTAGATCGCTACAACAAGGAGCGCATTATGGTTGCTGGTCTTACGCTTTGGGAATGGTCGAAAGACAATGGTTGGTTCCAAATTGCGGTTCAAGGGCCAACTACTTCTCCTTTCTACGTTCACGTAGATATGCACGATATCCAGTGGCACCCAGTAGATACCAACACTTTATTTGTAACTACCGATGGTGGTATTTTTAAATCCACCAATAATGGTTTCTCTTGGACGGATGAGAACAAAGGTTATGGCACTACACAGTACTATGACTTAGACGTTGCCCTTGATGATAAAATTATGGGTGGTACTCAGGATAACGGAACTATTCTAATCGATCCACATAGTCCACTACCTAAAAGCGGTACTCGTACCATTGGAATTACACAGCCTAATGGCCAAACCTTTGATGGTGATGGTGCTAATACGGAATTTTCGCACCTTGATCCTGAGGTATGGTTTAAAACAACCCAGTACGGCCGTATTGGTCGTTCGATTGATGCTGGTGGAGAGTTCTCTTACTTCTACGGCAACCGCATGGCCGGTCGTTATAATAACTTCAGCTTTGCCTTTGCCAACTTCGTAACTCCTTTTACTCTTTGGGAGAAATTGGAAGACCGTAACAGTATTGACTCGATTGCATTTGTAGCCGATACTATCAAATTGAGTATTGGGTTCGGAAACGGAAACACGCGTTATTCAGGGCAGTTTACTAAGCCCCAAAGTTCGACCAAGTTTGTAGCCGAGTCTTTCAAAGTATTCTCTGGAGCTCAAGTAGCAGTATCTGATGCGAGTGGAAACCTTAGCGGAGATGGTACGGGTACCTTTGATCCTGTAACCGGTCAGTTTACGGTTGACTTCCTAAGCGGAACGGCTTTAGAAATCCGGGCCACTGTGGCTACTTCTTATGATCCAGGTGCTATCATTGTGGTAGAAAGCGAAACAGGTGACATTCCAATTACTGAGGTTATTCCTAATGGATTAAACCCAAGTGATACTTTCTTAGTGCAAGATCACGTACAATCCATGTTTGCTGTAGGTCTAACGGCTTATGATAATCCAAGTCAGCCTGGTAACTTAGGTGGTGGTGTATGGATGGCGCGCAATGTGCTTAGCGATCGTACCCAAACTCCTGAGTGGTGGCATATTGGTAATATGACCGATGGGGAAGTTCCTTCTTGTATGGCCTTTAGTGAAGATGGTGATGCTCTTTATGTAGGGACTCGTAATGGTCGGGTGTACCGCTATTCTAACCTTACTAATGCGCGTACCGAAGAAAGTGCTGATGTGGACATCAACTTCTTAGTTAACCCACCAGCACCTAGTAATGCGGTTATAATTGAGCGCGTAGTATTCGCTCAACCTGGTCGTGCGGTAACCAATATTGTTCCCGATACCGAAGATCCAGATCGTGTAATTATCACTTTAGGTAATTACGGTGGTTTCAATCACGTATTCTACACGGAGAATGCAACTTCGAGTACCTTGTCTACTGCGAACTTTACGGCTAAAGACGGTAACCTACCTGATATGCCTGTTTATGATGCAGTATTCAACTACAATGATCCTAATCAAGCTCAAGTAGTATTAGCTACCGAATTCGGAACCTTTACTACTGATGATATCACTGCTGGCACGGTACAGTGGACGCAGGAAATTAATGGTATGGCCAATGTTCCTGTATTCGATTTGCATCAAACCCGCACAGTACGTTACGACCTAGCGAGCAATACCGACTTTGAAGGCGCTATTTACGCCGGTACTCATGGTCGCGGAGTTTACAAAACCGGTTCTACTGCTGATTACGTAAGTATCGAAGAAACTGATTTTGAAGCGGAGCTTCCTCAAGAAGCTTTAGGTTTATATCCTAACCCTGCGAACAACAAAGTGAGTGTAGAGCTGGCTTTAGAAAACCGCAGCGATGTGAAAATCAATGTACGCGATATGAGTGGTAAATTGGTGAAAGCCATTTCTTACAACGATCTACCCGCTGGAACGGAAAGCTTGAGCATCGATGTAAGCACCCTTAAAAATGGAAACTACGTGATTAGCGTAATCCAAGGTAAGGAGGTTAAGACCGGTAAGCTTATCGTTCGTCACTAAGACCTTATAAATTTTAGAAAGAGCCGCCTTTTTGGGCGGCTTTTTTTATGCCCTAGATTTTATTCCCAAAGCTCAATGTTCTCCTTAAATTCGCAGCAAATAGCTGAGCATGCGTATCGCCATTAACGGTTTTGGAAGAATTGGTCGTAGTTTAATGCGGGTTTTGGTGCAGGAGCCCTCCATTGAGGTGGTTGCCATAAATGATTTGGCAGAGGCTAAGAACCTTGCCCACCTTTTAAAGTATGATACCACCCACCGGCTCTTCCCCGATACCATTCGCCTAGAAGGTGAAACCTTAGAAATAGGGAAACGCAAGATTAAGCTCTATCATCAGGCGGCACCAAAGGACTTAGATTGGCAGGGGTTGGATCTCGATTTAATTGTGGAGGCAACCGGCAAGTATCGCAGTCTAAATCAGGTACAGGATCACCTGAAATTAGCCCCACGCGTTTTACTTACTGCTCCTCCCTTAGATGATTCCCGGATGGTTGTGATGGGGATTAACGAAGATTCGATTCGTGAGGATGACCTAGTCATCTCAAATGCCTCTTGCACCACCAATAGCGCCGCACCCCTAATTGAGGTTATTAACCGTCATTACGGGATTCAACATGCCTTTATAACTACTATTCATAGTTATACCACAGATCAACAATTGCAGGATGGTCCACATAAGGATTTTCGTAGGGGACGCGCGGCGGCGGAGTCGATTGTACCTACCACTACTGGAGCGGCTAAGGCCATCACCCGCATTTTTCCGCAGTTTAGAGGATTTATCGGAGGGGCGGGTATTCGGGTACCGGTGCCCGATGGTAGCTTAACGGACATCACCTTTACCCTAAAAAAAACCGCCTCTATTGAGACGGTTCATGATGCTTTTAGAGAAGCATCGGAATCTTATTTAAAAGGATACTTAGGGTATACCTCCGATCCTATAGTTTCGAGAGATGTAATTGGTAGTTCTTATTCATGTTGGTATGATGAAGAACTTACCACTGTGCTGGGTCCCATGCTTAAAGTCGTAGGTTGGTACGACAATGAAATGGGGTACTCCCATAGGCTTCGTGACCTTATGCTATACCTAGAGCAACGTTTCCAATAAAGGACCGAGCTCCGTAGGATTTATTTGCTTTTGAATCACATTACCATCCTTATCAACTAACACGGTAAAGGGAATACTTTGAATTCCATAAGTACGTCCTGCAATGCTGTTCCAGCCTTGTAAATCGCTTACGTGGTTGTCCCATACCAATCCATCTTGCTCTATCGCACCTAACCAATCTTCACGCGGGGTTTGTTGATTTGGTAGGCCATCGAAGGAAACACTGAAAATGGTGAAGCCCCGATCTTTATACTTATTGTAAACCTCTACGAGCATGGGGTTGGTTGCTCTACAAGGACGGCACCAAGCAGCCCAAAAGTCAACCAATACAATTTTACCGCGCAAATCAGATAAGCTCATTAACTCACCGTTTGGTTTAGGTAAGCTAATTTCTGGGGCCGGCATGCCGGGAGCAATAGCATCTTGTAGGGCTTGTGCTTTTGCAGCAGCTTCAATTTGCTCTTGCATACGCACCATCTGCTCATGGAAGGTTTGTGCGTGCTTGTTATCGGGGTAGGCTACCTGAAAGGCAGAATCTACTTCTTCAAAGTAGTTCATGTGCTCCTCGGCACGTACAAAGGGGTTGTTGTACAAGCTTAATTGGAAGATGAACAGATTCGCCAAATTGGCTGGATCTTCTTCAATCATGGCGAGGTACTTAGCGGTACCCTTATCTACGATATCCTCAAAATCGCTTTGCGTACGACGCATGATTTCCTGGAAATTAGCACTGTCTTGATAGGTCTGACGTATCATCGAAAGGCTGTCTACCTCCAAATTAGCATCTAAGAAGTGCATATTAATTTCGCGTAAACGCATGCTCTCCTTATTGCCCTTCAGGGTATAAGCGCGATCAATCTCTTTTACGAAAGGCTCAATTTCAATTAGGATTTGCTCGGTTCCTTTACTGTAAAAAGGAATACGCATACCTTCATTGGTCGTGATCATGAAAAAATCACCGCTATCCACAGGATAGGTAAGCTCGAAGTTACCATCTTCAGCTTTAAGGGTGTCAATCACAAAAGCTTCCTTGTCGGCCGGTAAACGCTCTAATACAATCTCGGTACTTCCAGGGGCACTAATGCGCAGGTCAGTTTTTCCGGGTTCGGTAGAGTCACAGGCGCTAAATAAAGCTAGCGCTAGGCCTAAAGTTAAATACTTCTTCATCTTCTATTTTTCTAGGGTTTGAATCACCAGTTTACTGGCTAATTTGGGGTCTGCTTTGCCACGGGAAAGCTTCATTACTTCGCCCATGAATAGTCCGGTAAGTCCTTTTTTACCCGACTTGTATTCGGCTACTTTATCTGGATACTTGGCAATGGCCTGATCTACCCAGGCTTGTAAATCCTCGGTATTGGATTCCTGGATTAAGTTCATGGATTCTGCTAGTTCCGAGGCTTTCTTTTCGGGGGCCTCCAGCAGAGCTTTAAAGAGCTCGCCATTGGCCACGGTATTACTCACTTTGCCATCATCCACTAATTGAATAAGATCGGCAATAGAGCTAGCCGCTAAAGGGAAGTCGCTAATATGGGCGGCCCGTTCGTTAAGCCAGGATTTGATGCTGCCCATCATCCAGTTTGCCGCCGCTTTATAGTTTTTCGTATGTTCGATAATCGCCTCGTAATAAAGGGCAATTTCCTTGCTATCGGTAAGCAGCGAAGCATCGTATTCGCTTAAACCTTGCTCACGATACTTGGCAAAAAGTTCTTTAGGCAATGGAGGCATCTGCGAACGCATCGACTCGATGTAATCCTCCTTAACAATTACCGGTTGTAAATCAGGCTCATTAAAATAACGGTAATCATGAGCGTCCTCCTTATCCCGCAACAACTGGGTTTTACTGCGTGCGGCGTCAAAGGTGAAAGTCTGCTGTACAACTGCACCGCCTTCTTCAATTAAAGCGATATGACGGTTTACCTCATAATCGATGGCCTTTTGCACATTGCGGAAGGAGTTTAGGTTTTTTACCTCTACCCGGGTACCAAATTTCTCGGTGCCTACTTTTCGTACCGAAACATTCACATCACAACGCAAGCTACCTTCTTCCATGTTACCATCGCTAATTTCGAGGTAACGAACAAGGCGACGCATTTCGGTGAGGTATTGGTAGGCCTCTTCTCCCGAACGTAATTCGGGTTCGGTAACAATTTCCAAAAGGGGAACCCCGGCACGGTTTAAGTCGATTAGGGTATTAAAGGGATCGATGTCGTGGGAACTTTTACCTGAATCCTCTTCCATGTGGATTCGGGTAAGATTGATGCGCTTGGGATTTCCCTCAGCATCCTTGATTTCCACAAAGCCACCATTACAAATGGGCGTTTTATCCTGAGTAATTTGGTAGCCTTTAGGTAAATCTGCGTAGAAATAATTTTTACGCGCAAACTCATTTACCTCGCGGATATCAGCACCAACAGCCAATCCAAGTTTAACGGCAGCTTTTAAAGCCCCTTCGTTAAACATGGGTAAAGTTCCTGGGTGACCAAGACTTACCGGACTTGTTTGCGTGTTAGGCGCGGCACCGTATTCGGTAGGGTCTGCAGAATAAGCCTTGCTCAGGGTGTTTAACTGAACGTGAATCTCGATACCAATAACCGGTTCGTATTGGGCCCGTAATTCGGCCGAAACTTCATTTTTTGCCATGGTTGCAAAGATGCGAAATGAAATTGGCTCTACAGAACCTTAGCCCCTCTAAAATAGGGACTCTATGTCACGGAGTAGTCGCTTTTCGTCTTCGCTCGAAAATTGGTGTTTTACCGGTAAGGTATACAAGGGGAATTTAGGGTCGAGCTGGGTCATTAAAGGACTTAACTTTACGCGATCCTTATCGGTGCAAACTAGGGCCCAATTTTCTTGCTTGGCTTTCGCCAGATGGTTTTTAAGCTCACTTAGTTTATAGTCGTGATGATCCCCATAGTTCCAGTGTTCCATCAATTCGCAGCGTTCCTGCAGCGCTTTTACTAGGGCCTGAGTATGAGCAATACCGCTGATAAGGGCCACTTTGGTCTTGGGTGGCAGTTCTTCACCAAATTGATTGGTGATGGCTCCATAGCTTAAAGAGCTAAAATACAGCGGAGCGGGGCTGTATTTTCTTGCTGCAAGTTGGTAAGCCATGATTTCATCTGCCGAAAGGCGAGGGGGGGATTTGGTTATTATTAGGGCCTGACTGCGTGCGGCGCCCTTGCGAGCTTCCCTTAAGCTCCCAGCCGGAATAATCCAATCCTTAAAAAAGGGTTTTTGAAAGGTGCTGAGTAATAGATAGTAATGAGCCTTAACATAGCGATGCTGAAAGGCGTCGTCGAGTAAAATAAGTTCGCAGCCGGCCGCTTCAGCAGCTTTTACACCCAAAGCCCTTTTTTCCGAAACCCATACTTGAACTGGGAATTTTTGGGCGATTTGTAAGCATTCGTCCCCATAGTCCTGTGCGCTGCCCTTGGGATTAACAGCTAAGAGGCCCTTGGTTTTACGACCATAACCCCTCGATACGACCCCGATTTTTTTTGGCAGTTGGCTGGAGATTAAAAACTCAATCATGGGGGTTTTACCGGTGCCGCCCATACTTAAATTTCCTACGGCAATACAAGGGACCTTAGCTTGATAGCTGCTAAGCCAGCCGCTATCAAAAGCAAAATTACGTAGGCGCGTAATGGCATCGTAAATCCCGGCAAGGGGTAAGAGTAGCAAGCCTGGCTTCATTTATAGGTCTTTTAAAATTGCTTGCCAATTATCGCTCTCCACCCAATTGATGGAAGCGTCTCGCTTAAACCAAGTTATTTGCCGCTTCGCGTAGCGGCGACTGTTTTTACGAATTTCTTCCAAGGCTGTTTTAAGATCGTATTTACCCTCAAAGTAGGGGAAGAGTTCCTTATAACCAACCGTTTGCAGGGCATTAATGTCTTGATAGTCAATCAGGGCCTGGGCTTCTTCAATTAGACCTAAATCGACCATGATGCCTACTCTGCGATTAATGCGGTCGTAGAGTTTTGATCGGTCCATGCTCAAACCAAAATGCTGCACCTTAAAGTTTAATTCCCTTTTGCTTGACTTCCTAAATGAACTGTAAGGTTGCCCGCTTTCACGAATTACTTCTAGAGCGCGCATCAGTCTTTGCGGGTTTTGCAGGTCAACTTCGGCGGCATAGTTTGGGTCCTGAGCTTGAATTTCCGATTGCAGGAATTCTAATCCTTTATCGGCATATTCTTGCTGAATGGATTCGCGCAGCTCAGGGCTGATGTCTGGCATTTCATCAAAACCTTCTAATAGGGCTTTAATGTATAGACCGCTACCGCCCACCAAGACCACTTGGTCGTGCTTTTGATGCAGGTTCTCAATCTGGTTTAGCGCTTCTTTCGCAAAATCTGCCGCGTTTAAAGGTTGATGAATACTGCGATCGAGGATAAAATGATGCGGCACTTCCGAGCGTTCGGCTTCGGTTGGAGCGGCAGTCCCAATGGGAATTTCCTGATAAAACTGTCGCGAATCGAAAGAAATAATTTCCGCTCCAAGCTCCTTAGCGATGCCAATAGCCACAGAGGTTTTTCCAACCGCCGTAGGTCCAGAAATACAAATGATGGATTTATTAGAGGGCTTCTCCACAATATTGACAATATTCGGCCTCGGCAGCCATGCCGCTCTTCCCGCAGACTGCGCAGGATTTCGAAGCTTGATTTCCTTGGGCCTGACTGCGGTTTATTTCGGAAGTCACAATTCCGGTAGGAACAGCAATTACGCCATAGCCCATAATCATAATGGCCGAAGCAATAAATTGACCCAAGGGGGTGGCCGGGCTGATATCGCCATAACCAACGGTGGTTAGGGTAACGATACACCAATAGATGGAAATGGGAATGCTCTTAAAGCCATGCTCGGGACCTTCGACCATGTACATTACCGTTCCCATAATAAAGTTGATGCAGATAACGGCAATAAGGAAAACGGCAATCTTATGGCGAGAAGCGCGCAAGGCGGAACTAAGCACATTGGCTTCACCTATAAAGCGCACCATTTTTAAAACCCTAAAGACCCTTAAAAGGCGCAAGCTGCGGATAACAATAAAATATTGGGCACCTCCCAAAACGATGGCCAGGTAACTGGGTAAGACCGAAATCAAATCAATAATTCCGTAAAAGCTTGTAATGTAGCTAAGGGGCCGCTTTACAATGCGGAGCCGGATGATATATTCGATGGAAAAGAGGATGGTAAAAAACCATTCTAAAATAACGAAAATGCTCGCGTACTTTTCGTTGAACTTAGGGACGGTTTCGAGCATGATTACGAGCAAGCTTCCAATAATGGCAAAAAGTAAAACCACGTCGAAGCGCTTACCAGAAGGGGTATCAGATTCGAAGATGACCTGATACCAATGTTGTTTCCATTTTTTATCGCCGGGTGCCAGCATTAAAGATCGCGTCTTTTTAAAATTAAGAAAGAGGAGGCTAAAAGTAAGCTGCTATAAAAGAGGCTCACCCACCAAAACTTCCAATCCATTACAGGAGGTTCCTTTTCGCCGAAAAAGTCTAAAATTCGCGAGAAGGGTTCGGGTACCAAAATACGTGAAGGTCGGGTAGGTAGGTAATCGAATAAAGCTTCTCCGGGCTTACTAAACCAGTACCCTAAAAACGGCTCTAAAACGAAATAGTACAGCATCAATATGATGATGGCGACCACATTCCGTTTCACTAAAATACCTAAGAAAACGGCGAGGGACAAAATGAAGAAGGTCTCCATAAAGAAGCCCAATAAAAAGCTGCTCTCGGTCCAAAGGTTGAGTTCGCTTAAATCGTTGTGCATTACCGCCAAAACTAAAATAGTGAGACCTACCACCAAGGTGCTTAAAACGCTAAAAAACAATAAGGTAAACACCTTGGAAATAAAGAACTGACCGATAGAAAGTCCGTCGATAATATTTTGTCGGTAAGTGCGATACTCGAACTCGGAGCCCACAAAAAACAATAGGAGGAAGGCCGGTATAAACTTGAAAAATCCCGCCCAAAAACTGGCATTTTGCCATAGCTGGGGCAGATAGTAGAAGCCTGCTTCTTCGAAGGTTCGGGGAATGAGCATCATCGCCATTCCGGCCGACTCTGCTTCTTCGGCGCTTGGCCCATTTCCGGGTAGACCAATTTTACCAAAATTGAATAATAAGATGGAAAGTAAGCTGAGGAAGAGCCCCATGCCAATCCAAAAGAAACGGTGGGTCCGGAGTTTAAACCACTCTATGGCTATTAATCGCATCATTTGTTAATCAGTTTAAAGAATCCGGCTTCGAAATCACTTTCGTTCCTACTAAGATGAGAAAGGTAAATATGGCGTTCGGCGAGCCATTGGTTAAGGGCTTGCGGACTCAGCGATTCCTCGGGAACGATCAGTAAATGCGTTTTTACCTTTTGCAGCTCTTTAATTTGTGGATGCTCCTTTAGGGCTGCTTCTAAGGCTTCCATATTTTCGGAGGCCACCGCTAGCTTTTCTTGTGGGGCTTGCAATTCCCCGGCTAAACCGCTAAAGAGAAGTTTTCCAGTTCTAAGTACGGCAACGTGGGTACATACCTTTTCTACCTCGGCCAAAATGTGGCTAGCCATAATTACGGTAATACCACGGCCGGCAATTTCTAAGATCAAGTTGCGGATATCCGCAATTCCCTTCGGGTCTAAACCATTGGTGGGCTCATCCAAAACCAATACCTCGGGAGTGCCCAGCAGGGCAGAAGCAATGGCTAAACGCTGCTTCATACCCAGGGAGTAGGTTTTAAACTTATCATCGGCACGCTCGAGGAGTTTCACCTGCTCTAGTACCTCCTCGATATTTGGTTTTTTAATACCTTTAATCTTGGCTACCAATTTTAAATTTTGGCGGGCCGTCATGTAAGGATAAAAGTTGGGCGTCTCCAATAAGCTACCAATCCGCTGCTTAGCCGATTGAGGGGACTCTCCTCCAAACCAAGAAAAGCTTCCCGACAAGGGACGGGTAACACCGAGTAGCATGCCTAGGGTCGTGGTTTTGCCACTGCCATTGGGACCGAGAATGCCAAATACACTGCCTTTTTGAACCGAAAAACTCAGTTCATCGACGGCGGTAATGCGGCCAAATTTTTTAGTAAGCTTGTTTAGCTCGAGGATGTTTTCCAAAGTGAATGTGCTAGAAAGTGAATGGAAATTTTCGTAAATTTAAAAACATCATTTAAAGAGGGGCTATGGGACAAGGTACGACATCTGCACAACGCATCGAAAAAGAAAATATTGATAAGCTCAAGTTCCCAGCGCAGGATGTGTTAAGTGGTAGTGATGACCTCAAGGAACGTCGCTTAATGTTGCATCGAGCTACCAGCTTAGGGAATTTACAAAAGCACAAGGTGCTCATCCGTTTTGAGGATAGCGAAGGCTTAAAAGAAGTTTACACCACCATTTGGGCGATTACCGATAATAAGGTGCTCCTAAAAGCCGGTCGTTTAATTCCGGTGCACCGGATTCATTCGATTGAAATCACTTATTCCTGAAAATCGTCGAATTCATCAAGATCCATATCGATATCCCCAAATAAATCTTGGGCTCCTCCGTCCGGGCGGGCCGGTGCCTCGGCGGGTCTTTTACCTTGTATCAAAAGCACTTTGGCTTGCTCCGTAGCCGGCTCATCTGCCGAAAGGCATTCGATAAAGAAGGTCCACATCTCCAAGAAATCATACACATAGAGTAAGCGATCGCCTTTTTCTCCAAGGAGGTGTTCGGCGCGATGGTCTTTCATGCTTGCCTGTCGCTCATCGAAGGGCATTAAGGGAATTTCCTGACCTTGATCCCATTCTTCATTGCTTTGATAAAAACTAGCCATTTCCCCAGGACTTAGTTGAAAGCTTTGTAAGATGGCTAGATGCAGCTCATCTAAGGGCATTTCCTTAGGGATTAACAAATCTCGTAATACATCTTCCTCCTCCCAATCGAGGACTACTCTGATCTTGATACTCATTTTATTCAGCGTTTTCTAAACCCATCTCCTGGGCTTTGCGATGTAGAAAATCCAAGGCTTGTTGGCGGTCATTTTCAATCTCCCCCTCTAATATAGCATCCTTAACCGAAGATTTTAGGATCCCAATTTCACGACCGGGAGGGAGCTTAAACAGTTCCATAATTTCGCTGCCGTCTACGGGAGGTTGAAACTGTCGTAAGCGGTCTTTCTCTTCTACCGCCACTAAGATTTCGCGAACTTCCTGATATTTCTTTAAAAACTTACGCTTCTTTTTTTCATTGCGGGTGGTGAGATCCGATTCGCATAAGATCATCAGTTCATCGATATCTTCTCCTGCGTCGAAAAGCAATCGCCTAGCCGCAGAGTCGGTGGCATGGTCTTCGGCTACAGCCTGAGGCCTAGAACTTAAGAGCACCATTTTTTGTACAAACCGCATGGGCTCACCAAGGGGTAATTTTAAACGGCGAAAAATCTTCTTAACCATTTTGGAACCCACAAATTCATGACTGTGGAAGGTCCAGCCGGTACCCTTTACAAATTTCTTGGTAGGGGGCTTGCCTAGATCATGAAAGAGGGCGGCATAGCGAAGCCAGAGGTTTTCACTGCGCTCCGCAACATTATCGACGACGATAGCGGTATGGTAAAAATTATCTTTATGGGTTTGCCCTTCAATTTCCTCTACTCCGCCTAGGGCGACTACCTCTGGTAAAAAATGTTGCATTAAGCCCGTGCGATACAACAAAATTAGCCCCTTTGAAGGTTTTGGTGCGGCCATAATCTTATGGAGCTCTTCTACAATCCGCTCCATGCTAATTATTTTAAGGCGCTCGTGCTGACTGCTAATGGCCTGGAGGCAAGATTCCTCAATGTGAAAATCCAGTTGGGTTGCAAAGCGAATGGCGCGCATCATTCGCAAAGGATCATCGCTAAAGGTAACTATCGGATCCAGTGGGGTGCGGATTATACCTTTTTCCAAATCTTGTAAACCATTAAAGGGGTCCAAGAGCTCCCCAAAGTTGGGGGCATTCAAACTTTGTGCGAGGGCATTAATGGTAAAGTCTCGTCTTTTTTGATCATCCTCCCGACTACCATCTTCCACAATGGGCTTGCGGCTATCCCGCTGGTAAGATTCGCGACGCGCACCAACAAACTCTAGTTCCAAGTCGAGTTCCTTTAGCTTTAGTTGCGCGGTACCAAAGTTTTTAAAAACGTTCACCTTGCGGCCTCCGAGTTTTTGCGCTACCTGTTTTGCTAGCGCTATACCACTACCTACCGCCACTACATCGATATCTTTGGGTTCTTTGCGTTGTAGTATTTTATCGCGTACAAAGCCACCTATAACATAGGCTTCTACCCCTAATTCGTCGGCCGCTTCGCCAATAAGGCGGAAAATAGTATGCGCTAAAAACTCCTTCATGAAAGCCTTATGCCGGTAAAATACGTTCGGATAAAATTCCGAGGGTGATGAATATGATTAAGCAGAAATAAATACCGATGTGGCTGCGCTTAATTTTATACTTGATGGCCTTTAGAGCTTCGGGCTCATCCTCCTCAATTTGTAAGGCGAATAGCATGGGGAAAAGTAAAAAGGCCTCGGCTCGTAGTGCCCTTGCTTTGGTGTCGCTCCAATCGAAGGACAAAAAGCTTTTAAGGGGACTAGGTTTTTTACCGGCTTGGATTTCAAGATATTGCATTTGCAGGGCCATCTTGCGGTAAAACAAGAAAAGCAGGGTAGTGATAACCAAAGCGGTAATGGAGAAGAATACAAGCGTCATGGGCCGGCAAAAATAAGGCTTTATTTACGCTTAGGAAACTAAGGCCGCTTGATAATGTTCAGCAGTTTTTTGTGCCATGGTAACCGGAAGAAACTCTTGGAGATGCTGGTGGGCGGCCTCGATTAATTTCGCACTTAAACTGGGGTCATCTAATACTCGTAAAACTCCCTTTGCCAAGGACTGCGCGTCCTTAATAGGATAGCATAAGCCGGTTTTTTCGTGGATCACCATTTCCGGGATACCCCCAGCCTGTGTAGCCACCACTGGCGTTCCGGAGGCAAAGGCATCTAAAACCGATGTGCCTAGACCTTCCATTTCGGAGCTAAAAAGAAAGAGGTCTAAATCGGCCTGTATTTCGGGTACATCCGCTCTAAAGCCGAGGAAGGAAACCGCAGCATCAATCTTTAGCTTTTGGGCATAAGCTTCGAGCTCTTCTCTTAATTCGCCATCCCCTACCAAAAAGAAATGCAAATCCGGGCGAAGGTTTAAAAGAATAGCCGCAGTATCGAGAAAGGTGAAAAGATCTTTATGACCGGTAAGGGCGGCTACATTACCAATCCACTTTTTGCTGGCCACCTCAGGGAATTCAGACCTTAACTTACCGCTTTTAACCTTTTCAAAGCGCAGGGGATTTATGGCACTATGTACCGTATGTACAGAAACCTCGGGCTTTAGGGAAGCCTTCAAAATATTGGCAATTGCCTCGCTCACGCAGAGGTAGCGGAATACGGCCGAATGATTGTACTTAAAGGCGCTAATCCTGGACTTAGCCACTGGGAAGTCGACCCGCCTGGAAACCAAAAGGGGATTTTTTACTTTAAAGAAATGCTTGGCGTACACCGCGAATCCGTGGGCATGGGCATCATGAGCATGCCAAAGGCCAATGTCATTTTTAAGACTGTACTTTTTTAAGGCCGCACTAAAGCGAAGGTCGAAAGAGTGCGCCTTTTTGAGGGGCAAAACCGGGAACTTATGTTCTAGGGCCCATTGGTGAAGTGGAGCCTTTTCGATGCAAGCAATATGCTGCGTCCAGCCTAGTTTACGCAGCTCTAAACAGAGATAGGCAATTTGCTGTTCCCCGCCACGCCAAGATCTGGCCGTGTTGATATGTAAGACGATGGCCTTCATTTAGCTTTTTGCAATCGCATCAGTTTGGAGTATTTCAGGTAAGTAGCATAAGCACTCCATCGGGCAATCATCCACCCTTCTTTACCGTCTAAAAATCCCAGTCGGAAGATGTAGGCGCGTAAAAACTTTAATAGGGGTGAAAAAACCAGTTTGAAGTAAGAAGAGCGCTTTCCGTTTACGAAGGCGGCTTTTGAAGAAATGTCGGTAAACTTTCGAATCTGTGCCAGATGTTCTTCAAAAGTGTAAATGCTGTAATGCAAAAGATGACCTTCTAAAGCTTTGGTTGTGGCTCCTTTTTCCATCAAGAAGGTGTCATGGGGATTTTGTCCTCCCCATTGGCCCTTGCGGCTATCCCATAAGCGCAGTTTTAAATCGGGATACCACAAGCCGTGTTTAATCCATCTACCGCAGTAATTGGTTAATCGTTGCAAGTAATAGCCATCCGCCGACCAGGATTCCTTGACCTTTAAAATAGCTCTTTTCAGGTTTTCATCGAGGGCTTCATCTGCATCTAGCGAAAGCACATAGGGGAATTGCGCTTGACTAATGGCCCAGTTCTTTTGTTGAATATGCCCTTCAAAAGCATGGCTCACAAAACGGGCACCGGAGGCCTTAACAATCGCTTCGGTATTATCTGTACTAAAGGAATCCACCACCACAATATCATCAGCAATGCCTTGCAAAGAGTTAAGGCATCGCCCGATATTACGCTCCTCGTTAAAGGTGATTATGACGGCCGAGATTTTAATCATGTCCCAATAATTCCCGGTAAGTATCCATCCATTGCGCAGCAAGAATAGAATCGCGGAATTGCTCGGCAAAATTAAGGTTCTTGGCAATGGCTTCTTCACGTAGGGCATCATCATCCCAAAAGCGTCGGAGTGCTTGGCGCAGATGGTCGACCTCATTTTCTTCTACCAGAATGCTACCGGGGCCGGCTACCTCTTTAAGGGCCGAATTGGTACTGCTAATTAAGGCAGTTCCCGACACCATCGCCTCTACCAGCGGAATACCAAAGCCTTCAAAATCGGAGGGGTAGGCCATAAGTTGGGCCGACTGATAGATACCGGCCAGATCGGCGGTGCTCTTTACGCTAAGGTGATGTAGGAAAGCCGCCTCATCTGGAGCGAGGCTTTTTTCGAAATCCTGCCAATACTTTTTAGCCCGACCTACAATTACTAAGGGAATCTTTTCGACAATACAGGCTTGGGCCAATTTCACGGGGTTTTTACGCGGTTCTAGGGTACCCACAAATAGGGCAAATTTCTCAGGAACCTGATGCTGCTTTAAAAGTGCTTGCCCCGCTTTTTTATGATCTTTCCAAAATTCGGGGGCACAGCCTTGTCCAATCACCTTAATTTTAGTGGGACTAATGCCTAAGAGTTGAATGAGGTCTGCTCGGGTTTGCTGTGAAATGGCCACTACCAAATCGGCTCGCTTACAAGCAGCCAGCGCTTTGCGCTTGTAAATTTTACGGTCAATCGCTTTATAAAGATGCGGGTAGCGCAGGAAAATTAGATCATGGATACTTACTACCGAACGAATACCCTGTGCTGCTAAACCTTGAGGAAGCTCTGCCGAAAGGCCATGGAATAACTGAACGCCCTCCCGTTTCGCTTGTTTGCTGAGCAGCTTTTGTCGCCACAATTGGGCATACCATTTAGATTTTAAAGACGGATAAACCTCCTGCACCCTGGGGGGCATTTCGAAGGCCACCGATCCCGGCCAAGGATTGTAGAGTTTTAAGGTAGTTTGGGGGCTGTGATTGGCAATGCTGCGCACCAAGTTTCTGCCGTAGTTACCTAAGCCACTACGATTGTGGAAAATACGTTTTGCTTCGTAGCCTATAATCATTCTTATAATCCTTGCCAGCGTCCCTTGCAAAAGGTGCCAATCACCTTGCCGGTAAACTCCATGCCCTTAAAGGGGTAATTGGCGGCTTTGCTTTTAGGGGTATAATTATCCCATTGCCATTTTAAGGATGGGTCAAAAATGGTGAGATCAACCGGGGCGCCTTCTTCAATGGCAATACCACTTTGGAAGTTAAGGATTTCGCGCGAAGCATGACTCATTAAGTGGATGATGCGTTCTAAGCCCAGTTCCTCACTTAAATGGGTGTTGAGTAAGGCAAAACTGGCTTCTATGGTAGCGGCGCCGAAGTGGGCAAGGTCGAACTCGCAGCGCTTTTCTTCTATGGTTCGCGGACGGTGGTCACTGGCAATTCCTTTTAAGATCCCATCTTTTAAGGCTTGAATCAAAGCCTTTCGATCTTGCTCTTCCCGCAGGGGAGGGTATACCTTAAAATTACTGTCGTAGGCCTCTAAGGCTTCATCAGTGTAAATCAGGTTTAGCAGGTTTACGTCTCCGCTAATATCCAGGCCTCTGGCTTGAGCATCTCTAATCAGCTCTACGCCTCTAAGGCTGCTTACCCCCTGAAAGTGGAGGGCCGAATTGGTGTATTCTGCTAAGGCAATATCACGGGCCATACTTAGGCTCTCACCTAATTCGGGAATTCCTTTCAGTCCGAGCCAAGTACTTTTGGGTCCTTCATGCATTTGTCCTCCCGAAACGATGGCAGGGTCAAAGCTTAAAACCTGTAAAGCCTCTGGTAGCTCCCTTTGGTAGAGCAGCGCTAATTTCATCAGGGCACTGTTGGCCACCGGCTTACTGCCATTACTAAAGGCAATAGCGCCTGCAGAGCGCATATCGTAGATTTCACTTAACTCTTCCCCTTTTAATCCTTTACTAAAGGCACCAAAAGGCAAGAGTTGTACCGGCAAAAATTGGGATTTACTGCGGAGGTATTCAATTCCCGATTTATGGTCGACTACCGGATTGGTTTGAGGCGAAAGGGCCACCGCGGTAAACCCACCTTGATGGGCAGCTTGGGCACCACTTTCTAAAGTCTCGCGATCCTCATTACCCGGGTCGTTAAAATTGGCTCTTAATTCTACCCAACCTGGACTGGCATGTAAATCATCACCTGCAATCACTTGGGCAGCATCCGCCTCTAGGTCATTGCCGATAGCTTTAATAAGCCCATCCTCTAAAAGGATATCGACCTTCTTTTGATGGTGCTTAGACTGCTGGTCTAGGATTTTTACCGACTTTAATAAAACCACCTTATTCATGATTTACGGAACTTTAAGAGAATCATTTCCAGAACTAAGAAAACCAAAGCCAGGCTTATAAACCAGGGCCATAGTGCTGTTTTTGTTTGCAAAATTCGCTTGGACAAGGATAGTAATTGCGCTGCCGATTCGGGCTCCATGATGGTGGCCTGAGGTTTAAATTGCTCGTTCAGATTCACTGCTTGCTTCAGATTACTCTCCTTTTTATCGCAGTTTAAAGCTAAATAGGCAATGGTTTCCTCGGCGCGTGTAATGGGATAATGCCCCGCTTTTAAGTCGATGCCCGGTAAAGCAATTTGATACCGATTATTCGAAAAGCTTTGGTAGGGGATAAGCGCACCATTTGGGCTTTGCATTTTAAGGGCCTCTTCTTGATAGGCTGCTTCAATAGATTGAACATCGCCCACATTGCCCGATCGCAAATAGTAATTCGAAGCCCCTTTAGAATACAATGCGGCATTGGCTAAAAGCGGCACCATTAAGGGGTGTTTGGCTAAATCACTTTGCTCAGGGTCTAAACTACTTAAGCTGAAAAACACTTGCCCCTCTCCTTTAGGTATGCGCTTAAGCAGCGGACGATTCGCACCGGCCGCTAATAAATGGGCTCCTAAATCCGCTTTAAGGCTTAACCAAGACTTGGTATAGGGTAGAAGAGGAGGTTTAGAGCTGCTTTCAAAACTCCTCTCTAAATAGGGGTCCTTGGTATTAAGCTCTTGGGCCATCAAGCTATCTGTTTGCCAATCGTCGCCAATGGAGATGCCAAACTTTTGCAGCTGATCTCGGTAAACGGCCGCCTTGGCCCTTGGGAAAATCCAAATGTTTTTCCCCTCTTGCAAATGTTCTTGTAGTTTTTGGTTTAAGCTTTCGCTGATGGCATCTTCGCTCTCGAGAATGATGAGTCGACTCTCGGACAAGAAGTCATAATCTACATCCACGGTTTCCGAACTCTTGAAATCGAAGTACTCGTTTTCGAAAATTTGTAAGGGGAGGTTGGATTTACCATTCTCGCCCAGCAAGTAAACCTTTTGCCGACTTAAGGTTTGAAAGCTAAAATAAAGTTGATTGTCAAATTTAGGCTCCCCTTTATTTATGCTTACTTCCGCGCGATAGGCTCCCGAATACTTGGGGATAAATTGCAAGTTAAATTCTTCCGTTTCTTGAGCAGCCAGATTAATTAGTCGGGCTTGCTGAAGGGTATCGTTTAAGCGAAATTCTAAGCTGAGGCCATCCACAGCTTCGGCTTTATAATTTCGTAGGTAAACCGTCATTTGCTGTGCCAGTCCGGGAACAAAAACCGGTGACTCGAAGGATACCGAATCGATAGCAATATTGCTATTCCCTAACACGGCCTCCAGAGGCAATAAACTGAGGTTTTCATTTTCCCTTAGCTCGATGTCTGTTTCGGGAAATAAGCTCGCTTGAAAATCACTGATAAACACGATTTCATGCTGCCCCTCCTGAGGACTGCCTAAATCTCGAATTTTACTGAGTACCGTTTGAAAGTCGCGAGAATTAGAACTGTAATCAATTTGTCCGAGCAGCTCGAGGGCCTCTTGCGGCCGGTAATATCTTTGAAATCTAGACTCGGCATTATTGCAAAGAATTTGCACGGATACCGCTTCGCCAAGGTTGTTTAAGAGCTCGCGGCTGTAGAGTTTAGCCTGATTGAGTAATGGGCCCTGTGGGCCATCACGTTGCATACTGAGCGAATTATCGAGGTAAAGGTGTAAGTAAACTTCTTCCTCACTATTGCTTAAGGCAGCCTCTTCTTGATAGGGAAGGGTAAAGGCGGTAACCAGAGCTGCCAAAGCCAAGCCTCGTAGTAAAAGGACTAACCAATGTCGCAATCGTTTAACCGAACGTTGCTCCTGCTCTAAGTGCTTTAAAAAACGGGTGTTAGAAAAGAAAACGGTTTTTGGCCTTCGTAAATTGAAGAGGTGGATGAGCAAAGGAATGCTCAATGCAGTTAATGCCCAAAAGAATTGAGGAAAGCCAAAATTCATCAAAGGCCAAAAGTAGTGCTTTGACTGCGAACTAACAGCCTATTCCTTTTAAATTTCAATCTTTAAAATTTCCCTTAGAAAGTCCCTGATCGCATTTTCTGTTTGGGCTACATCCCTTGATTTAATGGGCGATGCCAGAACATGATTCCCAACCCGATCGAGTTTCACCAATCTTTTTTGATCTTCTGGAGTGGCAAGCGCTTGATGCATCCATTCTATTTTATCTACCCGAACCACGGGATCTTGCTCGGTTTCTGACTTATAATAGCAAAGGTTTAAGGTAGGTTCTTGCACCTTTGCAAAGGTTTCCTCATGTAAGGTGCTTTCTAAAAGGTGCTCTAGTTCCACCAGGGCATTAACGGTATAGAGGGTGTCCCAATAAAGGGCGTGCCCAATGGAGTCGGATACTACTCGGCGGTAAGGGCCAATAACCATTTCCGCAATTTCCTTTCCCCAAGGATCGTTGAGCAAAAAGGCCGCGGGATCATTTACCCTAATGTTGGCCGATAAATTTAAGATGGCCTCTACCTTATCGGGGAATTGCGCCGCTAGATTAAGGGCGTAACTACATCCGGTACTGGTGCCCATAAGGATTACTTTTTCGCCACATAACTGGGCCAGACTGAGGTATTCTTTTGCATCTTCCCAAGCGGCAGTGGCCTTAAAATCTTCGAGCTGATTATGGAGGTAACCATGTCCAGCAAATCGGGCCAGAATTAGGTTTGCTCCAATTTCCTTGGCAATCCTGCGGTGGACCGGTGCACCTTCCCCTTGACTAGCAGAGAAACCATGTAGGTACAGGATGGTCCATTCCGTTTTACGTACACTATCGGCCCAAATGATTTGCGCTTCATTATCATGACGAAGTTGAAATTGAGATTCGCGGTTAGCGAGGTAGGGGCTTATCTCTTTTAGTGCTAAATCGAGCGAAGGCCACTTATTATTAAGCTCGAGCGGAGCGGGTCGGGGTCCGGCAAAATAGAAGGCCGTGAGTAAACCTAAGATCAATAGGCTAAGGGCGAGTTTTTTCTTCATTTCAGCACTTTACAGTCTTTGAGAATGTAATTAAAATCTTCAACATCCTCGCTATTAAGCTGTAAGGTACCTACAAAATTTAAATAATCATCAGTTTCAAAGCGTTCTGGTTTTTCTGCGAAGTGCAAGCTCATTACACTTTCGGGGCCGGCACCACCGCAAAAGAAGCAAGCGCTAAATGGATAAGCAGAAAGGGCATACTGTCCACCATCGACATCCAAGGGAATAACGTAGCCTTTAATGATTACTTTTTTGCCGTTTAGGGCTTTTACCTCATCACTAAATTTTGGAACCAAATACCAAGCTTCGAAATCTTCAAAATATTGATCTACAAACTCCACTTTGGCTAGGAGTTTCCAGTCGATTACCACCGCTTGATCTTTTAAACTTAATGCGGCTATCGTAAAGGCCAATAAAAGGGAAAGCTTAAACTTCATTATCCAGATATTTCGGCATTACTAAGGGTGAAGAACAGGCCCGAGCCGTCGCGATTTAATTTTAAAATCCCCTTAATGGGTAAGTATTTATCGGTGGCGAAGCGACCAGGGTCTCCTTTAAATTGCAGTTCAATTACGGTTTCAGGACCGGCATTACCACAAAAGAAACAGGTGCTAAAAGGATTCATACTTAGGGCATAAGTATTGGCTTCCACATCAATCGGGATCAAATAGCCAGCAATTACGACTTCCTTTCCCTCGTATTGGCTTTCCAGAATTTTTGGGAACTGGGGGTGATAAAGTCCGCTCACGGGATCTTGCTCATAATTGGTCATTCCCAAAACCGGCCAAGCCAAGGATTTTTGCGCGTAACTAAATTGCAAACCAAAGAATAGAATGAGGCCGAGGAGGTATTTAGCCATGGCTGAGGGTTTTAATGATGTTGATGCGATAAGCATGCCAAGCTGGTAAGGCAGAAGCGAGGAAAACAATTAGGATTAAACCAAGTAGACTCAGTCCGGTATAGCCGCTCCAAATCACAGTGGCAGTGCTAACCTGATAGGCGGGACTCACATAGTTGCCAATTACTTGAAATGCGAGAATGTTGAATAGCAATGCCAAAACAAAGGCTATAAGGGCTACAATTAATCCCTTGATTAATACGAAACTGAGGATATGCCTGGGCGGGCTGCCTATGGCCCGGAGAAAGGCAAACTGAGGTTCATCATCCTTCAAGCCTTGAAAAAGAGCTAGAAAAACGGAGAGGGCTCCAATAACAATAAGCACGTAAGCTAGGATGTTTAAAAACTGAATAAAGGTATCGGCCAAGCTGAAAAGTCGGTTAACCTCAATCGCTGGCAAAGCCGCTTGCATGTTGGTTTTTTCATTGACCAACCTAGGCAATTGTAAATTGGCCATTGGGCTTTTAAAGCGGATAAGTCCGGCTGTAATTTCTTTTGGTCCTTCTTGATGATGAACTTCCCATAAGGAGGCAGTGGGACAAAGAATTAGTTCGTCGATCACTGTGCCTGTTGCTTCGTGGATACCCACCACTTTGAAAGGATGATGGTGATGGTGATCATCGTTTTCATTCAGTCCATGCGAGCTTTCAAAGCTATCGCCAATCTTGAGGCCGGTAATCTCAGCAACCGTGGCCCCTAAGACTACTTCCATATTGGAAGCAAAAGATCGTCCAGAAGCGAGCTCAGCACTATACCAATTGGCATAATTGCTATCGGTCCCAACAATGCGCCATGATTGGAAATTATCGCCATAGGATAGGGGTACGGCAGCATCAACAAGGGGATGTTTCGCTAATTTTCGAAATTCGGAAAGCGAAATGTTTCCGGTAGGGGGATCAATGTGATAAACGGCACTCAGAATAATTTGCAGAGGGCTGCCTTTCGCCCCTACTACCATGTCGATACCCTTAATGTTTTGCTTAAAACTATCTTCAAAATTGGAGCTGCTGTGTAAAATCAGAAGCACTAATCCCGCACTAAAACTTAAAAGAATTACACTCAAGCTATGGTGAAGGCTACGATAGCGAATGCTGTTCCAGGCTGCTTTCCAAGGACTCATAGCGAATAGCTTTTAGGGATTAATGATTTAAGGCGCTGATCATGAGTAACTACCAATAATGCGCTATTGGAAGCTTCCACTAAGGAAAGCAGTAGTTCGGCTACTTTGTTCGCGTTTTTATCGTCGAGGGCCGAGCTCGGTTCATCCGCTAAAATTAGCGCTGGCTTTTGGAGCAGAGCCCTCGCAATGGAAGCCCGTTGTTGTTCTCCTAAACTGCATTCGCCGGGCTTTTTATTGGCAAGTTGGCTGATTTGTAATTGATCGAAAAGACTTAAGACCTGCTCTTCTTTTACCTTATGACCTTGATAACGTGCACTTAGCAACAAATTCTCTTTCAAACTTAAATAGGGTAGGAAGAAGGATTGCTGAAAGATAAGACCGATGTTTTGGGCTCGGAATTTCTCCTTTGCCCGTTCCGTCATTTGTCCAAAATTCGCTCCAAGGATTTGAATTTCCCCGGCTTGTGGTTTAAGTAAACCCGAGAGCAGGTGTAAGAGCGTTGATTTTCCGCTGCCAGAAGGGCCAAGCAGCAAAGCGGCCTCGGAGGCCGCCAGTTGTAAGTCAGGAAAATGAAAGTCATCCGTCTCTTGATAGCTGAACTTTAGTTCGGAACTTTGTATTACCATACTGCAAATTTATCCAAGAATAGGCTTATGAAAACATTAGTTATTGGCGCAAGTCCTAAACCAGAACGTTATTCTAATCGAGCATTGCATATGTTGCATCAACATGATGTTGAAACCGAGGCATTGGGCTACCGAGAAGCATCATATTCCTTTGGGAACATTGATTCTGGAAAGCCAGATTATCAGGATATTGACACGGTAACTCTATACATCGGTCCGCAAAATCAATCCCAATATTACGATTATGTCATCGGCTTAAAGCCCAATCGAGTTATTTTTAACCCGGGTACAGAAAATCCAGAATTTTACGGCCTTCTAGATGAAGCAGGTATTAAATGGGAAGCCGCTTGCACCTTAGTCTTATTAAGTACAGGGCAATACTAATGGCTTAGAGATACTTCTATTTTTTGCCCTTGAATACTAATCACTTGTTTTCCCGGACCGAGATTTAAAGTCTTTAAGTCGAATAAAGCCTGAGATTCAAGGAGCATTTCACAGGGGCCGGCTCCCGCTATGCGCAGGTCAAATTGCTGACCACTTTCCGTCTTCATTTTATAAAGCTTAGGAGCCCCTTCATTACAGCCACTGTATTGGAAGGAAATAAGCAGGCAGCCATCTACTTTTTGTACCGTTTGAACTTCGGCACTATTCCAATCTTCTAAATCTTCGGGTAAGTCCACGCTGAGTGGGATGCAAGGCATCTCTGGAGTTTCTGAAATGGCTTTTTCAGAGGCTTTGGTTTTTTCTTCTTCCTCGGTTATTTGCAGTTCAAGTTCGGCGGTATTTTGATCCAAATCTTCTTTGGGCTCCATGGACTTTTTAGTACCGCAAGAAAACCACAGAAGGGAACTTAGGAAAAGGAGGAAAATGGTTTTAGACTTCGAAACGTTCATAGTCCCGAAATTACTGAACTCGCTAGGATTTTTAAACGATTTAGGATAAGAGTTTTTGACGAAGTAAAAACTCTAATTGTTCATTTGAGCGTTCCAATTTATCTACCAGGTCCTTGTTTTCTCTGCGAAGGTGGAACACCTCATAGGCCGACAAGATGGTCGCTTTTAAATCTTCATAATGCCAAGGCTTGTTTAAATAGCGATAAACCTGACCCCGGTTAATGGCATCAATCACGGCGTTTATATCCGAGTAACCCGTAATCAAAATGCGCATGGGCTCCGGATTAATCTTCTGAACTTCAACCAAGAATTCTATACCGGTCATATTCGGCATTCGCTGGTCGGTAAGGATGATGTTGAGTTCCTCGTTTCTAAAAATTTCTAGACCCTCAGCGCCTGATTCTGCGGTATATAGTGTAAAGTCACGACGAAAATTAGCTTTAAAAGCCTGTAAATTATGTGCCTCGTCGTCGACATACAAGATTTTCACATTTTTGTCCATCTCTAAATCAAAAATCTAAAGTAAAAGTAAGGTAAATTTCAATACTATGCCGTAATTTGGCTGATAGAATTCAGCACCCCAACCAAATGGAAAAATCGTTAATTGAGCTACTAAGTAATTCAGGCTCAGATGATTTTGATGAAAATAAAAATTCATTTAAACCCATTCTTTATGATATGTCGAATGATGATGAAAGGGGGGATTTAAAAGTATTTTTAGCTAATAATTATTCACAAATTAATGTTCATAATAGGATTGATAATCAATTATTAGAACTCTATAAAATTGATAATCCGAAGATTAAGCTTGGCGAAAAAGAGCAAGCAGAATACCTCTCTCAATGGCATGCTAATCATAATGCAGAGGAGTACGGGGTTTGGGTTTATTACCCTTGGCGTAAGGATTTAGTGCATTTATTGCCTAAAAACGACTTTATTCGTTTACGCACTAGTCGAAATCAATATAAAATTCATCCCGAGGAACAAAGGCAATTAAATCAGAAAACAATTGGCTTAATCGGTCTTTCCGTAGGGCAAAGCGTGGCGCTAACCTTAAGCATGGAAAGAGTATATGGTACTTTGCGAATTGCAGATTTTGATCAGCTGGATTTAAGCAATCTTAATCGGATTCGCAGTTCAGTATCTAATTTAAGTTTACCAAAGACCACGATCGTGGCCCGCGAAATTGCGGAGATTGATCCCTTTTTAAAACTTGAAATATTTGATGAAGGGATTACCGATTCTAATCTCGATAAATTTATAGGGGAAGGAGCGGAGCAATTGGATTTACTCATTGAAGAATGCGATTCGCTGGATATCAAAATCAAATCGAGAATTAAGGCCAGAGCAAAAGGTATTCCGGTTATTATGGATACCAGCGACCGAGGGATGATGGATATCGAGCGTTTCGACTTAGAACCTAATCGCGGTCTCATGCACGGAATGGTCGATGAGTCGAGAGCCGAAGATATTGACCAATGGACAGCCAAGGAGCGATTAGCCTTGGTGATGGATATGGTGGGTGCTCAAAATATAAGTGCCCGTTTAAAGGCAAGTTTATTAGAGGTTGAAGAGTCATTAACCACCTGGCCTCAATTGGCTTCCTCAGTAGCTTTAGGTGGTGCCCTTAGTACCATTGTTTCACGTAAGATTCTTTTAGGAGAGGATATTCAGTCGGGTCGTTTCTATCTGGATGCCGATCAATTGTATCTCGCTGAGCAAAATTCGTATGACAACAAAATAGCATTGGATCGTCCCGCCCCTCTCGACTTTGATACTTGCAGGGCAAGGTTAATGGAGCTTGATTTAAGTCTGCCCCAAAATGCTGTTCGACCCACCGAGCAAGACTTGAATGACTTAGTAGAAAAAGCCTGCTTAGCGCCAAGTGGCGGTAATGTGCAGCCCTGGAAGTGGATTTGGCAAAATGGGTTTTTAGCCCTGTTTCATGATAAACATTATTCGGTTTCCTTTCTCGATTACCGCCATCGGGGGAGTTACATCGGTTTGGGGGCCGCCATGGAAAATTTAGAGCAAAGGGCCCTAAGTCTCGGTTATGAAGCAATAGAGCATTATCGACTAAATGAGTATGGCTCGGACCTGGTTGCCGTTTATAGTTTTAAGGCTAAGGAGGGGGAACCGAGTGACTTGAAATCCTTTGGCGATCGCTTAGAAATTCGCCTGACTAATCGTCTTAAATCGAATGCATATCGACCGATTCCAGCTGCGGTTAAGGAAAAAGTAGATAAGGCGCTTACGGGTTCACCTTTTGCCATGTCTTGGCTGGAGGACCCAAGCAAGCTAGAGCGTTTAGCGGAAATTATTGGTAAGGTAGAGCGCCAAAGAATTTTAGACCCCGTAGGACACCAAGACTTTATCCACGAGGCACGTTGGACCAAGGAGCAGGCGGAAACAAGTCGCAATGGGGTAGATCTAAGAACCTTAGAGCTAAGTGAGGCGGATAAGGTGGGCTTCAAATTAATCCAAGATCATCAAGCGATTGATTACTTGCGCAATTGGGACAAGGGAAATGGGCTGGTAAAAATGAGCACCGACTCCTTGAAAAATTGTTCTGCCCTGGCGCTTCTTCATTGCGAGGAGCACAGTGCAGCGGCTACCTTAGAAGGGGGGAAATGGGTAGAGCGGATTTGGCTTTACCTCAATAATCAGGGTATCGCCTACCAGCCGGTTTCACCTGCAACTTTCATGTTTGCACGCCTCGCTGCTGAGGATTCGACCACAAGTCCTTATCTTCGAGCTAATTTAGAAGCTATGCGTGCAGAGTACTTAGAGCTACTCAATTTGGATAAGAGCCGAAACGATTTATTTCTCTGTCGCCTGTTTTTTAGTGAAGAGCCAAAGATTAAATCGCTACGGAAACCAGTAACTGATGTTTTCAAAAAATTTTAAACTAGAGTTGTGCTAATACTTAGAGCGTTTAAAGCAGTAGATGACCCCGAGAGTTGTCGTAAGTTCCTAAAAGGACACGGAGATATTCTCAGTAGCATTGGGGTTAATAAGGTTACTTCAAATCAGGAAACGTGGGTTAGCAATCCCGGCACTTATGTTTTAGTGGTGGAAGATCCCGAAACAAAGGAGGTGCTGGGTGGAGCTCGCGTAGATACCTCCCATGGAAATACAAAACTCCCTATTGCTGCGGCAACGGGATATATGGATCCTAAAATTCACGATTTCATTGCTAATGAATCTGAGGCTGGAACTGGAGAAATTTGTGGTCTATGGAATTCCCGAAAAGTGGCGGGACTAGGCTTTGGAAGCTTATTTTTAACCCGAGCAGCCGTTACGATTACGAGTCAGATTGGCGTGAAGTCCCTTTTCGCGCTTTGTGCACCCTATACCGTGGCTACAGCCGAAAGCTTTGGATATAGAACGATAAAGGAATTAGGTAATGATGGAACCTTCTACTATCCAAAGTTGGATTTATTAGCAACGGCTATGCTCTTGCCGGATACTGGAACTATCGAAGGAGGATCGGATCTTGAAAAGGAGCGCGTGTTTTCTTTACGACAAGATCCTAATCAGCGTTTCGAAGAGCAGTCGCGTAGAAAAATGGTGGATGTTCAGTATCAGTTGGATTTAAATCTCTAGGTCTTGCAAAGATTACTGCTTTCCTTACTCTGTGCTTTATTCATGCTGCCCTCCTTGGCGCAAGTGGATATTGCTGTTTTCACAGATGAACAAGAACATCAGGCTCAGGAATTACCAAATCTCGACTACGAGCCCGTAGTCGGGGGTGTTGCGAACTTTGATAATGGTAATACAGTGTACGTCCGATTGCGAGTTTCGGAAGACTTAGCGCAGCAGGACCAAATGATTTTCTTGAGCTATGCCTTAATCGACACCATTCGCTTTTTCCAAAATGAATCAGGCAATATTGTAAAAATCACGGAGGCCGGACAGGCCTTTGATTTTGCGGAGCGCGCCTATGAAGCTTCGGATTTTGTTTTTCCGATTAGTGAAGGAATCCAGGAGTATTACTTTCAGATTCATAGCAACAAACCGGTGGTTTTGCCTTTTCAAGTGGTTCAAAGAGAGGACCTTTCGGCAACCTTAAGTAATAACGACTTCTTCTTCGGGATTTATGTTGGGATTATCCTAGTAATGTTCCTTTACAATTTGGTGATTTACTTCCTCACCCGCGATCGGAGTTACCTCTTTTATATCCTGTATTTATTAACCTTGGGTTTGGCCCAAGCGGCCCTGTTTGGATATACCGATCGTTTCTTATTTGCCTCGGCACCTTATTTTAATAAGATATTTGCCGTCCTCTCGGGAGCATTGGTGGGCATCGCTTCGGTTTTTTTCATTAGTAATTTCTTACGATTAAAGACTAAGGCCCCCTTATTCCGGCGATTGCTCTTAGGGGTAGTAGCTTTAGATATCATTGGCATTATTCTTCTATTCTCAGGTTTTGAGGCCTTCTCCTACAAAATGGTGAATATGGTGGCTTTAGGAGGTTCTATAGTAGCCATCATCGCAGCCGTAAAACTGGCCCAATCCGGTTATAAGCCCGCAAACTTTTTCTTATTGGCCTGGTCGGTCTTTTTAGTTTCGGTAGTAATATTTGCCTTAAAGGACTTTGATATTATTCCATACAACCCACTCTTCCGTCGTTCGATGCTCTTCGGTTCTAGTGTGGAAGTAGTGCTTTTATCTGTAGCCCTTGCCGATCGAATTAACCAATTACGGCGAGAGAAGGAATACTCACAAGCCCGCGCCCTTGAAATGGCTCGCGAAAACGAGCGCATTATCAAAGAGCAAAATATCGAATTGGAGAAAAGGGTGGAAGCTCGTACTATGGAGTTGCAAGAGGCCAATGAAGAATTACAGGTGACTCTTGATAACTTGAAGGAAACGCAAACACAATTGGTAGATGCGGAGAAAATGGCCTCCTTGGGTCAGTTAACCGCTGGGATTGCCCATGAAATCAACAACCCCATTAATTTTATTACCTCCAATATCAAACCGTTAAAATTGGATTTAAGCGAGGTGTATACCATTGTGGATACTTTCGCACAATTACCGGTAGATTGCAAACCTGAGGAGCTCGAAGAAGCCAAGGCGACCCTTCAGGAATACGATTACGATTTCCTAAAAGAAGAGATCGAATCCTTGGTGAGCGGTATTTCCGATGGGGCGGTGCGTACCTCCGAAATTGTGCTAGGCCTGCGAAATTTCTCCCGTTTGGATGAGGACGTGGTAAAGAATGCCAATTTAAATGAGGGCTTGGATAGCACCATGATTTTGTTGCGAAATAAAACCAAGGATTTAATTGCCGTTGAGCGAGATTACGATGAAAACCTGATGGATATCGAGTGTTTCCCTGGAAAGTTGAATCAGGCTTTCATGAACATCCTCAATAATGGTGTTTATGCCTGTAATGCTAAAAACTACCAAGAAGGAGAGGAGCCAATGTTAACCTTGCGCACCCGGGTGGTCGACGCCGAAACAGTGGCGGTGCACCTGATTGACAATGGCATTGGTATGACCGAGGAAACAAAGAAAAAGTTATATGAGCCATTTTTCACTACAAAAGACGTTGGTGAAGGAACAGGGCTCGGTATGAGTATAGTATTTAAAATTATTGATAAACACGGAGGTAGGATAGAAGTGAATTCAGAACTTGGAAAGGGCACTGAATTTATCCTATTTTTACCTGTTCGTCAGCCAAACGAATTTGCATGACACCTAGGAGCGCTACCAAGAAAATACGCGTTCTTTATCTCGACGATGAAGACAACAACCTCCGCTCGTTTAAAGCTGCCTTTAGACGGGATTATGAGGTTTATACCGCGAATAATACGGAAGATGCCTTTAGCATTTTAAAGACGCATAAACCCCAAGTTATTTTCTCCGACCAAAGAATGCCGGTTACAACGGGGGTGGAGTTTTTCAATGCGGTTCGACAAGTTTTTCCTGATCCGGTAAGGATATTGATCACCGGATTTACCGATGTAAACGACATTATCGATGCGATAAATAAGGGCCATGTATACCGCTATATTACCAAGCCTTGGAGTGAAGCGGAAATCAAAGTGGCCATCGAAAATGCCTACGATCTTTACCATACTCGTAAGCAATTACGCCTTAAAATTGAGGACCTCGAAAAAACGAATAATGAGCTAAATCGCTTTGTTTACAGCGTTTCTCATGATTTAAGAGCACCAATCGCCAGCGTTTTAGGATTGGTAAAGGTGGCGCAGATAGATGTTAAGGATGATGAGTCTTTAGAGCTGTTTTCCAAAGTGGATAATAGCGTCCACAAGTTGGATCTACTGGTAAATAATATCATCGATTATTATAAAAACTCTAAGGCCACCGAAGAATTAACCGAGGTTAATATCGAAAACCTAATCGATGATGTCCTTAATCATCTCCACTCGGGAGAAGGTCGTGAAAACCTTCACATCGAGCAGAATGTAGAACAGAATACCGTTTTTCTAGGGGACTATTTCCGAATTCGAATTGTCTTATCTCACCTTATTGCCAATGCGATAAAGTTTAAAAAGCCTGATCAAGACAAGGCAAAGGTAGATTTGAACTTTACCATCAACTCTGAGACGGTAAACATTAAGGTTCGCGACCATGGTGTTGGAATCTTAAATGAGCATGTAGAACAAATATTTAAGATGTTCTTCCGCGGCAAAGATCAGATGGCCGGTTCCGGTTTAGGTCTGTATATCGTAAAAGAAGCTTTGGCCAAGATGGGCGGAAGTATCGATGTGAGTTCCAGTCCTGGAAAAGGGGCGGAGTTCGACATTAACATTCCCAACAACTACAGTTTAGCGAATGAGTGATTCGCGACTGGGATATTGCCTGTTAGTAGACGATAATATCGTTGATCGCTTCGTTCACCGACGCTTAATCGAGCACCATAAAATTGCTGGGGAAGTAAAGGAGTTAAATGATGGTAAATCAGCTTTGGAGTACTTAAATTCCACCTTAAGAGGAGAAGCTCCCGTCCCTAATCTTATTTTACTAGACCTCATGATGCCCGAAATGGACGGCTTTGAGTTTTTAAAGCACTATGAGATCTGGGTACAAAAGTCAGAAGTCAAACCCTTACTGTTTATGGTGAGTTCGACCGAGGATGATCGAGACTTACAGCGCGCGCGAGAGAATCGTCATATCATCAAGCTTTTGCGGAAACCTCTGGTCCCGGGACTCATCTTACAGGGAATTGATCAGAATTCCGACTTGAAGTGAAATTGAATCATATCGAATTTTTCCCGCGCCATATTTAGACTGAAGGACGAATCGGCCAAGAAAACCAAACGGTCGAATTTATCTCGCGCCAAGTAGCGATACTTTAACTTGGAGAATTCTTCTAACTGCCCTTCGTCTGAACTCTCAATCCAACAAGCTTTGTAAGCAGAGTAGTTTTCATAGCTGCACTTAGCTCCATATTCGTGTTCTAAACGGTATTGAATGACTTCGTACTGTAAAGCCCCAACGGTGCCAATAATTTTTCGGCCATTACTTTCCAAGGTAAAAAGCTGAGCAACCCCTTCATCCATTAATTGGTCAATCCCTTTATTCAGCTGCTTAGCTTTCATGGGATCGGCATTGTTTATAAAACGGAAATGCTCGGGCGAAAAGCTAGGAATACCTTTAAACTCTAGTTCAGGGCCCCCACTAAGACTGTCGCCAATTCGGAAATTTCCAGTATCATGCAAACCAACAATATCTCCGGGATAGGCGGTGTCTACAACCGACTTCTTACTCGCCATAAAGGCGGTCGGATTACTAAATTTAATACTCTTCCCTAATCGGGTGTGCTTGTAGTTTTTATTGCGTTCAAAAGTGCCAGAAACCACTTTCATAAAGGCCAATCGGTCGCGATGCTTGGGGTCCATATTGGCATGAATCTTAAACACAAAGCCACTAAAAAAGGATTCCATCGGATCCACTAAGGTTCCATTGGCATCCTTAGGCTGAGGGGTAGGGGCAATTTCAACAAAACAGTTGAGCAATTCCTGAACCCCGAAGTTGTTTAAGGCACTCCCAAAGAAAACGGGGGATAAAGCTCCTTGTAAATAGGCCTCTCGGTCAAAATCATCGTAAACCCCCTGCAATAAACCTAATTCCTCCACCAAGGTATCAGCCGCTTCTTCACCTACCATTTGCGCTAATCTTGGATCTTCCAAATCTTTAATTTGTAAGCTATCCGCGATTTTTTGCTTGTTCACTTCCGTGTAGAGCTTTAACTGCTCCTCCCACATATTGTAAACGCCTTGAAAACGCTGTCCCATTCCTATCGGCCAGCTTAAAGGACAAATGTTCAAGCCTAATTTCTGCTCGATATCATCTAAGAGATCAAAGGCATCTTTTCCCTCTCGGTCTAATTTATTGATGAAAACAATGATTGGAGTATTGCGCATGCGGCATACCTCCACTAGTTTTTCGGTTTGGGCCTCCACACCTTTGGCCACATCAATAACTACAATTACGCTATCAACCGCCGTTAAAGTGCGGTAGGTATCTTCAGCAAAATCCTGGTGACCCGGAGTATCGAGAATATTAATTTTTCGCCCTTCGTATTCGAAGCCCATTACTGAAGTGGCAACCGAAATACCCCTTTGCCGCTCAATTTCCATGAAATCGGAAGTTGCGGTTTTCTTGATTTTATTACTCTTTACGGCACCAGCCTCCTGAATAGCGCCACCGAATAAAAGTAGCTTCTCGGTTAAGGTTGTTTTTCCGGCATCAGGATGGGAAATAATACCGAAGGTGCGTCTTTTGGAAATTTCTTCTTTGAGGGTACTCATAACGGCGGCAAAAGTAGCTAATCCCTAGTTTAAATTAAGATGCTATTTTTGTGCAACTTTAGACCGCTTTTATTTAAACAAAAAGTTAGGATCTGGGTTAGTGAAGTAATACAGTAAATTAATGGACTCTAAATACTCGATTAAAGATCTCGAAAAGCTCTCCGGCATCAAGGCGCATACCTTGCGTGCTTGGGAGCAGCGGTATGGTCTCATCGAGCCCAAGCGAACCGATACCAATATTCGCTATTACATCGATGAGCATCTAAAGAAGATTTTAAATATTGCCGTCCTGGTGAAGAGTGGCATGCGCATAAGCAAGGTTGCTGAACTTGGCAAGGAAGAATTACGCGCAGCCGTTATCGACGCAGGTCGTTATCAAGGCAATTACGAAAGTCAAATCAATGCTTTCAAGATTGCCATGCTCGAGTATGACGAATACTTATTTGATAGCATCTTTAATAAGTGTCTAATTCAGTTTGGCACGGAGGAAACCCTCACTAAAATTTTAGGAAAGTTTATCCAAGAGATTGGCTTGTTGTGGCAGGCTGGGGCCATTAATGTGAGTAATGAGCATTTTATCAGCAATCTGGTAAAACAAAAGCTCTTTGCCATTATTGATCAAACCATTATCCCACAGAAGTCTCCAAAACGCCGTTCCTATGTGCTTTACCTTCCGGCCGATGAACTTCACGAACTGGGCCTATTGTATCTGTATTATTATTTAAAAAAATTAGGTCATCGGGTTATATACCTCGGACAATCCGTGCCCATGGAGTACCTTAAGGAGGTATCGGATAAAACCCAAGTAGATCAATTCGTTTCCATTTTCACCACCAGTCCGCACTTTGAAGAAATTGATCAGTATTTTGAGCGGATGGGAGAGATGTTCGATAGCGATAATTACCGCTTCTTCCTCACCGGTTTACAATTCAACAATTATCAATCGGCCGACGTTCCACGGCAAGTAGAAATCATGCCCAATATTGAGGACTTAAAGAAAGTTTTTATCAATTAATAGGCAATCCCTATAACTCGATGTTCTAACATTGAGTAAATCAAGGTCTTAGCTTTTTGTTTAAGTGTATTTAATGTAAGGTTAAACAAAACCTTTGGTTTGTACAGGTATTTTGTTTAAGTTTGAACTGTAAAAGTTGAACAAATAAAAATTAGTCAGCACTTATGTCAAAAGCAGAATTCAGTTCGATGATCATTGGTCACCAAGATTTCCTCCGGCAACTGGCTATGAAACTCACTAAGAGTAGCGAAGACAGTGACGATCTTATGCAGGAGACGCTATTCAAAGCCCTTAAAAACCGCGAGAAGTTTCAAGAGGGAACCAATATCAAAGGATGGTTATATACCATTATGAAGAATACTTTCATCAATGCTTATCGTAAACGTAAAAATCAGAACACTTTTGTTGATGAAACAGAGAATAAGTACTTCATCAATTTAGGGGAAACGGAAAAAGCGCCTTCTACCGATAGTATTGTGGATCACAAATACATTTTAAAGCAGGTTAACTCCATTGACAAGACTTACCTCGAAACCTTTATGATGTACTATAATGGTTATAAGTATGAGGAGATTTCTGAAATTTTGGACATACCTTTAGGAACGGTGAAAAGCCGCATTTTCTTGGCCCGTCGTAAAATGATGGACAAACTAAAAGATTACCGTTAAACAAAAATATTATGGCCCAAAAGGCAATTGTAGTGGGTGCCGGATTCGCCGGACTCTCGGCTGCAAGCTCGCTTGCCCAGTTGGGCTTTCAGGTTACCATTCTTGAGAAAAATACCCAGGCCGGCGGAAGAGCGCGGGCCTTTCAAACCGAAGGATATCACTTTGATATGGGTCCTAGCTGGTATTGGATGCCAGATGTTTTTGAGGCCTATTTTCAAAAATTCGGTAAGCGGGTAGAGGACTATTATACCCTCGACCGCCTAGACCCAAGTTATCGGGTTTATTTCGGCGCTAATGATTACGTAGATCTTCCGGCTGGTACCGAAGCCGTTATCGAGCTTTTCGAAAAAATAGAACCGGGGAGTGGCGCCAAGCTGCGTCAATTCATGAAAGACTCGGCCTATAAGTATGAGGTGGGCATCAATGACTTGGTTTACAAACCTGGTCGCTCCTTAATGGAGTTCGCCGATTGGCGTATTGCCAAGGGTCTAATGGAGCTCGACCTGCTTAAAAGTATGCGCAAATACGTGCATGCACATTTCAAAAATCCTCGCTTACAGCAATTGATGGAGTTTCCTATTCTCTTTTTAGGCGCTACTCCTCAAAATACCCCTGCACTTTATTCCCTAATGAACTATGCTGACATCGATGGCGGAACGTGGTTTCCTCGAGGTGGGATGCATGAAATCGTAAAGGCTATGGTTTCCCTTGCCGAGGAACTGGGCGTAGAGATTAAACTGGGACATGAAGTGCAATCCCTGAAAGTGGATAATGCTAACATTACAGAACTACATACCGATAAAGGTGTATTTAAAGCAGATATAGTGCTTAATGCCGCCGATTATCATCATTTCGAGCAAGCTTTGCTACCTAAGGCCTACCGCCAGTACTCACCCGAATATTGGGATAAGCGAGCCATGGCGCCGTCAAGTTTGCTGTATTATTTAGGGGTAGATAAGAAGGTGGAAGGAATCCTGCATCATACCTTATTTTTTGATGAAGATTTTGACCAGCACGCCAAGGAGATTTACACGGATCCCCAATGGCCTTCTAAACCTCTTTTCTATGTTTCGGCTACTTCAAAAACGGATGCTGCCGCAGCCCCAGAGGGTAAGGAAAATGTATTTCTCCTAATGCCCCTAGCGCCGGGTTTAGAAGATAGTGAAGACGAGCGAGAAAAATATTATCACATTATGATGGATCGTCTTGAGGCCCATACCGGTCAGGAAATACGATCACATGTTAATTTTAAAAAGTCATACGCGATGCAAGATTTTGTAGATGATTACCATGCTTTTAAGGGTAATGCCTACGGTCTTGCCAACACCTTGAAACAAACCGCCATCCTCAAACCTGCCTTGAAAAGTAAAAAAGTAGCGAACCTTTATTATGCCGGACAGTTAACTACTCCGGGACCAGGCGTGCCTCCATCCATTATATCGGGTATGGTGGCCGCGAAGGAAATCGCCAAAGACACCAAAAAATAGCTGAGGAATGAAAGCATTGTTTGATAAAGTTTCCTATCGCACGTCGGCGATGGTAACCAAAAAGTACAGCACCTCTTTTTCGATGGGCATTTTGTTCCTCGATCGAGAATTACACAAGCACATTTACGCGATCTACGGTTTTGTGCGCTTCGCTGATGAAATTGTGGACACCTTTCACGAGTATGATAAGCAACGCTTGTTGGACGATTTCCGGCAGCAAACCTATCAAGCCATTGAAGATGGCATTAGCTTAAACCCGATTTTAAACTCTTTCCAGCACACGGTAAATGAGTTTAACATCGACCGCGACTTAATCGATACTTTCCTTCGCAGTATGGAAATGGACCTCGATTTATCGGCGGTTAGTACCGAGCAAGAGTATGAGGAATACATCCTAGGCTCGGCTGAGGTGGTTGGACTGATGTGTTTGAAAGTCTTCTGTTATGGAGATCAAGAGAAGTACGATGCCTTGCGTTGGAACGCGATGAAATTAGGTTCGGCCTTCCAAAAGATCAATTTCTTACGAGACTTAAATGCGGACTATAATCAGTTAGGGAGAGTTTATTTCCCTGGAGTGAATATGGGCGTGTTTAATGATGAGGTTAAAAAAGAAATTGAAGAAGACATTGAGAAAGATTTTAAAGCGGGTTATGAGGGAATTTTAAACCTACCTAAAAAGGCACGCTTTGGGGTATATATCGCTTATGTGTATTACTACCGACTGTTTCATAAAATCAAGTCGACCTCCAGTCAAACCATCTTAAATCAGCGGGTACGCATCCCCAACCACAATAAATATCGTTTATTAGTAAGCTCTTATTTACGTCATAGTTTTAACATCCTGTAATTAGATGGCAGAAAAAGTTATCCTGGTCGACGCTCAAGACAATGAGCTGGGACTGATGGAGAAAATGGAAGCCCACCGTCGTGGCGATTTGCATCGTGCCTTTTCCGTTTTCGTCCTGAATTCAAAAGGCGAGTTAATGTTACAACAACGCGCCGCCGAAAAGTATCATTCCGGAACTTTATGGACCAATACCTGTTGCTCTCATCCGCGACAAGGTGAATCAGCCGAAGAAGCGGCTCACCGTCGCCTAGAAGAGGAAATGGGTTTTGATTGTCCGGTCGAAAAAGTACTGGAGTTCACCTATCGCGCTGAACTCGATAAGGGAATGATTGAACATGAGTACGACCACTTGTTTATCGGTCGATACGATGGTGAACCCCAACTCAATCCAGAGGAAGTTATGGATTGGAAATGGATGGATATTGATTCCCTAGCTAAGGATATTGAAACCAATCCGCATCGTTATACGGCCTGGTTTAAAATCATCTGGAAGCAATTTGAAGCTTACGTAAAACAACAAGCGTGAAAGTAACGGTTAGTCGAAAAGCGCATTTTAATGCTGCCCACCGTTTGTTTAGAGCAGACTGGAGTGCAGCCAAGAATGAAGAGGTCTTTGGAAAATGCAACAATCCTGAGTTCCATGGCCATAACTATGAGCTTATTGTAAGTGTTCGAGGTGAGGTAGACCCGGTTACCGGATATGTGGTCGATCTGAAGATATTAAAGGATTTGATTAAGTCCGAAATTGAAGAGCCCTTTGATCACAAAAACCTCAATACCCAAGTTCCTGAGTTTAAAACCTTAAACCCTACTGCCGAAAACATCGCAGTAGTAATATTTAATCGGTTGCGACCCGTGATTGACCAAAATTTGGATTTGAAAATCACCTTGTTCGAAACCCCAAGAAATTTTGTGGAGTATGAAGGCTAATATGAAGTTAGAAAATTACCCTCCTGCACGTGATAATGAATTGCTGCAGCGGGTAGAAGATATAGGCGAGGAGCATCTAATGTCCAGCTTGGAAACCCCCATGCGCAAGGATGCCTTTGTTTTAAGCGCAGAAGAAAAGGTAAATCTCATTGAAGAGAAGTTTGCCGACATTCTACACATCTTAGGCATGGACCTCACGGATGATAGCCTAAGTGGCACCCCCCGACGAGTGGCTAAGATGTATGTCAATGAGATATTCCAAGGTTTATTACCCGAGAATAAACCGCAAGCCAAATTATTCGACAATAAGTACCGTTACGGTCAAATGTTGGTGGAGAAAAATATCACCGTGCATTCTTATTGCGAGCATCACCTCGTACCTATCTTAGGTAAGGCGCATGTGGCTTATATTTCTTCAGGAAAGGTGATTGGCTTAAGTAAAATAAACCGCCTGGTGCGGTACTTCGCTAAGCGACCGCAAGTACAAGAACGCCTTACCGAGCAAATTGGCGAAGAGTTGAAGCGAGCTTTGCAAACAGAAGATGTTGCAGTTTATATCGACGCCGAACATATGTGTGTGGCCACTCGTGGTGTAGAAGATTGCGCCTCGAGCACCGTGACCGTTCACTATTCCGGAAAGTTCAAGGAGGAATCCTATCGAAATGAATATTTAAAAATTATAGAATAATATGAGTGCTAATTACTTGATTGTTGGAGGAGGAAGTGGAATTGGAAAAGTAATTGCCGAAAAGTTACAGGCCGAAGGAAAAAATGTATGGGCCTTTAGCCGCAATATTGAATCGGCAAACCTCGCTTCCGGTATCCAAAAGAAAAACTTCGATGTTTTAAATGATGAAGAGTTACCGGAAATCCCGGATACGCTCGACGGCTTGGTTTATTGTCCAGGTAGTATCGATTTAAAACCCTTCGAACGCATTAAACTCGATGCTTTTCGTGCCGATTTGGAGATCAACTATTTGGGGGCCATTAAGGTTTTAAAGGCTTGCATGCCAGCACTAAAGAAAACCGGTAATTCTTCCGTGGTCCTATTCTCTACGGTAGCCGTACAAACCGGATTGGCTTTTCATACCTCAGTAGCCGGCGCCAAGGGTGCCGTAGAAGGTTTAGGCCGCAGTTTAGCGGCAGAGTATGCACCTAAAGTGCGCGTAAATGTCATCGCGCCATCATTAACCGACACCCCCTTAGCAGAGAGTCTATTGTCGAGTGACCGCAAGCGAGAGGCTAATGCCGATCGGCACCCTCTAAAAAAGGTGGGTCAACCCGAAGATATTGCCGAAATGGCCCAATATTTATTAAGCCAAAAATCGGCTTGGGTTACTGGTCAAATCTTTAAAGTAGACGGCGGAATGTCGGCCATCCGATAAGCAAATGAAAGAAGGCAAGCATTTTAATTCTTCCGATTTTAAAGCTTGGCCCTCTCGTTACAGGGCCAACTTTTTTAATAGTCTTAGCGGCTTCAAAAGCATCAATCTATTGGCTACAGCTAACGCTAAGGGACAATTAAATTTAGCCCCCTTCTTTTCGGTTCAACATATCGGGGCCAACCCACCACTACTGAGTCTTATTTTTCGTCCAGAAACGGTGGAGCGACATAGTCTTAGCAACTTCCGCAGTCAGGGGAAAGCAAGCCTCAACGCAGTGCATAGCGACATTGCGAGTCGCGCACATCAAACCGCGGCTAAGTATCCCGAAGGAGTATCCGAGTTTGAAGCGGTGGGACTTCATCCCGAAAAGGGGGATTTCGAAATCCCTTTTGTCGCGGAAGCCCATTTAAGCATGGGAATCGAATGGGTTTCGGAGTACAAGATTCAAGCGAATAATACCCTTTTTGTTGTGGCTTCCATATGCGAGGTACACATCCGTAAGCCAGAGGCCATTTTAGAAGATGGTTTGATTGAGCATAGTTTGTTAGAAAGCTTGGCGGTTAATGGTTTAGATACTTATTATCAACCTAAGCCTTACAAACGGTTCGCTTACGCTGAAGTGGATAAGGCCCTAAAGGAAAAAGCATGGACCAAGGACTAAACATTTTTTGGATGCGCAGGGATTTGCGCTTAGAGGATAACCATGGCTTATTCAAAGCTCAAGAGGCCGATAAGCCCTGCTTGGTTTTCTTTTTATTTGATAAGGAAATTCTCGACCCGCTGCCGGCTAAAGATGCCCGGGTACAGTTTATTTGGCAGGAGCTAAAGCAGATAAAGAAAGCACTACAAGACAAAGGCTCGGACCTACTGGTGCTCCACGATACCCCGAAAAATGCTTGGAAAAAAATTATAGCCGACTATTCGGTGGATACCGTTTTTACCAACCGAGATTACGAGCCTAATGCACGCGAGCGCGATAAAGCTATCTACGTATTTCTCCAAAGCGAAGGCATTAATTTTAAGGGCTTTAAAGACCAGGTGATTTTCGAAAAATCGGAAGTAGTAAAGGATGATGGGGATCCCTATGTGGTGTATACCCCTTACATGAAACGCTATAAATCCCAATTGCAAGAGCGTCACTTCCAAGCCTATCCCTCGCATGATGGTGATAACTATTTTGAAATTAAGGATCTTGAGTTTCCAAGCTTGGAAGACATGGGTTTTGAGTCCTTTGATTTCGAGTATCCATCCCGAACGTTTGATGAAGACCTAATTAGGGATTATCATAATACCCGCGACATCCCCTCCATACGGGGTACCAGTCGCCTGAGCTTACACCTTCGTTTTGGCACTATCTCCATTCGACAATTGGCTGGCAAGGCGAAACAATGGAACGAGAAGTATTTCAATGAGCTCATATGGCGCGATTTTTACCAGCAGGTATTATTCCATTTCCCCCATTCGTATAAAAATAGCTTTCGCAAGGAGTACGATCAAATAGAGTGGGAGCATAATGAAGAGCACTTTAAAGCCTGGTGTGAAGGTAAAACCGGCTACCTGATGGTTGATGCTGGCATGCGAGAGTTAAATGCGACTGGCTTTATGCATAACCGAGTGCGGATGGTGGTGGCCAGCTTTTTAAGTAAACATCTGCTCCTCGATTGGCGTTTAGGGGAGGCCTATTTTGCCGAGAAGCTTTTGGATTACGATGCTGCCAGTAATGTGGGTGGCTGGCAATGGGCAGCCGGGAGTGGGGTTGATGCCGCACCTTATTTTAGGGTATTTAATCCCGAGCTTCAATTAAAGAAGTTTGATCCGGAGCATAAATACCTAAAAAAATGGCTTCCAGAATACGGTACCGACCGCTATCCAAAAGCCATTGTAAATCATAAAGAAGCCAGGGAACGCGCCCTTAGTCGCTACAAAGATGTGCTTAAGCCTTCCTAAATTCCGGTTTTATCGCCAAAGCTCAGTTTCACATCACTCACAAAAGACTTAATTAACTGCTCATTCGTCATTTTGCAGATTAAAAGCGCTTCGGGAGTATCAACTACGATATATTCTTTTAATCCTTCAATTACCGCCACTTTATCCTTGGGCATGCGAACGATATTCCCTTCGCTGTCGTAGCAAAGTATTTTCTTACCCACTAAAGCATTTTGGTGCTCATCCAGCTCTTTGTGCTCGTATAAGCTGCCCCAAGTACCGAGGTCGCTCCAGCCAAAATCGGAGGGAATCACATAAACCTGATTGGACTTCTCCATTAAGCCGTAGTCGATAGATTCGTTTTCGCAAGCGGGGTAAATCTTGTTAACGAATTCTTCTTCCTTATCGCTTCCAAAAAGCTCGGCTCCTTGTTCGAAGTTTTGGAATAAATCCGATTGATGGACTTCCAATTCTTGTTTAAAGGTTTTTAAAGACCAAATGAAAATCCCGGCATTCCACAGAAAATCACCACTTTCTAAGAATTGTTGGGCAATCTCTAAATTGGGTTTTTCGGTAAAGGTTTTAACCTTCTTAACCTCAGGGTTTACCGATTCTTGTTCCTCAAATTGGATGTAGCCATAACCCGTATCTGGGCGATGCGGCTTAATCCCTAAGGTGAACAAATAGTCGGTCTTGCCGGCCGTTTCCAAAGCTAAATTGGCAATCCGTACAAATTCTGTTTCATTGGTAATTAAATGATCCGAAGGGGCGATTAAAATGTTGGCTTCGGGATCTTCGCTCTGAATGCGATACGCCGCATAAGCGATACAGGGAGCAGTATTACGGCGTGCCGGCTCGAGGATAATATTGCGATGAGGCATGCTTGGCAGTTGCTCTGCCACCTGTGCTTCGTATTTACGATGGGTAACTACTAAAATTTTTTCGGGGTCGGTAAGGAGCGAAAGTCGACGAAAAGTTTGTTGTAATAGGGATTCGCCGGTACCTAAGATATCATGAAATTGCTTTGGATTATCGGCGGTACTCATGGGCCAAAAGCGGCTCCCAATTCCTCCAGCCATAATCACACAATAGGTTGATGCCATGCTGTAAAAGTTTCTGCAAATCTACAACTATACTCTTCGATGTGCATCTCACACAGAGGTTAATAAATTCTTACTTTTGTAGCTTTTCAAAATCAATACTAAACATATCTCCCGATGCTAAATATTGTACTCTTTGGACCTCCCGGAGCCGGGAAGGGCACGCAATCTGCTTTGCTTCAAGAAAAGTACCAGCTTAAACATATTTCTACCGGCGACCTTTTTCGCTACCACCTTTCGCAAGGAACCGAATTGGGGCTTTTAGCCAAAAAATATAGTGAGGGCGGCGGCTTAGTTCCTGATGAAGTGACCATTAACATGCTTAAGGAGGAGATTGAAAAGTATCCTTCTGCAGCAGGGTTTATTTTCGACGGATTTCCGCGTACTACGCCTCAGGCAGAAGCTCTCGATGAGCTCCTAAGCTCCAAATCTACTTCCGTTTCGGTGATGTTGGCTTTAGAGGTTCCAGAGGAAGAACTTAAGACGCGATTGGCAGGACGAGCTAAAGTTTCTGGACGTGCCGATGATGCGGATCCAAAGGTGATTCAAAACCGCATTGATACTTACAATCGCGAGACCAAGCCGGTTAAGGACTTTTATGCCAATCAGAATAAATTGGTGGAAATTAATGGCTTAGGTAGCATCGAAGAGATTACCGATCGCTTATATAAAGCCATAGACGCCCTATAATTTCATGCAAGAGAACTTTGTTGATTACGTAAAAATCTATTGTAAGTCGGGAAAAGGAGGCGCAGGCTCTCCCCACTTGCATCGTTCCCGAATTACCTCCAAGGGTGGCCCCGATGGTGGTGATGGTGGTGCCGGAGGTTCGGTGATCCTGAGGGGGAATCAACAAATGTGGACCCTATTGCATTTAAAATACCGTAAACACATCAAGGCGAAAGCCGGTGAGAACGGTGGACAAAATCAAAGTAGTGGCGCTAAAGGTGCCGATGAGGTGCTTGACGTGCCTTTAGGTACAGTTGCCAAGGATGCAGAAACCGGGGAGGTGCTTTTTGAAATTACCGAAGATGGACAAGAACGCGTGCTCCGTCAAGGAGGTCGCGGTGGGCTAGGAAATGTGCACTTTAAGTCAGCGACTTTTCAAACCCCTCGCTTTGCCCAACCCGGTGAGGATGGGGAGGAAGGCTGGAATATTTTAGAGTTAAAGGTATTGGCCGATGTCGGCTTGGTTGGTTTTCCCAATGCCGGGAAGTCTACTTTGCTAAGCGTGGTTTCGGCGGCTAAGCCGGAAATTGCCGATTATCCTTTTACCACTTTAACCCCCAAATTAGGAATCGTAAAGTATCGAGACTACCGCTCCTTTGTAATGGCAGATATTCCAGGAATTATCGAAGGCGCCAGTGAAGGCAAAGGCTTAGGCCATCGCTTTTTGAGACATATCGAGCGCAACGCCATGCTTCTATTTTTAATTCCTGCCGACGCCAAAGACATTCGAAAGGAATACGATATTCTGCTCACAGAACTGCGCCGCTTTAATCCAGAATTGGTGGATAAACAGCGATTACTGGCTATTTCTAAATCCGATATGCTCGACGACGAATTACAGGAGGAAATGAGCGCGCAATTGAAAGAGGAATTGCCGAAGGATTTAGAGTTTATCTTCTTCTCCTCGGTAAGTGGTAAAAATGTACAAGGCCTTAAAGACCGGCTTTGGGAAATGATGAATAAGGATGCTTGAGCAACTGATGCTTTGGGATGAAGAATTGTTCCTTTATCTTAATAATCTAGGGACCTCCTTTTGGGACCCCTTTTGGTTAAGGATGTCAGAAGTAGCGATTTGGATTCCCTTATATGCCATCTTGTTAACCCTTATCTATTGGGTCTTTCATTGGAAGTCGGGCCTTTGGATTACCCTCTTTTTGGCTTTAAACGTGTTGGCTACGGATCAAGGTTCAGTCAAATTATTTAAGGAGCAGTTTCAACGCTCCCGACCTTGTCATGAAGAGCATTTGCAAGGACAGCTCCGGGAAGTCAAAGGCTCTTGTGGCGGTGCCTATGGTTTCATCAGCTCCCATGCTAGCAATACCTTTGGCTTGGCATTTTTCTTAGGTTTGGTTTTTCGTCGACGCTTACCTTGGTTATACTATGCCCTCATCATTTGGGCTGGGTTTGTCTCTTACAGTCGGATTTACTTAGGCGTACATTATCCCGGAGACATTTTAGGGGGCGCTATTTTTGGGGCGCTCTGTGGTACTGCCCTATACCTGCTGCTTGATCGCTGGTTTAAGCTCGAAGATCGCTAGGTATGAATTGGTTATGGGTATTTATTGGCGGTGGTTTAGGCTCTATTTTACGATTTGGCCTTAGTCGATTGGTTTTAAACCTCTTTAAGGGCAGCCTTCATTTTCCGCTGGCTACCTTACTTTCCAATATGTTGGCAACGGCAGTGTTGGCTTACTTAATGTTCAAATTGCCCTATAAGCTTAGTGAGTCCCAGCGTATTTTCTGGGTATTCGGTTTTTGCGGGGCCTTTTCTACCTTCTCCACCTTTAGTTTAGAAAACTGGCTTTTAATTGAGCAAAAGGCCTGGTTTTATCTAATCCTAAACCTCCTTTTAAGCATAGGATTAGGGCTGTTGCTGATGTTTGTTATGAGTCGATCGAGCCTTAACGGATAAGGCTAACCGTACCCCGCTTTACCACCCCAACTCCGGTTTCTCTTTGCATTACTTCAATAACGTAGGTATAGGCACCTCCGGGTAATAGTTCGCCCTCGTTTTGCATTCTTCCATTCCAAAAGAAGGCGGGGTCATCCGATTGGAATACCAATTGTCCCCAACGATTCATCACTCTAATGCTAAAGTTTTCGGTTCCTAAAATAGAGTAACCGAAAACATCATTTAAACCATCACCATTAGGGGTAAAGGCATTAGGTACATACAGCCTGAAAGGTTGTCGAACATAGGTTTCTAGGATAGTTGTATCCACACATCCATATTCGTTTTCTACGGCATGGATAAAGCGTTGTATACCGGTATCCTGAGCGGTAAAACGCAAACTTTGATCGGGGTCGATAATTTTTCGTCCGTCTGGAAGGAGAATAAAGGAATGATCAAAATTTTCGGAAGTAATAAGAATGTCGAAGTCGGGTTCGAAGATGCTCGTCTCTTGGGGGGTGATTTCCAGTCCCGAAATAGGTGAGGGGTAAACGACCACCTCTACATCAGAACTTTCTTCCAAGGTGTCTTTACAAGCGGAAGTGGTAATTAAACGGTGATAAACAGTATAATTTCCCGATTGCAAATAAACATGCTTAGGATCTTCATCGGTAGAAGTTGTTCCATCGCCAAAATCCCAGAAATGAATAGCCGATCCACTATAGCGGGAGCTATCTTCAAACTGCACGGTGTAGGGCGCGCAACCCGGGGGAGCGCTAAGGTCGTGCAGTAATTCGGGCCGCGGATATAACTTTACACTATCTCGATAATTAGCTCTGCAGTCTCCATCGGCCACCTCCAAGGTAACCAAATAGGAACCCGCTTGTTGATACACAATATTTTGCGGATCGCGTAAGCTTGAAGTACTTAGTCCGCCGGCTGTGACTCCACCAAAGTTCCAAAAGAATTGGGCATCGGCACTAAAGTTTCCTAAGGCCGTAAAATTAAAACTGTGATTATCAAAACAGGCTTGTCCCCCAATTTGGAAGCGAACATCTAAACTGTTGTAAACCTTGTATTCTCGTACAATGGTATCTGCGCAAGCGGTGCCAGGATTGGCGATTAATTGCACTTGGTAAGTACCCGTATCGGGGAAGGTGTAACTAGGATTTGCTTGGGTACTCGTATCCAAGGTGGTATTGCTTACCCCAAAATCCCATAAATAACTGCTAGTATTGGTGCAGGCTTCATTAAACTTTATGGTTTTACCCTGACATAATACATAGGGATCCAAATCCTGCGGATCAAAGTCGGCCATGGTTTTAGTACAGGCATTGGTCACATTAAATTGGAAGTCCCTCCGCAGCGTACTTAGTCTCACTCCATTACGCCACTCTTCTACACAAACGGCAAAAACAAACTGACCTACTTGATTAGGATAACCCGTTAGCAAGCCTGTTTGGGGATCAATGCTAAAGGCCGGACTGCTCGCTATGGGATAACCAACGGAATAGGGGTTTGCAAAGGGCACTTGGGTGTAAGGCGGCGCGGTGGAAGTATCGGGCCGTGGGGAATTCGGGCCAGTGGTATTGGTTTGATTTCCACCACCGTGAAAGGGGGAGCAAAGAAAGTAGGATAAACTATCGCCATCGGTCTCCACGGCACTCATGTCAATTTGAACAGGAGCATTTAAACACAAGGCCACCGGCGGTGCACTGGAAAAACTCGGACTGCTATTGCAAGTTGGATTAGCGGGAACCTGGATGGTGTAGGTACTTCCCCAAAGACGGGGATTTGGAATATTATCGATGCTATTGTTTCGGCAACAGCGTTGATGACTTAAAGTATAAGGTCCACCTGAGGGCGGTAGATTTACGGTATCGAGATAAATACCTTCCTGAATACATACAAAACTCGGTAAGGCGCTGCAGCTATTGGGCGCCACAACCGGTAAAAAGGAATTTGGACCTAAGGGAACCATTAAATTTTGAACCACGGTGTTAGAAGAGTTAAAAACCGTGATAATGGCTGGATCATCAAAGGGGGCTCCATTGGAGGCACAGTCGCGGTAAATTACCAATCGTACCTCATAGTTGTTATTTCCCAAACAGCGGTAGCTCAATTCTCCACCCACCAAATGTGCCGCCTCTAGGCCAAAAGCCAAGAACATCAACACGATAATAATGGGGGTCCGCAACATACATCCAACAATAGGCAACCAAGTTAACAAAAAAGACTTGTGCTTTACCTACAAGTGATTGAAAGCAACCATTTCTGAGTAAGGGACTAGGGTATGATAGCCAGCCGATTTAAGCGCTTGAAAATCATCGACCTTACTAAGCCATAAAAAATCACCACCCCAGGCGCCTAAAGATTTAGCTTGGCCGCCAAATTCGGGAAGCAAGCTTGCCGGAACAGGTTTACGACCAATTAATTCGGAGGTTAATTTTTCATGCTCCTGCATCCAGGTTTCCAAGTCACTAATCCCAGATAAATTTAGGAGGGCTTCACTTAGCGATGAAAGCTCTTGCACTAAGTCTTGGGGTCGCTCGCTTTTTAAAAAACGCGCTACTTCTTGGGCGCTATTCTGTTTTTGACCTAAATAGAGGAAGTAAGTCTGCTCAAAAAACTTGGGAAGCTCACATGCCTCCCAGCTAGGCTGCTGGGGCTTTAGAAGCTGATAAATAATGGGTCTCCCGCTTTCTGCCACCGCCACATCGTAACCACTGCCACTCAGATGTGTGAAAAACAGGGGCCAAACATCTTGATTTAACCATTGGGCAATTAAGGAGATAAAGGTGCTGCTGCTGCCCAATCCCCATTCTCTTGGAAAGTCTAAACGCGTTTCCAATTGCCAGCCTCTTAATTGATCGGCTTGAGCATGAGAATTTAAAATTTTAGCTAAGAGTTTTTCTTCGGCGCTGGAGGCTTGGGATAAATCGAAATCCAGCCAGACCTTTCCCTGGTGGTCGAGCGCCTGGTATTTTAAATCGGTACTATCGATTCGGCTAACCTTAAGGTGCTGCCCCATTTTGCAGGGTACAGCCACGGCCTTTGCTCCTTGCAAAACGCTGTATTCGCCACTCAACATGAGTTTTCCATGGGCGAAGAATTCCTGCATTATTTCGTTTTCTTAACCGCCTCAGGTTTTTCGATACCGCGGAGCTCACAAAATTTATTTACTGCTGCGGAGTGAGAGACCACCTTGTCCTTAAAGTACTCCACAATGGTATCTTTTTCGGCCTGAGTGGCTTCCAATTGATTTAAGATATTGAGGAGATGCATTTTCATATGACCCTTCTGGATTCCGGTAGTGGTTAGCGCTCTCAAGGCGGCAAAGTTTTGTGCCAATCCAGAACTGGCCACAATACTCATAAGCTCTTCCGAATTGGGTTGTTGCAAGAGGTCGAGGGAAAACTTAACCATAGGATGCAAACGGGTGAGTCCACCAACTGTACCAAGGGCTAGCGGTACTTCAATCCAAAAGCGGAAGATGCCATCCTTTACCTCACAATGGGTCAAAGAACTGTATTTACCATCCTTACTAGCATAGGTATGACAAGCCGCTTCTACGGCGCGGAAATCATTACCAGTAGCGATAATTACGGCATCAATACCGTTCATAATTCCCTTGTTGTGCGTGGTAGCGCGGTAGGGTTCAATTTCGGCTATACGTACGGCTCTTTTAAACTTCTGTGCGAACTCTTCAGGGCTAATTCCCGCATCACCATTTAGCTCTTCTACTTTACACGACACTTCGGAGCGAACGATACATTCGGGAGTATAGTTACTGAGAATGCACATCACCACCTGAATTGCCTTTTCGGCCTTGCTAAAATTCTCTTGAGCTTTTAGTTCTCTTTGAAAAGTTTGTGAAAATTGCTCTAAACAGGAATTAATGAAATTGGCTCCCATAGAATCGCAAGTTTCGAAGAGGGCTTCGATTTGCCAATAGTCCTCCATTTCGGAGCGCTTATCAATAAGCTTAAGGTCGATGATGCCACCCCCTCGGGCCCGCATATTGGCGGTTAACTCTTCGGTGTCTTCCTCTAACTTGGGAACCACCTGCTTAAAAAAGGCTCTTAATTTATCGGCATTGCCTTGGTAGATGAAGTGCACATGTCCCACCTTTTTTGTGGAAACAATGGTGGTTTTGAAACCGCCGCGCTCGAGCCAATAACTAGCACTCTTTGCCGCGGCAGCCACTACCGAACTTTCCTCGATGGCCATCGGAATGGTGAAAAGTTTGCCATCAATCATAAAGTTAGGTGCCACCCCAAAAGGCATGTAATAATTACTCAGGGTATTCTCAATAAACTCGTCATGTAGTTTTTGAACCTTAGGGTCTTGGTGCCAATACTTTTTAAGGAGATCAATAGCCTCTTCAGACTTTTCGAAGAATTGGTCGCTAATCCATTCAATCTTAGCTTCTTTGCTTAATTTGGAAAAGCCTTTTATTTTTTGGGGCATGCGGATAAATTAATTTTCAAATATACGAGCTCAGTCCTAACCGTTCTTTCGTTTCTTTGTTGTAATTATTAGCTTAAAATCTTGTGAAAGAAACAAAATGCGAGCATTGTGGCTTTTGGACCAATGGCAAATTGGACAATTGCAATTATTGTGGCAAGCGACTTAATGATCGTCACTTAAACGAGATTGAAGAGCGAGAGTCCATAGAACTAAAGGGATTACCGCTATTAAAGGTTCCCGAGGAAGCGCCCTTTTACACCAAAGGCTTTTTATACGTTTTGCGTTTCATTCAGCTGATCTTCCTTAGTATAATTAGCATGGTAGCGGCCATGGCGAGCAGCACCGTTCACTAATGCTGTTTAAGGCTTTTAGTAAGCTCTTTTGGATATCCTCCATTTTATTCACGCTGCACCAGTTAATAGAACTGCGCTGGTCCATTCCCTTTATTCATGCCTATCTGGATGATTTTTTAGCACCTTCGATTGTCCTAGGACTAGCGCTTAGTTTTTTCCAAAACATCTTTCCAGCAGATCCGAACTTTAAACTTTCAACCCTGATGGTCTTTGGCTTTGTACTTTGGTACGCCTTACTTTTCGAATGGGTTTTTCCTTACTACGATGAGCGTCACTTTGCCGATCTTTGGGATGTGCTGGCTTACTTTTTGGGCGGACTCCTTTTCTTAAAATGGGGCAATGAACCTCTGCCTAAAAAAATGCGTTAAGAGAAAAAGGTTCAAAAAAATGCAGTGGAGACAAGGGGATGTTTTGATTGAGCGAATTGACGATTGGGTCTCAGACCTCAAACCTACCGCAGAACGCCTTTTAGTGCGAGGGGAGGGAAGGTTTCATGGCCATTTTATTGAAGGCGAAGTAGAGGTTTATGAGAATCCTACCTTCGAAGCCGAGAATCCTATTAGTCACTATTTAAAGCTGCTAGGTCCAGCGGAGCTCAGACATTTACACACCGAAAGTTTGCAGGAAACGGGGGAGCATGACACCTTAAAATTAGCGCCGGGACGGTATCGAGTGGTTCGCCAAAGGGAATACAATCCCTATGCAAAGGTGATCTCCATTATTAAGGATTAATGCTAAGCTATCAAGATCTGCAAGAAGTAATCGTTCGTCCCGCCAATTTTAATAAGGCGGAGCGCGTTCAGGTGCAATTAGCTTTTGAGAAGCTTTACCAAGCGCTGGGTTTCGAGAATCCTAGGGTAATTTGTGTTTCGAGTCCCTTGGAATTGCAAATGGCTATTAAACGCGGCCTCCATAAACCGATACCCTTTTTTCCAGATTCCAAGGCCTTTTCCGCACTGGAGCGGCAACTGCGTGAAAGCCCTAAGTTAATACCCATTAATGGCAAGCTTTGGGATCTGGTCTCCAATCAAATCGCCCGACCATTATGTTTAGCCTTTGGGGACGAAAATGGTTTAGAAGCTCATATGAGCAGTTTGAATCCGGTTTTTCAGGAGTTAAATGTGACCCTGAGTAGGGCTATCAAAACTCGCTTGGAGGCAGATGGTCTTTCGCCCGAACCTCTGGCTCATCATCCTAACTGGTTCGATTTAAAGTGGCTGAGCTATTATAAGGCCAAATTAGATCAAATCCCCTTGGCCCAAGAATTAGGGAAGATTTTAGATATGGGCTTAATGCAGGCCTATTGTTTCGATAAGCTAGTACTATGGACACCAAAACCAAGCTATATAGCGACAGAGGATAATAAGCTCCACGGCGAAAACCATCCTTCTATTTATTGGAACGAGAATTTCAAATTGTACCACTGGAATGGAGTCCCCGTTCCAGCCAAGCTTATTGAAAGTCCTCAAGAAATTAGGAAGGAGGACATCGAGCCTATCAGAAATGCAGAAGTACGGAGAAGCTTTTTAGAGAAACTTGGTGCGGAGCGCTTTTCAAGCTTATTTGATTTGCAATTGGTGGATTCTGATATCGACCTTAGAGGTAATCGTCAATCGCTTTACCGCAGTCGGGAGATAGACCCTGTGGCTAAGGAACATTTGCAATTTGCCCAAGTAATTTGCCCTACCACCCAAAGGGTCTACTTTTTAACGGTACCTCCACATTTACAGAATGTTTGGGAAGCGGTTTCCTGGACCTTTGGGAAAAGTTCCGACGAATACCAGCCTGAGCGAGAGGTATGATCTATCTTAAAAGATTTGCTAGTTCATCCATATGCTGAAATGGAAGGGCTCCTAAAGCGGCAAACTCTTCTTTTCTGCTTTCTAGACAAAAACCGTAAACCGTGAATCCACCCTTAATACCTGCTTGTATTCCAGATACACTGTCTTCGATTACCGCGCAATCTTGAGGATCCACCTGAAGTTTTTGGGCAGCATGCCAATATAAATCGGGAAGGGGTTTCCATTTCTGAAGATCATAGGCGCTGTAAATATGCGGTCCAAAATAACCTTGTAAACCGGTTATTCCCAGGGTGAGTTCCATCTTAAATCGAGGCCCATTGGAGGCCACGGCCATCGGTACATCCACTTGGTTTAAGAGTTCTTTTACGCCCGCAATAGGACTTAATTTAGCTTCGAAAGCTTCGAAACTGCGGCGCCGAAATTCCGATTCAAAATTGTGGGGTAGTTTTTGGGCCCCTTGCTTCTCTAAATCGGCAAAGACCTCCGCAAGCGCTTTCACAATATAGTTTTGACGGGCATACTCCAGGCTAATAGGGATATCTTGCTCGAGCGCCATTTTATGCAAGGTGCCAATACTAAGCGGTTCGGTATCTACCAGCACACCATCACAGTCGAAAAGGAGAGCTTTGTATTTTGTTTTCACTTAACAGCGTTTTCAATCGCGGTACAAGATGGCATAAAAAAAGCCGGAAATTATCCCGGCTTTAATTTTTAAGCTAAGTGCTATTTATTGATCAAAAACGATCAAGGTTCATCACTTTGGTCCAGGCGGCGATAAAATCCTGAACAAATTTCTCCTCTGCGTCATCGGCAGCATAAACCTCTGCTAAGGCGCGTAATTCTGAATTGGAACCGAAAATTAAATCGGCCCGACTGGCGGTCCATTTTTCTTCTCCCGTTTTACGGTCTACTCCCACAAAAGTTAATTTTCTATCATCGGTAGCTTGCCATTTAGTATTCATGGCCAATAACATCTCGAAGAAGTCATTATTAAGTTGGGATTTGCCATCGGTAAAGATGCCTAAATCACTTCCATCGTAATTGGCCTTCATGGTTCGCATTCCGCCAAGTAATACCGTCATTTCAGGGGCAGTTAAATTAAGTAGCTGTGCTTTGTCAACCAACAACTCTTCCGTGCTTAGGGTATACTCGGTTTTCTGATAATTTCTAAAACCATCAGCCATAGGCTCTAAAACGGCGAAACTTTCTACGTCTGTTTGTTCTTGACTAGCATCCATTCTACCAGGAGTAAAAGGCACTTTAATAGCGTATCCCGCATTGCGAGCGGCCTGTTCAACTCCAGCAGCACCACCTAGAACAATCATGTCGGCCATGGAAATACGCTTATTTCCTTTGGCTTTTTTATTAAAGCTTTCTTGAATTTCTTCTAAAGTGCTTAACACCTTATCCAACTGCTCAGGATTATTGCTTTCCCAGCTACGCTGTGGTTCTAAGCGAATTCGGCCACCATTGGCGCCACCGCGTCTATCCGAAATTCGGAAGGTAGAAGCCGAAGCCCAGGCGGTACTTACCAATTCACTAATGCTTAAACCTGAGTTTAAAATCTCCTTCTTGAGGTATTCAATGTCTTCGGCAGATACTACTTCGTGATTAAGAGCTGGAATTGGATCTTGCCAAATAAAGTCTTCCTCTGGAATTTCGGGACCGATATAAGCAGATTTAGGACCCATATCGCGATGGGTTAGTTTGAACCATGCTTTAGCAAAAGCTTCTTCAAACTCCTTGGGGTTTTCTAAGAAGCGGCGAGAGATTTTCTCATAAGCTGGGTCGAATCGCATGGACAGGTCGGTAGTGAGCATGGTCGGGCGGTATTTTTTAGTGCTATCAAAAGCATCTGGAACCACCTTATCGGCATCTTTGGCCACCCATTGATGGGCTCCTGCCGGACTCTTAACCAATTCCCATTCAAAATTAAAGAGCGCTTTAAAATAGTCATGACTCCATTGTACTGGCGTACGGGTCCAAATAACCTCTAAACCAGAGGTAATGGCATCTGGGCCTACACCGCTTCCATAAGAGCTGGTCCAGCCGAAGCCTTGCTCTTCGATGCCGGCAGCTTCAGGTTCAGGTCCCATATATTCGCCACTTGCGGCACCATGAGTTTTACCAAAAGAGTGTCCACCGGCAATTAGAGCAACGGTTTCTTCGTCGTTCATTCCCATGCGGCCAAAAGTTTCGCGAATGTCCTTAGCCGCTAATACCGGATCAGGATTTCCATTTGGACCTTCGGGGTTTACATAAATTAAACCCATTTGCACAGCCGCTAAAGGATTTTCTAAAGATTCGCGAGTGCTATCTTGATAGCGCTTATCGGCCAGAAACTTGCTTTCGGGACCCCAATAAACATTGCTAGCAGGCTCATAAACATCGGTACGACCACCGGCAAAGCCAATGGTTTCGAAGCCCATATCTTCTAAGGCAACATTACCCGCTAAAATCATTAAATCAGCCCAAGAGATGGACGCTCCATATTTTTTCTTTACTGGCCATAACAAACGACGAGCCTTGTCTAAGTTGGCATTATCGGGCCAGCTGTTAATCGGTGCAAAGCGTTGCTGACCTTCACGAGAACCACCGCGGCCATCACCAGTACGGTAAGTTCCGGCACTATGCCAGGCCATCCGCACAAATAAACCACCATAATGTCCGTAATCCGCAGGCCACCAATCTTTAGAATCAGTAAGTACCTTACGAATGTCCTCTTTAAGTGCTTCGTAATCTACTTCACTAAATGCCTGCTCGTAGTCAAAATCGGATCCCATATGGTTCGATTTAATCCCATTCTGACGAAGCACACTAAGGTCAAGGCGATTGGGCCACCAATCACTATTGGTCCTCACTTGCTGTTTGCTTTCCATGGCGCTTGGGGTTTCGGCACTAGCCGCCGCACCACCATGCACGGGGCATTTGGAAATGTCACCTTGCATCTGAACTTGCGCACTCAGACTTAATCCAAAGCACAACAAGCTTGCTGTAATGTAATGTTTCATGGTTGTTTGTTATTGGTTAAACTCGATTTTCAAAGCCCAATTTTAAGAAGTTTTTCCTCTAAATATAGGATTGAGTGATTAGCTCAATAATCTTATTGGTTTAACTAATAAGTCAGGAGATTGTTTAGCAGGCAGCTTGTAGGGGAGCTTTGTTTAGGACCTGCGATAACCTTCAGCATAGTCGTGCAACTTATCGTTGTAAGCCTCCACCATTTGCGCTTTCGAGCGCTCTACGAGTCCAAAGAAAACATAGCGGCGTTCGAAATAGGGTAGGGGTTCTTTATAACTGAGTAATTGATGATCCATAATGATAAGACCGTCAATTCCGAGGGCATCGGTTTCTGAAAATTCGGCGGTAAAAACCTTTTGGTCAGGACTTAAGGTCACCAAATTGAAATTGGCATCAAATACCTTATTTAAATAATCACCCCTGCGAATGGCTTCACTGTCCTTGGCGTAAAAGAAATATACCGGACAAAAGTCGAAGGTCTTACCAAAGGAGAGAATGGTTTCGCGATTCTCCCTTCTTTGGGCTGCTCTAATTTGCTCGGCCTCCTCATGCAGTCCTTTCGCTTCCAGTTTTTCGATACTAAGCTGACGGTCCTGTAAGCGCACTAATAATACCGCTTGTTGAAAATCGGTAATAAAGGCTTTACGGTCGTATTTTTCGGGACTATGATTAGGCTCCACCTGAGCTTTCAAAGTAAAAGTGCTCCAAAAAAGAACCACTAAAAGCAAGGGGCAGCGGTAGGGTTTAAAAAAGGAGGTTTTCATCGAGGGAATCTAGAATCTAGGTTTTAACTTGCAGGGAAAAGGTACAGTCTTTTTACCAAACCAATCACCTCTCAAATGACTGATTTAGATATTGCTCGGCAGTACGAGCCTGAAACCATTGACCAAATTGCGGCCAAACTCAATCTCAAAGCCGAAGATTTAGAATTTTACGGAAAGTACAAAGCGAAACTTCCCTTGGATACCGCCCGGGAGGCCAAGCAAGGCAAATTAATTTTGGTTTCGGCCATTTCACCAACTCCGGCTGGAGAGGGAAAAACCACTATGAGTATTGGTTTGCATGATGCCCTATCTAAAAAAGGGAAGCAGTCTCTGGCAGTTTTACGGGAACCTTCTTTGGGTCCTGTTTTCGGAATTAAAGGTGGAGCCACCGGAGGCGGTCATGTTCAGGTAGTGCCCATGGAGGATATTAACCTTCATTTTACCGGTGATTTTGCGGCGATAGAATCAGCCCATAATCTGCTTTCCGCAATGATTGACAATCACCTTCATTTCAATTTGGAACCCCGTCTTGATCCACGCACCATCCTTTGGAAAAGAGCGATGGATCTTAATGATCGCGCCTTGCGGAATATCAATGTAGGTCTGGGGGGCAGAATGCATGGTATGCCGCGCGAAACAGGTTTTGATATTACGGCGGCCTCCGAAATTATGGCCATCTTATGCATGGCTTTAGACCGGAATGATTTAAAGAAAAGATTAGGAAACATCTTAGTGGGTTATTCCTTCGAGCGTAAGCCGGTATTTGCGAAAGACCTTAAGGCGAACGGAGCCATGGCGGCTTTACTTAAAGATGCTATTAAACCCAATTTGGTGCAAACCTTAGAAGGAAACCCGGTTCTGATGCACGGTGGCCCTTTTGCCAATATTGCCCAAGGGACCAACACGATTATCGCCACACAGATGGGCTTGCGCTTAGCTGATTATGTGGTTACCGAGGCTGGATTTGGCTTTGATTTAGGTGGAGAGAAGTTCCTCGACCTAAAATGCCGCGCTGCAGCCTTGGCGCCCGAATTAGTGGTTTTAGTAGCCACGGTACGGGCCCTGAAATATCATGGGGAGCAGGATTTAAAGGAATTGCAAACCGAGAATATCGCAGCCTTAAAAGCCGGGATGTCCAATTTAGAGAAGCATCTCGATAATGTGAAGAAATTTGGCTTACCGGCGGTGGTAGTACTCAATCGCTTTCCTACCGATACCGAGGCTGAGGTGGAAGCAGTTATTGCCCATTGCGAAAGCCTAGGCGTGCGGGCCGTTACCAGTACCGCTTGGGCGGATGGAGGCGCGGGTTCCCTAGATTTAGCCCAGGCCGTGCTCGATACCATTGAGGAGCGCAATAATGATTTTAGCTTTTTGTATAACCTCGACCTTCCGGTAAAAGATAAAATTGAGCTTATCGCCAAGGAGTTTTATGGGGCCGAAAAAGTGGCCTATGGGGGCACGGCGGCCCGGGACTTAAAGCGTATTGCCGAGCTTGGAATGGACAAAGCCCCCATCTGTATTGCGAAAACTCAAAAGTCTTTGAGCGATAATCCTAGTTTAAAGGGGCGTCCCGAAGGATTTACCTTTCATGTGCGAGGCATCGAGATTGCTGCTGGAGCGGGTTTTGTAATTCCACTTTCGGGCGACTTAATGCGCATGCCAGGCTTACCTAAGGCCCCAGCAGCCCAAAAAATTGACATCGATTCGGATGGAAACATAAGCGGCTTGTTTTAGGATTGATACCCATTGATTATCTACTTGAGGAGCTCAAGAAGCATTTAACGCCAGAGCGCAAACAGCGCATCGAGGAGGTCGCTGCCCAGCGCACGCGAAAACTCAGTCTGGTTCTTGAAGATATTCGCCAAGAACATAACATTGGCGCATTATTGCGCACCGCAGATATTCTTGGCGTTCAGGATGTGCACCTAGTGAGTCAGAAGTATGAAGCTAAACTTGCCAAGGCCATCGCTAAGGGCTCGGATAAATGGATAAGCCTAAAGCGCTATCAATCGCGGGAAAGCAACAATTTTGAGCTTTGCTTGCAAGCCTTAAAGGCAGATGGTTATGACCTAGTGGTGGCCGATCCGGAAGGAGAAACTGAATTGGCCGATCTGAAGTATAGCGGCAAGCCCCTGGCGGTTTTAATGGGCTCCGAATGGGAAGGAGTATCGGAAGCGTCTAGTGCAGCAGCCCAACACCGGGTACGCATTCCACAGTTTGGATTTACTGAGAGTTTTAATGTTTCGGTAGCGGCAGCACTAATCCTGCAGCAGTTGAGCAACGACCTGCGACGCTCCTCTTACCCTTGGCAACTAAGTGAGATGGAGCGTATGGAAATTGAATTGGATTGGACCATGAAACGCCTCGGAAATTCGGCCTGGCCCCTAAGGGATAAAATAGAACAAGAATGGCGCGAAGCGCAGTAAAGTGATACGATGAAAAAACTCTTCTACCTAGATACATGCGATACCTGTAAACGATTGATGGCTGCTTGGAATATCCCGCACCAAGTGGAATTAAGAGAGATTAAGTCTCAAGCCCTTTCGGAGCAGGAATTGGAAGAAATGCAGCGCCTAGCGGGTTCCTATGAAGCCTTATTCAGCAAAAGAGCGCAGCTTTATAAATCACGAGGTTTGGGGCAGCAGGATTTAAAGGAAGCCGATTACCGCGACCTTCTGCTGGAGCACTATACCTTTCTCAAGCGACCTGTCTTGGTGTATGAGGACCATATTTTTATTGGCAATGCGAAAAAGACAGCTGCAGCGGTACAAGCTTTCCTCGCAGAATTAAACTAAAGAAGAGGCCCTAGGACCTCTTCTCTAATCAACCATTACTCAATATAGGACGACTAAACCTGTATGCTCCGCTTTAAAAGCGAAGGCTTTCTAACTAATGGACTTTTTTATTGACAAAGCTAAATTAGGACTCAGCGGCTTCATGTTTAGTGACCTATATGACCGCTAAAAAGTTTTCGCTCTTTGTTAGGCTATTTATTTTTCTAAATATCTTTCCTCTTCAAAATTTAAGATGTCAACAGAACCTTCTGCTCCAAAACCGCCAGAAAAGAATACGACCGAAAACCCAGAAGCGGTCCAGCATAGTTACCTCTCCCAAGCCTTTAGTAACCTGCGCAATTTCTTAAATGAAACCTTGCGTATTGAGGGGAATGCGCATCCTGAGGAAACCATCGAATCCATCAAGGCCGATATCGATTTTAAGGGCTATAATGTTTGGATTCTCATCTTTAGTATTCTCATTGCTTCCATTGGCTTAAATGTAAACTCTGGTGCGGTAGTCATTGGAGCGATGCTTATTAGCCCCTTAATGGGACCGATTTTGGGGGTAGGAATGAGTATGGGGATCAACGATTGGGTGACCCTCAAACGCTCCTTCCGCAATTTTGCCATTATGTTTACGGTGAGTATCATCACCAGTACCCTATACTTTTCTTTAACCCCGCTTGTAGATGCCCAGTCGGAGTTATTAGCCCGCATTCGCCCCACTTTACTCGATGTGTTTGTGGCCTTCATTGGGGGCTTAGCGGGGATTTTGGCAGCCAACCGTCGCATTAAAAATAATGTAGTTCCGGGAGTAGCAATCGCCACCGCTTTAATGCCACCCTTATGTACCGCAGGTTATGGAGTCGCCACAGGACAGTGGGACTTTTTGTTTGGGGCCTTTTATCTATTCTTAATCAATTCCATATTTATTAGTCTGGCCACCTTCGTTACCGTGCGCTTTCTCAATTTTCCGGTTAAAGAATTTGTAGATCAGGCTCGGGCACGCAAAGCCCGAAATTATATGGCTATAGTCCTCATCTTAATTGTGGGTCCTAGTGCCTACACCTTTTACAATGTGGTAACGGAGTCCATTTTTAATCGTCGGGTAGATTCCTTTATTACCGAGAATGTTTTTTACGAAGGGGCGGAGTTAGTAAAGAATGAGGTGGTATTTAGTGATGAAGGGCCTCCCTTAATTTCACTTTCCTTTTTTGGTCAGCCGGTGCCCGAAAGTTTAATAAACTCTTGGCGTGCCAAACTAGGTAACTATGGCCTAGATGGTTCGGAGATTCGCGTTTTTCAGGGCAGCTCGGTGGAGCAGATGAATTCGGAGGAAGTAAGCAAATTGGTGGATGTGTATACCGAATCGCAGAAGCAAATTCAATCTAAGGACGAAACGATTGCCCGCTTGCGGCTGGCTTTAGAGAAATCCCGGGAAGGACAAATTCCGATTGAACAGATAAGCAAGGAATTATCGAGCATGTACGATGGCTTGTATAGTTTGTCCTTGGCGCGCATGGTCGAATACCGCTCGGGAGTGATGGATACCCTTTTAATGGCGGAACTTAAGTGGCAATTAGAGGATACCACTGGTTTAAATAAGTCTTGCCAAAAGATAGGTTCCTTCCTAACCCAGCGCTTAGGGGTAGATTCGGTTGTTGTTCAGCGGAAGCAAGTACCCATGCCTGAGCCGGAAGAAGCTTCAAAAGAAGAAGCAGACTAGTCGCGAACGCCTAACCTATCTTTTAATTCCGGATTTAAGAAAAGGTGGGAAAACACTTTCAATTCGCGCGAATTAAACATGGCGATGCCTTCAACAAAGAGGGGAATAAAGCTCCCTTGATTAATATCCTTAATGCCAAATACTTTTTGACGCCCCTCCCAAAGAACAACCCCCTTTTGGTAATCAGCATCTGGATCAATTTTGAACTCTAAGATATCCCACTCGTAGATGTAGCGATTGTTACGATCGCGGATGCCGGTATACTCATCCACCTCATTGTATTCCGGTTTTAGGCCGCGCCACCAAAAGCCATCTATAGAATAGAGCACCATACGAGCACTTAATTTGCGCATATAGCCTACGATTTCGGCATCTTGCCGTAGTCTAAATCGACGTTCGGGGTTTTCTTCCATGTAGAGATAACCCCTAAATGGCTTTAGAGTTTATCGTGAAGGTATTTTGCGGTATGGGAATCTTTAACTTCTAGCAGACCTTCGGTTGGACCTTGATAAACCAAGTCTCCACCAGCATCGCCACCCTCAGGGCCTAAATCAATAATCCAATCCGCACATTTCATAATATCCGGATGATGTTCAATAACGAGCAAGCTATGCCCATTTTGAAGCAGGGCATAGAAACTTTGCAAGAGTTTTTGAATATCGTGGAAGTGCAGGCCGGTGGTTGGTTCATCAAAAATGAATAACACCGGGGACTGACTTTGTCCTTTCCCTAAAAAGGTGGCCAATTTAATCCGTTGTGCTTCACCGCCTGAAAGGGTAGAGGAGCTTTGGCCTAAACTTACATAGCCCAAACCAACGTCTTGAAGCGGTTGAATTTTATCAGCAATCTTGGTTTGTCCATGATCCCGGAAGAAGGGAATCGCTTCATCGACGGTAAGTTCGAGAATATCAAAAATCGATTTCCCCTCAAACTTAATATCCAGAATCTCTTTCTTAAACCGTTGGCCCTGGCATTCATCGCACTTCAGGTGCACATCGGCCATAAACTGCATTTCAATGGTGATTTCACCTTCACCCTGACATTTTTCACAACGACCTCCATCGATATTAAAGGAGAAGTAACCTGCTTTATACTTTCGGCTTTTGGCAAGAGGCTGACTCGCATAAAGGGCCCGAATATCATCGTAAGCCTTTAGATAGGTGACTGGATTGGAGCGCGAACTTTTGCCAATGGGGTTTTGATCTACAAACTCCACATCTCCGATATCGGCTAAGGCTCCTCCCAAGCGACCAAATTTGCCGGTTTTATCGGCATAGGCACCAAGGCGTTTCTTAAGGGCTGGATATAATATTTTGCGAACTAAGCTCGACTTGCCCGATCCGCTCACTCCAGTTACCACCGTAAAGCAATGCAGGGGAATGCTTACTGAAATATTCTTAAGATTGTTTTCGCGCGCGCCCTCCAGTTCAATAAACTTTCGAGGTGTTTTTTTAGATGGGATTTCGATAAAGCTTTCGCCTCTGAGGTATTTGGCGGTATAACTTTGACCCTTCTCCATCAATGCCTTTGGCTCTCCGGCATAAAGTACTTCACCGCCGTGAATACCGGCATCCGGACCAATATCCACCAAATAGTCGGCCGCTCGCATCATTTCTTCATCATGCTCCACCACCACTACGGTATTCCCTAAATCCCGTAAGTTTTTAACCACTTGGATCAGTCGCTCTGTATCCCGCGGATGAAGTCCAATGCTCGGCTCATCTAAGATATAAGTAGATCCTACCAGAGCGCTTCCTAAACTTGTGGCCAGGTTAATGCGTTGCGATTCGCCTCCTGATAGGGTATTGGACACGCGGTTTAAGTTGAGGTAAGGGAGACCGACATCGCAGAGGTAGCGCAGTCGATTTCGAATTTCGATTAATAGGCGCTTGGCTATTTTCTCTTCTTCCTCGTCTAGTTCAATTTCGTCGAAATGTTGACGAAGGCGATCAATGGGCCAGGAAACTAAATCACTAATCGGATATCCCGACACCTTAACATAGTTGGCTTCCTTCCGCAGACGGGATCCTTTACAAGTGGTACAGCGTGTTTTTCCGCGGTACCGCGATAGCATTACCCGAAATTGAATTTTATAGGACTTGGATTCGAGGTATTGGAAGAATTCATTTAGGCCCTTAAAATGCTTAGTTCCTTCCCAAAGCATATCGTATTCGGCGCTACTCAACTCAAAAATGGGACGATGAATAGGAAATCCACTTTGATCGGCCCCACTAATTAATTGCTGCTTCCATTCTTGCATCTTTTCACCACGCCAAGGGAAAATAGCATCTTCATAAACGGAAAGACTGGTATCGGGAATCACTAAATCTTCATCCACACCCATAATACTGCCAAAGCCTTCGCATTTAGGACAGGCTCCGTAAGGATTATTAAAGCTGAATAAATGGGGGGTAGGCACTTCGAAGTCCATGCCGTCCAAATCAAACTTATTGGAGAAGGCCCGCTCTTCACTTTTACCGAAAAGTTCGATATAGCAAAGGCCTCGACCCTCGAAGAAGGCGGTTTGCAAGGAGTCGGTCCAGCGGTTAAGCTGCTCGTCTGTACTTATATCTGCCGTAAGGCGATCTACCACAATTTTGAGGTCATCGGCATTTTTTACCTCGGCCGGATTTAAATCCTCAATCCGTAATACCTCCTCCTTAAACTGCAGTCGACTAAATCCTTGCTGCTCCAGAATTTCCAGTTGCTGCTTTATACTGCGATCATGCAATACAAAAGGTGCCTTCAATAAAATTCGGGTTTCCGGAGCCAAGGTTTTGAGGTAGTCCAGTACATCTTCGATTTGATGCTTTTTTACCTCCTCACCGCTGATGGGCGAATAGGTACGTCCAATTCGGGCGTATAATACTTTGAGGTAATCGTAAATCTCAGTGCTCGTTCCTACGGTAGAGCGCGGATTTCGGGAAATCACTTTTTGCTCGATGGCAACCGCAGGGGAAATTCCCTTAATGTGGTCAACCTCGGGTTTATCCAAGCGCCCGAGGAACTGACGTGCATAGGAAGAAAGACTTTCTACATAGCGACGTTGCCCCTCCGCATAAAGGGTGTCGAAGGCTAGGGAAGATTTTCCCGAACCCGAAAGCCCCGTAATTACACTTAGCTTTCCATGGGGAATCCGAAGGTCTATATTCTTCAAATTGTGAACCTTAGCTCCCTTTATTTCAATCCAATCTTTGGAAGATGGAGAATTTTTACTCATACCAAACGTTAAAAAAAGCAAAAAGCAAAAGTACCAAACCGTTTAGCCATTGCAGGTTTGAAAACAAAAATTATATATTTGTTCAACACGCGAGCCAACCATTAGTTGAGTTCGACGTCTAATTAAAAAGAGCATTGCCTATAGATACATAGTTACTTGATTGAATTTTTTGGATTGATTTACTAACCCCAATCATGTGAACTATGGATTACAATGCGATGAAGGATGCTGAGCTAATCAAGCTCTACATCAACGGAGACGAAAAAGCCCTGTCATTATTAATCAACAAACACGAGCAACGGATTTTCTCATACATCTTGAGTAAAATTCAAAATCGTGATTTAGCGAACGATGTCTTTCAAGACACTTTCGTGAAGATTATCAAAACCTTCCGACAAGGCAAGTACAATGAAGAAGGAAAGTTTTTAAACTGGGCATTGCGAATCGCTCACAATTTGGTGATTGATCATTTCCGTCGTCAGAAGAGAATTCCCACCATTAGTCCCAATGATGATTACGACATCTTCAAAATCATTAAGGATGGATCGGAAGACGCCGAAACCGGTATGATCCGGGAGCAAATAGAGAAAGACTTACATCGTTTAATTTTACAATTGCCCCCCGAGCAATTAGAAGTTCTGCGATTGCGTCACTTTAGCGGCTTAAGTTTTAAAGATATTGCCGAGCAAACAGATGTATCGATCAATACCGCTTTAGGAAGAATGCGCTATGCCCTCATTAACCTGCGGAAATTGATGGAAGAACACAAGGTTAGTTTAAGTCTTTCCTAAAACAGAAATCGGTGTCAGGAAAAAAATTTTACAGATGAAATAATAAGCGCTATAAAGTTGCCGTTTACCCTAGGTCTATTTTAAACAAGGTACATGGATAAAACAACTACGCTTAGAAATGATCATCAAGTAAACGCAAGGCCTGACCGTCAGACTGTCGCAAACATTTTAAACTTTTCAAAAGCTTACAGCTACCAAAAAACAAGCGATGGTTTGGAACTTGAAATGATCCAAAATTGAACAAAAAGCTCCTTCGGGAGCTTTTTTCTTTTTAAAGCTATTGTAATGAAAGCATATTGGAAAGAGCAGCTGATTGCCGAAAGCGAGGAGACGGACTTAGTTGAAGGGAATTATTATTTCCCAGCCGAAAGTGTGAAGTCCGAATTTTTGCAGGATTCAGATCACCATAGCCATTGTCCTTGGAAGGGAGAAGCGAGTTACTATCATATAACCGTAGATGGTGATCGAAACGAAAATGCCGCTTGGTACTACCCGCAAACTAAACCTCTGGCCAACCATATTCGCGGCAAAGTCGCCTTTTGGAAAGGGGTTGAAGTACGGGAGAATTAGAGCGTTTGCCAGCGGAAAGAGTCGAGCTTAATCAAAATAAAAAGTAAGAAGGTAAAACCCCAAAGGGAAGATCCCCCGTAACTAAAGAAGGGCAGGGGAATACCAATCACAGGGGCCAAGCCGATGGTCATGGCGATATTAATGCTAAAGTGAAAGAAGAGAATACTCACTACCGCATAAGCATAGGTCCTTGCAAAACGGGTTTTTTGCCTTTCGGCGAGATGCACCAACCTAAAGAAGAGAATGGAGAATAGGATAACCAAAGCACTACTGCCTAGGAAACCCCATTCTTCCCCCACGGTACAAAAAATGAAGTCGGTACTTTGCTCAGGTACAAAGTCAAATTTAGTTTGTGTTCCTTCCAAATAGCCTTTTCCATCCCAACCTCCAGAGCCAATAGCAATCATCGACTGAGCGGTATTATACCCGATACCCTTGGGGTCATGGGCCTTGCCTAATAAGATGTTAATCCGGTTTCGATGCCGATCCTCCAAGATGTTATTGAAGGCATAGTCCACACTGTTTACCAAAACTAAACTTAGGGCCAAAAGACCTACCACCCGCAACCAAAATCCTCTAATCTTTCGTCCAATAAAAATGATCAGTCCCGCCACAGCGGCCAAGCCAATTTGCAGGTATAAAAGGGGTATAATTAGGCTCAGTAAAAAGAGAATGGCCATGCCAATGCCCACCATAATATAGGAACTTGATAGTCCTTCTCGATAGAGCACTAATACCAAGGCCAGGTAAACCAAGCCTGAGCCGGGATCTGGCTGAGGAATAATTAAGGCGGCAGGAAGTAGAATAATGGCAAAGGCGATAATCTTATTCCGCCACAAACTCAGATCTCGCTCGGTATTTCCTAAAAAGGCCGCCAGAGCTAAGGCAGTAGCGAACTTGGCAAACTCAGAAGGCTGGAGGCTAAAACCACCCAAAACAAACCAGGACCTTGCTCCGGCAATCTCTTTTCCAAAAAAGAGTACTGCCAAAAGGGAGAGCATGCTCAATCCATAAATAGGATAGGCCAAGGTTTGAAAGATATTACCATCAAGCAATAGCAAGAAAATGATAATCAACACCGAAGTGCCAATCCATAGAAGCTGCTTGCCGTATCGCTGACTGAAGTCCAATAAACTGGCATGATCCTGATCGTAAACAGCTGCATAGATATTAAGCCATCCCAAGAGCGCTAAACCAAAATAAAGGAGCACGGTAAGCCAGTCTATTTTTCCTACTTCGATACTACTGCGCCTCATGCTGGGTACTGTCTGTTGGGCTTTCGCCGTATTTTTCAATCAACTGCTTAGCATATTCCTCACTAAGGTCACCTTGCAGCATCCGTTTCTCCATTTCGGGTCGACTAATTTCTCCATTGAGGTATAATTCAATCAGCAAACTGGCAATGGGTGCTGCCCACCGACTTCCCCAATAACCGTTTTCAACAATAATGGAAATGGCAATTTTAGGATCATCTTTGGGAGCAAAGGCCACAAATATGGAGTGATCCTGACCATGGGGGTTTTCGGCGGTTCCCGTTTTTCCGCACATCGTGATACTTTCTAAGCGAGAACCACGGGCAGTTCCGGTTTCAAAAACATCGAACATACCATCAATAACCACCGGAAAATGACTGCTGTCGATGGTAGTGTATTTGGGCTCGGTATATTGTGGGTTATCAATGGGTTTTCCACCAATACCTTTAACGATATGCGGGGTATAATAATAGCCGCGATTGGCAATTGCCGCGGTCATATTAGCCATCTGGATAGGCGTGAGCAACATTTCACCCTGACCAATAGCTAAGCTAATGGTGCTCACCGCTTTCCAACCTGTATAGCCAAAAGCGCGATCGTAATAATCCGCCGTAGGAACAAAGCCCCTACGTCCGGTGGGTAAATCGTTATTTAAGAAACGGCCAATATTAAAACTCTGCACATGCGCACTCCAAGCGTCCATACCTTCTTGAGCCGTGGGGTATTTTTCGATGATCGACTTGAAAGTTTGGCAGAAATAATTGTTACAACTTTTAGAAATTCCGGTCCGTAAGGCGATAGGGTAGTTGGTGCCGCAATGGCAAGCTACGTGCAAACGCCCAAAGTGAAAGCCATGGTGACAGGTATAGGAAGTGCTTGGTTTTAAGGTGCCTTCCTGCAAACCGATGAGGGCATTAACCACTTTAAAAGGGGATCCTGGGGGGTACTCGGCTAAAAGCCCTCGGTCATATAAAGGTTTATCGATGCTATCGCGGTAAAGGCGCGTGTAGTTTAAGGAGCGACGGCGACCTACCAATAATTCGGGGTCGTAGGAAGGACTGGTTACTAAAGCTAAAATTTCGCCTGTAGCCGGTTCAATGGCTACGATAGAACCGCGTTTCCCCTGCATTAACTTTTCTCCGTACTCTTGCAAAATGATATCGATGGTGCTTTGTAGGTCAAGGCCCGGTTCGGGTAGGGTATCGTAAGCACCATTTTGATAGGGCCCCATAATTCGGTTATGGACATCTTTTAGGCGATAGTTTACGCCTACCTTACCCTTTAAGATATCCTCATAACTTTTTTCAATTCCGGTTTTCCCGATGAGGTCTCCCAATTCATATTCGGGATGCTCCTTAATATACCGCTCATTAGTTTCGCCAATAAAGCCCAGCACATTAGCAGCCGAATGCGTCATATAATCGCGAAGAATACGCTTTTGCGGATAAAAGCCGGGAAATTGATGTAACTGCTCCTGGATTAAAGCAAAGTCTCCTTTGGAAATTTGCTTCATAAAGATAGAGGGTTTTAAGTAAGAATAGCGTTTGGCCTTGCTTAGCCTTTCGATATAATCCTCCTTATTTATTCCGAGCAGCTCACAAAAGCCGAGGGTATCGTTAATCCTAACCTGAGCGGGGATAACCATTAAATCATAGGCACTTTGATTGCCCACCAACAACTTTTGATTGCGGTCGTAAATTAAGCCGCGACCGGGATATACCTTTTCTACCCGAACAACATTATTAAGGGCCGAAAGCTTATAGTCTTCCTTTAGCACCTGAATGTAGAAAAGTCGCCCAATAAAGGTGAGGGCAATACTTACGAAGAAAAAGTAAAATAGATATTTCCGCTGCATTTAGCGTCTTGCGTTCCAGAGTTGATACAATAGCACAAAGATAAAGGAGAAGAGGCTACTGTATAAACTGCGTTTCAATAAGCTCAACCAGGCGTCACTCGAAAAGTTCTCGAGGGCAAAAAGGGCAAAGTGATGAATGAAAAATCCAATTAAGAGCAGGCCTAACTTTCGCTCTAAACTTAAACTTTGAAAACCACTAATGTCTTGATTATCATCGCGGTTATTTTTAAATAGCCCGTATAAGAAAGGGAGGATGAAAGCTAAGAAAACACTTGCGGCGCTGTGCATTCCGCCACTACCTTCCAATAAATCTACTGAGGCTCCCAAGGCAAATGCAACTAATAGCTGCAGGCCACGCTGGTAACCAAGCACAATGCTAAATAAGGGGTAGATATACAAGTAGGGGTTAAGGTAACGAAAGAAGAGGAACTCGTTTAAGAGATACACCTGTATCAACACCATGCCGAGCAGGATAGCTATGTCTCTAATAATCCTCATGGTCCCACTTGATTAATGAGTGAATCCCGTTCGGCCTTAAAAACGTCCTTAACGATATAGACTTCCTTAATATTTGCAAAGTCGGTGCTTAGCGCTATCTCCAAGCTAAAGAAGTTTTGGTCGGCTTGTAGTTCTTTATTTAAAACGGTACCAATAGGAATTCCTTCCGGGAAGTAGCGCGAACGACCATCGCTGATGAGGCTATCGCCGGTTTCAATTTGGGCGTAGCGCGGAATATCCGAAACCTGACTCTTTTGATAGTCTTTCCCCGGCCATTTTAAAGGACCAAAATAACCGTCCTTTTTTAAGGCTGCACTTATGGTTAAACTGTTGTTGATGAGTGGAATAACCCGAGCGAAATTGGCACTTACCGAGGCCACAACGCCCACTGCACCTTGCGGGCCAATCACCCCCATATTACGGGCAATGCCGCTGCGTCGGCCTTTATCAATTACTAAATAGTTATTCGCTTTGAGGTGACTGCTATGCACAACTTTAGCAGGGATGTAAGTATAGCGTTGTTGTAAAACACTATCGGCAATGGTATCCGCCCCATAGTTTTGCACCATGAGGGAGCTGTTCAATTGCTGCCTTAGCTTTTTATTTTCCTGAGCCAGGTAATCATTTTCAACTCGTAAGTTGAGGTAGGATTGCCATTGGTTGCTCCAGGAACTTATCTGACCGTTTATTTCGGTATTAACGCTGCGGAATTGAGCGCGGGGGTAGCTTTTACTTTGCACCACCCAATTCAATGCGATAGCTTCCAATACCAAGAACAGGATGAGGATCCGGCTCCGCTTAAGCAGTAAGAGGAAGTAACGCATGGTGTTTTTAGCTCATCAAGAAGTTGTACTTGCCAATATTTTTAAGGGCAATTCCGGTTCCACGTACTACCGCACGAAGAGGATCTTCGGCCACATAAACCGGTAAATCTGTTTTCATGCTGATCCGCTTGTCTAAACCACGCAGCATAGAACCACCACCGGCCATATATATACCGCTATTGTAGATATCCGCTGCCAGCTCGGGAGGAGTCATAGACAGGGCTTCCATAATGGCGTCTTCAATACGGATAATGGACTTATCCAAGGCCTTGGCAATCTCCTTATAGGTGATAATTAACTGCTTGGGTTTACCGGTAAGTAAATCACGTCCTTGCACCGGCATATCTTCGGGTGGGTTTTCTAACTCATCGAGGGCCGAACCAATTTTAATCTTGATTTCCTCGGAGCTGCGTTCCCCAATAAACAAATTGTGATGGGTGCGCATGTAATAGGCAATGTCGTTGGTAAACACATCACCGGCCACCTTAATGCTCTTATCGGCCACAATTCCGCCCAAAGCCAGTACGGCAATTTCGGTGGTACCCCCGCCGATATCAATAATCATGTTTCCTTTAGGCTCTTGAACATCCACACCGGTACCAATCGCTGCCGCCATGGGTTCGTGAATAAGGTATACTTCGCGCGCTCCGGCATGTTGGGCCGAATCTTTTACCGCACGTTTCTCCACTTCCGTAATTCCGGAAGGAATACAAATTACCATCCGCAAGGCCGGTGGAATCATGCGCTTTTGAAGGGCCGGAATACTCTTGATCATTTCACGGATCATAGCCTCCGAAGCTTCAAAGTCGGCAATTACCCCGTCTTTTAGCGGACGAATGGTTTTAATGTCTTCGTGGGTTTTGCCATGCATCTGTCGAGCGGTTTGACCTACAGCAATAATCTTATTGCTAATGCGGTCTTTGGCTACAATTGATGGGGCATCAACCACTACTTTATCGTTATGGATGATTAAGGTGTTCGCCGTTCCAAGATCGATAGCGATGTCTTCCCTTAAAAAATCAAAAAGTCCCAATTTCTTAGTGTTTAAAGTGTCGTATTCCGGTGAATACCATTGTCATTCCTTCCTGGTCACAATAGTCAATCGAAAGCTGGTCTTTAATCGAACCCCCTGGTTGAATAACCGATTTTATGCCTTCTGCATTCGCGATTTCCACACAATCGGGGAAAGGGAAAAATGCATCTGAGGCCATTACGGCGCCCTCTAACTCAAATTTAAAGGCTTGGGCTTTCACGATGGCTTGCTTAAGCGCATCTACACGTGAAGTTTGACCAGTACCTCCAGCGATTAACTGTTTGTTCTTCGCTAAGATAATGGTATTTGACTTGGTATGCTTACATATTTTAGAAGCAAAAAGTAAGTCTTCAATTTGAGCCTCGGTAGGCGCTACTTTGGTAACGGTTTTAAGGTCATCAGCGCTATCGGTGTGGTGGTCTTTCTCTTGAGCTAGGATGCCATTCAATAAGCTGCGGTATTGCATCTTGGGCATTTCAAAGTCCTTGAGCACCACAATAATGCGGTTTTTCTTCTGCTTTAAAATTTCCAAGGCCTCGGCAGAGTAGGATGGAGCAATTACAATTTCGAAGAAGATTTTATGCATATCCTCCGCTGTAGCGGCATCAATCTCGCGGTTAGCGATTAATACGCCACCAAAAGCCGAAACCGGGTCACCCGCCAGGGCGTCTTTCCAACTTTCCAATACGCTTTCGCGCGATGCAATACCACAAGCATTGTTATGCTTTAGAACCGCCACGGTTGTTTCGTCGAACTCCCGAATCAAATTAACAGCGGCATCAGCATCCAAAAGGTTATTGTAGGAGAGGGCCTTGCCGTGTAATTGCTCAAATACCTCTTCCATCTTACCAAAGAAGCTTCCTTTTTGATGCGGGTTTTCCCCGTAACGTAAAGTATGCTCTTCGCCTAAAATAAGGTTTTGATAATTCCCGCTTAAGTAAGCTTGAATATGTGTATCGTAAGCAGATGAAATACGGAAAGCCGCGGCTGCAAATTCCTTGCGAACCTCAGTATTCAGGTTATTGGCTTTTAGCACTTCGATGGCTCGACTGTAAAAATCTCGGGAAGGAATAATCCAAGTATCTTGGAAATTCTTTGCCGCTGCGCGGATTAGGGAGATACCACCGATGTCAATCTTCTCGATGATAGAAGCGTGATCTGCCCCTAAGGCTAAAGTTTCTTCGAAGGGGTAAAGATCTACCACCACCACGTCGATGGAAGGTAATCCAAACTCCTTCATTTGCTCCAGGTCGGAGTCTAAATTTCGTCTACCTAAAATACCACCGAATACTTTTGGGTGTAAGGTTTTTACCCGACCACCTAAGATAGAAGGGTAGCTGGTTAAATCTTCCACCGCCAAAACCTCGTGACCAAGGTCTTCTAAAAACTTGCGGGTTCCCCCGGTAGAAAGCAATTGATAACCTTTATCGACTAAGCTTTGGGCCAATACATCGAGGCCATCTTTGTAAAAAACAGAAATAAGTGCGGTGGGATTCCCGGAGTTTGTAGACATGCTAAAAAATTAAAGCGCAAAATTAGGGCTTTTTAAGCGCATGGAAAGGCCTTGCGTAAAATTCGTTTACCTTTGAAAAGCAATTCCCAATCATGGTATTTCTGCGCATCTTAAATGAGAGTTTTCGCTTCGCTTTGCATGCATTGCGTGTAAATCGATTGCGTACCTTTTTATCCCTCTTGGGGGTAACCATTGGTATACTAACCATTGTAGCCGTTTTTACCATTGTTGATTCCTTGGAGCGCACCATCCGCGACAGCGTAGAAAGCCTTGGCAGCAATGTGGTTTATGTGCAAAAATGGCCTTGGGGTGGAGGCGGCGGTGAATATAAGTGGTGGCAATACTACCAGCGTCCGGAGCCCGATTATTATGAGATGGAAAAACTCCAAGAGCGCCTAAGTACGGTGCAGGAGTTGGCCTATGCCTTTGGCGTAAATCAAACTTTAAAGTTTGGACTCAATTCGGTAGAGCGCGTTAATGTGATGTGCGTTTCGCACGACTACAATGAAATTTGGAAATTCAATATTGTTAAAGGCCGTTACTTCTCCGAAATGGAATCCCGAAAGGGGAGTGCCATTGCCATCTTAGGGCATGATGTGGCCGAAGGCTTATACGGAAATGCCGATCCAATTGGTCGGGAGTTTAGCGTTTTAGGGCGTAAGATTCGCGTGATTGGGGTTTTAGAAAAGCAAGGCTCCAGCCTGGTCGGTCAGGATATGGATGGTTCCATTTTAATCCCCATCACCTATGTGGGAAATTTAATGAGCCTCAAAAACCAAAACGGCGGAACCATAATGGCCATGGCCAAAGAAGGGGTGGAGCTGGCCGCCATGAAGGATGAGATTATCGGCAATATGCGGGCCATTCGTCGCTTAAAACCGCGGGCCGATGATAACTTTTCCCTCAATGAAATTTCGATGATTTCCAGTGGAATTGATGCGCTCTTTGGAGTGATTAGCATTGCTGGCTGGGTGATAGGCGGCTTCAGTATTTTGGTGGGCGGATTTGGGATTGCCAATATTATGTTTGTAAGTGTGCGGGAGCGGACCAATCAGATTGGTATCCAAATGAGTTTAGGCGCCAAGCGTAGTTTTATCTTAAGTCAGTTTTTACTGGAGGCCGTTATTCTTTGCTTAATCGGCGGAGCCATTGGCATCGGACTGGTGTATTTAGGGCAATTGAGCTTACCTTATATTATTACCGATCTCGATTTTAAAATTGAGGTAAGCCTGATGAATGTTATTCAAGGACTCACTATTTCAGTGATCATTGGATTAATCTCCGGAATAGTTCCCGCCTTAAGTGCTTCCCGCTTAAATCCGGTAGATGCGATTCGCAGTGGGCAGTAAGAAGCATTACTTCACCAAGGTCTGGATATAATCTTCGATACCATCAAGCTGCTCCACGATAAGCTGATTTACCTCTTTTAAAAAGGCCTCGTCTTCCTGCCCAAAGCGATCTACCTGATGGCTGTCAATATCGATCTGACCGATTAGTTGATCCCCTTTAAACATCGGCACCACAATTTCGGAGCGCACATTAATACTGCAAGCGATGTAATTGCTCTCGGCATTCACATCAGCAGCAAGGTAAGTTTCGCCACTTAGGGCTACTTGTCCACAAATACCCTTACCAAAATCAATCACCGTATGATCGGTAGGATCGCCTACATAAGGACCTAAATGCAGTTTTTGCGTGACATGATTCATAAAGTAGAAGCCCACCCAGTCGTAGGCCTTTAAATTCTCGGCGATGGTGGCACAGCACTGATGTAGGGCTAATGACACTTCCTTTTCTTTCGCTAAAACGCTCGCTATTTTTTGAAAGAGGGCTTGATGATTCATAAAAGACAATACCTCAAATTTATTTAAAGGTTCGAAGCTTTTCTTGGCTCGATTGCAATTTGTTTTTCCGGCCCAAGCCATAACCAGTGGTGATGCGAAGAATGAAGGCTCCGTTATCGCTAAGTAAGGGGTAATAGCCTAAAGATATACTGCTGCTGTTTATGATTTTGAGACCGATGGAATTCATTTCCAATTCATAGGAAACTCCAATTCCGCGCAGGAGGTCCTCCGCAATACTCACATTGGAGCTTTCACCAGGCGTTATGCCAGCCGTCGTGCTATCATTATAGTTGTAATACAGTAGGTAATTTCGACTAAGCGGTAAATGGAATTTTAAGCTGTTGCGGATAAAGGCTAAATACCGGTATTCTTTCTTGTCGACCGTATATACGAAGTCACGCTGACGAAACATGGCAATTCCGAAATCGAGCATATAGCTTCCCATATAGCCTTCGTAAGGATCGAAATAGCTAAATTGAGTTTGCTCCTCAAAAGTCATTTGACTGGAATATTCGTAATCTAAACCATAACCCATATAGCTGGCTCCTAGGTAAGCTTGCCAAACTTGGCTGCGGAGCGTGGGGAGATTTACGACGTATTTGGTGATTACATTTCCAGACTTGGAATATTTTACCTGTAGCTTCAAATTCTTTCGCTGCAGCTTAGAGCTGATATTATAATAAGCACCCAAGGAATACTGCGAATTACTGAGGTCTAAAAGATTTAGATGGCTGCTTAATTGTGCTTGTAAATTATCGCTAAGCTGATAGGCACTATTAAACTTTAATTGGAAGAAAAGGTCATCTTGATAGCCAATGCCGGCATCGATGTAGGTATAATGTTTAAATCCTCGATCCGGATTGTCGTTGCTAATATCAACCGTTAGGGTAGTGCCATCTTCAAAGGTGACTTTATTACTCTGCGCCTGAAGGGAAGCGCTGCTAATAATAATGCCCAGGACTAAGGTCCCTGCAGCAAGCGAAAGCGATTTCATGATGATTGGTTTTAATAAGAATCCAAAATTAGAATCTTATTTACAATAGGAGGGCTCTGGGAAAATTAAAACCAAAACAACTTTGGCTTAGGCCATTAAATAAGGTTTAAAAACAAGAATCGCCATAATTATTGAACCAATTGCGGCAATTAACACCGCTCCAGCCGCAGTATCCTTTGCCTTCTTTACCAAAGGGTGTTGCTCAGGATGCAGGAGGTCCAAGCTATATTCGAGGGCCGAGTTTAGCGCTTCTAATCCTAAAACCAGTATAAAGCAGAGGAGGAGCGGCCTCCAATCTTGCCAATCAATATTTAAATAAAGGCCAGCTGCGGTGACCACTATAATGGCTAAAGCATGAATTTTTGCATGTGCACTTTCCTTAAACAAAAGTGCAATTCCATTAAATGCATAGCCAAAGGCTTTAAGTCGCTTAGAGAGATACCCCACCATTTGCTGTTTTTATTCGTATGAAGTTAAGTAGCAGTTATATCGCGGTAAAGGTCGTTAACTAAATTGTCAATATCCTTGCTCATTTTAGTCTTGCCTGTGCGAGAATAGCTGTAAATTGCCAATATTTTGCAAACAATCCTAATTATGAAGAAGAACCTGTTCAAGCTCTCCGGTTTATGGAGCTTGCTGTTCCTGTTGCCTACCTTGGGGATGGCACAAGTAGCGGTCGGCGACATTGACCTACAGCTGGTAAGTAACAACCCGAATAACCCTACTGGTATCTGTCAGTGTGATACGATTACCGTTCGGTACGAAATCAAAGCTGGCTCCAGTTTTTCCAGTACTTCCGATTTCCGTTACGAATTAACCAACTCGGTTAACCCACCAGCATGGGGCGCGGCCATCAACCTCAGTTTAGTAGAATTATGGACCAATAATAACCCGGTTACCCAAGCCACTTCGGTATTGGATACCTTCGGCCCCGGTTTAAAGTGGGCGGTATTAGCCATCCCTTGTGGGGCTAATTTATTTGGTTCTAGTCTGCGAATCACCAACCGTGATGGAGTGGGTAATATCACCGCTAACGGTGCTTCCGATACCGCTTACTACAATATCAACCGAATTCCAACCATCGCTCAAATTGACTCCATCGCTTTGATTCGTAATCAATCGCGCATGGATACCTTTGATAATAAGTATACCACCTCGGTAATTGATGTTGGTTTCTGTAAGCGCGATACGGTTTTCTTACGGGTGGCGAATGATGGTAACTCTTATCAATGGTGGAATGGCCCGGCACAAATTCCTGGGGCCACGGATGATTCTTTAATGGTAGTTTCTTCTGGAGTTTACTACTGTGAGGTCATCGACGGACCCTGTTCGATATTCTCGGATACGGTCACGGTTAATCAATTGAACACGCCAACCTCGGTCACCTTTAATGGTTCCAATCCCTCCAATGCGAATGCCTACCGAGTGGATTTCCCGAACAACAACAACTCTCCGCGTGACTCGATCGAACTCTGCGAAAATCAAATTGCGCTTTTAGACGGACCCCTACCGAGTCCGGCCACCGGTTTAACCTTTACCTACCAATGGTTAACCGACTCTCTAAATACGGTAACCTTACAGCGCGACTGGTATGCTCTTAGCACACCAACCGCCACTCAAAGAACTTTACAAATCAACCAGAACAGCTCTGTTCCCGGCTGGAACCGTTACCGCTTAGTGGTTAACGATGGTTTTTGTCAGGATACCACGCCAATTGGCAATATGTTCTGGGTTAATATCGATACCGTACCTCAAGCCGATGTAGTGGGAGTACCTTTCCCAGGTTTTGTAGGCCCCACCGTATTTAACGAAATCTGTATGAAGGATTCGGTTCTTTTAACCACCCTTCCCACAGTAGCCGATCCGGCCTGGAAATACGAATGGCAATGGTATGATCCTTCGGTACCTGCGGGTGCAAATCCTTGGAAAAGTGTTTCCGGTGGACCTTTATCATTCGATACCCTACCCGAAATTACCATCGATACAAGCTTAAGCGATCCGGGGCAGCCTTACGCACAAACTCCCAAACCCGAGATTCGTTATTTCCGGGTACGCATTTCTACGCGTACTACTTTCACCAATATTGAAACCTGTTTCTTCGAATCGGATAGTGTAGCGGTTCGTTGGTTCCCAGAGTATGATATCACCGTAGTTAATTCCCCCAATGCCTTTATCATCGGTCAGGATTCGGTGAACTTCTGCGAAACAGACTCGGCCTTCTTGCGCGCTCCGGCGACGCCTGCTAGTCTGATCAATTTTGGTTACAATTATACCTATCAATGGATTAGCGATTCGCTCGATCAAAACCTTGGTCAGAGGGTGAAGTATGATCTCAATGGCGAAACTAATAGAGATTTGAAGGTCTTTGAAACGGGTAATTATTGGGTTATTATTAATGATGGTATTTGTGTGGACACTTCCGATCGCTACCGCGTATTTGTGGATACGCTTCCATCAACCATGATCCAAGAGATTGAATACCCCGGAACCAGCAATGGGCTTACCGGCTTAAACCTCTGTTTATACGATTCGGCTATGGTTTCGGCCACCGACACCGTTTTAGGTTTAACCCCTTGGAATTATCAGTGGCAACAGTGGAACCCACAAACTAATTTGTGGATGAACCTAGCCAATGACACCTTGGTAACCTTAAAAATTGATACCGGTAAAAAGCGCATTAATGAAGATACCGCTTGGTTCCGTTTATCAACTACCTATTTTAACCGCTTTGGCTTGCAAACCTGTGCGACGACTACCGACAGCTTGCAGGTAATATTCTACGATTCCCCAACCTTATCGTTCTTCCCAGGCGACTCGGTAGGCCTTTGTCCTGGAGATAGTATTCTCTTCGTAGCGCAGGGTAATTTTAATACCGTAAGTTGGAATAACGGTCAGGTGCTAGGAGCAACCCGTTACATTAAGATACCTGGTGATTATCCCGTAAGAGCAGTTGGTATTAACAATTGTGTAACCCGCGATACAGTAGTGGTTTATCCATTAGTGGTAAATGCTTCGGCGGGTCCAGATCAAACCATTAAATCGGGTGAGATAGCAACGCTTAGTGCCTTTGGTGGAACCAATTACCGTTGGTACGCTTCTAAGCCGGTTGAGTTTAGCGACTTCTTAAGTCAAACCATCCAGGTAACCAAAGTTTTAGAGGATGGTGTATTGGCCGATACTGTTACCATTTATGTTGAGGTAACCAACTCTCGTGGTTGTGTGGGTATCGACTCACTTACGCTATACATCCAAAGCAATATTCCTGACAATATTAGCGCGGTGAACCAATCCTTTAACATCTTCACTCCTAATGGTGATGGCTTAAATGATCTTTGGGATATCCGCGAATTGATTGCCGGTGATAATTGTGCGATCGTGATTATGAACCGTTGGGGTTCGGTGGTATATGAAGATGAGACCTTCCCCGGAACATGGAACGGCCAGGATAATGGCGGTAATGATCTTCCCGACGGAACTTACTACTATATACTTGATTGTGGCGGAACGATTCGTATGCAAAACGCCATCACTATAATCCGCAACCAACAATAAGATGAAGACCATGAAGAAATTAATCCTTTTGCTTGGCCTGGGACTGATGGCGACGTATTCGCAGGCACAACAAATTCCACTTTACAGTAATTACTTCTTTACGCCTTATATCTACAATCCGGCTCAGTCGGGGAGTTCAGGCGTAACAGAAGCCACTATCTTACACCGTCGTCAGTGGTCCGGTATTCAAGGTTCTCCAGAAACATCTGCTTTAGGTGTTAATGGCTCCTTAAATGACGGTGCCGTAGGATGGAGTGTTTATGGATTTTCGGACAAAACCGATATCCTAAACCGCGTTGGTATTTATGGTAACTACGCTTATCGGGTGCAGCTGACCAAGGAAATCAGTTTAGCGGGTGGTATTGGTGCCGGATACGTTAACCAGAGTATTGATCAGAGTGGTACCCGTGCCCGTGATGCTGGTGATATCTTCACCATCGTAGCACCTAACCGCGGTACTTTCGACCTCAATATTGGTTTAAGCTTAATGGTGAGCGACTTCACCTTAGGTTTTGCCGCTCCTCAGCTATTAAGTCAGAATGTAGTGTATGCCACCAACCCTAGTGAGATCAATTACAACTTGATTCGTCACTATGTGGCTTCGGCACAATACGACTTTAAATTCGCTGGCGATAAGCAGGTTTTAAGTCCGATCGTGATGGTTCGTGCGGCCGAGACCGTGCCTTTCCAAATCGACGCCGGACTACTTTACAATATGGTAGAATACGGTTATGTAGGGGCGATGTTCCGTTCCAATTACGGGGTAACGGCCAATGTAGGGGTTAACCTAAGTGAGACTTTAACCTTGGGTTATGCTTACGATTTCTCTACCAATACTTATGGCAGTAGCTTTGGCGCGAGTCACGAGTTTATGTTGACTTACCGCTTTGGTAGCAACAAAGAGAATGAGCGTTTACAAAACGAAATGAAGCGCTTGAAGTTGGAGCAACGTCGTAGTCGTGAGCAAAACGAAGAGTTAGTTGACGAGAAACTAAAAGAGTTTAAAGACAACTACAAAGCTGAGATGGCCAAAGCCCTTGAGGAAGAGAAGCAGAAGATGCAAGCCGAATTAGAGCGCTTACGCAAGCAAGCAGAAGAGGCGGCTAATAACAATCAGGGCAATATGAACAACCGCAATATGAATAACCCCAATACCAATGGAGGTAATCAAGGCGGTGGAACCATGCAAGATCTCACCAATCAGCGCGACAACAACCTGAATAATAATAATCCTAACACCGGTAACCAAGGTGGTCAGATGAACACGAATAACCCCAACCAAGGTGGTTATAACAGTGCGAATATGGCTTCTAATGTTACTCCCGGTTCTCCAGGATATTATGTTACCGCTGGGGTATTTGGCGAACAAGCAAATGCGACTCGCTTAATGAACCGCTTGGCCAGTCAAGGTTTAGATGCGCGCATCTTCCAAGACCCAAGCAATAACTTCTACTATGTATACTTATTGAAGTTCAATTCGTATCAAGAAGCAGATCAAGCGAAGACCAGCAATCTTAACGGACGCTATACGGGCGACCTATGGATTAAGATTGTGAAGTAATCTTTGCAATAGAATAATTCGAAAGCCACCCTGTGAGGGGTGGCTTTTTTTTGTGCTTGTTTAGGGCGTGAGGGAATTGGTGGAGTGGTGGAAAGGTGGAGTGGTGTATTAGTAGAATGGTAGATTGGTGGATTGGTGGAGAGGGCGCGCCACTAAACTTTAGGGCAAGTGATCGTGTGTTTTGCCTGTTCTTTATCTCTGTTTATGCCTATGAAGGGCGTGCTGAAAGCGGAGGTATTGGTACCAAGCAGCGGAACATGCTATTAAAACCTCTTGAGGAAATTTAAAAAGCTCAAGGGCTTTTCAAAAAAAGCTCCTGTGGTTTTCTGTAAAAGCTCAGGAGGTTTTTTCTTAATCATACGGTCGAAGCAGCATTTTTTACCGGATGGAGGAGTGGTTTCTTCCTTTAGAGCTGAGCTAGGGTAGGAGAGAGAGATGAGATTTTAGATAGGAAGGGGTGCTTTATTTTAGAGCCTAGAACCTAGAGCCTAGAGCCTAGACCGGTCGCGGTGCTCCCTGTTAGACTATTATTGTCTTTGGCACTATTATCTTTCTTTCAATGGAAGATTTATTGTTCTGGAGACCATCCCCTTCGTGCAACGAAGGGGTGGATTCCGACGCAGGTCGGAAGACAGTCCCTTCATTGCATTACGGGCTGTAAAACGGGGTAGAATTAACTTTTCAAACGTCAAAAACAACCTGGTTTTTCGAATTTGGCGACCTGATTATAGGGTCCTCAACATTTATTTTCTTTCATTTTTGCTTGATCAACCGAGAGCTCTGCTCGAGCTCACGGATTCCATTGAAAATAAGAGTGACATCCGTAACATCGAAATTCGCCTTCGCTAAAGCTATAGCGAATTAATCCCGCCGATGCTAAAGCTATGTCTAATACAATCCGCCGCCGCTAAAACTCTGGCGAATACTACCCGTCGCTGCATAAAGCTATGGCAAATACATCCCGCCGCCGCTAAAGCTTTGGCGGGCGAGGAAATCAAGGCTTGGAAGCTTCGCCTCAAAAATGATTGTAGTCTCCTGCTTCGGTGCACGAGTTAGATTACTTTTTTGGTAAGCTAATATTGTTCTCTTTAACAGTTCTTTTCTTTCATTTTTTCTTGATAAACCGAGAGCTCTGCTCGAGCTCACGGATACCATTGAAAATTAAAGCGACATCCGTAAAAACGAAACATCCGCCAGAGGCGGACAAGAATAATCAAGGGCCCTGAAAGGCAATTTCGCGAAGCAGCCTACGGCGTGCTCCGCAAACCGCCGACTCTTGGGCTGGGCCAGCACGATGAAACATTTTACTTAATTCAGAGATTTTCGCCTGTGGCTTTATCGAGTCCTCCATACTGCCCTTCGAGCGGACTATTGCTGCTCAGGTCCCATTCTCCTCCGAACAAGGACTGCATGCAGGAAACGTTTATCCCCATTTTTTAATCCTTAAACATGTTCTTAGGTTCCAAACCCACCTATGGAAGCATTCGGGCTTTCCCCAGTGATCGTGAGGATCTGAGCAGCTTGTCCGCCTCGGGAGGATAATTGCGTCCGCCTAGGGCGGAAGAAGCATGGAGCGATTAGGGCCGAACAGTTTTGCGGACGCAAGGGAGCAAAAATCACCTAGGGAAAGGCCTAGCCTTTTCCGCCTGCCAAAGCTTTATCGTCGGACAGCTTGGATACTTTTTACAAACGTATCTGTTATTTATAAGGTGTTTGTGAGCTCGGCCAAGGCCTTTGGTTTGGCAATGAAAAAAGTATCGTAAAAACTCAGCTAGTCGTCTACTTCCATTTTCTCGGCTACCCTTCCTAGGCCGCATCACCTCCTCACTTAGAACTGGTTCTAGTAGAATAATTTTTAAAATCTAGTGCATCTATCGTGTATCGTACCATTACTAGTTAACCTATCTACTAATACACCAATTCACCAACATCTAAGTCTGCCAAAGCTTTAGCGGCGGACAGCTTGGATACTTTTTACAAACGTATCTGCTATTTATAAGGTGTTTGTGAGCTCGGCCAAGGCCTTCGGTTTAGAAATGAAAAAAGGATCGTAGAAACTCAGCTAGTTCGCTACTTTCATTTTTTCGTCTGCCCTTCCTAGGCCGGGTACGTCCACACAGAATTTTAGATTCAAAGGAAAACCCTTGGAATTCTAGTGCATCTGTCGTGTGTCGTCCAATTACCAGTCAACCAGTCAACCAATCCACCAATCCTCCAATCCCCCCATTAAGAATAAACACCAAACCTCAATTCAAACAAAAAGAATCGGTAATTTCAAACCATGAATGTCAAGAGCATCCTCTCCACCTTACTCATCGCTTTTACCTTGCATGCCTGTGGACAAAAGATTGATGGAACCTTAACCAGTACTCATTGGAGCCCTGATTCCTCTTATTTTTTAGAAGTGTATAAACAGAAGCTATCTTTTGCCTTACCGGGGCAAGGGAGTGATCATATGGCTATTATGGCTTTAAGGAGAAGCACGGGTGAGCTAGTTCATCTTGTCGACAGTAACTCTCCCTACCAAATTTTACATCGCAGCTTCAATAGCGTAAAATGGGAAGTAGGACAGAACATCTTGAGCTACGCTCCAGGTCGATATATCGAATGGGTAGATGAGGACCAATTGGATATGGAGCTTATTAGGGCCAAGGTAAGCACTTATTTAGGTTATGAGGATTGGACCTATTTTAAAACACCAGAGATTTTCGGGGACCGTTACTTTGTAGTAGGAGAGTTTTTTAATGACTCAAAACACGATTATACCCTAGATTTAGCAATACTTCTTAAAGATTCAACTGAATCCATAAAACTGTTGGTCTATGAAGCTTATAATTATAACCACCCCAATGAAGGGATAAGTCAAATTGATCTAAAGGATGATTACAGTTGGGTAGGGAATTTTAAGTTGGTTAAAGCCGGAGACCCTATTTGGTCTAACTGGGTAGAAGGCAAGGGCGATGCGGGTAGGAGGGACCTCGACCAAACCCCCGAAAGCGAAATTACTTATCTGCCCTATGAGGCCCTATATCTTCATGCCGGCGAATCCTGTGGAGGGGGTTTTATTTATTGGGAAAATGATAGCTGGAACTGGAGACAACAGGAGTAATAAAACCGATAAATAGGATAACTCTGCTGCCCGCTAAGAAAATCTGGTTTTAACCTGCGGCTGCGCCTTCGGCTGAACTTAGACCAGTCGCTGCGCTCCTTGTTAGAGCTTAGACCGGTCGCTGGCCTGCGGCAGATCCTAGACCAGTCGCTGCGCTCCTTCTTAGAACTTAGACCGGTCGCGGTGCTCCCTGTTAGACTATTCTTTTCTTGAATACTATTATTTTACTTCCAATGGATAATCCATGTTGCGGAGACCATCCCCTTTGCGGGGCGAAGGGGTGGATTCCGACGTAGGTCGGAAGACAGTCCCTTTATGGCATTTTTTTCGTCTACCCTTCCTAGGCCGGATACGTCCGCACAGAATTTTAGATTCAAAGTAAAACCCTTGGAATTCTAGTGCATCTATCGTGTATCGTACCAATACTAGTTAACCTATCTACTAATACACCAATTCACCAACATCTAAGTCTGCCAAAGCTTTATCGTCGGACAGCTTGGATACTTTTTACAAACGTATCTGTTATTTATAAGGTGTTTGTGAGCTCGGCCAAGGCCTTCGGTTTGGCAATGAAAAAAGTACCGTAAAACTCAGCTAGTCGTCTACTTCCATTTTCTTGGCTACCCTTCCTAGGCCGAATGCCTCCTCACAGAATTTTAGATTCAAAGTAAACCCTTGGAATTCGAGTGCATCTATCGTGTATCGCCTAGATACCAGTCAACCAATCCACCAATCAACCAATCGACTAATCAACCAATCGACCGATCTACCATTCCACCAATTCCCCAATCCACCAAACCACCAATCCCCCAATTCCCCAACCCTAGGAACTCTCCTCCGAAAAACCCAGCTTTAAGGGCGCTTAAACCTGATATATACCTTAATTACAACCGCTGCTTAAACACTCCTCTGGTTGATGTTACTACTTAATAAAGGTTAGGATATAAACAAGTTGGGCAACATTTGAATGAAATACATCTCCATCATACTGACATTAACCTTTTTCCTGACTGGTGAACCTGGTTATGGACAAGAACTACATTTTGGATATCATCTGGTAAATGAAGACAGTACACTTTCTCGGAACAACATAAAATCCTTGACTGTAAAGAATTGTATTGGGAGTAGTTGCATGGAAGTCAATTACGAATTTAATTCTCTAGGACTTATCACTAAACTTGCTCCAGCTATCATCAATCCCTATTCGACATGGGAATATTACCCAGACGGTAGAATAAAAGCTAAATACAGCAAGAATCACTGTTGTGATTCAGACACGATTTTTTCCTCGACACATTATGAGTATGGGATCAATAATAACCTTAAATATTTGATCTATCGATCTTACGAAAATGGTATGGTGATTAGGGAAGACACCTTAGACAAGGAAAAAGAAGTTGACTTGAAAAACTATCCAACCATTCGAAACGAAATAGGTCAAGTTATCGAACAGGCCTTAACCAACTTATACTATCCATGTGGTATCGTATTTAAAGGAACTCATAGAATTAGGTACCACTATTTGGACAATGGACTTATCGATTATGGAAAAATCTACAACGACCAAGGTGAATTGATTGTAGACTTGAAATATGAATATGAAATAAGAACGTTGCCCAACAAGGGCTAAGACTAATGCGGTTGAAACGTAAACAATAAATTAACCGTTCTAAACTAAAATCCGTTTCGGTCGACGCTATCTCAGGTTCTAATCCCGCACTAGCTTTAGCCGAGCCGTTGGCGTGCATGTAAAATGAAGAAACCAGGAGATACGATAACAGCAACGGACCTAGAATCAAGTTGGGCGGAGATACTTTCAACTTTCGATAGGTTTATTGAAGGTGGGCATAAAGTTAGACCGATTCGATTTTTAATTAGGCACATAATCGAGAAAGGATATTCGAGTAGGCTGTATGCAGGAAGTTCACTTTGGTCTTTATTGATATCTATGCCAACTGACATGACAAGAACTCTAAAAGTGGAAGTTGACCAATTGACTTCTTCTGTACAGTTCTCGTATAAGAATCAGCTACCTCGACCAGTTGAACCCTTGTGGACAGAAACTTGTCAGCTAACTGAAGCTATTGACACTTTTGAACACTTCCTCGAGAATCATGAGGATTGGAAAGAAATAAAAAACACGACACGCCAACAAGGTGTATAGTGCATACCCTGCAGGATACGCACCATACACAGAACGTTAGCGACCAAAATCAGATGCATTAAATGGTTGAGAACATATTTGAACAAATATCGAGATCAAAAAAAGGAAGACTCCAAGCATCAAACGAAGAATGGGACGGGATAATAGAAACTTTTAATCGAGATATTGTTCAGCTGAAGGATTCCTATAAGAATTGGAAAGTTGAGCTAGAAGGAACGCATTCTACTGCAGATTTGAGCCGACCTTCTTCCTTACCTTTTGGTGAAAAAATTGATTGGATGTCTGTAAATATTCGTGGTACGCATCCAAATAAATTAGACAATGAATATTTTGAGGTAACTCAAGAAAAAACCTTCTTTAAGCTTAAGTCAAAATTTCTCGTAAAATCAAAGAGCGCAAGTCTAAGAAACCGATTATATAAATCACAAACATTATTAAAATTCTACAGTCTCCCATTTACCACAAATCCTAAAATTATTGGAAAGACCATAGGGAATTTGTTCGTCGTGGAATCGCAAATTTTTGCTGATTCAAATCAAAAAGAGTTAGTGAAGGCATTCATTAATGCACTTGAAGAAGTTATGGACATTTTAGAATTATCTTATGGTTCAAGTCAATAACACTAAAAGAAAAAAGTAACCTTATGAAGATTAAGGGTATTTAAAGCCCAATTAACTGTGAATGAAAATCTTGCGGCCTCCAATTCCGAAACTCCCTAATAACAATCCAAACTTTGATCGAGAATTTTGAATGAAATCATCGCTTCTAAGTCTGTTTCTTCTTCTGATTTTTAATAGCCTAAAAGCACAGGTCTATTCGCTAGAGCATACCTATTTCTTAATTGATTACTTGGAAGTAAAGCAAGATTCGTTTGTCTTTGTTTGTACGACGGACTTTAGCCTGACCGAATATTTAGTCGAGGGACCTTTAAGAAGAAGGGGGGACACAATAGTACTTAATCCTGGTGTTACTGCCTCACCATTAGGTCTGCTAACCGAAAAGGTGAACATTGACGATACTTCTAAATGCATATTTCGAGTCTTGGATAGCTTAGGGAACCCAATTCAATTTTACGAAAGCTGGACCAACGATTCTGCGGATTATTGCTGTATACTAGATGAAAATGGAGCTTTGGTTTTATATCAAAGTCCAAATTATTCCAAAGCCTGGCTTAATCCATTTTGGAGCCGGCGTTATGGTGTGGAACTTCCAATCCAAAACGACTTCGAACTGGGATATGAAATAGTTTACACCATACTTGAACCTGATCGGTTTTACCTATTCACAGAGGATGAGACGTCATTTTTAAAGGAGGGTAATAAATTAATCCTTTTGAAAGCTAATGGGGATCAATCTGATTATATCATGAAGAGAAGCTTTTTCGGCAAATGGAAAATAATTAAGGAAATAGAGAGATTAAAAAAGTCAGTATATAGCCCAGAATAGGGCAGTCCTAGTTTTACAAGCATGGAAGTCCACCTTTACTAATGAATGAAAGCGAACTTAAAAGCATCTTATCTTCTGCAAACTGCATTAGTCAGCACGCTGGCCTTTATCGTGTTCGAGAGCTTAAGGCGAATGCCATTTTCAAATGTGTGGAAGGAACTTGGAAAGTCTGGAATGGGCATTAGTTTCTTTGTGGCAGTAGAATTCGCGCTCTTGAACTTGCTCATCCATGGGCTTAATTTTGTTTTCTTGAAAAAGGGCAATACCAAAGTTGCTTTTGATTTACCTTCTATCCTTTGGTTGATCTTAGGTACGGTTTACCTGCTTTTGATTTATCAAAGTGGGACAAAATTACTCCTAGAATACCTCCCGATTATCTTATTCCTAGAGCCCATTCTGTACAATCAAGGACTAAAGCGTTGGCTCAACTAAGAAAGAACTAAAGTGCATTTTTCCTAACCCACCACCAATTACCCACTCCACCGCACCCTTACCAATTTTTGGTAACTTTGTTTAAAACCGTCTAAAATGAAAAATACCTCCGTATCTCTTGGAAGTTACTTTGATGAATTTGTACAGAGTCAGGTAGCCGCCGGTCGCTATAAGAATGTGAGTGAAGTGATTCGTGCGGGGCTAAGGTTATTGGAAAACGAAGAAAGCAAAGTGATTGTCTTGCGGAATGCCATTCAAGCGGGAATAGATAGCGGCATTGCGACTGACTTTAATCGAGATGACTTCCTTAGTGAATTGAAGCAATCGGTTAACAAGTGAGATGGCAGACTTCCAATTAACCAAACAAGCCGTTTCCGACTTAGCCAGCATTTGGAATTATACCGTTTTGGAGTGGTCGGAGTCACAAGCAGAAAAGTATTACAATCTTCTTTTGGATACCTGTGCCAGTATTTCCGAGAATCCTAAGCTTGGTAAAAGCTACGAAGGAATTGCAAATAACCTTTTAGGCCTTAGAATTCAAAAACACATCATCTTTTATCGGGTGCTTCCCAATAAACCTCTAGAAATAACCAGAATACTATAGGCTCAAATGGACCTTAAAAAGAGATTAAATAAATTCCATAGTCTAGCCTTTATCCAAGACCTAAACCCTTAACTGATTCCGCAAATGAAGCTCCGTCGAATCTTAATCTTCCTCAGCACCCTGCTTTTCGTGCTTATCACTTGGCTGTTCTTTATTCCCAGATCTTATGATGTGCAAGCCTTTGTTAAAAGGGAAGGGACGCAATACTGGGATCTCCGCACGGGTTCGAGGATTGGCTACTATAAGGTGGAAGCCCATTCAGTAGCCCGAAAATACCCTATTATTTACCTGCATGGCGGACCCGGGGGGCGGATCAAAAATGAATTAATCGAAGTGTTAAGACCTTTAGCTGCATTGGGTCACGATTTATACTTCTACGATCAAATTGGTAGTGGGCATTCGGCGAGGTTGGAGGATATTCAGGAATATACGGTACAAAGGCATGTCGCTGACTTAAAAGAAATAATTGAGCGTATAGGCTCCGAGAAGGTAATTATCATCGCTCATTCCTGGGGTTGTATGTTGGCGGCAAATTACCTCCAGGATCAGCCAAATAGAGTAGCGAAAATGGTTCTTGAGGGCCCCGGTCCGATCTTACCCATTAGGAGGAGCTTAATGGAGCTAAGTCCGCCGGATAGTTTACAACTCAGAAAACCGGAATTCACCAATGCCGAAGGAAATCGGAAGGCCAATAATTGGCGGACTTGGTTAATACGGAAGTGGGCTTATCGAACCCATAAGAAGCTGGCATCCGATCAAGAGGCGGACGACTTTTTCACTTACCTCAATCAGGAATTGAGTAAATCAACTTATTGCCAATACGATCAAGAAATTCCGGTCGAAGGGGGAGGAGGGTACTATGCCCATATCATGACGGTTAAAAGCTTTGATCAGGTAGAGGACAAGCGGGAACAATTAGCGAAGATTGACCTTCCGGTTCTCCTCCTTAAAGGGCAATGCGATAATCAGGCCTGGGGATTCACTCAAGAATATTTGGAGCTCTTCCCCAATTCCCAGTTAATGCTAATGGAAAACGCTGGGCATAATTTGATCCGGGAGAGTGAGGGGAAGTATTATACATTGATTAGTGATTTTGTTTTGAGGGAAGGGGATGTCGCGAAATAACGCTAATCCGATTTAGATTGCATCTTGAGAAGCACAGGTTCGTAAATTTGATCATAACACTCTCAAAAAGTATTAACTAGTTCATCCGCAAGCAAAGCCAAAATGGGGTTTTTCAATAATCATAAGCATTTCTTACGGCAACACCTATCATTTCTGGAATCTACTGGGCTGGAGGGGAAAGAAGGTGGCTTTACCAGTTATTTGCGAGAAATTGGAATTAATGCATTCGGCAAATATTGGAATCAAGATCACTCAACTATTGATTGGGGTGAAATCGAGAATCACTATCAATTCTTTTTCGATTATGAAGGCAATCAAAATGAAATCAAAGAATGGCTTAAAGGAAGTCCAATTTACAACTATGACACTTTAGTGACTTGGCTATCGTGGGACGACCCAATAATTCGTATCAAGACGAAAGAATTCATAGAAAATTGGGAGAAGTTCAATATTGCCAGTGCTTGGGAAGGGATTATCTTGACAACAGAAGACGGAAAGTACTTTTTGGAGTTCACGGACGATTGGAAATATCACTTGAACAGTAACTTTGAGATAAAACCAGGAACGAAAAAAGAAAAAAAGGCAGCAGCTAACAAAACCTTTAAGCAATAGCGCCCTGTGGGATGCTACTGCTCATAGTTAAACCGTTCGAAGCAGCAATACATGAACGACCTAAACTTAATTGAATACAGAATTGAAACATAAAGAACCCGATTTATTGAAACCTACTCTGATTTTTTCAGCAGTTGGACTTTTTATACCAGGGTTTACTGCGATTGGAATTCTCGGTTTTCAAATGCTGCTCTCTTCTTTCGGACTTGAATGCCCTATTGCTTGGACAGTTCTTTGGTTGATTACAACTATAGGCGGACTGATTCTACCCATACTTTTCTTCCTGTACCTAAAGACTTTTACAGAAAATAAACAAGCGTATATAAAAACTAGACTGACTTTCTTTAATCTAATTGAATACACATTCCTTCAAGCTAGTTTAGCTCGATTCTTTACGAGTGGGCAAACTCTTTGCTATCAATCGGACGGGCAAATCGGAATTGAATTAGTACTTTCAGCTTGGCTCGCACTTCCTATTTTAATAGGACTTAGTGTTCTTTTCGGACAGATGTCGGGAACTAGATATGAGAAAGAATGAAAACCTATACTACCGAAAATGATGGCCCTTGCACAACTCTTCCAAAACCATAAAAAGAGAGCCTATTAAGGCCTTTCTAAGTACCATTAGATCACCTCTATTTTCAGGAACGCAAATCGGCTGAGAAAGACTACATACCTTTCGAATGCCCATAGACTGCGTAAGTTTTATGATCTACCATTTAAACGGCAGTGGCCAATTAGGCTAAAAAAAAGTATAAGTACAAATTGTATTAGTTTGGAGGTGCAAAGCTTCGAATGAAATTCGGCTTTAAAATATTGAGTCTAATAAGTGATAAAAGCTTCTAATCCGTTTAGTTTAAGCAATGCCTCCTTGCTGTGGATCGCCCTTAGCGTGGGGTTTACCCTTTTCATTTTTGTCCTTTTACCTTGGATCAAGAGGAGAAAGGATAGGAAGCTGTTTCAATCGGTTAGTTCCCTAAAGCGCGGCACTCCTTCCGAAAGAGATTTGGTCCTCAGTCTCTTAAAAATGGGCGTGCCAGCTAGTACCATATTCCATGATTTGTATCTCCCTAAAGGCCAGCGAAAATACGCTCAACTTGATGTAGTAGTCCCCAGAGCAGAAGGCGTAATCGTAATAGAGGTAAAGGATTGGAGTGGTTGGATCTACGGAAATGGAAGAAGCTCCCATTGGACGCAAGTGCTAGCTTACGGCAATCGAAAGTATCGACATTATAATCCTATTCAGCAGAATCTCAATCACATTTCGGCACTTAAAAGTCGGTTAAAGCAATTCCAAGAAATCCCCTTCTTTTCCATTGTTGTGTTTTATGGAGATTGTGAACTAAAGGAAATAAACTATGTACCCAAAGGAACCTACCTTGTAAAACCTAACCGATTAAAGGAGGTGTTGCAAGAGATTAAAGAAAATCATGAACCGGCGCCCTACACGGATAAGCGGGAAGTATTACGGTTCTTAGCCAAAGCGGTTGAAAATGGTGATAACATGGAAATTCAACAGCAACACTTAGCAAATATTAAAGATTTAATCGGTAAGCATCGAATTTATGACTAGGACCTTGTAGCATCACCCCAAACCGTCCTTTTCCATCACTGCTATCAGAGACCAGAAAATCCTATCTTTCTCTTGGTTTTTATTACTTGAAATCCAGTGGTAGCAAAAGAGAAACTTGTCCTCGTCAACCTAAGAACCGACCACCTACCATTCTTGGTAGACTATTGGTTGGGCTCTGATGCGGAGTATCTCATTGGGATGGGGGTCGACCTGCAAAAACTGCCCAAAGAGGAGGATTTGCTGGGCATGTTAAAGTCTCAAATCGACAAGCCGGATGCAGAAAAAACTTCCCTAGCCTTTATTTTAGAGCTGGAGGGCAGGCCCATTGGTCATTGCAATGTGAATGAGATTGAATTCAAGCATCAGGCGAAAATGCATTTGCATATATGGCCTTCCGATCAGCGGCAAAAAGGCATAGGGACCAAAATGCTGCGCATGGCCATTCCTCAATTTTTTAGTCGACTGCACCTGCAAAGTCTTTATTGCGAGCCCTATGCGGCGAATCCCGCCCCTCAAAAAACCTTGGAAGGCTTGGGCTTCGAATGCCTCAAGCGCTACCGTACCGTGCCCGGTTCTTTAAACTTTGAGCAGGAAGTCCTGCAATACTGCATGACGAAACCCCTCTATGAAGAGTTAAAGGCTAAAGGGTATTGGGCTTAAACCCCATCTATAAATCGAAGCATGAAGAAAGTACTCCTGGTTCTATTGTCATTAAATTTAAGCGTTTCCACTTTGAGCGCGCAATCTCAAGCCAGCTATTCCGATCAATACCTCAGTCGCTCCTTCAAAGTATTCCAAATGGCTGATTTTCAAATGGCCTATCATATCTTACCTTTTCTCCGGGCGCGATTTAAACAGGAACTGGCCGATACTTCCAGTTTCCGCAATCCTTTTGATAGTCTCTCTAAATACATGGACATTCGGTGGAGCTCCGATAGCCTGGTAAAAACCTATTGCTGGAATGAGCACAATGGTAGCTGCTGCTATACTTCAGCCAATTTTGTCCAATTTAGAACGCCAAGGGGTCAGATTAAAATGCTCGATTTAGAAAGTCCCGATGACGAAGGAGCCGAGTATTTTATTAGTGATCTTCAGCGCCTCGAAAAGGAGGGCCAGGCTTATTACTTACTACTAGGTTGGGGATCCTGCTGCGGCGGGAAGCATTATCAAGTGGCTAAGCTTTATCAAATTACGGAGGCGACTTTTATTCTGGTACAAAATGCTTTCGCCGATGCGCAAAGCTTGTTCATTGAGGCCAATCGCTCCCAGGAAATAGCCCTTCAGTATTCCCCAGAAACCCAAATCCTATCCTATAACCGTTACACCTACAATGAAGAAACGGGCTTTTACCAGAATGAAAAAATTCCCATGCAATGGCAATGGGGGAAGAAGGGGTTTCAAGTTTTGCAGTAAGGTCAGTTTTTTTTTATTGTTTAATATCAACTGAGTGCTTTACTATAGATCGCGAGCGTCATTACAATAAACATGACGTTTTTCACCTGAGTACTTAACTGTCAAGGTCCCACACGGCAAGGAAACCAGATTCACCAATTTCCCAATCCACCTATTATTGACCTCGGAGGACCATCCCCTTCATTGCATTACGGGCTGTAAAACGGGGTAGAATTAACTTTTCAAATGTCAAAAACAACCTGGTTTTTCGAATTTGGCGACCTGATTATAGGGTCCTCAACATTTATTTTCTTTCATTTTTTCTTGATAAACCGAGAGCTTTGCTCGAGCTCACGGATACCATTGAAAATTAAAGCGACATCCGTAACAACGAAATTCGCCGCCGCTAAAGCTATGGCGAATCAAACCCGCCCACTTGTAGGCTATGGCAAATACTACCCGCTGCCGCTAAAGCTTTGGCGGGCGAAGAAATCAAGGCTTGGAAGCTCCGACTCTAAAATGTTCATAGACTCCTGCTTCGGTGCACGAGATAGATTGCTTTTTTGGTAAGCTGTTATCATTCTCTTTAACAGTTTTTGTCTTTCATTTTTTCTTGATAAAAAACGAAACAAAAAATCAAGGCTTGGAAGGTTCGCCTCTAAAATGATTGTAGTCTCCTGCTTTGGTGGGCGAGCTCCTGTTGTCGCTTCCCATCTCAGCTAGTCGTCTACTTCCATTTTCTCGGCTACCCTTCCTAGGCCGCATCACCTCCTCACTTAGAACTGGTTCTAGTAGAATAATTTTTAAAATCTAGTGCATCTATCGTGTATCGTACCATTACTAGTTAACCTATCTACTAATACACCAATTCACCAACATCCAAGTCTGCCAAAGCTTTAGCGGCGGACAGGTTGGATACTTTTTACAAACGTATCTGCTATTTATAAGGTGTTTGTGAGCTCGGCCAAGGCCTTCGGTTTAGCAATGAAAAAAGTATCGTAAAAACTCAGCTAGTTCGCTACTTTCATTTTTTCGTCTACCCTTCCTAGGCCGAATGCCTCCTCACAGAATTTTAGATTCAAAGTAAAACCCTTGGAATTCGAGTGCATCTATCGTGAATCGCCTTGATACCAGTCAACCAATCCACCAATCCACCAATTCCCCAATCCACCAATTCCCCAACCCTAGGAACTCTCCTCCGAAAAACCTAGCTTTAAGGGCGCTTAAACCTGATTTATACCTTAATTACAACTGCTGCTTTAACACTCCTCTGGTTGTTGTTAGTACTTAATAAAGGTTAGGATATAAACAAGTTAGCTGTTATTTAAAAAAACAACATGGAGACAATAAAGGGGGAAATAAATAGAGAAGTAATTGACGAGTTGTTTGTGACCATTCCGACAGGAACTGTACATATGAGAGACGATCGAACAAAAGAAACTTGGTCGGTTAACATATATTCTTTTGAACTCTGTAAATTCCCAATAAGCCAAGAATTTTACAAAGTCGTAACTGACAAGAATCCCTCGACTTTTAAAGGTGACAGGTTACCAGTTGAAACAGTTTCTTGGATTGATGCTGTGAATTTTTGCAATGAACTATCTAACTCATTGGGAAAAGACAAATGCTATACAATTGACTCAGCAACTGAAAAAGTAACACTGAATTCAAGAGCAAATGGATTTAGATTACCAACTGAAGCTGAATGGCAATATGCTTGTCAAGCCGGAACTAAAGACATTCGGTACGGAGAGTTGAATGAAGTTGCGTGGTTTAAAGAGAACTCGAATAACCAAACCCGAGAAGTTGGACAAAAAAAGCCTAACGAATGGGGACTTTACGATATGTTGGGAAATGTTTGGGAGTGGTGTTCGGACATTTATGACGAAACTGTTTACGGAACATATCGCGTTTTCCGTGGTGGGGGATGGTGCGACCAAGAAAGGAGTGTAATGGCGACAACTCGAAGAAGAAGTCACCCCTTTTCGTTCAAAATTGATGACTTGGGATTTAGAATTGCAACTAACTCGAAAAATAAAAACAACAGCTAACAAAACCTATACGCAATGCCCTTCGGGACACTGCGCATAGCTAAAACGTTGTCACAAATGCAGAATGATAGCTTGGACAATCATATTATTCCCCCCATCCCTTGCCTGCGACGTGATGGTTCAGCTAAAACAGATAGCTCATCTTAGCACAGAAAAATTAAGAATGACCGGTGAGACAATTCCCTTTGACTTTGATATTCACGGTAAAATCGATACAATTCTGCTGAAAAATCTGCCTTTTATCGAAGACCCTGGCGAATTTGAGTCCATAAAAATTGAACTCTCAAACGGTCAAACATTTAAACAAGCCAGCAAGGAAGTTTGGGATTCCGTTGACATAAGTGCAACAAAAGGGCTCATCAATAATCTAAGATCAGACAGGGTTATCTGCCTAATCCAGAACATACAGAACTTCATTTTTGTATTTTCACATTCTTATGCCTAGCAAACAATCCCTTTTAAACTATGCCATCAAGATGCGTGAGCGCGGCGACGGCTATCGCTCCATCTTAAGCTATTTGGAAAATCAAACCACCGATGCGGAGCTCAGGAAAGCAGTGATTCGGGAATTGGATGAATTAGAGAAGAATGCTCAGCTTCAATTGACCAAGGAAAGTTCGCCGAAGATTTTCAGCATGGGGGTGGTAATCGGGGTGGTGCTCTTGGGTTTGGGTTCAGCCTTAATGGTACATCTTTGGAACCAAGGCTGGATTTCCACTTTGCCCTTGGTGATTGTCGGCGCCGGCTTTCTGGGATTGACCAAATCCATTCGGTAAGACTTAGCCCCTTGTTATACCTAGCCTTTCCGCTCTAAGTTTAAATCCAGTTCTTCTCGCCAGTCTTGCACGAGGCTGTAACAGAATTCTACCCGCTCTTCGCGGTAAAAGAACCACAGTCGGAAGAAGAAAATAGCGATGGGAAGGGGTAGGAAATCAAGGTTTTGAGTAACTAGCAAAATGGCAATCCCATACACCCATATGAATCGAACTAGGGCTGCGCGAACACCGCCCATACGACCTAGGAAACGACGGTGGTAAAACCGGTCATGCGACTGAACAAGGTCATCAAAGATGAATTGTAAGGCTAAGCTCCCAAGGATAATATTAAACCAAGCCACTCTTAAAAAAGCACGCAACTGCAGTTCCCGGTTTAGCGGCCGATCATTGGTCTTAATAGCTTCGATTTTCTTGAGTTGTAAATCGAGCGCCCCTTGTACCCGCTTCGACAAGGCTTTACCCTGCAGCTGGTGATCGTAGTACTTCTTTAAGGGCGGGTGCGCAAATACGTGCATGGCCGCATAAACATCAGGATTTATCGCATGCTGATCCGCTGCTTGGTCAATCACCCGCCAGAGCTTTGCCACCGCTCGAGACTCCTTGGCTCCTGTTTTTAAATTGAATAGTTTGTAGTAATTCTTCATGCGCTGCAACATCTTAATTGACCTAGATTAGAGATAGAGCAGAATACCAACAACCAATCCACCAACAACCAATCCACCAGCACCCCTAAGCCTCCACAATCCGCTTCGCTTGCGCTAAATGCCGCAACTCATGCTCCAGCAAAACAAAGGGCACATCAGCTCCATTTACCTTTAGGATAGGGAAGAGGCTAGCGACTTTATGTTTCTCTAAGTTTTTATGGTCCAGTACTTCGATATAGGACTTAATGCTTTCCAAGTCCTGAAGGATTTCCCGAAAGATCACCTTCTCCACTGCGGCATGACCCCGTGCTTGGGCCTTAATGGGATCGGAAACGGAAGGGGTCTTCATCTTAAAGCGCATTCCACCATTGGGCTTTAAAGCCATGCTGCGCTCAATCTGTTTGCCTAAAAAACTGCGCTTTAATTCACGATCGGCGCTTGCCGCTGATAAAGCATCCAAAGAGGGCATATTTTTAAGGTAGGCGCCATTCACCAAATTGATGTGAAAGAGCACCTCCGTAACCGACCACTGACCTTTGCCTGGCAAGCGTTTTTTAAGGTCTTCCTCCTCCGCATAGTAAAACAAATTATCCAATTGCTTGCGGCATTCCTGCCAGCGCCCCAGTAGATGTTCTTTGGCTTCCGCTGCCTTCATTCCTCCAATTTTGACAAAGGTAGCGCTACAAATATCAAATTCATCAATGCCTTCATTTTAGGTTCTGATGGTCCAAGGTGCTTAATGTACCTTTGCGAAAAAGCATTTAATGAACACCAATCCCTTATTAAAGGAATTCAATACCGTATTGGGCACGGTCCCCTTCGAAGAGATAAAAACCGAACATTATTTACCCGCTTTAAAATCAGCTATTACCGAAGGTTTAGCGGAAGTACAGGCCATCTGCAATCAGCCCGAAGCGCCTAGCTTTAGCAATACCATTTTGGCCTTGGAGAATAGCGGTCAGCGCGTAAGCACCATTGCCGAGGTTTTCTTTAACCTCAATTCGGCCGAAACCAATGAAGAGATTCAGATGTTGGCCCGCGATTTTTCACCTTTATTAAGTGAATACCGCAACGACATCATCTTAAACCCCACCTTGTTTGAGCGCGTAAAAAGCGTTTATGCTGCGGCTGATGCACTGGACCTCGATCAGGAAGATCGAATGCTCCTCGATAAAACCTACCGTTCCTTCGAACGCAACGGTGCCCTTTTAGATAGCGAGGCCCAAAAACGATTGCGTAACCTTGATCAGCAGTTAGCCCAACTGAGTTTACAGTTTGGCGAAAATGTATTGGCCGAAACCAATCGCTATGAGCTCTTCTTAAACGAAGAGGAAGTGGCCGGTTTGCCCGATTACGCCAAGGAAGCTGCCGCGGAAGAGGCCAAAGCGAAAGGTCAGGATGGAAAGTACTTTATTGGCCTGCAGGCCCCCAGCTATATTCCCTTTATGACTTATGCGCAAAATCGAGATTTGCGTAAGAAACTTCTCTTGGCCTACGGCAGTAAGGCCTTTAAGGGTGATGAATACGACAATCAGGAAACCATTCAAAATATCGTAAAGCTCCGTTACGAAAGAGCCAACTTGTTGGGTTATAAGAGTCATGCCGACTATGTTCTTTCCGAACGAATGGCACGCAGTCCCCAGGAAGTATGGGATTTCCTCGCCAAATTAGAAGAGGTGGCCCTACCCGCGGCCCAAAAGGAACTCAATGAGCTGGAAGCTTATGCTCAAGCGAAGGATAGCATCGACAAACTACAACGTTGGGATTTAAGCTATTATCAGGAACAACTAAAGCAGGAGCGCTACGAGATTGATGATACCAAGTTGAAGCCCTACTTTGAGTTGAACCGCGTAATTGACGGTGCATTCGCAGTTGCCCAAAAATTATACGGCATCCGCTTTGAAGAGCGCAAAGACATTCAGAAGTACCATCCCGATGTAATTACCTACGAAGTGAAGAATGCCGATGGGAGTCACCTCGCGGTATTTTATGCCGATTTCTTCCCTCGGGAAGGCAAACGCAATGGGGCCTGGATGACTTCCTATCGCAGTCAGAAAATGACGGAAAAGGGCGACCAGCGACCCCATGTGAGCATTGTCTGCAACTTCACCAAGCCCGGTAAAAGCACGCCTTCGCTTTTAACCTTTAACGAGGTACTTACCCTCTTCCACGAGTTTGGGCATAGCCTACATGGCATCTTGGCCCAAGGCAAATATGCCAGTTTAAGTGGCACCAATGTGTATTGGGATTTTGTAGAGTTGCCTTCTCAGATTATGGAGAACTGGTGCTACCAAAAAGAATGCTTGGACCTATTTGCGGATCATTACCAAAACGGAAGTGCCCTGCCTAGCGAATGGGTCGAAAAGCTCAAAGCCTCGGCGACCTTTATGGAAGGCTATGCCACCGTACGTCAGTTAAGCTTTGCCAAATTGGATATGGCTTGGCACGATGGCCTACCCAGTCATGATACTGTTTCCGAACAAGAGGAAGCCGTTTTTGCCTCAACCGCCTTGTTCCCCGCTCAGGAAGAAACCAATATGAGCTGTAGTTTTAGTCATATCTTCCAAGGAGGTTATTCGGCTGGATATTACAGTTATAAATGGGCCGAAGTTTTGGATGCGGATGCTTTTGAACTCTTTTTAGAGAAAGGTCTTTTTGACCCCGAAACGGCTACCAAATTTAGAGCCTTGTTGGCCGCCGGAGGTTCCGAGCATCCCGCGGTTATTTACAAACGCTTCCGCGGAAAGGATCCCGATCCGAAGGCATTACTGCGCCGAGCAGGTTTATTAGGTTAAAATGGTAAGGGCAAAAAAACATCTTGGTCAACACTTTTTAAAGAACCCCGACACGGCGGCACGCATCGCGGAGCACCTCAGTGGCGAAGGTTATCAAAAGGTATTGGAAATCGGTCCCGGTATGGGGGTCCTTACCCAGCATCTGCTGCAAAGCGAAAAGGAGGTATTTGTAGTGGAGATTGATACCGAATCGGTGCTTTACCTCGAAGAACATTATCCAAAGCTCGACCAGCACATTATTCCCGGCGATTTCCTCCAGCTCGATTTACGTGCTTTAATGGGGGAGCCTTTTGCCCTCACCGGCAATTACCCCTATAATATTAGCAGTCAGATCATTTTTAAGATGCTGGAGTATCCCGATTTAATTCCTGAAATGACGGGGATGTTTCAAAAGGAAGTAGCCGATCGGCTTACCGCCGAACCGGGCTCCAAAACCTATGGCATCTTATCGGTACTTTCGGCCGTGTTTTACGATCGCGAATATCTCTTTACGGTAGAGCCCGAAGAGTTTAGTCCGCCTCCCAAGGTGCGCTCCGGCGTGATTCGCTTTAAACGCAAGGACAATTGGCAACCAGAAGTGCCCATTCGGGTTTTAAGTAAAATTGTGAAAGCCGCTTTTAATCAGCGACGCAAAACCCTGCGTAATGCTTTGAAACCTTTAAATTTACCCCTCGAGTCCATCGAGCCGGAAATCCTGCAAAAGCGGGCCGAACAGCTATCTTGGCAAGAGTTTGTTGACCTTAGTAAAAAGCTATCCGCATGAGCGTAGACCTTAGCAAAGACTTCCTGGAGCAATTGGAAATTGATTTAGCCCAAAGGCAGTTTACCGCCTATGAGGAGTTATTGCATGAAGGTCATCCCGCCGATTTAGCGGAAATCATGGAGCGCCTCGACTTTGATTTAGCCTTGGTGCTTTACGAGCAGCTTGACGATGAGGTAGGGGCAGAGGTTTTAATGGAGCTCGACGAGGAGATGCGCTCCAAAATTTTGGTCGACTATAGCGGTCAGGAAATTGCTACCGAGCTTATTGATAACCTCGATTCGGATGATGCTGCCGACTTGATTAATGAGCTCGACGAAACGCAACGTCGGGAGGTACTCGAAAATATTGAAGATCAGAAGCAGGCGATGGACATTGCCCGCCTCTTGATTTATCCGGAAGGCACCGCAGGCTCCCTCATGGGGACCGAAATGATTAAGGTGAAGGACCATTGGAAAGTTTTGGAATGCGTGCGGGAAATGCGCAAGCAGGCCGAGGAAATAGAAACGGTTCACGCAATCTACGTAGTAAATGAGGCCAATAAACTATTGGGTACCCTCAGTTTAAAGAAGTTACTTACCACCTCTACCCGCACCCCCATTAGTGAGGTGTACTCCCAAAAAGTGGAGTTTGTAGAGGTAAGCACCGAAGCCGAGGAAGTTGCCAATGTGATGCAGAAATACGATTTGGTCGTTATGCCGGTCGTGGATCCCATCGGTCATTTAGTAGGGCGCATTACGATTGACGATGTAATCGACTTTATTCGCGATGAGGCCAAGGAAGATTATAACCTGGCCAGTGGTCTTACCGAGGAGGTGGAGGCCCATGATTCGATTTTATCCATCACCCGGGCACGCTTGCCCTGGCTCTTAATTGGGCTTTTCGGCGGATTATTAGCGGCATCGGTGATTGGTCGCTACGATACCGATATTGGCGCCATTCCCCAATTGGCCTTTTTTATTCCGCTGATTGCCGCGATGGGCGGAAATGTAGGGGTGCAGTCCTCCGCGATTATTGTGCAGGGTTTGGCGAGTCAGGCCCTAGCCGAAAATACCACCATTAATCGCCTGGTTAAAGAATTGGGAGTGGCCCTGGTTAACGGTGCCATTCTTAGCGTTTTAATTGTTGGGGCCAGCCTCTTTTTAGGATATGGCATGCCCTTGGCCTTAACGGTTAGTGTTTCGCTTTTCGCCGTAATTGTAGTGGCCGCCTTAATTGGCACCTTTGTGCCCTTAGTTTTAGATAAGTATAAAATTGACCCCGCCTTAGCCACCGGGCCCTTTATCACCACCTTAAATGATATTCTAGGGCTTTTCTTATATTTTCAAATCGGACGATTGATCTTAGGAATATGAAGTTACGCTTAATATTAACCCTGTGGCTTACGGGCGCTGCGCTATTGGCTCAGGAAGAAGAAAAACCCGCTTTTAGTAGTGATCGACCCGGACAAAGTTTTTCGTCGGTCATTCTCCCCCAAGGTTCCGTGCTTTGGCAGCAAGGTTTTGAATGGACCGATTTTTACATTGGTGGAGGAGAGGAGCTCATCTTCGTAACGCAGCGAAACCTGGCCTCCCAAACTGGGGTGCGTGTAGGATTGGGCTATAATATAGAAGCGGGCTTGGCCTATAATCTCGAGGGCATTAACAACCCTACTTTTAACGATGAGTATGTATGGACGGGTAGCAATCCGGCCCTGATGCTACGCTATCAATTACCCAGTGGCCAAGATTATTTCACCTGGGCTTTTATTGTTCAAAGTTCCTTCGATAACCTCGATTACCGCCTTTCGGCCAGCTTACAAGATGGACCTTGGTCGGTAGGAGGAAACCTCGGTTTTGCGCATGATGAGGTTGAGTCCTTTAAGGCACAATGGACCGTTATTTTAGGCTATTCTAAGGAATGGTATTCCGCTTTCGCAGAAGTATATGGCTTGAGTCTTAGTTCCGCTAATCGCGATTTCCTGGCTTTTGATGCCGGTTTCGCTTTTCTAATCAATCCCGATTTTCAATGGGAAATTTATGCTGGCAATCGACTATCGGTAGGACCGGCGGTAGGACTAAATAAAAACTACTTCTTAAACACCGGATTTACCTGGCGCTTACGATGAAAAAGGTATTGATCATCGACCGGGTGCATCCCTTGTTTGCCGAGCGCTTAAGCGCGATGGACTTTAGCGTTATTGAGGAATATGAAGCTTCCGCTGCCGAAATTAACTGGGCCGACTATGTAGGATTAATCCTTCGCAGCCGGATGCCCATTAATGAGGCCATTTTAAGTCAAGCTCAAAATTTAAAGTTCATTGCTCGGGTAGGCGCGGGATTAGAGAATATCGACTTGGCGGCCGCCGAAAAGCAAGCGGTGGCGGTTTTAGCCGCTCCCGAGGGGAATCGCAATGCGGTAGGCGAGCAAGCCTTAGGCATGTTACTCAGTCTGTTTAACCGCCTAATTACGGCCGATCAGGAAGTGCGTAAAGGCATGTGGCTGCGCGAAGAAAACCGCGGTTTGGAGCTGGCCGGAAAAACCGTCGGGATTATTGGCTATGGAAATATGGGTTCGGCCTTTGCGGCCAAACTCCGGGGCATGGACTGTAGGGTAGTGGCCTACGATAAGTATAAGATGGGATATGGCTCCTCGCAGGTGGAGGAGCTCAGCTTAGAGGAGCTGCAGGCCGAAGCCGATATCATCAGTTTACATCTGCCTCAAAATGAAGAAACCCTTTATTATGTGGATCAGGACTTTATCGCCTCCTGCGCCAAGGACTTTTTTCTAATCAATACCGCTCGGGGGAAATTGGTGCGAACGGTTGCCTTAAAGGAAGCCCTGGAATCCGGGAAAATTCGCGGGGCTTGTCTCGATGTACTTGAATTTGAAAAAAGCAGTTTCGAAAACTTGTATTCCGCTGGTAGTCCGGCCGAATTAGAATATTTACTGCAGAGCGATAAGGTGGTACTTAGTCCGCATATCGCTGGCTGGACGCACGAAAGTAAGCGCAAGATGGCCGAAGTACTCCTGCAAAAAATAGAAAAGCTCAACTTATGATTACACGCACTTGGGAAGGCAGTGGAGAAGGTCGTTTTGAATACCGCAAAGAGGAAGGCGCTGCGGTGACCGCCTTTATGGATATTCTCCAAACCGATAGCAATATGCTGGTTATCAAACACACCGAGGTAGACCCCAGCTTGGGCGGACAAGGAATAGGTAAGCAGTTAGTGAATGCCGCCGCTACTTATGCTCAAGAAAAGGCTTTAAAGATATTACCGGTTTGTCCCTTTGCTAAGAACATCATGTTCCGGGACTTAGAGAAGTATAAGGGGATCATGTAGTTTTTTAGGATAGAATGTTCAGTTAATCTGAACTTCTAATCTAGAAAATAGCGGTAAACCTTTTCTTCTCCAAGGAACTTTGAATAAAATCTAGGTCTATAGGTAGAGATTATAGAAGTGCCATTTTCATAAAGCAGCTTATATAGTTTTAAGTCATTGGCTTTCATGTAATCTCTTAGAATCAGGGATTCCCCTCTGATTTCCTTTTTTTCAACTAAAACAAAGACAGGCATTCCTCGAACTTCAAATTGTTTGTACACGCCATTCACGGTGTCCTTGATGTAGAAGGGAAGGTGATGAGCTAAGTAGTATTTTTCAATCGGATATAGCGTAATCCCTATTTTCCCCTCTTTCTCCAAAGTCCAATAACATAGGATGAGTCCATTGTTCTTTATTATTATAGAATCTTGCGGCGAGGCAATTTCACTTTCTATAAGCCCCTTTGACTCTCTTAGCAACTCGCTTTCGTTCTTTTCAATAATGAACTCTTTTTTGTTGCTACCGTGAAAAAGGAACACATTAATCAACAAACTGCTTAATAATGAAAAAGTCATATTCTAGATTCTAATCAACACTAATCCACGAAGGAATAATCCATAGCAGCTCTCTGCCTTCTCCTTTTTCGAGTATTCAAGAGCCAGCTAAACTCTGCGAAACTCTTTAACCTCTTTTAACTCTGCGTTAAAGCAAACCCATTCCACCAATCCACGAATCCACCAATCTACCAATCCACGAATCCACCAATCACCAATCACCAATCCCCCAATCACGAATCCCCCATCTTAAAATCCCTCCCACAATCAAAGCAATGCGATTTTTTACTCGACCAAATAAAGGGAAAACCCAATAGGAGAATGCCTATGGCCATGGCTTGTTGGGAGCGCTTGGGTTGCGCTATTTCGGTCGATTGGCAATAGGGGCATTGCGGTTTTTCGGTATCCTCGTTTTTGGACGCTGGAGTATCATTAGCATCAACCTTAGCTTTTTGGCGGGCTTCTGGCGTAAAGCCTCCTTCATCCAGCAAGCGGTAAGCGGCCTCGGCATCCGATTCTCTTACCTGAAGCTTTACCCCACCTACGGCATTACTAAGGAGGTCATACGTTTGAACGGTAAACTCATCTTTTAGGTAGCAAGGCATGTCCTCCGATTCCAAATAGGTTTTGGCAATTTGGGCTTCATGGGCATAGGTAAAGGTGAGTATGGTAATAAGCGAGTCCGACATATTTTAAGCAATGCGTTCCGGGTTCTCTTGCCCTTCGGCATACAGTTTATTCACCTTTGGTTGCAGGAACCACACGCCAATTGGGAAAAACCAAATAAGGAAGAATTCCCCAATAAAGTCGGAGGTTCGCAAGTGCATTTTTGTTTCAGCACTGCGAATAACTTTCGCGGTGAAGTAATAGGTATGGAGTATGCAGAAAATGGAGAATAAATGTAAAAGGACTACGAGGATAGCACCGACCACAATCAGCCCCGTGGCGAATTGTGGCGGGTTTTCGAACCCACGGCTGGCATTAAGGCCAATCATTAAACCCACACTAATCAGAAAAATGTAGATCAATGGGACCCAAAAGAAAACTTTGAAACGACCGAGCTTCAAATCCACTTCGCTAGGCACCAATGCTTTTAAGCCGTTTACCACCGACCAATACCAAGCAAATAAAGTTAGGGTAAAGCTTAGGATAACAATGGGCATTAAGGTGAAAATGTCGGCAAAAAACACGGGTTGAGGAACGCCACCAGCCTGTGCCATCTCAAACATATTGGAAATCATATAAACATAGAAGGCTATAACCGGTCCAAAAGTTAAAAGGAACAGTTGCCAGTGCTTCGCTTTAAGGAAAAAGGAAATCATAGAAAATCTTTAATCGCGCAACTTAGAGAGCAGACGCAAGATTTCGATGTATAACCAAATAAGGGTAACCATTAAGCCAAAAGCTCCGTACCATTCCATGTACTTAGGTACTTTATTCTCGGCGGCCTCCTCAATAAAATCGAAGTCCATCACTAAGTTTAAAGAAGCAATTGCCACCACTACTAGGGAGAAAATAATGCCAATCGTTCCCCCTTCATGAATCATCGGAATTTGAAAATCGAAAAAGCTCCCTACAAAGGAAACCAGGTAAACCAGGGCAATGCCCATGGTCGCTGAGGCCACCATTAATTTGAAGTTTTCGGTCACCTTAATAAGGCCCGCTCGATAAATGAACAGCAAGCCGAAGAGAATTCCCATGGTTAAAAGTATGGCTTGCAATACGATACCGGGAAAACGCAATTCCATTAAAACCGATAAGCCTCCTAAGGCTAAGCCTTCCAATACGGCATAAACCGGCGCTAGGTAGGGAGCCGTTTTTTTCTTGAAAATGATCACTAAAGCCAAAACAAAACCACCAAGAAAACCACCACCCATAAAGAGTTCAATTCCTCGGAGCACTTCGGCATCAATGTATTGATACCAAACGAAGAGCGCTGCGGCAAATACCAGCACGCCCATTAAGGCCGTTTTTGCTACCGTCCCTTGGATGGTCATGGTTTGGTTAAGGTCGATTAAACTACTATCCGACTCAAAAGATTCGGTCTTTAGGGCGGGATTACTAGAGCGATAAAATGCCATAAGGTTTATTTAGATTTTGGAGGCGTGAAGATAGTGATTAGGGGGGAGTGGGGAAATGGTGGATTTGTGGATTTGTGGATTGGGGAATTGGTGAATCGGTAGATTGGTTGATTGGTTGACTGGTTGACTGGTGGATTGGTGGACTGGTGGACTGGTTGAATGGTATCTGGACGCTACGATAGGTGCACTAGAATTCCAAGGTTTTTCCTTTGAATCTAAAATTTTGTGAGGTGGTATCCGGCCTAGGAAGGGTAGCTGAGAAAATGGAAGTAGGCGACTAGCTGAGTTTTTACGATACTTTTTTCATTGCCAAACCGAAGGCCTTGGCCGAGATCACAAACACCTTATAAATAACAGATACGTTTGTAAAAAGTATCCAACCTGTCCGCCGCTAAAGCTTTGGCAGACTTGGATGTTGGTGAATTGGTGTTTTAGTAGATAGGTTAACTAGTTATGGTCCGATACACGATAGATGCACTAGAATTTAAAAATCATTCTACCATGACCAGTCTTAAGTCAGGGGGTGATGCGGCCTCGGAAGGGTAGCCAAGAAAATGGAAGTAGACGACTAGCTGAGTTGGGAAGCGACATCAGGAGCTCGCCCACCGAAGCAGGAGGCTACAAGCATTTTAGAGGCGTACCTTCCAAACCTTGATTTTTCTTGTCCGCCTCTGGCGGATGTTTCGTTTTTATGGATATCATGTTAATTTTCAATGGAATCCATGAGCTCGAGCAAAGCTCTCGGTTTATCAAGAAAAAATGAAAGGAAAGAGCTGTTGAGGAGTCAAAACTCAGGTTACCAAATTCGTAAGAACACCTTGCTTTTCGCATCTGAAAAGTAAAACCTACCCCGTTTTACACTCCGAAGCACGCAAAGGGGACGGTCTCCTCAACATAGGATTATCCTTTGAAAAAAAATGGAAGTTCTACAGAATGTTATAGTCTAAAAGGGAGCACCGCGACCGGTCTATATTCTAAGCTCTAACAAGGAGCGCAGCGACTGGTCTCAAATATATCCTCCCGTTCCTCTGCGTTGATGCAATCGCGCCACAGCCGAAAACCCAATCTACCAATCCACCACTTCACCAATTTCCCAATTCCCCAAAAACCAATTCACCAGCACCCTAATACTGCACCTTATACACCGTCGCTGCAGCACTGCTCATTACCCCATATCCATTTTCCACATTGGAGAAAATTTGAGTGGGCTCACTAAAAAAGCCATCGCTGTAATTATAGGCCGATTTAGTTAACTCGTAACGGTATAAACTTTCGCTGATATGATGGAAACGCAATTCTACAAAAACGGCTGGCGTAGCACCTTCGGCCCGAACGGTGAACTCACGGTATTTGCCGTTAAAATTGGCATCACTCACAAAAGCCTTTAGGCCATAACGACGGCCTTCTAGGTCATCATCCCCAAAGAAATCTTCAAACTCAAAGAACTCCAAGTCCAGATCCACCGAAGAAATGGGTATATCGTCGGCCCCAAATTCATTCACGGTAATCATATAGTAATCCTCGCTGCGCACATCATCCCGCACCATAAAGGTGAACTCCTTAGTATCGCGGTTGTACTTGATGTTTTGAAAAGGAAGAGTATCCAGCACGCGTTCTTGAACCGTGGCTTGGGGAATTCCTGGCCCGGTGACCACCAAGCGGTAATTTTGGTTTTGCTTGATATCGTAATTCAAACGGTAAACAAATTGGGGCTCAAAACCCACATTATAGGTTTGGGGAATCAGCTCAAAGGGACTGCCGGGATCATCGGTATAGAGTAGGGCAGTGAAATCAGCGCTGGTTTTCGGACGCTCGGCCGAAAGGGAATACACCGATTTACTGATAAAAGCCTCAATGCCTTCTCCAAAATTGAGCTGGGCGCTGATGACCGCTTTATCGCCCGGATCGGGAATTTCATAATCCAATTCTTTCTCACAAGACCACAGGCCGAGGGCCAATAGGGGAAGGATGTACAATGACTTATTCATGATTAAAACTTGAATTGGTAAGAAATGGAAGGAATAATAGGGAAGAGGCTCACCTGGTTAATTCGTCGTTGGCCAAGCTCATTTTGACTTAAATACAGGAAGAAAGGATTTTGACGAGAGTAGGCATTATACACGGAAATATTCCAAGTACGTTCGCCCCATTTGGTTTTCTTATGCCAGTTAAAGCCAATATCTAAACGATGATAGGCGGGCATCCTTAAACCATTACGATCACTAAAACGATCGAAGACATCAGCGCCACCCCATTCATTAGGTAGTAAAATTTGTGCTACTGGAGCGGTAAAGGAGTTCCCCGTTCCGTAAATCCAGGTTATTCCTAAATCGAATTTTTCGCTGAACTGGTGGTTGAGGACCACACTTATATCATGACGACGATCAAAGCGATAAGGGAACCAATCGCCATTGTTTAAATTGCTAAAGCGGCGATTACTCCAGGCTAGGGTATAACCTACCCAACCGGTGGTTTTGCCTTTCTTACGGCGGAAAAGCAATTCCAAGCCATAGGCTTCCCCTTCGCCATCGGTTTCCACCGTCGACTGCCAATCGGTATTGGAGAGGAAAGAAGCGCCCTCCTTGTACTCAATCAGGTTGTCCATGGTTTTGTAATAAGCCTCCGCACTAAATTCAAATTGCTTATTAAACAAACTGGTACTGCTACCGATGGCTATTTGCTGCGATAACTGGGGTTTTACCAGCTCAGTAGAACTTACCCAGAGGTCGGTTGGCAATCCAATGCCCGAGTTCGATAGCAAGTGCACATATTGATTCATCATGGCGTAGGAGGCCTTAAGCGACCATTCATCATTAACCAGATAGCGCGCCGATACCCGGGGTTGAAGGTTTTGATAAAAAGCACCATCGTTAGTGCTGTAGGCCGAATAATGCAAACCGTAGTTTACCCGCCATTTGTTGCTAAACTTCCAATCATCCTCGACGTAGGCAAAGAAGTCATTGGCAAAAATTTTCTTCGATAGATCGAGGATGGAGTCAATGCCCGCCCCATCAAAAGTTTCTTGAATTTGGGCCACCCCGGGACGGAAGGTGTGATTGGTAAAAGAAGCCCCAAAGCGCAGTTGATGCTCATTATTAAGGGCGTATTCCAAATCATAGCGCAGACCGTAATCACGAATCAGGGAGAAGTACTCAAAACCACTGCGCTCCACCTCAAAACCATCATCGTACACACTTTCGAAGCCAATGGAAAAGCGATACTGGGTAAAGGTCGCGGTGAGGTTACTAAACAAACGATCGTTAAAGAGGTGGTTCCAGCGTAAAGAACCGGTGTGGTTTCCCCAGTTTAATCCCGATTCATCGTAACCTGAGCCCCCTCCAAAAAAGGGATCATTACTGTATTCTTCGCGAAAGCCAAAATCGTCGATACCATTGTAATAGCTGAGGTATAGACGATCCTTACGGGAAAAAACGTGATTAATTTTGGCATTAAGGTCGGCAAAGTAATAGCCAAAGTCCTGCCCTTCGGGAATAAAAGGGGCCGCTAAAATATCGTAATAGGTACGTCTGCCACTTACAATAAAAGAAGTGCGGTCTTTCCAAATGGGACCCTCAATGGTAAGCTTGGAGCTGATGAGCCCTAAAGAACCCTCGCCGTGAAACTCCCGCATATTCCCTTCCTTCATATCAATTTCCAAAACGGAGCTCAAACGTCCGCCAAACCGAGCGGGAAAACCGCCTTTGGTGAGGTTTACGTTTTTGATGGCATCGGCATTAAAGACCGAGAAAAAGCCAAAAAGGTGAGAGGCATTATAAACGGGAACTCCATCTAAAAGAATCAAGTTTTGATCCGGGCTTCCTCCGCGCACGTAAAAGCCGGTAGTACCTTCATTACCACTTTGTACGCCTGGTAAAAGCTGGATTGCCCGAATGATATCCACTTCCCCTAAAAAAGCGGGAATTTTTTTAATCTCCGCAACGCTTAGTTGCACCTGACTCATTTGCACTTGCTCTACCTGGGCTTCTTCGGCGGTTACCGTTACCTCGTCTAAGGTTTCGGAAGCCTCTTCCAGTTGGAAGTCCATTTTGAGGTTTTGGTTCTTAATGACAATCTTCTTTTTGATGCTTTCGTAACCGATAAAGGATACCACGAGCTCGTATTCACCCGGGCGAAGCGATAAGGAGTAAAAGCCATAAGTATTGGTGGTGGTGCCAATCGATAGGCCATCGAGGTAAACGTTTACCCCAATGATCCGCTCCCGAGATTGGGCGTCTTCCACATAGCCACTTAAGGTGTAGCTCTGGGCCTGGGAGGCGAAAAAAAGCAGGCTGAGGAAGCCGCTCCAAAACAGTTTTTGCATGATGTAGATTTGGTTCCGCTGGATAACGCCAGGGGCTCGTTTGCATTGTTGACGAATGTCGAGGGAATTTAGTTGGAAGGCGAATTTTAGCCTGACTTAATTTAGGGGAGTAGAGGCGAGAGATTCAGGAAAAACCTAGCTTTAAGGCTGTAAAATAAAGGCATGAAAGGGTATTTGTTAATTCTTGCGATTTTGATCGGATTTAGCCTATCGGCTCAGATTGAGGCGCCAAAAGTGAAACGCATTCAGTCTTCGGAGGCCATTTTTCGGGGCATGATAGATACCCAAGCGGTGGAGTTTTACCTGGTTCAGGTTAGCGGTTCGAGTCGTTTTCAAGATTATGCCCACTTAGAAGGTTGGTACCGCTTTTATGGTGCTGATACGAGTAAGACGCCTGTTATGGGTATTGAGAGTGGAGGGGAGCTCTTGCTTTTTTCGGGGGCAGAGTACTGGGATACCCTCTATGGGATTATCGACCGGGGGGAGGCCGTGTATTACGAGGAAGCGCCTTTAGACGTTTGGGGCATTTTATCGAATCCTGACTTCAGCCAATTTGAAGAGCGTTTTTGCTTGCAAGGCGGGGATCGGCACTGGCAAAAAGGGGATGAGAAGCGACCCTTTCAAGTCGATTTTAATGGAGCGAAGCTAAGGGTATATGAGGAATACCTCGATTTTAAATATCGCTCCGATTTAAACTTACTCGAACTGGGAATGTACCATAAGGGCTTTGAGGTATTGGCTTGGTCGGATCGAGAAGTCTTACTCAGTTACTTTTATGATTCCAATCCCTGGAATCCTATGGGACGCTGTGGCGCCGGTTTCGAAAGTGGCCTTTGCCGAATTTGGTTCGATGCCGATGGTGGCTACCAAGGCCATGAAACCTATTGGCTAGAGAGTTGCAATAGCGGCTATTATGCAGAGCTCGAATTAGAGGAGGAACAACTAATTATGAAAATTTTCGATGGGGAAGTGCAGGATAGCGTTCAATTAAACTTGGGAATCTACCAGCAGGCTCCAGCCGCCATATTAGACTCGATTCGCAATATCACTTATTGATCAATTTCCCGGCTTCGAAAGAGCGCAAACAAAAACTCCTGACTGCTGCCGGAAGGGGTATGGTGGATGAGTCTTTCGGTTTCCAAAAGATCAAAATACTTTTCAAAAGTGCGCTTAATACTCGTCTCCGAATACTGCTGAATTTCCAAGCCGCTACATTTAGGAGGTCCATCGGTCGAAAAGCTACCGATCAGTAAATGTCCGCCAGGGAGAACGAATTGCGCGGCTTTCTGAACATAAGACTCGATATCCTCGGGACTGCGTAAAAAATGAAAGGCGGCCCGATCATGCCAAAGCGCTACCGCCTCTATTTCTTCCAAATCCAAAACATCGCTAACGATCCACTTTATTTTATCGGCATCTTCGCCCAAGCGTGTCTGCGCTTTTTCGAGGGCTTTCGCTGATATATCTAAAACCGTGATGGCTTGGTAACCCATCTGCAACAGCTGGTCGGGCAAGCGACTATCGCCCGCCCCAACATCTAAAATGGCCGCCTCTTTGCCTAGCTCAAGCTTAGCCATCCAGTCGAGCGAATGCTGAGGTATTTCCTGATACCAGCTCACTTGCTGGGTATCTTTTTCGGCATAAATCTTTTGCCAATGGGCTTTACGGTCCAATGTTTCCTTCATAAGCACAAAGATACTTTTAGCCTGCTTTTCCTTGGTGATGAAAAAGACTTTACCCTTAATCGAAAAATAAGGACCGTTTATCGAAAGGATTTTTCGATTTACGGAAAAAAGAATCCACAAGCTTATCTTTAAAGCTCATTTAAACCTTGATGCGCACCCTTTACTTCGCCCTTAGTTTACTCCTTTTGCTTAGCTCCTGTTCCAAGGAGGAAGATAATGTGGACAACGATTCCTTTTTTCAATTTGCTAATGAGGAGCATCCCATCGTTGATTATCATATCGTATTAAATTATGGCTACCGAGCCAATAATGGGTCTATGGCCTACAATTATACGCTCCAGCTTTTTATGGATGATTTAAAACCGCTGTACGAATCAGATGGCAGTCTTTACCAAGTGCGTGGCAAGGGTTGGCAGTTGGATTTGAGCTTTTGGGATGCGGGCTATCCTAATTTTGAGGGTGGGAATTATAAAACCACTGACCTTTTTACCCCCAGTTACTCGAACTGGGAACCCTTTATGGTGGGGCATTTTAATGTGAGAAGATTTGAAAATGGAAAAGTAGTTGAAGGCTGGTGGGGGGAAAGCGCCTCCATTCATATTGCCAAGGAAAATGGACAGTTAAGGCTCTTTTCCGATACCATGTTGTTTAGCTACACCGAAAGCTGGGACCCCGAGGCATATCGACATGCCATCTTGGACTATACCGCCCCAGGAAAACCAAACCATATTCAGTTTTAATGCGCTACCGAATTGTCTTTTTGCTGCTGATGTTATCGTCAATCGCCTTGCCTGGGCAGGCCCCCATACCTTCGGATGTTTTGATTCCAAGATTATGGGGAACGGGTTTCACCTTTGCAAGGCCAGTTTTGTACGGCGTGCATTCGGCCGAGAATTTCCACTTTCTATTAAACGGCAGTAATTCGGATTACTATAAAGCTTTACCCCATACTCATCCGCTGGCCGCCACCGGTCGCTATTTTGTTGATTCATTTAGCTTCCCCTTGATTCAGCGCCAAGCCCCACCTCGGGACTATCCCTACATTCGTATTTCCCAAAACCCACAGGTGTTTCAAGGCAGTTCTTGGATCAGCTTGGTCACCCATACCTTCGGCAGCCGCCTGCATATTTTCAATTTTTATCAAAATAGTTCCAGCTTTTTTCCTGAGCCTTACGCTTATAATCATTTACCTGCCTTATCGCAAAACCTAAATATTGATCAAGCCGGAGGTGTTTCCTTTTTAGCCACTTCCGTAGATGGTTTGAGTACGGATACCAATCGCACCTACAATGAAAATGGGATGGATAACGACAGCCTGTTTTTACTCGCTCCTAATTATGCCAAACGCGATTTTGATACCCTACGCATAATCCGTCATCCGGTGGAGGTCGACGCCCCCTTCACCAACTATTTGGGCCCCTTCGATTATAATCCAGATACAGAACAACTGCGCTATTTTAGGCGCCAGGCCCTGCTTATTTACGAGCGCAATAGTGTATGGCCCGACACCATAATTGCCTGTCCTCCTCTTATTAAGCTTAATGACCTCAAGCAAATGGAGCGCGATAACTATCAATTTATTCGCTTCCTTCAAGATTCTGCCGGCGCCCCTACGGCCATCCGACTTTTACATTGGCGCTTTCGAAATAATGCTTTTGAGGTCGACAGTTTTGAGATTGCTTTGCCAACTGCGGAATTTTGGCCCGAGGAGGAGGATCCTGATTATTCTTGGTACCCGGATCGGAATCCCTATATCGATTCGGTAGATCAAGACATGATTATTATGGCCCATCGATTGGTGATGTACGACACTATAGGCTTAAGCACCAGCTACCACATGGTAAAGCTGAATAAGGAAGGCGAACTGATTTGGACGCAGCGCTTTTCGGGGGCCGAATTTCCAGCAAGTATCCTAACCATGGAGGAAATAAACGACACCCTAATTTTTGGTGGTTCTTATTTCCCGCATTATCCATTCAATACCCAGGTGAGTCATCGCTGGCCTTATTTCCGTCGACTCGATCCCCAAGGCCGTATCCTCGAAAGGAACAGCCAAGTTTTAAGTCAGGAGCACTTAGAAATTTATCCCAATCCCTTCCGGGTGGATTTCCATTTAGAAGCCCTAGGACTACAAGAAATTGAGCTTTTGGATCAAAGTGGAAGGCTTATTCGACGGCAGGCCATCAGCGAAAGCGAGGCATTCCAACACTTTTATTGGCCCGATTTAGAAACCGGTACTTATTACCTGCGCCTGCATTATTTGGATGGTAGGCAAATTTGCCGACGCTTAATGAAATTGCCTTTTTAAGAAGGTCTTCACTTTTTTACTCATTGAAAAAGGAATCGAGGATTTGCCATGTGGCTAAATAATCTTCCTGTTCCTGGGTCCGGTAGGCCTTATCACCAAGCTCTAAATAGCAAGTATTGAAGTAGTAATTCTGCACGGCGGAGCCTTTAATTATCTGGATTTTTTTAAGACGACAGGAAGATGCTGTTGGGTCAATTCCCTCTTTACTAAGGGCTTTCCCAATACCTTTTACCTGCAGGGAGTCTTGATTAAACTGCAATTGGTTTTCCTGTAAAAGGCTGTCTAAGGTGTTAATCAACGGATTGAAGTTTTGGCTCCAACTACCTAAAACTTGTACTTCTTTATAATTAGGAGTCCTACCGTAGTCCATTCCACTAATCGCCAAAATTCGACCATTAGGACTAATAACCAGGTAGTTTACCCGCTTACCCAAACTTTCAATAAGAATCTCACTTTCATCTACCTTGATGAGATAGTCGCTCGTATCAACCCAAGCTTGTAAATGCTGATAAGCCGAATGGAGCTTGCTCAAGCGAATTTGCTGGGGATGCTGGGGTTTCGCCTTTATCGAACCCAAGGCATAAAATTCGGCTAAGTAACGCCGCAGCTCCTTATCAAATAGGGGGGCATCGCCTCCATTTTTCAGGTTTAGAATGATACGTTGATGAAAGTTTTCGAATCCTTTACCCCGCTCGCCAAAGCTTTGTATTTCGTAAAAAATACTATCCGAAGCCGACTTCAGGTAATTGGCATGCTAATTAAAGCAGCCACCATGCGAAGTATAGGCAAGATTTAGCCCCGGAAAGTTTTGCCGCGCATCCTGGTATAAATGCAGCCATAAGTGGAATTGGGCTTCGGAGAGGTCGAGATGTTGCCAAACACTAAAGGCCTCATCTTCTAAATCCAAAGGTTGATCGCGTAAGTAGTAATGCAGACTTATAACCGGTTTAAAATCGGCTGTAAGCTAGCAAAAGAGCATATAGCTTGTATCCCGACTATTACTCACTACATAGGTCGTGTAGAGGTTTTCGGGGAGCCGGTTTAAATACTCGAAGTACTGATCCCCATTCATGTATAAATCAATTTCGGGATTGGCCGTGCTCAGGGAAAAGTCACTTTCTATAAAACCTAAAGTAGGCTCTGATACTTCGCTAAGCGGCACTCCGTCGATACTGAGGACTTGACCAAAACTCGGGATGCTGCACACTAAAAGTAGACCGAGGAAGAGGGAGCTTACGGTTTTAGGCATATTACGTAGACGCAAATTAAGGCGAGGGTTTTCTCTTGAAGCTTCAAACTTAGCATCTATCCTAATTATACCGTGAATAAATCCTCGGGAGGGGGGCTTCAAAACCCTCGGAAATCCTGATACTTTCCCTAATTTTGAGCCCTCTCAATAAAAAGCTTTTTATGTCGCGTACACTACAAATTATCGGGGTTACTTCGGAACTAGGAGCAGGAACCCGCGGATCTTCCTTAGGCTTAGATGCCATGCAAATTGCCAGCTTAAAGGTAGACCGTAGTTTTTTCTTACGTCATGCCGAAACCCGCCTCGATACCGTGAATCATCATCTTTACCAAGAAACAGATTTGGCCTATGCCAAGCGACTTGATGGTATTGCAGAGATGTACGGACGTATAGAAGCGGCAGTTAGTAATTCCTTAAAAAATGGGTCCTTCCCCATGATCGTCGCTGGCGACCATAGCAGCGCCGGAGGAACCATTGCCGGTATAAAAAAGGCTTACCCCAATAAACGTTTGGGCGTAATTTGGGTAGATGCCCATGCCGATTTACACTCTCCTTACACCAGCCCTAGCGGCAACGTGCACGGTATGCCCCTCGCTACCGCTTTAAGTGAGGATAATTTGGAATGCCAAAACAATCAACCCGAACAGGAAACCATTTGGCATTGGAACGAAATGAAGGGGCCGAATCAAAGGGTACAGCCCCAAGATTTAGTTTTTATTGGCGTCCGTAGCACCGAAACACCTGAGGACGTGATTATGGAGAAGTATGAGATTCCAAACTTCACCGTGGCCGAAGTGCGCGAAAAAGGAGTAGAAGCTATCGTGGCCGAAACTTTAGACTATTTGAAGGACTGCGAAATCCTCTATCTTTCTTTTGATGTAGATTCTATGGATCCCTCCATTAGCGTAGGTACCGGTACACCAGTGCCTGATGGCTTTACGGAAGAGGAGGCTCGCTCTATTTGCTCGGGCTTATTAAAAGACCCTCGATTTGTATGCTACGAAATGGTGGAGATTAATCCCCTGCTCGACGATAAAGGAAATGCCATGGCCGAGGCCGCATTCCGCATTTTTAAACCCATTTTCGAACAAGTCGAAGCGCAAGAAAAAGACTGATGCAGCACGATATTCATAAACGCTTAGAAGCGGCGACCGCCGAAATTCTTCAAGATCTATACGGACTCGAGAAGGCTCCCATCGATTGGCAAGCCACGCGCAAGGAGTTTGAGGGCGACTTAACCTTAGTGGTTTTTCCTTACCTCCGCTCCAGCAAGAAAAAGCCGGAAGCAACCGCCGAGGAAATCGGTCAGGTCCTGTTAGAGAATGTAGCCGAAGTACACAGCTTTAATGTGATTAAAGGCTTTTTGAATGTTGAGATTTCCAATGAATATTGGTTAGCCTGCTTGCACGGAATTCAAGACCTGGAAAACTTTGGTAAAGCAGCCCCGCAAGACGAGACGATTTTGGTGGAATACTCTTCCCCCAATACCAATAAACCCCTGCACCTTGGGCATATCCGTAATATCTTATTGGGCTACTCGGTATCGCAAATTTTAAGCGCCGCCGGAAAGCAAGTTAAGAAGGTGCAAATCATCAACGACCGCGGGATTCACATCTGCAAAAGCATGGTCGCTTGGCAGAAGTTTGCCAATGGAGAAAGTCCGGAAAACAGTGAGCTTAAGGGAGACCATTTAGTAGGTAAATACTATGTAGCTTTTGATAAAGCCTACAAGGAGGAAATTGCCGCCTTGGAGGCCGCCGGAAAAACGGAGGAAGAAGCCAAAGAACAAGCGCCGATTTTATTGGAAGCGCGCGATACCCTGCGCAAATGGGAACAAGGGGATGCCGATACGGTGAAGCTTTGGGAAATCATGAACAGCTGGGTTTACAGCGGTTTTAATGCCACCTACGATCGACTGGGCGTTAACTTCGATAAGAATTATTACGAAAGCAATACCTATTTATTAGGCAAGCAAGTAGTAGAAGAGGGCCTCGAAAAAGGCATTTTCTTCCGCAAGGAAGATGGCTCGGTTTGGTGCGATTTGGAAGCGGAGAAATTAGGCGAAAAGCTCCTGCTTCGTAAGGATGGGACCAGCGTATACATGACTCAGGATATTGGTACAGCCATTCAACGTTACGAAGACTTCGGTATCGACGGCATGATTTATACCGTGGGTAATGAGCAGGACCATCACTTTAAGGTGCTTTTTGCCATCCTTAAAAAACTCGGCTATAAATGGGCAGCGAAATTATACCACCTTTCCTATGGCATGGTCGATTTACCTTCGGGTAAGATGAAATCTCGTGAGGGAACGGTTGTCGACGCCGACGACCTAATGGATGAAATGTTTGGTACCGCCAAGAGTATTTCGGAGGAACTGGGTAAAACGGATGGCATCAGCGAAAGCGAAAAAGAGGCCCTTTACCACCAAATTGGAATGGGCGCTTTAAAGTATTACATCCTTAAAGTGGACCCTAAAAAACGGATGCTCTTTAATCCGGAAGAATCGGTTGATTTCCAGGGAAATACCGGCCCTTTTATTCAGTATACCCATGCGCGCATCCAGTCGCTTATTCGCAAGGGAGCCGATTTAACTTTTTCGGCCTCTGCCAGCTACACGGAGCTGATTAGTCAGGAGCGCGATTTAATTAAGAGCATCTTAGCCTTTCCGGAGGTCGTTTTAGAAGCGGCCAAGGAACAAGCGCCTTCTACCATTGCCAATTATACCTACGATTTGGTGAAACAATACAATGGCTTTTACCAGCAAGTAAGCATCCTTAACGATGCGAATTCGGCAGCGGTGCATTTTAGGCTAGACCTATCCCGTAAAACAGCCGCGGTGATTAAAACGGCTATGGGCTTATTGGGAATTGCGGTACCCGATCGGATGTAAACTAAAGGTAGCTAAGGCTAAAGCATTCTCTACTCCAAACTTCCCCGCTGCCTTCGTGCCATGATTTTTCGAAGGACTGCAAGCGGGATTGACTATCGTATTCGTAAGAATAAGTTCGATAGTTTTCACCGTTCGGCGGGGGTAGATCCCCATAACTTGTTTCCTTAATAGGATAATAGGACAGGGGTAAACCTAAAAACTGCCATTCGCTAAAGAGTACTCCCGTATAAGGGTCGGTACCAAATTCGAAGCGGGTAGTTGGAGGTGGAATGAGTCCATTTTTGAGTACACGTAAATAGGGGTTTCCGAGGCTGTCGAGATGGTAGATGGTTTTTCCCTCATCGTAAATCCGCGCATCATTAAAAAACCGGCCGCTGCTGCTCAAGACGACGCTGTCCTGGTAAAAGCTTATCTGATGTTCCTTACGGTAATCGGTATTGGCACCAAAAAAGATGCTATCCACTAAGCGGTAAGCTTCACCATTTTGCCGAAAGTAAGTGCTTATTTGACTGGGCACATTGGTGTCGGAGGGGTAATAGCTTACCCGAATCACACTGTCTCGATTTTCAATTTTTTGGAGGAAGTGCTCCTCTTCAATTTGGTAAGCTTGCGGATTTTTGAAGTCCCTAAGGATGATGAACTTTTCCCTGCACTCCGGTTCGGTTCCAATGGGGGGATCCGATTCTTTGTCGCAGGATGCCCCTAAAAACAAAAGAAGTAAAAGGATAAATGTGGATCGAAGCATGCTCAAAAGTAGAATCCTCCAGCTGCCGAAGCAAGGTAGATTGAGTGCCAAAAGCAATTGATTGAGGAAACGTTGCAGCGATTCAGGCGGAACGCCCCAAATTCATAAATTTGCAGCCCATTAAAACAAAGCTATGTTTGATAATCTACAGGATAAACTCGAAAAAGCCTTTCACGTATTAAAAGGACACGGACAAGTGTCGGAAGTAAACGTGGCGGAAACGTTGAAGGAAATTCGCCGAGCCTTAGTGGATGCCGACGTTAGCTTTAAAATTGCCAAGGACTTTACCAATACGGTTAAAGAGAAGGCGCTCGGGGCAGATGTATTAACGAGTTTAAAACCGGGTCAAGTACTTACCAAGGCGGTTCGCGATGAGATGGCCGAACTGATGGGCGGTACTGCGGCCGAGTTGGATATAAGCGCTAAGCCCACCGTTATCCTGATGGCGGGCTTGCAAGGTTCGGGTAAAACAACCCACTCGGGTAAACTGGCGAACTATTTAAAGCGTAAGAAAACCCGTAAAGTATTATTGGTAGCTGGTGATGTTTACCGTCCGGCGGCCATTGACCAATTGCACGTCGTAGGGGAGCAAATTGGCGTAGAGGTATTTTCCGATAAAGAGAATAAGAATCCGGTAGATATTGCCGAGAAGGCCTTGGCCCATGCTAAGGCCAACGGACATAATGTGGTGATCATTGATACCGCCGGTCGTTTAGCGATTGACCAGGATATGATGACCGAGATCCGCAATATTCACAAAGCGGTGAAGCCACAAGAAACCTTGTTTGTGGTAGACTCAATGACCGGTCAGGATGCGGTAAACACCGCTAAAGCTTTTAACGATGTATTGGATTACAACGGGGTAATCCTCACCAAATTGGATGGTGATACCCGCGGTGGTGCGGCGCTTACCATTCGTTCGGTAGTTAAAAAACCCATCAAGTTTATTGGTACCGGCGAAAAGATGGATGCCCTAGATGTTTTTCATCCTACCCGTATGGCCGACCGTATCCTCGGCATGGGGGATGTAGTTTCTTTGGTAGAGCGCGCCCAGGAGCAGTTCGACGAAGACGAAGCGCGTCGGGTTCAAAAGAAGATTGCCAAAAACCAGTTTGACTTCGACGATTTCTTGGGTCAGATTAATCAGATCCGAAAAATGGGTAACATGAAGGATTTGATGGGAATGATTCCCGGAATGGGCAAGATGATGAAGAACATCGATTTAGACGATGATGCCTTTAAAGGAGTGGAAGCCATAATCCAATCCATGACCCCCGAGGAAAGAGCGAATCCAAAGTTGATTAACGGTAGTCGTCGCAAGCGTATCGCCGATGGTTGCGGCAAAGGTATTCAGGAAGTAAACCAGCTCATGAAGCAGTTTTCGGAAATGAGTAAGATGATGAAAATGATGCAAGGCGCTGGTGGTCGCAGAGGAATGGCCAATATGATGAAGGGCATGGGGCGTCGCCCGATGTAAGCCTGAAGCTTTAAAAAATACTATTGTAAGTCCCTTGGCTTGATTATCTTAGACGCCCAATCAAACTATATACCATGGGAAGGAAGTTTTTGGGTACGATTATCATCTTAATCTCTATTGCCATTTTATTGCACTTGTTGTATTTGGCCCCCACTATTTGGGAAGAAGCCCCTAAAATGTGGAAGCACTATAAGAGTGACCCTGATGAGTTTATGATGAAGGACGAAATGGATACGCTCTTATATTGGGTGCTTCATTTAGTTATTCCAGCCATCTTAATTGGTACCGGTCGCGCCTTGCGCAGAGAACGTCGTTAAGCCTTGTTGGTCGGAAAGGATGCCCTAACTTTGTGGTTCTAATCAATCGGGCATCATGATCATAATCGACGGTAAAAAGACTTCTCAAGAAATTCGTAACGAAATCGCCGCGGAGGTGAAAACCATCACCGAAAAGGGTGGGAAAACCCCGCATTTAGCCGCAGTTTTAGTAGGCAGCAATGGCGCCAGCGTTACTTATGTTAATGCCAAGATTCGCGATTGTGAAGAAGTGGGTTATAAGTCATCCCTGGTAAAGCTTTCGGATACCATTACCGAAAAAGAACTGCTGGAAGAAGTAGAGCGCTTAAATCAGGATGAGGATGTAGACGGTTTTATCGTTCAGCTCCCTTTGCCCAAGCATATCAACGAACAAAAGGTTTTAATGGCTATTGATCCCGAGAAGGACGTGGATGGTTTTCATCCTACCAATTTGGGTAAGATGGCTTTAAACTTACCCAGCTATATTCCTGCTACGCCCATGGGTATTATGGACCTTTTGGATCGCTACAACATCGAAACCGGCGGTAAGCACTGTGTGGTGGTTGGCCGTTCGCATATCGTTGGCTTACCCGCAAGTATTTTAATGGGTCGAAATCATTACCCTGGAAACGCTACCGTTACTTTATGTCATAGCCGCACCACCAATTTAAAGGAATTGCTTTTGGATGCGGATATCATCATCGCTGCTTTAGGGAAGCCTAATTTTATTACGGGTGATATGGTTAAGGAAGGAGTGGTAATTATCGATGTAGGTACTACTCGCGTGGTGGATAAATCTAAAAAATCAGGGCATCGCCTGGTGGGTGATGTAGAGTTTGATTCCGTTTCTCCTAAAGCCTCCTACATTACCCCAGTACCGGGTGGGGTGGGCCCGATGACCAGGGTAAGTCTATTAAAGAATACCCTCTTGGCGGTTCGCCATAAAATGTAAGCTAGCTCCTTAGAACTTCCTTATCACTAGGCCAAATTTGTTGTAAGGTTAGTAGGAATATACTGTACACTCCAATCATAAACCATTCTTGCTGATGCGCCAAGGGGTGGCGTACGAGTTCATAACAGGCTTTAAGCAAAGGGTAGGGGCTTTGCACAATATCCCAACTATTAAAGCGCAAATAGCGTCCGAGGTAAACGCCAAAAGCGGCTAAACCTAAAAAGCCTAATCGCCAAAACTGCGACGGAACCCGGGGCATACCCAGTTTTAATTCTTCGATAACAATCGCTAAGCTGTCGAAGGTAAATTTGAGTCCTGCCACTCCCGCGGCAAAGAACAATAAACTGTCGTACCAATGAAAACCGGCACTATGGTTTAGATGCACCAGGTCGGTAATAATGTATGGGGCATTTGGGAAAAAAAGGAGCCAAAGCATTAAACCCAAATACCATTTTTGCGGACTAGCTCGCAGTCTTTTTAAGAATAAAGCAAAAAATAAAGGCAGCCCAGCCAGGAAGAGATTCCATATCAAAAAATAATATGATCCCGTGGCATTTGGCGCTAAGGGTCGCAGAATACAAAGGCTTAAAACAAAGGCGAGGTAAATAATAAATCGGCGGCTCATGATTGGTTTAAATTACTTCTCCCTTTAATGCATAGCCTTCGTTTTAATTGTGATAGCATAAGCTAAAAAAACCTTAAAGCCGTGCTTGAGAATTTGTACGAGCCATTTTAAACGGCATTCATAGGCTTTGCTATTGATGCCTAAAATAACTATCACTTTTTCTGCAAAAGCGTAAATTTTACGATTATTCGATTTTTAAGTAATTGATATTTAGAACGCTGATTCTAAGAAGTCTAGGTTATGGGAATGGTGCTTTTTCCTAAATTTAAAGCAAATTTCAAACTGCTTGAATCGCTTAACGACACTTCAAATTTATCATCTTAAAAAGGAAAAGGAGGAAGAGTTTATAGCTACTTGGAAACTCTTAAACGACCTTTACTTTAGATATGCCTCTTGCTTGGAGGCCCGCATGCATCGGGTAAAACTATCGTATTACGAATACCTAAGTTGGTCGGATGCCCTCTCTTATAAGCAAAGCTTTAGCTCCTTGCCACCTGCAGCTTTAGCCTTAAAAGCCCGAATGCGATCTTGTTGTGTGAAAACCGAGGAATTAATTGAAATGGAGGGGCTGGTGGAACAGCGCAATACCCGATTAAGGTCTTACAACTAGCGACGCATGGCACGGTCCATATCCCGCTTTACATCACGCTCTTTAATACTATCCCTTTTATCGTAGTTCTTCTTACCCTGGGCTAGGGCAATCTTTAACTTAGCCAGACCTCGCTCGTTGATATACATATTAAGCGGTACAATACTGCGATTGCCCTTTTCTACTTCCGACTTTAATTTGGCGAGTTCTCGTTTATGCAAAAGGAGCAAACGTTCGCGGAGGGGTTCATGGTTGTTAATATTCCCATGACTGTATTCGGCAATGTGCATGTTCTTGATCCACAAGCGGTTTTCGGCTTCAAAGTAGCAATAGGCTTCTTGGAGGCTGGCCTTACCATCGCGCACCGATTTAATCTCGGTACCCCAAAGCTTTATGCCTGCTTCGTAGGTGTCGAGGATTTCATAATTATAGCGCGCTTTGCGATTCTTAATATTTACTTGCGACTTCGACATGGGCTGCGAAGATACATCCTTCTTTTGGAGCTCCAATAGCCTATAAATCGCCTTTATGCTGTGTATCTTTGCCAAAATTTTTGGATGTACCGCAGTTTACTCAAACCGATTTTTTTTAGCCTCGATCCAGAAAAGGCTCATCATCTAACCTTTAATTTAATTTCTTGGCTGCATCGCATTCCCGGAGTAGGGGCCTTAAATCGATTTTTGTATCGCCCTAAGAATGCAGAGTCGGTAAACTTATGGGGGCTTCATTTTCCCAATCGCATCGGCTTAGCAGCGGGCTTTGATAAGGATGGCAAGCTTTATCGGGAACTGCATAATTATGGTTTTGGTTTTATCGAGGTGGGTACTATTACGCCTAAAGCACAGCCGGGCAATCCCAAGCCCCGTTTGTTTCGCCTTCCGGCAGATGAGGCTTTAATCAACCGCATGGGCTTTAATAATGGCGGGGTTGAGGAACTTGTGGAACGCTTAAAAGCCCCTCGTCCTAAAGGTTTGATTATTGGCGGTAATATTGGTAAGAACAAGGTTACTCCCAACGAAAATGCCCTCGAGGACTATCGCATCTGCCGTAAGGCTTTGCATCCCTATGTAGATTATTTTGTGGTAAATGTGAGTTCACCGAATACCCCAAACTTGCGCGATTTACAAGAGAAGGAACCGCTAAAGCGCATTTTAAATAGCTTAAAAGAGGATGATGCGCAAGAGGAAGTTTCGAAACCTATTCTCCTCAAGATTGCCCCTGATCTTAGCGATTCGCAGCTCGATGATATTATCGAAATAGTGGAAGAAACCCAAATCGCGGGCTTAATCGCCACCAATACAACTATTGATCGTTCCAATTTACAAACCCCCGATTCCCAAGTGGAGGCGATTGGAGCTGGAGGCCTAAGCGGAAAACCCGTTAAAAATCGCTCCACCGAAGTAATTCGCTACCTTAAGCAAAACAGCAAAACCGATTTCCCCATTATTGCGGTAGGTGGGGTACAGCGTAAGGAGGATTATCTAGAGAAGCTGGAGGCCGGAGCGACATTGGTGCAGGTATATACCGGCTTTATTTACGAAGGTCCTGGCTTGGTTAAGCGTTTGTTGGCTTAGTAAGATAGCGGTCTAAGGTCTGGTAAAAGAGACTTTTATTTAAGGGCTTGCTCAAATAATCGGTACAACCGCAGTCGAGTGCGCGTTCCTTATCCTCATGCATGGCATAGGCGGTTTGGGCTATGATGGGAATTTCAGGATTTAGCTCACGAATTATTTTCGTGGCTTGGAAGCCATTCATCAAAGGCATCTTTAAATCCATCAGAATTAGATCGAAGCTGGAATCTTGCTTAAAATATTCCACCGCTTCTACGCCGTTTTTCGCGGTTTTGGTGTAAAGTTCATCGGTGCTGTCTTTTAAGAATTTTTGCAGGAGCTGTAGGTTGATGGGGTCATCATCCACCAATAATATACGCACCTTGCTAAAGTGGACATCTTTACGCCCTTCCCGCGGCATTTTCGGCGCTTCGGTTTTGCCGGTAATATAAGGTACGCTGAGCTGCACCAGCGTTCCCTCATCCAATTTGGAGTCGATGTGTAGTTTCCCATTTAAGCAGCGGCTATAGGCATTGCAAATACTTAAGCCTAAACCAAGGCCATCGTACTTACGGGTGAGATGCTCCTCAATTTGTACAAAATGCTGGTAGATATTATCAATATCCGTGGCATTCATCCCAATCCCCGTATCGCGCACCGAGAATTGCAGTTCCTCACCAAGCTTATTGATTTCAATTTCAATAGACCCTTGGTTGGTGAATTTGATGGCATTATTGAGGAGGTGGAAAAAGACCCCTTTCAATTTAGAGGGATCACTCCAAAGCATCACCTCATCATGCTTAAGGCTCGATTTTAAACTGAGCTTTAGGCCTTTTGCTTCGGCTCGAGGGAGGTATAATTTATAAATGTAATCGCCTAGCTGTTGCAGATTTACCGACTGGAATTTAACCTTTAAATCACCGGCTTCAATTTCCGAGATTTCAATGAGGTCCTGCAGGGTATTCAATAAACGCTCGCTACTTACGCGAATGTTTTTAATAAACTGCTCTTTAATTTCACCTTCCAGATGGGGGTCTTCCAAAAACTCTAAGAAGCCCAGAATCCCATTCATAGGCGTGCGCAGCTCATGTGAGATATTATTTAAAAAGGCAGTTTTTAAGCGCTCACTTTCCTGGGCTTTTAGACTCACCTCCTCGAGGAGCACATTTTTAGCCTTGTTTTCCTTGTCGAGTTTTTTAAGCTGCTCTTCTTGGTAGAAAAAATTTGCGCGCCGTTTTAATTGCCGGGCGATACTAAACTTAAGCGCCTTGGCACTCACTAAATTGGTGCGATAATCTTGAATCCCTAAGCCTTCTAAATCGTAGTCCTCTAAAATAAGATGAGCGGGGTCTAATAGGATTACCGGCAAGTGAAAGGCGGGGTAATATCGTTTTACTTCTTGTAGGTACTGCAGTTCTTCCTCTAAATTTTCACTGGGACAAAATAGGATTAGGTGGAAATAAGACAGGGCCTTAATTTCGGGTAGGTCCTTCAAGTTGTGACCACTCATAACCTGATATTCGCTATCTGCTAATAAGGCCTTTACCTGGCTTTTGCATTGATGATTGCTGGAGTAGAAGAGAATGGGGTCTTGTTCCGTCGGCATTTAATCAGGCATTTAAACTAAAAGTAGTAAAAAATACACTTAGTATTTCGTGCCTCTTTAACTAAATGGTCTCTTCTTTAAATACTGTAATGCCTTAATTAAACGACTTCCGTACCAGGTAAAGCGAGCGCCGTCAATTACCCGCACTTCTGGGCAGTCGGGCCAAAAATCTAAAGTATGTCCAGCCGTAAAAGCATAGGGCTCACTGCTTAATAAGATGAGCTCGGGATTTAAGGACTCAATTTCTTCTCGACTTAAACTTGGATAGCGCTGTTCTTGTGCAGGGGCGAGGTTTTGCAGGCCGGCTATTTGTAAAAGAGCGTTGATATAAGTATCCGGTCCAGCCACCATATAGGGGTCCTTCCAAATGAAATACAAAACCGTTTTTTGCTTAAACTCGGGCATAGCCTCTGTAAGCGTTTTGGCTTCTCGATGCAAAATCGCTCCTCGCTCGCTTTGAAGTACTGCATCAAATAGGAGAAAAAGATCGAGGGCCTGCTCAATACTCCGCACATCACTCACCCAAACGGGGAATTCCTTCGCCAGCGCTTCAATTTGATCGGGTAGGTTTTCTTCCTTATTCGCCAGAATTAAGTCGGGGTTTAAGGCCCGTACTTTTTCTAGATGCACATCCTTAGTGCCGCCAATTACCGTTTTTTGTTCCCGTAATCCGGCCGGGTGTTCACACCAAGAGGTACAGCCGACCAAGCGTTCGGCACCAACTAAGTCTACAGCCAGTTCCGTTAAGGAGGGAACTAGGGAGACAATGCGCTGGGGCGGATGGTCTAGACTTATTTCTCGACCTAATTGATCGAAGTACTTTGGCATAAATTAGCTCAGGGCGGTAATCAAATCTTGTTTGGTTAAGATGTGCTTGGAACCGGATTTTAAACGCACCATAACGGCCGAATTCTCCTTGTTCATTAATTGAGCGATGCTGCGCACATCTTGATCATAGGCTACTTCCGGGAAGGGCCCTTGCATGATGTTCTCCACAAACTTTTCGGCCAGGCCGGGATCTTCCATCATCGATTGGAATAGTCGGCTATCATCCAAAGAACCCACCAAGGTATCGCCATCCATAACTGGAATTTGCGAGATATTGTACTGCTGCATTTTTTGGATAGCGGAGGCAATCACTTCATCCGGGCGAACCGAAACCAGGGGTAAATGCTCATGGGCTTTAACCAGATCTCCAGCGGTACTTTGCTCATTGGTAAGGAAACCACGGTCGCGCATCCAGTCGTCGTTAAAGACCTTACCCACATAGCGACTGCCATGGTCGTGGAAAAGGACCACTACTACATCACTAGGCTTAAGCTGATCCTTCATCTGGCGTAAGCCTTGCATGGCAGAACCGCAGGAATAGCCTAAAAACAGCCCTTCTTTACGTGCTAATTCGCGCGTGGCCAGGGCCCCATCTTTATCACTTACTTTTTCGAAATGATCTATTAGGTCGAAGTTCACATTTTTAGGTAAAATGTCTTCCCCAATCCCTTCGGTGATGTAGCTGTAAATTTCCTTTTCGTCGAATTCTCCGGTTTCGTGGTATTTCTTAAAAACCGAACCATAGGAGTCGATGCCCCAAATTTTGATATTGGGATTTTTTTCTTTCAAATACTTCGCCACCCCAGAGATGGTTCCACCGGTACCTACACCAACTACAAAATGCGTGATACGGCCTTCTGTTTGTTCCCAAATTTCGGGTCCCGTGCTTAGGTAGTGCGCTTCGGCATTGCCGGGATTATCATATTGGTAAGGATAATAAGAGTTAGGGATTTCCTTGTGCAGGCGGTCGGCCACCGAGTAATAGGATTCGGGATGCTCGGGGGGTACATTGGTCGGACAAACATAAAGTTCGGCGCCCATAGCTCGAAGCACGTCCATTTTCTCTTTACTCTGTTTGTCGCTTAGGGTACAGATAAGTTTGTACCCCTTCACGATGGCGGCTAAGGCTAAGCCCATCCCGGTATTCCCTGAAGTACATTCGATAATAGTCCCTCCCGGTTTTAGCAAACCTTCCTTTTCGGCATTTTCAATCATTTGCAAGGCCATACGGTCTTTTACCGAGTTACCAGGATTGAAATACTCCACCTTGGCTAATATTTCTCCGGGAATGTCCTCGGCGATTTTATTAAGCCTAATCATTGGGGTATTCCCAATGGTTTCTAAGATATTATCGTAGATATTTTTAACTGCTCGCATGATGGTATTTTTATAGGAATAGGGGCCGCAAAGCTAATCAAATCGTATGGCTTTGCTGGGTTGAATCCGACTTACTAAATAGGCGGGAATTAATAAACAGGCTATCGAAATAGCCAGGGTAATAAGGTTTATGCCGAGCAGATGCATGGGGTTTAAATCGATGCTTACCACACTTACGTAATAGGTACTGGAGTCGAGCTTAATTAAACCAAATTGATCTTGCAATAAGGCGAGGCCAATCCCAATTAGATTTCCCCAAAGCATCCCTTTACCCATGAGGTAGGCGGCATTCATCAAGAAGATATTTTGGATGCTACGGTTCGTACTGCCCATGGCTTTTAGTAAACCAATCATGGTGGTGCGCTCCATTATTAAGATAAGTAGGGCTATCGACATGTTAATGGTGGCCACAATGATGATAATTCCAAGGATTATGAGAATATTCAAATCAAATAAATCTAACCATTGAAAGAGCTGTAAGTTCAATTGCCGTGCATCCATGGCATCGTATTCAAAGGGAAGCTTTAAGCGTAATTCCGCCAACAGCGCCTCGGGATCGTCAACATCCGCTAAATGGATTTCGTAAGCACCAACCTGAGTGGAGTCCCACTTTGAAAGGCGCTGCACATGATCCATATCCCCAACAATAAAGGATTGATCGAGTTTATCGAAATCCGTTTGGAAGATTCCGGCCACGGTAAATTTTCGTCGTAGAGGCGCTTTATTAGGACGCAAAAAGTACATCTCACACTCGGAGAATAATTCGAGCTTAAGTTTTCGGGCTAAGCTTGCGCTGATGGTAATGCTATCATCGTAAGCGCCATCTTTAAACTGAGGAAGTGTACCTTCTAACACAAACTCCTGAAGGAAACTCAAATCGTAATTTTCGCCTAAGCCCTTTAAAACGGCGCCTTCAAAGAGATCTTCGTTTTTAAGGATCCCTGCTTTTTGTCCAAAAGCCTGCATGCGTTCGATACGAGGGTCATTCTTTAAATCGCTAATAAGCGATGGGTCAAGTACGATAGGAACCTGCTCGTATCCGGGGGTGGGACGATAATTTAGTATTTGAATATCTCCGCCAAATCCGGTTACTTTGTCTTTAATCGCTTGGCGAAGACCATTGCCCGTTGCAATGGATAAAATCATGATGATGAGACCTAAGGCGATGGCCCAGATAGAAATATTCAAAACCGGTTTAGCCACCTTCCGCGTGGCGGATCGGTTTTTAAGTATGCGTCTTGCTATGAAAAACTCAAAGGACAATTGATGAAGCTTCCAAAAATTCGGCTCAAATATACCCTTATTCTAACGCTCTGCTTTAGCTTTTTGCAAGGACAATCATTTCGATTAAAAAGTCCGGATAGTTTGGTGATTGCCGCCGATCGCCCCGGGGCTTACTTGGCCTCCCTTTACTCTAAAAAGGTGGGCCTGGTGGTCAATCATAGTTCGACCTTAGTTGATGGTCAACACTTGGTTGACTTTCTGTTGGAAAACAAGATTGATGTACAGCGGATTTTTAGTCCCGAGCACGGTTTTCGAGGCGAGGCCTCTGCCGGTGCCAAAGTGGAAAGCGGAAAAGATCCTAAAACGGGCTTACCGGTAATTAGCTTATACGGAAAACGCCGCAAGCCCTTACCCGAGGATATCCAAGGTTTAGACCTTATCGTTTTTGATATTCAAGATGTTGGGGCTCGATTTTACACCTATATCAGCACCCTAAGCTATGTAATGGAGGCTGCCGCTGAGAATCAAATTCCGGTACTCATTTTAGATCGCCCCAATCCGCATGGCTACTATATTGATGGGCCCGTTTTAAATCTAAAGCACCGTTCTTTTGTAGGTATGCATCCCGTGCCGGTAATCCATGGCATGACGGTAGGAGAGTATGCCCGTATGGTGAATGGCGAAGGTTGGCTTTTAGGCGGAGTAAAGTGCGACCTCGAGGTGGTTCCCTGCTTAAACTATGATCATCGTACGGCTTACGAATTACCGATAAAACCTTCTCCAAACTTGCCTAATGCTAATGCCGTAAGTCTTTATCCCTCCTTATGCTTTTTTGAAGGTACTCCGGTAAGTGTGGGAAGAGGTACCGATTGGCCTTTCCAAATTATTGGTGCTCCTTGGTTTACGGAGTATGCGGATAGCTTTACGCCTGAGGATCGTCCGGGTGCGGCAAATCCTCCCCACGAAGGAGTGCTTTGCAAAGGATTTAAACTCACCGACTTTGCCGAGTCCTATATGGATGGCTTAGGTGAGCTTTATTTATACTGGTTGGTGGAAGCTTATAATATGTCGCCAGACAAGGAGAATTTCTTTAAGCCCTTTTTTACTTTATTAGCGGGTAGCACCGAGCTGCAAGCGCAAATTGAAAAAGGTATGCCGCCCGAAGAAATTCGTGCTTCTTGGCAATCCGATTTACAGGCCTTTCAGCAAATCCGCCGGCGCTATTTGCTTTACAGCGATTTTTAAACCTGATCCACTAATTCTTGGTAACAGGCTTCATAGCCTAAAATGGTTTGCTCCGAGTTAAAGCGGGTTCTAATCCTTTCCTTGGCAGCAGCTCCCATGGTTTCGGGTGCCTGAGGATCATTATACATCTTTACCAGGGCTTCGGCCATAGCTTGGGGGTTTTTCTTTGGTACCACATAACCCGAGACACCATCTTCAATCATTTCCCGATTTCCGGGGATATCGGTAATAATAGCGGGCGTTCCTAGGGACATACCTTCTAAAACCGACTTGGTAATCGACTCGCCGTAAAGTGAGGCGAGTAAAAAGGTTTGCGCCATTTTAATGATGCGCAATCCATCCGGCCGCCAGCCTAAAATATGAATGCGCTCAGGATGTGGCAGGGAGGCAATGATCTTTTGATTCTCGGGAATGTCCATATCCTTGCCCAATACCAATAAATGAATATTGGCCTCCTCTGGCAGGTGGGCAAAGGACTCCAGGAGATAGGGCATGCCTTTCATTTTCCGATTGTTCGCTACACAGGCGGCATAAAAGGCATTAGGGTCGAGGCCCAGTTCCTCATGGCTCATCGCTTCTACCTCTTCATACCATTCTAAGCGATGCCCCTTGTTAACGGTTACCAATTTGGGTTTTACGAATACCCGGGCTTTGTCGATATGCTCGGCCACCCCTTCCGAATTGCATAAAATAGCGTCAACCCGAGGATGTAAAAACTTGTAGTAAATGCTGGGGTCGTACCAATGGATATGCCCTTGAAAGCCGCGGTAGAGCAAGACCTTAACCGGAACTCCTTTTGCGGCTTGAATACCATTTACCATCGATACGCCATTAAAGAGGTGCAGAATATCGTAGGCACCATCAATCAGTTCCTTGCGGATGAAGGCAATTTCTGCCTTATCTAATTTCTTTTCGGGATGAAAATCAATCACCCGAATACCTGCCTCCTGAAAGTTTTTACAATACGCACTGTCGCCATAGGTCATTATCGTTACCGAATGCCCACGCTTTTGCAAGCCGATAAAGATTTCGGCTTCGGGACGCACCGTAATGGTTGTTCGGTAATTACTGATGACCAATATTTTTAAGGGCATTGCAAAAATTTTGGGCGAAGGTAATCAATCAGCGAGAGCTCAAAAAGAAGGTCGAATGCCTAAAAATATGGGCAAAAATCAGTGTAAGGCTTTTTAAGCAAAGTACTTTTGCAAAATGATTTGGAAACACATGACAAAGCCCGAAATTAAGGATCGGGTGTACAAGGCTTTAGCCGAGAATAGAAATTACGATAGCGATTTTATTTTAGGTATTCCCGGTACTTATTTGGATACCGCCCAGTTTCATAGGGATGCTAACTTTTTAGAAGATGCCCCTTTCTTAAGAACCTTCATCAATAATCCTAATCATATTGGTTGTCATACCCTTACGGGAGATGGAGGAGAAGACATGTTCCGGGGTACCCAAAAAATTGAGGTAGAATTAATCCGGATGATTTCGGAGGAAATCATGAATGCCGATGCGAAATCGGTGGATGGTTATGTGGCCCCTGGTGGCACGGAAGCTAATATTCAAGCTTTGTGGGTATACCGCAATTACTACCAACAAGAGTTTAAAGCGGCTGCGCATGAGGTGGCCGTAGTGTTTAGCGCCGATAGTCATTACAGTTTTTATAAAGGCGCCAACATCCTCGGCATTCGCGCATTTCCTATTGCGGTTAATGAAGAGGACCGCAGCATTTCCAAGGAAGGTTTGAGTGCGGTAATTGAAGCGGCCCAAAAAGAAGGGGTGAAGTACTTTATTGCCATAGCTAATATGAGTACCACCATGTTTGGTTCGGTAGATGACCCCGATTTGATAGGTGAAGTTTTTGAAGCCAAGAATCTCCCTTATAAAATGCATGTGGATGGTGCTTTTGGCGGATTCATTTATCCATTTACCAGCACCGATTCGAAATTAGACTTTGCTAATCCCAGGGTAAACTCCATTACTGTTGATGCCCATAAAATGCTCATGGCACCTTACGGAACGGGAGTATTTATGATACGTAAGGATTGGATTCACTACGCCGCTACCTCCGAGGCTAGTTACGTGCAGGGCCTCGATTATACTATGGTGGGTAGCCGGTCCGGAGCGCAGGCGGTTTCGATTTGGATGATCCTTATGACCCATGGTCCCCGCGGTTGGAAAAATACCATGGAGCGCCTGATTATTGAAACCGATAAATTGTGTCATGCCCTCGACGACATGGGAATCACCTATTTCCGTCACCCCAGTTTAAATATCGTATCCATGCATGCCCCGCAAATACCCAAAAATATCCCTTCCAAGTATCGCTTGGTAAGCGACAATTTTGGCGCGGAACCCAAGTGGTGGAAAATTGTGGTCATGCAACATACGCTAGGTAAGGTGGTAGACCAGTTTATTACCGACATGCGCGAGGCCTTAGCCTAGTCCTTCCACAGTGGAAGTCGAATATCAAAGATGGCCCCATCATCGTTGTAAGCGTGGATGTTCCCTCCGTGGGCATCAACGTACTGCTTAACAATGGTTAATCCCAAACCGGTACCTTCGGCCTTTCCTTCGGTGGTAAAGGGCTGGAAGATTTTTTCTAAAACAGTGGGGGGGATCCCCGGGCCATTATCTTTAATGCTAATACGTTGAAAGTTGCCTTCGGCCGAACAACGAATGGTAATGGTAGGGTCGGCTACCTTATGGTCTAATAAGGCATCGCCAGCATTACTGAGCAGGTTCATAATTAAGCGTTTAATCTTACTGGCATCACCACGTAAGTAAACACTATCCTTACCTTCTAAATCTAATTTTATCGCGCTAATATCGCGACGGTTATTGGTAAGGTCGATGGCCTCTTCTATTAATTCGGCCAAGTGTACCTTCTCCTTTTTAATGGGTGCCTCCCGAATAAAATCCATAAAGTCCTCTAAAATCTCTGCGGCCTGCCGTGAGCTTTGATCCAGAAGCTCGAGGTAATCTTCATTGGCGCCATCTGCCCTTAGGAGCTCCGTAATTTGAGGGATATTTTTAATGGGAGTGCGTAGGTCATGCATCAACATTCCTAAGGCATTTCCAGCCGCACTTAATTTCTCTTTTCGCAGCAGCTCTTCTTGTAGATGGGCATTTTGAATAGCATGCGTGGCATTTTGAATAAAGAGTTGGAGAAGGTAAATCTTCTCTGTTTTTAAAGTTTCGTTTGGTCGCAGTAGGGCAAATACGGGATAGTCTTGTAAGAGGGCAAGTACCACATTTTTATCCTGTAATATCGACTCCGAATTATGGCGCGCCATGCGAATCATTTTGAGCAGGGCTTCTTTATTGAGGGTGTCTTCGACATTTCCAACTTGGAAAAGTAAATCCAGTTCGTCACCTTCTCTTAGGGTACCCATCACCGCATTTTCGGTACCAATGTAGCGGGCGAGTTGGTCAAATATGTTTTGGAGCAAACTGTGCAGCTGACTTTCCCCTAAGCTTATTCTTCCGGTCGTGGCAATTAAGTCCTCGAGGTTTCGAAGTTTATTGTAATCGTTTACCGCCTTGGTAGCTAATTGCAAGATTTCCTCCGAATTATAGGGCTTTACGTGGTAACCCACGTTACGGCCGGCCTCTTTTACAATTTGGTCAATCGAATGATCGGAGTAGGCGGTAACAATTATGATTTCTACTTTCCCATCGTGCTTTCGGATGCGCTTAGCGGTTTCTAAACCATCCCAACCGGGCATGCGCATATCTAGGAAAATGACCGCGTAAGGGTCGCCACTTTCCACCGCGGTACGTACCTTTTCTACCCCAACCTGACCATTTTGGGCTTTGTCTACTCGGAAGTCAGGGAATTGCTTGTTGTCTACTACGGGCGTCTCCTCTTTTTCCTCATCAAAGAGCAAATCCAAAGCATCATCAACTTTTACATTCTTCTCTTGCTGGTGAGGAATGAGAATCTCTTCTATGTTATCACGCACCATTTCTTCATCGTCGATGATTAGTACGCGGGTGTTCATTTTATCCATGATTAATCTGCTGAGCTTAAGGGAATACGAATAGTAACTGTAGCACCTTGGCCTGGGCCTTCGCTGCTAATCTTTAAGGAGCCGTTATGACTTTCTATTACCGCAATACTGCTGGCCAAACCAATTCCGGTTCCTGAAGATTTGGTGGTGAAGCCGCGCTCAACAAGACGTTCAGCATCTTTCGGGTCGAAGCCAATCCCATTATCCTGGATAACTACCTCTAAGGCGTCTTTTTGAATATCGACCTCGATGGCTAGTTTCTTAGGATCGGAGCTTCCTTCATCAATAGCATCTAAGGCATTTTTGAGGAGATTGATAAAAACTTGTATGAGTTTGGTGCGGTCTCCTTCAAAGCTGGGCATCTCATCGGGAATATCGGCGCTAAGCTCAATTTCCCGCTTTTCGATGCTGGCCATTAAAATGGAAAGCGCATCATAGAGTACATTCTTAAGGTTTACCGGGGCCCGCTTGGAGCTTTCGGTATTACTAACGTACTGTCTTTGAATATTAAGGATATCACTAATGTGGCTGGTGATCCCCATCTGTTCCTTAATGTTGGTATTGAGCTTATTAACCAAGCTAATTTGATTTTCTTGTAAACCACTCACGAGGTTAATTAGCGCCTTGGATTTTGCCTCCCCAATGGCTTGGGCAATATCTGATTCTTTGGTTTCGAGGAAGAGTTTCAGCTTTTCGAGGGTTTCAAGATCACTTTCTTCTAAACTCCTACGGGCCTTGGTAAGATGGGAGCCAATCCCCACCACTGCATTTCCAATATCATGTAAAACACCCGCAGCCATTTCAAATTTACTGCGATCGATGGCCATTTCTTGGTTTAGCCTTGCTACTTCTTCTTGGGCTACGTGATAATTGGTGATATCATCGAAGCTGTAAACATAGGACTGGGCCGAAACCTTATTGATGGAGTAGAAGAAATGACGAACATGCATTTCACCTTCATGTTCCATCTCCACCGTTTGCTTTTGCTGGGTGAGGATAAAACCGGATTCTTCGGGATAGTCATCAATTTTCTTGGCGATACCCGGAGCAATCATCTCCAGCAACTTGAGAATGTTAGTTGGGGCTAATCCAGCTCTTTGATAGAGGGGAAGTACCATCATTTCGGCCATCTGATTCATGTGGCGGATGTCGCCGGATTGGTTGGCCACAATCAATCCAATGGCGGCCTGATCCAGTATCGTTAACAGATCCTGATCGGCCATGGAGGAGTGGGGAGTTTTCATGTCCCCTAAATTGAAAAAAAAAACCGCGGTTTGCAAGACCGCGGTATCAGTAATTTATAGGTTCATCGAATTATTTTGTTACAAGCAATTCTTCCTCGATCACCTTTTGCAAATTATTCTTTGGTAAAGCCCCTCTCGACATCATCGGAGTACCTTCCATTGGGATAAATAAAATGGAGGGAATACTTTGGATGCCAAAAGCACCGGCCAATTCTTGTTCGGCTTCGGTATCTACCTTATAAATGATTATATCGTCTTTATATTCATCACTTAACTCCTCAAAAATAGGGGCAACCATTTGGCAAGGTCCACACCAATCGGCATAAAAGTCGATAATGGCGGGTTTATCTCCTTGGTATTTCCATTCTTTATGTTGAGTATAATCGAATACGTCTTGCTTAAACTTTTCAGTACTTAATTTTACGGTGGGCATTTCACTAAATTTTGTGCAGCGAAGGTAAAGCCTCTCTGCAAGGTGAAGGGTGCCATAAGTTACTTGTATAATATTATAATGAAGCTTAATACTTCGTCAGGTTTTTTAAAATCAGAGGCTGCTTTTGCCTTGGTATCTGCTGTAATGCTATTTACCTTCTTGGCGATTTACCGCTCTTTTGGTATTGATGCTCAGCTTTCGGCCAGCGGCCACGGTCTGTTCATTCGCAGTTTAACCTATGCCACCTGCTTTGGATTCACGCTCTACCTCTGTGCCTTAATAATAGGTAACAGGCAGATTTGGCTCCTTCGAATGAGCCAATTCATACTTAGCCTGATTATCACCTTTCTACTTCTAAACTTCTTTTGGCTAGGCCAAGATTGGCAGTGGTCTAGCTTCGGTTCCCTAGCGGGGGATTTAGTGCTTTTCTGGGTTTTTCCTTTGCTTTATAATTTAGCATTGAGGCGTTTTTCGGAGCGGTCTATAACCGTCGGACTTAAAGCGGATGTAGAGCAAGCAGAACTTCGATTAAGTGATGATACTGGTCGTAAGGAGCTTATTTTAAAGGCGGATGAACTTTTATTTGCGACAGCGGAAGGGAATTACCTGGATATACACTTTTGGAGAAATGGGCAAGCAGAGAAATTGCTGTTAAGGCAAAGTCTTAAAAACTTGGAAGCCCAATACCCCAATCATTTAATCAGGATTCACCGTAAACATCTTGTAGCCCTAAACTCCATTTCAGAAGTTTTTTGGCATTCCCGAGACGCAAAGGTTCGCTTAAAGGATGGCAGAGAGTTAAAATTAGGTAGTACCTATCAGGCCCAATTAAAAGACCGCTGGTCGAGGGTGTAGGCGGTATTTACCATTCGTCCCAAATAATTCAATTTAGTCCCAAACTCCCGTATTTCTTGTGCAGCTGTGCTTATTAGTCGATTTTTGAAACATGCTTTTACGCCAGTTTTTCGCAGTCTCGGCCTTGCTAGGACTAAGCTTATTGCAGCCCCAGCCAGAGCTCCCAAATTTTTCGGGTCAACTTTACCTCCAATCCGAATTGCAAAAGGAGATCTTTTTGTGTCAGGGCTTAGCCAATCGTGCGCACCAAGTACCCGTAAATGAGGAAACGGTTTTTGATATAGCTTCCCTTAACAAGTCCTTTATTGCCAATTTGGTATTGCAGGCAGTGGGTGAAGGACGCTGGAAACTGGATGATCATTTAAACGACCTTTTAGCCGGCTATAACTATCAGGCGCGCTTTGATCCAGAAATAACGCTACATCAAATGCTTTGTCACCGTTCTGGCTTGGCTGATTATGATGACTTAGCGGAAGATTTGAAAGCCCATAATTTTCGGAAATATAAGCGAAGCACTTTCCGTAATGCCGCATACCTTTCTTTTTTAGCCGCTCAGGAACATGGACCAGCCAATCAGAAGTTTTACTATTCAAATTTCGCTTATCACATCTTACCCATCTTATTAGAAGCCGAGTATGAGCAGGAATTTCAAAGTATTCTAAGTCAGAAAATTGGCGAAGTTTTAGGGATGAAAAACTTGTATGCACCAATTGAGAGAAGGCAGGTAATTCCCAATCTCGCCACTGCTTACACCCTGGAGGAAGGAAAGTTTTATGCCAATGAGTATATCGACCTTAGTTTGGGTCGACGTATTTTTTGCGGAGCTCCGGAGCTTATGAAATGGCTGGAAGCAGGAGGAGGTAGAAGCTTATTATCAGATAGCTTAGCTTCCTTGGTGATGCAAAATCATTTGGTCGATATAAGCGAGGACTATGCTTATGGCTATGGTTGGGTAACTTATGAGGCCAGAGATCAGTTTAAGATGGGAAATCTTGATTTAAACCAAAGCTATTTTATTCATGGTGGAAGTACCGAGGGCTTTCAGTCCTTAGCCATTTCGGTTAATGAAGGCGAAACCAAATTAGTCTTGCTGGCCAATAATGGCGATGGTAAAGCGCTTTTTGAACGTGCGAAATCAATTTTAAAGAACATTTACGATGATTAACAAGGTCCTGTATATACTACTGTTTATCGGTTTTAACAGCCAAGCCCAAGAATTCTTAGGTATGTGGGAAGTAGTTTCGGTGGAAGTGGGAGACTTTAAAAATACACCTCAGGCCAAATGGATTTTATTTGAGGAGGAGGGTTTTAGGTCAGGAAATGGATTTTTAAAAAATGGGGCTGGTACCTATACTTATCAGCATAAAACCAAGGCTTTAAAAATTCAGGATAGTTTAGGATTTGAAGATTCGAATGGACCATTTATCGTTTCTTTTGAAGGCGAGACCATGATTTGGCAGCGGAATGAAGATGAGGGTTTGGTAACAGTGCGATTGGAAAGACGCTCGGAATTACCCATGCGGCCGCTCGATAGGATTATTGGAATTTGGCTTCCAGAGGAGCCTGATAGTATCTCCTATGTGTTTTTAAGTTGGACTCGTAATTATCGTATTCGATTTGCTGATGGACGTACGGAAAATGGCGTTTGGCATGCCCATGCCCATCGTCCTGAACTGATCTTTTTACCATGGGACCGCAGTAAAAAGTCCCGTTCCTATTGGATAGAAACGGGACCTTGGGAAGAGCTGTTGCTCAAGTCCGCTGCCGATGAAAGTCAGCAGCATCACTATTCACGTGTTCGAAGTTTTCCAGAAGATTAGGCTTCGGCTGCCCAAGACTTACAATATCCTCCAGGAGCCACGGCGCCATTTACAAATAATTGGCAACCTCCGCAGGCTCCTTCAAATTTATCGGGCTGGTAAAACCTACAGTTTTTACAAATCTTATCCGCTTCTGGACTTTCGGCCACATAACCTACACTTTCGCGAACCGATAAATCTGATTCGGCTAAGTTGCTGTTATATTGGTCACAGTCGGCGGTAGCTGCTTCGGTGGCTGCTTCGCTAGCTGCTGGTGCTGGAGCGGGTGCTGGTTTTGGGCTTGGACTATCGCTGCTCGCTTCTTCCGGACTGCCTCCGCAAGCTTGCAAAAGGGCCACTCCCGAAAAAGCGGTTAAGGATAAAATTCCGGCTTTAGTTAAAAAGGTTCTTCGATCTGTCTTGGTCATATCTCATTCGTTTTAAGCTTAATCAATATTACAGATAAAGGCCATAAGTGTTCTCATTATCAGCTTATTTGGACTTAATCCAATTAGCCAAAAACAAAAAAGCCCCGAATAAATCCGAGGCTTTAATGGAAGAGTACGAAGCCTTTTAAATAAGGTTCTGCGGATAGTTAATGTTCTGTAGTAGGGCCAGTTGTAAGGGCTCACTTGGGTGATGGCTTACCTGACGTTCTTCAATACGAATTAAATCATCTTCGATAATAACTTCGGTTCCTGGGTCTCCTTCGGGATATTCTTCTTCCCAAAAATTATCATCTTTAAAACCTTCTTCGCAGTCAAGACATTGAAGTCCTCTTGAGGTCATGACCCAATAATGTTCTACCATTTCGGGGTCATAAACGTTTTGAACATTAGCAATATCGTAAATGATGCTTTCCATCCCTTTTCCTAAGTATAGGGTATCACCTTCGGCTAGGTAAAGGACCATGCGAATTTTTTGTCCTCGAAAATAGTCGCCGTTTGGAATAGTGAAGTAACTGCCAGCCATCACTAGCCCAGTATCTATTTTAAGCTTATGATTGGTGTTGAGGGCATTTAAGCGAGCTTTCTCGTATTCGCTTCCTCTACCATATTGTTTTTTAACCAAGTAGCTTTTATTCGAACTCGATCTTTGAACATCAAAGAGAATATTACTGAAGTAGCTTTTGCCATCTACTAAATGCCAATCATTATGGTCTCGGTAGTAGAAATCAACTGCATCGTAAATACTATCCTTTTCAATCTCCATGTAAATCATGCCGTTTTTGGCGGGAACAGGGTACTCTTTGCTTTGTACACTCTCATGTTCAAACTCCCTTGCAATTTGAACACCACTTACAATTAAAGTGATTAGACCTGCCAGGGTTAATAGCCCTAAACCACGGCGCATTCCTGAATTGAGCGGCTCAATCCGGAAGATGATGCGTACTCCGTAGTAAATAATGAGAAGTAAAGGTCCTAAAACCAGTAAAGAACTCCCAATCATCAAACCGCTGTAAACGCTACTATCGGAAGAAAGCAATTGAAGCATATCACCGAATTGAGCCAAGCTGTAATGGTATCCATCAAGTTCAAAACCAATAAAGAAAGTGGCGGCCAGGCTGATTAAAACAATAATTCCAATCGCCAGGAAGAAAAAGCCAATGGCCTTGAAGATAAATTTGAGAATCAATTTAATGATATCGAAAACCCCGGTAAAAAAAGCGGCAATTACATTTTGACCATTGCCATTGTAATTACGGGCTTTATCCCCCAGCTTCGACATGCTTGCGCCCACTGCCGCCCCTTCTTCTTTTACGAAGTTTTCAATATTGCTGAGGGTAACTGGCTTTCCCCGCATCTGCAACTTTTCGGTGGTGGTGCGGGCGGCAGGCACTACAATCCAAAGGATTACATAAAGTAAAAAGCCAAAGCCAGCAAAGAAGGCCACTAAAAAGAGCAAGCGCATCCAAAGCGAATCGATATTGAAATAGGCCGCTAAGCCTGATGCCACACCGCCAATCATGCGGTTATCAATGTCGCGGTGTATCTTTTTGCTTCCAGTATATGCTTCTTGGTAGCTAAAGTTATGCACCTGCTCTTCGCCAAGGTAGTCTTCGGGCTTGCCCATGATGGCAATTACCTCCGCTACGTCTTTGGTGTTGATTACTTGCTTGCTTTCGGAAGTTCGTTCCTTAAACAATTCCGACATACGGGTTTCGACGTCGTTCATAATTTCATCGCCCCCACTGGTTTGCTGAAATTGAGAACGTAAGGTTCTTAAGTAAGCTTCGAGCTTGGCGAAGGCATCATCATCGATATGAAAGATGATCCCTCCGAGATTGATGTTAAAGGTCTTTTTCATGATGTTTTATTTTTCGTTGGTTTCGTTCATACTTTGATTTACCGCTTCTTGCAAGCGCTCCCAGGTAATGCGAAGCTCTTTTAATGCCGAGCGTCCGATTTCGGTTAAGCTGTAGTACTTGCGGGGAGGACCACTGCTGGACTCTTCCCAACGGTAGGCGAGCAATCCGCCATTCTTTAAGCGGGTAAGCAAAGGGTAAAGGGTACCTTCCACCACTATTAATTCCGCTTTCTTTAATTCTTCGATAATCTCGTTTGCGTAAGCATCGCGCTCTTGAAGCATATTGAGTATGCAGAGCTCCAAAACGCCCTTACGCATTTGGGCTTTGGTGTTCTCTAAATTCATGATGCTTCCGTATTAAAGTTGATGGATCCCGAAAGGATGAGCACTACAGCGTCGCGCTCATTACGATCGTTAATGATTAAAATCAAATGAGGACTGTAGGTCTTGCCTTTCTTTTTAAGGATGAGGAGCTGATGGTCATCATCTTCATTCCATTCGGAGGGGGTATCGGCCAATTCGTAGCCGAGACGAAGCAGTTCTTCAATGATTTGCTTTTCGTTGCGTAATCCTGGACGATAGTCTTCAAAACCAATAAAACGTACGCGTTTCACGGTTCCTCTAATGCGTTGCTGGAGGTCGTCAGTGTCAATGTCGATATCAAAATCTTCGAAGATCGAAGCATCAAGATTTAAAGCGACACTAAACTTTTCGCCCTCGTAACGCCGATAGATGTCCTCAATCGGATCCGAGTTTTGAGCAATTCCACTAAAGGTGAAGAGCGTGAAAATTGCTGCGGTTAATTGTCTTTTCATGTCTATGTGTTTTGTTTTACAAAGATATGTAGCTTTTTAGGTACTATGCAAAACAAAGTACTATAATAATTTTCAAGAACCTGTAAATCAGGTTATTAAATTTCACGAAAAATTGAGCTTCTCCATAAAAATTTGGGAAGCGGTCGATTAGTGGAGGAAACTTGTCGGTGAATTGGGCGCTTAAAGCAGGATGCTTTTCTGATCTTTCTGATCTTGTAAAAGATAGTGATACCGAAAGTCTAGTTGGTTGTTTTGGTACTCCGCCTGACAAAAACTAACGGTCTCTAAGATAAACCCTGAGTCGAGCAAAAGGCCTCCTTCCTTGGCGGAAAGTTGCCGGTCGAGATGAAAGCTTTCAATAAGACCGGCAGATATGGTTTCTTGCCGCCCCAGCCATCTGCGAAAGCGCGCTTCGCGAGCAGCCCTAATATTAGGGTGGTAGAGTTTAGTGCTACTCCAAAAATGCGCTTCATTGGGGTTTAAGGCTTTCCAGTGATTGGCGTTTGGATCATGTTGCAATTGCCAAAGCTCGCCAGCTCTCGCCAAAATCAAGGTAAAGGGCTCTACCCCTTCGAAGCTTTCCTTTTGTAATTCCTCGAGATTGGGGTTTTGGAAGAAATTTAAAATCACCTTACCCCGGCTGTAAGCATAAGGTAGCTTGCGTAAATAGGGAATACTCCCTCCATTTAAAAGGCAAAGGGTCCAGCCCGATTCATGCACCCCCATCCAAGTGCCGCCCGCTTTGAGGTCTTGCGGAAAAAAACCTTTTAAGCCAAAATCTTCTCGTTCTTCTAAGGTGGAGCTACTCTCACGCTGCGGAAGTTCGTCGCGGTTATGACTTAAAATAAAGCCTTCTTTTTGAGGAAGATAACTAAGGCTGCACATAGTTTACTTTGTGGAGCGATGCCAAGGGCGAATAATCAGTCGGATTTTACGATCATAACTAAAGTAGTTCACCAGCCAGTTAAAGAATACCACTACACGATTGCGAAACCCTACCAAACTCAAGAGGTGAACCGCCATCCACACGGCCCAGCCCGGGAAACCTTTTAGCATGAGCTTATTGTATAATTCCGCTACTGCTTTGTTTCGTCCCACGGTGGCCATGGTTCCTTTGTCTTTATAACGGAAGGCTTTCCAATTACTCGGATTTTTACGGCTATTGAGGTTTTTAGCCAAATTTAAACCTTGTTGGATGGCTACCTGAGCAAGCATAGGGTGCCCTTTAGGCGTGTCCTTCGCTTGCATGGAGGCTACATCACCAATGGCATAAATATTTTGGTGTTCCCCAATTTGATTAAAGGTATTCACCAAATAGCGGCCTCGCTCGTAGTCCTTGCCTTCTTCCAAGCCAGCGATAATATTCCCCTTAACGCCTGCTGCCCAAATTAAAGTAGAGGCGGGAATATCTTTCTTATTGGTTTTTACCACGGATCCATCATAGGATTCTACGGCCGTGTTTAACCAAACTTGCACCCCCAAGGATTCTAAGTACTGCAAGGCATTGCGAGAAGAGAACTCTTGCATGGGCGGTAAAACCTTATCGGCCATTTCAATTAAATGGATGGACATCCGTCGAAAATCGAGGTCAGGATAATCGTTGGGCAGCACATGGGTTTTTAGTTCCGCCAAAGCACCTGCCAATTCGGTTCCGGTAGGACCGGCACCTACAATGGCGAAATTCATTAAACGTTCGCGCTCTTGTAAATCTTGACTTAATGAGGCCGCTTCAAAGTTTTGGAGCATTAAGCTGCGGAGGTTAAGGGCTTCGGGAACCGTTTTCATCGGCATACTCCATTTCTCTACCTGCTCCATCCCAAAGTAATTGGTTTCACTGCCGGTGGCGATGATAAGATGGTCGTAGCTTAAACTCCCAATATTACAATGGAGGATCTTCTTTTCCGCATCAATCTTTTGAGCCTCCGCCAAGCGAAAATAGAAGTTGGGTAACTTTCTAAAAATGTTTCGAATGGGGTAGGCGATTGAATCGGGCTCTAGGCCAGCGGTGGCTACTTGGTAGAGTAGGGGTTGAAAAGTGTGGTAATTGTGTTTATCAATCATCACCACTTGATAGACCTTATGATTGAGCTTTTTCGCCAAATTAAGTCCACCAAATCCGCAACCTATAATTACGATTCGTTCGAGGTTATTGTCGGGAATATTTAATCCTTCCATAGTGTTTATTCGAGTCCGCTCAAGATGTAGTTGTAAATACCCTGAGTGCTTTCATTTTTTGGATTCACAAAGCTATGGCTTATGTATTTAGGCTTTTTGATGATTTCGCGATCCATCATTTCCGAAAGCGTATCATAAAACTCTACTGAGGTTTTACCAACTAATAGTGGGCTTAAATCGCTGTCGCTTTCATACATCCTCAAAATCTTTACAAATCCACTGAGGTAAAGGTAGTCTTTAGTAAATCCGCCGCCTCTAAATACACGGGTACAAATACTAAAGGCGTCTTTTGGGGTATAGAGCTCCGATTGGATCAAATAGTTAAAGCACTGTTGAAAATCGGCCCCATTACACATCATATCCACTACGCGTACGCGAGAGGCAAGTTTCTTTAAACGCTTTAAGCTGATATTGCCACTCAGGTATTCTGCCAAAATTGCTAATCCCTCTTGGGTGCGGGTGTTAACCGGCATACCTAAGTTGAAAATCTTTAGATCTTGCAAATTGGAATTTTGCGTGGTTACCATATGAACCCCCAGTTCATGTTCGATTAAGGCGGCTAATTCGCGCTTATTAAAATTGGCATCGGGACGAATAAGCACGGTTTTTTTGGAGTTCAAAACCATTACTTGCGAAATCACCCGTTTGCTCAGTTCTATTTTCCCGTTCATTTGATAGATGTCCATCGCCTCGCGGAAAGCTTCGACCACTTCCTCAATGGGCAAATTTGCCATGCGCTTTGGTTCGGATGGAATAGGGGGAAGTAGCGATAAATACTGGGCATTTCTTAAATCGGCATTGCTTGGCCGACCAAAGTAACGCAGGGAGTTAAAGAGGAACTTTTCGGTATTTAAGCTCGCGAGCAAGTCTACCTTATCGAAATAAGAATTGATGACCGACTCGTACAAATAGCGAATGGAAACATCGCTGATGTTTTGGGTTTTGAGTCCACCGAGCTGCTGTTTTAAACTAAAAGGCTGAATTTTAATCGGCGCATATCGGAATTGCGGAGGCTCACTGTAATTCTTCTTAAAAAACCTTTTGCGCTCTGCGTCGGTATTGGTTGGGTTTACAAAGGCCAAAAGCTCAAAGCTTTTAAGCATCCGATAAAGGGCGGTATCGATCTTCTTTAATTCGGGATCAAGGCCCTTATGCAAGAGCATTCCCGGTTTTGAAAGTCGGAAGGTGGTTTCTTTATCCGCAAAAAACTCGGCGGTTTGCAGGATGGCCGTTTTAAACTTGCGTTGCAGCAGGCGCACTACATCTGGAAAATCCTCCCCACTTGATTCGTTGCAATACACCTTCTTAACCTCCGTGGCCAGTACCAAGGTGTTTTGGAAATGGGCACTAATGTATTCCAGGTTGTAGCCTAGGCCCATAAACACATCATTAATGGCGCAAACACTAGGCTCATTGGGAACTTCAATTTGCTCTAATTCATTTTGCCACTTCTTGATGTAAGGGCCAAACCGAGCTTCATCAACCCGAGCGGTGCCAATATTAAACAAGGGTACCTGTCGGTCCCAGCGCTGCCAGTTATAGGAGTGAATATCAAAAACTAAACAAGCCTCGAATCGCCGCTCTAATTCCGTCACCAAGGCGTGTAGTATTTGATAATAGTTATCGTGCTTGCGCAAGCTTTTACTCTGGTCGCGAGGACTTAGTTTCTTGCTCCAAACATCTTTACCCCAGGCCGTATCGTAAATGGCGGCAATAGGCCTACGGTTTAAATCGTATTCATAGCGGGAGTCACCGCCTACTATGGTTATAGGTAAAGATGATATAAAGGCATCAGTATGGGGATCTTCCTCATACCAACGTTGGTATTCATCTAGGGCAATTTTTTTCTGTAGTTCTTCCCTTAAACGTCCACCGGCGTGAATAGCCGTACAGAGGTAAGGAACATAGCGTTCTACCTTAACAACTAGGCTTTTATCTCTAGTTTGGGCTTCAAATGTTTCACCTGATTGTATTAATCTGATAATTTCTTCAGGACTCAGTATTTGCGTCGTCATATAGGGACTCGGGGCGAAAATCTTCTTTAAGTTGATTGCGGCTTTCGACTACTTTTTCGAGGTAGTCTAATATCTTCTCTTGTAACTTTACTTTGTACAGGGCATTGATGTCTTTAAGGGTACCGGGACTTAATACATTGATTTCAATCAATTTACTATTAATGAGGTCAAGACCGGCATAATAGATTCCGTCCTTCACTAGTTTTTCCCCAATACGCTTACAAAGAATTTTATCCTGTTTGGTTAAACGGTAGCGTTCAACGGTTCCGCCAGCCGAAATATTGGAGCGCACATCTCCCGCTGGGGGTCTGCGACGCAAGGCACCAATCGGCTCGCCATTAAGCATGATTACCCGAACATCGCCTTCTTCGGCTCCTTCGATATAATCCTGAAGGATAACATAGTTGGATTTGCCTTTTTCGCGGTGAATGTAAAAGTCGAGGAGGGAGCGGATATTGTGCATGGCCGACTTTTCGATTACAATTACGCCACTCCCACCAAAGCCGTCGAGCGGTTTCATAATCATTTTATCCTGATCCGACTCTTGGATAATGCGTAGCAGGTAATCGAGGTTTTTAGACACATGGGTGGCCGGAATCAGTTCACGCTCCGGGTCGTAGTATGCGGCAGTGTAAATCTTATTGTTGGCTTCCCGCAGGCCATTTACATCATTAATGATAAAGACATCATCCTTGATGGAGTCCAAAAAGTTAAGTACCAAATTATCCAGCGGCGGATTATCGCGCATAAAGATGACATCGAATTCCCCGAGGGGACTCATTTCTGGCTTAAACTGAATTTCTCGGTAAAAGGCCTTAATGCTTTTTGGGGGTTTATCTGCACTATCAATCCACTTGCATAAGCTTAAGGTTACGCTGTCGCGGATGGTTAAATTGGCAGTATGGGTAATGGCCACCTCATGTCCGCGCTTTACAGCTTCGTGGATTATTCGGATGGTAGAATCCTGGGCCGGGTTAACCCTTTCCCAGGGATACATGATAAAACAGATCTTCATTAATTATTAGCGTTTAAAAGGAACCTTTAATCCTCCTTGTTCAAAATTCATAGTGCCGGCTTCGGGATTAAAGGTCATGGTAATTCCGGCTGCTTTAAATTCAAATACATTGTCGCCTTTGGCGCTTAGCGGAAAGGCCCCCTGTCCACTAGCCTGGGCCTTTAAGGTTTTTCCTTCGAGGAAGACTTTAATGTCTAAGGGGAAGTTGGCAGATTTATAGGTTCCGGTGTAGCGCACTAATACTTCCTCTTCTAATTCCAGTTTTTCAAAGCTCGGTAGTTCATATCCCTCCCGTTGAAAGTAGATGGAAAGAATGTCAATTAAAAGGTCGTTCATGGGGTACTGACTTCCGTTTAAGCATAGGGCAATGGCTAAATCCTCGGAGGGCATATAACTGGCGTGGCTTACGAAGCCATCAATACCACCGTTATGACCAAAAGCCAGTTTATCATAAAAAGGATAACGAAATAATCCTAGTCCCGTTTCCGATGGACCTTTCATAATTTCTAAAGCTTCTTCGGACAAAAACTCAGCTTGATGCAAGCCTCGCATAAACAAGCACAATTCCTCTGGATGGGAAACCACTCCGCCAGCCCCTAATGGTATGCTAGGATGCGTATTGGTGGCCGCGGTCCAGCTGCCTGTCCAGTAATAGCTATCAGCCTCCGCTTCACTGCGTTTTTCTGCTGTAAAGAAGTAGGTATTGTCGAGTTTGGCTTGAGTGCAAATATTTTCGCTTAAGAGCTGAGCAATCGGTTTTTGATAGAGGTCTTCTAAGATGTAGCTAAGCAGTACATAATTGGTATTGGAGTATTCCATTTTCTCATCCGGACTAAAGTCGGGCTCCAAGAGGGCAAAACGCTGCAGCATTTGCTCTTTGGTTTGAGGGCTTTCCATGATGGAGGAATAAGCGGCATCATTGGTGAAGTTATGAATGCCACTACGATGAGCTAAAAGCATGCGGATATCAATTGAGGCCGCATTGGAAATCTCTGGATACCACTGGGCTAAATTGTCCTCAAGCTCCAGTTTACCATCAGCCACAGCTTGCATAACTAGGGTAGCGGTAAAGGTTTTGGATATGGAGCCAATGCGATAGAGCGGACTTTGCCGACTAATAGTCGTACTCCCTTTGGAAATGGTAGCTTGATAAAACGGCCTCCCTTCTTTAAGAATGTAAACCGATCCCAAGACTTGATTCTCGCGCGCTAAGAGGGAAAATAGGCTGTCTAATTGGGCGGTGGGATTTTGGGCGGCAATAGAAAAACTGAGTAACAGTAGGCCTGCGGTGCTCATTAGGTTTTTAAGAAACATGCAATATTCTTTAAAACTAAATTACACTTTAATTCTACCTTAAATGAAGTTTTATTTATTCTCTACACTTTAAGTAAACGTAAAATTCACACTTAACTGCATAAGAGGACTAAAAAAGGATGGTTTTAGCCATTGGTATTTTGTATTATCGCATAGTAAAACCAAACAAAGAACGATCCTGTCCAAATGAAAGTTAATATCCTATTTATAGTATTCTTATGCTTCGGGGGATTGATGTTTCTAGTGGCACTAATAACGAAGATTTTCCCAGCCAAAAAGCCGAATTCATTTTACGGTTATCGCACGGACCGTTCGATGCGCAATAGGCGAAATTGGAAGTATGCTCAGTCCTTACTTCCCGCTATGTTTTTCCGTTTAGGGATCTTATTCTCGGCATGCTCTCTATTATGGTACTTTGCAACGCCACCATCGGAAATGCTCGGCATGGCTTTATTCTTTGTACTTCTTGTCGCTGGTTTCGCCTTCGAAATTTACAAGAGCGAGAAAAAGTTAAAGCGCTTTTCAAAAGAGAAGATTGACTAATCCACAAAAGGATTACTAAACTTCACATCATTATTTAAAGCCGTATCGGTTAAGGTTTCTAAAAAGGCAACCAAAGCCTGTTTCTCGTTTTCACTGAGATTTAAACGGCGCACTCCATTATTTGGTAAACGCAAAGGGATGCTTAGGTTGGGATTATTGGCTACACCCGAGTTGTAGTGTTCAATTACTTCTTCAAGAGTATTGAAGCGACCATCGTGCATGTAAGGGGCAGTGAGGGCTACATTTTTAAGTGAGCCTACTTTAAACAAGCCATTTTGGTTTGCATTTCCGGTAACTCCGCCTACTCCAGCATCATCTGCATTTAGGGCATCTAAGCCATTGTTGCGGGGGCCAGGAGCGATAAAGGCATCGGTTCCATGGCAAGCAGCACAACCAATAGCAGGATTTAAGAATAGCGCTTTGCCCTGGTTTTCCTCGGCGGTGAAGTTGGGGAAGTTTTGATTTGCGGCAGTTACTTGCTGACGGCCGATATCGTATTTACTTTGATAACTAATCATACTGCGGATGAACTGGGCTAATGCCAAGCTAATCCGGTTTGAGGTAATTTCGTCGCTGCCAAAAGCGGCTAAGAATAGCTCATCGTAATAGCCTAAATTTTGCAGTCGTAGCACCAGGCTGTCTAAATCCATTCCCATCTCCACTTCATCTTGGATAGGCAATAGCACTTGATCTTCCAAGGTGTTAGCGCGCTCATCCCAAAAGAAGTGACCATTAGCATAAAAACGACTATTGGCTAAGGACATCGAATGACGGCCGGTTAAGCCATTTTCAAAACCTAAGCTTAAAGTCGCCGGGTCGCTAAAGCCATTAATAGATTGATGACAGGACGCGCAAGAAATGGTGCCGTTGCTACTCATCTGTTTCTCGTAAAAAAGTACTCGTCCCAGAGTAGCACCGGCATTGGTAACGGGGTTATTAACCGGTGTGTTATCGGCATTAGCCACAGGCCCTTGGTTAAGGTAAGCGGGTAAGTTTGGATTGGCGTAATTTAAAAGGTTGTCTGGTAATACAGGAGCATTGGATACGCTTGGATTATTGCTCCCCTTATTGGTATCTTCTAGATCTTTTTTACAGGCAAACATTAAAATTAGGAGGGCGCTGAGGGCTAAAATTTTCTTAGGCATAGGATGGCTATTTAAAATCATAGATGGATGAACAAAGAATTGGTTTAAAGCGGAGGGCAAAATATTTTTAATAAGGCGGCGATTTTCTACATTCGAACTCAGAGAATAGATGGGTATATGCGTAAAGTGATTTGGCTTTTTGGCCTGCTTTCGGGGCTCTTAATAGGAGCTGGTTTTTTTGTGAATATTGGCAATTCCGCCCTTAACTCTGGTAGTTCGGAAGTTTTGCGCTATACCTTAATGGTAATCGTTTTTGGTATAGTCCTTTTTGCCGCCTCCCGAATTTTACAAACTCGTCACTTTAATGGGGAAATAAATTTCTCACGTTCCTTTATCGCCGGTTTTTATATTGTGCTTATCGCCTCGGTTGCCTACTCTATAATGTGGGAGATTTATTTTAGTCAGCATGGCGAGCAATACACCAACAATTACCTAAAAGAGATGAAGGAGCGATTGCTGGATAGTGGTTTGGGGCAGTTGGAAGTAGAATCGCGTTACGCCAATCAGGAGCAAATAATGAATTCGTATCGCGATAACTTTATCGTGCGCTTTGGACTTACTATGGCCGAAATTTTCCCGATAGGCATTTTACTGGCTTTAGTTAATGCTATTTACTATTCCTTTGTAGAAAAGCGCAGCCAGAATTTAGAAGATTAATTTATGGAGTCCTTGCATCTTGTGGGAATGGTGCTAATTGGCCTTAATGTGTTGATTAGCTGGATGGCCTTTCGGAATAGCTTGCTTTTCGAAAAGCTATTGCTCCGAATCGGTAACATTAAAGCGGGGCAGCAGTATCGCTTGGTCACTTCCGCATTCGTGCACGCCGATTGGTCGCATTTGTTTTTCAATCTTTTTAGCTTTTTCATTTTCGCCGGTCGGCTAGAGGAGGAGTTGGGCTCGGTTTGGTTCTTGATTTTGTACTTCGGAAGTTTACTAGGAGGAAGTTTACTGGCTTGGCTTTTCCATAAGGATAACAATGACTACCGGGCGGTTGGTGCCTCAGGAGCTGTAAGCGGAATCGTGTTTGCTTACATTGTGATGTTTCCAGATGAGGAGTTAAGCCTAATGCTTTTACCCTTTTTCTTTCCCGCTTGGATTTATGGCTTACTCTTTATAGTGTACTCTATTTATGGTATCCGTCGGCAAAATGATAACATTGGCCATGAAGCGCACTTAGGTGGGGCGATTACCGGCCTTTTTATTACCCTCGCCCTGCAGCCGCAACTAACGGAAAGTCATCCCATGACAATTATTTACTTAGTCGTGCCTAGCCTAGCCTTTTTGGTGGTCTCTTTTTTTAAGCCCCAATTGTTGCGCTGGAATTTTGGTGATGGAACCGAAGCGCATACACAGGATGATCGCTACCGTGAAAAAAAAGTGCAAGAAGAACAAGAGCTTAACCGCATTTTAGAAAAGGTAAAGCATTCGGGCACAGATGCTCTTAGCGATGCAGAGCGACGTTTTTTAGAAGATAATTTTTAGGCCGCTTAAAAGCATTATTTTAGCGGCATCTAAATCAGTCAAATGGCCAATAATCTATTAGCAGGAAAGAAAGGAATCATCTTTGGAGCTTTAAATGAAGATTCCATTGCATGGAAAATCGCAGAAAAGGCACATGAACAAGGTGCTCAATTTGTTTTAACCAATGCACCAGTTGCTATGCGAATGGGAGAGATCAACAACCTAGCTGCCAAAACCGGCTCGGAAGTTATCCCCGCTGATGCAACCAATATGGATGACCTAAACAACCTATTCGAAAAAGCCGAAGAAGCCCTAGGCGGGAAGCTTGACTTTATTTTACACAGTATTGGGATGAGTATTAATGTGCGCAAGGGCAAGCATTATACCGAACTCAATTATGGGTGGTTAGAGAAAGGCTGGGACGTAAGTGCGGTATCTTTCCATCGGGTGATGCAAGTAGCCTGGGAACGCAATGCGATGAACGATTGGGGTAGTATTTTAGCTCTAACTTATATCGCGGCCCAAAGAACCTTCCCCGATTATAATGACATGGCCGATAATAAAGCCTATTTAGAAAGTATTGCCCGTAGCTTTGGTTACCATTGGGGAGTACGCAATAAAGTGCGGGTAAACACTATTTCGCAGTCTCCAACCCCAACTACTGCTGGTAGTGGTGTTAAGGGTTTTGGAGGTTTTATCAATTATGCGGAGAAGATGAGCCCCTTGGGCAACGCTTCGGCAGATGATTGCGCGGACTATGCGATTAGTATGTTTAGCGATCTTACCCGAAAAGTAACAATGCAAAATCTTTTCCATGATGGCGGCTTTAGCAACACTGGTGTTAGTGATGCTATTATTGAGCGCTTCGAGGAAGACTAGAATACAAAATCTCATTTTTTAAGCCGTCCGAGTGTTTTCGGACGGCTTTTTTTTTTGCCCTGTTTTTAAGCTTTAAATCGGGCTAAATAGGGAAGAAGGCCTTCTAGATTACCGCAATGTTAAAAACATGTGGAAAAAGCCTTGATTTGTAGGGGTGGTAAGGCTTTGGAGCTCCTTTGTTTTCGGTATCTTTGAGAATTATCACATTTAGCGTAACTGCAAGAATATGAGTGAAGTACAAAAAGATTATGGCGCGAGTAGCATTCAGGTCCTCGAGGGATTAGAAGCGGTTCGTAAGCGTCCATCAATGTATATTGGTGATGTAGGGGTTAAAGGATTACACCATTTGGTTTATGAGGTAGTCGATAACTCCATTGATGAGGCCTTGGCCGGATATTGCGATACTATTGATGTTACCATCAATGAGGATAATTCCATTACAGTAAAAGATAATGGTCGTGGTATCCCCACCGATATGCACGAAAAAGAAGGTCGTTCTGCCGTTGAGGTAGTAATGACAGTGCTCCACGCCGGGGGTAAGTTCGATAAGGATTCCTACAAGGTGTCTGGTGGTCTGCATGGTGTGGGGGTTTCCTGTGTTAACGCACTTTCAGATCACTTACGAGTGGATGTGCACCGCAAGGGAAAAAAATACCACCAGGAGTATAAACGTGGTGTGCCCGATTATCCTCTAAAGGAAGATGGTGATACCGATTATCGCGGAACCATTGTTTCCTTTAAGCCGGATGTAAGTATTTTCCAAGTTACCGAGTATCAATATGAAATTCTCGCCTCTCGTTTAAGAGAATTAGCCTTCTTAAATCGTGGCATTCGCATCACCCTAACGGATAAGCGAGTAGAGGAAGAAGAAGGAGAATACCTTAGCGATGAGTTTTTTAGCGAAGGCGGCTTAAAAGAGTTTGTAGCCTACATCGATACGAATCGCGAAAAGCTGATGCCTGAAGTGATTAGCATGGAAGGTGAGCGTAACGACATTCCAGTGGAAGTGGCTATGCACTACAATACTTCCTATGCCGAGAATATCCACTCTTACGTAAACAATATCAATACCCATGAAGGAGGTACCCATCTTACCGGCTTCCGTCGCGCGCTTACACGCACGCTAAAGCGTTATGCGGATGAAAGTGGTATGCTCGCCAAGGAAAAGGTAGAAGTAAGTGGAGATGATTTCCGTGAAGGACTTACCGCCGTGGTTTCGGTGAAAGTTATGGAGCCTCAATTTGAGGGGCAAACTAAAACCAAGCTGGGTAACTCCGAGGTTTCGGGTGCGGTAGACCAACTGGTAGGAGAGATGCTGAGCAATTACCTCGAGGAAAACCCGAACGAGGCCAAAATGATTGTTCAAAAGGTAATCCTAGCCGCCAAAGCCCGTGTAGCCGCTAAGAAGGCGCGCGAAATGGTGCAGCGGAAAACCGTGATGGGCGGCAATAGCCTACCCGGAAAATTATCTGATTGCTCTGAAACAGATCCAGCAATTTGCGAGATATTCCTAGTGGAGGGTGATTCGGCCGGTGGTACGGCCAAGCAAGGCCGTGACCGTAATTTTCAGGCGATCTTACCCCTGCGAGGTAAGATTCTGAATGTAGAGAAAGCCATGCAGCACAAGGTTTTTGAGAATGAAGAAATCAAAAACATCTTTACCGCTTTAGGTGTAAGTGTTGGTACCGAAGAGGATTCCAAGGCCCTAAATACTGCTAAACTCCGCTATCATAAGATTATCATTATGTGTGATGCGGATGTGGATGGTAGTCATATCGCCACTTTGATTCTAACCTTCTTCTTCCGCTACATGAAGGAGCTCATCGAAGCGGGCAACATCTACATTGCTGCGCCACCCCTTTATTTGGTGAAAAAAGGAAAGAAAGAGGAATATGCCTGGAACGACGATCAGCGTGATCTTCTCGTTTCACAAATGTCATCCGAAACAAAATCCAATGCCAGTGTGCAGCGCTATAAAGGTCTTGGTGAGATGAACGCCGAGCAGCTTTGGGAAACTACCATGGATCCCGAAAAACGCACGATGCGTCAGGTAACCATTGACAGTGCTGCGGAAGCGGATCGTGTTTTCTCCATGTTGATGGGAGATGATGTGCCACCGCGTCGTGACTTTATAGAGCGCAATGCTAAATATGCGAAAATCGACGTTTAGAAATCGATATCGATAAAACTAAGCCCTGAAGAGATTCAGGGCTTTTTTAATGCTTCTTTTTTGGCCTCAAATTCAGACTCGGTGAGGCTCCCGGCTATAAACTGATTTTGTAAGCTTGCTAAGGACTTATAGTATGGCCAATCCTCCTCCGCTATATTTACAGCCTTGCCGCAATGCGGACATTCTTGGAAGTACATCCTTTGATGGCGGTAGATCGGCAAGAAGAATAATTGCGCTTCCATCCATCGTTCGCGCAGCACAAAATACGATTCACGATCACAGTGCTCGCATTCCATAAAATCGGCTGGTCCCCAATCTTTATGCTTGGGCAGATAAGCGACTATAAAGATCATCTTTTCAAGCTCTTGATGCGGTTCAACCAGTTGTTGAGGGTTTCTCTTCCTCCTTCGGTCATTATACTTTCAGGATGATATTGAATACCGGCAAGGGCGGAGTTTGCATCTTCAAATGCCATTAGCACGCCATTCCCTCTTTGAGCAACCACCGCAAACTTTTTATTAAAAGTAGGGCTTGGCTTTATGCCCCAGCTGTGATAAAGTCCTACCGCAAAGCATTCTTCTAAACCGCTTAAAAGCCACGATTCGTTTTGGCGGTATACCTGCCGGCTGATGCCATGGGCAACTTCCTTTTGGTTATACAGTTTGGCTCCGAAATGTTCGGCAATCGCCTGAGCGCCAAGGCATATTCCTAAAATTGGTTTGCTTTCGGCATATCGCGAAATGAGCTCCATGCACTTTCCCGCTTCACTAGGCAGTCCTGGACCAGGAGATAGGATAATACCATCAGCTGAATCTACTGCTGTCCAACTAAAATTTTGGTTGCGACAAACCGATACCTCTGCCCCTAAGGCCTCAAAATAATGGGCGAGGTTGTAGGTAAAAGAGTCGTAATTATCAATCAGTAAAAGCTTCATAACTTGTCCGCAAATTGAGGAAAAAATGAAAGAAATCGTATATACCGATGGGGCACCCGATCCAATTGGTCCCTACTCGCAAGCAACCGTGTTTGGAAATCAGGTTTTTACCTCTGGACAAATTGCAATAAATCCTAAAACCGGTCAATTAATTTTAGATTCAATTGAAGCAGAAACGCGTCAGGTGCTAGATAATTTAAAAGCGGTTTTGGAGGCGGCTGGAAGTAGTTTAGCGGCAGTCTTAAAGTGCAGCATCTTTATTGCGGATATGGGTCAATTTCAGCGGATTAATGCGGTGTATGCCGAATACTTCGATGCGGAGCTGGCCCCAGCCCGGGAAACGGTTCAGGTGGCGGTATTACCCAAAAACGTGAATATTGAAATATCGGCTATAGCCTATCGAAATTCATAAAAGATAAGCTTGCTCCAAGGGATGCCTCTTTTTCTACTAAATTTGTGCCTCCCAAATTCTACTATCATAAAAATATTTCCATGGAATTTGATTTGATCGTTTTAGGTAGCGGCCCCGGAGGATACGTTACCGCAATTCGTGCTTCGCAGCTAGGTTTAAAAACTGCCATTGTTGAGCGTGAAAGTTTAGGTGGAATTTGCCTCAATTGGGGTTGTATTCCTACTAAGGCGCTATTAAAAAGTGCCAATGTTTTTGATTATATCAACCATGCCGACGATTACGGTATCAAGGTTGACAGCGCCGATAAAGACTTTTCTGCGGTTGTGAAACGCAGTCGTAGCGTAGCCGAAGGAATGAGTAATGGGGTCCAATTCCTCATGAAAAAGAACAAGATCGAAGTGATCATGGGCGAGGGTAAAGTAGTACCCGGAAAAAAGGTGGAGGTAAAGGACGCTGAAGGGAAGACAAAAACCTACAGTGCTAAGAATGTAGTTATTGCCACCGGCGCTCGTAGCCGTGAACTGCCAAACTTGCCTCAAGATGGTAAAAAGATTATTGGCTACCGTCAGGCCATGGTGCTTCCTGAGCAGCCTAAGAAATTGGTGGTTGTGGGATCAGGTGCCATCGGTGTAGAGTTCGCTTACTTCTACAATGCCATGGGAACAGAGGTGACAATCGTAGAATACATGCCGAACATCGTACCGGTAGAGGATGAAGAAGTTTCCAAGCAATTGGAACGTAGCTTTAAAAAGGCCGGTATTAAAATCATGACCAATGCCGAAGTAACCGGAGTAGATACTAGCGGTGAAGGTTGCAAGGTTCAAGTGAAAAACAAGAAAGGCGAATCCACCATCGAGTGTGATGTAGTGCTTTCGGCAGTTGGTGTTCAGGCCAATATCGAGAATATCGGATTGGAAGAAGTGGGTATTAAAACTGAAAAAGGTAAAATTCAGGTGAATGACTTCTATGGAACCAATGTAGATGGATATTATGCCATCGGAGATTGTGTTCCTGGGCAGGCCTTGGCTCACGTCGCTTCCGCGGAAGGGATTATCTGTGTAGAGAAAATTGCGGGCCACAATCCACAACCATTAGACTATGGTAATATCCCGGGCTGTACCTACTGTTCTCCAGAAGTAGCATCGGTAGGTATGACCGAAAAAGCAGCTAAGGAAGCAGGGTACGATATTAAAGTGGGTAAATTCCCATTCAGTGCTTCGGGTAAAGCAAAAGCGGCCGGTCATAGCGATGGTTTTGTGAAAGTGATTTTTGATGCTAAATACGGCGAATTCTTAGGCTGTCATATGATTGGTGCTAATGTAACCGAGATGATTGCCGAGGCCGTAGTGGCTCGAAAGTTAGAGACCACCGGAATGGAAATCGTTAAGTCTGTGCATCCTCACCCTACTATGAGTGAAGCGGTAATGGAAGCATCTGCTGCAGCATATGATGAGGTGATTCACCTTTAATCTGAACTTACAATTCTTTCCAAGTCCCGGTTTTAAATTTAAAGCTGGGACTTTTTTATGCGCAAGAATTGACAAAATTTGGGCACCTAAATCCTAAAGTTTGCCCAACTAAATGTTAAAGACATTCCCTTTAACATTTTCCTTCAAATAAAATTTAAACATTAGCTGTACTAACCGATTTCCTTAACCCTGCTACTCGGGCGTCATACGTATATATATGGCAAGTTTGAGCTTGAGAGAAGGTGTGCAAGAGCATTTATTGATAGAGGGGTCCATTCTGCAAGGCCAATCTGCCAGATATGCTAACACCCAATCTTGTCTAAATCGCGAGTCTGGCTACACCATTAAGTATGCCTTTAATAGTCATGAAACCTTTTGGTTAAATGGTAAAAAAATCCATTTAGCACCGGGAGAATCATTGTTTATAAACCAGAGGTACAGTCGCGCTCATCAATATGAAGCCTCGGCACTCTCAAGGGGCTTATGTCTCCATTATCAGGAATCCGAATTAATGGACCTCTACCGGGTTTTAAAGAACCGGAAGATTATCGATTATAGTTTTCAATCCTTTCAAGAGATTCCCGAATTGCGTTTTGAACGCCAAACGCATCTAAACAGTAAACTAAAGGAAATTTGTAGGGATATAGAAGAAGATCAGTTTTCCATTAAACAGGCCGGCTTCGAATCGATCCTTGAAGAAATGCTGCTGGAAATCGACTGGGAACTGATTGGCTATAATCAGCGCCTACAGGAGTTTAATCCTGCAACCCGCCAATCTTTAATTCGCAAAGTCGTTCAAGCGCGAAAATTTATGCTGGCGAATTTACATCGACCTTTAAAATTGGAGGATATCGCCAGTGAGGTAGCCATGTCCCCTTTTCATTTTCAACGACAATACAAAAAGGCTACCGGAAAAAGTCCTAATCGACATTTAGTGGAATGGCGTATCGAAAATGCTAAAGAGCTACTGCGTGAAGGAAAGAATTCAGTTTTAGAAATATCTACTATGCTAGCTTATAATGACTTACCTACCTTTTCAAAGGCCTTTAAGCGGGAGGTTGGGAGTAGTCCTAGTAATTGGCAAAAACAGTTTGTTAAAAATTCTTAAAAAATGGATGCCTCGACCAACCTTACACTTTTTGATATCGTTTCCCTTTGAAGATGTCTACAGTATTTATCGCACTTAACCAATTGATGTAAACGTCTTACCCTGATCAAAGCATGCTTTGATTTATTGGTTATCCCCGAAAACCCACTTTTTAGTGGGTTTTCTTTTTAACTAAGCTCAGGTTTTTAGCTCTAAACTTCTGTTAAACGGAAAACAGAATGTAATTTCAAGCCCTAAATGTTTTCTTTGTTTTTATGGCTGGAAATTCGTTCGGAAATCTTTTAAAATTAAGCACCTTCGGTGAGTCTCATGGCGAAGCCATTGGTGGAATACTCGATGGATTTCCCGCCGGTTTAGAGCTTGACCTAGACTTTGTTCAGCAGCAATTAGACCGTCGTAAACCGGGTCAGTCGCGAATCAGCAGTCAGCGCAAAGAAAGCGATACCCTTCAAATCCTATCCGGCATCTTTGAAGGCAAAAGTACCGGAATGCCCATTGGCTTCATCATCCCGAATGCTGATGCTAAATCCAAAGATTACAATCATATAAAGGATAAATTTCGTCCTTCTCATGCTGATCGCACTTATGCCGAGAAATATGGGCATCGTGATTATCGTGGAGGCGGAAGATCCTCGGCACGAGAAACAGCTGTCCGCGTAGCGGCAGGGGCCTTAGCGATGCAAATTCTCCCCCAAGTGAAAATAAGGGCCTATGTATCTTCGGTTGGGCCTATTGATCTGGATCATGACCTCAGCTTAGATTATTCCAAAATTGACCAGCACATCACGCGTTGTCCGCATCCCGAAACGGCGGCTCTAATGGAGCAAGCAATAGTAGAGGCCCGAAAACAAGGAGATAGCCTCGGTGGAATTATTACCTGTCGGGTGGAAGGCTTGGATGTCGGTTTAGGCGAGCCCGTTTTTAATAAGCTACCCGCTGAACTCGCTAAAGCGATGATGAGTATAAATGCCGTTAAGGGTTTTGAAATCGGAGAGGGATTTGCAGCCGCACGCATGAAAGGATCGGAACATAATGATACCTATGGCGAGGATGGAAAAAGGCGGAGCAACCATGCCGGAGGGGTAGAAGGCGGTATTAGCACCGGAGAGGACCTTGTTTTTCGAACGGCCTTTAAACCGGTGGCCACCATAATGAGCGATCAACAGGGATTAAATACCGAAGGCGAAATGGTAACCGTGGCGGGTAAAGGTCGACACGATCCATGCGTGGTTCCTCGCGCCGTACCTATTGTAGAAGCTATGACCGCCCTGGTACTGGCCGACTATTTTTTATTAAACCGAAGTTCAAGAATCTAAATATGAAAGTAGCCCTACACTGGAAAATTCTCATTGGTTTAAGCCTAGGTGTTATTTGGGCCTTCATCAGCAGCAGCTTAGGATGGAGCCAGTTTACCATTAATTGGATAGATCCATTTGGAACCATCTTTATCAACCTCCTAAAGCTTATTGCTGTTCCTTTGGTTTTTTTCAGCATTATCTCCGGAGTTACGGGATTAGGTGATCCCTCCAGCTTAGGACGAATGGGTTTACGGACCTTAATCTTTTACTTCTTTACCACCCTTTCGGCGGTAAGCCTGGGTTTGATATTAGTCAATAGCTTTGGTCCGGGTCGTTTGGTAGATGAGGACACCCGAATTGACAATCGTATTACCTACGAATTATGGGCTCAGGAAAAGCAGGTTGAGGTTAAGGACCAGAAAAACTTTTTACAAAACCCAGCTTATGAGGATCGCGTGGCCCGAATTCAAAGTTTGGGGGGCGAAACTATTGATCCCGAAGTAGAGAAAAGCATGAAAATCGCTCAGGCTACCAAGGACGCCGGACCGATGCAAAAAGTAGTGGATATTATTCCCTCCAATATCTTCGAGGCCTTGGCCAATAATGGTCAGATGTTACAGGTAATATTCTTCGCTTTGTTCTTTGGAATCGCCTTGCTCTTTATTCCGGGCGATAAAGGGCAACCGGTCATTGACCTGGTGAATGCCATTATGGAGGTTTTACTTAAGATGGTCGACTTTATAATGCAAGCGGCGCCCTTCTTTGTATTTGCCTTATTAGCGGGAACCATCAGTAAAATGGCGGGCGATGATGTTTCGAAAATGCTAGATATTTTCGCAGGACTGTCCTGGTACTCCTTAACCGTGTTTGTTGGATTGGCCTTTATGGTAGCTATTTTTTATCCTTTGCTACTAAAACTTGTGGTACGTAAAATACCTTTTACGGGCTTTTTTAAAGCAATGAGCCCAGCTCAAACCTTGGCTTTTAGTACGTCTTCATCAGCGGCAACCTTACCCGTAACCATGGAATGCGTGGAAGATAATTTAGGTGTCGATAAGAAGATTACCAGCTTTGTGCTACCCATTGGCGCTACTGTAAATATGGATGGTACCAGCTTATATCAGGCAGTAGCCGTAGTGTTTTTGGCGCAGTTCCATTTAATTGATCTCGATTTAGCCCAGCAGCTAACCATCGTGCTTACCGCCACCTTGGCTTCCATTGGCTCGGCGGCGGTGCCAAGTGCTGGCTTGGTGATGTTGATTATTGTGCTCGAATCCGTTGGTCTCAATCCGGCCTGGATAGGTATTATCCTTCCGGTAGATCGAATTTTGGATATGTGCCGAACCGTAGTAAATGTAACCGGTGATGCCACTGTATCTTCCATTATTGCGGCTCGCGAAAATCTTTTAAACTATCGTCAGTCTCACGATACAGACGATACCTTTAACCCTGACGTTAACCCTTAAACCCCTTGGAATGAAACGAATTTTTCGCTTTCTGTTTTTCCTTTTAGTATTGCTTTTTGCCGCAGCATTAATCCTTCCGGTAGTTTTCAAAGATTCTATTGTGGAGCGAATCAAGCAAGAAGCTAATGCCAATTTAAATGCAAGGATGGATTTTGAAGATGTGGATTTAGCACTAATTTCCACCTTTCCATACTTCGGTTTTTCCTTGGAAGGTTTAGAAATTATTGGGGTCGATAATTTTGAAGGTCAGAAGCTTTTAAGCGCCGGAGATTTTCAGCTTTCCATTGACCTAATGTCTGTATTATCCGGTGAAAGTTACAGTATAGAGAAGATTGCTGTAGAGGATCTTGATCTTCGGATTTTAATCTTAGAAGATGGCAGTGCCAATTTCGACATTGTAAAGGGCAGCGAAGAGGCCGAAGAGGCTCCCGAAGCCACTGAGAGTTCGGCCTTTCATTTGGCTTTGCAGTCTTGGGAAGTGCACAATTTTGATCTGCAGTATCAAGACCGTGAGGCGGATATGGAGTTTCACCTGGAGGATTTAAACCAGGAGGGAAGCGGTGATTTCACCGAGAATATTGTCGCAATCAACACCCATACCGAGGCCAAGGCCATAAGTTTCCTTATGGAAGGGATGGCTTACCTCAATCGGGTTCAGCTCGAATCGGATTTTGGCATGGAGCTTAATCAGGAGAAATTTAAATTCACCTTTGGCGAAAATACCGTTAAGCTAAATGATCTCGCCATGCAGTTCTCTGGTTGGCTTGCTATGCCCAATGAGGCTATCGATATGGATTTGAAGTTTAGCAGCCCTGATAATAGCTTCAAAAGCTTAATTTCCTTAATTCCCGCTCTTTACTATCAGGATTTCCAAGATTTGAAAACCTCTGGTGAATTTAAGGTTGATGGCATTGTGCAAGGGAAGATGATTGATAACATCTATCCTAGTTTCGATGTAAACCTCAATGTGCGAAACGGATTCTTTCAATACCCTGATTTACCCGCTGCGGTAGAAAAGGTGAATATCGACTTCAAAGCGAAGAACACCAGTCGCAATTTAGAAGGTACCGAAATCAACTTGAGTAGAATGGAAGCTGTGGTTGCCGGGAGTACCATCAGCGGAAGCTTCCAATTAAAAGAACCTTTAGGCGATCCAAAGTTTGCCTTCCAGTCTAAAGCTAAAGCCGAATTATCCGATTTAGCTAAAGCCATTCCGATGGAAGGTTATGAAATGTCGGGAGGTATAGACCTAAACATGTTTGCCTCCGGAAGTATGTCCATGATTGATCAGGAGCAATATGAGCAATTAAAGGCCGGCGGGGCCCTATTGGCCAATAAGCTTCATTTTGGTGGCGATAGTTTAGGGATGCGTTTAGACATCCCTCAAATGGATTTGAAACTGCAGCCTTCGCAAGCTGTTTTAGGTCCCAGCACTTTAATTTACGAAGGCAATGAGATGAACATGAAAGGGGTTCTGGATAACCTTATTGCCTATGCTTTACGCGATGAATTGCTAAGTGGTAGCTTCGATTTTAGTAGTCCTAGATTAGACTTATTGGCCTTAGCGGGTGAGGAGAGTTCCGAAGCAGCGACTACGGAAGAAGATACCACCGCTTTAAGTGTATTACGCTTACCCCAGAACATTGATTTTGTGCTCAATGCGAAAATCGACTCCTTGCTGTACGACAATATTCGAATTGCCAATTTGAATGGTAATATCCGATTAAAGGAAGGTAAAGCCAGTATGGAAGATGTGGATATGAATATGCTGGATGGTAAGTTGAGCATGTCGGGTTCCTACGATTCTAAACCAGAGGTGCCAAGCGCCGATTTTAGGTTTGCGATTAATGGCTTCTCCTTTAAAGAGAGTTACCGCAGTTTAGACATGGTAAAGCAAATTGCTCCTATCATGGAAAATATGGAAGGTAATTACGACATGGCCTTGGATTTAAACACCTTAATGAGCAATGAAATGTCTCCCGACTTAAACACGGTTAATGCAAGTGGATTATTGCGAACCAAAAGTGTACAAACGGGAGGAGAGGTTTTTAATCGCTTGGCCACCTTCCTCAATAATCCCGACTATCAAAAACTGAAAGTGGAGAATGTTAATTTAAACTTCGCTATTGTAGATGGTAAATTGGAAGTAGAGCCCTTCGATTTCAAATTAGCGGGCCAAAAGGCAGACCTGGGTGGAAGCATGAGCTTGTCGCAGGACTTGGATTTTGACCTAAACACCAGCGTTCCCCTTAAAAGTCTTAAGGCCGAAAATTACTTGCAGCAGTTTAGCGCTTTAAGTAGTGGATCGGTTCCACTTACCGTGAAGATTGGTGGAAAAGCCACTAAGCCAACCGTACGCCCAAGTTTAGGAAACCTCAAAGAGGAGCTTGGTAAGGAGCTAAAGGAAAAGCTTAATAAGGCAGTGGATAGCGCCAAAACGGTGGTAAAGCAAGAAGTGAATAAGAAGTTAGATGAATTGGTAAAAGAGGCAGAAGCGCAAGGAGATAAACTTATTGAAGAGGCACGTAAGCGCGGAGAACAGCTAAAAGCAGAGGCCAAGGTTCAAGCGGATAAAATTAGAGCCGGCGGGGAAACAGCCGCAAAGAAAATTCTTGATGAAGCAGGCTCTAATCCATTAAAGCAAGCCGCTGCGCGTCCTCTAGCAGAAAAGGCGCGTAAGGAGGCGAATGCCAAGGCCCAACAGGTAGAGGAAGAAGCCGCCAAACAAGCCAATCAATTAATTGAGGCGGCCGAAAATCAAAAACAAAAGCTCATTGATGATGCCAAAGCAAAAGCGCAGATTTAAACTCTCGCTCTTATTTTTAGGTCTGATAGTTTTAATTTCCTGGCAGCCTTTGCATGCCCAAGCGCCTGAATTAGGGGAATGCGATCAGGAAGTAGAGGAAATAGCTAGCAATCAATTACCAAAGGCCATTCGCAGCTGGAACCAAAAGAACTACCGCGAAGCTGAGCGATACCTGGAGAAAGCCTTGCGCTATGATGCACATTATGCCGATGCCTTATACCTTTTAGGGGAGTTAAAACTGCGGCAGAGGGAAATTGTAAAAACCCAGTTTTTATGGTCCCTTTTGGTGGAAGAATGTCCAAATTACAAACCAGAGATTCCCTATTTCTTGGGCGTTATGTATTTGGAGGATAATAAACTCAATAAAGCTATCCCCTTGATAGAACAGTTTTTAGCCAATCCCGAGCGTGATTTTGGCTACGACAAAGAAGCTAAAGCAGCCCTGGAGGAAGCCAAGCTTAAAAAGTCCTTACTAGAGAATACCGTGGCTTTTGACCCTAAGCCCGTGCAACGAATTAGCACGACGGCCGATGAATACCTGGCGACCATTTCGCCAGATCAGCGCACTATATACTTCACCCGTCGATCTAGGAAAGTAAATCGTAAGGCCGGTCCCGCTACTACCGCTCGCTTAGTAGAAGAGTTTTGTGCTTCCAGCTTACAAGCAAACGGTCAATTTGAGGAGGGTGCGCCTTTACCTAGTCCCTTTAACACCAGCTATAATGAAGGTGGACCCAGCATCACAGCCGATAATACCGAGCTCTACTTTACGGTATGTGAGGATTTAGACGGATATAAAAATTGCGATATCTATTACACCGAAAAGGATGCTTATGGCTATTGGAGCACTCCGCGCTCGGTGGGTGACCATATCAATAGGATAGATAGTTGGGAGTCACAGGCGTCCATTACGGCTAATGGCGACTGGTTGTATTTTACTTCAGATCGAGAGGGTGGAGTAGGAGGTTTAGACTTATACCGCTGTCATCGTTTGGAAGATGGAACTTGGTCGGCTCCAGATTTATTAGATGGCAGGGTAAATACTCGATACGACGAGAAATCCCCATTTATTCATTCCGATTCGCAAACCTTGTATTTTACCAGTAATGGACATCCTGGTTTAGGAGGCTTTGATATTTTTTATGCCAAGGCTATTGACTCCACTTGGCAGGCACCTTCTAATATAGGCTATCCTATTAATGGTGAGGAGGATGATTTGGGCCTCTTTGTAAGTTTAGATGGCAAAACTGGATATTTTTCCAGCAACTCCTTGCGGGCAAACACCGGCTGGGATCTTTATTCCTTCGAAATGCCAGAAGCGGCTCGCCCGGAAGAGGTATTTCTGGTGCAAGGTAATTTAGATGTGGCTGAAGGAGCTTCGCTTGAGGATGCTACGGTGAAAATCAAAAACCTGAAAACCAAGGAACTTACCGAGGTGAAGGTAGACCTTGAAACGGGTTCCTTTGCCAGGGTGGTTAAACGTGAGGAGGCTTCCGATTATATCGTAAAAGTGGAGAAGAAAGGCGCGGCTTTTAGCTCTCGGTACTTGTCTGCCGATGAATTAAAGTTGCGACCAAATGTGGAAACATCTTTAGAGTTGGCCCCCATGGAAGTCGGGCGGGAGTATACTTTAAACGACATTCAATTTGAAAGTAATTCCTCGAAATTGAACCCTGCAGCGCGCAGTATCATTGAGGAGTTTGCCCTATTTATGAAAGATAATCCTGAGCTCAGTGCCGACATTCAGGGCCATACCGATGATGTGGGGGATGATGAAAGTAATTTACGCCTTTCAAAGGCTCGTGCACAAGCGGTTTATGAATATGCTATCTCGATAGGGATTGAAGCCAGTCGCTTGAGCTGGCATGGCTATGGTGAGGGAAAACCTTTGGCGGATAACGCTACCGAAGAAGGGCGAGCTAAAAATCGGAGGACTGTTTTTGTAATAACCGCGCAGTAGGAAGTTCGGGGTTTTCTTCTGCTTCCAAGCGATGGTATACCGCATAAGCTTGTTCGAGCTCATTAAACTCAAAATAGCGGCTGCGAAAGCATAATCCCCAGAAGTAGTAATTGATAAGAATTACGTAGCGGGAGCCATTTCGCGCAAAGAGCTTAATGGTCTTTTGAGGTTTTTCTTTGCGTTCTAAAATTTTAAAGCCGCGAGGGTTTCTTTGTTGAGGCATGAGTTTTCGGGCATAAAAAAAGCCGCTACAAAAGAGCGGCTTATATATTATCCCGAAGTAAAGGCTACATTCTTCTTTCTTTAATTCGTGCAGCTTTACCGGTACGTTCACGCTGGTAGAAGATACGTGCGCGACGCACTTTACCACGTTTGTTGATTTCAATTTTGTCCAAAGCGGGCATGTTGATTGGGAAGATACGCTCTACCCCAACGTTACCGCTCATTTTACGGATTGTAAAAGTTTCGGTGCTACCAGAACCACGACGTTGCAATACTACACCGCGGAAGAACTGAATACGCTCTTTGTTACCCTCGGTAATTTTGTAATAAACAGTGATGGTATCACCGGCGAAAAAATCAGGAAACTCATTTTTATTGGTATACTCTTCCTGAACGTACTTAACTAAATCCATTATTAAGCAATTTGTAATTTTAGTAAAGCCAACATGCACAGCTCTTGCCAGAGGTTGACCAACCAATTCCCCGTTTTTGGGGCTGCAATATTACAACATTTCCCTTTCCTTACAAAGAATCCTCATCTAAAAGATCAGGGCGCTTAGCTTTGGTGATTTCCAGAGCTTTAGCTTCCCGCCAGGCATCAATTTCGGGGAAGTTTCCTCCCAGTAGAATTTCGGGGACTTTCCAGCCATTAATTTCGGCCGGACGAGTATAAACGGGCGGGGCCAGTAAATCATCTTGAAAAGAGTCGGAGAGTGCAGAGGACTCATCACCTAAAACGCCAGGTAATAGTCGGATAACCGCATCGCTCACCACCGCTGCCGCAAGCTCACCACCGCTTAATACATAGCTTCCAATCGAGATTTCCCGGGTAATGATATGGTCTCGTATCCTTTGGTCTACGCCCTTGTAATGCCCACAAAGGATTAGAATATTCTCTTTTAAACTCAGCTGATTTGCCGTTTTTTGATCGAACAGATCGCCGTCGGGCGTCATATAAATAAGCTCATCGTAGGTCCTTTCCTTTTGTAAGTCGCGAATCATATTTAAGATGGGCTCTACCATCATCACCATCCCAGCACCACCACCAAACTGGTAATCATCAATTTGATTGTGCTTACCGAGTCCGTAGTCTTTTAAATTATGAAGCTTTACTTCAACCAGACCTTTGTCTTGAGCGCGTTTTAAAATGGAGTGGCTAAATGCGCTTTCCATTAAATAGGGTTGCGCACTAATGATGTCGATTCGCATGAGGCAAAGCTAAGGTAGAAACTGCTTATTTCGCTTCTTGGCTATTCGAAGAAGTACTCGTGCTATCGGATGCGCTCTCGAAGTCTAGGGCTAATGAATTGATGCAGTAGCGCATGCCTGTTTCGGTAGGGCCGTCATCGAATAAGTGACCTAGATGTCCGCCGCAATTGGCACAGAGCACCTCGGTACGAACCATGCCGAAGCTACGGTCTTCTCTTTCAATAATGGCATCATTATCGGCCACCTTATCAAAGCTAGGCCATCCACAATGTGATTCAAATTTGGCATCACTACTAAACAGTACGGCGTTGCAGGCACCACAGCGGTAGGATCCATCTTCAAAGTGTAGATTATACTCTCCTGTAAAAGGGCGTTCGGTTCCTGCTTCTCGCATGATGCGATAAACATCAGGCGCTAATTCTGCCTTCCATTCCGAATCTGTTTTTTCAATCTTTGGTTTCATAGTGGCGGTGTCTTTAGGGGTTTCTTGAGCCTGACAGGCTACGCTTAATAGTAAAATGCTAAAAATCAATAAGGGGCTTTTCATATCGGTCATTTTACATATTGACGTATAGATGGCCTGTTTAGTTCTTAAAGAAATCATAAATCGATTCCAAAACCCCTTGATCTCGCAGCACCCTGCGATGCCCTAATCCTTCTGTCTCCAAATATTTAGATCCCCGCCATTTCTTGTGCATCAGACGGGCATTTTCCACACCAACATCTTGATCGTGAAGGTCGTGAACGATCAAGCCTTCGGGGCGAAAGATTTGGCAGAGGTGGTCGGAAGAAGCTTGATCGGTGCTTAATTGATAGCGATTCTCAATATATTTTAAGATGTAATCTCTAACCTTATCATCTAAATCGAGCTTCTCGGTAAAATCGCCAACTACACCTTTTATGTTCGCCGGAGAACCGATGGTCACTAGTTTTTCAAACCAGATATTTCGAGACAGGGCATTAAAGAGGGCCATGCCTCCTAGGCTATGTCCAATCGCCATTTCAAATTCTCCAAAGCGATGGTAGCTTTCTTCAATCGCATCAACAAAGTCGAGCATATGCGTACGTGATCCCTGCAATTCGCCATGTTGCGGAGCCTCAATACTAAAAATGTGAAATCCCTTTTGATGTAAAAAATTCGCGATTTCAAAAAACTGGGAGGCCCTGCCACTCCAACCGTGGATCATTAAAACTTTTGGTCCGTTCGCTCTAAGTTCGAAAACAAGAAACTCTTGGGCATTTTTACTTAGAAGCTCGTGCTTTTCGGCTTGCTTACGAAAGCCCTGTTCCCGGTTTGGAATGCCAAACGGAATAGGTTTAAAGAATAGTCTTAATGCGAACTTACCGGCCCAAAGGCTGCTTATTCGATTTAAATTACGAGCTATAAAGCGTAAGTAAGCTGGAACTTTAAAGCTTGGGACCGCCTCTGGTGTCAAATGGAGTAGATTTGAACTACAAAAATGCGAAAGCAAGGGGAGTTGCGCAAATTAGGCTCCCAATCAAAACCTAGATTATTAGCTTGGTGTAAATTGGAAGGCGAGATGAAATGGAGTAATCACCTTTTACTGGTAGTAATATTTGGAATATCCCTGCAGACTTATGCTCAGGTTTCTGCGCAACTAAACGCTAATAGTGGCTTGCCCGAAAATACTGGTCAATGCTTACTGCAAGACGCCCAAGGCTATATTTGGATTGGTACGCAAAACGGACTGGCACGCTATGACGGTCAAAGCTTTAAGGTCTTGAAGGAGGCAGATGGCTTGAGCAGTAATCAGATAGAGAAATTATATTTAATCGACGACCATAAACTTTTAATAGGCACTCGAAACGGCTTAGATCTTTACGACACTTACACCGAAACGTTATTACATTTTATCCCAGACACTCAACAAAGTTATGAGGCCAACTGGTTTTGTTCGCTAGGCGCTAAAGGAGATACCATTTATGCGAGTACCTTTTATGGCTTGCACATTTTAACCCAGGACCTCAAGCCATTGTCCTTTTTCCCCAATCAGAATCAGTCGGAACGATTATGGACCAGTGTATATAAGGACCCCAATAGCAATGAGCTTTGGTATTTAAGTAATGGTCAGTTGTATTTGGTGCAGAACAATTTCTTGAAGCCAGTATTAGACACCGAAAAGCGCGTTTTATCCTTATTAAGCTTAGGGGATAGTTTACTATTAGGCACCGAAGAAAAGTTACTGATTTATAATAAGGCGGCCACTGCCCTAAGTCCATGTTCTTGGTGTCCCGAGGACTTATCCTTCATTCTTGATATGAAAAAGGGCGGCCATGAGGAGCTCTGGTTTGCGACGCGAAATGGTGCTTACAGTTATCAGGATGGAAATTGGCAATGGTACCATAGCAAAGCGACCGGAGAAAATAAGATTAGTCATTCTCTAGTACTCAGTATTTTAGAGGATCATCAAGGTCAAGTTTGGCTAGGGACCGGTCAGGGTATAAACCTCATCGACCCTCGAAAAAGAAAGTTTCAGCGTTGGAGCGAGCTCTATAAGGGCCCTGAATATGCTTCCTTTAAAAACATTGAAGTTCTTTTTTACGACCAGAATCACCGGCTTTGGGTAGGGGCCTCGGATGGTTTACAGTGTTACGAGCGAAATGACCTTGGCCATTGGCAAGCTATACCCTTAGCTCCTCCTTTTAGGGAGCGCTCCTTCAATATTGATTTCATTACCCAAGCTAGCGATGGCTCGATGTACATTGGTACTTCTGGTGGTGCATTATATAGAGGTAATATGGATTCCTGGGATTTACTGTATGATGGTGATGACCACAAACAATTGAGAGGAATTTGCTTTGCCCAGGATAAAGGAGCGCTCTGGCTGGGTTATTCGGATGGTTTACTTTATTGGACCGAAGAAAAGGGGATAGTTCCATTAAAGGGTTTACCGAAAATACCGGTGGTTCAAATGGAAATCCTGGAGGGAGAATTATGGATTGGCAGCGCCAAAGGTTTATTCCGAATTGATACCAGCAATTTAGCCTGGAAACAATACCAAGCGGGTCCGAAAGGGTCCATTCCCAATTCATTAGTAACCGACTTTAGCTTCGATGGTAAATCCTACTGGTTTAGCAGCTTTGGGGGCGGCATTTACCAATATCATCCTGCTAAGAATACATTCAAGGTTATTGGCGAATCGGAAGGTTTGGTTAATGCCAATGTTTGGTCCTTATATTTCGATTCTTTGGGGCGACTCTGGTCGAGCACCGATGGGGGCATTAGTGTTTATGATACCGCCATTGGTGAGTTTCATAGTTTTAACAGTAGGGACGGACTCAATTTCGACGATTTTTCCATGAATGCTCACTGCCAGGATTCAGCCCATTGCTATTATTTTGGCAATCCGGAGGGCATTACGGTCTTTGATCCACTGGCGGTATTTCCGGATACTTCAGTTGCTTTACCAAGCTTAAGAGAGGTTTGGGTAGATTACGAAGCCAGTCCCCAGCATTTAAGTCAGGCCTTAAGTACTGGTCGTTTGGAAATGCGCCCAACTTACACCAGCCTGGATTTATTCTTTAGTGGCTTTAATTTTCGCGATCCTCAGTTGGAATGGGAGTTCAAGCTCGATGATGCGGCCTGGCGGTCCTTCGAAGGGGGGCGCTTGAGTTTGGGTAGACCAAGCCCAGGGTCCTACAAACTTCAAATTCGCAATAGGAATAAAGATGGCTTTTCGGCTCCAAAACCCTACCTCATCGAATGGCTGGTGATTCCGGCTTTTTATGAAACTTGGTGGTTTAGAATTGGACTCTTCTTAACCCTTATCCTGCTTAGTGCAGGCCTAATTTTTATTTACAATCGCCGTCAATTCCTTAAACGCATTCAACAACTGGAAACTGAGCAAAAAGTCCATCAGGAGCGAGAACGAATTTCGCAAGATTTACACGATCACGTGGGCGCCCACCTAAGTAGGATAGCCTCCGACTTAGATTTAATGGAGTTAAAATTGAAGAAACAGGTGGTTTGGGAAGAAGGGCTCGATCAACTTGTGGATACTCGAAACTATACCTCCGAAACCATACGCTTGCTAAGAGATACCATCTGGGCCATCGATAAGGACGATTATAGTATCGAGCAATTTGCTGAAAAGATTGAGGCATTTTTAGAGCAATACCTAGCCGATTACCTTCCCTGGACTTTTAAAAAAGACCTAAGCTTTAAGCGGAGCTTAAGCTCGCGAGAAGCGCTTAACTTATTGCGCATCTTACAAGAGGCCACCCAAAATATGTTGAAGTATAGTCAAGCCAACAACTTTCAGGTTAAACTTTATGGAAGGGAAGCCTTAATCCTCGAGATTAAGGATGATGGGCTTGGCTTCCAAGACCTGGGATTAGAAACGGAATCTTACGGTTTAAAGAATATGAAAGCTAGAGCGACTGAAATTGGTGCTGAGTATGAAATCGATTCAACTAATGGCGTGAAAATTAAAGTCCGCTTAAAAGCGCATTAAAAAGCCCGGGTATGCCCAAGCGATACTCCGATATAAAGCTGAAAATAAAGGGCATTTGCGGTATAAGCGATGTCATCTTTAAGGGCCATGAAATCGGTATTGGTGCTCATCGTATTAAAGCCGACTCCACCACCAACTAGGAGAAAGCTAAAGGGCGTGATGTGCAAGTCGATATGGCTATCCGTAGCAAAACCATTAAACACTTTGTCGTTCCAAACATTCATCACCGCTACCTTAGCATACAAGCGCATATAATCGTTTAAACTATAGGTAATTGGAACTTCTGGTCCAAGAAGCCAGGAAAAGCTTTCCACTTTACCCCCTCCGTAATTACTTAGGCCATAATGAGTGAAATCATTGCGAATACCAAAACCAAATCCCCAGCGATCACCCGATTCGGAAAAGGATCCTAAGGAGAAGGAAACCACGGAGCCATTAAGTACTTGATAAGATGCGCCTTCAGATTCATAGCTATACTCGCCATATGCAGAGTTAAAGACTTTACCGATGTAGTAAATGTCATCCGAAAACCAATGGCCTTCTATGGTGTAGTCCATTTTATAGGGATGCTGTAAGTCTACATTTAAATCGGGAATTGAAATAGACTGACTGCCACCCACAGTGCCTAAACTAAAGTAACCAAAGGTGGGACTTTGTGCGCTTAGGGTTTGGGAAACTAGGATCAGGATTAAAATGGTACTTCGTAACATGTATTCTTTTGGTTCAAAGAAAGCTGCTTACTTAGGGCTGGACAATCGGGCAAATGCACCAAAATTTCGGAAATTGCTGCATCTTTTAGGAAATTTCGAGCATGACCACAAAACCCATTCGGCTGTCCTTGGTGGATGATCAAAAGGCAAGTTTAGATCGATTTGCGGCTTTACTATCTTATTTTGAGGAATTTAAGATTATCTGGACCGCTAGCTCGGCAAAAGAGGCCCTGCGCAAGGCAGAGGATGAGGTTCCAGATGTGTTTTTATTAGACTTGGAAATGCCCAAGCGGGATGGGGTGCAATTATGCCAAGACCTTAGATCTCGTTCTATCAAAGCTAAGATATTGATGCTTAGTATCTCAGATCGTAATGACCATTTAAAACGCGCCCTTCATGCTGGTGCAGATGGTTATTTATTGAAAGGGGAGCGCCCCGAAGTTTTATTACGAATGATTAAAGACAGCCTGGAAGGTCGAATGGCTTTTTCGGCAGAAATGGCGCAGCAAAGTTTGGCAATGATGCGAAGCCCTATGCCTGAGGATTTACAAACACCAGAAGATTATGAGCTTAGCAAAAGAGAGCTGCAAGTGTTGAAGCATCTCGTTTCGGGTGAAACCTATACGGATATTGCTCAAAGTTTAATCATTTCACCACTCACCGTAAGAAGTCATATGGAGAACATCTATCGGAAGTTACAAGTGCAGAATAAGACCCAAGCTATAAATATTGCCTTGCGCAACCAATGGTTCTAAACTTGGGACTAATTATTCAAATTTTTCATCAGTGGACAAATAAGCCTTATTTTCGAAGACTTATTCTGTGAGCGCAACATGATTTCCCGTCTCTGTTCCATAACTGTCTTTCTAAAGCTATTTGCCTTTGGCCTTTTGTTCTATGGGCCGTCTCTTGCGGCGCAAGCAGAGCCTGCAGATGCTTATGCAGATTCCTTAAAGGACGCTCAAGCCTATTATTGGAATAATGATAAAATTGACTCCGGCTTCGCGGCCAACGCTGCTTTAATTCGGTATTACAAGAAAATTGGGAATGACTATGAATATGTTCGTGAGTCGATAAACCGAGCGGAGGTGCTTCGCGGGATCGGTGGCTATACCGAAGCCATTAATACCATCAGGGAGGTAGAACCTATTTGTAAAACCCTGCCATTATCTACTGTAAGATCAGCTTTTTATAATCGAAAAGGTGCTATACTGCATGAGATGCGCCAGCATGAGGCCGCGCTGGCAGCCGTTAAGGAATCGCAAAGAATTGACTCTATAAAAGGCTTTAAGTGGCGGATTATCTCCAACCTAATGCTAGAAGGTGCGCTGTACCGAGATATGAAGGATTTGGAGAAAGCAGAAAAGGTTTTGGTTAAAACCTTTCAAGCCTCAAGGGACTTAGCGGATAGTAGTGAATGGGCCTCTGCCGCCTATAACTTAACGGTCTTGAATTTTAGATTAGGCGACTATGAACGCTCTATTCGCTATGGTCGTCGCTACATTGATATCAGCCCTTTTAAGGAGCAGAAGATAACATATGGCGACGTATTTCATTTAGTGTCAAGGGCTTATGAGGAACTGGGGAATATAGATTCGGCTCACTTCTATTTGGATTCGGTTTACGGTATTAGGATGCGTCATATGCAACGTATTATTGACGATAACTCCAGTAAGTATGAGGTCGTTAATCAATTAGAGAAGGAGCGCTTAGAGAACGATATCCTGCAAGCTGAACGGGAGCAAAGTCGTTTACAGCTGATTATTTTGGCTTTAGCGGTACTTGTGGCCATCGTTCTCATTTATTTCGCCAACCGACAGCGAAATCAATATAAACGAGCCAATGCCCAGCAAGAGGAGTATAGTAAAGAACTAGAGAATAGTCTTAATTTCAAGAATAAGCTGATAAGCATTGTAGCACACGATATTCGAAATCCTATAGCCTCCCTTAAAGGTCTTATTCACGTTTACAATGAGGGCCTTGTAGAGGAGAAGGATTTAGAACAAATGATGCGCGGTTTGGAGGCTTCCGTCGGCAATGTGGATTTGCTCCTAGAGAATCTCCTGAACTTTGTACGCAGTCAGAGTGGCGAGCTCGATCCGCACATCGAGCGTTTGAATGTGGCAGAAGTGGTTCATGTGTCCATCTCCGAAGCACAGGCCCAGCTTCAAGATAAGGGGATTTCGGTTAACCTGGATAAGCTCAATGCCCAAGATACCATCTCCACCGATGGAAATTATTTAGCTTTTGTTTTAAGGAATGTGTTGAGCAATGCCATTAAGTTCTCGGAGCCCAATTCTAGTATTGAGATTTCTTGTCATCACGAAGAGGATTTCGACTGTATTAATATTCAAGACTTTGGCAAGGGTATGAATGCGGAAACCTTAAGGCAAATCCGCGAGAACACCGCCATCCGCAGTAATCTTGGCACTGGAAATGAAAAAGGCACTGGTTTAGGCATTGGTTTAAGTCAGGAGTTTTTGCATAAAATAAACGGTAAGCTTAAAATTGAGAGTAGCCTAGGAGAAGGTACCACCGTTAGCATTTGTCTGCCTAAGTCCTAGTCATTTAGGCCTTCCCTGCAACATAGTTTCAGCTCTTTATTTTGGAACTTAAAGGATGTGCAACATAGCTATAAGCCCTTTGTTTGGTAGGCTTCTACTTTAGCCATCAAATCAACAGCTATGCGACTCCTTACATTTCTTTTTTGCCTTTTCAGTATTTGCAATGCAAAGGCACAAACCGAAGCCTTTTACACTTCTACCGAAAGACCTTTTGGTTTAAACTTCAGCATAAACTTACCACCCTTGGAGGGAAGGCCCAATCAGCAATTGGCATTTTGCACCAATCATTCGGCTATCGATACGGTGCGTTATCATTACAATCAAAAAGGTAAACTCGAGTATTACAGTACCCTAGAAGGAGCCAACTTCGGACTTCAGTTTAAGGAATTTCGGTTGGGGTATGATCCTCTTGGTCGACTAAACTCTTGGGAACATTTGCCAGATGCCACCAATAATGGCATGCGCTATTCTTGGTCGCTCGATTCCGTTGGAAATATTATAAGCCTCGAAACGTATGAAACGTCAACCCAGGGATCCATTCAAAGGGACCAAGCCTACCGCATTGAAAGTAATTCGCAGTATTCGGTTTATCAGGTGAAACATCTATCAAGTAATAGTCGGCGTATCCATCAAATTAAGAAGGATTTCCAGCAATGGGATTCCTTGGTTTTTATTGATTTTCATCACTCGGGTCGGGTGGATTCCACTTGGGTTTTTGGTCCGCAGAATACTAACCTCACTAAGCTCAATGAGCCCGACTATAGATATCGATACGCTTATTTAGAGCAGGCTAATAAGTTAATTTGTATTCAAAAACTCAGTAGAGTAGAAACCTGGTACGATGGCTATTGGATTGTTGATCCCCTTTACGAAGGCTGGATTTGGCAGGTGCCCCCTTATAATCATCTGCCCTCAACTAAAGGAGGCTTTGCAAGTTTTGTGGTTGATAGTACTTGGGAGGAGGAGATAGTTCTTCAATCGCGATATCACTTTTATTCCAAGCGAAATCATATCTGGAACCTCGATTCCTTTGGTACTTTAAAACAACAAGCTCTGGAGGTAAATCACAAATGGACTTATAATGCCAATGGTAGCTTAGTAGCCGCTCAGATTAGGCATTCTCCTCGCGAATGGGCAGCCTATAACTTTCAGCATTTATTTAACCCCACAGATACCGGAGGGGTTTATGCCCAGTTTATGAATACACGCTTTAGGGAGGTGCAGTTTTGGAATTGTTCGGCGATTTTACATGAGCAACGGCAAAGCGTAGAAACGGGTTTCACGGTGTATCCAAACCCGAGTCGAGGGGCTTTAAACCTTAAGCTATCCTCATTTCTGGCGCAGGGTAATGCACAATTACTGATATATGACAATCAATCCACCTTGCTTTTTCAAGAGGATGTTCAAGGAAGGGAAGTGGAACTCAATTTTGAAGCTTGGCCAAAGGGAGTCTATCATATTTGGGTCCGCGGGGCTAACAGTTGCAGCCATCAAACCTGGATTCGTCATTAATGCCTTTCGGCTGAAAATGGAAGGCTCAGGCTAACCGTGGTTCCCTCGCCGAGGGTAGATTCAAACTCCATTTCACCTTGATGTTCTTCTATGATACTTCGGGTAATGCTTAACCCTAATCCGGTTCCTACGCCAGCCGCTTTGGTAGTGAAAAAGGGTTCAAAAATACGTTGGAGGTTTTCTTTGGAAATTCCACTGCCGCTGTCTTTTATAGCTATGATGAGCTTATTGTTTTTCTCTTGGACGCTAATATCAATTTGTCCTTGTTTATCAATCGCTTGTGCCGAATTAGAAATGAGGTTGGTAAATACTTGATGTAATTTGCCAACATTTCCTCGAATACTGGGTAAGTCCTTCGGGTACCGGGTATTAACTTCAATGCGTCCCTTAATTAGGTGGCTTAGCATTTGCAGGCAACTGTCAATAATCTCGTCGATTTTACAGTCCTCATCAAAGGTGTCTTGGTTGCGATTAAAGTGGTTTAGCCCCTTAATAATACCGTTCATCTTCTCGCTTCCGGTGGCGATAAAGCCCAATAGTTCTTTAAGCTCCTCGTCTAATTTGCCCTCTTCTTCCAGCTTGGCAAAGAGCAATTGCTGAGAGCTGTTTATGTAATTCAACGGGTTTTTAATCTCATGCGCAATTCCGGCGGTGAGCATTCCTAAAGAAGCCAGTTTTTCCTTCTCAATAAGCTGATTCTGAGCATTTTTTAACTCATCCAATTTAGCGCGCAAGGTCTCATTGGCGTGCTGAAGTTCGTGATTAAGCTGATTGAGATCCTTAGTTTTTGTACTCACCTCTTCCTGCAGGTCATTTTTACGACTCTGTAATTTTTGGTACGAGTTTACCAGGTTTTTACGGTAATGATGCACAATGTCGAGGATTGCCACTCCAGTAAAACTGACTATCGTTAGATTTAAAGTCCAGGAAATTGGATTGCGGATATACGCTTCAACATCAAAATCCACTTTTAGATAGCCTTGAATGTGGGCTATGCCAAAAAGAGCATAGATGAGACTCGCCAATCCAATCGCGAAAAGAGCTCTTTTATAATTTCCAGTGAGGTAGGCAAAGATGGGAATGAGACTCATGTAAAATATAGCGGCGGCTAATAAACCTAGCTTCCAGAGGCCCGCCGCCAATACGAGTAGAATGATGAAAAGTAAGGTATTGGCGATTGGCTTATACGGTATATGCTTGCGAAAGCGAATCACAAGTACGAAAATCAAATCAACAATTAGAACTGTCCAAAAGGTGGTGCCTTCACCAAAGAGATAATAGCGGACGGCTAAAACGACCGTAGCTAATGCAGCCAAGATGGAAAATACCTTCAATGCTCGATCTAGAATCAGCTCTTGCAGCTGATCGATGGTAATGCTATTCTCCTCTTTTTTAGACAAAGTGTTGTTCTTACGCTTTGATATTGAGTGCTTAAAGCACTGGCGAATTTAGTAAAACCCTACATAATTAGTTAACTAGAGGCTTTCCCTATTAATGTACGATGATCTCGCTTATTTGGGATTTGTAAGGTTGGATAAGGGTTTGAAATGGCGGATAATTGAAATGAATGGCTGGGCGGGTACAACAGGAGCTGTCAAAACCAATATTAGGATTTTGCCTAATTAACAGGAATAGTAAACTGAAAGCAACTGCCATGACCAAGTTCGCTGCTCACTTTAATTTGACCGCCTAATAGTTCGACAAAATCCTTACAGAGCATTAAGCCCAAGCCCGAACCCTTTTCATTTGCGGTACCTCTGGTACTTTTAGCTCTTAATGTGAATAGGCCGGCCGCTTGATCTTTGTTCATGCCTACACCATCATCGCTAACGCTAATATTCACATGACTTCCATTTATTTTGGCGTTTATTCTAACCACTCCTCCTTCATGACTAAACTTAATTGCATTGCCCACTAAGTTTCGTATCACGGTAGAAATTATTTCATAATCGCTATTCAGAGTTAGTTCGGGATCAATTTTATTCTGCAGGCTTATGGCTTTGCTTTGAGAAATACCTTTTAGATGCAGACATATTTCATCTACACAAAGATTTAATCGGAACGGCTTTTTTTGGGGCCTAATATTGCCTCGTTGACAGTTAGCCCATTTCAAAAGATTATCTAAAAGAGCCTTGGTGCTTACTATAGAATTATGAATCAGTTTTAGGTACTCCTTTTTTTCAAGGTCGTTTAAATCGTCTTCCTCCGATTGTAAGATTTCGGAGAGACCAACCAAGCTCCCCATGGGTCCTCGAAGGTCATGAGCAATTATAGAGAACATTTTGTCCTTCGATTCATTCAACTCAGCCAGCTTGGCTTCATTTTCCTTTAGGGCTTTTTCAGCTTTAAAGCGCTTGGTTATATCACGAATAATTCCGACCAAAAAATGATTGTTATCCTTATCTGTGAATCTGTTTTTTTTGGTGGCTATGATATGAGTGTCCCCAGACTCAACGGTTAGTGGTTCTTCATTAATATTTTCTTTACCATCCTTAATTACTTGTCGATCGATGGCCAGAAAGCTTTCCCGTTCTTCAGGAGGCACATTTTCGGCCAAGGTTTTACCAATGATTTCTTCTCGACTTAGTTTGAAGGTTTTGCAAAAGGCATCATTGACCAACAATAATCGACTTTCGGCATCTTTAACAAAAACCGGATCACCCATAGTGTTGAGGGTGCGCATTAGGAAGTCGTGCTTCTCTTTTTCAGTGCGCGCTAAGGTGTCTTTTAAAATCTGATTTTGTTTACTTAGATCCTCAATTTTAGCTTTTAATTCGGCGCGGTCCATGAGCTTGAAATTGTTCATTTAAGATAATCATTTTTAAAGGATTATCTAGGCAGACTGGGACTAAATAAGCTAAATTTTCATAGGGTTTAAATTACTTGGTGAGGCTAATTCCTTTTTGGATGGCTAAATTATTTGGGTAGTATACCTCGCTTTCATCAGAGGTTTTAATGCGGATGGAGAAGGGGGAGAGGCTCAAGACTTCGCCAAGCACGGAATTGTCGCCATCGATGATTTTTATTTTGGAGCCGATCTTAATTGGGAAGAAGAAAAATAGGATAATCGAGGCGGTCACATTACTTACAATCGACCAGGTGGCGAAAAGTCCAACCCCAATTACCGCTAAAATAGAGGCAATGTAAACCGAAAGTCCTTCCAGAGAAACTTCCCAAATCATACCTAATAGCACCAGCATAAAAATTCCGATAAGGATTCGGAATATCTGCCGAATTCCCGCAATCCGAGCTTGATCGAAATTAAAAACGAGCGCCCGCCTAAAGATGGATCTCGAACTTAAGCGCCTTAAAATAAAGTAGGTAAGAACTACAGCTAGGCTTAAAACGATCTGGATGGCACTTTCTTGGTTTATTAATTCTTGTATCGGCTGCATAAAAGGAATAGCTATTTTCACAATTTCAAATTTAACTATGATTTTCGCCTCTGCCTTATCGCATGAACTGAATATTATATTGGGAATCGCCACTTCGGTGCTGCTCATCGGCTTAGTGCTGAAAAGATTAAAGCAGCCCTACATCATTGCTTACATTTTAACGGGAGTGCTATTAGGGCCTTCGGGCGTGCATCTCATTACCGACTTCGAAACCGCAGAGCTCATTGGTGAGTTCGGTCTGGTGATTTTAATGTTTTTTATCGGCATGGAAATCTCCCTTTCCGACTTTATTCGCAAATGGAGAGTAGCCCTTTTTGGCACGGGCATGCAAGTCCTATTTAGTATCCTTATTGTGTATATCCTAGGTGCTTTTTTGGATTGGCCCTTTAAACGCGTCTTACTGCTGGGTTTTATCATTTCTTTAAGTAGCTCTGCGGTGGTGATTAGGCTGGTGGAGGATCATGGCCTCTTACATAAGCGCATCGGACAGCAGGTCATTAGCATCCTGCTAACCCAGGATATTCTAATTGTTCCAATGATAATTCTGATGTCCTTTGTAGGGGATGGAGCTTTACATTGGGACCAGATTAGTTTACAGCTTATTGGAGGCGTACTTATTGTGCTCTTCCTTTTTTTCCTACTCCGGAAAAAGGAAATTCGAATTCCTTTCGCAAAGGACTTAGAAGATGATCATGAGCTACAGGTGTTTGCCGGACTTATTATCTGTTTTGCCTTTGCCCTTTTCACTTCAAGTTTTGAGTTATCGGCCGGATTAGGGGCATTTGTAGCGGGCTTGTTTATTAATGCTTCACCCGCTAACCACTGGTTGCATGAGCGTCTCCATTCTTTTAGAGTTTTATTGATATCCGTCTTTTTTCTATCGGTAGGTATGCAGATTGATTTAGACTTTTTGGCGACTAATTGGCTGGTGGTAACTTTAATGGTGCTAGTGGTTTTTTTGAGCAACCACGGAATCAACACTTTTGCTTTACGCGGCCTAGGGAACTCCTGGCATAGAAGTATTTACGGAGCCTCTTTATTAGCCCAAATTGGGGAGTTTAGTTATGTCTTGGCCTCTTTGGGGTATCATTCAGAAATCATCACGAATTATACCTACCAACTCACGGTGCTGGTAATTTCCATCACCATTTTTATTAGTCCACTCTGGGTTGATGGAACGAAGTTGTTGATTGGGAGAAAGGGGATTAAAATGTAACTTTTTGAATCCTTAAGGAAATATTTGGATAGCTATAATAATCAGACAAGGATAACAGATATGTTTCGCTAATATGAAAGCAAGTAAGCTCAAAATAAGTAGTGTTTTCTCTTTATTATGCTTGGTATTGATGTCATGTACAAAAGAGGAACAGCAACTATCCATTAATGAGCAAAGGCTTGAACTAGCAAAATCTGAATGCAATTCTCAAGGCTGGACAAACTGGGGCGTCATCGTGGAACGTGATACTTCCATATCATTTGGTATGAGTGATAGTCTCTATAACCAACTATCCTTAACCATGCGCTTTCAACAAGTGACCTTAAGGAATATTTGCACCAACAACGATACTTCGGTTATGGCTGTTTTTTCGTGGTGTAACGTTTGTCCTGAAAAGGATGAATACTTTGAGTCTGTAACAAAAGGTAATGTAATGAATGTCTATACAAGCCCTTTTTATCTTAGATACGATATGACTGGGGAGATCATTAATTATGATAGCTTAGTGATGCCTAAGGGCTGGTGACGGTTAATAGGGATTTGGACTATATAGAAGTATTGACGTTTTTGAGATAATTGAACCTCAATTAAATTATACCCATAAAAAAAGCCGAGATTTTTCTCGGCTTTAATCATTTGGATGTTGTGGTGCCAAACGGAATTTACTTGTTAAGTTTAGAAGGAGTAAATTTCTCTAGTGTTTTGAAGATTATCATATCTCATGAGAATTAGTTGGTTATTAGCATTCTTCTTTTTTTGTTATTCGCTTTTAGGTCAAGATTGGTCCTTTACAACCTCCGATTTCGCTACAAGAGCTAGAGACAGCTACGATTTTAAATCAAAGCTGGTAAATGACTCGATTCTGTACGTCGCGGTTGAGGGCACCTCAAATGGCTATGGGGAGGATTATACGGATATTGCTGTAATTGATATTAAAACAGGTGTCGTTTTAAGGAAGCGACAGTTAAATGGTTTTGGTGCTACCCAATTGGTTTTAGGAATAGGGTATTTTGATAAAGTGGGATACCTAGTCGAATATGACAGCATAAATGATATTGGTAATCCTTCTCGACTAAGGTATCGTAATTACCGATTCTACTCCTACAGAAATGATAGTTTGCTGTGGTCAGGCTCTGGTTCACTTTCTACCCTAGGCTCTGGAATGCCCTTTAACGGTCATGTTCTAAGGGATTCATCAACTTGGTTTCAAGATCCTGTTACAAATCAAGCTTTCCGGATTAATCTCTTTACTGGAGATACGCTTGAAGATGTAAGGGTTAATATCCTTGCTCGACGAATGAATCTCGACACAAACTTAGTTACTAACCTCATTAGGTTAGACTCGAAGTATGTTGTTTATAGTGGAGACACCATAATGACTTACGGAATAGAAAATTACATTGACAGTAACGGTTTATCACAAATAGCAGGGTATTCATTTGTTATCGATGCTATGACTTGTACAAATATTACCGGTTTTAAGTTACCAGCTAGACCAGTAGTATTTCGAAACTCGAACATCCAATTTGATGAAAGTAGCCAGGTAATTGATAGTACTAGAATTTTACGAAACAAGGGATATACACGGAGAGTCTTCGGTAAAGAAAGCGCAGCAGATGGATCAATCATTGATAGTATTTTAGTTATTGACTCACTGTATTATCATCCAAATATTGCACGCTTTGGACAAGATCAACCTTATAACTATGAGCTGTATAGAAACGGAAGTTACCTTGCCTATGTTCAGTCTGTTACAGGACCATATTTCAGAGATACATTACTAGATAACAAGCATGCCTTGATTAGGCTTTACAATAATGGCGTAAAGCAATATGAGCTCAGACTTCTAGATACATTAACCAGAAATGGGGAAGAGAATACAGAAATCAGTCATGTTCATATTTTATCAGATGGCTCTTTAATCCTTATTATGGATGTTGGCGATGATACGCCCTATACGACTTCAAGAATCTTAAGGGTAAGCTCCGATGGCTCTCACGGACTATCAACTAAAGAGATCAAGGAGGCTGAGTTGGAAAAGAAACCTATAGCTATTTATCCAACGGTATTTGATAACTTTATTACCATTGAAGTTTTTGAAGAGGATGTGACTCTTTCAATTTTTAATTTATCTGGGGAGTCATTTTTTGAGACAACAATTAACGCTAATAGAACATTAGAAATCAATCTTTCAAATCTTCCTTCTGGACTGTATTTTATAAAGGCAGGTTCAATGAGAAAGGGTTCTACTTATACAATTAAAGTTTTTAAAAAGTAAGAATTTATGCAGATAAGCTTTGGTTTTAACCATTAACGCATCGCCCTTCGAAGGTCATTTATAAGAAGATATTTATTATTAAGGACTAAGGAAAAAGGCTAACTGCCTAAAATCAATAATATAGACCCTTTGAAAAAATAGGGACAGACAGATTTTGACTTTTTTTAAAAGTATTGTTTTAGGGAACCAACTTTAAAACTGCACATAAAAAAAGCCTTCTCCGTCTGAGAAGGCTTTTTTAGAAGGTGGTGCCACCAGGAATCGAACCGGGGACACAAGGATTTTCAGTCCTTTGCTCTACCAACTGAGCTATGGCACCTTGCTTTTGAGATATTAACTCTCTTTAGCGGGGCGCAAATGTAAAAACTTTTACATTCGTGCAAAACATTTTTTCACGCTTTGACCGCAAAATATTCATTAACCGCGCCGCGTACCATTATCGATGCTGGCAATACGCGTATTAAAGTCGCTCAATACCAGAACCAAAGCTGCTTAAGTCTCGAGGTTTTTGAAGAACAAGAAAATTTCGAAAAATATTTAAATACCCTGCCCAGCGAGCAAGCCTGTATCTTTTCGAGCACCGGTGCTTGGAATTTCGAAGTGCTCAAAAGGCGTTTTACTATTTGTGTTGAATTAAGTCCGCAAACGCCATTACCCTTTCCCATCCTGTACACCACCCCCAAAACTTTAGGTAATGATCGCCGAGCCCTGGCAGCGGCGGCCCTCCGAACCTATCCGGGAGAGGACGTGCTGGTATTAGATTTGGGGACTTGTTTAACAGCCGACTTTGTCGATGCTAAGGGAAACTATCATGGCGGAGCAATTGCTCCAGGTTTAAAGATGCGGTTTAAATCACTTCAGCATTTTACTGCCGGTTTACCCTTAGTGGATTGGTCGGGTTTAAAATATCCCAACTTAATTGGAGACAGCACCGAAAATAGCATTCTGAGCGGAGTGGTGCGTGGTTATGCCTCCGAAATTTCTGCCTGGATCACACAATATGAAGAAGAAATCGGCGCTATTCGAACAGTTCTTACGGGAGGAGATGCCAAGACCTTGCTCCCGTGGTTGAAAAATGACATATTTGCACCTTCAAAATTCTTGCTGAACGGCCTTGATTACATACTTGAGTACCATCTCCAATCATTATAAAGCAGTCGCAGTACTGGCCCTTACCTTATTTTGGGGCAGCTTACATGCGCAAACCAATTCGGTTTCACCTTATTCACGCTATGGCTTTGGCGATTTATACCATAGCCTTAACGCCCGATATATGGGCATGGGCGGTGCTTCCCTCGCTACCCCCGATGGTTTAAATCTAAACTTTGGGAGTCCAGCGTCCTATACCAATCTTAATCTCACCACCTTTAATGTGGGCTTTGAAGGAAGTATAATCCAGCAACAACAGGATTTACCTCCGGTGAACTTGCAAAATTCGCGCTCAGGTATGCGAAACCTTTCCTTTGGAGTACCCGTTCAAGATTGGTGGGGTTCGGCTTTAGCGATTCAACCTTATAGTTTTAAGGGCTATCAGATTCGGAGCTCTCGCAGGCTGGCAAGCGATTCTACGGTTTTAATTACCGATGAATTTAATGGGGAAGGAGGTCTAAACTCCGTGATCTGGGGAAATAGCTTTGAAGTAGCCAAGGGGCTTAGCCTTGGGGTAAACATGCATTATATTTTTGGCTCCTTGAGAGAAAATAATATCGTCAACTTCGATGATTTTCGTTTTCTCGATACTCGCAGTGATCGCGAGAGTCAGATCAGCAACTTCTATTTAAGTTACGGCTTGCAATACCGCTATCAATTACCACGCGATCGATTTATCGCCTTGGCAGCACGTTTTCAAAATAGTTCGAATTTGACTTCCCAAGACATCAACTTCGACTACACTATCGATGGAAATTTAGCCGTAGACACCCTCATCGGAGGAACCTCTAGTGAAGGAACCTATACCATGCCCTCCGAATTTGGTTTTGGATTGAGCTATGGTAAGATGATGGAAAACTCCAATCAAGCTTCTTGGGGAATCAATGCCGATTATGAAACTTATTCGGGTTCAGAATTCCGCTCTTCCATCGGCGGCAGCCCCTTGGTAGACGGCTATAAGATGGAGATGGGTGGATTTTTAACGCCCCGTTATACCTTCAAATCTTTGGAGCGAGGTACGGGCTTTTTCAACAACACCGAATATCGCTTAGGTGCCTTTTACGAGAAGACACCTTTAAACCTCTCAGCACAAGACTTGTATAATTATGGCATCACTTTTGGACTGGGATTACCGATTCGTCAGCGCAACCTTGCTCCCGGCGAGTACAAAGTGAGCACAGTCAATATTGGAATAGTGGCCGGACAAAGAGGAACCCTAGCAAACAATTTGATACGCGAGCAGTATATAAGTTTTTACTTATCAGTTACGTTTAATGATAAGTGGTTCATAGAATATAAATACCGATAAACACCAGCAAAATGAAAGCAACCCTTTACACCCTCGTACTACTCATCGGTTTGGGTGGATTGCTCAAAGCCCAAGACTATGGTACCGACAGTATTAGCTGTCGCGAAAACCTGTACATCTACTACGAACTAGCCAAAAAGAAGCAATACTTAGAAGCTTACGATAGCTGGCAAAAGGTAATTGATATGTGTCCAGGTTCTTCCAAGAACAACTTTATCTATGGGCCCTATATCGTTAAGGCGAAAATTGAGGAAGCCGAAAAGGCAAACGATACCGCCGCCGAGAACAAGTTCAAGAAAATGCTTCTAGATGTTTACGATCAGCGTAATGAAATATATCCTGGTCGTGAAGCGGACGTAGCCACACGTAAGGCATTAGATTACTTCCAGTATTTTGATAATAATGCCAAAGCCTACGAACTCTTTAATAAAGCTTTAGAGATTGGTGGTCAGGAACAACCAGCCGCCTTTTACAACTTTTTCTTTGTGGCTGCCGCCCGCATGTTTAACGAAAAGGTTTTTGAGGTTGAAGATGTTTTTAGAGCTTATAACATCGTAAATGAGGGGATTGAGTATAACAATAATGCCCTTAACACCACCATCGCTGAACTAATTGTAAAGCGCGATACTAATGGTCTTGAGCTTTCAACCCAGGAGCAGAAGGATTTAGGAAAGGCCGAGCGTGAGTTGGAGCGCTACACAAAAGTAGAATCGAACATTGAGAAGATTTTAGCCCCAATTGCTACTTGCGACAAGCTGAACTTGATTTACAATGAAGAAAGTTTTGCCGCCAATAGTAAGGATACCGTATGGTTGAGACGTGCGGCTAAAATGTTGCAGAAAGAGCGTAAGAACGAAGAAGGCGAATATGAGGATTGTACCGATAATCCCATCTTCTATAAAATTGCCGAAACTATTCATAATATGCAGCCATCTGCACCATCCGCCAGAGCGATGTTTATTAGGTCATACCGTAATAACGACTACGCTAAAGCCAGTGGTTTTATTCGCGAGGCGATTAAGTTTGAAATCGACCCTATTAAGCGTTCTTCCGACTACCTTAAACTAGCAGCTGTACAAATGAAGCGTGGTAACCTCTCAGCAGCGAAATCGGCAGCCTTAAATGCAGCGAACTTAGATCGTAGCAATGGAGACCCTTACGTGATGCTAGCTACCATTTACGCGGCAGCAGCCGGTACTTGTGGAAACAACGTATTTGAGAAGAATGCCGTTTATTGGGCAGCTATCAACAAATTGAACTATGCTAAATCAATCGATGCCAGTGTAAATAGTAAGGCTAATCGTTTAATTGCTGCTTACAAAAAGTCCTTGCCCGATAAGTCAATTATCTTCCAATTAGGTTATGTGGAAGGTGATTCCTACACCATCGGATGTTGGATTAATGAAACCATTACCGTTAGCTATTAATGGCTAGCAGTCTAAAAATAATAAGGAGCATCGTCACTTCCGTGGCGATGCTTTTTTGCTTCAGCTCCTGCGAGAACGAGGTGAAGGAAGTGCAAAGCTTAGCGCGTGATGAGCGAATTCCTATGGAAGTGCAACGCGACTTTCTATTGCGCTATTCCGATAGTAGCTATATTAGAATGGAGTTAACGGCCCCCTTAGCCGAAAGCTACCCGCAACTGGATCAACCTCAAAGAGAATTTCGCGAAGGTATCTTTGTACGATTTTTAGACGCTAATGGGAAAGAAACCAGTCGGTTAACCGCGGAGTATGCCTTGCAGCTAATCGATAAAGAGCTTTGGGAAGCACGGGGCAATGTGATTGTTATAAATGAGAAAGGGGAGGAGTTAAAGACCGAAAAGTTATTTTGGAATTCCCGCCGGGAAATTATTTACGGAGATGAGTTTGTAACCATTACTACTCCCGATCAAATAATTATGGGGGAAGGCTTTACGGCCGACCAAGACTTTACAGAATACGAACTGGACCGTCCGAGCGGCCAATTAAATATTGAAGACGATGCTTCTTAGGCTATTAAAATTTGTAGAATTTGTGTGGGTAGGCTTCGGCTTTGTTTGTGCTTATCAGCTTTTCATGACTTGGGGTATGGAAGATAAGTTAACCTACATTTATGGAGGGGGCTTGATTGTCTCTATCTTTATGTTCTTCTTCCGTCGGTATTCGCGTCGAAAGTACGAGCAAATACAAGCCGATAAGAAGCCTAAACAAGACTAAGCTTGGAAATAGCAGTAATCATTTTAGCTTCCATTTTAGCCTCCGCCTTTTTCTCGGGTATGGAGATTGCCTTCATTTCATCTAACCGATTTCACATTGAGCTCGAACAACAAAAAGGTAGATTTATCTATCGAGTGATTGGTTATTTGGTGAAGCATCCGTCGCGCTTTATCGCGGCTATGTTGGTGGGGAATAACATTGCTTTGGTTATTTACGGCTGGTTTATGCCAGAAGTAATGGAACCCTATTTACCGCTGAGCAACCCTTACTTACTTTTACTGGTGCAAACCGTGCTAAGTACTATTCTAGTGCTCATTTTCGCGGAGTTTTTACCGAAGGCCATCTTTAGTAGTAATGCTACTAATCTTTTGGAAGTATTTGCTGCACCTGCATGGCTTTTCAATTTTCTCTTTGCGCCAATTGTATGGTTAATGATGGGCATCAGCAATTTCGTGATGCGTTACATTTTGAGGACCAAGGAAGAGGAAGGTCAGAAAGCTTTTAATAAAGTCGATCTCGAAAACTATATCAGCGAGCGCTCCGAAGCAAGTGAGGAGCAGGAAGAAGTGGATCACGAGATTCAAATTTTCCGAAATGCCTTAGAGTTTAGTGAGCGAAAGGCGCGTGAGTTTATGGTGCCTCGTACCGAAATAGTGGCCATGGATGTGGATGAAGACATCCAAAAACTGAGTCAGGAGTTTATTAGTAGCAGTCTTTCTAAGATTCTTATTTATCAGGGTAGTGTGGACAATATCATTGGCTATGTTCACTCTTTCGAACTCTTTAAAAAACCCAAGGACATTCGCTCCATCTTACGTCCAGTAAGTTTTTTACCAGAAAGTATGCCCGCCCACGAAACGCTTAATTTGTTGATGCGTGAGCGCCGAAGTATTGCGGTAATCCTCGATGAGTTTGGAGGCACCAGCGGCTTGGTTACGATCGAAGATGTGGTGGAGGAAATTTTTGGTGAAATAGACGATGAGCACGACGTAGAGGAACTTTTAGAACAAGAAGTTCGTGAAGGTGAGTTTCTCTTTTCGGCTCGCCAGGAGATTGATTACCTCAATGATAAATACAACCTTAACCTGCCAGAAGATGAAGGGTATAATAGTTTAGGAGGTCTTATTATCAATCACCTTGAATCGATCCCTGAGAAAGGAGAGGAATTGCGTATCCCTGGTTTCCATTTAAAAATGGAAGAAGTGAGCAATAGTAAGATCGAGGTTGTTCGCTTGCGCCTAAGGGAAGATGACTAGCAAATTCTGGACTTATTGCGGCTAAGCCCTACGGCCGGATTGCAAATAAACCATTTTCCTCTTCTTGCATTATATTAGTTCCAAATCAAGGAACTATGAAGCAGATTTACTTAGGCTTAGTGCTTTTATTCTCCAGCTACACCGCTTGGGCTCAAGGCCTTTCCAGTCAGGAATTGTTAAACATTTTACAAGGGAATTATAATCCCAGTAGCTACAGCTCTTCTCAGCCTATCGATGCTTCCGATCAAATATCTTGCGAACTCATTAATATAATATCGGCAGATACTCTACATCAAAACCTGGAAACTTTAAGTGGCTTTGGAACTCGACATACCTGGTCGGATACCCTAAGTAATACGCGCGGTATTGGTGCCGCAAGACGCTGGATCGAATCGCGCTTTCAATCCTATAGCGCCCGCAATGAAAATAGACTCCGGAGTGGTTTTTTCAGTTTTGATATTACCAATAATTCTTGTGGTGATCTCTTTAATACGAAGAACGTAATCGGCGTGTTACCGGGGCGTGATACAAGTGATAAGTCAGTCATATTAATGATGGCTCATATGGATTCGCGTTGCGAGGGCCGTTGTGATACAGCGTGTTATGCACCAGGTGCAGATGATAATGGCTCAGGAACGGTATTGGTAATGGAGCTAGCTAGAGTACTTAGTCGGTACACTTTTAATCACACCTTAGTATTTATGCTTACCAATGGTGAGGAACAAGGGCTTTTGGGAGCAAGGGCCTTTTCGGATTACTGTTCCAATAATGGAATTTCAATAAAGGCGGTTTTAAATAATGACATTGTTGGCGGAACTATTTGTGGGCAAACCGCATCTCCTCCGGGTTGCTCTCCTGCTGGTGATATCGATAGCATTCGGGTGAGAATGTATGGAAACCCTTTGTCAGACCGAAATCCCTATCAGGGTTACGCGCGGAGCGTAAAGATGAATTTTGATGAAAAGTTGCGTCCGAACCTCTTTGTAAAGCCTGCGATTGAATTGGTAAATCAGGAAGACCGATCGGGTCGTGGTGGCGACCATATTGCTTTCCGCGAGAACGGTTTTCTAAATGTTCGATTCACTTCAGCTCATGAACATGGTAACGGAAACCCCTTAGGGACACCAAATTATCAAGATCATCAGCATACGTCATTAGACGAAATTGGCATTGACCTAGATAGTAATGGCACTATTGATAGCTTCTATGTAGACTTTAATTATCTGCGACGTAATGCTCTGATTAACGGGACTTCTGCCGTAATTATAGATGCAGCGCCAGAGGTTCCTAGTTTTACTTTGCATGATGAGGCAGGAGGACTGCGACTGGAAGTGATGGATTCCGATTTGGCTTTTGAGTACCGGGTTGGGGTTAAAGGTCCGGTTGGCGGTGAATATGATAGTTTATATCGTTTTCAGGGACGAAACTTTGTGATTCCGGGCTTGCAGGCGAACCAGTTGTATTTGATTGGTTTAGCAGCTTTGGATAGCAATGGATTAATGAGTCCTTTTACCCAGGATGATCGCGAAACACCACAAGTTTCCACACCTCCGGGGACGACTGATAATCTGCCTTATAGTTTTAATTGTATGCAGGTAACTTTACAGGAGTTGCCAGAATTTAGGCAGTCGGGTCTCGAGGTAATGCCTCCTCGTCCTAATCCAAACCACGGTCAAAGTGAGTTGGTATTTTGGGTTCGCGACCAGATTTGGGAAGGTCCTGCGGTTTTAAGGGTTTTTGATTATCAGGGACGAGAGGTGTATCGCCAAGACTTAAACTTAAAGTACGGGGCAAGCAGTGTGAATTACAATCACCAAGGCCGTGGCGGTGTATTTTTCTATTACATCGAGCAAGCTGGGAAAAGGTCTGTGCTGCAGCGTATGTTGGTGAAGTAGTTGAAGGATTAGGTTATTTTAATTGGTAAATCCACTCATCCGCTCATCTGCGTTCATGGTAAGAAAAAGAACACTGATGAAAGGATGAATGGATTGAGTTTGATAGGTTTTGAGGTAGAACCACTCATCTGCGTCATCTGCGTTCAAGCCTAGAAAAAGAACACCGGTAAAAGGGTGAAGGGTTAGAAGAAAACAGGTTACAGGCAAAATCCACTCATCTACTCATCTGCGTTCAAGCCTAAAGTAGGACACTGATAAAAGGATGAAGGGATAGAAGAAAACAGGTTCTAGGTAAAATCCACTCATCTACTCATCTGCGTTCCAAGCCAAAAATAGAACACTAATGAAAGGATAAAGGGATAGAATAAAACAAGTTATAGGTAAAATCCAATCATCCGCGTCATCTGCGTTCAAGCCTAAAATAGAACACCGATGAAAGGATAAAGGGATTGAATAAAATAGGTCATAGGTAAAATCCACTCATCCGCGTCATCTGCGTTCAAGCCTAAAGTAGGACACTGATAAAAGGATGAAGGGATAGAAGAAAACAGGTTACAGGCAAAATCCACTCATCTACTCATCTGCGTTCCAAGCCAAAAATAGAACACTAATGAAAGGATAAAGGGATAGAATAAAACAAGTTATAGGTAAAATCCAATCATCCGCGTCATCTGCGTTCAAGCCTAAAATAGAACACCGATGAAAGGATAAAGGGATTGAATAAAATAGGTCATAGGTAAAATCCACTCATCCGCGTCATCTGCGTTCAAGCCTAAAATAGAACACTGACGAAAGGAAGAAGGGATTGAATAAAATAGGTCATAGGTAGAATCCACTCATCCGCGTCATCTGCGTACTATTAAGCTATCCGATACCAATCAATTAAAACCCCTCAGATACTACAACCAAGATACATGAGTTAATTACTCCTAGAACCACACTAATTTCAGAAGATGTCCAAGCTCAAACAAATTTCCCTCCTTTTACCTGAATACCTCCTTATTGCTGCCGTTCTCTTCTATTGGGTGTCCACCGCCGTGATCCTCAACCCCGTGGCCATCATCCTCTTGACCGGCTTATTACTGCAAATTATTTTTAAAAACCGAATAACAGGGATAATTATCCCAAGTATCCTTTTGCTGCTAAGCGCCTATCTACTGTTAGCCTTATTTTCAGAGTTTAAGGAATTTCCGAGTTTTAATGCCGAGGCCCAAGAGTTTTTATTTATTGGATTAGGCTTTCTGTTGGGAACAATTACCTTATCATCAATCATGCTTTATCGCTACTTAACTTTAAATAGCATAAAACCTCCGCAAGAGAAAGAAATGGTTTGACTAGATCCTGGAATAGCCATCTACGGCGCCGCGTACACTACCATGCTTCCGCAGTAACGCTTCTGCTTCCTCAGCCATAAGCCCGGTTTCCTGCATAACCATCCGTGTACCACGATCTACCAGCTTATTATTGTTCAATTGCATATCTACCATTTTATTTCCTCGAACACGTCCGAGCTTAATCATAATGGAGGTAGAAATCATATTGAGTACCAGCTTTTGAGCCGTTCCTGCTTTCATACGCGTAGATCCGGTAATAAACTCAGGGCCAACAACTACTTCGATTGGAATATCAGCTTGTTCCGCTAAGTTTGAGTTTTCATTGCATACGATGCCTACAGTAAGTAAACCTTTTTCTCGAGCAGTCTTTAATCCACCAACCACATAGGGCGTAGTGCCACTCGCGGCAATGCCTAAGATAGTGTCATTACTTTTGGGTGCATATTCTTCAAGATCTCGCCAAGCACCGTCAATATCATCCTCAGCGTTTTCTACCGCCGTGCGAATAGCAGCATCACCTCCCGCAATGAGCCCGACTACCCAATCAGGATTTGCTCCAAATGTAGGGGGAAGCTCTGAAGCATCTACTACGCCTAATCTTCCGCTGGTTCCTGCTCCTAAATAAAAGAGCCGACCGCCATTTTTCATTCGACCGACAATAGCGTCAACAGCCTTTTCAATTTGGGGGATTACCCGAGATACGGCGATAGGCACGCTGCGGTCTTCCGCATTGATGCCTTCCAAAATATCGAGGGTCGACATTTTATCGATATTATCGTACCGACTATCGGATTCTGTGGTCTTTAGGCTCACGGTTTTTCGTAATTTAAAGCCCTAATCTGCTTTTTCAATGCGCAAGGTACAATTGATTTTGGGCTTCTTACTCTTTTGCAGCCAAATTTGGGGGCAAGGTTTTGAGCGAAGCTTCTCGGTGAACAACGGAGAGTGGATTTCGGATTGCGATTCTTTAGGACCGGACTTATGGAAGCTTACCTTTAGCTCTTACCATGGCGGCTCAGGGCCTAATTACGGCATTGTTAGTCAGGCGATTTACGATAAATCAAGCAATTCTCTGGGCCCGACTAAGATCGTAGAGCGGCTTCATCAAGATAATCGCTATCGACTGCCTAGGCTAAACATATCTAGGTATAAAGGGGTGAGTTTAGACCTTTATGATGCCTATCCTTTCCTCAACGCTTCCTGGATTGACTTTAGAGACACAGGCCAGCAGAAATTTGTGGACATTCCTAGGATGGCCGTTTCTTTTAATTGGCAATATTGTCGGGATACGGTTTTCGGCTTGTTTAATGATTTGGGCTATAAAGATTGGAGCGATAATCGCTTGGGAAATGATACATTCTTCCTTTGCAGGATGATCCCTTATTCCCCAAACTTTGAGGTACTCGATACTTTTAAGCTTGAATTGGATTTAAAAAGCCCCGGTACTTTTTTAATGGCTTCTGATGCTCGCAGCTTCGAATACATCAATGACAGTCTGCATTATCATTACCGTAGAGGAAAGCCGCAAGCCGATACTTTTTATGTAGATACCAATGCCTTTTACGGAGCACCAAAAGCTCGTAATCAATACAATGCGCATTTTTCCAAAAATCATCGTTTGAATCTAAACTACCTACTGGGTAAGTTTCAAAAGATAGAGCATGATTCAGGTTATCGCCTAATCGAAACGCTGCGAGATGGCTCCACTTTGCTAAGAGATGACGTGGTTTATCCCCATCATAAGATTGCTGTGCCGCGCAGCACCCCTTGGTATCCTCATAATTTGAAAATCAAGGACCAGGGCGATGGGATTTACACCTTTGCCTATCGGAGTACTCATTTTGATAGCGTGTATTTGGTTCGCACAGAAAATAAACAAATTGCAAGCCAGCGTCTTTTTCTTCGCCCGGCAAATTCAGACTTTATTTTAGAGAATGTCCTCAGTTTTAAGGACGGCTCTTTTCTAATGCTAGGTAAGGTGAATTATGTTTATAATCCAGGATGGATGGAGGGCTATTCTAAGCCGCATTTGGTTTACATCGATAAAAATTGTTCCTACCAATGGATGGAAGAGGAAGATGCCTTTCAATTGCATTACGATGATGAGAATAGTCAACTGCGTATTTTTTATCCCGAGCTGGATGCAAACCTAAATTACCGCATTCTTGACGCTAAGGGACGAGTTTATAAGGAAGGGCAATCTCAACCAGTAAGCCCTATCGACCTCCCTCACTGGAGGACGGGGATTTATTATCTCCAGTTATGGGTTGAACAAGAATCCTATATTGGAACTAAACCCTTTTTAAAGAATTGAGCATGAGGTTAAAAGAAATTATCATATGCTTCATTCTTTCGAGCTCCTTTCTTTTTGGGCAGGGCTATGGTCGCATTGTGGGTAAGGACTTCGCAAACTCAATCGACAGTTTAACCTATTTAGGGGATGGAAACTTCCGACTTCGATTCAGTTATGTTTGGCAAGGATCTGGTCCTGATCATGGTAGGGATTTTTACGCCATCTACAATCCTGTTAAAGACAGCCTAGGTGTAAATCATATTATTAGTAGATGGAGCTCTGCTACACACGACTATAGCAGGTGGTCAATTAAGTTAAGTGAGACCAACTTTTTATTTACACGTCAAGGGTGCTGTTCTATAGGACGCAGACAGGGTACTTCCATCCGCCATGTCGATTTAAGCCGCGATTATACATTGGAAGAATATCATATGGCTTTTCAGAGTGGGTCCTTCGATCCTCTTTACTGCAATGATTCCATTTTTTTCCTGCGCAGCATTGATTCTACTCACTTGTTAACCAACCCTTATAGACAGTTTAGCAATAATTCGCATAAGATATTGTGCTTTTATGATCTGGCTATGGATAGTCTGATGCCTTTGGATACCATCAATTTTGGAATCAACTTTAAAGCACCGGGAACGCTGCTATTCGATTCGGCTAATCAGCAATTCGAGTTACTCTACGATTCGCTGCAGTTCTTCTTTAAAAGGGGAGATACCCTGCCTCGACTTAGTCGCATTCATCGGGGTTCCTTCTGGCATGGAGGACGTTACCGGTCTTATTGGACGCATGGTGAAATGGAAACCCATACCGTAAATGAGTGGAGAAATCGCTATCTAAAAAATGATTCTTGCTGGACGGTAGAGGATACCCTTGGTTACCAGTGGGTTGAGCTTTGTATGGATCGCAATGGGCAGGTGAGGATGAACATTCCGTTTGCAGCTCCAGAATTACCTTTTGAAGGATATCAAATTATTAGAGGAGGTAAGCTAATAAAAGGAAGTAAGTTTTATATAGCTTCTCACGAGAGTAATGGCTCCATATATCTTCTGGAGTACAAGAATGATTCGCTAGTTCACGCAATGTACCTCAAGGAGAAACCTCACAATATGATAATCAATGATGTATATAAAAATGAGGATGGATCATTTTATTTAGTGGGTACTGTGACCCGCAGTGTGCCGATTTTTGTAAAGGTTGATGCGGATGGCAGCTATCAGTTGAACGAAAAGGATAAAGAGATTTATTTCTTCCTGAGTCAGTATGGAAAGGTATTTCCATTTTTAGAGGAACCCTATTTAGATTATCGTTATCGATTAACAAATAGTTCTGGAGCGACGATAAAAGAAGGAGAAATTATGGGTTGCGATGGTTTAGCTACTTACCTCTTAAGTCCTGGGTTATATAACGTTCAGTTATGGTATCAGAATAATGGGCAGTATCTAGGTCAAGGAAGATTTATAAAACCATGATAAGAATGCCGCTAAGAATATTAAAAGGAAACTTGCTTTTCATTTTTGCTTTTATCAGCTCTGGCATACTCGCTCAAGGGTTCGAGCGAACCCTCAATTTAGATACCCTCGATGGAAGGGTAACTAGTCTTAGAGTAGTCAATAACAATATTCTTGAGCTGGATGTTACGGTTTGCCGTTCGGGTCCGGGCCTAGATGGTTGTAGGTATTTAAAAACATGGTATTACATTAAAGAAGATAGTTTAGGGGCCCAGAGGAGCTATAGCAGTTCCTTTTTTGGAGGAAGGTCTGATCAGCTTTTGGTCAAAGACGAATTATGGTTAAACTTCTATCATGATAATACATCTTGCGGCGGTCGAAGCTTTCTCAATATGAGTGTTTTAAAGCTCGGGAATCAATCGGTCAAACTCCCTGATTATTATGACTGGACCTTTATTTCTGGAGCTTATAATGCCCTTTACCTAAATGACACGATTTATGCCTATCACGGACAGTCGGGCTGCATGGAGGACTCCCCAGGAATAAATGGGAACGATACTCTTTACTACTATTGGGTCGACATTGAGAAAGGCGAAATCAACTATTTAGACACCATTGCCTTAGGCTTTCCCATGTACCTTCCAGGAAGCTTAATTCACGATTCAACTACAGGGCAAAACGTGCTATTTTATGATAGTCTAAGGATATACCTTAAGCCTGCTCGTAGTTCCCCCGATTCTACTGTAGTGGATTCGAGCCTCTGGGAAATGCCTTTTGGAGACCACTGGTCTGGAAACATGGAAAGACACTATTGGGCCTTTACTTATAATCAAGGGGCCTATCGCAATCAGCGGGTAGTCTGGGACACATTGGGAGCCTATCGAGTGGATGTTTTCACGGATTGGTTTGGGAAATCAGGTCAAGTGGTATATCCCTTAGTTCCAGATTATCCAGATTATGAAGACATTGGGGTCCTCAAGATAAACCGCGAATCCGATTCGGTGCTTACTTATGGCATAATTGGAGCCCAAAGGTCAAGTCAGTCTATCGATTTATATCGTTTGGTTAATGAGAAAGTAGTAAAGCACAGTCGTTATGCAGCCCCGCCTGGAGTAACTTACTTTCTTAATAGTGTAACCAGCGATGCTGAGGGTAATTTTTACATCGCTGGAAATCTTTCGTTAAGAGGGAACCGTAGCTATTGGTTTTATGACCCAGATGAATATGGCTTGTATAATATTCTATTGATAAAAGTAGATGCAAATGGTATGAGCCGAGATTACACCAAAGGTGATCCTTTTAGCCTACAGCAAGATCTGATTACGCGCGATGGCACCGCAATCAGTTTTAAAACCCAGGATCCCAATGAATTGGTTTCCTATCGATTATTAGATGTTTCGGGTCGGAGCTATGCCGCCGGAAGAACTTATTCAGGGGCTTTAATCAATACCTCCACATTAAAAAAAGGGCTCTATTACCTTTCCTTGTGGGGGGAAGAAGGGAACTATATTGGACAACAAGCTTTTATAAAGAACTAGATATGCGGTCATTTTTTCTCATCCTGTTTTTATTGCCTGAACTTTTTAGTTCTGGGCAAGGTTTTGAACGATTTCTATCCGATGAAATAAGAGTGGAAGTTACCGGAATGAAAATGATCAATGACTCCATTATAGAGTTGAATTTTCAGGGAAATGGGGGTATGGGAAGTGGTACTCGTTACTTGAAAGCATGGTATTTCATAAATCAGGATAGCTTAGGTACACTGTATACTTTTTTCGATGCTACTTTCCCGGGTTCTTATGATTTCATCCGTACAGAAGATGGTACGCTTTTAAATTACTATAATAATTCGCATGACTGTCGTAGCCAGTATTACCTTAATATGCGGGTATTAGACTTTAATAATGCAGGTTACCACGATTTTCCTAAAGAAGCTCACCCTTTTATAGCGGGCTCTTACAATCACCTTTATCTAAATGATAGCCTTTTTGGCTACCATGGTAAGAATTTCTGTTATGAGCAGGGACACGACCTTAGCCAAAATAACAAGCTATACTATTATTACTACAATTACCGCACGGGTTCTATTACTTATCTGGATACGATTAGTCTTCCTTTTACCATGCGCGAAGGTGCTAGTTTATTAAGGCATCCAAAAACAGGTCAGAACATTCTTTTTTACGATAGTTTGAAAATTTACATGAGTCCAGGAAGTTCTTCCTACGACTCCATTATTAGTGAACCCAGTATTTGGGTTAAAAATGGCGAGCGGTTGTATGCCAATAACTTGGATCGACATTATGCAAAGTTTACCTATAGCAGGGGACAAATACGTTTTTTCCGAGAGGTGCTTGATACGCTTGATGCCGAGTGGGTTACCCTAGTGGTAGACTGGTTCGACAGCCTGTATATCAAGCCGTTTCGCCGATTAGCTGGTTATGAAGACTATTGGCCAACTCAAGGCTCCGTAGTACCTTGTTTAGAAGATTCCATTGATGTTTATAAACTGGACCAGAGCGAAAATTACAGTCAGCGTATATTGCTGCTAGCTCTTCGAAATGGGGAGCTTTTACAGGAAAGAACATTTATCCCTGGCCCCACGCGTACCATGCACATTAAAGGGATAGGAATGGATTCTCAGGGCAATTTTTACCTCGCGGGAATCTTGGTTGCCAGGCCCTATATTGGTCGTTACTATAATGACCCCAATCGAATGGGTTTTAAACGAAATGTTATAATTAAAATAGACTCCACGGGCTATAGTCGTGAAATGCCGAGTCAACCAAAAATGAGTTTACAAACTGGGCAAGATGCTATTAGTTTTAAGATTGATGATCCCTTCCAAGAGGTTGATTATCGAGTACTTGGCCTAGGAGGCAAGGTTTATAAAGAAGGAAGGGAAGTTTCAGGAGCATGGATTAGCATTAATAGCCTTAACAACGGTTTGTATTATTTTCAGGTATGGTCCAGCGATGGTGCTTTGATAGGGCAAGAGCCTTTTGTAAAGAACTAGATATGCGTTCATTTTATCTCAAGTTATTTTTAATTACCGGACTCCTAACTTCTGCCCAAGGTTTTGAGCGAACGTTACCGCTTGAGGTAGTTGATGCCAAACCCCAGTCCATTAGGTTTATGAATGACAATATCCTAGAATTGGATTTTCAGAAATGTTATTCTGGACCTGGTTTAGATGGTTGTATTGAATGTAAGGCCTATTACTACATTAAAGAGGATAGCTTAGGTGCTCTTAAGTCTTACTCTGAAACCCATTATGGTGGTTATTTTAATCAAGTTCTTTACCGCGACAGCATTTGGTTAACTTATGGTAATGATTATTCAGGTTGTGGAAGAAGAGCATGGATGAGATTCGAAGCCTTAGACCTAAATGATTGGGACTTTAAATATCCACAAGGAATCGATTTCCCTTATTCCACTGGGATTTATCAACATATTATAATTGATGATAGTATTTATGGCTACCACGGAAAGCCGCTATGCAAGGGGATAAAAGATAATTTCTATCAAAATGATACACTTTATTACTACCGTATGGATTTATTTGAATCCAAAGTAGAATATCAGGATACCCTTATTTTACCCTTTACCATGTATTCTCCAGGCAGTGGTTATCACCTTGAATCTACTGGTCAGAATATTATTTTCTACGATTCCGCTTTAGTTTATCATAGCCCAGGTCGCTCTGTACCCGATTCTGTTGTGATTGATAGTACTATTTGGGGTGTTCTCGGGTGGAAGCCCAATCGGGGTAATTGGCTTCGACATTATCAGGCATTTACGCGTAGAAACGCCATTCCAAGGCATCACCAGACGTTTTGGGATACTTTAAATTATTATCAAGTGGATCGCTGGATAGACATTATGGGAAATGAGGTGTATGAATATCTCCCTAAAATATCTGGATATCAGGATAGGGGTGATTATAAGTCATACCTTTTTAGTAGGCAGGGGGATAGTATAATTAACATTGGCATTTTTCCTTCCGAATCTTCGTGGCAGCGAATTGAACTTTTTAGAATAGTAAATGGAGCTGTAGTCAATCAGGTCTCTTATGTAGCTCCTACCAATAAAACATATAGCTTTCAAGCAATAAGTAGTGATAGCAAGGGTAACTTTTATTTAGCCGGGAACTTGAAAAAGAAAGGGAATAGGAGTTACTGGTACCCCGATCTCAATTCTTGGGGCTCCTACAATGTATTGCTTCTTAAAATTGACGAACATGGCAACAGCCGTGACTTTAAACAAGAGGATCTCTTTAGCTTAAAAACATACCCGGATAGAAATTCTACTTTCTTTATGGAATTCAAATTCCGTAATCCACGCGAGTTAATGAACTATAAAATCATTGATGTAAGCGGTCGTACTTTTTGGGAAGGGACAGCCTTATCCGCAGATGTTTTAGATTTAAGTAACCTTGAAAAAGGGCTTTATTATTTCTTGCTTTGGGATTCGAAAGATAACTACGTTGGGGAACAAGTGTTTCAAAGGCCCTAATTTTAAAGGTCTTATTACCTTTTAGATGAATCCGACCCTTATAGTTCGATGATTTACCACACGCATAATGGTTTAACTCGAAACCTCAAACCTAATTATAGAAGTATTTTTAAGAAACTAACTAGAAACTAAACCTCACCACCAGATATCTACACCCGCTCCAATAAAGCCATATAAAAACCATCACTCCATTGTGATGGGTTTACGCGTTTCTGATGATGGAGCTTAAACTCGGGATGTTGGGCTAAAAACCGTTCTACCTGATCCTCATTCTCCGATCGTAAAATGCTGCAAGTCGCGTAAACCATTTTACCACCTTTCTTGAGCATTTTCGAATAATCCTCTAAAATATCTGCTTGTATCTTCCGCACCCGGTCGAGGTGCTCGGGCTTAAGCTTCCACTTGGTATCAGGATTGCGTTTTACCACTCCCGTACCAGAGCAGGGAACATCCAATAGCAGTCGGTCTGCCGAATCTTGTAAGCGTTTGATGCTTTTGGCATTCTCGATCGGACGGGTCTCAATATTGTGAACGCCATTGCGACGGGCGCGCTTTTGCAGCTCTTTCAGCTTCCAAGCTTCCACATCCATAGCGATAATCTGACCTTTATTTTCCATTAGGGCCGCAAGGTGTAAGGATTTACCTCCGGCACCAGCGCAAGCATCAATCACGCGCATGCCAGGTTTAACCTCTAAAAAAGGAGCAATCATCTGACTGCCGCCATCTTGCACCTCGAAATAGCCCGCCTGAAAACTGGGCAAGCGAAAAGTATTCTTACGCTTCTCCAAAACAATCCCCACCTCATTCGCCTCTAGCGGCTTGGCCGAACAGTTTTCATCAGCCAACTGTTTTAATAGGGCCGAGCGATTGGTTTTAAGGGTATTGGTGCGTAGGAATACATCGGCCGGAATATTAGAAGCATGTGCAATTTCGGGCCAGGCCTCACCTAACTCCGATTCGGCTAGTTCGGCTAACCAATCGGGCCAACTTTCGCGTACGGCTAAATGGCTTTCTAGTTCTTTAAAGCGAGCTTCGATATCAATACCTCTTACCGTATCAAATTGCGACCAATCCTCGGGAAGATGATAACCTTGCCATTGCCACCAAATGCCAAATAATCGATAAAGTTCCTTGCGCTTTAAGCTGGGTTCTTTGCCATAAAGCTCCCAAAGTAAACGCCACCAACGAACCATTTCATAGGTGCTTTCGGCAATAAAACCCCGATCGCGAGCGCCCCATTTAGGGTTGCGCTTTAAAATGCGTTCAATAACCTTATCGGCGTAATAGCCCTTGCCAAAGGCTGTTTCCAGCGCTTCGATAACGGCCGCAACCAAATTTTTATGTAAACGTGGACCTTGTTCCAAACTTATAGGGCAGGGTACTGCGCAGGATTAAATTCATGCATCATCGCATATACCTGCTCAAATACATCTTCAGCGCTAGGCTTGCTAAAGTAATCGCCATCACTACCATATGCCGGACGATGAGCCTTAGCACTTAAAGTTTGTGGCTTGGAGTCCAAGTAACGGTAAGCCTCTTGCTCTTCTACAATTTGCTGTAAAATAAAGGCCGAGGCTCCTCCTGGTACATCTTCATCAACCACCAACAGTCGATTGGTCTTTTTCACGCTCTCAACAATGCTGTGGTGAATGTCAAAGGGGAGTAAGGATTGAGGGTCAATTACTTCCACCTCAATACCGAATTCGGCTAATTGCTCGGCCGCTTCCATTACAATACGCAGGGTAGAGCCATAAGAAACAATGCTCAGGTCTTTGCCTTCGCGAATAATCTCTGGTATCCCCAGTGGCGTGCGAATGTCGGCTAAATTAGTAGGCATTTGCTCCTTTAAGCGATAACCATTTAGGCATTCTACAATCAAGGCGGGATCGTCGCTCTCCAACATGGTATTGTAAAAACCAGCCGCTTGCGTCATATTTCGCGGCACCAAAACATGAATCCCTCGAATAGCATTAATAATAGCTCCCATGGGGGAACCGGAATGCCAAATACCTTCTAAGCGGTGCCCGCGGGTACGAACAATCACCGGCGCTTTTTGGCGACCTTTACTGCGATATTGTACGGTGGCCAAATCGTCGCTCATTACCTGTAGGGCGTAGAGTAAATAATCGAGGTATTGAATCTCAGCGATGGGACGCAAACCCCGCATCGCCATGCCAATCCCTTGACCTAAAATCGTAGCTTCTCGAATACCAGTATCGTAAACACGACCTTCGCCATGCTTATCTTGTAAACCTTCTAGACCTTGGTTTACATCGCCAATTTTCCCGGAGTCTTCACCAAAAACCACTACCTCGGGACGTTCCGCTAAAATGCGATCGAAGTTATCGCGCAGGATAATACGCGCATCAACTGTTTCACTATCCTCGGAATAATTTGGGGCTACGCCTTCCACTTTTAGTGGCGAAAGTGCCGACTCACTGTAAAGGTGCGAGCCATAACGATCGTGGTTTTCGTTTTGCGCCTTTTCCAACCACTGCTTAATATTTTGCTTAAGCTCGGTCTGCTCATTCCGCAAGTAACGCAGGGTTTTGCGCAGGGCTGCAATGCCATCTCTGCGTAAGGGTTCGGTGGTGGCTGCCAATTCATTATCTAAGGCTTTAATCGCCTCCGGATTAGAGGCCACAGCTTGAGCCTGCCCTAAGAATTCGCGAACTTGTTTAATTTCTTCCTTAATCGGTGCGATGTAGTTTTTCCAAGCGGCGGCCTTAGCCTCACGGGCCGATTTTTTAGCTTCTTTTTCCAAGTGGTCCAATTGCTCCTCATCGCTAATGCCAGAGCTAAGGATAAACTCGCGCATCTTTTTGATACAATCAAAATCGCGCTCCCAGCTTAAACGTTGTTCGTTTTTGTAGCGTTCGTGCGATCCAGAGGTAGAGTGTCCCTGAGGTTGAGTAACCTCCGTAACATGCACCATTACTGGAATATGCTTTTTACGGGCAATTTTTTCGGCTTTCTCGTAAGTTTCAATTAATCCGGGGTAATCATGCGCCTTCACCCTTAAGATTTCATAGCCGTTTGTGTCGCCGTCCTTTTGAAAGCCTTTTAAAATTTCAGAGATATTCTCCTTAGTGGTTTGATACTTACTGTGCACCGATATTCCGTAATCATCATCCCAAATAGAAATCACCATTGGGATTTGTAAAACTCCGGCGGCGTTAATGGCTTCAAAGAAAGGACCTTCCGATGTGGAGGCATTGCCAATGGTTCCCCAGGCAATTTCGTCGCCATTTTTGGAAAACTGCTTAAAGTCTTTTAAACCTTTATTATTGCGATAATGCTTACTGGCTTCCGCCAATCCTACCAAGCGTGGCATTTGCCCAGCAGTGGGGGAGATATCGGCCGAACTATTGGGCTGCTCGGTTAAATTTACCCAATTACCATCGGCATCCAGGCTTTGGGTAGCAAAGTGTCCGTTCATTTGCCTTCCGGCAGATGCAGGTTCATTTTCGTGATTAGTATCGGCATACAGACTAGCGAAAAACTCCTGGGTAGTTAAGGCCCCTATGGCCATCATAAAAGTTTGATCGCGGTAATAACCAGAACGAAAATCGCCCGGCTTAAAAACCTTTGCCCATGCGATTTGGGGTAATTCCTTTCCATCGCCAAAGATTCCAAACTTGGCTTTTCCGGTAAGCACCTCCCGACGACCGATTAAACTTGCTTCACGACTTTCCACTGCCAACCGATAGTCAGCAAGGATTTGCGCTTTAATTTGTTCTTCGGGACTTAAGGTTTTTTGCTCGCTTTGCACGCCAGATTCACTCATGCTCGATTTGCTTTTTAAGAGGCTGCGAAGGTAAGGATTTTATAGGCTTTTAGGGGTAATACTTCCAGCAGGCTAAACTCGCATACTACGGTTCTTATTTAATCAAAGGTTTGACCTGCTTGGCGCAGATAAAGTACTTCAATGCCAAAGCTTTATAGCCTTTTTTAGCTAAGAGTGAATTTCACTAGTGATAAAAGGTATATTTCTAAAGGCCGGACCTATCTAAAAACCCGTTTCCAAATACTACGTCCAATAGACCAAAAAAACGGTCCCCAGGGCATGTGGAACATAATCAGGAAGTCTTCCCACCAGGCGCTCTGTTCATCTAAAAAGCGGAAAATTCGGGGGAGAGGGTGAACCTTAAACAAGCGCTTGAAAATTTTTGGGAGAGGGTTATTTCTTTTTTGCCAGAGGTTGAGCAGTAATTCATCGTAGAGCCAAGCGGCTTTGGAATGACCAGGTTTAGGGATGGGGGCGCCTTGTTTTAGGGCTAGGGCTATCTCCCAAGAATGGGCGGCAATTTTTTTAAAGGCAAAGCCCGTGCTGGCTTTCACCACCCCGGCTCGAACGCCAATCGGAAAGTAACTTTCCCCTCGTTCATGCCATTTCTGCTTCGAATTTAAACTGAGGGTCATCGGAATTTTGTTGATTTCCTTTTCCTCAATTTGGTATTCCTCTATGCCCATGTTCTTGAGGTAGGCCTCGATAATGGGTTTAGACTCTTCTTCGTTTAAAATAAACTTGCCAAAACGGGTAAACTCGATCAAGGCTTCCTCTTGATGGGTCGGTAAAAAGTACATGAATTGCAATCCGCGTACTTGAGGCACCTCAAAGTCCATCAATCGACAATAGTCAATATTAAAGTTGGCCCCTTTTGCTTTGATGCGGTAACCCACAAAGCTTTGCCAAATAAGATCGCGATCCACAATTTTGGGGGGTCGGCTATCAAAAACATCCTGGGCTAAAACCTCTGCACCAGAACTAAGGCCAATTCGGTAGAACTGGTCGTAGCGCAGTTTATGCACCGAATCCTTAATGCGTTTAATATTGGGATATGGGGCAAGGGCTTCTTCAACAAAAGCATAAAAATCCTTACTGCGAATTTGCACATATTGATAAGGACTCATCGCTTCAGGTTCCGTGGTAGCGCCTTCTACTTGCACCCAGCGATGACTTACGCAGGAGCTAAACATTTGCCAAGCCGGATCCATTTGATCGGTCCAAAAGCACCAAGTTCGATCATTGCTATCCTTGGCTTCTGGCTCAATAAGGGCGATGTGGTATTGATCAAGGATTCCCTGTAAATGCATGGCATACAGTAAGCTAAGGCTAGAAGCGCCCCCGCCAATTAAGGCTATATCGTAGGTTTTAGTCAAGTGCTTTTATTTTCTTTAGGAAGTTTTCGGCCGCATTAAAAATATGCGCTTTTCGTTCCGAATTCATTTTCTTTAAAGTGCCCAGCATCATACCCATACGGTGATTTTTGGCAAAGGTCTCACGATGCCGGTCGATAAAGCGCCAATATAGGCCATCTACAACATCACACCAATCGCCTTTGGGATAATGACTCATCTTGCGCAGGTAATTGCTGCCAGCGATATAAGGCTTAGTGGCAAAACTACCGCCATCCGCAAACTGACTCATCCCAAAAACATTGGGGGCCATAACCCAGTCGGCACTGTCGATGTACATCTCCATAAACCAGCGGTAAACTTCTTGGGGGTGAATCTCACAGAGCAACATTAAGTTGCCAATGACCATGAGGCGTTCGATATGATGATTGTAAGCCTCCTCATTAACCTTGCGAATGCAATCGTCTAGAGGAGGAATGCCGGTATTCCCTTCATACCAGTGATTACTCAACTTTGCTTGCAGGTCGAAGTGATTTTTATCGAAGTCAAAATTGCGGTACATCCCACGTATAAACTCCCGCCAACCCATCACTTGACGAACAAAACCCTCCACCGATGGAAGGTGACTATCATGTTTTTGATAATGCTTTAAGACTTGGTCTAAGACCTCCTCGGGGGTAATCAGTCCGATATTCAAATAGGGACTTAAAGTGGAGTGGAAGAGGAATTTATATTCTGCTTCGAAAGCATCTTCATAAGGTCCGAAGAGCTCTAGCTTCTCGTGAATAAATTGCTCTACAACCGCTTTTACTTGCTCGGGCGTAGTGGCCCATCTAAATTCCTTGGTGTTGCCCGGGTGTTCGCTAAAGTGCCGATTTACCATCGCCTTTACCTCTTTGAGCTTAGGCGATTCATGGAAAGCAAGCGAATGGGGTAGACTAATTTTAGTAGGAAGCTTCTTACGGTTATCCTGGTCGTAGGACCATTGCCCACCGGTGGGTTCTAATTTATCATCAACCAAGATTTTTAAGGCCTTACGTTGCTTTTCATAATAGGTTTTAAGAAAAGGTTTGCGACTGGAGTCGAGGTAGTCTTTAAAGTTTTGAAGATTGAAAAGAAACTTTGGGGAAGGGACCCATTCCACCTGAATTTCATGCTGATGCGCCCAAGCTTTTAAGCGTTTTTCGAAGAAAAGGTCATCCACCTCATAGCATCGTAAGGTGTTGATTTTAGGCTGCTTTGACAGGTGGTGGTCGAGTTTTTCTTCAAAGCTTCGGGTATCCAAATTTTCCCCTTGGTCTTCGAGCGGGTAATAGCTTAGCTCATGATTTTGTTCTAGCCTTTTCGCATGCTCCCGCATCGACGTCAAAAAGAAAACCAGCTTGTGCTTATGGTAGCGGTAGTGGGTGCAAAGGCCATAATCCTCAATCATTAAGATTTGCTGTTGACCTGGGGCTTGCAGTAATTGGTCGTGATTTGGAAATAGGCAATCGCCCATTATAAGATGCAGGGTGGCGCTCATATCCCATAAACTTATAAGCGGCAATAATGTTGAAGGAATATGAAGAAAAGTGAATTACCGGAAAAGATCTGTCCGGTATGCCAACGGCCTTTTACCTGGCGCAAAAAATGGGAGCGCAACTGGGATTCGGTAAAGTATTGTTCAAATGCTTGTCGAAAAAAGAAAAAAGCCACAGGATAAAAGAAAGGGGGGGAATCGGGATTAAGTTCCTGTGGCTTTTTTGTTGGTACAAAGGAAGCAAAGCCACAAGAATTCGAGTTTTGGAATCTGCCTTTCGGGGAAGGAAATAAAATTGATTTTTACTACGAAAGGGGATTGGAGAAGCAGAAATTGCAAATGGGGGTGGATTGGTAGAGTGGTAGAATGGTAGAGTGGTGGATTGGTAGATTGGTGGAATGGTGGATTGGGTTTTGTGCGATTGCTTCAACGCAGAGCCTTGCTCGCCGTACAGAACTTTGGCAGGCGATGCCAAGCCGTCGGTCAAGCCTTCGGCAGGCAAGCCTTGCTAGCCGTACAAGACTTTGGCAGGCAAGAACCCAGAGATTAAAGAGTTTCGCAGAGGGCCTTTTTTTTGAGTACGATGTCCGGTGAAGGAGACGTCCCTTCAAGGGTTTTTGGGCTGTAAAACAGGGTAGTTGCCACCAGGAACACTGTACCGAAAAGAGTGTAAATCACCAATGGCTGGTATCATTTCAAAAAGCTGATTAAATTTGTTTTATGGACATTCAAGCTGAAAAATTAAAGTTAATTCAATGGCTTGCGCAATTAAGCGATGAAGGCATGATAGCTAAAATCAGAGCTTTACGAAATGAAGGCTCTGATTGGTGGGACGAGATTTCGGAGCAGGAGCGGGTAGAAATTGAGGAAGGACTAAATCAAGCAGAGCAAGGGAATTTAAAGTCTCATTTGGAGATCCGTAAGAAGTACGAGAAGTGGCTCTGAAAATAGTTTGGACTCCAACAGCGGAAAAGGGATTTGAACGCATCATTTTATACCTAGAGGAAAATTGGTCCGAACGTGAAGTCCATAGCTTTATTCGAAACTCATTTGAATTCTTTGATCTTTTAGCCCAGCAGCCTGAAATCCTTCAAAAATCAACTAAGCAGAGAAATGTTTATCGGGGTCCGATGGACAGCCATAATATATTGACCTATCGCTATCGTCCGCGAAAAAAGCAAATAGAACTTTTGAATATTCGGTCAGCGCGACGTAAGCCACTAAAGTAAATGCTTAAGGCAAATCTTTCAAGCCTTGATTTCCTCGCCCGCCACAGCCAATTATGGCGGGTTGTATTTGCCATAGCATAAGCGGCGGCGGGTAGTATTTGCCATAGCATAAGCGGCGGCGGGCACGGTTGGTTCTTTTTGGAATCAAGCCAAAAAGAACGAAACAAATAGTTTAACAGTCAATTATCAGGTTACCAAATTCGAACGATAAGGTGATTAATCGAATCTGGCATATTTAAACTACCCCGCTTTGGACTGAAGTCCAAACCACCCCTTCGTCGCACGAAGGGGACTGTCCTCCAAAGCAATAGTTTATCCTTTGGAAGAAAAATAATAGTACCAAAAAGATTAATAGTCTCACAGGGAGCACCGCGACCGATCTAAGCTCTAACAAGGAGCATCGCGACTGGTCTAGGCTCTAAGCTCCCCCCCTAAACCACTCCAATAAATCCCGTAAATTATCTTGATTTATCCCGTGGCCCGCCGGGTATTCCTGATAGCGATGTTTCACTTGTAGCTTTTCCAAGAAATCGGTGGTCATTCGGGCCGCTTGCACGGGAATAACATCATCCTGATTACCATGCGAAACAAAGAAGTCGAGGTGCTTAAGATCCTCGGGACGATAGTTTTCGGGAACAATTTCCTTGAGGACATAGCCACTTAAGGCCATAACCCGCGAAAACTTTTGGGGGTAGCTAAGGGCAAGTCCGTAACTTAGAATGGCGCCTTGACTAAAACCCATTAACCAACAAGGATTCTCAGGGAGCTCTTTTTCTTCGCGAAAGGCCTCAATGAATTTTAATATTTGATCTCGGCTTTGTGCCGCCATTGCAGTATCGGAGGTTTTAGCGCCCACGGCATCAAAATGAATGGGGTACCAGGCGAAACCGCCGAAGCCTAAAGTCATTGGGGCGCGTAGACTAACATAGTGCACCTCCGTTCCGAAATAATCCTTTAAACCGTATAAATCGTTTTCGTGACTACCATAACCGTGAATCATAACTAGGATTGGCGCTGATTCGGGATTTTTAGTGGCCGCTTGATAGTTGTGTACTAGACTTAAGTCAGACATTAAGAAAGCTTTAAAGTGCCAATATTGAGTTCATCTGGGGCACCATTCAAGATATTAATCCAATGTTGCAAAGCATGGGTATTACTGGAAAAGGCCATTTCATCCCAAGGGATGTCCTCGGCAGAGAAGAAATCAATTTCCGTGCTCTCTGGCGTTAGCTCCACGTGATTGTTGAGCATCTTGGCCCGAAAGAAAAGGTAAACTTGCTGGGCTTTCAGCAGATTGTAAATGGTATGGAGTTTTTCGATTTTCACTTGGGCGCCGGTCTCCTCTAAGACCTCTCGAAGGGCTCCTTCTTCTACTCCTTCTTCAATTTCCATAAAGCCCGCCGGTAAATTCCAATAGCCCTTGCGGGGCTCAATACCTCGACGTGCCAGTAAAACTTTGCCTTCCGCATTAAGCACCAAGCAGCCTACCACAATCTTTGGATTGATGTAATGTATGGTTTGGCAGTTTTTGCATACCAATCGCAAGCGATGATCATCCGCAGGGATTTCAGTTTTTAACGCTTTACTGCCACAATGCGAACAATAATTCACCTTAGTCGAATTGCCACCTCAGGCTTAAAGCCAAGTTGAGGTCGAGATTATCAATATTATTATTAAATAAATTGAAAGCGGGATTAATATCAGCCGAAACTAAAAGGGGTAAATCTGCCGTCGTTTTAAAGTCATATTCCACTCCCACAATGCCCACTACATTTACAATATTGTAGTTATTATCGGTAATCAGAATATTGTTGCGGTCTAAGAAACCGAATCCAGCACCGCCACCATAATACCAGCGGAAGTTTTCGCCAAACTCCGGTAAATCGGCCACCCATTGGTAGGTTCCAGTTAAGCTAAAGGCATTGATACCACTATTATCGCGTGTACCCAGGTCAAACTGAAAGCGATTCACTTCGGATACCCGGAACTGATAAGTGATTTCATTGCCGTAACCCAAGCCCCCACCAACTCTTAATCCGATGGCGTGTTTACTGATTTGGGCGTTTAAGGCTAAGCTGCTGATTACTAAACCTAAGCTAAAAAGTAGTTTTCTCATCCTCTAAGTTTAGGCCAAAAATAACTGATCTACGGCAGATCGAGTCTTAATTTTCGCCTTTAACAGATGCAGCATATTGTAGAGTCCAAAATAGGTGCGGTTTAAGTATATCGCATCCTTGGGTCCGCGGCCCGCCTTGGCCTTGCGAATCATCTTATCATTTTGGTACACATCGGCTAAGCCGTAAATTTCTTCGAAGTAGCTTTTATCGGCAAAATCAAACTCTTCTTCAAAGAAGGGACGTCCTAAAAGTCCTAATACATCGGCATATACCGCTTGGAAATGCTCCACTTCCTCCTGACTATCCGATTTTAAAAGGAACTCCAAATCATAAAGCAGGGAAAGGAATTCTTCTTTATCCTGCTCAATGGCCGGTCGCATAATTTGGAAGTAACGCTCGTAAAATTTCGGGGGCAGTACTTTAATACAACCAAAATCGATTACGCCCACACTGCCATCGGCCTCAAAAAGGAAATTGCCCGGGTGCGGATCGGCATGCACTTCTTTTAAGTGATGAATTTGGTAATCGTAAAAATCCCAAATAACCTGTCCTATTCTGTTGCGGGTTTCCTGATCGGGATTGGTCTCTAAAAATTTATCCAGATGCAAGCCCGACATCCAGTCCATGGTAAGTACCCGCTCGGCCGAATATTCGGGATAGTACTGTGGAAATTTTAGACCTTCGATATGGGCACACTCCTTACAAATGCGGAGGCCCCGTTCTAGTTCTAGGTGGTAATCGGTTTCTTCCATTAAGCGACCTTCTACCTCGGCGAGGTAGTGGTTTATTTCGGCCTGACTAATATTAAACATGGCACCAACCACGGGTCGCACCATTTTAAGGTCGGAAGAAATGCTGTTGGCTACACCAGGGTATTGCACTTTTACGGCTAAGTCTAAATCCCCTTTCTTGGCGCGATGCACCTGCCCGATACTGGCTGCAGCCACACTTTGTCGGGAGAAATCTTCGAAAATCTCTAAAGGATTTTTCGAAAAGTACTGCTGAAAGGTTTTAACGACTAGGGGATAGGAGAGAGGTGGGGCCGAGTATTGCGCTTGGGCAAATTTTTGGGTGTAGGCCTGAGGCAATAATCCCTGATCCATACTGAGCATCTGCGCCACTTTAAGAGCCGAACCTTTAAGGTTACTCAGGGCATCATATACATCATTGGCATTGGCTTCTTGTAATTCGGCATCATTGCTTTCGCCCGTTACCAGCTTTTTACTGTAATGCTTTAAGTAGTTGGCACCAACCTTGGCGCCCGTCTTTAAGAACTTGCCGGTTCGTTGGGCTCTACTGCTGTAGATTTTATCTTGTTCTTTCATCGATTCTGAAACATGAATTTTCCAAAATCAAAAGCGGAGTCGAGAGCATTCTTCTCGATTAAGTCGAAAGAAAGATTTACCGACTTTTCAATGGCTTCATCGCTGCGCTCAAAGCCTGCGGAACGGTCTTTCCGCCAATAGTCGAGCAAGAAGAGAAATTGCATCCAAAAGAGGTCATCGTAAATGTCGTTTAGTTTGGAGCGACTGGCAATTTCGTTGTTCTGTTGTCCTTCGGCAACCAGCTCCTTCACCATGTCTTTATAGCCCGATTTCAATTCTTTTAGTTCCTCCGCTCCACGCGGACTGGCCATATTTACCGACTTTAAGATGAGTAAGGCATAGGAACGATGTCCTTTTAAGGACTCGAAAAAGCCGTAGTAAAAGCTCAGGAGTTTTTCGCGGGCGCTAAAACTTTCCCACTCCGGACTGCTTTGTAGGCGCTCTTGGGTAGCTTCTAAGATGCTTAACCAAAAGTGGGCAGCGATTTGATCGAAATCACTAAAATGCTGGTAGAACTCCGCTTCGGAAATTTCGAGGTCTTTGCAAAAAGCATACACACTGGCCGGACTTTTTCCTTCCAAGAGCAGAAACTCCTGGTACTTTTCAATGATTTCCTGTTTAAGGTTTTTAGAATCGGTTTCTTGTGTCATTTGTCAATTTTCTGAGGTGTATAACGTCTTAGTAGGCCTTTCGGTTCCATCAAAAGCCTAAAGATTTGTTAGGATTAATCTATCTCCGATAACCATAACTTTCGAAAGCTTTGGTCGGCATCATAGCGGTCGGCTTGTCCAGCCACATTAAAGTAGCGATCGGGCCTGGGATCATGACCAATTCCCGCCACATAGGTCCAGTTTCCATAATTGCTGCATACATCGTAATCAATCAATTGCGACTCGAACCACTGGGCGCCCAAGAACCAGGGGAGCTTAAGGTCATGTACGAGGAAGGAAGCTACATTTTGCCGCCCGCGATTACTCATAAAACCGGTGTGCAATAATTCTTTCATATTGGCATCAACAAAGTCCTGACCGGTTTCTCCCAAGCGCCAGGCTTCTAGCTTAGGAAGCTTAGGGTATTTTGGCTTTCGTTGGATGCGGAAGAAGTGATTCCCTTCCTTAAGGGCGGTAAAGCGAAAAAAATCGCGCCATACCAATTCGAAGTATAGCCAATAGGTAGAGGAGTTTTTATGCCGCTCCTTTTCGTAGCGCTTTATTTCGGCATAAATCTCCCTCGGCGAAATAGAGCCACTGGCCAGCCAGGGGGAAAATTTGGAGCTATAGTCGGCTCCCACCAAACCATTGCGGGTTTGCTTATACGCTTTGAGATGATCGCCCTCCCAGAAGTAAGCTTTTAATCGCTGCCATGCCGCTTTGCTTCCCCCTTTAAATGAAAGCACCGCACGGGAATCGCCTTCAGGCGCTTCTAGGCCCAAATCTTGGAGACTGGGAAGAATAGTCGGTTTTAGTTCTTTCGGGGTAGAGATCCGATTTGGAGCAGGTAGAGGAGCCTCTACTTTGGAAAGTTTCTCCATTTTCTTTCGAAAGGATGTAAACACATCTGGTAATTGCGCTATTGCGAAGGGTAAATCTTCTTTCCTGTACAAGGTATATTGCCAGAATCGCTTCAGGCGAAAGCCGGCTTGCTCAATTGCGCTTTCTAATTCCAACTCTTCAAAGCTGCACTCTTCGGCGCAGTAAATTTCATCGAAGGCAAAGGCTTGTTTTAAGCCCTTCAAAGCTTGCACCGTAGAACCTTGGTAAATCTGTAAAGGCGCATCCAATTTAGCTAGGCTGGCTTGTAAATCTGCTACCGACTCCCTAATAAACTGCGCTCTGAAAGGTCCGGTTTTAGCAAAACCACTTTCGGAGGATACATACCATCGCTCATCGAAGCAATAGAAGGGAATAATTTCATCGGCATCCTTTAAAGCGGCGCTTAGAGCAGGATGATCACTTAAGCGTAAATCATTTCTAAACCACACTACAATACGCTTCATGCAAAACTTTTCCCCTTAACAGGCTGATGTACCTATTTGTTGTAGCTCCTAACATCTAACAGACATTCAGGATAGTTTACACCTTTCTTCCAATTTGAACTGGGCTTAGGTTGTTTTAAAGTTATGAAGCGGAGAGCTTAGTAATCCTTGCTTAAAATTTAGCAAGGCTAATTTGGACAATTGATTGCTGCGCAAGCTTTATAAAGAGGCATCCCATTTTCTAGAGATGAGAAATACCTGAATAGGAGTCTTATCTTGTCAATAATAATGTAGAGCTCTTTATGCGTTTACTTCTCTTATTTTTAGCATCTCTAATCCTTTGTGCCTGTAAAACAGAACGGAGCGAAGAACTGCTTCACCTTATTGAAAGCAAGCCCTATAAAGGTCAGTTTCATGGGGGTGTTTTTTATCAGGAGGGTTTAAAGGATAGCATATTTATTCCGGTTGAGCACCAGCTTGGTTCCCTAGAAGGTTTTAACTCTGATTATGCAGTGCCTTTGGCTTCTCTATCAAAACTTATTGTGGAAGTTGGCATTTTGAAGTTAGCCAAAAATGGAAAAATCAAATTAGAGTCCAAGCTTTTAACCTATCTACCTAAATGTAGAGCAAAATATGCAAGCGCCTTAAAAATTATAGACCTGCTGCAAATGAAATCAGGACTGCCACGCGAATTAAATTTTAAGGGAACGGAGCATCCGGAATTTGATGAAAACTTTAAGGCGCAAAGTTTCATGGAGCAGGATTTCGGTTTAGATCTGTTGTTTGAACCGGGCACCAAGGAATCATATTCCAATTTAGCTTATTGGTACCTAGGCGCAGTGATAGAAAATCTTACTGGAAAGAACTTGCATGATGCACTCAATGAATTAGTTTTAGATCCAATGGGAATGGAAAACAGTGGTTGGTTGGGAGATGATCAAGTAAAAATGAATGCGCATTATCACTATGATAATCGGTGGAAAGAGATGCCGTCTGGTTATTTAAACCGGTATGCCTCTGGGGGATTATATGCTTCGATGAAGGACATGAAAGCTTTTGCCAAAAACTTAGCCAATGGTTTTTTAAGCGAGACTAGTCTTGAGGTATTAACTAAGGGGCAAGGGCAAATTACGGTTTATGGCTCCTTACCAAGTGTGAGCCATTTGTACTTCCAAGATTTTGAATCGGAGCAAGTATTTATCTTCTTAAATTCAATTGGAATAAGGGATTTAGAGCTTGTAAATCATTTTATGGTCGACTTTAATCAATTGGCCCATATATCGAATAAAAGACCCAAGCGAAAGGTCACCTTACAAGCCTTGTCTGATTTAAACGACTCTATTCCCATGGAGGCCTTTCTAAAGCAATTTTCTGAAATTATCCTGGAGGAGGATTCAGAGCTAATTTATTCCTGCTTAAGTCGGTTTGCCGAAGATGAGGCCCTAATTAAGGAAGATCCTACCTGGAAGGCTATGGCCGATTTAAAACACCGCTTTCCCGAGATGGTAGTAAGAGGTTATCGCTGGAGCCTTGAGGAAGAGCCTAAGGGAATCGAACTTTGGCTTACAGGGGAGGAAGCACGAATTACGTTTCGATTTATAGTATCGGAAAAGCAGCAATTTCAATTTGAGGGACTATTTATTATGCCAGACGATATGACTTGGCAGGGCTCAAATTTTTAAACAATGCCTAAAAGTCTTTTAATAGTATTCTTTTTAGCGTTGGGTTTTTGCCAGGCTCACCCCAGCGGCAATATGCTTGAATTTGAGAATCGAGTATTCTGGCCTTATGTGTTAGACTCAACAGATGCAGATCACCATAGCGCGGTGATGGTTTGGGAGGATGAGGCGGAAGTTGCTGTGTTTCTCCAATCAAAAGAAGTGGCGAGTGATTTCTTCCTATCCAAAACTAAAGAGGCACTCTACCTTATGGAACGCGCCTACAGAGCTCAGCAAGATAAGTTTGAATACCGGCTTTGGAAGTACAACGCTAAAGACAGCTTACATATTATTTGGCCTTGGTTTCAATTAGAATTAAGATTGAGTGATGGTAGTTTCGTAGTCGAGAGTGAACAATCTTTAGTCGTGGTAGCTTATCCAAAGCTCTATCGATTGAAGTCGACATTAAGCGTAGAACCTCTGGCCTGGACAAAGGAAGCTGTAAAAGGAATTAGGTCCGTTAAAGGGGGGAATTACTTGCTAAGCATGGAGAACGCTTTTAGTCTGGTGAATCCCAAAGGGGAAGAACTGCGCCATTGGTCGAACCTCATTGATCCTACCTGGCCACAAGAAAAATCGCCCTTAGGAAGAAACACCATTTTTGATGCTGATTACCGAGATGATACCTTGGTTTTTGCTTATTGGGGGAAGCAACAGATAATAGCTCAGCATCAATCGACACAGGCAGTGGTTTATCAAGCCGAAGGATTTTTTAATCCCCATTGGGTGCTTATTCGGGCTGATTCCATTTTGGCCTTTTGCTCGGAAATGCGGTTTGATGGGAGGGGCTTACGCCCTCTCTTGCTGAAAATAGATCGAATAGGGGGTGACAGGAAGAAGCCGAAAGTGCTGTGGCAATTTTAATTATGGAGTATAAGGTGGTTAGAATCTAAATGATAATTTTGCCACACCAATCCCTAAACCTACCATGAAAAAACTTAGCTTATTTTTAGCCTTTGCATTCTTAACGAGCTGCCTTTCTCAAGATACTCCCCAAAGTAAAGAACCACGCGGTGCCGAAAATGTAGCCTACCAATGGGGGAAAATGGCATTAGAAGCGACCGCTTTAGATACGGAGCGTTTTAAGCCTCGTCCCACAATTACCTCTCGTTATTTAGGATTAATCTTTATTTCCGTTTTTGATGCTTGGTCGCGTTACGATTCATCTGCAGTTCCTGTTTATTTGGATGTTGACCGCCGCCCAATAGCCGAACGTAGCTTACGAAACAAAGAAATCGCTATTAGCTATGCGGCATTTGGTGCTATGTGCGAATATTATTACAGCGATTCGGTTCTCTTTGCCAATTTTATGAAGGAACTGGGTTTAGATCCCAATAACAAGAGTTTGGACCCAAATACTCCAGAGGGAATAGGCAATCTTGCCGCGCAAGCTGTAATTAAGGCCCGAAAAGGAGATGGTGCCAATCAGTATGGGGAGGAAAGTGATTCGATTAATACACCCTATTACGACTACACCAATTACAGTCCGGTAAACCCTGTAGATACGAATGTCGATATTAACCGTTGGCAGCCAAAATACTTTAGCGATGGTGATGGAGGGCAATATGCTCCCGCTTGTCTTACCCCTTTTTGGGATCAGGTAAAGCCCGTTAGCATGAAATCAGGCGATCAATTTCGTCCGGGTCCACCTCCATTGGTGGGTTCCGACCGCTTAAAGAAGGAAGTTGCTGAGGTTGTTGAAATGCAAGCCAATCTTACTGACCCTCAAAAGGCTCTAGTAGAGTTTATGAGAGATGGACCTCAATCCGTTCAACAAGCTGGGCATTGGTTAAATTTCGCACAAGACGTTTCAGTGCGGGATAAGCATACTTTAGATGAAGATGTTAAGATGTACTTCCTCAATCAGGTGGTAGCGATGGATGCTTTTATCGCTTCCTGGGATTCTAAAATGTTTTACGACTATGCTCGCCCTTTTGCCTTGGTGCATGAATATTACGGAGGTAAAACCATCACGGCTTGGGGTGGCGAAGGTAAAGGCATGATGGAAATGGATGGTAATCTATGGCGTCCTTATTCACCTGCGACCTTTTTATGTCCGCCTTTCCCAAGCTATACCTCTGGTCACAGCACTGTTAGTGGAGCTTGCGCAGAGGCTTTAAAGATTTGGACCGGTAGTGATACTTTTGGGTCTGAGGTGGAATGGGTGGCGGGCTCATTAACAGAATTAGATCGATTGGGAGATACCGTGGTTTTAAGTTTCCCCACCTTTACGGATGCCGCTGAGCAAGCAGGAATTTCAAGGGTTTATGGAGGCTACCATATCCAAGCCGATAATATTGAAGGATTGGAATTGGGACGCAAAGTTGCCCGCAATGCTTGGTGGTTTTACAAAAGACATGTGCCATCCGCGAGTTCAACTTTTGAAGCGGAGCTATAAGTTTTAGATTGGAGAACCCTAAGGTTGCATTTGCTTTAGGGCTTCTTCTACTTTTTGCACGGGCATTTTACAATTTCCAAACTGGCAAACATAAATCCAGGTTTCATTCTCCTGTAGCCGATTTTGAAAAATGGGAAGCTTTGTTTCTTGAGACCACGCTAAAAAGGCATGGGGTAATGGTTCTTGGAATAAGGAGTCGACCAGCTGCTTAGCTTCAGTTCCCACTATAGCAATTTCATAATAAGGGAAAACCTCTCGGAGCGCTAGGCGAAGCCATAAACTATGTTCTGCTGGATACTGACTAAATCGATTTTGCATACCCGTAATCATGGCCTGTGCTTGCTCTCGCTTTGGTAAATCTTCATTTAGCAAGGAAAGGCGCAATAAGTTTTGAGCTATTGTAGCATTTGCAGAGGGAAGGATAGATTCTGTAGTTTCGATACCGGCGATGATTTCTTGGCCGCTCAACTGGCTGTTGTTATAGTAATAAGGACTATCATCGATTTTAAACTCCTCATCTAATATTTCCTGCCATCGGAGTGCTTGATCTAGGTAACTAAAATCATTAGTAAGAACGGCCAGGTCAATAAATGCACTTATGGCATAGGCATAATCCCGAGCAAATCCTAAACTTCCTTTAATCGAATTCCTAATAGAATGATGCAATTTACCCTCCTTATCGCTTAAGGCTGTATTTAACCATTGACCTAAAGCCTCCGCTTTTTCGAGGTAAATAGGGTTTAAGCTGTTTCGATAAAGCTCAGCGTAAGCTTTTATCATCAAAGCATTCCAATCGCATAATTGTTTATCATCAATAATAGGTTGGGGGCGATTGGACCTTGCTTGGAGTAAGAGGGATTTCCAATTTTTAACTTTTTGCTCTAATTCTTCGGCAGAATATCCATGCTCAAGGATTAGATCATCCGAATTAAAAGGATCTCTTTGTAAAATGAAAACATCCTTTTTCCAAAGGGCTTTACCATTTATTTGATAATAACTCTTAAAAAGGTCCCAATCTGCTTCGGGAATAACAGCCCGTAGTTCCTCAAGACCCCAAGTATAATAAAGCCCTTCTTCGCCTTCAAGATCGGCATCGGTACTGGAGTAAAAACCGCCAGCGGGATCTTGCCAAAACCGTTCACAGAAGCCGATGGTTTGCATCGCCACACGAGTGTAGCTGCTGTCTTTCAAATAGCGTCCCGTTTTGGCATACAAACGTGCCAATAGGGCATTGTCATAAAGCATTTTTTCAAAGTGAGGTACTGTCCACTGCTCATCGGTGCTGTAGCGTGAAAAGCCACCGCCAATATGATCGTACAAACCTCCCGCAGCCATCGCTTGCAAGGTGTTTTCTACAAATTGCAAGCTAGCGCTATCTTGGGCCAAAAGGGCATAGTCTAACAAGGTTTCTAAACTTAAAGCAGCTGGAAACTTGGGGGCCGGCTTAAACCCACCATCCTTATAATCCCAAGCCGATTGCCACTTTTCTAAGGTTTCGTTTAGGCTGTCTTTTGTGTAGCTAATACTTCCATTCGGCTTAGCTATAAGCTGACTTTGTTGAACCCCTTCAGCAATTTTTTCGGCCGTTTCCCACATTTTCTTTGGGTCTTCCTTATAGTAGGATTGGCATTTTTGCAAAAGTTCGAGCCACTGCTTTTTATCTAAATAGGTGGCGGCATAAAAAGCCCTGCCATCAGGCATGCAGATTACGTTTAGTGGCCAGCCACTAATGCCTGAAGCCAAGCTAGCCGATCGTTGGTAGATAGCATCAAGATCCGGTCTTTCTTCACGGTCTACCTTTATCGAGATATAATGTTCGTTCATATAGTCAGCCACCTCTTCATCGCTAAAGCAATTTTCCTCCATTACGTGGCACCAGTGACAAGCGGTATAGCCGATACTAAGAATTAAAAGTTTTTGTTCCTGCTTCGCTTTTTCAATTACGGCGGAACTCCATTCTTGCCAATGCACCGGGTTTTGAGCATGCTGTAATAAGTAGGGACTGTTCGACTGGGCTAGGGTATTCGTGTTCTCTTGACAACTACTAAGACCTTGTAGCAGGACAATAAGGCAAAAGATTAGTATTCGATTCAAGCCATAAAATTTTGGAATGCCAAAGATGCGTAATGATTAGTTAAGCTAGATAATTTAAGGCCAAATGCTGTAACTAAGCTTTTCATTATTAGAGGAATTTAAACTGAAGGTTAAGTTCACAAATTATTAGGTCGTATAAATCTGGTAATCAGTGGTGTTTTTGAATCTATTGAAAACTAACTTAGAATTGCCTTGTAAGTAAAGGCTTTGATTTATTATTTTGCTATCCATTAAAACACCTTAACCCGCAACGCTACTTTCCGAGCGGAAGGTGTATTTAAGAACCAACTAAACACCCCCGCTATGAGCGAAAGACTATCCCCGCTTTCTTTCCTTAAGCAGCTTTGCGCTGTTTTAGCTTTCTCCCTTCTAGTATTAAATTCGCATAATTTAAACGCGCAATGCACTACACCTGGACCTGGTGAGGTGGCTCTCGAAATAGTTATGCGTTCACCAAGTTTTGCTACTGAAATTTACTGGGTCCTTAGCGATAGCGCGTCCAATAATCAGTTCGCGGCGACCACCGCAGGAATATATCCAACTAATGGAGTCGATTATGATGGAACATATATTCCACAGCATCAGTTGTGTGTGCCTACAAATACAACTTTAAAGCTTGACGCCCTCGACAGTTTCGGTGATGGTTGGAATGGGGGAACCTTTACCGCGCGGTACAACAGTACCAAAGACACTGTTTTTCAGTATTCCCTAACAGGTAGTGGATTTAATCCCAATACCGGTGCAACAGTATATTTCCAGGTTCCACCAATTCCAGTTGAAATAAACATCTGCCAAGGCGATACGTCTCCGGCCATTGTAATTAGTGACACTATTGCGGCGGATACCGGTCAATATGTATATACCTGGGAAGAGTCTTTTGATCAAGTAACCTGGGTTCCAGCACCGAATTGGGGAGGAGATGATTATGTTTATCAGCCGGTAGGTTCTCGCACGGATACTTCCTACTACCGCAGGACAGCGATCGATGGTCCGGCTAACGATACGATTATTAATATCATACCACTACACGTGCCCGACTCTTTGTTAATTGATTCGGCCACAGTCGATTCGGCCGTTTGCTCTGGAGTAGACGATGGCGCAATCCAAGTTCATGTAAGTGGGGGAGCAGCCCCCTATACCTATAATTGGAGTGATGGTGGCAATGGTGCAAACCGTACAGGATTAGCGCCAGGAATTTATTCTGTTACGGTTACCGATCAAACGGGATGTGCCGATTCTATTACAGTGGAAATTGCCTCCACAAATCCTTTTACGGCAAGTATTAGTTTAGACCAAGCAATAGAATGCTATAATGATTCACTCGCAACGGTTTCTTTGGGAGGTTTCACGGCTACGGTAAATCATGTTTTCTTGTGGAGTAATGGCGAAACGACCCAAACAGTAGATAGTTTGCTTGCAGGAACCTATTGGGGCCGCGTTACCGATACCTCTACCGGTTGTGTGGCGAGCGATACCATTACCATTATGCAACCCGATACTTTGGTCATCGATTCTATCGTGCTCAATAACAATGTCTCTTGTTTTGGCGGAAGTGATGGAAGTGTAACGGTATATCACAGCGGAGGCACCGGTTCAGTAAGTTATACTTTCACTGGGCAAAACACTTCTGCCGTACTGAGTGACCCGGATGCTTTGGAAGCAGATACTTACACAGTTACCATTACTGATGCCAATGGTTGTACGGCCATTAATAGCATGGATGTCACTGTTGGAAGCGATCGTGCCCAATTGAACGGTGGCACCATCGGAAACTAAGCCAATAGTATTTGCTCCTATGGTTTCAGGTTTGAAATATGGTATTTCAGCACTAAGACTTTTTGGTCTGCTGGTTTTAGCTTCGGCGTGCTCGAATGAGGGCCCTGTGGCAGATCAGAAGGATGCTATTACGGAGCAGGCCCTTTTCCAAGCGAAAAAAAGTAGTACTACCGGCTTGGCCTTCTATAATAAATTAGAAGAGAATATCTTCTCCCACGAGAATGTACTCACCTTCGAAAACTACTATAACGGCAGTGGGGTAGCAGCTGGCGACCTTAATAATGATGGTTTACCAGATGTCTACTTTGGCGCCAATACCACCGCTAATGCGCTCTATAAAAATTTAGGTAATTGGAAGTTCGAAGCTATCGAAGATCCTATGATTAAAGCGGCCGACCGCTGGACTAATGGGGTATGCATGGCTGATGTTAACCAAGATGGCCTTTTGGATGTTTACCTTGCTTGCGGCGGACCAAGTATTAATGAAGAAGACCGTCGAAACCGACTGTTTATTAATCTAGGCGATTTTAAATTTAGGGAAGCGGCAGCAGAATATGGCATCGACGATTCTAATTGGTCTACCCATGCTTCCTTTTTCGATTACGACCAAGATGGTGATTTAGACCTTTTTGTGATGAACCATACCACCTATTGGGGCGTACGCATTCCGGAAGTGGTAGAATTGATGAAGGATACGGCTAATATGTTGCCGGCCACCAATCATTTATACCGTAATGATGGCAAGCAAGGCTTTACAGATGTAACCATCGAGGCCGGCGTACTTGCCTATGGTTATGGACTGGGTCTTTCGACCACAGATATCAATGGCGATGGCTTGGTAGATATTTATGTGGCGAACGATTATTCGGTGCCCGACTTCATGTACATCAATCAAGGCGACGGCACTTTTGTAGATGAGCAAAAAGCGCGGACCCGACAAATTACCTATTTCGGGATGGGGGTTGATGTTGCCGACCTTAATAATGATTTGACTCCCGAAATTCTGGTAGTCGATATGGCGATTGACGATCATTACCGCAGTAAAACGTTAATGGCAAGTATGAACACCCAACTGTTCTACTACCTCACCGAAAATCTAAAGCTGCCGCATCAATACATGTTTAACAGTTTGCAGTTAAATGATGGTAGTGGGCATTTCGTAAATGTGGCGCATCAAACGGGGCTGTCTAAAAGCGATTGGTCTTGGACGGCCCTAATGCAAGATTTTGATGGCGATAGCTACAAGGATGTATTTATTAGTAATGGAATTCGCCGCTATCCGCGGGATAACGATTTCCGGATGGCGATGCAAAAAGCAAAAGAGGCCAATGGCGGTTCGGTACCTAATCACTTAAAGGAGGAGCTCTTTGCCATGATGCCGAGTATCCCATTATCGAATGAATTTTACCGCAATCGGGCCGGGGAAATGAAATTCGATAAACTGCCTGGAGCTTTTGGGAACGACTCTGCCTATACATATGGTGTGGCCTACGCCGACTTCGATCAAGATGGAGATCTTGATTTGGTAATGAATAACATTGACGACACGGCTTTTGTATTCGAAAATTTAAGCGTTAACAATTATCTCAAATTACACTTAAATAAGGCCGATAAAGGGCCTAATGACATCAATGCCAAGGTATATTTAAAATCGAATGGAGCTTGGCAATATCAAGAGCTATCGCCCATCCGGGGCTATTTCTCCTCTATGGAGCCTATTCTTTACTTTGGTTTAGCCGATGCACCTATGGTGGAGGAATTATGGGTGCAATGGTCTGATGGGACATGGTCTCAGCAAGTAGAAATTGCGGCTAATCAAACGCTTAGTTTAAATGCCCAATCAGCGACAAAACTAGCTTCAGGTCCAAGTGTTTTAAATAGCTCGGCTAAAAGAATAATAAAGCCGTATGGGCAAAAGGATTTACCTATAGCGCATAAGCATTACGACGAACCTTATAATGAATTTAGGGCGGAGATATTATTACCGCATTCCCAAGGACGTTTAGGACCATCAGCTGCGGTAGGAGACGCTAATGGTGACGGCCTAGAGGATCTTTATTTAGGTGGAGGGAAACACCAGGCGGGAGCCTTATACTTACAAAATACCGACGGCAGCTTCGCATTGGCTCCGGTTCAACCCTGGACCGACGACTATCGTTCGGAAGACATGGGAGCTTTATTTATTGATTACGATAATGACGGTGATCAAGATTTATATGTTTGCTCCGGTGGAGGCTCCGAAATGTTACAGTATGATGCCGCTGTATTTACCGACCGTTTATACGAGAATAGAGGTGGAGGCGACTTTGTGCGCAAAGCAGGGGTAATTCCAAGTTGGACGAGTAGCACTAAGGTGGTTAAAGCGGCCGACTTTGATAATGACGGAGATTTGGACTTGTTTGTAGGCGGCCGTACCTCGCCAGCGGCTTATCCCACCATTCCAGCCTCTAAATTATTGGTTAATGAGAACGGTGTATTTAAGGACCGTACCGTAGAATATTTCGGCACCTTTAAACTGGGAATGATTGCTGATGCCGCTTGGGCTGATTTTAATGGCGATGGAAAACTCGACTTAGTGTTGGCCGGCGAATGGATGCCACTAAGCCTATATATTCAAGGAGAGGAAAAGTTTGAAGAGTCGGGTAAGGACTATGGCCTTGAACATACAGAAGGTTGGTGGCATAGTCTATTGGTTGATGATTTTAATGGCGACGGCAAGGCAGATATTATTGCCGGTAATATTGGTGAGAATAACAAGTTTCATCCTAGCCCAGAGCATCCTTTATACCTTTTTGCCAACAACTTTGATGGGGAGCGCAATATCGATATTGTACTAGCCAAGGAGTATGAGGACAAATTGGTGCCAGTTCGAGGCCGCGAGTGTTCCTCCCAGCAAATGCCCTTTTTAAAGGATAAGTTTCCACAATATTCAGATTTTGCCTCGGCTTCCTTAGAGGAGATTTACGGAAAAGAAATGTTGGAGGAGGCCCTTCAATTTAAAGCAGTGACTTTTAGCTCTACAGCCTTTATGAGCTCTGCCAATGGATTTCAAGCCCAAGCCTTGCCTTTCCGCGCGCAACAATCACCTATAAATGCCATGCTTAGCATAGATGTCAACCAGGATGGCTTAAAGGATTTAATTGGAATTGGAAATCACTATATCAGCGAACCAGAAACACCGCGCTACGATGCGGGATCGGGTTTTGTTTATATCAGAACTCCAGAAGGAAATTGGCAATATCTAGAAAGTGGCTTGTATTGTCCAAAGGATGCCAAAGATTTAAAACTAATTCAGCGTGAAGCGGCAATGCCCATTTTGGTTGTTCCCAATAACGCAGACAGCACTCAATTTTTCGAATTACAATTAAGCTCAGTATCAACAGACTCTTAAACTCGAGATTATGATCAATAACTATTTTATTAAATTAAGGAGGACGGCCACGCTTGGGGCTTTCTTTGCGCTGCTGCTCCTTTTCGGCAATGAGGCTAAGGCGCAGTGCACTACGCCCGGACCAGGTGAAGTTTCTATAGAAATAGTTATGCGATCGGTAAGCTTTGCTTCCGAGATGTATTGGGTCTTAAGCGATAGTACTACCAATGCGCAGATTGCGGCTACCACCTCCGGAACCTATCCAACCAATGGGCTTGATTACGATGGATCTTTTATTCCTCAGCATCAGCTTTGTGTGCCCGCAAACGAAACCCTAAAGCTTGATGCTTTAGATAGTTTTGGCGACGGTTGGAATGGTGGAACCTTTACTGTGCGCTACAATAGCACCAAGGATACGGTTTTTCAATATTCTTTAACTGGTGGTGGATTTAACCCAAATACTGGAGCCACCGTTTACTTCCAAGTACCACCACCACCCGTTTACGTGCACATCTGTAAGGGCGACGTTGCACCGCCTTTTAACAATAACGATTCCATTACTGGGGGTTCAGGTAATTTTATGATTACGTGGCAAGAGTCTGCCGATCAAAACACTTGGGTTGATGCTCCAGGAGATAATGATAGCATTAACTACCAGTTACCTGGTCAACAATTTGATACAAAGTACTTCCGTCGGAGAGTGATTGATACCACTTGCGGAGATACCGCTTATAGTAATGTTTTAACGCTTTCCGTTCCCGATTCCCTGTTAATCGACTCTGCAGAAGTGCAAAACGTCAGCTGTTTTGGAGCCATGGATGGACAGCTGGAAGCTTTTGTTAGCGGTGGCCGCCCGCCATACACCTACGCCTGGAGCAACGGGGATAGCACTGCTGTAATCGATTCTTTGGGGCCTGGCACTTATACGCTTACCGTAAGCGATCTAAGCGGTTGTACTTATGTTGATTCCTTTACAGTTACTCAGCCCGATCCATTGGATTTAAGCATTACCCTTCAAAAGTCGGTGGATTGTCCGGGCTTTGATGACGGTGAATTACTCGCGGTTCCTTTAGGCGGAATTCCTCCTTACACATTCTTGTGGTCTAATGGGGATACCACTGCTCTAGCCGATACCATTTCAGCCGGAACCTACACCGTTATTATGACCGACAGTAATGGCTGCCAGGGTTTTGATACCATAGTCGTTAACGATATCGATACCGTTTTACCAACTGTAATAAGTCAAAATGTAACGACTTACCTAAACAACAGCGGCGCCACCTTAATTAGCGCGGCAATGGTAAACAATGGTTCTAACGACTTATGTGGTTTGCGTCGAGTGTCGCTTAACGACTCCATTTTCTCTTGTGCCCATTTAGGCATGAATACGCGCTACCTTATAGTAGAAGACCTAAATGGCAATAAGGATAGTGCCTCATTTACGGTTAATGTGCTGGATACTATTACTCCTGTGGCGAAAAGCAAGAATGCCACCATTTATTTAAATGCTAATGGCCTGGCGATTCTAAATCCGAGCATGGTGAATTCGGGAAGCTCTGATAATTGTGCCACAACTTTAAGTTTAAGTCAGGATACCTTTACTTGTGCCGACAAGGGCCTACAGCTTCGCGAGCTTACCGTAAGCGATGCCAGTGGAAATAGCAGTAGCGCTAGTTTCTTAGTGGATATTCGCGATACCATCAGTCCAACTATCGTCGCAAGGACCATCACCATCCAATTGGGAGCAACTGGTCAGGCCAGTATTGCTGCTTCTCAACTCGACGGTGGTAGTTCAGATAATTGTTCCAATCAATTATTCTACTCGGCTTCCAAAACTATTTTCGATTGTACAGATTTGGGTACTAACCAAGTTACACTTACCATCACCGATCAAAATGCCAATTCGAGCACGGGTATTGCCACGGTAATTGTAGAGGATAACCTAAACCCATCTGCGCAAGCGCAAAACTTAACGGTTAACCTAGATGCCAATGGCATGGGAAGCATTACTGCTATGCAGGCCAATAATGGAAGTTCCGACAATTGCAGCATCGATAGTATGTGGGTTAGTCAAACCGATTTTAGTTGTGCCGATTTAGGTGCAAATAGCATCAGCTTTACGGTAAGAGATACCGAAGGAAACACCAATTCAACCAATTTGGTGGTAACCGTGCAAGATAATATTGCCCCTAGCGTAATTGCTCAAGGTCAAACCATTTATCTAGATGCCAATGGCGCGGCCAGCATTAGCCCAGCCATGATTGATAATGGCTCATCTGATAACTGTGCCATCACAAACATGACCTTGGATAAGATGAACTTCTCTTGTTCCGATTTAGGTAGCAATACGGTAAGTCTTACAGCGAGCGATGCTTCAGGAAATAGTCAGAGCGCTAGTGCGACCATTACGGTATTAGACACTAACAAGCCTATGGCAATGGCCCAAAATATCACGGTAAACCTCGATGCGAGTGGCAGTGCTAGCATCACTACCGCAATGCTCGATAATGGTTCTAGCGACAACTGCAGCATTAGCAGCATGAGCTTAAGTCAAACCAATTTCGATTGTAATGATTTGGGTCCAAACAATGTTGTGCTTACCGTTACCGACCAAAGCAATAACCAAAGCAGTACAGTAGCGGTGGTTACGGTAGTAGATAATACCCCGGCAACAGTTCTAACAAATGGCTATACTTTATACCTCGATGCCAACGGAATGGGCAGTATAACGGCTAGTGATGTGGATAATGGTAGTTCGGATAATTGCGGGATTAGCACTTTAAGTGTAGATCAATCGAGCTTTAGCTGTAACGATTTAGGTCAAAACCTAATTACCTTAAGCGCTACCGATGCAAGTGGAAATACCGCTTCAGGCACGGCTATTGTAACGGTATTGGACACGGTATCGCCTCAAATTAGCGCTCAGGGAATCAGCTTATACCTCGATTCGAATGGCACTGCCGCTATTACGGTAGCCGACATCAATAATGGTAGTTCGGATAATTGTGTTATTAGCACTATAAGCCTCAGTAAAACCACCTTTAACTGTAGCAACCTTGGTCCAAATATGGTGAGCCTAAGTGCCAGCGATGCCAGCGGTAATATGTCGAGTGCAAACGTAACGGTTACGGTTATCGACACCATTCGTCCTAGTGTGCTTACTAGCAATATGACGCTTTCGCTCGATGCCAGTGGAAATGCTTCCCTTAACGCGGTGCAGTTTGATAATGGCTCTTTCGATAATTGTCAAATTTCGACCATGAGCCTTAGTAAAACTAGCTTTAGCTGTGCCGATATTGGTCCTAATTTGGTAACCCTTACCGTAACCGATAATAGTGGGAACGTAAAAACCTCCACTTCTACGGTAACCGTAGTTGATAATATGGCACCCAATGTGGTTACCCAAAACCTCACAATTTACCTCGATGCCAGCGGCGCGGCCAGTATTACTCCACAAGACATTAATAATAATAGTACCGACAACTGTGCGATAAACACCTTAAGTGCCGATATAACGGTATTTGATTGTGCGGATTTAGGTCAGAACTTGGTAATTCTCAGTGCCACGGATAATTCGGGAAATACAGCTAGTGCCGGAACCTTTGTTACGGTTTTAGATACCATTACGCCTAGCATAGATAATCTACCAGCCAACATTACCACTTATGCCGACGCAGGTCAGTGTGGTACGAATGTGCAATGGCCCACTATTACAGCCAGCGATAATTGTAATACTACTAGTGTGCTAAGCAATCAGCTAAATGGTTCGTATTTCCCATTAGGTATTACCACGGTGGTAGTTACTGCCAGCGACCCCAGCGGAAACTCCGTAACGCAATCCTTTACCATTAATGTTCAGGATACAGTGTCGCCGGTAATTTCCAACTTGCCAAGCAGCTTCCAAATTGTTCCAAATGCCGGATCATGTGATGCAGTGGTAAGCTGGGTTAGCCCAACGGCAACGGATAATTGTGGGGCCCCAACTTTAGTTACCAGTCATACACCGGGTAGCACCTTCCCATTGGGTAACACTACCGTTACGTACACCGCCACCGATGCAAATGGTAATTCAAGCACCGGTTCCTTTGTGGTTACGGTTACGGATGTAATCGCTCCAACCATCTTAAACGTTCCTAATGACACAGTTGTAAGTAATACCGCAGCAGCTTGTGAGGGTATTGTTAATTATCCTCCAGCCAGTGTTACCGATAATTGTACGGGTGCAAGCCTGTCGTACTCTAATCCATCGGGAACGGTATTTAGTTTAGGAACTACCGTAGTTACCATTACCGCTACAGATGGTGCCGGTAACACCAGCACTGCCACCTTTACGGTTACGGTTGAGGATAATGAGAAGCCTTTCCCAACCTTTGTTCCTAGTTCGGATACCATTGGAATTTGTAGTGCAAATTATAGTTACGGTACAGTAACGGGAAGCGATAATTGTGGTACGATTAGCATCACCCAAACCGCAGGATTACCCAGCGGAAGTATTTTCCCCATTGGCACCACGCAAAACGTATTCCGAATTCGGGATAATGCGGGTAACGATTCGGTGGTAAGCTTTACGGTAACGGTAGTTCCACAAGGTCAGCCTGCTATTACAAGCTTATTGGAAATTTGTGCTAACGAGGCTCCAGTAGATATTAGCTTAGGACAGCCTACCATGGTGTGGACCGGCCCTGGAGTAACAGGAGGCAACACTTTTAATCCGCAATTAGCGGGACCCGGTCGTCATCAACTGAATTACACCTTCACCGACGATTATAACTGTTCGGTAAGTGGTATCATCACGGTTACCGTTTTACCAGTTCCCATTACTCCAGTGATTATTCAGGTGGGAACTACAACCTTAGGCGTGCAAGGTGCTTATACTACTTACCAGTGGTATCGCGATGGACAAATTATTCCAGGCGCGGTTAATTCCACCTTAGCCTATACTGTAGGAGGTAATTATCAGGTAGTGGTAGGTAATGCTTCGGGCTGTTTAAGTTATGGTCAAGGCTTTATCATTGGCTCCGGAAACGGTGGAATCGGTTTGGAAGAACTGGATATTACCACGCTCGATGTTTATCCTAACCCTACCGAAGGTTTAATAAACATCAAGCTTAATGCGCAGCAAACGACCCAATTGCAAGTAGAATTAATGAGTTTAGAAGGTAAATTGATTTACCAAAAAACTTCAGAAACTAGCGAAAATGGTCTGTTGAGCTTAGACTTCAGTCATTTACCTACCGCCACCTATATTTTACGAATCTCCAATGATGAGTCGGTAGCCAACCGTAGAATCATCATTAAATAATCGCAGCCAAATGAAAAAGTTAATCGCCCTTATACTTATTGCCGCTACCGGACACTCGGTTAAGGCTCAGGCCACGGGAACGGATCTAAATGATCAACTAAAACCCTTAACCATCGGTATTCGAGGAATGCATGTTTACGATTTGCCCTCTTATCGATTTGATGGTCCATTGGCTCAGGATATGTATGGCTTAAATGGAGCTAAGACCAATTTTGATTTAGGCTTTGAAGTGTATCTCGAGTATATGTTTAATCCATTTATTGGTATTCAACTCGATCATCGTCGCGCTAATATTACGGGCGCTAGTGATGTAGAGTATTACGATGGAAGCTTTAATCTTACCGGTTTGGATGGTATCCTTATTTGGAATAACCTCAATCCAACATTAATTAATCGCAAGTGGAACGTGATTACCAAATTGGGATTGGGTTACGGGGCCTATTCTTCCGAGCAGTTTCTATTGGCCGATGATGCACCGGATCAATCGAGCTCCGAAAACTTTTGGGCCGGAAGAGCGGGTATGGGATTGCAGTATGAATTAAACACTGCTTGGCGGATTGACCTTGAGGTGCTCTATAATGTAGCCTATAATGATGGTTTTGACGGATTTAATGAGGCCCAAGGCAGTGATACTTATCTTACCACTGCTTTAGGTATAGCCTATACCTTTGGTAGCAAGGATAAGAAACCCACTTATCAGGTCGATTACTTCGGTCAGGATTACTTAAATGTACAGGGGGTAAATACCGATACTACACCCCAAGTTAATCAGGAGAAGATTGCCAGTTTAAGCAATAGTTTAGAAGAGCAAGAAGAGAAGCTAGCGGAGAAGGAAGGCAAAATCAATAACCTAGAAGAAGAGTTAAAAGCCCTAAAGGCTAAAAGCTCAGAGGAAAAAACCAATACCCTTGCCAATGTAGAGGAGGTGTACTTTGGTTTTGATTCGGCCATTCTATCTGCGGAAGCCAAGAAGGATTTAGCTCGCATTGCACAACGTAAGCCTAAGTCGATTAAGTTGGTGGCTTTTGCCGATAAAGTTGGCTCTGATTCCTATAACAATGACCTTAAGAAACGTCGTGCAGAGGCTGTAAAGGCCTTCTTAATGCAATTTGGTATGAAGGCGAATCAGATCAACATCGAGATGGGACAAACTATGCCTTTTGATGAGAATGATCAATTCTTGAACCGTAAGGTTAGTTTGTACTATTAGGTAATGACCTTGTAGAAGATTTAGAAGCGAGTCGTAAGGCTCGCTTTTTTTATTGGTAAGGACGTGTTGCGGAGATCGCCCCCTTCGTATGACGAAGGGGTAGGTTCCGAGGTAAGTCGGACGACAGGCCCTTCATTACATTACGGGCTGTAATACGGGGTAGGATAACCTGCGGCTGCGCCTTCGGCAGATCCTAGACCAGTCGCTGCGCTCCTTGTTAGAGCTGAGACCGGTCGCAAGCCTGCGGCAGAACATAGACCAGTCGCTGCGCTCCTTGTTAGAACCTAGATCGGTCGCGGTGCTCCCTTTTAGACTTTATTTTCTCTCGAAGTGCCTATTTTCTTCCGAAGGAAAAATTAATGTTGCGGAGGACAGTCCCCTTCGTGCGCTACGGGGTGTAAAACGGGGTAGGGTTTGCCTGCGGCTGTACCTTCGGCAGAACCTAGACCAGTCGCTGCGCTCCTTGTTAGAGCTTAGATCGGTCGCAAGCCTGCGGCAGAACATAGACCAGTCGCTGCGCTCCTTGTTAGAACCTAGATCGGTCGCGGAGCTCCCTGTTAGACTATTATTTTCTTTGGTGCTATTATTTTTCTTCCAAAGGAATAATTGCGTGTTGCGGAGACCATCCCCTTTGCAGGGCGAAGGGGTGGTTTGGCCTGCAAGGCCAAAGCGGGGTAGTTTAAACATGCCAAATTCACGAACCACGCAGTCGTTCGAATCTGGTAACCTGATTATAAGACTCCTCAACTGCTCTTTTCTTTCATTTTTGCTTGATCAACCGAGAGCTCCGCTCGAGCTCACGGATACCATTGAAAATTAAAGCGACATCCGTAAAAACGAAACATCCGCCAGAGGCGGACAAGAAAAATCAAGGCTTGGAAGGTTCGCCTCAAAAATGTTCCTAGCCTCCTGCTTCGGTGGGCGAGCTCCTGATGTCGCAACCCATCTCAGCTAGTCGTCTACTTCCATTTTTTCGTCTACCCTTCCTAGGCCGGATCACCTCCTCACTTAAAATTGGTTTTAGTAGAATTATATCTGATTTCTAGTGCATCTACTGTATGTCGTCCAGATACAGGTAGTATTGCCTCCGTAAGGAATAGCTTAAGCAACTACCCTGTTTTACAGCGCAAAAACCCTTAAAGGGGACGTCTCTTTAACCTGACATCGTACTCAAAATGAAGGCCCTCTGCGAAACTCTTTGATCTCTGAGGTCTTGCCTGCCAAAGTCTTGTACGGCGAGCAAGGCTTGCCTGCCGAAGGCTTGACCGAAGGCTTGACTCTGCGTTGAAGCAAACCCAATTCCCCAATCTACGAATCTCTCAATCCACTAATCCACTAATCCACCAATCTACCAATTTCCCAATTCACCATTCCACCGCAATTCCAAAACCTACTCCATCGCTTTCATGAGCTCTTTTAAGGTATCCTCACATTCATCAAGTTCCCAGTTAGAATCAAAGCCATTCCAGAAGATGCGGATGCTTTTATCGCCTCCTTCATAGATGACAACTTTGAGTTCCCCAAATTGAAAGAGTCCGTTGTTTTGATCTTTTTCATCAGAGAAGAAATTGTCTTCCCGTTCAAATAAGCTGATAATGCGGTTAAGGAAATCGATGGCTTCCGCTTTGGGTAAATAGTAGAAGTCAGAAGCCTCGGAGCTTCGGCCATCGCTGTTTTTTTGCTCTCCATTAAATCCTAGCAGGAGTCCTTCCTTGCCCTGACTTTCACATTTAAAGTAGAGCGTGGTCATTTCGGCCGATTTGCCCGCTTCTAAAGGGTGGAGGATAAAACGTGTAATGCTATCAGAGCTGCGGTCTATAAGTTCAAAAGCGGCGTATTCCTTGGCTTTATAAAGGGCCATTTCCTCGGTGTATTCAGGATCTTCTTCCTTGGTTTGGGCAAAAGATAATTGAGCTAGAAGACAGGCGGCCAACAGTAATCGAATTTTCATAATGGGGGTATTTGTTTGATTTGGATTGAATGTGGAAAGTAAAGTAAAAAAGAAATACGATTATTTTAAAGTCCATCGCGTCCCGCCCACCTTGAGCTTTAAGTCTAAGTGTTTTTAAGAAATAATTGAATTAATTCAATCAGAACAGCGGGCTTATCATGGATTAGATTATGTCCAGCCCCCGGAACTATTTGAAGTTGTCCCTTAGGGATATTACCGGCAATAGCAGCACTATGACGCTTTTTAATCACATCGTGTTCCCCGCTTATCACTAATGTGGGACAGCTGATTTTAGCTAATGTGGAATCGGGAATTTGCGGATAACGGTCCATCAAGCGCAATAAAGACCGTTGGCGAAGTTTTTTCGATGTGCTATCGCCTGCGTTGATTTGGGCTGCTAATGTGGCCAAATCCTTCTTTAAGTTTTGCACATCGCTTGCTATTAAAGCAGTTGTATCCGGACGAATATTCGCACCGATAGTCACTAATTGCTTAATCTGATCAGGATGTTCCATGGCGAGGATGAGCCCGATTATACCGCCATCACTCTCCCCAATCAGAATGACGGAGTCTAGCTTCAGCTTACGCAATAGCTGATGATAGTCCTCTGCCATCAGATCGTAGGTCAGCTCCCGACCATCATGACTACTCTCCCCATGGTAACGGCTATCTGGAGCGATAATAAAGTAATCGTGTTGAAAATGTTCGATGAGCGCCCAACCATTGGCATGACTACCGTTATTTCCGTGGATGAATAGGAGGGGAGGGTTTTTAGGCATACCACGGAAATGCACTCTGAGGCTTATATTGTTTACTTCATAACGGTTAAAGGAGCCTCCCCATTTACAGGCTGTCAATAGCAGGAAGGAGCAGGAAATTAAAAACCACTTTTTCATAGGCGGAATTAAAGCATAAAGGTAGATTTTCTATTTCCGATAGATTCTATAAGCCATGCTTCGACAGGCTCACCATGAATCAGCCAAGAGTTTTTTTACTATTGTCACGGCGAGCTTGTTGAATCACTTCGCGTGGCGAAGGGGGGGATTCCGCCGTAGGTTTAACTTTCCAGACTTAAAAAACAACCTGATTTTTCGAATTTGGTGACCTGATTATAGGGTGCTAAACAGTTCCTTCCTTTCATTTTTTCTTGATAAACCGAGAGCTCTGCTCGAGCTCACGGATTCCATTGAAAATAAAGCGACATCCGTAACAACCAGCCGTCGCTAAAGCTATGGCTGGCGAGGAAATCAAGGCTTGGAAGGTTCGTCTCTAAAATGTTCCTAGCCTCCTGCTTCGGTGCACGAGTTAGATTGCTTTTTTGGTCAGCTAATACCGTTCTATTTAACAGTTCTTTTCTTTCATTTTTTCTTGATAAAAAACGAAACAAAAAATCAATTGAGCTGGAAGGCAATTACTCTAAGGCTTCACGCCTTAAAGTACCACAGAATCTCAGGCCAGACCAGCCTGAGGAAATTTCTAATCTAAATTCTCTAATCTCGACCTCTTGAGAGTTAGGTGCTATAAACTGCCTTTCGACCTGTTATTGCTGCCCAACTCAAAGGCCTCCGAACTTAACATTCTGGATTGGCAGAAATTTTCCCATGGTCTTAGTCATTAAAACATTGTTCCGAGTTCCAAACTCACCTATGGAAGCATTAGGGCTTTCCCCAGTGATAGTGAGGACCTGAGCAGCTTGTCCGCCTCTGGAGGACAATTGCGTCCGCCTCGGGCGGAAGAAGCATGGAGCGATTAGGGCCGAGCAGTTTTGCGGACGAAAGGAAGGCAACCGTGCCCCGCCGCCGCTAACGCTATGGCTAATACAACCCGCCATAGCTGGCTGCGGCAGGCGGGAAATCACCTAGGGAAAGGCCTTGGGTTTTCCGCCTGCCAAAGCTATAGCGGCGGACAGGTTGGATACTTTTTACAAACGTATCTGTTATTTATAAGGTGTTTGTGAGCTCGGCCAAGGCCTTCGGTTTGCCAATGAAAAAAGTATCGTAAAAACTCAGCTAGTCGTCTACTTCCATTTTTTCGTCTACCCTTCCTAGGCCGGATCACCCCCTCACAGATTTTTAGATTTAAATGAAAACCTTTGGAATTCTAGTGCAGCTATCGTGTATCGTCCATTTACAGGTAATATTTCTAAATCATAAGGAATACCCTGAGCAACTACCCCGGCTGCGCCACCCCTTCAACCCTTGAAGGGGACGTCTCCTTAACCTGATATTATACTCAAAGGGAATACCCTCCGCGAATCTCCTTAATCTCTGGGTTCTTGCCTGCCGAAGGCTTGTACGGCGAGCAAGTCTTGCCTGCCGAAGGCTTGACCGACGGCTTGGCTCTGCGTTGAAGCAATCGCACAAAACCCAATCCACCATTCCACCAATCTACCAATCCACCAATTTCCCAATCCACCAATCCACCAATCCACCAATCCACCATTCTACCGCAACAACTTATGCTTTTCCATATCTTCCTTAACCGTATCCAATACGCGTTCCACGGCTTTGCGTTTAAGGAATAGTTTGTAGGCCAAGTAGATCATTACGCGGCTAAAGAGATTGAGTTTCTTTTTCTTTTTAGGCTTTCGGGAAGTTTGTTCGGGGTTCTTGGCATTTAGGTTTTTCAACACCATGTCCATGCGTTTCCCAATTTGTCCGGCATAAGCGTCAATTTCTTCCCTTTTACGGAGCGGCCATTTTTTGTTGTGCTCGAAGGTGGGCATATAGCCGCGGCGACGCGCTTCCTCGGTGGGAGCTTCCGGTTTAAAGATGGGAATGATCTGCAATTCGCCGGAATAGCTGGTAAATTTTTTAAGGTTGGCTTCATCCAATTCCTTATAGCCTTCCACAAATATCTCGTTGGTGCATTCCTTCGAAACGGTGAAGTGGTGACGGAGGAAACGCTCGCAATTATGGCGACCCAGGAAATAGTCGTGAATACGGAATTCCTTATGAATAAATCCTCCAAAGCCGCCTAAGAAGCCACAGGCAATAGCTTCGGCACCACTTTTCTTGCCATTATAAGTACGGCGAACGGGCGCAATCTGGAAGCGACGTTTGTTCTTAGGGTCCTGAGTAGGTTTAGTGTACTCGGGCTTGGTTCGTAAATGCCCTATCATGGCCGACAAGGTTTTGGAGATCATATCGTCGAAGTTGGTGGCCTGCATATCAAAGTCCTTAAGGTAACTAGGGAAAGGGTCTACCATTAAAGTGGTGGCCTTAAAGTGATTCTCATCATCGTGTAAACCAGGTAAAAGACTGCTTAGTTTTTCGAAAGGCTCATTGTTTATCATGCCCCCATCAACGATTAAGGCTCTGTAAGGGTCGGGACCAGTAAGGGGAAAGTTTTGGAAGAGCTTACGGTTCCAGTCCATGTCGTTAACATAATGAAGGGGACGCTCGATGATACGGGGCTTAAGACCAATAGGGAAAGCACCGGTGGCCATAGCCGCGTTTTTAGCGATATCCGCATTGTAGCCAGTAAAAAAGTCGAGGGGCATCCATCCGTCTTTCTTGTAATCGGAGGCCTTACTGTTCAACTTAAAAGTGGCATAGTCGGCATGATAGGAGGAATGGTAGTTATTTTCGTGATTATTCCCCTGAAACTCGGAAAAGAAGGGAAAGCCTTTGGTATTACTAAGGGTAGTGAAAACCTTTAGGTTACGGTCCACATATTTGGGGTAAATCTTAAAAGCATGGTTTACCTGCATGGCGCGTTCCGCCACAGCGTCGATAAAATCGGAGTTTAGCAGCGATTCTACCTTTCCGGGACGGATATCATCGGTGGCAAGGAGTTTTTGCAGCATGTCGGTTTGGGTAAGGTCTACCCAGCTATGATAGAGTTTGTTTTGGGGCTGTTCCTTGAGGATATCATCCTGATCCAATCTTTGCACGGGCTCTATGCGGTTGTTAAGGGCGGCGGCAGTAATTATACCGGTCATGCCCCCTGCAGAAGCACCCCCTATAACTTTAATCACCACTCGATGCTGGGGAACTCCTTCTTCTTGCCGACGTCGTTCCCAGTCTTCCAGCGCTTCGAGTAGGTAATCCATAACGCCCGCAGTGTAGGCCCCTGCCGAAACCGCCCCAGCCATACAAATGCCTAATTCTAATGTCTTTTCGGCCATAATCTAGGTTTTAAAGGTTTTTAGTGAATGTGAATGTTACGATAAATCGTGCCACTAATATATTTAGGAATAATCGAAAGGGCTTGAGTTTATGGATAGGAAAAACCCCTTTTTAAAGGGAGGGTGTTTTCTTGGTTGTTTAAAAGGGGTACGCTGGGGCCCATTATTGAAGTATAAGCGGAGCTACAGGTACAATTAGTTCATAATTAGGAAATTTTAGCTCTTTTTGGCGGATTTTACAGCTCGCTTTTTATTCCTTTTTAGAATAAGCCGCCATGGGATTTTGTACTTCATACGGATGAAAGTCTAAAAAATATTCCGAAAAAGAATCTTTGCAAGCGGGAATAATTTGTTCCATAAAGGGGGCGTTAATTCTGGGTAAGCCTTTATTCATGAATACTTCGAAGCTTATTTATTTTTTAAGTAACCTTAATTTTTTAATTATGGCTGTTTTGTTTAAAACAATTCAAAGAAAGAATCCACAGGATTTGAATGCCCCTGGGCAGTATTATGCCTTAGCGGTTCGTAATGGAGAGGTGGATCTCGACAAGCTCTCCGCCCTAATCAGTGATGGTAGTACCGTGCGTCAGAATGACGTGTATGCCGTGCTCATCGGACTCGTAAATGTGATTATTTCTCAACTCCAAGATGGGCGCACCATCCGATTGGGGAAATTAGGCTCCTTAGCGGTTTCGATCAGCTCAGAAGGCAAGCCTTTAGAAGAAGAGGTGAATGCCGCTAGTATTAAAAAGGCGCGCATTAACTATCGCCCCGAAAAGGAGCTTCAGAACATGTTAAAGATCCTGAAGTTTGAGAAAATGTCGGTTAATTCCGATGCCAATACACCGGCCGCCGGAAGCGCTAATTCCGGAACAAGCGGTACTCCTTAGCGGGAGGAAAGCTTTGAAAACTCTACTCCGAGTGGTTTTTTACCGCTCGGAGTTTTTTTTTGCCTTAAAATAAGGTCAAATTCATCCGCATAAAGCCGGGCATTCATCCGCATGTTTTACTTGATTCATGCGGAAGAACCCCCTAAAACATCCGCATGTTTCTTTAAAAGCATGCGGATCTTTTTTTTAGCTCTAAGTAAGGGCCGCTTTCGGTCCTTTTTCGAACCCTTTTCGGTATAAGCCGGCTAGATATTCGCAACAGGAATAATTCGGGACTTTTTAGGGAGGCTTGTGAAAATCAAGTCCAAGGAGTAACTTATTGATAATGAATAAACTACTCTATGAAACTAAATTATCAGCAAGTACAAGCGCTCCTATTGGCCAAAGGTTATCGCTTTTTTGACCGGGGGATTTACAACTTAAACTTATTCGGAATCCGTAATGCTTCCTTAGAGGTAGATAGCTTTAATGACTGGCTGGGCGTGGCTTTCCGCGATGAATGGGCTAACCCACACTGTTTGCTTTTTAGGGGCAGTACCAAGCCGGGCTTGTACTACCTAAAGCAGGGAATGCTGCATAAAAAGGGTACTGCTATTTTAATTCCGGGTCAGTACCGCGGGGCTTGGAAATTAGGTTACCACCGGGGCTATGAAGCGCTGCAACAGCGAAAAAAAGGGGTTTTTAGGGTTTGGCGCGATGCCGACTTAGATTCCCAATTTGACTATTCCGGCCCCGTATACCATGATGTGCAGGGCCTAAACGGGCATACCACTAGTTTTCGCACGGAAGTGGAGCGCGTAGACCGCTACAGTGCGGGCTGCCAGGTGTTTCAAGACGATCTGGACTTCCAGCAAGTCATACTAATCGTGAAGCGCGCGCTGCGCTATTACCGCAACAGTTTTACCTATACTCTTTTGGAGGAAGGGGATTTTTCCTGAGGGGCGAGGGGATTTTCCCTCTAATTGATTAGTGAATAAATTTTTAAGGTTTTGATATTTTAACTTGAGCCTTCAATACTATTTCACTAACCAATCAAACGCATCAAAAGGATGAATCTAAAGAATTATTCTTGGCTATTTGCATTTATATTCCCCACGCTTTTAGGTGCTCAAGAATTAGAAGTTGGGGCTGTTTATGAGGCTAATGCTATTTATAGGCTTTCTCCAATAGATGGGTCGAAGGAAGTGGAGTTTCGAAAAGGGACCAAAGTCTATATACTCGAGCTCGAGAGGGATCCGAATGGCCCTGTAAAATCGGTGACCTTTATAGGGGTACCTTGGAAAAGCTTACCTGAGCCATCTGTTTACAAGAAAAATATCGGGACGCTATGGATAAAAAGAGACAATAATGATTATGAAGAAGATTTAATCCGATACGAAAACAATAAGGCAATAGTAGATAAACGATTTAGTCTTTCTCTTGCCGAATTTGTAATTAAGTTTAAAAAAATAGAGGAGACGGACTTAAAGTCGAAATTAAATATAGGAGTCTTATATCAGCCCATAAAGCTAAGGGTTAGTAGAGAGTTTTCTTATGAAACCAATGTGAACTTCAGTGCCAGTTTGGCTTATACCCCTTGGCCAGCTAGTAATAATTGGAAGTTTCTTTCCTTCGTTATAGCCCCTGGCGTGACCTCCGTTAGCTTAAACCCTCAAAACTCGAATTTTTTCGCACAATCACAAGATATTGATGAAGTAACTATTCCTGCCTTCACCTTTGGAATGGGACTCTTACTCGACGCCTCTGGGGCCCAATTTAGTGTGATGATGGGAGCTGATTACTTGAGTTACAACAAATCAATTTATGGTTGGAATAGTCAAGGGGCCATGTGGTTGTCTTTTGGCATTGGCTACAATATCTTCAAGGCTTCGCAACCGAGCGAGCCAATCACGCAATAAGTACCATAGGAAACCATAAAAGCCAATCGAAATGAAACATTTTTTTAGCCTTATACTTCTTTCCTTAAGCATCTTCATGCAAGCACAACATCCACAAAAAATTCTGGATATGATGGATGCTGCTGATAATTATTACGCTGGGGATTCTTTAAGCAAGTCCAAATCCTTTAAAACTGCGGATTTGAATGATTATTTCGAGACGATAACCGATTATTATCGCTATTACGATGCAGAGAAAAGGATTATCAAAGCGGTTCGAATTTATCATGACAATGACCTCTTTGGTTTTTACGATAATCGCGACCATGAGTATACAGGAGGATTGAGAGCAGAGATTGTAACCGATTTTTTAAGAGTTAAACTGCTTTCCTTACGACCAGACCATAAGTATTTAAGCTATCAGACTTTTTTCTTTGGATTTGAGGGTTATACTCCAGATACCTTAAACGTTTTTAGTCCCGATAGGCTTAGCACGCAAGATCGACCGTTCGCTTCCTTTCAATACTTCGGAAGGTCAAGAAATGATATCTCAAGGGAGGGGGACTTTAGAATGACTAGTGAGCTTAAGATTGGTGTAATTGGTGGTGATTTTGGTCGGAATTTTCAGAGGTTAATCCATCGTGATATTACCGATTCGGAGAATAATAATGGCTGGGATTTTCAAATTGCGAATGGTGGAAGGTTAGCCATACAGTATGACTTAAGGTATGAGTGGCAATTGCAACTAAGAAAGGGACTCGAAGAGCGGGGCAAAAACGTTTACTTCAATTATGGGCTTAAAACTTTTTTAGGTTTTGCAAAGATTGCTGCGAGTCCAACTTTAACTCTTACCAACCGATCATTCTTTACCAGAAACCCACATTCCTCGATTAATGTACAGGACCACTTTGGTACCCAAAGGCTATGCGATCAAATAGCAAAAACGTGGTTTTACAATATTAGCTGGCAGCCTGAGCTGGTGGGCTATAACTCTATGCTGCAAGGCTATATTTTGGATAATGAGGGATTTGTTTTCGATCCTGAAAGCCAGGTTAATGTTAAGGTACCGGTAATTGAAGAAATAAATAGTTTTGTTAGCCGACTGAGCCTCGGCTTTGGCTTTAGAGCCTACAATTCTACTTTCTTGTTTGATTATGTCATCTTAAGTCCGGAGTACGACTATTCCTTTAAGGATAAGGCCTTCCATAACTACGCTCGGTTATCCTTGACTATGAATTTGTGATAGGGAGGCAAATTGAATCAAGGGTATTATAGGTATCACTAAATTTAGATTCCGTACTTTTTAAAAATAATGGTATGGATGACAAGCCATTATCATCTTACTTTTTAAATTAATTCTATTAAAAACCAGATCGAAAACCCCTAATTGCCTTTATTATGTATCAACAGCTAATACAGTTTTTAACCAATCACAATGCTCCTTATTCCACGTCTACATTAGGCGGTCAATCCCAGGTGATTTTTTCCCTAGCTAGTGATGGGGACGGAATAAGCATTACAAATTCCTCCAATAATAGTTATACCTTCTCAGGTGAGGAGTGCCGGCTTATAATAAATAGGTATGAAGAATTACCTTCGGCATTAAAGTTAGTGAGTAGTCAGTACAACCCACCCATTTGGGTCGAATCTCCAAATCTTGTTTTTGCGCCTTATTTACCCGCATTAATACGAGACCTGCAAGGTAGGTCATAAGCTGGTTTGCCTTTGGTGGCTTTTCTAAGCAGAAATAGTCTTGACCTTTTTATTGTTCCATATTTAGGTGCTAACCTCCCTTTGTGAGGAGCACCTCGAAGAGGTGCATGAAATTCATCAACATATATTGAAGCCCCCAAACATCTAATCCCCCCTTAATGCCCCTAACCAAGAACCCCCACCTTCGTTACCGCCTTTTAGATGCGATGTTACGTAATACCGGTAGGACCTACACTTTCAAAGAGCTTCTAGATTCCTTGAATGAAAGCTTGGTAGTGCGAGGGCAGAAGACTGTGAGCATCCGACAATTAAGGGCTGACCTTAATTATATGCGCAGTGAGGCGGGTTTCTCTGCGCCTATTGAGGTGAAAAAAGGGTCAAACCCGCCCGTGTATCAATATGCTGTCTCGAAGTTTCAAATTGGCGATAATCCCATGAACCCCCAAGAAGCCGCTCAATTACGGGACACCCTACAAATGCTAGAGCGCTTTGATGGAAGTACCTGTGCTGCATTTGCAGTTCAACCTATCCTTTTTGCAGACATTTTCGTTCTGAACTCAACTCCTAAACAAGCGTGCACTAAAAGTGCATGGGAGCCATCTAGATTTGTCCTATTGTAAACACAAGACTAGTTTATGCTCATTCTCGAGATTCTTTATTTTATGCTAGCCCTGATATGTAGCTCCTATATAATTGCTACGTGGCAAAATATTTTCAACCACCAGGGATTTATCCTCAACCATAGAAGGTATTTAGACAGGTATGGTATGTTCCATAAAGTAGGCTGTCTCTCCTTTAGGTCAAGTACTTCTCATAGTCATCCCCAACCTTTTGCAAGGAACACCTATCGGAAGGCGGTAAATAATGATAGTAATGAATTGGACGATTTTTATAAGGATAAGCAAGAACAATTAGGAGCAAAGCGAATATACCCCGCCTAACGATGTAAAAAGTTTAAGTCATTTTAACATTAGGCAAAGAAAGGGTAAAGGGCAGTATTAGTTTTTATGTTTAGACTTAGTCAAAGTTTTTTCATAGTGCTTAGTAGCTAATGTCTCAATAATCAGTTCCTTATGTATTTAAAAATGTTTCGTAAATTTAGGTACCAAATATGATTTAAACCAAGCCAAACCTAAACCAACACTTTCGCTTCCCTTCCAAAAAATGCCAATTTTAATTTTTTGTACGCATAAGTCATTGTAGGCCTCATGCGGATAATGTTTTGCGCCAATGTCAGAAATAAAGTATTTACAATTAGTGTTTAAAAATGCCTTACAACCTTATGATATTCGGCATTTCCGGAAGGCCATCAGCAAAGTTGTTGGGGAAGAATCAGACCTATTTCATAATCATGGTGATTCGGGTTTCATCTACCGTTATCCACTAATTCAGTATAAAACCTTTCACAAGTGCGCTTCTATTATAGCCCTTAATGAAGGAACAGAGGTCATTCACTATTTATTCCAAAAAGGCTTGGACCAGGTTGAGTTTGCCCAATTTGAGCAAGCCTTAGAGATACAAACGATTAATGCCAATAAATACAATATTCAGTTATGGCAAGATTTAATCGATTATCGCATCCGAAATTGGTTTGCACTAAACGAGGAAAACCACAAAGCCTATAATGATCTGGAGCTTTTAAAAGAAAAGATTGAATTCTTAGAGAAAACGCTAACGGCGAATTTACTAGGCTTTTTGACGGCTATGGATTATCAGGCTGAAGAACCGGTTAAGGTTGAAATAACAAAAATGCTAGGGGAACGCTTCGTCAAATTCAAAGAAATTAAGGTGCTCACCTTTGATCTCGAATTTAAATCAAATGTATCCATCCCATCGGCTGTAGGAATAGGTAAAGCAGCTTCAGTAGGGTTTGGTATCATCTCAAAGGTTAAAAGAATATGAATCATCAGGGATTAAAAATTGCGCTTCAAGAAACGCTTAAGATGCTCAATGGCTTACCTGTGGAGCCCTCGTCGGAGCTAAATCAAGAATGGCTAGGCAAAGCTATTGAAACGGCTTTCGGAATAAGTAGCTTTAATAAGCTTGGCAGTTTAGTGCCTTTGCCATCTATTTTTAGCAGTCTTAGCCTTAAAGAAAATGGATCCGACTTATTGTATCTTCCTGCTAGTCCCATTAAACTTGCGCTAGACCATCCGCAGGCTTTAAAGCCAGAGGTAAGGATAAAGCTCTCTGAAGTACTAGAAAGGGTGACTGAACTCGAGAGCTTTAGTCAGGCCCTAAATTATATTGATTACAGCTTAAGTAATGTCACTTTAGCAGGAATTAGCGAAGGGCAACCGGTTGGTCTTTCCAAACATATTAGGCTGTGTTTGGCAATTTATACCTGTTTATCCCAATCCCAAGGATTCTTGTTTATTGGGGGCGATTTATCGGGGGTACAATCCTATCTCTACAATGTTATTTCCACTGAAGCTTCAAAAAACTTAAAGGGCCGGTCATTTTATTTACAGTTGCTCACCGAAAATGTGCTTCATCTTTTACTAGAAGAATTAGGATTGAGCCGCACCCAATTGATTTATAATTCGGGGGGTAGTTTCTATTTAATTGCACCTGAGAGCGCCGATGTGCTTGAAACCATTAACAAGATTAGGAATCGAATTCAGGTTCAATTGTATAAAGAGCATCAAACCGATCTCTTCTTAGCTCTTGAAGCCGTATCATTCCCGGTGCAGGATTTGCAGGAAAGCGGCGTGTCCTCAAAAGTTTGGCAAGCTTTGGCAAAAAAATTAGCGAAGGCCAAATCCCAACGCTATGCTAATTTAATTGAATCGAAGTTTGAGACTGTTTTTGGAATTAAAGAAATTGCTTCTAATAGAATTGATGCCATCACCGGCGAGATCATTAATCCAGGTGATTCTTTTAGCGAACTAAAAAAGAAAGGTTCTGATACAGAAGCGCGCTTTATTCTAGCGAAGACTGAGGCACAGATTGGATTAGCTAAAAGCTTGAATCGCGCTAAATATTGGAACATTCAACCCTTTACCGACCATGCTAAGGAAGGCTTTTCTCGGCCGGACCTAGGTTTAACCAATATTTTTCAGAAGTCAACGGTAGGTAGAAATCTTAAGTTCAATGACCCTAATCCCGAGAATGAATGGTTCTTGTTTGGTGGGAATTCCTATCCACAAGATGAGGATGGGCATCCTATTACCTTGGACAAACTAGTTGAGACTAAAGGAGCCGATGGAATCGCGAGACTGGGAATTCTTCGAATGGATGTAGATAATCTCGGTATGCTCTTTAAGCAAGGACTGGGAGATAAGGCCTCATTTGCGGCCTTTTCGGAGCTCAGCTTTAGGCTTGATCAGTTCTTTAAGGGGCATTTAAACGTAATTCGAGACCGAAGCCAGCATCGCAAGGAAAGCACCTATATCATTTATTCCGGGGGGGATGATTTGTTTTTAGTTGGACAGTGGGCGGAGTTACTTGCCTTTGCCGAAGAAATCCAACAGGAATTTAAGGCTTGGACGGCGGGTAATCCTGCATTGAGCATTAGTGGTGGACTAGCTTTAGTTAAGCCAAGCTATCCCATTTCTAAAGCAGCCGATCTTTCTGGGGAGTACGAGCAGAAGGCAAAATCTTTTACACACCCAATTACCGGAAAGCAAAAAGATGCCTTAACACTATTCGGCATTCCTTTGGCTTGGTCTGAGATGGATGAGGTTCGTAAATGGATGGCGTTTTGGAAGGAAGGTTTGACTGTAAAATCGCTCTCTCATTCCTTTTTATACCGGCTGTATCAATTTAGGGATCAGAAAAATAGTAATGGACCTGAACAGTTTTCATGGCAATGGAACGCTACTTATCTCTTAGCAAGACAGAAAAAGGATAAGCGTATTAAGCCCGAAGACTACGAGCAAATCTTAAGCCTAATCGTAAATGGTAAAGGCAATTATCGCGCGCTTGACCTAGCCTGTATTGGGGCTAGATGGGCCGAATTACTAATTCGTTAAAACATTTTTAATCAATCATCATGACAAAAATCGAAGTGAACTGGATCCGCGAAGGGATCACACAAGAAACGGTGGATTGGGCACAGGAAACAGGTAAAAGACTAGCTGATGGCCATGACAGACTAAGCACTAGTCAGCTAAGAAAATTCTTTGGCGAACTCCGGCGAATTCAAGCCTTGGGCTATGAAAACGCTAAATCTGATTTTATCCTGTTACAGGCTAAACTGGCTTACACGGTAGCTCGCCAAGACCGCAGAAAATCAGGGAAAATAAAAGAATTCTCAGAAATAATTTCGGGTGGAATTCGCGAAGTGCATTCCAGCGAGGATTACAAAAACTTTATTGATGTGGTTGAGGCCTTAGTAGCTTATCATAAAATGTACGAAAACAGTTAAAATATTTAAAATGAGAAAGTTAAGTCATAAATTAATCATAGATGGTCAAATAAAACTGCTTACCGGCATGCATATCGGAGGGAGTAAGGATAGCGTTGGTATAGGCGATGTAGATAGCCCAGTTATTCGGCAAACCCTAAATCAAGAGCCTTACATTCCAGGGAGCTCCTTAAAAGGGAAAATACGCTGTCTCTTGCAGCTGATGGATGGTGAAATGGACGAGCGTGCTCGTGAAGGAAGCCGTATTTGCACTCTTTTTGGCGCGATGGATGGTAAAAACAAGGAACCAGGAAATCCATCACGTTTAATCGTAAGGGATTCCTATCTCACCGAAGCTTCCAGTAAGCGATTATTAGAATCAGCTCATACCGATATGCCCTTTTCAGAGATTAAAACGGAGAACCGAATTTTAAGGGTGGAAGGTAAGGCAGAACATCCTAGGCAAATTGAGCGCGTACCTGCAGGTGTTTCCTTTGGATTAAGCCTTGTTCTCAACGTCTTTGAAGGTGACCAGGAAACGGATTTACTCGGTACCTTGAAAGCTGGTTTGAAAGCACTACAAGATGATTACATTGGTGGAAACGGCAGCCGGGGTTACGGACAATTGGAGGTTCATATTGATTGGAGCAAGGTTGAAACGCGCAATGCCGCCTATTACATGCAGTCATGAAAACCAAGTTCCATCTTTTCGAATTGTTTTTCCCGCATGGCTTGCACCTAAGTCGTGGTCCCCAAAATACCGATCATAGTCATCCTTATTTGCACTCCGATGCCATCTTAGCTGCCTTGATGCAGGTTTACAGTCAATGGGGCTTGGACCCGGAAGACCTGAAGAGTATGGTTTTGAGTAGTGCCTTTCCCTTAGTTAAAGATGGGCAGAAAACCCACTATTTTTTTCCAAAAGTTTTCTTTCCAGAGGTAAAGGGCTTTGATGAGGAAAAGGGCTTTGCCAAGAAGCTTAAGAAAATAGCCTGGTTGGATTACGAATCTTTTGAAGCGCTTGCTAATGGTAAATTTCAATTTATGGAGACTGCATTAAAAGATTCCTATTATTCTAATGGCCCAAGGCCACTGATGCAGAGTAATATACGCTTGCGTACGCGAGTAGGTAGAGATCAGGAGGACACACGCCCTTATTATATTGATGAACTCAATTTTTCGGCCGAAAGTGGTTTATACTTCCTGTGTTATAATCTTGATGCCGCTCAATTAAAGCAATTGCGAACCGCTTTACGAATGCTCAAAGACTCTGGTATCGGAACCGATCGCAGCGTAGGGAAAGGTAACTTTTATTTTACGGAGACTGATTTAGAATTGAATCTTCCAGATCAGGCGAATTACGCTTTAAACTTGGGTGTTTTCCTTCCCAACAACTTAGAAGAGTGGAAACAGTTAACCCAAACCGAAAACCATCGCTATGAACTCCTGCAGCGTGGAGGCTGGTTTGATGGGTCGAGCGCTTTTATAGGCCGCAGGAAAAATTCGGTTAACATGATTCGAGAGGGCGGATTATGGTCCAATCCACAAGGTAGTGGCTTATTGGTAAGGGGTCGTGTGGCTGATTTAGCGCCTCAGAGTTTAATTAAAGAAGGGCTCGGTCACCCGGTTTACCGAAGTGGTAAAAGCTTATTCATTCCTTTAAATCTAGAACCCTATGAACTATAAAGTAAGCTATCAAAGTTTGACTCCAATCCATGTTGGCACGGGTGAAGATTTACATTTGGGTATAGAATTCACGAAACACAGCCAAGGGGAAAATGACTTCTTAGGTATCTGGGATATAAAGAAGCTTCAAGGGGCGATGCAGGATTCCCAATTTGATCGAATGATTCGCATTTTGGCTTCCGGCGAATCACCGGAGGATTATCTGAAAGAGATTATTCCAAGGAAGGAGTGGGGGGCCTTATTTAGTCGGAAAATGCAACTAGTAGATTCCTTGAAGCCTACTTTAAAGCCTCATATTCATACCGGTTTGGGTAAGGTTTATTTACCAGGAAGTGCGCTTAAAGGTGCGATTATGACGGGTATTATGGCTAAAGAAGCCGAGAAGATTCCTCAAACACTTTTAGTAGGACTAAAAAGAAGGGAGCTGGAGCAGGTAATATGGCGGCAAACCGTCGGCGATAATATGTCGTATTCCCCAGGCCGGTTTTTAAAGGTTGGGGATGTTGATTTTAGCGGTTATCAAACACAAGCCTGGTTAGGCTCGGTCCTAAATCTTAACCACGAAAAACTATATGAGTGGAAAAAGGGTACTGATCAGATGATAGAGTGCATTCCTTATCTCGCAACAGCCGAGGGTAAGGTGGCCTTTGATCTCATCGCTTTGGAGACGGCTGAAAAGTATCCTGATAAACGTAATAATCGTCATAAAGTGAAGCTAAGTACTTACCTTAATGATTTAGCTAAGTTCACCCAGGTCCTTAATCAGGGTCAATTATATTGGCTGGAGAAGGAATTAAAATTCATTAACAACTACAATGGCCAAAATAAATCAGAAGAGGATGCCTTGTTTCAATATGGTAATGATTTAAAAGAAATTATAAAAGGGATAAGCGAGCTAGGAAAAAACCAAGCAATTATTAGGGTTGGCGCAGGAAGTGGTTATAAATCCTTGAGTGGAAATCTCCTAGAACGCCTGGAGCAGGCAGGAGCTATTAGTACATCAGCCCATAGTCAAATGATTGAAGGATTAAGAGGTGCTAAGTATCGTAATATGCCCTTTCCAAAAACCCGTAAGGTATTTAAAGATGGGGTGGCTTGGGGTTTCTTAAAAATGACCTTCCATGAAAGCTAAACTGATTATCACCCTCGGAACGCGGGATTTGCAAATAAAGCCTGAGGCAGAAGCTAAATATAAAGGTGAAATTTTTAGGGATGCCACAGGCAGAGTAAACAATCAAATTCCGAAATACGCTAGGGAATTCGGTGCCTATCTTCTAGAGGTTCAGGAAGACATACCTGATGAAGTGGATATCGATGATTTTAAGCTCCCGATGCTCAAAGCAGCATTGGAATACATAGGGCAAAAGGAATCAACATTTGACCTGGTATTTATCGCTACCAATCAAGAAAAGAATGAGGCTAATGTTCGATATTGGAAACAAGACAGCATTCATATAGCCACGTTCTTACAAAAATTGATTTCGGAGGCGGTGAATGGCAATATTGAGGTCGTTTCCATTGGGGGTTCACACATTCAAGAAATGGGTGCAATCTATAACCAAATGCGCGATGAGCTCTTTTTAGATGAGGCTTCGCCTATATACCCCCAATCTGCTGAGCGCTTTTATGTAATGCCCCAGGGAGGAATAGATTCTATAAATACCAGTCTTTTACTTAACGGTATTGAGTTTTACCACGAAGCTATCTTTTTAAGAAAATCTGAATCATCCGATAAGGCTGAAGAGCAAATATTTCCCTTACAGCATAAGCAAAGAATGCTAAAGAGCAATATAGAGCGACTCTTAGACTCCCATCAATTTTACGCAGTTTCCAAACTACTTCCGCAGGATTCCGATGCCTATAAACTAGCTAGTTTTGCTCATAGACGCTATATTTTAGACCACGAGGCTGCTTGGCAACTTTGGAGTGAAATTAATTCCAATAAGGATTTTTTAACGGAAAATGTTGAATTTAAAAAGGCCGTAGGACTTTCCAATGATCGAAACCATGTTTTACATGCTAAGATTAAGGATATTCTGCTTTCCACAAAAGTGGACTATGAAAATGGAGATTATAGCGGGGCATTAATGAAGTTATTTATCCTCCAAGAAAACTTCATGGACTATTTACTCCGGGATTTTTTACCACCACTGAGTGAAATATTTAATCCATACTTACCTAAGGAAGCTATTAATAAGGACTGGGAGCTCGAGATTAAAAGGATTAAAAGTCTCCTTGGTAAAAAAAACATCAAGGAGGTTTACCTTAAGAACCCTAGTCCTAATGCGTATAAGTCAATATGGAACGCTCTGGTTACAAAAGACTACATATCAGTTTCAAATAAGCAACATGATCTTGTAAATAACTGTTGGAAATTGCTTAATAAGCTGAAAGGATTGAGAAATAAACTTACACACGGAGGTATAGGTGCTTCTAAATCGCTTTTAGACCAAACGGTGGTAAGCTGTTCAGTAAATATGAATAATATGGATGATCTTTTTAAGTCTTTGTCTAAGTTGTACGGAGTGCAAGGACAGGGGCATTTCGATCTTTTACGAAAAGAGATTCTAAGGAGTCTCTAGTTTCTCGACAAACCACGCAACACCCCTTCGCGCTTTCATCAGACCTTTGGCTTGTAAACAAAAACTAAACAAGCAATGTCTGATTCCCTAACCGTTGGCCTTCAATACCGCAAAAACCCATTGAGTCTTACCGATGGTGGGGTAGTGGTTTCTATTGAGCGCGGCGACGGGTTTCGATTAGACTACCCCAACATTAAATATCCTCAGGCTTACGTCCGCAAAGTGGTCGCTAATCAGCTTGGACTAGACCTGGACGAAGTCCATCAATTAGCATATATGCCGGAGTACCACGACGAAATTAAAAAGGTGGTGCGCCGCATCTGGATTGATGACGAACTTTTATGGGAGCAAACTGATCAAGATATTCCTTGGTTGGAGCGCCGCAATGATAGGCTGCCTAGCCAAAGAATAACTGCTGCCCAGCGCAGAACGGCACTGGCGGCTGTAATGAGCGACTTATAATTTACACCATGCCGAACCTAGACCGAAATAACCAATTTGATCTTGCCTTTCGCTTTCTTAACGAAACGAATCGGTCTATTTTTCTAACCGGTAAAGCCGGTACGGGAAAAACCACCTTCTTGCGTAAAGCGGTGGCCGAGTCTGAAAAGGAGATTGTGGTATTAGCCCCAACCGGAATAGCGGCTTTAAATGCTGGAGGCCAAACCTTACATTCTTTTTTCAGATTGCCTTTTCAACCTTTTCTTCTAACCGATATGCGCTTTATGGCGCCTTTTCAGCAGCAGAAGGCTTATGGTTTTCGGGATAAGGAAAATATCTATTCATCTTTAAGTTATACCGCTAATCATCGCGAAGCCCTAAACAAAGTAGAGACCATTATTATTGATGAAATTAGCATGGTGCGAGCCGATATTTTGGATATGATTGATCGTATTCTTAGGGTTTATCGTGGTCGGATGCGGACTCCTTTTGGTGGCGTGCAAATGGTATTAATTGGTGACCCCTTCCAACTTCCTCCAGTGCTTAAAAAGGATGATCAAAAAATGCTTTCGGAGCTCTATCCTGATGGCACTGCTTTTTTTAATAGTTTCATTTTTAAACGAATGATGGATCAAAAGCATTTGTTGTCCATCGAGTTGAAACAGGTTTATCGTCAAAGTGATGCGCAATTAATCGCGCTCTTAAATCGCATTCGTGGAGGAGAGCATAATGCTGCCGATATGCAACACGTCAATGAGCGCCTCGTTAAGGTTCCGGAAGAAGAAAAGCTAGGTTTGGTAGAATTGGCCGCTTTAAACAGCCAAGCGGAAAAAACCAATCGTACTAATTTAGAAGCCTTAGATACTCCGCTATATAGCTATGAGGGCCGTCAAAGTGGGGATATAAAGATTAAGGATTTACCCTGCGAGGCGGTTTTGCATTTAAAAGTTGGAGCCCAAGTAGTATTTATTCGTAATCATGCTCGTGTCGAGTTTGTGAATGGTACGGTAGGGATCGTAAAAGAATTAGCTGAGGATAAAATTGTGGTTCAGATCAAAGAACGGGAAGTGGACGTAGAACCTTATACCTGGGAGAATAATAAGTACAGTTGGAGCGAGAACGCCAAAAAGATTTATAAGGAATTAAAAGGTAGCTTCAGTCAATTCCCCCTCAAATTAGCCTGGGCGATTACAGTTCATAAAAGCCAGGGCTTAAGTCTAGATAAGGCTTTGCTTAACTTGGGTCAGTCTTTTACCTACGGACAGGTTTACGTAGCCTTAAGTCGTTGTAAAACTTGGGAAGGTCTTTATTTGAAAGCACCCTTACAAGCCCAACGCATTAAGACCGATCCCAAGGTGCTGCGATTTATGAGTACCTTTCCTGATCAAGAATCTTTGATGAACTCCTATCTGCAGGCCAATGCCGAGTATTATTACCATTGGGCTTGGAGAAAAATGTTGGGCGGTGCTTGGCCTGAAGCCTTGGCTAATTTTAATAATGCCATTTCAGTTTATCCCTTGTGTTTAGCGGATTTTAAGCTAAAACGCGCATTTAGCATTTTCTGTAAACGTTACGAAGCAGGCAAAATCAGTGGCGTAAACACCTCACAGGGGTCAAAGAAGCTGATGGAAGCTTGGTCCATTCTAGTGGCTTTTGAAGCTCGGGTTGATAATTGCTCAGTTTTGGGGCTTTTAAGCGATAAATGGGCTAATTCACGATGGCAAGCCCCCGTAGGCTTCACGGATAAAGAATCCGAAGCTTTTTTAATCCTAGAAAGCTTATTCAAACCATGAACCTGCATCTAAGCAAATATGGATCAAGCATTAAACTAGATAATGGTCAGTTTAAAGTTAGGACTAAGGAAAAGCTCGAGGTTCTTAACCCTAGTTTAGTGAAGCGGATTTATCTAAACAGCAGTGTTTCCTTAAGCACCGATGTGCTTTTTAAAGCAATTGAGATGGGCATACCGATTATCTTAAAACAGCGGAATGGAAAGGTTGCTGGGCGCATGTGGAGTGCTAAATATGGATCCATCACTACATTAAGGCGTAAGCAATTACAGTTAAGTGAGGGGGAGGATGCTTTTCTTTTGATTAAGGATATTTTAAATCAGAAACTCCTCAATCAGCAACAATTGCTTTTAATCTTTGATCCTCAAGCGAAGGATGATCTTAGCTTTTTGGAAGGGCGTAGAGCCCATATCGAAAGGCAAAGGCGCAAATTGTTGGCCACAGACTTAAACAATTTAAAGGAGTTTAAAAAGAAGGTAATGGGCTATGAGGGTAGTGCCGGTAAAGCCTATTTTCAAACCATTAGTTACTTCCTACCCAAAATGTATCAGTTTACAGAAAGAGCGCAAAGGCCTGCCGGAGATATGTTTAATACGAGTTTGAATTACTGTTATGGCATGCTCTACAGTTTAATTGAGGGTTACCTCATTGAAAGTGGATTAGACCCTTATACCGGACTTCTGCATCGCGATGATTACAACAAGCCTGTTTTTGTTTATGATATTATTGAGCGCTATCGAATATGGGCCGACCTGGTGGTCATACGTTTATGTAGGCAGTATATTCTATTTGAAGACTTCTTTAGTAAAGATGGCCAAGCTTTACTCTTAAATGAATTTGGTCGCAAGATTATGGTTCATGCATTTAGTGAATATATGGAGGAGAAAATTGCCTTAGCCGGTAAGCAATTAAGCCGTGAAGGTCATATTCGCTCCTATATCCAAGCTTTAGCAGGGGCCATTGGAAATGATAAAATTGAATCATTATGCTCTATTTAGGTCGAAATATTCAATCCAAAGAAGTACTCAAGCCATTTAGCCTAGAGGAACTTGCACAATCCATTTTAAAGGACAGCTTAGGATTAACACCGCTCAGCAATCATTTAAGGGCTTTATTAAATATTGACAGAGGTATTTACATTCAAAAGAAAAAATCCTTAGCCTATTTCTGTATCAGTCAATTTAAAGGACATCAACGACTTACCGCTAACTTTAAATCGGTAGAGTATATAGTTCTGGATTTTGATGGGATAAGTCCCCAGCAAATCCCGGATTTCAGTAAGTTGATGACTCAGGATAAGCGCATCGTATTGTCTTTTATAAGTCCATCGGGGGAAGGTTTAAAAGTATTATTCAAATTAGACAAGCCTTTATACGATTCTAAGGCCTTTCATGATTTGGCCAAAGCCTTTGGTACAGCCTTTAGCCAGGAGTATGACCTAATTTCCTATTTCGATCAACAAACTTTGGATGTTACACGCGCGACCTTTATCGTTCCAGATCCATCGGCTTATTATAATCCACAAGCTCAGCCCATAGAAATTGAGGACTATCGACATATTTGGGATTCGGGCTTATTTAATGCTTTAGAGGAAGAATCTGGGGAATCCCGATTGGCCGATGAAAATGGTGAACCGGTAGAAGAGGCTTATGCCAAAATTAAAACCCTTTTAAATCAGAAGAAGCCCCAAGTCCCCACACCAGATTTATCGGACTTTTGGCAGCGTTTTCAAGTTAAGCTTTCCGAAACTTTACATCCAGTAGAACTAGCGATTAGTGAAATTCGCGAAATACAGTTTGGCATCCAGGTTAAGGTTCAGCATAAAGCAGGAGCAATTGCAGAGGCAAATGTTTACTATGGTAAAAAAGGCTATTCTGTAGTACCCTCCCAAAAGGGAAGTACCGACCAAGAGCTAAACAAACTATTGGAGCAGCTTATTTGGATGGTTATTAAAGATAATCGCTATAACATGGATGATCATGGAATTTTACGAAAGGTCTAAGCAATTAAAGGAAGTTGGTCTGAAGTGGTCAACCGACCGTGTGTTTAGAAGGGAAGATGAGAAGTTAGGTATTCATCATCTTATGGAAGCGATTTTAGGATTTATGGGACTTAAAGAGCAAAATTACCAGGGGCCCGTGTACTTGGGTATGTACGATATTCGAAGCGACAAAGTTCGTCGCTTGGTCGCTAAGTATATGGAGCGAAAAGGATTTCAAAGGATTCAAAAATCGGTTTATCTCTGCCGATTGCCCCCAAAGATTTATCGAGAAGTAGTTTCCGATTTACGGGAAATGAACGAACTTTATGAGAATAAAGATAGCTTCATATTCATTCCTTTGAACTCCGATATTTTGGGCCGCAGTCATTTTATCGGTAAGGACCTGGATATTAAAATGATCCAAAACAAGCCAGCAGCCCTTGTTCTTTGACATTTTGTTTCTTTTATTTGCAAAAATGCCATTTGCAGATTTTAATCTACAAATAAGTATGCTAAAGTTCTTTAAAGCACTGATTTTTAGTTGAAAACAAAGTGGCTGTCAGAGCAACCTTCCAACTCAAATAGGATTACGACCAATTGTAACTCTATATTTCGGCATCTTATTCGGGGTCAGAGCAACCTTCCAACTCAAATAGGATTACGACCAGCCTAAGCACCGTTAACGAATCTAAAGGTTGTAGTCAGAGCAACCTTCCAACTCAAATAGGATTACGACAACTTTAAAAATCAGGGTGATAACGTTTAACTTTGTCAGAGCAACCTTCCAACTCAAATAGGATTACGACCGTCTTCTAAAGAACTTTCGGTTAACTCGCTATCAGTCAGAGCAACCTTCCAACTCAAATAGGATTACGACCCACGTAAATCTTGCGTAGGAGCTGCTTTCATATGTCAGAGCAACCTTCCAACTCAAATAGGATTACGACAATCACTATCAATACTAGATAGTAATAAACGAGCTAGTCAGAGCAACCTTCCAACTCAAATAGGATTACGACCTAATTTGTCTGCTCTCCTCATGAGAGACTTGTACGTCAGAGCAACCTTCCAACTCAAATAGGATTACGACTCTGATTGTATTTTGATAGAGAGTCTACCAAAGTAGTCAGAGCAACCTTCCAACTCAAATAGGATTACGACGCTTTTGCGTGCCCTTCGGACATTAGGTTAAACACGTCAGAGCAACCTTCCAACTCAAATAGGATTACGACTAAGGTTTCACCCTTATTAGGTGTCCACCCTTAATAGTCAGAGCAACCTTCCAACTCAAATAGGATTACGACCACCGTATTGACGAGCAATCTGCTCAGCAAGCTTGTCAGAGCAACCTTCCAACTCAAATAGGATTACGACCTGCTGTCAGCACCTCAGGTAGATTATCATTCTTAATGTCAGAGCAACCTTCCAACTCAAATAGGATTACGACTGAGTTTTCCAATTGCCTTCCTGATCATACACATCTGTCAGAGCAACCTTCCAACTCAAATAGGATTACGACATTCATAGTAGTTACGGTTTGGTCTAAGCGAACACTCGTCAGAGCAACCTTCCAACTCAAATAGGATTACGACTGCTTAGCTTGATACAATCCACCTTGATACTCAATGTCAGAGCAACCTTCCAACTCAAATAGGATTACGACCGTTAGTGTTTGCACGGCCAACAGTTGATTTACTGTCAGAGCAACCTTCCAACTCAAATAGGATTACGACATAAGGTATTAAATTGAATATTGATAGCACCGGCTTTGTCAGAGCAACCTTCCAACTCAAATAGGATTACGACTACTTGTGAAGCTCCCATCCGCGTAAAAACCCCTGTCAGAGCAACCTTCCAACTCAAATAGGATTACGACTCGATTTTACAAGGATAAATAGCATAATCAAAGACAAGTCAGAGCAACCTTCCAACTCAAATAGGATTACGACCGTTGTAGCGTTGAAGCGAGCGTTGTTTTGAGTGTGTCAGAGCAACCTTCCAACTCAAATAGGATTACGACCAAATTTAGAAATACTTGCATAATCTAAACTTTCCGTCAGAGCAACCTTCCAACTCAAATAGGATTACGACAATACCTCATCAGTAATATCACCACGATAGTATAAAGTCAGAGCAACCTTCCAACTCAAATAGGATTACGACACAAATCTTCTTTGTCTGCTGGTAGTTCCATGAATAAGTCAGAGCAACCTTCCAACTCAAATAGGATTACGACCGATTTAATCCTTTCATGTCGTTGTAGATTTTAGTTAGTCAGAGCAACCTTCCAACTCAAATAGGATTACGACGTATGTAGCATCCACGATGGTTCTGCCTCGTCATGTCAGTGCGACCTTCCAACTCAAATAGGATTACGACACCCTTACAATTTCGTTAAAAGACAATTTTGTTTTTGTCAGAGCGAACTTCCATCTCAAATAGGATTACGACCCGATAGCCCATGCAATTTACCATTGCTATCGTACCGTCAGAGCGAACTTCCAACTCAAATAGGATCACGACTAACGCGGCTTTGATTTGTTGGTATTCTTTAAGGGTGTCAGAGCGAACCTCCATCTCAAATGGGATTACGACAAAATACATTGGTAAGTACAGGCCGCAACATTTACGTCAGAGCGAACCTCCATATTAAATAGGATTACGACAATGGGAAACCGTTTTCTTTGATGTGTTTCTCCACCGTCAGAGCGAACCTCCCTCTCAAAAAGGATTACGACAAAGAAATATTTTCGTTATTACCTTCGCTTGCGTTTGTCAGGGTGAACTTCTATCTCAAATAGGATTACGACACGTTGTTAATAGCAGCGATACGCTGGTTCATATCAGTCATAGCGACCCTCCATTTAAAATTGGATTAAGACTCAATTGGTCCTCTCAGGAAGGCTACACGGTTCTCTTTAGTCATAGCGACCCTCCATCTCAAATTGGATTTTTACTTCCGTGGTGTCTGGTGGACGAGTCAAAAAGCTCTGCTTAGCAAGGTCTTCGGCTTAAATATATTTAATCTCCGCCACTCGATCTTAGGGTAAACTCTCGTGAAGGACTAAGGGTGTAATCCTCTTTAGTTTGAATTGTAATTCCATCAAGAAGGGGAAGGAAGTCGAAATGATAAAATTTAGCCTCCGCAGCTTATCAGGGTTCTTAGAGGAGTTGATTCTTTATAAAGGAGGCCTATTCTTTTTGATATGCCTTTTGCATTTGGTCAATACGCCATTTTAACTTTTCCCGTAAACTTTGGGGTTTGAGCACTTCCAAAGCTTCGCCGAAAGCTAGTAATTGGTATTCCAATTCGTAATTTGGAATCAGTTTATAACGGATTAAATAGCGCCCATCGGCTTGCCGTTGCGCTGCTTTCTGACTACCATGCAAAGGCTTGGTTTGCAGATAAGGAAGCAAATTAGCATTCACCAAAACTTGTATTTCTGTTACGGGATGATCTAGACGGCTTACTCCAATAATATCACTAAAGTAATCCTCCCAATCTATACTCTTCTTGTGCTGCGAGGCACCATGGTCCTTTATAGCGGTAATACGATCTAGGGATAAATTCCAGGGCTTGGTCGTTTCCTTACCGTCTTGTTCCTCTAACCAGCCAAAAACAAACCAGCGGTTGTTGTATTCCTTCAGTAAGCAAGGATGAAAAAGAAAGCTGCGCGCTTCTTCTTGAAAGGGCTGATAATCGATTTTAAGTAAACGATCTTGTTCTATAAAACGAGCCAGCAGCCGGATGTGCTCCCTTCCGCTGTAGTCAATATTATCATCGAAGGCGATAATTTTCCGGTTGGTGCGTCGGTTTAATTTTAGCTTTTCTTCAATTCGGGTTACGGTATCGTGCAACCAATCAAATTGGGGGGCACCATCAAAGCGGTCGAAAATAGAAATCATAGTCTCTAAGGCTTCTCGTTCCTGCTCGTTTAGCGGCGAGCGATTAATGCGAAAGTCAGGATCTTTGTAATGATAATACCGGATTTTATTCTTTAAACGATAGGTAATAGGAGCGTCAAAGCCATCGATGCTCCGCATATATTTTAGGTCATTTTGCAGCGTACGTTCCGAAATGCCATCATGACTAGGATCTAGTTCCGCCAGTTCCTGGTCAATGGCGGCCATTAATTCCTTTTTACTCCAAGCGCGCGTGCGCTCCTGCAAGCAACGGTCAATGATACGATATCGGTAATAGGCATTTTTATTCTGAGGCATTGGTGTAATGGTCTAAGTATGCAGTAAAACTGCTCGTTTCGGCGCTAGTTTTGTGTTATGACTTATCAACAAAGGGAAATAATTCATTTCGAAGATAAGGATTACCCCTTTGCAGAGTGTCCCTTGGAGGAATATCCCAAGCTTAATGAGCATCGGGCGCTACTTTGCTACCACAATACCGCCAAATACAAAGGTTACTTGGGCTATTGGGAAATTAAGGAAGGAAAATTGTTTCTAATTTAAATAGAGAAGTTGGGCCCCTCTGAAAGGCCCACTTTAAAAGAGCAGTGCCTTCCGAACCAGGCGGCAGTTTTTGCTTCTTGGTATTCAGGCACTTGCGCTTATTGATTAGGGATATTGTTATACAGTCCATTGGTGGCCAAGGCTCTTTGCACGAAAAGGAATTGGTATTAATCGTTGAAAAGGGCTTGGTAGTGGATAAAGTAGAACAAGATAATCGAGAGCTTAAGCGCCTTTATACCCAGTTCAGCAATATTAAAAACAGAGCATCATGGCCTAAGCAAATCGCTTGGTATCAAAGGCTGTGGCGAAATTTTAAAGAGTACTTTTAAACCTATTAAACCTTGATCATCTCCTAATGAACCCTTATTGGAAAAACTTAACTCCCGAAACAAAGGCCTATTGGAATGAGCGCTTCGACCATTATGAAATAGACGGGGCAGAAGCTTTTGATACATTACTGCATCAATCAGCTCAGGAGCTGAGCGACGAGGAGCTTATACTCTTTTTAGAAAGGAAGGATATTTCACACATCATTCCCCAATCGGAAGCACCGGAATTAGCAGATGATCCAAACAATGTTTACCTCGAAGATGTCGCTATTAATCGTGCCCGTGGTGCCGAGGTTAGCAGTCAGGCCGAATGGGAAGAGGCTTGGGACGATCAGCAACTTGATGCCACTCGGATTCAAGCAGGTAATATTTCCGATTACAAGCCTACAGAGGCCATGGACTTAACTTCAGGTTTATGGGATGAGATTTTAAGTGTTTCGCTGGGTACTGGGATATTAATGTCGGCCCACCAAACTGGAGAAGCGCTCGAAAAAGGATCCATCAGCTTGAACGAGGCACCCCGCTATTTCACTTATAAAGGCTTAGGAAAGACGGGACGTTTTGCCCTGATAGGTTTTTGTTTAAGCTCAGGCAGTCCTATCATTGTTAGCGCGGGAATTGCCTATTTGTTTTACAAGCTACGTGCTGTTATAGGACAATCAGCTAAAATTGGGGCTTATCTTCTAAAGCTACAGCGAGATGGTAAGCTTTTGAGGGCTATGGAGAATTTCGCTACCACCAATCTTAGCCCAGATAAAATGCAAGCTTTTGCTAAAAGTGCATTCGACCAAGGTCTTAAAGCGGGTGGCCGAACGGTAAAAGGCCTTCAAGCTGGTATACGTCCGCTTTTTGAGGAGGAAACACGAAATGCCATAAGTAAGAAAATCGAAAAAGGCGGAAAGCGCCTATTTCAGAGTGCCAAAGATTTAAGCTCTAAACTAAAAGGACTAAATCTAAGATGACATCATTTTCCGAGCATAGCTTAAAGCGGTTCGAAGCCTACCAGTCTGAGGTCGACCAAGCCTGGCAGTACCTGCAGTCGATCCAAAACTTGGATGGCGTTGATGTCTTCCTCAAGAACCCGCTTCAAACCAAAGAAGAACTCTACCAAGTGTACCTCGAATACCTCTGGTTACTTGAACGGCTGCACCATCCCCAGGAAAAGGCTTTCTACAAATGCCACTTTCTGCCAATCAATGGGTATTTCGAAGCTTTTATTGATTTAAGCGAAGCGCGCTTCAGCCTATTTCAAGCAGAGTACCTTCCTATTAACATTGAAGAAATGGATTGGCAGGCAATCTGGCTCGCAAAGAATAGGAAGGAGCTCGAGCAAATCTTGTCGACAGATTTTGATTTTAAGAGGCATTACAGCCAGAGGCGTAACGAAGTCCTAAATCTCGACTTTGAAAAGCTGGCTCAAGATTTCTTGCAAAATCTGGCTGCTGGAACTTTAGCGGAAACCATTACCTTAAGTAACTTACAAGTAGATGAAAAGCCCCTCAAACTGAAAACCGGTTTTACTTCCTTAAGCATCTATCCGGTAACAGGCATGGCCCATGTTTTTTTACCCGAAGTAGAGCATCAGCTCCAGATGGAGGCCTACTGGTGTGAGCGCCTGGAAGACCTTTACCTTTTTGAGATTTTCGAGGAAGATCTACTTCCCTTACTCACTAATCTTAATGCCTTAAGCTACACTAACCGCTTTTTCGGTACCCATAGTGCCAAAGCCTATCAAGGAGTGTGGCATTCCAAGGAATTCGGCTCTGTTTCATTTAGCTATAAAGATGAGCGGATGCGTTTTAGGAGTTTGAACACCGTTCAAAAAACCTTGATAAAAGAGCGTTTTAGTGAACTCGTCGAATTCTAAACCATTGTAAATTAGAGGTTCCTAGCAAGACGACTAGTGCTACGCCATCCTACTTGAGAGTCTTAAATAAATGCTTAGAACCCATAGACATGAGTATGCACCGGGTTTGTGCGAATTGCTTCCGAAAAGAGCAGGATCGTTACAATTTTGGTTCCGACTTTAAAGCCGAAAGGGCTTTCCATGCCGAAAAATGGTGCGACTGTGCTTATAATTCTCCAGAGGAGATGATGGAGGATCAAGATATGCCCTTCAAAGACCCCGCCTGGCTGCCTATTGTGAAGCATCTATTAGAAGAGTATCACTTATGGCTTAGTCAAGGGGAAATCAAGGATACCCATGAATTAGTGCGCTTCTTCCTTCGATTGATTAAGTCTTCTGCTAACAATATCCATAGGTCTATTGTACTAAAAGAACAAGATCCTGCCGAGAAGTATGAATACGTTTATGACGGTAAGACATCCAAGAGGCCAAAATCTAAGCTGCACCTAAATCCCGATATGATGTACAGTTCAATGGCCGTTGGGGTTGCTAGAATAAATGCCCAACGAACCGAAGAACAGCGCATACCACCCAAGGCCAAACGCAATCGACGCTGGGCTTGGGGGATATTGGGTTTAATGCTGGGGTTTATTTTGGGGAGTTTGTTGTAGGCTTTGGTGCCCAACTTTAGTGCTTAAATGAATAGCTATAAAAGACGGCAGTAAAGAAAGCCCTGAACTTAGGATAAATCACCGGCTAAAACCTTACCCAAATGCCACTTTAAGCGCTCAAACGAACCTAAGTCTAAGGCTCTTTGACCGGTAAGCATACCAGAAAAGAAGAAAGGCACATTCTTAAGGTTCGCTTGATTTGCCACATAATAGGCACCATTTTGCTTGTTGAACTGGAAATCAAAACCAAGCCATACATTTTGATTTTTATAATGGTCCTTTCCAAGATACTTTCGGGCCAGGGTGTTTACTACTACAACTGCTTTAGGTCTTACCTTTTGCAGAACCGGTTTTGATAATTCGAATAGTTGATCGCAAATGAACTCAAGGTTAGACCGCTCCAAATTTTCAACATTTGACTGTTTTGTTTCCCTTACCGAAAGTAGGTCAAAATGAGACCATTGACTATTGTTACATGCCTTCGCGATTTCTTTAAACTTTCCAAAATATCCTGAGGCATCTTGATTTAAGTTGTAAAAATCACTGCCGATATAGTTTTCTTGCTCTTTAGGATAAGAGGGGTTAAGCCCTATAAATAGAATGCTATTATCGGGTATCTCCGATACAATTCGGTAACCCCGCTCAGCGAAGGGAGTGCCTTTGTCATGAGCTTTTCTAAATATTGCGTCAGCTTGGTTCTTAATTTCTTTTTCTAAGTTCATGAATTTTGTATTATGACGTTTCTATTTGTTTCATTTCCTTACCCAAATCCATCCTTCTTCCATCGGTACATCTTCGCACGGTTCATAAAAGTCAACTTGCTCCTGCATATGAGCATCTAATTGATACTTCTCGAAATCTTGCGCCAGCCGTGCTGCTATATAGGCGTCTTTAATGTCATCTTTGGCGGCTTTATAAAAGTCTACCTCCCTAAGCCCTTGGTTTTTTCTAAAAACACAAATTCGCTTAGGATTGTCGTATTTATTATGCTCTAGAGTACAGGTCGCGGGATAGACTTCAATAGCCTTGACATTCCCACTTTCCCAAATCCCTGTGCTCTTACATTCGAAATTGAAATGCTTTAAAAAATGCATCCCCTTGGTGGCTTGAGCGCCAATCATGTGTTGCACCGCCGACAAAGGTTGAACGGATTCTCCTTCTTTTTTAAAATTAGCAGCCAAATACCGCTCAGTTTTTCGGAAGAGATAGGGATTCTCTTGATATTTAAAGTTCTTTGGGCCTTTTGAATTCTCAAAAAGTACTTTCCTTTCCTCAATTAATTCCCTAAAAGCCTTTGGGAAACCTAAAGGCGTGTCGATGGCCAGGGTAATATGATCGTCGGTAACGAAGGCGAAGTTTTCTTCTTTATACAAGCTATTCAGAAAACTAAGTACATCTGATTCATTTAGAATCACATCTTTTAAATTTCCCCAAAAAGGCTTGATGGATGCTATAGTCTCTTCATCTTTAAGAGTGTAAATAGCATCACGGGAATTGGGATTGTAATCGCAATGCCAAGCCCCCACATCCCAGCCAATATAGTATTTAGCCATTTTTAGGTGAATAAGGATTCTGCGAAGCCTGCAGATTCTTAGAGTAAAACAATCAGATTATGAGTAATTTAGGTTTAAGCGTCTTCTAAATTAAGGAATATTAAGCAATACGCTGCCGAAAAGACCTATTTATCAATTAACATGCATCCCAATCTTCTGAAGGTTTATCAATTGTTAAAGCCATCAAAACCCAATCGCTTTTTTCTCCTCTTCCTTAAACTCCAAATCCTGGGCATGATATAACTCATTCAAGGCCATCGGTTTATTGATGGGATGTGGATAGCCAATCTTTTCGGCTAAGCGCTTGGCTTTCGTTACAGTTAGCTCTTTAAAGTCATAGCGGGCAATCAAGCGGCCTTTGCGCAATAGGGCCTGATCGATATTAGCCAAATCGGTATTAAAGGTGCAGATAATCTGGACGTTTAAACAGTCGGCTAAAAGGCCATCTGAAATATTAAGCAGGGTGGAAACGGGGGAGTTGCGACTTGCATCGCGTGCTACTAAGATATTTTCGGCATCTTCGATCACAAAGATGGAATTGGGGTTCTCGGTGAGGATGGATATCAAGCCAGGGTCGGTGAGCGCCCCCGCCATAGCAGGAGGGAGGAAGATGACCTCCTTCTTCACTTCACTTATCAAATGGCGGATATAGGAGGTTTTCCCCGTGCCTGGCTTGCCATGGAGCAGTACAATGCCCTTATCCAAGTCGGTATTGAGTCGCTTGAGGATTTCTTGGTGAATGGGTAGGAAGTCATCATTGTAATGATCCTCAAGATGCCCCGCTCTACGTCGGATTTCCATGCGCTCTAAATCAAAACCACTAGGGGAGCGACTAATCTGGCTCAAATACAGCTTCTGCTCATCATTCATTTTAAACTTTGTGCTAGCCTCATGTAAGGCCTTCAGCAGGGGATGATGCTCATCGGGAAATAAGAGTTGTACCTTATGCTGATTGGTATCTAGGTAGAGTATTATTTCCCCTTTTAGGAAATAGTAGAGGTCGTCTTTTTGCGCTTTAGGCTCGTGCTTATCTAGGGGATACCACAAGGCTTTATGGTCGATGATCTGATCGGCATGCTCCGCCTCAAACCATTTCCGGTAGGCTTTGCAATCGATATTATTAAGCCAAATCCGGTTGGGAATCGTCTGATAATAGGCTAAATAAAGATTTACGCTATGGTAGGAACCACGACAGTCTCTGATGAGGTTGTCGCCCGAAATCGCAATGGGGATATTTTTAAGCTGTTGCATTATTATGGATTTGCGAGCAAAGCTATCGGGGTATAACGACAAATGCTGTCGTTTTAATTTTCGTAGATTTTTTGCAGTCCTTCCAATACTTCTTTAAAGTACTGGCGGTAGCTTTTAGGTTCGAGGATTTCGATAAGGTGACTCATCGATAATAAGCGTTGTTCCAATTCAAAATTGGCCGCTACTTTGTAGCGGTAGCGGGTTTGATCAGGCTCATTATGGGCCGCGGGGATTTTTTGCTGACTAGGGTGAATGGGCAGGCTATCTAAGAAATGCACCTGAATGTCTTTGCAGCGAAGCACTAAGTCCATCGGTTCATATTGTTTAGGTCCATCGCTGTACCGCAAACCTACAATCGAGTCAAAGCGCGACCAGCATTGCTCGTAATAAGCTGTTGGATCTCTGGTTTCCGGCAATAATTGCAAGTCGCGGATGCGGTCTATCCCAAAGAGTCGCTCTTCATCAATCTCCAGATCCCAAGCCATAACATACCAGCGATTGAGGTATTCCTTTAAGAATAGGGGTAAAACCCGGCGTTTACTATCGGCTCCCGGATTATAGATATTGGTGTAGTGAAAGCGGATTAGTTGGTTCTGTTTAATGGCGTAGAGAAGCTCCCTCAAGTTTTCGGCACCTTTAAAATTGTTGTAGGCCTCAAAGGCAATAATCGGGTAGCCTTGGGGGTGGTGATGGTTATGGTCGGCCCAAATGCTCTCGTAGGCCAAGCTTCGTTCTAGCTTTAAACGCGCATTTAGCTTCTGTTCATTATGCGCTTCATCGAGGATATAGGTGTCTTTCCCGCTTTTATCAATCCAATCCTCATCTAGTAAGTCCCGCAGTCGGCGCTGCACCGTGCGAATGTCCATCTCATGACCGGAGTTTACCAGGTAGCGCAATATTTCTTTGCTATTGGGGTGGTGGTTTAGCCTTGATTGCTTGAGGATGTATTCGAGGATCAGGGTCTTTATTTCTAGTTTTCGGCTCATCCCCTAAAGTTAGCTATTCAAGACGACAGTAGTTGTCGTTAAGAAGGGTTTTGGGAGCCAAAAGGATGCTCTTCTATTAGGCTATTGGGATTCCGGGTCAATGAGTGTGTATATTTTTTCGAAGGAGATTGACATCGCCTGCTGATTGCCTCACGATTACTGGGGATAGCCCGATACTTCCTTAGGTGAGTTTTGGCACCCTAGACCATGTTTAAGGATTAAAAAATGGGGATAGTCGATTCCTATATACAATCCTTGTTCGTAGGAGAATGGGGCCTGAGGAGCCTGTCTGCCTTTGGAGGACAATAGTCCGCTCGCAGGGCAGTATGGAGGACTCGATAAAGCCACAGGCGAAAATCTCTGAATTAAGAAAGATGTTTCATCGTGCTGGCCCAGCCCAAGAGTCGGCGGTTTGAGGAGCATGCCGCAGGCTGCTTCGCGAAATTGCCTTTCAGCTCAATCGATTTCCTCGCCCGCCATAGCTTTAGCGTCGGCGAATTGTATTTGCCATAACTTACAATTCCACGTTCTTATTTGATTACGTCATCTTAAGTCCGGAGTACGACTATTCCTTTAAGGATAAGGCCTTTCATAACTATGCTCGGTTGTCCTTGACTATGAATTTGTGATAGGGAAGCAGTTTGAATATAGGTCTATGAAATGCTGGAATCGCGAGAAAAGTATAACCCATCAAGAAAAAAGTACCAGCAAAACCCTTACCTTCAAACCCACGTTAAAACCTAAACCCTTGCTCTTACCTTCCCACGCCTCTTTTAAGGGATGTTTTCCACAGCAGCTTATTTACTTCAAAAGAAAGTTGGTAGCCCCATTGAACAATAATAGTCTAACAGGGAGCCTCGCGACCGGTCTAAGCTCTAAGAAGGAGCGTAGCGACTGGTCTATGTTCAGCCGCAGGCTAGGGGGTGAAGTCCTATTCATGACCGAGGATACCGATTATATAAGCCGCACTTTTACCGCTGGAACGGCAGAATGCAATTATGAATATTGTATAAACCTCGACTTTGAAGATGGGGAAGAGGTACGGGTAATTATTACCGAGACCGGTGGCTCGACCCAGGTTATTAACCAGTGGATTACGAGTGCGGGTAGCTATTGCTTTGATATCAGTCAGTATGGGGATGGCACCTACGAGGTGCAACTGCATCCCAATAGTACGGTGTCTTTAACGCTCAGCACCGAGTCTGTATCTTGGATTAGCTTACCCGCATTATGGGAAGAAGCTAATGGGTGTACCGGCAGCACCCCAAGTGGCGGCCTCAGCTTATACTATCATTCGGGTGCTAGCGCTCAACACGAGATAAGCACCACTGTGGCCATTGATTCTACTTGTACGCAAAGCTTATGCTTTAGCATTAGCGATTTAAGTGGCACCGGACAGTTGGTGGTTCAAGACCAAAATGGCGATACCTTGGCCACGAGCAGCATTACTGCCAATGGCGAGCATTGTATTTCCTATTCCAATACCCAAGCCGACAGTCTCCGTTTTAGCTACCGCCTAACTACTGGCAGCACCATGACCCTAAAACGCTTTGAATTAGTAGAGCAGTGTGAGGAGGTGCTTTTAGTGGCTAACGTTTTAAATAGCCAAGACTATTATCCCTTTGGAATGGTGATGCCGGGGAGGAGCTTTCAAGGATCAGATGGTTATCGGTATGGGTTCCAAGGGCAGGAGCAGGATGATGAGATTAAAGGGGATGGGAATAGTGTGAACTATAAATATAGAATGCATGATCCGAGAATTGGGAGGTTTTTTGCTACTGATCCTTTGGAGGCTTCTTACCCCTACTACAGCCCTTACCAATTTAGTGGTAACAGGCCAATAGACAGAGTGGAGCTTGAAGGTCTTGAACCAGCCTCAATTAATTATAACTTGAATTTTTCTGCGACCATCAATATCGGCACAAGTCAAGGTATCCAAAGTAGATTCGCTAGTGTTGCCATAAGTCAGTCACTAAGCTATACAGGAGCATATGGAAGTCTAGGGATTTCTAGTAATGTTCGTTTTTACAATGGAGGAATTGGGGCTTCTGGATCTTCTTCCAGTTGGCAATATGATATTGGTTTTTCAGGATTAGGCACAATAGGAGGAGGAGAAAGCACTCCAATGCCTCTCTATACTTTTAGTAATCAGTCATTAGCATATTACGATGATACTCAATACTCTCTTAAATACGGTATCTCCTTTGAATATAATAGCTCTTTAAGCTCAAGAGGTTTTGATAGGCAAACTTTGATAGGTTTTCGCTTAGGTGATTTCAGTCTTCAATACCATAATGATCAAGGATCGCCTAACCCTACTCTTCTTGGTTTTGAGTTGCCTGTTTTCAATGGCTCAGGAAGAGACGATGGATATACTGGAGGAGCCGTAATTGGTATGGGAGATATAGAATTCGCTTATGAGCAATTTCAAGGGGTTTGTTATTTCAACCACTATTTCACAGGGGGAATATCAGTAGAAGCTCCAGCCCCATTAACTCCCATGGGTCTGGATAACAGTGATGGATCAATATTTTATGATCAAACTAATTATATGCAGTCACTGAATAAATCAAGTGCAACCATAAGATCTAGGAGTTTAGGAATGAGCTTTGGATATGATTTTGGTTCACCTGGTATTAACTACATTCATCAATATTTGGTAAACAACCCTTTAATTGGAACATCCACTACAGGGGATTTCAATTTTAGTGTCGATGTTTTTCAACTGAATCTGAATAACCAAAATAATGGCCAAAATCCGTAGTTCAGCAATATTATTCCTAGTAATAGCAGTACTGACAACATCTAGTTGCACACGAGCGCTTCTGACAGGATCTGGGATGCGCCCAAAAAATCCAGACTATTTTTTGTCTAAATCGGAGTGGACTGGCCTTGACACAACTAAAATCGACCTAAACTCTGTTTACACTTCAAACGGTGGGTTCTACTTTAGATTTTTTGGTGACGGTACGTGTATTTATGGTAGTTTGAGAAATTTGAATCGAAGTGCCTATGATATTGCAAATGATCTAAAAGGCGGTACTAGCGGATACTATCGGTTAGATGGTAATAAAATAACTGTTGAATTGTTTTATTCAACTCAGGGTTACTTTTATATTCTTCTTGAAGGTGAGCTAAGACCCGATAATAGTTTTGAGTTTCATTCAAAAAAATATAGCGCAAAAACCCTAGGGATATACAGAAAAAAGTTCAGGCTAAATCATTTTGACGGAATTTACGAGAGACTTCCTGCGGAAGATTTAGATGGCAATTTTAATAGGCAGAAAAATCTTAAAGGGAAAACAGTCGATTGGGGTAGGTAGGGGGTAGTGTTGTTAGTTGTAAGTCCCCCTAAAACTCCAACAGTTTAAAAGTGTGTAAATTTAAACTGTTGACTATGAAGAAATTAAGATGAAATACAAGTGAAAGCAGAAGATTTTATCTTAAAGATGAAGATTTATAAGCAAGAACAGGATTCATTGGAAGTTATAGTGTCAATGAAGTCTAGGTTTCTTCAAGCAAATTATATTCCAAGAAGTTGCTGCTATACTTTGCGTCCATCAAGCAATTCTCAGGATGGAACTACTACTGTTTATTTAAGTGGGATTACTGAAATGAACTTTGAATATTGGGACCAAGAAATAGAGTTTGATAAAGTCGGACCCTTAAATTGGTATGAAAGAATAGTGAAAATCCCAAAGAGCTCCAGTAAGATAGTTTTTGTTGTTCCCTATTTGAAAAGTCTAAAGGACATACCCTACGACACCCAAACAGACCAAGTATCTAGGATAGTAGTTTTTAGTTTTAGTGAAGTAAGGATAGATTTTTATGATCCAAATGTTACCTTAAAGCTTATAGAGAGCCCGTAGGCAAAATAAACAACAATTTATCCTGCTTCTCTTGTTCTATTTCAGTATCGTTAGGATTCTTTATTAATAAGGCGCACTTCTAATTTTCGGGGTATTTGGTTTGAAAATTTACGAATATTTTATTTTAGTAGGATTTTAATTGTTTTTTAAACAATGTAAATCCCCTTTCAAAATCAAAAAGTGTAAGTGCTGTAAAAAGGGGCTTGGGGTATCCCCAACAAGATGCACGAAAATGATTGTCAACGGAATGACCTGCAATCTTGCTAAATAAAGAAAACACCTTTTCAAGAGGTGTTTTTGCATGTTAGCGAGTGTAAGTCCCCCTAAAACTGTAAGTCCCCCATTACTCCAACAATTCTAATAATATTCTGTAGTAGCGTCATTTGTAGTTCTAAGCAAAGCGCATCGTTTCCTTGTACAATACAGACGATGGATTTTCTGGATACTAAAAATCTCCCTATTTAGAGTTAAACTCTGTGAGGTGGTGTCCGGCCTAGGAAGGGTAGCTGATAAAATGGAAGTAGGCGACTAGCTGAGATGGGTTGCGACACCAGGAGCTCGCCCACCGAAGCAGGAGGCTACAAACATTTTAGAGGCGAACCTTCCAAGCCTTGATTTTTTGTTTCGTTTTTTATCAAGAAAAAATGAAAGTAAAAAAAGCGTGCGCAGCACTCCGCTTAAAAAATGAAAAAGTACCAGCAAAACCCTTATCTTCAAACCCACGCTAAAACCTAAATCTTGCTTTTACCTACCCAAGCCTCTTTTAAGGGATGTTTTCCACAGCAGCTTATTTACTTCAAAAGAAAGTTGCTAGTGCCAATGAACAATAATAGTCCAACAGGGAGCCTTGCGACCGGTCTCGGTTCTAACAAGGAGCGCAGCGACTGGTCTATGTTCAGCCGCAGGCTAGGGGAAGAAGCTAATGCCTGTACCGGCAGCACCCCAAGTGGCGGCCTCCGCTTATACTATCATTCGGGTGCTAGCGCTCAACACGAGATAAGTACCACGGTGGCCATTGATTCTACTTGCACCCAAAACTTATGCTTTAGCATTAGCGATTTAAGTGGCACCGGACAGTTGGTGGTTCAAGACCAAAATGGCGATACCTTGGCCACGAGCAGCATTACTGCCAATAGCGAGCATTGCATTTCTTATTCCAATACCCAAGCCGATAGTCTCCGTTTTAGCTACCGCCTAACCACTGGCAGCACCATGACCTTAAAACGCTTTGAATTAGTAGAGCAGTGTGAGGAGGTGCTTTTAGTGGCTAATGTTTTAAACAGTCAAGATTATTATCCCTTTGGGATGGTGATGCCCGGACGATCGTTCCAAGGGAGTGATGGTTATAGGTATGGCTTCCAAGGACAGGAACAAGATGATGAGATTAAAGGGGATGGGAATACTGTGAACTATAAATATAGAATGCTCGACCCAAGGCTTGGTAGATTCTTTTCAAGAGATCCTCTTGAAGCGAAATATCCGCAATGGACTCCGTATCAGTTCTCTGGAAATCAAGTGATCGCTTCTCGAGAACTTGAAGGACTAGAACCAGATTTGGATTTGAACGCAACGGCAAATTTGACATTTTCATTTGGTGTGCCAGGGACTTCCCATGTAAAGTTTGGTGCCGGAGCTAGTCTTATGCTAAATTATACTAACGGTGATTTCTCAAGTCAAGCTAGTATAAATCTATCGGCAAATTACGCTACAGGAGGGCTTACAACTCCCTATGGTGGGTACACTGGTTTAACTGGTGGATTTGGTGAGTTAATTCTTTCCCCAGGAATTGGAATTGGTTCTGGAACAAGTTTATCCACATCTGTGAATTACCTGCATGGGGATGCTACTACCGCGTTGACAACTACAATCCAGAACGGCCTCAATTACAATTTAAACTTTCATTTCGCAAATAGTGATGGCAGAAATCAGAGAACCGCCACCTATGGGATAAGATTGGGGCAGTTTTCAATGAACGTCTTAGAGGATCATCAAGCTTGGTTTGGAGCGGATAAAGAAGATCGATGGTGGACTGGTAGTGGAAATGCTAGCTTTACATTCTTTAATGGCACAAGCATCACATTTGGTACAGATACTTACACAGGTAATTCGGATAATTCATCTCTCGACCATAAGGTTTTGGGGGACACAGAGGTTGGTGGAACGGTACTATTTGGTCCAAATAAAGGAAATGTGTTCTACTGGGCAAACCAAAATAAGATTGACCTGCAAATGGGAACCCCATTAGGGTTCAACCAGTCTCTGAACAATGCCCAAACCTTCCTACAAGTATCAACCAGTTCAGGAACTATGATTAGAGCGGCTTCCGTTGGTCCATTCAATTTTTGGTCACAGAATATTATTCATGATTTATTAAATCCGAACTTCCACCATTTCAAACCTTCCGTTAATAAAAATTCATGGCAGTTTACCGGTAGCTTAGGGATACGTTAATGCTTTCATCGTAATATTTTTTTAACATGAAATTATCCATAGTAATATTATTTTTCATAATTACAGCTTCGTCTTGCAGCATGCTGGAATCCACTCCTTACAAGGGTAAGTTCAATCAAAACGATTTGAACCCTAGTATTTCATCATTAAACTCTAGTTACAAACTTCACTCAACGGACAGTTCGATTTACCTCTTGAATCAAATATTCTCAATACAAGAGGATAGTATTAATAATTCAATGCTCAGTGATTTATCAATTAATCTTTACGTACTTGATGACTCACACATTGAAGCTAGGTTGATGCAAAACCAGCGCCAAATTAAAGCAAAGAGGTTTAAGGGAGAATTTAAAGATAGGTCGTTCATCACTAAAACTAAATATTCGGTCCCTACTTTTTGGTTCATTTTGAATTTCGTTTCAATGAAAAAAATTCGATTTGGTGCCTTGGAAAATGGTAATCTAATTCTAGATTTTCAACAGAATGGAGTTTTATTTATTACAATTTTTCCCTTTAGAGGAGCAAGCAACAAGGTTAGTTGTTTGGAGTTTGAAAAAAGATGATATTTTACTGTAGTTGGCAGTAATAGAAGAGATGCGGTTGGAACTGTGAGCTTAGTTGTAAGTCCCCCTAAAAACCCAACAGTTTAAAAGTTGCAAAATGGGGCTTGGGGAACTCCCCAACAAGATGCAGGTAAAAGAATTGTCAACGGAATGACCGGTAACGCAGAATAAAGGTGAAAACAAGTAGAAGAGTATTGATTTTAGGTTGCATTGCCGTTTTTACAGCACAATGCAAATTCTTTGAGGTACCAGAGCCGGATTGTCTTTATGAAAGCCCTTTTCATAAAGCCACCATTTGTCTTGGTATGTCCTTTGACCAGTTAGAAAAAGCTTCATATTATTTAGAGGACTATCCACAAATAGACGAATACGCTATTGGCGATTTTTACAAAGATGCAGGAATAGTAAAGTTTTTAACGGACTCGATATTGGTGTTTTATGGTTACACTTTATTAGATGATAAATTATATTCTTACCACTTCGGATTTTCGGCAGAAGGTAAGTTGAATGCTATAGATAGTGCTTTAGCATTATTTCCTTTCGAATTTAAAAAAAGAGAAAAGAAGTATCATGTTCAATACTATTATGTAGATACCACGCATGAAATTGTTTACCATCTGCGTGTGTCCAATTATTGGAATAGTTTTATAAGTGATAGATATTGGTTCCCTGATAGTACATTAGTAATATCAGGGGGTATTGCCTATCTAAAAGATATGCCCTATTTAAAAGGATCAGCTAAATAATAATTGATACAGAAAGTTGGAGCATGGGGCCTTTATGGAAAATGGGGTTTGGGGAACTCCCCAACAAGATGCAGGTGAACGACCTGATGTTCATCAGCCACCAATCAGGTATCATGACTTCTACAGGAGATAGACTCTAGAAATTTTATATTCTCAAGGCATGAATATTCAGTTTATCAAGAAGAAGTGAAAAAGTTCCATCCGCACGGGTTAATCCATTTTGAAAATTACTTTTGAAACTGAAAACAGAACCTATGTCAAACAAACCCAGCTTAATCCCCGAAGAGAAGATAATCAGCAAGATCATAGTGATAAGGGAAGAAAAGGTTCTGCTTGACGTACACCTGGCAGAGCTTTACGGTGTGGAAACCCGAGTACTGAAACAGGCAGTAAAAAGAAACCTCGATAGATTCCCTGATGATTTTATGTATGAGCTTACTGATGATGAAGTTGATGACGTGGTATCACAAAATGTGATACCTCACAGAAAGTATTTTGGCGGTGCTGTTCCTTATGCTTTTACTGAGGCCGGTGTTGCTATGCTGTCCAGTGTTCTTAAAAGTGGGAAGGCAGTGGAAGTGAATATAGCAATTATGCGGACCTTTGTGGCCCTGCGGAAGATGGCGGTGAACTATGATGAGTTAATGCAGAAACTGCACCATATGGAAAAGGAGTACGGGGAAAAGTTCTCCATGATTTTTGATGTCCTTGAACGCCTGTTCACCCCCGAGAACCCGCCCCGCAAGAAGATCGGTTACAAGAAAGACGAGGATTAAGCCACCTGTCTTTAATGGGTTAAAAACCCGGATACTTACCGTTGGGTGAAATGAAATCCAATGACATCAGGCAAGAAATAACCACCCCAAGCTATGATTACATAACAGCTTCTTATAGGAACTGCCACTGCGCCAGCCGCCTGAACCCAAGCTGTCCTGTAAGGCCATTAGGTAAAATAGCCGTTCAACCAACGCTGCCACCCCGCCACCTGGCCCGTTCGCAAAAAAGGTTCACCGGCCCCTTTCTTTAAGCTCCGTCCTTCCTGACCACCACCCCAGGGAAAAGAAACTTCCTGTCAATCTTTTTGAAGCCCCAATCGCCCTATACTTCTCCCGCCCAATGCGGATGCAGTTATCCTCCCGTGGCGGAGTCTTCCTGTAAGTCCCCCATTATTCCAACAGGTCTTATGAAATTCTGTAGTGGTGTCATTTGTAGTTCTAAGCAAAGAACATCGTTCCCTTCTACAATACAAACGATGGGTTTTCTGGATACCAAAAACCTCACTATTTAGAGTTAAATTCTGTGAGGAGGTATCCGGCCTAGGAAGGGCAGACGAGAAAATGGAAGTAGGCGACTAGCTGAGTTTTTACGATACTTTTTTCATTGGCAAACCGAAGGCCTTGGCCGAGCTCACAAACACCTTATAAATAACAGATACGTTTGTAAAAAGTATCCAACCTGTCCGCCGCTAAAGCTTTGGCAGGCGGAAAAGGCTAGGCCTTTCCCTAGGTGATTTCCCGCCTGCCGCAGCCAGCTATGGCGGGTTGTATTAGCCATAGCGTTAGCGGCGGCGGGCACGGTTGCCTTCCTTTCGTCCGTAAAACTGCTCGGCCCTAATCGCTCCATGCTTCTTCCGCCCGAGGCGGACGCAATTGTCCTCCAGAGGCGGAGTCCTCACGATCACTGGGGAAAGGCCGAAAGCTTCCATAGGTGAGTTTGGAACTCGGAACGGTGTTTTAATGACTAAAACCATGGGAAAATTTCTGCCAATCCAGAATGTTAAGTTTGGAGGCCTTTGAGCTGGGCAGCAATAACAGATCGAAAGGCAGTTTCTAGAACCTAAGGCTCAAGAGGTCGAGCTAAATCAATTTAAATCAGGAATTCCCTCAGGCTGGTCTGGCCTGAGATTCTGAGGTACTCTAAGGCGTCAAGCCTTTGAGTAATTGCCTTTCAGCTCAATTGATTTTCCCGCCTGCCACAGCCAGTTATGGCGGGCACGGTTGTTTCGTTTTTACGAACGCTCTATCTATTTTCAATTGAGTTCGTGAGCTCGAGCAGAGCTCTCGGTTTATCAAGAAAAAATGAAAGAGAAGAACTGTTAAAGAGAACGGTATTAGCTTACCCAAAAAGCAATCTAACTCGTGCACCGAAGCAGGAGGCTAGGAACATTTTTGAGGCGAACCTTCCAAGCCTTTGGGAGGTGCAAGTGTTGGTGAATTGGTGTATTAGTAGATTGGTAAACTAGTAATGGTACGATACACGATGAATGCACTAGAATCCCAAAGGTTTTCATTTAAGTCTAAAAATCTGTGAGGGGGTGATCCGGCCTAGGAAGGGTAGACGAAAAAATGGAAGTAGGCGACTAGCTGAGTTGGGAAGCGACACCAGGAGCTCGCCCACCGAAGCAGGAGGCTAGGAACATTTTTGAGGCGGAGCTTCCAAGCCTTGATTTTTTGTTTCGTTTTTTATCAAGAAAAAATGAAAGAGAAGAACTATTAAAGAGAACGGTATTAGCTTACCAAAAAAGCAATCTAACTCGTGCACCGAAGCAGGAGGCTAGGAACATTTTTGAGGCGAACCTTCCAAGCCTTGATTTCCTCGCCAGCCTTAGCTTTAGCATCGGCGGGTAGTATTCGCCAAAGCTTTAGCGGCGGCGGGATGTTTCGTTTTTACGAACGCCCTATCTATTTTCAATTGAGTTCGTGAGCTCGAGCAAGGCTCTCGGTTGATCAAGAAAAAATGAAAGAGAAGAACTGTTTATGAGTCTAGAATTAGGTCACCAAAAACGAGCATCAAACTTAAAAAAGGCCACTAACAAATAAGATAATTTAGCTAGTTAAAACTACCCCGCTTTGGACTGAAGTACAAACCACCCCTTCGTCGCACGAAGGGGATTGTCCTCCGCAACATTAGTTTTTCCTTTGGAAGAGAATAGCCACAACCAGAGAAAATAAAGTCTAAAAGGGAGCACCGCGACCGGTCTCAATTCTCACGTCTCTTTACTGCCGTAGGCTATCCTACCCCCGTTTTACATCCCGAAATGCAATGAAGGGACCGTCCTCCGACCTACGTCGGAATCCACCCCTTCGTCGCACGAAGGGGATGTTCCTCCGAGGTGAATAATTGGTAGATTGGTTGACTTGTGATTGACGATACACGATAGATGCACTAGAAATCGTTTCGCTTTGGTTTTGAAAGAGCACTTGCGGAAAAGCAAGTGCTTATAAGCGTTTTGTAAACCAATCAATTAAATGATACACCCTAATTTTACCACTGAAAGCAAAAGCTATGAGTATAGAAAGGGAAAGCTATACCTCTTTTTTATCAGAGGTCAAGGAAAAAATATACGCCTCTCAATACCAGGCCCTGAAATCCGTCAACAAAGAACTGATAACGCTTTATTGGGAAATAGGGGGATCCATTGTTGCCAAGCAAGCGCAGTATGGTTGGGGGAAATCAACGGTAGAAAGCCTCTCCAAAGACCTCCAAAAAGAGTTCCCCGGGGTAAAAGGGTTTTCAGCACAAAACCTTTGGTACATGAGGCAATTTTACTCCGAATACAACGGGAAAGAAAAACTCCAACCACTGGTTGGAGAAATCAGCTGGAGCAAACACCTTGTCATCATCGGCAAATGCAAAGATGATCAGGAGCGGGAGTTTTATATCAAGATGACTAAGAAATACGGATGGTCAAAAAGTGTGCTGGTTCACCAGGTAGAAGGGAAAGCCTACGAACGCTTTTTGCTGAACCAGACCAACTTTGACGAATCCCTGGCCGAAAAATATAGGCACCAAGCAAAGCTAGCCGTAAAGGACAGTTACAGCTTTGACTTTCTGGAAATGAGTGAAGATTACTCCGAACGGGAGATGGAACTGGGGCTGATAAGGAACATCCGCAAGTTTTTACTAGAAATGGGAGGTGAGAGACTTGGTGAATTGGTGTATTAGTAGATTGGTAAACTAGTAATGGTACGATACACGATGAATGCACTAGAATCCCAAAGGTTTTCATTTAAGTCTAAAAATCTGTGAGGGGGTGATCCGGCCTAGGAAGGGAAGCCAAGAAAATGGAAGTAGACGACTAGCTGAGTTGGGAAGCGACACCAGGAGCTCGCCCACCGAAGCAAGAGACTGCGAACATTTTTAGAGACGAACCTTCTAAGCCTTGATTTTTTTGTTTCGTTTTTTATCAAGAAAAAATGAAAGGAAGGAACTGTTAAAGAGAACGATATTAGCTTACCAAAAAAGTAATCTATCTCGTGCACCGAAGCAGAAGGCTAGGAACATCTTTGAGGCGGAGCTTCCAAGCCTTGATTTTTTTGTTTCGTTTTTACGAACGCCCTATCTATTTTCAATTGAGTTCGTGAGCTCGAGCAAAGCTCTCGGTTTATCAAGCAAAAATGAAAGAGAAGTACTGTTTATGAGTCTAGAATTAGGTCACCAAAAACGAGCATCAAACTTAATAATGGCCATTAACAAATTAGATACTATAGCTAGTTATAACTACCCCGCTTTGGACTGAAGTCCAAACCACCCCTTCGCCCCGCGAAGGGGACGGTCTCCGCAACAATAGATTGTCCTTTGGAAGAAAGATAATAGTACCAAAGAGAATAATAGTCTCACAGGGAGCACCGCGACCGCTCTCAAATCTCAGATCTAACTTCTGCCGCAGGCCCTCACATCCTCACATTCTCCGTAATCGTAAGCCCATACCCCGTAATTCCCACCCGTTTAATCGGGTTATTGGTGAGCAATTTCACCTTGCTGATGCCCAGTTGGTGTAAGATTTGGGCGCCAATACCGAAGTCACGGGCGTCTTGCTTAAAGCTCACCTGCTTTTCGTGCTGACCTTCTTCCTGCACCCGGCGGTATTCGCGAATCCGGTCGAGGAGCTTGCCGCGCTGACTTTGTTGATTCATGTAAACCACGGCACCTTTGCCCGCCTCGGCTACTTTTTGCAAGGCGCGCTCTAATTGGTGACTGCTATCCCCAGTAAGAATTTCGAAAATATCATGCGCCACGCTAACACTGTGCATGCGCACTAAAACGGGCTCATTTTTAGCCCAACTTCCCTTAGTGAGGGCGATGTGAATTTGATCGTTAGTGGTTTGACGAAAGGCCCTTAAGGTGAAAGGTCCAAATTCCGTGTCCAACTCAAATTCCTCTTCCAATTTAATGAGGCTTTCCGCTTCCATGCGGTAGGCCACCAAATCTTCAATGGAAATAAGTTTTAAATCATGACGATCAGCAATTTCGCGCAACTGTGGTAATCGCGCCATGCTACCGTCTTCATTCATAATCTCCACAATCACTCCTGCAGGGGCTTTCCCAGCTAAACGAGCAAGATCAATAGCCGCTTCGGTATGCCCGGTGCGACGTAATACCCCGCCAGGTTTGGCGATTAAGGGAAAAATATGTCCGGGACGATTAAGATCGGTAACCTTCGTATTGGGATCTACCAAGGCCTGAATGGTTTTAGCGCGATCGGCGGCAGAAATACCAGTGGTTACCCCATGACCGTTAAGGTCTACCGAAACCGTAAATTGGGTGTGCATGGGGTCGGTATTTTGCCGTACCATAGGCTCGAGCTCCAATTCCTTGCAGCGCTCCTCTACCAAAGGGGTACAAATAAGCCCGCGCCCTTCTTTGGTCATAAAGTTTACCATTTCGGGGGTCACCATCTCGGCGGCCGCCACAAAGTCTCCCTCGTTTTCACGATCCTCATCATCTACCACGATCACCACCTTTCCGGCTTTAATATCGGCGATGGCTTCTTCTATAGTATCGAGCTTAAGCTTGTTTTCGTTGAGTAGGCTGCCAGGCATTTGTCTTTATTCCTTTAATGTAATTTAAAAACCCTTCCATTAAGGCAAGGTTCATATAAATGAAGTGACCGGGGTAAGTCAACCAACCGGCTTTTCCTTTTTGCGAAAGTAAGATTCCAAACAATCCCATTCCGATAAAGGCCATATAGAGTCCGGCGATTAGGCCGTAAAACCAATGTTCGAATACGAGTTGCGGAGCGCTAATCAGGAGCGTCAGTAAAAAGAAGGGGCTTAACCACCGCAAAACCTTATGACTTAAAAAGAGTAAGCCTTTCGGCCAGAAGCGACCCCAAAGAAGCTTTTGGTAATAACGTAAATTCTGGAAATTGCCAATGCTAATGCGCACCTTACGGCGGTATTCCTCTTCGGGCGATACACTAACATCCTCCCAAACCCGCGCCTGCGGTTCCCATAAAATCTTCCGACGCTGGTATAAAACATGCAGGGTCACAAAGAAGTCTTCCATGTAAAAGAGGGCCGGAATTTCGGGGAAATATTCCCGCTCAATAAGGTAACAACCGCCTTCCAAACCCAAAGGTGCGGCGGCAACCTTGGCTTCAGCTTCCTTGATGCGGTTTTCGAGCTTTAAATAGGTGTCCTCCTGACCGCTTATGCCTTTCTTCTCAAATTCACCGTAGTGAATATTGGCGCCCACCGCCGACACTTTTGGGGCGGACCGCATGCGACGGACCATGAGCTTTAGGGTTTGTGGTTCAAAGATGATATTAGCATCGGTAAGCAATAGCAGCTCCGATTCACAATCGTCCTTAATAAAGTTGAGAATAGGACTTTTACCAGAGCGCTGTTTAAAGATGTAGGGAATAAAACGGGGATCTTCCTTTTCCCAACGCTCGAGGATGGCATTGGTTTTATCGGTACTGGCATCGGAGCCAATCCGAAACCGCAGTTTATCTTTAGGGTAATCGAGGTTTTGCAAGGAGCGTAGTTTTTCCTCTAAAACCGCTTCTTCATTAAAAGCCGCAAAGAGGATATCTACCTTTGGTAAATCTTCATCCGCCAAAAGCGGGAGTTGCGCCGCATTTTTTAGTCGACCTAAAAAAAGGAGGATTAATGGATAAAAGAAATAGGGGATGAGCACCACCAATAAGCTGATCCAAAAGAGATATTGCCAAAACAGCCCCATACCTTAAATTAAAGTGCGGTAAAAATTGAGCAGATCGGCGCCTAACTGCCGATTATCAAAGTGATTCTCAAAAAACTGCCTGGCCTGTACTTGCATCTCTTTCCGCGATTCCTTTCCGTCCAGCAAATATACCACTGCTGCAGCAAAGCTCTCCGGATCATCGGCAAGGATTCCTTCCTTATAGTTTTCGATGGCAATGCCCTCTGCACCAATGCTGGTACTTACCGTTGGCATGCCCCAGGCGAGCAGTTCCAAGAGTTTAATGCGCATACCGCTGCCGGCAAGTAAAGGGATTACCGCCACCTTTCCGTGGGCCACAAAGTCGCGGGCATTTTCCACATGCGGGTAAAGCCATAAATTTTGATTGCCAAGCGCAATAATTTCTTTGGGCATATCTCGACCGCCAAAGCCCATGGTGGTTTGCGGACGCGCCTCTAAAATAAGCGGCCACACTTCTTTAAGAAACCACTCGGCTCCCTGTCGGTTGGGCAACCAATCGAGGCTGGCCAAATGCACGACATCATATTTAGGCGGGGTGCCGCTAATGGGCGGATGTTCGGCCGGGTTTAAACCGCAAGGGGTGGTGTTGGCAATGCTTTTCCCTCCCCAGGATCGGTATATCTCTTGATCTTGATGGCTGATAAACACCACCGCATCGGCCGCTTCTAAACTTTCTTTTTCAAAACGCTTTAATCGGGTTACCTGAAGCTTTAAATACAGCTTACGCAGAGGGTTTTGCTCATGCGCTAAATGGCGCTCCCATATTTGGTATTCGATATTATGAGCCCGAATAAGCAAGGGAGCCTTGCTGTACTTCCGCAACAGGGGCAGGTACACCGCCATAGGTAAACCCTCCAGTTGAATGATGTCAAAGGTTTCGGCTTGTAAAAGGGCTTCCAGGCGCTGCACCAAAGACTTTTGGTAAAAACGCGATACATGGTAGGCTTGCCGACTCAATAAATTGCTTAATGCCGAGAGCGGCTTAAGGTCGGTATTCACATTAAAGTACTCCAATTTAAGCTCGGGTGGACGATGCTTTTCGATTTCCGCACTGCTACGAAAATGCTTGCGGGTATTAAGACAAAGGAGGTGAACCTCCGTGGCATTAAGACGTAAGGCCTCCACCATGGAACGCATGGCAATACTGCTGCCATCGCGGGCAGGGTAGGGAACTTTATTGCTAAGGATTAAGACCTTCAAGTAGTTTTCTTCTTGAAACGGGCCGCAAATATCTCAGAAATTTTCTGAAAGGGTTTCATGTAAACCTCGATATTAAAGATCACCGAATCGGTGGCCGACTTATACGTAAGCCATAGGCCAATGGGCAAGAGAATAAAGTTGGCCGTCCACATCGCTTGAAAAGGACTCCAGTACATAAAACGCCCCAGCTTTTCGAAGCTAAAACTGGTTACATGGTGTACAATAAAGATAAATACACTTACTACCACAGGCATGCCCATTCCGCCCTTGCGGATAATAGCGCCGAGGGGAGCGCCCACAAAGAAGAGTACAATCACCGAAAAGGCCACCGAGAATTTCTTTTGCCATTCGAGCACATGCCGGGTAATAACCAGTTTGCGCCAGTTGTACTGGGCACTGGCATTGGTAAAATAAGCCCTATTACCCCGCGCAATACGCATGGAGTTCTGCAAAATGCGGGTATGTAAGGAACCCTCAAAGTTTTGCAAGATGCTATCGCTCATCGCCGCTTGATGGGCAGCAGTATCCAAACTTGGCGTGGCTGCACTATCGTCCATCACCTTGTACACCGGTTGCTTGTTGCCATTTAAGTCTTTATAGGCATACTTGTCTACCATTTGCTGGGCAAAGGAACCTTGCAGTTCTGCCAAGCGGTCGTTAAGACTGTCTACTGCTTCATCGAGCTGACGTACATTGAGCATATCAAATTCTTTACGACCGGTTTTTCGGAGGTCGCCACTTTGAAAATCGTCAAGGTTAAAGCGAATTAAGCTCTCTTCGAAAGCCGAAGTTACAAAGGGCTTATTATCGCGATCTTTTCGCTTTTGCGGAATAAGGTCCTCGTAGCTATGCCCATCGTAAAGGGTGATTTCCAAAAACTGCTTATCGTCGGTAACCCTCATTTTGCCGCTATCGGCTACAATCACCTTAGAATTACCATTGGCCTGGGTATGATCGTAAATTAAAACCTCATCCAAGAGGTTTTGATCGGGACCATATTTATCCGCGATTTTAATCGAATAGCCTTCAATACCGGTGTAAAAAATTCCTGGGCGAATACTTAAGGCTGGTTTTTTATTGGTGATGTTACGCCGTAATGTTTCGCTGTGCAGGTTGGCGATTGGAATTACGTAATTACCAAAGAGGAAGGCCCCCACCGCTAAAAAACAGATGAAAACGAATATGGGACGCATCACCCGCATGAGGCTTAGGCCTGATGATTTCATGGCCGCCAGCTCATAGTTTTCCCCCAAGGTGCCCAAAACCATAATGGAGCTGAGCAATACCGCCAGGGGCAGGGCCATGGGTACCAAGGTAGCCGAGGTATAGAATAGGAGCTCGGCGATATAATACCATTCTACGCCACGACCCACTAAATCGTCGATGTACTTCCACACGAATTGCATCAACAAAAAAATCACCATTACCAGGAAGGTAATGATGAAGGGTCGGAAGAACGACCGGAGCAAAAAGCGGTCGATTATTTTCATTTATTCAGAAATGTAATAACCGGGGTAATCGGCTTTGCGAAATTGAAAAGGATTTTGGGTCCACTTAGCATTGGGCGTTAATTTTTCTACCACTAGGGTGGTAACGGTGCCATTGGTTCCCCATTGTTTCATGGAGTAAACTTCTTTGGTTTTAGCGTCAATGCCAATCATAATTTTATCAATCTCCTCGCTGGCTACCGGTTTTAAAATGACGTAAGTTATTTGTCGACCCTTAATGGTTTCGCTGCCGCCCATTTTGTAGCTGTATCCCTTTTCGTAGAAGCTCAGCAAACGGCTGGGATTAATGCCCGCTTCTTCCTCTTCCTCGTAGGTGCTGATTTGCACTTCCTCATCCTCATGCAAAATATTGTAAAGCTTGGTGCCGATGCGGATTTGCTCCAAAACTTCGGTACTCAGGCGATAGTCGTCACCCTTTAGCGCCAAGCTTCCTTTTTGCACCTGCTTGATGGGGGGATCAACCCGGGTATTCTCGAAGGTGTAGGAGAATTCGATTTGCAGGGCCGGATAGGATTTCATTTTCTCCGAAGCTTCCTTTAAAAGGGCTTTGGCCTCTACATGGCTTTGCGCCAAAAGGAAGTGACCCGCAAAAGCGGCCATTAGAATAGTGAAAATCTTACGCATGAGTTTATTCTTTATTCTTCTCGTGATTCAATAACTGTTCCAGAGCATACTCATCTGGAATTAAAACTTCTCGGGCTTTGGAGCCCTCAAATGGACCAATAATTCCGGCGGCTTCTAGCTGGTCCACAATTCGGCCTGCCCGGTTATAGCCCAACTTCAATTTTCGTTGCAACATAGAGGTAGAACCTTGCTGCGTTTGCACGATAATGCGCGCTGCATCTTCAAAGAGGGCATCACGTTCGGAAGGATCTAAAATATCAACCCCCACATTACCATCCTCATCGGCTCCCTTATACTCCGGCAGCTTATAAGCTTCGGGGTAAGCCTTTTGTTCGCCAATATAGTCGGTGATGTTCTCCACTTCCGGGGTATCCACAAAGGCGCATTGTAAACGGATAAGGTCGGAACCCTGACTTAAGAGCATATCCCCTTTACCAATTAACTGTTCGGCGCCTCCGGCATCTAAAATGGTGCGAGAGTCAATTTTGGAAGTCACCCTAAAGGCTGCCCGCGCGGGGAAGTTGGCCTTGATGATGCCCGTAATCACATTCACCGATGGACGCTGGGTAGCTACAATAAGGTGAATACCAATGGCCCGTGCTAATTGCGCTAATCGCGCGATGGGCGTTTCGACCTCTTTACCGGCGGTCATAATCAAGTCGGCAAACTCATCAATCACCAATACGATATAGGGCAAAAAGCGGTGACCTTCCTCGGGGTTTAAGCGGCGGTCAATAAATTTAGCATTGTACTCCTTAATATTGCGGACCATGGCATTTTTAAGCAGCTCATAGCGGTCGTCCATCTCAATACACAAGGAGTTTAAGGTATTAATCACCTTAGTGGTATCGGTGATAATCGCCTCTTCACTATCGGGTAATTTCGCCAAATAATGACGTTCAATCTTATTAAATAGGGTGAGCTCTACCTTCTTAGGGTCTACTAAAACAAATTTTACCTGACTCGGATGCTTTTTGTAGAGCAGGGAGGTGAGGATTACGTTTAGTCCCACCGATTTACCCTGACCGGTAGCACCCGCCATGAGGAGGTGTGGCATTTTGGCCAGGTCGGTTACATAGGTTTCGTTGCTAATGGTTTTCCCGAATACAATCGGAAGTTCCATTTTACTTTCCTGAAACTTCTCTCCGGCAATCAAGTTGCGCATGGGCACCATTTGAGGATTGGTACTCGGTACTTCAATACCAATGGTTCCTCGGCCGGGAATAGGTGCAATAATGCGGATTCCCAAAGCACTTAAGGAAAGCGCGATATCGTCTTCCAAGTTTTTAATCTTAGAAATCCGTACTCCAGGTGCAGGTACAATCTCATATAGCGTTACGGTAGGTCCGATGGTCGCCTTAATCTTGGAAATATCAATCTTGTAGTTGTTGAGGGTTTCAACAATCTTATTCTTGTTGGCCGCTAGCTCCTCCTCATTAATGGTAATATTGGTAGAACCATAATTCTTAAGTAGGTCGAGGGTAGGCAGTTTAAATTTAGAGAGGTCGAGGGTAGGGTCGTAGGGCCCAAATTCCTTCACCTTGCGGTTCACCTCCTTGGCGCTAAGGGCTTCTTCCTCCTCCTTTTGTTCAATCTCAAAATCGGTGTCCGATTCCGTTTCCTCCTTGGCGGGAGTTTCGGCTTTAGCTTCCAATTCAATTTCGGCGGTGGTCTCGGTTTCCGCTTCCGCAGATGGAGGGGTTTCTAGTTCCAGATCTAAGCGCTCTGCTTCGGATGGGGTTTCCGTCGCCTCTGGTTTTTGGTAGGCATCCTCAATGCTTAATGTTTCCTCCTCTTCGGGCGCTTCCTCCTCACTAGTTTCGGTAGTTTGGGCCGCCATTAGGGCTTGGGCATCTTCCGAAAGCCCTTTTAGGTTAGGCTTGCGAAACTTCTGGAAGAACTGGTTCACGCTTTCGGCGGTCCACTTAAAGCGCAAGGCTAGGTATATGAGCAAGAGGCCTAGTAAGAGGATTCCCGTTCCCACCGGACCGGCTATTTCACTAAGCCATTCTTGGTATACTCGACCGGAGGCACCCGATAAATTTCCTTGTGAAGGGAAGGTAAAAGCTAAAAAGGCCGGAATCCAGATTAATAAAAACAGGTTAGAAGCTAAGGCTGTCTGTAAGGGACGAAGGTTCACCTTGAGGCTTAGGCGCAAGCCCGCTAAAAGTAAAAACCAGGGAATTAAAAAGGCGGCAAGACCAAACCAAAGGTGGATGAACTGATGGGCCAAGCCGGCACCAAAAATACCGAGGGCATTACGGGCTTGTAAATCCGGATGTTGGACTACCTCACTGTAGCTGAGCCCCATTAAACTTTGATCAGCGGTCCAGTTCCAAAAATAGGAGACAAAGGAACCCGCTAAGTAAAGCGCGGTGGCAAAAAGGAAAATCCCAAATACCAAGTGGAAGGTGGGGTTACGCAGCACTTCATTTAACTTCTCGGCATTTAAGCGATTGGTCTTCCGACTTGCTTTTTTGGATTTGCTGTTGGATTTCTTTTGAGCCATAAGTATATCGCAATCGCAAAAATAAGAACATTATTGCGCCTGTAGCGGCAGCTAGGGAGAGGTAATTAACAATCTTTTTGGGGGTGGTGGATTGGGGGATTGGAGAAATGGAGAAGTGGTGGATTGGTAGACTGGTGGATTGGTGAATTGGGTTTTGAGCGATTGCTTCAAGGCGGAATAGAAAAGGGGCGCAAAGTTTGCCTGATGTTTGGATCTGCTTCTGCATAGTTTTATTTGGGAGTATCTAGATTTGAAGGTTTAATCAAGGCATTGTGAGTCGAAAGCTATAATTTGGACCTGTTGGGGAATTACAGGTGCTAAATAAAAAGTGAAATAATGCGAAACTTAATAAGCTGTCTAATTGCCGTTTTAATGGTTTTTGGGTGCTCCAGTAATTCACCAGTTCCAAGACCTTCGGCAACAGAAATTTCTAAGAAAATTTCTTCTAATCTAGCATCATGGAACCTTTCAAATACCGTTGGAGCCACTATTAACCAAGATACTCTGGAGATTGGGATATTCTACAAAGGTGTTGGCTCCGTTGGGAACGCACCTTATTACTACGATGATTTCTCAAATGATTTGATAGTAAAGACTTTGATTTATAAGAATTTAGAATTGTGTAGAAATTTTAGCAAATTTAAATTTGAAATTCTTTATGAGGGAAGTCAGAAAGTAAATCAAGCTATACTTGGGGATTCTGAGATTGAGACTATTAAATCCTTTTTTGCCACTAACAGTTTTTATCAAAATGTTGTCTATAGCTTAGAGAACTTCGATTATAATGATGTTACCTTCTTTAATTCTGCAATTAAGTTTATCGTTAGTGAAACTAATGAGAGGTTTAATTTCAAGGGTAATTATTGGGAGTTATTAGAGTCGTTTACTAATTATTGTGAAGAGAGGAATGAGGAATTAATCGACGAAGCGGTGCTATTTGCGCTCATGTGCAATTTGGTCAAGAATGTTGATTATGGGCCTGAGGAGCCCCAAAACGCGGATTCTATTCTCCTTAAAGTTCTGAAAGATTGTGGGATTTCCGAGTCTATCTATGAGATGAATGTGAGCCAATTATATGAGTATTTGGAGAAGAGGTGAAGTCTCAAACTAGTTAAAAGTACCCCGTTTTATACCCCGTAGCGCACAAAGGGGATGGTCTTCCGAGGTGAGTAATTGGTAGATTGGTGTAATAGTGAATTAGTAGATTGGTTTACTTGTATTTGGACGATACACGAAAGATGCACTAGAATTTAGAATTCATTCTACTAGAACCAGTCTCAAGTGAGGAGGTGTTGCGGCCTAGGAAGGGTAGACGAAAAAATGGAAGTAGACGACTAGCTGAGTTAATTACGATACTTTTTTCATTGGCAAAAAAGTATCCAAAAACCCTAGGCCTTTCCCTAGGTGATTTTTGCTCCCTTGCGTCCGCAAAACTGTTCGGCCCTAATCGCTCCATGCTTCTTCCGCCCAAGGCGGACGCAATTACGCTCAGCTCCTCACGATCACTGGGGAAAGGCCGAAAGCTTCCATAGGTGAGTTTGGAGCCTAAGACCATGTTTAAAGATTACAAAAAGGGGGATAATCGTTTCCTGTATGCAATCCTTGTTCGGAGGCGAATGGGACCTGAGGAGCCTGTCCGCCTTTGGAGGACAATAGTCCGCTCGTAGGGCAGTATGGTGGACTCGATAAAGCCACAGGTGAAAAATTTATGAATTAAGTAAAATGTTTCATCGTACTGGCCCAGCCCAAGAGTCGGCGGTTTGAGGATTAGGCCGCAGGCGAATCCTCGAAATTGCCTTTCAGGGCCCTTGATTTTCCCGCCTGCCACAGCCAGTTATGGCGGGCACGGTTGTTTCGTTTTTGATCAAGCAAAAATGAAAGAGAAGAATTGTTATGGAGAGCGGAATTAGCTTACCAAAAAAGCAATCTATCTCGTGCACCGAAGCAGGAGACTACAAACATTTTAGAGGCGAACCTTCCAAGCCTTGATTTCCTCGCCCGCCATAGCTTTAGCGACGGCGGGTAGTATTTGCCATAGCCTTAGCGGCGGCGGGCACGGTTGCCTCCCTTTCGTCCGCAAAACTATTCGGCCCTAATCGCTCCATGCTTCTTCCGCCCGAGGCGGACGCAATTGTCCTCTCGCGGCGGAGTCCTCACGATCACTGGGGAAAGGCCGAATGCTTCCATAGGTGAGTTTGGAACACGGAACAATGTTTTAATGACTAAAACCATGGAAAAATTTCTGCTAAGACAAAGTTTGAAGTTCGGAGCCCTCTTGAGCTGGGCAGCAATAACAGATCGAAAGGTAGTTTCTAGAACCAAACTCTCAAGAGGTCGAAATAAATCTAATTAATTAAAGTATTTCCTCAGGCTGGTCTGACCTGAGATTCTGTGGTACTTTAAGGCGCCAAGCCTTAGAGCAATTGCCTTCCAGCTCAATTGATTTCCTCGCCAGCCATAGCTTTAGCGACGGCTGGTTGTTACGGATGTCGCTTTAATTTTCAATGGGATCCGTGAGCTCGAGCAGAGCTCTCGGTTACGAACGCCCTATCTATTTTCAATTGAGTTCGTGAGCTCGAGCAGAGCTCTCGGTTGATCAAGCAAAAATGAAAGGAGAGAGCAGTTGAGAAGTCTATAATCAGGTCACCAAATCCGAAAAATCAGGTTGTTTTTTGAGCCTGGAGAGTTATTACTACCCCGTTTTACATCCCGAAATGCAATGAAGGGACTGTCTTCCAACCTAGGTCGGAATCCACCCCTTCGTCGCACGAAGGGGATGTTCCTCCGGAGTAAATGTTTGTTGTATTGGTAACTGGTTTTTGGACGACACACGATAGAGATACTAGAAATTAGAAATCATTCTTTTCAAGCTGATATTATGTGAGGTGGTATCCGGCCTAGGAAGGGTAGACGAAAAAATGGAAGTAGACGACTAGCTGAGATGGGAAGCGACATCAGGAGCTCGCCCACCGAAGCAGGAGACTACAAACATTTTAGAGGCGAACCTTCCAAGCCTTGATTTTTTTGTTTCGTTTTTTATCAAGAAAAAATGAAAGAGAAGAGCAGTTGAGAAGTCTACAATTAGGTCACCAAATCCGAAAAATCAGGTTGTTTTTTGAGCCTGGAGAGTTATAACTACCCAATCTTCCAACCTAGGTCGGAATCAACCCCTTCGTCGCACGAAAGGGACTGTCCTCCGCAACAGAAGGCTATCCCTTAGCAGAATAATAGTAGTACCTAAGAAAGATATAGTCTCAAAGGGAGCTCCGCGACCGATCTCAAATCTCAAATCTCACTTCTGCCGAAGGCTCGCGACTGGTCTAAGTTCAGCCGCAGGCATGCGAATGGTCTATCTTCTAATAAGGGGCCTTAGCTTGGAATTCTTATTTTTGTATAACACGGCAATTATTTATGACGATTACTCAAAGGATAAATAGAATACAAGCATTGCTCAAGACTGCTGATGTTCAGTTGCTGGCTAAAATTGAACTCTTGTTAGAAAAGGAGGGAGAAGTACAAGAGGATAACTCAGTTCTTACGGAAGCTCAAAAAAGAGAATTAGATGAGCGAAGAGAACAGCATCTCAAAGGAGAGAGTAAATCCTATTCTTGGCAAGAAATAAAGCAGGAACTGATCGACGAGCATGGCCTACAAACTTGAGCTTAAGCAAGAGGCGAGGAAAGATATTATTACCGGTTTTTTTTGGTACGAGGAGAAGCAGAAGGGTTTAGGGTCGAGGTTTGTAGATGAGGTAGAACAGACGGTTGACTACCTAGAGGAAAACCCGTATCACTTTCAAAAAAGGCGTAAGACTTACAGAGAGGCAGTTTTAAAGAGATTTTCATATGTTATTGTATATGAGATTTTTGGAAATGAAGTGATAGGCTATTCTGTATTTCCTTGCAAAGCCAATCCCGAAAAGAAATTGAAATAAAAGAGAATGAACTTGAGAAGAAGCAGGGTGTAATAATCATCCTGCTTTTTTTTATGCAGTAGTTTTCTGTAAAAGTAAAACCTAAATAGAATAACGGTCTTTTTGGATGGTCTCCGTAACAGAAGTTTATCCCTTGGAAGAAAAATAGTAGTACCAAAGATAAAAAGTCTAAGAGGGAGCATCGCGACTGGTCTTGGTTCTCCCGAAGGCGCAGCCGCAGGCTAAACCTACCCCTTTTTACACCCCGTAGCGCACGAAGGGGATGGTCTTCCGAGGTGAGTAATTGGTAGATTGGTGTAATAGTGTATTAGTAGACTGGTTTACTTGTAATTGGACGATACACGATAGAGGTACTAGAGTTTAGAAATCATTCTTTTCAATCTGATAATATGTGAGGTGGTATCCGGCCTAGGAAGGGTAGACGAGAAAATGGAAGTAGACGACTAGCTGAGATGGGTTGCGACATCAGGAGCTCGCCCACCGAAGCAGGAGACTACAAACATTTTAGAGACGAACCTTCCAAGCCTTGATTTTTTTGTTTCGTTTTTTATCAAGAAAAAATGAAAGAAAGGAGAAGTTGAGGAGTCTATAATTAGGTCACCAAATTCGAAGAACTTGGTTTTTTTTTGGCATTTAAAAGTAAACCCTACCCCGTTTTACATCCCGTAATGTATTGAAGGGACTGTCTTCCGACCTAGGTCGGAAGACAGTCCCTTCGTCGCACGAAGGGGATGGTCCTCCGCAACATAGAATTTTTCTTTTGGAAGAAAGATAGTAGTATTAAAGAAAGATATAGTCTAACAGGGAGCACCGCGACCGGTCTAAGCTCTAACAAGGAGCGCAGCGACTAGTCTAAGTTCAGCCGCAGGCTAAAACTACCCCAACCTCCACCATGCCTCCGAATCTTTCCCTTGCAACCAAAATCTTTGCTACTTTGCGTATATGCAATCCCAGTCCACCATTCTACCAGTCCACCAATCCACCATCACCCCAATTCCCCAATTCACCATCACCCCATGCTCCACTATATTGAAAATGAATACTTAATCTGTACCATCGAATCGCAGGGGGCAGAGATTCGTTCCCTAAAAGATAAGCAAAGCGGAAAAGAGTACATCTGGCAAATACGAGAAGAAGTATGGGCTAGTAGCTCACCCGTATTGTTCCCGGCTATTGGCAGTATAAAAGAAGGGAAGTGGCGGTATAAAGGGGTCGACTATGCCATGCCGAAACACGGGATCATTCGTCATAATGATGACTTAGTCTTCGAGCAAACCGCTCCAGAAGCTTGCCATTTTAGTTTAGCGGCATCGGATAAAACCCGTATGCAATACCCATTTAACTTTCACTTTAAGGTCGAATATGTTTTGGAAGACCGGAAATTAAAGATGCTTTATCATATTCAAAACCTAGGGGAAGAGCCGATGCCCTTTATCTGTGGCGGGCATACCGCTTATGCTTGTCCGCTGGATGAGGAAACCTCCTTAAGCGATTATGTGATTGATTTTCCGGGAAAAGAAGAACTGCTCGCAGAAACCTTAGCCGCTTCGGGATATTTAGATTATAAACAACGTCGCTTTGCTTTAGAAAATGGAGCGCTACGTTTATCCGATCAGCTTTTTGATGAGGATGCCTTAATCTTTGTCAATGTGGGGGTAAATCGCGTAAGCTTACGCAAAGCTGGGGAGAGTAAGGGCTTAGAAGTACATTTCAAAGGCTATCCACACCTGGCCCTTTGGTCGAAACCTGGCGCCGATTATGTTTGCATCGAACCCTGGCTGGGCTTACCCGACCGCGAAGATGAATCGATTGAGGCGCTGCAAAAAACCACCATGCGCATTTTAGAACCGAGGGGTTTGTTTACCATTGGGGTTGAAACGGTGGTTTAGGAGGAGGATTGGTGGATTGGAGTACTGGTGGAATGGTGTACTGGTGGATTGGTGGAATGGTGGAATGGGTTTTGTGCGATTGTTTCAATACAGAGCCTTGCTCGCCGTACAGGACTATGGCAGGCGAGGCCTTGCTCGCTGGACAATAATTTGGAAGACCAGGATTTATAGAGGCTGTTCACCTAATTCGATAACTTAGAGCTGTTAGAAGGAAAAAGGTCGGCCAAGGAAATCTTTAAAGATTTAATTTATGCCAGGTTACAGGAATGCAGATAAAAACTTTCGTATTGATAGTCAGGTAGAACAATTTAATTTTAAGTTGACAGACGACTATTTAAGCGTAGACTTTATTTGTTCAGATTATGTATTTAATCCTATTGATCGTGTAGACTTATATTTAAAAGATAAAAGAGTTTTAAGAAACTGTTTTATAGTTGGAGGTAAACTGATTTACTATTATGAAAAATCATGGTATTATCATAGAAATGATCCGAGAGAAAGTGTCCCTGATCCACCATGTAATATTTGTCAGAGATTTGAATTCACAAGTGATGATGTAGAAGCGATAGCCTTGAATAATGATTTGGTTAAGCCGGTTCTTGACTGGTCATATTGGTTTCAAATTGACTGGCTATTTGGATTAAAGCCAAATGAATATGATACAAGAAGGGGAATAGAAGAGAATATTTTTATTAAGGCAAGTACTTACAATAATAATCTTAATCTAACTGATAAGATTATCTGTTAGGTAAGGAGTTGATTTTTTTTAGTAGCTAAAAATTTTATTTACACTTTTTTTTCCAAAAAAAAAGTGTCCAACCTTGTCCGCCGCTAAAGCCTTGCCGCCGCACAAGGCTTTGGTAGGCGAGTTTAAAGAGTTTCACAGAGAGAAATTGATGATATCGCGATTAATACCTAGTATGAAGATTTTTGAAATTATTACTGCCATTTTAATCTGTGCCACCGCTAATGGGCAGGTGCTCACTCGAAAAGTTTTACTAAATGAAGAAGGAGACACGGCTTCTATCTATTTCGTTGATGAATCTGGTCGAATGTCCGGTGTACAGACTATTTTTTATGAAAATGGTGCTATTAAGCAGAGACAATATTGGCAAAAAAATTATCTAAAAGATTCAATTGTCACCTTTGATTTAGAAGGCCAAATATTGGGGTTTGGATTAATAATTAATAATTACCTCATGTTCTACCGGGCAGATTCTGTTCTAATCTATGAGTCTGGACTCTCTGAGGGTGGTATTTATGATGGATTGGCAAGGTTTTACAATAAGTCAGGATACCTGAGTAAGGTCTTGTTATATAAAGATGGCAAAGAGGATGATAGTTTTCAATTGTCCTTTGACACCACAGGTATTCCAAGCAAAATCATTACTAACCAACCTAGCAAAGTAATTTTTGAAAAGAATGGAATTCATAATTATCATATTGCTATTTCAGATAAAGTAGCTGTAGAAATAAGTTTTGAAGATAATGAGGTTGTACGGCTTAACTTTAAACTTAATCGAAAGGTTAATGGGATTACCTACTATTTTCAAGATGGTAAAACGGTAAATAGGGTATTGTTTGTTAACGGAGTGATGCATCAGGCAGAAAATACAGCTGGTATTGAAAACAGAGTGCGAAACAGGTCACAAGAAAGACTTGAAAAAATACTGCTTGTAGATAAGCTATTAAGGTATTCTGTTTTTCATCATAAGTATCACAATAGCTATGATGTAGACAAGCTTTAAAGCACTATTTATTTAGTGATTAGGCTTCTGTATTAGTGAAATTGCTTTCGAGCTCAATTGAAATTCATTTATCCTCCACTTGAGGATGTTTCGTTTTATGGATGTCGCTTTAATTTTCAATGGAATCCGTGAGCTCGAGCAAAGCTCTCGGTTGATCAAGCAAAAATGAAAGAGAGAGTTGTTGAGGAGTCTGAAATCAGGTTTCCAAATTCCTAAGAACACCTTGCTTTTCGCATCTGGTAAGTTAAATCTACCCCGTTTTACACCCCGAAGCACGCGAAGGGGACGGTCCCCGCAACACGCAATTGTTCCTTTGGAAGAAAATTAATAGTACAAAAGAGAATAATAGTCTAACAGGGAGCACCGCGACCGGTCTCAAATCTCAAATCTCACATCTGCCAAAGGCTCGCGACCGGTCCCAGTTCTAACAAGGAGCATCGCGACTGGTCTTGGTTCTGCCGAAGGCGCAGCCGCAGGCTATCCTACCCCGTTTTACACCCCGAAGCACGCGAAGGGGACGGTCCCCGCAACACGCAATTGTTCCTTTGGAAGAAAATTAATAGTACAAAAGAGAATAATAGTCTAACAGGGAGCACCGCGACCGGTCTCAAATCTCAAATCTCACATCTGCCAAAGGCTAACCTCACTCCACTTCCTCCACCAACCCCTGCAGCTTCTCCAAATTCCGGAGTTGCTCGGGACTTTTTACCTGACTGCGGGCTTCTTGTAAATAGAGATTTGCCTTTTCGCTGTCTTTTTGCAGATAGGCGATATAAGCTTTAAGCATACGCGCGCGGAAGCTTACTTGCTTTTCATCGGAGCGCTGTGCTAGCACCATGGCCCCTTGAAGGGCTGATTCTTCATTAAAGGTTTCTACAATTTCGTAGGCCTCATCAAAAAGTAAGTCGGCCGCAATATTGGGGGCCTTGCGGTCCATTTGCTGCTTAAAGGCTTCTGCATACAAGGCGAAGCGCCCCGATTGCCAGGCAAATTCCCGACGAACGTTTAAGCGGATCTCATCCAAGCTGTCTTTCGCCACCAATGGGCTAATAACCAAGCTTTCGCAGATGGTTTCGCAAAGCAGGGAGTCTTGACTTAAGATGGCCAGGTCTAAATTGAAGTCGATTGCGGTTTGGAGGAAATCTTTAAGCTCAAAATCAGGTACTTGTTTTTTAAGCTGGGCTTGCTGGTCGATCACCAGTTGAGGGTAAATAGTTTCCAAACTTAAGCCATACTCACTGAGGATGGTGGCGGTCGGAGCCTGAATTAATTCGCTAGCCGATTTAGTATTGAGGTACTCCTGTGCCAAGCGGGTTGTAGCACGGAAGTCGAAGTTTAAGGCGTAAAGCTCTAGCAATTCAATCCATTCGCCATCGCTTAATTGGTGGGCTTGATACCCTTTAACTAGGCTGTCGTAGCGAAAGGGGGCTTCGGCCGCTTTGAGCATCGCCGCTTTGAGTTCGGCGGCACTTTGATATCCACTAAGGATTTCTAAAACAAACTCCTCTTCATTCATTAAATAGAAGGCCGGTAATTCGTTCACCGCAAAGAGGGTTTGAAAGCGATCGCCCATCGGTTCGCGAATATCAATGGCAATTGGGGTAAAGGGTTTGGAAGCGTTTAAGAGCCCCGGGTCATTAAAAACGCCATCGCTGTACATCTTTCGTAGTTCCCCGCCACCATCGTGCAGGGCTACCAGCATTAGGGAATGATTTTCTTGAACGGTTTTTAGGGCGATTTCATAGTCTTCGAATTCATCCACCTGCAAGAGTCGCATTTGGGCATCAAGACTAAAAGAAAAGACCATTAAAAAGAGGAGCGCATAGTTTTTCATTTCGTACCGAAGTTTTGGCAGAGGTATACATCAAAATTAAGGCCTTTTTTGAGCGGGCGCAAAGGAGAAACGCCAAGTCCCAGAAAATCAAAGTCTCCCAGCATATTTTTTCGATGTGGAGGCGAGTCTAACCACTCCTGTACCACTTCGTTCCCGAGTTGTCGGTAAGTCTTAAAGGGTATGGGCCTACCCGCCTTATCCACCGCTATATTAGCATCATTAATATAAAAATAGGCCCCGGTAGGAACATCCAATATAAACATCCGCGCAATATTTTCCCCGAAGGCCGAAAAGTCTCCCTTAAAGGTTTGCAATCTGTTTTTTAGGGTCCCGTACTTACGATCTCTAGGCCAGCGATGTTCCATTTTCTCTTCGCGAAACATGCGCTCCGCCTGATATTGAGCGGCTAAATTTAAGATGGAATCAGGCTTTAAAACAGGGCGCTTTCTGTCTTCCCGCACCTTATTGGTGGCGATAAATATCGCTTCATGCAAAAGCGCGATGCGAAAGTCATCCGGATTAATCTCGCTATCTAAGTTTGGGGTTAAGGGAGCTCGACTCGGCGCATCTGCGCAAGCAAGGTAGAGAAGGACTAGGGCGGCACTTAGAATTTTCATTTAAAGAGGTCGGCTTTGGAGCTGGGCCTTTCTTCAAAACGGGGTCTAAATCCTTCTAGTGTTTTCCGGTCGGCCGGAATTTTATCCATAGGGTGCATTACGCCTTCCGGTTCACCCATCCAGGTAATGCGTTTCACTTCACTATTGGCGAGTAAGATGAGAATCCGACTGCAAATACTGCGGTTCATCCCCAGGTAATCGCCATCTTCCTCTTTGGCGTAATAAACCGCTTCACCATTGCCATTTACATAAACGCGCCTCAATTCACTCTTGCGAAACTTGCCGATCATTAGCCGTCCTTTTACCTGATTGTAACGGATGCTATCGGCGCGACTTACCATAAAGGCATTACCCATCACCTTAAGGGTATCGGGTTTATTGTCGTTGGTACTGAGGTAAATAGTGTCCCCGGTGATTTGGGTTGAGTCGTCCCACATAATAGGATCGCGGTACATCCTAAAAGTAGAATCTCCCGAACTGTAAGCTAGGGAATCGCATTTTCCCTGCATATCCTTACGGTAGAAGCGGACCCCATAAAAAATTTGTAAATGACGGTTTTTACGGCCTAAACTATCCAAAGTGGTATTGGAATAAAGGGTATCTCCGTGTACATGCAGGGAGTCTCCTTCTTCATCAACTACCGTATAGAGGGGTTCCCCGGTTACATAAGCCGAATCATTATGACCCCAATACTCCCCGTAGTCTCCAGTAATGAGGTAGTTCTCTACGGTATCGTGAATGAGCACATTCCGAAAGGCCTCTCCATAATCTCCTTCGCGTTCGTAGTATAAACTATCGCCGGTTAGGTATTTCGGTCCATCGTAGATATAGGCATTCTTATTAAACTGGGCCACATCACGATCGGTATAATAGCGGCCATTTTCGCAATAAATCTTGGAGCTGTCGCTGATGATAGTGGTAGGACCTAAGAAATAGGCGATATGACTTTCGCTATTGTAGTGCATGGTATCGGTAAAGATGCTGTAATCCGGATTCCGGAGCACCACCGAATCTTTAAAGCTAAAAGTCTTGGTATTGCTGTTGTAATAGCCTTTTTCGCTCACTAAAGTATTCTCCTCGCTCGTAACGGTTCCTTTCGTGGTATAGTAAGCAATATTGGTATTTCGATCGAGGCGCAGGCGGTCCGTAATCAAAACCATTTCCTGGTCTTGTAATTTTACTTCTTCGCCAGTAACTACGGCCTGACGGGTTTCCCCGGAATACTCGAGCCGATCGCCCCACATAAAGAGGGTATCCCCCTGATTAACCTTAATGTTACGAAAAGCGATGATGCGATTCTCCGCCCTAAAAAACCAAGCCGAATCGCTATCCATGATGGCGCCCTCATGCTCAAATTGCACCTTGCCAATGAGACGGGTTTTGCCAATCTCCCGCGCAGCTTTTTGCTTAAGGGCCGTAAATTTAATCACCTTCTTTCCGCCGGTAGATTGTGCCATTAGGCCGCTACCCAGCAGGATTAGGAGGAGTAGCGCTGTTTTAGATCGCCAATTCTTCAAGCTCAATAGTTTGGGTACGATTAGGTCCCACGGAAAGGATACTAATGGGAACCCCAATTTTTTCTTCCACATAAGCGAGGTAATCCTTTAAAGCTTGTGGAGCATTTTGGAGGTCTTCCAATTCGGTAATATCTTCCTTCCAGCCGGGAAGCTCTTCGTAAACGGGCTCAATAAGGTTTTCGTCTAAGCTATAAGGAAGGTGCTCAATTTCCTCGCCTTGATAGCGGTACTTGGTGCATACCTTAATGGTATCAAAGCCACTCAGTACATCGGCCTTCATCATAATAAGGTTGCTTACCCCATTAATGGAAACCGCATATTTTAAAGCGGGGATATCGAGCCAACCGCAACGACGCGGACGGCCGGTAGTAGCGCCAAATTCATGTCCTTTTTCTTGCAAGGCCGCACCAGTGTCATCAAATAATTCGGTAGGGAAGGGTCCCGAGCCCACTCGAGTACAGTAAGCTTTGAAAATACCGAATACCCGTTCAATGCGGGTGGGTGCAATTCCCAAACCGGTGCAACTTCCTGCGCAGGTAGTAGTGCTGGAAGTAACAAAAGGGTAGGAGCCAAAATCAATGTCTAATAGAGAGCCTTGGGCCCCTTCGGCTAAAACCTTTTTTCCTTGGGCCAAAGACTGGTGTAAGTAGTTTTCGGAGTCGATTAAACTAAGGTCCCGGATTTGATCTACCGCAGCAAACCAAGCCGATTCCATATTGGCCAATTCGGCTTCATAGTCAAATTCGTAATGTGAGAGCAATTGCTCATGCTTACCTTTAAGCGTATTGTAGCGCTCTTTAAAGTCGGATAGTTCGATATCACCAACCCGCAAACCATTACGACCGGTTTTATCCATATAAGTAGGTCCGATTCCCTTTAGGGTAGACCCTATCTTATTTTTGCCTTTAGCGGCTTCCGAGGCGGCGTCTAACATCCGGTGGGTTGGCAAAATTAAATGCGCCTTACGGGAAATGAGCAAAGCTTCTTTTACGTCTACTTTATGCTCTTTTAAAGCCTCAATTTCCTTCATGAAAATCACCGGATCAATCACCACACCATTACCCACCAGGTTTTTAATGCCCTTATGGAAAATCCCACTGGGGATGGTGTGCAAGACATGTTTGATGCCATCGAATTCTAAAGTGTGGCCGGCATTAGGTCCGCCCTGAAAACGAGCAATGATATCGTATTTACGGGTAAGAACATCTACAATCTTACCTTTCCCTTCATCGCCCCATTGTAGGCCTAATAGTACATCTACCTTCATGAAAAAAAGCTGCTTCTAAAGTCTTATTGATCGGTGGGTTCGGTGGTTTCTTCCTCCTTATTGCTGCGGGTTCCGTACAAATAGAGGGAGTGCGAGTTAATGTCGATGCCGAAGATTTCGGCCACCGTATCCTTAATCTGCTGTAAGCGCGGATCACAGAATTCTAAAACCTCACCGGTGTCGGTTAATATGATATGGTCGTGTTGTTTGTTGTAAAAGGACTTTTCGTAATAGGCCTGGTTTTGACCAAACTGATGTTTACGAACCAGTTTAGAATCGAGTAGGAGCTCGATGGTATTGTACAGGGTTGCCCTCGATACGCGGTAATTCTTGTTCTTCATTAAGATGTACAAGGATTCAATATCGAAGTGCTCTTCGTTCTCGTAAATTTCTTGCAAGATGGCATAACGCTCCGGCGTTTTCCGCTGCTTGTTCTTTTCCAGATATTCGGTAAATACCTGTTTTACCGTCTCAAATTCCTGTTCATTCATAAATGAAAACAAAGGGGCAAAGATAGTTAATCTCTGTCAGCGAAGCGCCGTTCTACCGAACTAACTCCTTCAATCTGTCGCAATCGTTCAATAACCTTTTCGAGGTGGATTTTATCTTGAACCACCACCGTGATTAGTCCTTCAAAAATGCCTTCATCGCCAGCGATATTAATGCTGCGGATATCGACATGGAGGTCATTCGAAATAATCTGAGTTACCTTGTTCACCAAGCCTACCGTATCAATCCCGCGGATCACCAAGACTGAAGAGTATTCTTTCTTTTTGTTGCTCACCCATTTGGCGCGTAAAATGCGCTGGGCAAAATTAGATTGGAGGTATACGCTATTGGGGCAATTTTTATGATGGAGTTTAATACCTTCGGTGGCGGTTATAAAGCCAAACACATCATCGCCGGGAATAGGATTGCAACATTTAGCAATTTTATAATCGAACTCCTGTTCATCGGGACCAAACACAATGAACTTGGTATCACCGGTTTTTTCGCCACTTTCTTTTTCCTTTTTCCGGGTCTTACTTAAATTATTTTTACTGCGACCCACAATGCGCTTGCGCAGATAGGAGTAAAAGCCTTGATTTTGATCGCGCATAAATTCCTTTAACTGCGCATTATCAATAATCTTCATGCCCACCTTATAATACAGCTCGGTACTATTTTTAAGGTTAAAGTACTTCACCATCTCATTGATGAGGTTCTTACTGGGCTTTACTTTGATGTACTTTAATTTACGTTCCAAGATCTCCTTACCATCACCCGCAATTTCCTTACGCTCGCTCTTTAAACCGCTTTTAATATTATTACGGGCCTTACTGGTTACCACGTAGTTTAGCCAGTCTTCCTTGGGTTTTTGTTTCTGACTGGTGATAATCTCCACTTGATCTCCACTTTTAAGGCGATAGTTTAAAGGAACTAAGCGACCATTTACCTTGGCGCCTAAGGTTTTTAATCCTACATCGGTATGAATGCTAAAGCTAAAGTCGAGGGGCGTGGCGCTGGAAGGCAAAATCATTAACTCCCCTTTAGGAGTAAAGATGTAGATCTCATCGGCCATCAAGTTCATTTTGAACTCATCTACAAAATCTACTGCACTGCCCTCATTATTTTCAATCGCCTCGCGGATGCGATTAATCCATTCGTCTAATTTGGATTGACCCGAGGAATCCTCCTTGTATTTCCAGTGGGCGGCGTAACCCCGCTCGGCCACTTCATCCATCCGCTTGGTGCGGATTTGTACTTCTACCCAATGCCCATCGGGACCCATTACGGTGGTATGCAGACTTTCGTAGCCATTGGCCTTAGGAGCCGAAATCCAATCGCGCAAGCGCTCCGTATTTGGTCTAAAGTGATCGGTAACTATAGAGTAGACCCGCCAACAGTCGGATTTTTCCTTTTCGGGACTGGAGTTGACAATAATGCGGATGGCGAATTTGTCGTAGATCTCATCGAAGCCTACACCCTGACTGAGCATTTTTTTGCGAATGCTGTAAATGCTCTTGGTCCGCTCCTTAAGTTCATAATCAAACCCCTCTTCGTTGAGGTATTTCTTAATAAACTTACTGAAGTCTTGCAGGTAGCGATGGGCCTCGCTTTGAGAGCTTTTTAATCGCAACACAATATCGCGATACACTTCGGGCTCTGTATACTTTAAGCTTAAATCTTCGAGCTCGGTTTTAATATTGTATAAGCCAATTCGATGGGCCAGGGGTGCGTAGAGGTAGAGGGTTTCGGAAGCAATTTTGAGCTGCTTATGCTGGGGCATCGACTCCAAGGTGCGCATATTATGCAATCGGTCGGCCAGCTTAATTAAGATTACCCGAATATCATCCGAAAGGGTAAGCAGCATCTTCCGGAAGTTCTCCGCTTGCAAGGAAACCTCCATATCGAAGATGCCCGAGATCTTGGTAAGGCCGTCAATAATCTTGGCGATATCCTCATCAAATAGTCGTTCAATATCCTCCAGGGTATAGTCGCTATCTTCTACCACATCGTGGATTAAGGCACTCGCCACCGATTTGGGTCCCAGGCCAATTTCCTCACTTACAATGCGAGCCACTTCAATTGGATGGTAGATATACGGTTCGCCCGATTTTCGGCGTACTTCCGCATGAGCGTCTTGGGCCAAGTTAAAAGCCCGCTTAATCAGGTCGCGGTCTTCCTTGTCCATGCGATCCTTCATGGATCGTAACAACTTCTGGAAACGGGATTTAATCTCCTTTTTTTCCGCTTCTATTTCTTCTTCGGTCATATTCATTCGTATGCCGAATTTATTTAAAAATTGCGGTAAACCTGCGGGATTCAGTCGAAGCTTTTCACAAGTTTTTAGGCAGGCAATTAGCCGATATTTCTTTGGTTTTTAGATTTAAATCGCTTTACCGAATCGTCACTTAGCTTACGGTGTTTGGTTTTTCGCCCTTGCACGCGCTTACGCCACATCCGAAAGCTACTGGCTTTCATTTCCTTGCGCATTAATTGGATAACTTCCGCTTCGGCTAAGCCAAACTGGGCTTCAATCGCATCAAAGGGCGTGCGGTCTTCCCAAGCCATCTCAATTACGCGATCTATTTGTTCGGGATTTAATGTAGACATGATTTGAAAACCGCGCTCAGAACGATTTTGTTTGCGACTTTTGCCAAATGCTAAAAGACCTAAACTTTGATCCTGTAACCGATGTACGGTTAGCCATTGCCAAAACGCCCGAAAAAACTGGGGAGTCTACTTTTTACCTCTACCTCATTAATGGAAAGCAAGAGGCTTTAAAGAATGTATTGGTAATGACCGAAGCGGCCGAAAACGAAGATGGTAGCGGCCGGAAGACCTCCAAGCTTCGTCACTTTATTGAGCATATTGATCCCATGCACAGCATTAAGGTAGAAACCGTAGACCCGGCGGTATTGGGCTTTTACAATCGCATCTGGCTTAGTTTTTACCTCGATGAGCAAATTTATGATTGTCGGTATACCATTAAGCCTTTCAAAGAATGGGAATTAGAACCTTTAGTGGATTTAGATCTTAAAGGAAGATTAGCCGAATAGGCAAACCATTAAGGGGGCATAAACGTAGGTATTAATATGAGACCAACAATTTTAGTACTGCTACTAGCGATTTTATTAACGGGCTGCGATCGAGGAGATAGTAATGTAAGCTTTCGAATGACCTACGAAAGTGAATACGAAATACCCAGCAGCACCGGCATCAATTTTCCCCTTACCATTCAATCGCCCCCGGTAAATAGCAATAGCACCACCGCTTTTCGCAATAACAATACTTCCGCCAATTTGGTGAATAGCGTAAGTATGGACTACGCCGAAATCGAGCTATTGGCGCCCCAGGATGGCGATTTCTCATTTTTAGAAAGCATCCGCATTTTAATTAATGCTGATGGTTTGGATGAGATTGAACTCGCCTCCCTCGATCCGGTGCCAGCGGGTCCTGCCCAAACCATCGTCTTAAACACCAGCAAGGCCAACTTTAAAGATTACCTCACCAAACCCGAATTTGAGTTAAGCCTCGAAACGGTTAGTGATGAGTTTTTAACTCAGGATCACCGCCTAAAATTTAATTGCGAGTTTTTGGTTTCTGCAAATGTACTTGGCAACTAAAGCCAGATTTATTTGCTCTTTTCCATTGAATGATGCCCATTTTCGGGCCTTGCTTCTTAATTTTGTGGACAGAATTTTAATCCTCAAATCTCAAAGAATATGAAAGTTACCGTTGTAGGTGCAGGTGCCGTTGGAGCAAGCTGTGCAGAATACATCGCCATGAAGGATTTTGCCTCCGAAGTGGTATTGGTAGACATTAAGGAAGGTTTTGCCGAAGGTAAGGCCATGGACCTAATGCAAACCGCCTCTTTAAATGGTTTTGATACTACCATCACCGGAAGCACTAACGATTACACCAAAACTGCGAACAGCGATGTAGCGGTAATCACCTCCGGCATTCCTCGTAAACCAGGAATGACGCGTGAAGAATTAATTAGCACCAATGCCGGTATCGTTAAAACTGTTGCCGAAAACCTAATTAAAGAATCACCAAACGTAATTATCATCGTGGTTTCCAATCCTATGGATACCATGACTTACCTTGCCCACCAAGCCACAGGCTTACCAAAGCACCGCATTATTGGTATGGGTGGAGCTTTAGATTCGGCTCGTTTTAAATACCGTTTAGCTGAAGCTACCGGCGCCCCCATTTCAGATATCGATGGAATGGTAATTGGCGGTCATAGCGACACCGGTATGATTCCTTTAACACGTTTGGCTACCCGAAATAGTGTGCCTGTTTCTGCCTTTATTTCAGAGGAGCGCATGCAAGAAGTTAAGGAAGCCACTAAAGTTGGTGGAGCTACTTTAACCAAATTATTAGGTACTTCGGCTTGGTATGCTCCCGGAGCAGCCGTTGCGGCTATGGTACATGCCATTGCCACCGATGCCCAAAAAATGTTCCCATGTTCTTGTCTCTTGGAAGGAGAATATGGCCTAAACGACATTTGTATTGGTGTACCTACTTTAATTGGTGCCAATGGAGTAGAAAAAATTGTGGAAATCGATTTGAACGATTCCGAGAAACAAGAGTTAATAAATTCAGCAGAGGCGGTTCGTAAAACTAACGGACTCCTCTAAAGGATATATTGGGTGATAGATTAAGAAAGCCCTCTGGCCAAATGGTCGGAGGGCTTTTTTTATACGCTCAGGGGCCTAGGCTAGGGGTTTAAAATAATCGCCGTACTGCGGGCCTTTAATTTTAGGCTTTCGCCTGATGGTTTTCCGTCCATTAAGTTGGTACCGGGGTTAATACCGAGCTCCAATAGATTTAGGTCTTGGGCTTTGCTAGCGTTGTTAATGACCACCGTGAGTTTTTCCTGCGCATTCCAACGTTCGAAGATGAATATATTTCGATCGTCATCAGCTAAAACCAGGCGGTATTCACCATCCGCTAATGCGGGATGTGCTCTGCGGATGGCAATCATCTTCTTATAAAAATCGCGCAGCTCCAAATTAGGGGCTACAGCGTCCGCTTGTTTTCGTTTGCTTTGATCGGGTAAATAAACTTCGTCCTCATAATTAATATCCGACCATAACATGGGTTTGCGATCATCGGGATCATTGCCACCCCACATGCCCACTTCATCGCCGTAGTAAATCATCGGAGCCCCTAAATAGGTAAACTGGAAACTCACAAAGAGCTTTTGGATTTCGAGCTCCTCAGAATTGGGTTTTCGCACCATATATTCGGGATTATCGGCTGCTTTGGAAAAGCCGAAATAATCACCCCAGTCACGGAAATTAACGCCACCCCGATTTACAATATGCGAGCCAATTCGGTTTACATCGTGCGAGCCAAAAAGATTTTGCATTCGGTAGGCGGTACGCGGATCGGGGAAAAATTCGCGCATCCGCTGCAGCTCGGCTTCAAACTCGCTGGGGCTGCGCTTATGTTTACCCTCTGGGTTAATGAAAAACTCTGTACAGGTAAAAGCCCAGTTGTAATTCATCTCGGCATCAAACTCATCTCCCGAAAGGTAGGGCAGGGTTTCCTCTAAAGGGCTCACTAATTCGGCGGTAATGTAGGCTTCGGGGTTTAAGGATTTAACGTGCAGGCGCCAATCCTTCCAAAACTTATGCTTTACACAAAAGGCCACGTCGAGGCGCCAACCGTCGATACCAAATTCCGGACCGCGGCCCATCGGGTTCATCCAGCGGGCGGTAGCTGCAAAAACATAGTTGCGCGGACCTTCTACCAAGCCATTATCGTCTTCTTTAAATTCAGGTAAAGACTTTACGCCCCACCAACCTTCGTAATCAAATTCATTTTCTTCCGTTTCGGGATTGTCCCAAGACTTTATGCTAAACCAATCTTTATAGGGACTTTCGGCTTGGTTTTTACGCACATCTGCGAAAGCAAAACTGTTGTAACCCATGTGGTTAAACACCCCATCGAAAATGATGCGCATACCCCGCTTATGTACTTCTTCGATTAGTTGAAGGGCTAATAAATCGGCACTGGTCCAAACCCAAGACTCGGGGTCTAAAGGATTTTCCTTAGCGATTAAGGCGCGATCGCCTTCGGGGTCGGGACCAAAATTGGGATCCACATGGTGATAGGATTCCCCGTCGTATTTATGCAAACTAGGCGATTGAAAGATGGGGTTTAGGTAAATGGCGGTGATGCCTAAATCTTGCAGGTAGTCGAGTTGATTAATAATCCCTTGCAAATCTCCACCGTAACGACGGCGTAGGAGGTGCTTCCAAAGTTCCGGCTCTCCATTTGCTTTTTCGTAATCTTGAAGCTGATACCAATCGGAACCCCAGGGATGGACTTGCCAATACTGCGGCGGTTCTTGAGGGTCGGCATAGGCTAGGTCTTTCATTTGAGGATCATTACTCGAATCTCCATTGCGAAAGCGCTCGGGAAAAATTTGATACCAAATGGCATGCTCGGCCCATTGGGGACCACTTTGAGAGTAAATCATTAAAGGCATTAAAAGGGGAACGCAGGTCCTTAAGGCCTGCTTAAAAATGTTCGTTGGGTTCATCGATTGGCTTGCTATAGAAAGTGTAATTTAGGGCAAAAATTTAAGCATGAAAGCGTTAAAATGGATTTTCATTAGCCTCTTAATCATTGTAGGATTAGCCTACGGAGGCTTTCAGTACATGAAGCATAATACTAAGAAAATGTCTCCCGAAGGAAATGTTTCCTTTGTAACGGAGCAGTACGATGTAAGCATCTTTTATAACCGACCTTCGGTACGCGGTCGTACCATTTTTGGCAATTTGGTGCCTTACAATGAGGTTTGGCGTACTGGGGCTAACGAGGCCACCACCTTTACCACTAAAACCGATTTAGAGATTGGGGGCCAAACCTTACCAGCGGGAACCTACACCCTGTGGACTATTCCCGGCGAACAAGAGTGGCAGTTTATTTGGAACTCCAAGGAATACCCCTGGGGAGTGAACTGGGAAAGTGAAGCTTCGCGAGAAGCGGAGTACGATGTACTAACTACCGCCGTTTACAAGGAGTATATTCCCAGTATTACCGAAACCATGACCATCAATTTGGTGGAAGCTGGAGAAGGCTTTGAATTACAACTCGCCTGGGAAAACGTATTAGTTCGTGTACCGATAAAATAATTTATGCTGCAACGGCAGGCCTTTTGGGCCCTTTTATTCAGTTTATTTTGGGTAACGCTTAGCGCGCAAAGCGACACTTTAATTACTTCGGAAGTGCGCTTTGCCTTAGATTCGGATCGCCTTTCGGCAGAAGCCAAGCAAAGGATTGATTCCCTATTAAAGGTGTACCCTTTAGTGCTTTTAAAGGAATTAAAACTTTACGGGCATACCGATAGCCTGGCAAAGATTGAATACAACCGTGATTTATCGAAGCGCCGCGTGCAAGCGGTATTACAGTATTTAGTGTTTAAAGGTTTAAACCCCATGCAGGTGCAAACCGACTTTTACGGAGAGGAGCGTCCGCGCTACTCCAATGCTCCGGATGAGCGCTATAAAAACCGTAGGGTGGAGCTCGAAATGCGGGTCGATCTTTCCTTATTACCCGATCAGGATACGAAGCTCACCGAACGGGAGCTAAAGTCGGGCGATAAACTGCGCCTGGCCAATTTAAACTTTGTGGGTAATCAAGCTATTCCCGTTTGGCAAAGCTTTGATGAGCTGCGAGATCTCTTATTGGTGATGAAGCAAAACCCGGATTTGGAAGTTTCGCTGCAAGGTCATGTTTGTTGCAGTAACGACTTTGAGCTTTCGGTGGCCAGAGCGCGTATGGTGTACAATTTTCTTATTGAAAACGGAATCTCCAAAGTGCGATTAGAGTATAAAGGTTTTGGCAACAAGGTGCCTCTTTACGATGAGGTGGATGAGGAGAGCAGGGCTTTAAATCGCAGGGTAGAAGTAGAGGTTTTATATAATTCTGAGGCACGCCAAGAGGCCGAACCCGAAGCACGTTTACGGGTGGAAGCCCCGGTAATGAGTGTGAAGTTTGTTGAAGGCAGTGCCCGTTTAACCCCAACGGGCGATTTTATGCTAAGCTTAATTGCTGATATGCTTAAAGATTCGGAAGGACTGCGCTACGAGTTTATCGTATACAATAATATCGCAGACCCACGCCTAAGTGCCCAAAGAGGGGCCACCATCGAACGAACCCTACGGCGAAAAGGAGTGCGCAATAAAGTATTTAAAGTAAGCAATGAAGGAAAGGTTCCTGGATTGCCTGATACCCCCGACCATAACTGGATTCGAATTCGAATGATTGAAACATGAAAGATTTACAACGCTATTTTTTACTAGAATTACCGGTAAAGCTCAAGGCCCTAAAGCCCGATGCGGAGCGACAATTTGGGGAAATGGACATCATCCAGATGCTCGACCATTTACGTAAAAGCTATAAATGGGCCTACAGTGGGGTAAAAGCACGCACTACCATTCCCAAGGAATTAATTCCTAAGGCGCAAGCCTTTTTAGCCAGTGATAAAGAGTTTCGTCCGGGGGCCGCAATGCCAGCTCCCTTTCAGGCCATAGATAATATGGAAGGCGAGTTTGAAGAAATGAAATTGGAATTATTACGTGAAATGGTGGGCATGTTGGCCTATTTCGAGAACAATCCAAGGCATCAGCAGATTCACCCAGGATTTGGCAAACTCAATGTTTTACAGTGGTTGCAACTGGCAAAAAAGCATACCGAGCATCATTTACGGCAGTTCGGACTTTAAGCCTTATTTCTTAAAATAGAAAACCCGCACCTTCACGGCGCGGGTTTTTCCATACTTTAATTATCCTAAAATCTATAATCCTAAGAGGTCTACCACATCTCCTAAATTAGGCGTTTGGTACCAATCCGTATTGCTCGCTCCGGCGCTTCCTGCCCAGAGGCTAAACTTCGGATAGGCGGTAATCATATCTACTTTCTCCAAGGGATGTTGGAAATTCTCGCCATCTAAAACGATATCCATGGCCCAAGGAAGACCGTTTGCCGTTTTATAAGTTCCATTTACATCGTCACCGGTATTGTAAAGGCTTTGATCCGCGGCAGCGGTACCGGCAAAGCCAGGTAAGTGAATCTCCCGTCCACGCTCTTCGCGGTGGAAAATATAAAAGTCATTTAGGAAGGCTGCGCCATTGTTACTGGCAAAGTTGATGGTAAAGCGAATTGTATCGGGAGTGGCTATGAGTCCAGATTCAGTGTTGTTGTAATATTGAGAGCGTACATCATCGGGATCGCTAAATACAATGATTCCGTTCGTTACACTGGGATCTAGGCTAGCATTACCGCTCACACTGCTAATAATGGAGCTGTTGAAGTTCGCTTTGGTGGCATCTGTTAAGCGCAGGGCCAAGCCACTTTCAATTCCACCACCAAAAGCATCTAAGGCAATTTCGTATTCGGCACTTAACCATTCGCCATTGGCATCCTTAATTAGGGTAGACTTAATGTTCACCACCATATCGTTAAAATCGTAGTCACCTTGTACGGGCCACATATCCTCGTAGGCAATGGTTTGTCGGCCCGCAACCGGGAAGTAGCTCAAATAGGCGCGGGTAGGATCATTCGGGAAGTCATCTTCATCATCGGCCACACCATCCCCATCCGTATCGGTAATAGCGGCGGGATTACTTAAAAACACGTCATCCACCCAGGCATCGTCGTAAAGGTTAAATAAGGCCGACACGACCGTTGCCCCTTGGGGTACCACCATGGCAATAGTGCTATTTCCACTGCTAAAAGTTTCGTAAGAAGAGCTCATACTGCTCGTAGTATTGGCATCGCTGTAGAAGAATAAATAGCCACGAACCAAACCATTTACCGAGCCTGCATGTAAGTAAATACTGTCGCCTGGCGTAACGGTATGCAACTGCCAAAAATGCGTCCACCGGTTATCGTCCACCTTAAATACTTTAGATCCATTGCGGCTAGGTTGAGAATACTCACGATCGGTTACAATCCATTTGGCTTCATCGACTGTACCAGTGCCTGGGTGAAAGGCAAACCCAGCATTATCATTGGTAATGGTAGTCTCAAAATCAGCATTTCCAAATAAATTCGTTCCTGGGGGGCTGCCATTAAAGGCGCTTTGCTTTCCAAGGAATTTATTGGAGTTTAAATTCTGATTATTTAAAGGATCGGGTAAACTTAGTTGTTGACTTTCTTGCCAGTTTAAGGGCCAAGAATCGCCAGTGGCCGGAAGATAAAACTGGTATCCTTGCGCATCGGCTGGGGCTAAAAGCGAGAAGGCGGCTTTATTTTGGCCATTTAGTTTAGCTACGGCCAAGCGTTCATTATTGGCGTCCATCACCCAAAGTAAAGAACCGCTGAGGTCCATCGGAGCATTTTGGTGGGCAATCACTTCTGCGGTAATTTGAACTTGCTTACTGGTGCTCCAATTAAAATTGGGGTCTACGCTTAAAGATTCGAAGGAGTCTGCTGGCGCAGGAGCCTCTTGTTGATTGTCGTCGGTACAAGCGCTAAAAACCGCGCCTATAGCTAAAAGGAAGAAATACTTTTTCATGGCCTTGTTGTTTGATGAGACTAAAGTGCAGGACTTTAGTTTACCTCACATGCAAATTTCGATTATTCGTAACAAAAAATAGATAAGTGGTATTGAAAATGAGGCATTTAAAAATAAGATTTTAGCATAAAAAAAGCCGGAGCAAACCTCAAGAGAGAGGCACTCCGGCTTTTCAACCAACCAAACAAAACTATTACTCCAAAGAATCCGGTAAGAACTACCGGTGTCCTTCTTCATTATATCTTAAAACTCTTTTAAAGAACGAATCGTATTTCCTTAAGGAAGATTTAACACTTCATCGATGATGTTCAAACTTCCGTTAAATGCGGTTATATCTGTTAGCAAAACCTGTGCCTCTTTTTGGTAACTGGCATTGGTTCTACTTAACATTAAATTTCCATTGTTCAGGCTTATTTGCAAGCCGGCTGTTTGCAGCTGACTTTGTAACACCGTTCCATTAATCGCTTGGATTTGATGGGTGCCACTAATCATATGGGCACTGATTAGGTTGGTTAACTCACTCACCCCATATTCACGCAGATAGCCATCTAAATCACCCACTCCCATACTTTGGAAATACCGATCAAAAGCATCATCATTAGGAGCGAAAATGGTATGTCGTGCTTGATCACTATTTAATAGGGGCGTCATATTGCACACTTGCAAGGCCCGGTCTAAAATGCTGAAGCTGCCACTGTGAGCTCTAATCAACTTCATTAAAGTAGAGGGCCGCTGCACCTTATCGGTCAAGTGCAAATAGGAATCGCCTAAATCCACATCCTTTTGGATAATCCCCACCATTTGTCCATTAACTCTCAACAGACTTTTATCGCGCCAAACATGTTGAAAAACAGTATAGCCTTTAGCATTTTGAGCTAGAGTAGGCACAAAGGCCGAATGTATATTTTCGAATTTGGCGGCTTGAGGAATAATGTGGCTGCCAATCCAGGCATTGTAATACTCCTGGCCAATTTGTTCCTTCATGGCTGCAAAGTCGGCCAGCTCCAATTCCGCCAAGAAATCGTTTAAGGCAGCGTCGTTGGGTACTAGGAAAGTAAGTTGATGCCCTTCCAAGTCAAAATCCGAACAAGCGATCGCCTCGGCAAATAATTGGGCGCCATTAAGCTTGGCTATTTGCTCCGTAAGGGACAAATCCAACTGTTCTTGGTTGGGCTCTTCCTCCTTGGAGCAAGCAAAAACAATCAAAAGACTGCAGAGTATGACTAGTTTTCGCATCATTACCTTTGGTGTTCATAATAGGTACGCATTGGGCAGCAAAAAGGTTTGGTAAGGCAAAGAATATTTATGCAAAAATTACAGCTTAAAGGACTGGGCTTTGGTTATGAGGACCAGTTGGTTATCCGCAATCTACATTTAAAACTAAGCCCCGAAGCCCGCTTGGGAATTGTGGGTGCTAGTGGTTCGGGAAAATCCACTCTTTTAAAACTCATTGCGGGTCAATTATCGCCCGATACGGGTGCACTTTTTTTAGATGGCATTAACTACCAGGAGGAGCGCAATGAGCGCATGGATCAGCATCCCCGGGTGGCGCTTATGGCGCAGGATTTTGACTTAGACCCCAACCTTACGGTAGATGAAAACATGGCTCGACACGGACGACATTTAGCGAGCAGTCGTTTACAACGCTACTTGGGAAAGGTGCATCGGGCTTTTTCTTTACGTACGGTGAAACAGCAAAGGGTTCATAGTTTATCGGGCGGGCAGAAGCAGCGGCTTGCTTTGGCCTGTGCCTTAATAAGCGATGCCGATCTTCTTTTATTGGATGAGCCTTTTAGTCAGCTCGATTATGCTTTAAAGCATCAAATTCTGGATTTCCTCGAATCGGAGGTTTGGGATAAGACTATTATCATGGTAGGTCATGAGCCTACGGATATCATGCGCTTTTGCCAAGAGGTAGCCGTTTTAAATAAGGGACGCATTCTGCAAAAGGGCAGGGTAGAAGAACTCTATCATTATCCCAAGAATGAAAAGGTGGGCCGTTTAACCGGCTTAATCAATGTTCTGAAGCCAGAGGAACAAGCAGCAACTGGAATTGAGGAGTCTTTATTTAGGCCCTTGCATTGTCGTTTATACCCGGATGGGGACTGGCGCTTGAGCCATTTAGAATACCATGCCTTTGGACAGCTTGGCGTTTTGCAACATCCTTGCGGGGCTAAGGTAAAAGCTCAAATACCTATGGAAGGGGCCTTTAGCATTGGCAGTACTTGGCAGCTAAGCATAAAAAAACCCTGACCGTTTTGGGTCAGGGTTCAATATCAGAAACCAATTGGTTTTACTTCTTAACTCGATTTACAATCGCTTTGAAGGCCTCAGGATGGTTCATGGCTAAATCAGCCAATACCTTGCGGTTCAACTCGATTCCTTCTTTTTTAAGCAATCCCATAAAAGCGGAATAAGATAAGCCGTGTTGACGGGCTCCGGCGTTAATACGCTGAATCCACAGGCTACGGAAATTCCGTTTTTTGTTACGACGGTCGCGATAGCTATAAGAAAGCCCTTTTTCAACGGCGTTTTTAGCTACGGTCCATACATTTTTACGACGACCAAAGTATCCTTTGGCCATTTTCATCACCTTTTTGCGACGAGCGCGTGATGCTACTGAATTTACTGATCTTGGCATTTTACTTTAATTTTTTGTGCAAGGCGCTCCGCGAGCGGAATCTTAGGGGCCTTACCCAGGGTTAATTAATAACTCTTACTTAGATGGTAAGCTGCTTTTTAATGCTAGCTTCGTCAGCTTTGTCTACCAAACCTGACTGGGTAAGATTACGCTTTTGCTTGGTCTCCTTTTTAGTAAGGATGTGACTTTTAAAAGCGTGCTTTCTTTTGATTTTACCGGTACCGGTAAGCTTAAAACGCTTTTTGGCACTGGATTTTGTTTTCATTTTTGGCATAGCTCTTTCGCTTTATATCGGTTTCTGATATTATTTCTTGGGCGCAATCATCATAATCATGCGCTTGCCTTCTAATTTGGGAAGGCTCTCCACTTTACCCAAGTCTTCAAGGTCCTGTGCTAAACGCAATAGGAGGATTTCTCCTTTGTCCTTAAAAACAATCGAACGTCCTTTAAAGAATACATAAGCCTTTAATTTGGCTCCTTCTTGTAGGAAGTTCTCGGCGTGCTTACGCTTAAACTCGTAATCGTGATCGTCGGTGTTGGGACCAAAACGAATCTCTTTAACCACGGTTTTTTGCGCCTTTTGGGCAATTTCCTTTTGCTTCTTCTTCTGGTCGTAGAGAAATTTCTTGTAATCAATGATTTTCGCTACCGGAGGATCCGCTTTCTCGGTGATAACCACTAGGTCTAAACCTTGGTCCATCGCCATCTTTAAAGCTTCCTTTGTGGAAAAGATACCCGGTGTTACATCTTCGCCAACCACCCTCAACTCAGGATAATTGATCTTCGCGTTAATCTTGTGTTTGTCCTCTTGAGGTTCCCTTCTCGGTCCTCTTCTTCTGTGGTGAAATCTCTTAGCCAGAATTAAATTATTTAGTTATACTTCAAATTATACGTCAAACTCACCTATCTCGCTTGCTATCTGTGCGTCTACCATTTTAATGAAGGCTTCCAAGCTCATGCTTCCTAAGTCTTCACCGCCGTGTTTCCGCACCGACACTGCGTTTTCCGCTGCTTCCTTCTCCCCAACAATTAGCATATAAGGGATTTTAGAGACCTCGGCATCCCGGATTTTACGTCCGGTTTTTTCAGCACGCTCGTCAACGAGGGCGCGAAGTTCGTAATTTTTAAGCAATCCTGAAACTTTCTGGGCATAATCCAGATATTTATCCGAAATCGGTAAAATCGCAATCTGACTGGGCATCAGCCATAAAGGGAAGTTTCCGCCGCAATGTTCCAGTAATACTGCCACAAAGCGCTCCATACTACCAAAGGGGGCACGGTGAATCATAACCGGACGATGGTTCTCATTATCCGAACCTTTATACTCCAGTTCAAAGCGCTCTGGTAAATTGTAGTCTACCTGAATAGTACCTAACTGCCACTGACGTCCCAGGGCATCCTTAACCATAAAGTCGAGCTTTGGTCCGTAAAAAGCAGCCTCGCCATACTCTACCACATAATCAAGTTCTTTCTCGATTACCGCTTCTTTAATGGCCTGCTCTGCTTTTTCCCAGTTGCTATCGCTACCGATATATTTCGAGCGATCCTCTTGATCTCTTAAGGAAACCTGAGCGGTAAAGCTTTGGAAGTCGAGGGTTTTAAAGATGTAGAGTACCAGGTCGATTACCTTTTTAAACTCATCTTTTAACTGTTCGGGAGTACAAAAGATATGCGCATCATCCTGGGTAAAGCCACGAACGCGAGTAAGGCCATGCAATTCGCCACTTTGCTCATAGCGATACACGGTACCAAACTCGGCAAAACGAATAGGTAGATCGCGATAGGAGCGAGGGGATGATTTATAAATTTCGCAATGATGCGGACAGTTCATGGGCTTGAGCAAATACTCCTCATTCTCTTCGGGAGTATGAATAGGCTGAAAGCTGTCCTTACCGTATTTAGCGTAATGTCCGCTAGTTACATAGAGTTCCTTATTACCAATATGCGGGGTGATTACCGGATCGTAACCTGCAGTTCGTTGTGCTTTTTTAAGGAATTGTTCCAAGCGCTCGCGAAGTTCCGCACCTTTAGGTAACCATAAAGGAAGCCCTTGACCCACCTTTTGCGAAAAAGTAAAGAGTTCTAATTCCTTACCCAGTTTCCGGTGGTCTCGTTTTTTAGCTTCCTCCAATAACTCGAGGTATTCCTTAAGCATGGAGGCTTTGGGGAAGGAAATTCCATAAACCCGGGTAAGTTGAGGATTGTGCTCATTTCCACGCCAATAGGCCCCGGCAACATTCATAATTTTTACCGCTTTAATAAAGCCGGTATTCGGAATATGTCCGCCTCTACAGAGGTCGGTAAACTCGGCATGGTCGCAAAAAGTAATCGAGCCATCCTCCAAGTTTTCAATTAACTCGGTTTTAAATTCATTATCGGTGTAGCGCGCTAAGGCCTCTGCTTTGCTAACGGGATGTAGCTTAAACTCGGATTTCTGACGTGCATTTTCCAACATGCGTTGCTCCAGCTTCGCAAAATCGCCTTCCCCAAACTCATGCCCATTAAAGTCGACATCGTAGTAAAAACCATTTTCGATGGCCGGACCAATGGTTAATTTAATTCCCGGGTACAATTGCTCTAAGCTTTGCGCTAATAGGTGAGCAGAAGAATGCCAAAAAGCTTGCTTACCTTCTGGGTTATCCCAAGTATAAAGCACGAGGTCGCCACCGCCCGGTAAAGGATCGCCAGCCTCCACCGTTTTACCATTAAGGCTAGCCGATAAAACATTGCGCGCCAGTCCGTGACTGATGCTTTTCGCTACATCTAAGGCCGAGCTTCCTTCTGGATACTCCTTTTTACTGCCGTCTGGTAAGGTAATTTCAATCATGATCCCTCGTTTTTTGGGCTGGCAAAGATAGTAAGCCTTTACGACAGATAAGGGATTTCCCGCTATTCAGGATAGATTTCTTGCATATGGTCGAAACTGGCTTTAATGAGCTCCTTTAAAACCGCTTCATCTACATCTTCTAATTTATTGATGTACAAACAGGATTTCCCGGTTTTAAACTTTCCTAAACGACTCAATAATTCAGAATAGCGATCAAAGCCGGTCATTATGTAAAGGGAAAACTTGCCCTTCCTGGGCGAAAAACCACCGCGCATCCAGGTGCCTTCGCGTCCGGTACTATAGCGGTACTGGTAATGACCGTAGCCAATGATACTGCCACCCCACATGCTGGGCTCCGAACCGCTTATGTCTTTAAAAATCTTCAGCAAATGATGTGCTTGTTCTTTTTGCTTTTCATTTTCGAGTTGGTTTATAAAACCCACCACAGAGGCGTCGTTCTCTTTTGTTTTTGGTTCTTGAGCCATATTTACCTTCTATTTTAAATGGGCTTTTTTTAGATAGCCCTTACCTTCGTTGCGAAATTGCCAGCAATGACAAAGAAAGAAATTCTTGAGGCCTTCAACAAGGGGAATAAAAATACCTTAATGGAGACGCTTAATATCGAATATACAGCGGTAAATTTAGATCCCCCGAGTTTAGAGGCGACCATGCCCGTAAACCCATCCGTGCATCAGCCCATGGGACTTTTACACGGTGGAGCGAGTGCCGCTTTGGCGGAGAGTATTGGCAGTGCCGCCAGCTTTATGCTGATTGATCGTGAGAAGGAAGCGGTAGTAGGAATTGAGCTGAGCTGTAATCATTTGCGGAGTGTTCGCGAAGGAAGGGTGAAGGGTAAAGCCCGCATTCTTCATCAAGGTCGAACGACCCACCTTTGGGAAATTGAGATTCGCGATGAACAGGAGCGACTCATTTCGCATTGTAAATTGACCAATATGGTGATTTCTAAAAAGGCAAAGTAATTGGCGAGAGATTCGAGCATTTTTTTAGCCTACAGAGAGGCGGGGCAGCCCTTGCGCTTTTACCAGCCCGATCCAAGTTCGGAGGAGCATTTTCATTTTTACGCTTTCGCAGATGGACTAAACTTGGACCTACCCATGAAAGCGGTGGCAAGCCCGCCCCATTTTACTTATCATTTTAATGGCCTAATCTCGGAGCCAAGTGAAGCAGCTCAAATTCGACTCTTAGAGGAAGCCATTTCCAAGCTCAAATCGGGAGCAGGGGAAAAGGTGGTGATCTCCCGACTAAAACTGAGTTTAAATCCACCACAAGCCATAGAGGTTTTACATAACCTCGATCAATTGTATCCGCAGGCAACGGTCTATTTATTTAGTCATCCCGGGGCTGGTACTTGGCTCGGAGCCAGTCCAGAGCAATTGCTTAAGGTGGAGGCAGGGCAGGTTTCTACCGCGAGCTTAGCGGGAACTCGTCTTTGGGAAGAGCGCCAAACCTTCACCGAAAAGGAGTTCGAAGAACAGGCGATTGTAAGTGAGGCCATTAATCAAAAGCTAGCACAATTTGGACTCCAGGCGCTCCATCTTTCAGAACGGCAAATTAAACAAGCGGGAAACTTAGCCCACCTCTTTACCGAAATTACCGGGCAATTAGCACCAGGTCAAGACCCTAAGCGCCTAGCCGCACTTTTACACCCCACACCGGCAGTAGGGGGCTTTCCGCAGGATTGGGCGCTAAACTTTATTAAACAAAAAGAGCTTTATCCACGTAGATATTATACGGGTTACTTTGGCTGGACCCATCAGGCGAAAGCCGAAGCCCGATTTTGGGTAAACTTACGCTGTGCGCAGTACCTTAGCCCAAATACCTTGGGTATTTATGTAGGTGGCGGAATTACGGCTCAAAGTGACGCTCAAGCGGAATGGGAAGAAACGGAAAACAAGGCCCAAACCATCCTAAAGGCCCTCAACTAATTATATGGCGAAAACATCATCTTTATACAATGCCCGAATGTTGGCTCAGATATTAAAGGAGCATGATTGTCAACATTTAGTAGTGGCCCCCGGTAGTCGCAATGCCCCTTTAATTTACGCCTGCTCGGCTTTAGGCTTTAAAACGTATTCGATACCCGATGAACGAGCCGCGGCCTTTACTGCCATGGGGATGGCTTTGGAAGATGGCAAACCCGCAGCCGTAATCTGCACCAGCGGATCGGCAGCAGCAAATTTTTTACCGGCAGTAACCGAGGCCTATCATCAAAAAGTTCCCTTAGTAGTGATTACCGCCGACCGTCCCAAAGAATGGATTGGTCAGGGCGCGGGACAAACCATAATGCAAGAAGGCATTTATGGTAAACATATTTTAGGAGAGGCCAATTTGATTCGCGAGCCACAAGATGAACTAGCCAAGCAATACAATTTACGGATAAGTCAAGAGGCCTTGCTAAACCTAAATCGCGGTCCGGTACATATTAATGTGCCTTTCGATGAGCCCCTATACGAGGAGTATAATGGTCCGGAAGAGAAATTTCGCATTATTCGCCGACCCGCTACGGAAAGGCATTTGAGTAGCACCGACTTTGATCAATTAAAGCATGATTTTGAGGCCGCCGATCGGCCGATGATTTTGGTGGGGCAAATGGCGCCAGACCCCGCTTTAGAAGCTGCTTTGGCGGCTTTAATGGATAAACGGCCTTTTTTGTTGTTAAGTGAAACCCTTTCTAATTTAAATCATATCCCCGGGGTTCATAGCATAGATCGTATGGTGAATACCTTGGCGGAGAAGGAGGAAGCCTTTTTACAGCCGGACTTATTAATTAGCCTGGGGGGAGAGATTGTTAGTAAAAAGGTAAAAGCCTATCTCCGCAAGGGCGAATTTCCACATTGGCATTTTACGGAGGACGCCCTATTTAAGGATACCTTTCATAAGTTAACCCTTAACCTTGATTGTAAAGCCGCTTGGTTTTTCAATAGCTTGAGTGAAAGCGTTAAGCCTCGCAAAAGCACCTGGGTAAGAGAGGTCTTGCAATTAGAACGAAGCAAGGCGGCGGCCCATCAACGGTTTATAAAAGATGCCCCTTTCAGCGACTTAAAGGTTTATGCCGAAATAATTGAGCAATTACCCGCCGAGAGTATTTTACATTGTGCCAATAGTGCCGGGATTCGATATACCCAGTTATTTGATCATCGAGATGATGTGCGCCATTTTGCTAATCGAGGGACCAGTGGAATCGATGGCAGCACTTCCACGGCTATTGGACATGCTTCGGTAAGTGATGCGCCCGTAATACTCCTTACCGGTGATGTTGCTTTTCAATACGACAATGCTGCTTTTTGGAACGACCGCTTACCGCAAAACTTAAAGGTGATTGTGGTTAACAATCAGGGCGGTAACATCTTCCGAATTATAAAGGGGCCCGAGCAAATTGAAGATTTCGAGCGTTTTCAGGAAACCGAGCATCGCTTGGATTTATCAGCCGTAGCTAAGATGTATCAGCTTGGTTACCATTGTATTTCGGAAGCTTCCGACTTAAAGGACGGGCTTCGTAGTTTTATGCAATCCGACGGCTTGGGAATATTGGAAATTCAAAGCCCTAAAATGGAAAGTCCGGAAGTTCTAAAATCGTACTTTGAGTACCTAAAATCGAATTAATGCTTTTAGAGAACCTGAAGATTGATCCTACCGATTTACCCCAACTGGAGGCACGCGATTTTACCCCTTTGGAAAAGGACTATCTCTATTTCCGAATCACGGCCTGGTCCTTATTTTACCTCATGCTCAGTGGAGTAGGGGCCATGCTGAGTCTTTTTGGACAAGTGCTCTTCACCTTTTGGCTTTATCCCTTATTAAGCCTTTGGGTATTGATGTTCATTTTTGAAAGAATTGGCTTCAAATACCGCGGATATTGTATCCGAAGCTTAGATGTTTCTTTTCGCCGGGGCTGGCTTTTTCACCGTTTAACAACCGTTCCTCTAAATCGGGTGCAGCACTGTGAGTTTAATCAGGGTCCTTTAGGTCGCCTCTTCGATTTAGCCACCGTTAAGGTGTATACCGCCGGAGGGAATTCCAGCGATCTAGACATCCGCGGGCTGCGCAAGGAAGATGCGATTAAAGTGCGCGATCACATTATGGAATTGAGCAGTCGCCATGCCTAAGCTTCAGCTTCATCAGCCGCAAAGGCAAGCACCTTTAGGGGTGATTATCATGTTTTTCCAAAACTTGCGCCGCGCTATAAACTTTGTATTGGCGGTGGTGGTCGTCAACTTTGGCCGCGATTTCTCCTGGCTGGGAATGGGGTACACTGAATGGGGAATCATTTTCGCTGCCTTCTTTTTAGTCTACAGCTTTTTGCAGTACCGCAAGTTTTACTTCTACGTAAGTGGCGACAATTTTGTGATTGAGCGCGGGGTACTAAAACAGGAGAAAATAAACGTTCCCTTTGGAAGGATACAGTCGGTAAATACTAAGCAAAATGTAATTCAGCGACTCTTAAATTTAGTGGGACTGAAGATCGACACCGCGGGCAGTCAACAACAAGAAATCAATATTCCGGCTTTATCCAAGGCCTACGCTAAGGAGCTGCGCGATTATTTAATGGAGAAGCGCTATGAGCATTTGGAGGAAGCAGAGGAGAGTGAGGAAGAAATCAGTAGTTCTAATGTAGGGCAGCGAGAGCCTTTGTTACGGCTTTCCATTGCCGATTTATTTAAGGTGGGCTTTACCCAAAACCATTTGCGCTCGGGCTTAATACTCTTTGCTATTGTGAATGGCTACATCTGGGAGTTTGAAGAATACCTCATTAAACCCTTTGAGCCCTATTTGGAAGAAACGGCCCAAACCTTTGTGGGCAAAGGCTTTATTCTGTTTCCAATTGGTCTATTAGCCTTTGTTATTATCTCGGTGATTGCCTCCTTAATTACCACGGTTTTACGCTATTATAATTTTAGTTTTTACCTGGGCTCCGAAGGTTTGGATATCGAATCAGGTCTTTTAAATCGGAATAGCTACAATGTACCCTACGAGAAAATTCAGTATTTCTTTTGGGAGTCTAATCCCTTACGAAGAATCATTGGCTACCGCACCCTAAAGGTTAAGCAAGCGGGCAGTCAGGCGGTAAATGAACGCAAGCTTATTGGTATTCCTGGCTTAAAAGCCCGTGCCCTGTTGCGGATAATACAGATGCAGTATCCCGACCGAAAGAGCGGACGCTATACGTATTATCGGCCGCATCGTTTGCTTTTTATTCAAAGACTGGTTTGGTTGGCTTTGGTGCCAAGCTTGCTTTTATCGACGCTCCTTTATTTTCAAGATTTAGATTTAATCTTTTACATCCCCATTCCACTCTTTTTTGCCTTGGTGGTTTTCCTTTCCTACAAGTATTGGCGTAGTATTCGAATTCGGGTAAATGCGGGCTATGTGGAAATTCAGAAGGGCTATGTATTTCCGAAACGGATTTTAGTGCCAAATTACAAGCTGCAGAATTTAAGCTTAAACCAAAGTTTTTTACAAGCTTGGCGCGGCCTAAAGAGCTTTCAATTTCATACTGCGGCAGGCACCTTATCCATTTCGCACCTGCCGGCTGAGGATTCGGAAAGCCTGTACAATTATTTGCTTTTTTGCATAGAGTCCAGTTCGGAGAAGTGGATGTAATTCTAAGGTCTATATTTGCCTTGCAAAAAATTGGATATTGGGGATAAAAGTTTGGATAGCGGCGGCTCGGTTAAGAACCTTGCCCTTAGCTTTTGCGAGCATTTTTTTAGGTTCTATGTTAGCCCTTAGTCGCGGCTACTTCGATTTCTGGATTTTCTTTCTGGCTTTGCTAACCACCTTATTTTATCAGGTACTTTCCAATTATGCGAACGACTATGGCGATGGTGTAAAAGGAACCGATAATAACCGAGTGGGGGAAGCGCGAGCCATTGCCTCCGGTTTAATAAGCGCTCAAGATATGCGCAAGGCGGTTTGGCTTTTCACCGCTCTATCTATACTCTCCGGAACCCTTTTGAGTTTTTACGCTTGCCGCGATTTGGGCCTATGGTATCAATTAGGTTTTACCGCTTTAGGTCTTTTAGCCACTTGGGCGGCCATCAGCTATACGGTTGGCGATCGTGCCTACGGTTATTCGGGATTAGGTGATTTGTTTGTCCTCATTTTTTTCGGCTTTGTAGGCGTAGGAGGGTCTTTCTTCTTGCAAAGTGGAGATTGGGATAGCTATGTATTGTTGCCTGGCGCCAGTATCGGCTTTTTGGCCATGGCAGTTTTGAACCTTAATAATATGCGCGACCGAGAGGGCGATGCCCAAAGTGGAAAGAAAACCCTAGCCATTCGTTTGGGAGAGCGTGGGGCAAAGGCCTACCATACTTTATTGCTTGTTTTCGCCTTCGATTTAGCCTTCTTATACAATCGTATTTATCCCAGTAGTTTCTGGCAAAATTTATACTTTTTAAGCTTACCTTTAATCCTACTCAACCTCCGAAAAGTGCTTAAAGCTCAAGGTCCAAAAGACTATGAGCCCTTACTTAAGCAACTTGCCTTAACAAGCCTGCTTTTTGCTTTGCTTTTCGGTTTGGGAAAAGTGCTATGAAAGCATCCTGGACCAAATATACCCTTAACCTTAAGCAACCTGCTGGCACTTCGCGAGGAGTGCTAAAGCAGAAGGATTCTTATTTTATCCGCTTAGATGGCGAGGGAAAAACTGGTTTAGGCGAATGCGGTTTGTTACGGGGTTTAAGTGCCGATGACCGGCCGGATTATGAAGAGCAATTAGATGCCCTTTGTGAGGATTTAGCGCTAACGGAAGTTCCACAGGATTTACTCCCGAAATTAGAAGAATGGCCTAGCATCCAAGCCGGCTTAGAAATGGCCTTACTCGACCTAGAGGCCGAAGAGCCACATGTTTTATTCCCCAGCGATTTTACCGATGGCTACGAGCGGCAAGCGATTAATGGCCTTATTTGGATGGGGGACCTCGATTTTATGCTGGCCCAATTGGAAGAGAAGATTGCCAAAGGCTTTTTGGTGATTAAGATGAAAATTGGGGCAATTGCAATTGAGGATGAACTTAGCATCCTCCGAAAAATTCGCGAGCGCTTTGGTCCGCATGAGCTGCAATTACGGGTAGATGCCAATGGTGCTTTTGACGCGAACAATGTACAGGGCATCTTAGATACTTTATACGATCTAAAAATTCACTCCATAGAGCAACCTATCAAAAAAGGGAATTGGTCGTCGATGGCCAAGCTCTGCCAAAACCATCAAATGCCCATCGCTTTAGATGAGGAGCTCATTGGGATTTTTAAGCGGGAGGATAAAATCAAAATGCTCGATACTATTAAGCCACGTTACATCATTCTTAAGCCTTCCTTTTTAGGTGGTTTTAAGAAAAGCGAAGAGTGGATTGATTTGGCCGAAGAAAGAGGTATCGGATGGTGGGTAACCTCCGCCTTAGAATCTAATTATGGTTTATCGGCTATCGCCCAATGGAATTATAACCTCTATGGGCATTTAGCCTCTGGATTAGGTACGGGCTCCCTATATACCAATAACTTCGATTCACCCCTGCACTTAGTGCGCGGTACGATTGCTTTTGATCCGAAATTAGAGTGGGATTTATCCAGTTTGGAATTCTAAGGAAACTTCCAAAATTTGGGAAAATAAAAAGCGCCGCAGGGAAACGGCGCTTTCTAACTAAACAGGGTACTAATGGTTGTTAAACCAATCTATAAGGAACTGTACAAGAGAAACGGCGGTCCTAGGAAAGAGGTTGGGTAAGCTGCCAAAAAAAATGATAAAAAGTGTTAAGTAGTTGAAAATCAGTTCGAAAAAATATTGTTCCGCTGCCTATTTTTCCCAAGTTCAAGAATTATGGTCTTGGTACCAATCGGATTTACCCTATTTAGAAGTACAAACCTCCGGCACCACCGGTCGACCGAAAAAGATTCAAATTCCGCGCTCCGCATTATTGCATTCGGCGCAACTGAGTATCGACTTTTTTAAGCTTAACACAAATTCGCAAATATTACTTTGTTTACCCCTGGATAAGATTGGGGGAATCATGCTGGCCATTCGCGCTTTTCGGGCGGATGCTGAAATCACTCCGGTGGAGCCTCAAAGTAATCCCTTTGCCGCTTTAGGAGGAACTGCTCCATTTGACTTCGTTTCCTTGGTCCCCAATCAACTCGCCGCAACGGAAGCCCACTGGTCGCAGCTTAAAACCATTTTAGTAGGAGGCGGACCCATTAACGAGGCGCTTCAAAATCGGTTGGTAAACAGTGGGCTCGACACCCAGGTTTATCATTCCTATGCCAGCACCGAAACCATTTCGCATGTGGCCCTTAAGCGGATTTATCCTAATGGGGAATCTTATTATCGTGCCCTTGCCGGGGTGCGATTTAGGGTAAATGCCGATAACTGCTTAGTAATAGATGCCCCAGATTTGGAGGTGCATCAGCTTGAAACTAAGGATGTGGTGCAATTGGAGAATGAAAGTACCTTTACTTGGCGCGGTCGTTTTGATAATGTAGTCCTGAGTGGCGGCTTAAAGTTGTATCCCGAAGAAATTGAAAAGAAGATTAGCTGGCCATTTCCTTTCTATTTAAGTGGTATGGAAGATGAAAAGCTGGGCGAACAATTGGTTTTGGTGATGCTCCAATCGGACTACAATGAAGACCTTCATGACCTACTTAAGGCGCAGCTATCCGGTAAAGAACGACCAAAACAATTCGTATTGCTGCGGAAGATTCAGCGTACGGCCAATGGGAAAATTAAGCGCAACGAAAGCTTAGCCGAAAGCCGCACTATTATTCCGGTATAGGCAATGGCTCATTTGGTTTTTTACGGGACCAAAAGGAGGCCAGGCTTAGTCCCGAAATAATATGCCAAATCCCCCACCAGGCGGCGACTAAAGCCATTCCTCCCAGACCTTCGAAAAAAGCAAAAATCAAAACCAGGCCTAGTCCCGAATTTTGAATGCCCGTTTCAATAGCCAGGGTGCGTCGATCACGCTGGGCCAAGTTTCCTAGGGTACCAACGGAAAATCCCAATCCCAAGGCCAGCAGATTGTGGGCAAAGACTAATCCAATCACCAAATGAATGTAATCGAGGAATAAATCGAAGTTGTTACTGAAGGCGATGATTACAAAGCCAATAAAGATCAATATGGAGCCGATACGGAAAATGGGAGCCATGGCTACCGCCACAGATTTATATCGATGTTGCACGCCAAGGCCAAGCAAAAGAGGCAGTAGAATGATCATAAAGACCGTTTTACTTACATCCCAAAAATCCAACTCAATACTTTGTAAGATGGCGGCGGTAGGCTCATATAAGGAGCCGTATAACTGAAAATTAAGCGGCGTTAATCCCAAGCTGAGGAAAGTAGCTACCGAGGTGAGTCCTACCGATAAGGCCGTGTTACCTTTCGCCAAATGACTCATGAAGTTTGAGATATTACCGCCCGGACATGCGGCGACCAAAATCATCCCCAGAGCGATACTTGGGGCTGGTTTAAGAATTAAGATTAGCAGAAAACTAAAGAGGGGTAGAAGGATAAACTGACTCAATAAGCCCAATAGGGCCGACTTGGGGTTTTGCCATAAAATCTTAAAGTCGCTCAACTTGACTTCTAAGGCGATCCCAAACATGATAATCGCCAAGCAGATATTTAAAAGGAATAAAGAATCGCTGTTAAAGTTTAATCGGATGGAATCGATGGACTGCATGCTTGGGAATAAAAGTCCAAAATAGAACAAAGCCCACAGATGCGCAATAATTAGGACTTGCTGAGCTTACGAGAGATTTCAAAAACGGCTGGACAAAGGTTGGCATTACGCTCCGTGAGTTTTAAAATCTGATGCATTCGATTGCGATTGGTATGCGGGTAATCCCTGCAGGCCTTGGGGCGAACTTCGTAGATACTGCAATAATTGTCATCGCCTAAAAATGGGCAGGGGAGCTGATTCATAACCCAGTCACCATCCTCATCTACCTTAACAAAGCGGTCCATAAAGTCGCCCGCCTTGAGTTTTAGATGCTTAGCCATACGGTCGATATCCGCTTGCAACAAACGGGGTCCAGCCGTTTTACAGCAGTTGGCACAACTTAGGCAGTCAAATTCGGCAAACACTTCCTCATGGGCATCGGCAAATTCTCGGTCCAAGAATTTCGCCTTGCGTTTGCTGAGTTCCTTAAAAATTCTTTTGGTTTCCTTTCGCTCTAATTTGGCTTTGGCCTTAAAAGCTTGCAGATCAAAATTATTTTCCACGACCCTGTAATACGATAATTACGGTATAGATAAGGATTTTGATATCATTGAGCAAGGACATATTCTCAATGTAAATAACATCAAACTTAAGGCGCTCCACCATTTCCTCAACATTAGAAGCATAGCCAAACTTGACCATTCCCCAGGAGGTGATGCCCGGCTTTACCTTTTGCAGGTAACGGTAGTGTGGGGCATTTTTGGAAATGAGTTCCATGTAGAACTTACGTTCGGGGCGTGGTCCTACAATGGACATATCGCCAATTAAAACATTGAAAAATTGGGGTAATTCATCTAAGCGATACTTGCGCATGATTCGGCCCCAAGGGGTAATACGATCATCATTTTCGCTGCTCAGCTGCGGTCCGTTCTTTTCGGCATCCGTAACCATGGAACGGAACTTATACATGTAAAACTCCTTGCCATGAATGCCCACGCGCTTCTGTTTAAAGAAAATAGGTCCTTTGTCACTGAGTTTAGTAATCAAACCCACGATGATAAATAAGGGCGAGAGTATGATTAGGATGAGGAAAGAGGATATAATGTCAAAAAGTCGTTTCAAAACCATTTGCCAAGGCGGCATTAATTGATGGTTAATCTCCACAAGGGGTATCGAGCGCATGGATTCCATTCGCACCTTGCCGGAGATAATGTCGTAAGTATCAGGAATCATCTTAATCTTTACGGGCGTTTCCTCTAAAAGGTTGAGTACTTCTTCCAATTTATGATGCTCGGAAGATTCGATGGCGATGATTACTTCCTCTACTTGATGCTCCCGAATAAATTTGGGTAGGTCCAAGTGATTACCCAAATGCTCGAGGTTTTTTTCGAGTAAAAAACGAATGTTGTTATCTACACTCACAAAACCCACAAAACGGTGTCCAGTATTGCGATTGGAGCTGCTTTCCAGTTTAGCGTAGAGTTCGGCAGCCTTGGCATTACTACCAATCATTAAAGTGTTGAAGAATATTTTTCCGGCTCGGGTGCGATAGGCCGTACGAGTAGTAAGTAGGGTGCGGAAAAGAGCCGTAAAGAAGAAGTGACTGCTAAAATAAACCAAGAAGCCGCGGTAATAATCCGTGTAGCTCGAAACGGTATCATCTAAAATAAGGGCAAAGAAAATGAAGATACTACCGAGCAAACTGCTGTTGAAGGTGTAAAAGAGGTCCTTGAGGCGGGAGCGACGGTAGATATCGCGATAGAAATCGGTAATGTGGTAAACGGTTAGCCAGAAAACCGGAATCATAAAGAGTCCGATAAAATAGCTGGTGCTAAACTCTAAGTTACTTAAACCAAACTTCTCTGCTTCCACCACCAACTTCCGGAAAACGAATAGGGAGGTATAAGCTAGAATAGCGGCTAGGCCATCCCAAATCTGATATTTTAAGCTTTGTAACTGAGGCTTTTTCACGGAATATAAACCAACTTTATATTGTCCAAGAAAATGCGAGCTTCGGGAAGGTTATCTGGTTTTTGTGCGCGAATAAGTACTTGATATCCGCTCGCTCCGGGGAAGGCCTGGAGCTCGGTAATCAGGTTAATATAGATTTTATTCCATTCTGATTTTGGCAATACGCCGGCGGTAACATCACTTCGATCACCGGTAGGGAGGTTGGCCACTAAGCCAAATCCTACTTGAGCATTGGTGCGATAGGTAATTTCCAAATACAAATTTTGGGTTCCAGGAGGAATGCTGTAGCTCACCACCGAATGCAAGTCAACTTGTGGGTTTTGGGCGTCTAAAACAATTAAACCAGATTCGGAGTTGGGTTCCGGCTGGTTAGCGCCATAGGCTTGAAAGCTGAAAATACTATCGGCATCATCAATTTTGATAAAGCCGGTATCGCTAAAGGCGGTTCTTTGAAAGTTAAGACCAGGATCATCGAAATCCTCTACAATTGTTACTTCATAAAAGTCTTTATAAGTAACTACTAAATCGTCTTCCGGAATGATTAGAGTATCTGGCGCACCACCGGTATTCTCATAGTCAAATTCTAAGTTGACCGGGGTAAGGGAGGTGTTAATGGATCTAAAGCTACTGATGCCATTGGTACTAATGCCGGCAAGCAATCGGAGCTCATTCTTACCCTCTTTTGGAATTACGGGCAAAATAGCGGGTAATTCAAAGGCCCCAATAATCTTATCGTTAAGGTAAACCCATACGGTGGAGAAATCGCTGTGTGCGGTGCCTTCTTCCGAATAATCGGTTTGCAGATGCATCCGATCAATTTTAAGATAGAGCGGACGCGCTGCTTCCTCTTGGTTACAGCCAAGAAAGAGGCTCAGTAGAATACTGAAAAGGAAGGACCGGTATAATAGTTTCGTCATCTCTTGCTTTTACGCAATGAGGTTGAGGTTTAGTTTGATTTGGTCTAGAATATCGTGCGCCACTTTTAAGGCTCGATATCCATCGACTAGACTAACGCTCACTTCCTGCTTTTTATTGATTGCGGATGCAAAAGAATGTAATTCTTCTTGAATAGCGTTAATTGGCGGGCATTCCGGCTTCTCAAAATAGATCTGTTTTTGCTTTCCTTCTCCTAAATCCATGATCATGGCGTAGGGATCGTCGTGGTCCACTTCATTTTTCATGCGCACCAATTCACTTTCTTTCGCTAAGAAATCTACAGTGATATAGGCATCTCGCTGAAAGATGCGGGTCTTACGCATGTTTTTTAAAGAGATACGGCTGGCAGTTAAATTTGCCACACAGCCATTTTCAAATTCAAGTCGGGCATTAGCAATATCTGGGCTGTCGCTTAAAACCGCTACGCCACTGGCGGAAATCTTTTTCACCTCACTCTTTACCGCATGCAATACAATATCTAAATCGTGAATCATTAAATCCAAAACCACCGGGACATCGGTGCCCCGCGGATTAAACTCCGCCAAACGGTGCGTCTCAATAAACATTGGATTTTGAATCTGATCTTGCACAGCCGTATAGGCAGGGTTAAAGCGCTCCACATGGCCTACTTGCGCCTTGATGCCAGCTTCGGCACTTACCTTGATAAGATCTTCGGCCTGCGCTGGAGTTTCGGTTATCGGTTTTTCAATAAAAAAGTGCTTTCCTTTTTGCGCCACCATTAGCCCCAAATCATAGTGATTGAGAGTTGGGGTTACAATATCCACCACATCGACAGCATCAACAAGGGTTTCGATGGATTCGAAGGAAGGTAGGCCTAATTCTTCGCTTACTTTTTGCGCTCGTTCTTGATCGGGATCAAAAAAGCCTAGAAGTTCATAAACCTCTCCTAAATTTTTAATGCACTTCATGTGGATAGTGCCTAAATGACCCGCTCCTAAAACGCCAATACGCAATCTCGATTCATTCATGGCGGCAAATTTACGGGATTGGCCTTGAGCAAAGGAGATATCAGCCTTTAAGTGTTCACAAAATTCTGTTTATTTTTTCCTTCTCCTTAAATTTCTAGACTTCGAATTAGGAATTTTGTGCCATGGCAGATTTGGCTCGTCACAGAGGAATGCGAAACAAGCTGGTTCGGCTCTTAATCGACAAGGGTATTCGCGATAAGGAAGTGCTCAAAGCAATTGGCGCCGTTCCTCGTCACCTCTTTATTGACAGCAGCTTTGAGGAGTTTGCCTATCAGGATAAAGCCTTTCCCATTGCTGCAGGACAAACCATTTCGCAGCCTTATACAGTGGCCTTTCAAAGCGAGAAATTGGCATTAAAACCGGGTCAAAAAGTTTTAGAGGTAGGAACGGGCAGCGGATATCAGGCGGCGGTGCTGGCCCAGATGGGCATCAAGGTTTACAGCATTGAGCGACAAAAGGAGCTTTTCGACGCCACCAAACCGCTTCTCAGCAAACTGGGGTATAAACTGTATATGAAATACGGTGATGGCTATGCGGGATTGCCAAACCATGCGCCATTTGATGGAATAATCGTTACAGCAGGAGCACCCGAAATTCCCAAAGCCCTATTAGAACAGCTAAAACCGGGCGGTAATTTAGTTATTCCGGTAGGCCGTGAGGTGCAAAAAATGAAGGTGGTAAAGCGTAAGTCCGAAACCGATTTTGAAGTGAAGGATTATGGCGACTTTCGTTTTGTGCCGATGCTTCACGATCGCAATGCCTAATAGGCTTCTTGCAGTTTATCGCCGTAAAAAACTAAGCCCCGACCATTGTAATAAAGTTCGTATTGAATTTCTACAAAGCTTTGAACCTCGTCGAGCTCATAATACATTTTAAGACTACAGGTGTATAGGTTTTTCCATTTGGGATGTGGCCGATAATCAGCGAAAGCAAAGCTGAGGGAGCCTCCATTGCGAAGAAGCTCCCGATAGTGGCCGACCATTAAACCTAATTTTTGCTCGAAACTGGCCTTAAGCTCGGGGTAGGTTCGGTTCATCTCTACTTTCCATTCTTCCTTTTCATTGGCGGAAAGATCTTGATTGTCGATGAGGGCCCGCCAGGTTTTTACCCGGATATACTCCAAGTTAGGATAAGCGGCGGTGTCGCTTAGCAAGCTGTAAAAATCCTGAGCAAAGTTTTCGAAGTTGGCATCCGTTTGGGCGGAGACGCCAAGGCTTGATAAGCCTAAGATTAGGCTAAAAAGTACCTTTCGAATCTTAATTATCACCATCTAATAAATCTCCTAATCCTCCTAAAATACTGCCTTCACCTTTACGCTTTCCGCCCATTTTGGGGGCCGATGAAATGATTTTATCGGCTAAACGACTAAAGGGGAGGGATTGTATATAAACCTTACCGGGGCCACTTAATTGTGCATAGAAGAAGCCTTCGCCACCAAATAAACTATTTTTAATTCCCCCTACAAATTGAATATCGTAGTCTACGCTCGGCTGAAAGCCAACTAAGCAACCCGTATCAACCCTAAGGCGTTCGCCAGCAAGCAATTCTTTTTCGATAATCGTCCCTCCTGCATGCAAGAAGGCCATCCCGTCGCCTTCCAGTTTTTGCATGATAAATCCTTCTCCGCCAAAGAGGCCAACGCCCAGTCTTTTTCGGAATTCTAGGCTTACGCTTACGCCTTTAGCGGCACAAAGGAAGGCATCCTTCTGACAGATAATTTTACCGCCATTAAGACCCAAATCGAAAGGAATGATTTTCCCGGGATAAGGCGCAGCGAAATATACCTTTTGCTTGCCCAAGCCTGAATTACTGAAGGCGGTCATAAAAAGACCCTCTCCGGTTAAGGCGCGTTTTCCGGCATTCCAAACTTTACCTAAAAAGCTTTCATTTTCCCTAGAGCCATCGCCAAAAATGGTATCCATTTCAATTCCCTGCTCCATCATCATCAAGCTGCCTGGCTCGGCAATAGCGGTTTCACCGGGATCTAGTTCGATTTCTACCGCCTGCATTTCTTCGCCAATAAGGCGGTAATCTATTTCATGTGCTTGCATTGCAAAAAGTATTATTCAAAGGTATTAAAGATAGGTCTTGCTACTTGAGGATTGATTAGGACCTTTTTAATTGCAGGCGAAATTTAATCTGCCTTTCCTGCATTTGATTCGGGATAAAGATTTTCATGCCCGAAAACATTTTTTGCAATTGCACCTCAGTAAAGGCATTATTCGCCTCAATTGAGATTACCTCTACTTCATGATTGGTCCTAATTCTTAATTCCACCATAGCCGTTTCGGGAATCATAGTACCTACTAGCGCTTCTGGCAGTTGCATTTGACTATTGATCTGCCGTATAGCGATTTGTTTGAAGGTTTGATTTTGAATGCGCACTTGCTTCTCCGTTAAATCGCTACTGGGGCTGCCGCTTAATAGCAGGCTTAGGTAAATAATTAAAGTTTTCATTTTAGATGTTTTAGTTTTCAAGAAGGTTAGTAGCGATAGAAGTCTAAATATTACAGAGGAGGCCCTAATTTTAGGGAAGCTCGTCATTTCTTCGGGTGGATGAGAATTCTGTAGAGGGGCTATTTCCTGATAGTTTATCCACATGATGGAAGTTTGTACACCCTTATTTTTAGGAATACTTTTGCGGCATGGATGCAGAAGTGAAAGAGCAGCTTGATCAAGGACTGATATTGCCGCTAATGGAGGAGTTTTACACCATTCAGGGTGAGGGCTTCCATACCGGAAAAGCGGCTTATTTTATTCGGGTTGGCGGTTGCGATGTTGGCTGCCATTGGTGTGATGTGAAGGAAAGCTGGAATGCCGAACTACACCCACCTACCAAAATCGATACGGTGGTGCGAAATGCAAAGGCCTATTCTAATACCGTGGTGATTACTGGTGGTGAACCTTTAACTTGGAATATGGATCCTATTACCGAAGCCTTAAAGAGGGAGGGGCTGCAAGTGCATATTGAAACCTCGGGAGCTTATCCATTATCCGGCCAATGGGATTGGATTTGCCTTTCGCCTAAGAAGACTGCTCCGCCAAAGCCCGAAATTTACCCAGCAGCGCACGAGCTTAAGGTCATTGTGTATAATAACCATGATTTTAAATGGGCGGAAGAGCACGCCGCTAAAGTTGGTGAAGACTGCAAGCTATTTTTACAGCCCGAATGGAGTCGTCGTGAGGAAATGTTACCAAAGATTGCCGATTATGTGATGGCCAATCCTAAGTGGCAGATTTCCCTGCAAAGCCATAAATATATTGGCTTACCTTAAAGACCGTAGTGCTCTTTAATTTCTGCTTTAGCTAGGAGATAGCAAGAACACTCCGGATCATGAGCACCTTCTTTAAATCCGCTGCTCATCAAAAATTCATTTACAATTTCGGGGCCCGTAAATTTGAAAATCTTACGGAAGCGTTTTACCCATTCTTCCAGCGGTAATTGTCCCTGTTGTAAAATCCAATTCTTAAAACTACCATGCTCTATTTGCAATTGAAGAATTACTTGAGCATTATGAATGGCAGCCTTAATTTTTAATCGATTGCGGATGATACCAGCATCTGCCCTTAGTCTTTCTTCCTCTTCCCAACCAAAACCGGCTACGGTCTTGACCTTGAAGTTGGCATAAGCCTTACGGAAGTTTTCCTGTTTTTTTAGAATGGTAATCCAACTCAGGCCCGCCTGATTAATCTCTAATATCAAGCGACCGAAGAGGGCATCGTCGTCTTCTAAAGGAAATCCGTATTGTTTATCGTGGTATTTCCGATGCAGGTTGTCAGGAGGCAAATCCTGCACATAAGCACAATATGACTTAGGGTTTAAAGCCATTAGCCATTCATACTGGCGAGGAACTCTGCGTTATCCTGGGTTTTATTCATACGGTCATAAAGGAACTCCATGGCCTCAACGGAAGTCATATCCGCCAAATGCCTGCGAAGAATGTACATTCTTTGCAATACATCGCGATCAAGGAGTAAATCTTCTTTACGGGTTCCGGAGCTCATAAGATCAATGGCTGGCCAAATACGACGGTTGGCAATGCGACGATCGAGCTGCATTTCCATGTTACCGGTACCCTTAAATTCTTCGAAAATAACTTCGTCCATTTTCGAACCGGTATCAATTAAAGCGGTAGCCAGGATGGTTAAAGAACCACCATTTTCAATTTTACGTGCGGCTCCAAAGAAACGCTTGGGCTTATGTAAGGCATTGGCATCTACACCACCCGAAAGTACTTTTCCGGAAGCAGGTGAAACGGTATTGTAAGCTCTGGCAAGACGGGTAATCGAGTCTAAAAGAATCACTACATCATGCCCACATTCGGTCATGCGTTTCGCTTTTTCCAAAACGATATTAGCGACTTTCACGTGGCGGTCGGCTGGTTCATCGAAGGTAGAGGCTACTACTTCCGCGTTTACACTGCGGGCCATATCGGTAACTTCCTCTGGACGTTCGTCGATAAGTAGAATAATTAAGTAGCACTCAGGATGGTTGGCGGCAATGGCGTTGGCCACCTCTTTTAGGAGCGTGGTTTTACCCGTTTTAGGTTGGGCTACTAATAGGCCACGTTGTCCTTTTCCGATGGGCGAGAATAAGTCAATAATTCGAGTGGAAAGGGTTCCACGGCGGTTGGTAATATTAAATTTCTCCTGTGGGAAGAGGGGCGTTAAATGCTCAAAAGCTACGCGGTCGCGAATCCAATCGGGCTCCCTACCGTTAATGCTATCTACCTTTACGAGCGGGAAGTATTTTTCGCCTTCTTTAGGCGGACGAATTTGTCCCTTCACGGTATCACCGGTGCGTAAACCAAATAGTTTTATTTGATTTTGACTGACGTAGATGTCATCCGGAGAGTTGAGGTAATTAAAATCGCTGGAGCGTAAGAAACCGTAGCCATCAGGCATCATTTCCAATACGCCTTCGCTTTTTACGATTCCATCAAAATCATATTCCTGTCGACGGTTACGTCCGTGATTTTGATTGTTTCCTTTATGATGGTTGCGATTGTTATCACGGTTGTTGTCACGATTGTTATCGCGATTGTTGTCCCGCTGATCATTGCGGTTATTATCGCGATTTTGCCCTCCTTTTCGGTCGTTGGAGTTTTGAGAATTCTTGTTCGAATCCTGATTTGAATTGTCGTTTTTCTCTGGACGTTTAGCGTCCTTGTCTTGATTACGACGATTGCGAGGGTTGGGTTTATCCTCGCGAGGGTTTTGATCTGTTTTATCAGAGGCTTGCTCTCCTTTGTTATCGGTTCTCTTTCGGCCTCTGCGTGGCTTCTGTTGATCCTCTCCAGATGTTTTATCATCCGGTTTTGAGGTCTCTTTCTCTGAATTTGACTTCGGACTCTTCTGGGCCTTAGGCGACTCAGCGTCTTCAGATTCGTTAAAAAGAGTAGGGGATTTTATGGCTTTTGGGTCTACCGCTTGTTTGTCGAGAATGGCATACACGAGGTCCATTTTCTTCATGGTTTTGTAGCGGGAGATTTTAGAAGCTTCTGCGATTTGACGCAATTCGGGCAACTTGAGTGCCTTCAATTGATTAATGTCGTACATGTAATAAACAAGAAATGAAAGAAGATATACTTAAACAGAGAAGTGTGCTAATCTTGGGAATTTCCGGGAAGACTAGGTTGATAAGAAGTCTCAGAAATTTGGTATGGGCAATAATACAAAGATTTCAGTAAATGCAAAGGTGCTCGACTATTTTTTAGCAATTTTGAAGCCTCAAAAATTAAATCATGATTCAGAGGATTCAATCGGTATATTTCTTCCTAAGCGCATTGATTGCAGGCGTTTTATCATTCTTCGTTTCCTTCTATGCCGGAAATGAAGGCCCGGTGATGTTGCATCAAGATCTCATCTTTATGCTCTTTTTCTTGGCTATTGCGGCCTTGTCCCTATTGGCCTTATTCTCTTATAAGAAGCGTCAAACTCAAGTGGTATATGGCCGTATCGCGATATTACTTTCCTTTGGCGTTTTTGGATTTATGCTTTACCATTGGTATGCCGCCTATGAGGCCGATTCGAGTCGATTGGGGATAGGTGTATTTTTACCGCTAGCGGTAGTGGTGCTTTTGTCCATGGCTAACCGAGCGGTAATGAATGACGATGCTAAGATTCGCGCTGCAGATCGCTTTCGTTAATTTTTCTTTGGCCACCTTGGCCATTCTGCCACTTCCATATTTTTAAGGCGCCCTGCTTCTACCTCAAATTGAAGCAAGGTTCGCACCTGATGAAAGCCTTGAATTCCAATCGCTCCAGGATTCAGATGAAGATGTCCATACTTGGGATCACGCATTACTTTTAGGATATGGCTATGGCCACAAATAAATAAATCGGGCCGCTCGTCTTCAATAAGCTTGCGGGCTCTTTGATTATAGCGATTGGGATATCCGGCGATATGGGTCATAAGTACCTTAAGTCCTTCCAGCTCAAAAATGGCGTTTAAGGGGAAAGTGCTGCGTAGCTCCGTGCCATCAATGTTGCCATAAACCGCTCTTAGAGGAGCAATCTCTTCTAATGTTTGAATAAGGGCCGGATTACCAATATCACCCGCATGCCAAATCTCATCGCTGCCTTGCAAATGTTTTAAGATGGGTGCTTCTATATGCGAATGACTATCGCTCAATAAACTAATTCGTGTCACGTGTAGCTTGTCTATTGATACCTTTGCCGCAAAGAAACAGCTATTGCGTTACTTTCTAAAGCTTTCGTATCGAGGTACTACTTTTCACGGCTGGCAAATTCAACCGAATGCCCCTACCGTGCAGGAGCTTATCAATGAAAAATTGAGCCTCTTGCTTCGTAAGGATATCAATATCGTGGGAGCGGGAAGAACGGATACCGGGGTACATGCCAAAGAAATGTATGCTCATTTTGATTATGAATCGAGCCTTGATGATCGAGATAGCCTCTTAAATCGGCTCAATAAAATGCTGGCTCCCGATATTGTAATTGATGAGCTCTTGGAGGTGCAAGATGATGCACATGCGCGCTTTGACGCGATTGAAAGAGCCTACGAGTACCATATTCAGCGTAAGCGCAGTCCTTTTTCGGCCGACTTTGCTACGCCTTATTTTCTTCCCCTAGATATTGCGGCGATGCAAGAGGCGAGTAAGCAGCTTATTTTTAAAGGAGATTTTAGCTCATTTTCTAAATCAAAGACCCAAACCAAAACCAATATTTGCGAGCTTCGCGAAGCCTTTTGGGAAGAGAGAGAGGATAAGTTAATCTTCCACGTTAGGGCCGATCGTTTTTTACGCAACATGGTTCGCGCTATTGTGGGGAGCTTATTGGAAGTAGGAAAAGGGAAAATGAGTATTTCCGAATTTTCGGAGATGATTGCGGCCAAGAACCGCAGTATGGCTGGAGAGTCGGTTCCGGCTCAAGGACTTTATTTAACGCGGGTAAAATACCCAAAGGAGATATTTAAGCATGGCAGATAGTGTAAGTGGAAAAGCTTTTGACCTTAGTTTACTAGGCAAAATATTACGTTATGCCCGGCCTTATCGCGGTCTCTTCTACGGATCCCTTTTTTTAACCATTGCCTTGAGCGCTCTTTCTACCGCTCGCCCCTTGTTGATTCAATATTTGATTGACTCCTTTGTGATGCAATCCGATTTGCAAGGACTATGGGATTACACCTTGATTTTAACCGTTCTACTGGTTATTGAATCTGTAGTGCAATTTTTATTTATTTACGGAGCTAACTATTTGGGCCAAAGTATTATTCGAGATTTAAGGGTTCAACTTTATGAGCACATCATCTCCTTCAAGCTCAAGTACTTTGATCAAACCCCAATTGGAACATTGGTTACCCGTGCCGTTTCGGACATTGAGACCATAGCCGATATTTTCGCTCAGGGTATTTTGGTGATTTTTGGCGACTTACTCAAGATTTTGGTGATGGTGAGTGCCATGTTCTATTTTTTCGATTTTCGAATGGTTTTAATTGCCTTATCGGTGGTGCCTGTGCTCTATTACGCCACTCGAATGTTTCAGCTAAAAATAAAATCAGCCTTTCAAGATGTGCGGACCCAAGTGGCAGAGCTTAATGCTTTTGTTCAGGAGCATATCAGCGGTATGAATGTGGTCCAAATCTTTAATCGTGAGAAAGTAGAATTAGACCGGTTTAAGTCGATAAACGCTAAACATCGCGAAGCGAATATTCGCTCCATTTGGTATTTCTCCATTTTCTTGCCGGTGATTGAAATCATGAGTGCCATTAGTATAGGCCTGGTGGTATGGTATGGAGGTTTAAAGGCTGCTGGACTTTCCGAAAAAATGAGTCTACAGCTATGGCTAGCCGATACTTACGGTTGGTTCTTGCGGGAAGGCATTCGTCAAATTAGTTTAGGGGAAATTACCGCGATTATCATTTTCGTGAATATGCTTTTCCGACCCTTACGTCAGTTGGCCGATCGCTTTAACACCTTGCAAATGGGAATGGTAAGCAGTGAGCGGGTCTTTAAAATCTTAAACACCAAAGACCGCATTGAAGATTCGGGAGAACTGGAACTGGAAAATGTAAAAGGTGAAATAGAATTTAAGAATGTAGTTTTTGGCTATAAGGAAGGGGAGCCTATCATAAAGGATCTAAGCTTTAAGGCAGAGCCAGGTAAAATGCTGGCCATTGTGGGAGCAACAGGGGCGGGTAAGTCCACCCTTATAAACCTGCTCGGGCGGTTCTACGAAATTTGGTCTGGAGAAATTCTCTTAGATGGGGTTGACATCCGTAAAGTTAAACTCAGCAATTTAAGGGAGCACCTGGCGGTGGTATTGCAGGATGTATTTTTATTTAGTGATAGTATCCGCAATAACATCACTTTAAATAAGGAAGTTACCCATGAAGAGGTAGCAGAAGCCGCCGCTTTTATTGGCGTGAGTGATTTTATTGAGAGCTTACCAGATCAATATGATTACGATGTAAAGGAAAGGGGCAATATGCTATCCGTGGGGCAGCGACAGCTCTTATCTTTTTTAAGGGCCTATGTTTCAGACCCTTCAGTTCTTGTTTTAGATGAGGCCACGAGCTCTATCGACACCCAAAGTGAGCAGCTTATTCAAAAGGCCATCGAAAAAATAACCGAAGGCCGAACCTCAGTGGTTATCGCCCACCGCTTAGCAACAATTAAAGCGGCCGATAAAATTCTGGTGATGGATAAAGGTAGAGTGGTGGAGGAAGGAAAACACCAAGAGCTTTTAGATCAAAATGGCTACTATGCTAAATTGTATCAGATGCAATTTAAGTCGGAAGAAAGTAGCCTTTAAAAACAGATGTTTTGGGAAAACGAGACTACAATTCAGATTTAAACTTTGCTTTCTGGTTTCACCTCTTTATTACCATTTTAGCCTGGGTAGGTCCATTTCTTTTTTCTTGGTACCTGATGCTAACCGCCTATGCCATCGTAAGCTTACAGTTTATTTTCTTCGGACGATGCTTGCTAAATAAAAGTCACGGATTAAAGGATGAAAATAACGCCACCTTTTATTCGGTTTTATTCGACATGGCAGGGATTAAGCATAATCCGGCCAAACTAAAGTTCTGGGTTCGGAGGTTTTTCTATCCGGGCTTGGGTTTATTTACCCTCTTACTGCAATTGGTTTTAGGCTGGCAGCCTTTATTATTTTAAAAGGCTAAAATGGCCAAAAGGCTGGTGGTGCCTATAAATACCCATAGGCTTAGTCCAAGAACTAAGGCTCTCCATCCGGTTGCCTTAATCTTATCAATAGAAATACCCACACCAACCAAAAATAAGGTGGCGGTTAAAATCCTTCGGGCCACTTGTGTTACTCCGGAACTTAAGAGCTCTGGAATCTCAATAAATGTATTGAGTAGCATCGCGGCGATGAAAAGTAAAATGAAGTAAGGAAATTTCACTTTGCCTCCTTTGCGCACAAAAAGGCTGGTTATTAAGGCTAATGGAATAATCCATAGGGCCCTTACCAGTTTCACGGTAGTCGCTACTTCTAAGGCTTCTTCTCCATAAGCTGCGGCGGCTCCAACTACCGAGCTGGTATCGTGAATGGCAATAGCGGCCCAAGTACCAAACTCCACTTGACTTAGACCCATCCAAAGACCAATCGCGGGGAAAATTAGGAGGGCAATCGAGTTTAAGAGAAAGACCGTTCCGAGGGCCATACTAATGTCCTTTTCTTCAGCTTTAATGATGGGAGCAATGGCGGCAATGGCACTACCTCCGCAAATGGCGGTGCCCGACGAAAGTAGATAGCTGCTGTTAAAATTGAGTTTTAAGACCTTCCCTAAAAAGTATCCTAATAGGAGGGTGGCCGCTATCCCAAAGATGGTGAGGACTAAACCTTCTTGACTGCTTTGCAGCGCCTGATTCGCATTAATGCCAAATCCTAAACCAACTACCGCCGACTTTAAAGACCAATTGATGGCGGATTTATTGTGTTGAGCAAAGGGATGCTTGAAAAACAATTGGAAGGCAAATCCCAGCACCATAGCCAAAGGAGGGCTAATTAATGTGCTAAGACTTAAAACCAGTAAGAGGAAAAATAAGAGGGAACTAAAATTGAGTTTCAAGGTGGTTATTTGCTGGCAAAGGTAAGGTGAAGGGAAAAATAGGAAAGGTGACTTTAATCGCCGTAGGTTATAGAGAATTTAAATCTTCTTCGATACGCCAATTCTTACTATCCCCAAAATATCAGGATTTCCCGTCCTTCCGACTATTCCGTCCATATCATCGGAGAAGGTAGATCTAAAACCTAGCACCATATTGAAGGACCAATGTGGGTTTATCCTAACCTTATATCCTCCACCAATTTCGAGCAATGGGACAATAATGGTCCCGTTTACTAAATCCAAATTGAAGTTTGAACTACCAGTTAAATTGTTTTGCTGTAGTACTAAACCGGTTAAAAAATAGCCATAAGGTCTAAATGGCTGATATAAATTTGCAAGGTTATGGGAAGAGTTTAAATAGATATTAAGTCCGCCTGTTGCACTGAAGTGATTTATGGAGCCACTCATAAAGTTTATTTCTGGATCATTGTTTTGGATAAAGTCCGTATTTATCCATAAATAATCCAACTTTAAGGCAAATTCGAGACGTGGATTGGCAAATGGAAAGTCATACCCAATGCCAAGACCTAAGCCAAGGTCATCACTAATTAGATTACCGCCTGAAGCTTCACCCTGTATAACCATGGAATTTAGGTTATAATTCACATAGTTTTGACTAAATAATAGGGAAGTGCTTAGTAAACAAGCTATTGCCGTTTTAATGAGTAATGATTTCATAGATTCCATTTTTGCAACCCTCCCTATGGGCAAATCTAAGAGAAATGACAGATTATTCCCTTTTGGAATATTAAAAAAGGGGGAATTATTTAATTGATAGAGGGATTTCCCTATCATTAATTCTCAACTGCTTACCGTAAAGTCCTTACTCTTAGGAATGCTGATAGAAGATTATCTAGTTTTCCTTAGAATTATTATCCCCCTCTTGATTCATTTCTGCCACTTTATTACCAACGGCAAAAGAGGCTACCAAATCATTTAACATATTACTTGCTGCATTTGGGCTGTTGGGTAAAAGAATCAAATTGCTGTTGGTTCCCTCACTTACTGCATGCAGGGTATCATAGTGTTGGGTGATTACAATCAAGGCAGATGCTTCTTGGGAGTTGATACCGACCTGATTAAGTACTTCCACTGATTCCTCCAAGCCCTTAGCAATTTCGCGTCGTTGATCGGCGATACCTTGTCCTTGTAGCCTTTTGCTTTCCGCTTCAGCAGTGGCTTTAGCAACAATGCGAATCCGCTCCGCTTCACCCTCGTATTCGGCGGCAGTTTTCTGACGTTCTGCAGCGTTAATGCGATTCATGGCGTTCTTCACCTCTTGGTCGGGATCAATATCGGTTACCAAGGCTTTGATTATACCATAGCCATAAGTGTTCATAGCTTCCTCCAATTCGCGTTTAATCGCAATGGCGATGTCATCTTTTTTCTCAAAAACATCATCTAAACGGAGCTTTGGCACTTCGGCTCGAACGGTATCAAATACATAACTGCGAATCTGCTCTTGAGGGTTATCCAATTTGTAAAAGGCATCGTAAACCGAATCCTTTAAAACCACAAATTGAACAGAGACTTTCATTTGAACAAAAACATCGTCCTTCGTTTTCGTTTCTACGATTACATCCAGCTGTTGGATTCTTAGGCTCATTCTTCCTGCCACTCGGTCGATAAATGGAATTAAAAAATTTAGTCCTGGAGAACGTACCGCAACATATCGACCAAAACGCTCCACAATGGCAACCTGCTGCTGTTTAACGATAAAGAGTCCGAAAAAGAGGATTAATACCAGTAAAACGCCTGGAATAATGTACTGTGCCATGTGGTTTTGATTTTGGCCTGAAGTTACTAAATCAAAACAGTGTCTCTAGCAGTAAGTACACTATTTTTTAAGGCTTAATAGAAAGAATACATTAGGCCTTACCGGAACTGAAAAATCCAATCATTAACGCCAGTAGTGCCAGTATATCCATCCCAATGGTCATTCCAACCGAAACGGGAATTAAGATCCACTTCTACAGCCCAATTATTATTGATATAAATTCGGTAACCTAGCTGTCCCATCAGCCAAAGAGAGCTCCCGGTGACCGGGAAAGTTTCTTCCGCGTTTTCTTGGTTCTTTATGATTGTTCCATAATTGTGCTGGTAGAACAATGCACCGCTGTAAACACCTACAAATAATGCATCTTGATATATTTCTGGCTCATAGTTGTTGAGGCTTTGATCGAAATAATATCGAATTCCTAAAAGAGGAGAGATATGACGAGAATGAGCCTCAAATGAAATACCATTAACATTGTATTTCCGTCCTGTGATAATACTTACATCCGCCATTGCACTCAATTGCAATTGCTCATGATTTGCTAACCAGTAGTTATAGAAAACATAGGCCGAGAAGCCAGGTTCATTTACCCAATTTTCGGGATCATCCGTTTCTCCCCGATATATAGCGCTTTCCGCTCCATATCCGTAGGAATAATACTGAGCAAAAGATCCAAAAGAAAGAAGCAGAGCACAGGTCATTAAAATGGTGCGCATCTTCCTTTTTCTTAATATAGCAGTAAGTTAATTAGAATTGTTGATTTCCTCAACCTGTGAAGGAGTATTTTAAGGTCTTAGGTTTGGAAGAAGGGGCTAGCATCCATGCGGTGAAAAAGGCCTATCGGAAATTGGCTTTGCAGTATCACCCTGACCTTCAGTCGGGTAATGAGGAGCGCTTTAAAAAAATTGTAGAGGCCTACGAGATGATTAAGTCGCATCTCGAATCTACCTCGGAGCGGCGGAGCATGAATCCCGAGGATCTGGAACGATTCTATGACTTATTAAAAAAGGCGGCTGAGGAAAAAGCACGCAAGAAGGCTTTCGAAAGAGCAGCAAGGATTCGTAAGAAAAAACAAGAGGAGCAGGAGCGTTCGATGCGACTTGGCTTCTATTCTTTGATTGGGGTGGTGCTCTTTTCCATCCTTGCCTATTACAGCTACTTCTGGCATCGCGATTGGCAAATTTCTCGTAATCCTAAACAGGCAGTAGCAACTGTAGTGGGAATTGAAAGTCACCGTATGGTGTATACCTTCGAGGATGGAAATGAGAAATATCAAGAACGGGTTTACGCTCGCGGCTATGGCATTACCATGTTGGCTCAAAACGGGATGCCCCTTAGGTCGGGTGATCAGTTTATTGTTCACTTTCGTGAAGATGAACCGAAATATAATCGTGTGAATACCTATCAGGTTTCAAGTAAAACTTTAAACCGCTACTTTAATTTAGCCACAAATGCGATCCAGCGCTATTATGGCTTTTATGCAGAAAATCCGCGTAAAATAAGTCAACAAAAGGCGCGCTGCCTAAGCTTGATGATTTACCGAGAATACGGTCTCGAAGGTCTAGTGAAATGTTACCACTTTGAAACCAACCCCTTAGATTACCTTTCTTACAATAGTATTACTTGGTCTTCCTTTTGGGAGGATGAGTCCTTGGATGACATTCGTGAAGCTTGCGAGCTTGATAGCATGTAGGGCCGGGAATATTTGGCTAATTTTGCGCACAAATTTGCACTATGGCCTCTAAAGCATCCTTGCCGCGCGGTACCCGAGATTTTCTACCGGAAACCATGCTCAAAAGGGAGTATGTGATAAACATCCTAAAAGAAACTTTTCGTCAGTATGGTTTCAACCCTATCGAGACCCCGGCTTTAGAAAAACTGGAAACCTTAACCGGAAAATACGGTGAGGAAGGAGACCGCTTGATTTTCAAGGTTCTACCCAGAGGTGATAAATTCGAAAAAGCCTTTAAGGCTGAGAATGTAGATGCGGCTAAAGCCAAGCTAAACGGCAATTTAGAGGAAGCCCTTCGTTACGATTTAACTGTTCCTTTTGCGCGCTTCGTTGTGCAAAATCAAAATGAAATAGACCTGCCCTTTAAACGCTATCAAATCCAACCGGTTTGGCGAGCGGATCGTCCATCAAAAGGTCGCTTCCGTGAGTTTTATCAATGTGATGCCGATGTAGTTGGCTCTTATTCCCTTTGGCAAGAACTTGATTTTATTACCATCTATAAGTCTGTTTTCGAAAAGCTAGGCCTCGGGATTCGATTAAAAATGAATCACCGTAAGGTTTTACAAGGAATTACCGACAGCTTTGGATTGGCAGCGCATTTCCAAGACTTTACCATGGCCCTCGATAAATTGGATAAAATTGGTTTGGATGGGGTACAGAAGGAAATGAGCGAACGTGGATTACCTCAGGCAGCATCGCAAGCCCTGCAGTTTGTTCACGATTTAAAGGGTAGTCATCAGGAGATTATAAAGGCTTTAAAAAGCCAAATTTCGGAGAGCGAGCAAGGTAAACTTGGAATCGAAGATTTGGAATTTGTATTAAATACAAGTGCCGAGCTTGGCTTAGCCGATGTTATTGACCTCGACCTCACCCTAGCTCGTGGCTTAGATTATTATACCGGTGCTATTTTTGAAGTAAAGGCCGAGGGAGTTGATTTGGGCTCCATTGGTGGCGGTGGTCGCTATGATGACCTAACTGGAATATTCGGTTTAAAGAACCTCCCAGGAATTGGGATTTCCTTTGGTCTCGACCGTATCATTTTAGCCATGGAAGAAAAGGAGCTCTTCCCAGAAGTAAAACAGGCCACTACCGAAATATTACTTTTGAACTTCGGCGTTAAGGAGGCCTTGTTTGCTTCCAAATTAGCCTTTCAACTGCGGGAATTAGGTATCAATACCGAATTGTATCCCGATGCCGCAAAAATCAAGAAGCAACTCGACTACGCAAATAAAAAAGGTATTCGCTATACCTTAATGATTGGTTCCAAGGAAATAGAAGAGGGAATGTTCACTTTAAAGGACATGCATGAAGGGAGTCAGCAAAAACTTGGCGCAATCGAACTTTTAGAAGCTTTCAATCCCTCTCAAAACAATCTTCATGTCAAACATTAAAAACCCGCTAGACTTAAGGGCTGAACATTTAAGTTTAAAGAGCCTGCATAGACTATTAGACCAGAACCCAGAAATACGTCTTTCTGCAGAATCTAAAGCTAAAGTAGAGGCCTGCCGAAAGTATCTTAATGAAAAATTAGAAAGGGAAGAAGCCCCGATTTACGGAATAAACACGGGTTTTGGTTCGCTATGCAATGTAGCTATAGAAGGTAAAGACCTCGAGCGTTTGCAGGTTAACCTAGTGCGCTCCCATGCTTGTGGTTCGGGGCCCCGAATCGATTTAGGGCATGTACGGCTTATGTTACTTCTTAAGGCAAGGGGACTTTCTTATGGGCATAGCGGGGTTGATCCCAAGACGATTGATCAATTGCTTTTCTTTTACAATAATGAGATTTTACCAGAAGTATTTGAACAAGGATCCTTGGGAGCTTCTGGAGACCTTGCGCCACTTGCGCATATTAGCTTAGCCCTAATGGGCGAAGGGTCCGTGTACCATAATGGCGAATACCGTCCGGCTAATGAGGTTTTGGCCCAATTTAAAAGGGAAGCTATAACCCTTCAATCCAAAGAGGGGATAGCCTTGCTTAATGGCACCCAGTTTATGCTTTCCCTGGGAATTAATGCCAGTTTTAAACTCCGCAAATTAGCTTGGTTTGCCGATCGAATTGCGGCCATTTCCCTGGAAGCATTTGATGGTCGTCCCGAACCATTTGATCATTTAATCCACGATGTACGTCCTCATAGCGGTCAATCTCAAACCGCTCGTCAGATTCTCCAGCTTTTAGAAGGAAGCGAACTGATTGGACGTACTAAAACCCACGTGCAAGACCCGTATTCCTTCCGTTGTATTCCTCAGGTTCACGGGGCGAGTAAGGATACTTTAAACTATGTGGAAGGAGTATTGGAAACAGAACTCAATTCAGTAACCGATAACCCAACTATTTTCCCGGAGGAGGATAAAATTATTAGCGGCGGAAACTTTCATGGGCAGCCCCTCGCTATGGCTTTGGATTACCTTGCGCTAGCGGCGGCAGAATGGGCCAATATTTCCGAGCGAAGAACCTATTTGCTTATTTCGGGTCAGCGGGATTTACCGGCCTTTTTAGTGGCCAAACCGGGCTTAAATAGTGGGTTGATGATTACCCAGTATACGGCTGCTTCGGTTGTAAGTCAGAATAAACAATTATGTACTCCTGCTTCCGCAGATAGCATTGTTTCTTCTAATGGTCAGGAAGACCATGTAAGCATGGGGGCCAATGCGGCTACTAAACTGCAAAAGGTAGTAGATAACCTCCTTACCGTTTTAGCCATCGAGCTGATTACAGCCTCTCAGGCCTTGTTTTTCCGAAAAGAAAAGACCTCTCCCGAACTACAGAGTTTATTGGCAGCATTTAGAAACGAGGTACCCTTTATTGATGATGACCGCATTCTAAATATTGATATTCAGAAGGCAAGGGACTTCATGCTTAATTATAAAGTTGAAACGGAATTGCTCTACGACTTTTAGCGAATAAGGCTTACGAAACCTGTGATCTTTTGATCTTGCTCGAGTAGGATATAGGTGTATACACCTCCTGGGGCAGGGGAGCCATTATAGTTGCCATCCCAAAAGTCATCATAAGGCCGATTGGTTTCATATACCAATGCGCCCCAGCGATTGAAAATTTGAAGGCGAGCACCGCTTTCACAGGGATCACCAAAAATTTGGAATTGATCATTCATGCCGTCTCCGTTAGGAGTAAAGGCATTGGGTGTAAATACCTCATTGCGAACTTGATCTACTTCAACGGTAAGAATCTCAGTAAATACTTTTGAGCAGGTAGTATCAGTAACAGTAAGTACGATTTGCTTTGTACCCGGAGTGGTAAAGCGAATGGCCGGCGCCCGACCGGTATAAAACTGATCTTCAGTTTGCCACTGATAGTTTAAGCTGCCTCTGTCGCCACTTAATAGGATATCCACCTCTCCATTACTACAAGAGCTAATGTTCGCGCCTACTTCAGGGGCAACCGAACTATCAATAAAACTAATGGTCTGGTAACTCGTATCAGAGCGCATACAGATGGTATCGTAGGCAATGAGCTCTACCTCGTAACTACCAAAGCTAGGGAACCTATGCCGTGGATTAGCCTTGTTACTGGAACTACCATCGCCAAAATTCCATTGGTAGGTGTCGGCAATAATGCTAAGGTTTTGAAATTGAGCCTCTAAATTTTGGTCACAACCGGTATAGTTTGTCATGAAGTTGGTTATCGGCTTGCGAGCCGCTCCATGTTCTACTTCTATTACCGCAGTATCTGAAATTCGGCAGGTGGTATCGTAGGCAATGAGCTGTATCGTATAAGAACCTAAATCTTGGTAAGTAACAACCGGATTGGCTAAAGTTGAGCTATCGCCATTGCCAAAGAACCACTTATAATTGGTGGCATTGCTGGAGTTATTCAACAGATTTACAATCAAGCCATCACATAAACTATCTACGGAGGTGGTAAAGGAAATCTTAGCGTCTGCCGCTAGTATTTGATCAAAATCAAATTTAAATACCGCCATATTGCAACCAGGGGTACCGGAATTTACAGCATAAGCACCTGGGGTGGTCGGAAAGCTCTTATTATTACAATTAGAGCAAACAGCCTGATAGATGGTACCCTGTTTATTAAAGCGACTGGTACCGCCATCTACATGCTCATTGTCTTGCCCCCCTAGGTAGGAACCAAAAAGAAGATTACTCGCATTGTGATCTAAGATCATAAAGTAAAAATCACTGCCATCGGTGCTATTCTGATACGCGTCAGGCGTGAGGGGTAAACCATTGGTATTGCCGTTTTGTGTTCCAGGGAAACCCACGACATTGGAAACACCATTCCATCCAGAGAAATAGATGTTCATGCATTGGTCAACCATAAAGGCACTGGGCACTAAGTCTTGCTTGTTTTGACCACTACCAATCATCGTTTGCCAGTGAAGAGTGCTTAAAGAGGAGTCCAGTTTGGCTAAGAACTGCCGCGAGCCTGGAGCCGAGTATGTGTTGGGACTAATAGCCAAGCTACCTTTAGTTTGTCCTACAACATAAACGTCACCACGGTAATCGAGGTCCAGCATAAAGGCCTGATCATCTTTATCTGTTCCGAAGCGGGTGCAATTCAATAGGTTTCCGGTACCTAAATCAAATGAAGCGATGTAGCCATCATCTTCACCAATGGGGTTTTCAGCATAGGAGCCGCTGGTCGTGGGTAAATCCGCGCCGACGGTAGTTCCACTTATAAATATCCGGTCAAATTGAACTTTTAGAGAGTAGCCTGTTTCTGCACCTAAGCCACCGAAATAGCGTCCCCAGTTGAGGTTTTTTAAGTCTGGACTAAAGACCCCAATCAAGGCGTCTTGCGAATTCTGATTCCGATCTAAAGAATTAGCGCCGGTTAAGGGAACATCCATACTAAAGGTGTTGCTCACCACTAAGATGCTCCCATCTTCGGAAAGGTTCACCTCGCCTCGATAATGGTCACCGTAATTATGATAGATGTCCTTATTAAAGCCATCATTTGCAGAACCACCCCAAAAAGTGGAAGCCAGAAGGCTGGTGCCATTAGCACTAATCTTAGCAATAAAGATATCGGTACCTCGGTTGTAATCATTAAAGGCAAAAGAACTTTGGAAGGAGCCTCCCGCAAAAGTACTTTGAAAACAATCTGCAGTGGTTGGGAAGTCGGAAGATCCGGTGTTTCCCATAAGGATTAAGTTTCCTTGATCATCGCTAATTAAGGAGTGGACTACTTCAATATCACGACCCCCAAGGTAAGTGGCATAGAGTAAGGATTTGCCATCGGCACTAAACTTACTGATACTCACATCGACATTAAAAATACTATCTCCTGCGAAGCTAGGCTGAAAAACGCCATTGGTCGTAGGATAATTAGAACCAAAATTAACCCCCGCTCCGTACATGGTGCCATTCTCTCCATAGGTAGCGCTATTCCCGAAGTTTAAGTCTCCAGAACCAGAGAAGGTGGCAAACTCTAAAACCGGATCAATGACCAAAGGATATCCTTTTCGATACGCCTTTGCCTCAAAAAGCACGGTATCGCCACTTAATTTATAAGAGACCTTAAGGGGGCGTTTCTCGCCATCAATAATTTGATAGCTGTAAGGAATACGCTCAATCACAGTCCCAAAGGCGGTTTGAAGCTGTAAAGCTCCTTCTTTAATCGAAATTCCCTCTAAACCCTCATAAACCACTTTCAAATCTTGAAGGCTGGCGTTTGCATCTAAATGGATATCGTACTTCAGTAACTCTGCGTCTTCATAAAAATGTAAATCTAGGCCTGGTAATAAGTCTTCGAGCTTTGTTTCTGTGTAAGATCCAACATTAGATTGCCAATGGTCGGGATTGTTTCCAAGAAAGTAATTTCTTGGGTATAAAGACTCGCCAACGGGTTGCCAAGTGTTGTTTGGCTGGGCGCCGATGTAATTTGCTTCAAAAGCTAAAGCCCTTTCGGGTAGATGATGGGGAGGATGAGCATGACCATGGTGTTGATGATCATCGGCTTCGAACAATAAAAACTTGTAACCTCCAGAGCGAAAGAAAACCGCTCCTTGCTTTAATTCGAGCTTAGTACTGAAGTCACCTTGCCATTGCCCCTTATTAGGAACAAACACAGCTTGACCATGGAGGAATGGTTCCCCGGCCAAACCCAAGATGAATAGAAATGTTAACAGTACCCTCACAGTGGGTTTAAAAATAGAGAAAATTTTGATTCTTAAGGTCCTGACCTAATTTCACTTATCCACCGTAACCCTCCATTGATGGAACGATTAATTCGGCAAGGATGAAAGTCAATCGCTTTTGTGACTTCGTTGCTATTAAGAAATCACTGGCTCCTTTCTTTTTCAGCTTTAATTTTTGACTGATTTTTTCGGGAGAATCGGGGAAGTTTCGACTGATTACTTGAAGCGACTTTCCCTTTAAGCTTGGGGCATAGGCCTTATTTACCGAATGAACTTTGAAGATTCGACCCGGGTAGTTTTGATGGTATTTATTGGAGGTGAATAAATTGGAATTAGGATCGAGTTTGGCCAAGGAAAATTGACTTGCACAATAATCTTGTAGTCCCCCTTTTAAGATGCTTGCATTGGGAAGGTAAAGATACTCTTGCGGCTCAAGAATGTTAATATCAACATGGTCTGGAGGATAGCATTCCAAGCGCTCCAAGTGTAAATACCCCTGATTTAGACATCTAAAAAATGGCTTTTCATTCGAATTTTCGCGACTTAATAAAAAGCTAAGTTCTTTACACTCATTACGTTCTGATAAGACCCATACTTCTTTGGTTTCTGGCAATAAGCTTAGGTATTCCGGAATGGAAATCATGGGGCTTAACTTAACCAAGACAAGGGGACTGCTGGCTAAAAGCTGCGATTTAATCGCTAAGATATTGGGCTGGTATTCCTCGGGACGGTAAAGGGGTTTTCGGTTTTCATCTCTGCGGGAGGGATCCAAATAAATCAAGTCAAAGCCTTCCGTGTTTTCCTTCAGGAAGTCTTCGGCCTTGGCTTGGACAAATCGAAGATCTTTTCCGGGTAAGGTTTGCTTTAAGTTAAAAGCCGCGATTTCCGATAATTCTGGGTTAGGCTCCAGATGTAAGCCCTTTTGGTATTTTTCCATGAGCTGTTGGAAGTCGACCCCAAATCCCGCGCTGAGGTCGGCAAGCTTTTCCCCTTCAGGAAGGAGCTCAGCCTTCATTTTGGCAATAGCTTCACTGCTACTTTGTTCCAAGTTTTGCTTGGGTGGAAAAAGCAGATTATAGTTTTGGTAGTAAGTGGGTAGCTTCTTACGAATCGCTTGTCGCGATGCAATCTGTCCAATCAGAATTTTCCGTGCTTCGTCCTTTCCAAACTTAAATAGAAGCTTGCTCGTATCGAAGTCTAAATGTTTCTTAATAAAGGAAATAGCCTCTTCCGATTGAACTAGCTCCTTAAGTTGGGAGGTCTTCATCGTTGAGGTCGTTTTGCGTTAACCATCGTACAAATTTGACCTGTGGGAAAAACTCTGCGGCCAAAAGTCGAATCACACTATAACTCGGCACCGCCACTATCATCCCTGATATTCCAGCCAAAGAGGCCGCGAAGGAAATCACTAAAAATATCTCCAGGGGGTGGGCTTTTATGGATCGTGAAAAAACCACCGGTTGAGTCACAAAATTATCCACCAATTGCACCACCCCGAAAATCACCACAATCCATATAAAAGCGGTGCCCAGTTCCATACTTTGCATGGATATGCTTTGAGCCAGTCCCAGCACCAAACCGAAGGCGAAGCCAATTATGGGGCCCAGGTAGGGTATTACATTGATTAGGCCGGCGAAGAGGCCAATGACCATAGTATTGTGAAAACCAGCCAGTTTTAAGCCAATGGAGACTAGGGTGGTGATGATAGTAACCTGTAAAACTAAACCTCCAAAATAGCGGGTTAAATTGCTGCGTAAACGAGGACTCACCTTATGCACACGGTCGTCGTATTGATCGGGGATTAGGGCTAAAATGATATTGCGGAAAAGGTAACGCTCGCGCAGGAAAAAGAAGGTGATAAAAATGATACTGAAAATGGCGAAGGCGGTATTACCTAAACTGCCAATTAAATTGGTAAAGGTGTCGCTTACATTCTCAAAATTAAGGGCCTCAATGATGCGAGCTCCAATCCGCGTTTCTTCAATCTCAGTTCCACCACTAGTGGCCATGCCTAAGCTGCCTCGAATTTCGTTAAGCTCCGTTTGAATTTGGCCGTAAAGGGAGTTGTAGTCTATGTCGGCCAAAACTCTTAGCTCTTGGGCCAAGGCCGGTAGAAATAAGGTGAATAGGGAACCAAGGAGGGTAATCATTATCAGCAAAGTGATGGCTGCCGCTAAACTTCGATTTAGCTTAAGTTTAGTCCAGCGTTCGCCACTTAAAAAATCAACAATGGGTTTACCGATAATCGAGATTACCCCAGAAATTAAAACATAGGTAATGGTATAACGAACCTCCCAAATCATATAGGCTCCCCATACGATTAGGGCTAGGTAAAAAATACTCAGCAGAATCTGACGGGTAATCGTATTCATAAAATGGAGCCGTTAAAAACGTAATGAATAATATTAGCTCCCATTTCGAGGGCTTCTCGGCGAATGGCTTCGGGGTCATTATGCACCTCTGAGTCCTCCCAACCATCACTTAAGTCCGATTCGAAGGTATATAATAAGGCGAGTCTTCCATCAATGAAAATTCCCCAAGCCTGTGCATTGTTACCATCGTGTTCATGAATTTTAGGTAAACCTTGAGGGAAGGAGAAGGGCCCTTGAAAGATGGGATGATCTAAACTCAAAAGCTGCAAGGCATCCTCCCCAAAAATTCGCTGAAGCTCTGGCCTTATATAAGGGTCCATTCCGTAGTTGTCATCTATATGGATGAATCCTCCGGCCTCAAGGTAAGTCTTCAGGTTTTCAACTTCCTGAGCATCAAAGAGAATATTTCCATGACCAGTAAGGTGCAAAAAGGGATAATCAAAAATGTCGCTAGAGCCAATTTCTACCGTGGCATAGTCAGGGTCCAGATTGGCATTTAATTCTGTATTACAAAAGCTACTCAGATTGCTAAGGGCGCTGGGGTTTGCGTACCAATCGCCCCCACCACGGTATTTTACGAGTGCTAGTCGATCGGCCTGACCGAAGGCAATGACACTCATAAATAGAAGAAAGGAAGCCAGACGAATTTTCAACATCCCACAAAGTTAATCGATTATTTGGCCCGCCCATTTTCGTAGTTCCATACGCTGCAAATATGCACACCTGCCGTTTCCGTGCGTAAAACCTCATTACCCAAATCGAGGTGTTTAAAGCCTTTAGATTTAGCCAGCTTTAATTCCGATTCGCTAAAATCTCCTTCCGGACCTACTAATAGAAGGTGAGCTTCCTGAAAATGAAGTTCATGCAATTTTGTTTTGGGCTCCGAGATTAAGGAAGCCAAATAGGCATTCTTGGCTGGTTCTTGCTCTAAAAGGGATTTAAAGCTAATGGCCTCGCTTAAGTCTGGCAGTCGGCCTTTATGACTTTGCTTAAAAGCCGCTTCAATAATTCGCATTCCCCGCTCGCGCTTGTACACTTTGCGTTCGGAGTGCTCACATATGATGGGAATTATCCGGGCTATTCCTAGCTCGGTGGCCTTTTCTAAAAACCATTCAAAGCGATCATTACTTTTGGTTGGGGCCATAGCAATGCTTAACAAACTTGGAGATTGGTACCTCCGTTTTTCCTTCACTTTAAAATGAAGATTGCGTTTGTCTTCATTGGCTAGCGCCGCCGTGTATACCCAGCCATCACCGTAGCTTATTGAAATGGAGTCGCCCGTTTTTAGGCGAAGTACGCGCAAGGCATGGTGACTATCATCGGCCGAAAGCCAGCCTTCGATTTCATTGCCTTTCGCGGCTAAAAAATGATTCATGCCTCAAGGGGTTTACGAGCGGAGGCGATGATGCTTAAATCGCTAAAATCCTCCTGTAGATATTTATAATAGCCGCTGATAGCGATCATGGCTCCATTATCGGTCGTAAACTGAAAAGAAGGAATGAACACCTTCCAGTTCCCCTTACTTTCCTCTTTTAATAAAGCCTCTCTTAAACCGCTATTTGCCGAAACACCACCGGCAATAGCAATGCGATTGATGCCTGTTTTTTGAGCGGCTAATTTTAGTTTATCCATAAGAATGGTGACAATGCTGTGTTGAATGGAAGCACATAAATGATCGAGCTCTCTATCTATAAACCCGGGGTCTTCCTTCATTTGCTTTTGCAAAAAGTAGAGGATGCTGGTTTTAAGGCCGCTAAAGCTAAACTGAAAATCAGGCATTTTAGGTTTGGCAAATTCGAATTTAAGCGGATCTCCTAATTGGGCTCTACGATCTATCTCAGGCCCTGCGGGATAGGCTAAGCCCATAATTTTTCCAGCTTTATCAAAAGCTTCCCCCGCAGCATCGTCGATGGTACTTCCCAATAGATCCATGGAGTAGGGGGAATTAACCTGCACAATTTGAGTGTGTCCACCACTTACCGTGAGACATAAAAAAGGGAATTCGGGATTTTCCTGTCCATCTTCCTCTATCAAATGCGCCAATATATGCGCCCGCATGTGATTTACTTCTATTAATGGCTTGTTTAAAGCTAAGCTTAAGGATTTAGCAAAGCTGGTCCCTACTAATAGGGATCCGAGTAAACCTGGCCCGGAGGTAAAAGCAATACCAGAAAGGTTTTCCAGTTTAATATTGGCTTGTTTTAAGGCTGCTTCTACGGTAGGGATTATATTTTGCTGATGCGCTCGGGAAGCTAATTCTGGAACAACACCGCCATATTCCGCATGTATTTTCTGATTGGCCGTTACATTTGCAAGAATTTTGCGATTTTGGAGGATGGCGATGGAGGTATCGTCGCAACTGCTCTCAATTCCCATTATAGTAATATCCATAGCACAAAGGTACAATCAGAAGGCTGCTTAAAATAATCGTTAGAACATTCCTCTTAGGAATCCTATTGCTCTTAATTCTGGCCGGAGTTTTTCTGATTCCGTCGGTGCAAATTTACGGAGCTAAAAAAGCCACGGCCTGGTTTAATCAACAATTTGATCAGCAGGCCAAGGTGGAGCGCTTTCAGTACCACTTCCCCAATGGCTTTTCTTTAGAAGAGGTATTAGTGCCAGACCATAAAGGGGATACCTTATTTTACATTGGTTCCTTGGAATTTAGTTTTAAAGCTTGGTCGCAAACCGACCGGGCACTTTACCTAAACAGCCTTAAGGCCAATGAGGCTTACTTTTACCTCTATACTCAGGAAGGCGACAGTTTGAGCAACCTAAAGGTTTTTATCGAATCCCTTAAGGGTGATAAGCCTCCTAAGCCAAACCAGTCGTTTAACGTGAGCGCCTCTCAAGTCAATTTATCGGACAGTCGTTTTTACTTAGAAAACCGAAACCTTCCCGAACGTATTCAATTTCATTGGCGCAAGGCAGATGCAGACCTCAATGACTTTCTATTGGCGGGTCGTGATTTAAGTGCTCAGATTAACAGCCTTAATTTTAAGGATGGAGATAAATTCGCGGTACAAAGCGGCTCGGGCCAGTTTTTATACGGTCCGAAAGGCTTAGTGGTACAGGACCTAGGCTTAACTACCGCACGTAGTAACCTTGCAGGTGGTTTTCATTTTATGATGGAGTCGCCATCGTACTACTCCCAGTTTGTGGATTCGGTGTATATGTCTGGGACCATCGAAAATGCCCACATTGCGGCTGAAGACATCCGCTATTTTAGTGATGCCTATCCTCGATTTCCAACCGCCTCCATTCGGGGCGACTTTGAAGGAACCGTTAACGACTTATACCTCAATAATTTTGAGCTTGAAGCTTATCAAAAAATGCAAGCCAGCGGGCAATTGCATTTAGTGGAAACTACTTCGGGCATCGACTTAAAGATGTATACTGATAAACTAAAAATTCAAGCTAAGGCTTCAGAGGCGCGAAGTTTAATTGGCCTCTTTAAAGATACCATTCCCGAAATCTTAGATCGTACCGAGTTTATTGAGTGGCAGGGAAGTTTTAGCGGCGGTCTGTTCGACTTTAAAACCAAAAGTCAACTTATTACGAAGCTGGCCGATTTAAACTTAGACCTTGATATTCAAAACTTGCGCTCCCTTTCCAAGGTTGCCTATAAAGGAAAAGTTAAAGCTAACCGCTTAAATCTAAGGGCTATACTGCCTAAATATCAAGACTTAGGAACGGCTTCCTTAAACCTAAGTTTAGATGGAAAAGGAATTGATCCCACAAAGATGGAGAGTCGAATTTTAGGGCAAATTCAGCATTTCGACTTTAAGGGCTACCGTTACCGCAATATGCAGGTGAACGGCGAAATTGCAGAAGGGAATTTTAACGGTAAGTTTTTCATCAAAGATCCTAACCTTTCCCTCGATTTTGATGGTATTGCCAGCTTTGGTTCAGATACCTCTAAATATGATTTTAAGGCCAAGGTTGATTCCGCGAATCTGTACGCCATGAACTTGGTGAAAGACAGCTTGGCCCAATACCGTGGATCGGTAGATATCGATTTTAAATATCTCGACACTGATCGCTGGGAAGGGAATATCGACTTTTTCGATTTACACTATCGCAACAGCAAAAAGACCTATGCTTTTAATGATGTGAAAATCGAATCCTTAGGCCTCGATAGTCTTAAAGAGCTAAGCATTGCTTCCAATATGCTGGATGCTCAGCTTAAGGGCAGTTATAGCTATGGATCCTTATTTAAGCTATTCCAGCAAAAATTAGCACGCTATCAAACGCCTCAAGAATATCGTCCTGCCGAGGTGGATGGTCAAAATTTTGAATTTGACCTATGGGTAAAAGACGCTGCTGCATTGAGTCAGTCCCTCTTGGCCCAGTTGCTTATTGAGCCAGGCACCCATCTAAGGATTAGTAAAAGCCCTTTCGACGAGTTGTTAAGGGTAGACTTTAACTCGGAGGGAATCCGATATGGTCAGCACTTAATTGAGGGTTTAGATTTAAGCGTTTTATCGGGACAAGCCGATTTGTTTAACCTCACCGCCAATTCCTACGCCATAGGGGAAGACCGACTGCAAATCGATAGTGTGCAGTTTGTGAATGTCTTTGCCGGAGATAGTATGAACTATCAATTGGATTTAATTTTACGCGATAGCATCGATAGTTACGGCAGCTTTGAAGGCTTAATTGCCATTTTGGATAGTCAGGCTTACCGCATGAATTGGGATCGTGGGGAATTTAATTTTGGAAGCCGTAGTTTTCAAGTAGATACTGGCTCTGTAATGCGCTTAGATAGTAATGGCTTTTCGATCGATTGGCTTAAAATTACTGGACCCTCCTTAAACCTTACCGCGGCCGGCTTTATTAGTCCCGATCCAAACCGAATCATGCGAATCGATATCGAGGGTTTAGACTTGGATTTTCTAAACTATCTACAGTTTAATGAGAAGGCCCGAGTAGAAGGTTTTATCGATGGGAATATTATCGCCACTCAGTTAGCTTCCAAGCCTAAATTTATTGCGGATGTTTATTTAGATAGTTTACGCCTTAATGAGGTGGCCCTAGGTCGAATGGAGTTAAGCAGTGACTATAACTACGGCGATGGAAAGATTTTTATTGATGCTTTACTTAAAAATAGGGCCTTAGAAACATTAAAGATTGGTGGTTATTATGATCATGAGGCTAAGGGGAGCATAGACCTTAAATTTGATTTTAATCGCTTTAATTTGGCGGCATTAGACCCCTTTGCCGCGCCTGTGGCCGAAAACCTGAGGGGTTTGGCTAGTGGTAGCGTGAGCATGACCGGCCCCGCTAAAAAACCGGAGATAGATGGAGAATTCACCTTACCCAAAGCAGGCCTAACTATTTCCTTCCTTCAAACGGACTATAACTTAGTTGGCAGTCCTAAAGTGTATTTAAATAATGAGAGTATAAGCTTTCCCAACCTTAAACTTCGCGACGCTCGCGGGACCGGATTTTTGAATGGGGAAGTAAGGCATCGCGGCTTTAAAGACTTTTACATCGATTTACAAATTGATGCTCAGGAGATGCTGGTTTTAAATACCAGTGCCGATCGCGAAGATGCCTATTATGGGACCGCCTACGCCTCCGGTAACCTTAAAATCCAGGGCCCACCTTCTAGCGTTAAGGTTTACGCCGCGGTGAAGAGTGAAGATGGCACCAACTTTAACATTCCCATTGGTGGGGCTACCGAGGTAAAGCAAAGCGGCTATGTGAATTTCCTGCCTCCTAAAAATGCAAGTCAAGGCTTACAAATCATGAAAACTGACTTCGATATAGATGAAGGCGTTTCCCTTGATTTTGATATGGATATCACCCCCGATGCTCTAGTGAGTATTATTTTAAATGAAAGTACTGGTAACCAACTCAATGGTAGAGGTAGTGGCTTTATTAATATGAAGCTGGAGCCCAATCAGGACTTGGAACTGTATGGAACCTACACCATTGAGGATGGCCTCTATCGCTTCAATTTGGAGGGCTTGCTCGCCAAGAACTTCGAGGTGCAGCGCGGAGGAACCGTTTCATGGAATGGCGACCCTTACACTGCTAATCTCGACTTAACAGCGATTTACAGAACCAAAGCTAATCCCGGAATATTAACGGGAGAAACCAATGGTGCTTCTACTGCGGTAGATATTTACCTCTACATAGAAGGGGAGCTCACCAATCCTAATATTACCTTTTCGGTGGCTTTACCGCGGGCCACGTCTTCGATCCAGTCGATAGTAGCGAATCGCTTAAATACCGATCAGGCTGTAAATCAGCAGGTATTTAGTTTATTGGCTTTTAACAATTTTACCCCACCGAGTGATTTTCTTATTGGTAGTGGTTCGGCTATCAATCAATGGGATATTATTGCGGGTCAGGCTGCCGCCTTTATTAACCGCTTTACGGCAGAGTATGATTACGAGGTTAGTCTTTCCTATCAACCCGCCACCCAAGGTCAAAATGCCCCTGCTGCAGGAAATAGTCAAGAAGAACTGGAAGTGGGTTTATCCAAAAATTTCTTTGAAGATCGCTTAACCGTTAACTCTTCGGTGGAAGTGCCTCTCAATGAAAACAATAGTAGCATCGCTGGTGATTTTGAATTGATTTACAAACTCACCGAGGACGGCCGAATGCGGGCCAAGGCCTTTAATCGATCGGTGGATAACAATTTAAGTTATAGCATTGGACAACAACAGCTCTATCAGCAGGGCGTGGGGATCAATTTTAAGTTAGACTTTAATACCTACCAGGAATTATGGGCTCGTGCTCTAGGCAAAGGTAGAAGGGAGGAGGTCTCCGAGGAGGATTCGGAAGAAGACGAGCTAGAGGATGAAGAAATAGATGAAGAGGATTAATATCCTAGCGGTATTCGTTCTCTTTTTCGATTTGCAAATCCCTGGTTTTGCGATCAAGACTAAAGCGATAACCTTCTAAAGCAATAGCGGTGTTGGGGAAGGTCAGTTTTGCTTCTTCCAGAAGCTCCTGAAAGCTTTTATAGCGGACCGAAAAATGGCCGATAAGCAATTGTTTCGCCTTGCATATTTCGGCTATTTCTGCCGCCTGGGCAGCGGTACTATGCTGAGTTTGCTTGGCCCTTTGGGCATCTTTACTTAAAAAGGTTGCCTCGTGATAAAAAAGGTCGGGCTCACTAAAATACCGGTGTAAATGCTTTACGGGAAGCGTATCGGTGCAATAGGCATAGGAAAATGGCGCGGGAGCTTCTAAGGTTAAATGCGCGTTGGGATATACCTTTCCTTTTTGATCATGCCAATCGGCCCCCGCCTTAATCTTTCGAATCTCAGCAACAGGAATGGAAAGCTCTTCTAGCACATCCTTACGCATTTTACGGGCAAGGGGCTTCTCTTCAAAATGAAAGCCAAAGCAGTCAACCCCATGTCTTAAAGGGAAGCTATGTACTTTAAGGTGTTCACTTTCGTAGATGAGATCTTTACGCTCGGTATCTAAAACCTTAAAATGCAAGGGAAAACTGATATGGGCATCGGTGATGTCTAATTGCTGACGAATCGCTACTTCCAGTTTTTTAGGTCCATAAAGGTAAAGGGGGGCATGGCGATCGAGTAGCTGCAGGGTAGACAATAGGGGCACCAATCCGTAAAAATGATCACCGTGTAAATGGCTAATCATTATGTGTTTTAAGCGACTAAAGCCAATGCGGTGCTGCCTTAATTTAACCTGAGTACCTTCTCCGCAATCGAGTAAAAAGTACTCCTTGCCAATTTGCAGGAATTGGGCTGATGGACTGCGGTCGCTAAGGGGAACAGCCGATGAAGATCCTAAGATGCTTAGGCTAAGTAGCTCCATTAATTTTGGAAGCTGATTTTACGCTTAGCGGCTAAAAGGTAAAGAACCGCCATGCGAATAGCCACGCCGTTTTCTACCTGATTTAGGATAATACTTTGGTCACTATCAGCAACATCAGTGCTAATTTCTACCCCACGATTAATAGGTCCCGGGTGCATGACCACAATTTTGGATTTTAGGCTTTCCAGCAAGGCTCTATCGATACCATAACGCTGGGCGTACTCGCGGATACTGGGGAAGTATTTTAAATCTTGGCGTTCATGCTGAACCCGCAGCATATTAGCGACATCACACCACTCGAGGCTTTTCTGTAAATCATGACTTACTCTAACGCCTAAAGAACCGATATGCTTGGGAATCAGGGTGCTGGGTCCGCAAACTTCAACTTCGGCGCCTAGCTTTTGCAGGCAGAGGATATTTGAGAGCGCCACCCTAGAATGCAGGATGTCGCCAACGATTACAATTTTCTTTCCCTTAACCTCGCCTAATTTTTCTTGAATAGAGAAGGAGTCGAGTAAAGCTTGAGTGGGATGCTCATGGGCGCCATCACCAGCGTTAATGATGGTGCTGTCCACATGTTGACTTAAAAAATAGGCGGCCCCGGGTTTAGGATGACGCATAACCACCATATCCACCTTCATGCTGAGGATATTGTTTACCGTATCAATTAGGGTTTCCCCTTTAGAAACGGAAGATGAGGCGGCTGAGAAGTTCACTACATCTGCTGAAAGGCGTTTTTCGGCTAATTCGAAAGAAAGCCTTGTACGGGTACTATTTTCGAAGAATAGGTTGGCAACGGTAATGTCGCGTAAACTGGGCACTTTTTTAATGGGGCGATTAATAACCTCTTTAAATTGTTGTGCCGTTTGAAAAATGAGTTTGATATCCTCAGCTTGGAGGTATTTGATGCCTAGGAGGTGATCAACCGATAATTCACTCATGTTCCCCAATTTCTAAGTATACCGCATTTTCCTTAGCCTCAGGACCTTGCCATTCTACCGAAACACGATCGCCATCTAAGCTATCTACTTGGCGGCCCACATAATCGGGCTGAATGGGTAATTCGCGACTAAAGCGACGGTCAATTAAGACCAGTAATTCAATTTCAGAGGGTCTGCCGAAAGACTGAATGGCATCCATCGCGGAGCGTACACTGCGACCGGTGAACAATACATCATCAACAAAAACCACTTTTTTGCCTTCTAATAGCACATCAATTTTGGTCATGCTGGGTTGCAAGGGCGCGTCTCTTCGGCGAAAATCATCCCTAAAAAAGGTGATGTCCAAGGTGCCATGGGCTAAATCCTTAACTCCTGAAGACTCTAATATGCCCACCAATTGATGCATTACATGAATGCCTCTGCTTTGTAAGCCAATGATTACCGTGTTTTTAAAATCACCGTGATTTTCAATTAGTTGTTGAGCTAACCGATTGAGGGTGATTTCGATACTACGGGCGTTCAGGAGTTTTTTTCTGTTCATAGCCTTTAATGCGTCAAAAGTACTAATAATGGCTAAAGCCTTAATCGAAAACTTCGTCCCATTCTAAGCCATCGAAATTTCCGGAGCTCATCAGCAGTATGATGTCGAAATTCCCGTGCTCCGCTTTTAAATACGATTGAAGTTCCCCGCTTTCCATAATCACTTTTAGATTTTGGTTAGCAAAAGCAGCTTTTACCGCAGTACTTGAAAGAGGAGGCAGCTTCTTACGCTCGAGTACATGGGGGTTAAAGTACACTACAGCTTGTTCAGCAGGATCCATACTTTTAGCGTACTGCTGCATAAACTCGATGTTGAGGCTGCTAAAAGTGTGCAACTCTAAAATGGCTAAAACCTTCTTATCCGCATAGGTCTCTTCACAAGCTTGCACACTGGCTTTTACCTTGGAAGGTGCATGCGCAAAATCTCTAAAAACCTGGATACCGTTTTTCTCCAGTAGGGGTTCCATTCTTTTCGATGCCCCTTGGAACTCAATTATGGCTTCGTAAAACTCTTCGTCGGTGATACCCATTTGGCTGCAAACCCAGCGCGCGCCTTCGAGGTTATTCATGTTATGCGCCCCGAAGATGTTTAAGGGTAAATCACCTTCCTGAGTTTCCAACACAAATTTTTGCTCCGCAACATGATAGGCCGGAGTTTGGTAGGGGAACTTTTTCACTTCATTTTGCGATTCCTCTACTACGGCTTTAACTTCTGGATCCTCCTCATTATAGATGATTTGACCGCCGGGCTCTATGTAATCGAATAAAAGTTCAAATTGCTTGCGATAATCTTCATACTGCGGGAACACATTGTAATGATCCCATGCAATACCCGAGAGCAAGGCGATATTAGGTCGATAGTGCACAAATTTGGGACGGGGATCAAGCGGAGAGGAGAGGTATTCATCTCCTTCGATAACCATAAATTCATTGTGATCGGTTAGGCGCACCATAGTTTTAAAACCATCCAACTGCGCTCCAACCATATAGTCACAATCACGATCGTGAAAGTTTAAAACGTGTAGAATCATGGAGGTGATGGTCGTTTTTCCATGACTACCGGTAATCACCACTCGGGTTTTGTTCTTACTACTTTCGTAGAGGTATTCGGGATAGGACAAAACCTTGAGACCGAGTTCCATCGCTCTTTTTAGCTCGGGGTTTTCTTTGCGGGCATGCATTCCTACTACCACTAAATCGAGGCCCGAATGAATGCGTTCCGATTGCCAACCAATGGATTCGGGAAGTATCCCTGCTGCTGCCAGTCTACTGCGTGAAGGTTCGAAAATTTCGTCGTCGCTACCGCTTACCGTGTGGCCCTGTTCATGAAGGGCCAAGGCCAAATTATGCATGGCGCTACCGCCAATGGCAATAAGGTGAATGTTCATGGCTATGCTTTAGCACAAAGCTAAGCCCAATAAAGTAATTAAGGAATTACAATGGCGGCTGTTTCGGCCAAGTTATCCATAAACTTTTTAGCAATATGGAAATCGCCAGGGACGGTAGGACTACCCAATTCGCTGTGGGTTTGTGGCTCCGTGCGCATGTCAATTCCTTCGCCTGCCGAGAACAGTTGATCGATGTAAATCTGCAGATCGATTTCTTGTTGCTGACCTTCTGCCAAATCGAGGTTAATAGGATAGCTTACCACCCGATACAAAGAATCCAATCCGGGGTGATAGGCATTTAGAATATCGCTGGTATCACCATCAAGCTGACCAGTATTATCCGAACGGCCTTCCAAAATTGCGAAGCGATATTTGAGCATGGTCCAGTACATCTGGTTCCAGGAGGAGAGGGGATGTTCCCTCGGGAAACTTTCTGGGTCTTGATCGTTTTGCTGAGGGTCTAATCCAAAGCCTAAACGAATACTGGTGTATTTGCCTGTTGCTACGCTAGCGCTAAAACTTCCAGTATTGGCATCCCCAACATCTGCTAAAAGGATGTCTTCAATTTCGGTTTCTTCCCCATTCTTAATCAGGGTCACCCGACTGAGGTAGAGCTTAAACTTTTTTAGATTAAAGTCATAGCCCGTATTCATTCTTAAAGTGTCTCCAATCTGATAAACTTCTGGTCCATCGCTGAGGTGAATGGAAGTCTTGAAATTTACGGTTGCCTCTGCTGGGTCTGTAGTATCGTTATCCTGACAATTACTAACCAAAAAGGCGATTACGAGTAAGCTTAACAGAGATTGGAGGGTCGTTTTCATGGGGTTTAGAATATGCCGATGCTCAGGCTATCTGCCATAAGCTGAGCAATCGTAAAGTCTTGGGTATTAGTAGGGTCACTTTCTACTTCCTGCACCAATCCCATAGGCAGAGTATTGAGCATGGGCTTAAGGTCGGCTAGTAAGAAAATACGTACTTGTTGAAGGTTGTCAATACTAAAGCTGCGGGTTTCGCTAACAGTGGTATCGGTAAGGAGATAAGAGCCAATGGTGTAACTAATCGGAATCATCACCGAATCCTCAAGAGGGAGGGTAGGATCAAAAATTCGACCCTTAATGCGGAAATAATCTACCCCATAATCATCTTCTCGTACTAAGCTTGGGTCTATCGCTAAAATTTCCTGAAGGTTATCTACTGCACCCGCCGAGTCGGTTCCGGCAACCATGTGGAAATTACCATAATACCCAGCAGCAGGTAGTCTGCCGCTTCGCTTAGTAGGTTTGAAATTGCTCAGCATGAAAAAATTACGTCCAGTATCAAGCTCCATTTCTAGGTTCCGATCGTAAAAACCAATGTCGCCCACTAATAGGCTAATGGTATCTAACATGAAGTGCACTCCGGTGGCATTGATGTATACCGAATCGAAATCAACCGGCCTATCTCCATAGTAAGTTACTAAGTTCCACTCGAGGTTATCACCGCTTGGCGCTGGATTTTCCTCGATCAGGCTTTCCTCCTTACAAGAAGAAAATACCGCTAGAATGAGACCTATGAAAAGAAAATGCTTTTTCATGCTTTTACAAAATTGAAAGGAATTAGCTAATTTATCTGTAATCTATGTCGCCAAGGTACTGCGAATCCCAATAGTTAGACGATTGTTTTTGTTCATTCGTTGGAAACACCTACCGACTCTTCGATTTTTTTCATGGTATTGAACTCATCGCTTTGCTCAATACTATCCATAATCTGCTGTAAGATTTCCGCAGAATCTTTATCGTAGTCGATGTCTAAGGGCTCTTTAAAGCGAATGCTTAAATCAATACCCTTCTTTTTAAGGAGTAAACCCTTTTTATCAAAGGCCCGTCGGAAACCATCCACAACAACCGGAATTACAATAGGCTTGGTTTCTTTTATGATATGGGCTGTTCCCTTACGACCATTTACAAATGGAGTGGTGGTGCCTTGCGGGAAGGTAATTACCCAGCCACTTTCCATGGCGGTAAATATTTTTTGGATATCCCGGGGATCTACGCCACGGTCCACATTTTTCCCTGCACTGCGCCAAGTACGCTTGATGGAAACCGAGCCTACATAGGCGAAAAGCTTTGGTAGTATTCCGGCCGACATGGTTTCGAGCGCCGCAATAAAGTAAATGTTGAGCTTGGGATTAAAGATGAAAAAGGGGAAGTTGATTCGATCGTAGATACCCCATTTAGCACAACAAAAGACCTGATACATTCCGGTTACATCCGCGAAGTAAGTTTGGTGATTACTTACGAAGAGTACATTCTTATCGGGAAGACCCTTTAGAACCTTGGTGCCGCTAACCTTGGTTTTATTAGCGACATTAAAGCGGTAATAGGCTATTGCTCCAAAAATGAAGATTAATATCCTCTTGATGATCAGTGAATTACCGAAAGGGTCCCTAAATCGCACTGTGTATTCCTGTTTTTGATCTTCGCAAATATAAGCGATTCTAAAGGCTTGCGCGGCTTTGCAAGAGTAAGGCACGAATTTCGGCAATCATCATGGCCGTGGCTCCCCAAATTACCAAACCATCCATTTCAAAAGCGGGACTATTGAGTTTAAAACCATTGCTCAGCTTTATTTGAGTCCGGCTTATGGCGCTCTCGTCTAAAAATCGGTTTATGGAAATGCGGTGAATGGCAGCAACCTCTTTTTCCTCCGCCACAAAACTTAAGGCTTCGGCTGCCTTGGCAAGATAAGGGTGTACTAAAAAGTTGCTAGGCGGAATATATAAAGGACTCAAGGCACCCCAAATTTCATAATCCGAATCTGATACGCCGATCTCTTCTTGTGTTTCTCGGCGAGCCGTAGTTCTAAAATCCGCGTCTTCTTCCTCAAAACTTCCTCCGGGAAAGGAAACCTGCCCGCTATGCGCTCCAGGATATTTGGTCCGCGAGGTAAGAATTAAATGCGCCTCACCTTGGTAATTCTCCACTAAAGCTAAAACGCCCGCTTTTCGGACCTTATTTAAATCGAGGTCCATATCCGACAAGGATACCCGGCCACTTGGGGCTAACTCAATTTGTGCTTCCTCTCCAGGAAGCGGAATATCCTTTGCCTTTTTTAATAAGCTTTCGAACTCTTTAAAATCCACATCGTTTACTTAAGTGACAAAAATAATAAGCGGTGGAACATTTAATAGAAGCTTATTATTAATTTTGAAGTATCCTTTAGATTTTCTTATGACACTTACTCAGCTCAACTACCTCATAGCCGTCGATAATCACCGACATTTTGCGCGGGCTGCCGAAGCTTGCTTTGTAACTCAACCTACGCTATCCATGCAAATACAGAAGCTGGAAGAAGAGTTGGGGGTTTTATTATTTGACCGCAGTAAGCATCCGGTGCGGCCCACTACCATCGGGGAAAAACTCATTAGTCAAGCGCGCACCATTTTACATGAGGCAGAGCGGATGAATCAAATTTTACAGGAATCGAAGAATGTTTTAGAAGGTCCCTTTAAACTGGGAGTAATCCCTACCATAACGCCATCTTTGGTGCCTCGCTTCCTAAGTAAGTTTAGCGCGAAGTTCCCTAAAATTCAATTGCATGTAATTGAGCTTACTACCGAGATGATTATCGAAAAATTACAAAGGGATGAGCTGGACGCAGGAATTTTAGCCACGCCTTTAAAGGAGCGCTCCATAATAGAAAAGCCTTTGTACTACGAGCCCTTTATGGCTTATATCCCCAAGGAGCACAAATTGGGTAAAGAAGCTTTTGTAACCAATTCAGAATTGGATATCGACGAAATTCTCTTATTAAATGAAGGGCACTGTTTTCGTAACTCCGTAATTAATCTTTGCAGTTCGCAACCATCCTTGGGTGGCAAAAATATTGACCTTGAGAGTGGCAACTTTGACATTCTGGTTAAACTAGCGAAGAAGGGTTATGGTATGACCTTAATACCTTATTTATACGCTTTAGATCTTCCAGCGGAGGAACAACCTCAGGTAAAACCCATTGCAGACCCTAAGCCCACCCGAGAAATTAGTTTGGTGTATTCTCGCGCCGAATTAAAAATTAAGGTGATTGAAGAGCTTGCACGTATCGTCCAATCTTCTATCCCTGATAAATTACTGGAAACTTCGGAGACGGTTTTAAGTCCCGTTCAAATGCTGTAAACTTTTTAAGCGAAAAAGGGTTTTATAGTTATGCAAGATTATCCTCTGTTCCCTATAAATCTCTTCTTGCTACCCGGCGAGTACAGTCAGCTCTATATTTTCGAAGAGCGCTACAAGCAGTTAATTAACGAAGCTTGGGAAGGTTCTTGGAGCTTTGGTTTGCCCTTCTCCAATAAACTGAATGCCCGAAATTACGGCACTGCGGTTAAGGTTCATGAAATCGTTAACCGTCATGAGAACGGTGAGATGGAAATCATTATCCGGGCCGTTGGTAATTTTAGGCTCGATAAGTTTCACTACCAAAAAGGGGAAAAGCTTTACCCTTGCGGGGATGTCTATTTTTTAGATGGAGAAGGAAACTTACAAGCCTCCGCAGAATTAATGGAGCGGTTTCGCTTGCATATGGTCGAAAGTCGGAATCCCGATATAGAGTTGTTGGCCTTAGAATCTCCGGGCATATACGAATTAGCCGCCTTGTTAAACCTGAGCGATGTCCAAAAGATGGATTTCATTTCTATTGAAAGTCACCAAGGCAAGGAAACCTTTCTCTTAAACTATCTTCGCTACCTGGAACTTCTACAGGAACAGGAATCTCATGTTTATAAGAATCTTTATCTCAATTAGCTTTTTATTGGTCCTTACGGCCTGTCAGAATCCCCCTTCAGCCCCAAAAAGCAATACTAATCAAAAGCAGTCGGAAGAAAAGCTTAAATCCAAAGAAAAATCCAAGCCCGAAATGCAGGCATGGCAATCGGATGAGGAAGCAGTAGCCTTTTTAAGGAAATACGGAAAAGCCAATCAGGAGAACACCATTCGCATTGAAACCAAGTTTGGCGAAATCGTAATTCGACTGTATATCAATACGCCTGTTCATCGGGCGAATATGGTGTACCTCATTAAGGAGCATCAATACTTTAATGGCACTTGGTTTCATAGAGTAAGTAAAGGCCATGTAATCCAGGCAGGGAATAACGACGAGTACACCTTACAACAGCTCAGGGACAAAATTGGCAAATACGAACTACCCGTCGAAGCCAGTGGTGAGAATTACCATAAATACGGCAGTGTGGCCATGGCGCGGTCCTATCATGATAATCCGGAAAAACGATCCGATCCTTTTGAGTTTTATATTAACCTCGGACAAGTGTATAGTTCTGCTCAGCTTGATGCGATGGAGGAGGAGTATGACATAAAACTCAATCCTAAGCAAAGGTCTATATACTCTAGTATTGGCGGCAGTCCCCATCTTGACCATGAGCATACGGTAATAGGTGAGGTAATCAAAGGAATGGAGGTAGTCGAAGCCATTTCTAAAGTACAAACGGATAAAGGAGAATGGCCTTTGGAAAACATCCCCATTAAGGTTTTTATGTAAAAATAAGGACCAAGTGTATTATCTAAGGTCAGAATCCCTATATTCGTTTTAGTAATGGCGACACAATCTCATAATCATAAGTTCATGTACTGCAATTGGAATTATTTCCAAGCGGGTGAGCTGTGTTATAGATCTGTATAAGACCAATCTAACAGGAACTGTAAAAGCCCCCGCAAGAGTAATCTGGCGGGGGCTTTTTCATTTTCTGGCCGTAGTAATTATTAATGTGGATATTCCATGAGTGCATTTATTAGTTTATTGGAAAAGCAAAAGAAAAGGGAATTGCAACACTTCTTTGATCTACCTTCTAAAGCAAAGAATACCGAATGGTTAACCTTGCAAGAATTAGAAGAGCAGGCTCAAAAGCTTTACAATCGCATTAGCGCCTTGCTACCCAATAACATTGATTTGGTGCGCCAACAGGTGCAGCTCGAAACCTATCGTCGGCCCAAAGCCGCCGCGCGTCTACAAATTAGAGCCAATATCAGCGCCTCAAACCACCGCTCCTATGTCCTCAAATTGCACTGTCACGAAATAAACCCGCGTGGCAATATGGTGAAGGTGGCTCGAGTAGAGTACCACTACAAAGAATCGCGTAAGCGCATCGTTTAAAATTTTAAGCGCCAATCCTTATATTCGTGGCCATTACCGATCTGAACCCTATTTAGGTTTAAATTTTAGCACACGTTTTATGAAGAAATTGGCACTTACGTTGCTCGGCTGGGGTATTAGCTTATACCTTCCAGCTCAGAGCTTTGTGCGCCATGCACAGCTGTCCCCCGACGGACAATCACTCGCTTTTAGCTATCAAGGTGATATTTGGTATTGGCCCCAAATGGAAGGGAAGCCCCAGCGCCTAACCTTGCATGAGGCCTATGATGCACGTCCGGTTTTTCACCCTACCGATAATCGCTTAGCTTTTACATCAAGCCGTTTCGGTAATACGGATATCTTTAGCTTAAACCTGGATGGAGGCTATCCGGAGCGATTAACCTACCATGCAGCCAGCGACAATTTAAGTGATTGGCATAAGGATCTAGGCGTGCTGTTTCATACCGAGCGTGCCTTTGTTACGGTAGAATGGGATGCCGAAATTCATCGGATTGCCCCCAATAACGCAACTCCACAAAGGTTTATGGATGGCCTAGGAAGCAATGCCGTGGCTTCACCTGATGGTCGTTACATCGCCTTCATGCGCGGTTCCTGTCGTAGCAGCCGCGAGAATTATTCTGGTCCTGCGGATCAAGAGATTTGGCTTTACGATTTAAACAAGGGTAGCTATAAGGCCCTAACCGATAATGATGTTAATGATATCAATCCGCAATGGCTTGATAATAACACCCTGGTATTCTTAAGTGCCAAAGAGGGGCGCTACAACCTAAAAAAACTCAGCTTAGAGGGAGAAGCAACTTGGTTATCCGATTTTAAAGATGAGGGCATTCACGACTTTAGCTTGGCTGGATCTAAATTGCTTTTTGCGCGCAAAGACCTTTGGTATCTAGGGGAGCTCTCTAAAGCATCTGCCGCCAAGGCCTTAAAACTTGATTTAAAAAGTGATTACCGCTTTTACCCGGTAGAACGTGAAACGATTCGCAATCGAATTTCGAATTACAGTCTTTCCCCAAATGGTAAGGAGGTTGTTTTAGAAACGCGAGGCGAGATATTTATCGGCGCCCTGGACGATGAAAAATCCAGAACAACCAATTTGAGTGATCATTCCTACTACGATCGGGAAGCGATTTTCCTAAACGATACTACGGTAGTATTTACTTCCGATCGGGAGGCCAATTCCTACCGTTTTTATAAAAGCCTTTCGGCAGATGAACAGAAATCGAGCTTATTTGAAAGTTTGCGTCACAAAACCGAATTGATGGCCAAGGCCGATGGGGATCTTCGCGATGCCGTTTTAGCGCCTAATGGCAAATTACTGGCCTATGTGGAGGGCGGAACAAAATTGCAAGTGTCAGAGGTAAAAGAGGATGGAAGTTTAGGCAGTACCACCACCTTACACGATGCCTGGTATGGTGCCGGCGGAATTGCCTGGAGTCCTGATAGTCGCTATATCGCTTACCACCGATCAGACTTAAATTTTAACCGAGAAATTTATATTCAAGCGGCCGACGGTAGTACTGATGCCGTGAATATTAGTATGCATCCAGGCTCTGATTATGGCGCAACCTGGAGTAAGGATGGCTCTAAGCTGGCCTTTATCTCCGATCGTAGTAATGATGATGCGGATGTGTGGTTTGTATGGCTGCAACGGGAAGACTGGCTCAAGTCTAAAGAAGAGCGCGAGGAAGGCTATTACTTTGATGAGGAAGAAACAGAGGACTCCAAAGACGAAGAAAAGGATGAGGATAAGGAAACTTTGGTTCAAATCGATTTCGAAAATATCCATGATCGTTTAGAGCAAGTAACCTATTACAGCGGTAGCGAATCGCAAGTTTTAGTTTCGGCCGATGGCGAAACCTTCTATTTTACGCGACAAACTGCTGGGAGTAGAGGAATTGATTTATTTGAAGTGCAGTTCGACGGTAGTGATTTAAAGCAACTTACCCAAGGTGGAATTAGCCCCACCAATTTGCAATGGGATAAAGATGGCAAGGGGATTTATTTCCTTTCTCGCGGAAGCTTAAAGCATATCAACCCTGCCAGTAAAAAGATTACTTCTTACTCCTATTCGGAAAAAATGACCATCGACAAGGCAGAGGAGCGCAAACAGGTGTATGAGGAGGCCAGTCGCCTTATTCGTGACCGTTTTTACGATCCCGAGTACCACGGGGAGAACTGGTCGGCCCTAACCGATTATTACCGTCCATGGGCTTTGAAAGCCTCTACCACTGAGGACTTCAATTTTGTATACAACTTGATGCTCGGTCGCTTGAATGCCAGCCATATGGGGCTTTACGGCTCTAACGGTGATACCGAGGTGCAAAGAGAGTCGACCGGTAGAATTGGAATCGAGGTTTCGATGACCAATGATGGAGCTACGGTGACCCGTTTGGTGGCAAATACTCCAGCCGACCGAACCAAAAACAATTTGCAACTGGGCGACCGTATTACCCATATTAATGGAGAGGCGGTTAATCTGGAGCGCAATTTCTACTCCTATTGGACGGCCACTGTTGGTGAGCCGGTATTGGTGCAACTAGATCGTGGTGGTACCAAGATGGAGATTGTAATTCACCCAAGTTCCAGTATCAATTCACAGCTTTATGAAGAATGGGTAGCCAGTCGAAAGGCCTTGGTGGAAAAGTACAGTAAAGGCCGATTGGGCTACATCCATATCCGCGGAATGGATATGCAAAGCTTTGAGCGCTTTGAGCGCGAGCTAATGGCTTCCGGATATGGTAAAGAAGGGATTGTAATTGACGTTCGCTTTAACGGCGGTGGTTGGACTACCGACTACCTTATGGCGGTGCTTAATGTGCGTCAACATGCCTACACCATTCCCAGAGGAGCTACCAATAGCCTAAAGAATCACCAAGATTTTAGCAATTACTACCCTTACAGCGAGCGACTACCACTTGCGGCTTGGACTAAGCCTTCGGTGGCCTTATGTAACGAAAGCTCTTACTCCAATGCCGAAATTTTTAGTCATGCCTATAAAAGCCTAGGTATCGGAACCTTAGTAGGAAAGCCCACCTTTGGGGCGGTTATTTCTACGGGTGGTAGCGGCTTATTAAATGGCAGTTTCTTACGCCTTCCATTCCGTGCCTGGTATGTGAAAAACAGCGGGCAAAACATGGAAAATGGACCTGCGGTACCCGATGTGGTGCTGGATAATCCTCCAGCAAGTCGTGCTAATGGCGATGACGCTCAGTTGGCTAAGGCGGTTGAAATCCTTTTAGAACAAATCAATAACTCCAATAAATAAACATGAGATATCGTGTACTAGCCCTAGCGGCTTTATGGTCTACGGGGATGTTTGCCCAAGACGACCTTATTAATAAAGTAAAAGACAATGGCGCGGAAGAAGCCGGATTTGAATTTACGACTATCGTAGATTTAGAGGCGACTCCCGTTAAAAACCAAGGTCGCAGCGGAACTTGTTGGTCCTATGCCACAACTGGTTTTGTAGAAAGTGAAATGCTGCGAATGGGCAAAGACCCCGTAGATATTTCGGAGATGTTTACCGTGCGCAATGTGTATTACGATAAAGCTCTTAAGTATGTGCGCTTACATGGCTACTTAAACTTCGCCCAGGGAGGCGCATTGCCAGATGTAATGTATGTGATTGCCCGTTACGGTGCCATGCCTCAAGTGGAATATGAAGGTTTGGATTACGGGACGGAAATCAACAATCATGGTGAATTGGAAGCGGTTTTAAAGTCTATGCTTGATGAGGTGATCAAAAACAAGAATGGATCGCTTACACCAGTTTGGCAAGAAGCTATTGATGCCACCCTTGATGCTTATTTGGGCGAGGTTCCCGAAGAGTTTGAATGGGAAGGAAAAACCTATACACCGCGATCTTTTGCTGATGAGGTTTTGGGGATTAACCCAGATGATTACGTGCAATTGACTTCTTTTACCCATCATCCGATGAACAGTGAAGTGATGATCCAAGTACCGGATAACTGGGCTTGGGGTAAAGCTTATAATGTGCATTTGCAGGATATGATGGACGCCCTGGACAATGCCTTAAATGAGGGCTATACGGTTGCTTGGGCTACCGATGTGAGCGAGAAAGGCTTTTCCCTGCGTAATGGTGTAGCGATTGTTCCCGCTACCGATTACAATGATATGAGTGCTGAAGAGCGCAAGGCGATGTTCGATGGCCCTAAGGAAGAAAAGGAGATCACTCAGGAAAATCGTCAGGAGGCTTATGATAATTACGAAACTACCGATGATCATGGTATGCTCATTACCGGTATGGTAAAAGATCAAGAGGGCAACATTTACTATATCGTAAAGAACTCTTGGGGGGAGCGCGGCAATGACTTCCGTGCAGGTTACATCAATGCTTCAAGAGCTTTTGTAGCTTATAAGTCCATTGGTATTATGATGCATAAGGATGCCCTTCCAAAATCCTTGAAAAAGAAATTGGGTCTCTAAAAGAGATTCTTTTTAGACTTTTAAATGCGCTCCTCGGAGCGCATTTTTTTTGGCCTAAGACTGATGGGATTTGATAAAGTCGGTGATGAGGTAAACCATCGCTTTGCTGCTAAGAATCCGCTCTGTTTCGTTTTCGGCCAGATCGGGAGCGCCTTCGGCAATATGGAAGTAGAGTGGGGCGGCCAAATGAGCGGCAGTTTTAACTAAGCCCCGCACTTGCCGCATGGTGAATCCGCTGGCGTTCAAGGCACTTACCGGAAAACCAGTAATGCTATCTAAATCCAATTCCAATCCGATAGGTCGCGGTCCTAACCAGCGCAAAGCATCCTTAAAGAGGCGATCTCGCTCATCGGTGCTGTAAATTAAAAGCTCATCATAGCTCAGGTAATACAAATCTGCGGAAGCTCTAAAGGTCTCTAAAATTGCCTGATTGTTGTAAGACTCATGCAAGCCAAAAACCGCATATCTTCCCAGAAAGCCTTCATCGTGGGCATAACTAAAACCATTGCCACTATGACGTCCTTCCAAGGCCCGGAAATCGGCATGAGGGTCTATGTTTAATACTTCTATAGCTCGGTTTTGGGCAAGTGAAACGCCCTTTATAATTCCATAGCTGTTGTTATGTCCGCCCCCAATTACAATAGGTGTTTTCCCACATTTAGCAATATGCTCAATAAGACCAGTCACCGCTTGATCTATAAGGGAGGTAAGTTCCCGAAGGCGCTCTAGGTCGGCCGATCGATTGGGGTCCAAGTGTCGCGCCTCATCGCTTAATTCTTCGAAGTCGAGATAAGGACCAAGGACCAAAGACTCGGGATTTAAAAAGCGGTTAACCTGCACATTAAACAGCGGGGAAAGAATTTGCTGAAAGGCATTGGCACAGCCAGCTTTACCCAGATTGGCTCTTACGCCAATATCCTCTTGAATACCTAAAATGACAAATTGAGCAGGATGATTTTCAAGCTCTTTTAAATCGGAAATCACCTGCAGGGCTTCCCCGAGTTTTTGTTCGCCCGCTCTCGGGAAAACATGATCCTGAATTTGATTACTGCTTAAGAACTTCAAATATTTCATGTGCGTTTTTCACCTTTAATATAAACCTCGCTAATTAAGTTGTGACCAAAATGATAAGCTAGGGAAGCGAGGCTATAACCGGGTTCGAGGGTCATAAAATTAGCCCATTTGCCTACTTCCAAGCTACCTAAGTCCTCACTCAGCTCGAGAGCCGCCGCTCCATTTAATGTTGCCGCCACTAAGGCTTCCTCCGTTCGTAGTTTCATCTGACTGCATGCCAAAGACATCATTAAGGCCATATTACCACTTGGGGCGGAGCCTGGGTTAAAATCAGTAGCCAAGCAGAAAATCGCATTCGCATCAATCAATTTTCTACCCGGGGTGTAGGGTATATTTAAAAACAAACTGCAACCGGGTAGGGCAGTGGCTATGGTTTGGCTTTCGCCGATGTAGTTCAACTCTTTATCCGAAAGAACCTCAAGGTGGTCTAAGGATAGGGCCCCACGATCGACCATAGCCTCCACAGCTCCCAGGCTATTAAACTGGTTCACATGTACTTTAGCCGGCAAGCCATAAGCCTCCGCGGCTTCTATTATGGCTAAGGACTGATCAAGGCTGAAGTAGCCTTCCTCACAAAAAACGTCAACATAATGGGCCAGGCCTTCCTCTACCACAGCAGGAAGCATTTCCTCTATCACCAGCTTAACATAAGCATCCGTGTCGCCATTAAAAGAGGCCGGTACTGCGTGGGCACCTAAAAAGGTCCTTTTAATAGGAATGCCGCTTTCGGCTTCCAGTTTACGTGCTACTCTTAAAATTTTAAGTTCGGCTTCGGTACTTAAGCCATAACCGCTTTTTATTTCGAGTGCCCCAGTACCCATGCGGATCAGAGCTTCCAAACGGTGCTGGGCTGATTCGAATAGGGCTTCCTCTGAGGCTGCGGCTAGTTTTTTAGCCGAGTTTAGGATTCCTCCTCCCGCAGCCGCAATTTCGGCGTAAGACTTACCCGCTAAGCGCTGGGCAAACTCATCCTCGCGATTGGCTGCGTATACAAGGTGGGTATGACTATCTACAAAAGTGGGCAGCACTAGTTGGCCTTGAAGGTCAATGGCTTCATCATAACGATTTGAAGCCGGTTTTTCGCCCGAGCCTATTTCGATGATTCTTCCCTCATTCACCAGCATCCAGCCATTTTTTAATGGGGCTACTTCCGACATTTCAGCACCACGCTTGTAAGGTCGGTTTTCCCGCTCTACTTGAATAATGGCCGAGGTATTGTGATATAGTAAGGTCATGTTTGGTATTTGCAGGCGAAGATACAAAGCCTGGATAGGCATATTCGAAAAAAGCATTTTGTAAATTGCCCAAAATTGGGATTTTGAAGAAAGCTCTTATACTCTGCATCACCTTACTTTTCTTCGCTATCACTGCTTGTCGTCCGGATATTACTCCCGCCGATTGGGAGGTCGATACCCTAGTACCGGTTCTTAAAACGCGTATTGATTTACTCGACTTACCTCAATTGGATAGCACCGTTCAGGTTAACCCCGATGGGCAATTGCAACTGGTATTTAGCGAAAGTATTGCCAGTTTAAAACCCGGTGAAATTGCTCCGCCCTTTAACGAGGAGTTTGAAAATACCGCTAAACTGCAAAGCATAACACTGGGCAGCAGAGTAATCACAAACAAAATATCATTAGGTCGCATTGCCCTGCAAATGGGATTACAAGGCGCCCTTTTGGTAGCGGCAAATGGGACCAATCAGGTTATTCCACCCATTAGCAATGTAGGCCCTAGTAATTTTAATATCGACGCTACCGACTATTTTCAGAGCATCACCTTACGGGATGGTTGGTTAGTCCTGCGCCTAGAGAATAATTTCCCAATTGACCTGACCAACTTGCAATATGGTATTCAGAATACGAATGCGGGTAACTTCATCTTGCAAAATACTTTAGCCAGTTTACCAAGTGGGGCCGTTCACTACGATTCGGTACAATTGGTCAATAACTTTTTAATTGAAGGAAATTTAGTGGCTTCCCTTATCAACTTAGATTCGCCGGGGAGTAATGGAAATACGGTATTGGTTGACACCTCCGATGCGATTGACCTGCGCGTAACCTTAGATAAATTGGATCCGGTATCGGCCACCGCGGTTTTTCCCGCTCAAAATTTATTCGATGAAACGGCCGAGGCCTTTATTTATCCCCCCTCCGCATTATTAACCTCGGTTCACGTTTCGGAAGGGGATATATACATGGATGCTTACAGCACCATCAACGACAGTATTAACTTGCAATACATCCTTCCCGGCGCGGTAAACAATGGAAATATTTTGCAATTTTTACGCGTGGTTCCCGCAGCGCCTAGTGGACAGGTGGTGAATGAATACGTAGAAATCCCGGTGCGGAATTATACCCTAGATCTTCAGGGAATGCCAGGAAGCGCTAATATTCACAATACCTTCTACACCACCTTTATTGGTAGTATTGATAGCACCGGTAGGATAATTAACCTCTCGCTTCAAGACAGTGTGTTTGTAAAAACCGGTATCAAAAACCTAATTGCCGATCGCGGGTACGGCTACTTGGGAAATGATACTATTATCGGGAGCGATCGGGTACTTTTAGAAAATGTTTCTCAGTTTTTTGAAGGGGCCATTCGCTTAGAAGATGTTGATTTATCGCTGGAAGTTGAAAATTATATTGGTGCCCCTTTCGCTTTTAAAATCAATAGTTTAAAGTCGTACACCGAAACACAAACCCGAAGTTTAACTTGGAATCAATTGGGCTTTGAGTTTAACCTGCCTCGAGCACAGGAGCCCTTCCCGGGGGCTATACCTATTCCTGGTCGGAGCCAGATTAGCCTCGATAAGACCAACAGTAATATTCAAGAACTGGTAGAGATTTTCCCCGAGGAAATTAGCTTCGACCTCGAGGCCTACATGAATCATAATCAGAGCCCAACCGATTTTAGTCAGTTCTTAAATACCAATTACGGGATTGAGGCCAAGCTTCAAGCGACCATTCCTTTACAAGTGGGATTGGATTCCATTTCCTTTCAGGATACTGTAGGCTTTGAGTATATATCTGTTGATAAGGACTGGCGCATGAAAGGAGGAGACTTGATTATTAAAGCGGATAACAATTATCCCTTTAATATGGAGGTGGCCATGATTTTGCATAATAATGGCCGTATTCCACTTGATACCTTATACAGTAGTGATATTATCGCCGCGGCACCCATTGATACCAATCAAAGAAGTGTTGGATCAACTCAAACCACCTTGCGCTATTCTTTATCAGGCCATAGCCTGTGGGCCTTACAGAATACCGACTTTATTGTATTTAAAACCTTGTTTCATACCAAGCCTGAAGATGGTTTGGTGAAAATCTATTCTGATAATTATCTGGATTTGCAGCTTATTGCAGATTTCCGACTTTCAACCGACAAAGAAAGATGAGAAAGCATTTGGCCTTAGGCCTTTGGCTCCTGGGATTTGCAGTGGTCGCCCAAAATGATAGCCTGATTGAATTTAAGGTAGGACGTTCCTTTAAGCGTTTAAACCGACCTTTTTTAGAGCTCTACACCGAGCAGGGTGGGGCGAGTCGCAATTGGTCGAGTCAGCAGATGTACCAATTCTTTTACGGTGATTTTGTAGATGACGCGATGAAAGCCAAGCTGATGGACCGCGCCCAAAATGGTTTGCAATTGGCCAGCTTACAAAATTGGGATATCCGCCTTTGCTACGAGGGACATCAGAAATCAAGATTGGTCCCTTTTCCAAAGCAATCTCTTTATTTGTTTAGCCGTTCCGCAACAGTTTTAAATATGTCCTCCGACCTCACAGGATTAATTCTTTATGGTAATCGCTCTAGTAGGGGAATCCCACAGGATATCGGCGACTTTAATTACCAATCTTGGTTTTACTCGGGTATTGGTCATCAATACACCTTTTTAATCGATACCATTCCGCTATCTGTTGGTTTAGGGCTGGTTGCGGTGCATACACATGATGATCACCAAATTGGCAGTGCTCAAATGCTTACCGCAATTGACGGAAGTAGTATCGATTTTAATGGCGATTATCAATTCGGGCAAAGCGGAGCAACCGCCACGTATGGGATTACCGGCTGGGGTTTTGCTCTAAACCTTGAAACCGCCGAACGCTATAAGGAACACGAGATCAGCTTAGGTGTGCGTGATTTGGGATTGGCCTATTTACCCGATTGGCTGTCTATCGAACGCGATTCTAGTTTTAGTTTCTCGGGGGTAGATGCAGGGCGATTATTCACTTTAGAGCAGGAATCCTTCGAACAGCTGATTGATTCGCTGGGAAATGGCCTCGTAGGCGGCTCCAGGCCGGGCGCATGGACGGTTTTACCTGCTAATGCCTATTTAGATTATACCTATCACCTCAAGGAACAAAGTCTCTACTTTAGTTTCCAATATCGATACCTCCCCAAATACATTCCTCGCTTCGCTCTGGGCTACGGCTACAGCTGGGAGAGCTTTCGTATTCGCAGTGGCTTCGCTTACGGCGGGTTTAACGCATTCTCATGGGACTTGGGAATGGTATGGGAGGTGAATAATACTTGGCATTTAAGAGGCGGACTTACTAACTTGTTTGGCCTAAGCCTTCCAACTTGGTCGGGAGGAACCGTGGGTGATTTAGGTATTCGATACATCTTTTAATGAATAAGCTTTTCTTATTTCTATCCCTTGGCATTTTGCTTCAAGCCTGTAATTCGGCTCCGAAGCGAGATTTAAACACAGTTTTCAGGTATAATGAATCGGCGGGTATTAGTAGCCTGGATCCAGCTTTTGCCCGTAATCAGGCTAATATTTGGGCTTGTCACCAATTGTACAATGGACTGGTACGAATGGACGATGCGCTTAAGGTGCAAGCGGATTTAGCCCATGCTTGGGAGATTTTAGATAGTGGCCGCACCTACCGCTTCCAATTAAGAGAGGATGTTTATTTCCACCAAAATGCCTGCTTTGGTTCGGATAGTACGCGATTGCTTAAGGCCGAGGATGTGGTATTCTCTTTAGAAAGGTTGCGTGACCCTGAACTAGCGGCCCCTGGCGCATGGGTCCTCAAGAAGGTAGAGTCCATCAAGGCCCTAGGTCCCTTTCAGGTGGAAATAAAATTAAAGGAGGCCTTCGCTCCGTTTTTGGGCATCCTCAGTATGAAGTATTGCTCGGTTATCCCTCGCGAGGCCCTTGCACATTATGGAGGCTCCTTTGGTCAAAACCCAGTAGGTACAGGCCCATTCCGCTTTCAGCTTTGGCTGGAAAATGAAAAGCTTATCCTTAGAAAGCATGACCACTACTTTGTACTCGACGAAGCAGGGAAGCGCTTACCCTATTTAGAGGCCGTAGCTATTGATTTCATCAGCGATAAGCAGAGTGCATTTTTAGAGTTTTTAAAGGGTAACCTCGATTTCCTTTCGGGTTTAGATGCCTCTTATAAGGACGAGCTCTTAGACGCAGAAGGGAATCTCAATGCCAAGTATCAAGCACGATTTAATTTGTATCGGCAGGCCTATCTAAACACGGAGTATTTAGCTTTCCAAACCGATTCGAACAGTACCTTAAAGGAGGCAGAAATATGGCGACATAAGGCCATCCGACAAGCCATCAACTACTGTTTTGATCGTACTAAAATGATGCGCTTTTTACGTAATAATATCGGTACGCCGGCGCAGCAAGGAATGATTCCCAAAGGCTTACCGAGTTACGACTCTACGGCGAACTACGGTTATCATTATCGTCCCGACCTTACCGATTCCTTATTGGCGGCGGCCGGATTTCCAAATGGTAAAGGCTTGCCCGAGCTGCGCTTACAAACTAATAGCTCTTATTTAGATTTATGCGAATACATTCAGGGCGAAGCAGCCAAGCACGGTATTCCGATCAAGGTAGAAATGAATCCCCCGAGTACCTTACGACAAGCCATGGCCACCGGTAAAAGTCCGTTTTTTAGGGCTAGTTGGATTGCCGATTATCCTGATGCAGAAAACTACCTCTCTTTGTTTTATAGTAAAAACAAGGCCCCTAATGGCCCCAATTACAGTCGCTTTGAACACCCTCAATTTGATGCTTGGTACGAAGCCGCAGCCCGAACCACTTCGGATAGCCTGCGAATAGACTATTACCAAAAAATGGACTCCCTCGTAAGTCGCGAAGCACCGGTGGTTCCGCTTTACTACGACCAGGTATTGCGGTTTTACCCCAAGCATATTAAAGGTCTTGGCGGGAATGCCTTAAACCTATTGGATCTTACTCGGGTGTATAAAAAAAGCTAGCTTCGTGCTCAAATTAAAATCTATGCTTCGTTTCAAACTTTATACTGTTTTCCTATTCAGTATCATTTTCCTTGCATCCTGCGGCAGCCGTAAGTCGGAGCCCTCGTTTATTGCTACCATGGAATTGCCCGAACCTATTCCTGGGGTTTGTAATCCCGAAATGGTAGTGGTTATTTTACCCCTTCCCAATGCCAACCAAAAGGAAGCTAAAGCGCCCGTTACGGAAGAGGAAATGCAGGTTCAACTAAATAAAATTCTGGCGGAGGACTTAAAAGATTTGACGCTCGAGGCAGATGGGATGTTCCGCTTAATTGTAAACTGCAGAGGCAAGCTGGTGGATGTGGCAGTTGATAATGAAGAGCTTCCAGAACCAATGAGCAGTAAGGTAAAGGCCTATTTTAAGGGCTTGGGAAAATGGTCGGCCGGTCGATACGGAAAGAAAGCGGTAGACACCGTTACCCTAATTAGTTTTAAAATTGAAGAAGGCGTATTAAGCTTCGATTAAGCAAGCCTTGATAATTTGTACTTTACCGTTTTAAACTCACGGTATTTGCGACGTCCAGGTTTCCTTGTTCTGCTTTTAGTCCTAGCATCGATGTGTACTATCGAAGCCAAGCCTTATGGTAAGCTTTTAAAGACCCACAGCTTCGAATCCTGTCATTACTATGATATTGTAATCATGGATGACCAAGGTACCGCCAGCCCTAAGGATGATGTTGTGCTTGCCAAGGGCATAATTCGCGATTGTAAGAATGAGGCTTGTTTGTTTTACCAGGATATCGAAATCATATCCATGTTTGCTTTAGCCGACAGCAATTGCCAGGTTTATGATTTTCGCATTCACTTTAAAAAAGGATTAAGCTTAAGAGGCCTTGCTCAATCTCCTAATTGTGAGGACTAATTTTTAGCACTCAAGTCTTTGATTTTGATGCGGAAGCCTGCTACAATCAGAGTCATGATTGGGCTCATATAGTTAAAGAAAACGTAGGGTAAATAAGCCATAGTGCTTACCCCTAATACACCACTTTGATAGGCGCCACATGTATTCCAAGGAATCAACACTGAAGTTACCGTTCCGCTATCTTCTAAGGTCCTACTTAGGTTCTCTGGGGCTAAGCCTAGTTTTTTATAGGCATCGGCATACATACGCCCAGGCACTACAATTGCCAAGTACTGATCACTAGCTGTGTAATTAACCGCTAAGCAAGTTGCTACAGTGGTGGCGACTAGGGAGAACAAGCCATTGGCCATTTTTAAAAGCGCGGCTGATATTGCTTCCAAAAATCCACAGGCTTCCATAGCACCGCCAAAAACCATGGCGGCAACAATAAGCCAAACTGTTTTTAACATTCCGGCCATGCCAGATGAATTGAGTAAATCCACCAAAATGGGGTGATCGGCGGGAATAACCACATCTACCGAAAGGGCATTCATAATAACCTTATAAATGCCTTTATACCCTTCCATGTCGGCAAGTTGCGCAATTAGGTCGTACTGAAAAATGAGAGCCGCCAAAACGCCAGCTAAGGCCCCAGCGAGAATAGCGGGAATAGCGGGTACTTTTCGCACAATCAGTAGAATTACAATGGCTGGGACCAGAAAAAGCCAAGGACTTAAATAATAGGTGCTCGAGAGTTCTTGCAGCAAAGGTTCAATTCCGCCAATAACTTCGCTACTAGACTGGTTTAAGCCCAGGATGATGAAAAAAATAAGGGTTAAAAGGAAGGTGGGAATAGTGGTGTACAGCATGTAGCGGATGTGACTAAAAAGATCGGCGCCTGCCATGGCCGGAGCTAAATTGGTGGTGTCGGATAAGGGAGAGAGTTTATCGCCAAAATAAGCGCCGGAAATAACGGCTCCCGCAACCATGGCCTCGCTCATACCCATGGCTTTGCCAATCCCAATGAGTGCAATCCCCACCGTGGCCGATGTGCCCCAACTACTCCCTGTTGCCACCGAAATTAGGGCGCAGATAATAGCGGTTACCGGTAAAAAAACTTCTGGGTTTAAGAGCTGCAAACCATAGTAAATCATGGCTGGAATAACCCCGCTTAGCATCCAGGCCCCAGCCAAAGAACCAATAAGCAGTAAAATAATGATGGAGCCAACGGTCGACATAATGGCCTTGGATATACCATCAATAATATCCTGCCATTTCACTCCTTGGATTACACCTACCAGCGCTGCTACAGCGCCGCTCAACATTAAGATAACCTGATTGGAACCATCCAAAGCTCCATCTCCAAAAACGAATTTCACATTAAAGGCCAGCAAGCCAATTAAAAAGGCTACTGGTATCAGGGCGGCGCCCATGGATGATTTTTGCTCCATCTTAGTATTTAAGGCGGGCCATAATACAAAATTTTACCTAAGGATTAAATCCGTTCTTTCAGGTATGCCACTATTCGGTGGGTCGGTAAGCCCATTACCGTAAAGAAGGAACCTTCAATAGCTTCAATTGCGCTTAAGCCAATCCACTCTTGAATACCGTAGGCACCCGCTTTATCAAATGGCTGATAGGTATCTACATAGTATTCTATTTCGGATGTACTGAGCTCGCGAAACCTAACGATGCAAGCATCAGAAAACACGGTTTTTCCTTCGGGGCCAAGGCAACATACGCCGGTAATCACCTCATGCTGTCCACCGGAAAGCGCTTGAAGCATGGCAATGGCCTCCGCACGACTTTGCGCTTTTTCTAAGGATTGCCCTTTATTCCAAACCACGGTATCGGAGCAAATCAAGATTTCATCTTCCTGTCTTTGGTCCGCCAAAAAATCCGCTTTAGCTTCTGCGAGGTACTCCGCAATTTGCGCTCCTTTCAATTCGGAAGGATAGCTTTCCTCCATATCCGCTTTGGTTTGCCGAAAGCTTAAACCTAGGTCTTTGAGTAGGTTAGCCCTTCGAGGAGACTGTGAACCAAGTAATAGGGGTGTGTTTTGCCAATCTAAGGCCATTGGTAAAGAAGGGATAAAGTGAAAAAGGGCATGCTGAGAATTCCCAATAACATAATCAGCTTACTAAAGCTAGCTGCCCGGTGATAAGCCTTAGGCTCTTGCGCTTTTAATACCAGGTAGATTAAGCCCAGCATTGGGGTGGCCACAAAAAGGATTAAGTATAAAGCAGCGCTGTACTGGGTTTCCATTTGCCACAAATCGGAGGCATACCAAAGTACAGGAATTACCGCCCCTAAAATGAGCACGGCTAAAATTGCCTTCAAGCCTTTTTCGGGTATTAGGATAGCTAAGGTTTTATAACCCGCTAATAAATCTCCTTTGCGGTCTTCAAGGTCTTTAATGATTTCTCGAATTAGGGTAAGCCAAAAGGCGAAGCTGGCATAAGCCGATAAAACATAAAAGCCCTGCAAAACTTGCGCTGCATTATCGTCGCTTGCCGCAGGGATAATGTCAAATACCGCCACTAAAAAAACGGGCATGGCACTTAAAAGGCTCACAATCACATTGCCGATAACAGGGCGTTTTTTTAAATCGAGTGCATAGAAATAGAGCAGCAAGGATGCTAAAGGAGCCAGTAACCATAAATTATCGAGTCCCACATGGAGCGCCAAGAAGTAAGCACAAATAGCGGCTCCTATGGTGCTGCCAAAATAGAGGTACCAGGCAAAATCTTCACTAACCCCTTTGCCAATGGTGATTCGATTGGGTTTATTGGTGGTGTCGGTTTCCAAATCATAAAGGTCATTAACAATATAGCCTCCACCAGCGAGAAGCACCGAGCAAAGTACTCCTAAAGCGTAGTACCAGTGATCGAGGACATAAGGCATGCCAATGGCCTCAGTAAAGCTGAACCGAATGAGGTATTGGATAAAAACAATCATTAGGAGATTGGGCCAACGGAGGAGTTGCAACACTTTTACCATGAAAAATCTTCGTCGAGCATCCAGTTATCCTGGACTTTTAAGGTTTGTTCAATAACATCTCTAGCGCAGCCGGCCCCACCAATACGGGGAGAAACATAATCTACCATTCCTCTCACCTCAGGAACCGCATTATGCGGACAGGCGGCGATTCCAGCCAGTTTCAAAACGGGGATATCGGGAATATCGTCTCCCATATAAAGTATATTCTCTGCCTTTATTCCTTGATGTTCATACACGGCCAGTAAATCCTCCCAGGCCTCTACTTTATGCGAAGCGCGCATGTAGATGTCGGTTAAGCCTAAACCCCGCAAGATTCTCTTTACGCCCTCGCAATGTCCGCCCGAAATGAGCGCCACCGGATAGCCCTTTTTTATGGCCAACTGAATGGCATAGCCATCCTTACTATTGAGGTTTCGGATTGGCTTGCCATCGGCTCCAACCTGAAAAACTCCACTGTTTAAAACCCCATCCATATCAAAGGCAAAAACTTTTATTTGATGAAGGAGCTCTTTATAGTTTCTTTCCATATTCTTTTTGAATCAGCTGGGTAATCTTCTGATATAATTCCGCAATCTCCGGATTGTCGAGCATCTCTAAATGTGCGGCAAGGGTATTCTCATCTTTTCGCACTGCCGGTCCGGTTTGGTTTAAAATGGGATCTGCTTCACTAAGTCCCGCAATTTGCTGTTGCAGAAGGGGTTTTAGGATCGTTAAGGGCAGTCCGGCCGCTTTTAAAACCTGATAACTTTGGTGGTAAAGTAGGTTGGAGAAATTGTGACTAAAAACAGCGGCTAGATGCAGATAACGACGTTTCTCACTGGGAACGGGGTAGTACTGTAGCTTATAATGCTCTGCAAAATGAGCCAGTTGCTGGTAGTTCGCTTCCGAATTTGCTTCGAGGCAAAAAGGAATTTCTTTAATCGAAAACTCACTTTCTGCTTTAATGCTCATCAATGGGTAAAAAATTCCCCGATTGGGGTGCTTGGGGTTCAATTGTTCCAAACCTATGCTTCCTGAAGTATGCACGAGCATTCCTTCCTGGATAGGGATTTCTCGAGATACGGTGGCAATAGCACGATCGGCGACACAGATAAAACATAAATCCGCATCGGTATTAATCGCCGCCCACGATTTTTCGCCAGTCTTTGGCTGCCGAGCAAACACTCTTACCTCAATAGCCATCTGCCGAAAGGCTTGGGCTAAATAGGTACCTACGCGGCCGTTTCCTAAGATGGATACTTGCTTAATCACAGCCCAAAAGTACGCATTGCCTAAAGCATAGCCTAGGGGCAAAAAATACTTAGTATCTTGAGGCCTTCACTCTGCTACTTTTATGAAGAATCGATTATTCCTTTGGATTTTAATCTTGGTAATTTCAGCTCCGGCTATTAAGGCGGCACACCTTATTGGAGGCGAAATAACCTATACCTGTCAAGGTAACAATTTGTACACCGTTTCCTTAAGAGTTTACCGTGACTGTCAAGGTGGTGGGGCCGCCTTTGATGGGGTGGCCAATGTGGCTATTTACGACATTAATAACCAACTTATTCAAACCCTTGGGATTCCCAGAGGGCAAATCATATCCTTAAACAATAGCTTAACCAGTGATCCTTGTGTAAGCGTTCCCGCCAATTTATGTGTGGAGTATGCTGATTATGTGGATACGATTACGCTGCCACCTTTAGTAGGAGGCTATACTTTGGTACACCAACGCTGTTGCCGAAACGCGGTAATTGGCAATGTGAGTAATCCCGGGAGTATAGGAAACACCTATTCGGTGCGAATTCCAAGCATGGATACCACTTGTAATAGTGCGCCACAAATTGTTCGTCCGCCCGATAATGTATTGTGCTTAAACCGCCCAGCCAGTATAGATATTCAAGTAACCGAAGCCGATGGCGATTCGTTGAGCTTTGATCTTTGTCAGATTTTCGCTGGTGGGGGAAGTGCCGGTGGAGGCGGAGGCGGAAACTGCTTCTCGGTAATCCCTAATCCTCCTTGTCCGCCGCCCTTTACTCCGGTACAGTTTGCCGCTCCCTATACCTTTTCCAATCCCATTCCAGCCTCTTCTAATTTTACCATAAACCCACGAACTGGTCGCATACGTGGACAATCTAACCAGGCGGGCATTTACGTGGCGGGAATTTGTATTACCGAATGGCGAGACGGGCAGATTATGTCGACCGTAAGACTGGACTACCAATTTGCAGTTACCCAGTGCACCCAAAATGTGGTGAGTGATATGGTTACGCCCATTGAAGACCCTACCATTTTATGTGATGGATTAACGGTACTCTTTGAAAGTGAAACCCAAAATACCAATGACCTTTTGTGGAATTTTGGCGATCATACCACCAATCGCGATACCAGCACCGCAGCCAACCCCACCTGGACCTATCCTAGTCCTGGAACCTATTTAGTGACCCTAGTGGCCAACCCCGGTCAAACTTGTAGCGATACCATGTTTGCTCCTTTTGAGGTAAAAGCGCCGGTGCAAGCCGATTTTCTTTGGGATGGGGTTCCTTGTTTTGAGGTGCAAGATTTGCGTTTTGAAGCAACGGGATCTAATGTCCGACCGAATACCCGCTACGAATGGGAGTTTGGAGCTGATGCCTTAATTCCTTTTGTAACTGGTCCTCGGGCCTTCGGTATATCATGGGTGCAGCCCGGACGAAAACCGGTGAAGCTGACGCTCTATTGGGACAGTTGTTCGCAAACGGTGATTGATACCATCGATATTCAAAGAGGCAATGTATTTGTTGATGCAGGTCCGGATACAGCCATTCAAAGGGGATCCGAATTGCGTTTAAACGCCAATTATGGTTCCGATTACTATTGGTATGCCAGCTCGCCTATCGAAATTGACAACCCCTTTGGTCGTTCACCGAGCATTCGCTTTAGGCGAGAGGATGATACCGTTTTGGTTTATTTGATATTAACCGACCAGTATGGCTGTAAAGGCAAAGATTCGCTATGGGTGTATATAAGTGATGATTTGGATCAAGTAGTCTATAATATCATTACTCCCAATGGGGATGGTCTCAATGACTTCTTTGACCTCAAGCATATCAATCCTGCAGGGAATTGCGGTTTAACCATCATGAATCGCTGGGGATCGGTGGTTTACCGCGATGAAGCTTATGGCAACGACTGGTTTGGAACCGATCAGGATGGAAACCCCTTACCGGATGGCACCTATTATTATGTGGTTCAATGCGGCCTAGAGGTCCGATCTACCGGGCCTATTACCATTCAGAATTTTACTGATTAACTTAGGCTTTTAAGCGTTGCCAAACAGCGATAAAGCTGCCGATAACCATTAGGATGGAGCCAATCCAAAGGATGTTAATCATCGGGAAGATAATAGCCTTTTGAACGATAAAGGGCTTTTCATCTTCATCCTTTTTGGTCCAGGCCTTTAATACGATATCACCCGTTTCGGCGTCTACATCTTCAAAGCGGAATTTTAATCCGGCTGCCTCCAAGCTGGTATCGCGGTATTCGGTAAAGTCCTCTTCATTAATAATGGCGGGTTGGATAGAAAACTCATTGCCCATTACATTCACTACCCGAATATTAGCCGCTAATACGGTTTGCTGTGAGTTTTTGAATTCCTCCAGCTGGGTCGAGACTTTCAGAATAATTTTCTTGCTGCTGGTTTCCACGTCTTCAAAACGCAGGGCAAGATTGTATTCTTCGAGCAGCGTGTCACGGTACTCTTTGGTTTGATCGTCAATAATAAAGGCGGGCCGCACGATTTGAACCTTACCATTAGGTGCCAAAACCTGCAAGTTGGCGGTAATCTTAGCCGCTCTTAGCGCTTTGGTTTCCTCATCCATGCGGGCGTTTACGCTTACGCTGTCCAAACTTATTTGGTAATCTTTATAGCTGGCGCTTTCCCCGCGGTTAAGCATCAGCTGAGCGGTTTCGGTTAATCCGCCCGGACTGCGATACTCCAGACTGTCGAGGATGACAAAGTGATTGCGATAAAGGGCTGTATCCCCCGTATTAAACTTAATCTCCGCTTCATTTTTATACCCCTCGGGGCTAGGAGCCTCCAAGTCGGATGAATAGGTAATATGGGTATAAATGTCGCGGTCCCAAAAATGCTTAGTGTCCGGATTGGGATTGGGTCCCATTTGCTCAGACATCTGTAAGAATGGCCTTAAAGTGAATTCTGGCGAATCGTCATTTTGATCTTTAAAGTAGGATACTTGATAAAACTGTTTGTCTTTCTCCACTTCCATTCCCTCAAATACCGCCTGGTATTGCCCCATTGGAACCGTATCACCCAATTCCATGAGAGCATTCTCGTTAGAGGGGAAATCTTCCCCTAAGGATACCTGACTTTGACTAATAATATCCTTACGGGCATTAGAGATTAAGGCACCTAATAAAATGAGCGCAAAACCCATATGGGCTACCGAGCTTCCCGCGAAGGAGAGTTTACCTTTTCCCTTTTTTAGCCAAAACCAGAGGTTACTGACGCTAGCAAATACCGCAGCGAAAAGTAAACTGAGGTATAAGGGATCGCGCCAAAAATCATACAGTTGGGCAAATAAGGCAGTAACAACTAAGCTTGAGGCAAAGCCCACCGCAATACCTCGCCAAAAGAATTTAAGACTGGTTTTTCCGTATTTAAGAAACTGACCAATCGCCATTAAAAGGGCAATGATGATAGCGAAGGGGAGCTGCCAACTATTGTAGTGCTTAATGGCATCAAGAGGAGGGGCCATGGCATCTTCTAAAATAGGAATTAAGCCCTCGGGACCAATAAGTTTATTAATCACCGGTATGGAGGTGCTAAAAATGATTTGGAAAGCAGAGATAAGTAAGACCAGACTCGCAATAAACATCCAAAACTCTCGAGAGCTTAAATCGTCTCCATCGTCGGGTGTTTTCATCTGCTTATAGCGATAGAGGAATAGGCCTAAAGAAATGAGGGTGAAAAATAAAAGGTAAATCAAAAGCTGTCCGCTTAATCCGAGGTCTACGAAAGCATGCACCGACGAATCGCCTAGCACCCCGCTACGAGTAAGGAAAGTAGAGTAGAGGATGAGGATAAAAGTGAGAATACTCATGAAGAATGCGGCCGCCAGACCAGTACGCTTATTGCGAAACACAATAAGCAAATGCGCTGCTCCCGCCATGGTGATCCACGGAACTAGGGAGGAGTTCTCTACCGGGTCCCATGCCCAAAAGCCACCAAAGCTTAAGGCTTCATAGGCCCAAGCGCCACCCATTAAAATACCTAAGCCTAGAATTCCTACACTAAAAAAGGCCCAGGGAATGGTTGGCTTAACCCATGATTTAAGATCGCCTTTAAACAAGGCCGCCATCGCTAAAGCAAAAGGCACTAAAGTAGAAGCAAAGCCTAGAAATAGGGTCGGAGGATGGATGGTCATCCAATAATTCTGCAGGAGCGGATTTAAACCACTGCCGTCCATGAAGTAAGGAAAGCGATCTAAGTAATCGGCAAATTGCGTCCAGGGTAAACCTAAGTTATCCTCGGTTTCGCGCATCAGTATGAAGGGGCTGCTGCCGATTTTCAAACCTAAGGGATAGATTCCCAAGACCATAGAAGCCAAGAAGGCCTGTACCGCCGAGAAAACCATCATGGCATAGCTTTCCCATTTTTTAGCGGTGAACATCAGAATTAAGCCAAGCACCGCATGCCAGAAAAGCCAAAGTATAAAGCTGCCTTCCTGACCTTCCCAAAAAGCACTAAACACAAAACGGGTTTCTAAATCGAGGGAAGAGTGTTTAAATACGTAATCGTATTCGAAGTAATGATTGAGCAGTAAATAGAATAGGCTCAAGACTATGCCAAACACCCCAACACTGTGAGCGGCAAAGGCAGATCGAGCCAATTTGCGGTAATTTGAATTCTGCGTTTTCTCGAAAAGGTAGTAACCAATGATAGCCACCAAGGCAGCAGCAAAAGCTAGGCTAACTGATAGTCGACCAATCTCCCCAGGGAGAATGTGTTCCCCAACATATTCCATCTACACCCGTATTATTCTTGGTAGGTATCGTAACCCGCCAATTCATTTTGTTCGTTGTACTTACTTGGACATTTCATTAAAATCTCCTCCGCCACAAAGGCGCTGTCCGTAGCAAAGCCCTTCATGGTAATCTCTTCGCTACGCTCAAAATCCTGAGGTTTTGGCTGATTGTAAAAAACCTTTTGTTTTTCCCCCTCTTTATCGATAGCGGTGAAGGTAAAGCGGTTGGCGCGCGCATCGTAGTCCATCGGAGCATCGGTATCCAAATAACCAATAACCGTGTATTTCGTGCCTTTTTGTTCTAAGGCCTGATTAAAACCAACATAGGTTGAAGCATCGTTTATGGTCACCATAATGGCGCCAATCGCAATGGCAATAAAGATGATTATAGCGATGTGGGTCTTTTTCATTTATTATTGACTTTCTCCAGTTTTGAAATCTTTCTATCGAGCCGAATTAGGTAAGTGGCAATCCCTGCGAAGATGATGAGCAATACGCCTACAACCACATAAATTTTCCCCTCTGCACGAAAGGTATCGGCCATCTCTGGTCCTGCTTCTTGGGCGATAAGCCCCATGGGAGTAGCCATTAAGAGGCTTAAAAGCAGATAGTTAATTTTATTCTTCATGACTAAGTTTTATAAATCGGCTTCGCAATTGACTTATCCAAAGCCCAATTAATATCCATCCTACTACCGCAGCGTAAAAAATGGGACGCATATCCGAATTCAAATCGTATTGATTAAAGCCGGGGTTACCGCCATTGCCGGGGTGCAGGCTATCGGTTAAACGTGGGAGGATGCCGATAAATACAATCATCATTACAAAGGCAAAGATGTTATACACTCCGGCTAAACGGGCCTTTTTTTGCGGATCTTCTACCGAGCCGCGCAATACAAAATAGGCTAGGTAAATAAGCATGGTAACGGCCGTGCCATTGAGTTTAGGATCATTGGTCCAAAAGCTACCCCAGGTAAATTGCGCCCAAAACATTCCGGTTAACAAGCCCAAGCTGGAAAGTAAAAAGCCGGTTCGAGCGAACTCATAAGCCCAGAGGTCGCGATTAAAACTGTAATTGCCCAATGTAAGGATGCTGAAAATCACACTCAATAGCATCATGGCAATCATCGAAAACCACATGGGCACATGGTAGTACAGAACCCGAATCGTTTCATTTAGAATATCCAAACGGGGTACTTCACCTAGTAATCCCATGATAATTGAATACGCTACTAGGATGATTCCTAGTACCTTCCACCAGATGCCTTTCATAGCTCTTTTTAATCGCGCCAAAGGTAGGGAAATAAGAGGTAGGACAATAGCAAAGAAACCAATGCCAGTAAGGCTAAAACTATCAAAAGGGAGCTGTTTACTTCCCAGCTAAAACCGCTTAAGCCACGCAAGCTTAATTTACTTAAAGTGAGTATTTGAGGGTACAGCAAGGGAATGCTTAAAATAGCGGGTAGGGCAGGATTATTTCCAGCTTTGGCGGCGATAGCTGCAACCAAGGTAAGGATGGCGCTAAAGCCAAGGGAGGCTAAAATCAAAACGGTGATAAATGCCAAGGGAGAGGCAATGGGAAATCCCATAAAAAAGCCAAATACCAAAACGGTTATCAATGCCAATAAACTGAGGTAGATGAAGTTGTAGATGATTTTCCCCAGAATTAACTTCTCCGGGGCTATCATACCGTAGTATAAGAGAAAGCGCTGATCTGCCTCATAACTGAAGCTTCGAAAAGCGGCCTGCACCGCAGCAAACAGAAAGATTACCCAAAAAAAGGCATTCCAACTTTCGATGGAAAGACTTTGCATGAACACCAAATTGGCCAGGTAAACAGTGGAAAGCACGTAAATTAGGATGGAGAAGTAGGATCGACGTTCCCTGAACTCCAAACGAAAGTTTAGACTAATTACTTGCCACAGTTTTTTCATGGGCCGCAAAGATAGGCCTCAGGTGCTAAACTAGGCTTCCGGATTGGCCTGCCTTTTAAGGTCTTCTAAATTCAATTGCCGAAAAGAGAACTTATAGCCTTCTACCACGGCTAATACGTAAAACAGGATATCTATAACACTAAAGGAGTCCATCATAATTTCGGGCAGATAGCTGTAATCCAATTGTAAGATTACCTCAAAGTAACTTAGGCCAACTTCCGGGGCTATAAAACCGATAACGCTAAAGAAATTACCCAGTAAAACACTAAACAAGGAAATAGCTCCTCCAGCAATACCAAATTTTGGTTCTAGTCCTTTACCAAAGTTTCGAATGGCAATACCGACTAGGGCGCCAATACCAACGGCCATAAACCCAATTTGATAACCGGTAGCCACAGTTAAGATTCCCCAAATTATGGCACCGCCTATACCGGCCAGAATGCCCATTCCCAAACCTAATTCCCAACGTTGTTCGGCGAGCAGGCTTTCCATTTTTTCGGGACTTAGGGCACGACTAAGCTCGTCATGATGAACCGCCTCTTGATATTCTGTGGATGGTTCCGGAACAGTGGGGTCATTTTGATAATCAGGACATTCGCCTTCAAAATCGGCCTTCTCGCCAGTTAGCGTGCAAATAATTCCTTGTTTAAGGTCTAATTTTCGATTGGTGCATTGCTTGCAAAAGACCAATTGTTCTTCTCGGGTCATATGTTAAGGTTTTAGCCTTTCGGCAGATGGTTATCGCGCTTTGCCACCAAATGTAAATGGGAAAGGCGAAGCGGTTCAAATATAGAATTAGCTCCGAAAAGATGAGGGCAAAATGGGTGGTTAAAGCAAAAAAAAAGCCCTTCTAAAAATGAAAGGGCTCTGTAAAGCAATGATATATAATTATTTACCTGAGGCGAAATTCACAATTTCTTCATCCATCGGATTCGTGCGACTGCTGTGATGGGCCACCCAATTACCTTTTTCGTCTACCAAGAATTTATTGAAGTTCCAGGAAACACTAGCATCATCTACACCATTCAAAGCCTTGTCGGTTAGCCAAGCGTAAACGGGATGTTGATCATCGCCCTTTACATCAATTTTGTCCATCATCGGAAAACTAACTCCGTAGTTCTTTTTGCAGAATTCAGCAATCTCTTCATTGCTGCCGGGTTCCTGACCCATAAACTGATTGCAAGGGAAACCCAAAATCACAAATTTATCGCCACCATATTCTTTATACAGCGACTGTAAATCTTCGTATTGAGGGGTATAGCCACACTTACTGGCCGTATTTACAATCAACACTCTTTTTCCTTTTAAACTTGAAAATTTAAAGTCATCGCCGTTGATGTCCTTTACGGTAAAATCGTGGAAATTCACGGTACTCGCCTCATTTAAGGCCAAGCGCCGATTGGAATTTTCGGAAGTGGAGGGAGAAGTATTGCAGGCACTTAAAAAGGCCAATCCAAATAACAGAGAAAGAATGCGTTTCATGCGATTGTTTTTTTGAAGAACACTCGGAAAGTACAAAGGTTTAAATAAGCTTACAATTTTATTTGATGTTTCGTCAGTCCAAAATTGAGCAGAATTAGAACAGGAAAGGAAACAAGCATAGCTATGGTCAAACTGCTAATCCCCAAAACATTTCCTTAATTTTGCTGCCATGAAAATGAACGGGAAGAAAGTAGCTTTTCACACCTTAGGTTGTAAATTAAATTTTTCGGAAACCGCGACCATTGCACGCGATTTTAAGGACCAGGGCTATGAAAAGTCGGAGTTTGATGAAGCGGCAGATGTGTATGTGATTAACACCTGTTCGGTAACTCATAATGCCGATAAGGAGTGTAAACTTTGGGTCCGTAAAGCTAAAAAAGCCAATCCCGATGGCTTAGTGGTAATTGTGGGATGTTATGCCCAACTCCAGCCCGAAGAAATCGCCGCCATGGAAGGGGTGGACCTGGTATTAGGCGCTACCGAGAAATTTAAGATTACCGATTACCTGGATGGATTAAGTCAAAGTGATAAGGGCGAGGTGCATTCTTGTGAAATTAATGAAGCTGATTTTTACGTAGGAGCCTATTCCCTTGGTGATAGAACCCGTGCCTTTCTTAAGGTGCAAGATGGATGCGATTATAAATGCACCTACTGCACCATTCCCTTAGCGCGCGGTATTTCGCGCTCCGACACGCTGGAGAATGTTTTAGCCAATGCCCAAATGATTGTAGAAGAGGGAGCCAAAGAGATTGTACTTACCGGGGTTAATATTGGGGATTATGGAAAAGGAGAATGTGGTAACAAAAGGCATGAGCATACCTTTTTAGAACTCATTCAAGCTCTGGATAAGGTAGAGGGGATTGATCGTTTCCGGATATCCTCTATTGAGCCAAATTTACTTAAAGACGACACCATTGCCTTTGTCGCTCAATCCGATCGTTTTGTGCCGCATTTTCATATTCCACTGCAAAGTGGGAGTAATAAGATTCTAAAGCTGATGAAGCGCCGCTACCTGCGCGAACTATACGCTGAAAGGGTGGCAAAAATTAAAAGCTTAATGCCGAATTGCGCCATTGGTGTAGATGTAATATGTGGCTTCCCGGGCGAAACGGAGGCCGACTTTATGGAAACGTATAACTTCCTTAAGGACTTGGATATAAGTTACCTCCATGTTTTTACTTACAGTCAGCGGCCCAATACGGAGGCCGATGAGATGGCTGATCAAGTGCCTTATGGTGAGCGGAAAAAACGCAGCAAAATGTTACGGGTATTAAGCGCGAAAAAGCGGCGGGCATTTTACGAATCTCAGCTTGGTTCGCAGCGGGAAGTTTTATTTGAAGATAACTTCAAGGACGGCTACATCACTGGCTTTACGGAGAACTACGTAAAAGTGAAAACCACTTGGAATCCAGAGTTGGTTAACCAAAAGGCGAAAATCGAATTAAAAGATATTGATGAAGATGGCATGGTACGTTTTGACTACCTCGATAATGTGCCTATCTTCGTTTAATGTTTGCAAGCCTTATCCAATATCGCCTCAACCCCATTTTTAAAGCAGATTTTTTCCGTTTTTGGGAGGGGCACCGGCAGCATCTACTCGATGAAAAAGCCATCGACTTTTCGGTTCTGCACCGCGAAACTCCCATCGCCTATTTAAGTTACACCCGTTGGAAAGATCGGCCTGAGTTTGAAAAACACATTTTGAACGTAGCCGGTGAAACTCGGGAATGGCAACAAAAGATTGAAGATTGTTGCAATGAGGTACATGTACTTTACCGAATGGAAATCGTGAAGGACATCCCCATCTATGGAGTATAATTCAGCGACTCATTTAGAAGCCCTCGCTAAAGTTTGTAAGGATGTGGGCGGCTTTATCTCGGATCAAGCGCAAAAGGTGAGTGCCGATCAAATTGAGATTAAAGCCTTAAACAGTTTAGTTTCTTATGTTGATCAGGAAGCCGAAAAGCAATTGGTCGCAGCCTTAGCTTCCATTTGTCCTGAAGCGGGCTTTTTAACCGAGGAAGAAACTACCACCCAAGAAACTAAGGACTGGATGTGGATTATTGATCCACTCGATGGAACAACCAATTTCCTTTTTAATATTCCAGTTTATGCAGTTAGCGTGGCACTCTACCATAAGGAGGAGCCTGTATTAGCCTGTGTTTACGAGATCGGTCGGTCAGAATTGTTTACCGCCAGAAAGGGAGGAGGAGCCTATTGTAACGGACAAAAAATTAGCGTTTCCAAGCAATCGGAATTAGCTAAAAGTTTACTAGCTACCGGTTTTCCCTATTATGATTTTGAGCGTTTAGAGGAGTTTAATCAACTTCTAGCCTATTTCTACACTCATAGTAGAGGCGTTCGTCGTTTGGGTTCGGCCGCGGTTGATTTGGCCTACGTGGCAGCTGGAAGGTTTAATGGCTTTTTTGAATATGGCTTACATGCCTGGGATGTGGCAGCCGGCATTCTTTTGGTCCAGGAAGCGGGAGGTACCATCTCCGACTTTAAGGGGGGAAACCAAGCCTTGAAGGGTAAAGAAATTGTAGCGAGTTCCCGGGCTTTATATTCTGATTTTCAAGCTTTAGTAGCTCAATATATGCTGCCTTAAGCTATTGGTAGCCAGTCTTTATGCCAGCTTTCGCTGATGCTTACTTCCCATTTCGATTCGAACTCTTCCTTAGTACTTACCAAGTTATTAAAGACGGTGGTTTGCGCATCTAAGTCTCCGTTTTCTAGGGCCGCCCGAAAATCCATCATATGCATGGTTTCAATCATGTCATTATGATCACGGAAAGCAATCTGGGTACGATCAAGCAAGGAAATGTTTAACTCTTTTTCGAAGCCTTGAATCTGTTGCACTAATTTATCGATGCTGCAACCGGTAGCCTGATAAGAAGCTTCGTCGAGTCCCACGACAATAAAACGGTCGTATACAATGGTGAAGCTAGCCTGCAATGGGTGCCCATGGGCTTTCCACTCATCTAAAAAGTTCATTAGTCGGGCCGAAACACGTTCCACCTTTTCGAATTCTAAGAACTGAGTACTTTGGAAAATCCAAATTCGGGTACTCGGCTTCATTTCATCAAAAGCTAGGTACATAATTCTATAAGTCTTGGGCGTTCACTATGAGTTCGGCTAAATCGAGTACGGGCAAATCCCCTTCGCGCTCGCTGCTCTTCACGCCGTCACTCATCATGGTGTTGCAAAAAGGACATGCCGCAGCAATCACATCCGGCTGGGTTTCCAAGGCCTCTTCGGTACGTTCTATATTGATATCTTTCTTACCTGCTTCGGGCTCTTTAAACATCTGGGCCCCACCGGCTCCGCAGCATAGCGCATTACTCTTGCAACGTCGCATTTCTACCAGCTCGGCATCCAATTTTTGAATTAATTCACGCGGGGCTTCATAAACGCCATTGGCCCGTCCTAAATAGCAAGGATCATGGTAAGTAATTTTCTTACCCTTATAATTTCCTCCTTCAATGCTAAGTCGACCATCTTTTAATAGCTGGTTAATGAATTGGGTATGATGTAAAACCTCATACTTACCGCCAAGCTCAGGGTATTCGTTAGCCAGAGTGTTAAAACAATGTGGACATGTGGTTACGATTTTCTTCACTTCGTAGGCGTTCAACACTTCGATATTTTGCATGGCCTGCATCATAAAGGTGAACTCATTACCTGCGCGTTTTGCGGGGTCTCCTGTACAAGATTCTTCTGTACCAAGCACGCCAAAATCCACTTCGGCCTTGTTTAGAATTTTAACGAAGGCTTTCGTGATTTTCTTGGCACGATCATCAAAGCTTCCGGCACATCCTACCCAAAAGAGTACTTCCGGTAATTTATCACTGGCCATTAATTCGGCCATGGTTGGTACGATTAACTTTTCTTCCATCAGTTGATTAATTCAAATAGTTCACCAGCGCGGGTTTGAAAACCTACTAAGCCCTGGCTTAAGCTGAAGTAAAAAATACGACTTTCGGTAGGGTCGCTAATTATAGGACTCAATACCTCCTGGTATGATTTTGAAATTAAATTCAAAGTATCATTATAGGTAGCCGGAGCATTAAGCAATAAACTATCGTTCCGGTACATAAGTTCAATTTTATCGTTTAGGGCACCCAAGCTATCCGAAAAGCTAATTTGAAGGAGATCGGAATAATCGCGATCATCTAAGCTTTGGGGAATAATGCGAAAGCCATAAGTAAATGCAATTTCAGGATTATTGCAGTCGAGGCGGTAAGTCCTCGTTTCGGCAATGATATTGTCGGTACTAGAGAAAGAACCTATGGGAAAAAGACCATTTACATTTTCAGTAGCTCGGTTATTAGCACTGAGATAGACGGTAACCGTGTCGCCACTGGCATTTGCAAAGGACTTACTGTATTTATTAGCAGGTTTTAAACTCAAAAAGGAGGTGTTCAATTGAATAGTCCTTTGCTCTTCGCTTTCACAAGCCACCAAGAGCAGGGCCATCAAAAGACCAATAATGATATGTGAAGGGCTATTTTTCAAATACCTCAATTTTCACTTCTCTTTCTACCAAGTCGGTAAACTTCCCTTTATAGCGAGTGGCACGAACCAAGTGGTTATCAATCCAATGGTAATTCCCTCCGCGGGGTTTTCCCATTAGCATACCGTGGTATTTAAAGCCTTTAGCGGCCAACCAGTCCTCGGTAACTTTGCGATGCTCTTCGGTTCGGGAGGTGAAAAAGTATATAATATGCCCTTCCTCATACCAGCGATTTAGGGTTTCGAGCGCATCAGGGTAATGTTGAGCGGTAGCCATGCGTTCGGGCTCCTCATTGGGAATATCATCGCAAATGGTTCCATCAATGTCAATGAGGTAATTTTTCATTCCCTCCGGAAGGGTTGGACTTAGCTTTTTACCATCAACTTCAAGCTCCTGTAACTTTACCTCTTTGGCTTTTTCCGTCATTCTTAATCGTTTATCCAATTCGCACGATCTGCCTGAGCATAAGCCCAGGGAGCCGCATTGTTTTCGATATTGGTCATCATCGTGTTAAGGGAAGGATTGGCAGCCGACTCTTCCATAACAAGGTAACGGCGCATATCCACAATAATAGACATCGGGTCAATATTTACAGGACAGGCCTCAGTACAGGCATTACAGGTTGTGCAGGCCCAAATTTCTTCCCGACTGATGAAGTCGTCGAGTAAACTGCGACCATCTTCCTCAAATTTTCCTTTGGCATCAACAATGGCGCTCACTTCCTCGAGGCGGTCGCGCGTATCCATCATAATTTTTCGAGGGGAAAGTTTTTTACCGGTTTGGTTTGCCGGGCAAGAGGCGGTGCAACGTCCGCATTCTGTGCAGGAATAGGCATTCATTAATTGCACTTGATGCAAGTCCAGCACATCCTTAGCACCAAAACGAGAAGGCGCGGCTTCTTCGGCTCCTTCGGGAGGAGCAGCAAATGGATCCGCATTGGGGTCCATCATTAACTCCACTTCCTTTTTAACGCTTTCCATGTTATCAAACTGACCAGAAGGCTCCAGTTTGCTATGCCACACATTTGGGAAGGCCATAATGATGTGGAAGTGCTTGGAAAAAGGCAGGTAATTTAAAAAGGCCAGAATTCCTAAAATGTGCAGCCACCAAGCGATTCGCTCCAAAAGGTGTAAGCTCGATTGCTCCATTCCTGAGAAAAGGGGAGCTAGTTGGGAGCTGATGGCCCAACCCTCTACATTATTACCCTCGATATTGGCCTCAATTGCGCCTAATAGGAGTAGGGCCGACATCAAAACTAATTCGATGTAAAGAATATTATTACCATCGCGTTTGGCCCAACCCTTAAGTTCTTTGAAGCGTGGAATCACCTGCACATTTCTTCGCCAGAGGAAAATGATACAAGCAATGATGACTAAAACAGCTAAAATTTCAAAAAAGTGAATGGCGGCATCGTATACCGGTCCAAGTAGGGGCATAAAAATTCGGTGACTACCCAAAAGTCCGTCAATTAAAATTTCGGCCACTTCAATATTGATGAGAAGGAAGCCAGCGTAAATAATCACGTGAAAGGTTCCTGCAATTATCCGGCGCTTCACCATTTTACTTTGACCAAAAGCCACTCGCGCGGTTAGGGCCCAGCGCTCTTTGCGACGATCGGAACGGTTTACGGCCCGGCCTAGACGGATATTTCGCCAAACTTTGCCAAAGTTCTTACTAAAGAAATAGATTGCCACGGCTAGTGCGGCAAGAAACAAGATGTTTTGGATGCCGAAGTGTAGTTCCATAATTGGGTTTATTTATCACCATCACCGGAAAACGAATCGGCTTTGCGATTGGCCCGTGCTTGCGCTTCCAGTTCGAGGATCTCTGCTTCGTTGTATTCATCGCTTCTGCCAAAAAGCGAGAAATGAACGTAACGTTTGGGGTTGTACTTTAAATCAAGCAAAACCAAGTTCAATTGTTCGGTAAGCTCAATTAAATTGTCATATAGTTCGCGGTCATTCACCAAAGCTCCAGCACTTCCCGAGCCCGCGTCTATCTTCGACATAATGGCATTGGTGCGCTTTAAGGTAGTGTCGAGATGACTAAAAGTTTGGTTGAAATCAATTTTGGAAAGGCTATCACTTAATTGGGCTAAGTTTTTGAAAATGGCATCTAATTCGCCGCGATTCCCTTCAACCGTTTGGGTAATCTTATTAAGATCATCAACCGAATTAACAATATTGTCTTCGCTGCGCTTAACGGCATTACTTAGACGATCCACAACTTCCTGAAGCTTTCCGAAAGTATTCCGGAAGTTGTTGCGGGTTTCTTCATTTAAGAAAGCGGAGGCCAGTATCATTACGGTATCTATCGATCCGATAAGCTTTTCGGCCTTTTCCTTAATAGGGCGCACCTGTTCGTTTACTTCCTCAGCAATACTAAGCTGGACTTTGGACTCTAGCGTGTCACCATCTTGGATATAGGATTGGCTATCGCCTAAAACCAACTCTACCGAACGGTTGCCTAATAGGTCCGAAGCGATGCGAGCCACCGAGTTATCTGGAATGGAAAAATCAGTCGTAATATTCATGGCAACCATTAAGCGACCACTGCCGTCGGGATGAAAATAGATATTGTCGACTTGTCCGACTTTCAAACCATTAATGTTTACTGGTCGAGCAGGAGAGAGGCCGTCTACTTGTTTGTATTCGGCGTATACAATGGTTTTGTTGTTAAAAAGATCCTGTCCCTTTAAAAAGGAAATACCATAATAGAGCAGGGCTAAGGCCAGAATGCTAATAAAACCAACTTTGAATTCACGTGATATCTTCAAGGATCAAGCTTTTTAAGCCCACAAAGATTAAAAATTTAGCGCAGCTTTTTGCGGGCTTCCACTGCACTAATTTTACGTCCATTTTCGAGGCCAATCACAAAAGCTCCTTTAAAGCCTAAATTTCGCAATCGTCGAGCTGCGGCCTCTGCCTCACGGTAATTGGTAGTTTTGCTCAGGTAGTACTTGTAAAGTCCCGACTCTTCAATGTAAGCCACGCCCTTCTGACCTTTAAACACCGGATCATTAGGATCTTTTTTAGAGCTAAGGGTTAAAATTTGAACCGCTAAGAATAAACCCTCCTCTGAGGCCTCTTCCTTTGGCATTACTTGGGCCTGCGGCTCTACCTTGGGCTCGGGCTTTTGCTTTTTAGGACTGTCTGCTTTGGGACTTGATTTTGGCTCTTGTGTATTGCCATTACTATTCTGGGGAGGCGTATTGGGAAGTGGAGGGCCGGCTGTTCCTCTGGCATCGGCAATCAACAAGTCATTTTGCTTTTTAAAATCTCGAATAGCCCTAAAGATAGCGGAGGCCATATAACTCTGACCTCTTTCAGAATTCAAAAAGTCTTCCTCCTCAGGATTGGTTAAGAAACCCAATTCGATTAATACCGCAGGCATTGCCGTTCTGCTGGTAACAAATAAAGGTTGTTGCTTCACCCCGCGATCTTTGCGTTGAACTCTTTCCCTAAACTGTTTTTGTACTAAACTGGCAAACTCAATACTCTCATTAAGGTAGGTCTGCTGCATTAAGTTGAGGCCGATTAGGCTCATAGGATTATTTGGGTCGAAGCCCTCGTAGCGCTGCTCATAATCATCTTCCAGTAAGATGGCAGCGTTCTCCTTTAAGGCAATCCGGTTTTCGTCGCCGTGATTTTTTCCTAGAACAATGGAGGTGCAGCCATTTACGGAGCTACTGGTATAGGAGTCGCAATGGATGCTGATAAACAAATCTCCTTCGGCTTCATTGGCAATTTCTGCCCGGCGTTCCAAGGTTACGGATTTATTGGTGGTGCGAGTGTACACCACATTTACCTCGGGCAAATATTCCTTCAAATATTCCCCTAACTTGAGCGTTACCGCCAAGGTGATATCTCGTTCAACGGTTTTGTAGCGCTTGGTTCCTAGGTTACCGGGATCTCGGCCACCATGACCTGCATCGAGGACTACTGTGCGAATGCCGCCCAAATCTTGTTCACTTTGGGCATAAACCATGGGGATGCTCGAAAAGAATAAAGCAATTAATACGGTCGTTTTAAATCTCAATGGTTCGAAATTTGATTAGTTTTGGCGGCAATTTGCCCACTTACACACAATAGCAAATTTACCTTCATATTGGGTCCTTCAACTCGTCAGATCGTCTTTTTATTAACGCTCCTTGTTGGCATTTCTGATAATTTGCTAGCACAAGAGGATACGAGTCAGGTGGTTCCAGCTGTCAAAGACACTTTTGCCATCCCCGATCCAGTACCTAATAGTACCGATCCAAAGGCTACAGCTCAAAAGTCTGTTTTAGACTACGATATTGTATACGATGCTTTAGATAGCATTCCGTCTTCCCCCGATAACAGTGTGATTGAGCTCTACAACCAAGCTGTTATTGAATATGGTGGGATGAAGATTGAAGCGGGATACATTCGGATAGAGTTCGAAAAGTCTGAAATCTACGCAACCGGATTAACGGACTCTAATGGCGTGATGACGCAAAAGCCCATTTTCACCGAGGCGGGAAAAACGTATCGAGCCGACGCCATGCGTTATAATTTCGAAACCGGAAAGGCCCGTATTAATAAGGTTATTACCCAGGAAGGTGAGGGCTTTTTACACGGTGAGAAGATTAAGAAAACTGCAGGAGCCGCTTTTTTTGTTAAAAATGCCTCTTATACTACCTGTTCGCATGAGCATCCGCATTTTCGCATACGTACGCCGAAAGCTAAAGTGATACCTGGCGAAAAGGTAGTGACACAGTTTGCTTTCTTGGAGCTTTTCGATATTCCAACTCCTTTAATGCTGCCCTTTGGCTTTTTCCCTACTACCGATAAACGGAAGTCGGGTATTATTATCCCCACCTATGGTTCTTCTCAGTTTCGTGGGTATTTTTTACAACGAGGCGGATTCTATTGGGCGGCCAGCGATTATTTCGACTTAAGCTTAACGGGCGATATTTATACTAAAGGGGGCTATGGTTTGCAGGGGCAAACGGCTTATCGGGTGAGATACAAGTTTTCGGGAAATCTAAATGTGAACTACAACTTACTTCGTTTCGGACGGGAAGAATTTGCCCCTTTTTTACCCGGAGCCTTTAACAATCAATCGGATTTCTCGATTCGCTGGAATCACAAGCAAGATGCCAAGGCCAATCCAAATTTCAATTTCAGTGCGAACGTTAATATTGCCACTTCGCAGTTTTTCCAAATTACCAGTATTAATCCCGATCAGGTTCTTCAAAACCGACTAAATTCCAGTGTGAGCTTTACCAAGCGTTGGGCTGGAAGACCATTTAACTTAAGCGTTACCCTTAACCACTCTCAAAACAACCGTACTCAGGATTTAACCTTAACCTTACCGAACATCAACTTTTCGGTTAATCGTTTTTTCCCATTCAAGAGTGAGGGGGGAATCGTAGGGAATAAAAAGTGGTACGAGGAAATCGGGATTACCTATACCTCTAATGCAAAGAATCAAATCCAAACTCGTTTGGATAAGCCGGTTTTTACCGAAACCGTTTTTCGCGACTCAAGTCGAATGGGGATTCAGCATTCCATTCCCATTTCTGCCAACTATAAGGTGTTTAAGTTTTTCGTTTTTAATCCTAGTATTAACTACACCGAACGTTGGTATCCCAATAAATTAGAGTTTGCTTTCGACTCAGCTAGCAATAGGGTAGTGGTGGTGGATACCATCAATGGTTTTTTTGCCAACCGTAACTTTAGCACCAATGCCCAGCTTTCTACCAAGTTATACGGTTTATGGCGCTACAAGGGCTTTTTAAGGGCAGTTCGCCATGTGATGACACCAAGGATTGGTTTCAATTTTCAACCGGATTTTTCTACTCCCTTTTGGGGCTATTACGAAGAAATTCAGAGCGATACCTTAGGAAACACAACTTTAGTGAACCCTTATCGAAATGGGGTTTATGGCTCGGCTGGATCGGGGATGTCTGGTGCGATAACCTTTGGAATTCAAAATACCTTGGAAGCTAAGATTCGGGACCGATCGGATTCGACAGGCTTGAAAAAAATCAAAATCCTAGAGCGTTTTAGTGTGGATGGCAACCACAACCTGGCGGCAGAACAGTTTAAATGGAGCACCATTAGAGTGGCGGCATCCTCCTCGATGTTTGATCGTTTGATCACGCTAAACTACAATGCCAGTTTAGACCCCTACGCCTACGATGAAACCTTAAATCAAAGGGTTAACGAATTCGCGATTAGTCAGGGTGGGCCTTTATTCCGGGTAACTTCTCAACGTTTTACAGCGGGTACGCGCTTGGATCCAAGAACTTTCGAGAGTAAGAAGAAGGATAAAGATAAAGACAAGGAGAATAAGGATGATTCGGCTGATCCTACTACCGGTGCCGGAGCATTAGGTATTACCGAAGGCGATATTGATTACTACCGTTTGCCGGGATATGTTGACTTTAATGTACCCTGGTCGGTGAATATGAATTACAACTTATCCTATAACAACTCGGGAGGAGGAGAACCCACCATTCGTCAATCGGTGGATATTTCGGGAGATATGGATTTAACAGAGGGTTGGAAAATAGGTTTCCGCACGGGTTACGATATTGAAGCGCAAGATTTCACTTTTACTTCCTTCAACTTCTATCGCGATTTACACTGCTGGACCATGAGTTGCTCTTGGGTTCCATTTGGCTTTCAACAAACCTATATGCTCACCATTAGGGTGAAATCCAGCATTCTACAAGATCTCAAATTAGAACGTCGCCGCGGAGTAGGAGATTTTCAGCGCTAAGAATTATACCGGCTTTCCTTCGTAGGTATCGTACTCCAGCTCCTTGCGCTTAAAGCCGATTTCTTCATTCACATAAACCCTACAAGAGTCGATCGGCTTAATGTAAAGATGCAAAGTCATGGCACGAACCTCACCCGTATTGTGCAAACTGTGAAAGCCCATAGTATCGTGCATATAGCTAACTTCCCCTTCGTTCATTACCGCCTCTTGGGTTTCTTCAATTTCGGTTTTAGAACCTTGCCTAAAATCGAACCTTTTTTCGATTACACTTCCTTGAAGATTGTATACCCAGCATTCCTCGTTGTTATGGCAATGTACGGGTGTATCCTGACCAGGTTCCCAGCATAATAAAATGAGCTCGTACTCCTCACTTCGACTTACGCAATTTCGGGTATAATGATCTTTACTCCAGTAGGCATACTCTTCAAAATCCTCCGGTTGGAGTTCCATACCATGACTAATTTCAACGAACTCGTTTCCGGAACATTCCGGTAGAATTTCGAGGAGCTCCTCTACACTGCTAATAGCTTGCACTTGTACCTGTTTTTTCCGAAGTGTGAATTTGATTAAAAATCATTAAAAAAACTTCGGATTTTGTCTAAGAATCCTCAAAACTAGGGCATTTTTAAGCGAAAATGAAGGATTTCTATGCAAAATTTAAAAACTTACCTTTGCCTGTATTTCCACAAAAAATATCCATGAATCATGATTTAGACCTCTTTCGAAGTTTAGTAGAAACTTTATTGGAAGAGGAAAAAAAGGAGCCGGTATTAGAGCCTGAAGCACCGGAAGTATTATTTGAAAGACTCCAAATCCAGCTGTCAGAGCAGGGTATAAGCGATCAAGACTTCGCACAAATTCTTAAAGACCTTATTCTCAGCACCCCGCGGACTGCTACCCGCAAGTTTTTTAATCAGCTTTTCGGGGGACGCAATAGCAAGGCCACTTTAGGTGACCTATTGGCTGTTATTTTAAATAATAGCATGTATACTTATAAAGTAGGTGGTCCGATGGTTGGGGTAGAGAAAGAAGTGCTGCGCCAAAGTGCACAGCTTTTAGGTTACCCAGCTACGGCTGATGGAACTCTTGCACCTGGGGGCTCAATGACCAACTTTATGGCCATGCTCATGGCTCGGGATAAAGTGAAAGCTTCCATTCGCAGTAGTGGTTTTGCGGGGGAAAAACTTTGTTTGTACACCTCTAAGGAATCGCATTACTCTATTCCTAAGAATGCAGCCTTTATGGGCGTGGGTCGAGATCATATTCGTTATGTGGAAAGTGACGATTATGGACGAATGCGCATGGACCGACTACGTGAGGCCATTGCTCGAGATCGAGAAAATGGTTTACAACCGTTTTTAGTGATTGGCACGGCGGGAACCACGGTAATGGGTGCCTTTGATCCCATGGACGAAATTGCCAATATCTGCGAAGCCGAGGGTCTTTGGTTTCATGTAGATGGCGCCTACTGTGGTAGTGTGATCTTCAGCAAAAAATATAAAGGCTTAGTTAAGGGAGCAGAGCGCGCAGATAGCTTTAGTTATAACGCCCATAAAATGCTTGGGACGCCCTTATCTTGCTCCTTAATTTTGGTAAAAGATAAACGCTGGCTCTATGAAAGTTTTGCCAATGATGCGGATTATCTATACCAAACCGATGGAGACGATTATAACCTCGGGAAAACTTCCTTACAATGCGGGCGTCGTAATGATGCCTTAAAGTTTTGGACGCTCTGGAAATCAGTTGGAACGGAAGGTTTAGCTGCAATTGTAGATAAACAATTCGAATTAGCGGATTATGCTTTAAAGTATGTACAGTCCAATCCGGATTATACGGTTTACAGTTACGAAAACTCCTTGGGAATTTGTTTCAATTACAAAGACCTTCCCGCTGATGTGCTTTGTAATCAACTATATGAGGCCGGAGAGTTGATGGTCGGTTACGGTCAGTTTAAGGATCAGGAGTTTGTTCGTTTAGTTACCGTTAATGCCGGGAATGAAACTTCCGACATTGATCAGTTCTTTAAGCAAATGGAAGAATTTGCGAATAAAATCGAAAATCTAGTTTAAAGGTGTTTACCAACTTAATTGTCCTTGGGATTTACTTCGCCATTTTATTTGGAATCGGTATTGCCGCTTCGAGGCGAATAAAAAACATGGACGATTATTACGCTGGTGGTAAAAGCTTAGGCTATTGGATGGTGGCTTTTTCGGCCCGAGCTACTGGCGAATCCGGTTGGTTACTGATAGGTTTAACCGCCATGGGGGCCTTGGCCGGAGTTTCGGCCTATTGGGTCGTGGCGGGCGAAGTTTTAGGAGTGGCGGTATCTTGGTTTTTTATGGCTAAGCCCTTTAAACGGCTCACCGACAAATACGATTCGCTTACCATTCCAGATTTCCTTGAAAGTCATTTTGGAAGCAAAACGCACACCCTCCGTACGGTAGCCGCCTTATGTCTTTCCAGCTTTGTAATCATCTACGTAAGTGCCCAAATCGATATTACCGGTAAGGCCTTCGAAACCTTCTTAAACCTCAATTACTTTACCGGAGCCTTATTGGGCTTTTTAATTGTGGTTGCCTACATTTTTATTGGTGGATTTTTAGCCGTAGTCTGGTCCGATTTCTTTCAAGGAATGCTCATGTTTATAGGATTACTGGCTTTGCCAGTGGTAGCCTATTTTTCTTGGGATAATCGTGCAGAACTATTTGATCGGCTACAGGCGATTGACCCCAGTCTTTTAGAACCAATGGGAGCTACCAGCGACCCTTGGATGCAAACCGCTACAATGCTAGGCTTTGCCTTTATCGGACTGGGTTTTTTAGGTTCCCCACAAGTATATGCACGCTTTATTTCGGTACGCGATACCAAGGAAATTGATAAAGGGCGTTGGGTGGCCATAGTATTCACCCTTATTAGTGATGCCGCAGCCGTGAGTATAGGTTTACTGGCGCGCGCACTTTTTACCGATGTAGGTGCAGATCCTGAGCTAGCTCTAGGGATGAATGGGGAAGACACTTTAATGGTGCTCCTAAAGGATACTTTCCCAGCGATAATCATCGCCATTTACATTGCGATTATCTTATCCGCAATTATGTCCACCATTGATTCGCTCTTGGTAGTCGCCTCCTCTGCTATTGTAAGAGACCTCTATCAAAAGGTGTTTCACCCGGATATTAGTAGCGAAAAACTCACTAAGCTATCTTCCTATATTACTTTAGGAAATGCCATGTTAGCCTTGGGTTTGGCTATGATGGTGGCGATTAATGTGCCCGGAAGAACGGTATTTTGGTTTACGATTTTCGGCTGGTCAGGCATTGCGGCTACCTTTTGTCCCATGATTATCATGTCCCTATTTTGGAAGGGCTTTGAAGAGAAGGGAGCTTTGGCTGCAATGATCAGTGGTTTCCTAGCGGTGCCTTTCTTTAAGTTTTACGTTCAGGAATTACCGAATATTGGCCCTTACTTCGAAAAGTTAGACGTGATGGGTCCGGCCTTTGCAGTATCCTTTATAATCGGAATTATCGTGAGCTTGGTTTTTGGTCTAAAAAAGGCCAATGCTAATTCTTAGAATAGTACTCTTCTCGTTTCTTTGCTCGACCAGGTGCGGCCTGAAGTTGGCCGTTTTTAAAGATGAAATACTCCCACTCTAGAAAGCGCTTGTAGCCTTGTGGCGTGTCGTCCAAAAAGTCGTCGGTATGACGAATGACCAAGTTTGCTTCACCTTTAATATCACATGGGAAAATAAAGGTGCTTCCGCCGCTAGCCCAGGCGTCAGCAGTTCCTAGAGCACTGTAAACAGGGCTAAATTCCTTACCATCCCAAAAGATGTAATAGTCACCGGTGCTGCAACCACAGCCACCTTCGCAGGGGAGGTGCCAGGTGATGATATCATCGAGCTTTAAGCCGCAAGGTCCTTTACTGCTAGGAGGCCAAAAATCAGGATTGTAAGGGAATTCTTTTTTGGCAAGCAGTTGCCCATTCCGCACGGCACGAATTTGAGCAAGGTAGTTTGGATATTTTCCGGTGTCGAGCACGCGCGATAAACCATAATAGAATTTCACCGCACCGTCGGCATGACTACCAAAGGCGCAAAAAGCAATAAATCCACCCCAGATATAACCACTTTGATTGTCGTAGCTGATGCGATACCAATTGGATATTACTCCATTTAAGGTGTCTCTTTTCCCACTACGATCATCGATTACAAGGGCCTGTCCAATGCGCATTAAGTTTAAAGCTGTGCTTTGCCGATCGGCTGATTTACGAAGTATTACACTGTCGGCAAGTAAATAGTGAAGGGGGCGAGCTTCGGGATGTGTATAATTTTCCAAATAGCTTGGATTGAACATTGGAGTTTCAATCTGAGCTTGGAGGCTTAAGGTTAAAAAAAGAAAAATGAAGAAAGGAGTCTTCTTCAAAATGAGGACTCGTTTCGATGGGCTATTTCTTTCCCACATGGGCAAAGGTTTGACCTAAAAGTCGAATACACAGTTTAGAGTTGTAATCGAAATCACCGGGATGCATTTCAGGGAGCATCATCTTCGCAAAATCCATAACCGTATCCTCTAATCGGTTCATATAGTCTTTATCGGGCATACCGGAAACGGTTACCGCTATAGAGATTCGCTTGAAGGTAATAAGGTAGATTTTATAGCCGTTAAAGTCGACCCAATCTAAGGCCTGTCCATTGCGAAGCACGGCATCTTCTACCATGCGACGAATGGTGTCCAACATTAAAGAGGTCACTTCATGATCGTCAACGGCATTGTAACGGCTGCGCATCCCAAGTAGGTTACGCGCCTCATTTTCAAGTACAAAGATGTCGCTGATTTGCACTTTCTCTGCCCGCTTAGCTTCTTCAATTTCTTTCTCCTCCGGATTGAAGGTCAGATTGTCGCGATCTCGATAAAGTTCGGTGGGGTCCTTCAGCTTATTGATTTTCCCGAAGCCCAGACGTTCTTTCCAGGAGCGGAAGCGATTGCTAAAATGATTGCCAATCATATCCTCCACGATAGGAGAGAGCACCGCTTTCATTTTATCTGGATTCTCCGAAATTTCCTTTTCGAGGGTTTGATAGAATAGATGTCCAAATTCCTTGGGGAAGTCGCGACGGAATCGCATGAACCAATCCACCAAAATAGGCTCCATGTTCTGCTCCATCTTTTCCCGCACCTTTATCTCATCCTCCAATCGCTGAAGGTCAGATTCATGGGCATCTTGCTGGGCACGCTCTTCACGAAGGAGGAGGTCCTTTAAAATCTCTAAGCTATTTGGCTTCTCACTCATCGAGTAACTGACTTAAAGTTTTTAAGGTGTCCTTGATGGCTTTCATCTTTGGATCTTCCTGAGGAGCTGCCTGACGCATCATTTGACGGCTCGACATATCCATTAAGGCCTCCATTTTGGCTTCCATACGGATATTGTTCTCCGTAATCTTACGTTCCAAATCGGCCGCTAAACTTTTAACATGCGCTTCTAGAGCTGGACCGCCATTGGCTCCACCCTTTTGAAGGAAGCTCATAATATCATTCTCCAGGATATCTTGAATGCCGTTTACCCGAGATTTAAGTTCATGATGTTCCTCATTTACTTTTAACTGGTTTTCGTGGATAGCGTTTACTTGATTCTTAAGTTCACCTTGGGCCTCATTTACCTTCACTTGGTTTTCGTGAATGCGTTTTTGGCCTTTTTCCAGTTCTGCTTGTTTTTCGAACAATTGCTTGCGGCTCTTGCCGGCAAATTCAAAACGCTCGTTCACACGACCTGCGAGGCGCTCTACCAAATCCTGAACCCCATCTTCAAACTCGTTTTGACGTTCGTGTAGTCGGGCTTCAATTTTCTTAGGATTAAGGGCTTGAACTTTGGCTTCCAATTTGCTGAGGCGCTCATTAACCCGCGCCTTTTGTTCGGGACTGGCACCACGGTCTAACTGACTTAAGCGCTCTTGAGTATTTTTTAGACGGTCTTTAAACTCTTGGATATCAGAGGCCATGCTCTGAATTTTGGCCTGACTTTCACCAGCCATTCCTTGAGTATTGGTCACCGTATTTTCAATAGTATTGATGCGATCTTCCAACTGCTTACAGATTTGTGGATCCTCTAAGTTAAGACCTTTTTGAGCCTCCAACAATTTTCGCAGTCCTTCTTGTAATTTAGAAGTGTCTTCCGAATTAGGGTCACGCAATTGCATTTCTGCCTTAAGCAAGGAAATTTGCTGGTTTAGATCATCTACGGTAGAAACTAAATGTCCATTAGTAGACTCTACGCGACGGCTCAAACCTCGAAAACGATTCTCTAATCGTTCGATTTGATTACCCACCAAAATTTGCTTGATAGCTTTAAGTCGCTGCTCCTCCTGTGACAGTTGAGCAGGGTCTTTGGTTTCGATGTCTAATTTAAATTCTCGCGCTTCCATGTGGCTTCTTTTAGAATGCTCCACAAATGTGGGGGAGACAATCTATAGTCTATTAATCTATTCGATGAACGGTTAAAATTTGGTGATAAGTTGAAAGAAGCGCCCTATCGATAAATTGATGGACCTAAATATAAAGGCTTTTTCGGCAACAATTGTATATTCGCAGCCTTAAAATCCAAAGCTTAAAAATCAATGGCGACATTAGAGCGTATCCGTCAGCGTTCCGGTTTATTACTAATAGTTATCGGTTTGGCCATGGCAGCCTTTATATTAACCGACTTATTTAGTAGTGGCAATTCAGTCTTGCGCAATGATGCGAACAAGGTTGGAGAAATCAATGGAAAATCTATTGATGCCCAGGAATTCAGTAAGCGCATCGACGAGCGCATGGAGCTTTTAAAAGCTCAAAACCCACAGCAAGCAGCGAACCTATCAAGAACCATGGTAGCCAATCAAATTTGGACTGAGTACCAAGAAGAGGTTCTTCTTTCAGATCGCTATGCTGATTTAGGAATTAAGGTAACTAATCAGGAGCTATTCGAAAGAATTATTAGCAATCCTCAAGTGCGCAGTCAATCGGGCTTTGTGGATGAAGTAACTGGGAAGTTTTCTCCTGCAGCCTTAAAAAACTACATCACCAACATTCGCGACAATGCCGGTACTGATCCACAATCGGCAAATGCATACAACCAGTGGTTGAGCTTCGAGGATGGTACGCGTGAGCAGGCAGAGCGTGACAAATATTTGTACGCTGTGCGCAAAGGTATTTATATGCCAAAGGCCTTAGCGCAAATCGATTACACCCGTCGTAATGAGTCTACTAGTCTGCAATATTTCGGTTTGGAATACAGCAGCATCGCCGATTCCACCATCGAGGTGTCTGAATCTGAAATGAAGTCGTACTACAACGATCATAAGGAAGAGTTTAAATCGGACAATACTCGCGAAATAGCTTTCGTAACTTTTAACGTTCAAGCCTCAGAGAGCGATCGTGCGGCTCTAAAAAAGGAATTGGAAACCTACTTAGCACCTGAGGTGATTAACAGTCGTGGTCGGGTTGATACCTTGCCTAGCTTCCAAAATGCTGAAGACGATTCTACCTATGCTGTAGGGCGTTCTGATCGTCAGGTGAATCCTACTTTTAAAACCAAGGACCAGTTTACGGCTCCAATGGATAGTATCCTGTTTGCTGCCGAAGAAGGCTTTGTTTACGGACCTTACGAGCAAAATGGAACCTTCGTACTTTCTAAGATTAGCGAGATTACCGATAAGCCTGATAGCGTTCAGGCGCGTCACATCTTATTGAGCTTCCAAGGAGCCAATCAAGGACAATCACAATCTACTCGCCAACCCATGGACGCTAAAAACTTGGCGGATAGTCTTTTGGCTTTAGTACAAGAAGATTCGACTCAGTTTGGTGCCTTAGCCAAGCAGTACAGCGATGATCCAGGTTCTGGCGCCAAAGGTGGTGTGCTTGGATGGTTTAAGCCTGGTGCAATGGTACCGAGCTTTAATGATTATTGTTTTTACAATGAGACCGGTGACATTGGTTTGGTATTTAGCCAGTTTGGCTTTCACATCATTCACATTCAAGATCAGAAGGGAGCGAATAAGGCCATTAAATTGGTCGATATTGTGCGTGAAATTGAGGCCTCAGACCGCACTATGGATAGCATCTATAAGAAGGCAGATGAATTTGCCGCTAAGGCGAGTGAAATGGCTGACTTTGGTGCCGCAGCAGAAGAGATGGGTTATGTTTCCCGTCCGGCTTCAAATATTGAGCCCATGCAAGAAAGCATTTTGGGTGTAGGTAACAATCGTGAAATGGTACGTTGGATTCACAATGAGGAAACCGAACTTGGTGCAATTCAACTTTTCAATCAGGATAATGCCAGTTTCATTGTTACCCAATTGGTTGAAATTCGTCCCGAAGGTTTCTTACCCTTAAACCTAGTTGAGGATCAAGTGCGTACGGCTGTTATTAACGAAAAGAAAGCCGCCCAGTTAGCTGAAGATCTTGAAGCAAGAATGGGTGCCGAGATTGATATCAAAGCCCTAGCCGTAGCATTCAGTAAAGAAGTTCAAAGTCAGAGTGTAAACTTTGGCACCTCCAATTTAACCGGATATGGTTCAGAGCCTAAGGTGATTGGCATGGCATCAGGATTAGCCATTGGCGAAATGTCGGAGGTTATTGAAGGCGATCGCGGGGTGTATGTGATTTACATTGCGAGCCGCAATCCAGCTGAAGAGTTAAACAGCTACCAATCGGAGCAAATACGCGTGGAAACAGGAATGTCAAATGCTGCTTCGGCTCAGGTATTGGAATCGCTTAAAGCTGCTGCAGATATTGTAGATCAGCGTCATAAGATTTTCTAACCGAAAATTGTAGAAAGAATTTAAAGGCCGTTCCTAAGGGACGGCCTTTTTTTATTCCTTGCTTCTTAGTTTTGTGCAAAATCAATCCATTCATGAAAAGAGTTCTTTTTTTAGCCCTAGGCTTATTAGTAAGCTTGAGCATATCGGCCAAGGAGGGGATGTGGCTACCGCATCTTATTGCCCAGTTAAACTATTCCGAAATGCAAAGGATGGGCTTGCAGATTTCTGCTGAGGAAATCTACTCGGTGAACCAATCTTCCCTAAAAGATGCCATCGTTCATTTTAATGGAGGATGTACGGGCGAATTAATCTCCGATAAGGGTTTATTGTTGACTAACCATCACTGTGGGTTGGGTCAAATTCAAAGTCATTCTACCGATGAAAATAATTATGTAGTAGATGGTTTTTGGGCCCAGTCAATGGCGGAGGAATTACCCAATCAGAATTTATATGCGGCCATCATTCAAGAAATTCGGGATGTGACCAATGATGTATTAATGGGGACCACCGCTGAAATGCCAGCGGAAAAGCGTGATTCCATTATTCGAAGCAATGGCGGGATGTTGTTGGCTAAAATGCGCGAGGCTTATCCCGAACTTGACTTTGAGTTAAAGGACTTTTTCTATGGCAACCAATATCTCTTAATCAGCAAAAAGATTTTTAACGATGTTCGTTTGGTTGGCGCTCCCCCCAAGAGCATTGGCAAATATGGAGCAGATACCGATAACTGGATGTGGCCTCGACATACCGGAGACTTTTCCCTTTTCCGGGTGTATGCTAATGCCGATAATAAACCGGCGGATTACAGTGCCGAAAATCAGCCCTACCAGCCCGCAAAACACTTGAAGATTAATATTGGCGGTATTGAGGAAGGGGATTTCACCATGGTTTATGGTTTTCCGGGTAGTACCCAGCAGTATCTACCTTCGGCCGAGGTAGCCAATATTGTGAATGATATTAATCCCTTCCGAATTTCAGTTCGCGATAGGATCTTGGCCATTTGGGATAATAAAATGCGTCGCGATTCCAGTACACAGCTTAGTTATGTAAGCAAGTTTGCTCGTGTGAGCAATAGTTGGAAGCGCTGGAAAGGAGAAATTCTCGGTGTGGAAAGAACCAATGCCTTGGAGGTCTTAAAAGCCGAAGAGAAACTGTTCGTTCAAACCTGCAAGGCTATCCCGGAATTGCAAAAGGATCAAAACCTCGTTTCGGAACTCACGGATTTATACAATAAAAGAAAGCCCATCGCTTTAGAGCGTTATGCTTACATCGAAGTGGGATATTTAGGTATTGAGGCCTTTCGACATGTTTTAGGTTATTCCAAGCTCCTAGAATTAGCCGAAGCGGAGGATGAGGCGGCATTAAAAGAAGAAGCAGAGCGACTCGCTAAACGTTTGAAAGGCTTTAAAGCAGATTACGATTTTGATTTAGATTGGCGTGTTGCGGTAAACATCTTACCCATTTATTTGGAGATGATTAAAACCGAAGTAGGAGAGGAGGTTTCCGAATTACAAGCTTTAAAGCACGAGAAGCAAATCAAGGAAATTCGCGAATTGTTCGATGAAGCGCCCTATTTCGAGGAAGACTTTATCGAGGATCTATTGGATGATCCCGAGCGAATGGCTAAGAAAATAGCGGATGATGATATGTACGAACTCTCTTTGGAAATGTATACGCATTTCCTCACCGTGCTAAACGCGCGTTACCGTGATTATAATTTAGAGATTGATGCGCTACAGGCCCGTTATGTAAATGCTTTACAGCGTGCTTTTCCTAAGAAGCCTTTTTATCCTGATGCGAATAGCACCTTGCGTGTAGCTTACGGGAGGGTAGCTTCTTATCAGGCTCGAGATGCCGTAAAATATGAGTCCCAAACCTATTTGGAAGGGGTGATGGAAAAATATGTACCCGGTGATTATGAATTTGATTTACCGCAAAAGTTAATTGACCTCTACGAAAGAAAGGACTATGGACCATATGGTCAGGATGGTAAGCTACCGGTTTGCTTTGTAGCGACCAATCATACAACCGGAGGAAATAGTGGCTCTCCAGTATTAAACGCCAAGGGAGAGTTGATTGGACTCAATTTTGATCGCGCTTGGGATGGGGTAATGAGTGATATGTACTTCGACCCCTCCATTTGTCGAAATGTAATGGTGGACCTTCGCTACGTGCTTTTCATTATTGATAAGTTTGGTGGAGCCTCCTACCTAGTGGATGAAATGGATTTGGTAACTACCCGACCCGATTCCATTATGGAAAAGAGTGATGCTCAAGTACCTGAGACTATTGGAATGTAAGCTAAGCTTAGCTTTATTACTAGCCGCTTCTGAAAGGAAGCGGTTTTTTTTTATTCTGCCGCGGAACCTTTTTAACTTGGAAACTTCCACACTTTAGTTACCTTCAAAGCCACCTAATTTTAAATCATGGACTTTAAACTGAGCCTCAGCGTATTCCTATTGTTTACCACCGTTGGTTCGAGTGCTCAAAATGCGCTCAACTTTGACGGAGTAAACGATCGACTTAATTGCGGCAACGATGCCAGTGTACAGCTTTCAGGTTCGGCAATCACCCTGGAAGCATGGATTTATCCAACCGCCTGGACTTCACAAGTGTGGCAAGGGAACATCATCAATAAGGAGAATAATGCACCCGATTATGGCTATATGCTCCGCTGTGGTGATAATGGTAAGTTGAATTTTAATTTAGGTAATGGTTCCTGGCATGAGCATACAACAGCTTCCAATACCTTAAGCCTCAATACCTGGCAGCACGTGGCAGGTACTTATGATGGCAGTAAAATTCGATTATATGTAAATGGTCAATTGGTAGACTCTAGTAATGTGAGCATCAGCTTTAGCAGTAGTTTGCAAAACCTCACCATTGGCAATTGGAGTAATACCCCCGATAGAGGCTTTATGGGCAGTATTGATGAGGCTCGGGTATGGAATGTGGTGCGCAGCAGGGCCGAAATTAATGCCAGTATGAACACCGAGTTTTGCACAGCCCCGGCAGGGCTCGTGGCTTATTATCAACTTAATGAGGGGATTGCAGGAGGAAATAATGCTGGGCAAACCACCGCCGTAGATTTGTCGGCGAATGCTAATAACGGAACCTTAAGTAACTTTGGATTAAGCGGTTCCGCTTCCAATTGGGTAAATGGCTCTAGTATTAACCCTGCTTCCGATTTTGTGCAGATAATAGATAGTACTTGTACGAATTACCTTGGTCCGGGTGGACAGTGGTACGATAGTACGGGGATTTACCTCGATACATTGCAGAATAGTGAAGGTTGCGACTCTATTATCGAAACCAATTTAACCGTTAATAGTGTGAATAATGGTGTTACCGCGAACAGCAACATCTTAGTCGCACAGCAGGCCGGAGCCATGTATCAGTGGCTGGATTGTAATGCCGGTTTGCAGGCAATTAATGGCGCTAATGGCCAATTATTTACCCCACCAAATCCTCAAGGGTCTTATGCGGTTATTGTAAACTATCGGTCTTGTATTGATACTTCTACTTGTTATAGCCTCACTGGAATTAGTATCGAAGAGGAGCAAGGAAGGGAATTAAGCCTTTATCCCAATCCGGTTAAGGATAAGCTGCATCTTCACCATCCAACCATGCCCAAAGCCCAGCTAATATTAAGGGATAGCCAGGGAAGAGTTTTATTAATGCACGCACTCTACGGAAGGGAAACCAGCTTAAACCTGGAGAGCTACCCGCGGGGACTGTATCACATTCAGCTTTACAATGCCGACCAAAGTCTAGTTAGGTCAGTAATAGTGCAGTAGGGCTAAATTGAAATTGAAAGAACGAAATGGAAGATTCTAAGCTATTTAGCCTTAAATATCCGATAGGAACTTTTAGTTGGAAGTCAACCTTAACCGAGGAAGAGCGCTTAGCGGCTATTCGAAGTATTGCCAGTTTCTCGCGGCGATTGGAACAGTTGTTAGCGGATACCAATGCTCAAGAAAGAGAATGGCCTTATCGACCGAAGGGCTGGAATACCCGGCAATTGGTCCATCATTGTGCAGATAGTCACCTTAATGCCTTGGTGCGCTTCAAATGGGCATTAAGTGAAGAGGAGCCCTTAATCAAGGCTTATAAGCAAGAGGGCTGGGCGGCCGATGCAGATTACCAGGAAAAGGATTTAAGCAATAGCCTACAGTTTTTAGAATCCCTTCATAAAAGATGGGTCCAACTCATCGAATCTTTGGATGCCACCGCTTTAGCGCGTCGTTACAAACATCCTGAACATGCACAAATGCTTAATTTAGAAGGAACTATTGCCATGTATGCTTGGCATTGTGAGCATCATTTGGCGCATATTAAACTTGCTTTGGCCTCGGAGGGGAAACACTTTTAATTTGCTAAAAGGTCATGTCTTATCTGTCAACAACTGCAAGGTTAAAGGTTTCGATTTTTTTGTTTGTGTTTTTAAGTTTCGGAAATGCTTCAATTTGGGCGCAATCTGAGCCAAGACTTGATTCTTTGCTGAACAATTTAGATGATCTGATTTTTACAGATCCGAGTTTGGCCAAATCGATTATCGACAGCCTAAACCAGGGAGGTGAACTTGCAGAGCATAAGGAGTACCAGCATAGTTTAGGAAATTACTACTACCTAAGCGGACATTTCGATTCGGCTTTTACTGCTTATTCGAATGCTTTGGTTTTAGCTGAGGCTGATGGTGATTCGAGCCGAGTCCTTTCTTTAAACAATAATATCGGGGTGGCACTTATCGAAATGGGACGTATCTCTGAGTCGATTGCATATTTAAAGGAAACCCTTGAACAACGCAAAGCTTTAGGGGACACCCAAAGGGTTTTAAGTGGCTATGGTAATTTAATAGAGGCGTATCAAGTACTAGAGGCTAAGGATAAAATTGCAGAACTGCTGAAGGAGAGCTTTGAGTACAAGGTTGATTCCATAAGCTATGCAGAAGGCTTAAGACGCCTTCATTTACTAGCATATTTCCATTTTTATAAGCAAGAGGATTACTCCAAAGCCCTGCTCCATTTGGAGGGTATGAGGCGTTTGAACACCTATTTAGACGACCTCAGAAGTTTGGGCGAGTATCATTTAGGGAAGGGTAGAGTTCTCGCAGCTTTAGGGGAGAATAACAAAGCATCGTATCATTTAAAACAGGCAATTCAGCGTTTTGAACAGACCAAATATTTTGGGGGCCTAACGGCTGCATTTTTGGAGATGGCTCAGTTTGAGGAAAAACGAAATCCGTTGCTCGCTTTAAAGTATTACCAAGATGCGCTTAAAAATGTATCAGCACCTGATATCGAGATGAGTATTTATGCGGGACTCTTTAATTTATACAAGAAGGAAGGTCAATTTAAAAAAGCGATTGAGGCGCAAGAAAAAATAGCTATTCTAAAGGATTCTCTACAAGGTGTAGCAGTGCAAAAAGCTGTTTTCGAAATAGAAAGTAAATATCAGCTTAGAGAAAAGGAAAGTGAGATTCGACGCTTAAATGATGAAGCGATTATTGCTCAATTAAAGGCGGAGCAAGCCGAAACCAAAGCTAAACGCCTAGCTTATTATTTAGCGGCAGGGCTTGGAGTGCTGGTCCTTACTATTTTACTTTTTAGCCTTCAGATGCGCAACCAAGCCTTAAAGCGTCTTCAGTTAGATTTGAAAAGAGACCTAGATGAACAAACCTTAAAGATTGAAAAGCAGCAGTTACAAATCCAATTGTTCCGCAGTCAAATTAATCCTCACTTCTTTTTTAATACCCTAAACTCCATTCAGAGTTATGTTTTAGAAAACAATCCTCTTGAATCGAGCCGCTACTTGGGGAAATTCGCTCGCTTGATGCGAGCAACGCTGGAGTTAAGCCAAAAAGAATTTATTTCTCTTGAGCAGGAAGTGACTATTCTTCAGGACTACCTTAGCCTAGAAAAACTGCGTTTTGAAGATAAGTTTACTTGGAAACTTGACTTACCTCCAGCTATGCGCGAGTTTTATATACCCAGTATGATTTTGCAGCCCTTTGTAGAAAACGCCATCGTTCACGGTTTAAGGGATATTAATGACAATGGTTTAATTGAGCTCTGTTTTACTGAAAGCGAGGAAAGTATTCAGATAGAAATACTGGACAATGGACGGGGATATTATCCCTCACCCATCAAGAATAAAGAAGGCCAATCTTCTATGGCGCTACAGTTAATTAAAAAGCGTTTGGAATTGCTAAGTGCAGAAAGCAAGGGGGTTTATACCTTTACCATTAGGAACCGTGAACATCAGTCTGGTACTCAAGTAAAACTTAATATACCAAAACAATAAGCGATGTGGCGAGCCATAATTGTGGATGATGAAAAGAAGGGACGTCAGGGACTTCTGAAGATGTTGGAACTACTCGAAGCGCCCGTTCAGGTAATAGCCGAGGCCGCAGATGTGAAATCGGCTATCGCTCTCATTGATGACCATAAACCCGAATTGGTTTTCCTTGATATTCAATTACAACAAGGAACAGGCTTTGATGTATTGGAAGGATTAAGCTTTAGGAAATTCAAACTGATATTTGTGACCGCTTACGATCAATATGCACTAAAGGCTTTTCGATACGCTGCTTTAGATTACCTAACTAAACCCATTAGTCCCGATCAGCTTGAGGCCAGCATTTCCCGCTTGGGAGATAATCAAGAGTCCTCGATTTTAGAATCAAAAATCCAAGCCTTATTGCAAAACAAAAAGGGTATCGCTCGACTGGCCTTGCACGATGCCCATGGAATACAACTGGTAAAACCGGAAGAAATTATTTTCTGTCAAGCGCAGAATAATTATACCGAATTCAACTTAACCGATGGCCGAAAAATTTTGGTGAGTAAAACACTCAAGGAGTATGAAGAGCTGTTGACGGAGCAGGGTTTTTTTCGGGTGCACCAATCCTACCTAATCAATATGGATGCGGTTAGTCAGTACTTAAAACAAGACGGCGGCTATGTTCAAATGCAGGATGGAACTTTAATCGGGGTTTCTCGAAGAAAAAAAGAGGAATTGCTGCGCTACTTTTCCTGATAGGGAAGGAAGTATTGGAATTTCACGCCACAATCCTCTTTCTATAGCAAATCTGTTATTAAACTTTATCTATTTTCTGTTTTCGATACTGGGCCGCACCAAGGGCAAGACCGGAAGCGATAAGAAGGCTCGCTCCGCCATCTAAAGGCGTAAGGTTTGGATTATCCGGTACGTTGGGTTGAGCTTTCAAGTCGATTGCCCAGCAAAGGATAAAACCAATAATTAGGATACCTCTTTTCATGGCTAATGCTTTTAAGGTTGTACAATTTTGAAGCGGAGTCCTTGGTCAGGGAATTGAAGGAGATATACTCCTGTGGTTAGAGCGGATGAGTTTATTTCAAGCTCTGTCGTTCCTTGGGCTTTCTTTCCGCTACGAATCAATTTTCCATCCAGGCTAAATAGATTCCAAATGCTATAAGCTTCGGATAGGTCTTTAATCACAATAGCATCATCATCTATAAACCAGTAGCTAGTGCCATTTAGATTGTCTTTCAATCCTATTCTTTGAGGAAGGGCAAATAGGACAAATCGCTCTGGCAGGTTGCTGACTTGGTGATGGAAACGGTAGACTCCTTTATCGAGTAAATGAAATTGATCGAGGAGTTTATCCTCTAATAAGCAGGTATAAGCTTGGGTCGCATCTGCCGAAAGGCGGATAGAATAGAAGCCCGTTTTTGAAGCTTCAAATCCAATTTTAAGACCCTGACTTAAAGCACTTTCAGGAAGACTGTTAATGGCTACAGGCTTATCTATGGCGAGACTGTAGAAATTTAAATGTTCGGCTGCATTCTTAAGTTTAGCAGCATCCCATTCTTCTTCAAATTGAATTTGGGCGCGAGAGTCTACTAGTATATGTAAGGCATCTTTTTGGGAACCTTTTTCACTTACTACGCTCAAGCTAAATTGTTGCTTACCTTTTTTCTGTACCACTTGTTGATGACTTAAACTGCGTTGATTAGGGTCGAAGCTGAAGCCATTTAAAGATTGCGCAGAATCGGTGCGAATAAAAAAGCCTTGAAGCGGTGCCAAATAACGCGCTTCGAGATCGCCAATATCAAGTTGGGTATTGTATTGCTTATAAGTAGTGCCATTCCAAACGTACACGGTTTTATAGCTACCCGGAATACTTTGCCCTTGCATATCGTAAACGGCATGGTAGGGGTTAGCAAGGAAGTTCCAACCGTCATTGATTTGCGAAACATAGGTGTTAAACTGGGGCTGACTGGTGTAGGAAAGGTTTAAATGGAACAGACTATCGGCTGCTCTCAAATCACCACTCACATCAATGGTGGCAGGGAAATCATCGACCAAGAAATTCCCAAAGGCATTTTCACCGGCCGCTACCGCATAGCCAATACCGGGCTCTAAAAAGGAAGCGGTATCACTTGGACATTCCCATTGACCGGAGCTCGCATTCCAAAAGTAGATGCTTCCGCCATTAGCGCCTGCATTGATAAAGGTTTGCGGATTGGCTAGATCGCGAACTTTAGTGCGAACAGGAACTCCTAAATGAAACCAACGAATGCTAGTATCTGCCGCACGTAAAACCCCTTCTTGCCTGATTATACCTCCTCCGGTAATTTCGCCTTGGATTAAACGGGCGTAGCTGCCATTGGTATCGGCTTCGAGGATAATGCTTCCTGAGTTCTCGAGTAGTGAATCTACCCTTAAACCAGCATTGGCCCGTATGCGCATCTGTGCATCGCGGTGCAATACAAAGTCTTGGACCTCCACACTCGCGTCAATAATAGGATGGTTGTTTTGAGGAGAAACAAATACCTTACTGCTGCGTGTGGGCACTTTGGTATCACTCCAATTAAGCGGGTTATTCCATTGGCTGCCGGCCGCACCAGTCCAAGCCACTCCATCAAACTCATAGCAGCCCTGGTCCGGATTTAATGGGGGGCGGTCTCTTCCCAGTCGATCTTGGATGTTGGCAAGGCCTATACCTTGACCATTGGCGGCAGGATTCATCGGCAAGAGATGATCATTCCCAATAAATTGTGGGTCAAGGAATAGTGAATTGGCATCTTTACTACTAGCCGTTTGAAAGGCTGCTAAATCAGCAATATTCACCGCGGCATTAAACCCACTCTGGGTTTGAAAAGGACTTGCTGAGGAGGAGTAAAAAAGATTGTAATCGGAATCGGCAAAACTTTGATTCACATCCGCACGGCTGGTATAGAAACATACTCCATTGGGATTAACGATGATATTATTTCGAGCCTGCCAAGTATTGGGAGCGTAAAAGTTTTGCAGACCTACAAAGTTGCTGTTGTTTCCTAAAACATTGATGCTGTTGTAGTAAAGGCTTACAAATCCGCAGCTTACTGATATTCCGGCGCCATAGCCGAAGGATGAATTAACCGAAACTTCATTGTTCCAAATTTTAGCTGGTTGGTTGCTGTTTCCTGCACTAAAACTGGCGCTATAGATGGCATTGATGCAGTTCGCCGTGCTATTAATAATTTGATTGTTCGCAATGGTGAAAGGATACCCTGAGCTAACTATTCCATTAAAATTACCTCCTGCGGGTCCTAAAATAAGATTATTGAGCACCTGTATTTCGGAACCATTATTAAGATCTATGGCTGTCCCGGTTTGACCCTCAAATTCATTAAAAGCAACTTTAATCCTGCTACCTGCTGCGTCTATGCCATGGCTTCCATTCGTAAATCTGTTGTGGCGAATTTTAGCATCATCACAATCGTTACAGGTAAGAAGAGCGTAGCGTGCCTTAATGGCATTAGTGTTATTCGGTGCATTGCTGAGACCGGAGACTTGACAGGAGTCGAGCTCGAAGCGCGGACAACTTCCATCCATCCAAAAAACACGACCGTAATTCGCTTGAGTATTAGTAAACTCTAGGTCTACAAAGCGCAAGTTTGCAGTACTGCTAATGTGGAGTACATAATTAGAGTCGGCATGGGAAGGCGAATAGCTAAGTTCAGCTCCTGAGCCATTACCCAAAAAGCTCACTTGGAATTGATTCATTCCTTCGTAAGTGCCAAATTCCAGTTGCTCAACATAGCTACCCTTACCCACATAAAAGTTCACATCGCAAACTATTCCCCTGCGATGAATATCACGCACCGCCGCCTCAAAGCTGCCGTAATCGGCATTTATACTTTGACCGATGGTGTAATTTCCGCACATGGGTAAAGGAGCCTCTTCCACTACAGTATCAACTTTGCTTAAGTAGGCATCAAAGATTTGATAGAGACCTCCACGACGATCGGCAGTTCGAATACTTTCGTCGAGTGCCGTTTGGATGGTGCGAAAAACAAAACGTATCGATTTACCATCAATATCTGCAAGGAGGGAATCCTTAATGCTTAAGGCGCTTGGGTCTGTGATATTTGGATACGGGATAAGAGGACAAGGGTCGCTAAAACCACCAATGCTATCAAATAAATATCCATACCTATTGTAGGCAATGTGGAGGTCGAAATCGGGCATACGACCTTTAAAAATCACCTGGTTGTTTATTAGAATTTCATAAAAAGATTCAGCTCGCACATCATTAGGTCGAACCGTAAACCACTCTTCGTAATGACGAACTTCCTTTTCATTCTGATAAGACCAATTTTCGTCCCGAACATCATCTTCTAGACCAATGGCTCCAAAGCGAAGTTCTATATCCTCAAAGCTTAATCCAGCGGCGCTAAGGGCAGCGGCAGTTGCGGAAAATCCTTGATAAGCACCAGTTCCCTTGATACCCGCATTAACATTGGGTTTAAGGTTCTCATAATCACTACTAGCTAAATAATAGTAGGCCGTATCTATAGAAATAATTGGCCAGTTTCCCGGTACTACATGACCCCTGTTCTGAGGTTCTAAAGCATTATTGGTCTGGGTATTAAAGCCCACAGCGCCATACTTCTTATTTCCCAAACCTTCAATTCCGATATAGGAACCGACCGGATTTAGGGAATCATAGTACCAGCGTTCTATACCGTGCTCACAACTAATCCAGATTTCATTTTCGTAGAAGGTCATTGCCTGGTAACGCGATGGAGCGAGGGTACCATTATTATTGTACTGTATGGCGGATTGCTTAAATCCAAATAAATGGTATGTGGCGGGGTCCCCATTATAGGTGGTTGGTACCTGATACATCGCTTTATAAGCGTTTACCTCAGCTCCGTTTATCCCTAAAGTCCATAAAGCTGTATCCGGATCGAGATAAAGCTTACGGGTAAAATCCGGCAAGTTGGTGTAGATATGGTCGAAGGTGTAGCCTGGGTGGGACCAACCACGCACAAAATCGGCAATCTGATGGAGTTGATGCAAGGACCAATTACTGTTATCAATATAATACAAACCACCTCCATCAGAACTCACATAAACTCGGTTTTGACCATCTCTTAAAGCGCGAATATTTGCAGGAGCATAGTAAGCTTGAGTGGCATTGTACCAAGGGGCATCCAAATGAGACCAATACTCCCAAACATTGGTTAGTGGGGTGTACACGCGTAAGAGGGACCTATCATTTGTGAGGTTAGTGATATGCCCGGTAAGCAAAAGAATTCGATTATTGGCATCATAGTCAAGCTCAAATACTCTTTTACTTGTGTGCGGATTACCATGCGCGCCAAAATTTACCACCGGAGGATTAAAAGTGCTAAACTGACCATTGTTGGCATCGAGTTTAATTAGTCCTTCCTCACAACCAAACCAAATATGACCATAGCCGTCTTCTACCATAGTATGAACCGCACCTTTATTTGGAAAGTTGTTTAACGAGATATGCCGGGCACTAAAAACACCATTATGATAGATCAGCAGCGGCGGGGCATTATTCATGTCAGAAGTATTTCCCGCTTTCGGTAGAAACCAGATACTGCCACTACTGGTCTGATAAATTTTATTAACGCTAAAAGAGCTCCATTGGTAAGCAGAGCCCCCCACGGTTATTACCGGAAGTCCCGTATTTGTAAAAGGATAATCCCAGTTTCCATTGGGCAAGCGCCGACTTATGGGCTTACCATTTAAACTTGGACTACTAAAAAACTGGTGGCCTACCCATAAAGTGCCATCAGACTCCATCAATATATCGCTACATCCATTATTGCCGAGGCCATTGGCCGTAGTGAAGGTTTCAAGGGCATTATGTTGGCCCCAAAGAATGCTTACGTTTATAAGAATCAGCAGTTTTAGGATACTAAACTTATTCATAGTGGGTTGATTTACAGTCCAAAACAACTAATCCTACCCCTGTGATTTCAGACAGTTTAGAAAGTGGTTTTACTTTTTTAGAATTCGGTTGGCCTTCGAAAGAATTTGGTATTCGACTAAGATTGCTGTCCGAAAGAGATTTTCTTTGCTGTGCTAATTGAAGGCTACCCCTCAGCAGAGATGTTCCAAATCTTGAAAAGATTATTCCGTACCAAAGTTTTACATGCCATTGTGCTTGGGCAGATAATAATTAATATCCCCATTCTCCTCTTTCACTTTGGAGGAATCCCCTTTATAATCGAACTACAGCTAGCTTGGTATTGGAAGTTACTTTTGGTACTACTGCAGCTGGGTATTGGTTTTGTAATTTCTCTTCGCTATTGGCAGTTTATGATTACCCGCTGGCGTTTAAAGGCCTTTTCTATGGTAAAGCAAGACGATTGGTTACTGCTAAAAGATTGGGCAAAACGCAGCTATTTATTGCATGAAGATGGCTCAGCTTGGGATGATTTGGAGAGAAGAACCGCTGGGGAGCATGAGGTCCTATCGGAAATAGAGGAGCTTTTACAACATTTTGAGATTATGGAGCTCGACAAGTTAAACCTTGAGTTTCCTTGGCGAATAGAATATCGAATTAAAAAGGGGGATGCCATTTTGGAACTCAGCCTGCGTCTTCTTTTTGGTGTTTTTGGTATCTACATGTGCTTTCAAGAACAATGGTTTTTAGGTCCCCTCATTTTACTTGTTATCCTGATCCTCGGCAATAAACCGGCTTTTTATAAATATGCCTTCTCGCGCCAAGCGGTCTTAGGCCTCAGTGAAAATGGCTTCGATTTATTACTTCCTCACAAGATTTATATCCCCTGGTCGGAAGTGGTAGAGATCCAATTCCACTTTCAAAACCCCGAAATAGAAATTCATTTTTATCAATCTGGTAAAAGGTCGAAAGTCAATATTAAACTGGGAACTTATGCCATTCCAGCACCGCGAGATTTTTTACGCTTAGTTCAGGTGTATTGGTATCGTTACTCCAATTACGCCGATAAACTAAGGCAAGAGTCTGCTTCCTCAAATTAGCTCTTGCCTAGTGTTGCAGGACCAAGCCTTTCGTAACTTGCAGTATGAAACTTGCTAAATCATCCCAAGATTTTAAGAAGTCCAAAGAAGCCAAAGTTTGGCTAAAACTGGAAGCCTTGCTGGCCGAAATCGAAAACCGAGATCTAACCGAAAGTCTTCGGACAGAGCTTAATGGAATAATAAACAGCTTAAACGACCATTTCCCATCGGAAAAGGAACAGGTTAAAGCGGCGCAAAAATCGTATCATTATCTATTAAAACAGCTGGAAAAGGAAATGAATTTAGTGGCTAAGAATCATCACCGTACGCGATGGTTGGCTTTGGGGATGACCGTCTTCGGAATCCCCATCGGTATCGCCCTTTCATCTTCCTTGCAAAACATGAGCTTTATTGGAATTGGTTTACCGATTGGCCTCGCGGTAGGAATTGCCGTGGGAAGTAATCTCGATCAGCAAGCGGCTAAGGAAAATCGGCAATTAAATATTGATCTATGAGGTTACTTGTTTTTCTTTTAATGTCTATTTTTTTGGGAGCCTGCACCCCTAATAAGGGAGCACAGCAGACCTCGACAGAGCCTGTTTCGAGTAAAACGGAAAGCCTGACCTTCAGCTCAATAGAGCGCACAAAAGCCATGCGGCGCGTTATGTGGCAGGGAGAGTTGGCTGCCGCCATTCGTTTCGACACTGTGCTAAACAAAAAGGAGCATTACTATGGACTAGGCCCTTTGGAGGGTTTGCAAGGAGAGCTTTTGATCCTAAACGATACGCTGTACAAATCCACCTTCCTAAGCGCGGATAGTATGAAGGTGGAAATAGCCCCGGAAAGTGGAGCGCCATTTTTCGTTGGCAGTCGGGTAGCAACTTGGAAGGCAATTGAACTATCCGACTCTGTGCTTGGCATTAAAGACCTTGAACAGTTTTTACTGGCGCGCTTCGACTCAAGCGCTCGTTTTGCCTTTCGGCTGAGGGGAAGTATTGCTTATGCCGAAATTCATTTGCAAAACTTGCCAAATGGCGCCGTAGTGCGATCACCAGAACAAGCACACGCTGGACAAAGGACTTACCATCTGCATGAGCAGAATGCAGAAATCCTTGGCTTTTTTAGCACCCAAGATCAGGGCGTTTTTACCCATCATGATTCCTTCTTACACCTTCATTTAATTTCCGAAAACCGAAATTGGATGGGGCATCTCGATTCTTTAAGAATTAAAAAAATGCATTTGGAAATAGGTCTTAGTCCTTGATTATTAGTATCTTCAGCTGTGATTTAATTGGGATGAAAGAGGAAATTGATCTAAAAATCATTTTGCCTGTCAGCGTGAAGAGTCTATACGAGGCTTGGCTCGACAGTGATTTACATTCTGCCATGACTGGTGCACTAGCCTCCGTAAGCAATACCCAAGGTGCAGCCTTTAGTGCCTGGGATAATTACATTCATGGACGCAATCTCGAATTGCTCCCGCATAAAAAGATTGTGCAATCTTGGCGTACCTCCGATTTTAAACAAGGAGAACCCGATTCATTCTTAGAGTTGAGCTTTAAGCCTGTTCCTGCTGGCACCGAGCTTCACTTGTTGCATAAAGAGCTACCGGCTGGGAGTCGAGCGCAGTATTTACAAGGATGGCAAGATTTCTACTTCAAGCCTATGCAAGCTTTTTTTGAGGTAGGAGGGGAATAGTATACGCCTCAATACCCAAGGATCCTTTTCAATCTTCTCATATTTGAGGACCTTCCGAAATTTTCGGTACGCTGCTGATTTCCTAAGAAGAAGTGTTCGTTGCATTGAAAGCAAAGCTTTGCCAAACCATTGATTTCACCTCTTTTTTTAAAGATGAGAATGTCGCGATAAATGGGTTCGCAAGCCGCTGCCCAAAGACTGTCGTTTTCAGGACTATAGGCGAAAATCTCATTTAATTCAGGATATAGCTCGCTTCTCAGTCTCATGGCTTTATAGCCATAATCACTTGGCCTGTAGCCACTTTGCCAGGCGCTTAGGGTAGAAGGAGCGTCTTTAAGGAGAATAGTAGCCAACTTGGCTAGGCTATCATTCTTCCTCGAGTTATAGTGTTGGTATAAGGTGAATACGGCTGTATCGCTTGGCTCATAATGGTAATGTATGACCTCATCAAAATCGAAATAGCTCTTGGAAGCGGAAGTACAGGAATTTAGAAGGCCTAAGCAGAGCATCAGCAGGCTTCCTAAAATGAAATGTTCTCTCAATTCACCTAAACCAAGTTTATGCATGGGCTGCGGCTGTTTCATGACAAGGGTTATGAATCATCTTGGCTTAGGTGGTACCCTAGGCTCATTGCTCTAAAATAATTAAATTCCAAGCGAAGTAAATCAAACCTTAAAACTTAAAGTATGGATAGCGCCTTAAAAACGATGATTGCCAATATGCCTGAAAAAACGGGGAAGTCTTTAGAAGATTGGCATAAGGTTCTTAGCAAGCAGGGATTTGAGAAACATGGACAGGCGGTTAAGTTTTTAAAGGCTGAGCATGCAGTTAGTCATGGTTTTGCGAATACGATTGTGGCGCTTTTCTTTCAAAAAGACAGTTCGGCCGAGGATTTGGTGGAGGCGCAATACAAGGGCAAGGAGAGCCTGTATCCCATTTATTTGGCCCTAATTGATTTTGTAAAAACGCTAGGTGCCGAGGTGAATATTGTGCCCAAAAAAACCAGTGTGAGTATTGTTCGTAAGCGGCAGTTTATTTTAATAAAACCTGCGACCAAATCTCGACTAGACTTAGGTTTTAAGTTTAACAATCGACCCAATGGAGAGCGTTTAGGCGATTCGGGTCCTTTTGGTACCATGTGCAGTCATCGCGTTATTTTGCAAGGCCTCGAAGAAGTAGATGATGAACTAAAAACCTGGATAAGAGAAGCATTTGAAGAGGCCTAAGCGCCTTTGTTTAGAGAGCTTATTTTCGGGCCAAATCAATAACCACTTTTAAGCAAGTTCTGCGCTTCGTAGCGCAAAATCTTTTGAAAGTATTTTATCTCCAAAAGGCTATCAGGATTAGCTAGGCTTTGATTCAGCGCGCTACATCGTTGCATTAGACTATCTTCTGGAAAGCGGAAATACATCTCATAAACGCTAAACTCGGCCCATTTACGAATGACGAGACTGTCTTTATTGGACAAATAGGAGCGGAACACCTCGGGTTGATTAGAAATGAACGCCAAGCAATAGCGCCCCATCACTTCCGATAATGCTCCATCAGCTTGATCCAAAATTCGATCAAAAACCCTGAGGTAAAAGTCGAGCTGATTCCCTTCAATATATTTTAAAGTGTCTAAAAGGCGAAAGGTTACCTTATTGTCCAAAGGCTTTAAATCACCACTTAATATCAACTTCCCTAAGCTATCTGAGCTCAGGTCATTGAGGTAGTAATAATGATTAGGGTCGCGAAGGCTGTCTAGAGGCACATCCTTAAGATCTCGCTCGTCTTCCACTATGGTCGGTTCTAATGAATTTTCTTGGCTCGGCTTTTCTATTTTTCGGGACGTATCCGCCGGCGAAGGATGATTAGTCTGGCAAGCAATAAAGAAGCTAAGAACTAAAATGAGTTTCAGGTACTTCATATTTTAACCAAAAGGCCTTTGATGATTTTTGCCTGGGCTTGCACTCGATATGAGTAGGTCCCCTTGGCGAGATCGGCAATATCGATAAGCACACCACTGTTAAGCCATTCATCCCTTACTTTACGAGCGCGTGAGTCGTAAAGCTCGAAATGAATTGGTCCCGAAATACGCGTGGTGATGCGTAGTACACCAGTGGTAGGATTGGGGAAAATGGCAATCCCTACTGGATTGGGCTTCGGTTCTGGTTTGGGCGTTTTGTAGCGATCGGGAACTCCGGGCTTATAACTACCAAGGTCGCTATACATGTATTGACCTATTTTTTGCGGAATCACCTTTTCGAGATAGGAAGAATCATTTTTGAAGCTAAACACTAAAATTGAACTGGGATGCACATCCGCCGTGGGACCTAGTCCTAGGTATAAGGAATCATTGTAAAAAGTCATCCCATATAGGTTTAAAGAGCCCAAACTATCTTTTAATGGATAGGAAGCCACCACGGCTCCACTGCTGTCAATAAAGGTGAAGGAATCTATCTTTTTATAGGGCTCTCCAGAAGGAAAACAAGCTCGGCCTAAACTGTCGACCGCTACATCGGCCCCCTGAAAGTTCGGGGATTCTAAGATTTTCTTAAGTCTAAATCCATCGTAATGATATACATGAACTAAGCCAATCGTTTTGGTCACATTTAAATAGATGTTTCGGCCATAACCGCCCATGCCAACAACCCTATATGGAATACTATCCATGGGGTATTCCTGCCAATTTTGACCATCCCAAAAATTATATTTCTGACTTTGGAAGTTTTGGACAATAAAGGTTTCTATATACCCATTGGGACCGTCGGCTATTTGAGCGATAGCTAAGCTTTGATAATTGGTGACTAAGCTTCCTTGAGGATTAAAGACGGACTTCCCATCAGGTTGCCAATGGTAAAGGGAATCATCAGTGGCAATCCAGATGCAATCCTCACAATCCTTTATTTCTTGAACTACCTGTGCTTGCCCAAGATTTGGGAGCATATAAAAAGCGGAAAGCCAAAAGATAGTAATCAGCAGTTTCGGCATACCCACGAATTTAATCATTTTACAAATTGATGAAAGGGCCCTCATTACCTATTAGAGCCCAAAATTTATAAAGGGTTGCATCGCTTTGAATGGAAACTGCTCGAGCAGGGGATAGCTCTAAATGGCTTCTTTAACCCGTTTTAGGTTTTCCTCCAGCGCTTCTAAATTCTGATAGCCGCGTGCCAACAAATAGGCCTTATCCTTCTCCTGATAAACAAGGGTTGGAAAACCGCTGATGCCCCATTGTTTCACAACTTCAAACTCTTTGCGCACCAAATCCAAACGGTCCTTATCTACCATCAATTTCATAAAGTCCTTGGCATTCATCCCAAAGTCTTCGGCACAATGACCAAAGGTGGCCGCTTGAGCAGGAGCTAATCCTTCTTGATAAAAGGCTTCTTGCATACGCTTGGCAAAGGCCAGGGCATTGTCAGGTTGGTAGGTTCTAAAGGCCGCCATGGCTAAAGCTCCAGGCAATGAACTTAACTGAGCTTCCCCTTTATCCAAAAGCGCGTAAAACTCCTTACTAAAAGGACGTCCACTCATTTCCTCGATTCTTGGGAAGGCCTCGCGAATACCTTGGGAGAGGTCGCCAATAGGACCTTCTTTTTCGCCTAAAACCATACCCCCGCTCATTACACGAAAGTCGATATCTTCCTTATGCCTCTCGTAAAATTGATGCATGTTCGCACTAAAGCCATAACACCAAGAGCAGAGGACATCAAAAACATAATAAATTACCGGTCTTTCCATGTGTTTATTTTGGGCTGCAAAGGTAAATATTGCTTAGGCTTTGGCCAGATGGTTTGGCGCATTGATTTACAGTCCTAAATCTTTAATTACGGTTCCTACTTCTTTCTCGGTATCACGTAGTTTTTCATGGCAAAGCTTTAGGAGCTCCGAAGCACGTTTTACCTTTTCGCTAAGGCTATCTACCGATATTTCTTCGTTTTGTAGGGCCGCCATAATAGTTTGTAATTCTTCAAAAGCAGCTTCATAGCTTAATTTCTCTTGGTCGTTCATTTCGTATCAATTTTTAAAACCCTCGATCGTAATCGACCATCCTTTAATTGGGTTTCAATTTCTTGTTCGAGTTCAATTTCAGTTACGGAGCGAATACTTTTTCCATCCTTGCGGGTAATGGAATAGCCCCTTTCCAAAGTGCGCTCCGGTTTAAGCAAGTCGAGTCGATCTTGCAGGTGGATTAAATCTTTTTGGAGTCGTTCCATCTGGGCCTGACCATAACGGTTAAGATCCTGTTGAAGTCCTTCCAACTGTTCTTGCTTAGCTTTAATAAAGGTAAGTGGCTTCTCTTGAAATTGCAGGGCTAATCGCTCTAATAAACGTTCATTAGTCCTTAAGCCATCTGCCGAAAGGCGTACGAGCACACCGGCACTATTGTGCACTCTACCGCGATGTTCCCGAATTTGGGATAGAGGGATTAAGCTCAGTTTTTCGCTAAAAGCTAAAATCATTTGCCGCTCCAGTTGAATAATATCTTTACTCTTATGTTGCAAGGATTCGGCTATTTGCTGCAAGGAAGCTTCAAAGGCCGCCATCTTATCCAATAAATGGTCGGCTAGGGCAGTGGGCGTTTTATGGGCTTTATAGGCTACAAAATCGAGAATACTCCAATCGCTTTCGTGCCCAATGCCCGTTTCGATGGGTAGGGGAAAATTGGCCGCTGCCCGACAAAGGGCCTCATCATTAAAAGCATCTAAATCGAGGCTCGAACCACCACCGCGAATAATGGCAATTAAATCATAATTTTCGATTGGGATCTGCAGAAGCGTTTTCCGGATCAGGTCGGCCGCCGCTTGTCCTTGCACAGGAACCGGAAATAAATCGGCCTGTAAGCGATAACCGAATTCATTTTCGCGGAGGTGCTGAATAAAGTCCTGGTAAGCGGCAGCGCCCTCAGAGCTGAGGATAGCAACCCTTTGGTAGACCATGGCACCGCTTAGTTTCTTTTGGGTTTGCAGTAAGCCCTCTTCGCGCAATCGCGCTAAAGTTTCGCGTTTACGTTTTTCTAATTCTCCTAAAACGAAACTGAGGTCGAGGTCCTTAATAAGGAGTTTTAGTCCGTACAGCGGGTGGTAATCAATCATCACCCGCAGCACTAATTCCTGTCCGGCCGCTAATAAATCTTTTACCTCGGCACCATGACGATCTGAAATCTGTTCAAAGTCCAATTTCCAGATAACGGCTTGCATGGCGGCCAAGCGTGTACCGTCTTTCTCCTGAACCAATTCGAGGTACCAATGCCCGCTGCCGGCCATCTTAACCTGAGCTATTTCGGCTTTTAGCCAAAAGCTTTGCTGGCCAATTCGATCATCGAGGAGGCGTTTTATGGACTGACTGAGGGCCAGGAGGCTATAAACCTTGGGACGGTTTTCGGACATGACAAGCGAAGGTAGTTTTTGCTTCTCGAAAATTAAAGGAAGATTAAAGTCTTTAAAGCTAGGAGTCTTTTATTACTTGTACTTTTGCCGCCCTTTAAGCGAAATACTCTATGCGGGAATTTATAGCCAAACAAAAAGCCAATTTACAGAGCGATATTTTTAGTGGATTAACCGTGGCCTTGGCCTTGGTACCGGAGGCGGTGGCCTTTGCCTTTGTGGCTGGGGTGCCTCCCATGGTAGGATTGTATGCGGCTTTTATGATTGGCCTTATCACTTCCATTTTTGGTGGACGTCCTGGAATGATTTCGGGTGCTACCGGCGCTTTGGCGGTGGTAATGGTAGATTTAGTGGCCGAGGGCAATGCCATGGGGCCCGAAGGGACAAATGCCGGTCTGTATTATTTATTTGCCACGGTGATTCTAATGGGAATTATCCAAATGCTGGTCGGGGCCTTAAAGCTGGGGAAATTTGTACGACTCATTCCCCATCCGGTAATGATGGGTTTTGTGAATGGACTGGCGATTGTCATTTTTATCAGTCAGCTAGGAATGTTTACCCAACGAATAGCCGGAGAAAAGGTCTGGTTAGAAGGCTATGCCCTTTACCTAATGGTCGGCTTAGTACTGCTCACTATGGCCTTGATGCATTTTTTACCGCGATTAAATAAGAAGATCCCCGCCGGATTAATTGCCATCGTAGCGGTTTCCGCTTTGGTAATATTAACTGGATTTGATGTGGCTACGGTAGGGAGCTTTATCCGCGACAGCGGAGGAAATGGATTACAAGGCAGTTTACCCGATTTTCAAACTGAGATTTTTAATGTAGTGCCCCTAAATTGGGAAACCTTGCAGTTTATATTCCCTTATGCCTTGATTTTGGCGGCGATAGGACTCATTGAATCTTTAATGACCTTGAATTTAATAGATGAGCTTACCGAGACCCGAGGAAGCTCCAATAGAGAATGTTTGGCTCAAGGTGGCGCCAATATCGTTACTGGATTATTTGGTGGTATGGGGGGCTGTGCAATGATCGGACAATCTATTATCAACATTAAAGGCGGAGGAAGAACCCGCATCTCTGGTGTGGTGGCATCGGTAACCTTACTGATTTTTATTCTCTTCGCCGCACCGCTAATTGAGCAGGTTCCCATTGCCGCCTTGGTTGGGGTTATGTTTATGGTAGTGATTGGAACCTTTGCTTGGAGCAGCTTCCGCATCTTGCCAAAAATTCCTGTTAGTGATGCTATTGTGCTTATTGCGGTTTCGGTTTTAACGGTGCTTTTCGACTTAGCCGTAGCAGTATTAGTTGGAATCATTTTAAGTGCCTTGGTCTTCTCTTGGGAAAACGCCAAACGTATTCGCGCCCGCAAGCATATTGAAGATGACGGCACGAAAGTGTACGAAATTTGGGGACCGCTGTTTTTTGGCAGCATTAGTGCCTTTAAATCAAAATTTGATCCTGCGGGAGATCCCGATAAGGTAGTTATTGATTTTATGGAGTCTCGGGTTTCGGATCACTCTGCCTTAGAGGCTTTATTTACCTTAGTAGAAAAGTATCAGGCCATAGGTAAAACGGTAACCATTCGCCATTTGAGTAAAGAATGTCAGCAGTTAATGATTAAAGCTTCCCCAAAACTGGCGGCAGTGATTGAGGAAAACATCGACGATCCGCGTTACCATGTTATGACCCAAGTAATGCAATAATGGAATTAGGAAAGATAAATAAGCTAATTGCGCAACGGATGGCACCCCAGGGGATGTACCTCGCAGATGCCGATGGAAATGAAGTGTTGCTCCCCAATAGCAGGCTTCCTCAACAACCTAAAACAGGCGAAGAGTACGAAGCTTTCGTGTATCGTGATTCGGAAGAACGCCTTATTGCTACCTTGGAGAAACCCAAAGCGGAAGTAGGCGAAATCACCTGCTTGGAAGTGATGGACGAAGCGCCTTTTGGATACTTTTTGGATTTAGGCTTAGACAAGCAAATCCTCTTACCAAAGCGCGAAATGCGGGATGATCTTAAGGTAGGTGACTATGTTGGAGTCCTTATTTATGTAGATAGCATAAGTGAACGGCTGGTTGCTTCCGCTCGATTAGACCGACATTTTAATCGTGAAATCGATGGCTTAAATGAGGGGGATGGAGTAGAGGTGCTCATCCTAAAAAAGGACCGACTGGGTTTTGTGGTCACTTTTGGTGATAAGTTTCAAGGGATGCTGTATTTCAACGAGGTTTATCAAAACTTGAAACCGGGTCAACGCATTAAGGCTTATATCCGTAAGCTCCGCACTGATGGTAAGGTTGATTTAATCCTACAAGCGGAAGGAATGCAACATGTGGAGCCTAGTGCCCAGGTTATTTTAGATAAGCTAAAAGCGTCTAATGGATTTTTAGCCCTGCATGATAAATCCGATCCAAACCTTATTCAGAAAGAGCTTCAAATGAGTAAGAAGACCTTCAAAAAGGCGATTGGTACCCTTTACAAGAAAAAGCTCATCAGCATTAGCGAAGAAGGAATTCGTTTAGAAGGCGAGCCTAATTAGGACTGCCCGATTTTAGGTAAATCCGTAGTAAAACAGCATAAAAAAACCGGCCTCCTAGGGGGACCGGTTTTTTAGTTCTATTAAGGCTTTGAATTACTTCTCCGCTTCTTGTTGGGTCTCGGTATCGCTATCGTCGGCTGACTGCTCAGCTTTCTGAACCGCAACGGAAATTTCCGCTTTTTCATCCTTACCCTTAAGGCTAATTTTTATCGTATCGCCTTCTTCAATTTCAGAATTGATGATTTGCTCTGCCAATGGATCTTCTACGTATTTCTGAATGGCTCGCGCTAAGGGGCGTGCACCATACTTTTCGTCAAAGCCTTTATCGGCAATATAGAGCTTGGCATCCTTGGTCATTTCAACCTCATAGCCCAGTTCATTAATTCGGCCGTAAAGCTTGCGGAGCTCTATGTCGATGATTTTCACAATGTTCTCTTTACTTAGGGTATTAAAGAGAATCACATCATCAATACGGTTTAAGAACTCGGGCGCAAAGGCTCTTTTAAGGGCGGTTTCAATCACACTCTTTTCCAGATCACTTTTCCCTTGTTCACGTGCCGAGGTTCCAAATCCAACTCCCGTTCCAAAGTCTTTCAACTTACTGGTACCAATATTGGAAGTCATGATGATAATGGTATTCTTAAAGTCCACTTTTCGACCTAAACTATCGGTCATATGACCATCATCTAAGGCTTGTAAAAGCAGGTTGAATACATCGGGGTGCGCTTTTTCGATTTCATCTAAAAGCACTACTGAATAAGGCTTGCGGCGTACTTTTTCGGTAAGCTGACCGCCTTCTTCATAACCCACATATCCGGGAGGGGCCCCTACCAGTCGAGATACAGCGAATTTCTCCATATACTCGCTCATATCTACCCGCACTAGGTTATCCTCGCTATCAAAGAGCGAACGGGCAAGCTCCTTAGCCAATTGGGTTTTACCCACACCCGTAGGTCCAAGGAAAATAAAGGAACCAATGGGTTTTTTGGGATCTTTTAATCCGGCCCGGTTCCGTTGAATAGCCTTTACAATTTTATCAACCGCTTCATCCTGACCAATGATTTGGGATTTCATATCCTTGCCCATGCCAGATAAGCGCTTGCTTTCTTGTTGTGCTACTCTTTGCACCGGAATTCCGGTCATCATAGCCACTACTTCCGCTACATTCTCTTCCGAAACTGTTTCCCGGTTTTGCTTCACTTCTTCTTCCCAGCGAGCTTGCGCTTCTTGAAGTTGATTCTCGATGTTTTTCTCATCATCGCGTAAGCGGGCAGCTTCTTCGTATTTCTGTTTTTTAACGACTTGGATTTTTTGCTGACGAATGTCTTCCAAGCGTTTTTCGAGGTCCATCACATCCTGAGGAACGTGAATCGAAGTAATATGCACTCGGGATCCTGCTTCATCGAGGGCATCAATCGCTTTATCGGGCAAATGACGATCGGTAACATAACGGGCGGTAAGACTCACACAAGCTTTTAAAGCTTCTTCGGTGTAGTTTACATTGTGGTGATCTTCATAGCGATCCTTAATGTTGTGAAGAATTTGCAAGGTTTCTTCAGGATTGGTAGGGTCTACCATCACCTTTTGGAAACGACGCTCAAGGGCACCATCCTTTTCAATATGCTGACGATATTCATCGAGCGTGGTGGCACCAACACATTGGATTTCACCTCTCGCCAAGGCAGGTTTAAACATATTGCTCGCATCAAGCGAACCAGTTGCTCCACCCGCACCAACAATGGTGTGAAGCTCGTCGATAAAGAGGATAATATCATCGTTCTTTTCCAACTCGTTCATGAGGGCTTTCATACGCTCTTCGAACTGACCGCGATATTTTGTTCCGGCTACTAGGGAGGCGAGGTCTAAGGATACCACCCGCTTATCAAATAAAACACGTGATACTTTACGCTTAATAATGCGTAAGGCCAAACCTTCGGCTATTGCCGATTTACCCACACCGGGATCACCTATTAAAAGCGGATTGTTCTTTTTACGACGGGATAGAATCTGCGATACGCGTTCAATCTCTTTTTCACGCCCTACCACGGGGTCTAGCTTTCCTTCTTCGGCCATCTTGGTGAGGTCGCGACCAAAATTGTCGAGCACCGGAGTTTTGGTTTTACCTTCACTCTTGGCCTTGCCAGCATTACCACTGCCAAAACGTCCTCCTTCATTACCACCTCCCGCAAATTCGTCATCATCGTCGCGGTATGGACTTTCACTACGAGGGCTTTTGGTTTGATCCCATTCACCATCAAACATCGATTGGTATTCGACCTTCACGCTATCGTAATCAATATCATACTTGCGTAAGATGCGCGCTACCGGATCATCATCATTGCGTAAGATGCACAATAATAAGTGGCTAGTGCGTATGGTGCTAGAACCAAAAAGCTTGGCTTCTAAGAAAGTGGTTTTTAAGGCTTTTTCTGCCTGTCGGGTAAGAGGAAGATGCTTTTTGGTGCTTACCTGGCCTGAAACATTTGGCGCACTAATCGCTTCAATTTGTCGGCGAAAGGCGGCTACATCAACACCCAAGTCTTCTAATATTTTAATTGCAGAGCCTTCACCTTCGCGGATTAAGCCTAACATTAGATGCTCAGTGCCAATATAATCATGACCCAAACGGATCGCCTCTTCCTTACTGTAACTAATCACGTCCTTTACACGTGGGGAAAAATTCTCATCCATAATTTTTACTCAGGGAAATTCTGAAGAGGGAAGGTACTAAGATTATGCCACAGCACGACCCTCATATCAAAAGTACTTTTTACTTGATAGGAGACTTCAATCAATTTGGTGTTTTATCAACATTAAAGCTTCGAAATTGTGAGTAAAATTAGGTGATACAGGCACGGAAGCCCCTTGGCAGAAGGTTATATTTGACTTTTGCATAATCTACAAATAAAGTACTGACAGTATGGCTGCAGATGAGCGTATTATTCCGATCAACATTGAGGAGGAAATGAAATCCTCCTACATCGATTATTCGATGTCGGTGATCGTATCTCGCGCCCTTCCCGATGTTCGCGATGGCTTAAAGCCCGTGCATCGCAGGGTGTTATTTGGGATGTACGAATTAGGCGTACTATCCAATCGTCCTTATAAAAAGTCCGCACGTATCGTGGGGGAGGTATTAGGTAAATTCCACCCACACGGCGATTCTTCTGTATATGATACCATGGTTCGTATGGCCCAGCCTTGGAGCTTGCGCTATATGATGGTTGATGGTCAGGGTAACTTCGGTTCTATCGATGGTGACCCACCCGCAGCAATGCGTTATACAGAGGCGCGCTTGCGTAAAATCTCTGAGGAGATGTTGGCCGATATCGACAAGGAAACAGTTGATACCCAATTAAACTTTGATGATACCATTCATGAGCCCACGGTTTTACCAACTCGGGTTCCGAACTTATTGGTAAATGGGGCTTCTGGTATCGCTGTAGGTATGGCAACGAACATGCCTCCACACAACCTTACCGAATCCATTAATGCGATTAACGCTTACATCGATAACCGAGATATTACTATCGAGGAATTGATGAAGCAGCACATTACCGCTCCTGATTTCCCAACTGGTGGTACCATTTATGGCTATGATGGTGTTAAAGATGCTTTTGAAACCGGTCGTGGTCGAATCGTACTGCGGGGTAAAGCGGAAATCACGGAAGTTAAAGGCCGTGAAGTAATTATCGTTACCGAGATTCCCTATATGGTGAATAAGGCGGAAATGATTAAGAAAACCGCCGACCTGGTTAATGATAAGAAGATCGAAGGAATCTCCGACATCAAAGATGAGAGTGACCGTAAAGGAATGCGGATTGTGTATTACTTGAAGCGTGATGCAGTACCCAATGTGGTGCTAAACATGCTGTATAAGTATACGCAACTGCAATCTAGTTTTTCGGTAAACAATATCGCATTGGTGAATGGTCGTCCGGTTCAATTGAACCTTAAGGACATGATTCATCATTTTGTGGATCATCGTATCGATGTGGTTATACGCCGCACAAAATACGAGCTTCGCAAGGCCGAAGAACGCGCACATATTTTGGAAGGCTCAATCATTGCCTCCGATAATATTGATGAAGTTATCCAAATCATCCGCTCTTCAGCGAGTCCTGATGAGGCGCGTGATCGCCTGGAAAAACGTTTCGAATTATCCGAAATTCAGGCTAGAGCGATTGTGGATATGCGTCTGCGTCAGTTAACTGGACTAGAGCAAGATAAACTTCGTTCGGAGTATGATGAGTTAATGAAGACCATCGAATACCTTAAGCGTATTCTTAACGAGGAAGACCTTCGAATGACCATCATTAAGGAGGAGCTTGAAGAAATTCGTGAGAAGTACGGCGATGAACGTCGCACCATGATTGACTATGCAGGCGGTTCATTAAGTATTGAAGATATGATTCCGGATGAAGAGGTAGTAATTACCATTTCACATGCCGGTTATATTAAACGTACCAGCCTAAGCGAATACCGCAAACAAGGTAGAGGAGGCGTTGGTCAAAAAGGTGTGAATACCCGTGATCAAGACTTTATCGAGCACATCTTTGTCGCTACCAATCACAATTACCTTTTATTCTTCACCGAATGGGGTCGTTGTTACTGGTTACGCGTATTTGAAGTACCCGAGGGAAGTAAAGCCAGTAAGGGACGCGCGATTCAGAACCTTATCAATATTCCGCTCGACGATAAGTTGCGGGCCTTTATTAATACCAAGGATCTTCGCGACGAAGAATATGTAAACTCCAATTACATCGTAATGGTAACTCAAAAAGGAGTTATCAAGAAAACCAGTTTGGAGGCCTATTCTCGTCCACGGTCTAACGGTATTAATGCCATTACCGTAAGAGAAGGAGACATGCTTCTTGAGGCTAAATTAACCACGGGCAACGACGACATATTGATGGCCGTTAAAAGTGGTAAAGCCATCCGCTTTAACGAGAATGCAGTACGTTCCATGGGACGTAACGCAAGTGGCGTAAGAGGCGTAAGCCTTGCCAGTGAAGCGGATGAAGTAGTTGGCATGGTTACCATCCCCGAATCCCTTCAAGAGGAAACCTCCATCTTAGTAGTCTCCGAACACGGCTATGGAAAACGCAGTCAACTCGAAGATTACCGAATTACCAACCGCGGTGGTAAAGGAGTAAAAACCATCACGGTAAGTGAGAAAACCGGTGAGCTGGTTGCCATCAAAGCGGTAAGCGATGAGGATGATTTAATGGTCATCAACAAGAGTGGAATTATGATTCGTATCGGCGTTTCCGATTTACGAGTTATGGGTAGAGCCACTCAAGGGGTTAAGCTTATTAATCTCCGTAAAAACGATACCATTGCCTCAGTAGCCAAAGTGCCAGCGGCCGATGAAGAAGAATTGGAAGATGAACTAAACCCTGATGCTACGGCAGAGGGAGGTACTCCCACCCAAACAGAAGGTGATTCCAAGGATACGCCTAGTACCGAAGAATAAATACCCCAATAAGTACCGAAGACCTCCTTTTTTAAGGAGGTTTTTTTTTAGACTTTTGCTCTACATTTTACTCTGCATGAAAGGGAAGGGGTTTCTTATAATTGGCCTTTGCTTGCTATTCGGGATGCAAAGCTTAAAGAGCCAAACCAGCATTTCCGGTGTGATTAATGGTTATAATACCTTAGTAGCACGGTTTCCGGGAAGCTGTGGTGATACTATTATCGTAGCTAGCCTTCCCACCTACAATGTTGGTGACTTATTAATGTTCTACAATCCAGCAGGGGCTACTTTCGATACGAGCTTTTCTGCTTCTTTTGGCGATAGCATTAACCTCAATAACAGCGGCCGCTATGCCTTTGCTTATGTAAGCCAGGTGAGTGCGACCCTACTAATGGTCCTAGATCGAAGTATTGGTCCCGCTTTTGGCAATGGTAGCATGGTTATTCGGGTTCCAGAATATTCTTATGCCGATGTAACGGCTACCCTTACGGCCCCCAATTATCAAAATGGTCAAGGCGGGCTTTTAGTGTTATCCGCAAATAAGTTGCGCCTTTCGGCAGATATTGATTTAAGCGGAAAAGGGTTTGAAGGAGGCTCCGATGGACGAAATATGGGTTACTCTTGCGCCGCTTCGGCTTATCGGTATCCGAGTGGGAATAATGGTGGTGCGCCCAAAGGGGAAGGTATTGGAAGTATTCCTTCGAATATGGCCAATGGTCGCGGACATGCTTTAAATGGTGGCGGAGGTGGAAATAACCACAATGCCGGTGGAGGTGGCGGCTCCAATGGAGGAGCCGGAGGTCAAGGTGGTGACGAATGGAGTGGATGCTCCCCCAGTGCTAGCAATGGTGGTTTAGGCGGTGAGCCTTTGATAAGTAATGACATCAGTCGTTTATACCTCGGTGGCGGAGGTGGTTCTGGTCATAATAATGTTAGTGGCCTTACTTCCGAAGGAGGTCGAGGGGGCGGTATCGTACTCCTCTTAGTAGATACCCTAATTGAAAATGGCGGCAGTATTATTAGCGATGGAGAGGTAGGGAAATCCATATCCAGTGGCGCCGAAGGAGCAGGTGGTGGCGGTGCTGGGGGTACCATCGTATTAACGGGACCCAATATTACTGGCAGCCTTAATTTATATGCACGGGGCGGTTTAGGTGGTAATTGTACGGGTGGATCCGCCGGTCCTGGCGGTGGTGGTGGCGGAGGTGTTATTTGGCGTCCCTCACCAAGTTTAGCAATTGGTGCCACTCTCGTAAACGGTGGGAATGCGGGTCACCTCAGTAACATAAATAACAACTATGGTAGCACCGATGGTGCCAATGGTTTTATTCGCTCCAATCCTAATATTTCTCGGCCGCAAGCCTTTTCTGGTGGAGGGTCTATACCTCGCAACTTCCTGGGTAATGATACTACCATTTGTGCCGTAGATTCCCTGCAACTTACTTCTCTATTTGGTACTTCTTATTTATGGAGTACCGGCGATACCAGTCAAATTATCTATTCCCAAGGGGCTGGGACCTACTGGGTTCAAGTGCAAATAGGAGGCTGTGTTTACACCGATAGCATTCGTATTAATAATTTCCCGGGCGGAACCGGAAGCTTCCTGGGTCCCAATAAGACTTTATGCCTCGGAACGAGCCTAAGCTTGAGTACTAGTATAAATGGTAATTATTTATGGAGCACTGGGGCCACCACGAACGCTATTACCATTAGCTCTGGCGGTTGGTATTGGTTGGATATCCAAACCGGAGCCGCTTGCCCGGTGCGAGACTCTATTTTTATTACCGAAGATGATTTTGCTGCTACCGCCATTTCAGTGGATACCACCATCTGCGTAAGCGAAGGGTTTGAATATACCTACCCGGTAATTTGGCAGGTATTTTGGCCTGATGGTAGTTCTGATGCGAGCTTCACCTTTCGGAATAGTGGCAGCTTCCTCGTTTCGGTTTTTAATGAGAATGGCTGTGAGCGCAAGGATACCTTTAATATCAGCACTACTGGAAATGACTCGGTTGTGGAACTTTTCACCAATAGTGATACCACTGTTTGCCTAAGTGATGGTTATCCTGTTGACCTTAGTTTTTTGAGCGGGGAGCTATTTTGGAATGATGGACGAGGTTCTAAGGTGCGAACCTTGTATGACAGTCGTCGCTGGATTGTTCGATACGAAGAGGGTTGCCTTTCTACGCGGGACACGCTAGACCTCGAAGTGATAAACTGTGATACCTGCACCTTCTTTATTCCAAATGCCTTTTCTCCAAATGGAGATGGACTAAATGATGTGCTTAAGCCCATAAGCTCCTGCGATTTGGCCATGCAATCGATTCGAATATTTGATCGATGGGGCGAGCTTATTTTCGAAAGTGAGGATCCCAATGCAGTTTGGGATGGGACCTTTAAAGGGGCAAATTGCATGCAGGGCATTTACCTTTACGACCTTCAGTACCGTCTTCCTTTTCAGCAGGAAAAGCGCTTACAGGGAACCATATTCTTAAGGCATTAAGATAGGAAGCCTAAGCTGATCCGATTAAATTCGTCAGGCTTTTCTACATTAACTACATGTCCACATTGCGGAATTACCGCTAACTGCAGGTGCGCTACTTGCAGCTGGCCCAAAACTTTTTGTATGGCCGGTAAAAACATATGGTCTTCATCGCCCATTACATACAAGGTTGGATGATGCGTCGTTTTGGTACGATGACCACTTAGCAATGGATTGATTTCGGTTGCCAGTCGAAACCAACGAATAAATTCTTTTTGGTAGAGCTTTTTCGCTTCCCGTACAAAGAGCGAGCGCGATTCTTTATGCTTTTTCTTGGGCATTATTACCCAGGCAAATAGCTTGTAGAGTAGGATGTAGGGCACCACAGACTTAAAGAGCACGCCCATCCGCATGAGCAACTGCGAACGAAAGTTGAGTTTAAGGATGGCACCGCCCATAATCATTTTGGAAACGCGATCAGGGTGATTCTCGGCGATTTCGCGAATGATGATGGTACCTAAGGAGATACCTACAAAATGGGATTGTTGAATATTTAAGTCATCTAAAACTTCGATTACATCCTTGGCAATGTCATCGAAGGTATAGCGTGGGAAGTTTTGCCAATGCAGATGCTGCTTGGAGCCGCCATGACCGCGGAGGTCGACCATCAAAACATTGAAAGCCTCCTGAAATTCACGCACTTGACGAAACCAAATTGCCGAACTTCCGCCCGCACCATGTATGAAAGTAACCCATGGTGTGCTTTCTTCAGGATGCTTAAATATTTTATAGTGCAACATGTTTATAATAACAGGGCGGACTTCGTCCGGTTCATGAAGCTAATTTGAGGCTAAATGATAAATTTGTGACCACATATTAAAAAAAATATTCACTGATGGGTAGAGCCTTTGAGTATCGTAGAGCAGCGAAAGAGAAAAGATGGGGTAAGATGTCGCGGTTATTTCCGCGTTTGGCAAAGGCCATAACCATGGCGGCCAAGGAAGGAGGAGAGGATCCGGATACCAACTCAGCTTTGCGAACTGCCATTGCCAATGCCAAGGCCCAAAACATGCCCAAGGACAATATTGAACGGGCCATTAAGCGCGCCAGCGGAAATGATGCCGCCACCTATGTGGAGGTAAATTATGAAGGTAAGGGCCCACATGGGGTATTAGTTTATGTAGAATGTGCGACCGATAACACCACTCGCACCGTGGCTAATGTGAAATCGTACTTCAATAAATCGGGCGGGCAAGTAGTTCCTAATGGTTCCTTAGAGTTTATGTTTGATCGTAAGGCGGTTTTTGAGATTGCCAAGCCTGAGGATTTTGATGCTGAAGAATGGGAGTTAGAGCTTATTGACGCTGGGCTAGAGGATATTGAAGTAGATGAGGACTCAGTGTATATCTATGGGGATTATACGGATTTTGGTACGCTATCTACTGCCCTTGAAGAGCGTTCGGTAGAAGTGAAAAACGCCAGTTTAAAACGCTACCCAACTACCGAGGTGGAGTTTGATGAAGAGCAGAGTGCCGAAATTGAAAAGCTACTCGATAAATTAGATGATGACGACGATGTTCAGGCGGTGTTTACCAATATGGCCTAAATCGTTTAATTATAAGGATTAGCAAAGCTCGTATCACGAATAAAACTGCTATCCGTTAAAGTTTTTAAAAAGGCCAATAGGGCCTTTTTTTCTTGACTGCTTAAATGCACCCCTCCACGGTGGGCATATTGCATTTTACTATCAATATTATAGGGTTCTTGCACCGATTCGCTGTAAAAGTCAATAAGCTCTTCTAGCGTTTTGAAACGTCCGTCGTGCATATAGGGCGCTGTAAAAAGTAAGTTTCGCAGGGAAGGAACCTTAAACCAGCCAGACTGATCAAGCCCATTACTCCGTCCTTTTCCACTGTCGGGGTATGCAGCCGAATGAAGCGCGGCATTTAAACCATTATTACTAAAACTCAAGTTGGTGGCTAAGGCATTAGCATCGGTAGAATGACATTGCTGGCAATCACCCTTGCTTTGGAGGTTGGCAATTTGAAATCCTTGATATTCCAAAGCACTAAAGTAGGCCTCACCACGAAGCACTTTATCATACTTTGAATTTTGCGAGAAAAGAACACTTTGAAAAGCAGCAAGGGCTTGGCAAATGAGATTACTGTCGATGGGTAAATCGCCGTAGGCTTCATTAAATAGTTCTTGATAGCGTTTACTTCGCAGCACTTTTTTTTCGGCCAAAGTCCAATTCAGATTCATTTCATCCGGATGCCGAACAGGATGCAGGGCTTGCTCGGCTAAGCTCTCGGCTCGACCATCCCAAAAGAAGGAGGGATACCAGATAAGGTTAAAAAGGGGCGGGGTATTGCGGCTCATGAGCTTGCCACTTATCCCTCTGCTAAAGCGCATTTCACCATCTGCGAAAGCATATTCTTGTTGGTGACAGCTACTACAAGAAAAGGTACTATCGGCACTAAGAATGGGATCGTAAAACAAAAATCGTCCTAATTTAACCTGAGCTTTAGTAGGCACCTTAAAGTTATCGGGAAGGCTAGGGAAAAGTTTTAGCTCCGGAATGGGCCAAAGTTCATGTTGATGGTCTTGCCGAAATGAAACTAAGCAGAGTATAAAGCCCGAAAAAATGAAGAACCGTTTCATTAGGGTTGAAGGATAATGCGAAACTCTTCCTTCTTTAAGTTGCTGTTTATGCGCAAAATGTAGGTGCCAGCCGCTTGATCACTAAGGTCGATACTAAATTTTGTAGGACTGAGCCCCCAGCGTTTAATCACCATGCCTTTTAGGTCTACCAACTCAATCGACTCAATGTATTGAACCGTGCCCGTTTTTCGAGCACTGATGTTCACTATTCCCTTGCTGGGATTAGGACTAAGCTGCAGGAAGGCATCGGTTTTATTTTCGTTGATGGTATGAAAAGCGGTTAAGTGAGCCGAAAAATTATCAAGCATCCAACCGTCTTGCTGACTATCAAGGCTGTCGCTAATAATCTGATATCTGAAGTAAACCGTATCGCTCGGACTTACTTGCCAGAGCCAGCTTAAATCTAAACAAACCCAAACATTATCGCGGTCGCTTAAGCCGGTAAAGCCCCAGCGCCCGTGATGTTGTTTTACATTGGCGCTATCAAAACCAAACACGTTGTAGACGTAATTATTATCGAATATATTGGACCAGGCCGCTGTATCGGAAGTGCGAAACTCGACGAAGCCAAAATCTTTGTCCTCTTCCAAATCAAGGGACTGCACCCACTCGATTGCCAATATTCCATTGTTAAACCAATTAAGGCCAATGGGCACTATAAAAGTAGAGGTATCATTAATCGGATAGCTAAGCGCAGTATCAGTAAGAATTGCTCGCGGTTGGGTGAAGGCGGTATTAAATCGAAGCTTGGAAGGCCTGCCTATCTGCCAAATACCAGTAGTATCGAGCTTTGGGAAAAGGGAATTCGATGCGGATGTATCGGCTCCATCAAAATACTGCTGAAAGGAGGTTTGTGCCTTTAAAGAAAAACAGAAAAGAAAAACGATGCAGAGGCTAAGGGTTTTGGTCATGTCCAGAATTTACCTCTAAGGTAAAAGAATCCCTACGAAAAATAGGGCGACTCCTTCAATTAAGCATTTCCTGGGGCCAGCAGAACTTTTTGTGGCGATTTACTCAGTTCCGAAGTTAAACTAAGGTGCATCGTTATCCCATCGGAAAAAATAAACTGATCATTCATTGGGCTCTAACATGGCTTAAAGGTATTAAGCGCTCGGCTGATAACGATAATGACCAATGATCTGATAATCGAAAAGCATATCCTCAAGTTCCTGTCCGGCCCCGATATTATGCACAATTAAAGGCCGGTGGTCGCTATTAAAGTAGGCACTAACAATTCCGATGTGTAAAATTCCTCCTCCGAGATTCCAGCAAACAATATCACCGGGTCTATAATCCCTTGACTGCTTGGAAGCGGGCAAACTTTCGGCAAAACGATTAAAGAAGCACATTAAATTAGGCACACGCCGGTGATCGATATTCGGATCGGGTTTACTCAAATTCCAGTTTTTGGGGTAAATGGGAAAGTTGGCCGACATATCCTGATGCACCAATTCTTGGAGATCGATACCCAGGCTTCGATAGGCTCGAATTACAACATCCGTGCACACGCCTTTATTGGCAGGAACATCCCCCATGGGATAGTCGATATTAAAATAAGAAGGATCGTAAACTACTTCCTGTCGGGTAAGCTTGTAGGCGGCTTCAGCTAATTGATAGCCAAAGTCTTCTTTTTGACCACCGCTAAAGAGGTTTAAGCTTAGGGCCAGAATTAAGAATCTCGTCATGGCCCTATAACGCGAGAAGCTAATTTTTCATTTCATAAAAAAAGCCACCTTTTCGGGGTGGCTCAAAAATTTTAAAGGGGGAGAGGTTTAAACTTCAAGCATCTGTTTCTTAGAGAAGTAAGGACTGCCATAAATGTCTACTTCCTCTTGACTTAAAGTGTGAATGCGAAAGAGGTGACAAATCGGACAGTAAGCCGAAAGGGCACTAATCATGATGACTCCCGAAAAAATGCTGATGCTTAATCCGACCGGGTCGGCTGATGCTCCATTAAAGAGCCAAAGCCCGATAATGAGTAAAAAGAAGGAGAAGAAAAAACGAACACGGCGGTCGGTACGACCAATATTCCTGCTACTTTTCATTTGTTTGGGATTTAGAGCCCCCTCCAAATCCATTACTAAAGTATCTAAAAATCTTAATGAAAAATTGCTACTGAGACGCTTTGTTTATGAATGATTAAAAATCGGTGTTGAATAGATTAAGCTAACAATAGCTTGTTAATGAATGATTATCCAAATTGAACGGAGGTCATGGTTAAGGCACCAGCAACAGGCTTATCATTAAAAATACGAAGGTCTTCTTTCGCATCTTTTAGTCCTAGGGAGTAGATTAAAGGAATAAAGTGTTCGGTACTGGGAATGGCTAAGTCAAAGGCCTTGCCCTGTTTCCTAAAGTTGATGAGGGCTTTATCATTACCAGAAAATAACAATTCCCTCATTTTAGCCTGCGCCTCAGTCGCCCAATCGTAGGCAAACTGCTCATTTAATCGGTCCCATGCGGTGAGCCCCAGGTTATGAACCATATTACCAGAGCTGATTATCAGCACCCCACGTTCGCGTATATCACTTAAAGCTTGGGCCAGTTGGTAATGATACTCAGGACCTTTACGATAATCAATACTTAACTGTATCACGGGGATCTTAGCTTCAGGGTATAGGTGTTTGATAACCGACCAGGTGCCATGATCGAGTCCCCATTTATGATCGAGCTTTATTTCATACTCGGCAAGTCCATCTGCAATGGCCCCAGCTAATTCTGGATCGCCCGGGGCCGGGTATTCAACTTCGTGCAGGGCTCTGGGGAAGCCGCCAAAATCGTGAATGGTCTTTGGCTTAGGCATGGCGGTTACCATTGTCCCTGCGGTTTCCCAGTGCGCAGAGATGCATACAATTGCCCTCGGTTGCGGAATATTTTGACCCGTTTGCCGCCAAGCTTTTACAAATTCGTTCTCTTCAATTGCATTCATGGGACTACCATGACCAAGGAATAAAACGGCTTGCTTAGGACCTTTTTTCCAATTTCTTGAACTGCTGTATAATGTTGATAGACTCATGATGCTTAAAGTGGCTAAACCGCTTAGCCTTAAAAAATTCTTGCGATTCATCTATCAAATATAATGTTCAAACATTGATTCATGGTTTCAGAAAAGCTTTTAGCCTATTAGGCCGCTGGATAAAAATAGTATAGCCAAGGGGCTTGTTTTAAGTTTCTTGGCCTGATAATTGCTTTTAATTTAACACCAGCTGGAATCAATCAATTACAGGTCTTAACCCCACATGTTTAATTAAAATTCCAGTATATGTTTCGAAAAGTCTTTGTGTTTGCCATTGGTATAATGGTGCTCTCTTCTTGCGCAATTATTGCCCCCGGAGAAGTAGGGGTAAAGCGAACCTTAGGTAAGTTAAAACCGAAGGTTTACCAACCAGGAGTGGTTGGCGTAAATCCCTTTGTAAGTCGAATTGTACGGGTTCCTACCCGAACCGTAAACCTCGAGGTGAGATTAAATTTACCTTCTAAAGAGGGGCTTAACGTTCTCTCCGAAATTTCAATTCTATATCACATTAATTCGCAGAAAGCTCCCGAATTAATTGAAACCGTAGGGGAGGATTATGAAGATATTATGATCCTTAGTGTATTTCGCTCGGCTGCTGCCGATGTGTGCTCTCGCTTCTTAGCCAAGGATATGCACAGCGGACAAAGAGCAGTTATTGAAGGGGAAATTCGATCTCATATGGATAGTCTCTTAGCGGATCGAGGTTTTGTGATTGAATCGGTGCTTTTAAAGAGTATCAGTTTGCCTCCTGGCTTATACGATGCTATCGAAACCAAATTGGAAGCTGAGCAAATTGCGCAAAGAATGGAGTTTGAACTCGAACAAGAGCGACTGGAAGCCCAGCGTAAAAAGATTGAAGCACAAGGGGTTCGGGATGCCCAACAGATTTTAGCCGAAGGTTTAAGTATTGAGATTATTCAATGGCGCAGCTTGGAGGTTTTAGAAAAGCTCTCCGCTTCGCCCAACGCCAAGCTAATCATTACCGATGGTCAAGCCCCCGTATTGATAAACCCAGATTCAGAATAAAAGAAAGGGCCCTAAATTGATTTTTAGGGCCCTTTAATTTTTTAGAGAAAAGCGGATTACAGTTTCAAAAAGCGCTCTTCTATTTTCTGACCGTTTTCGGTAGTTCCAGTAAGAATGTAAATACCACTTGGGAGCTCAGCTAAACGGAGCTCTGCTTTTTCGGCATTCGGTTTTTCACTTAAAATCATTTGACCAGCCTGGTTCCAAACTTGAAGGTTGTTGATGTTTTCAGAAGCAGTGATAGTGGCTAAGTCATTAACTTGAGTAGGGAAAAAGCTCCAGTCAATGCTTTGCAATTCCTCTTCCGAAAGTAAGGCCGAACCGGTATTTCCTACCACGATTTGGGGCTGGTTGGTTTCGAAGGCGGTGCTTTTTACCACTAATTCTAAATTGGCTTTCAATTCTAATAAAATCCAACCGTAGAAATAGTTGTTGTTAGAACCGGCCACACGAACACCGATATAGAATTCATTTCCACCAGCAATATCTTTATTGGCTGCTGAGGCAATGTTGGCATTAGAGGCTAACCAGTTTTTTCCGGCGTTCACTAATTTTCCGATAAACAAATTTTCGGTGTAGTTGCCACTGGCCTGACCAGCAAACTGCACATTAGCACCAGTAACGCTAATAACATAATCGCTTGCACCACTTCCGCTGCTGCTAAAGGTGATATCATCATTCATGTCACCGTCGAGGTCGAAGGATAAGGTGGCTCCAAAAGCCATGGTTAAATCGGGAGCGAAATCGTTATAAACAACGGTCGCATTTAAAGTGGGCATCACAAGCCCGATAGCTAAAGCAAGAGTAAAAAGCTTTTTCATTTTATAGGATTCAAAATTAAGCTTCGAAAATACCGATAATTAGCCAGTCATACTACTCATGCCAAGGCATTTATGAACAGTCTATTACTAATTGCGGAAATCGCTTAATTCCCTTTCCTCCCAGTTGTCTAATGGGAAGCCATAATACTTTAAGAGTCTTATAAAAGCTTTGTAACGATCTATCTTCTGGTAATTGTTGATATGCTCTCGATCGTAAGTTATTTGCACCGCCAGTTGATTGAAATATTCTTGCCGTCCTTTTGGGAGGGAGAACGTGTCTACCTCCGATTGATAGCAGCGGTAAAAACCAGGTTCAAATGTCAATAAGCCTAAGTTATAGGTTGTTCCACCTCCAAAGTGTGGACATTCAATAAGCATAGTATCTTCGGCTCTTATCAATACCCAAACAAAGTCGTTGTACACCACGGAGCCTCTAAGCCTGTAGGTTTTGGTCGAATCATGGTAAAAGCTAGACTTATAGATATTGGGATTTCCGCAAGGACTTAAATCAGCTTTCCAAGAGGCATAACTTAATTTATAAGTCTCGCAAAACCTTTGATAATCTACCGGTCCATTTTCATCAATTAATTGAAAGTGGGCATAGACCGTAAAGGAAGGCTGCGCCACGGCCTTAATGTTGCATAAAAGTGATACTAATAAGATTAATTTCCATTTCATGCTTAAAGCTAAGGCTTAAGAATCAACTTGCGCTGATCAAACTGCTTGCCTTGATATACTGCCCTAATCACATAAACCCCAGGGCTTTGGTCCCTAAGGTCTACCCTCAATTCGAGGGTTTCGGATTTATAGGAGCGCACCAGGGAACCCGATTGATTGTAAATACTCACTTCTAATTCCTTGGCCTCATAAAAGCGGAGATTGGATAGGCCGGTACTAGGATTTGGGTATATAGACTCAATTATGGGGGTTTGGTCGGAATACTTGCTTTCCCCAGCACCTTGAAGTTTTCGAAGACCAGGGTGAATAATAATGGGGTAGAAGTTCATACGAACCTTATCACGACGGCTTAAACGAACTATATCTCGAAGGGTGTAGGTGGTTTTTTCGTCTTCATGACTGGCTGCATCGCCAATCAAAATTATCATTCGCTTGCTACGGGATTTGAAAAAACCTTCTTCCATAGCGCGATGCAATCCATCGTACACAGATTCGCGGGTATCGCCACCATTGCTGTGCTTGAGGCTGTCTAAATAAGGCGTAATTCCCTCGTGGTTTGTGCCAAATTCCAGGTAATTATACCAGCCCAAGGTATCCTGATGTTTATCCGCATAAGTTGCTAAGGCCAATCGGCTATTCGGATATTTCTTTAAACCATCAAGAATATCCTTGATTCCCGACCGCACATCATCGATGTCGTCTTTCATGCTGTTAGTGCGATCTAAAACAATCAGTAGGTCCAATTCATCCTGACCGTGCTCCTCAATTATGTCACTAATTACGGATTGAATCTCATCGCTGGCAGCCAATAACTTTAATTGGCCTTGGGTAGTAGTGGCCAAATCTCTAAACTGTTTGAGCAAGCGTGGCGCTACTGAAGCTTCTGTATAAAGGGAGGGAACATTAACCTTTAGGTTAAACTTGTTTTGATAAACCTTTAGGATGGAATCTTCATTGGGCGGTTTAATTTCAAACTTGGAACTGTCGGCGGTTTGCAGGCCACTTAGTACTTCCCGTAAGGAATCGAATTTGTAACCCAGTTCCTCCTGAGCCCGCAAAACATCTTGATGCTCGGCCATGGAGACCCATTCCTCTTGATCGGGATCAATTTGGCAGGCGGCAAAAATTAAGAATACAGAAAATACAGCGTAGCGAAGTAGATTGGAAGGCATTGTAAAATAGATTGGTTCCTAAAGTCAACGCTGCCCATTCAAGCTTTAGTATTATTCTGCTATGGATAAAATTTTAAACTAAAGAAACTCAAAGCGAGAGTCACCCGATTTTATTGCTTAGAATCAGCGCTTTATGAATTTCCTTACCGCTATGCGGCCTTCCGAATCCTGAATATGAAAAAGGTAAACCCCAGGCGATAATGCGCGGATGTTCAATTGATTTTGTCCGCTGTAAAGCTTCCCATCAAGCAGGCGCTCGCCCCCTAAGTTATAAATGGTGTAATGAGCTTGTTCTTCCTTCCAGCTAATAAGAATACTTCCGTGGCTAGGATTGGGGTAAAGCTCGAATGGCAGGCTTTCAAAAGTCTGAGATTGACCAAGCAAATTACTACTGCAGGTGTAATTCAGCTGGTTCCAAAAGTCGACTAGGCTGTCGTTTTGAATTTTAAGTTTATCGACCGCAGCGATAGGATTAGCATCGTTTAGATCGAGGCTAAAATGCAGCACCAAATCGAGGCAAAGAGTATCAGAAGGTGCTAAAGCTTGTGGATTAAAATTGAGAAGCTGTCGTTTATCGCCGTTGTTTAGCGGTGAGCAATACCAATTTTCCTGGTCGTTAAAGGCCCAATTGCTTTTGGTGGCAAATCCCGTAGGGTCGTAGCCATCACCATTAAAAATAGAGAAGGGTCCAGATGGGCTTTCTGCCCTTAAGGGCATAGCGTTTTTCCAATGGTTTCGCATCAAGTTGTACCATTCGTTTAAGAGGAAAGGATCGGTGGTGGCCGCAGGAATGTTAAACCCACCACTGTTATTGTAATACATGCCGCCGGAGGCCTCTCCTTGCAAAACCGCAAAACCCACGGCAGGAGGGTTTAAACCAAAGCCGTTGGCCCCTTCATCGAGCGAATCGGCATTATAGGTATAAGAGAGCTTACGTACTGAGTCCGTGCCACAGATATCATCAAAGGCATTGCCGAGGTCACTGTCATACCACTGACTAGCATAAACGGTATCCAAAGTTTTATTGGATCGGTTTACAATTCGGTAATTTAAAAAGATGGCATTTCCCGCATGAGCATTTGTGGCGGCATTAAAGGCATACAGCTCAAGGTGAACTTCAATACCTAAAGGGGTTAAGCTGGATTCGGGATTATAACGGGCATCATCATTAAAAATGCAATACAAACTTTGATCGCCTTTTATTTCAGGGAATTCCCCTGCAAGTGGCTCATAAATTTGATTACCGTTTAGATCGGCGAAGGGCGCCAATAACCAAGCTTCACCATTTGTGGTGTCACCATGAGCAGGCCAATTTAAAATCTCAGGAAAGGCCTGATATCCGCTATCCTGGTAATGATTAATATGATGCTCAATCATGGATCGATGCATTTTCCAAACGCGATTGTAACGATTGGTAAAGGCTGTATTGTAGGTGTTGGCTTTAGGGCCATAGCGAAAGTCGGTGCTGGGATAGGAAGGGTTTCCGGCCAGATAATAGGTTTGGGTAGCGGCTAATAAGGTGTCGCCTCTTTTTGCAGCTAACCAAAGGTGACCCGTATACATCAAACCATTTCCGGTAGGTCCCCCCACTTTTAGTAAACCCCAATTCCCATCACTTTGAAAGAGACTACCATTGGCATTTAGGGTGCATTCTAGTCCGTTTAAATCGATTTTTTCGGAAGATTGAGCAAAGCTGATTACAAGTAGGGTACTAAGAACTGAAGTAAAGATGGTTTTCATAAGGCGGCATTATGTACCATAGTCGTTTACCTTAACAAGAGGTTGTCTAAAAACCTTTACCTTCGCAAGAAATGACACATGAAGGAGGAGAAGTCTAAGTCCTAAATAAGGGTTTATTCGAGGTCTAGGTCTTTGCGGAGGCGCGCATCGAAGGCCCAAGGGAAATCCTTGAGGTTGATGGTCGTGGACATCAACAGGAACACATCGGTTTGGTTTATCAGGCTGTCCAAATCATATTTATTGGGATCGCGCGGTGCATCTTCCCAATCATATTTTAATGCGCGTTTATTGTAATACCAAAAGAAGGGTGCCTCAAAGAACTTAGCGGCCAAGCCATTGCCATACATCTCGTAAAAGAAGCTATCGGATAGCACTAATATCCTTGGTTTTTCGCCCGAGCTCATCCGGTACTTTTGGTAAGCTAAGGCCTCTTTTCCTAAGGGATACAGCAAGTTTATAGCCTCCTCCAAATCCATCTCTACCTTACGGTAGTCCTGACTTTGATAAATGGTATCTACTAGCATCTGAGGGGGATTTAGACTTGAGTTCTGTCTTAGATAGTGGGCGATAGAGTCCATCGCTTGATTCATGCCGTAAATGCTCCAATGGATACCCGTTTTTGGGAACAAAGGATAGCGAGATGATTTTCCAATTTGCGCATAATGGGCTTTAAAATCGATGTAAGGAATTGAGTCCTCTTTTAAGCGCTGTAACCATTTATGGTAATTGTTCCTGCGGTTTTCACTGTTTGGCTCAAGTCCAAAAACCTCGGGGTAGGTACTCACCTTATCGGGCGCCAAAACCAAGAGGAGCACCTTTCCCTTTTCTTTTAAATAGTGATGGAAGGATTGAAGCGTTTTAAAGCGTTGTTCAATTTCAATATCGGTTTCGGGATTTAGTCCTTGCCAGGCATTTAAATACTTCTGCCCAATTAGTTGCCCATCCTTAGCCATGGAGATGCCATCGTGAAACACTTCACCATAAATAGAGTAGTGAATTTGATTGTGTAAACGGGTTAGGTCCGGACGATAGCCAAAATTCGCTTTATGGTATTTTTCGAAGTCGTTTTGAAAATTGCCAGAAAGCCAGTTTTCGATACTCCATTGGGGAGGGGCTTCATCTGCGAAAGCGCCTTGCAAGGGCTTTACTTTAGGGAAGCCAAGCTGCTGCTGAGTTTGAATGGCTGCTACCAGCAAAAGGAGTAGGATGACGAATATTTTAGGCCAGGCACGCTTCAAAACCGGAAGTAAATAAAGGGGTTAAATCCGCTACTGCTAATCCAGCTTAAGGAAAGAATAACAAAGGTCAAACTCAGCACACTCCGCCCCAATAAGGCCGGGAAGGATTCACGACCGCCTTTAATTCGTAAGCTGGGTACTAAGGGTAAAAAGGAGAGCAGAATGGCCATGCTTAAATGAACACTTTCAAAGTTTTTAAGTCCGAGGTTTAGGTTTTGCCAGCTTCCGCTGAAAAGCAGTTGATAATAGTCGCTAATTCTCGAGAAATCCTCAATCCTAAAAAGCACCCAAGCCATCATAACTAAAAAGAAGGTGCTTGGCAGTTTGATGAAATTAGGAATTCTAAGGGCCCATGAATGATGTTTAAAGAGGCGTTCGATAACCAATAGTAAACCATGAAGGGCGCCCCAAAGCACAAAATTCCAGGCCGCCCCATGCCACAGTCCGGAGGCGAGGAATACCACCCAAAGATTGAAATAAGTACGCCTTGGACCTTTTTGATTTCCGCCTAATGGGATGTACAGGTAATCGCGCATCCATGCCCCTAAAGTGATATGCCAACGGCGCCAAAACTCCGTAATACTTTTAGAGGTATAAGGATGGTTAAAGTTTTCGGGAAAGTGAAACCCTAACATTCGACCCAAGCCGATTGCCATATCCGAGTAACCGCTAAAGTCGAAATAGATTTGCATGGTATAGGCGATGATGCCAATCCAAGCTTGCGGACCACTAAGCTCGCTTAAATTTCCGTCTATAAATCGATCGGCTATGCCCCCACAAGGATTAGCAATTAATACCTTCTTAGCTAGTCCCAAGGCAAAACGTTCAAAGCCCACAAAGAGATTAACCGATTTACGGCTGCGCTCCCGAATTTCCTTAGCGATACTCGAAAAACGCACGATCGGCCCGGCAATCATTTGGGGAAAAAGGAAAATGTAAAGCAGGTAATCCGTGGCTTTTTCGAGGGGTTTTACTTTTCGCCGATAAACATCAATGGAATAGGTGAGGGTTTGAAAGGTGTAAAAGGAGATCCCAATGGGCAGCAGAATATTTAAATGTAGGGCTTCGGGAAGGATACCCCAATTACGAAGCATCGCGCTAATGCTTTCTACAAAAAAACCGGTGTACTTAAAATAGAAAAGCAGACCTAGGTTAAGGAGGATAGATAAGCTTAACCAAGACTTTCGGCGACGGTCCTTGGTACTGCGATGCAAGGCATTAACCAGATGATAGTCGATATAGGTGGAGAGCAGTAAGATGAAAACGAACTTTGGCGCACCCCAGGCGTAAAAGGCGATAGAGATAAGCAGTAATACGGGGTTCTGCCATTTTTTAGGCAGCCCAAAATACAGCAGCAAGGCGGCTGGAAGAAAAAAGAGGAGGAAGGTTATACTGCTAAAAACCAAGGCTACAAATTTGGAGCAGGGCAAAACTACTAAAGCCCTTTGCTTTCTATTTATTTAAGGCATCACAATTACGGGGATTAGTAAAAAAAATAATGATGATTAATGCCTCCGCATTGATAGGTAAAAGACTTTCCGAATTTTTAAAAGGCCGCTTTTATCCGTAACTTTGAGAGTAGTTGTAGTTGTCGCGTAAAGGGGGGGCGCGAGGAAAAAGTTTAAGATGGAAGAAGTAGGTGAATATAGCACAATAGACTTCTTTAATTCTGCCCCCCAAGCCATGATGCTCCTAAATGAGGCGGGATATATTTTAGAAGTAAACCATCTTGCCAAGAAAGTACTTGAGCCCGCTGCCCATGATATTTCTGTGGGGATGCCCTTTTCTGACATTATTTGGTTTAGGCGCGGTGAAAAAGGAACTATCTGTAAGGAGGATTCGGCACTATTAAAAGCAATTAAAGAAGGGGAGCCAATTAAAGACACCATCAGGGCCTTGCGCCTAAAGCATGATGGTTATTTTCTCTGGTTAAAAATTAGCGCTTGCGCTATTGGCGATACCAAAACAAGCAAGAACAACATCATGGTTTGCCTCCATGATATTAGTCAGGAGGTAGCCATGCAAGAGGCTTTAAACCATCGTACCGCTGGTCAGCAGTTGTTTTTAAAAATTTCCAGGCGCTTGCATTATCTTAGAGAGGACCATGAAATTGAGCAGGTCCTGAAAGAGATTCTTCACGAAGCAGGGCAGATGTTTCATTCTGATCGCTGCTTTCTTTATCACCATAAGGCAAACCGCATATTATCAAAAGGATTCTTCACTTGTGAGCAGGGAGATTACTCTCCCAATTCCTTCCTTAGCAGTCAGAAACTTTTCCAAACCTTTAAAGAAGACTTTGAGAAAGGCGAAAAGGAAGCCCAAAGTTTTTGGCTAATTGATGATATGAAGTCTAAGGTTGACTTCTTTAATAAGTACAAGGAGGAAGAAGGATTAAAGACAAGTTTGGTGCTTCCGATTTTAAGCATGAAACAAGAGTGTGTGGGGATTTTGGGATTTGAGACAATCGAGCAAACAATTGCTTTTAATCCAACCGATGGGAGAGGGGTTGAATTTTTGGCGGATATCATTGGGGCCTTTTTCGATCGCTACCTCAAGGCTTGGAACCTAAGAGAACGCGTAAAAGAAATGCGCTGTTTGGATCAGGTAAACCAGCTAATTCTTAATAATTCGGCTAAGTTTCAAGATTACCTTCAAGATTTGGTAAACCTCATTCCTCCCGGTTTCCTTTATCCTGATAAAACCTTAGTACGTTTAAAAGCGGGAGATCTGCAAGTAGAAAGCGGTAAGCTTAAGAAGCCTGGAAAATTCCATCAAAAGGGTTTAAAGCTTCGCGGCTACGAGGACTGCTTTTTAGAAGTTTTTTTAGAAGAGGGGCTTAAGTTCTTAAAGGAGGAGTTTGATTTAATAGAAAGGATTGCCACGGCCATCGAACGAGAGTGGGAGCGTAGTGAAAACCTGAGAGAGCTTGAGATCAATCACGAACGCTTGCAGCATTTAGCCGAATCGGAAAAGTTTTATGTGATTAGGGTGAATATGCAAGGAGAAGTAACCCATTACAGTAGTAAATATGCTGAGGATAACCGCTGGATTTTGGAGGAATTGGGCCGCAAAGGAATGCAAAACCACATGGCTCTCGACACTATTTGCGACTATCATCATGAACTAACGCAAGAAACAGTAGCTAAATGTTTGGCCTCTCCCGGAAAAATATACTCCGTAATTTTAGATAAGCCCGCTCCAAACGATACTATACGGCATACCTTCTGGGAATTCGTAGCGCTTGTGAATGAGAATGGTGAACCTAAGGAAGTCCAATGCATGGGTATCGATATTACTGATATTGAGCAAAGTAAAAGAACCTTAGAGCGTTTTAAGGAGATTTCTGATAGTTCAACGAATGCCTCTCTAATCTCAGACATCAACGGAAACTTAGAGTATGTTAATGAACAGTTTTGCCGCCTAACCGGACTAAAGAAGGAGGATATTATCAATAGAGAAGGAACGGCCATCTTCCATCCTGATTTTTATGAAGAAAGGCAGGCCATTCGCAAGGAGCTTGCCGAGAAGGGTAGCGTTGAGAATAGGGAGGTAGATTTTAAATTCTCGAATGGTAAGAGGTTAACCTTTCTCTTTACGGCAAGGGTTATTAAGTCAGCAAGGGGGAATTGGATTTATTATTCCTTATTGGACATTGACCAGCGCAAGAAGCAGGAAATTCAACTGCGTGAGCAAAAGCAGCGTTTACAAGCCGTATTAGAGGCTATTCCCGATAGCATTTTTGTATTAGATCGGCAGGGCACTTATTTAGAGTATTATCCCGGTACGCATGAATCAGTAACTGATCAATCGCATCTGATTGGCCTACATGTCTATGATGCCCACAAACCCAACTATGCCGAGGAGATGTTAGCCAAGATAGAACTTTGTATCCAAGAGCGCAGAGCACAAAAAATGCGTTATAGCAGAAAGTTAAGCACCGGGAGAAATTGGTATGAAGTTACTTTTACCATGATTGACGAAAATCGCGTCCTAAAATTGGTGCAAAACATCACCTTCCAAAAAGAACACGAAGAGCAATTACAGCGCTTTAATATCGCGATTCAACAAAGTCCGGTAGGAATTATTATCACTGGCCTAGAAGGGTATATAGAGTACGCCAGTCCTTCCATGGAAAAAATTTCTGGCTACAGTCCAAAGCAATTGGAGGGCATGTCAACTCGCCTTTTCTCCTCCGGTAAAAATGATCCCGAGCTCTATAAGGCTTTATGGTCAACTATAAAAAATGGCGAATCCTGGGAAGGAGAGCTCTTGAATAAGAACCGAGATCAGGTTTACTATTGGGAGCGCTTATCCATAACCCCAATTAAAAATGCCGATAGTGAAATATATAAGTATATGGCCTTAAAGCAAAACGTGGATAAGGAGCGCAAAACGCAACAGCAGCTTATTAAGCAGAAAGAAATTTTCCGCGATATAGCTCATGCCCAATCCCATGAGGTTAGAGCACCTCTAGCGCGAATTTTAGGTTTGATTGAGGTGATGAAGACAACTCCTTTACATGACGATGATCTTCGCCGGGAGCTCATGGATAAGCTTTTAATAAGCGGGGAAGAATTGGATACTATAATTCGACTTACCGTAGAAAAAGTGAAGGAAGCAGAGAAGATGTATGATTAAGTCCGTCTTATTTTATGCAAAGAAGCCCTTTTTAAGCCTCTTATTAATGGCTAAATAAAGCCATCGATTTTAGCACCGTTTGACCTACTCCCCAAATAAGCGGTAAGCCTACGATAGTCCAAAAAAGGGCGATTTTCAATTTAGTGCTCATTATTGGTATTTAAAGTACTTTGAAGGAACTGGTTTGACTAATAAATTGGCTATCAGTCCCATAACAAGAAGACCCGCCATGATATACATGGTAATGCTGTAGGCTTCGGCCGGAGGTAGCCCTAATTTATTTATTTGGTAAGCGCGCATGTAATTGATCAAAACCGGACCTAAAACCGCGGCCAATGACCATGCGAGCAATAGTCGTCCGTGAATAGCGCCCACTTGTCGCGTGCCGAACATATCTTTTAAATAAGCAGGAATGGTCGAGAATCCGCCACCATACATGCTGATGATAAGCGCAAAACACGCGATAAAAAGGACTACGCTCCCTATTTTCCCGGCATAGGGCACCAAGATGTACAGCAGGGCGCCAAACACAAAGAAAATGCTGTAGGTATTTCTACGACCTATCTTATCCGATAACGAAGACCAAAGAAAACGGCCCAGCATATTGAAAATACTGAGGAGTCCAACAAATCCGCCAGCCGCGGCAGCGCCTACCACCATATGCTGCGGAACACTTTGGGCAGAAAACATTTCCTGAATCATCACCGAGGCTTGCCCGAGTACTCCAATTCCTGCAGTTACATTTAAACCTAAAACAGCAAACAATAGATAAAACTGCGGTCTGCGTATCGCGGTATCGGCATCTACATAAGGGTCTTTTTTAGGTTTGCTTTCGCTCTTGTTTTGGCTACTTTCCTCATGAGGGAGACGGATGGTAAAAACGCCAAACATCATAAACACCAAATAAATAAGGCCCATGGATAAAAAGGTTTCCCAAACTCCGGCCGAACTACTACTGCGGTAAAAATCCATCAGGCCAACTGCCATAGGGGAAGCTATCATTGCTCCGCCTCCAAAGCCCATTATCGCCATACCGGTTGCCATGCCAGGCCGGTCGGGGAACCATTTAATAAGGGTAGACACCGGCGAAATGTACCCGAGGCCTAAACCGATGCCGCCTAAAAAGCCCTGACCTAAATAAACCAACCAGATGTTGTGCATGTAAATACCAAAGGAGGCTAGCATAAATCCGCCCGATAAGCAAAGGGCCGCTGCGAACATAGCTTTACGTGGACCAACCCGTTCCAGCCATTTCCCGAAAATTGCCGCCGAAGCGCCCAGGGTAAACAGGGCAATGGAGAATATCCAACCGAGAGTAGTTAATTCCCAGTCTCCAGTTGCCGTGTGGTCGAGGCCAATTAAGCGGGTCATAGGCTTATTAAATACGCTGTAGGCATAGATGTGACCAATACAGAGATGGATGGCTAAGGCCGCGGGAGGAACTAACCAGCGATTATAACCGGCGGGCGCAATGCTGCGCTCTCGATCCAAGAATTTAAAAGCCATGCTTAGTTGATTTAGCAACGAAGGTAGCAGGCGACCAGAAGGATAAAAATGACTTTTGGCAGGCCCGGAAAATAATAGGCCCGAGTGCTTATTGAATTATAATGCCTTGGTGATAGTGGGTGTCCTCCGCTTGGAGGTTCAAGATGTAATTCCCGGCGGCCAAAAATTGAATCGGTAGCTCGATAGTTAAGGAAGTGCCTGAGAAGCTTTGCTCCATTACGATTCGCTGGCTGTAATCCCGAATTTGCAAATTGATTTCGGAGTCTCTATACTTTGCCGGAATTTCGATTTGAATATTATCCTGAGCCGGATTAGGATAAACATGAAAGTTTGGTACTTCCCAAGTTCGTTTCGCGGTTTTGACCAAACCGGGACTATACATTACCTTAGGGCTATAATCGGAAATATCCATTTCACAGTGTAGCTCTGCTGCTTGCAGATTTTGGTCCGAAATTAAGGGACCTAAATAATGGTTACTAACGGCTATCATTCGGGCTGCTTGACCTGGGCTAAAGCTTTGTCGACAAACATCGCCTTTATAATCCATGTGATTGCTGCGGAGGGCGGGGTAGCTGCCCATAAAGCCTGGACAAGCATCACGCGGTTCAAACTCGCAAGAATCGTTGGCAATGGAATTACTGTAAGGTGGGGTGTCGGCTATCTTATCACCAGGCTGCTGACAGGAGTTTTGAAAGATATGCGCCAAGCCAAGATAATGCCCCACTTCGTGCACCAAAACGTCGCCATCATTTAAGCGACCCGGGCGGTTGTGTAGATGTTGATGGAGTAGAACAATATGCTGATAGGGGCTGGATACGGTGCTCCAGCCATGGATATCGGTAGAATAACTGGCAAAGCTTCCTTGTTGGGCCGACTCGCTAATAACAATCACTAAAAACTTGGAGTGATCTAAGCCAGTCATGTCATGAATGTACTGGTCGTTAAAAGGCAAATGATGACTGGCATCCCGGTTAATGTAAAAAATACCCAGACCTTTTTCGCCTTGCTTGCTGGGCTCCACTACCTGCTCTACATAATTAATATCGGGAGCCGACGGAAGGGGGAAAGCCTGATTTTGATTGGCTCGGGCAATGCAAAACTGAATGCGCTGATTGGGATTATAGACTTGAATATCGGCAAACTGCTGATTGAGCCAATCCAATTGGAATTGCAAATCGGCCGGACTGTAGTCTAATTGAATTTTAGGATCAGGATTGTCGTCGACAATGTAAAACACCACCGGAATGGTGATTTGCTCTTTCTGATTTTTCGCGCTTAATAGCTGGTCGTTTAGATGCTCCGAAACCGTTGAAGTGCCACACCACTGGGCATTGAGGGTGCAGCCCCATGTTAAAAGCAGAATAAGCAGATAATAAGCGTTTCGCATCCAGTCGATTGTTGAGCGCTTCGAAGATAGTGATATTCGGGAATTGGGTATGGTTTATCATTCTAACCTTCAACAAGATGTGGAAGGCCAGATAATTAGTGATTAGCGTTGGAAAAAAAAAAGCCGCAGCGATTTCTCACTGCGGCTTTTTTTTCGGTGCCCAGAACAGGATTTGAACCTGCACGGCCATAAGGCCACCACCCCCTCAAGATGGCGTGTCTACCAATTCCACCACCTGGGCTTGGTTTGGTACTGAGATTTGAGTAGTGAGATTTGAGACTCGTCTACTCAAAATTTCGGTACCATTAAAAAAAGCTCCCAGGGGGAGCTTCTTCTGTGACTCAGCAGGGGCTCGAACCCTGGACCCTCTCCTTAAAAGGGAGATGCTCTACCAACTGAGCTACTGAGTCGTTGTATACCCCTTTGTTTTGGGGCTGCAAATATAAGGGCAATCTTTTAACTTGTCCAAGGGCAAACTTGAAAAAATTCTTATCAATTTTCATCATCGGCTCAATAGCTATTGCATTCCCTTTATTCGCAGTAATTTAGCCTCATGAAAATTTCGCTCCTTGGTTATATGGCTTCCGGGAAAAGCACCCTGGGCCGCGCCCTCGCCGAATCCCTAGGCCTGCCATTTAAAGATTTAGACCAATTAATAGAAGCTCGCACTGAATCCTCCGTTTCGGAACTCATCCTAAATAAAGGAGAGCTGTATTTCCGAAACTTAGAGCGTGAAATCCTATTGGAAACCCTCGCCGAAGATAACTTTGTTTTGGCCCTGGGCGGAGGTACTCCTTGCTACTTCGATAATATGGCCGTGCTTAACTCCAATTCGGTTACCGTTTACCTCGAGCGCTCTATTCCCGATCTGTACAATGTCTTGGCCATCGATAGGAGAGAGCGGCCCCTAATAGCCCATCTCGCCAAGGAGGATTTAAAAGATTTTATCGCCAAGCACCTTTTTGAACGTCGCGAGTTTTATGAACAAGCAATCTTTAAAATACCCCAAGAACAAAAAGGGCTAAACGAACGTCTGGAAACCCTAAAGAACTACTTGCAATGAAAAGCAGCCTTCATATCCTCAAAGAAATCATTTCGGAGCGCCGAACTTTAAAGCCTCAGGACTATAGCTCCGAAAAGGTGGATGATCAGTTTATTCAACAAATATTGGAGCAAGCCAATTGGGCACCTACGCATGGCTATACCGAACCATGGCGTTTTGTAGTGTATAAAGAAGAGGGCCGTAATCGGCTAGGGGAGTTTTTAGCCAAGTACGATCAGCCCGATCCCGAATCAGAAGGTTTTAATGCCCAACGTTACCAAAGATTAGCCGATCGACCAATGCAAGCTTCTCATGTTATTGGTATCGCAATGGCCGCCAATACCAATCCTAAAATCCCAGAGGTGGAAGATCTTTGTGCCGTAGCAATGGCGGTGCAAAATATGTGGCTAATGAGTCATGCCCTCGGCTTAGGAGCTTATTGGAGCACGGGCAAGGTGGCCTTTAGTGAGGAATTTCGAAACTTCATGGGCTTTGATGATAGTCACCAAAGTTTAGGCTTATTCTACATCGGTAAACCCAATCGAGATAATCCGCAGGGTCGACGCATTAGCGGCATCGAAACAAAGGTTCGCTGGGAAAGCTAAACCTTATTCAAATAAAACCCCCGCGGCAGCCCTTAACTTGGCTTGCACAAACTTCCATTTGGCCTCGGTTTGAATCAGCTTTAAGCGACTGTCAATGTATTTTAGTTCCCGAGAGTTCACTAAAAACAGAGAACTTTCACCGTTGCGAAACTTTACGTTTTCCGCATCTAAAAGGCGTTTGTAATTAGCTACCATTTGACGGGCGCTTTGCAGCTGACTGCCTACTAAGCCGGCTTCCGCTTCTAAGGCTTCCACCTTATTTTGGATTTCCAAACGCTTGAGCTCTAACTCCAATTCACTCTCCTGAATTTTAAGTTCCGATTTTAAAACTTCACCGCGTCCTTTGCGTAAAAACAGCGGGAAACTGGCCTTTACGCCCCAAGTGTAATTATCGGGGGAATACTCGGCGAAGAAATCGTTTTGAGTAGGCTGATTTAAAAACTTGTAATTCACGGTAAGCTCCGGCTTGAGCTGTTCAATATTTAAGCGGCGGTCAATATCCAAACGATCAATCTTTAGGCGGTAGGCATTAAGAGCCGGATGATTTTCGAACCAATTCGCGGGCAAAGGAGCCAGACCAGCGCCTAAGTCAAACTCGGGATAAACTGAATCGGCCACCTGCAGAGGAATGGTGCCATCCATCCATAAATAGGTGTTTAAGGTATTGCGACGAGTAATAAGTTCGGCCTTAGCCGCTTGGTATTTAATATCTCGATCTTGAACTTGTATGGCCGACTCTAAAGTATCGATCAAGGGTTTGTCGCCAATTATCGCCTGACGTTTAATCCCTTCAAAGCGAAATTTAGCCTGCAATAAGGCCTCCTGGTATACCTTATACTCTTGATAGGCGGCATACCAATCCCAATAAGCGCCCAAGGCATCCTCCAGCAATTGGTTGAGTGCCAAATCAATTTCAAAGGCGGCTGCTTCTTCTAAGAGGCGGGCTTGCTTTATGGCGGCCCGACGTTCGTCGATAAACAATCCCTGACCTAAGGTCCAGCTTACATCACCGTACCATAAGCCACTGGCGGGCACCGTATTTTGGTTATTCAAGTAAATACCATCATTTAACTCGTAACCCGCCTTAGCTTTAAGACCAAACCATGCTGGGATTTCCAATCCTGAGTTTTGTAAGGTGTAGTACTCGTTCTCTTTAAAGCGCTTCTGACTCACATCACTAAAAAGCTTGGGGTCAAAATTCCCACTAGCTTTTAAGCGCGCTGCACGGGCTTGTTCTTTAATTAAGCGCGCCTTTTGCGCCAAAGGATGATGTCGCTCCACAATGCTTAGGAAAGTGTCTACAGGCAAAGCACTAGGCGGGGCAGGGGTAGATTGCCCATCTGCCGAAAGGCCTAAAGCCAATAACACGACTATGAGGGCTAGTCTATTTCTTAGCTTTCGACTCATCCTTAGCAGTTTTTGCGTCGTTTTCAGGAAGGTAGAAGTCGGCCGGGAAACCATTAATCTGTCGCCAGATTTCGTACCATACTTGTACATCATTAAGTAAGGCGAAGGTTTTAGCTCCGGCCCCCGGACGAATTCCATCGGGCCATGGCTCGGACTCAGGGTCGGGAGATACTAAAATGCGATACATGCCATTTTCGGAAGTAAAATTGTCGATAGCGACAATGCGACCGCCAAAGGTACCTACGGAAACGCCCGGCCATCCGCTAAAGAAAATCGCAGGCCAGCCATCAAACTGAATGCGGACTTCTTCGCCTACGTGCATTAAAGGATAGTTAAGCGGACGTACATACATCTCGATGGCCAATTCGTAATCGGCCGGCATGATGGTTACAATTTGCTCGCCTTCCTTAACCGTTTCGCCAATACCCGTTTTTACGGCGCGGGTAATGTAGCCGTCTTGGGGTGCGGTAAGGTAATACTGACTGGTCCGCATGGCGTAGTTACTATATTGGTTCTCCAATTTTGTAACCTCTGCCTCAGTCCCATACATTGAGCTTAATGTGGCAAAACGCTCGCTTTCAGCTTTAGAGATCTTGCTCTCATAATCGGCGGCTATCGCATTAAGCTCTACTTGGGCGTTAATTAACTCATTGCGGGCGGCTAGGAGCTTACTTTCTTGTGCCACTCGTTTAGCGGTGGTCTCCTGCAGTTTTTGCCGACGTTTTTCCAAGTCGGTACGCGAGTATAAACCTTGATTAAATAGCGTGTCCATCCGCTGCATCTGCGCCTTGGCGATATCCTCATTGGTTTGCGCCGCTACCAAATCGATAGAGTCGGCCACTACCTTTAAGCGACTGATCTTAATTTTGTTTTGGGCCTGCTGCCGTTTTAAGCGCAAATTCTCGCGTAAGGCTCTAACTTGTGTTTCAAGTGCCCGCGCTTTTTGATCGTAGTTCTCCTGGGAGTTCTTTTTCGATTTTATCTGCGCATCGGTACGCTCTAAAAGTCGGGGATCGAAATATTCATTTTTCGTTTCCGAGATGTACAGCAGGGTGTCGCCTTTGCGTACAAAATCGCCTTCGCCCACGTACCATTTCTCAATTCTACCCCCAATTACCGATTGTAAGGTTTGGGGTCTTTTTTCGGGCTCCAGAGAGGTCACAAAGCCTTTAGAACGAATATTTTGCGTCCAAGGCAGGAATAGGAAGCCTATCATAATCGCAAAGAAAATAAGGTAAAGGCGTTTGCGACTTTTTCGTAAACGAGCCTCATCGAGAAACACGCGCATACTCGAAAAGCTGCGGCGGTTAATCTTCTCCGCCACGGTATTTTTAGGCGATATATTTAGCATGGCAGATCGTTTTTAAGTTCTTCATAAGTACCCTGCTTTACAATGCGGCCACCTTCTAAGATGATAATGCGGTCCATTCGTTTAAGGGAAGCTTGGTTGCAAGTAGCCATAATAACCGATTGTCCACAGTCGAAGCACAGATGGTCAAGCCAACGCGCCCGGGTAGCTTCATCCACATCAAACCAATTGTCTTCCAACAATAATAAACTGTGCGTACCGGCCAAGCTACGCGCCATAAGTAAACGGTTCCGTGTGCTGCTAGCTAAGCCTAAGCCACCGGTAGGCAATTTGGTGTAAATGCCTTTCGGCAGATCCTCAATAAAATCCTTAAGTCCCACTAAGTCTAGGAGTTGCAGGACTTGTTCCTCCGTTACACTTTCCCGACGTAATCCGATATTATCGAGAATGGAAGCCTCGAAAATTTCTTCCTGACGAAGATTATCGCCAATTAAGCTGCGTAAACCTTCCAGTTTTATTTTGGCGTAAGGAATATTGTTATACAAAATGCTACCCTCGTAACTGTCGAATAAACCAGCAATTAACTGCAAGAGAGAGGATTTTCCGGAGGACATCGCGCCGGTAATTCCAATTTTCTCTCCATGATTGATTTCAAGATTGAGATCACTTAGGATCCGATGGCCCCATTGTGGAGAATTAAGATTCAAGTTTTTGATTTTCACATTTAAACGCGAACCGTTTTCCAAATCAATCTGATCGTCCTCTTCGTGATTCTCCAGTTCTAAATCGGTAACCTTACCCAGTTTCTCCAGGCCGGTTAGTACATCGTATATGGTTTCGATGCTATACACCAGTTTCTCTACCGAAGAAATAATTTGCACAATTACAATTTCGGCGGCTACAAACTGACCAATGTTCATTTGCTGATCAAATACGAGGAGACCACCTAATAAAAGCAAGCCCCCGGCAATGAGCACCTTAAAGAATATAAGGGAAGAGTACTGACGTACTAAAACCGAGAAGTGGGAACGACGAGAGCGTAGGTATTTAGAGCTCAGGCGATCGGCCTGCACCATCGGTAAGTCTGTTTTCCCTGCCATCTTAAAGGTGGAGAGGTTACGACCCAATTCTTCTAACCAAGAAACAACCTCATACTTATTGTTACTTTCTTCTAAGCTGGTTTCTAATCCTCGGCGCGAAGTGAGACGGAAGAAAATAAGCAGCACGAAAATGAGGAAGAAGCCAAAGGCAATAAAGAAGGGGTGGTAGAGGGAGAGTAGAATTAATCCGAACAAAATTTGCAAACTGGCCACCGAAAAGTCGAAAAGCAGTTTGTACAATCCCTTTTGGACCGTGAGTACATCAAAAAACCGGTTGATTAATTCCGGTGGATAGTAATTTTTAAGGGCGCTGAGCTTTATGCGTGGTATACGGTAAGCAAATTCTATGGAGGCGTTTACAAATAAGCGCTGTTGAATGCGTTCCGCTACGCTCAGCTGAAAGATTTGAAAAATACCCGCAAGCGCCAAGCCCACTAATACCACGATAACCAAAACAACCCAGGCGGTGGAGGTGGTGCCACTTTGGATTAAGTTGATAATCGCCTGAATACCAAGGGGTATAGAGAGCGAAAGTAAACCGTTAAATAGCGCATAAACGTAGATATTACCAATATCCTTACGCTCGGTGGCGAGCAGCTTCCAAAAACGCTGCAATGGAAGTTTAGGATCTTTTAGTGCCATAGTTCAGTATACTGGATGTCATGGTTTCGATAAATTGAATCAACTGCTCGTCTTTACGTTCACAGTCGGTAATGGAAGGCATATGCTCCCCAAAGAATTTTTGCAAGTGATTGGCTTCTAAAAGCGTAGAGGCCAAGGTACGAGGATGTTTGAAATCTGGATTAATATCACTAATAATGCGCACCAAGCGCTCAATAAGGTTTTTGTAATTCTGGAAGTAGCCATTCTTGTTTTCTAGATCCACTTCCTTGGTTAAAAAGGTCTTGGAGGATTCAGAAATCACAATCCGCTGCAACAATTCTTCATTTATATGCGAAAAGTTTTGGTCTTGCTTTACGGTTTCGCAAATAGCTGTAATACAATTACGGAGCTGGTCTTCGCTGGTGGCCACATTAGCCGTTGCAAAAGCCACCCGATACTCTAGCCAGGCCCAATACCAAGAAATTAAGTAAAGAAGAAGTTTGTGTTTGTTTTCAAAGTACCGATAGATCGTACTTTCTGGGGAGCCAATGGCAGCTCCTAACTTCTTGAAGGTGAAGCTCTCAAACCCCAAGTCATCAATTAGAATGATGCTTTGTTCTACAATGCGCTTCCCTAAGTCAGAACTTTCGGGGTCCTTCACAAAGAGCTGCTCCGGAATTTGAATCTTTAAATTACTTAGTAGTTCTCGCATACTCAGTATTTACAAACGCAAATATAATAGTATTACTATCAAAACTGCAAGTTTGACCATTTGTTTACAGCAAGGACAATTTTTTTAAGCATTTTTGAGGCCTAAAAAACTGCTATGGACCTCTTTTCCATTTTCGCGGCTCTAGCCACTCTGGCAGCGCTTTTTGCTTATATCAACACCCGTTATTTAAAATTGCCATTTACCATTGGACTGATGGTTTTGGCCATGGGCTTTACCTTAATCGTAATGGCCTTAGGTTCTATGTTCCCTCTAATATTGAAGGATGCCAAAGCCATTTTGCTGGGGCTCGATTTTAAATCCTTGCTATTAGATGTAATGCTGAGTTTCTTGCTTTTTGCGGGAGCCTTGCATACTAAGTTGGATGCCTTGCAAAGGAATAGAGGCCCGATATTGATGCTGGCCACCTTGGGCGTGGTTCTATCCGCTTTTCTTATTGGAGGCATGGTTTATGGCTTATTGCTTTTGGTTGGTAACCCTATCGACTTTTTATACTGTTTACTCTTTGGTTCTTTGTTAGCCCCAACCGATCCCATCGCCGTGCTGAGTATTTTAAAGGAAGCCAAGGCCCCAAAAAATTTGGAGGTTAAAATTGTGGGCGAGTCTTTATTTAATGATGGTGTAGGCGTAGTGGTTTTCTTGGCTTTATTTTCCTTAGCCAAAAGCGGTGCGGAGGATATCCATTTTAATGAAATCGCCTTCCTTTTCCTAGAAGAAGTAGGGGGTGGTATTGCTCTAGGCTTGGCCGGTGGTTATTTAGCCTTTCGGCTGATGCGTACCATCAATCACTATGAAACGGAGGTTATGATCACCTTGGCCTTAGTGATGGGTTTATACACCTTAGCCTCGTCCTTGCATTTTAGCGGACCTTTAGCAGTGGTGGTTGCCGGCTTGTTTATTGGCAATCGTTCGCCCAAAGCGGCTTGGAGCGCCGATACTCAAAGTTATATCGACAAGTTTTGGGAGTTATTGGATGTCTTACTCAATGCGATACTTTTTGTATTAATTGGCCTCGAGTTGTTGGTGGTCGATTGGGACGGACTCTATCTTATTTTAGGCCTAGCAGCGATTCCCATTTCCTTATTGGCGCGGTATTTAGCGGTTTTAGGTCCGGTGGAGTTTTATAAAAAACGATTAGAGTTTGTTCCTAAAACGGCCTTCCTCCTTACTTGGGGCGGCATCCGAGGTGGTATCTCCATTGCCTTGGCCCTTAGTTTAGAACCGAGCATGCACCGCGACCTATTTCTTACTATGGCCTATATCGTGGTGGTCTTTGCTATCGTAGTGCAAGGCTTAAGTTTGGGACCGGTTTTAAAGAAACTTCTGGCGAAAGCCTAAACAAATCTTAGCGAATGGACTTAAATCGGAGTGGAATTTAAAGAGCTGGAAGAAAAATTAAAGGCCGATTGGGGTCGTGCCTCGGTAGACAAGCGACATCCATGGCGTTATCCTGTTTTCGCTACTGCAGATGGCACTCAGCCCCAGCAACGAATCGTGGTGCTCCGAAAATTTATTCCCGCAAAGTGGGAGTTTTGGTTTTATACGGATTACCGCAGTCAGAAGATTTCGGATTTAAAGGAAAACCCAGCCGTGGCCTTACACTTTTACCATCCACGCCAGCAAATTCAAGTGCGGCTCCAAGGTAGATCGTATATCGAATTTCAAAATGAGCTCAGCGCAAGCGAATTGGCTACCCTTCCCGAAAACCAAAGAAGTGACTATCAGTCTGCTCTAGCCCCAGGGAGTCCATTAACAGAGGATATGGAGGAAGGGCCCGCTGCTGCAGCCGATCATTTTTGTGTGCTCCGCTTTGAAGCCCAAGCTCTCGATTATTTAAAGTTAAGCCGGGAAGGGCATTTTAGGGCTAAGGGAGAGGAGCAAGCGAATGGTTCATGGGAATGGATGGAGGTTCAGGCCTAATCAAATTGCTCTAAAAAGCCTTCCAATTCCCGGTCTTTCATGTAGCGTCTGAAGCAAGCTTGTACCGAAATTAAAAACTCATAATCATTGAGTTGATTCATATTAACCGGCACGTACTTGCAATAAAACATAAAAGCTTCCAATTCTTGTCGGCTCAAACCGGTCATGCGCATAACGGCACTGCGATTATTCGATTCTTCCAGCTTTTCGCGATAAGCATCCTCAGCCTTAAGCTGGGCTAATTTGCGCAGCTGTTTGGGCTTGGAACCAAACAAATTGTATAAATACTCCGCGGGATTACCAATGCCCGCCTTAATAATTTCGGGATCCTTTATTTCCCGATTAGAGGGGATATTCGGCTTTTTTAAGCGTATCTCCTTGGGCTTATTGGTGGTGAGCTCATAGCTAAAAACGCTCACTTCGGCTAAGAGGTAATTTTGTTCCTCCATGGCAACAATTACTTCCGACAGATTGATGCTATCATTTTCGTAAATAAAATAGAAGTACTTGTAGGCTATATTGGAGAAGATGATACTGTCGCCTTTTTGGAGTTCAATTTCGAAATAGCCATTTTCGTCGGTAATGCTCCCTTGCAGGCTACGCTTGTTAATCACGTGTACGCCGGGAACAGTTTCTTTACTGTTTCCATCCAAGACCCAACCATCGAGGGTTTTCTCGAGGCTATCATTTTGTGCAAAAAAGGGCAGGGCCAATAGGATTAGGCCTAGGGTGAATAAAAGGGAGCGTGTATCTTTGGGCTTTTGCAACATGTTTATCATAACGCTACGAAAATAGGTTTATGTCAGACGATAAGAAAGTCATTTTTTCGATGAGCGGGGTTACCAAAACCTATGCTCAGAATAATAAAACCGTTTTAAAAAATATTTACCTCTCTTTCTTCTATGGAGCAAAGATTGGCATCTTAGGTTTAAACGGTTCCGGTAAATCCACTTTATTAAAAATTATTGCCGGAATAGAGAAGAACTACCAAGGAGATGTGGTTTTTTCGCCAGGCTATAGTGTAGGCTACCTCGAGCAAGAACCGGAATTAGACGAATCTAAAACGGTATTGGATATCGTTAAAGAAGGTGCCGCAGAAACGGTAGCCATTTTAGAAGAATACAATAAGATTAACGACGACTTCGGTTTGCCAGAGGTGTATGAGAATCCTGATAAAATGGAGAAGCTCATGGCACGTCAGGCCGAATTGCAAGATCGTATTGATGCCACCAATGCCTGGGAGCTGGATACGATGTTAAACCGCGCTATGGACGCTTTACGCTGTCCGGAGCCAGATACCCCAATCTCGGTTTTATCTGGTGGGGAACGTCGTCGGGTAGCCCTTTGTCGTTTGTTAATTCAACAACCCGATGTTTTACTTCTCGATGAACCTACGAACCACTTGGATGCCGAGTCGGTACTTTGGTTAGAGCAGCATTTGCAGCAGTATAAGGGCACCGTTATCGCGGTAACGCACGACCGTTATTTCTTGGATAATGTGGCCGGTTGGATTTTAGAGCTCGACCGTGGCGAAGGAATTCCCTGGAAAGGCAACTACAGCTCTTGGCTCGACCAAAAGTCGAAGCGTTTGGAGCAAGAAGAAAAGCAAGCCAGTAAGCGTCGTAAGACCTTAGAGCGTGAATTGGAGTGGGTGCGAATGAGCCCCAAAGGCCGACAGGCAAAAGGAAAAGCGCGCTTAAACAACTATCAGGATTTGCTTAATCAGGAGCAAAAGGAACGCGAAGAGAAATTGGAAATCTTTATTCCCAATGGACCGCGATTGGGTACCAATGTTATTGAAGCAAAAGGAGTACGCAAGGCCTTTGGCGAAAAGCTGCTGTACGACGATTTGAACTTTAACTTGCCACCGGCGGGTATTGTAGGAATTATTGGACCTAATGGCGCGGGTAAAACCACCATTTTCCGAATGATAATGGAGCAGGAGGAACCCGATGCCGGTAGTTTCGAGGTAGGGGATACCGTAAAAATATCTTACGTAGATCAAAGTCATAAAGACTTGCTTCCCGAGAAAAGCATTTACGAAGCCATCTCTAATGGGGATGAGGAAATTTTGGTGGGAGACCGCAAGTTAAACGCCCGGGCCTATCTCAGTCGATTCAACTTCGGAGGCTCCGATCAAAGCAAGAAAATTGGCAGTCTATCGGGGGGGGAGCGTAACCGTTTACACCTGGCCATGGCCCTTAAAGAAGGGGGTAATGTATTGCTTTTAGACGAGCCTACTAACGACTTAGATGTTAACACCTTACGAGCATTAGAGGAAGGTTTAGATAACTTTGCGGGCTGCGCGGTAATCATCTCTCACGACCGTTGGTTCTTGGATCGGGTATGTACCCATATCCTTGCCTTTGAAGGCGATTCGAACGTGTACTATTTTGAAGGAAGTTTTAGCGATTACGAAGAAAACAAGAAGAAACGTTTAGGAGATTTAGAGCCTACCCGAATCAAGTACCGTAAACTTCTTAAGGATCAATAGTGCGCTTTAAGCTGCTGTATCATTGGCGGAAATTTTGGGCCGGTCTGCAAAAGGCAAAGCCGGTTCAAAAATCAGCTCCCTTGTGTATTGCAGCCGTATTTAAAAACGAAGCCCCTTTTTTAAAAGAATGGATTGACTTTCACCTCGCGCAAGGGGTGCAACGGTTTTATTTGGCCGACAACTACAGTGAGGATGACCCCGAAAGCGTTCTCGCGCCTTACATTGAGCGCGGTCAGCTTTTTCTTTCAAAAACAGCGAGTACGAAGATGGACGAGCGTATTCAAGCCCAAGAGCTGAATACCTTGCTTAAACTGATTGAGGCAAAGGAGGGAGCGCATGTTTGGCTAGCAGTAGTTGACATTGATGAGTTTCTTTTCAATCCTAAGGCGACCTCTATTCCCGAAACCTTAAAACCCTTTGAAGAGCAGAACCTAGCGGCGGTGGTAGTTAATTGGTTGATGTTCGGGCATTCTAATCTTCCCCACTTGGATCCGAATAAAAGCATGTTGCAGCAATTAAGCTGGCGGGCCCATGTTTCTCTCGGTGAACATAAAATGGTGAAGCCCATCCTATACCTGGCTAATCAAGCAGGGTTTATCGAAGGTCCACATACGCCCATAGTGAAAGGGAAGGCGCGACTATTACACGCCAATGAGGTAGAATATCAAGCCGCTGATCCGCAGATCATTCATGCGCCATTGCGCATCAATCATTACTGGTACCGCAGTATGGACTATTATGAATCGGAGAAACGAGCCAAGCGCCGTGCTTTTGGCGATGAGCGTTTCGGGAAAAGGGAAGCTGATCATATTAAAGCTTGCAACTACGAAGAGGACAAGGCCATTTTAAAGGTGATGCCCTAATGCCCTAGAAACCGTTAATAAGATTCTTTTTCGCGGTTTCGGATGCGCTGTGGAAGCTTTTATTTTTGAATTATGAGTCCAGATGAAGCCCGCCTTAAGATTGAGCAGCTCCGGAAAGCGCTCCATCATCATAATTACCTCTATTACATAAAGGATCAACCCGAAATCAGCGATTATGATTTCGACCAAAAGTTGGAGGCCCTTCAAAAATTAGAGGCCGAGTTTCCCCAATTTGAAGATCCCAATTCTCCTAGTCGTAGAGTAGGAGGTGGAATCACCAAAGACTTTCCCACTTTAAAACATAAATACCCTATGCTCTCCTTGAGCAATACTTATAGTCGGGAGGAGCTGGAAGACTACCTTAAGCGGACCCAAAAGGCCCTGCCAGATGAAGAGCTTGAGTTTATCTGCGAACTTAAATACGATGGCGCGGCAATTAGTATTCGCTATCAGAATGGTTCCCTAAGCCAGGCTTTAACCCGTGGTGACGGTAGTCAGGGAGATGAAATTACCAACAATATTAAAACCATTCCCAGTGTGCCCTTGCACCTAAGAGGTTCGGACTATCCGGCGGAATTTGAAATTAGAGGAGAAGTGTTTATGCCTTTGGCCGGTTTTGCCGAATTAAACCAAAGACGCTTACAAGAAGGGTTAGAGCCCTTTGCCAATCCACGAAATTCCGCTTCGGGTTCGCTTAAAATGCAGGATTCGGCTTTAGTAGCCGAGCGTCCGCTAGATTGCTTCTTGTATTTTGTGATGCAAGAGGAACCCTTGTTTAGTAACCATTACGATGCCGTTATGGCAGCTGGAGAATGGGGTTTTAAGATTCCTCGACCCGAGCAAAACTACCTTCGAAAAGCCAAGAGCATCGATGAAATATTCGATTTCATCAATCATTGGGATCAAGCTCGTCACGAATTGCCTTTTGAAATTGATGGCATCGTGATTAAGGTTAATGATTACCGTCAACAAGAGCGCCTAGGGGCTACGGCGAAAAGTCCGCGTTGGGCCATTGCCTATAAGTTTAAAGCCGAACAGCAAGAAACCATTTTGAGGAATGTAAGCTATCAGGTAGGGCGCACTGGTGCCATTACCCCTGTGGCCAACTTAGAACCGGTTTCATTGGCGGGCACCACCGTAAAGCGGGCTAGTTTGCATAATGCCGATCAAATAGCCAAGCTTGATTTACGAGAAGGAGATACCGTGTACGTTGAAAAAGGAGGGGAGATTATACCGAAGGTTGTAGGGGTGAACTTCGCCAAAAGGGCCTTAAATGCCCCCGAGTTTGAATACATTAAGCATTGTCCCGAATGCGGCAGCAAGCTTATTCGTTTAGAAGGAGAAGCCCTGCATTACTGTCCTAACGATACTGCCTGTCCACCCCAGGTAAGTGGGCGAATCCAGCACTTCATCAGCCGTAAGGCCATGGATATTGAAGGCATGGGCTCCGAAACGGTAGAGCAATTTGTACAGGCAGACCTTATTCAGAATGTAGCCGATTTGTATGATTTGCAGGTGGAGCAACTGTTACCTCTAGAGCGTATGGCAGAAAAATCGGCCCAGAATATCGTGGAGGGTATTGCTGCCTCTAAGGAAATTCCCTTCGAACGGGTCTTATTCGGACTGGGTATTCGCTATGTAGGAGAAACAGTGGCGAAAAAGTTGGCCCGCCATTTTGAAACCATAAATGCCCTGCAAGCGGCAAGTAAGGAGGAACTGGTTGCGGTAGATGAGATTGGTGAGCGTATTGCCGAAAGTGTGGTCGCCTATTTTGCGGATACGGCCCACCAAAATTTGATTGAGCGGCTCCAAGCGGCGGGATTGCAATTTGAGGTGGTAAAACAAGAAGGAGGCAGTCAGACCTTAGCGGGTTTATCCATTGTGATTAGCGGCAATTTTGAACGATTTGGCCGCAAGGAAATTAAAGACCTGATCGAATTGCATGGAGGGAAGAATACCGGCTCTGTCTCGGGGAAAACCAGCCTAATCGTAGCAGGAGAAGGCATGGGGCCTTCAAAACGCAAAAAGGCGGAAGACCTTGGAGTGAAGATTATTGGAGAGGAAGAATTTGCCCAAATGATCGGATTATGAGCATTTTATCTTGGTATAGAGCACGACATCTAAAAAAATTAAAAGGGCAAAAACCCGCTGAGTATCCCGGTTGGCAGGCAGTGAAACGGGTAGCGCTTTATTTTGAAGGAGCCCATCTGCCGCAAGGCGAACCCAAGGCTTGGATCCAGTTTTTACAAGACTTAGGTTGTGAGGTACAGGTGTTGAGCTATCAGCATGTAAAGCGCAAGGAATTACATCCTAACTGGCAATATCCTAGTTTATGCAAGGATGATAAAAACTGGTGGGGCTGGCCCGAATCCTTGGATTGGAGCGAGTTTCGCCAACATAATTACGATGTGTTAATTGATCTTAGTCAAACTGAGAACGATTGGCATAAGATTGTTTCCATGCATTGCAATGCCAGTATGAAAGTCGCTTTCCAAAAGCCTAAATCGGCTTGGTCGGATTTAATAGTAGCCTGTGAAAAGGGAGGCTTTTCCGATGCTTGCCGGAAAGAAGTTTTAGCTTTGCTGAAATTTATAAACGCAGCCTAAGAATGACACAATTTATAGGTACTGGTGTGGCCCTGGTTACGCCTTTTGATAAAGACTTAAACATAGATTTTAATGCGCTCGAGCGCCTGGTAAGCCATTGCATTGAAGGAGGCGTGAATTACTTGGTAGTGATGGGAACCACTGGTGAAAACCCCGTTCTATCTAAGGAAGAAAAACGCGCTGTTTTAGATGCGGTGATTGAAGCTGCTGCCGGACGAGTTCCCATTGTTTACGGGGTTGGTGGCAACCACACTGGAGCTCTGGTTAAGGAGTTGGAAACCTTCAATTTTAAAGGGGTTTCAGCAATTTTAAGTGTTTCTCCTTACTACAATAAACCTACCCAGGAAGGAATCTATCAGCATTATAAAACTTTAAGCGAGCATTCACCCTTACCGATAATATTATATAATGTTCCCGGCAGAACGGGCTCCAATATTAGCGCCCAAACCACTTTACGCTTAGCACATGATTTTGAAAATATCATTGCCATTAAGGAGGCGAGTGGCGATTTAGATCAAGTGATGAAAATCATCAATGAGCGGCCTAAGGACTTTTTAGTGATTAGTGGAGATGACAATCTTACCTTGCCTCTAATCGCCATCGGGGGGAACGGGGTTATCAGCGTATCGGGACAGGCCTTTCCTTCGGTTTTCACCGAGATGGTTAATCAAGCCTTAAAAGGAAATGTAAGGGCCGCTCGTCCGCTACATTACCGTTTATACGAGTTAACCAATATGCTTTTTGCGGAGGGGAACCCTGGTGGGGTAAAGGCTGCCTTGGACTTGCAAAATGTAATCGAGCCCTATATGCGCCAACCTCTATGGCCCATTAGTAAGGACTTGCGCTCGGCATTGGAAACCGAGATGAACAAACAAGGCCTACTCTAAAAACGAATTTCATTCTTTCGAAACCTCCTTAAGACCTTAAATGGCTTAAGGAGGTTTTTTTTGCTCTCAAGTCACTGCTCTGATTTACAGTGTGTTTGAAAACTGAATGTTAGAAATACTTGTCTAAATGTAAAATATATTATACACAGTGTAAAATATTTTATACATTTCACCCATAATAAAATGAAATACCATGACATTATTGTTTCCCAATCGCTTGAAAGCATTTAGTCGGTTTATGTTCTACTTCAGTTTTCTGTTTGGAGTGGTTTACCTGGTTTTCTTAGAAGGTGACCAGCAAATCGAGGCACTCTTCACCATTCAGGTACCCGCATTATTAAGTGCCGAGTTATTTGGCGATCTTAAGGCGGGTTGGCAATGGGTAGAAGCCATGGTGATTGATGAGTTTCTCAGTGTGCTGATCATTGTATTTGGTATCCTTGCGGGATTTTCGCGAGAGAAGCATGAGGATGAGCTGATCGACAAGATGCGAAACGACAGTTTACGCTGGAGCCTATTCATTAATTATGGTTTCCTATTGCTAACCCTCTTGGGTGTTTACGGCATGATTTACCTAAGCTTTATGTTTGCGCAGCTTTTTCTTATCCTCTTTTTGTTCAATATCATTTTTGATATCAAGCTATTTCGTCATTATAAATCGGCCGGAAATGAAGAATAAGATTCGCGTATACCGCAGTATTCACAAGGTTTCGCAGCAGGATTTGGCCGACCGTCTAAAGGTTAGCCGACAAACCATTAATGCCATCGAGAATGATAAGTACTCGCCTTCTTTAGAGTTGGCCTTGAAAATGACGAAACTCTTTGATTGTAAGGTGGAAGATTTATTTGAACTCTAATTAGCGGAACCACCACCAAAGGAAGAGCACTATGGCAATGAGCAGCATACTGCCCAAGGCTTCTAAGGATAGACCTTTCCGGGCTTTGGTTTCCGGTAAATCGGCTAATTCCAATTCACGACTGGGTGCAGCACTACTTAAGCTTACTACAACCATTACTGCGATGCTAATCACAAATAGGAAAATGGCATAGTGCAAGAAGTTCATGCTTACCAAGCTGTTAAGCAGGCTTCCTTCCCTTAAAACTAATCCAGAGCTTTGGGTTTGGAATTCCAGTACTAGCCTGCCAATACCGAGGACAAAGCCGGTCCATAAGGCCGCTAAGGCTCCTTTACCATTTATTCGTTTGTAAAAAATACCCAGCAAAAAAGCCGCTGCAATGGGCGGCGAAATATAGGCCTGTACGCTTTGCAAGTATTTGTAAATACCACCGCCTTCGGTTAAAGCGCGCATAAAGGGAATCCAAGCTAATCCTACGATTACCAAAACTACGGTGGCTATTCGACCAACGTTTACGAGTTCTTTTTGACTGGCTTCGGGTCGCCAAGACTGGTAGAAGTCAATAGTAAATAGGGTAGAGGTACTATTAAATACGCTGGATAATGAGCTCATTAAAGCCGCTAAAAACCCGGCGACGATGAGGCCTTTAATACCCGTAGGCATCACTTTTAAAATTAAGGCGGGCAAAGCGGCATCGGTAGTGCTGCGAATTTCGCCGGTTAAGGGATTTTCGATGCTAAATAAATTGGGATATTCAGTTACCGAAAGTGCATAGGCGATAATGCCCGGGAAAATAAAAATGAACAGGGGGAGCAATTTTAGGAAACCTCCGAAAAGCGTGCCCCGACGGGCGGTTTCGATGTTTTTAGCGGATAGCACCCTTTGTACGATAAATTGATCGGTACACCAATACCATACCCCTAAAATGGGGGCCCCAAGCAATACGCCGGTCCAGGGATATTCCTCATTGCGCCACAAGCTTATAAAAGTGTCGGCATTCGGGGCATTCGCATCAATTGCTATCAAGACCTCATTCCATCCGCCAATCGCTTGCAAGCCAAAATAAGTAGCCGCAAGTCCTCCTAAAATGAAGATGATACTCTGGATCATGTCGGTATAAATCACCGCTTTTAATCCACCAAATACAGTATAAATACCAGTAGCTATTACTGTGATTAAAGCCCCGGTCCAAAAGGGAATACCCAATAAGACCTCAAAAACCAAAGCACCAGCGAAGATGGTAAAGGAGATTTTGGTAAGGACATAAGAGATAATAGAAATTAAGGAGAGGTAGGTGCGTGCACCTCGGTTATACCGCTTTTCTAAAAACTCGGGCATGGTAAACACACCACTGCGAATGTAAAAGGGCACAAACACCCATCCTAAAAGCAAAAGAATAAGCGCCGCTAAAATTTCAAATTGAGCTTCGGGAAAGGCCCCACGAGCGCCTGCCCCCGATAAACCGATAAGATGTTCACTGCCGATATTGGAGGCAAATAAACTGGCACCAATAGCAAACCAGCCTAAATTTCGTCCTCCTAAAAAATAGGCGGATGAATCAGTAGCTTTTCCTTTCTGTTGCCAGGTAACCCAGGCGGCGATTCCAAATATCAGTGTAAAATAGAGGCCGATAATCCAATAGTCGAGTCCCTGCATGTTTGGTACTTATGGTTGTAAGTACAATAATACAAAATGCGCCTGCTAAATTTCTTGCATCGGAGCAATACGGTCGAAACCACGGTAGGCCTTATTGGCAGTATACTCTAAATAGGGTAAGAGGAAACGATCAACCAATCCCGGAAATTCATCATCACCCGAGTTTATGAAAAAAGTGACCACGTGATTATTTATCTGAGCGACTAAGAGGGTGGCAAAGACTTTATTTTCAAAGCTGTACTCGGCAACAAAATGGAGCTCTCCCGGCAGGTCATATTTTCGCAATTCCCTTTCGGTAACTCCTTCATGGTTTAAGGCATTGGCAAAGGCCTCCACATTTTTCGCAAGGGTTGCTTCTGCTTCGCTCGCACTAGCTTCTACCTCTAAAATATAGGTGTAGATGGTATGGCGATTAAAAGGGTCTTTTTCGTTGTCGTAGCTGTATTCCAACATCCCCGTTCCATCGTAAAACCGGGTATATTTATCCTCAAGGTAGTCCTGGTTAAAGCCCACACTGATATCCTCGTAAAAATTGTCTAAATCGGATATACTGGGTACGTGATTGGACATATCGCTTGGAATGTCTTGATAAACTTTACAAGAGCTAGTTCCTAAAATAAGGCCGAAAGCCAATCCCATTAAGCTGTAAATCTTACTCTTCTGCATATTTTTTAAAGTATACCAATAGTTCTTCAGGGCTAAATATGTTCACCACCACCCATTTGCCTTCTACATTCTTTTCCACTAGAGCTTGATCCCCTAATAATGAAATGCGTAGGTCGGCATTCGTGCGCAGTTCCTCAATAAGCTCCTCCTTGCCGGTTGGCTTTGGTTTTGGCGGAGCCAAATCCTTAACCTCAAACTGCACGGTTTTGCTTTTAATTTTTTCACCATCCACCCAAATAGCGGGGGATTCAATTTCAAATTTCCCTTCCTGCATCGGGTGATAAATGAAGGTATAGGAACTTTGGTGGGTAGTACGTCCCTCTTTGATTTCCATCGAAATGGAACGGCTAGTAGCAATAAGGTATTCGTCATTGACCGCTAGTTTCCCAAGGCTGTCAGCGAGTGCATCTACTGTAAATTTGAAAATCACAGCTTCTAAACCTTCAGAACCCTTTTTATAGGTAATGGAAACCTCTAGGTTTTGCGCCTCTAATTGGAAAAATGGGACGATTAAAAGCAGTAGAAATTTATATTTCATCAGGGCGCGGCGATTAGATTTCAAATATAGGGGCTATCCTCGTATGGCCATTCATTAAAAAGGTCAGAATCTCTTTAACTGCGATTTTCATCAAATGGTCGACTAATCACCTGAATTTCATCGATTATAGGCTTTAAGCTAAAGATGCATTTCGGACCTTTAGCGCAAAATAAAGCAGATGCAAACCATTTTAGGCGCCGGTGGAATTATCGGTACAGAACTGGCCAGAGTTTTACCTGAGTATACCGATAAAGTAAGACTGGTGGCCCGAAACCCAAAGGCTGTTACTGGGAAGGAGGAATTATTTAAGGCTGATTTAAGCGATGCTGAGTCGACCCTAAAAGCAGTAGCCGGTTCGGAAGTCGTATATCTCTGCGTGGGCTTGAATTACCATTTACCGACCTGGCAAAAAATGTGGCCCATTATCATGCAAAATGTAATCGAGGCCTGTGCCAGTCATCAAGCTAAACTGGTGTTTTTCGATAATATCTATATGTATCATCCATCCGAAATTGGGGATATAAGAGAAACCTCTGTGAAAGATCCACAAACCGGAAAGGGGAAAGTACGACTGCAAATTTTGGAATTACTTTGGGCGGCACATCATGCCGGACGTATCCAAGCCACTGTAGCTCGCGCCGCCGATTTTTACGGTCCTAATGCAGGAAGTGTGAGTGTTTTAAATGAAGGCGTATTAAAGCCCTTAAAACTAGGTAAAGCGGCCAATTGGTTTGGACGCACCGATAAGAAGCACTCTTTTACCTACACCATTGATGCTGCTAAGGCAACCGCCATTCTCGGAAACTCAGATATAGCTTGGGGCGAAGAATGGCATTTACCCACCGCCAAAAACCCCCTTAGCGGTGAAGAGTATATCCAAACTTTAGCCGCCCTAGTTGGTGCTAAACCCAAAAAGCAGGTAGCGGGTAAATTCATATTGGGAATATTAGGACTCTTTAATCCCTTGATGAAGGAGTTTGTGGAAATGCTGTATCAATACGACCGCGATTATATTTTCCACTCCGATAAATTCGAGCAAGCCTTCGAATTTGAAGTTACCCCTTATAGCGAAGGCCTTAAGACCATCGTTTAAAATTCGTATTCCCATTGGGAATAAAGGGTTTAATTCCTGAAGCAGCCCTGTTTTTATGGGCTTATTTTCTCAACTTGCGGCTCATAAATTTAAGCGGTGCGAAAGTTTTTTAGATTCTTAAAAATGTTGGGGTATTCCATTTTAGGGCTGATTGTTTTGTTGATCCTGGCCGTTACTTTATTCTTAAATTTTGCACCAGCGATTGGTGAAACTCCGAAGGGAAAGGATTTGGAGCGCATAGCCCAATCACCTCATTGGCAAGATGGTAAGTTTGTTAATCTCATCCCCACTTCAGAAGGCGAACTAAAAGATGTATTTGGAACCCTTGCCGATTTTTTCACAGCAAAGAATACCAGTCCGAAGGATAGCCTGCCCGTTCATTTTGGGGAGGAAATAGGGCAGGAGGATAGCTTAACGTACATCACTTGGTACGGACATTCGGCCTTTCTTATTGAGATAAAAAACTTGCATGTTTTAATTGATCCCATGCTCGGGGATTACTCCGCACCTTTAAATTTTGGGAGTAAGCGTTTTCCCTACAAGAAGGCTATTCCAATCGATTCCATTCCTAAGATAGATCTCGTAATACTTTCTCACGATCATTACGACCATTTAGATTATCCAACCATCAAGAAGATTAAAGATCGTGTAGGCCATTTTTATACCGCCCTAGGAATGGGTTCGCATCTAAAATCTTGGGGTATACCCGAAAGCAAAATCACCGAATTAGATTGGTGGCAAGAGGCCTCCTGGCAAGGACTCCAATTAGTCGCTTGTCCTTCACGGCATTTCTCTGGTCGAGGTTTTAGTCGCAATAAAAGTCAATGGGCTTCCTGGGTACTTAAAACAGAAAAACGGAGTATTTACTTCAGTGGTGATGGTGGCTACGGTCCTCATTTTAAGGAAATTGGTGCACGTTTTGGTCCGTTCGATTTTGCAATGATGGAATGTGGACAGTACAATGAGGCTTGGAGTCAAATACATATGATGCCCGAGCAGAGTGTTCAGGCTGGTTTGGATGTTAAGGCGCAATTATTAATGCCCATTCACTGGGGTGCCTTTAGCTTGGCCGTGCATGAATGGACTGATCCTATCTCGCGCTTTGAGGCTAAGGCTGAGGAGCTTAAGGCCGATATCATCCATCCCATGATTGGTGAGCGTTTTGCCTTAGAGCGCGACCGTCCGAAAAAACGCTGGTGGTTACATTTGTAGGATGCTATACGTATATATCCTGATTGCCGCTTTTATTGCCGCTATTTGGCTTCGCTATTTTCGTGATATTGATGTTTTTGAGCGAGAGCAATGGCTACCAATGGTGGTGAGTTTCCTATTGGGAGGCGCTTCGGTGTTCCTGCTTTTCGGATTAAATGATTGGTTTTTAGATGCTTTTTATCTGCCGCTTAGCGGAGTTTGGTATGAAGATCTCCTGTTTATCGCATTAAAAGTTGCTGGTCCAGAGGAAGGGGTAAAGGTGATAGCCTTTCTAGTTTCCTTTTTAGTGATGCGCAAGCATTTTAATGAGCCATTGGACTATTTAATCTACTGTTCGCTTTCGGCCCTCGGTTTTTCTGCCGTCGAAAATGTACTTTATTTTAATTCTTCGGGTGCCTCCATTATAGTAGCGCGAGGGATATTATCTACCGTTGGGCATATGTTCGACACCGCTTTATTTGCCTATGGCCTGATATTATATCGTTTTCGTTATCAAGGAACTAAGCCTTGGTTATTGGTAATTTACTTTAGCCTCGCGGTTTTAGCGCATACGACCTATAACTTCCCCTTAATGCATGAAGGTTTGGAATTAGTAGGTTTTATGATTACCATTTTATTTTTTCTGTTTACCATTAGCATTTATGCGGTGATTTTAAACAATGCCTTAAACCAATCGCCCTACTTTAAGCAGGAAATTGTAGTCGATTCGTCCAAAGTTAGCAGCCGTTTAATCACCTCTTATCTCATTTTACTGCTTATTCAAGTTGGCTTGATTTATTACCAAGAACGCAAGCTTTTAAACAGTGTACTTTATTTTCGGTCGGAACTCTTTTCCACTGGTATTATCGTACTCATAAGCAGTGTTAGGCTAAGTCGCTTTTTACTCATTCCAGGTCGCTGGCTGCCCTTTAAATTCGAATTACCCTTTGGTATTCCCAGCGTAGACCCAATCCCGATAGAGCGGGGAGGAGGTCGCTATTTGTACATTAAAGGCGAGTCATACGATGGCCTAAGGGTTCATAGCTATTTTGGGAAAACCGCTAAAATTCGACCACTAAATCGCAAGCGTAGTCGATTGAAAGGCGATCCAAGTATTCAGTTAATCTCCAAACATTTTATTGCCCAAGACCTCATCATCTTTAAAGCGAAGTTTGAAGAGGATGGGCAGGTTTTTGGTTTAATCCCCAAACGACAAGGCAAGAACTTCATTTCCGAAGACAACCATCCGGTACTGGGTAGCTTCGCCTGGACAGAAGACTTTGATAATGATGAGTTTATAGCAAGCCTCGAAGCTGAGGATATGAAAATCCATGAATGGATCGTGCTATTACCCGAAGATTATATCGACTATTAAAAGAGGGCGGCTGCAATTTCCTTCGGAAGGATTTTCTCCATCATTAGCTTTTGATTCTTCTCCACTGGAATAAACTTCCAGTCTGAAGCACCATTTTCGGAAATTGCCACGGCATCCTTTACGGGGCTTAAAATAAAGCTGTCGTTTTCCTTGTCGAAGCGTACATTTTCCTCCCCAAATTGCTCAATAAAGGCTTTTTCCATCTGGTTTAGTAAGATTCGCTTTTTATTGGGCTGCATGCCTTTGGTAACTAATTGCATTTTAATTCTTGTGCGGTATTTTAGGGTCGCATAATAACTACCCTCGACCTCCTTGACCTCGCTAGTTTCCAGCACCTCAGCTTCCATAATCTCACTATTAATCATAGGATTATTAGCCATGGTTTTCAAAACCTGAAGCATTTTCTTTTTAGGAAAGACCTCGAATAACTTAGGGTGCACGTACTGCATGGACGCCTCAAACTGACTCTCTTGCAGCAGTTTTTGATAGGCCATAAAGGCCCCTTCAATATTGTTTTGTCCTTGCGCAGTTGAAAATGATATGGTTAAAACACTAATGAATAGGAGATAGGTGTATTTAATCATGATAATAATATTGGAAATAGTTGGTGGAAGCTAAGGGAAAATTTGGCCCAATTCTAAGGTTAAGGGGTATTTAACGAAACTTTTATTAACGGAGAATTTGCTTCCTGCAATCAATCTCAAATAGCCTAAACCAACTTCCCATTTAGGGCTTGAGGCCTTCCGTCCTTGTGTGCTCTGGAAACCAATAAGGGAAAAGGTGTCGCTTAAGGTAAATAATCCCTAAGCTGGTTAAAGGGATCCCAATAAGCACGCCCCAGGTTCCGAGTAAATAGGTCCAAAAACTAAGGCCTAAAATCATGATGACCGGGTTTATGCCAATGTTCTCTTCCATGATGCGTGGGATTAACACCGCTTCCTCCAGGATACTGTTCAAAATGAAGGTAAGTAGGATTAAGCCGTAAACCAGCCAATAGGCCCATTGCAGCTCTGTGCTAACCACTAAGGCAGAAAGCGCCATAGGGAGCAGTAAAATATAATGGAGATAGGGGATGTACAGCAATAGGAATACAAGGATTAGATAGAGGAAGGTTCCGGGTAAATCCAATAAAACAAAGGATAAAATAAATAGTGGCATTTGCCAAGCGATAATCCGGCTCCGCAGCCGAAAGTACCTTACAAAGCTTTGCTCAAAGTCTCGCCAAAATAGGCTGGCGGTTTCACTGAGATGCGATTTTCCATATCGTTTTTTCAAACCCTCGAAATAATCGTAATACAAAAGGCCCATCACAAAATAGAGTAAGAAGGAGCCCAACTGGTACCAAAAACCGAATTTAGGCCATTCTATGAGCTGGCTTTCTTCCGTCTCTTTTGGTATAAAAAGACGCTTTACTTTGTCGAAACCAGATGAAATCGCCTCGACATCAAGTTGATCCTTTAGGCTAGAACTGTCTTTGGAGGCCTGCAAGGCCTTCATCTGCTCCTGTAATTCTGCTTCCAAATCCTCTGCAGGATAGATGGTGTTTAACCAGTCTACAACCTCTTGTGCGCCCCGGTCGAGGTTTTCTTTATTATCCGACCATAAGAGTTCAAAACTCTGATTAAAGCGTTCCAAATCACGAAGAATAAAGCCCGCACTAAGACTGAAAAACAAGAGCAAGCCTAATACTACCGCTATTAAAAAACTACTTACAGTTAAAGTCCAGTTTTTAAGTCGTTTTTGCCAAAGCCTCAAGCTGGGTCCCAACCAATAAACTAGGGCTAAAGCTAAAATGAAGGGTAGAAAAAGTCCGTGGTAAAAAACTAAAACGCCAAGAAGGGCTAGGCTAAAAAGGCCAGGTAAATAGCCACGGATTTTTTGGGAAAGGCTTGTTTTCATCTTCGCAAGGCAAGTTGCAAAAAACTTCTTTAGAAATCCTCCAATAGGGAGGAACGTCGCAGGTATAGTATTTCCTGCCGATTAGAATCTAAAAGTCTTAAATGCTTCGGGTCCCGAAAGTGATAATAGCGCACCAATCGTAAGGACTGACTAAAAAGCGCTTCCAAGTCCATTTGCTTATCGCAGAGCAATAAGGTAGTGGTGATTTCTGGAAACTGTAAGCCATCCATGCTATCCTTTACGTAAGTCCCTCCATAGGAGTTGCAACCACTAAAACCCCCAAAGATGCTATCCTTCATGATACTGAGGTTTAAGGGCGTTTGTGGCGAGGTGCCTAGGTATTGGTCCCTCACTTGCACGCATATCCAGTTTTGAAAAAGGTAATTGCTATCTGGTTTTAATCTTTCGAAGCTCAGCTTAGGAAAACCCGGTAAACTCCCGGTAGAATCTGAGCTTAATACAAATTGCTGTTTGTTTTGCCATTTGATCAGTAAGGAATCACCCTTAAGCAAGGACCTGCCGCTAAGCTTTTCCTTGCTGCGCTCCCGCAAATCATCAATAGCCAATTGGTACTTTAAATTTTGGTCAATGAGTAACTCAAAATTTAGGTAGGTGGAATCATTGCGGACTTGGCCTTGATAATGTCCCGACCATTGCGCTATTTGGGCCTCGGAATACTTAGGTCCCAGGCTACATGCATGCAGGCTTAATAGCAAGACAACGATGGAAATACGAATCATATGCTAAGCTAAGAAAAGCCTGATTCCATTTTTTAATCGGACAAATCAAACTATTTGCGCATTGCGAAATTTTAAAACTAGAGTTGGCGTCCAGATCACAGGTTTTAGCACATATAATCCGTGAAAATTAGCGCTTAAAAAGGGGATTAATCCTTTTTAACCGAAATGTCCTTATCTCGATTAAGCAATTAACTAAAAAGCCGCCACGATATAATATCGAGACGGCTTTTTACCATTTGGCGGGTTTCTTTAAAACTGTATCAAGGCACTTCCCCAAGTAAAGCCACTACCAAAAGCGGCTAAACAAAGAAGGTCTCCCTTTTTAAGCTTCCCCGCTTCATTTGCCTCGCTTAAAGCAATTGGAATAGAGGCGGCGGCGGTATTACCGTATTTCATAATGTTGTTAAACACCTTATCGGGCGCTAAGCCCATTTTGGCTTGAACGTACTGCGAAATTCGCAAATTCGCCTGATGAGGAATCAATAAGTCGATATCCTCCGGGCCTTTATTTACATCTTGTAAAGCCTCGTGAATCACCTCTTGGAAACGGGTAACGGCATGCTTAAATACAAAGTTCCCATTCATATAAGGATAATAGCTCATATCCTCTGGGTCGTTCTCTTCAATAATGCGATCCACCCAGCGCGAAGTAGCGGGTCCTAAAAGAGCTAACTCCTTGGCATGCTTGCCTTCCGAATGCAATTTGGTCGTTAAGATGCCTTTTGTTTGATCATCTGTTCCTTGTAAGACCACTGCTCCGGCACCATCACCAAAAATTACCGAAACCCCACGGCCACGAGTGGTTTTATCCAAACCTCCGCTATGCAATTCTGAGCCAATCAGCAGCACATTTTTATACATGCCTGTTTTGATGAACTGATCTGCGACCGATAAGCCGTAAACAAATCCACTACACTGATTACGTACGTCCAAGGCTCCAACAGTATCGATACCTAGGTTTTCCTGCACTTGCACACCAGGTCCCGGAAAATAGTAATCGGGAGAAAGGGTGGCGAAAATGATAAAGTCAATGTCCGATGGTTCTAAACCTGCATCTGCTATAGCTTTGCGGGCCGCTTTAGTCCCCATACCTGAGGTTGTGTCTTCCCCTTCAGCACTTACCCATCTACGCTCCTTAATACCGGTGCGCTCCTGAATCCACGCATCGTTAGTATCCATGATTTTGGATAAATCGTGATTACTCACCACGTTTTCGGGAACATAATGCCCCATCCCGGCTATTATCGTTCTTTTCATTGTCATAGTTTGTTCCTTAGCAGAACACAAATAAAACTAAAAAGATTGAGAGCTCTTCTACTAATGAATCGCGTCAAAGTAATCTTTAAGTATACTTTCGCGGTGATCTGGGTGCGCAATATTGGCTAAAGCCTGAGCCCGTTGCTTTAAAGTTTTACCGTATAAATCAGCAATACCGTACTCCGTTACGATGTAATGCACATGCGAACGGGTGGTCACTACACCAGCTCCTTCTTTCAAAAAGGGAACAATCCGAGTTAAACCTTTACGAGTAGTAGAAGGAAGGGCAATGATGGGTTTACCTCCTTTTGAAAGCATCGCTCCACGGATAAAGTCCATTTGTCCGCCTACACCGCTATACATCTTGGCCCCAATACTATCGGCGCATACCTGACCAGTTAAATCAATCTCAACGGCAGAGTTAATACTAATGGCCTTGGGGTTCTTACGAATAACCGCGGTATCATTCACATAACCAATGTCCAGCAAGTTAACCTGTGGGTTATCATCAATAAAATCATACAGCTTTTGAGAACCCATCACAAAACCACTGATGATTTTACCTGGATGGGTTTTTTTCTCCGATCCGGTTATGACGCCTTTTTCAACCAAGTCCATAATGCCGTCCGAAAACATCTCGGTATGGATACCTAAGTTTTTTAAATGGCCCATCTGACTTAAAGCCGCATTGGGAATCGCGCCAATACCCATTTGCAAACAAGAACCATCCTCTACCAAGGAGGCTACATGTTTACCAATTTCCATTTCTACCGCAGTAGGACTTACCGGTGCATGGGAAGGGACGGCCTCATCAACTTCGACTAGGGAGTCGAATTTAGATACATGAATTAAGCTATCTCCATGGGTGCGAGGTACTTGTTTATTTACCTGAGCAATCACGTGGCTGGCCGAATTGGCGGCTGCTAAACTAGCATCTACGGAAGTGCCCAAAGAACAAAAGCCATGTTTATCAGGAGGGGAAACCTGCATTAGAGCGACGTCTATCGGTAATACTCTCTTCCGGAACAAATAGGGGATTTCAGACAAAAAAACCGGTGTATAAGATCCGTTTCCGGCTTTAATGGTATGCCGCACATTAGCGCCAATAAACAGCGAGTTTACGTGAAAGCTTTCCCGATATTTTGGGTCGGCATAAGGAGCTTCGCCCTCAATGTGTAAATGCACTACTTCTACATTGCGCAATTCGGCATGGCGAGCAGTCATGGCTTTGATGAGTTGCTGAGGGGCCATGGATACAGAATGAATGTACACTCGATCGTTACTCTGGATCACTTTTACGGCTTCGTCAGCGCTACAATATTTCATGGTGTTTCAAAAATTTATACAAGATTACTGCGGCTTCGAGGCTTAAACTATGATGCTTGTCAGGGTTTCCATTTCCTTCTGTCAGAAGGCTGTCAAAATGAACTTTGATTCCTGTCAGAATTTAAGCATCGCGACGAATCGTCAGTTTAAATCCTCTGGTATGGGCTTTGCCTTTCCGCAAGTGACCAAAATCAAAATTAGCTATGAGTACGGGTAAAATTAACGTAACGGCCGACAATATTTTTCCAATCATCAAGAAGTTCCTCTACAGTGATCACGAGATCTTCTTACGTGAATTAGTATCCAATGCGGTGGATGCAAGTCAAAAGCTTAAAACCTTAAGCCGAATCGGCGAGTCCAAGGCAGAATTGGGTGACCTTACCATTAAAATTAAGGTCGATAAAGAGCAAAAAACCTTAACAATTTCTGACCGAGGAATTGGGATGAGTCCTGAAGAAATTGATAAGTACATTAATCAATTAGCTTTCTCAGGGGCCGAGGAATTTGTGCAGAAATATGAAGATAAGGCCGATGGTGCCGCTATCATCGGACACTTTGGTTTAGGCTTTTATTCTTCTTTCATGGTAGCCGATAAAGTGGAGATCTTCTCTCGCTCCCATAATGAGGAGGCCAAAGGTTCTTATTGGTCTTGCGATGGTTCCCCAGAGTTTACTTTGGAAGAGAGCGATCAAAAAACCGAGCGCGGAACCGATATCGTTTTACACATTAATGAAGATTCCACTGAATTTTTAGAAGAATCTCGGATTAGCGAATTACTGAAGAAGTATTGTCGCTTTTTACCGGTTCCGATTCAGTTTGGCGAAAAGGAGATCACCGAGACCGAAGGAGAGGGCGATGATAAAAAGGAAACTAAGAAAATGGTTCCTGAGATTATCAATGTTACCGATCCTGCTTGGACTAAGGCACCGGCCGATTTGGAAGGGGATGATTACAAAGAGTTTTACCGTCAACTGTATCCTTTCACCTTCGAAGAGCCCTTATTCCATATCCACTTAAATGTGGACTATCCCTTCGACTTAAACGGAATCCTTTTCTTCCCACGCATCAAGCCTAATATGGACTTGCAGCGAAACAAAATCCAGTTGTACCAAAACCAGGTTTTTGTTACGGATAATCTCGAAGGTATTGTCCCCGATTTCTTAACCCTTTTACACGGGGTAATCGACTCCAAAGATATTCCGCTTAATGTGAGCCGCTCTTACCTGCAAGCCGATGGAGCGGTGAAGAAAATTAGTGGTCATATCACTAAAAAAGTCGCTGATAAGCTGAGTAGTTTATTTAAGAAGGATCGGGCCGACTTCGAATCCAAGTGGAACGATATTAAAGTGATTATTGAGTATGGTATGCTCAGTGATGATAAGTTTTTCGAGAAATCCGAGAAATTTGCACTTTACCAAAATGTAGAGGATCAATACTTCACCTTCGAAGAGTACCTCGAAAAAATCAAAGCCAATCAAACCGATAAAGACGGCAATTTGGTAGTGCTTTACGCAGCGCATAAAGAAGGCCAGCACGCCTACATCAAAAAAGCGCAGAATAAAGACTACGATGTACTTTTAATGGAAGGCCCTCTGGTAAGTCACTTAATGCAAAAACTGGAAGGTGGAGAGCAGAAAGTGAAATTCGCGCGAGTAGACAGCGATAGCATTGATAAACTGATTGCCAAAGATGAGGAGCAAGTTTCCCTTCTTAGTGAAGAGCAAAAAGAAAAGCTAAAACCATTAATTGAGGCACAAGTAGACAAAGCTTCTTACACTGTGGTGATGGAAGCCTTAGATAGTTCGGAAGCGCCCTTTACCATTACCGTCCCAGAGTTTATGCGCCGTATGAAAGAAATGAGCGCTACCGGTGGCGGAGGCATGATGGGAATGGGGGATATGCCCGATATGTACAATTTGATTGTAAATACCAACCATCCTGTAATCAGTACTATCTTAGAGGAAAGTGATGAAGAGAAACGCAATGCCTTAATTAGCAGAGGAAAAAACTTAGCTCTTTTGGCGCAAAATCTCTTACATGGTGAAGCGCTAACCAATTTCGTAGAACAACAGTTCGCCGAATTAAAAGCTTGATTAAGCTTTGATATAGATTCCTTAAAGCCCCTTTAGCAAGGGGCTTTTTTTTGGTTAATTTTCAGGCTTATAACAAGCCCCATAATTCCTCCAATGCGACACTTAGTCCTTCTTTACACCCTTCTTTATACGGCTCTGGTATCGGCTCAGCCTAGTCCATATGGCAACGGTTATATTTTAAATCAGTCGCTCGACACTTTACAAGTAGATACCTTTTACCAGTCTCACGCTGGGGATAGCTTTAGTGTAAACCATTATCTAAACTCGCATAATTACCATCTCTACATCCCAAATTCTTATGATGGCACTGAGGCCTACGGGCTTATCACTTTTGTCAATGCCGGAAATGTGGGGAATATTTGGGGCGATTGGTTTAATGTATTGGAACAAAAGAAACTGATCGTAATTGCCGGGAACGGAATTGGTAACAGCATCAGCGTACCGACTCGTTTGGGAGTTGCACTGGCCGGGGCGCATGCTATTAACAAAGAATTGAATATCGACCCCAATCGCATCTATACCTCTGGGAACTCGGGTGGGGGACGAACCGCCAGTGTGCTGATGTATTTGTTTCCGGAGTTTTTTACCGGAATGATTCCTAATTGCGGATCGGCCTATTTAAGGCAAGTGGCTCAGGATTATGAAACCCATCAGCCCAATTCCCACTATGAGTATATCTATCCCTTTACTTCTACCGAGCTTGACTATGTTCAGTCTTTCAATCCGAAAATAGCCCTGCTCACCGCCTACGATGATTTTAGAGAAGGGGATTTGATGAATATCTATCACAATGGTATGGAGCCCGATGGTTTCTCTTCCAAACTGCTTGAAATTCCAGGTAATCATTGCGCTACTAGTGAACAGCACTTTAGAGACGGTATTAATTTTTTAGAACATCCGCGCATCACCTGGATCCTTGATTCGTTCCACTTGTCGGGGCCTCAGGTGGGTGAAGGGTTTAGCAGTAATGCCAGCATTCATTTAAATGATGGATTGGTGCTGCAGGATACGCTAAATACGGTTCGTTTTCGAAACGCCATTAACTGGAACGACCCCCAAGGGGCAATCATCCGCCTAAATTTCACCTTCAATACCAGTTCTTCCGCTCAAAATAGCGCCTTTAACTTTGGCTTATTCGACCTTCAAAACGGACAGCTTTGGGACTCTATGCCTTCGAGCACCGGCAATAGCAATCGGTCTCACCTGTTGCTGCGAATTTTAGCAGATAGCCTTCAGCCCAAGGCCGTGGTGCTTTTAAATAACCCTGCTTTAGGTATTCAGAAGGACACGCTTTTTCAAGGACGCTTTAGCGATTGGGATCCTCAGAAGGTTCAAAAAGTGAAGATTCATGCCTGGGATAATGAGATTCGCCTGGAGTTCGGTGCCCATTTTAAGGGGAGTGGTCTAATTGTGAATCAAAGCAAACTTTTAGACGATGGTCGCTCCCTGCAAATTTTAAATAACAATAGCTGGGATAGCCTGAGTTTTGGCGAATCCATGGTGTTTATTAGTGCGCAAAGGCAGAGTACCGGCATGCAAGAGGCTCCTCGCTTAAACAGTTTTCAGGCTATTGTTGCCGACACTAGCCAATCTGGAATATTGTCTAGAAGAGAAGAATCCAAGACGAGCCCTTTTAGTTTTGAGGTATTCCCTAATCCCAGTGAGGATAAGGTGTGGATTCGCACAGTTTATCCTGCTATTCACGACATGACACTGACCGACCTTCAAGGTAGAACCCTTAAATATCATCAGCATGAGGGCCATCAATCGGAATTAAGCATAAGTGATTTGCCTAAGGGGATTTATATTTTAAAAGGCAATCCGACCGATGCACAAGGACAACTAATAATAAAGCAATAGTGCAGTTAATCCGCCGCCAAGGCAAAAGAAATAGCCTGCATTTATAAAGCTGAAATAGGACCTTTAGTTTAACTTAGCGGTAAAATCAATTAGCATGTTACGAATATTATCCTTATTCGCCGTTTGCTTTTTCTTAAACTCCTGTATTGTAGGTGTTTCTGGCAACGGAAAAGTTCAAGAGGAAAACCGAACTACCGACGAATTCCATGGTATTCACGCCAGTGGGATGTATGAAATTCATCTGGTTCAAGATGAAGATTATCGCCTTAAAGTGGTGGCCGACGAAAATCTTTTGAGCCTAATTCGGACCGAAGTAAATGGAGGGATCTTAGAGATTCGTAGTGAAGAAAACATCAGGGAAGCGGAGGCGCTCGACATTTACATCTCTGCTCCAAATATCGATGAAATTGACCTCTCCGGTGCAGTGGAGCTTAGGGGAAAAGGCGTGTTTAAAGGCAAGGAATTAAAGATCGAATCCAGTGGAGCCGCTCAAATTGATCTCAGTTTGGGTGTAGATCGCCTTAGTTTAGACCTTAGCGGGGCCTCGGAAGTAAAATTATCAGGTGCTGCAGATCGGGTACGCATTGAATCCAGTGGGGCCTCGGAGATTAAGATGTTCAGCTTAAAAGCCCAGTATGTATCTGTTGATGTAAGCGGAGCCTCCGACCTTGAGCTATATGCCGAGGAAGAGCTTCAGATTGAGGCTTCCGGCGCATCAGAAATTGAATATGTAGGAAATGCCCGCATCACTCGCCAAAACCTTAGTGGTGCTTCCAATGTAAAAAAGAGATAATCCAACCTAGAACAAAACAAACTATGACTGCAGCAGAAAGAGCACAAGCTTGGCTCCAATCACCTTACGACCCAGAAACCCAAAAAGCTACTCAAGCCCTTTTAGATGAGGGAGGGGACGCGCTTAACGATGCCTTTTATCAAGATCTCGATTTTGGAACCGGTGGTTTAAGAGGGATAATGGGGGTTGGAACCAATCGTATCAATAAATACACCCTTGCCGCTGCCACGCAAGGATTAGCCAATTACCTAAATCAACAATTTAAGGACCAGCAGATTAGTGTCGCCATTGCACACGATAGTCGTCATAATTCCAAGCCTTTTGCACGTCAGGTAGCCGAGGTATTATCAGCCAATGGCATTAAGGTTTACCTGTACGAGGATTTACGCCCTACGCCGGCGCTTTCTTTCGCCATTCGCCATTTAAATTGTCAAAGTGGTATTGTTTTAACCGCTTCTCATAATCCCCCTGCCTATAACGGTTACAAGGTTTACTGGAGCGATGGCGGTCAATTGGTTCCTCCGCATGATAAGGCTGTTATTAGCGAGGTTCGTGCCGTAAAACCAGAAGAGGTGCGTTACGATGCCAATCCGGATTTAATCGAAATGATTGGCGAAGAAATAGATCAAGCCTACCTGGCGGAAGTCAACAAGCAAAGTTTAAGTAAAGAAGGCAAGAGAGATCTTTCGGTAGTTTTTACCAGTATTCATGGTACCAGCATCACCTTGGTGCCGCCAGCCTTAAAAAACGCGGGATTTGAGAAGGTTTCTATTGTAGAGGAACAGGCCGAACCCAATGGTGATTTCCCTACCGTTAAATCGCCCAACCCCGAGGAGGCTGAGGCTTTAAACATGGCCTTGGAACAAGCGGAAAGAATTGGTGCTGACATGGTTATTGGCACCGATCCAGATGCCGATCGCGTAGGTATTGCCGTGCGCAACCTTGCGGGGGAAATGGAGCTTTTAAATGGTAACCAGGCCGCCTCGGTATTAATTTACTACCTCCTGGAGCGTTGGAAGGAGCAAGGTCGATTAAGCGGAAATGAATTTGTGGCCAAAACTATTGTTACCACCGATTTGATTAAAGCTATTGCAGATGGCTACAATGTGCCTTGTCCGGAGTGTTTAACCGGCTTTAAATGGATTGCCGACATTATCCGTAAAAGGGAAGGAGAAGCCACTTTTATTGGCGGAGGTGAGGAAAGCTATGGCTACATGATTGGTGACTTTGTGCGCGATAAAGACGCAGTTGCCTCGGCGATGATGTTGGCTGAAACAGCCGCCTACGCTAAGGCTCAGGGCAGTAGCTTTTATGAAATGCTCATCGACGTTTACCATCAGTTTGGATTTTACCTCGAAAAATTGGTTTCACTTAAGCGTGAAGGCATGAAAGGACAGGAGGAAATCGCCCAAATGATGGAGGATTTCCGAACCAAAACTCCCAGCAGTATTGCCGGAGAAAAGGTGATTTCTGTATTAGACTATCAAAGCTCGGTGCAGCGAAACTTGGTGGATGGAAGCAGTGTTGAGATCGATTTACCCAAAAGCAATGTGGTGCAATTTGTAACAGAAAAGGCTACGAAGATCACGGCCCGTCCGAGTGGCACCGAACCGAAAATTAAATTCTACGTTAGTGTGAATGATCAATTAAAGGACAAAGCCGACTTTGCTGTCATGAAGGCAAAGCTGGAACGTCAGATTGATAGCATTACCAAAGAATTAGGATTATGAGAATAAAATTGGCCTTAGGAGGCTTAGTACTTTTCGCATTTGCCGCTTGTCAAACTGAGCCCCAAAAGAGCGATGAAAGTTCGGCCCTAAGCGAAGGAATATGGCAAGCGACTATTCTTCAAAATGATAGCACAGAGTTGAAGTTCAACTTTAATCTGGAACATGTAAACGACAGTTTATCATACGCTACCATTCAAAATGCTGAAGAAAGACTAAAGGCCAAAGTTCTCAAGATAGCTGAGGATAGCTTCCGAATCGAAATGCCGGTTTTTGCGAACCACTTTATTGTTAAAAGAGAAGGAGATGCTTTAAAAGGCTATTACATAAACCCTGATGCATCGGGCGATTATCGCTTGCCCTTTACCGCCAAGGCGGGCGTTTCCGAACGATACGAAAACACCCAGCACTTATTTGCAATGGATGGCTATTGGAAGGTGGTTTTTGAGCCCGGAACCGAAGAGGAGTACTACGGTCTGGCCTTTTTTGAATGGGAAGAGTCTAAGGGGGTGTATGGAACGATTATGACCGCAACGGGCGATTATCGTTATTTGGAAGGTTCGGGAGCGGCTGGAATGCTGCAAATGTCTGCATTTGATGGAGCTCACCTTTTCACTTTTAAAGCCGAGTTGCATGATACTTTAAGGGGGCATTTCTACTCCGGGCGTTCCTATCATGCCAATTGGATCGCATATCGCGATTCGAGCTTTAGCTTACCGGACCCTGATACGCTTACCTATATTAAAGAAGGTTACGCGGGCTTTGATTTTGCCTTTCCAGACCTAAATGGAGATACGATAAGCTTAGCTGATGAACGCTTTGCCAATAAGGCTATGGTGATTCAGATTAGTGGCTCCTGGTGCCCAAACTGCTACGATGAAAGTCGCTATTTATCGGAAGTGTATGAGAAATACCAATCCCAAGGACTGGAAATCGTTTGTTTAAGCTTTGAGCGCACCCGCGATTATCCAACAGCACAGATGCGTTTAGCCAAAATGAAGCGGGATTTGCAAATGCCATACACAGTGCTCTTGGCCGGGGCTACACGAGAAGATAAGGCCAGTGAGAAGCTTCCTATGCTAAATCATATTATGAGTTACCCAACCGCTATATACCTCGATAAAAATCATCAGGTACGAAAAATCCATACGGGATTTGCCGGTCCAGGAACTCCCGTTTGGGAAGACTTTGTGAGCGAAAATGATGCATTTTTGCAAAAGCTATTGAACGAATAAATACACCTCTTAAATCAACACAATGCAGAAAATAGCAGTGATTGGAGCGGGAACCATGGGGAATGGTATTGCCCATGTTTTTGCTCAAAATGACTTTGAAGTTAACCTTGTCGATATTTCAGACGAAGCCTTGGATCGTGGTCTACAAACCATTACCAAGAACTTAGATCGAATGATCAAAAAAGGGGCAATTGATGAAGCCAAGAAAGAGGCGACTCTTAAAAACCTCAGTGCTTCTACCGATATGGCTCTTGCCCTTGAAGATGCCGATTTGGTTGTGGAGGCCGCTACTGAAAATGTGGACCTCAAGCTTAAGATTTTTGCCAATATGGACTCTTACGCTAAGCCAGAGGCCATCTTAGCCTCAAATACGTCCTCTATTAGTCTAACCCAAATCGCAGCGGTAACCTCGCGTCCCGACAAGGTTATTGGTATGCATTTTATGAATCCCGTACCGGTAATGAAGCTGGTAGAGGTGATTCGCGGTTATGCCACTTCAGACGAGACGACTAAAACCATTATGGAGCTTTCCGAAAAGCTCGGAAAGGTGCCTACAGAATGTAACGACTATCCTGGTTTTGTTTCCAATCGGATTTTGATGCCCATGATTAATGAGGCCATCATTACCTTATTTGAAGGTGTGGCTGGGGTTAAGGAAATTGATACCATTATGAAATTAGGAATGGCGCATCCGATGGGTCCTTTAAAGTTAGCCGATTTTATTGGTTTGGATGTATGCCTCTCAATCCTCAATGTACTGTATGAAGGCTTTGGTAATCCTAAGTACGCGCCTTGCCCATTGCTCGTAAACATGGTTCGTGCAGGTAAACTAGGTGCCAAATCCGGGGAAGGATTTTACGATTATAGTGAAGGTCCAAAAAGCGAAACTGTTTCTCCGCAGTTCAGCTAAAATGCCCACTAGCAGAAATTTTAAGGCCTCCCGAACCGGAGGCCTTTTTTATGGTTTTAATCTATATACTTATCAATAAGCTTGGTGTCTTATGTCATTTTCGATGAGGAGCAACGTCAATACCTTGCAAACCGAAAATAATAGCACTATGAACGATACAGCCGTGGAAATAAAAGCATACTCCTATCAGGAATACCGGGATTTGATTAAAAGGTTGCGTTACGAAGGGATGGCCACCGGAGGCTCTACTTCGGAAGACTTTCTTCGTTATACCGATTTAAACATGGCCCGCATGGATAAATGGGATAAACGTTATGAGCTCTCTGAGGAGCTTAAAGCGGCCCTAGACCAGCTTAAGCAAAAAGAAAAATGGGTAGTCCTTAGTGAGGGCTGGTGTGGGGATGCAGCCCATAGTCTGCCTGTTTTAGCTAAAATTGCCGAATACAGCCCAAATATTGAATTGGAAATTCGCTTGCGCGATGAAAACCTTGAATTGATGGATCAACACCTTACCAATGGAGGGCGCTCCATTCCGAAGTTAATCCGATATTCTGAAAACGAGGAAATCATTAATACTTGGGGACCACGACCCAATGCCGCACAGCAAATCCATTTAGATGGAAAAGCCACGGGAAGACCTAAGGCAGAAGTAACAATCGATTTACAAAAATGGTATGCCCGGGACCGTGGAGAAACTATTGGTCGAGAGTTGGCGGAATTAGTGCTTGGAGAAAAGAGCATAGAGCCTAGAGCCTAGAGCCTAGCAACCTGCGTTTAAAAGTTAACCCCGCTGTAATGATTTACAGCGGGGTTTTTAATGCTTAAAATTGTGCTGATTTACTTGGGCTCCTCGAGGTTACGGTCAGCAGAAGCCTTGTAGTTTTTATACATCGCTTCAAAGATGCGATAGGCTTCCTCACTAAATTCTTGATCAAGCCACTTTTGTACTTCGGCCTGACTGCTGGCCCTTGCTTTAGGAATCTTAAAGCATTGTTTCATAGGGCCGGTTTCAATTTCTACATACCAATGTTGCTCCAAAGCGTATAGCACTACCTTAAACTTGGGATGGGAGAGGGGGCCAACAATTCTCATGCTGGTTGATGATTTAGAATTAATGCTTTTGCCGCCAATTCACCGCTAAGCATGGCCGCATTTAAACTAGGATTTAAAAGATAGTCACCCGCTAAGTAGATGCCATCGCTTAATCGAGTCTCTTCAAATGCCCGTTCATACACCACCGAATCTACCACAGGCAAAGCTTGTTTAATATGATAGCTTCGAATTAATACCCATCGTGAGGCCTCAGGACCAATGTAGTCTTGTAACTCCTGCTGTACTTCTAGCTGCAGCTCCTTTTCGGTTAAATCAAGGCTTTTTCGAAAGCTTACGGAATACAATTGCTTCGACTGTTTAGCGTATTTAGGTTGCACCTTACTTAAGCAAGCAATGTTGTTGATGATGCTCTCTTTACCAAAACTGAGGGAGATAAAATCGGAACTAAATTTACCCTCAGGGCCAATGAAATAGGCTTGTAGAGTTTGATTCCACTGTAAAGGCCCTTCCAGTTGCGGAAGAATTTTACCTGGTTCGGTAGCCACAATGATTTGGGAGGCCTGGATTTCTCCTCCACCTTCTAAAATCACCTTCCCTTTTTCTAGCCTTTCCACCTTTGAATTAAGGCGAAACTCAGTCTTCTTAAGCTGAGACTTTAATTGAAAAGCAATTTCGGCCATGCCTTTAGCGGGTAAAGCGGCCTTGCCCTCCGCAAACATTTTAAATATGAACAGGAACTGTCGCGCCGAGGTACGAAGCTCATGTTCCAGAAATATGCCGCCAAAAAAGGGCTTAAAAAAGCGATTTATAATTTTCTCCGAAAAGCCATAAGCTTTCAGGTAACTAAGGGTATCTTCTTCCTTGATTTCGAATACTTCTTCAATCGAAAGACTTAAAACCATTTTCCGCAAGCGGGCCATTTTAAGCTTGTCGCCAAAAGTGCCAACCGGACTAAAAAGCATTCGCAAAGCCATCCATGGACTGTCGCTCACTTTAAAGAATTGCATCTCGCCAAATATTTGGGCACCCGATGCGAAGGTCTTTAAACGGAGGGCATTTAGGTTTAAATGCTTTTTAACCATGGGATAGGCGGTAAGTAATACCTGAAAGCCATGGTCTAATAGGTATCCATCGTAATTATCCGTTCGCAATCTCCCGCCCACCTGAGGAGCGGCATCGATAACCAAAGTTTTAAGCTTATAGCCTTCCAGTTCTTTAGCCGCAACTAAGCCCGCTGCACCAGCGCCAATGATCACTGCATCGTATGATGACATCTGCTCTATAGATTTAGGTTGAATTGTGCTCGCAAAGATTCGAATTTAAGCCAATCTTCCTCTACAAATTGCTGCCATTCTTCAAGAAATTCGGATTGGGCCTTAGCATAGGCTTCTGCTAGAATTTGCGCCTGTTGGGGAACGCCTTCCCAGTTTCGCCAAATGTAACCGGATATCGCACCGTACTTAGCATTAAGTGTCTCAGGTTGATCATAATAACCATCCACCTCACGTCCGTAGATCTGCTCGCTTAAGGCTTTTAAACCTTTCTTTAAAGGCTTTAAAGAGTCGGAAAGCGCTTTGAGTTCCTCTGCCTCCAATTCAATTTCGGCGATTTTCTCCAAAACCTCGATTTTAATCTTTGCCTCTTTTAGCCAATCATTTGCCTCATGCAAGGGGCTTAAACTATTATCTAATTCTTGTTTCCATTCAAATTGAGCTTGCATTTGCGCAAGGTCAATACGATCGGCCAAGCGTGGATCTACCTCGTAGCGAATCGAAGCTTCTGCTTCTTCCTCGCCATAAGAAATTCGAATCTTATAATCTCCGCAGGGCAGGGGAATAGGCGCTTGTTCACTGGTATCACTAAGACTTCTGGTTTTAGAAGGGAAACCTAAACCTTTGTGGCTTAACCAAATTCCATAGGCCTCAAGTCCTTCCTTTGGTTTTAGGTATAAATGGCGCAAAACTTCACCCTCCGGGTTTAGTATTTCTGCGGTAATACGTTTTTGCTTTATCGAATCGGCGGCCGTAAATCCATTGTAAACGAAGACCTTCAAACCAAAAGAACGATTCTCTCCCTTAAAAACCCCATCGGCTGGGAAGCGAGATCCATCGGCCCTTTTGGTGGCAAGCTTATAGGTGTGTTCGGGTGCAAATAAAGCGAGCTTAGTTGTGCTTCCTTCAAGGATCTTAAGGGATTCTCGCAATTGTTCTAAATCATCTAAAATCCAGGCTGCTCGGCCAAAAGTACCCACGATTAAATCATGTTCACGAGGATGAATTTTTAAATCAGCCACCGGTACCGTAGGAAAATCCTTTCCCCACTTTTGCCAATGTTCACCCATGTCCCAACTAAAGAACAATCCTCTTTGGGTGCCAGCAAACAGTAGTTTTGGGTTTACGGGGTCTTGCACTACCGATAGCACGTAAGCCGGCAATTGAGCTCCGATATTTTTAAAGCTCTTACCATAATTATCCGTGTAAAACAGGAAGGGGCTTTCATCGCCACGACGGTAATCATTGGCCACTACAAAGGCCGCACCTTCTTTATGGGCAGATTTCACGATTTGTGGAATCCAGGCACCTTCGGGCATCCCTTTTAAGCCTTTACTTAGATCGGTCCAGTTTTGTCCACCGTCTTTAGTGAGGTGTAATTTCCCATCGTCAGAGCTTACCCATAATTCTCCTTGGGCATCTCCAGGCTCTATACATAGTAGGGTGGTGTAGTTTTCGGCGCCGGTAACATCATAGGTTAATCCTCCACTTTCACCGAAATTCTGTTTGGTGATATCATTGCTCGTAAGGTCCGGAGAAATGAGCTGCCAGGATTGGCCTTGATCACTTGACTTAAAAACATATTGAGCTCCGAAATAGATGGTGTTGGCATCAAAAGGGTCTTGAGCAATCGGGGCATTCCAGTTAAAGCGCAGTTTTTTGTTTTCTGGATGCACTGGGCGGATGCTGGGTGTATAGCCCGTTTCAACGTCTACGCGACCGACATAACCTTCCTGACTCATCGCATACACATAGCGATTGTCCTCTGGGTCCGGAACTACGTCGAAACCATCACCAAAGTAGAGCTCTTCCCAATAATCATTGCGAATCCCATCCGCTTTCCAAACATAAGCAGGACCTTTCCAGGAGCCATTATCCTGCATTCCACCATAAACATTATAAGGAATTTCCATATCATAGTTGATATGGTAAAACTGAGCTAGTGGCAGGTTATTCACGAATCGCCAGGTGCGTCCACGATCCTTGCTAATATTCATGCCACCATCATTGCCATTAATAATGTAATTGGGGTTATCGGGGTGAATGTAAAAGGCGTGGTGATCGGGATGAATGTAAGAGTAGGGGGCTATCACCTCCCAAGTTTTCCCGCCATCTTCGGAACGGCTTATCACCGACCAAATACTGTATACCCGATTTTCATTCTGTGGATCCACGTAAATCTCCGCGTAATAAAAGGGGCGGTTTCCAATATTATCATCTTGAGAAATCATGCGCCATTTTTCTCCACCATCCTCACTGCGGTACAGCGCGTTTTTACCTTTCTTTTCTATAAAGGCATAAACCCGATTGGGCTGAGAGGCGGCAATAGCAATGCCCATGCGGCCTAACTCTCCTTTCGGTAAACCATGATCTTCGGTTTTCTCCTTCCAAGTTTCTCCACCATCATAACTAATAAATAGCCCACTGCCGGGTCCGCCCGATTTAAAAAACCATGGATTACGACGGTGTTCCCACATATTTACCATCAGCTTTTGCGGATTTTGTGGGTCCATTACCATCTCCGCTGCACCGGTGCGCTCATTGCGATATAAAACTTTGTCCCAGCTCTTACCCCCATCGGTTGATTTATAAACCCCGCGGTGAGGAGAGTCGGCCCAAGGATTACCGATAGCTGCAACATAAATAATACTGGGGTCATTGGGGTTTATCAGAATGCGATGTATATGACGGGTTTCGGCCAATCCCATGAGCTTCCAGGTTTTTCCACCATCGATAGACTGATAAATTCCAGCACCCCCCGTATTAGAGTTTCGAGGATTACCTTCACCGGTACCCACCCAAATAATATCTGGGTTCTGTGGATCTAGGGCTAAAGCACCTACACTGCTTACCGCTTCATTATTGAAGATGCAGCGCCATGAGGTGCCACCATTTTCGCTGAGCCATAATCCTCCTGAAGCCGAACCAGCATAAATACGCTCTGGATTGCGCGGATCTACCTTAATCGCGGTAACCCTTCCGCTCATGCCCGCAGGACCAATAGAGCGAAAGCTGATGTCGTTTAATAAATTTTTAGGGATGCTATCTTGAGCAATACTTCCTAATGAAATTAAGAGACTGACTAGTAAAAATCGAATGTTTCTCATTGCTTGGTTTTGAAGGAGCCCGAATTTAGGACAAATCTTTGAGGCCTTTTAACTCATTTCGTGGCGCATGGTTCAAATAGATAAAATAATGCTTGCTAAGCTATTGACAGGTAAGGCTATGGATTTGTATTTTTGAAGGGATGTCGCCCAATTATCTTAAATACTTAATGGCTTACTCGGTTCCTGGGGTGGTTATCCTATCCTTTCAATGGGAGGGATGGTTAAGTTTTGTTCCCATGCTCTATGCCTTTGCCCTAGTGCCCTTATTAGAATTAGTATTTAAGCCCAATCCCGAGAATTTTGATAAACAAACCGAGGAGCAAATTAAAAATGACGCCTGGTACGACAATCTCTTACGCCTAATGTTGCCCTTGCAAATTGGGATTCTCATCTACTTTTTAGGGGATATACAATGGAACTCCTATGATACAGTAAGCTTAGTTGGTCGTATTTCGGCCATGGGCTTAATGTGTGGAGTGATCGGGATTAATGTTGGGCATGAGCTTGGGCACCGTCGGGAGAAAGTAGATCAATTGATTGCCAAGCTATTACTCAGCACTAGTTTATACGTTCATTTCTTTACCGAGCATAATTATGGGCATCACCGCAATGTGGCCACCCCCGAAGATCCGGCCTCGGCTCGATACAATGAAAACCTTTACCGCTTTTGGATTCGCAGTATTATCGGCTCTTATTACCACGCCTGGCTTATTCAGCTGCAAATGTTAAAAGGGAAAAAGAAAGGCTTCTTTTCCGGGGCCAATAACTTGCTGTGGTGGCAAATAGCTCAGTTACTGCTCTTAAGCGCTATTTATATCATGGTGGGATTAAAAGCCACCCTTGGCTTCTTTGCCGCGGCCGTATTTGGCATGCTATTGCTGGAAACAGTGAATTACATTGAGCATTATGGGCTAAGTAGGGAAAAGCTCTCCGCCCTCCGCTATGAAAAAGCGGAGCCCCAGCACAGTTGGAATAGCGATCATGTAGTAGGACGCTTGCTCTTATTCGAATTAAGCCGTCACAGCGACCATCATGCCCATCCTCATCGTAAGTATCAAATCCTTAAGCATCATGACCAAAGTCCGCAATTACCAACGGGATATCCTGGAATGATGCTGCTGAGTACCATTCCGCCACTCTGGTTTCGCATCATGAATCCGCGAATCCATCAATTAGATAAGTCTTAAGCGATACTCGCCGAACGCATTTCTTCGCGCTGAGCCTGAATCTTTTCGCTAGCGATATAATCGTCATAGTCCATCATCTTATCCATAATTCCACTAGGGAAAATTTCGATGATGCGATTGGCTACCGTTTGCGTAAAGGTATGGTCATGAGAGGTAAAGAGAATAGTTCCCTTATATTCTTGTAATGAGTTGTTTAAAGCTTGAATCGATTCCAGATCAAGATGGTTGGTTGGCTCATCGAAGGTTAGGAAATTGGCCTCTGAAAGCATCATGCGTGACATTAAACAACGCATTTTTTCTCCTCCAGAAAGAACTCGGGCCGACTTTAGTACTTCCTCACCCGTAAATAACATCTTACCTAAGAAGCCACGTACGTAAACTTCATCCTTATTTTCAGAATACTGACGTAACCAATCAATCAGGTTTTCATCGGTATCAAAGAAATGCTGATGCTCGGTAGGTAAATAGGCGGTAGTTATAGTTTGACCGTAATTATAAGATCCGCTATCGGCCTTTCGATTGTTGTTAATGATGTCGAACAATGCGGTGATGGCCAAGCTGTTATCGCTGATTACTGCAATTTTATCGCCTCTATTTACTTTAAAATCAACATTTTGAAATAGAAGGGTTCCATCTTCCGCATGGGAGGATAAGTTTTCCACTTCTAGAATTTGATCTCCAGCTTCGCGGCCCTGATTAAAGATAATCGCCGGATAGCGACGGCTTGATTGGGGCATCGCCTCCAAGTTGATTTTATCCAACAGCTTTTTACGGCTAGTAGCTTGTTTCGATTTAGAGGCATTCGCACTAAATCGTTGAATAAACTCTTGTAATTCCTTGCGTTTCTCTTCCGCTTTTTTGTTAGCCGAAGCCCGCTGACGAGCCGCCAGTTGTGAGCTGTGGTACCAGAAGCTATAGTTACCGGTATACAGTGAGATCTTCTTGAAATCAATATCAGCAATATGCGTACATACTGTATCGAGGAAGTGACGGTCATGCGAAACAACAATCACAGTATTGCGGAAGTTAAGCAGGAAGTCTTCCAACCATGTGATGGTTTTTAAATCCAAATCGTTGGTGGGCTCATCCAAAATCAAAACATCTGGATTACCAAACAGGGCCTGAGCTAAAAGTACTCGCACCTTTTGAGAACCTTCCAAATCCTTAACCAGAGAGTAGTGGTTCGCCTCAGGAATGCCCAAACCACTTAAAAGGGCGGCTGCATCACTTTCGGCATTCCAACCGTCCATTTCGGCAAATTTCTCCTCCAGCTCAGAGGCTTTAATACCATCCTCTTCCGAGAAGTTAGGCTTAGCGTAAATAGCATCCTTCTCTTTCATCAAGTCGTAAAGCTCTTGATGACCCATCAAAACGGTATCCAGTACCTGCGAGTCGTTATACGCCGCATGATCCTGCTTTAATACCGCCATCCGCTTGCCAGGCTCTAAATTCACCTGACCGCTATTGGGGCTAATTTCTCCGCTAAGAATCTTTAGGAAAGTAGATTTACCAGCTCCATTGGCGCCAATCATACCGTAGCAATTGTCGCCTAAGAACTTTAAATTAACATCGTCGAATAAAACTCTTTTACCGAATTGAAGAGAAACGTTGGATACCGTTAGCATAGCTATTTTTTTGAGGCGGCAAAGGTAAGGCTTTTATTGGGCTGAGAATAGGATTAGGACTTTGACTTTGAGAATGTAAATTGCCAATAAATCGTGGCATCTTCGCAGCCCGAAAACCTTAATCTGGTGATTTTTTGATGGAAGAAAAACCTAAATGTCCCGTTTGTGAATGGTCCCCAAACCCAGGTAAACACTGGAATTGCTTGGAGTGTGGAGTGGATATGGACCACTTTGATAATGTTGCGCGTTGCTCTAATTGCGGGTATACGCACGAGCTCACTTATTGCCCCGAACACTTAGGAGGATGCGGTCAAAGCAGTGCGCATATGGACTGGTACGGAAACTTCGATCGCAAGCTCCGAGAAATAGACATCTTTAATCTGTAGGGTCTTCCTTTAGGCGAAAGCGAATCCCTTTGTCATTCGCGTAGTAGATAATGACTTCCCACTTTAAGAATAAAGCCAAGATTTTCTCGGCTCTAAAGAGGGGAATCTTAGCCATTCGAGAAAACTTACTCACCGAGATTTCTTCATGCTCACTTAAATAATCGAATAAGAGCCTTTCCGCTGGACCATAAGCCACTAGATTCTTGCGTTCCGTATCGGGTTTACGATCTTGCAAATAGCGAATAATTACTTTATTGGCTACAAAGTTTTCATCTGCTTGCCGTATGTAAGCTAGCTTTCGACCGTCCTTTTCTTTTACCCGGTGGGGCCTTTCGGCAGATGGTGGAACGTCAATTAACAAGACTAGCTTTTCATCAACCTCAAATAATTCGTAATCAAATTTTACGGGAGGTTCGCAATAAACGTCCGCCGCGCCTTCAATCATAAAATACTCTTCTTCGGCATCAACCCCGGTAATCTTGCCATTGTCTTTCACACCAATTAGCAGCCTGCCACCATCCGTATTGGCGAAGGCTACCAAAGTTCTTGCAATCTTTAAGTTACTGTCTATGCGAAACTTAAAGTCTTGCTCTTGATGTTCTCCTTCACGTATTAACTGATGTAGTTCGTCGGGGTCACCAAAGGCCCTCTCCAAATTACGATGTTCGGCTCCGCTGCTGTAATCCATGATCTGTTAGATCCTAAATTCTCCCTTTACAAATAAGCGCCCTTGTCCTTTAAGTAGCACTTGATTCATATGCATCTCACAGGTAAAAGCACCTCCACGAGGACTTAACTGCAAGGCTTTCATGGATTTCTTCATCAAGCGCTCACTCCAAAAAGGCGTTAAAACCGCATGGGATGAACCGGTTGCATGATCTTCCAATTGTTGCACTTTGGGAACTAAGGTTCGAGAGACAAAATCCACCTCTTTACCTGGTGCCGTTACCGCATAACCAAAGGCCTCCATTTTAGCCAGACGCTCGAAATCGGGCTTCATCCTCCGCAAATCATCTTCCGATTTAACCAAAACAATATCCTTATTGGAAGTGCTAAAATAATCATGTACCTCAATGCCTAGGGCCTCTGCCAGGCCTTCGGGCTTGGGCAAATGATCAATAATTTCAATGGGCTCTATCCATAAGAAGTAATCCCCTTCTTTAAAGCCCACCTTCACATGTCCATCGGTAAAATGTAAGGTGGCTTTGGTTTCTCCTTTAAACTCCTTCAAATAAACTGCTGCCGCTAGGGAACCATGTCCACAAAGGTCAATCTCCCCATCAGGGGCAAACCAATATACTTGGTAGTGGCCCTCCTTTAGTGGAATTAAAAAGGTGGTTGCAGGTTGATTGATATCAGCTGCAAAAGCTTGCAATTGTTCCCTGCTTAGCTCTTTATCCAGCTCAAGCACCGCGGCATTATTGCCTAAGAAGGCAAGCTTTTCATCAATAAAAACAGATGCGATACAGAAATTATCCATGGGGTAAAACTTTTGAAGATTGTACTTGCCACTTAGGGTACCAGAGTAAGGCTAGTAAGATGATTGCGCTAAGCGTCATTAAGGAAACCATAGGCCAAGCGGAGGCATCGTGGAAAACTGAAATATAGGCGCTTGCCAAAGTGGCCACTAACATGCGCAAGGCCCCAATTAAAGCCGCCGCAGAGCCTGCCTGGGCTTTGAAAGGTTCAAGTGCTAAAGCTTGTAAATTGGGGTTTATAAATCCTAACATGGACAGGAATAGTAGGAAATTGACTAAAAAGAGCGCAACGGAAGGAATCCCCAAGGCCGTATTCACTGCCAAGCCGATGCCTAAAACGGCGAATATTAAACTCACAACCTTACTGGTTTTAAGAACCTCAAAACGCTTTAAAATTAAGCGGTTAACTTGGCTTGCGCCGATATAAGCTAGCGCATTTCCCCCAAAAACCATCGCATAGTTCATTTCATCAAAACCCAAAACTTCACGCACCACATAAGGAGAGCCGGAGATGTAAGCAAACATGGCCATCATACCAAAGCCACTGGATAAGGCATAAAGCAAGAATCGAGGATCAGCGATTAGTTGTCCGTAGCCCTTAGCGATGTCTAAGGGCTTAAGAGAGTAATCCTCTTGTGGACCGCGAATGTCCTTTAAAAATCGAATGATTAAGAACAAAATGAGGAGCCCATATACCGCCAAGGCTACAAAATTATAGCGCCAGCCGTAGTTGGCTAAGATGTACGACCCTAAAAAAGGGGCGAGGATAGGGGCGGTTCCAAAAACCAGGATTAACATCGAAAAGGCCCGGGCAATCTCTTGATGCTCAAAATTATCGCGAATAAGAGCCCGCGTGGCAACCATGCCTACCGATCCACCTAAGGCCATAATAAAGCGCAAGGCGATAAGCATATAAATATCGGGGGCGAAGGCACATCCCAAGCCGCTAATCACATAAATTGATACGCCGATGATAAGGGGCTTTTTACGTCCAAAACGATCGAGGAGGGGACCATTAATAAGTTGCCCAATGGCGATACCAATAAAGTAGGCCGTAAGGGTAAGACTCACATAGTTAATAGGCGTATTTAAATCTTTACCAATCTCTGGAAAGCCTGATAAGTATAAGTCAATGGATAAAGGTCCTAAAGCCGCAATGATGCCAAGCAGGAGGATGAGTTGGTTTTTAGTTTTCAAAACAAGCTTTTACTATTTACCAGTCGGCGGGCGAATTGTTTTCCTTAATCCTTCTTACCAGAATGAGAAGAATGGCCTTTAGGACCCGAGTTTCTACCTTGGCCTCCTTTGGATTTAGATGATTTTTGTGGCCCCCGATTGGATTTCCCCTTAAAGGAACCTTTCCCTTTGCGGTTATTGCCGTAGCGCGATTTTCCTCGCGGTCGTGATCTAATGGGGCTATCCGACCACTCTGGTGCCTTACCTAATTCCTCGGGTGGATTGAGTTTTTCGTAATTGCGCTCCACAAATTGTTCAATGCGCTTAAACTTGTAGATATCGTCGCTATTAATAAAGGTGATCGCCATCCCTTTAGCCGCTGCTCTGGCGGTTCGCCCTACACGGTGCACGTAATCCTCCGCATCATTAGGCACATCGTAATTAATGACCAGGTCAATGTCTTTGATATCAATTCCTCGACTTAACACATCGGTTGCCACCAAAATGCGCGTTCGCCTCGCTTTAAATTGCAGGAGGATTTTTTCCCGTTCACTTTGCTCATAATCGCTGGAAATCCCATCCACATTCATCCCTTTCCTTTGCAAGCTAGCCACCAGTTTACTGATCTTCTTTTTGGTGGAGCAGAAAATAATGATGCTTTTAAAGTCTTCATGTTGCCCAATAATATGGCGCGCCAAGCCTTGTTTTTGCTCCTCGTGAGCCATGTAAACAAGCTGAGTAACACCTTCGGCTGGTTTGGATACGGCTAAGTTTACTTCTTCCGGGTTTTGAAGAATCTCCTTGGCTAGTTTGCGAATCTTAGGGGCCATAGTGGCCGAAAACATTAAGGACTGTCGCTGGGGTGGACATTCGCCAATAATCTTCTTGATATCGTCATAAAAGCCAATATCTAACATGCGATCCGCCTCATCGAGGATTAAAAACTGTAATTGATCCAGTTTTACGTATTCGTTCCGGATATGCGCTAAAAGCCGACCAGGAGTGGCGATGATAATATCGGTTCCTTCACTTAGGGCGCGGCGTTCGGCTTCCCATTCCGGACCGGTTCCTCCGCCGTATACCGCATAGGAAGTTAAATCCGAGAAGTAGGCTAAACCCTGAATTTGCTGTTCAATTTGAATGGCTAATTCTCGAGTAGGACAAAGAATTAAGCTATCTATATGGCCTTTTTTGCGGCTTTTAATTAATCGATGGAGCACGGGTAATACAAAGGCAGCTGTTTTTCCGGTACCGGTTTGGGCGCAACCTATAAGGTCTTTGCCTTCTAAGATTACGGGAATTGCTTGTTCTTGTATAGGAGTTGCCTCCTCGAAGTTCATATAGGATAAGGACTCGAGCAGGTCTTCGTTGAGTTTAAAGTCTGAAAATTTCATAGTTTAAGAATGCACTATTGATGCATGAGTTTCGAAAGGTCTTAAATAATAGTGGGTTTAGAATAAGCCTTCCATAATTTCATGAAAGGTAGTTTGTTAACAAAGTAAAAGCAGGCTAGGGGCTAGAAATATTTCGGCGATTGGCCTTTGGGTCTTAAATTAGCTGCCATCCAAAATTAAAAAGACCATGCGTAAATTTCTTTATCTGGCTTTAGTTCCAATGTTCTTTGCTTGTCAGAGTACAGTTACGGATCAAAGTCAAAGCATTTCCTTCCAAGTAAGTAACGATATGCTTTTCTCGGGGCCCAATAGCTTGCAAGGCGAAGGGACGCTCGATTTAGTAACTCTAGCAGAAAACATTGGCGCTCAGAGTGAAAACATCAAGAAGATTACGGTAAGCGAGGCGAAAATTGGCATGGCTCCTAGCGGTCAGGCAATTACCGAAAGCCTTCTTTTGCAAATAGTGTCCAACAATAATGACCTTAAAACCGTTGGTACCTTAAGTCCTGTGCCGGCCGAGGGTAATTTGCAATTAAACTTAGCTCAGGATATGGACTTACTTCCATACTTAAAAGATGAAGGCATGGCATGGGTTTTGGATTTAAACCTTACCGAAGATCATATGGATATGATGCGCGCCAAGGGCGAAGTAAAATTGAATATTGAATACACCGAAAGCAAGTAATTGAATTATGAAAAAGCTGATTTTAAGTTTATTAGTAAGCGTTTTTAGTTTAGGAATAAGCTCCGCCCAAAGTGATGGAGACAAGCTAATCGGCGTTTGGCAGCCCAGTGAGGGTACCGCCTACGTGAAGATTGAGAAAATTGGAAATAAATACTACGGTCGGATCGTATGGCTTAAAGAACCAATGAATGAAAAGGGGGAGCCCAAAACCGATGTCAACAATCCCGATGAATCCCTTCGCAGTACACCATTAAAGGGATATCGAATTCTCAAGGATTTTGTTTGGAACGAAGAAGAAGGCATTTGGTCGGATGGTACCATTTACGACCCTAAAAATGGAACCACCTATAATTGCAAGATTGAACTCACCGAAGAAAATAAAATAGAGGTTCGTGGTTTTGTTGGAACCGCCGTTTTTGGTCGAACCGACGTATGGACCCGCTTAGTGAAGAAAAAATAAAAAAGGATTGTAATCCTATTAAGCCACTTCAATGCAAAATTGAAGTGGCTTTTTTTATGCTATTTATCTTTTTAATAGATGAAAGAGTTTATTATTAATAATGAGATTCATTTAAAGCTTCCCACCAAATAATCTCCCTTCAATTTAAGTTAATTCCGCTCTCAACGACCTTTCCCTCAGGTGGCAATGACCTTTCGATGACCATCCATCGACCTTTCGTTAAGACAGCAGGGACCTTTTCATGACCATCCATCGACCTTTCGTTGAGGCAGCGGGGACCTTTTTCCGCTTTTGAATAAAAACTTAGGTGAAGAAAGTGTGAAATATCGACCTCCTTTATGGGGCTACCGCTATTAAAAAGGAGTCTAATTCACTAAGCTGTCTATAATAATTAAAACCCTGTACTCTTGTGTATAAAACTAAATCCCCAGGGATGATTTCCGCCAATCGTTCTTTAGATACCTGCGTCAACTTAGAGTCATTATTGAGCCAGTGAGAAACCACTTCACCATCCCGCAAATGATAAATTTCAAAGCTAATCACCTTGAGGTTAAGGCCATCGCCAAGGTAAATTTTTGATTTTAGCTCCAAATTCCCTTCTAGAATCGCAGCTTTTTTCAAGCTAATCCCAGAGCTTCGACTATAGAGATATACGGCCGGTAAAGGCAGAGAGTCAACATATAAGCTTACCGATTCTGTGCGTTGCCTATCTATATTCACATTAAAGTTGTAGACCCCTACGCTCTCCGCCCTAAAGTATAGATGGCCCTCCTCTGTAGAAAGATAAGAACTGTCTCGAACGGAGCTTAAAGAATCTATTTGAACCCTTTCATTAAAGCGGTAAGGAACCCTTAAGTAAACGCATATCGTATCCCTTAAAATAGAATCGACTTGAGCCTTAAGTGAAAATGAATGCAGAATGATAATTACTCCAAACAACCATTTAAGCGGAGAAATCAACATAGATAAATTACACTAGCCCTAAGGGCTAACATAGCTTAAGCCGATAGTAAAATAGGGCGTGTTGCCCAAGCCGTTCTCGAATAAATAAGGATCATCGCTACCAAAGAAGCGTAAGAAATCGCCTCCTTGATCGACGCTGTAACTGTAATTGATTCGATAACCTGCTTCCACCGACATCCAAAAGAATCCGCTTAACTGACGGGCATATTGTAATCCGGCTCTAATTTCGGAGCGTCGTAATTCCAAATCATTGGAAACGGGGACGCTTCCTATGTTAAATGGTCTGGGTAAACTAGATTGATAGGTGTCTAAGCTGTAGCTGGCTCCATTTACATTGAAGCCAATGCCGGCATAACTTAAGCTATTAAAGCGATACCGTAATAAAGCGCGCGCAGGCAGCAAGGCCTCTATGCCCCATTTCTGGTTTTGGAAGGTATGGTAGTAGTAAATAATCGGTACGTAGTTTAATGCTCCTCCTAGGTAAGTACGCGATAATCCAAATCCATACATTAAACGATCATTGGATTTCCAACCGTAAAGTGCGGCTATAGGAAAGCGCAAATTGCCAAAGTCGATATTATCGGCAGTATAATCTCCATTAAGCTCTGTTTGGGCCTGTATCAAAACGAAGTTTTTAGAGTTTAAGGGCTTAAAGAGGGTGGCCGTAATATTCCCACGGTGTAGGGTATTATCCTCCAAGCTTTGAGCAAAGGCGTTTGAGCCGGTATTATCGAAGGTATAGCGTTGCTGCTGATACGTTACGCCGAGGTTAATCAAGATATTATTACGCGAAATCAAGGGGAAGTTACCTACAAAAGCAATTTGCTGAGCGGCAGCAATTTCGGCATCTGCGCGGGAAGGAGCATTTTGGTCTAGATTGTTAGCTACTTCCAAAGTATGTGGAAATTGATGGTTGTAATAAATCCCTAATAAACTGGTTGGACTTTGCCCTAAAACCTTATTCGTACAATAGGCTTTAGCCGGAGGAGCGGCTGGTTCAAAATCCGAAAAATCAAACTCATCTTCATCTGAGGCAGTAGTATCTACCTGTGCCTGAGATACAAAACCGGTTAAAAGAATACCAAGGAAAATGTAGTACTTCATGTTTGATAGCAATTATTCGCTACTAAAATACACAGCGGAGTCGGTTCTTTGTAATTTTCCTGAAAAGAAGAAAATGAAAAATATCCTCATTCTCATTCTGAGCACCTTTACCGGACTCGGTTTCTCGCTTCAAGCACAAGTTAATACGGAAGAGCTGGATTCCATCATGGATGCTTGGCATCAAGCTGCTGCTGAGGCAGACGCCGAGGCTTTTTTTGGGGCCATGGCTAAAGAAGGAGTTTATATTGGCACCGATGCTAGTGAGCGCTGGCTTAGAGATGAATTAAGAGAATGGGCGAAGTCAGCCTTTGAGCGCTCTTCGGCCTGGACCTTTACGCCACTCGAAAGAAACTGGCATTACCTAAGTGCCGATGTGCTAATAGGAGATGAGTTGTTGGACACCTGGATGGGGCCTTGTCGGTCCACCATGGTTTTAAAAAAGGTGGATGGAAAGTGGCTTATCTATCATTATCAACTCTCGGTTACCGTGCCCAATGATCGAATTGAAGAGTTTAAGGCCCTTTTATACGATTAGCGGAATATGCATTTCTTGCCTATTTAATCGATAATCTTAGCAGCATTAGCGTTTTATGACCTTAAGGGAGGTATTTCTTTTGTGTTTATCAAACCTTTAAAAAACGTTTTATGCGAACCTGTTTAGCTTGTCAAACCAAATTAAGTGGTCGAATCGACAAAAAGTACTGTGATCACAATTGCCGAAATGCTTACCATAATGAGTTGAATCGCTGCAGTAAAAAGTACATCCATCTGGTCAATAAAAACCTCAGTAAGAACTATAAAATCTTAGAGGAGCTCACCAAACATGAAGTATTTGAAGTAAAAGGTTCAGTATTAAAGGCCATGGGATTTGACTATCAATACTTTACTTCGATGGTTAATGATCCCGATGAAGGGGTCCTTCTCTTTATTTATGACTTGTGTTATCAACAATTTGATCAAGACATTGTAATTAAGATACGGGAATTAGAAACCTATCGAAATAGCGCATGAGTTTAAAATCCAAATGGCTCCTTTACAGTATCCTAGGTTTACTTTTAGTAGGCGGCGGACTCAGTGTATTTGGAGAAGCTTTAATCATCAAGACCCTGACTCCCGAAAGTCGGGGTTCTTGGTTTATATGGGGTACAGGAAGTTTAATTTTAATAAATGCTGGGTTAAGCTTTATTGGGCAGGCGGTAATTTTTAAAGTAAAATTGGAGCGCCAAAAAGAGAACCACCTTGACCGATAATCAGGATTATATACGTTTAAGCTTTTTCCATTTTAAGGATCGCCGTTCGCGATGGTGGGCATTTAAGCAAATGCAAGAAGCTCATCCTTCGCTTGTTAAACTGGAAGGACTTAAGTTTTATAAGCTCTTAGGGAGTGGAGCAGGTGAGGGTTTCAGCTTAAAACCCGACTTCAGTACCTATGCACTTTTACAAGTATGGGAGTCCAAGGAAGCCATGCTTAAAGCAGATGGTGAATCATGGCTAAAAGAGGCTTATAAGCAATCCGACGGTCAGTATCATTTTATTTTAGCGCCTTATATGACGAAAGGAACTTGGTCGGGACAGCGCCCTTTTGAGGCCGTGAATTCAGACGAAACTCCGCTAATGGCGGTGATTACTAGGGCTCGGATAAAACCTTCTAAACTTATTTCCTTTTGGTTATCCGTACCTTCGGTTTCCAAGGTTATTAAGAAACAAAAGGCACTTTTATTTCAAAAGGGTCTAGGCGAATGGCCTTTAATTGAGCAAGCGACCTTTTCAATTTGGAACCGAGAAGCCGCAATGAAAACCTTTGCCTACCAAGATGAGGCGCATCGTAAGGTGGTGCAAAAAACCCGGCGCCTAGACTGGTATTCGGAAGAACAATTTACCCGTTTCATGGTAATGGAACATCAGGGAAACTGGCCTAACCAACAATTTGATAAACTACAGAGCTAAACCCAAATAATGACTCAAACAAAAATCGAACGAGAACCTATTGATAAGCTCCAAAAGCGGATCAACATCCTTACGCATAACGACAGCAGTATTGGATTCTTGCTCTTTATTAGTGCCCTTGCCGCTTTAATTTTCGCCAACCTCGAAGCAACTAAGCATTGGTATCACCACCTATGGGAAACACCCATCGCCATTTCTTTTGCCGACCATAGTTTTACCATGAGCCTCCATCATTTGATTAATGATGGTTTAATGGCCATCTTCTTCTTTTTAGTGGGCTTAGAAATTAAGCGGGAATTTTTAATTGGAAGCTTAAGCTCTTGGAAAAAAGCCTCTCTACCCATTGGAGCGGCCATAGGAGGGATGCTATTCCCCGCTTTAATTTACCTTCTCTTTACTTCTGGAGATGAGCAAAACGGCTGGGGTATTCCCATGGCTACCGATATTGCCTTCACTTTAGGCTTAATAAATTTAGTGCGTAACCGAATTATGAAATCGGTTAAGGTGTTTGTGACCTCCTTGGCGGTAGTCGACGACATTGGAGCCGTACTGGTAATTGCCTTATTTTACACCTCCGAGCTGCATTTAGAGCAATTGTATTACGCCGCAGGAGTATTGGCTTTTCTGTTTGTCGCCAACCGACTAGGCGTGCGATCCGTGCTGTTTTACAGTTTCTTCGGAATCTTAGGTATTTGGGCGGCATTCTTTTACGCTGGCATTCACCCCAGTATTGCCGGCATACTGCTAGCCTTTACTATTCCTGCTCGCACCAAAATTAGCCGCCGCAGTTTTATGCACTATGGACGTAAACTCTTTAATGCTTACGACCGAACCCGCAGTTTGGATGATCGCCATAACTCTCCAAAAGAGGACAAGCTTTTAGAGGAGATGGAGCAGCTTGGAGATGAGGCACGTGCTCCTTTGCAAAAAATTGAATCCGGTCTTCATCAGTTCGTATACTTCATCATCATGCCATTATTTGCCTTTGCCAATGCAGGTGTAGAGTTAAACGGCAATTTCTTAGAGCTCCTGAGCGGAGGGATTGCATTAGGGATTTTATTCGGTTTAATTGCTGGTAAAATGCTGGGCATTAGCCTTTTTAGTCGGACCTTAATTGCTTTAGGTTTATCCGAGATGCCAGAAGGTGCAAATTGGCGTCAGCTCATAGGCGTCGCTTTTTTAGCCGGCATAGGTTTTACGATGTCTTTATTTATCTCCGACCTGGCCTTTAGTTCCAATATGGACATCGCCATGGCCAAAACGGCAGTACTCTTAGCCAGTACGATTGCCGCTATAATTGGGCTACTCATCCTTAGGTCGGGCAAAGAGCTGCAAAGGACTTCTTGATTCTTGCCATTTAATGCTGCTTTTTGAAGGTCAATAAAGGCATATGCCTTATTTTCGCAGCCTAATAATGGCAAATCCAAATTCGCAATAATGAGCGTACTTGTAAACAAAGATTCGAAGGTTATCGTACAAGGATTTACCGGAAGTGAAGGAACTTTTCACGCCGGTCAAATGATTGAAGCAGGAACCAATGTGGTTGGTGGTGTAACTCCAGGAAAAGGAGGACAAAGTCACTTAGACCGTCCTGTATTTAATACTGTTGCAGATGCAGTGAAAGAAACCGGAGCAAATGTTTCCATCATTTTTGTACCGCCCGCCTTCGCAGGTGATGCGATTATGGAAGCCGCAGAAGCTGGAATTGAGGTTATCGTAGCGATTACGGAAGGAATTCCTGTAAAAGATATGATTACCGTTAAGGAATACATCAGCGATAAAAATTGCCGTTTAATCGGTCCTAACTGCCCAGGGGTAATGACTCCAGGTGGAGCTAAGGTGGGCATTATGCCAGCCTTTATCTTTAACCCAGGTCGTATCGGTATCGTTTCTAAGTCAGGTACTCTTACTTACGAAGCAGTAGACCAAATTACCAAAGCGGGTATGGGGCAAAGCACCGCTATCGGTATTGGTGGTGACCCGATTATCGGTACCTCCATGAAAGAAGCGATTGAGCTTTTAATGAATGACAGCGAAACCGACGGTATCGTTATGATTGGAGAAATTGGCGGACAAATGGAAGCCGAAGCCGCTCGTTGGATTAAAGAAAACGGCACGAAACCAGTAGTTGGTTTTATCGCTGGCGAAACTGCACCTAAAGGACGTACTATGGGTCACGCCGGTGCAATTGTAGGGGGTAGTGAAGACACTGCTCAGGCTAAAAAAGCAATTATGCGCGAATGCGGCATTCATGTGGTTGATTCACCGGCCGATATTGGCAGCAAAATGACCGAGGCCCTAGCTTAAGTCTGGCCTAACTAATATTGTACATTAGTCTCGATAGGATTTAATCTTATCGAGACTTTTTTTATGAGTAATCTGAAAAACATATTATCCGCTTTTTTAAAAGGAGTAGAGGAAGAGCAGGTCTCCGAGCGCAAAGCGCAGTTCTTCTATTTACTGGCCGAAAAATATGCTTATTCCCGCTTAGATTACCTTATGGGTAAACCCTTTGAGCAGACTCATCTCGAAGACCTTCAGGAGGATTTAAAGCAAATCCAAAGGAATTATCCCATCCAGTACCTAATCGGACACAGTAGTTTTAGAGGCCTGCGATTGAAACTCAGTCCCGATGTTTTAATCCCCCGATCCGAAACGGAAGAATTGATTGACTTAGTTTGGCAACGGCTGGAAAGCAAGGCGCAGAAAGCAATTGACCTAGGTACGGGCAGCGGCTGTATTGCTTTGTCTTTGGCTCAAAAAATTCCGGTGGTATATGGTTTAGATAAAAGTGCTGCTGCCTTAGAAATCGCTCGCTATAATGCTCAAGAGCATCAACTCTCCATCAATTGGATAGAGGATGATATTTTAAATCCACAGAAAGCCTGGCCTAGGGATTTGGATTTAATCATCAGTAATCCACCTTACGTTCGCGACCTAGAGCGAAAGGACATGGAAGCTAATGTGCTCGAGCATGAGCCGCATATGGCCCTATTTGTATCTAATGAAGAGCCTTTAATCTATTATCGGGCCATTGCCCATTATGCTGCTAAGGCTTTAAAGCCAGAAGGTTTACTGGCCTTGGAAGTCAATCAATACCTTGGTGAAGATTTAAAAGCCTTACTCAAGCTTTCCTTTGAGGAAGTGGAGCTATTAGAAGATAGCTTCTCCAATTTAAGGTTTGCCTTTTGTCGCAGACCACTGTTAAAAGGGAAGTAGGGGCAAAAAAAAATCCGCCCATTGGGCGGATCTTCAAGAAATATTGTAATTCTTAAAGCTTGCTGTTAAGCTCAGAACCAGCTTTAAACTTGGCAACAGTTTTGGCTGGAATTTTAATAGTTTGGCCGGTTTGTGGGTTACGACCTTCACGCGCTGAGCGCTCGGAAGTAGAGAAAGTACCGAATCCAACTAGGGATACGCGACCACCAGAAGATAGAGTTTCAGTCACTTTATCAGTGAATGCATCTAGAGCTTTTTTAGCAGCAGCTTTAGAGATACCTGCCTCAGCAGCCATAGCGTCAATAAGATCAGCTTTGTTCATTTCTTTAATTTTTGGTTAGACAATTGTGATTCGAACACCAACAAAAATAACCGAAACCCGCTATCTACCAACAAATCAGCCCAAAAAAGCCCTCCATTGTTAAAAATTACGAAGAGCTGTTAATAACCCAAAACAGTAAAACCCTGTAAATCAAGTTTTTAAAAAATATGGCTGTTTTCATCAATTTCCTGTCCATTGAGGAAATCCAAGGCTTTCAGGCGTTTTTTACCTTGTAATTGCAGACTTAATACCTCTAAAACGCCATCGGCGCAAGCCAAATAAATCTTTTTCCCTTCCGACCAAAGCTTACCCGCAGGCGCTCCTTGTTCTTCGCTATTAGCAATACGCGTTTCGAAAATTTTCAGGATTCCTTCAAAGTCGGCAAGCTTAACTTCGCACCAAGCCGTAGGGAAGGGCGACATCCCTCGGATCAGGTTATGAACTTCTACAACACTTTGATTCGGGTCTATCCGTAAATCTTCTTTAAAAATCTTTGGGGCTTCTTTTAAATCTTCGCTAGTCTCCTGAATGGTCGTCTCGACCTGGTTATTTTGGATAAGATCAAGTGTCTTCGCCACCAGCTTGGCCCCCACAACCATCATACGATCGTGCAAAGAGCCCGCGGTCTCATTTTCTCCGATATCCATTTTCTCCTGAAGGATTACCGCGCCCGTGTCTATCTTTTCATCAATAAAAAAGGTACTGAGGCCCGTTTCCTTCTCTCCATTTACTATCGCCCAATTAATAGGTGCCGCTCCGCGATATTGCGGGAGTAAGGAGGCGTGTAAATTAAAGGTACCTTTTGCAGGCATCGCCCAAACTTCTTTAGGCAACATCCTAAAAGCCACCACCACAAAAACATCAGCCTTAAAAGCGGCCAGCTCCTCTATAAACTGAGGATTCTTAAGCTTCTCGGGTTGTAGAACTGGGATATCCAGCTCCAGGGCTCGCTCTTTTACCGCGGAGGCCTTTAGCTTTCGGCCGCGACCAGAAGGTTTATCAGTGGCTGTTACCACCGCTGCTAATTCGTGATTTGACTGCTGAATAGCATCTAAAATAGAAACCGCAAAAGGCGGTGTCCCCATAAAAATTACGCGCATGAAAGAGCTTTATAAATCCCAACTAATGCCAAGGCTAAGATTGGCGGCATTAAAGGTGCCAAAGGTATAATCAGCGCTTACATATCCAAGCATTAAAAACTTAAAGCGTACGCCCAAATTGGCGGCTAATCCACTGCCTCCGGTACTGCTAATATCCACAGGGTCGGTAATGGTTTGTTCTGGGTTCAGAAGATCCCCCGGATTGATGTATTCATAAGTCCCAGAAACCTTAATTCCAGAGTTTAAATAGTTATATCCTACACCACCATAAAAGGTGATAAAGAGCACCTTCTTACTCAGCAGGATTCGAGTTACCAGTGCATTCGCGGTAACATCAATGCGTTTATCATTATTCGCGTTGGGCTCAATATCTTGACCTAAATCAAATTGGGTGTAGGAAGCAAAAGCAGAAATACTAAATGGAATCGCTTTACCACCTGGGATATAACGCGTAAGATCGTGTTTAAGCCCAAGGCCCCATAGGCCAATTTCGGAACCCTCTAAAAGCGGAATTGCGGTGCTTGGCAAATAGCGTCCACTCAATTCGAAGTCAAAGGGGAGCCCAATACCCGCTTGAAGCGTCATCATTGGGGCAATGGCATAACCCAATCCCGCAGGCATATTAAAACTTGAGTTTGCCAAACCCTGTAAGGCTGGTTCGGAATACTGAAGCGCAACCCCTGGTGCATCCTCGCCAAAAACTGTAGGGGTTTCGGCATTATTAGGGTCTACCAATTCCAGTTCTTGTAATTCGGCAGGGTCGATAATAAAACTTTGGGACTCGCTAGGCATCAAGGTGAGGGAAGGCGTAAAGCCTATTTCGAAGCGAAACGTCTTTTTCACTTTCGCGGTATTATACCATCCATTCGTTAATCCAAAGGCCAGGCCTTCGCCGAAAGGACCAAGATAACCCGAAGCTAAATAGTTAATATCGCTCTGTGTTCCGGCGATAGAGGGTCCAAGAGAAATTTGCGCGTTTCCTTGTAAAGTCAGGACTACAAAGAAAAGGAGAGTGGTAATTTTTTTCATGATTGGGCTTTTACCAAAGGTATAAAATCCTTTTGCTAAAAGTTCATGAAAATCAGCTCTCCTTCGATTCTAATTTTTTCGGTCGCTAACCATTGCCTAATTTGCTCCTTAGCTTGCGCTTGATTAGGACATAGTGCGATTAAGTCCTCGAATTTATAAGCTTGCTTTCGCAAGGCTTTTTCCATTGTGCCTGCGCAATTTGATGGCTTTCCCTGACTGCGCTTTCGCCGACAAACATCACAAGTTCCACAGTCCTCTGTAATTTTTTCACCAAAGTAGGCGAGTAGCGTTTTTAAACGACAAGTCTCATCCTTCATTACAAAATCAATCACCGCCTGAATTCGGGCCAATAATTCGGCCTTGCGTTTCTCTATAAACTCCTCGCTTAAATTGAGTTCCTTAAAATGCTGTCGGTCTTGCAATAAAGCAATAGATCCCGTTTCTCCAGCTTCGAGGTAATCGACCAAACCGTGACCCTGCATTTCTTTTAAGGCCTTTTTAATTTTATAGGTACTACTGTTAATTCGTCGGGCAATCAGGTTTTCATCAATCCGACTGTAATCCAAATCCAAACCTCCGTAAGAACGAAGTAGCACTTTTAAAATGCGGTCCATGGCAGGATTGCGCAGTTGGTAATCGTAGAGCGTTCGTCGATCTGCCTTTAAATGCAATAAGGAATGATAACGACCTTGTATATTGAATTCGAGGATAGCCTCCTTATTTAAGATTTCCAAGGCTTGAATTACCTGTTGTGGACCCAAGCGATATTGCTGACAAAAAACGGAAAGGTCAAAGTCGTACTGACTACCTTCGGCACTGCCTATTCCTATTTGAAGATGGTTAAGAAGGGCTCGATAAACCCGTACAATGTCTTCCCGCTTGGGGAAGCTGGCTAAAAACTTTTGCTTTAATTGTGCGACATCGGAGGGTCCTACCAGCACAAAAGACCAAGCTTTTGCGCCATCCCGAGCGGCCCGACCCGCTTCTTGAAAATAGGCTTCGAGGGAGTCGGGGAGGTCTAAGTGAATAACTAATCGCACATCGGGCTTGTCGATTCCCATACCAAAGGCATTGGTGCAAACCATAATTCGACACTCATTTTCAATCCAGGCCCTTTGTTTCACCTGTCGCTGAGCAACACTTAAACCCGCATGGTAAAAATCGGCTTGATACCCCATGTGCTTTAACCACTGCGCCACTTCCATAGTACCCTTGCGGTTGCGTAAATAAATTAAGGCCGTACCCGGCACCTTATCGAGTAAGCTTTTGCACTGTCCCCATTTATCTTCGGTTTTAAGCACATTATAGGCTAACTCTGGTCGAACAAAGCTTTTGCGAAAAACCTGAGCCTCATCTTTAAAATGCAGCCTATCCTGAATATCCTGAACTACCTTTTCGGTTGCGGTGGCGGTAAGGGCCATCATTGGACAATCGGGGAAGATATTCCGGAGCTTATGAATTTCTAAATAAGGCGGTCGGAAATCGTAACCCCACTGACTAATGCAATGCGCTTCATCGACTACAATGAAGTTCACATTTAAAAAGCTTAGGCGATTGAGCAGTTTTTCCGATTGTAAGCTCTCCGGCGAGAGGTAGATGAATTTATAATAGCCATTGCTAGCATTGTGAAGCGCTAACTCTCTTTGCGAGGCATTAAGCGAAGAATTGAGGGCAATGGCAGGAATTCCGGCTTTTTTCAGGTTTTCCACCTGATCACTCATCAAGGCAATTAAAGGTGAGATAACTATAGCGCATCCTTCGCGGGCTAAGGCTGGTACCTGAAAGCAGATGGATTTTCCACCACCGGTTGGTAAAAGCGCTAAAGTATCTTGCTGTGCTAATACGGATCTGATAATCGATTCCTGCAGCGGTCTAAACTGATCATAGCCCCAATATTGTTTGAGTATTTCGTGGATATCCTTATCCATCAATTTGCAGATGCTCCAATATGAAGTGCATGCGTTCTTCTGGTCCTACTTTAGGTACTTCAATTACCTGATAGCCAAATCGGCTGTACATGGATCTTAAAGCCTTATCAATGGAGCGCATTAAATCTAAATCCTCCCAACGAACGGAATCATTGCTGTAAATCTCTTCCCATGGAGGCATTAAAAAAATATCGGGATGGTAGGGGTAATCCTTGGCTTGCTGCTCCAAGCTTTCGTTTGGACATTCGTCCCGACGTAAGTAGGCCAAATTATCTAGGATCCCTCGATCGTAAAAGTTTACACCTTCCTGTGCGTCCTGATATTGCTGTACTTGTCTTTTAAACAGCTCTAAACCAAAACTGGGATGATCTAACCAAGGTACCATAGTGGAGTTCTCTATCGCCTGCTGTTCGGCAATCAGCTCTCGAGCCATTTCTGGCAAAACAGGAAAACCTTTAGCAGTGAGCAAGTTAAGTACCGTGCTTTTGCCGGTTCCTGGAGCGCCGGTAACCACAACACGTTTAAAATTTGGCATACTAGTATTTAAGCCCAAATTTTCGGTAGATAAATCCTAAAATCCAAGCCGGACCGATTAATAAAAATTGCAAATCCTGAAAAAAGGATGGTTTAGCTCCTTCAATCTTATGTCCGAAAAACTGACCAATCCATGCCACGACGAAAATGCTAAGGCTGCTTTGCCATAATGGGATACTGCTTAGCATTAATAATTTGGTGAAGTAGAGGCATAGAGCCGAAAAAAGCGCAATGCCGATAAAAAGAGGAATGCTTAAACGCAGATAGAATAACAATCCAAAAACAATAAGGACTGTTCCAAAGTGAAGGTAGGGCTTAAGTCCCTCGGAAGCCCAGCTATTTAAAAAGTCGTGAGGAATACTAGCTAAAAGGGCAATTATGCTGAAAAAGATAGCAGGCACACAAATGAAATGAATCAATTTGTTTTGGGGGTTTTGATGGCTTACGGCGTACTCATCAAACCAATTTTGAATGCTTTTCATAATGTTTTTTTGGTATTGCCTAAGTTAAAGAAGTTTTCAACTTTTGCGGAATGGATTCCCGTAAGGAAAAGTATCAGAAGTTATTGGCCCAATTAACCGAAGGATTTGATTGGCCAACCGTTTACATGTTCAAGTTTATTGTTCCGGCCGACAATGTGAAAATCGCTCAGGTAGAGCAGCTTTTCGATGCCAATGAAGCCGAGATCAGTATTCGAAATTCACGCAAAGGAAACTTTGTGAGCATCACCGCCAAGGAAATGATGTTAAGTCCGGAAAAGGTGATTGAGCGCTATATGGCAGCCGAGCACATTGAAGGCTTAATGTCGCTTTAGGCTTACTGCTCGATAGAATTAGCTTCGAAGCTCACAATTTCAGCTTCTGCCACCTGCACCCGAAACTCAATGGGATTGCAGCAGCGTTCGCAATCCTCAATATACTCCTGGCTTAAGATGGAAAGGTCTACTAAAACCGAAACTGTGCTAAAGCAATAGGGGCAAGTATAAAAATGCTCTTCCATTTAAATGCTTTGTTTTTCGGGAACAATAAAGGTTCCTCGGCCGCCTACCACCAAGCGCTCTACCGGACTATTGGGGTAATCGGGATGTAAAGCACCTTCTTTCCTATAATTCACAAAAAAGTGCTTTGGAAAATCCCCATAATGGGTATCCGTCTTAATCGCCTCCTTTACAATGTCTTTCGCTTCTTCGCAAAGCTGCCCTAATTGTTGCTCATTTAGTTTAGTGCAAGGCGTTTGCGGATGAACCCCACAGTTAAAAAGCATTTCATCAGCAATCCAATTACCGATACCGGCAAAGTGCTTTTGATCGAGTAGGGCCGTTTTAATCGCCACTTTACGTGCTTGCAAAGCGCTAACGAAATCGCTGCTCGTCACCTTAAGTAAATCGACACCTAATTTATTATCTGCCTGGTAGGCTTGGGGATTATCCACCAATTCAATCACCCCAAATTTTCGCAAGTCTCTGAAAGCTAGCTTATCCCCATCGGTAAAGCCCATTACAAAACGTGTATACTTTGGAAGTTCCTCCGATCGAAACAATTCTAAATCGCCGGTCATTCCAAAATGCAAATGCAGCCATTTCCCGGAGCTCAGCCGTGCAAACAAGTACTTGCCAATTCTTTCGGTGCTGAGGAACTTTTGACCCACGAGACCTTTCTCCAATACTTCAGGCTCGGTTTTAAATACCTTTAACAGGGGATCATGAAACTCTAAAAACTCAATTTCTTTATGCAAAGCGGCATTTTCAAAATAGGACCGCATGATTTCAACTTCTGGTAATTCGGGCATGGATATCTTTGTACTTTAGGAGCTAATAATACCCAAAAAAAAGCGCATTGTTTGCTGTTGTAGATATTGAAACCACTGGATCTTATGCCCGAGGAAATGGCATGACCGAAATCGCGATTTTTATTACCGATGGTCAAAAGATTACCCAGCAATACAGCACGCTCTTAAACCCCCAGCAGCCAATACCTTATCACATCCAAAGGCTTACCGGTATAAATGATAATATGGTGGCAGATGCCCCCAGCTTTGCCGAAAAAGCGGAGGAAATCAGAAGTATTTTGGGAGATCACATTTTTGTGGCGCACAATGTGAATTTTGATTTAGGCTTTGTTCAAGCGGCCTTTAAGGAGATAGGGGTGGAGTATCGACCGCGACGCTTGTGTACGGTGCGCTATGCCCGCCGGGTAATGCCTGGTCTAAAATCCTATAGCTTGGCCAATTTATGCAAGCACTTTAATTATAAGAACGAACAAGCACACCGGGCAGCAGCTGACACTGAGGTGACCAGTAAAATTTTAATTCAGCTGCTTAAGCAAGATCTCGAGGGCCAATGGCAGAATATGATTAAGCAAAACAAGGGAGAGCTTAATTTACCGGCCAATTTACCCGCTAAAGAGTTTCATGATTTACCGATGGCCGCCGGGGTTTATTACTTCTACAATGATAAAGGGGAAATCATGTACATCGGCAAGGCTTCGAAGCTGAAGTCGCGGGTGGCTAGTCATTTTAGTGCCGATAAAACAACTGCTCGCAGCGCGGGCTTTAAACGCGAGATCTGCCATATTCACTATGAACTTTGCGGAAACATCCTAATAGCTGGATTACTCGAGGATCACGAAATACGCCGCTATTGGCCGCCTTACAACCGGGCACAAAAGAATCCCAAATTGCGTTTTGGGGTATTCGCTTACCGGAATCAGCAAAATGATTGGTGCTTAGGAATCAATAGAATAGGGGGGCAACAGGCCTTTTTAGCCAAGTTTCACAGTCTCGAAAAAGCTAGAACTTGGCTTGCGCAAGAAGTGGAAAAGGGAGACTTAAATCCTGCCTTATGCGGTTTCCCCAAATCTGGTGAAGTGGCCAGTGAAGCACATAACCAAGCGGTACAAGAATTAATGCAGGAGCTAAAGCGCAGTAATAAAGCCGAAATTTGGCTGGGTGCCGGAAGAAGTCCGGAGGAGCGTGGCTTTGTTTATTTTAATCGGGAAGGCTTTCAAGGAATTGGCTTTATTCCTAAAGATCAGCAGGTGATAGGAGCCGAGGACTTAGAACCTTATCTAAAGCCATTATCCAAAAGTGCCAGTACCGATGGTATTTTGAAAGACGGGCGAAAACGCTTACGCCTAGAGCTTATAGAGCTTGCTTCAGAAATTCCAGTGAGTGGTCGACTTTTTTAAGACTGGCCTCGGGTAAGCATTCTTCTTCCCAAGGGTGTTTTCTTCCAAAGGTATGTCCGGTATCGGGAATGATGGCCACTTTAGCCTCTGGATTCCAAGACTTTAAATCGTAAGCCTCCTTAATAAAAACCGCTTCATCTTCTTCGCCGTGAATAATCAGCCAATCTTGTTGGATGCCGCGTGCAGCGGTTTCCAAGTCAAGGGCCTCACGGTTCGCTTTAAACTCTTCGTATAGGCTGTAGCCGATGGGCAGATCTTGCTTTGTTCGGCCATTTTTTCGACTGAAATAACCTTTATCGCGCCAAGCTTTAATTTCATCTGCATCCAGCGAGCGCCAAGGCGTTTGAGCATGGGAGGTGGAAGCCCAGGTAATTAGCGCTTTTACATCAGGATGGTTCTTACTGAACAAAATGGCATCAGCGCCTCCGCGACTATGACCGATTAAAGCTATTCTTTGAAGATCGATTTTTAACTCGGGATGTGGCGAATGAATAAAATGAAGAATCCGCTCTAAATCAAACTGCCGCTTGAGATAAGTGTCGTTTTGATAGGCCTCCAAATCATAAAACTCGGTTGGACGGGCAGGGGTAGTGCCATTATGCGAGAAGTTAAATTTGAGAAAGGCATATCCCGCCTCAGCGAATTTTTGGGCAATTAAGTTCATGCCTCCCCAATCTTTAAAGCCATTAATGCCATGAGCGTAGATCACCACCGGCAAGGCTTTTTTAGCTTCGGCCGGAAAATGGATATCTACCGCCATGGGAATCGAATTGGAACCACTAACGATGTATTCTAAATGCTTTATCTCCACGTGTAATTGGGTTTTAAAAAAAAATCCTGACGATCGGCGGACTTTCCACCGAAGGTCAGGACTTTCAGCTGTTTGCAAGCGGTGAGCTGAAATTTATTTATTGGTACTCCAAGATTCAATCATTCCCTCTACCAAACCGGTATATTGGAATTCTTGATCATTAGCTTCGGCTTCAGCAATACCCATTTCCATAGCTTCCTTGGCCGTTTTAATAGCTTCTTTGGCCATTCCTGAGTTGTACATCACTTCTGCTTTAACCAGCACACTATACCAAGATTTAGGGTTCAATTCCAAAGAAGTATTAATAAACTTCATGGCCTTTTCTTGATCAATGTCGTTACGAGAATAGTAGGTTGCCGCATTGCGGTTTACGCGCCATAGGTCTTCCTTATCCGAATTTCTGAGCGCCATTTCAATATTGGCAACCGCTTGATTTTGGATATCCACTTCAATGGGAATAGCGATTTGCATATTAGACCAAGCAATCACCATTTCTGCTTTAGCACCCATAATGTTTTGGAAATCAATCGTGAAGGTTTCTAAGCTCTCAATTTTGCTCGCTTCAACTTCCATGCGAAGTACATCCATTTCCTCATCATAACCATCGGTACCCCAAAGCTCGGTGTTCTTGTTAAGGATAAAGATCCAGGCCTCTTCACTAGGGATAGTGAAAATACTGTAGGTACCGGCTTCCACTTTAGTTTCGCCAATCACGGCATCAGTACTTAAAGTTAGTGCAGTGGCCTTATTGGCGCCTGTTCTCCATAGTTCATTAAAAGGAACTAGGCTGCCGAAAATCTCCCGACCTTTCATGCCCGGACGCGAATAGTCTACCGTGAAATCGGTTAAACCTACCCGCTGGGTTAATTTTGCGCTTGGACTTGGTTGTGGAAGTTCTTGGGCATTTAATCCCATGCTTCCCAAAAGAAATAGTGCTGCTAATAGTTTTTTCATGTGCTGCTTAATTTTAGAGTTCAAACATAGAAAATCTGATTCGGTTTAAGCCAAATCGAAATTTCCCGATTTATAAACATAGGATTGCAGTTTTAAAGAAGATAAAGCCTCTTTAAACTGTGCGTATTCGGATTGCCCGCCAATAAACTCTTGAACCACATCTGTGTAATTCCCCATTAAGCCTAAGAGCAACTCGCAAATTTCACGCACGGCATGTTCGTTTCCCTGACTAGCAGTGATGTAATCGGCCATATCAGAGCCAGCCACTAATCCTAAGAATAGGGGATTGGCCAATCGACCTACACAAAAACGCATGCTTACCTTTTGCGCCACCGCTAAATCCAAAACATCATCATATACATAGCATACTTCCTCGGCCTTTAAGCCCGATTCTTTTAGGAAGTGCTCTAATGCTTGGCCCTTGCGAATAGCACCTTGGTAAACTACCTGCGCTTGCTGACTTTCCATTAAACTTAGCGCCACGGGGTTATGAGCGCCGGTAATGACTCCCAACTGTGGGATGGTACCATAGCGCTTATAATGACCATATCGCAACATTCGCAATCCGGCCGAATCGACCTCACTAAAACCGCTCCCTTCCTTACCATGCTTAGCTCCATCATTAAAAACACCATCCCAATCAAACAAATAGGCCTTAATGTTGGCCAATTTTTTTTGGAGATCAAAGCCGCTTGTTAAGAATTGTCCGCCTATATCCGTAAAGTGGTCTTCCAGTTCAATAAGTTCCATCACATTGTATTTATCCTACGAAGTTACCGAATGCCAAGGGGAAGCTTAAGGAAATGAACAATTGTCTTTTAAAAAGATAAACTGATTTAACCTCGGAGTAATTCACACTTCACATCTACTATCATTATTTGCCGCAAATACAGCGTATTATGGCTAAACGAAAGCTTAAAGTTGCGGTAATCTCCGATGTCCATTTGGGCACCTATGGCTGCCGGGCAAAGGAACTTTATCAGTATTTAAAGTCCATCCAACCTGAGACCTTAATCTTGAACGGTGACATTATTGATATCTGGCAGTTCCGTAAGAGCTATTTCCCGAAAGCGCATTTAAAGGTGCTCAAGCAAATTATAGCGATGGCTTCTAAAGGGGTAAAGGTGTACTATTTAACTGGAAATCATGATGAGGCCTTACGCCGCTTCAGCGATTTCACCCTAGGTAATATTTGTTTGGCGGATAAGCTCGTTTTACATCTGCCGGAAGGCAAGGCCTGGTTTTTCCACGGGGATATATTCGATGCCTCTATTCAAAGTGCCAAGTGGTTAGCGAAATTAGGAGGCTGGGGTTACGACCTTTTAATTATGATCAATAGTCTCCTAAATTGGGGATTAGAGAAAATGGGTCGTGAACGGTACAGTTTATCCAAGAAAATTAAGAACAGCGTTAAAAAAGCCGTGACTTATATCCAGAGTTTTGAGAATACCGCTGCGGAGCTAGCGATTGATCAGAATTATAAATTTGTGGTTTGCGGACATATTCACCAACCTCAAATGCGCGAAGTCCGTTCCACAAAGGGCAGCTGTGTTTATTTGAATTCGGGAGATTGGATTGAAAATCTATCGGCTTTGGAGTATCACGAAAACCAGGGTTGGAAATTGTACCAATACGAACTGGATGTTCCCCAAGAAGAAAAGGATGAAGTGGATGAATTGAACGATTTGGATTTAAATCGAATTATTGAAAAAGTAACCTTTAATGACTCAGAACTGGCCTCCTAAGCCACGCATACTATACGCCTTTCAAGGGACTGGAAATGGCCATGCCTCGCGAGCCACAGAGCTTATTCCTATCTTAAAAAAGCATGCTGATATTGATGTCTTATGCAGCGGCGCTAATCGGCAGTTGGACCTAAACTTTACGATTGACTTTCAATATGAAGGTCTGAGCTTTTACTACAATAGTTCCGGAGGCTTGGACTACCTCAAAAGCATGCGGAAAGCGAAGTTTGCCAATTTCTATCGGGAGGTAAAAAGCCTCGACCTAAAAGCTTATGATTTAGTTCTTAATGACTTTGAACCCGTTTCTGCCTATGCCGCTAAAAGGCAGGATGTTCCTTGTTTAGGTCTGAGTCATCAAGCCTCCTTTTTAAGTGCGAAAAGCCCTCGTCCCAGTAAAAGACAGACCTTTCCCGAATGGGTGTTTAGGCATTACGCTCCAGTGAAAAAAGCGATTGGTTTTCATTTTAAAAGCTATGATGATTTTATTGAGCCCCCGGTAATTCGGGAAGAAATAAAAATGCTTGAACGCAGTAAGAACGGTAAGTATGTGGTGTATTTACCCGCTTACAGTGAAGCCTATTTAAAACAAAGCCTGGCCCGCATAAGCAATAAAAATTGGTTGGTGTTTAGCAAGGAGTGTGAAAAGCCTTACCAATTTAGAAATGTAAGTTTCCGACCCATAAGCTCTAAATCATTTTTAGAGCAATTGGCGGCTTGTGAAGGCTTGCTCTGCTCTGCAGGTTTCGAAGCACCTGCGGAAGCCCTGTATTTAAAGAAAAAGCTCTTTGTAATCCCCATCAAAGGTCAGTACGAGCAGGAATGCAATGCCGCAGCCCTAAGGGAAATGGGAGTGGGGTCCTGCACCGAACTCAATCAGAAAGGCTTAAAACTCCTAGAAGATTGGGCTTACAACGAAAAAGAAGAAATAGAAGCTTTAAAGGTAGCTGATCCTCAAGGCTTAATCCCAGCCATTTTAGGTGAATACCTTTCTGTAAAATCCTGATTAAAGGTTTAGGAGCGTACTATTTCCTAAACCATGCGTTATTCTTTAGGAATTTGTACTTTTGCCAGCTGATTTATGAAGAAGAATTTCCCAATCTTATTCAGTTTAGTCCTAATGCTATTCGTGAGCTCTTGCAACGAATACCAGAAGGTATTGAAAAGCCCTAATGTTGACTTCAAATACGAGAAGGCGGTTGAGTACTTCAACGAAGGGGAATACGACAAGGCTTATCCCTTATTTGATGAGCTTCTAATCCTTTATCGCGGATCGGAGAAAGCGGCTGATGTGTATTACTATTATGCCATGTGCAGCTTCGAGATGGGGGACTTTATTCTTGGTGCTTATCACTTCAAGAATTTCGCGAAAACCTTCCCCAATCACCCCAAAACAGAAATGGCCTATTACATGGTAGGCTATTGTCATTATCTCGAGTCGCCCTCATACAGCTTAGACCAAGACTACACCTTTAAGGCGATTAATGATTTACAGTTGTTTGCCAATCTCTACCCACGTAGCGATATGCTTTTGAGCACCAACGAATTAATTGAGGAGCTCCGGGCCAAATTAGAGCGAAAGTCATTTGAAAGAGCCATGCAGTATTTCAATATGGAATACTATCAATCAGCGGTAGTAAGCTTCAATAATGTTATTGATGACTATCCCGATACCGAATTCAGGGAAGAGGCCTTATTTCATAAATGCATTGCGGCGTTCCGTTTAGCCGAAAATAGCATCAGCGAAAAGCAATTACAGCGCTACATTGAAAGTAGAACCGCCTATTTGGAGTTCAAAGAATACTTTCCCGAAAGCGATTACCTAAAAACTTTAGATCGAATGTTCAGCAACATCGATCAAACTATTAATGATCTTAAACCACAATCCTAATACTACATCCTATGGATTTTAAGAAAGTAGACGCCCCACGCAACACCATCACCCGCGATCATAACGATATTGATCAACCAACGGGCAATATCTACGAAGCAGTATCCATCTTATCGAAGCGCGCTGATCAGATTGCTGAGGATATGAAAGTGGAGCTTCATGAAAAACTGAATGAGTTTGCGACACACAACGAGTCTTTAGAAGAGATTTTCGAGAACAAGGAGCAAATTGAAGTTTCTCGTTTTTACGAAAGCTTACCTAAGCCTCATCATATTGCTGCGACGGAGTGGAAAAACGACGAAGTATATTTCCGTCGTCCAAGCGAAGAGCAAAAAGAAGACTAAAAAATGTTTAGCGGAAAAAAGGTACTACTGGGGGTAACCGGTGGTATTGCCGCATATAAAACTACGTACCTCGTGCGTCTGCTCATTAAGGCAGGTGCCGAGGTACGCGTGGTTTTAAGCCCTGCTGCTCGAGATTTTGTAAGTCCTTTAAGTTTAGCTACTCTCAGCAAAAACCCAGTGTATTGGGAGTATTACGATAAGGACAGCGAGAATGGACTTTGGCACAACCACGTGGAATTAGGCCTGTGGGCCGATTTGATGATTTTAGCGCCGCTCACGGCAAACAGCATGGCTAAAATCGCCCATGGGCAATCGGATAACTTTTTAATGGCGGTCTATCTTTCAGCCAAATGCCCCGTTTTCTTTGCTCCGGCTATGGATTTGGATATGTACAAGCATCCGGCCACCAAAGCCAATATGGAAAGCTTACAGTCCTTTGGACATTATTTAATTCCGGCCGAAAGTGGCGAGTTAGCTAGTGGCTTAGAAGGGAAGGGGCGTATGGCAGAGCCCGAGACCATTATGGCGAAGATTGAGGCTCAATTGAAGGAGAACGCTCCTTTAAATGGAAAGCGCATCCTCATAAATGCTGGCCCCACCTACGAACCTATCGACCCGGTGCGCTTTATTGGTAACCGTTCTTCAGGTAAAATGGGCATGGCTTTGGCCGAAGCGGCCGCCAATTACGGAGCCAGCGTGCACTTAGTTTTGGGGCCCTCGGCTCTAGATACGCAAAACCCCAACATTAAGGTTGAAAGAGTAGAAACCACTCGAGAAATGTTTGAAGCGAGCCGAGCCGCCTTCGAACATGCCGATTGGGCGATATTAAGCGCAGCCGTATCAGATTATCGGCCTAAGGAAACCGCGAATCAAAAGATAAAGAAGAGTGGTAGTTCCTTAAGTTTGGACCTGGTAGAAAATCCAGACATCCTTAAGCATTTAGGAGGGATGAAAACCGAGGAACAGGTAGTAGTTGGCTTCGCCCTAGAAACTGAAAATGCGGAGGCGAATGCCTTAAAAAAGCTTGATACCAAAAATTGCGATTGGATCGTTTTGAACCAGGCCGATGACAGTGCCAGGGGATTTGGACACGATACCAATGAAGTACTACTGATTAAGCGCAGTGGTGAAAAAGAAAAACTAGAACTTAAACCGAAGAAGCAATTAGCTTATGAAATATTGGATCGCTTGCTTAAGCATCATTCTGCTAAGTAATACTTTAAGTGCTCAGGAGCTAAATGCTAGAGTACAGGTTCTTACACCTAATATCCAAGCTACAAATAAGCAGCTTTACACTACCATGGAAACGGCCATTCGCGAGTTTCTCAACAACCGCAAATGGACCGATGAAAACTACGCTTTGGAAGAGCGCATTGATTGCCAATTTGTCCTCACCATCAACTCTCGGAACAACAATAGCTTTAGTGGTCATCTTCAGGTTTTTTACAGTCGACCCATCCATAATTCGGATTATTCCTCGCCCATTCTCGTGCATCGCGATAATGACCTGGCTTTTGAATACCTCGAATTCGACCGTCTTGATTTTGCTCCAAACACCTTTATCTCCAACTTAACCAGTGTTTTAGCCTTTTATTCCTACATCATTATTGGTTTAGATCATGATAGCTTTGCGCCCTTAAGCGGAACGGAGTATTACAATATGGCCCAAAATGTTGTAGGAAATGCCCAAACCAGTAACTACGGAGGCTGGGACAGCTTTGGTGGCAGCAATAAAAACCGCTATTGGTTGGTGGATAACCTAATCAGTCCGGCTTTCGATAATTTCCGAACCTGCCTTTACACCTATCACCGCCAAGGTTTAGACCTGATGAGCGATCCTTCTAAAATTCGCACCGCGAAGCTTAATATTAAAGAGGCGCTAAAAAGCCTTAAAAAGGTAAATGACCAAAGAAGAAACAGCTTTGTACTGCAACTTTGGTTTGATGCCAAGCAAGCCGAGATTGTTAAGGTCTTTAGTGATGGCGCCTCCATTCCAACTGCCGATTTAAAAGAAGTACTGATTGAGCTTGACCCTAACAATGCCTCAGAATACCAAAAGGTCGGCCAAGGTTAATCGAATATGCTGCGTCACCTAAAAATATCCAACTTCGCCTTAATAGAGGAGCTTGATATCGCCTGGCAAGCGGGATTCACCACTATAACCGGTGAAACAGGAGCCGGTAAATCCATTATGCTGGGTGCCTTAAATCATTTATTAGGGCAACGCGCGGATTTAAAAGCCTTAAAAAACCCCGATCAAAAATGCATTATTGAAGGGATCTTTGCACTGCAAAAAGAAAGCTATCAAGCGCTATTTGAGTCCTTAGAGCTTGATTATGAGCCTGAAACTATTATCAGGCGGGAAATTTTACCCAGTGGTAAATCACGGGCTTTTGTTAATGATAGTCCGGTACGATTGGAAAGTCTCAGTGAGCTCACTCGCCATCTAATTGATATTCATAGTCAGCACGACACTCTTTTACTGAACGACAGCCGTTTTCAACTTGATTTAATCGACAGTTTCGGAAATCATCAAGCGCAACTTGATGATTATCAAAGCACTTTTAAAAGCTGGAAGCAAGCTCAAGCCGAATGGCAAAGCTTAAAGGAGACCAATGCTTCCGAAGGTGGAGATTTAGATTATTTGGAATTCCTGCATCAGGAATTGGAAGAGGCGAAATTAATTCCTGGAGAGTTTGAGGATATCGAGGCCAAACTCGATAACATGGAGCATTCGGGGAAAATTGACGCTGCATTATCCAGCATCGAACAGTTGGCAAACGCCCAACCTCTGGGCCTGAGCGACATGTTGCGTCAATTGCAAACGGAATTAAAATCCATAGCGAACTACCATCCTAAGCTGCAAAGCTTTTCCGAACGAGCACAGTCTTTATTAATTGAATATGAAGACCTGCGTCAGGAATTGGAAGCCTACGCCACTGAAAGTCAGTTTGACCCCCAAGAAAAAGAACAGCTTGATCAACGCATGAGCCAGTTGATCCATCTGCAAAGAAAGCATCAGCTTGATCTGGCGGAGGATTTGATCGCCACCCGCGATGCCCTCGACGCTAAAATGCAAGCGGCGGCAGACAGAGAAGTGCTCCTGCAGAAGCTGGAAGCGCAAATTAAGGACTTGGAAGAGCAGTTGACGGAGAGAGCCGAGGTTTTACACCATGCCCGGATGACCTTAAAGCCCAAGCTAGAAAAAGCGGTACTTGCCTTACTTAAGGACCTCAATATGTCGGCGGCTAGTTTTGAGATTGAAATCAGTCGACTGGAGAAATTCGATAGTCGAGGGAACAATCAGCTACAGTTTCTTTTTAGCGCCAACCCTGGTCAGGCGATGAAACCCTTGCAAAAAGTGGCTTCAGGAGGGGAACTATCACGAGTAATGCTTTCTTTAAAAGCCATTTTAGCTACTTCTCAAAATTTGCCAAGTATCATTTTCGATGAGATTGACACCGGGGTAAGTGGAGAAACGGCGCTTAAAATTGGGGTTATCCTCAAAACTATGGGACAGTCGATGCAAGTGATTGCGATTAGTCATTTAGCCCAGATTGCCTCCAAGGGTGGTCAGCATTACCTCGTTAAAAAGGAGATGGGGAGTTCGAACACTCGAACAGACATCATTCCTTTAGAGGGGGAGCAAAGATTAAGGGAAGTGGCCCGTTTACTGGCCGGCGATACACCCTCTGAGGCCGCCCTTGCCAATGCACGAGAACTCATTGAGGCTAATTAGGGTTTGCCATATCCCGGCATTGGTGTATTTTTAACCGTCTGTAATGAAGAACCTATGAAACGAATCATACTTTTTGCCCTAGGCCTTTTAATCTTTACTGCCTGTGAAGATGATGATAATGGTGATGATGGTAGCAACGATCCCGGCGCCGGTTTTCAACAAACGGCTTTAATTGGTATTGAGGGCACCTCACCAAACGGCATTAGTAGTTTGGCAGCCTATAATATCACCAACCAAACGGTTGAAAATAATGTATTTCGTAAGGCGAATATTAACCCAATGGGTTCGCAGTTAAGTGATATGTTCTTTGATCAGGAGCGCAATCAATTGGTATTACTCATTCCCGGCTCCGAGAAGATTATTTACGCTGATGCCAAGACCTATGAAATCAAAAAACAGATCAATGATCTGATGATGGTGCGCAAGGGAGCAAAGGTGATGGATAACCTTTATTATGTGACTAGCCCCGAAATCCCTGGCTTTTATGTTCTTAATGCCAATAATGGCAATGTGGTTGCAGAGGTAGAAAATTTAGGCAAAACCAATCCCACCGAATTGCAAGTTTGGGAAGACATGGCCTTTATCTGTAATAATGGCGATGCCATAGTGAAAGACAGCACGGTAAGTATTTTCAGAACAACTGAAGACACCCTTATTACGCACCTGATGGTTGGTCATAGTCCTAATAGTATGGTGGTAGATGAAGAGAACCACTTATGGATTTTATGCAGTGGGGACTTTAATTCTGCCAACCCTCTTTTAAGTGGCCTCGGTTCCTTGTGGAAATACAATCTCGACACCATGAAAATGGCCATCGACTCCGGCTGGACCATCAGCCCAGACACCGTTAAGTATTTCACCAATAACCAGTTACGTCCCAATTCCCTCACTTACGACGACCAAGGAAAAAACTTCTATTACCTTGATGGCCTACCAACTGGTAATATTGTTTTAACCGGAAGAGATCGCAATAAAATTGAGGAGTTCCCCTTGGTGAGTGATAACTTCTATTACATCACTTTTGACCCTCGTAATCTGGAACTATACGGGATGCGTGTACCATCTGATATTGAATCCAATGGCGATTTACAGGTTTTTGATCCGGTTGGAAACCTCAAAACCAGTCTTCGCATTGGGGTGAAACCCAATAATGTCGTCTTTAAGTAATAAATCTTTTGATTTAGCCGAGCTTAAGCCCCTGCACCCAGCTTTAAAAAAGCGGGTAAAGCAGGCTCATTGGCAGGATGATTTTTTCTCTGTAGAGCGTAAGAACTTCTTTCTCTGGCTTGCCAAGGTGCAAGGGCGTGAAAAACCCAGTTTAGTCGCAACCGATTTAATCAGTTTTGCCGGAGATCACGGCATCCATAAAACTATTGAGGGGCCGAAATTTCGCAGTGGTGATTTTCTTTTGGAGGCTCTCCGAAAACCTAATCAATTTGAGGGTTTTTCCGATCAACGCAGCTTTAAACACTACTGGGTCGATCTAGGGGTAGACTACCAGTTTGAATCTAATTTCAATTATTGGTTAAATCACAGTAATAAGCTTATTAATAGCAAGGTAAAGCCGCGAACCGAAAGTTTTGATTTATACCCGGCTATGACCGATGACCAACTATCAATGGCCTTCTATAATGGACGGAAATTAGTGGATCGCGCCTTCTATCAGGAAAGAGACTTAATCCTATTTCACAGCCTGGGTGAAGGGCAGTTGGCCAGTGTTTACGCTCTAGCTTGGGCCTTAAGCATTAGCGACTGCAAAGCCTGGGAAGGCTATCTTCCCGGGTATTTTAGCAAGTCCAGAGTAGCGGAGCTATTAAAGTCGACTAAGCGCCATCCCATCAGTCACAATCCTTTTACCAACCTCTGTTTTTTCGGAGGCTTTGAAATTGTCTCGCTGGTTGGAGCGCAAATTAGGGCCGCTGAAAAGGGTATTCCTTTTCTTTTGGCAGATCCAGCCTCTATTATCGCTTGGCAATATGCGGCCTTAATTTGTCCGGGAATAGAGTCTCGAGGCTACGCCATAGGTCGCTTTGCTAAACATTTAAGCAACCGCTTCGGTAAACTGAAGGACAATCTAAGCTACAGTCCAGAAGGAGAGGAGTGGTATCCTTTCCATTGGCAACTACTCCAGGAGATTCGACGATTTAACCAAAAATAAAAAAGCACCTTGAAAGGTGCTTTTAATAGTATATGGAGCTTCTGTTTACGCTTTTACCTTAGCTAATTCGCGGTTGGTGCTTAAGTAGTAATGTAATCCTACAATAAGACCACTGTAGGCAAGAGTACCTAAAACCTGATTAAATAGGAAGGGGAGTCCCATGGTATATGACTCCAATAAACCTACGAAACTTTGCGGGTACATCGGATTACCTAACCAGGCGCCAAAGTTGGTTAGCAAGTAAAATAAAAGAGTACCTGCTAAACCGGCACCAAATAGGAAACTGTATTTGGACTTCACCACTTTAGCTGTCCCTAATAAGGCAATTAATAGGTATGAGCCATATAGCCAGCCAGCCCCTTCGGTTAACCAATGATTGCCTAAATAAGCATAGAGGGTGTTATTAATGATCAAGTCACTAATGAAAAGGGCCACAATAGGGAGGAGGATGCCTAGGTAACGCTTCCCGAATAACATTCCACCGGTAACCGCTACAGCTGTCATGGCCGTAAAGTTGGACCAAGGTGCGATTAAACGGCTACCCACCGCTAAGATTACTAAAAGAATAAAATAGAGGGTCTGTCTTTTCATAGTCTAAATTCTGCCGCAAATTTAAGAAGCATAAATCAAAGTCAGGCCTCCGGACGGTATTCTCTAAAACTTCCGTCCTTATAAAAGAAAACGATTCGCTCTATATCCTTACCTGTAGACCGATTAACATTTGTGTATACATTTGTTAATTCGTGCTCACCTTGCCCCTCAGGATTAGGCTTCTCCTTTGGTTCTGAAGAATAGGCTTTAGCTTCTGCATCATTGGCGGGCTCTAGAACATCACTTGTATACGCTCTCGGCTTCGGGGCACCGCTAGGAGGCGCGACATATCTTGCCCCGGGAGGTAGGGTTGCGGCTTGATTAGAGGAACTTTCCGTTTCTATTGGACTACTATTTACTTCATGATCAATAGAATCACTCATTAAATCCCCTTCACCATTCAAAAGATAATTCAAATTAACATTTGTATATACATTTGTAATTTGCTGAATGAGATTTAAGGAAGGGTTATTTCTCCCAGAGAGAACATGGCTAATAATAGCAGGGGTAACGCCTATGCTTTCGGCGAAGTCTTTGTTGTTTAAAGCTAGATGTTCAATAAGTTCCTTGATGCGTTGGGCAATATCGTGCATAAAAAAAGGCTTTGATACAAATGTAAAAAAGCCTTTTGAAATATGAAAGAGTTATTTTTCGAGGTAGTGAACTAAGTCTTTAAAGCAATAGTTTTATATCATTGAATATTAATACTATACGGGACAAATCACCACCCTATATACTTATGTGAATCTACTGATTTAAGCTCCATTGGTAGATAATCTCTCCTTGACTATTATAATACACCAATTCGAGTACCCGTTCCTTCCGCTTGCCAGAAATACGCATCACGGCAAAATTTCGCTCTTGAATTAAAGATCCTTCTACGCGATTCTCATTCGTCTCAGTCACACTAGTAGCCGCGCCACTGGTAAGCGGACTTACGGTAAACTCATAGATCATGTTTCCATTGGAGAGTTTTAGGCTGTTTACCTCACTATGGTGACGGTCGCCACTAATAAAGATGACATTATTAAGACCTTCTTCGGTTAATCGATTAATAATGTATTGACGCTCTTCCTCGTAATTACTATGGTTTTCGTAAACCTTGGCGGTATTTAGCAACTGACCACCCGTTAGCACGAACTTAAAAGGCGCTCGGCTTTGCTTTAATAAGTCGATCATGCGATCAATCTGCTCCTTACCAAAGATTTGCTCTGGGTGATTGGCATTGCTCGTTTCACTGCGATAATAGCGGTTATCCATCATAATGAAATCGCAGTCACGGTAATTCATCCCGCTAAAAGTACAGGGAAGGTCCTTATACCCGAAACTAGGGTTGGGCCAAAAAAGCTTAAACATCTCCAGGGCCATGTCGCGGTGAATCCATGATCCACTGGCATCATTAGGTCCAAAATCATGGTCATCCCAAATTGCATAATTATTACAAGAAGCCATTAAGGCCTGTAATTCAGGGAGTTTACGGGTATGGGTATAACGGGCTAAATAACCACTGCGGCTAAAGAAATCCGCTTCACGTAGGTAAATATTATCCCCCAACCAAAGCATAGCATCGGGCTTTAACTTGTGGATTTCATTAAGGATCTGATAATCGCCGCCATAAGGCTTACCCGGACGATCATAAGCTTCTTCATTAATATACAAGCAGCTTCCCATAGCCACTGTAAAACTGGGCGGATCGGTACGGTAATCCCATAAAGGTTCCGTATCAAAGTTTAGGGGAAAGTCAAATTGCTGTACTTCTTCGTCGACCACAATCTGGTACTCGTACACCATACCGGGTTCTAAATTGCGAAAGTAGAGTTTAGCCGTATTGCCGGTATTGGCCGAAGTGCCTACGGACTCCGTATTAAACGACTTATCCTCTTCACCCTGAAGCCAGTAATTGGCGTAAACCATACCGCTCTCTTTGAGTTGAACCCAAACAATAGCCTCCCGCATTTCGGCATAGCCTAAAACAGGTCCTGAAAGCACCTTATCTGACTGTGCCTTAAGATTTAAACCTACCGCAATTAAAGCAGTAATCCATATAAAACTTCTCATCTTGAATTTCATTTAAGTCTCCGAAAGTAAGCGTATTTTGCCTAAGCACTTCAGTCTTAACTTAATCTTAATGCCGTTATTTGTAAGAAGCTCAGTGAAACACTAAAATTGATAGAAACACTCTATGAATCCTAGTTCTTCGAATGCCAAGAATATTGGCTCCTCCACCCTTATTCCAGAACATCGTTGGTTGCGTCCAAAGCACCTTGATTCCTTTTGGGAGTTTTACCAAAGTCAGGCAGGTTTTAAAGTGGAAGAATTTGGGAAGAGCGAAGAAAACCGAAGTCTACGCGCCATTCGCTGGGGTAGCGGTCCCAAAAGACTTTTACTGTGGTCGCAGATGCATGGTAATGAACCTACCGCAACCTTGGCTATCTCCGATTTACTAGAAGAGTTGGCTCAGCCACGATATGCCGAATTGGCCCAAGAATTGGAAATTGTCTTCATCCCAATGCTCAATCCGGATGGATCAGAGCGTTTTCAAAGACGAAATGCCTTGGGTATCGATTTAAACCGTGACGCGCTAAGCCAATCCTCTCGCGAAATGCAGGCTTTCTTTGGTTTTCTAGAACGCTTCAATCCACACTGGGCCTTTAATCTGCACGATCAGCGAAATATTTTTTCCGCGGGGCAGTCCCTCCAAACGGCAACCTTGAGTTTTTTGGCGCCTTCTGCCGATCAGGAGCGAACCTTAACTGATTTGCGTAAGAGTACTATGCAGCTTATTGCCGGCATACATCAGCACCTTAAAGCCATGGCGCCCAAAAACTTTGGAAGGTATACGGATGAGTTTTACCCACGGGCTCTGGGCGATAATTTGATGAAAAAAGGGATTCCAACACTATTATTCGAATGCGGACACTATCCAGGCGACATGCTACGTAGAAAAGCTCGAAGCCTTAGCAGTACGGGGATATTGGCGGCCATGACCTTAATTGCCGCTGATACCTGGTCAGAATATTCCGTAGAGGACTACTATCAGATTCCGGAAAACGGACAACAACTCCGGGATCTTCTCTTTCGCCAAGTGCAGTTTGAGGGACGAAGTTTCGACTTGAGCCTAATGCTAAAGGAAATCCCAAACTTCGAAACCGATCAGCTCGAACAGCTTTATTGGCTGGATGATGTAGGGGACTTGCAACATTTGCAGGGTATTGAGGAGATACCTTCTGCCAATTTAGTGTCCTATAAAGAAATGCGTTTAGAGGCCCCCGCTAATTTTAAAATGGAAGTGGGCCAAACCGAATACTTATTTAAAGATGGAATACTACGAAAGCATTGACCCTTATCGAGGGGAAAGCTTAGCGCGTAAGGCATTAGATAGCGACAAATCCCTAGAGGGAAAGGTAAGCAGAGGAGCGGACCTCAATCCTTTTGACCCAAAACATGCTTTATCTAAGCGCTTGAAATCAGTTCAAAAGTTAGCGGCTTCCTTACGAGCCGATTCCGCTTCCTTATCCCGAATGATGAGTAAGGAAATGGGCAAACCCCTTAAGGAAGCCCAAGCAGAGATGGAGAAGTGCGCCTGGCTCTGTGATTACTATTTCGAGGAGGCGGAGGGAATTCTCCAGGACCAAAAGCTCGAATTGGGGGAAGCTCATGTCATTCGTCACTATGAGCCTTTAGGACTGGTTTTAGGCATTATGCCCTGGAACTTCCCCTTTTGGCAGGTGTTTCGCTTTGCCGTCCCTGCGATTATTGCGGGGAATCGGGTTCTTTTAAAACATGCCCCTAACTGTGTGCTTTCGGCAGAATCCTTAGAAAATCTCTTTCAAGAGAGTGGCTTGGACCCCGCCTTTTATCAGGCAGTATACTTGAGTAATGATCAGGTAGCCGAACTTTTAAAAAACCCTTTATTGAAAGCGGTGAGCCTTACCGGGAGTACCCAGGCCGGTAAAGCGGTTGCCCAGATAGCAGCTGCAAACTTGAAACCGCAACTACTGGAACTTGGCGGATCAAATGCCTTTATCTTACACGAAAGTGCAGATGTGCAGAAAGCCGCAAAGCTCGCATCAACGGCACGTTTAATGAATGCCGGGCAAAGCTGTATTGCCGCCAAACGCTTTTTGGTACCAAAAAACTTGGAGCAAGACTTTATCGAGGCTCTCTGCAAGGAGTTTGAAAACTATAAAATGGGGGATCCTTTAGAGGAGGGTACCGACATCGGTCCGCTGGCCAGAAGAGACCTCAAGGAAAAGGCTGAAGTTCAGGTGGAGCGCAGTTTAGTGATGGGCGCACGCCTCGAGTTTGGTGATAATGGTGAGGGTAATTTTATCACTCCTACCATTTTAAGCAATGTGAATGCGGAGATGCCCGTATTTAAGGAAGAGGTTTTTGCCCCGGTAGCGGGCATTATGGCCTACCAGGATTTTGATGAAGCGGTAAAACTCAGCAACCAAAGCCCGTATGGCTTAGGCGTGAGTTTGGTAGGAGAGGACCTTGACTTTTTAATGAAGCAGGTTTCCCGCTTCGAAGAAGGGGCGGTATTTATCAATGAATTAGTGAAAAGTGATCCCCGATTGCCTTTTGGCGGGGTCAAGAACTCTGGTTACGGACGAGAGTTGGGACCGGAGGGATTGCGCTCCTTCACGAACCTGAAAACCATCTACCGAAAGGGAAAATTAGAGTAGTCGCTTGAAGATATAGAACAGAAATAAAATTAGAATAATACCAATAAGCACATAGAAGCTGCCATTGTAATGGATTTTATGCAGTTTTAAATCTTTGCGGTAGCTCCAAATTAAATAGCCTACAAAGGCAAGCATAAAAATGCCGGCAAAAATCCAGTGTCCGGTGGTAATGTTTTCCATAATTCAATTCCTAGCACAAAAGTACATCATGAAAAAACAAATCGAAGCGGTAGAGACCTTTCATAAAGCCTTTAAAATCGAAAACCGCTATGAAGCCACAGCCGATATTGATCCCAAAATTCAGTTACTGCGTTACAAATTAATGCGAGAGGAAAATGAAGAATACCTCGAAGCGGCCCAAAACGGTGACTTGGTGGAGATTGCCGATGCCCTAGGCGATATGCTTTACATTTTATGCGGCACCATTCTCAGTCATGGTTTACAGGATAAGATTGAGGAAGTTTTCGATGAAATTCAACGTAGCAATATGTCGAAGCTCGATAAAAACGGGGAGCCCATTTACCGGGAAGACGGCAAGGTGCTAAAGAGCGACCAATACTTTAAACCTAATATCGCTAAGATTTTAGGCCTCTAAGCGGCCCGTAAGCTGGAGGAATTTTTCACCAATTGCTCGATGGCTATACTGCGCTTCCATTAACTGCCGCCCCGCATCGGCTAAGGATTTAAGTCGCGGGCGATTATCCCGCAGCTCTATAATTTTATCGGCAATAGCTCTAGGCTGGGGGGCGCAAACCTCGATATTCATACCGGGACTAAATACCTCGCGCATGCCGGGGCTGTCTTTGCTTAAAATCGCTTTCGCAGATGCGGCATAATGGTATAGTTTGTTGGGGACTACTAAATCGGCCTTCAAGGATTTACCGAAAACGCCCAAGCCCAAGTCGAAGGACTGCACTTCACTAGCCAGCTGATCGTAGGCTACCCAACCTTTAAACATTGAATCGTTTAAGCCCTTTTGGCGCGCCAGTGCACGTGCTTCCTTGTATTGATAACCGGTTCCGATTATGGTGAATTCCAGATCCTTTTCCGCTTTTAAAAGGGCGATAGCCTCAATTATATGCAAGGCACCCTGTAAGGGAACGAAGCTACCGTAAAAGCCCACTTTTAAGGGCCCATCCAAACTGAGGGGTTTGGCCTCAAATTCATTGAGATTAACTCCCAAGGGTAGAACTCCCGTTGCTAAGCGCTTGGGCAGTTTAAAGGTTTTCCGGAAATAATCGAGGTGGACCTGTGTATCGGCCAGCAGCAAATCACAGTTCTTAAAGTCGCGGCGGTCGATTAACCATTTTTGTGGTGCCTTCCAATAGTGACCGTAGTCTACCACCTTGGTGAGGTAGCGGGAAATAAGCGGATCAAAGGCGACTGGCGCTTGGGAATACCGTTTTACAAAGCCTAAATCACGATGACGAAAAGGAGGGACGTATACCCAATCGGCTTTTAAAGACAATTCCCGAAGCACACGACCGTGTTGGGCCGTACGCTCGGGAATTGTAAAAATTTCTACTTGGGCACCGGCTGCTTTGAGGCCTTCGATTAAGATGTGAGTACGATTGTACTTAAAACCATCCTTGGCCGCAAAGAGGATACGCATAGTAGGGGCTTAGTGCTTTTGCAGCTTGGTTTTAAGCTTGCGAATCTGACCTTTTAATTTTTCGGTCACCTCATTAATCGCTTTCTCAAAAGAAGCATCGTGAGATTCAGCAAAAAGGTCGTTTCCGGGAATATTAAGCTTCACCTCGGCCTTTTTATTTTGCTTCGCCTCATCCTGGATGAGTTTCAAATAAACCTCGGCACCAACAATTTGGTCGTAATATTTATGCAAGCCTGATACTTTTTCTTCTGTATATGCAAGCAACTCATCGGTTGCTTTGAAGTCTACAGTTTGGATATCCCATTTCATAGGTAATGATTTGTATTTAATGCCACAAAGATATACTTGGCATTAAATTGGCAAGTCACCTTGTAAAAAATCTATAAATAGTAGTTTTGCACAAAAGCCAAATTCAACATGAAAAAACTCATTTTATTCGCGGTGTTGATTGTCGGGTTACCGGCCTTCGCCCAAGAGAAACCCCTAATTTCTTCAGCGGTTATTGCGATTGATCGTAATAATGACCCTAAAGCCGCTAAAGAATATATCGACGAAGCAGAGTCTGTTATTAGTTCCAAATCTCTTTCTGAGGTACGTGAAAAGGACTTAGCGAAGTTTTATTTCTATAAAGGTTTGATCAATTATCGTATTCATCAAAGCGAAGATCCAGCCATTAAAGGTTTGGATGACAAAGCCTTAGACAAAGCCCTCGATGGTTTTACCAAGCTTTTAGCTTTTGAAAAACAAAGCGGTAAGGAGCGTTACACTGACGAAGCCATTGCCCAAATTAACTCCCTAGCTAATGCCATTGCTAGCAGAGGTATTGAGGCCAGCGCCAATAAAAACCCTGAGGGTGCCTACGAAGATTTCTTGCAGACCTATAACCTTAAAAAGGACGTATTAGGTCAAACCGATACCAGTATGTACTACAATGCGGCCATCATGGCGCAGCAAATGAAGGCTTACGATAAGGCTTTAGCGGTGTATCAAGATCTTTTAAAACTAGATTACCACGGTACACGATTCCGTGCTATCAAAGCGGAAACCGGTGATACGGTTGAGTTTTTAAGCCCTCGTCAGATGGAAATCGCCGTTAAAACTGGGCAGGTAACCAACCCAATGTCGGGTGGTGATATTCGTCCCGATTTATACCGTAGCGTGGTTTACTTAGCTTTAGATCAAGGAGATACTGCACTTTACAAGAGCAGCTTAGCTAAAGGACGTGAGATGTTCCCCGAGAACATCGATCTGATTAAGGCCGAATTACAGTTGTTCTTCGACAATGGGGAATATGATAAGGCCTTAGCGAACTTAGACCGCGCCATTGCTGCCGATCCTAAGAATCCATTAATGTATTACAACAAAGGCGTAATACTACAGAATGAGATGAAGCGTCCGGCCGAAGCCTTAAAAGCCTACGAGCAAACTTTGGCCATTGATCCTGAATATTCGGATGCTTTATACATGACCAGTATTATTTATTTGGACAGTGCCAATGTAATCGGGGACCAGATGAATGAGTTACCGATTAGCGCCCAGAAAAAGTATAAAGCTTTAGAGACGCAACGTACGGAAGTATTTAAAGTGGCTTTACCATATTTGGAAAAAGCCTACAAGCTTTCACCAGAAGATGTACAAGTAAAGAATGCCTTAGGGCAGGTTTACCGTGCCTTAAAGATGTACGAGCAAGCCAAAGGACTTTTAGAAGAATAAAGATATTAGGAGGGAGATCCGTTTTGGTCTCCTTTCTTTTTGAAATAGTTATTTGACATAATATTAATTATCGGGTAATTAATTAACGCAGTCTTAGTCAGTATTACAAGATACCTACCGCATCACCAATATACTATTCCGATCTGCGTGCACCCGTACACCCCGTAAATCCTTAGGGAAGTTCTCCCAATTGTAAATGGCGATGACCTTTTCCAAACTGGGAACCACCGCATGGTCGGGACCCTGGGCGTAGAAATCGAAATCGTAAATACCATCGGCGGGCTTACCTAAGTGGCGTAATTCCAAACGGGGCTTTTCCCAGCCATCGGTGCTGGCCATGCCTATAGCGGCAATCTTTAAATTTTGCTCCTCAACCTCTAGCTTGATATCGCATACTTCGCTTACAAACACCCGTCTTAATTTAATGGCTTCCATATATATAGCTTTAAGCTTGCAATATTCCATTGCTGCATTTCCTATACAAGAGGGAATTCCCCTATTCTTTTAGGGAATTTCCCCTTAGCTTAGAGGATAAACCATTAGAATCGAGGCTGGGTCTTGCTTTTACCGAAAGTCCAAGTACCTTAGCCCTATCAATCAAGCTATTACACTATGTCAAAAAAAATTAACTGGTCCGCCGAAGCGGTTGAAATGATCGACGCTTACAAGAATGCGGGACTCCACATTCCTTGCGCCGATGGTCGAAAAATGCGCGGCTTAATGGTCGATGCTGAGCATGTGCTTGAGATTTTGCAAAATGAGAATCATACCATCACCAAGCTGTTTATGGTGTTTGGCCTCAAAGCCGATCAGTCTTTCAATATCGTATTGGTAGGTGTTGATGATAAGGGAAAAATTGTAGCAGATCCTGCTTATGATTATGCGGATCCTTGTCCGGATCAATGTGCAGACCTCCCCTAATAAAACTTAGTTGAACCTAACAATTTTAAATACTTCCTTCCCCCCCTGGTATCCCGGTCCAATGGCTACGCTAATTGGTCCGGGTTACCTCTTTCTTTTACTTATCCTTCTCTTTGGATTCCTTTATGGGTTTCGACGGTGGAAAAGTCTGGGGCCGGCTTATAAATTAGTGAGCTACCTGCTCTTCGTAGTTTTCCTGGCGCAGTTTAGTGCTAAACTGATTGTAGTGCTGTTTCAGCATAGCAACCATGGCGTATTTCATATCCTTATCCCTTTGCAAGGATTACTTTACGGTCTCATATTCAGTAAATTAATTACTCACAAATCCAAACCCAGTCGCTATCCTTTTTACCTGGGTCTGAGCTTTAGCCTCATTTCTATTGGCCTTAGTATTTATCATTCGATGGATGGTTTTGCTTTCCCTTCCGCCAATATTAGTCTACTAAGCGTTTTTATGCTTAGTGGTTCCTTTTTACTGTACTATCAGTTGATTCAAAAACCCAGCGAGCAATCCCTTTTTCGACAAAGTACCTTTTGGTTTGCTACGGCCAACCTAGTCTTTTACGCCGGGAGCTTCCTCATTTTTGGGCTCTACGATTGGATGCTGGTGCAAGATGGTCACCTCCCTACCTGGGCGCGCAAGGTGATTTACTTCCTTAACTACTTCTTGTATGGTAGTTACATAATCTCTATCTATCTTGATGCGACCAATCAGCGCCAAGCCAAATGACCATTAACGACTATGAGCTTTTTATTCTTTTAGGGACTTCTCTGTCCTTTTTACTCATAGCCTTTATCATTCTGGTAGTGGTCCTCTACCGTCGATCACAGCTCAAGTTTGAGATGGAGAAACAAGCCCTCCACCAAGCGCTATTGCAAACAGAGGTGGAGATTCGCGAGCAAACCTTGCAAAACATTTCCCGGGATCTACACGATAATTTCGGACAAATCGCCTCTTTAATCAAGATCAATCTCAATCTACTTTCCGATCAACTTTCGGATAAGGACCAAAAGCATATCGCCGAAAGTAAAGAGCACCTGAAGCGCCTTATCGGTGATATTCGCTCCTTATCCTCTGCCCTGGCCCATGATACACTAGCTAAACAAGGCCTAGCCAAAATGATTGAAGCCGATTTACAGAGGGTTTCCCGCAGCGGGGCTCTAAAGGTGAGTTTCAACAATCAATACCAAGAAAGCTTAATCGATGCCCAGCAGTCGGTATTCCTTTACCGCATGTTTCAGGAATTACTTAATAATGCCCTAAAACACGCTCAGGCGGCGAACTTTAAGGTGCATCTTAAGGGAGAAGATCAAATGCTCAGTTTAAAGGTGAAAGACGATGGTATTGGGATTCCTAAGGATAAACTCCATAATCAAAAACACAGTTTAAGCGGAAATGGTCTTTTAAATTTACAGGAGCGTTGCGCCATGATTGGTGCGGATTATAGTTTAAACTCTAAGGAAGGGGAAGGCACCGAAATAGAAATAAGGCTGACCGCCAATCAAACTTAAATTTATGAGCTTAAAAATTGCAGTTGTCGACGATCACAGCCTCTTTCGCAAGGGCTTAATAAATCTCATTCAGGCTATTGATGCCAACTTTGAAGTGGTTTTAGAAGCCGGAAACGGTAAAGAACTTCTGGAGCTATTACAGCCACAGAACCTGCCCGACTTACTAATTCTCGATTTGGATATGCCGATAATGGATGGTCACGAAACCACCCTAGCCTTGCGTAAAAAGTATCCCGACTTAGGCATCATCATGCTTACCATGAAAAATGATGAGCATTCCTTAATCCGCATGTTACGAGCCGGCGTAAACGGCTACTTAAACAAAGACGTGGAGCCCGAAGAGTTAAAATCGGCCATTACCGCCGTGCATCAAAATGGTTACCATTATACCGACAGTTTAACCGGTTTACTTATTCAGGCGGTACGAGAGCCTAAAGATCCCGAACAAGCGAGCCTTAATGAGCAGGAAATGAAGTTCTTGCAATATGCTTGCAGTGAATATACCTACAAGGAGATTGCCGATAAAATGTGCCTTAGTGAGAAAACCATTGATGGCTATCGCGCGCGGCTTTTCGATAAACTGGGGGTGAAATCAAGAGTGGGATTAGCTATTCACGCCATTAAAAATGAGCTAATCCAAATTTAGCTTTTCGGCCATTTGCTTGCCCGTGATGAGGCCCAGTGCGACGCCCATACCGCCAAACCGACCGCAGTACCATAAATTGTTTTCCAGCTCCTTTAATAAAGGTTGTTTCGACTGACCCGTAGCAATAATTCCCGACCAAGCTTGATCCAATTCCCATTTACCGGCCAATTGAAGCTCATGATCTAAAAGGGACTTTAAGTGGTTCATGATCAAACCAGTATGACCAAAGTCCTTGGTTTGCTCCCCTTCTAAGTCGAGGTGACGCGCTCCACCTAGTAAAAGTCGATCTCCCACAGTTCGCAAATAAATATACCCTTCCTTAAGGTGGTAATTTCCTGGGCGTATTCCGTGGTTAAAAGGCTTGGTGATTAATACTTGATTTCGAGCGGACACGATATCCAATGTATAACCCGGTACTCCAAAGGCATTGGTACAAAACACTACATTCTTGGAATGCCAGATGCCTTTCGAAGTCTTCAGTTGCCAGCCCTGCCCTGTCTCGATGGCACTTACTTCTACTCCATGTAAAGTGCGCACTCCCACAGCGCTGCATTGCTGTTGCAGGTATGAGATGGCTTTCACTGGGTCCAGCTGAGCCTCTAGTGGACTGTAAATACTGCCGGCAAAGTTTTCATTTTGAGGCGTTTGCACCTGAAAGAGATGATCAGCTATTCCCGCTTCTTTAAAGAAGGCATTCAGGCCTGGGATTTCCGCCAAGGCCTCTTGGTAGGCCGGAGCTTCCGCTTGCGTGAAGTACTCGTAACCGCCCAGAGGCTTATAATCCATAAGCGCATCAGGAATGAGACTGCGGAGGTAGTTTAGACCTTCAATTCGTGATAAAACCAAGTCTAAGCTCGCCTGCCTTCCCATTAGTTTGATGTCAGAACAAATTTCCCCTACCGTGCCATAGCAAGCAAATCCTGCATTTTTTGTGCTGGCCCCAGCGCCAATGAGGTCGCGTTCCAAGAGTACCACCTTGGCTTGCGGATAGAGTACTTTACTGTGATAGGCCACGGATAAGCCGGTAAAACCCCCACCTACCACTAGGAGGTCTGCGTCATCTATTAAGGCCTTTTGCTCCCAGTAGGACCATTGTTTTTCCATTCTTTTCGCTTGCGTATTTATCAATAGGGACAGGTTTATAATTCTTCCTATCCCTGACATTTATCATTCCGTAACTCTAATATCTGGGCTAATATCGTAGGAGAAAATGATACCTGCCGTGAAAAACCGAAACATTCTTTTCCCCACCGATTTTAGCCCGCTGAGCATAAACTGCCTTAATAGCATCTTGCCCTTTATAAAGCAAGGTCATAACAGTTTACAATTAGTGCATGCTGCCCAAAGGCAAAGGAAATCATTAGCGGCCGATAAAGTAGCTATTGAAGAAGCCTTTAGCGAATTTGAAGCAGCCTGTCCCCTTTTAGCAGAAATTGACTATTCCAAACTTTGGGGTTTTAAACTCTCCAAGGACTTAATCTTGCAAGAGTCGGATAAAGTGGCCTGCGATATGATCATTATGGCCACCAAGGGTGCTAAAGGCCTGGATCGCTTATGGGGCAGTAAAACCGAAGCGGTGGTCCGCGATGCTATTGTACCCGTAATCGTACTCCCAGATGGGGCCCAATTGCAAAAAGTGCATAAAATAGTCTTAGCGGTCGATTACCAGGACCTCACTTGCGATCATAAGCTAAGTCCCCTACTCCATATGGCCGATCAGATGAAAACCGAAATTGATGTATTAACTATCAATCGCAAGGAGCATCAATTAAGTCGGAAGGAGAAGATTCACCGTAAGCAGCTTAAATACCGACTGCAAGACCTCCCTCATCGCTTTAGTCATCACTTTGAAAATGAAGTTGGTGATGGTTTAATAAAGTATGCCAAGGATCAAGAGGCCTCCTTAATCGCCATTATGCCTCATGATTACCACTTCTTAGAATCGCTCTTCCACGAAAGCCTTTCCCGAAAAATGATCTTCGAAAGTCCAATCCCCCTTTTAATTCTGAAATAATGAGTGCCGCCATCGACAATTTAGAAAAGCTCACTGAAGACCTTTATCAGAAGCTAATTGAAGACGCCCAAAAGGAGATTGAGCAGCTTAACCATCAGGCGAAAGCCGCACGCGAAAAGCTGCTGCAAGAGGCCCAGGCCAAGGCCGATGCCCATATTAAAGAGGCGGAGCGATCTGCGAAATTGATTAAAGAGCGAGGCTTGCAAGAATTACGTCAAGGCGGACTGCAAATCAAAAACAGCTTACAAAGCGACCTGGAGCACTTTTTACAGGAGGAGATTATTCGCCGACCCCTTCAGGAAAGCTTTAAGGACGAGGAATTTGTACAAGATTTACTCCGTAGCCTACTGTCCAATTTTGACCCTAAAACCTACCGAGTGCAATGGCCCGCCGCCTGGGAAGAAAAGTGGCTCAGCCGCATTAGGCAAGCCCTACCCGATTGGCAATTTGAAATTAACCCGGCTAATAAACTGCAATTGCGCGATAGCGAAAAAGGCCTTGAGTTTCATTTAGACCCCGAAGCCTTTGAACAGCTTTTGAAAACCTATTTCGATGACAATCTTCGGAAATTGATTTTCAACCATGAATAATTACTACTACATCCTGAGCTCCATGCCCGAGCTTTCGCTAGATAAGCGTCCGGCGGAAGAGGATTTAGAGGAAGCGATTAGCCTTATTCTACGGCAAATCAATGAGGTGGATCAAGAGAGCCTTGCTTGGTTTTTTCGACGCAATGACCTTTACAACCTCATTGAATTTTGGCAATTCGAATACGACCATCTTTTGGAACGTCCACTGCGAAAGCCCTTTCAACTGGATAAGGAGGCGCTTATAAACATTAAACTGGAACCCGAGCTGCTCCCTAACTACTTACAAGATTGGTACGCCGAGCACAAGGAAACCATGATGCATTGGTCTTCGAATCGGATCGAAACCGAATTACATCAAGTGTTTTTTGAGGCTATTGAAGAATTGCCGGCTGGTTTTATTCGTGATTACTTCCTTTTTGAACGCGATTTAAGGGCGCTCATGGCCACTTATCATCAGGCGCGCTATTCCTTTTTAGATCAAGAGACGAACTGGCTTAACAAGGATATGCGCAATAGTCTGCAAAAGAAGCCGGCCCAAATAAGCAATCAAATGCATTTAGAAAAGCCCTATTTGGAAGAACTTCTAAAGGCCTTGGACACTAAGGATCCCAGCAGCATTGCTTTAGCGGTACATCAAGTTTTATGGGATAAGGCCGATGCGCTTTCCAAGGCCCATTATTTTGATACCACCGCCCTTTTAAACTACAGCGCCAAGCTTTTCCTGCTTTACCGTCGCGAACAACTTCATGATAACCAAAATGAGGCCCGTCTGCAATCCTTGCTAGATGAGGCCTTAAGCAATATTCATAACCATGACTAAAGGAAAAATCACCGGCATTCTTAGCAACTTGCTCCAGATCAAGGTAGATGGTCCGGTACGCCAAAATGAAATATGTTTTGTCCTTAAAAATGAGCAAAGGCTTATGGCCGAGGTGATTAAGATTAAGGGAGACATTGCTTTTGCTCAGCTATTTGAAGCAGGTACCGGCTTGCAAGCAGATGATCAAGTGGAGTTTAGTGGTGAGCTTTTGGAGGTGAGCTTGGGTCCGGGCTTATTGAGCAAAAACTTCGATGGTTTGCAAAACGATTTGGAAGCCATGCCTGGTAACTTTATCAATGCCGGTCAGCGCAGTGAGGCCCTGGATTTAGAAGCGGTATACACCTTTCAACCCCTGGCCCAACCTGGCGATAAGCTAAAGGCCGGAGATGTAATTGGCGAGGTGGCAGAAAATGCCTTGATGCATAAAATTATGCTCCCCTTCAAATTCGAGGGGACTTATGACTTGGTGGAGCTTGCAGAGGCAGGTGATTATAACCTGCAAACCGCTATTGCCCAAGTGAAAAATGAAGCCGATGAACTCCTACCGGTCTACATGGTGCAAAAATGGCCAGTGAAATGGCCCATCAAAACCTATGAAAATAAGGTACGTCCCAGTGAAATATTCCAAACCGGACTACGCGTAATTGACACCTTAAACCCTATTGCCGAAGGCGGAACGGCCTATATTCCCGGGGCATTCGGAACCGGTAAAACCGTTTTACAGCAAGCCATTGCGAAGAATAACCGCGCCGAGGTGGTGATCTTAGTAGCTTGTGGCGAACGGGCAAATGAGGTAGTGGAAATCTTCCACAGCTTTCCTGAGCTTGAGGATTTGGCCACCGGCAGAAAACTAAAGGATAAAACCACTATTGTTTGTAATACCTCCAATATGCCCGTTGCCGCTCGGGAGGCCTCGGTTTATGTGGGTATGACCATGGCCGAGTACTATCGAAGCATGGGTTACAAAGTGCTGCTTTTGGCCGATAGTACCTCGCGTTGGGCCCAAGCCTTACGGGAGATGAGTAATCGGATGGAGGAGTTACCCGGAACAGACGCCTTTCCTGTGGAGTTACCGGCGGTAATTGCCAATTTTTACGGTCGGGCCGGCAAGGTGATGATGAAAGACGGTCGGGAGGGCTCCGTAACCTTCTTAGGCACCGTTTCTCCCGCTGGTGGTAACTTTAAGGAGCCCGTTACCGAATCAACCTCTAAAGTAGCGCGTTGCTTTTATGCGCTTTCGCAGAAGCGAGCCGATGCCAAACGCTACCCGGCTATTGACCCCCTACTCTCCTACAGCCGTTATCTCGATTACGAAGAATTCCAGGAATATACCGAGCGATCGGTTGAAACCGGTTGGACCGAAAAGGTGATGCGTGCTAAAAACCTCTTGGCCAAAGGAATTGAGGCCCGTGACCAAATTTCCATTTTAGGGGACGACTCTGTTCCCCTCGATTATCACCGTGATTTTTGGAAAAGCGAGTTAATTGATTTCGCCTTCATTCAGCAAGACTCCTTTGATGATACCGATATGAATTCGACCATGGAACGGCAGTCCTTTATGCTTAATAGAGTCTTAGAAATTTGCGATAAAAAGCAGGATTTTGAGGATTTCAGCACCGTTGGCAGCTTTTACAAAAAGCTCATCAACCTATTTAAACAAATGAATTACAGTGAATTCCGCTCCGATGATTTTTCAAAGTTCAATGAGGAGCTCGATCAGGTTTTCACCGCTAATGAAAAAATGGAAGCGCTATGATAGCTCAAGCATTTCAACCCATATACACCCAAATAAAATCGCTTACCAAAGCAACGATTAGTCTCGATGCCGAGTCGGTACAATACGACGAACTGGCTTGGGTAGATGGACGGGCGGCCCAGGTAATTCGCGTAGAGGGCAAGGAAGTGACCTTACAGGTTTTTTCAGGAACAGAAGGCCTGGGTACCAATGCGAAAGTGGTTTTCTCGGGCAGCGCGCCGAAATTACGCTTGAGCCCCCTACTCGCCGGCCGCTACTTTAATGCTTTTGGGGCCGCTATCGATGGCAAGGAAGAATTAAAAGGAGAAGAGCAAGATGTTAAAGGTCAAACCGTAAACCCGGTTAGGCGGCAGCTTCCCTCCGAATTATTAGCGACCGGAATTGCCGGTATTGATTTGAACAACACCTTGGTAACCGGTCAAAAAATCCCCTTTTTCGCCGATCCCGATCAGCCCTATAATCGCATTTTAGCAGAGGTGGCCCTACGCGCCGATTCCGATCGCATTGTTTTAGGAGGCATGGGAATTTCTCATGATGACTTCTTGATGTTTAAGCAGCGCTTTAACGCGAGCGGCGCCGGAGATAAGATCGTGAGTTACATCAATACTTCTGAAGACCCTCCTTTGGAGCGACTCCTCATTCCGGATTTAGTGTGCACCACGGCAGAGTACTTTGCCAATGAGAAAAACGAAAAGGTATTGGTGCTCCTTACCGATATGACCTTATTTGCGGATGCATTGGCCATTGTTTCCAATAAGATGGACCAGATTCCCAGTAAGGATGCCATGCCGGGCTCCCTCTATTCGGATTTAGCGCGGATTTACGAAAAGGCCGTCCAGTTTAAGGAAGGCGGCTCGATTACCATTGTGGCGGTCACCACCTTAAATGATGGCGATATTACCCATGCCATTCCCGATAACACCGGCTATATTACCGAGGGGCAGCTTTACCTCAAAAAAGATTCCGAAACCGGTTTAACCATTATCGACCCTTTTAGGTCCTTATCGAGGCTAAAACAGAATGTTATTGGTACTAAAACTCGGGAAGACCACCCTCAAGTAATGAACGCCCTAGTACGGCTGTATGCCGATGCCGCTGAAGCGCGCAGCAAGAAGGAGAATGGTTTCGACCTCAATGCCTACGATAAGCGCAGCTTGGCTTTTGCTACAGCTTACACCGAAGAGCTCTTGGATGTTCAGCTGAATATTAGCATTGATGAAATGCTGGATCGAGGCTGGAACTTAATGTCCCGCTTTTTTGAGAGCTATGAGCTTGGTATCCGTCAAAACTTTATTGATAAATACTGGCCTAAAGCCTAGCCATGAGTCGCGCCATCTCCTATAATAAAAGTACCATTCAAGACTTCCGCAAACAGCTGCAAGTTCGTCGGAAAGCCTTGCCAGTGCTCATGCGCAAAGAAACAGCCCTTCGTCAAGTAATTGCCAAGCAGAAGCCTATACTTAAAACTCTGGAACAGCAGTATCAGGACGAACGGGCACGTCTGGAGAAGTTTGAGAATGTTTGGAATGATTTGCCATCGGTGTTAAAGGTTTCGGAGCTGGAAACGGAAGAAATTAATATCGCGGGTACTAGGGTGAAACGTCTGGATAAAGTGCATTACGAGGCCCTACAGCTCAACCCTATTTACGAACCCGCCTGGATGCCTGCGGCCCTTGAAGCCCTTCAAAACCTGATTGAACTCAACTTAAAGTTAAGCTTCCTGAAAGAGGAGTTAAATAGCTTAGAATCTGCTCGTAAGAAAACAACTCAGAAGGTGAATTTATACGAGAAGGTACAAATTCCTGAGTTCGAAGAGGGGATCCGAAAAGTAAAGCGCTTCCTAGAGGATAAAGAGAATATTGCCACGGCAGCAAAAAAGATTGCCAAGAATAAAAAAGCGGAAAAATCATGAAAAGCCCGATGCTAAAAGCGGAGCTCTTGATCCGCTCCACAAACAAAAATAAGCTCACCGAGGAATTGCAAAAGATTGGCTTGGTACACCTTGAGGAACTGGGTGAATCTCAATCCTTAGCCAATCATCAAGAATGGAAGCAATGGCTAGACTTACAAGCTTGGCTCGATAAATTACCTGAGGTAGATGAAGCGATTTCCGTGGCACCCCTAAGCGGAGCCTTAATACCACAATTGCAAGAATTTAGGGAAGATTGGGGAGCCTGCCGACATCGCGAAGCTGAGTATGAGGAAAGTAGCCACTTTTGGAATCACTGGGGAAACTTTAATCCCGAACAATGGCAGGCCTTAAAGCAAATTGATCTTCATTTAGGCTTGTTTAAAGGAGATCGAAGAGATTGGGAAGCGCAAGCCGGTAAAGCCTTTAAAATTAAGGAAGAAGGCTCCTTGGTTTATTTCTGTAGGATAGGAAGAAAGCAAGATTTTAAGGAGCTTAATTTGGATTCGGAGCCCTTACCTCCTATCCCATTTAAGGAGCTCGAGGAAACGGCCCATCAGCTTAAGGCTGAAAAAAACCGACTATTTAGTTTACTAAAAGGTTTTCGGGAAAATATTGACAAGCTCCAGCAAGAAGCGGCTGGTATTCAGGAGAATTGGGAGTTCCAGCAAAGCTTAGAGCTCTGGCAAGATTTTAAAGAAACACCGGTGACCACTATCAAAGCTTGGTTACCCAGCCGACTAGAAGATCGTTTTAAATCAGCCTGCTCGCAATTACCGATAGCCTACCGCATTAGCAGCCCATCCAAAAATGATAAAGTACCGGTAGAGCTTAAAAACGGTAAATACAGCTCGCTCTTTGAGCCCATCACCAAAATATTCCAACTCCCTCATTACTTTGAATTTGACTTAACCCCCTTAATTGCAGTGTTCTACCCGATTCTATTTGCCTACTGCTTGGGCGATGCGGGCTATGGGGCCATTATGACTTTGGCCGCCCTTGTGGGCTGGTTTAGCTTTTTAAAAAAGCAACGCGGCTTAGCAGCTTTAGTGGGCATCTTAGGCATTAGCACTACGGTGATGGGTCTTATTAAAAGTGGTAGCTTATTTGGGGTGGCCTTAAGCCTTAAGTCCGATACCGCTTGGATTGCCGCTTTAGGAGAATTGGTAATTATTCCCGATGACAGTGACTATTTCTTTAATGCCTTTAATGTGGCTTTACTGATTGGGGTATTTCAAATTTTGATTGGCATTGGTTTAGCGATTGCCAAGGCTTGGTATTACGATGGTTTTAAAGAGTCGCTATCCTTATGGGGCAAGCTCTTTATCGTTATTTCTGCGGTGGCCTTATTTATGAGCGACACCCTGCTCCTAACCGAATTCCATCGCCAATTCCTTATTGCTAGTCTCATCGGTGGCATGCTACTTATTATGTTCTTTCACGACTTGAGTCAAAGCCTATTGGTGCGTCTCGGAAGCAGCGTATTGCCCCTATTTTTCATTTTCACCGGATTACTGGGAGATGTACTTTCCTACGTCCGCTTATTCGCTTTGGGGGTAACCTCCGCCGTATTGGGATTGGTCGTTAACCAAATTGGAATGAATATGCTGAGCGAAAATTGGTGGTCATGGATTGGAGTAGGCGCCTTTCTCCTCTTCGGACATGGTCTCAATTTCGTGTTGGCCGCTTTAGGATCCTTCATCCATCCACTGCGACTCACTTTTGTTGAATTTTATAATAACGCTCAATTTGAAGGTGGGGGTAAAACCTTTCAAGCCTTTAAAAAGTCTAAACCTCTAAACTAAATTATCATGGAAACAGTAAATCTCGCTTTAATTTTGGCCTTTGTAGGTTTCGGTATTTTGATTGCACTGGCCGGAACCGGCAGTATTATGGGTACCGCTGCGGGAGCCATGGCCACCGTAGGCGCTGTTAAAAAACGCCCTGATGCCTTTGGGTCTTTTATCGTATTAAGTGCATTACCTGGTACACAAGGGCTTTACGGCTTTGCCGGCTTTTTCATTCTTCAAGAATTTATTGGTCCCGAAATCACCTTATTGCAAGGCGCCGGAATATTAGGTGGTGGAATTGCCTTAGGACTTGCCGGCTTATTTTCTGGGATTTACCAAGGTCGGGTATGCGCCAGTGGTATCGATGCTATTGGTAGCGGAAATGACGTTTTTGGTCGGACCCTAATATTGGCCGTATTCCCTGAACTATACGCTATTATTGCCTTTGCTGCGCTGTTCTTAATTCGAGGAATTCTATAATCATGAAGGAACGAAGCCCATATAGTCGGGTTTTGATTGCCCTAGAAGGGGGAATAATGGATGACATGATTTTGCGCTACAGCGCCTACATCCTTTCCCAACTTAGGGTGGACACCATTTACCTGATGCATGTAACCGAGGATTTGGAGCTTCCCGATGCGATTCGCGAAAAGTACCAGGATATCCTCCCCCCAAAAGAAGAACAGCTCGAAAAGTATTTGCTCGAACTCTACCATTATGCTTTTGGCGAGAAAGCGGATTATAAGGTGCAAACAGTGCTGCTCGAAGGCGACACTTTTGATCAACTATTAAGGCAAAGTCATATTAAAGACATCGACTTGCTTATTATGGGGCGCCGCCCAATTGATCGGGATCATCAACTTTTAGGGGCCCGCTTAGCAGAACAAGGGCCTTGCTCCATTCTATTGGTGCCAGAACAAGCCAATTTAGAGATCAACGAAATTTTCTTGCCTTTGGATTTTAGTCAGCATGGAGAGCTGGCCACCAAATTTAGTTTAGAGCTCGCGCAGCACAGCGATGCCGAAGTGCGTGGTATTCACTTTTTTAAACCAGCGCATAGCTATTTAAAAAATGCGGAAGCTGCTCGAGAACTGCGAACAGCCATTAAGGACAGTGCTAAAAAGGAATGGATCAACTATAAGAAATGCTTGAACTTACCAGTTAGCTGGACTTGCGAACTGATTGAAAATAGCGGTGAGGCTCCAAATCATGCCCTCTTCTTAGCCGAACATTTTGGTAGTGACTTAATTGTTATTGCCTCCAAGGGACGCACTGCTTCCGCTTCTGTATTGTTGGGCTCCTTTGCCAAGGAAGTGGTTCGAAGCAATCGAAAAATCCCTTTGTTGATCTTAAAGAAGAAGCGCGAAAACCTCGATTTCCTAGAGGCTTTAAAAAACCTTTTGGACTAAATTATCGACGTTGCCAGAAGTAAGGCATAAAGAGGATTAAAACGGTAAAGAGTTCCAATCTGCCTAATAGCATTAAAAAGCTTAGGAACAGTTTAGCGCCTTGCGGCAGATGGGCGAAGTTATCGACCGGGCCAACACTCCCTAAACCGGGACCAATATTACCCAAGGTGGCGGTGACCGAACCGATGGCCGACATGAAATCGAGGCCAAACATGGACATCACAAAAGCACCGATAAAGAACACGATTAACCAAATCAAAATAAAGGCCGCTACGGTATTCGTAATCCCTTGAGGGACAGCCTTCTTATTAAACCTTACCGGAATAATCGCATTAGGGTGAATTTGCCGTTTTAACTCTAAAAAGGAATTCTTAATTAAGAGAATATGACGCATCACCTTAATGCCCCCAGAGGTACTTCCGGTGGAGCCGCCAGAAAAGAAAAGTACGAAGACCAGGAAGATGGCAAAGTTGGGCCACAGGATGTAATTCTCGGTAATAAAACCTGTGGTGGTCATGATGGAGATTACCGTGAAGAACGATCCGCGAATCCCCTCCTCAATGCTGTAATTTTGGAAAATGATTAATACCAGTGCTAGGACGCTACTAAAAATAAAGGTGTTCCAGGCGTAAACTCTAAATTCTTCATTGCGGAATATTTCCTTTACTCGCCCACTGAAACCCATGTAGAGCAAGGTAAAGTTCACACCAGCGAAGAACATAAATAGGGTGATAATGTAATGGATGGCCGGAGAGTTAAAGGCGGCGATACTCGCGTCCCGGGTGGAAAATCCTCCGGTGGCCATCGTGGCCATGGCGTGGTTTATAGCATCAAACCAACCCATACCTGCAAAGTACAAGGCGATAGCCTCCGCTAGGGTTAGGGCAAAGTAGATAAACCACAAACGCTTAGCCGTACCCGTAATCCGCGGATGAAGCTTATCGGGGGTAATTCCCGGAGCCTCCGCATTAAAGAGCTGCATCCCACCGACTCCTAAAAGTGGTAAAATGGCAACCGTTAATACGATAATTCCCATACCCCCAATCCAATGGGTCATGCTTCGCCAAAATAGAATGGAGCGTTCTTGACCTTCAATATCGGTTAAAATGGTGGCTCCAGTGGTTGTGAAACCACTCACTGTTTCGAAAATGGCATCCACAATATTGGGGATGGCACCACTAAGAGCATAAGGCAAGCTGCCTAGCATAGACATTGCTATCCAGCCTAAACTCACAATGAGGAATCCATCGCGCTTTCGAACTTCGCGATTCTTATTCTTAATGTTAGCGGAATAAAGAAGCCCACCCGTAGCAAAGGTGATTCCGGAGGAAAGTAGCATAGGCCGCCAATCTTCCCCGTAGTATAAGGCTACGCCAAGGGCAATGAGCATCATTAGGGCAACAATGCCCAGCAAAGTGCCAATTAAGGCAGCGATCATTCGGGGGTTAAATAGATGCATGCTTAGCGAAAATACCGACTTACCTTTTTAGCACACTCACTTTTCGCGAAAACAACTACTTTATCGCCCGGTCGAATCACAAAATCACCGGTGGGAATAAGACCTTTATTATTACGGATTACCCCGCCTATTAAGGCTCCTTTGGGTAAGTCTAAATCGCGAATAGCCTTCTCGGTTACTTTACATTCGTCGCTCACATTAAACTCCATAACTTCTGAGTCAATACCGTGAATGGTGGAAAGCGTTACAAAGTCGCCCCGACGAATGTAACGGTAGATAAAGTTAGCAGCAGCCAGTTTTTTATTAATCAGACTATCAATACCAATACTCTGGGTAAGCGAGAGATACTCAATATTTTCCACCATGGCGATGGTCTTTTTTACGCCACGATCTTTGGCCACTAGGCAGGTAAGCACATTGGTTTCCGAGTTTCCGGTTACCGCTACCAAAGCATCGGTATTTTTTAAACCCTCTTGTTCCAGCTTTTCTACATCTGTACCATCAAAGTTGAGCACTAAAATTTCGGGATGCTCACTGGCAATTTCCTCCGCTTTCTCCGGGTTTTCCTCTACCAGCTTAACGTGGAAGTTTTTACAAAGCTTACGCGCTAAATGTCTACCCGTGCGGCTTCCGCCGATAATCATGATATCGTTTATCACGATTTTCCGACGTCCGGTAACTTCCAAAACTTGCTCTACTCCATCGGCATGGGTAATCACAAATAAGTGATCATTTGCTTGAATTACGGTATCCCCTTTAGGAATAATGGTTTGTTGATCTCTGCGAATCGCCACCACCACATAATCCCGATTAGGACTCATCTTGGCTACTTCGGCCATTGTCTTACCAGCAATCGCCGCGTCCTCATCAATGTCTAAACCCAAGAGGTTAATCTTACCGTTCTCAAATTCAATCGATTCGGATGCGGCATTGGTGTTTATGAGGTGACGCACCTCTCGGGCAGCTAAGGATTCGGGGGAGATCAGCTCATCGATACCCAGCTCACGAATGTTCAATACATCATCGTTAGTGAGGTATTGCATCTGACTGATTCGGGCAATGGTTTTTTTCGCGCCAAGACGCTTGGCGTAAATAGCACTTAGGATATTGGCTTCTTCTACCGAAGTTACCGATATAAACAAGTCCGCTTCCGCCACTAAAGCCTTTTGCAAAAGCGCAAAATCCGTTACTTCTCCATATAACGAGATCGCATCAATATTTTGATCCACATTCTGCAATCGGTCCGGATCATGGTCGATTAGAGTAATGTCGTGCGACTCGCTTGAAAGCCAAGTAGCTAGGTGGGTTCCTACCGCTCCTGCTCCGGCTATAACAATCTTCATAAAAAACAGAAATAGAAGGCAAATGTACATAGGATTCCCTGCAATCCAAGCAGGCTATCTTCCCTAAGACTAATAAGGGAAATGGAAAAATAAAGTTTAGGGTTTTTGCTGCCAATTATCTCATTAACTTGGCTTTTGAAATGGAGAAGCACAGCCTTACGATTACCGTCGAAGAAGCAGATTTAGACGACCTAAACCATGTAAACAATGTGGTTTACCTACGTTGGGTGCAAGAGGTCGCGGGAAAGCACTGGTTTAAAAAGGCTGGTAAAGACCTCAGTGTACTTTGGGTGGTTCGAAAACATGAAATTGAGTACTTCCAGCCCGCTTTTAAAGGGGATGTGCTAAGCCTAAGCACCTGGGTAGAAAAGATGGAAGGCCTGAGTAGCTTTCGCCGAGTAGAAATACGTAAGGGCGAAAGTTTAATTTGCAGATGTTTGAGTAACTGGATAATGTTAGATGCTAAAACGATGCGACCTAAACGCATTCCGGCCGAGATTAGCACTTTGTTTATATAGCTTTTGAAAATGAAAAACCCCAAATTCAAGGTTCAGAAGGAACGAGAAGTTCGCCGCTACAGCTTGCTAAATGTAGGCTCTTCGATAATGGATGCCATTAATTTAGAGCATGGACTATTATACACGGTTAAGGAGTTTCTGATTCGGCCTGGACAAAGTACTCGGGCCTATTTAGGGGAAGGTCGATTGAATTATTTCTCTCCCTTTCGCATGCTGCTTTTAAGCACCGCACTTCTTTTAATTTTAATTCAAAGTGTGGAGCTAGACCAAGAGTTTGAAAAGAGCTTTTTGCAAGGGGCGAATGCCACTGCAGAGGCTATGAATGATACCGACTCGGAAAAAGCCATGAAAGCCAAAGAGTTAAGTCTTAATATTATGAGCTTAATTCAGGAATACTTCAATGTTTTCATTTGGCTTTACATCCCCGTTATTAGTTTATTCACATGGCTATTCAATCGTAAATCAGGTTTAAACTACGCCGAGAACATTGTGTTTAACACCTGCTACACCTCTATCGTAAATCTATTTGCCTTTGTCTTTTTACTTGGCTACCTCGTTGACTTGGGAGGCTTTGGCACCTTAATTTACACCCTCTTAAGCCTGGTTTACTTTGTGTGGTATTATCAGGACTTATTTGGTAAATCCTTAATACGCTCGGTCTTTGAGGGAATTATAATGTCGATGGTGAGCGCCTTTATTTACTCTTTTGCCTTAGGAATTATTTTTGGAATGGCCTTAGCCAAAGGCTGGATTACGGTTTAATCTAAACTTAATATGGGCACCCGCTCTTGCAATCGACCTTCGATAAAAGCTCTTTGCAAAATTCCTTCTATCAATTTATCCTCCTCATCCTCCTTGGGTAAATAGGGAGTTTTTAAGTCGATATGATTAAAATAGGCGACGGTATTCCACCAGAAGGCGTTCCAACCACTGCGGTACTCAGAAATAAGCTCATAGGTCGTAATGCCCGTTTCACGGCTTACCAATTTGGATAAAATTTGACCTTCGCTATGGGTGAGTTTTACGATTTCTTCCTCGAAATCGTTACGGATATATTCTTGAAACTCCTTGGTTAGGCGCTTTCGCTCCCAACGATTTTTCCCTTCGAGTAAAAGGTTAAGGCTATCCAGTTTATTACCAGCAATTACGGCATAAGGGTAAACCTTCATCACCTTTCGTTTTAGGATAAAATAACGCCGGCGCGCTTCTCTGGAATCAAAACTCGGTTCATCCAGGAGTAATACTTCATCCAAAATTAAAATAGGTACCGTATCACCATCTACAATAATCGCATCCATAATATCGGTCCGATTCATGGCTGCGTACTGTACGATACTGTCCTTCAGGCTTTTTCCTTTGGTGGGTTGCGCCAAAAGGGATCCTGAAATCAGGACCCCAAAAATTACAAATAAGGCAAGCTGCCTTTTAATCATAAGCGTTTCATTTTCCAATTACTCGGACCTTTATCGGTGCCATTTACGACCTCCGCCTTTTTGCCATTATCGGCCATAATTTTAGCCACAATCATCCCAGCAATATCGGCTCCTTCTTCGCTATTCTCTGCATCTAAGAACTCAGGCTTAAAATGCTTATTCACAAAATGAGTATCAAAGTCACCGGAGATAAAAGCCTCGTGTCTCATTACAAAACGGGCAAATTCCATCGTGGTATGTAAGCCTACGATTTTGTAATCGTCAATGGCCCTTAGCATCCGCAGGCGGGCTTCCTCTCGGTCCTTACCGTAAGTTACTAATTTAGAAATCATGGGATCATAGTAAATGGGGATGTCCATGCCTTCTTCAAAACCATCATCTACCCGCACACCAACTCCATGGGGACGCTTATAAACGCGTAAATTACCAATGTCGGGCATGAAGTTCTCTCGGGCATTTTCTGCGTAAACCCGCACTTCAATGGAATGTCCGTGGATCTTAAGGTCTTCTTGCGAAAAGCTTAGAGCTTCTCCCCTGGCGACCCGAATTTGCTCCTTCACTAAATCAATACCCGTAATCATTTCGGTTACCGGATGCTCAACTTGTAAGCGGGTATTCATTTCCATGAAATAGAAGTTATGGCTTTCGTCCATAATAAACTCTACGGTTCCGGCTCCGAGGTAGTCGCAAGAACGGGCTACATCTACTGCTTTTTGTCCCATTTCCATCCGCAATTCCTCACTTAAGATGGCGGAGGGCGCTTCTTCGATCACCTTTTGGTGACGACGTTGTACGGAGCATTCTCTTTCGAAAAGGTGTACCCGATTACCATGACTGTCGCAAAGCACTTGTACTTCGATATGACGAGGAGAGCCTACATATTTCTCAATAAAAACGGCTCCGTTACCAAAGGCGCTTTTTGCCTCAGAAATAGCGCTATGCATTTGCTCTTCTAGGTCCTCCTCCTTCTCTACAATCCGCATCCCTTTACCACCGCCACCAGCGGAAGCTTTGATTAAAACCGGGAAACCAATCTCTCGACAGATTTTCATAGCCTCGACCGGATCTTCTATGGCGCCTTCTGTTCCTGGAACGAGCGGAATCCCAAATTCCCGGGCAGCTTCTTTAGCAGCCAATTTATCGCCCATCACCTTCATGGAATGCGCTTTGGGACCAATAAAGCTAATCCCTGCTTCTTCTACCTTTTGAGCAAAGTCACCGTTCTCACTTAAAAACCCGTAACCAGGATGAATACCATCCACATTTAATTCTTTACAGGCAGCAATAATTTTATCACCTAATAAATACGATTGAGCCGAAGGAGGCGGTCCAAGGTGAACCGCTTCATCAGCATATTTAACATGAGGGGAGTTTCGGTCGGCATCAGAGTAAACCGCTACGGTTTTGATACCCATTTCGCGGGCCGATTTCATAATGCGTAAAGCAATTTCGCCGCGATTGGCAACAAGAATCTTGTTCATGGTTTGATTTAAATCTGTAGCTAAATTACTGCCTAAATAGCAAAAACTAAGTCAAAAATCGCATTAATCTAGTGGCAGAAGGCAATTGCGAAAAGGAAAATAAGCCTAATCGCACAATAGGTTCGGATGAATGATTTAAAGGGCCTAATGAATCGGAACTGGTGCTTAAAATATAGAGCATTTTGTACCTTTAAGCTTAAAGCCTTTACACAAGCTTCCTTGCGGACCCTCCTTCAACTCTCTGCCTTTAGCATCCGCAAATCGCTTCAAGCGCCAGAAATAGAGTCATGAAAAAAGAAGTCATAGCCCTTTATATTGATGATGGTACCTCCGAACCGGTTTTACTAGCTGACTTATTAAATGGCATAAAGCGATTTAAAGTTCATCTTAATCAAGCCTCTGGACTTGAAGTTGGTATTCAGAAAATACAGCAGGCTTCCTATGATATTATATTCTTTGACCTAAATACTAGAGACACCGATCAAGTCCACTCTTTAGAATCGCTGAAAAAATATTTAAAGCGAGAGGCACTGATTGTTATCAGTGATGATCATGACCTTGATCATATGTACCGTACTTTGGATTATGGCGTACAAGAATATCTCTTTAAGGAGGACCTGCAGATTCGGAGTCTAGAAAAAGCTATCTATTTCTCCTTTAAGCGAAAGAAAAAGGAAAATCAGATTTATGGCAGTAAACGCAAGTACGAAACCCTTTTCAATATTAACCCCGAAAGTACCGTAATCACTAGGCTTTCTGACGGACAAATTCTTTCTGTGAATAACAGTTTCACCCAAACTTTTGGCTGGACCAAAAAAGAATGCGAGGGGAAAACAACGCTTGAACTCGGGCTATGGATCGATTTAGCAGAACGAGAAAAAGCTCTTGCTTCAATACCGGAAAAAAATCAGGTTAGGAATCTCAAAGCTAATTTGAGGTCGAAATCGGGTCAAATCATTCCTGGGAAAATAAGTTTCACTTCTTATGAATTAGATGGCGAAAAGTATTTAGTTGGAATCTTAGTAAATGAAACAAAGGTACAAGCGCAAGAAAAGGCCCTTCGCATTGAAAAAGAACGATTTAAAACTTTAATAGAAAGTGCACCAGACATTTTCTTTTATAGCAGCAGTTTAAACGCTATCGATTATGTATGTCCGCAAGTAAAGAAGCATTTGGGTTATGATGCGGATGAGCTTAAGGATTTTGATTATCGCCAACTCCTCACTGAAAAATCGCTGAAGACCTATGATGATTTCAGTTTTACAGAACTGTTTAAATCCAAAGCGCACAAGGTTTTCAGACCTTTTGAACTAAAAACGAAAACGGGCAAACTGAAGCAATATGAACTACGGCTCATTCCCGTTAGAGACCATGAAACCAATCGGGTCATTTTTGTTCAGGGTATTGCAAGGGACATCACTGAGGAATTGCAAACCCTAGAACTATTAGAAACCAGTCACAAAAAGAACCTTGCCTCGCTGGAGGAACTTAAAACTCATCAATATGCCATCGACCAGCACAATATGGTGGTGATAACGGACATTGAAGGAAAGGTGAAATTCGCTAATGACAATTTTTGCAAGAAAAGTGGCTACAGCTTAAAAGAACTTCAAGGTAAAACCACAGCCAAACTAAATTCCGGTGTTCACGACCAAGCATATTTCAAAGATATGTGGGACACCATTTTAGCAGGCAAAGTGTGGAAAGGCAACATCTGCAACAAGCATAAAGATGGCAGTTTTTATTGGCTTACTACTACCATTATACCCCGCTATAATAATCAAGGTGATATTGACGAGTTTATTGCATTACGAACGGATATCAGCGAATTAAAAGAAGCAGAACAAAGTTTACGTAATGTCCTAGATAGCAATCCCCACGAAATATGGTCGGTTAATACCCAATTTGAGCTGCAGTCCTTTAACGAAGTTTTCGGAAAGAACTTTAAGCAATTTTACAACCACAGCCTAGGGCTAAATAAGAGTATGATCGAAATTGAGGTCTTGCCTCAGGAAGTCTTAAATACTTGGAAGGATCGTTATCAGAAGGCTTTTAAGGGAGACATTCAGACCTATAAAGACGTATACCCTATTCCAGGGGAGAAAGGCCAAAAATTCAAATATGTAAATGTTATCGTTTATCCGACTTATTCAAGCAATGGAATAATAAATGGTGCCGGCGTGTTCTCTCAAGACATCAGCGAACGCGAAAATGCTAAGGTAGATTTAGAGATTAGCAACAAGCGTCTCGAAAAAGCGCAAACCCAGGCCAAAATTGGTGATTGGCATTACCACCTCCAAAATCAGTCTTTCTTTTGGTCGGAAAACTTAAATCAAATTTTAGGCTTCCCAGAAGGCTTCGGAAGCCCAGAAGACGTCCAATCCTTGCTGGGCTCCTTAAGCGAAACCCATCGCGAAACTTTAGTATACGGCTACAACAATACGCTGGCTGGAAAAGGGGATCGGCAGGTAATCGTGGAATTTGTTCCAGATAGTGGAAAGTGTATTTGGCTAGAATGTAGTTTTAGCCTTGACCTTGACGAGGAAGGACAGCCTTTAATGATTCGCGGAGTTATACGCGATGTAGATGAGCTAATTCGCTCGCAGATGCGGGAGAATATGCAAAAGAAGCTCTTTATCGAACTTGCTAATAATGGTTCGGAGCTCATCCGATTAAATTCAACTGATCAGGTATATCAATCCCTCTGTAAGTCCTTATTCCGCTGGTTTGATGAGAAGGTGATTATTCTCACCACGGATGTTAGCAGTAAGGAGGGAAATGATCGCTTCTCCATCAATCAATATCAAGTTTCGAAGGAATGGCTTAATACATTTAGCTTTTTAGAGGAAGCGGTCCGAAACACCAAAAGCTTTGAAGCCATTCCAGAAATCAGGCAATCACTAAAAAGCGGGAAGGTTTTTCGTATCACCAAAGAATTTATTCCCCACATCCCCTTTCTCAGTAAAGAACTGGCGCATAAACTACTAAAGGCGATGCCAAACTATGACTTAGTGGCTATCGGCTTGTTTTATAAGAATTCACTTAGCGGAAGCTGTTTTGCGCTTTTCCCAAAAGGCCTACCGGAATCCTATTCTGATGAACTTTTTGAAATTTTAGCCAATCAAGCTAGTGCGGTGATGGATTTGGTGCTCTATCGAAATGAGCTCAAAGAAAACGCCTTGATATTAAGTCAGGCCTTAGAGGCAGCGGATTCTGCTGTATGGCGTTACGATTTTACCAGCGACGACTTTACAGGTGATTCTAAGTTGTATAGAATGCTGGGACTTCCTAAAAAACACTTTAAAGCCTTAAAAGGCACTGAATTGCAAGACCGCTTCGGGGAAAAGTATTTGAGCGAATTAGGGGAAGCAATTGCGCCTAAACTAAATGGGGATGACTTCTATAAAATTGAATTCCGCTTTACCTGTTTTGATGATTCACTGCGATATTTCGAGGACCGCGCAAAAATCACCAAAAGGGATAAGGATGGTGCTCCTTTAGAGATTATAGGCATTCGTACCGATATCAGTGCCCGAAAACAAAGGGAAGAGCAGCTGTTATTGCTGGAGTCCTCGGTAACCAATGCTAATGAAGGCATATTAATTACGGACGCCAGAGTAAAAGACAAGGCAGGCCCAACCATAGTGTTCGCCAATAAGGCTATGGAGCAGATAAGTGGCTATTCCGTAGAAGAACTTATAGGGAAATCACCAAAGTTCTTACAAGGGGAATTAACCGATAAGGAAGAACTAATGCGAATTAGTGAAGCCCTTCGCAATCATGAAAAAGTTGAATCTGAGATTATTAATTACCATAAAAATGGAACTGCCTATTATGTTTCCTTATCCATTGTACCCATTCGCAATAAAAAGAATGAGGTAACCCATTTTGTTGCCCTAGAACGTGATACTACAGAGGAACACAATCAGCGAGAAAAAATTAAGGCCCTACTCACCCGTTTTGAACTAGTAACCCGGATTAGTAAAATCGGGATTTATGATTTGGACCCCATAAGCGGGGTAGCCAATTGGGATGAGGGGATGTACGATATTTATGAACAAGATCCCGAAGGTTTCGAGGTTAACCTCATGAATTGGAACGCCTTGTTGATTGAAGATGATCAGCATAAGTCTATAGAACTCTTCAATGAATCCCTTGAAAATGGAACTGACGAATTCAGCTTAACTTTTAAAGTGAAGTGTGCATCTGGTCTCAAGTATGTACAGGCGATCATTCGAATTTTTAGAGATGATGCGGGTAATCCTGAGAAGGTAGTTGGTCTAAACTGGGATATTACCGACAAGGAACGAAGAAGAATGGAGATGGAAAGATTAAGGCTCAACACCCAAGCCTTAATCAACAATACTGAGGACCATATGTGGTCTATCGATCCTCGGTTCCGTTTGCTCTCGGCCAATGACAGCTATTTGAACTACTTAAGAACTATTTCCGATAAGGATTTCAAGGTGGGTGATACTATCCTTGATCCAATACTGGGCGAGGAACGCATAAGCAAATGGAAACCGCTGTACCAAAAAGCTTTGAGTGGCGAAAAGGTTCAATTACAATTACAGGATCAAACTAAATATGGCGACTTTGTATTGGTAGTTAGCCTCTACCCCATTCGGAATACCCAAGGGATTATAACTGGGGTGGCCTGTTATTCCTTCGATGATACCGAGCGAATCACTTACCTCAATACAATCAAAGATCAAAACCAAAGACTTAAAGACATTGCTTGGATGCAGTCTCATGTAATGCGAGCTCCGGTAGCCAGGGTGTTAGGTTTAATTGAGTTACTAAAAGAAGAAAAGGGTGCTGTTAATGCCGAAACTCAGGAAATCCTAAACTTTATTGAAGATTCCTCGGTAGAGATGGATGCGGTGATTAAGGAAATTACGGAAAAAACCAAGCGCTTTGGAATCGACTTAGAGTAGGTACCTTTGTGCTATGCGAATGGACGATACGATATGCGCGCTCTCTACTGCTCCAGGAATGGGTGCAATCGCCGTAATAAGGGTTTCCGGCACCCAAACTTTTCCAATTATCAGTCGAGTTTTTAAGCCTTTTAAAAAGGGGCTTAATATTGAAGAAATCGCGCCATATAAGAGTGTGTATGGGGCTATTATGGACCGAGATAAATTAGTTGATGAAGTGCTCTTGCAACTTTTCCGCGGACCTAAATCCTACACTGGAGAGGACGTAATTGAAATCGCTTGCCACGGCTCGGTTTATATTCAGGAACAAATTTTAAACCTGCTTTTAAAAGAAGGCATTCGCATGGCCGATCCCGGCGAGTACACCTTACGAGCCTATATCAATGGTAAAATGGACCTCTCGCAAGCCGAGGCGGTAGCCGATTTAATTGCCTCTGAAAATAAGGCCTCCCACCAAGTTGCCCTGCAACATATGAAAGGTGGAATCTCCAAGGAAATTCGTGCTTTGCGCTCGGAGCTGATTGATTTCGTTTCCTTAATCGAATTGGAATTGGATTTTGCTGAGGAAGATGTAGAGTTTGCCGATAGGACCAAGTTTAAAGAGCTTTTGCAACGCATTCAGCAAGTCTTACAGAGCTTAATATCTTCCTTCGATACTGGAAATGCCATAAAAAATGGGGTGCCTGTGGCCATAGTTGGCGCGCCAAATGCGGGGAAATCCACTCTCTTAAATGCCCTTTTAAAAGAGGAACGTGCCATTGTTACCGAGGTAGAAGGCACTACTCGCGACGCCATTGAGGATGAAATACATATCGATGGTATTAGTTATCGATTTATCGATACGGCCGGCATCCGAGAGACGGAGGACCAAGTAGAGCGAATCGGAATTCAAAGAACTTTTGAAAAGGTGGCCCAGAGTGATTTGGTGCTTTTCCTCTTCGCTGCCGATCGATTACAAACCACGCGCGGTATCGAATTGCTAAAAGAGGAGTACGAGCAAATAAAAGCGAGAACTGGCGACCGAAACTTCCTTTTCCTACTCACAAAATGTGAATTACTAGGTGATCTTAAACCTGAAGTAAAGGCCGAACTAGAAACATTCAAACCACTATATATCAGCGCTAAAGAAGATACTCACCTCGAAGAGCTTCACCAGCAAATTGCCCAGTTTTACCGCTGGGGTGACTTGGCGGCTTCCCAAAGTATTGTGACCAATGTTAGGCATTTAAATGCGTTACAAGCCAGCCTCATTCAAGTGCAAAAGGTGGAAGAAGGTTTGGAATCTGGCCTACCTGGCGATTTATTATCAATTGACATCCGCAGTGCCTTGGCCGAGCTCGGCAGTATTATAGGCGAAGTAGATGTGGACAAGGATATTTTGGGTAATATTTTTGGGAAGTTTTGTATCGGGAAGTAGACTCAATTAGCCACAGCTACTTTTTTAAACTATTGATTTTTAAATTACTGATATTTCGCCACTGGTTAAGTTCTTCATACTTGATAAGTTGTATATAAAGCTTTTCGCTCCTTATTTTAAAAGACTTATGAAGCTGAAGCAACTGCCATTTCCAACAAGTTTTTAACCAAATCAGTCGAATTGAATAGTCAATATTTGATGTCTACACCCATCATTAAATAGTATTTTCAATTATTATGATGGCTATAATCATCACATAGCCTTTTTGTAAATACTCTACCATTACCTATATTTGATGTGATTTCACATCATTATGCCTTAATACAGAGTGTTATGAAGGAATTTTCCAACATAGAGTTAAAACGAATGACCGATGATATGATCATTAAGGTCATTGGTGAATACATACGTTCCGTCCGGCTAGACAGGAATTTAACTCAAGAGCAACTGGGTAATCGAGCAGGGGTTCACAGAACAACCATTCGTGACCTTGAATTGGGAAAGAGAAGCACACTGCTTACACTCATACAAGTATTACGATCATTGGACCAATTACAAACTTTGAAAAACTTCAAGGTTTCAAAAGAGTTGAGTCCGCTCGAACTGGCAAAACTCGAAGTCAATGAAAGAAAGCGAGCAAGTGGGTCAAAATCTGATCAGAAACCTAAAACATCAGACTGGTAATGATCAGAACAGCATACGTCAATATTTGGAACATGCGAATGGGTGCAGTTGCCTGGAACGAGAATGATGGAACAGCATCATTTGAATTTGATCCTGAGTTTATTGAAACAGGATTAGACTTATCCCCTATCATGATGCCCTTGGGTGAGTCTCGCAATTACAGATTCCCAGATCATCGCAATACCACTACTTTTAAAGGCTTACCAGGAATGCTCGCTGATGTGCTTCCAGACAAATATGGAAACGCACTAATCAATCAATGGCTCGTAAGGAACAGCAGGCCGGCCAACAGTATTAATCCAGTTGAAACCCTGTGCCTCATTGGGAAAAGAGGGATGGGTGCGCTTGAGTTTGAGCCAACAGTACCTAAGGTCAAAGGCCACTCCATCAAGCTTGAAATGAATGAATTGATTGACATTACATCAAAGATTCTTTCGGGAAGACAAGGCTTTCTCACCAACCTTCAGCCAGATCAGGAAAAAGCCTTGCAAGCTATACTTAAGATCGGAACATCTGCCGGGGGTGCAAGAGCAAAGGCATTAATTGCATTCAACAGGGAGACACACGAGATTAGAAGTGGCCAGGCAAATGCTCCCAAGGGTTATGACCATTACCTGATCAAGTTTGATGGGATTGAAGATGAACAGTTTGGTACATCCAGAGGGTATGGACGAGTTGAAATGGCCTATTACAAAATGGCCGTTGATGCTGGAATTGAAATGATGGAAAGTGAGTTACTTGAAGAAAATGGCCGGGCACACTTCATGACCAAAAGGTTTGACCGGGTACATGGAAAGGGAAAAATTCATGTTCAGTCTTTCTGTGCAATGCGTCACTATGACTTCAAAGACATTGATATATACTCCTATGAAGACTTATTTGAGACCATGAGGCTTCTTGTATTGCCCTACCCTCAAGCAGAACAGCTATTCAGGAGGATGGTGTTCAATGTTATTGCTCGAAACTGCGATGACCACACCAAAAATTTTGCATTCACCATGGATAAAAGTGGAGAATGGTCACTTTCTCCAGCCTTTGACGTATGTCACGCCTATCGACCTTCCAGCTCATGGGTCAGTCAACATTGTTTGAGCGTCAACGGTAAACGGAAAAATATTGAACGCGCAGACTTGTTGGAGGTGGCCAGAAAAATGAATATCAAAGGAGCAGCTGAGATAATTGATCAGATTGATCAGGTGATCAGAAGGTGGAAAGATTATGCGGATAATCAGAAAGTTGATCCAGCCTTAAGGGATGCTATAGACTCTACATTATTACACACAAGCATATGAGTCTTCTGAATACTTTTAATCCTATATAAGCTCAGAATAGTTCCGGGAGACCCAATAAGGATGTACATTCTAGGCTATAAGTTAATATTTTTCTAAGGCTTGGTCCTCTCATAGACTGGTTCATATTTCTGTGAATATTACTAGGATGCAGCAAGCCAAGTTTAAGGGAGAAAACTTAGGTTTGTTAGTACCATCAAGCAAGTAGTCTATGCAAGAGCTCTGGCACTATCTAGAACTGATTTTCTTAATCCTTATCGGCATTCAAGTTGCCTATAGTTTGATTTTCGCTTTAGCAGCACATATTCCGCGAAAGATAAAGCGACAAAGTGAGAAGCAGTATCGTATTACGATTCTGATTCCCTCCTACAAGGAAGATGTGATCATCCTGCAAACTGCCCAACAGGCCTTAAGTTTAGATTATCCAAAGGACTTAATGCATGTGGTGGTTGGCTCCGATCAAATGAAGGAAGAAACCGTAACCCGCCTCCGAGAAATGGGCGCTGAGGTGGTGGTGATGAACTTTGATCATTCAACTAAATCAAAAAACCTATTGGCGCAAATGCAGGCGCAAGAAGGGGCTAAATGGCCCGATTACTTTTTGATTCTAGATGCGGATAACCGAATGGATACCAATGGCTTAAAAGAAACAAATGCCATCATCAACGAAAGCATTCCCGTTTATCAATTGCATCGAACGGCCAAAAACGCCAATACCAAGCTTGCTATTTTAGATGGAATAACGGAGGCTATTTCGAATAATATCTTTCGAGAGGGTCACCGTAACTTGGGGATAAGCAGTGCTTTAATTGGAAGTGGGATGCTTTTCGAAGCCTCAACTTTAAAGGAAACCCTTGAGAACATCAACAAGGATTCGGCGGTAGAAGACAAGTTGTTTGAATTTTACCTTTTAGAGAATCGTAAAACCATCGAGTTTATCCCCCATATCCCCGTTTACGATGAGAAGGTTTCTCAAGGAAAGAACTTTAGCAACCAGCGAAAGCGTTGGATTGCAGGGCAGTTTCATGCTTTTCGGGTGTTCTTCTTTCCGGGCATTTTAGGCCTGCTAAGAGGGAATATTGGCTTCTTCGATAAGATGCTGCAAATGGGCTTAGTCCCTAAACTATTATTTGCCGTTCTCTTATTTATTTGCGCTGGACTAGCCTATTTGTTAAACGCTTCTCAGCCTTACTGGTATTGGTATTTAGGGCTTTACTTGTTCACCCTCTTCATTTGTATTCCACGCAAATACTTCCGTTGGGAAAACCTTGGTTTATTGATTGAAGTACCCAAGGCGGCCTTTTATATGCTCCTTGCCATTCTGCGTATCAAGCGCAATCAGAGTGTGAAACAGTTTGAGCATACGCAGAAGGAGTTTATTGCTGAAGACGAAGATCAGCCTAAATAAAAAATCCCGCTGCTCTCGCAACGGGATTCTAAGTACTTGATATATTCTATCAATAACGATCGCGACGCTCGCGGTAGCCACCGCCACCACGATTTCCTCCGCGGAAACCACCACCTCCAGAACGCTCGCCCTGTGGACGCGCTTCTTTAACGGCGATGTCACGTCCATGAAGTGAACTACCATCAAGCGCTTCAATCGCTTGAGTTCCTTCATCGTCATTGGACATTTCAACAAAACCAAAGCCACGTGAGCGACCTGTTTCGCGATCTGTAACGATCTTAACTGAGGATACTTCTCCGAATGCTTCGAAAGCACCGCGGAGTTCTTCTTCCTGAACTGCGTAGTCCAAGCTTGCAACAAAAATGTTCATACTAAAAATTGAAATAATAAAAATATAGAACCACTGTTCTACGCCCGCAAGATACAGGAAGGAATCTTCGCTTTTCCTTAATCAAAAAAGATTTAACAATGGCGTAGCACAGCTCTGTAATCCACTATTTAACAGTCACTTATGCTTATCTCGCGACGAATAAAAATAAAAAAGCTTAAGTCTAAGAGCGGTATAATCATGTAAATAATCACCGGAAATGGCCCAGAAAAAAAGAAAAGCAAAATAATTCGAAGCAAAAGGGCCGATAAAAAGAAGCCTTTTAGGTAAGAGCCGCTTCTAATATCACGAATAAAAAGAAATACAGCTAAGAGCTCTAGCAGCATTAAGGTCAAAAATAAATGATGTACGAATTGCAAGGTATTTAATGCCATCACTTGCATTGGGGCGCCCGACCAAGTCTGATAAATGTAGAATGCGTACAGCAGGTGTTGAAGGAAAAATAAAAGCTCTAAAAAACCAAGAGCTTGCCATAAATGCTTAGCGTTGAGACTTTTTGACTTAGCGACCTTGGGCGTGAAGGCTAATATTTTCCATCGATTTCTCATCAGCCGAATAGGCGTAGATCTTTATTTCTTGATAGGTATTGGGGCTAAAATTAAGGTGCTGTACCTTAATCAGCCTATTTTCTTGGTCGAAAGTGCGGCGTCTGGTTTTTACAACAGTGGCATCCTTTGTAAATAGACTCGTCAACTCCTGTTTGGCTCCATTCTTATTCCATGAATATTCCAACTTTGCACTTAGGAAGGCGCCTTGAGGACCTTGGTCCATCACCAAGATGGTTTGAATATTTGACTGATCATCGTAAGTGAAGCTAAGCAGCTTTTGCAGCTCCCCTTGCTCCCAATATTCCTCTAATGCCTTTTGATTTAAGGCATTGTAGGATAATTGAATCACTCCCAGGTCTTTACCATTTTGGAAGTGCTTCACTTTAATTAAGCGCTGTTGCTGCCCCTGGTACACGAAAACCCATTCTTCCAAACTGTCCTTCTGACTAATACTGATTCGTTCGATGCGATTGTTTTCGTAGATATAGTCTGTTTCAATTTGATAATCCAGGCCGGTTTCAATCTTTTTCAAAAGCCTACCCTCTTCTTCCCAAACAATCATTTCCTCTGATCCTTGGTAGTGATACACTCTTAACACATTTTCGGACTCCCACACACAACGATCCACTCCTTGCCAATTACCTAAACTATCGTAGGTATCACAGTGCGAAAGCGCAGGATCCAAACGTTGGCCGTTGGCCATATAAATGGTATCCCCCAGGGGATTAATTTGCATTTGAAGAAACTCGGTCCACTCCGGTTTGGTTTCTTCATAGGATTGGAGTAAAAACGGAAGCTCCTGGGCTAAGATGGAATTAGCAAAAAAGCTTAAACTAAGGCAGAATAAAAATTGGTTTTTCATAGCATACCAAAAATAGTTTTAGTGTAAACGCTTGAAATTCATATGTGAAATTGATATTAACAAGTAATTTTTAATATCTCAAAATAAACTCTTTAGATATCTATTTGTCTTATAATCAGTATTTTATGTTGTATATTTTAATAAAACGAAAGAAATGTAGCTTGAAAATATTATAGTCGAATTATTTGGGAGCACTCTGCCTAGCGGCTAATTTTGTAATCAAAGATGATTTTATGAAGAGAATATCTAGCCTATTAGGCCTTTTAGTAGCTCTGTCTGCATGTCAGAATAATACTGCAAACGAAGCGGAAACCACGGATGCTAAACCCGAAACTACTACCGAAGAAAGCTCCGAAGCTACCAATAACTTACCCCCTGCCACACCAGAGGGAGCAAAGGTGTTTTTTGCTAATCTTAAGGATGGTGACACTTTGAGTAGTCCTTTCTTAGTGGAGTTTGGTATCGAAGGAATGGAGGTTGAACCTGCCGGAGAAGTGAATCAAGGTAAAGGACATCACCACATCATTATAAACAATGACTACATTGAATTTGGAGGCACCGTGCCTGCCGACAGTGTGAACATTCATTATGGGAAGGGCCAAACCAGCGACAGTTTAAGTTTAAGTCCTGGAAATTACCGCTTAACCATGCAGTTTGCAGATGGTTGGCATCGTTCCTACGGCGAAAGCTTATCCAGTTCCATTAACGTTGTGGTGCAATAAGAATAAGCTTTTTACAAAATAAAAGAGCCCGTCGATTGACAGGCTCTTTTTTTTTAACAGCTCTGCTGTTTAATTACTTTACTACAATCTTCTTAGCGTTGATTTGACGACCATCTACTTCTAAAACAGAAAGCATAACACCCTGAGGAAGGTTGTCTAAACTAATTTCAGTGTGCAATTCACTTCCATTCGCCTGGAACACCTCACGGTAAACGGTGCGACCGGTAAGGTCAACAAAGCTAATTACCGCTTCCTGAGAAGTCATATTGTATACATTAACATGGAATACATATCCATCAGAGTAAGATCCATCAAGAACGGGTAAAGAACCTTCAGTGAAAATTACATTCTCCGCTAAACCTACATTACCACCAGCTGGATCGTAAGGAAGGTTTTCGCAATCCGTATTGTTTGTGGTATCAGATTCAGTAACCCCACTCCAATTGGGACCAGTTCCAATTACTCCACCACAGAAGTCTACGTTCATAGCGCTACCATTGTTGATACTTAAACCACCAAAGCTAATGGAGCGAGTTTCCACATCATTGGTATTCATCGTTACACCTGTAATAGGAAAAACGATGAAAACTTGTTGACCGTTTTGAGTAGTCACTAATAAGTTTCCGTTTAACAATGGGTAATACAATAAGGTATCACTGCTGGTTACGGCTTGGGTACCTAAGTTGGTGATGCTAACATCAAAATCGAATCCTAAACCAGGACCTAAGGTAGTTCCGGCTGCAGGAGAAGTCATGTCGATTGACAAGTCATTTTGCCCTTGTGCCAGAGTAAAGCTCATGGCCAAGGCCAAGCTGAGTACAATTTTCTTCATATGTATTAATTATAGGGTTGAGCCGCAAAGCTAAGAATTATCAAGCCTTTAAAGCCATTGATAATGCCTATAAGCGATTATTAAGCAAGATTTAACCTTTGCTAGTGGCTTTGCTTTTTCGCACCCGCATATTGATAATCTCTACAATTAGGGAAAATGATACGGCGAAATAGATATATCCCTTACTGATATGCTGATGGAAACCTTCAGCGATAAGCATAACCCCAATCAAGATTAAAAAGCTGAGGGCCAGTACTTGTAAAGTAGGATGTTTAGCAATAAAGGCCGAAATTCTTCCGGCGAAAATCAGCATCACCACTAAAGAAACAATAACCGCCATGATCATGATGCCCAGTTCTTCCGTCATTCCAATGGCCGTTAAAATAGAATCGAAAGAGAAAACGATATCCAATAAGGCAATTTGAATTATAATCCCCGTTAGGCCACGCTTTACCTTCTTAGAAGAGGATTCTACTACATGCTCCTCTCCTTCCATTTTATGGTGAATTTCGGAAGTTGATTTTGCCAATAAAAACAAGCCACCGGCTAAAAGGACTAAATCTCTTCCGGTGAAGTCCATTTCAAAAATGGTGAAAAGCGGTTCCGTTAATTGAATTATCCAACTGATCCCAAACAACATAGCCACCCTAAAAACCAGGGCTAAGGAAATGCCTGCCAATCGAGCTGTTGGCTGATTTTCCTTAGGAAGCTTATTGGTTAAAATGGAAATGAAAATAATATTATCAATCCCAAGTACGATCTCCAATAAACTCAGGGTCAAAAAAGCGATTAAGCCTTCTGTTGTAAGGAGGGCCGTAAGGTCTAAACTCATTGCAATTGGCTTTGAAGGGTTTGTTCATCATTCATCCTAGCACCTAGCTGTTGTGCATATGTACGGGCTTGCTTATTGCCATATTTCACATAAGCATCTTGAGCCCAGCGATAGGCTTTTTCTAAATCTCCTAATACCTCGTAAGCCACAGCAATATTGTAAGCCATTCTACCCGCATCTTTAGGTTTAATGGCATTTTTAATGCCCGACTCCCAAGTCATTATGGCCTCTTGCCACTGCCCTACTTCGGCGAGCCTTCCACCGGCTTCCAGTTCAGTAGAATTTTTTGACTTTGTATAAAATACCCGTCTCAGGGTAACGGGCATAGGCGCCACTTTATAGGCATAATCATGTCCAATTTTAGCACACAGCTCTCGCACTGCTGCCGACCGGGAAATTAAAGCCGCAATGGCGCCAGCTTTGCTATCGGCAGCTCCGCGCCAAGTGTTCGTTTGTGAAATGAGTTGCTGATCAATCAACTCCTTATTACGAGGATTATACAAACGAATTCCCACCTTTATATTACCTACTCCCTCCGCATAATATTCATCTACTTCAATTTCGCGGCGCTCCTTGCCAGAGCCTACCGTTTTTTTCACCCTTCGCTTCCCTTCGGTTATGATGAAGTCACTATCCATCACTTCAAGCACAATTAAAGCATCCGCTCGATAGCGGTTAAGCATATTAAATTGCAAGTGCTCTGGAAGAGGCTCTGGGAAAGCTGCCGTAAGGCTATTCCCTTCCAAGCGTTCCGAGGCGATTAATACTTCATAGCGCGGTGAGCTTTGTAAAGCATTCTTAAGGCTGTTTAACAATTCTTGCGCGGCAGCCTTGTCTTGCTCGGGCATCTCACCGGTGATTAGTCCTTCGCCAATATTTACCCAATGTCCTTTTTTACTGGGTTTAGTGCGATCAATTAAGAGTACGGTTTGAATGGAAGGGTCTATGCTAATATCCGCTGGACGCATGGTTTGGATGGTTACCGGCTTTTGTCCACCACAACCGGTTAAGATCGTTACAAGAAATAGAAGGAAGGGTAATATTCTTTTCATGACTATAGCTTTGACATCGGAAAAACAAAAGGCCTGCCAAAAATGACAGGCCTTCTTTCTTTATAAGTTGGAGTACGTTTCACCGTACATCAGCATTTGCTCGAGGAAATCGGTAGGATAATGAATTTCGATATCAATAATCTCTTCACCATCGTACACGGGCTTCATTTCTGGTTGAATAAAACCAGCATAAGGAGCAATATTGAGCTTTTCCGTTCTCTTCAATACTTCAGCATGTAAGTCGGCATCCACCTGTACCCCGTAGGTTTCCACTAAGTTTTTACCTGCTTCATAATCACCTTGCGATTTGATTCGTTGGATCTCACGTAACTGTTCACCAAATATTTCCCGAAGGGCCTCGTAATCATTAATCACGAAATAGGTTTTACCCTCAATCACTTTACGCTCGATCACATTATTCTCAGCACCCATTTCAAAGGCCCAAGCGGCAATAAGCTGACGATTACGCATGTGATCTTCTTCGATCACCTCGCCTACCTTAAGGCGACGTAATTGCAGCATCAAACCGTTGCGGATGTAATTATCATATTCAGCTTTCCCCGCATCCAAACTTTCCATCAAGCCTAAATCAACTACTTTTTGGTCCATTATGAAGTACAATGCCACTAAATCAGCACGTGCTTCTTCTAAGGTACTAGAGTAATTCATTAAAGTTTCTTTCGGCGTAGCCACACCGGGCTCGAGTTTACCTGAAGCGTGACCCACCACCTCGTGTAAGGCCGTATGCATTTTAGAACTAACCGCTCCATACTTTTTAGCGCGTTCCAATTCTTCGGCACTAAAAGCAAATTCTTCTAAGAAACCTTCGCCTCGAGCGTTCTCATATGCGCCTTCAATATTGGTTAGGCTAATAGACTTGGAACCGTGCGCTGCTCTAATCCAGTTGGCATTAGGGAGATTCACGCCAATTGGAGTTGCTGGAGTGGTTGCGCCAGCCTCTCCCACTACGTTTATCATACGATAGGAAACACCTACTACCTTTTCTTTTTTGTGGGCATCCATAATCGGACTGTTGTCCTCAAAATATTGGATGTTATCAGAGATAACCGCCATTTTCTCACTGGCATCTAAATCTTTAACCTGTACTACAGTCTCGTAGGTGGCCTTATAACCGAGTGGATCGTGATACACCTCGATAAAGGAATTAATGTAATCCACGGTACTGCCGGTATCCTGAACCCACGCAATATTGTAGGCGTCCCAGGTGTTTAAATCTCCTGTTTTGTAATACTCTATCAGCAAGCCTAAAGCTTTGGCCTGTTGGGCATTCTCCGCTACTTCTTGTGCTTTCCCCAGCCAATAGATGATCTTTTCAATAGCAGAACCATACATTCCACCCACTTTCCAGGTTTTCTCAACCAGTTTCTCATCTTCCCGAACTAATTTGGAATTTAAACCATAAGAAATAGGTTCGGGGTCAGAAGTATCGGTCATGGCCTTATAAAAGGCCGTAGCTTCTTCTGCACTAATGTCGGGGTCATAAAAGTTGATCGCCGAAGAAAGTAGCAAATCCTTATTAGGATCCTTACTTACCCCTTTCATATCTTGATCATTAAAGATAACCGCTAAGGCCTCCTCGCTAAGGCTTGTCCTGCTTTCCTTTAATAATTGTACTAAATAGTCTTGTTCAAAGTCAGCTTCAATTTTAGCATGACTATAATGATGGTGAATGCCATTGCTGAAAAATACGCGCTTGGCATAAACTTCAAAATTAGACCAGTTTTCATCTTTAGGGCCCTCGTAATTCTTCAAGATGGTTTCTAAGGCTTTGCGAATCTCCAGGTTGTGGCGATACTGCTGATCCCAGAGAATATCCCGGCCTTCTAATCCGGCCTGGGTTAGAAAATAAGCTAATTTCTTTTGTTGCAAGCTAAGCTTCTCCCAACCGGGAACTTGATAGCGTAAAATACGGAGGTCGGCGAACTGTTCTGTTTGCCATTGAAAATCATTGTTTTCTTCGCTCATGGATGCTTCTTCAGCTTTTATTTCTTTAACATCGGGGTTTTTACAGGCAGCGGCCAGCAGTAGAACTGAGGCTGCCCAAAGGCTGATTTTTTTCATGATTTTGATTTAGTGCCTCGAAGATAAAGCTTAAAGGCGGATCAAGGTGAATCTAAAATCCAAGGGATTCAAATTCTTGTGTAGTTTTTCAATTAAACCTGGCCCGTAATCGGCATAATAGGGACTGAGGTTATCATGGCGCTCTTGTAAACCACCTTTAGGGAATAGCGCAAAATAAATCCGTTCGAGCTTCTCCATGCGTTCTTTATTGCGCCTCTTCTCGGCTCGAATGAGCTTTTTACGCAAATTTTCTATGCCATTGAGCTGTTTTTGCCTCTGGGCATTTACCGCCCCTAACATGGATTCATCTGTAAGTAAGGCAAGCTCTTCGAGCTCGGAAAACATTTCCTCGAGCTGACGATTGAATTTGGTTAACTCGGCATCTTTTGGAAAGCCAGCTTTGAGATAGTCGGCCTTAATTTTATCGAGATCATGGAATAAATCAGACAGTTCCAATCCCAAATCATTCAAACGATTCTGCCATTTTTCCGGCACGAGTAAAACAGAGTTTCGAAGGATGAGCAAGGGAAAAGGAAGCTCCAGTTCGTCGAACATGGTTTTTAACTGAAACCAATAGGCAATCTCCCCACCCCCACCTATATAGGCTAAGTTTGGAAGAATCTGCTCTTGATACACTGGCCTCAGGACTACATTCGGACTAAAGCGCTCGGGATGGGATTCTAATTCCTGCTCGAGTTCTTCTTCAGTAAAGGAAATACTGGTGTTTAAAACTACCCAACGGTCTTCCTTTTTTTCGATGCGTTCTCTTTTACCTGGAGAGAGGTAAAAAAGGTTTATCTCCCGCGGAAAAACTTGGCTAAAGTAGGTTTTCGATAGCGCTTGACTTTGCGCCTGCAATTTCTGGTGGAAAGTACCGTCCTTTAAATCTTTCCGGAAAATTGGAATCATTTCACGCTTCAGCGATTTATCATCTCCATCTAGAATTACGAGGCCAAAGTGCTCGAATAAGGCATTTACAAAGTATCGGGTGGCCTGACTAAGATTTTGACGCTCATGGTAGGCTTCTCTAAAAATGGCCATTATTTCCTGGGCTTGCTTACCTGGCCCGAGATGCTCTTCTAATTCATCTAAAACCTTACCCATCCCAAAGGTGGGCATATGACCAACCGCTCCTTTAAGATCGTTATGCCATTTTAGCTTACCGCCAAACAAGTTAATGAAGGCAATCTCTTCGAAATCATGATCCTCGGTAGCCATCCAGTAAACCGGCACAAATTCAGCCTCTGGATACTCCTCCTTTAGCTGTTCGGCAAGTTTGATGGCATCCAGAATTTTATAGATGAAATACAGCGGTCCACTAAGGATATTAAGTTGATGCCCAGTAGTTACGGTGTAACAGTTATCCTGCGAGAGGAGCTCAATGGATGCTGAAACCCTAGGGTGTAGTTGAATTTGAGCTTCCTTGTATTGATTTAAAAGAGAAGTCTGTAAACGTTTTCGTTTGGTGGTTGAAAAATGGGCTCTCGATTCCATTCGAGATTTAAAGGCCTTTATATCAGGGAAATCCGCGATAAACTCTTTTAACTCAGGTTTCCTATCTAGGTAATCTAAAATTAGCGAGCTAAAATATCCGGTGTTTCGGTAGGGAATACACTCCACTTCTTTCATGCGGTAAAAATACTATTCTACTTATATCCTAGCCTCTAAATAAAGATTAGGAAAATGAGTACGAACAGATAAACTGCCCAAAAGGGTCGAAGGTTTTCGGGATTACTCCCAAATAGAAATTTTGTGAGACGAAAAAAGAAGCTTCGGTTGTTTGCGATTCCTTGATACAACCTATCACTCAAGGTTCTGAAGGCAGGCGACTTCTGATACCATTGATGTAAAAATCGAAACTTTTGACTAGTGGATAAACTTTTGTAAGCTGAATCTGGCCCAGAATAAATATTTCCCTCTTGATCGATGAAGCGACTGGCCTGCTGAAAATGAATTATATCGATATCGGAAAATTGGCCATCTAAGTCCTGATAAGGAATAAAGACAATAGTCTTATCGCATATTCCGCTCCAATAGCTAATCCAGAAACGGCAAAAAGAACAATTTCCGTCCCAGATCATAGTGAGGCTATTGGGCTTATGACTAGTTGAACTAAGTTTTTGAAACACCTCAGAAAATTTGAGGCAAATTTAAAGGCTATTAAGCGGTTTGCTTATCAAAATTAGACTCATAGTTGGAAATGGAGTCTTTGAGCATTTTTCCCTGACTAACCGCCAAGGTTCGCCCCTCTCTTTCGATATATGTTTTAACCTCTAAAGCGATTTGTAAGCAGTTCTTCATTCCTGTTGTTTGACTCGAAAATAACAAATGGAATTAAAAATTGCAAGTTTACATCAAGCTAAAACCCTTACCCATAAAGGGATTAGCTATTTATTGAATAAAAAGTTATACTTGAATAAAAGTAATTTAGGAGTAAAAAATTAGAACTACTTTATTAACAACTGCCTGTTAATTAGTTAGTTCAGCTAATGGAAATTCAGCAGACTCTCCTCTTAAGAGTAAAGCGATAATTTTGAAAAATTACTATTGAGGAAAAGTTTGCAAAGCGCGATTGTAAGCCGATTCGAAGGATAGCATATTTGCGCCATGAGCTACTTTTTGCTCATTAAAGTAGCTCAGTAGTTTTTCGGTGGGCATATTGCCAATTAAATCATCTGCCGCCATGGGGCAACCGCCGTAACCTTTAATAGCCCCATCAAATCGGCGGCATCCAGCTTGAAATGCGCTTTCCACTTTTTCGCGCCAATTGTGGCTATGGGTATGCAAGTGAGCGCCGATGGTCACTTCTGGAAATGCAGGAATTAAGTTTCCAAATAGTTGAGTGATACTTTGAGGGTTCGAGGTTCCTATGGTATCCGATAAGGAGAGAATTTTGACTCCCATATCCACCAATGCCGCAGAAAAGTCTTCCACCACTTCTACCGACCAAGGTTCATTGTATGGATTGCCAAAGCCCATTGATACATAAACAACTAAGTCCTTGTCATTTTTCGCACTTAGCTCCAATAATTCCGAGACCAAATCGCGGCTCTCGGCAATGGATTTATTGGTATTGCGCTTTTGAAACATTTCGGAAACCGAAAAGGGATAGCCCAAATAATCAATCTGCGAATATTCGCAAGCCTCCACGGCTCCTCGTAAATTGGCCACAATGGCCAAAAGCTTAGTTTTCGACCGACTGAGGTCTAAGTGCTCCAAGACTTTCTTGGTATCTCTTAACTGTGGGATAGCCTTCGGCGATACAAAACTGCCAAAGTCTAAACTATGAAAGCCTACCTCCAATAAGTCTTGAAGGTAGGCTACTTTATTTGCGGTTGGAATGAAATCGTGAAGGCCCTGCATGGCATCACGAGGACATTCCACGATATCAACTGTATTTGGAGTCAATTTTCGTGAGTTTTTGAGAGGTCTCGCGAAAATAAGCCCAATTTTAGGATTTCGGAACTCTTTTTAAAGCTTCTAGGAAATAGCCCCAAAACTTAGCTACTGAGGCAATTTTCACTTTTTCATCCGGGCTATGTGGATTTTTAATGGTTGGCCCGAAGGAAATCATTTCCAAATTTGGATAGTGTTGACCCAAAAGCCCACATTCCAAACCGGCATGACAAGCTAATACCCGAGGCTCTTCCTTAAAGAGCTCCTCATACAGGGCTTTCATCATCCCTAGCATGCGTGAATTTGGATCCAACTTCCAACCAGGGTAAGAACCACTGTGCTCCACTAGGGCTCCCAAGATTCTCCAGGGGGCCCCTACCGAATCAGCAATATCAAATTTGGCACTTTCACGATCTGAGCGTTGGAGCGCTTTTAAGCTCATCTTACCATTGGCCAGGCTTACATGTGCCACATTATTACTAGTTTCGACCAAATCCTCCACATCTGGACTCATTCGGCGAATACCATCATGTGTGCATTGTAAAGCCGCCGAAAACCTTTGGAAATCATCTAGATCCATCTTTTTAGCCGGCAAATCTGCGGCGTTTACCGAGATGGTAATATTGGGGTCGGTGGTAGCAAACTCCTTCACCAGCGCTGCGCCTAGATCTTGCCAAAAGGCTTCGGCTTCCTCCGCCTTATCTTTAGCAACAACGACAAGAGCTTCTGCTTCACGCGGGATGGCATTACGCAGTCCACCACCTTCAAAGGAGGCTAAACTCCAAGCATAATCACCACTTGGGTCATAAAGCATTCGGTTTAGAAGCTTGTTTGCATTGCCCCGACCATAAATAATATCCATTCCGCTATGGCCTCCAAAAAGCCCGCCTACCTTAACGGTAAAAGCCTGCTCCTTATCAGAATCCGTATTAACTTCTTGGTATTCCCAACTTACATCAGTATCAATGCCACCCGCGCAACCAATGCTTAATTCATCGTCATCCTCTGTGTCGAGGTTCATCAGGATTTCACCCGATAAAAACCCGGGCTCCAAATTATGCGCACCGGTCATGCCGGCCTCTTCATCGGTGGTAAACAGCGCTTCAATGGCGGGATGATCAATATCATCGCTGGAGAGTACCGCCATGATAGAGGCTACACCTATACCATTATCAGCGCCAAGGGTAGTCCCTCTGGCCTTTACCCATTCCCCATCGATGAACATATCGATTCCTTGGGTTTCAAAATCGAATACGGTATCATTATTCTTTTGGCAAACCATATCAAGGTGGGCTTGTAAAACTACCTTCTTACGATCTTCCATCCCGGAGCTAGCTGGTTTGGAAACCAAGATGTTCCCAATTTTATCTTGCTTCCAATCGAGATTTAATGACTTCGCGAAGTTGATAATGAAAGCCTGTACCTTTTCCTCCTTTTTAGAAGGACGAGGAACAGAGTTTAAATCGGCAAAATGACCCCAAACGACTTGGGGCTCTAAGTTTCTGATTTCGTCAGACATGAATCTTGATTATTGATTTCCTAAAATTATGGGTAAACCATCTTCACCAGAACCCACTACAATTACTTTACTGTTAGGTGATTCTGCTAGGCGAAGCGTAGCTTCAATACCCTTCTCACGTAAAATTTTATCGGTAAGAGAATTGGAGATAATCTCGTTGGCCGCTGCTTTACCCTCGGCCTCAATACGTTGACGCTCAGCTTCTTTTCGTGCTTGTTGTAGTTTGAACTCATACTCCAGGGAGGCTTGTTCTTGTTCTAGTTTGCGCTCGATGGCTTCTTTCAATTTGGGCGGTAATTTAATCTCACGAATTAGTACTGCATCCAAGAAAAGGTAATTCTTATCAAGCGATACTTCGGTTCGAGTCGCAATCTCCTTTTGAATATCCTCTCGTTTGGTAGAATACAATTCATCAGCACTGTATTTACCAATTACCTCACGTGCGGCTGAGCGGATGTATGGAATGATAATTTTCTCGTGGTAATCCGATCCGATTTCATCGTGCAAATAGCCCAAAAAATCCGGTTTAGGCATATAACGATATGAAAGTTCCAAGGTGATGGACAATCCATTACGATCTAATACGTCCATGGTACTTCTGGACTCCATCTTCCGAACGTCATAGGTGAAAACTTCATCCCATGGCCATTTAACGTGAAAGCCCTGTCCATAAACCTTATCTCGGTCCAAACCGCCTTGAAATTTTCGGAAAATCACCGCTTTTTCACCGGCCTCGATGGTATAGGTAATGGAATTCCAGGCTAGTACTACTGCCAAGAATACCACAAAACCCACCACAATTAGATAGGTTGTTCTTTGATTCATAAACTCTGTTTTTGTAATTAATAGCTTCCCCAGTATTTACGCAGGAACCATTCTAAACTTAAGAATATCAAAGCTACAAAGAAGAGCTCCCATTTGTTTACTAAATCGGATTTTATCTTGCGCTCGCTAAGCACTTGAGGAGTATTTAATGCTAAGAGATTCGTAAATAAACTATCCGATTCCCGAATTTCGAAATACTGCCCTCCACTGGATTGAGATAAGCGCTGTAATAAGGATCTTCTCGCTTGTAGGTCTTGCTTTTCCAAAGTGTTTTCCGCCACCCATATCCTTCCTTTCTTTTGATATTGGCGTTCGCCTAGTGCGCAGCTCGCTTCGTATTGATAAAAGCCTGGCTTTAAACCCGACATGCGAAGTCGATAGAAATTGGCCTCTCTACTAAAACGATAATCATACTTTTCTCCTTCTTCGCTTTTAAGAACCAAACTAAGATCGGGGGAGTTCACTAGTTCGCCCGAGGGATTGTATAATTTAGCTAAAACCCGACTCGATTCAGCGGCATAAATTTTTTCCTCGAATTTAATTTCTAAGGACTCTCGCCTTTCTTGGGATAAAAGATAATCGACCCAGTCTTGGAAGAGTTCATCGAAAGCATCGGTATTCCCTTGACTGCGGTAATTTTGAATGCGCCAGCGCCAGATTCCTTGGCCTAGCATCAAAGCGAGGCGCTGCCCATCTTTTTCGCCGCAAATCGCTAAGGGCTCTCCCGTTTCCAGTTGAGCAATTCTTTTCTCAAAAACCACTTGAGCCCAATCTGGCTTTTGTAAGCTTCCATAAAGCCCTTCAATGGGCGGCCAGTTTTGCCAAAGCTCCTGCATTTGCTGGGGCCAGGCGAAAAGCCCTGAGGCATTTGGCACAGCAAATTGCTCTTCTGCTTCCGGCTCTACTCCTATTCCAAGTTCCAGTTTTTCTAAACCGCTGAGGTTAGATTGCGCATTAGCCATAAAGAAACTTGGCAGTTTTAAATCCTGAATCTTGCTAATCAGGCTTTCATCCCAATCAAAAGCAATCAGCAAGCGCGCCTTTTCTAAATCTAAATCGGCTGCAGAACGGGCATAAACCAAATTATAATTAAGATCCTTTTCCAAGGCTCTGCGAATAGCTCGAACATCAGGATTTAAATTAGGACTGTAAATCGCAATTTGAAAAGCCTCCTTTTTCACCTCAAAGGCAATCGACCGTTGGTTATTTGCTGGGTTGGCATCTTCTTCAGCCTGTGATATTTGTAGGGTGTAACGCTGTAGCCCCAGATCATTGGCAGGAATTTCAAAGATTAAGGCCTCAAACCAATCCTGTCGATTTATTACGTAGGATTTGCTTTGCACCACAGCTCCCTGGGCATTTCGTAAGTCAAGGCTAAAGGATTTGCCAAGAAATTGTTGGGCCGTTAAATCCAACTCTACACTTAATATCCGCCCTAATGCTAAGCTGCTGTTATAACGAACCGCGCTAATGCCAATATCCGATTTAAGGCCCTGGTTTCCATAAGCTACCGTGTAAATAGGCATTTCTTGCAAGGGTAAATCGAGGGGATTAAGTCCCTGATTGTAGATACCATCCGTTACAAGAACCACCGCCCCAATCGATTCGCCATAGTAGCGTTCCTTGGCCTCTGTTAAGGCCGCTTGAATATTAGTATACCGTGCGTCCGAAGCCGAATCTCGACTTAAACCTGCTCCAAAGGAATAGGTCTGTAGGTCAAACTTTTCGGCAACTAGGTCCTGTTTACCTGGCCAAGCAGAGCGGATACTGTCCCAAAGCAAGCTATCACTATGATAGCTCATCGAAGCCGATTGGTCCTCAAGCCAAAGCAATTTTGGTTTTTCGGCATAAGTTTCGGTGTTCACCCATTGTGGTTTAAGCAAGAGCAAAAACAACAAAGCGAAACCTAAGAACCTTAAAATCGCTAAGATCCAGGCCGAGCTTGACTTAAAATCCGAATTCCTAAAGTAATAGACATACAGAATTAAGCCTACTATTAAGCTAAAAGGGAGAAAGTACCAGGCGGAGTAAGTAAATTGAATTTCAATCATTTAGATGCGGACCTTAGGTCAACATCCCACCATCAACCTGCAAGGTTTGCCCGGTGATATAAGCGCTTAAATCTGAAGCTAGAAATAAACATGCATTCGCCACATCAGCGGGACTGCCCCCTCTCTTGAGTGGAATTGCATCGCGCCAGCCTTGAACTGTTTTCTCGTCTAGTTTATCGGTCATTTCGGTCTCAATAAAACCAGGGGCAATTGCATTGCAACGAATATTTCGAGAGCCTAATTCGAGGGCAATTGATTTAGTAAAACCAATAATCCCCGCTTTGGATGCAGCGTAGTTTGCTTGACCGGCATTTCCTTTAATTCCAACTACGGAACTCATATTGATGATAGAACCCGAGCGAGCCTTAAGCATGGTTCTTTGTACCGCTTTAGTGAGGTTGAAAATGGACTTAAGGTTAATTTGAACTACTTTATCAAAATCGTCTTCCGACATGCGCATTAATAAAGTATCCTTCGTGATTCCCGCATTATTAATCAGTACATCGATGGTGCCAAAGTCTTTTAAAACATCCTCCACCAATTGCTGGGCCGCATCGAAATCGGATGCATCGGAGCGATAAGCTTTGGCCTGAGCGCCATGTGCGCTTAATTCCTTCTCTACTTCTTCGGCTTGGGCAGCGGATGATAGATAGGTAAATGCTACTTGACAGCCTTGAGCGGCGAACACTTCGGCAATACCTTTGCCAATTCCTTTAGAGGCGCCAGTAATGAGCGCTACTTTCCCTTCGAGTAATTTCATAGTTGTTGTTTTCTAATCCTTAGGCAGCCAGTTAAATTCTGCGTGACGCGGAAAGTTACTAAGCTTATCAATAAAATCCTTAGGTGGTACCGTTAATTTACGCGCTTTAAGATCAATAAACGCCCCTAGTACTTCCACCGTAGCACAGAGGGTTTCCCCTCGCCAAATTTCATGAAGAAACACAAATCGGCCGTAGTCTTCACGTACAGCCTTCAAAGCGCCGGTCATGATAAGGTCGTCGCCAAAGTGCAGCTCCCGCCGAAAACTCGCCTTATCTTCAAAGAGTATCGGTCCAAACCCAGCTTTGGCCATATCCGAAACGGTAATGCCTCGCTGTATAAATAGTTCCGTTCTCAACTGTGCGGCAAAGTCGTAATAAACCGAATGGCGAACATGTCCATTTGGATCTAAATCACTCCAGCGAATATGAAGTTTTTGCTTATAAACCGAGGATGTTTCATTCATAGGCCAGCAAAGCTACAATGCAAATTCTTAATTATCGCTTAGAAGCGATAGGTGAAGCCGAACATGGCATTAATCCCTTGAGCCTTATAGCCTAAATAGAGGTCGTAATCGCTATTGAGGAGGTTACTAAAATTGATGAAAGCCCCAATTCGAGAATTGTAGTAATAGTCTAACTTAAGGCCTAAATCAAGGTAAGGCTCCAACATGGCCGGTAAATCCGGGTTTTGAATTTGATGAAAGGCATGCCGAGATCCTACATAATTTAGGAGCAGGCCCATTCCTACCTTCTTACGGTAGGTATAACTTCCTTCTAAATTCGCCTCAAAATAGGGACGGTAAAGCGGAAGCTCTCCTTGATCGAGATCAAAATCACGAGCAATCGCCGAGGCCGAAATCAACAATTTCTCTTCCCAGTTATAACTAAGGCTTCCCTTAGCATATAATTCATTTAGGTCTTGATAAATTACCTCTAAGCCGTAGGTCATGCTATCCTGATAAAAGAAGGGATTGCGGTATAAAAACGCATCTGATCGACGGTTGGCATATCCCCCTTCTAAGCGAAAGGATAAGGTACGGCTTAAAAGGCCCTCCATAGCGATAAAGGCCTTAATAGTACGACTGGGAATGGTATTTTGACCGGGAGTAATAAAGGGACTTCTACGACTTAATTCGCGGTAATTATTCCGCTCCAACAAACCAGTTATCCCCCCTACTACGCTCAACACATCTGGCACCGCCCGATAGCGCAGAATCAATTCTGGAAAGAAATACGCCCCACCTTGGTCATCAACATCACGGCTGTCCTGATGACCAAGGAAATAAAGGTTTAATCCAAAGTCGAGAGCATATTCATCACGGTCTACTCGGATGTAAGGCTTCATTTGCACTTGCATGAAGCTCTGATTGAATATATTACTGCTATCTGCCCCAGTGTAAAGGCTATCGTAGCTTGTATTAAAATAAGCGGCATTAAACTCGAGGTTTAACTTTTGCTCGCCAGCGGGTAAGATCCAATCGGAGCCCAAGCGCACATCGTGCTCCATAGACCGATAATTATCTAAAAAGTAGCGGTAGCCTAAATCCAAACGTTGCATCCAGCCCAATTCCTTTTCACGGGCTTCTATTAAGCTGGTTTCAAATCCGAAGCTCCGGTACCAGTTGTAGGGCGCTTCCCCTAATTCGAGGCTATCATCGCCAGGGAGGAAATCTAAAATCGGACGACCATAATAACTGTATTTATCTAAATCTACATCTGCCGAAAGGCGCCAAGTATATTTAGGGAAAAAACGGTTGAAATAGGCCCCAATGTGATTCCGTGAAAAGGCATTATCCTCATAAAGCAAATTAGAAACACCCGTTTGGGTAGAGAGGTGACGGGCACTAAATCCATAGCTGCTTTTAGAGCTCCGCTTGCTATTGTAAAACACTTCTGCCAAACCTGTATTGTAGGCGCCATAGGCTCCACGAATATAAGCTCGGTATAGCTGAGGCACCTCGATAGGACCTATTCTGGCGGGACTTAGTGGCTCCGGACGCATCCGCACCGACAAGGGTCGACTATCGATTCGGTACTGAACCTCAAGTTTTTGGTTAATACTATCTTCATATTTAGGTTGCTCCAATATTTTACGAGCATCCTTTACTTGAGCTTTATAGCGATCGGTAACCTTAAGCTCTAGGGACCCCAGATTATCGGGTTGGGCAAAAGCACTAAAACTGAGTACTAGGCCAAATACTATTCCTGAGTTTCGCATATTATTTCTCAATTACTTCAGGTTCCTCCAGGGGCTCATCGGTTCCCTGAAAATCTAAAAACTGTAAATCGCCTTCATCATCTAAGGTTACAGGCGCTGATTGTTTCTTTAATAAAGCTTCTTTCTCGGCCAATGCTCTAGCCTCCGCCTCCTGAATCTCGGTTTTCAAAGCCTTGGCCTTTTCTACCAATTCGGTCGATTCTTCGGATTCTATCACAAAATCAATGATGTAATTCGCTTGGAAGATATCGTCGAGCTTCCAGAAGTTTTCGGCCATTAAAAGCAGCGCCTTCATTTTCCACTCTCGGTAAGAAGGCAAAGCCTCAATCATTTCTTGGATAAGAGCATTGGAGCTATCATAGGCCTCGGCCTTATTCTTAATTAAAGCCATATGGTAATAGGCCTCTGCTTTTTGCTCCCCCGCCGATGCATCCTTAACCACGGCAAATAAGGCATAGCTCTCCGAAAACGCCTCTCTTCGGAAATAGGTAAAAGCCCGGTACTTGCGCGCTTCGGTTAAAAGATTCTTATCCAAACCACCCATGCTTAACAGAGCCGCCGAATGTTCTAATATACCATCGTCATCACCCAATCGCTCCGAAGCTCTAAGGACTCCTAGTCGGGCAACCGTGCTTTGGTCCTTGCTCTCCGCAATCAAGAGGTAACGCTGATAGCGTTCACGAGCCAGGGCGTAATTACTATCTAAGAAGTCCTTTTCGGCTAAATAGGGTAAAGCGGCCAATTTATACTCGCGGTTCGCACTATGCTCTAAGCCTTCGAATAAGGTGTATGCTTCGGCCGACATGCCTTCTCTTAAAGCTGCATCTGCTGCTAAAAAGCTGGCTTGCTCGCGAAACACCCCTTTAGGGAAGCGACTCAGGTAGGTGTCTAAAGCCCGATAGGCCTCGTCATACTTTCCATCAGCATAGATATCGAATGCGGCGCTGTAGGCGGTAGAGTCCAAAGCCGACTCCTTAATGTCGATAAAATCAATATCCGCTACCCAATCCAGGTAATCATTAATACGGCGCTCCCGTTTGTAAGCAATCTCCGCAAGTCGAATGGCTTCGTAAGCTTCTTGTGTCTCTGGATATTCCTTTACTACCGCTTTAAATACGGCGATGGCTTTTTCATTTTGATCTCGGTTACTGTAAATAAGCCCTTCTTTAAGGCGCACTTCCAAAAGGCGATCGCTATTGGGGTAATTGGAACGAAACTCTTGAAATACTGCAAGGCTGTTCTGATAATCGTCTTTTTGAAGGTAGGTTAAGCCCAGTTCGAATTGGGCTTTTTCCGAATAAGCGGAACGACTGTGTTTAGCCAGGAGTGTTTTTAATTCCTGAATCTTGGCTTCGGTTTTACCATCTAAGCCAAGGCATACCGCTCTTTGGAAATAGGCATAGGCCGACTCCACGCTGTTCATCTGAATCGCCTTTTGGTAAAAATCTGAAGCCAATAAATAGCCCCCAGTTAATAGGTAAGCATCACCTAGCCTAAGGTAGGCATCCGATTTGCGAGGATCATCCGAAGCCGCGTCGCGCACAAAGACCCGGAAATCATCAGCAGCAGCTTTAAAGTCTAAGACCTTATAAGCACAATAAGCGGTATGGTAATAAGAGCGGTTATACACCGTTTGCGCTGCCGCGCCCTTTCCTTTCCGGAAAGCGATGAAGGACTTTCGAGCCCCCTCATAATCGCGTAATCGGTACTGGCATTCCCCAATCCAATATTGAGCGAGGTTTGCTAAGTCCTTATTTTCGGGGTAAGACTGGCTTTCGCGATACTTCTCTAGTGCTGCAGCAAATTTTAGGGAATTAAACATTTCGGTGGCCCGATAAAAAGCAATTTGCTGATAGATGGAGCGCATTTCAGGACTGTTCATGCCAACTTCCTGAATGGCCTTCATGGCACGGTCGTAATCCTTGGTAGTGATGTAAATATTGGCCAAATAAGCATTAATATCCTTGCGGTGTGGAGAGTGTGGGTATTTTCGCAGGAAGTCTTTTAAAACGCCAATGGCATCCTTAAATGGGCTGGCCAGCTCGTAGCTAAGTTTAGCATAGTTAAAGTAGGCATCTTCCTGTATACCAAAATTATAATCAATATCAGCGGCTGCTTTAAAAGCTACCATAGATTGATTTTTCTCCCCCACTTTTAGGTAGGCATCTCCTAGGTGGTAGTAGGCATTCTGACGTAATTCATCCGGACCGGCCGTGATTTTATTTAAAGATCGAATGGCTTCGGGATAGCGCTTTTCTTGATGATACGAATAGCCGGCCTGGTAGTGATCCCGCAGGCGCATGCGTCCGCCTTTATCCTGATAAAGCTCCAAGTACTTTAGGGTGTTGGCGTAGTCTTTACGACTAAAAAAGGCGTCAGATAAAAGCTTAGCAATTTCGGGAGCTCGACCAGGACTAGCCGTTGCGATTAACTCCTCTCCGATGGCTACTAATTTATTGTAATCCTCAAGCTGATAGTAGATATGCGCTAGGTAATAAGGAACCATTGGCCCGAAATTGGGGTCCTCCTGCAGGGGCAGAAAGTTTTTTAACGACTCGGCATAATTGCTATCCACATACAGTAAGTGTGCATAGTAATAGCGAGCGGAACTAGCGTAGGCCGATTTACCGTCCTTTAACTTTAAAAACAAATTGAGCGCATCTTGAGATTGCTCATTTTGCATTAGGGCATAGGCCCATTTAAACTGATACTCGCCCTTTTGCACTTGGTTTAAACCGTAAGGATCTACCCGCTCGTAATAGGGTAATGATTGGCGATAGCGCTTTAAGCTGAAAAGATTATTAGCATAGCGCAACCATAATCTGTTTTGTAAAGGACTGGTTTCATGGATGTTCGCGAACTCGGTTACCCGTTCTTCTATATCGCCGTGATACAGCTCAATAGCACAGTAAGCCGCAAAGTAGCGCGCATTCATCCTTTTTTCATCATCGTAACGGGGGTCTTCAACAATACGATCAAAAATTTGCTGGGCATTGCCATACTGCTGCTTCTCGAGGAGCTCCACGGCTAGCTCGTAGTCGTCTTCTCCTTGATTAAGGTGTTGATTAACCTGTGCATTTAGTGTAATCGAGCTGAAGAGCACGAGGACAAATACCCATCTTAATGCCTTGAAAATGTGCATATTAGCTTTAGTTTATCCAATGTTCTAAAGTAGGGGTATTTAAGAGGCAGCTATTTTAGGGGACTAATAAGTTTTTAACGCGTCCTGTTAATTATTATTGAAGTCCATCGTAAACCACTGCAAGGCTTGTACTATTTTTGGAATTAACTATGAGTGGAAACCCAATTTTACGTTTAACCAAAGCCAGCATTCATCAAGGCAAACAGCTTATTTTGGATGATGTCGATTTACAAATCAATCAGGGTGATTTTCAATACCTCATTGGCTCAACCGGTAGTGGAAAGTCGAGTTTACTGAAAACGCTTTATGGCGATTTAAATTTACAATCGGGCACCGGTGAAGTTTGTGGGATTAAACTCGATAAGCTCAAGGAAAAGGATATTACAGACTTACGGAGAAGTTTAGGCATTGTTTTTCAAGATTTCCAGCTCCTTACCGATCGTTCTGTGCATCAAAATTTACGCTTCGTTTTACAGGCCACCGGCTGGAAGTCGAAAAAAGAAATGGAAAAGAAAATTGCCGAGGTTTTGAGTAAAGTGGGCATGGAGCAAAAGGAGCATAAAATGCCTCATCAGCTTTCGGGAGGAGAACAGCAAAGGGTCGCTATTGCCAGAGCTCTCCTCAACGACCCGCAGTTAATCTTGGCGGATGAGCCTACCGGAAACTTAGACCCATCTACCTCAGAAGAAATAATGATTTTATTAGAGCAGATTTCGAATAGCGGTAGGGCAATCTTAATGGCTACCCATGATTATTCATTGATATTGAAATTCCCACACGAAACCCTGAAGTGTGAGTCTGGTAAGGTTTTTAACACCGTACAGAACAGCCTTTAATGGAGCTCAGTATTGCCATATTGGTTTACTGCTTCTCCCCTTTAAAACTAGTACAAGACTTATTGGAACAAGCCCGGGCTTTAGATATCAATTTCGAGCTCTTGGTTTATGATGATGGCTCTGGCCCTGTATGGCAAAAGCAGCTACGCAAAGAATTAGGTGATTTCCCAGAGGTTTTCCTCGAGATGAGCGATCAAAACCGAGGCCGATCTGCTGGGCGTAACCATTTAGCAGCAAAGGCTTTAGGTGAGTATATTTTAATGATAGATGGCGATAATCGGGTAGATACTCCTCATTTTGTAAGCGACTATTTCCGGGTACGCAAGGCTAACACCGTAGTGGTAGGAGGCCGTTTTTTAAACCCAGAACCCTTACCGGGCTGTGAACTCCGTCACCTCTTTGCCCAAAAAAGAGAGGTAAAAGCTTTGGAAGAACGCAAGGCTCAGCCTTATGAATCCTTTCAAACCAATTGTTTTTTGGCCGATCGTTCCATCTTTAAACGGGTTCGGTTTGAAGAGGGACTGCGGACCTATGGCTACGAAGATAATTTATTTGGTTTCGATTTAAGGTCCGCTCAAATAGGTATTCTCCACATTAAAAACCCGCAACTCCATAAGGCCGACGACCGTAATCTCAGCTTTATGGCCAAAACCGAGGAAGCTATGGAGTCTTTATTGTGGATTGAAAAAAATCGTCCCGAGGACCGAAAGCACTTTAGGCTTCTTCGTTTGAAAGAGCGGCTAAACAATTTTGGTCTTAAGACACTGGTTTTCAAAACTCTAAATACAATTGAGCCGAGCTTACGCAAGAGCTTAGAGTCGGCCACTCCAAGTTTGTGGCGTTTTGATCTATTTCGGCTACACCGCCTATTATTGCTCGATTTGCGCGATTAAATCCTTAATCACCTTTTGTTCTTGTTCCCAGTTATACTTTTTCGATGCTGCCTCTAGGGCCTCCTTAAAGTGTGGCTTCCCTAAAGCTCGTAACTGCTGCAAATGGGTTTGGATGGATTGGGGATCATGTGTTGTGGTAAGGCCGACGCCATTTTCTTCCACCAAGTTTTTCACCTCTATCACCCTACTGCTTAAAATGGGGATGCCACATTTGATGTAATCGAAAACCTTATTAGGCAAACTAAAGCGATAATTTAGATTCGTGTCCTTATCCAAGGAAATACCTAAATCTGCCGCCATTGTATATTCTAGCAGCTCCTGATAAGGTTTGGGCTCTACGAAATGCACCCTTTCCGATAATTTTAAATCCTTTGCTTTCACTTTTAATAATGGCAATACATCCCCTTTGCCTATCACCAGTAAATGGACATCCTTTGGCATTAATACCATGGCATCCATAAACTCTTCCATTCCTCGATCTACATTAATACCCGCTCCTTGGTTGATAACCAAATAGGCTTGTTCGGGCAATCCCAATTCAGCCCTGCTTCGCGGATTACAAGGAATAAAGGAATCGCTGATATTGCGCATCACTCGCGGTCTAATTTGATAATCTTGCTGGTAGAGGTCGGCAATGCTATCATTAACCGTGATACAATACTTCAAATTAGGGAAGATCCAAGCTTCAATGCTCTTCCACACCTTTTTAACTAAAGGCCTATTCTGAATTTCCGGAACGCCACAGAAATACTCATGCGAATCATAGATCAGGGGGCTTCCCTTTAATTTGGCGATTAAGTAATTCGGAAGCAAGCTATCAAGGTCGTTACTCCAATAAATGGAATACCGTTTTTGAACTAGTAGATAAAAAAACAATCGGAGGTTATACTGTGCATAAAACAGGAAACCTTTACGGAAAAACAATTTAAAGCGACGCGTTCGATAGTCGGGGTTAAATTCTTTACTTTCAGGTAGTATTCGACCTATAAAGTTAACTTCATATCCCAACTTGCGAAGTACAGAAATACTACGCTGCACCCTTTGGTCGCTGCTTAAGTCATTCGTTACCGAAACCGCTATTCGTTTCACAAGACAATATTATTAAATAAGCGCTTGGAGCAGCCTGTATTTCTATTTTTGCTAAAAATTAAAGCGTGGACCATCGTTCCTTAGATATCGAGACTTTTAACTATTCACTTCCAGAAGATAGAATTGCCGCTTATCCCCTGCCTCGCGGTGAATCGCAGTTATTGGTGTACCGCAAGGGGCAGATCGAGCAATCGAAGTACAAGAATATCGACGATTATTTACCCGCAAACAGCTGGCTTGTTTTTAACGAAACCAAGGTGGTTCAAGCGCGGCTCTTGTTTCCTAAGAACGAACAAAGCATTATTGAGGTATTTTGCCTAGAACCTATTGGCTTTAAGAGCATAGAGGAAGCGATGCTAGCAAAGAAGTCCATTAAGTATCGTTGTTTAGTGGGGGGCGCCCGAAAATGGAAGAACCACCCTTTACAAATGAAGCTTGGGCCCCTAAACTTGGTGGCCGAGAAAGGGAATCGCATCGATAGTGAATTTGAAATCAGCTTAAGCTGGGATGCCGATATTAGCTTTAGTGAGGTTTTGGATTTAGCGGGAAAAACGCCGCTTCCCCCTTATATCAAGCGCAAGGCCGAGTTGGCCGATAAAACGACCTACCAAACGACCTATGCGCGCAGAGCTGGTTCGGTAGCAGCGCCAACAGCGGGCCTACATTTTAATGAGAAGATTTTTGCTAAGATGCGTCAAAAGGGCATGGATATCAACTTCTTAACCCTTCACGTTGGCGCAGGCACCTTTAAACCGGTGAGCACCTCGGTGGCCGAGCACGAGATGCATGCCGAAGAATCCTTTTTAGACCGAGAATTCCTCTTAAAGCTTAAGAAAGCCCTCCAAAATAAACGCCCCATTATCCCGGTTGGCACCACCTCATTAAGAGCCTTAGAAAGCATTTATTGGTTAGGCTGCCTTTATTACCATAAAAAGCTGGCAATTGATACGGAGATCGTTATTCCGCAATGGCTAGCCTTCGAAAATCAAGACCTAGCCCTGGAACCACTTAAAGCCATTAGTGTTTTGGAGAAGCTATTGGACGAAAAGAAAGTCGACTGGTTGCCCTTTAAAACGCAAATCATCATCGCCCCTGGATATAAGCATCGCTTAATTTCCGCCTTGATCACCAACTTTCATCAGCCTAAAAGTACTTTAATGCTGCTTGTGGCCTCCTTAATTGAGGATGAATGGAAAAAGGTATACGACTATGCCCTTCAAAATGAATTTCGGTTTCTGAGCTACGGCGATGGCTGCTTACTCTTTAAAAATCAGTGATGTTACGCAATATCTTAGTTCAGTTATATCTGTTTCTTCAGCCCTTGCTAGGACTAGGCCAAAGTTTACCCGACACCTTAGTAAGCCCATTGCCAGGTGACTTAAAGGAATGCAGTGGGATGACTCTCATTGACGATACTACTTTCGTTTTGATCAATGATGGTGGAAATGAGGCGGAGTTGTTCTTAATCGACACCTTAGGTCAGGTACAGCAAACTATTGCCCTTATCGGCATTCCTAATCGGGACTGGGAGTCAGTTGCTTACGCTGATGGACTACTGTACATTGGAGATTTTGGCAATAATGCCAATAAGCGAACCGATCTTGAAATATTTGTTTTAGACATTTCCAAACTTCAGAGCGCTCAAACCTGGTCCCTCAAAGGCAGTATTCCTTTTCAATACCCGGAACAAAGTGAATTTCCGGCCGCCGAAGAACGACAGTATTACGATTTAGAAGCCATGATTGTAGAACGGGATTCCCTATTCCTTTTTACCAAGAATCGCACAAAGCCTTTCGATGGATTGGTTAAAGTTTATGGTCTTAGTACTGAAACTAAAAAACAAGATGCCAAGCTGATTAAAGAGTTTAAAACCAATGTGGGCTTAAAACATTTTAACTGGGTAAGCGGAGCAAGCTTAGGACCTAATGGTAATGATTTATTCCTGTTGGGCTACAGTAAGATTTGGTATGTGGAAAACTGGCGTCATACCCACCAAACGGATTTGTATTCCTACCGCTTAAAAGCTTTTTCGCAAAAGGAGGCTTTGGCCTTGAGGGGGCGGCAATTATATATGGCTCAAGAAAAAAGCCCCAATGCCCCACAAAGCCTAAGGAAGGTAGATGTTTCCTTATTCCTAAACCGATTTAATCAATTGATACCAGAAGCTTACGAATTAAAACATTCCCGTTTAAGCAGTAAAGATACCCTTGACTTGGTTTTTCAAAAACCGAGATATTTTATTGGCGAAAATTATGCGCTGTACAATCAAACTGGTGAAGCCGTAAAACAAGGGGTGATTAGCGAGGAAAGCCTGCGTAAAGGTGGTTTGCAGCTAGCTTTAAATGGCTTGCCTCCGGGTACTTATGTGCTTAGTATCGAAGGGCCCTTTAAACGAGCCTTCATCATTCAAATCAGTTTATAGGAATTCGTGCGCCTAATCCCAGGGCTCCACCTGGAAGTAGTGCCAGGTTTAAGCTTACCGAAGGGTTTTGCTCTCGTTGCCAAGTGGCAATTTTACGGCCAATAAAAACGCCAATTACGGCTCCGGTAATCACATCTGAAGGCCAATGCTTTTGATCAAACACTCTTTGCCAAGCGGTTAATCCCGCCAAAGAATAAAGTGGCACGGCCACATACCAAGGGTTGCCATAGTATTCTGAAATGGATGCGGCAGCCGAGAAAGCAATAGCGCTATGGCCAGAAGGAAAGGAAAGCCGATCCCGTTGTAAGGAGGGACCATAAAACCGGTATGGATCGGCAAGCTCTTGCTCTTCGGGTCGAACCCGATGAAAGGCCATTTTCAAACTTAGAACTACCAGACCACTAGTAAGCATACTTTGCAAAGCTGCCGAGCTCACTCCTTTTAATTCTTCGTTGCCACTAATACATCCCCCCAAGTAGGCGGCTAATCCCGCAGAACCCATGTAGATGGGATTTCCCATCGGTTCGAAACCCGAGGATAAAGAACTTTGTAAATCCGAAGAAGTTATTCGCAATCCCTGTTGAAGGGGTAAATCATAATAAAAGGCTAAACTAATTGTTGCGCCGCCTGCCAGCCAATACCAAGCATCTTCTTGTTGATAGGTATCCTTTTTAAACCACCTCCCAGCATTTGCCCATGAGTCACTTATGAGTTCACACTGTGCCTGAGCTCCAGTGAGGCTGAGAAAATAAATGCTTAAAAATATTTTTATTCTGAAGGTGGACTTCATTCAATGCCAGGCTTACATTACCTTCGCAAGGTATGGAGAGTAAAGTGAAGTTTAGTCAGGTTATTCCTGAAAAGAGCTATCGCGATTTTGTAGAGTTAGTGGAGGATCGCTATGGTCTGCAGCTTAAATGGTACAATCGCTCCTCTCTTATGCGTCGCTTGCTTAAGGTTATGGATCAATTTCAGGTAAACGACCTTTATACCTTAATGCTTCTCTTGAGCAGTGATCATAAGTATTACGAAAAGTTCCTTGACCGCTTTACCGTGCAAGTGACCGATATTTTTCGGGAACCTAAAGGCTGGAAGAAACTAAGAGAATTGGTACTTCCCCTTTTGAGGAAGCAGGAACAAATAAAGATTCTTATTGTCGGCGGAAGCAAAGGAGAAGAACTTGCGGCATTATGTATAATGCTTAAAGAAGAATCCCTATTAGATAAGACCGAAATCACCTTGAGTGATCTTTCGGAATCGGCCTTAAGGGCTAGCCAAAGGCCTTCGATATCTAAAACGCGTATTAAAGAAGCGGAATTAAACTATCGCATGGGTGGTGGAAAAAGTAACTTATATGATTACTATCAAAGTACCTCTTCCCTATGCTATTTTGATGAAAACCTATTCGCAAATGTGGAACGGCTTCATTTTGATATCACCCAAAGTGAACTTGGAAAAAAGTATGACCTTATTCTCTGCCGAAATCTTCTAATTTATTTCCAGTCCCAGTTTCAACACTTGCCCCTAGCTCGCTTGGTAAGACATTTAAACCCCGGCGGTTTTTTATCCTTAGGAGAGCAAGAATCTATCGCCTTTTACAAGGGGCACGAAAACCTTCAAATTGTAAGCTCATCACAAAAAATATTTCGCCAAAACCTGATCTCCTTTTAATAGCATTAATCCTCTTAGTATGCGCTACGCCTGCAAAAGCGCAAATTAGGATTGGGTTTTATAATGTGGAGAACCTCTTTCATCCTTCGGTTGATAGCCTAAATGGAAATCCAGATCAAAGCTTCACCCCGGAGGGAGATTACCAGTGGCATTTTGGGAGCTACTATGAGCGAATAAATCGCTTAGCTAAGGTCTTGATTAACCTTAGTGATAGTTCTTTTCAAAGCCCTGCATTGATGGGTTTGGCAGAGGTTGAATGCCAAGAGGTACTGGAAGACCTTCGATTAAAAAGCCCGCTTCGAAAGCTAGACTATCAATGGGTTCATTACGATTCTCCAGATCGCAGAGGGATTGACGTGGCTATTCTTTATCGTCGAGATTTATTAAGGCTGATAGATTCTAAGAAAATTCCCTTCGTTTGGCCCAAAGAAAAGGAGTATCGCAGTAGAGATATGCTTTACGCGAAGTTTAAAACCAAAGCCGGCACTTATTTGCAAGTCATCATTTGTCACTGGCCAAGCCGCTATGGAGGCCAAGCAGCCTCAGAACCAAAGCGCTTGCAAGCCGCTCGGATTTTAGGTCGTTTTTGCGATTCCATCGCTTTAATTAATCAGGACCCGATTCTCATCATGGGTGACTTTAACGATGGTCCCGGCGATAAAAGCTTAAGCTACCTCTGCGATAGTTTAGAGAATATAGGCTTCGAAAATTTAATGAAGAGCTTAAACCCCGCTTTGGGCAGTCATCGCTTTCAAGGTAATTGGGAATACCTTGATCAGATTCTCATACGAAGGGATTCACGTTCCAAATTAGCAAAGGCGCAAGTATTTCGTGCTGATTTTCTATTAGAGGAGGAAACAAAATTTCCAGGATATAAACCTAAAAGAGCCTTTAAGGGCCGGTTTTTCACAACAGGCTTTAGTGATCATCTGCCAATTTACCTTGATTATCACCCTGCTACCCAACCTTAAGGGCCACAAAATCGATTCATAAATAGTAGAATAATTTACGCCTTTACACATCTAAGCCAATAGACTCTTGTAAATTGGCGTTTTTAAAGAGTAAATTTGCCTCGAAATTAACAGCTATGAAACGATTCGCGCTTATTGCATTGAGTGTTTTAACCCTCGCATCATGTGAGGATGACCCTGTGGTTACCACCAGCTCTTACCCCACTGATGGCCTGGCTTTACCTCAGGTTCGGAACTCAATCATCTTCACTTCATATTTACCAATGTCGGGATACACCACCCAAATCCCAATGTTGATTTTAGATGATGCATACGCCGAAAACTTGAACTATGTTAATGTAGTTAATGATGGTAATAATGCCTTCTATTCAGCTATTGCCGATAGCATCACCTTTAATCAGCCTTTACAAGCACCTCCTTCCTTTTACCTAAATGATGCAACGGTAGATTTACCAAGTCTCAGCATGGCAGTGGAAAGTTCGATGGACAAAAAACCGGTAGCTTCAGTAAACCACAAAGTGACTATTACGGATAGTGCTTGGGTAGTAGATAGTAAGGTTAAATTTTGGAGGGATACCGTTAATAAAGGCTTTAGGGTAGCTACCTATATGTTAGTGAATGCCAAGGCAGCAAATTATCCGACGGCCGGGATTAATTTAAATGTGAATCCTGCTCAAGGGGTAGTTACCAATAACAATGACCTTTCTTATTGGGATTACGAAGTGCCAAATATTGATACCTCCAAAACGCTTACTAGTAAAGGCGATATCTTTTACCATCAGCACGTTTTAGTTAAAAACTTTAATGATGAATCTGCATGGGGATTCCCTTTTACGGAGTACACTCCATTTGGGGAAAGCTTTAGCAATGGTGATGTAATCGGAACTTCCACCACGCCTATTCGCCACTATTTTCCGAAGCCTGATTCAGATATTGAAGGAGCCTTTGAACCGGATTACGAATTTACGCCCGCCTTTATTACGATTATCTGGTGTCAGAATGCCGACACCTACAAATACGAATACATCAATAGTGTGCTTACTAGCCTGCCATTAGAATAAGCTGTTCTTAAAAAATTTAAAAGTCGGACTGATTTTGATCAATCCGGCTTTTTTTTTGATCAAATACCTTTGGCTAGGATAGTCTGCCACCTCCGAGCTTCAGTTCTCAGCTCCTTTCCAAGAAAATAAAACTTCTAGCTTGGTTCTTTCTCCTCAAAATAGGGCTGCATTAATTCCATGAAATAATCAGGCGCAGCAACGGGTCTTTTGCTCTCGATACTTACAAACACCAATTGCACCATTCCAATGGTTAAAAGTTTACCCGCATCATTTCTAATTTCGTGATGAAAGGTTATTCGGGTGGAAGGTAATTCGCGAATTTCGGTTCGGATTTCAATCAGATCATCATAGGTTGCTGGGGCGATATACTTCACCTCCAGTTTTAAAACGGGCAGCATAATTCCCCTAGCCTCCATTTCTTTATAGCTTAAACCTATTGAGCGCAAGGCTTCTACCCTTCCAATCTCAAAAAATTGAGGATAATTTCCGTAGTAAACCACTCCCATTTGATCGGTTTCGGCGTACCGAACTCGAGTTGACATTGAGTTAACAAACATAATCTCTTAAGTACTGAATATTAGTCTACTTCTACGGTAGAATGCGGGATACAGAGCGATTAACGCTCTCTTAAAGTCGCATAAAAAAAGGTATAACGCAATACCAATTTGATTTTTTTTATCACTTTTTTCTGCACACATTTGTCACTGATAAGAGGGGCGGGTTTTCAAGCGCAATTTTGACTTCGGAGGGCCCTCATTTTAACTAAACGCAAAGCAAATTTATTCAAAGCATGGAGCTGACTGCAAAGACAGTTTGGGATAATTGTTTGTCCTATATCAAGGACAACATCGCTCCCCAGAGCTACAAAACGTGGTTTTTGCCGATCAAGCCTTTAAAACTCAAGGACAATGTCTTGAGTATTCAGGTTCCTAGTAAGTTCTTCTACGAATGGTTAGAAGAAAATTACATCAAGCTGCTTAAAAGTGCAATTACCAGGGAACTTGGAGATGATGCTAAATTGGTGTACAGCATCGTAATGGAAAACACCTACGGCAATAGCAAACCTTACACCGTAAAAATTCCATCAAGCAACAGAGGCTCAATCAAAAATCCAAAGGTAAACATGCCGATGGAACTTGGAGAAAATGGGGTTAAAAACCCATTTATAATTCCGGGTTTACGCAAGGTGCATGTGGAATCCCAACTAAACCCTAACTACACCTTCGATAATTTTGTTGAAGGAGACTGCAATCGACTAGCGCGTTCGGCTGGTTTTGCAGTAGCTAAAAAACCGGGAGGCACCTCCTTTAATCCATTATTACTTTATGGAGGTAATGGCTTAGGGAAAACCCATTTGGCGCATGCCATTGGCATTGAGATTAAAGATCGATATCCTGAAAAAACCGTCCTTTACGTAAGTGCAGAGAAGTTTCAACAGCAATTCGTTGAAGCCATTCGAACCAACAACAAAAACGACTTTTTACATTTCTATCAGCTCATTGACATTTTAGTGGTAGATGATGTTCACTCCTTCGCCGGTAAAGAGAAAACACAGGATGCCTTTTTCGAAATCTTCAATCACTTGCATCAAAATGGTAAGCAGGTAATTTTAACCTCGGACCGGGCTCCGGTTGACTTGCAAGGGATGGAGCAACGCCTACTCTCCCGCTTTAAATGGGGTTTGAGCGCTGATTTACAAGTTCCAGATTTAGAAACTCGAATCGCCATCTTAAACCAGAAGTTGTATAACGATGGAGTAGAAATGCCGGCCGATGTAATCGAATACCTCGCTTACAGTATTAATTCCAATGTACGCGAGCTTGAGGGCGCACTGATTTCCTTGCTGGCACAATCTTCACTCAATAAAAAGAAGATTACGGTTGAACTTGCCAAGCAAATGATTGACAAGTTTGTTAAAAACACCACACGCGAAATTAGCATCGATTATATCCAAAAAGTGGTTTGTGATTATTTCGATATGCCTATTGAGCTTTTAAAGTCTAAAACTCGTAAGCGTGAAATTGTACAAGCTCGTCAATTAGCGATGTACTTTTCGAAGCAGTTAACGAAAAACTCCTTGGCGAGCATTGGCGCTCAATGTGGCAATAAGGACCATGCAACGGTTTTACATGCCTGTCGAACCGTTAATAACCTTACCGAAACGGATAAACGCTTTCGGACCTACGTTGAAGACCTTCGCAAGAAGCTTACCCTAAAATAAACATTTTAAAGCCCCATTTGGGGCTTTTTTTTTAGTCCTCTACTATGGCTTTTTGTATTTTCGAAGGAATTACCCGTAAAAATGCCGGCCAAACAATATTGGATTATTGATGATGATCCCATCGCCCGAATTCTAATCAGGAAGAAAATGGCTAAAGGTCACCCTGACTTTCAGGTATTAGAATTCACCAATGGCCAAGAGGCTTTAGCCAAAGTGGAAGGCTTGGAAATGGATCAGGCGCCTTTGTTTATCCTTCTCGATTTAAATATGCCCATTATGAATGGCTGGGAGTTTTTAGAAGAATGTCATGAACGGCTCAAAAGCCTAAATGTCAATATTGCCATCCTCACCTCCTCCATCGATGAAAAGGACCAGCGTAAAGCTCACGATTACGACGGTATTGTATGTTTTCTTAATAAGCCCCTCAAGTTGGAATTACTGGAGGAATACTTTCCCGGAAACTTAATTAAAAACTGAATTAAAGTGCACTATCTGTTCGGCATAGACGGGGACCAAAGTGATACTCAATTTAGAAGTATTCGTGCCGATCAAATGGACAGCTTTAATATAGCCCACTTGGATGCAGGGTCTAAGGTTTGGATTATGGATAGCCTTTGGCAGCAGCAATCCAAAGAGCTTCAAAATCGCGCTATAAAGGTATTTAGGGACTTAAAAGCTGGTTTAACTGAACGATTATCGGGAACGTCAATAGCGCATCTTCATTGGCTCATGAAGCATGAGAATAGCCTTTGGGAACAAAGTTTACGGCATGCTCAAAATCCGGGCCTCCTCTTTTCAAAAGAAGGTCAGCTCGTATATATTAATGCCGCGGCCTCCAAGCTTTTCAAATGCGATTTCACCCCGGCACTTAATAGCAAAGATTTCAATATTGATGATAAACTCCTCTTCCAGCCATTTAGCCCAGTTTCTCATCATTGCTCCATTGGCCTACCTAATGCAAAACTTACTTTAGAGGGTCAGTTATCCTATTTAAATAATTCGCCAGAAGCCTACCTCCAGTTTGAGATTCAGGCAATAGAAAGTTTAAACACCTCCCAATCTTCCGAAAAGCTTAAGCACCGCATTTTACTGCAAGAGAGCCTTGGAGCCTATGTTATTCTTAATGAAGAAGGCCAAGTAAAATTTGCGAGTGAAGAAATTCAAAATATTGTCGGCCTTGCCCCAAATAAACTACTTAATAAGGTTTGCTCTGATTTTCAACATCCAGAAGATCGCAAGGTCTTTCAAGACTATTTAAAGCGGCTTAAAAACAAGCCAAAGGAGCGTTACCGCATTAAATACCGGGTGCGTCATGCCGATGGTAATTATCGTTGGGTCCGCACCAGCATTAGTAATTATCTGGAAGATTCTGAAATTGCAGGGTTTGTGATGATGGTGCAGGACATTGACGAACCGGAGCGGGAATTACTAGATAGCAATCAACGCTTTAAATGGGCCAGCAAGGCCACTAAGGACGTTATTTGGGACTGGCGATTTAAAGATGGAACGATTTCTTGGGGAGAAAATCTAAAGGAAATATTTGGCTGGGAAGCCCAAGACTTAAACACCACCGATAAATGGATATCCTGCATTCCCGAGGAAGACCAGCAAGGAATCCATGATAGCTTAGAAAAGGCATTTGCCAACGGTTCTGAAATATGGATAACCCGCTACCGCTTTAAGAAGCAGAACGGCGAGCTTGCGTATATCCTGGATCGAGGCTATATCGAACGTGATAGCCAAGGAGAAGCTATTCGTCTGATTGGCGCCATGCATGATTACAGCGAGCAATACTTTTATGAGCACGAGCTTAAGAATGAAAGGCGAAAATTTCAGCAGTTATTTGAGCATTCCTTAATTGGCGCTGCCATGCTTAATCTAAATGATCTAAAGTGGCAGGATTGCAATCAATCCCTCCTCAATATCTTAGGTTTTAAGCAGGAGGAATTTTTAAACCTGCACTGGAAGGATCTTATTCCTCTGGAAGAGCGTGCCTTAAATGATGTAAAAATTGAGCTTTTAAAAGCAGGTGAAAATATTTCAGCCTATCAAAGCAGTTGGCTCCGAAAAGACCTTGCAACCACCCGATTGGTTGTTTCCGCCTTTAAGGCCAACGATATTCAAGGTAATCCCATTGCCTGGTTCCACTTGCTTGACCTAGGACCAATTGAGGAAAGCAACCGCGCCTTAGTTGAAGCGGAATCTAGGTTTAGGCAGTATATTGAAAAAGCCTCCGATATCTTTATTTACCTTTCTTCCAGAGGTGAATTTGAGTACATTTCTCCGAACATCAGTACCCTCCTAGGTTTTAAACCAATAGATTTATTGGGGACTAAGATTGAAGAAATAATTCACCCAGAAGAGTTGAATTATGTTAAGTTCTCCTTCCAAAAGGCCTATCTAAATCCTGGGGCAACATATCGTTCGGTATTCCGGATTAAATCACGCACCAATCAATGGCTTTGGGTAGAGGCGAATGGCAGTTTTCAAACCAAGGGTGCGGAACTTAAGGCCTTTATTAACCTCCGTGATATCCAGAAAGAACATGAGGCTGAGGCTGAATTAAGAAAGCTATCCCTAGTGGCCAACCGTACCTCTAATGGCGTATTGATTGTAGACCATGAACATCGGGTCGAATGGATCAATGAAAGCTTCTCTAAGATGAGTGGTTATAGCCTGGAAGAGTTGCAAGGCATTAAGATGGAGGATATGCTCCACGGGGAAAACTCAACTACCACAAGTGATGACCGTCTGCTTCGATTATTGGAGAAAAAGAAGCCCTTTCGCTTTGAAAACATCAACTACAAAAAGGACGGAACAGAATATTGGATAGAAAGCATCGTAACGCCCATTTTTGATGATCGCGGAAAGCTGGTTAACTACCTGTCGATTGAAAGTGATATCACCGAGCGAAAGCTTGAAGAATTTGATTTTCAACGTAATCTGCAACTAATTTCAGAGCAGAATGAACGGCTACGAAGCTTTGCTCATATCGTATCGCACAACTTCCGGTCACATGGCTCAAACATCCACCAATTGATTCATGAGCTTAATGTTACCACCGATCAAATCCTAAAAGAAGAGCTGCATAGCTTTTTAGAAATTAGTTCTAACGGATTGATGCAGGCCCTTGACGAGTTAGCAGGCTTGCTAGAGGTAGAATCTGCTTCAGATTTACCAACCGAAGAATTACAAGTGGCCGACTACTGCAAACGCATTCGTCAAATCCTCTCTAGACCTACCATGGAAGCAAATGCCGAATTGGAGTTTAACATTCCAGAGGGCTTTACTGTTAATTTCTATCCTGCTTACTTCGAGAGTGTCCTCTTTAATTTAGTGAGTAATGCCTTACGCTACCATGACCCGCATAAAGACCCATGGGTAAAAGTTTCGGTGAAGGAAGATGAAAAGGCGAAGTATCTCATTGTGGCCGATAATGGTTTAGGCTTTGATTCTAACAAACATGGGGAGGAGGTCTTCAAATTCAAGAAAAGCATACATAACCATCCCGATAGTTCTGGCATCGGTCTTTATCTGGTTCGGAGTCAACTCGAAAGCTTAGGTGGTGAAATCAAGGTAGAGAGCGAAATCGGCAAAGGCAGCACTTTCACTATTATCCTTCCAAAATAGAGCGGGCCGCTCTTCCTATTCTTTTCCTTAAAATGTATCTTTAACAAAAGATTTTATCTTGAAGAAAATACTCATGGTGTGCTTAGGGAATATCTGCCGCTCTCCTTTGGCAGAAGGCCTCTTAAGCAAAAAAGTAGACCAAGAAACTGTAAAAGTAGATTCGGCTGGCACGGCATCTTATCACATAGGAGAAGCCCCTGATATCAGAACTATAATGTCGGCCCGAAAACATGGTTTAAATATATCCAACTTAGTGGGTCGTCAATTTAAAGTATCTGATTTTGACGAGTTCGATCGCATTTATGTGATGGACCATTCCAATTTGCAGAATGTTCTGGCTTTGGCCCGTACCGAAGACGATAAGGCTAAGGTAGACTTGATTCTCAACGAGCTAAAAGCGGGTTCTAATCAAGATGTCCCAGATCCATACTATGGTGGAGATGAAGGCTTTGAACAAGTTTATCGCCTGCTTGACGCTGCTACGGAAAACATCGCCAATAAATTGAAAAATGGAAAACTCTGAGGACCCAAAGGGTAAGTTATATCTCATCCCTTCTTTGCTAGGTGAAATTGAACCTTTGGAGGTTTTACCCCTTGCCGTTAAAAAGGTAATTGACCTCTGCGATCATTACATAGTTGAAAATGAAAAGTCTGCGCGAGCCTTTGTGAAAAAGGTATTGCCTAGCAAGAATCAACCGGACCTTATTCTTTACACCACCAATAAATTTTCGGATCCAGCGGAATATCCTAGTTATTTAGAAGCCGCGCGTCGTGGCGAGCACATCGGTCTGATTTCGGAAGCCGGTGCTCCAGGCATAGCCGATCCGGGAGCCGAAATTATAAGTATTGCCCACCGTGAAGGTATTCGAGTGGTACCTTTAGTTGGTCCATCTTCCATTTTTATGGCGATGATGGCCAGTGGCATGAATGGTCAGAATTTCGCCTTCAATGGATACCTGCCCATTGATAACCAAGAACGCAAAAAGCAAATTAAACACTTAGAGAACCTTTCCTTAAAAACCGGTCAAAGCCAAATTTTTATGGAAACGCCTTATCGAAACGATAAGTTGATGAAAGACCTAGTAAGTGTTTGCAAACCAACTACCAGGCTATGCGTTGCTCGTGAACTTACCACCCAGAGTGAATTCATTAGAACCCAAACCATAAACGAATGGAAAGGCCATTTACCGGATTTAGAGAAACGCCCGAGCATCTTTATCCTTTCCGCAGAATAAAAAAAGCCTAAACTGAAAAAGTTTAGGCTTTATAGCATTATTTAGTTTGCTTACTACCAATTGAACAAAGGACGAGCCGACATCAACTCGTTAACCTCTGCTCTTACGGCTTCTAGATTGGCTTCATTTTCAAAGTCCTTAATAACCTTATCAATCAAGTTCGCCACGGTTTTCATATCCGACTCCACTAAACCACGGGTGGTGATTGCCGGGGTTCCCAATCGAATACCACTGGTTACAAAGGGAGACTTATCATCAAAAGGGACCATGTTTTTATTCACGGTGATGTCCGCTTGTACTAAAGCGTTTTCTGCCTGTTTGCCACTAATGTTTTTATTGCGGAGATCGATAAGCATGCTATGATTATCTGTTCCTCCGCTTATAATTTGATAGTCAAGTTCCACTAAGGCTTGTGCTAGCGCCTTTGCATTCTTTTGAACTTGTAAAGTGTAATGCATAAACTCATCCTTTAAGGCTTCACCAAAAGCCACTGCCTTAGCAGCAATAACATGCTCCAATGGACCACCTTGCGTACCGGGGAAAACTGCAGCATTCAAAAGCTGGCTCATCATTTTCACATTTCCCTTGGGCGTTTTTAAACCCCAAGGGTTTTCGAAATCTTTTCCCATCAGAATTATACCTCCCCTAGGTCCTCGCAAGGTTTTGTGAGTAGTGGAAGTAACGATATGGCAATGGGGTAAAGGATCATTTAACAGGCCTTTGGCTATTAAACCACTCGGATGGGAGATATCCCCTAATAGTAAAGCTCCAACGCTGTCGGCGATTTCGCGGAACTTGGCATAGTCTAGGTCTCGGCTGTAGGCACTAAATCCACAAATAATCAAATTTGGCTTTTCCTTTTTCGCTGTTTCGGCGATGAGCTCATAATTTAAACGACCGGTTTCTTTTTCTACGCCGTAAAAACATGTTTGGAAGGTTTTACCGCTAAAGTTTACGGGAGAACCATGTGTAAGGTGTCCTCCATGAGAAAGGTCGAATCCCATTATTTTATCGCCTGGTTTTAAGCAAGCTAGGTATACGGCTGCATTTGCTTGTGAGCCGGAGTGGGGTTGCACATTTGCATATTCGGCACCAAAGAGTTCCATAGCGCGCTCGATGGCAATTGTTTCCACTTCATCCACAATTTCACAACCACCATAATAGCGTTTTCCTGGAAATCCCTCCGCATATTTATTGGTCAGCACGGAGCCCATAGCCTCCATAACTTGCTCGCTTACAAAGTTTTCGGAAGCGATTAATTCGATACCCTCTACTTGGCGTTCACGTTCTTGCTCAATTAAATCGAAGATGAGTTCATCTCTGTACATAGGACTAGTTTTGTTACCGATTTTTCTGCGGTGATGAATCTTAGTAATATTGCTCAAAATTAAACCAAATATGCTCACAGCAAACGACCCATCCCGCAAGTCATGGATCGAAGTTTCTCCAGATAGCGACTTTCCAATTCAGAATATTCCATTTGGCGTGTTTATGGCCAACGATGACCACATTTCTATTGGTACTCGTATCGGTGACACCGCCATCGACCTGGCCGCTTTGCACCAGTTAGGCTATTTTGAAGGAATCTCTTTACCAGAAGATGTGTTCTTACAAGATACGCTTAACGATTTTATCACCTTAGGACGTCCCACCGTTCGCCAAGTTAGAAATCGAATTGCTGAGATTTTTGACATTAAGAACACAAGTTTACAAACGAACAAGGAGCAACAAGCGGTGATTCTTTTTAAAGTAGAGGAACTGCAAATGTTGATGCCCGTGTTTATTCAGGACTATACCGATTTTTACAGTAGCCGCGAGCACGCCACCAATGTTGGAATCATGTTCCGTGGTAAAGAAAATGCTCTGATGCCCAACTGGTTGCATCTTCCGGTAGGTTATCATGGTAGAAGTTCTTCTATTGTGGTATCAGGCGAAAACATCCGTCGCCCTATGGGTCAGATGCTTCCTCCCGGAGCCGATACTCCCGTATTTGGCGCTTCTAAAGCCATGGACTTTGAATTGGAAATGGGCTTTATCACTAATGATGGTAAACCATTAGGTGAACGCATCACTACCGAGGAAGCGGAGGAGTATTTATTCGGAATGGTAATTTTTAATGATTGGAGTGCCCGGGATTTACAGAAGTGGGAATACGTTCCCTTAGGTCCTTTCCTTGGAAAGAATTTTGGATCTTCCATTAGCCCATGGGTGGTAAGCTTCGACGCCTTGGAGCCCTTCCGCACTACTCGACCTAAACAGGAAAACCCTGCGCCCCTTCCCTATTTAAATTGTGCCGAAAACACGGCCTACGACATTAAGTTAGAAGTTTATTTACAGCCCGAGGGCGGTGAAGAAAACTTGATAAGTGAAAGCAACCACAAGTATTTGTACTGGACGATTGTACAGCAATTGGCCCATCACACCGTAAATGGTTGTAACATAAATGCGGGGGATTTGATGGCCAGCGGGACTATTTCCGGTCCCGAACCAAACAATTACGGATCTATGCTTGAATTGAGCTGGAAAGGTGAGAAGCCTTTAAAGTTAAAAGATGGCAGTGAACGTAAATATTTGTTGGATGGCGACACTATCATCATGCGTGCCTTCTGTGAAAATGCCGAACAGCGATTAGGTTTTGGTGAAGTACGCAGCAAGATCCTCCCCGCTAAAAACTAATCTTATGTTCCTACGCCTTAAGGCCCTTATATACGTTTTAGCCATCGGACTCCTTTTTGGAGGCTGCAAAAAAGAAGAGGATTCAATCAGCAAGAATCCAAGCAGCAATAATCCCGATCCGGTTGACGATGGCTTTTACGGAAATGCCTATCAGGGATTACCTAATGATGTAAATGATTGGGTGTTTTATGAGGTTAATTTGAGGGCTTTTTCGGCGGAAGGCGATTTAAATGGAGTTCGTAACCGACTGGATAGTATCCAGAGTTTAGGCGTTAATATTATTTGGTTGATGCCTATTTACCCCATTGGGACCGTAAATAGCGTAAACTCTCCGTATAGCATTCGTGATTTCAAGGCGGTGGCCTCAGAATATGGTGATCTCGAAGATTTGCGAAACTTAATTGATGAAGCCCACAATCGAAATATGGCGGTGGTGCTCGATTTTGTTGCCAATCACACCGCTTGGGATCACCCCTGGATTAGTGCACACCCCGAATGGTACACCCAGGATGGCAATGGCAACATCGTACATCCTCCTGGCACCAACTGGTTGGATGTGGCTGATTTAAACTTTGAGGAGACTCAAATGCAAGATGCCCTCATTGAATCGATGAAGTATTGGATTAAGGAAGCCAATATTGACGGCTTTAGGTGCGATTACGCTAACGGCGTTCCTTACGAGTTTTGGGCAAGAGCTATTGACTCTTTAGAGAATTACCATCGCAGCAATTTAGTAATGCTTGCCGAAGGAGATCGGTTTAATCATTTAGTCGCTGGATTCGACGTACGATTTAGCTGGGCGGCATATGGGAAATTAAAGGAGGTTTTTACTGATGGTGCCGCAGCCTCTGAACTAAGCGCCTACCATTTGGCCGAATACAATGTGGTAACAGGCAATCAAGGGATCATGCGCTTTACCACGAATCACGATGAATCGGCCTGGGATGAAACTCCGGTCCAATTATTTGGTGGTCAGGACCGAGCGGTAGCCGCAATGGTGGCCACAACCTTCCTTGGCGGGATTCCGTTAATTTATGGTTCGCAAGAGGTGGGTCGTGCTAATCCCCTGCCCTTTTTTACCAATGACCCTATTAACTGGAATGCCAACCCCGATGTGCTTCATAAGTATCGAACCTTCATGCAAATTTACCAAGCCGAGCCCGCAGCACGGGTTCAACAATTGGTAGATTACAGCTCTCAAGACGTGCTGGCTTTCACTAAAAGCTTAAATGGAGAAGAGCTCCTTGTGATGGTAAATTGCCGAAATCAACAGGTGGTTTATCAGGCTCCTTCGGCAATAACGGCGGATCCTTGGACGAATTTACTTATTGGTCAAATGACGAATATTCCTCCCGGTGTAATCCTTGGCCCCGGTGAATATGCTATTTATAAGAAACTATAAGTCGACCTAAACGACCATTAGGACCGCTAAACCAAAGACCGTCATTGCTATAAAAGCTATTGTTGTGGTATTGCCAAGTTTGACCGTTGTCCATACTGATGGCGGTACCAAAGCGTGAGCAAAGGATGAGGCGATTGCCTTGCCATTTAACACATGACCAATAGCGTGAACTTAGCTCTTTGGGAAAGTATGGAGCGGTCCAGCTTTGGCCACCATCTGCCGAAAGGCAAATACTTTGGTTGCTCAGGGAATCGGCCAAGTAATCACCTCCCACTACAATGAGAGTATCCTGGTTCTTGTAATCAAGACTAAAGGCTCCTTTGCTAGGCGCGCCCTTATCCATTGGCAATTCATGGTGATAGTTTTCTTCTTTATCCAAGCGAATATAGCTGGCCGTTTCACCACCAAGGACCAGGGCCCAGGCACTATCGCCCAGCGCAAGTAGGCAAGTTCCTGAGGCCGCAAAACCTCCTTGTTGTGACCTTACTTTTGTATTGCTGTAAGGACTTAGCTCCTGCCAGGATTTACCAAAGTCATTGGAAACAATCACTCCTAAATAGTCATCTAAAGCATCTGCGAAAGCATAGCCGATACCCTTTTGGTTAAAGTCCATCGCATCAAAGAAAATATCGGGATGGGTATTGCGGTAAACCATTTGCCAGGATTGCCCATAGTCCTCCGTACGAAGCACCAAGGCTGGTGAACCTGCGCTCAATATTACAGCTGTACTATCATTAAAGGCTTCAATATCTCGCCACTGAATATCTTCATGAAAATTGGGACTGCGATTACTCCAGCCCTCTTTAAGGCTGTAAAACCACACCTGACCTTGATTACTCGACAACCAAACAGTTGAATCGCTGCTAGCCGAAAGACCGCGGAAGGAATTTTCGGAAACTGGGCATTGATATTCCACGACTTGAACTTGTGCCCCTAATTTGGGGTTAATGCTAAGGATGAAGAGAGGTAAATACCAAAAAATAGATTTCATCTATGGAGGTTTCGTAAATGACTTGCAAGAAATCAAAATAAATATTAATTTCGATGTTGTAACACTGAATAATTATGAAAAGAAGTAAGTTTTTAAAATCCAGCATTTTAGGTTTGGCTTCCCTTTCTTTAATTAAGGTTAAAGCCGAGGAAACTACGGACCTTGACACTAGTAATTTAAGTGACCCAAATGTGGGTTTTAATCACCTACCCTCTCAAAAACCGATAAACATGAAAAACTCAATTTTAATAAAAGCCAGTGATCGTGGGCATGCAAACCACGGTTGGCTCGACACCCATCATACCTTTAGTTTCGCCAATTACTACAATCCCGATCGTATGCATTTTGGGGTGCTAAGGGTTATCAATGACGATTACATAGCAGCCGGTGCAGGATTTGGCACCCATCCTCATGAAAATATGGAAATCATTACCATTCCCTTTGAAGGCGATTTAGAGCACAAGGATTCGATGGGAAATGGAGAGGTGATTAAGAATGGAGATGTACAGGTGATGAGTGCTGGTACCGGTATCTATCACAGTGAGTACAATGCCAACAAGGATCGAGCGGTAAAACTCTTTCAAATTTGGGTATTCCCGAATAAACGAAATGTTGAACCCCGTTACGACCAGATTACCTTAGATACCAGTAAGATGGATAATCGTTTCATGCAGATTCTTTCGCCCAATCCTAAAGACGAAGGGGTATGGATTCACCAAAATGCTTGGTTCGATATGGGTAAATTTGAAAAGGGAGTCAAAATTAACCATCAATTAAGAGCTCCTAAAACCAATGGCGTGTACGCGATGGTTGTTGATGGCAAGTTTAAATTAAACGGTCAGGATTTAGATCATCGCGATGGCTTAGGGATTTGGGACATTGAGAATCTCAATATAGAAACCATCGAAAGCGGACGGCTCTTGCTGATGGAAGTACCCATGCAAATGAATTCCTAATTACAATTAATGGTAAAACTTGCGGTAAGGCCTAGCTTTGCCGCAAGTTTGATAGGATGGAATTAAACGCCGCTTACTGGGAAAGTCGTTACCGAGAACAAAGTACCCCATGGGATTTAGGAGGCCCTACTCCTGCTTTGGTTCATTATTTAAAATCAGTCCCTCGAGAGAAAAGTATTCTTATTCCAGGTGCCGGGTATGCCTATGAAGCAGAGTGGCTTCATAATAATGGCTTTCAAAATATTCATGTAGTTGATTATAGCAAACAGGCCATATTAGAAGCACAGGAGCGAATCGCGAGCGCCAATACCATTCAATGGTCCTCTGAAGACTTTTTTGAGCATGAGGGAGTGTATGATTTGATTGTTGAACAAACTTTCTTTTGTGCTATCGACCCAAAGCTTAGAAGTAAATATGTTCAAAAAATGAAGTCCCTACTTCGGCCCTCAGGTCGCTTGGTAGGTTTACTTTTTAATTTTCCCCTTAGCAAGGAAGGTCCTCCTTTTGGGGGTTCGGAAGCGGAGTATCGCAATTTATTCTCAGCTGAATTCGAAATCCTTCATCTAGAGAACTGCTATAATTCGATTAAGCCACGAGCGGGTCGAGAATTTTTCATAGAGCTCGAAGCTTGATGTATCTTTGTAAAAATCATTTGAAGCGATGGGCGGTTCCACGGAAGTCTTAAACCACAAGCAAGTTGAAGATCGCATTAAGCGAATTGCTTGGCAAATCTTTGAAGAGTTTAATGCCGAGAAAGAAGTCATTCTGGCTGGCATCGCAGACCGTGGCTATCATCTAGCCGAAAGACTATGTAGTCACTTGCAAAGCATAGCCGACATTGAAGTAAAGCTTTGCAAGCTTAGCTTTGATAAAGAAGACCCCTTAAAAAGTGATTATACACTTGAGCCGGAGGTTAATCTAAAGGCTAATAATGTGGTAGTGGTAGATGATGTTTTGAAATCGGGTGGAACCTTAATATACGGGGTTCGCTATTTTTTAAACTATGAAGTAGGTAACCTTAAAACGGTGGTGCTCGTTGATCGAAACCACAAGAGATTTCCGGTTAAAGCCGACTTTAAAGGTTTAAGTCTTTCTACTTCCATGCATGAACACGTTAGCGTATCGATTGTGGAAGCGCCCTATTCGGTAACCGTTAGCTAAAAGCGGCAGCGCTCTTTTTCACGCGCTTCTTTTGTCGAGCCTTACGTTCGGCTTGTATGTACTTAGGATGAACGATTAACATTCCAAAACTCTCTCCGTCTTGTTTACCTAAATGCTTATGATGCATTTTGTGTGCTCTTAAAATCGAGGCCAAGTAAAGGTTATTGCTACCCTTGAACCACTTTAAACGTCGGTGGATAAAAACTTCATGAACCAGGAAATAGGCGAAGCCATACACCGCTATTCCCGCTCCAATACTCGGTGCGATCCAATCTCCGGCCATTAAACCCAGCATGATGCACAACCAACTTGGGATAGCAAAAATCAAAAAGAACGCATCATTTTTCTCGAAGAAGCCTGGCTCTTTAACATGATGGTCTTCATGAAGCACCCATAAAAAACCATGCATAACATATTTGTGCGCAAACCAAGCGACAAATTCCATAAACCAGAAGGTTGCTAATACAATTAGGGCTATCCAATACCAAGTCATAACAAGATGTTAAGCATACTAAAAAAACCTGCAATTAGTAATAAATACCAACGGGCTAAAGAATTATCTCTTTGAATATTCAGTTTGCAGAAAAACCACTGCATAATTAAAGAAACAACAAACCAGGCCAGATAGTTTTTAAGGGGAATGCTGTTTCCTTCCCAGGCCCAAAAACCCAAGGTTTGCGAGAGGGGTTCAATAAATAAGTCTAATCCGACCATTAAGGCAGATGCAACTATCATCCTTAACCAAATCGACTTAAACCAGCGGCTCGCCCAAAGGGCACTACTGTAAGAAAGTAAAAACCAGTTGACCCCAATCATAAGGGGTACTTCAATCCACTTTGGTCCAAGATTATCTAAATACCAATAAATCCCAAAGGGGAAGCCCGTTTGCGTACCCAAAACCTCTACCCCAAAGCCAAGAGCGAAGCTACCTACGAAAAACCAGGTCAACTTTTTAAGTTCATGATTCCCAGCCGCTCCGACGATGAGTACCGCCGAAAGCAGGAGGTTTAAGGGCGTAAAACCTGCAAAGTAATCGAGATCCCAAAAGGGAATTACCAAAACGCCGAAGAAGTGGACTATAGATAAAATCCACAAGCCATAGCGCTCTGAAAAGTGGGTCCATATATTAGGCATAGTCCTCAGCAATTAGATTGGCGGTAATTTCGGCTCCCATTAAACAAAGGGGTATTCCACCGCCGGGGTGAACACTGCCGCCACAAAAGTACAGTCCTTGAATTTTACGAGAGAAATTGGGATGCCGCAGGAAGGCCGAAAAAGTATCATTAGAACCCGCTCCGTATAAAGAACCTTGGAAACTCGATGTGCGACTTTCAATTCTTCGTGGATCGAGATAATCTTCAAACACAATTAAGGCCTCAATATCCCGACCTAAGATTCGACTTAGCTTTTGAATAACTATTTTACGTACTTCTGGAATAATGCGATCCCAGTTCTGGCCCGTATTTCCGGGGGCATTAATGAGGATAAACCAATTCTCGGCACCCTCTGGTGCATCTCCCTCTCCTTCCTTAGAAGAAATATTTAGGTATATCGTTGGATCCTCGCTAATACGTCCTTCCTTAAATATGGCATTAAACTCTTGTCGATAGTCTTCGCTAAAAAAGATATTATGCAAGTCAAGTTCAGGAAAGCTTGCTTTAATACCCCAATAAAATATCAATGCAGAGGAGCTCCTCTCTTGCGCTAAAGTTTTTTCGGGAGCCTCTTGGTCGGACATTAGGTTTCGATAAGTCGGAACAATATCCATATTGCTAATAATCAAGTCTGCCTCATAACGAGTGTCTCCCACCCATACAGCACGAGCTTTTGCATCTTCAACCTCAATTCGATCGACCTTACTTTTAAAAGTGTAACGAACCCCTAAATCAAGGCCCAATTTATATAAGGCTTGCGGAATTTGGTGCATTCCCCCTTTGGGGTAAAAGGTTCCGATATTGTGCTCCAAATGCGGGATGCTGCTCATTACTCCAGGCGTTTGATAGGGATCGCTACCGTTATAGGTAGCAAAGCGATCAAAGAGCTGCACTAATTTAGGATGCCCTAATTTCTTTCGGTTTAAATCGTGCAAGGTGCCATTTAGACCTAATTGCGGCATTCTTAGAATCGAAGCCAAAGTGTCCTTATTCAAATAACTCTTTAAGCGATGCAAGCTTTTGCGGAGAAATACCTTTTCGGTGTACTTATAGATGTAGCCACTCTTTTTTAGGTAGTCCTCGATTATTGCTGGTTCCAAGCCTAATTGCTCTCCCGCCTCCTTTGCAAAGTCCACCGCATCAGCATAAGCACTAATCCTCGTACCGTCCTCCCAAAAGTAGTTACATGCAATATCCTTTTTATAGTAGTCAAAATAATCGCGAGGCGATTTCCCGCATTCGGTGATTAACTGATCAATGAGTTTTGGGAGGGTGAATAGCGATGGCCCCGAATCAAAGCGGTAATGCTCGTTTCCAACTAGGCCTAGTTTACCTCCCGGACGATCTGCTGCTTCAAAAACCTGGACTTCATAGGACATTGACGCCAAGCGTGCTGCCGTTGCTAGTCCGGCAATGCCGCTTCCAATAATGATTGCCTTTTGACTCATCGAAATACTTGGCTAAACAAACTATAATAGCGCTTACTTGTTCAAGAGATATGCGAAAGTTGTTAAAAAAGATGAAGGAAAGCTCTCCCTTAATCAAGGGTTTCCTGATTTTTTTAGTTCTAGCTATTGGTCTGGCGGTTTCAACTGCTCCTAAACCTATTCCTGTCGACTATCGAGAAGTTAGTTTCAAAACGAGCAGTGATAGCAGAATTTACTTTCATAATGTAAGGTCTTATTATTACGACATCGATCGGCTCTCCAAGCGCCCTATGGAAATTTACCGCCTTAAGCGAATTGGTGAAGAACGTGCATCCGAAAGTCTGAATTTCGATATTATCAGGGCGGCGGCAATTGATGAGGCCTTCATCTTCGCTAGGGTTGGCACCGCCTATGAACAATGCGATAGTCTGACCGTTAAATTTGAAAAGTATCCTGAGGCTGAGGATCTTACTTTAATAAACTCCGAGAGGAACTTTCAAATTGCGGCTAAGGTATACACCTCCATTTTGGAAAGTCGGCCAGTGTATCTCTGTTGTGGAAGCGATACCCTCAAACAGCTTTACGTTGATAAAGCTTCGCAACTAGATGCCGAAATAGCCTTAGAGGATTATTTCAGATTAACATTAAAAAACTAGCAATGAGCAATTATTCGATGCATGGATTAAGAGTTTCAAGAAACATGGGACTGATGTTGGGTGGATTCCTGCTCCTTTTCTTTTTAAGTATGAGAGGCCTAGGCTTAGCGCATGAATACTATTTACGCGTATTCAATGCGGTTATCATGCTAATTATCATGGGCTTAGGAATTAAGCAATATCGGGCTTACCTAGATGAGGAAAATTATGGGAGCTTCTTTGATCTCTATAAGATTTGCCTTCGAATTGCCTTTATAGGGATAGCGAGCTTCAGTGTGTTCTTGGTAATCTACTTGGACATCATAGACCCAGTGTTTATGCAGGAATTGGAGCAACTTGAAAGCCCCGTCCCCTATCTAAGTCCGGTAATGGCCTCGGCTATTGTTTTTATAGAAGGCATGGGTTCAGCCTTAGTCTTCAGCTACCTACTCATTCAACTGATGAAAAAGCCAAGTGGTGTGGTTACCGCTTAGGAAAAGATAGTTTGACTCAGAGTCTTGTCCCATCTTCTTTTTAGAAGGTGGGATTTTTTTTGTCTAAAAACGGGCTCTATTGAACGGCACTTCGTATTCCGTATCCGACTAATCTTGATAATTCTTCAGCAGTTCATTTTGATAAAATTCATGTTTTGGCGGATTTTAATCTTATCAGTCTAAACGCCCTAACAACAGCCCTTTCAAACTATCACTTTTTCAATTTTATGCTGATTTGGCTTTAAATTTTTATTATCACTTTTTATTTTGATAATTAAATTATTAAGACACTAAATACCTTAAATCATTATTTATAAGATAGTTATAGTATAATAAAGAGCTAATAAATTAGTATTAATTTTTTTTGATTAAGGTTATTAACAGTTTGTTGTTAATTCTACATTTGAAACAGTGCTAACCAATCAACACTCCCATGAAAGGAAGCAAAACTTTACTATTTATCTTTTTAATGTCTTTTTGGGGATATGCCGATAACGACTCTCTTCGGCTCAATTCCCTTGAAAATGAACTTGCTGTTTATCAATCCCGATTGGATCGATTACTCCGAACCCAGGACCAGGTGCTTAAGGAGGCGCGTGATTTAAGAATGGAGATGATGCTGCACGAATCGAATCGAGACTCTCTTAATCAACAAATCGCCGGTCAAATTTCGGAGAATCGTTCAATGATGGACGACTTTTCGGCCAAACAAGTGCAAACCGAAAGGGCCTTAAACCTGGCTTTAGACCAGTTCCAACAAAGGTTTGAACAGCAAAACCGTGTAGCTGCGCAATTAGAAGCCCAGCTTCAAGGACAAGTCAACTACCAGCTCATTATTATGGTAGCGGCCTTTGCCACCTTAATTGTTCTATTCATTCTCCTGAATAGAAGTAGTATCCGAAAAAGCTTGGCACATAGCAATGCCAGCTGGAATCAATTTCAAGATCACTTCCTAAAAAACAACTAGTCATGCAAAAAGAACAAACAGCCGTGCGCAATGGAAAAAGGAGAAATGGCCACTCCAAACAAAGAAACGGTCTTAAACAACAGCGAAGCGCTATTCAAGCTCAAGCTATCCGTCCAATTAACGGAACGGAACCCGAAAAAAAGGGTAAGCTCGACACCATCACCTTTATTTATGGATTTGGTGCTGCCATTGTACTGGTAGGTGCCATGTTTAAATTCCTTGGATGGTCCTTTGCTAATGAACTCTTTATCGTTGGACTAAGTATCGAGGCCGTCGTGTTTATGATTTCTGCCTTTGAGCGCAAAGAAGAAGAGGTAGAATACAAATGGGAAAACGTGTTTCCCCAACTACAAGGTCAGGCCAATGGCCATAGCTTAAACGGCAATGCCTATGGCGATGCAATGGAGCAATTCCATTATACGCTTAGGAGTATGACCGATGAGGTTCGAGATTTAGCCACTAGTATGCGTGACATCCGCGAAAGCATACAAAGCTCCTCCATAAGCTCCAAATCAATGCAAGAGCAAATGGAAGACTATATCGACTTAATGGATCATTACAACGAAAATCTGCGTGTGATCAATGACAAGTACGATCAGGTATTAGACACGCACTAAGCGAAAGTCGAGTTTATGGCTAACACGATAAAAATATCGAAGTCCAAGAACCTGATCTTTAAAAAGCTCAGCTTCCTATACTTGGTATTCATTTTATTCTTGTTTCTCTCAAGCCCAGGTAAGTTCCTCGATCACTACGAGAACTTAGAACCTGCCCAAGAGGCAGTTATTGAGCGACTTAAGGAGCAAATGAAAAACCTTCCGGAAACTGAAGCTAAGTCGAAGGCCCTAAAGCTTGAAACCGAAAAGGCCCTTGCTACCCTCGAAGACCTCCGGGAGAATTACCATCAATACCGGGCCACCAACCATATTGCCGGTGAAAAATTGAAGGAAAACTTATTCGCAACTAAAGAAGTTCTTCAAACTAACCAAGGAGCGCGCCTACAATCGGCCCTCGCCACTTATAACACCGCCTATCAAAATTTTGGCGGGGTTGATTTAAGTGATGAGTTACTTAAGCTTTTAGACCATAGCGATCAAGAGTTCGAAGCCCGAGAGTTCTTTTTTAAAGAAACTCCAAATGCAGTAATTGAATCTGTTATCAATCACCTGCAAACTACCATTCTACTTAGAAGTATCGAATTACTCCAGGGTGAAAAGGCACAACTTTTTAAAGAGGAAGTGCTCCCTGCCGGTCAATTAGACCTCATCCAAAATTTTAAAAAGTCTCTTACCCGAGGTGAGCAACTGCTTTTTAAAATTCGCATCCCCGACAGTGTGCAGCAACTTCAAGTGCTAATCAACGGTGAAAAGTTAATGCCTACTGAAGTAGATTCCGCCTATTGTCATTTTAGTTATTTGCCTCCTCAAACTGGGGCGTATAACCTTGACTTACTCTTGGATGATCAGCATTTCTATCACAATTTTAAAGTGCTGCAACCAGGAATCCGAATCAATCGCAGTGGTTCTAATTTCATCAGTCAGGTTGGTGAGACGCAAACGCTAAGCTTAAACCCCAAATATTTACCTAAAGGTGAACTCGAGTTTAAGTCGAAACATGCTGATCTTAAGTTTAATGGAAATGCCTTAGAAATTACTCCTTTACATGCTGGTGCCTTTGATGTTCAAATGCTTTGGCAAGGGCAATTCATCGATTCCATTGGGCTTTTTGCCCAAGATGTGAGTGTAATTGATGTAGCGCTGATGGATTTGGCTGGCAAGGAAAATAAAGTACAAAAGGTGGCCTACCTTGAAGCAACTAATCCCTTTTGGCAAGTTGTGAACTTCCGTTTGAGAATCACCAAACCAAACGGCAAGCAAGTAGTGCTACACAATGCTACTCGATTCTTGCGAAGTGAACTGCGAGAAGCCATTCTTCAGGCTCCCAGAGGCAGTGTATTGGCTTTCGAGCAAATCAAAGTAATAGGCAAGAACGGCTACACTTACCGTGATGGTCGCTCGATAATAAAGATGCTATAATGGGGAAATATATACGTATAAAGAAGTCTAAGAACCTGAGGTTTAGATTGATCAGTATACTTTACCTACTGTTCATCTCCCTCTCGATTATCCAGATTCCCATTGGATGGTTAAGGGTAAACCCTAACCTTAGAATGTCCCTATTGAGCTTAGACAGTCTTAATAAGGAAGCTGGAAATATTGAAGACTTAAAGCAAAAGGTGAAGGCCCTCGAATCGGATTTCATCACCTTCGCGGGAAGCGACCCGGCCACCGGAGAACTACTAAACCCTGAAAATTACGCCCAAACCGATCAGTACTTTTTGGAACAAAAGAATAGTGAAATCCTATTTAAGGACTTGCAAGTATTGACCGATAGCATGGACGCCCTACCGGAAGACAATGCGGTTCGAATAAACTTTGAAAAGCTTTTCGCTTCCGATCTCGAACATGGGCTGCGGGCTAAAACGCCACAAGTTTGGAGTACCTGGAAATTTTCGCATGTACCAGCAACGGTGGTTAGACTGCAGATGGCCGATCTCATTTTAAAGTTAAACCTTCTTCAAGGAGACTTTGAGATTGACCCCCAAAGTAAAGTCAATAACCCGGAGCTGATTTTAGCCTACAACATTGATAAACTTCACATTGGCGACACCGCCTATTTTGTGTACCAAGGAAAAAAACGACCTAATTTATCCTTGGCAGTAGGAAATGAAAAAGCCCAAGCTTACGAATGGGAAAAGGACACCTTAATTTTTGTTGCCTTAGACACGGGAGCTTATCACTTAGACTTTAGTTTAAATGAAGAAAAGCGTCACTTCGAGTTTGATGTGCTTCCCAGTAACTTTAAAGACTTAGAATACCGCGCTCCTAAACCCTTCTACTCAGGTCTCCCTCTAAGTTTACCCATTCAAAAAACACAGCAAACCTTGAACTTTGAATGCACCTGCATGCCTGGTCAAGAGATTCAAGCTTCCAATGGCGAGCTCAAGATTACCCCAAGGCGATCCGGTTGGTGTTATGTAAAAGGTAAAGGTGCCGAAATCGGAAATCTGGCCTTTGAAGACTCTATTTATATCCACCCTCTTCCCGCCCCCATGATTCAAGTGAGCGGTTTAAGTGGCGATCAAATATCAATACGTCGCTTAAAACAGTCAGCCGGGCTTGATATAAAACTAATGTTCCCGGAACAAGACTTAGCCAGCGCCTATCGCATTGAAAGCATTGAGGCAAAACTATACGGATCCTTTGGCGAGAAAAGTCTAAAAAGCGGACAAAGATTGGAATTGCAGGAAACCGACCTCAATGGCCTGCGCTACATCGAAATCGAAACCATTAATCTATTAGGTCCTGATGGTGAATTAAGTATAAGCGACCGACTCATTATTAATGTAACTAACCATGAAAGCTAAACACTACTCCCTAATTTTAGTATTGATGGGCATACTTCAGTGTGCCGTGGCAAGGCAAGGTCAGGATACCTTGCGTTTTGATCGAAACATGTTTTTCGATGAAGGTCATAACCTGGAGGCCTATGCCGGCAGCGTTATTGAGCTAGGACCCGGAGTTCTGCTCCTAATTGAAGGATCTTTATGCTTGGAAGGTACTTCAGAGCGTCCAATTCGAATTATTAACAAAGACCCCGAAAAGCCTGGGGTGGGCATACAGATTCAGGCTCAGAATCACGATGCCTCTGTGAAAATTCGACACGTAGAATTTGAAAACTTAACTCAAGCCTTGCGCTTTGATCCCTTTTGGTACCGAAAGGAAATTATTTTAGAAGATCTCAGCTTTCAGGGGAGTACCAGTGGGGAGCCCGTATTGTATTTAGGAGACCCTTATATCGACCGTCGTTGGGGCCGCAGCATCGATCTCAAGATTCATGATTTGCTATTCGTGAATAATAGCGGGGGTATGGTTATGGAAGCCTATGGTTCCCCACTGGTTAATTACGACATTAACCGTATTCACTTTAGAGACAATCTCTTTAAAGGACCTGAACAAGCTTTAATTCACTTTGATTTATACCCAGATGAACGTAATCCTCAGTCTATTGGAAGTTTAATTTTTGATCGCAACCACTTCGAATCGGATGATTATTTGATTTCATTAGGCGGCACCTTCGAACAGGAGTTAATTATCGATACCATTGCTAAAGCAGGTTCGCTCGGAGTATTAGATCATCGCGTGGATCATCGTCTAGCTCAACTTGAAGTAAAGCACCAAAGGAGCTTAAAAAACAATGAGTTAACAGACTTCAGGGTAATTGATCACCGCAGGGATAGTATCCAAATGATAATTAAGAATATTGGTCAGAAGAACTTGAACCTTAAAGTTTTAGACGCTCAAGGTAGCCCCCTTCGATACAAGATGTTACGTCAAGCCGATAAAACCTGGTTCATTTATTCGGAAGGCCCCGCTCAATTTGTAGAACTAGCCGATGGGTACCGCATTGTTCTTCCAAATGTTACTGAGCTAAATCCTGCAGATACTGCAGAAAATGAGATTGAAAAGGAGATTTACGCTATCAATGAAGAGGAGGAGGAACAAGAGGACTTAAAAGATCCCAGCCGTTTGGAAACACTAAGCGAGAATGTAACCGAATTCTTTACAGCAAACACCAGCCCCGTGCAACGCTGGGAAGTTGGCGCTTGGGGCGGCGGTGGTTTATATGGAGCCGGAGACATTAAGCCTAAGTTCGCCTTCATTGAAGATCTAGTTTATGTCCCTTCTACGATTAACTTGAGCTTTGGGGCTTACGCTCAATACAATTTTAATAGCCGTTTTGCTACAAGATTGAACTACTACAACACCACCATTTCCATGCACGACTTTACAGCGGTCGGCTTCTTTTCTGGAACGGCCCCATTAACAGGGCTGAATGAAGAATACGAGGAAGTTGAAATTGCTCCGAGCTCTACGGCTGCGAGATTTATGACCCATATAAACAGCCTTGAAGTAGAAGGGTTGTGGCACCTCCGCTCCTATAACTTGAAACCAAACCAATGGTCTAAACTAGTTCCTAGTATCGGCCTTTCAGTGGGTGCTATCCATTTTACACCCTACCATTCAAAGTACACTTCTCGACTGGATGGCGAAAACTACTTCACCTATTTAGGTCGTTTGCGCGATAATAGATACAATTTAAGAGACCTAGGTTCTGAAGGACAAAATTTCCTACCTGGTGCCAAACCTTATTCATCAATGGCACTAACTGCTGGATTAAGCTTCTCGGTAACTTGGCTGTTCGAAAACTTCGCATTAAAAGGAGAAGTTAGAAGCACATATACCAGTACAGATTATCTAGACGATTTTGGACCCGGACTATGGTATGGCGGCGACGCTGATGCTTTAAGATCCAATCATAGAATCGAAGGAATTAATAATGATGAATTGGATAACATTATTAGAGAAATTGAGCTTCCCAGATCGAATACCTTCCGCTCAACCGATGGACTAAACGACTGGTACTTCCAAGGCCACCTAGGATTCTCCATATTTCTTGATAAACCCAAGAACAAATAGAAATTAAACCCTTAAAAACTAGAGCCCCTTTCAAAAGAAGGGGCTTTTTTATGCCTTTGGTTTGGGAAGACAAACTATGAAACGTGAGCCTCTTCCCTCTTCACTTTCGACCCGAATACTGCCTTTATGCACATCCACCACTCCTTTTACGATGCTTAAACCAATACCTATAGACTGCTCGCCATTGGTCCCTGCCCGACGTATACTATCATTCATACCTTGAAATAAATTTTGCCGTATATCCTCAGGCATGCCAATTCCTTGATCTGCCACTTCAATACAGGTACAGGTCGACTCTTGCCATGATCTAATAGTTATTACACCATGCTTCGGCGAAAACTTTATAGCATTGGATAGCAGGTTTTCGATGGCTCGCAATATTTTTTGCTCATTGGCCCAAACCACTTCTTGGTTAGCAGCGGTGATTTTTAAAGTGAGATCTTTCTCCTCCAGTTTTATTTTAAACGAATTGCCAAGCCTTTTCAGTAATTGCTTCACGGGCACTTCTTGAAGCTTAATTTTACTTCGACCTTCCACCTTATTGCGAGTGGCATCATTCAGCTCACCAAGAATTTGATAGGTGTGGTCTAAAGCGTCGAAGGCCATTTTTAATATTTCCTTTTGTCCTTCCGCTTCAATTTCTTCCTTCAAAAGCCTTAATACACCATCAACTTGGGAAATGGGATTTCTTAAGTCGTGGGCAATCATGGCTAATGACTGATCTTTCATTTCTAACAATTCCTGCAGTTCTGCTAGTCGCTGCTGATGGAGCTCTGAAGACGCATTCTGCACGAGATACCCCTTAATTAAAGTGGAAGATTCCTGAGGATTTGGGACCAACTGGGCCTCAATATAAAAACCCCTTGCATTCCCGCTAAGGTCCCTCAGTTCAAAATTGGATTGAATCTCGATCGGTTCGGTTTGAGCTCCTTCCCAAAGACGGCCGAAGTTCGCTTGGTCATTTTCAGGTACTCGCTCTAGAAATGTATCATAAGTCACATAGGATTCCTCGAAGCCCATCTGCTCTGCGAAACTCAAGGGGAATCCAAACAGCCCCTCTCGCAAGTCCAAGGTGAATGGGATAATCCGCTTTTCCGATTGAATAATTTCAGATTTCAAAATCCAGAGTTTCCAGCAAATATTAAAAAATGTTGTTAATAAAATGTAATTGCCTCAAAAACATTTATTTATAATATTCATTTTTATTATTTACTTTGCAACAAATCTTTGGAAGGATGTTGATTTTAAGCACACTCAAATACCAGCAGACTAAGGGCGAAACGCTTGGTCTTCTCGAAAATCTTAAAGCCTTACGCGCTGACTTAATAGCTAAAAGTCGTCGCATTAACCCTAATTCGATTAAGGAAGAGGCGAAGGAAATGCTCTTTGACATTTACATGGAGTATTCCGACATCGTTTTCACCCCCAGCAGTAAAAGTCGAGTATTTGATTATCTGACTTCCTTGGAAAATGAAGCCACCGGCCTTAAGGAAACCGAATCAGGTAGAATGTATATTGCTCTCATTGAGGCGGTTGATACGGTTTGGAAAGAAACTCAAGCCCCTGTGGCCGAGTTGGTGGGTGCTGGAAAGTACCAATTGAAAAAGGTGAATGGTGCGGCCACTTATCACAACTTTAGTGAGAATGCGAAAGAGATGCCCGAGATGTTTAGCGCCACAAAAGCATTAGTAGATAATTATCTCCTTATAGACTTTTACGCCATGCTTATTGACTTGGCCATTTCCGAGGGAGAGCATCCACCTATGGAGTATTTGCGGGAAGTACGCGTGCAATTAAGGGAATTTGCCGGCCGTGGCAAGGCTATCGGTTTTTGGTCTGATCCCATTGCTGAGAAATCTGAGATTCTTAAAGACCTTAATGTCGATTCTTTCCTTGTCCTCTCGTAAATTTGGGCAAAACATTGGTTATGAAAATCCGTCCCCTGCTAGGGATTTTACTACTTACCTTAATTTTAAGCTCCTGTTTTAGTCACCATTATAACGTTGGTGAAGGAGTTCGCGTGGAAAAAACCGAAGAGGTTACTGCTAAAAACCACTTTCTGGCTTTCGGTTTGATTCCGATTAAACGCTCCAAATTGGAAACTCTGGTCGGGGATACGATCAACTATGAGGTTTATACTCGCATGACTCCTCAAGATATGTTCGTTTCGGCCCTTACCATTGGATTTTACACCCCTACTACAACTACGGTAACCCTTCCGGCAGAAAAGCTTAAGCGCAATACCAACCGGAAAGTACGACGCAGAGAGGACTAGCCTTTAAAGCCCCCTAGTCAAACTCACTGTAAACCACCTCCTCCTTGTAGCTCAATTTGGAAATATGTCGTGGGCTGGTTTCGGTATGCAACAAGCTCCAGTAATCGGGATACTTAAATTCGAGTTCCTTTTGGAGAAATTTATGGCGTAGACTATCTAGTTCTAGACCTTGTTCCAAACCTCGATTAATGTAAAAGGCCTTGCCATCTTTTAATCGAAATAAAACATCTTGATTACCAGATTCCAGAATTTGCACTACTTCTCCTTTATGTACGAGTGTTTCCGACTCCTCAACTTTAGGTACTGGTCTGAAAATCACTAAAAGCACAATAATTACGACCGCGAAAATTAAATAGGTACGTGCTGATCCTCTCATGGTATAAAATTGCAAAAAGAAACCCCGGTATCGCTACCGGGGTCTAAAATACGGAAAGGCCAAATTAGCCTACTAGCTCTTGTACTTTTCCAGCGGCTTCCGCTAAAGCAATAGCCGAATGCACTTCCAAACCGGAATTGTCTATCATTTCCTTAGCCACCTCAGCATTGGTACCTTGTAAACGAACGATAATGGGAATATTAATATTCTCAATGTTCTTGTAGGCATCAATAATACCTTGAGCCACACGATCACATCTTACAATACCGCCAAAGATGTTTACCAAAATGGCTTTTACATTATCATCCTGAAGGATAATACGGAAGGCTTTTTCCACACGTGCCGCATCGGCAGTACCACCAACGTCTAAGAAGTTTGCAGGGTTTCCACCTGCCATCTTAATAATATCCATGGTAGCCATCGCTAAGCCTGCACCGTTAACCATACAGCCAACATTTCCGTCCAGGTTAACGAAATTCAAGCCTGCTTCACCGGCTTCTACATCAATAGGGTCTTCCTCACGCTTATCGCGAAGCTCGGCGTAGTCTTTATGACGGAATAATCCATTATCATCTAAAGTAACTTTAGCGTCTACTGCTAAAATCTTATCATCAGAAGTTTTAAGAACGGGGTTGATTTCAAAAAGACTGGCATCAATACCATCGTAAGCCTTGTATAAGCTGCTTACGAATTTCACCATCTCTTTAAAGGCCGTACCACTCAAACCTAGGTTGAAGGCAATTTTCCGTGCCTGGAAGCCTTGCAATCCCACCTTAGGGTCAATCTCTTCCGTAAAAATGCGCTCTGGAGTTTTATCGGCCACTTCTTCAATATCCATCCCACCTTCGGTAGAATACATAATCATATTACGACCGGTATTACGGTTTAGAAGTACCGACATATAAATTTCGGAGGTCTCACTTTCGCCTGGATAGTAAACATCTTCGGCAATTAAAACCTGGTTAACCAATTTACCCTCAGCAGAAGTTTGAGGGGTAACGAGCATCATACCAAGGATTTGTTCCGAAATGCTACGCACATCGTCTAAAGATTTCGCCAACTTAACGCCACCGCCTTTACCACGGCCACCGGCATGAACCTGAGCTTTTACCACCCACCAAGAGGTTCCGGTTTCTTCATTAAGCTTTTTGGCTGCTTCAACCGCCTCCTCTGGAGTGCTGGCTACAATACCGCGCTGAACGCGTACTCCGAATGAAGCTAAGATATCTTTTCCTTGATATTCGTGTAAATTCATCGATTTGCTTTTTTGCTGATGGCCGCAAAAATACCACCCAATTTCGTGGCTGAAAAATTTTGCATGGCTTTTATCTACCTTTGCCGCGAATTACTAATGCTCCCTATCTTTTGTAATGCCTAGAGCTTACCTTTTAATCGTTTTTTTGCTAGCAGCAGCGATTACCTCTGCCCAAAAGAAAAGTATCGAACCTTTAAAGGCTGATGCTGATGTTGTAATCGATGGTATCCTTAACGACTCCATCTGGGCCTACGCCCCTGTAGCCACTGATTTTGTGATGCTTTCTCCCGGTAGTGGAGAGAAGATTCCTGATAAATTTGAAACCACGGTTAAGGTTTTCTATACCAATGAAGCCATTTACTTTGGCTTTACCATGAAGGACCCTAGTCCGGACTCGATTTTACGACAAATTACGGTCCGCGACGATATCAATCAAAATCACGATTGGTTGGCAGTAGCCATAAATCCTTTTAACGACGGGCAAAACGACTTTACCTTTTTTGTGAGTTCTTCCGGTACTCAAGGCGACAGCCGCACCACCGCTAATGGAGAGGATTACTCCTTTAACTCTATTTGGTACTCGGCGGTGCAAATTACTGATGAAGGATGGGTATGCGAGATTAAAATCCCCTACATCTCTTTAAGGTTCCCCAATGAACTAGAGAAAAACTGGGGTTTCAATATGATTCGCAGTATTCGGCGTTCTAGGGAGGAATACTCTTGGAACTTTATCGATCGTCGCTCTGGCTACAGCTGGGAATATCAAGCGGGCCTGCTTAAAAACATGCGCGATATTGATCCTCCAATTCGCTTGTCCTTAATGCCATACGCCTCTACCTATGCCGACAATTTTCGCGGCGAAACTTCATATGAGTTTAATGCCGGTATGGACCTTAAATATGGGATTAACGAAAGCTTCACCCTTGATGCCACATTAATTCCTGATTTCGGTCAGGTAGCATTTGATAATCAAGTTCTTAACCTCAGTCCCTTTGAAATCCAGTTTCAAGAAAACCGGCAATTTTTTAATGAAGGTACCGAGCTCTTTTCCTTGGGGGATTTATTTTATTCAAGGAGAATTGGTGGCGCACCGGAAAATATAAACAACCAAGATCTTTCGGGAAATGACAGCTTAAATGTGTCGGTACAAACCGAATTCACCAGGCTTTTAAATGCCACGAAAATATCGGGAAGAACAAATGGAAATTTGGGGATTGGCTTTTTAAATGCGGTTACTGATAATAACTACTCGACCATCGACTCCGCTGGAAGAGAGTTTAGGCAATTGTTAGAGCCTTTGACTAACTATAATGTATTTGTTTTAGACCAGCGATTTAACCGAAACTCCAGTGTTAGCTTTATTAACACTAATGTTTTACGAAACGGTCGTTATGCCGATGCCAATGTTGCGGGACTTTTGGCAAGTGTGTTTAGCAAAAGTGGACAGTACCGAGTAGACGCCCAACTTAAAAGGAGCGATCAATTTATTAGCGATGGCCCTAACAGAAGTGGGGAGCAATACTATCTCCGCTTTGGAGATGTAGATGGCAATTGGCGCTGGGGTATACGTCAGGATATAATTAGCGATGATTTTGACCCCAACGATTTGGGCTTTTTACCACGTAACAATATGATTCGCAATTACAGCGAATTGGAATATGGAACCTTTAAGCCGAAAGGACCCTTTAATCGCACCTCCTTTACCCTTTTTAGCGTGCATTCCATGCTGTATAGCAACCAACGCTTTGAAGAGTTTTACCTCGGCTTTAACAGCTTTTTCCTTCTACGCGACTTTACAGGAACGGGTATTCGCCTGCGTTTACGTCCCCAAGAATCTTACGATTACTTCGAGCCTCGCATTGCCGGAGCCTATTTCCGAAAGCCGGTGAATTATGCCTTTATATATTTCATTTCCACCGACTACCGAAAACCACTTGCCTTGGATGTGGACTTTAATTACGACCGCACCCCAGATTGGCGGCGTGATCACTACACCTTAGAGTTAGAACCACGCATTCGCTTTGGCGATCATTTCTTTATGATTCCCAATGTTACTTTCGATTTATTTTATCGTGATCGGGGTTATGCCGGGCAAGAATGTAGAACATGTGATCCCATTTTTGGGGAGCGAAATATTCGAAACATAACGGCAGTAATAGAAGGCCGCTATGCCTTTAACCCCCTCTCCTCTTTGGGGCTTCGATTACGCCATTATTGGTCGAGGGTAGAGTTTAATGAGTATTACGACCTGCAGAGTGATGGTTATTTAAGCGCCGCTCGAAACGCCAATGACAATTATGATCTTTATTTCAATACCATAAATATGGATTTGCGCTTTTCGTGGTGGTTTGCCCCGGCTAGTGAGATGGTAATACTTTATCGCATGGCGCTGTCTAACAATGGTAACACGGATATTGTCTCCGATTACTTCCAAAATATTGATCAGGCTTTTAATGCTTCGGTCCGCAACAATATTTCAATTCGACTATCTTACTTCCTGGATTACCATCAAACGAAGAATCAATTGAAAGCTCGAAAATGATTAGCGCAAGAAATATTCGAAAATCATACGGAGACTTGGAGGTTTTAAAAGGTCTAGACCTCGATGTTGGTTCTGGAGAAATCGTCTCAATTATGGGAGCCAGTGGAGCAGGAAAAACAACTCTGCTGCAAATCTTAGGAACTTTAGAATCTGCCGATAGCGGAGAATTACTTTTTAAGGGCAAAGACCTTATAAAGATGAGTCGCAGTAAGTTAAGTCAGTTCCGTAATAGTCATCTTGGCTTTATTTTTCAATTTCATCACCTTTTGCCAGAGTTTACTGCCAGAGAGAATGTGGCCATTCCAGGTTTAATCAGCCGAAAGGCAAAAAAAGAATGTTTAAGTCGGGCGGCAGACTTACTCGATTTTATGGGTTTAAAAGACCGGATGGATCATAAACCTTCTGCCCTATCTGGTGGTGAGATGCAAAGAGTAGCGGTGGCCAGAGCTCTTATGAATCAACCGGAGCTGGTACTTGCCGATGAACCGACAGGAAACTTAGACAGTCAGAATGCGGAAGACATTCACGCCTTGTTTACCCGGATTAGAGATGAGTTTGGAAGTAGCTTTGTGGTAATTACACACAATCGCAAATTAGCAGAAACAGCAGATCGATTAATCGAAATGCGCGACGGAAAACTTTTGGTATAATTGATTTATGATAACGAGTAAAATTCAGGCTCTTATTGAGAAGGAAATTGAAGCTATTCGCAATATTCCAATCGACGGAGTAATTGAGAAGGCCATTGATTTAATTCATCAGCAGGTCCACGAAAAGAATGGTAAAGTAGTGGTTTCGGGAATGGGTAAAGCTGGTCAAATTGGTATCAACATTGCCACCACCCTTAGCTCAACTGGCACCCCAGCCATCTTCCTCCACCCTAGTGAGGCGCAGCATGGCGATTTAGGTATGGTTCAAAAAGATGATGTTCTCATTTTGATCTCCAATTCGGGAAAAACCCGTGAGATCATTGAACTCGAATATTTGGTTAAAAATTTATACCCTGGAATTAAGATCATTGGTTTAACCGGCCATCCTGATGGAAATTTAGCCCAATTTTCGGATGTAGTACTTCTCACTGGGAACCCCAAGGAAATTTGCCCCTTAGGGCTTACCCCCACCACTTCTACTACAGTAATGACCGTTGTAGGTGATGTATTGGTTACCCAACTTATGGAGCGCATTGGTTTTAGTAAAGAAGAATACGCCAAAAGACACCATAGTGGTTACCTTGGCGATAAAGCACGAAAAAAATGAAGTTTACCCTTATAGCAGGTCCTTGTGCCATTGAAGACCGTGACTTAGCCTTTTCTATAGCCCGTGAGGTTAAAGCGATTTGCGAGGACTTGGACATCCACTATATCTTTAAAGGAAGCTACCGGAAGGCCAATCGTTCTCGCTTGGACTCCTTCACCGGGATTGGCGATCAAGAGGCCTTAGAAATCCTTAAAGAAATTGGTCAAGAATTAAAGGTTGAAACCATTACCGATATCCATGAAAGTCATGAAGCAGCGGAGGCGGCCAAATACGTTGACCATCTTCAAATACCTGCTTTTCTTTGTCGACAAACCGACCTATTAATCGCCGCCGGGGAAACCGGAAAAGGGGTGAATATCAAGAAAGGTCAGTTTCTCTCTCCCGAAGCCATGAAGTGGCCAGTTGAAAAAGTGAAAAGCACTGGTAATACTAAAGTTTGGGCTTGTGAAAGAGGCGTTACCTTTGGCTATTCCGACTTAATTGTAGACGCAACCAGTATTAGTAGAATGAAAGAATTGGGGGTTCCTGTTATTATGGACTGTACCCATTCTGTTCAAAAGCCAAATCGTACCGAAGGGGTTACCGGTGGCGACCCTAAACTGATAGAGACCATTGCCTTGAGTGCAATTGCAACTGGGGCGGATGGCTTTTTTATCGAAACTCATCCCGAACCTCATACTGCACAGAGCGACCCCTATACCATGCTCGAGCTTAGCAAGCTTCGTGGAATACTTGAGAAGTGTATGAAAATTCGCAAAGCCCTCCAAGCATGACCGATTACTGGGATAACCTAAGGGCCAACTTACATTACTTGCAAAGGACCATTTCTCCAACGCACCGCCTGTATGCAACTATAGAGCGGTTTTCTCGAGGAGCGAGTCTCGAGGTGTTTGATTTGTTTCGCATCGCTGAAGAAACCGGTTATCCTGCCGAAGTACTATTTAAAAAACGCATCGACCTACCGCCCAAAAAGGTGAAAATGCTGGTAATGGATTGTGATGGCGTTTTAACCAAAGGGGAAATGGTGGTTAGCACGGATGGCGAGCATACCAAAATCTTTAATGTTAAAGATGGAATGGGTATTAAGCGCTGTGAGCAAGCCGGTGTAATTACCGGAATCTTGTCGCACGGACATTCTACTGGTGTGGTTGAAGCCCGGGCCAAGCAATTGGCTATCCCCGAAGTATATGTGGGGAAAACAGCAAAATTGGAAGTTATCGGCAAATGGTGGGCTAAGCATCAAATTTCTCCCGAAGAAACGGCCTATATCGGGGATGATATTAATGATATACCTGTCCTTGAAGCCGTAGGAGCCGCTTTTGCTCCGGCTGACGCAGTGGAAGAAGTTTTACTATTACCGGGAGTACAGGTCCTTTCAAAAAAAGGAGGCGAAGGTTGCATTCGAGAAATGGTGGATAAACATCTTTTAATCGACTAAGCGATTGTCCTCGACCTACCTTGGGCCCATAGGCCTGCGCTCAAAATGAGTAGACCACCCAAAATGGTTTTCATTTCTGGGATCTCATAAAACAAAAATACACCGGCAACAATCCCGTAAACAGGCTCCAAAGCGGCAATTAGAGCGGCTGTTTTAGCTTGTATCCACTTTAAGGAAGCAATAAAAAGGGCGTGAGACAAGGCTGTAAAAATTGTGCCTAGCACTAAAAGTAGTTGCCAGTCCTGAGTCGTAACCATGCTAATTGAGCTCATGATAAAGGGGCTTAGCGCCACACAGGCTAATAAATCTTGATAAAAGGCAATTTCCACCGCATTATAATCCTTGACTAATTTTCGATTTAAGATTGCCAGGACAGCGAAACTTAAGCCCGATAGTAAACCCCATATAACTCCATTTAAATCTGGAGCGTTAAAATCCCATGGAACAATAAAGGCTGTTCCTAAGAAGGATAAAGAAACCAAAAGACCATCTAGCCTGCTCAAGGGCATCTTGTCGACCATGGCTTCTAATAGAAGGGTAAACAATGGGAAGCTCGCGAAACTTAATAGGGCTAAGGCAATGCTTGTTTCTTGGATAGCTTTAAAAAAACTAAACCAATGAAAAGCTAGGACCAGGCCCAAAATCGCACTATGCCTCAAAAAGATCAGCTTGGGCAGCTCGAATTTCCGCTTTCGAAACAGTAGGATTGGAAGAAAGGCTAAACTGGCAAAAGCAACTCTCCCCCATACAATCATTAATGGTGAGAGATTAATCCAACGACCAAACAAGCCTGCCAGTCCAAAAAGCGCGACAGCTAGATGTAAGCTTACAAAGGCTCGAGACCGATTCAATTTGAATATTAGACTTTAGTTTTTACGGCTTTCCAATCTTTAATCTGCCAACGCGCAATGGCGGTTGCTACTTGATTTTCCTCTTGATCAAATACATTTACGGTACAATCAACAAATACCCGATCCGAATTTTCCAAGGGTTCCAAAACCCGATCTTGAAGCCAATCATCATCAATCTCAAAGCGAGCAATAGCGGCCGACTTAGCCTGATAGTGATAATCCAGATGCAAACTTTTTAGAATGATGCGAAAGCGCTTGGGGTCTAATGTTCCAATAAGCAGTAAGCCTGAGCTTATTTCGGCTATCGTGGCCATCGCACAAGCGTGGATACCCTTGAGGTGGTTTAAATTCGACTTTCGATATGGAGCCTTAATCTTGAGGGACTGATTGGAGATATGTTCCACTTTAAAGTGGTGGGAGCGATTAAAGGGCACGAAGCGACGCAAAGCCTGTTCTAAAAAAAACCGATAAAAGCCACTGCTCTGAGCCTTATGGTATAATCGACTAAGATCCATATTAAGATTTACAACGAAGATACAACTTGATGCGCTTTGGGAGGAATAGCTAATTTAGGCCCAATGAAATCCTACCTGTTATTCCTTTTGCAAAATAGCTCCCGTTATGAAGATTTAGGCGAGCCCCGTTTTGAAGGTGCCTTGGGAGTAGTTATGGCTTCCATGGCCATTTTTATGCTATTTGTTTTACCCTCTTATTGGCTATGGAATGGGATTTGGGCAAATTACCCTCCATATTTACGCGCACCCTATCGTCAGTTTTTGCGTGAGCTCCCCTTCTACAGAAGGTTGCAGCCTAAACAAAAGAAATCCTTCGAGCGAAAAGTACAGCGCTTCATCAATCAAAAACAGTTTATCTCGAGATCTAAAGGTTTACGCATTGATCACCGTAAAAAGGTTTTAATCGCAGGCACGGCCATCGAACTCACCTTCGGCTTTAAGCGCTTTGATTTTGCCCATTTTGATAAAATCTTGGTTTACTCCAATGACTATTACTCAAAAATCAGCAAGCGCTACCATCGCGGAGAGGTAGATTTACGCGGGTATATCGTTTTATCCTGGGCCGCCTTTGAAGAAGGAAATGCAAATCGGAGTGATGGCATCAATTTGGGAATTCATGAGCTGGCCCATGCAGTAAAATTGGAGAATAAGATTACCAATCGGAATTATCGCTTTATAAGTAAACCCGACTATCGCATGTTTTATAATGCCTATAAAGCCTTTGCCGCTACCGCAGATGAACCCGGTGCATTATTGCGGAGCTATGGCAAAACCAATATCCATGAATTCTTCGCAGTATGCTGCGAGAACTTCATTGAACGTCCACAAGAGTTTGAAGATCAAATGCCGAAACTCTACGCTTTAATGTGTAAAATGCTAAGAATGAATCCGCTGCGGATTTAATCGTTTAATACCTCCCCATGTTGACTCGCATCGAGGCCCTTTAACTCTTGCTCGGGGGTAACGCGTAAAGGAATCATCGCATCTACCAATCGGTATAGTATATAGGAACCACCAAAGGTGAAAATAGCGGTAATAACCAAAGCTAGAATATGGTAAAGGAAGGTGGAGAATTCACCGCTTGTTAATCCTACTTCTTTGGTAAAAACGGCAGTTAAAAGCATTCCCACAATACCTCCAATTCCATGACTGGGGAAAACATCCAAGGTATCGTCTAATTCCCGGGCATTCTTGTATCTAATCGCAAAATTACTGGTTAAGGAGGCGATGAAGCCAATAAAAATAGACTCCCCCATAGTCACAAACCCAGCGGCCGGAGTTATAGCAACTAAGCCCACGATGGCGCCAATACTTGCACCAAGAGCCGACATTTTTCGATTCTGGAAACGATCGTAAAAAATCCAAGCAATCATTCCGGCGGCCGAAGCCAAATTGGTATTAGCAAATGCTGCTACTGCATCTGCATTAGCACCTAAGGCTGATCCGGCGTTAAAGCCAAACCATCCGAACCAAAGTAAACCGGTACCTAGGATTATAAAGGGCACATTAGCTGGTTCATGTACTTTTTGCTTTCGTTTTCCCAAATAAAGGGCGCCTGCAAGGGCTGCAAAACCAGCCGACATATGAACTACCGTGCCTCCAGCAAAATCCAATACGCCCCAATTTCTAAACAAACCATCGGGATGCCAAGTCATATGAGCCAGAGGCGCATAAATGATGAGGGTGAAGAATACGATAAATAAGATATAAGCCCGAAAGCGAATGCGCTCTGCAAAGCTACCCGTAATTAGGGCCGGAGTGATGATGGCAAACTTTAACTGGAAAAGAGCAAAAAGTAAAAATGGGATGCTATCCGCGAAATCAGGATTAGGAGCTAGTCCTACTCCCTCAAAATTGAAAAAGGTTAAGGGGTTACCTATGATGCCGTACCAGCTTTCACCAAAACACAAACTAAAGCCAATCAAAACCCATAAAATCGAAACCACTCCCAAGGCCACATAACTTTGAAGCATCGTTGATATCACGTTTTTCCGGCTCACCATACCGCCATAAAAAAAGGCTAATCCAGGTGTCATCAACAATACAAAGGCCGAAGCAACGAGCATCCATGCTGTATCGCCATGATCAATTGCTTCCGATCCGCTAAAATCATAATCCACACTAAATACCAAGGAAAGTAAAACAAGCGCGCTGAGAATGATGAAATTTAACTTTCGTCCCATGAAATCATTTTTAACGAAAATAGCTCAATTTGATAAATAGACAAAAAATTTAATGCATACCCCTGTTTAAAATGGGGGTTAATCGTGATATTTTAATAATAATCAAATACTACCCCTTAATAAAATAGGGCTTTAGTGTATTCTAATTAAAGTAATGATGGGGCTTTCTCATCAATTTGGCACAACTATCTTTGCGAGATGAAGGCTAAACTCGCAGTTCTTTGGGGCCTCATTCTAATGCCCCTATTCAACTTTGCGGCTAACCATAAAATTATATGGGATGGGAAGACATTTACGGCTCATTACACAGAAGTCGTAAGTCCCGAAAAAGCGAGGCAGTCTTTAAGTATTCATTTTCCCTTGCAAGCTTACCTTGACAAGAATTCCTTTCTTAATGATCAACTTAGAGAGTTTCAAGATCCAGATTTGCACTTCGCCAGTGAGGAAGAGCTAGCGCAATTAGAGATTATCCAATTAAAGGTAAATGGCAAACCCATTAGCCATCAGCTTGATAGCGAGTTTTTAGCCATCCCCAAAAATTCTGAGGAAGGGATTCGTATCGAAATCGAATATCGCTTTCAAATGCCAGAGGCAAAGTTTACCGGTAATGGTCGCTTAAAAGAAGAATTGCGCCTGATTGATATCTTACCGCGATTGTATTCTTCATCTGAAAAGGCACAGCCACAAAGCTATTACTATGATATCGCCAAGACCAAGGAAAACTACTATGTTGAATTGGATATGCCCGAGGAATGGGCGGCAGTATCCAATTTAAAGCATCGAAAAGCAAAGAACGGAAACTGGGTGTTTGAAGGTGAGGCCCGTCAGTTTCAACTGTTTCTATCCAAAAGCTGGTATAGTTATGAGCTGGAGGAAGGGATAAACTTGATTCTTCCCCAGGCAGACGAAGGCTTTAAGCTAAATTTCGAACTGGCCTTAAAGGAGTTGGGAAATTTCTTTAAAAATGAACTCGATCAAGATCTTAGCAAAAATCGAAGTTATCTATTTCTCGATGATAAGAAAGGGGAATATCAGAGTGCGGGCCTTATTAGCCTGGAGCGGCCTAAAAAATGGGATGATTTACGCATTGATTTAGCGCAAGCAATCGCAGAGTCTTTCTTCCGTTACACCCTAAATACCAATGGTTGGCAGAACCCCTGGATGGCAAGAGGGATACCCTATTACTACAAGTATCATTTTATTGAAGAAAATTATCCTCAAAAGCGCTGGATTCCTTTTCAAAGCCCGATTTTAAATGGACTCTTTGGTTTCGATGCTTTTGACTTTGGCTATCAAAACCGGTTTTTATTTCTCTTTTTACAAAGGCAGGGATTGGATCAAGCAATGTCGGCACCGGTCGATTCTCTTTCGCGACTTAATTACGAGGCGATTAGTCAGGCGAAATCCTATTTAAGTTTAAGCCACTTAAGGGCCTACACCGGCGACAAAGATTTTAAAAGGGCGCTAAGAAGATTCTATCATGAATATGCCGAAAAGACTGGTCCTGAGGAGTTAAAGGCCTCCTTTGAGTTTTACAGCCCCAAGCCTTTGGACTGGTTCTTTGAAGACGTGATTCAGACGGCGGAGATTTACGACTATCAACTGAAATCGATAGACTATTGCGCAACTGTAAGCACCGCAACTGTTTATAATAGTGGGGATTTAGCCATTCCCTACGCTCTTACGGGCTTTATTGACGGTAAGCCCGTTTTAACGGAATGGTATGCGGGTCATACTGGCGAGAAAAGTGTGCAGATGTATCACTCGGAATATGACAAAGTGGTTCTTAATGCTCATTTGAGACATGCAGAATATCGCCAAAAGAACAATATCGTTTACAACCGCTGGCTATTCCCGAGAGCCGAGCCCTTAAGTTTTCAGTTATATAATAGTTTCGAAGCAGCGGAGGCTAGTCAAGTATTCTATGTCCCAAGCCTCTATTACAACGCCTACGACAAATTCCTGCTTGGAATAAATCTCTCCAATCGCTCCATTCTAGTGCAAAAACCCTTTGAGTGGTTGGTGGTGCCGGAATACAGTACGGGAACCGGAAAAATTACGGGAACAGCTTCTCTGGCCTACAATTGGACCTTGCCCAAAAATGCGCTTTTCCGTCAGGTTAAGTTTGGGGTATACAGTCGTTATAATCACTATGATCGAGATTTAGCCTACTATCGAATTTCGCCTTCGATAAACTTTTACATCCGTAAACCCCATCCTCGCAGTCCGTATATTCAATCCTTGCGATTTAGGGCGGTGATTTTAAATCGGGAGCAGGCTCCAAATCAGACCGAAAACCTCAACCGAATAGAATCGGCCAGTTATTCTGTTTTTAATGCGAATTACCGAATGGAGTACACCTCTCTCCTTAGACCCACCATTTTTCGTAGCCACATTGAACTTGGGGGACGCTTTGGTAAGGTCTTCGCCGAATGTGACCAACGATGGATGTTGCCTAATAAGAAATGGTTAATCCTAAGGGGCTTTGCAGGTGCCTTCCTTTATAATGACGCGGCGGATGCTGGTCAGTTCGATAACTTTTACAGCTTTGGATTAAGCGGTACGCCCGATTATTTATTCGATTATTACCTGATCGGGCGCTCTGACCAAACTGGAATTTGGAGCCGACAATTCTTCACAACGGACGGCGGTTTTAAATCTGAAACCCAAGCTTTTGCCGATCAATTCCTTTTAAGCAGTAACCTCAGTGTACCCATTATAGGTCCCCTTGGCGCTTTCGCTGATGTAGCCCTATCGGAAGAGCAAATGTATTGGGACTACGGTGTGCGGCTTGCACTTTTAACCGATTTCTTGGAGGTCTACTTCCCCATTCAAAATCAAGATCGAAACTTCTACTCTGAAGCAAACTATGCGCAAAACTTACGTTTTGTTTTGGACCTTAACCTTGGTAGTATTATTAATCGTTTACGCAGGGGCTACTACTAAAAAAAGGTTGACCCTAAATGAGCCAACCTTTTTAATTTCTTGCGATGCTAACTAATCTGCGAAGAAGCCAAACTTCAAACCTAGTTGTAAATTAGGGCTGCTTAATGCCGTGGAGCCCATATAGGGATTGTTAGCTCCAGCGACAACCATATAGCCAAGGTTTGCATTTAACTTCATCCATGAAACTATATTGAGCTCCACGCCCACGCTGGGATTAATAACAAAAACTGCATCATCAATATCCGCATCCTCCCCTTCTGCTATCCTATCGAACTCAATACCTCCGCCACCAAAAGGAAGGGAGAAATTTAAATGCAGGAGCTTATTGGGTTTATGGATATATCCAAGCCAAAGTCCACCAAAGCCAAAGTCTGTATAATGGGGGACATCAAAGCCCAGTACATCAACATCCACAACATGATCTGTCTGTAGACTCATCCCAAAGCCTCCAATAAAGAATTTGCCATTTACAATCATTCCGCCACCACCACCGGAATAAAAAGCTAATTGGTTATCCACCTGAGCCATTTGAAACAAGGGACCACCAAAGCCTCCAAAGCGATTTCCATCACCAATTAAGGTTTCGGTTTGAGCCTTTAGGCTAAGGCTACCAAGAACAAATAAAAGAGCTAATACTTTTGATTTCATATTTCAATAAATTTTCTGGGCTTCCTAAAGCAAACATCAAACCAAAAATAATGGAAAGGACTAATCTTTCCTTCGTAACTTTTTTTGAGCTCCTATAAAGACTCCTGCGACAGTAATCAGTAAAATTCCTGATAAAGGCGCGGGGTTGTTACTGCTCGGAGGAACAGGCTGGGCCCAAATTATATTGGCTAGGAAAAGGCAAAAAAGTAGACAAGTAATTCTTCTATTCATAGCTTAAGGATTAATATTAAAGATTCGCGCAGTTCCAGCACCAGTGATAGCATCACACCAATAAATAATCAGCACTCCCTGCGGCAATTGATTACTACCACAGCTCCAAGTCTGTCCCTTAGCTAAGTCTGATTCTTGTCTGAGAATGATTCCATCCACATTGGCAACTTGGACCGATGTTAAGAAGGAGTTTGAAGAAGGCTTTAGTTCCCAATTGCCCTGTTTGAAACTAAGGAGACTACGACTACTTGATTCTAATTCCTCTCCTAGTGCGAGCTCTTTAGGTCTTAAACTGCGTACTTTTAACACATATCGATAGGTAGCACTATAATTAAGGTTTGGAAAAGGAACCGCACCAAGACCTTCTTTAATCACTTTATTTTCTACTTGGTCATAAATCTCAACTTGCAGGAGACCCGCATCCTCCACAGAATCGATCGATAGACTTGCATTACTTATAATGCCATTAGACATACCAAGCGGTATAATCCGTTCCTCCCCAGGACTTAAAGGACCCTGGGTTTGAATAGCCAATGCTTTTTGGTCATTTGAAATAGAAAACAAAGCAAATCGATTGCGATCTTCAAAGGTCAATTGGGCATCCCAGACGGAGTCAAAATCAACACTCGCAGCTTCGGAAAAGCACAATAGCATCCTTCGTCTGGAAACACTATCCCCCAAGCTCAGCCAGATTTTATGCTGCTTCATCTCTTTTTTATAGAAATGAGGGGCCCCCGTTTGAAGAGTGCGTCGCATGGCATTATTAAAGGAAACATTGAGGTTGGACTGATTAAAATGGGAGCCAATTTGTACCATAAAGCCCTGCATTGAAGCGATATACCTGCTCGGATTGGCTCGATTGGAAAAAGGAACGGGATTTACCCCGGCTGCATTCCAAATGGCATAAGCTGCCCCATTCGAATGGGGCGTGCTGGCATCCCAAAAATGAACGGAATTCAGTAAATCAGGATTATCAGCAATAAAAGCCTGAAAGTCAATTGGACATGGATATGGATTCCCAAGCAATACCCAATCTCCTGCCTGGACGCCCGTTAAACTGTAAGTTATTGAACCGTTATTAAGCTCACCGCTAAAAGTCCGATTATCATAAAAAGGGTTAAGATTGGTGCTTCCTTGAGTACTTGGGGTACAGATATAAGCTTTTCCCTCAAGCAGAGGTCCGGAGCTATAATTAGTAAATGATTGACTAGCGGCCTCAAAAGAATAGCGATCCAGAGGATTTGTGCTGGCAAAAACATTTTCAATCTGGGCATTTTGAACTGGAGAAGACCAATAAGAAAATCGGAGATGGTCGGGACAATAATAGTTCTTAGAAACATGTACGATACCTGTACCCGAATTACCGTTCGTCGTTTTCTCCTGCACCAATGCGGCTCCCGAGGCGATGTTTAAAACTCCATCATTCAAAATATCGGAAAGGACCACTAGGCTTATGGCCGAATCGATAACCACACTGGCACCTGGTTCAATAATAAGATCGTTTACAGTGGCATCTTGAGAAATAACTACTTGGGAACCCGCACTTACTCGGGCGTTTAGAACACCAGAGTATGGGTCAGGCATTCGATTCCAATTACCATTCGCAAAAACGAGTTCCGAGAAAGAATACACGGAGAGGTCATCAAACCTTAAATACTCGGTAGTCGCATTATTCTTTAAGCGTACTCTTATCCGCAGGCTATCTCCTTGTATCCCAAAATGGGAGACCGTTTTAGTGCTAAAATCATCGTAGAGGTAGCCATTAGTACTAAATAATTGCCATGCCCCAGCATCAACCCTAAACTCAGAAATTAGGTAATCACTGGACTCGAGGCTACCACTTTCGGATGCTTGTAGGCTAATGCCATAGCCATGACCCGACTGCAAAGGGATACTCGGACTATACCAATAGGCTTCGCCATCTATATCGCGTGCTTCCAGCTGATTATTCGCTACTAAGAGCCAATCCGTATTTGCGGTTAGGCTGCACTGACTGATATCAATGTCCCAATTGACATTACTTAGGTCGAGGCTTACTTGACCATTGGAGTTCCCAATTGCCCCTTTGCCATTTTGGTTTGAAAAATCTTCTTGATAGACGGTAGTTTGTCCCCTAGCAGAAACAGTTAGCAAGAGAACGCTGAGAACGAAATACATTTTGCGCATAACACCATTTTTAATGTGCTAGGCAATGTATTTAGGGCTTAAATAAGAACGACTTATAAACTTTTACTAAGCGTCTTTAAACACTTATTTGATTAAGGAGCTAAACGACTTAGCTGCCAGGACCCATCCGCTTGAAGCGTGTAAAGGATTCGGTCGTGTAAACGCGAGGAGCGACCTTGCCAAAACTCAATTCGATTGGGCATAAGTCGGTATCCCCCCCAATGTGGCGGCCTTGGTACTTCTTCCGCATATTTATCCGCATAATGTTGGGCTCGATCTTCGAGAACTTTGCGGTCTGCGATTTCCTGACTTTGGGGAGAAACCCATGCGCCAACCTGAGAACCATGAGGACGACTATGGAAATACGCCGTAGACTCTTCAGGACGAAGCTTTACTACCTTACCTTCTACTCGAACTTGCCGTTCTTGCTCCGACCAAAAGAAACACATGCTAGCCTGTGGGTTCTCGGCCAGCTCCTGCCCTTTGGCACTTTCATAATTGGTGTAAAATTCAAAGCCGCCTTGATCTACTCCTTTTAGCAGTAACACACGGGCGTGTGGAATGTCATCATTGCCAGCTGTTGCGAGGACAAAAGCATTGGGGTCCTTGGGTTTAGATAATTCAAATTGCTCATACCAGTCTTGAAATTGCTGTAAGGGGTCTTTATACACCTGATCTATGCTAAGAGCACCTTTCTGATAATCAACGCGTTGATTTTGCAACTTTTCTTTCATGACCGTATTTTAAATTATGAACATGATATTGATAAAAGTACTTTGCAAAAGTACCGATAAGCTACTATCTTCGGTTCACGATGAGTATAAATTTCACATTACCCGCCCAAGGAAAAATATTAATTGCAGAGCCCATGTTAGGGGATCCGAATTTTGATCGGACCGTAGTGCTGCTAGTGGATCACAATGAAGAGGGAACGGTTGGCTTTGTACTAAATCGAAAGGTAGAGCTAAGCTTTGACGATTTAGTATTAGACTTCCCATCCTTTGAGGCTGAGATTTTTGAAGGCGGCCCGGTGCAAGAAGACAATTTGTTTTACCTGCACCGAAAGGGCGACATCATTCCAGGTAGCGAAGAGATCATGGAAGGTGTATACTGGGGAGGTGATTTGGAGGTCCTCAAAGAAATGATTGCGCTTGAAATGGTGCTTCCTAGCGACATCCGTTTTTACCTCGGTTACAGTGGCTGGTCCAAAGGGCAACTGAGTGATGAACTCAAACAGAAAGCCTGGCTCGTGGCCGAAAGTGATGCCCAACTTATTTTCGATACGGAGATTGATGGTTTGTGGTCGACCATCATGAAACAGCTAGGTGGTGATTATGCGCTTTGGCACAATGCTCCCTTAGATCCTAGTCTAAACTAAGCGCCACTTTTACATTCAACCTTTTTACCATTTCTTGAGCCTTCTCCTTGCCAAAGGTTTTCTTGCGGTACTTCCCTACCCATTGGATTCCTTGAATGCTGTTGCTGAGCCAAAGTTCATCGGCCTTTTGAATGGCAAATGGGGAAAAGGCCTCCTCTTTCACTTCCAGTCCTAGTTGAGGGGCTGTTTCCAAAATTTGCTTTCTCATGATACCTTTCAAGCAACCGCTTTCCAGAGGGGGACTAATCAATTCATTACCTCTCAAAAGAAACAGGTTAGCCTTAATGCTCTCTAAAACCTCCTTCTTTTCATTCAGAATAAGAACATCATCCAAATTATTCTCACGAGCATAAACTCCGGCTATGGTATACAATTGGGCCGAGCTGGTTTTTAAATTGCCTAAGAGTCCGCTTAACTTGTAATGATCCTTAAAAAGATCTATTTCCAAACCTTGCTCATTGAGCTGATATTCACTGTCCTTCAGTTCCGACACGGTAATTAAAAAGTCGGGCTCATCATTTTGGGGTGTGTAGTAGCCACCAGCCTTTCGCACTACTAGAATTTTTACTCGGGCCGCCCCATTTTCCAGCTTATTTGCGGTCAGGGTTTTCATCACCTGCTCCTCTAAATACTCCGGAGAGAAGTTCAAGGGAATTTCCATCCGCACAATCCGCATGGAGGCCATTAAACGGAAATAATGGTCTTCCCAAAAATGAAGACGCTTACGGCTGTATTTAATCGTTTCGAAAAGGCCATCACCATAATTAAGACCTCTATTATCTAGCGTAATCCCCAAATGCTTATTGCGGATGATAAAGCCATTTAAATTGTAATCCATCTTTGATTTTTGGACGGCAAAGGTATAAAGCAAAAAGCCCTGACACTAAGGTCAGGGCTTGGTATTGTCTAACAGTAAATTTGATTTACTGTTTAATAAATCTGCTGCTTGCTTCACCGCGGTCGGTACTCACCTTAATGAAGTACACACCTGGGCTTAAAGCATCAATAGCAATGCTGTTTTTCATTTCATCTAGGTCACCCGCCATAATAGTACGGCCCGTATTATCGATGATCTCGAAGTTATTGAGGTTTAAGTCTGCATCACTTAAATCCAAATTCAATACGCTTTGGGCTGGATTCGGATATAATGAAATCACTTTATTAAAGTCAAACTCCTCCTCGCTAATCAAGTTCATTTGATAAACTAAACGGGGTGTAACGTAACCTAGGATGGTATCCTGATAGGTACGACCATAGCTGGAAGACATGTTTGGATTGCTGGCTAAACCTGCCATGTGGTAAGTAATTACGGGAGGACCTGCAATTAAAGTATCAGAAGCAATGGGGCCATTTGGATCCCACCACTGCCAAGGAGCACCAGTATTATTAAATAAGCCGGTTTGAGAAAGTGGCAATAAAACTGGGAACATACCTTCTGCACTAGCGATAGTAATAGTATCGAAAGGAGCTGGGAAAATGTAAGGAACAGTTAAGCCGTAACGTGCACGAGCGGCTAGAGTAATACCGTCATTGTAGGTATTATTGATCCAGGCATTATTATTACCCAAGTTATTGGCTTTAGCTTGGAAGATATTTGCTCCGGATACATCTACAACGTCGTCTTGAGTAGTGGGGACTACAACGGTTCCATCACCAAATGGTGCAAATGGATCACGAACACATTGGAACGAAATCATAGAAGCATCTCCCGCTTCTAACCAAGAGATATCGGCCAAGGCACCTCCCATGTTTACACACATAGAAATGTCGGTCGACTGTCCATTATCAACATAAAGGTTGAGGTTACCATTAAGACCCTCGATATTTCCTACTAAATTGGAATCAACGAAAGAGGTAGAAGTAGCGGGGTTAATGAACTTGGCAATTTCAACTTCCGCCCACTTATCCAAAGTAGCGTAAGCTAGAGCAACATAACCTCCAGAACCTTCACCAAAGAATACAATGCGATTAGGGTCAATACCTAGGTTGGCAGCATCGGCCTTTAAAACCCGTACCAATTCCTTCATATCGTGGATGGCACGATAAACCGCATTAAGAAGCTGAGCGCGACGTACAAACTGGTTTGGATCTAATGGGTTCCAACCTAAACGGTAATTAGCAGCTACGGCTACAAAACCACGCTTGGCCAAACTTTCGCACATTGCAATTGCCGAGCTATCATTCTTAGAACCATTAATACCACCGTTTAATCCAGGAGGTAAAAAGTTTCCAGTGTGAATGTAAACAGCTAAGGGACGATTAGTAGCGGTATCGCCCATAGGCTCATACATGTCCATTGTAAGGGTAGTTACCTTTACATCGGTAGTCGTATCAAATGGATTGAAGAATGCCGCTGGGATAGGTTGACCAGTTGCTAAAGCGGTTTTAATCGCCGTAACATCCATAACCACTGAAGCAGGATCACTTAAATCAGAGGTAAGGAAATCAATATTGGTGGCATAAGGTTGGTCCGCTGTTACGGATACCTGAGTAAAAACTTCAGAGGTATAGCGTTGTGCCATAGCCACACTACTGAAGGCTAAAAGAAAAAGTAATGTTCTTTTCATCTGCTAATTATTTGTTGTTTCGAAGTTAAAGAAAATTTTGCGCTAAAATCATTGAAGCTCCACCAATACCGAAAAGTAAGCCAATCTACCTACTCTTGGTCCACCATAAACCTGGAACACTTTATTGTTAAGGATATTGGAAGCACCTAGCTTAAAGATAGTATTCCAGGGCTTTACATTGTAGCTCACCTGCGCATCCATCAAATCATAGGTATCAATAAAGCCGGTAAACTGCGGGGAGCCCTCAAATAAAAATCCTTCAATCCATTTATAGGTTACCGCAAAACCTAAGCGATGGTCTTTGCCTTTAAAGGGACGATAATCGCGGCCGGTGATCCCGATGTTGAATTTATTCTCCGGAGTATTGAACGCCGGTACAATGGGATCTGCATTTTCCGAAAGGGCTAATTCATCAGCATAAAAGGTCTCGGTAATGAAATTGGCATTCGGAGTAAGGTTAATCGAATTGTAGCTGTAATTCCCGTTTAGGCTCAAATGGTCGTCGATATAATAGTTAATACCCGCATTAAAACCTTGAGTTGTAACCAAACCTTGAGCATTAGCGGCCACCCGGTAGGCTCTTAAACTTCTAATCCGATCGGTGAAAACCGGATCAAAGCGAGGGTCTAAGCCAAATTGAAAGCCGATAAAACTGGTATACCAAGAATGGAAATAATTAAGGTCTACAAAGACGCGCTTAAACCAAGTTCCACGATAACCTATTTCGGCAGTAGTTACGCGCTCGGGCTCAATAGGTGCAACGTTAAAGAAGTCAAGATTATCACGGTCTAAATTCGCTTGAGAGCGATAGTAATCAAAGGATTCGATGGTGATTAGGGAATCATATCCATTAATGTTACCCAGTAAAACTGCACGACCCACATCGTAGCGCAAATATTGATCTTGCAAAGTTGGGTTTCGAATAGCTCTTCCTAAGGAACCGCGTAGAGTATTATTGGCATCTATAGTATACACCAAGGAAGCGGCAGGTGAAAACAGATAATCAAAGTTTTGATTTTTATCCATTCTCAAAGTGAAGCTAGCCTTGAGTAATTCCCCAAAGTAATACTTCTCTACTCCGTAGTAAAAGCCAAATTCCTGATTGCTGATGCGGCGATATTCCTGAGAGATAATATTTCCAACGCTATCGGTGACAATGGAACTCGGAATCACTTCATCAAAAATATTACCTCGTGAATTAGGACGATAAAGGCGGAAGTTGCCACCCAAACGCATCTTATAACCTCCGATGGGATCAAACTTGTACTCGCCCATAATATGGTAGAGCGCCGAACGATCGAAAAATCGAGATCCACCATCGGTAAACGTTCGGGAGGTCACATCATTAAAGATAGAGTCGTAAAGCGCGGAGCCAGGCTGAGGTCGATTGGCAGAAATAATATTTAGGAGCGAATCGTGAAAATCGCGAAGAAGCTCGTTGTACTCGCGCAGAATGTCTTGATACTCATTGTTAAAAAAGGCAGAGTCGAAGCTCGGCATAGCCACGTTAAATCCAGCGGCGTTTTGAAAGGCATTGGCAAAGCGGAAGGGCGCACCAGACCATGCCGAGCTGTAGGTTTGGTTCCAGGTCGCTTCATCGCCTAAAACTACATCGTTCATCTTAAAGGCCGTAAGCACGGCATCGTAACTATTGCCGGCATCTTCTACCGTAGCATAGGCTCTAACAAAGAATTTATCTTTTTTAGAAACCTCGAAGATGTTCTGCATAAACTGAATCCCCTTTAGGCTAAAGCGGTTTTCCCCTTGGTATACGGTAGTACCCGTTCCATAATTAAGGGTATAATCAAAACGTAAATCTTTATCCGTTCGGTAGGCCAGGTTAATATTCCCCTTAAAATTTCGGGTGTCGTAATCCACCAGGTCTATCTCACGAAAGCCGGGACGGTAAAAAACGCCTAATCCGGGACGATTATTAAACTTCACATCCTCGTAGGAGTCCCGTTCATTATTGGAGGCTAAACTTTCATCACCATAAATATTTACCGCATCATAGCGACCCGGATTATTACGTCCCACTGGTGAACCATCCACAGGATCATAGTTATCGGCCTCCCAATCATCTGCTCGCAAGTAAAAGAGGTTAATCTTAAAGGCAAAGTCGTCGCGGGTTTCGCTAAAGAGCTTAAAGGATTCGGCATAGCGCAGTGCTGTTTCGGATAAGGCGCGCTCCCCTACTTTTTGAGAAAAAGATAAACCCTGAAATAAAAATGGATCCTTGGTGGTCATGGAGATTACCCCGTTAAAAGCCCCCGGGCCGTAAAAGGCGGTAGAGGCACCGGCGATAATATCTACGGTGGTGATGTCGAGCTCATTCGCACCTAAAAAATTACCAAGGGAAAAGTTTAACCCTGGGGCCTGATTATCTACACCGTCAATTAACTGTAGGCTCCGCACCGGTGAGGTTGAGTTAAAACCGCGGGTATTGATGATTTTAAAGCCAATACTGGCAGAAGTAAGGTCTACGCCTTTTAAATTCCCCAGCGCCTCATAAAAATTAGCCGCGGGAGTTTCCTTGATGGCCAAATTATCGAGGGCCTCCACCGTTAATGCCGACTCGCGTTGTTTCTTACTTAATCGCTGTTCAATAACATCAACGGCATCTAACATTTCGCTGTCCTCGCTAAGCCGAATACTCAGATTTGAGGTGGCGGCATTTACGACTACTTCCTTTGCTTGATAGCCAATAAAGGAGACCACGAGGGTAACAGGAAATGAGTTGTTTCCTAGCTTGAGGGTGAAATTTCCGTCGAGATCGGTAGATGTTCCCTGACTTGTGCCCTTAATAAGGACATTGGCCATAATCACTGGCTCCTCTGTTTTATCGTCGATTACTGTTCCGCTAATTTCCTGAGCTACAGAAAATTGAAAAACCAAAAGGCTTAAGATCCCTGTTAAATAGTACCGCACTAGTTTTTGATGTTTATTTGGCTTAGCAAACTAATTAAATCTTTGCAATGTCTTGCTTTCATTAGCTTTAGAATATTCTACTTTTGCAGGCCATGATTGATAACAAGAAAATCGTAGTGGTTTTGCCTGCGTATAATGCAGCCAAAACTTTGGAACGCACCTACAAGGAAATTCCCGGTAACATCGTCGATGAAGTTGTTTTAGTCGATGATAACTCCACAGACAATACCGTTGAAGTAGCCAAAAGCTTGGGCATTACCCATATTATTCCGCATGAGAGTAATAAGGGCTATGGCGGTAATCAGAAGTCTTGTTACAACAAAGCTTTGGAAATAGGTGGTGATATTGTGGTGATGCTACACCCCGATTATCAGTACACCCCAAAGCTGATTGAGGCCATGTCTTACATGATTGCTCATGATGTTTATCCGGTCGTTTTAGGCTCTAGAATTTTAGGTAAAGGAGCGCTTAAAGGAGGTATGCCTTGGTATAAATACGTGGCTAACCGCATTTTAACGCTCAGTCAGAATATCCTGATGAACCAAAAATTATCCGAATACCATACAGGTTATCGCGCATTTTCGAAAGAAGTACTAGAGTCGGTAAACTACAATGTGAATTCCGATGACTTCGTGTTTGATAATCAAATGCTGGCGCAGATTTTTTATAAGGGCTTTGAGATTGCAGAAATCACCTGCCCTACTAAATATTTTGAAGAGGCCTCTTCCATTAACTTTAAGCGCTCGGCCATTTACGGCTTAGGCGTTTTAGGCGTATCGGTACAATACCGTTTAGCTAAATGGGGCTTAATCAAACCAGCCTATCTTTCGTAAGCCTTGCGACGATAGAAATAAAAGCCATTTTTAGCATAAAGGAATTCGGCATCTGGAATTTCCTGCTCTAGCTGATCCACCTTATTAATCTTGGTGGCAATCATCACATCGCGGTCTACCTGACCATGATAAATCCATTCGCGCTTGTAAGCCTTGGGATCAATATAGGCTTGAACTTCGCCATAGTACCAAGGGACATAGGACTTATAGCCATAGTTTACGAGGTAAACCTCCTTCCCGGCTTGTTCTTGGAAAAATTCAACCGCCGCTCTTTGAGAGATGCGCTCTACCTTGCCAATAAAGAAGATGAGTGCGGTAAATACCCATAGCGCATTACCAAAGAAAAGCACTTTAAGAGAGGTTTGGGTATTGGAACGTCGGAACCACCAGTATAAAACTAATACAAGGGCCAATAAAACGGCGGGAGTGTAATCCCAAATACTCCAAGGAACATCGGCATTAAGATTGGCATTGGCGAAGGGATCCTTCTCAAATAGGGGCTTAATTTCATCGAGGTGCATTCCAGCCCATGGTAGGGCAATGGATACGATTAGGGCTAAGAGACCTATTACCGTTACAACAATGCTAATCCAAATCTTATGCTTTCGTGGCATTTCACTTATCTGCCATAAGGCCAAGGCCGATAAAAAGCTTAAGGGATAGTAGGCCATGGAACTGTAGTGGATAATTTTGGTCCCAACCAAACTGAACAATATTAACACCACCAGAAGTAAAATAATCATCCAGCGTTGGAAGTCGGCTACATGACTATGTAAGCCTTGAATTTTGCCTAAACCACGTAAGGCAAATACACTTGCCGGAAAACAACCTAGTAAAAGCACCACAAAGTGATAAGCGGGAAATCCACCGTGCCCAGCGTCGCTTGTGGTTAAAAGCTCCCATTGCCGAATGGTGAACTCAACAATAAAATCGGGGCCATTAAAACTATATTCCACTAAAAACCACAGTAGGAAAACACCCAAAGCGGTAAAAGAATAAATAAGGAAATCGAGAAAGCGCATGCCAAATCGGAAGGATTTAGAGACCGCATAACTTAGAAGGGTGAGAAAGACAATAAGGTAGGCTACCGGACCTTTGGTTAGTACTCCTAAGCCAATGAAAATCCCTCCGATAATGAGGTAAAAACGAGCCGACTTTGATAGAAAGATAAAGTTGACCCCATTACGCTTCCAAAGGAAATGGATAAGAAAGAACAGTCCATTAAAGATAAAGAAGTTGAAATAGGGGTCGATAATACCCGATTTGAAATACAAGAAAGGTAAGGTTGCCCCAAACCAAGAAAGAGCCCAGAGAAAACCGAATTTACGGTCCACCAAAAACTTTCCCGAAATGTAAAGGAAGGGAAGTACTATAATTCCAAGCAGCGCATTGGGAAAACGGGCGGCGTACTCACCGATACCAAAGATAGACATGGATGCCGCTTGAAGCCAGAAAAACAAGGGGGGTTTTTCGGTAAAGGTTTCAAAGTTTATGGTTAGTTGGAGCCAGTTCTCCCGAATAACCATTTCGCGCGCCAGTTCAGCAAAGTTGATCTCATCCCAATCGAAAAGGTGCACACCACCTAAAAAAGGCAGGAAGAACAAACTGCCCAGGATAATCCAAAACCAGGTATTCTTATCGAAATACTTCATTACTATTTTCCGAACCAATTTTTATCGGCCCAAGAGCCGCGGAGCTTTGAGGCTAAATAAATTGCAACAATCACGATAAAGGTACCTAAGATAGCGCCTGCACCAACATCCCTTAAAAAATGCATGGATAAATATATTCGCGAATAGGCTACCCCTGCGGCAATACTAAAGCATATCAGCTGGGCGAAAGGTCGTTTTAGGAAAAAGGCCAATAAGCCCCAGGCGGCAAAAGCTGCGGTAGTATGTCCACTTGGGAAAGAGTGCTGGTAATGCGGTTTCACATTAGGAACCTCACGTAGACTATAATCAAGGCTTTCAAAGACTTTTAAGGGTCTCGGTTCATTAAAGTAAGCCTTCGTAAGCCCCGTTAAAAGTAAAGTAATCACACCCGCGAATAAAAGCGCCACCAAGGCACGGCGTTTAAAAAACAAAAGGGGGATTACTAATATTCCGAAAATCAAGCCATCACCTAAATAGGTATAGATGGGCATTAACTGATCAAGGAAATCAGTGTAGTAGTGGTTAAACCAAATTTGGGTCTCTGCTAAACCGTATTGAACGGTAAATAGCAGGGCCAGTAGCCCAAAGACCAAGCTCGGCACTACAAACCACTGTAAGGACCGAATGATCTGGTTTATTGGCATGTTTAGGAACCGATCGTATGGAGTAATTGGTGGATTTGACTATCCCAAAGGAGCTTGTCCTCTTCAACTTCATCTTCTTCGCTAAAATCGACGATGATTAGAGAAGTGTCGTTAGTAAGTTCGTCCACCTCAATGCGGAATTCAAAAAAGTTCTTGCTCCCCTCCTCTTCATCTTCATCCCAACGGAATCGGATAAACTGATCTTTCTTACGTGCAATGCGATAGGCATCTCTTTCTTCACCGTCCCAAATGAAGGTATATTTCTCTCCGCGGGAGTTCACATCATCTGAAAACCACTCAGATAAACCACTGGGAGTGGATAGGTAGGGAAACAGCATGGAGGGAGAGGCTTTAACCGGAAATTCTAACTCGTATTTTATCTTGTCGGACATGTTGGCTTATAAAGTTTGAAGTGCCGCAATATATAAAAAAGTAGCAGTGAAAAACCTTGCATTAAATCTTTGTAAATTTAGAATAGTAAGTATATTTGCCGCCCGAAAACGGCGAGGTAGCTCAGTTGGTTAGAGCGTCGGATTCATAACCCGGAGGTCACGGGTTCAACTCCCGTCCTCGCTACTAAATGCAAAAAGACTCTGATTTTCAGGGTCTTTTTTTTGTCCCCTACTAAAGCGGAGGATTCTTATCCGCCCTAGGCGGACACGGGTTCAAACCCGTCCTCGCTATAATTTCTAAAAGAGCCTGATTTATGGTTTTGGGAGGGTTGTGCAACGGCTACCATTGTTAGCTAAAGTTTTTTCTATTCATCCTTTCCTTCTCAAATAGATAAAACCCTATGCACATCAATGAAATAAATATGAAAGATGTTGGCACCCAGGTCATGTCTGCCCATAACCAACGGACCTCATTTTCAGTCCCCTTAAACGGAATGCAAAGAACTAATAGAAACATAGCGAAGTACAACAAATAGCTTTTCATAATAAATCTAATTTTAAGTGAAAATTTGATGTTCGCAATATGCCTATTCAAATCAATCTGAGTAAAAAATCGAGGGTTGATAAAAGGTTGATTTTATGTTATGGTTCTGAATGTCAGCGTTTTATTCTTGACTTCAACTCGCGCCTGTTTCTGATGTCCAGTTTTCTATATATCTGATTAATGTGCGATTTCAAGGTGCTTTGTTCGATAAACAACTCCGCCATTATTTCTTTATTGGTCTTTCCTGAAATAATCAAGTCATAAACCTCCCTTTGTCTCTCTGTCAATTCATGAAGAAGGGCATGTATTCCGTCATCATTAAATTGGGACTGCTCTTTTATTTGATTGGAAAGGTTGGATATCTTCTCTCTATTGATGTGAAAATAGAGGGCAACTAAGAATAAGCTTACTGTTATCAATAAAGTGATAATGGTTGGATAGTTATGCAGAACCAATTTTACCTCGCCATCACTTCCCCGAATTGAAATAGCTATTGATGAAAGTATAAGAGCTATTATCAGAAGATACTTGTGATATTTTGACAGGAAATTTTCCATTTTTATTCAAATGCTAGCTAACGGACCCAGCTATGGCCAGTGCGGGATTTTGAAACCGAACCTTTGTCTACCAGACCGAATGTTGTTTAGCTGTAAAATATTCATTTTTAAGCAGTCTGCCCCCATTTGCTATAGCTGATGTTAGCTTCTGGGCTTTTTTCTTTTTAAATACTTTTTTAGTTCCTCTTCCAATTCTTTAATGTCGTTTGAAGAGTAACTCATTGTTCCTCCCTTATCAATTTTCCAAGCTTGATAATCATAATTTCTTCCGTCAATCTCAATTTTCGAGGTACTTGCTCGACCAAAGCACAAGTCAACCGTGTCATTTCTGTCTTGAAGGCTTAACCCTGTTTTAGTAAACATCTCTGTTTTGGGTAAGTCCGAATTGATTCTGCTCGAGGTCAATAGAATTCCATTTTCTGGAATTTCTTTTTCATATGTCCATGTAAAAAAGTTGACTGGTAGTTCTTCCGAGTCTTTTACATCATAGATTGTAACTACAAATTCAAAGCTTCTTTGGTCTGGAATTATATAGGTCTTAGTTCGTTCTTGCCACGCAAAGCCAAAAGCGATGACACCAACAAGTCCAAATTCAATTAGGAATAGTCTCTTGTAACTTTGAATTGTCCTTTGTCCAAGATTGTCGAGTAGAAATCCAAAAATGGCAATTGGCAGAAGGTAAAAAAGTCCAAGAAAACCGAATCCCATAGGTCCGGGGAAAATTGCACCATAAATTGAGGCTATTACAAGTAGCCAACAAATTATATTTACTGGTGTCGGTTTATACTTCATCGTCTTTTTGCTCTGCAGCTAACGGATCCGTCTACGGCAACTAAACGAAGTGCGAAGCGAGCTTAGGTTGAAGTTTGATTATTTATTGCCTTCCAATATCGGGAACACCGAACTAAACGCCAAGACCTTTAATTGCCACAGCCAATGTTGCCATGCGTTTTATTTGAAGATTAAATCTATCTCTTGTCTCCCAACAATCGCCATGATTTCCACAAGGCCTTCATTGATTCGGTAAAAAATACTGTCGGCACCGCATGGACATCGCCTGTAACCAGGCCTTATATAATCTACTGATTCAAATGCATCAGGATTGTTAGCTATTAGTCCAAAGTGAATAAAAAAGTTCTCAAAGTACTTGTCAGCTTGTGATTCACCGAACCTAATGGCTCCATAATTGTGAATACGAATCAAGTCTTCTTTAGCCTGTTCCGAGATTTTATAATCCCCCATTTAGACCTTGTTTGGCCTGCGCAAGAATTTGCTCCTTCGAATCGGTAGTAAATCCACTTTCTTCGCTTGAATTGAGTTTCGCTCTCAGAAAGTCAACCTGAGATTGCTGTTTTCTTGCCTGTCGAATGAGATCATTAACCAATTCACTTTTGCTAGAATACTCATTCGATTCTACTTGGCTTTTCAACCATTGGTCGTTGGGTTCTGTGAGTGAAATACTTTGTCTTGCCATTTCTGATGCTTGATGTAAATATACACCAAAATTGCATCATTGTCAATAATGCTTGGCAACGTTCCGGCTATAACATATAATGGAGCTGCGAAGTCAGGAAGCTTGGTTTTAGATTAATTCAGGTCCTTCAATATCGGGAACAATGCCTGAAGTTTCAAGGCCTTTATTTGCCAAAGCCTTTGTTGGGCACTGGCTTTTATTTTTTTCTTTTCAATTTGCTTGGGTTCTGTCTAAAGTCAAATACATCTGCTACCCTAATTTGACCGATCTCAGAATCTAGACTGTAAATGATCTTGTAGCTTTTAAATAGTATGTATCGATATTCAATCTTAAGGTCTGTAAGTGAGAGCTCAATTTGACCTAATTCCGGGTTTTTAATCAGACTATCCGGCGCTTTAATTATTCCGTGAGTAATTTTCTTGGCAACTTTTACAGAAGCCTCTTCCAAATAGTAAGAGTAAATATTGGCAATTTGCTGTTCAGCAAAGCTAGACCACAGTATAGTCCAAGTCATTATTGAAAACGCTCAAGCAATTGTTCGGTAGTTTTAAAATTGCCGTTTTTGAAATCGACCTCCGATTGCTTAATACGCTTAGTCATTTCTTCTTTCGAGAAAGGATTCTCCGGCTCTCCCTTTTGTCTTTTGAGCAAGGCTTCAAACTTGGCTACAGCTTCTTCACTGGAAATTTTAAGGAATTCCTGAATGAACTCGAGTTTTCTAGTTTGTAGATCCATAGGAGAGAGTTTTTTCAAAGATAACGATTGTTTGATTTTGGCCGAAATCTTGTTTGGCTTGTGCACAACGGACCGGGCTATGCCAGGTAAAGGAAATGCGAAGCGAGGTTTTACCGTAGTTTAGATTAATTGAGGTATTTTAATATCGGGAACAATAGGCGGGGCAGCAAACCTTTATTTGCTATAGCCATTGTTTGCTACTTTTTTTTTTGATTTCTATTAATTCGAAATATTGAACCACTCTTTGGTCATCAGCTTCATCTTCTTTTAACAGCCACAGTTCATTCCAAACCCTCGCATGACCTCGTAATTCAAGAGTATCACTCCCAATTATTTGCCTGTCAGGTCCATTTTGTTGCACGATGACCGTGTACTCTTTATTAACCTGAAACGGAGTTGCATTGGCTAATTGATGCTTATTTACCCAAAGTAGCTTAATAACCATAACACTGTCTGAAGTTCTAAAGCTCTGGTCAAAAGTGATAAAGTCAAATAGAGGCTGTGTTGTATCAATCTCTCTTATTCGGATGTCCAGTTCTTGAAGATCTTGACTGAAGCTCTTAAAGGTAAGGAGCAATATCAAGATGACTAGTCTACTTTTCATTTCAATAGTGGCTAACGGTTTAAATAAAGCTAGTATGGTTTTCCGAGATTTTGAAAGTACCGAAAATTTCGTTCCTCAGACGTCTTAGTCAACCGTAGACGTAATGGCTGCATTAGCCTTATTCTTTGTTAGCTGCAGGCTTTTTGTTTTTTAATTTCTTCAGATAGAATCTTACTTTTCTGTCAGGCCATGTCCATGTTAGACTGGAATCAGTAAGTTCGTCAATCAACATGATAGCTGAATCTTGTGGGGAACTGAAAAAAATCGTGTCCGCCTTTAGTTGCCAGGTCCCAGAGTTTGAAATTTGGTGAAAGTCATTGTTCATTTCAAAGGTTGCTGTGTCGTCAGAAGAGAAAGTCCAACGGGTTTCTTTGTTCAAATAGTCAGGGGCCAATTCTCTTGTTTCCAAATTTTCTACCTTCTCAATAGTCCATCGATTTTGAGTCAAAAGTTCTCTGTTGTTCTTCGATTCTGAACAACAGGTTAGTTGGAAGGCGGTTAATATGATTATACAAAGTTGTTTCATTTTCAGCTTGCACTAAGGTTATGCAAATGGCTTGTGGCGGTTTACCTTAGCTGATTTCCAATTCGAAGCACTTTCCTGCCTGCCCGTTCGTTGCTGAGTGAAGGAAGGTCCACTGCGCTTTCGCGGAGCTTCAGCGGAGCAAGTCCATAAAACCCCTAACGGAGCGAGATTAAAGCCAGCTTGCATTTATTTGTTGCTGTTGCCAGTTTTCATTTCATAGCTTAGTCGGTAAATAAGGGATTCTCCTTTTTCCCAATCTGCGTTTTGCATCCTTTTCCTATAATAAATTTGTTCCTTCTGAACTAATCCCCTTTTATCATAGACTATTATTGTGACTGTCGAAAAACTAATACTTGGATCCCTAATACACCCATTTATTGGATGATATGGAGCTTGGATAGTGGTTCTTGTATTCTCCCTTGGATAGCTATATGATTCAATCAAACTTTCTTTTTTGCGCCGGTACTTTAACTTTTCCGTCTTGCGGCCAATGGAGTCATAGGTATACCTAACTTTTTGAATTAGCTGTAAAGAGTCATGATAGGTTGGTCCAAAGGTTCCAGGAGTAACATTTGAGTATACAAAGATTGAGTCAATTCGTTTTCCTGTTCGATTATAGTCAGTCTGGGTTAGGGTTGTGTCATAAAAATAGGTAAACTCCGATAAACGCCATAAATCTCCATCCTTGTTGTAGAAATATCGTTTTACTTTAGAGGTATCAATTTTAAGGCTGTCGGGGTAAGAAGTGAGATAAAATGACGAGTCGCCTAGATTATCAGTGTTGAAATAATGATCTTCAAGAAAATCAATGAGTATCAAAATACTATCGCTACTTTCTCGATAGTCTGCAGAGTCTGAGTAGATATACTCGTAATATGGTTCTTGATATGAAATTCTCGTTCGATCTGTGCTATGCTCGAGGATATACTCAAATGTCGAATCCTTAATTATTTTTTTTACCTGAAGCTGGCGGAGCAATGTTACTGGGTTGTTCAAAAGAACAGGATCTTGAGCTGAACAAAAGGCAATTGAGCCCAGGAAAATCATGAATATGTAACGCAGTTTTGTCGTCATTTCAAATTGGCTACAACGGTCAATTGTATGAGCAGTAGCGGATTTTAAGCAGCTACTTTTCAGATAGCAATACTTTACTTAAACGAAAAGCGGTTCAAATTGGCACTCAAACCGCTATTGCTTATACACCGTCTTGGCAAATTATTATTTGGTTATCAATCTTTAAGTTCAATTTTGTCCCAATAAAATGTTTTTGATATAAATAGCTTTTTTCCAACAAGTTTCAACCTTCCAGGATTTTCTAAGGTAATTGTGGCATTTACGGTTATATCAAGGTCTGGATTGTGAACTTGTCCTTTCCATTCATTTTTACTACTATGATATGATATTTGCTTAAGAATGATATGATTTATCCATTCTTTACGCTCACTTTCAATTATTTTACCATAAATCCTACCATCAGAAGCTTTATAAACTTTAATTGTTGAATTCTCCATTTCAGTAGCTTTCCAATTTCCTAAAATTTGATCAGCTTGGGTGTTGACGACTGTAAAAAGTAATGATGTTAACGTCATTATCAATGTGAATAATAATTTGCTCATAATTTCAAATATTTTGAATTATTGACAACTTTAATTTTGCCAAAAGAAGTTTAAATTCAGCTTGCTGTGGCTCTTTTTTCATAATATGACGATTTAATTTTATTATAGTTCCCATAGATAAAAGGGCAAGCTGAAATACATTGACTACAATTTTTGGAAAAATGAGGTGCACACTTTTCTCGCTCTATAAACTGCGGGTATCCATCGTCCAAAATTTTAGTCTTTTCAAAAATCGCTTGACCTGGACATTTCTGGACGCATTTATTGCAGTCCTCACAGAATTCCCTGACCCACTTATGAGGGTTTTCATTAGCTTTTGAAATGGGTAGATTTTCTATATCAAGAAAAATTGCTGCCAATCGTAATGAAGGTCCATATTCTTCGGTAATTAGCAATCCATTCTTGCCTACGTATCCCAAGTGAGCTTCTTGTGCAACGGGTGTTATCATAACATCTCCTCCAATAGCAGGTGAGGGATGGCAGTTAAATCCTTTAGCTCTTATCCATTCAGCCATCTTGTTTACAGCTATTCCTAAGTTTGAGTAAGCATTCCAAATCTCTGCGGTTGACTCATCGGAAGGGTTTGTTTTCATTTTGTCCTTATCCATTTCCATTCCTAAAACCATCACATTGGGATATAGTACTTCGAAACCTTTAAAAATAAAATCTCGGTTAATTGAAGTGTAGTCTATTTTGGATACCCCTAAGGTTTTTGCATAATCTTCAAATTCCTTTAAAGTTTGATTGTCTATTATTTTGTTGTTTCGATGTGGATTTCGTTTAAGGCTTGATGCACTTTTATAAAGTTCGATGAACGAGGTTTTAAAAGCTTTCTTAACAATTGAGAAATTCTTAAACTTATCCCGAATACTACCAAATTGAAGAAGCAAAACAGGTATGATAACTGCTTTTCTCGAATTCTTAGTACTTTTTACTGGGTTATCCTTTTTCCTGATATAAAACTTAGCTTGAAGGAAAAAGGGTGGTTTCCGAATAAAACGATACAACTTCATCGGTTACACTTTTATTTCGTGGTCAAGACCAAGAACAAAATCCTTGGCATAGTCTTCGGCAAATCTGAAAACTAAAGGTACTACTGGCGACATATGTCTTAGCATTTTACCTCGAAAAGAATGTCCACGAACAACATCTGTCATCATTGCGATGCTATCCATAACCTTATCTACAACAGGTTTTCTCATATTGTGATATTCATTCAATCTGTTTCCTACAAATAGTTGTGAAAAAACATATGCATCTTCTATTCCCAAGTTCATACCTCTTGCCCCAAGCCCTGAATGAATATGTGCAGCATCTCCACCAAAAAATATGTTTTGGTGTCTAAACTGTTTAATAACCCTATGGCTAATGCCAAAATCTGACTCCCAAACAATCTTTCCTGTTGTTGTACCTTTTGGAAGGTAATCTAACATATGAGCAACACTACCAATTACTCTCCAAATATTATCGTACAGACGAACAACAAAAATGGCACCCTTGTCTAAAAGAAATACGTGACCTTCGTCCTCATTTATGGGAATGTCAAGTTCTAAATCATATAAATTCCAAGGGTCATTCATTACTACTCCATCAAAAGAAAGGTTTAAAGATTTCCTTGTAGCACTTCCTGCTCCATCTGCACCAAAGAGGTATTTGGTTGAAATAAATTGCGTATTGTCTTTAAAGCCAAATAGAACTTGCTCGTTTTCTTGCTCAACTTTGTCCAATTCCTTGCCACGATCTACTGAAATTCCACGCTCATTTATCAACTCTTCAAGAATTCTTTCGCTGTCTTCTTGTGATTGAACGAGCATAAATGGGAATTCAATGTCTTTTGTGCTAAAGTCATTTTTGACAACGATTTTACCATTTCGCCAGACATTTAAAGCATACATTTTTCTCCCATTTTCAAGAAAACGATTGGTTGCCCCTGTACCTTTAAGCAAGGTCAATGTTCTTGGGTTGACACCAAATGCTTTGGATAACCTTGACCTTTCAAGCCTTTTTTCAAAAATATAGGGTTCTACTCCATTTTCTTTTAAGAATAATGCAGTTGCCAATCCTGTTGGCCCTGCTCCTGCAATCGTTATTTCTTTCATATTCATCAAGTGTTTTAATCGTTTGTTTAATTAATGGCCAAATTTTTTTAAGATAGTTCAAGTGTCGCTTTTATCCATTTCGGGATAAGCATTCTCCTTTCATTAATAAATTGGTAATAAGCATCCTCATCCATATCCGCGATTTGACTTGCTATTGGAAGCGTTATGAACGGGAATACTGTAAGAGCAATAAAATTGATTACAAAATGCATCGGATTTATTGGCTTTTTATTGAGTACTACAAGTCTTTCTTGGAATTGATGAAAAAATACAGACTGCGCTATTTTACTTGTAAATGGTACTTGATTAAGGTATTCTTTTGGATTATCCCTTACGGTATTCATTATGAATGATGGTAGGTTCTTATTTACTGAAAACAAGTCAATGTAAAAATCTACCATTGCTTGAATTTTTTGGTCGAAGTTGGTATTTGGATTATCAAGAATTGTAAAAACACCTGCCATTAATTCTTGGAGCGTTTCTCTCATTATTTCATCAAAGAGCTTCTGTTTTGATCGGAAATAATAGTTGACCAAGGCAAGATTGGTGTCTGCCGCTTCTGCTATTTCGCGAGTTTTGGTAGCCGCAAAGCCCTTTTCCTGAAATAAGATTTTCGCTGCAACTTTTATTTTTTGTTCTGTTCCTGGATTTCGTTCGGTCATAAAACAAACATTTGAAAAGCAAATGTAGTAAGTTGAAAAGATTTAAACAAATGATTAAATCATTTGTTTTATAGTCTCCGAGTTTTGTTTTTAATTATTGCAACGACCAGCTATGATGAGTGGGGATTAGAAAGCTCTAACCTCTCGTCACGCACATAGCCACGCCTTGGTTTAAATTTTAAAACTTGTGGCGGACTTTCCAAGTGCCACCAAACTTTCATAACCGATAAAACCCCATTCATTCATAGCATTTGTTGGGGGGTGCGTTTGTTCAATCTGTTCGTTCAATTTGGATGTTTGTTACATCTACTGCAACAGTGTCAAAATATTCACTTGAAGCTTTAGTCAAGAACCGTTTCTTCCTCCAAGGTTCAAACTTTGCAAGTTTTTCATGTTCCTGGCTAATTGTTCTAAATCTATTGTCAATCCCATTTATGATGCTGAGAGTTGTCTGGTGTTCAGGAAATTCGGACAATAGTTCGGAGTTCACGAGCAAGTCAACAGGTTCCCTCCAAATATCCATATCATTATCGAATTCGTAGGATGTCATGTCATAACCTTGTTCAAGGTCTATAACGAAATCATCCCATCCAATGATTAGTTCTTCTAGGATCATGTCATGACCTACTTGATTCGGGTCAAAGTTTTTCTCGACTTCTGATTTGAACGCAAGCCGATAGTTGTCATCGGTTATCTCAAATCCAAATCGCTCGTTCAGGTGTTCGGAAAATGGTTTTCGAATTTGCACAATTATCCAATCATATTGTTAAAACGTTCGTTTCCAAGAGTCTCCAATTGTTCCATTGTCCGAGAGGTTGATGGAGTAGAAAAGAGTTCCGTTAGTTCGTTATAATAGGTAGACAAAAAAGTCACTTGCTCACTTAACCCAAGTCTTTTATTAAGGATTTTCTTGCGTCCCATTTTTGTAAGTGGTTCAGTTGAGTAATTCAGCTGAATCAGTGAGTTTATAAGTTCAGTATCTGTGAAGTTTTCAAACCCACTAATTGGCCCAACCTCTAAGTTGATAATTCCTCTGTCGTTTACCAATTGAATCCGAAGTTCGGAGTTCTGAAGCCTGATAAGTGCACCGCCTGTTTTCGAGGATTGCTCTTCGTAAACCTCAAATCCGAGTTGAGTTGACGGGTTTTTCAAATGCCGTTGAAATTCTTGTTCGAGTGTTTCCTTGTAAGTCATGTTCTTCGTTCCGGCAATGCCTCTCAACGTCTCGTGTATGGTGTCGTAGCATACCGCAGGGTGCTATGCACTATACACAATGTTGGCGTGTCGTTTTTTTATTCAGTTAATAGTTTTTTTCTGTATTCTATCATTCGGATTATCAATTCAGTCGGTAATGGTTTGTCCAATGGAAATTGAACCGAGCCTTTTCCTCGCTTATATTCAGTCAATTCAGGTTCAAACTTTTCCATTGTCGTTGGATGCGGATAAAGTCCTACGTGTTTTTTATATCCTGCAATCATTATTTGCTGTTCCCTTTTTCCGTTTTTGACTAAAACATAAGCTGGTATATTATAGTTTAAAAGCTCAATTGCATCAGGAGCAACTTTTAAAATGCATTCTTTTAGCTCGTTTAGGGCATTTTTTGTGCGAGTCGGTTGAGAATTAAGATAGTCGGAAACGGATCTGAATTGAACAAGCTTGCTCAATACTTAGTTCTCTTAGTTGATAACCATTGCTAAAGATCGGCTAATACTTTATCTAAGTTTTCATAAGCCATTTCAAGTCCTTCTTTCATGCCCATTTGAATTACTTGATTTAGATGCTCTTCTGAGGCATATTCAGTAATTACAGTTACAGTTGTCGTTTTCGTGTTGCCTTGAAATTTATTAGTAAAAGTAGCTACTGGAAATTCTTTGTTTATAACGCCTTCGTTATCGCAAAATGCATCTGAACCTGAAAATATCGTAGGCATATTTATCGTCATATAAGTTGTAAGTCCCCAATGCTCTTCACCTTCTGGGCCGACCATTGCATAGAGCCGTTTCCCATTAGGCTCAAAGTTCATTTCTTTCGTTTTAGATTTCCAAGGACTAGGTGCCCACCATTGATCTAGCAATTCTGCTTCTGTCCATGCTCTCCATACAATGTCAATTTCAGCATCAAACGTTCTAGTTACGGTTAGCTGACTTCCATTAGCTGTAAATTCTGTTTTCGCCATGTTATTTATCTTTTTTATTTTGAATTTTAGTTAAAAGTGTGTCTAATTGATTAAATCTCGCTTCCCAAAGTATTCGAAACGGTTCGAGCCATTCTGAAACTTCAAATAATTTTTCTACTTCCAAATAGCAATAACGTTCCCGTCCTTTTTTATCGATAGTAATAACATCACATTCCTGTAAATACTTTACATGAAGTGAAACAGCTTGCCGAGTAATGTCAAATTTTTCAGCTAATGCATTTACATTCTGTGGTTCGGTAGTAAGGGACATAAGAATGCTTCTTCTCGTTGGATCTGCAATGGCATTGAATACATCTCTTCTCATTTGAAATTCCTTTATGCAAGTTATTGCTTGCAAATATAAACGCAAGTATTTACTTGCGCAAATTTATTTTCTCCATTCGTTTTCTGATTCTCTGAAGGTGACTTCTAAAATTTGGTACTGGTTTTTAAATGCACGCCAACGTTCCGGCTAGAGCATATAAAGGAGCTGCGAAGCCCGAATGCTTGGTTTTAGATTAATTAAGGTCCTTCAATATCGGGAACATTGTTTGAAGCAACAAGACCTTTATTGGCTATAGCCTTTGTTAGAGCCTGGCCCCTTTCAAGCGGCTTGCCGCTTATTGTTTTGGAATAGTGAATGATGGAGAGAGATCTTTACCCTAAGTTGAGCTTAATGTGATGGAGAAGGGATTTTTCTTGGCTTGGCTCTAACGGTTTGCATATGGCTTGTGGCGGTTTCGGAGCACTTTCCTGTCCACCGAAACTAAAGCTGGATATGGAGCGAAAACCTTGCGTGAAGCCGTTCCCCCGCCATAAGCTATATGCGTTGTTGTGCTTAGTTATTTAATTTCAATCCAGTCATTAAAATCATATTCTCCAATCGCTAAATCATTGTAAGTCTTTATTTCTCCGGTACAGTAGTGCTTATATTTTTTCTTTGCCCTTTTTGTTGGCTTTAGGTTAGGTTTCCATTCTGGAGGTCTTAAGTCAGCACATCTGTACATTATATTAGCTGAATAAAAATCTCTATAAACAGCCTTATCAACTTTACTCGTTACATCCATTGTCATTTCAATTGTCAAGTTTGTAACGCTCTCTACATGGAAGATGAAGAATTCATTTAAATAATTTGGATATAGAACTTTTATTGTCAATGAATCATTTTTGAGATTGCTTGAACATACAGGTAAATAAAAATATCCAAATAAGTCCGACTTGATAACATCTACTCTGTTCGACCCATTGAAAACCTCAATTGCAACCAAAGCCAATGTGTCATTTGTATTTTTATCAATTGTCCAACCACTTATCTCAATCAATTTACCAACTTCATCAGCCACTTGACCTTTGGAAAATAAAGCTGTTAGAGTAAGGATAATTATTACAATGGAATTTTTCATTTGTTAATTAAGCACAACGTTCCGGCTATAGCCTATAAAGGAGCTACGAAGCCAGAATGCTTGGTTTTAAATTAATTAAGGTCCTTCAATATCGGGAACATTGTTTGAAGCAACAAGGCCTTTATTGGCGATAGCCTTTGTTAGAGCCTGGCCCCTTTCTAGCGGCTTGCCGCTTATTGTTTTAGAAAAGTGAATGAAGGAGGAAGATCTTTGCCCGAAGAAGAGCTTGAAGTGAAGGAGATTGGGGTTTTTCTTGGCTTGGCTCTAACGTTCCGGCTATAGCCTATAAAGGAGCTACGAAGCCAGAATGCTTGGTTTTAGATTAATTAAGGTCTTTCAATATCGGGAACATTGTTTGAAGCAACAAGACCTTTATTGGCTATAGCCTTTGTTAGAGCCTGGCCCCTTACAAGCGGCTTGCCGCTTATTGTTTTAGAAAAGTGAATGAAGGAGGAAGATCTTTGCCCGAAGAAGAGCTTGAAGTGAAGGTGATTGGGTTTTTCTTGGCTTGGCTCTAACGGTCTCGTATAAGCCCAGTGCGGCTCTGATTAATCTCTAGTGGTTAGTTAGAGCTTTAAATTTACGATTTCTTGTTCCCAAGGACCAAAGGCCACCGCATTGGGTTTATACATTGTTGGCGTGTCGTGTTTTCCTATTTAATTCCCCAATCAGTTTCGGTAAATAATAGTAGTTCAGGCCGTAATGAAAAACTTGAAAATAAGCTGCAATTATTAAAACCAATGGTATCAACCATTCTTGTTTCAAAAAGTAAATAGGATAGAACAGGAGTGAAACCCCAAGTTCAATCATTATCTTTTTCTTGATGTTCTTTTTAATGTTTATGGTCTCGGTAAAACCTTCAAATTCCTTTAAATAACTCGACACTCTGTATTGATACCACCAGGTTTCATAGAGCTCAAAAAGAATTATGAAGGATGTTGTTGAGATTAGAAATTCCTCTGTTTTAATAACAATCAGTAAGTAGGCAACCGTAATAGCAAATCTTCCAAATACTGGTAGTACTTCCGTTTTGAACCAAACACGTTCTCTTATGCTCGCATAGGCTGTTTGATTCCACCATGCGTCAATGCGGCCTGTATCAAATTCCGTATCGGCCAACTCATTAAAGAGTTTTTTAGAATGGTCGTATTTTCTATTGTGGTGAAGTCCACGTCCGAGTTCGTATTTGACCTCGTTTATTTGGTCGGTCTGATTGAGTTTATCTTCGATTGGTTGATAAGCCGCTTTGTATAGGTAATAAACAGCAGAATACTTTTCTCTTTCATTAAGCGATTTTGCTAGACGATGAATAATATTAGTGGCTCTATCATAATCCGAGGTTACAGTTTTTAGATTCTCCAAAATTCTGGACTGTCGGTTCTCCCAATAGCTTAAAACTTGAGCATCGGTTGTCAAGTCTTTTAAATCATTCCATATTTTATCAATTCTGCTCAATGTTTGTCTGACATGCACGCCAACATTCCGGCTATAGCATATAAAGAAGCTACGAAGCCAGAATGCTTGGTTTTAGATTAATTAAGGTCTTTCAATATCGGGAACATTGTTTGAAGCAACAAGACCTTTATTGGCTATAGCCTTTGTTAGAGCCTGGCCCCTTTCAAGCGGCTTGCCGCTTATTGTTTTGGAATAGTGAATGATGGAGAGAGATCTTTACCCTAAGTTGAGCTTAATGTGATGGAGAAGGGATTTTTCTTGGCTTGGCTCTAACGTCTAATGTAACCGCAGTGGTGAAGCGCATGAGGAACCATTGTCGGTTACATATTGTTGGTGGCAGTACCAAATTTCCTATAAGACATAAATATTTAATTGCTCACAATCATGTTCATTGCCAAAAATAAATACTTCATTTCTCATAGGAATATTAATTTGTCTGATCTTATCCTTGATTCTGTCCAAACACAAATGAATTCCTAAAAATCCTTTCAGTAAAAACAATTTCTTTATTTCTTCTAAATACATTCCTCCACTTAAAGCCTCATTAATCATTTCTACTTTTTCTTCTCCTATTTCCTCTTCGAATTTCAAATATGGGCTTAATATATTGCTATAATCAAAACTTCCAACTCCGTTAAACAACTCTTTCTTATAGTCATATTTTAAATATTCTTGCCCTGAAAGTAATTTATACTTATAGTTAGAATCATCAAATCCACAGAAACATGCTTCAGGTTCATAGTTATGTTCTAAGAAAAGTAAATTTAATTTAAAGTTCTTTTTTTCCTTAGAGATATTTAGTGCAATTTTTGTGAGATTGTCAATCAATTGATATTCTATATTATCCTGAAATTTCTTTTCATTAACATCTATAAGTTCTGTTAGTAGATTCTCTATCTTAGAATGAAGTTGACTGTCCTTCGATAATTCAATTAATTCTTTTTTGTTCTCTTTCTTTAAGCTCTCAAAATCGAATTCTGTACTCGGTAGCCATGTAATGTTGTCAAAATTGGCTAATTCTTGCTGGACTATATTCGGAAATGAAAATTGCCCTTTAAACAACTTTATTGAGTTACTTATATGATGTTCTAAGTTTTCTTTTATGAATTTATTTTTGTCCATTTCAATTATTACGTTTTATTTATTGCCACCAACGTTTAGTATATGGCGCGTTTTAATGCGCTATATACCTTGTTATGTTTTTTTCGTTTCTATTAAATATTGGTCAAATGAATGATATTTATTCATTTTACTTGATTTTTCAATTTCTATATACATCCCTGGATTGTTAAGAAGTCCTGCAAGAGTTAGTTCTCGATTTATTGGATTCGTAACATTTTTCACAACATCTATCAGATCACTTTTCTTTTTAAATCTAAAATGACATTCTCCATCATCATGAGTAGATAAGTTTCCAAATTCATTTAATTCAATTTCAAAATCGATCAGTTCGAATTCATCTTCTTGCTCAAAAAATGACTTTACTTCCTTGACAGTTTTCCAATCAGGAAATTCTTTTTCCGTTGCCCATCCAAATTTCTTATAGTTAGAAGCTCCAATATTTACTAATTGAACTTTTAGCTTTTCATTAATTGCTTTCAATCCATTAAGAGTAGAGAACTCTCCTAAGTAAAGTTCAAATTCGCTTTCAGCTTCTTTATATAAATATACGCTTGGGTTCATTTCAATTTTATCGGCAAATTCATACCATATCCTTCATCAGCAACAATTGTAACAGGCAGATTTACATTCCGAGTATCTATTTGATTCCAGATTGACTCTAGCCAATCACCAACAACATCTGAAAGAGTGTCATTTACTTCAAAACTGGAATCGAAAGGATCCATCATTGGAACATTAGGTTCAAGTCCAGTTGAAGTATGTTTGACATCAATAATATCTGCAAATTCCTCAATGGCTTTATTCAACCCATACAAATCAGGACCTGTTAAAGATACTCGAACTCCAAAAGTTCCTTCTCCTTCCTGATCGGGGAAAATCATGAGTTCAATACTCTTTACCTTGTCTGGCAAAGCTTGGAATGTAGTATTCAGCCTTTGAATTGCATTAACTGAATTTTCATCCAGAACTTTCCTTAATTCAATTCGATACTCGTTTTCTTCCATATTGATTCAATTACACATAACGATCTCGTATAAGCCCAGTGCGGCTCTGATTAATCTTTAGTGGTTAGTTAGAGCTTTCAATTTACGATTTCTTGTTCCCAAGGACCAAAGGCCACCGCATTGGGTTTATACATTGTTGGCGTGTCGTGTTTTCCTATTTAATTCCCCAATCAGTTTCGGTAAATAATAGTAGTTCAGGCCGTAATGAAAAACTTGAAAATAAGCTGCAATTATTAAAACCAATGGTATCAACCATTCTTGTTTCAAAAAGTAAATAGGATAGAACAGGAGTGAAACCCCAAGTTCAATCATTATCTTTTTCTTGATGTTCTTTTTAATGTTTATGGTCTCGGTAAAACCTTCAAATTCCTTTAAATAACTCGACACTCTGTATTGATACCACCAGGTTTCATAGAGCTCAAAAAGAATTATGAAGGATGTTGTTGAGATTAGAAATTCCTCTGTTTTAATAACAATCAGTAAGTAGGCAACCGTAATAGCAAATCTTCCAAATACTGGTAGTACTTCCGTTTTGAACCAAACACGTTCTCTTATGCTCGCATAGGCTGTTTGATTCCACCATGCGTCAATGCGGCCTGTATCAAATTCCGTATCGGCCAACTCATTAAAGAGTTTTTTAGAATGGTCGTATTTTCTATTGTGGTGAAGTCCACGTCCGAGTTCGTATTTGACCTCGTTTATTTGGTCGGTCTGATTGAGTTTATCTTCGATTGGTTGATAAGCCGCTTTGTATAGGTAATAAACAGCAGAATACTTTTCTCTTTCATTAAGCGATTTTGCTAGACGATGAATAATATTAGTGACTCTATCATAATCCGAGGTTACAGTTTTTAGATTCTCCAAAATTCTGGACTGTCGGTTCTCCCAATAGCTTAAAACTTGAGCATCGGTTGTCAAGTCTTTTAAATCATTCCATATTTTATCAATTCTGCTCAATGTTTGTCTGACATGCACGCCAACGGTTTGTGTATGTGCCGTATCCCGAAGGGTATGGCATATCCACTTTGTTAGCAGAAGTGTTCTTTTATAATTCTAGTCTGGTGGGCTACTCCACCAATATGGCATTTCTGAAGTATTAATCGGTAATTGTAGATCTTTGTAAAGTCCTATTTTGGTACCAAGCTCAATACTATCCATAGGCCTGTCGATATAAATAACATTTAAATAGACGCTTTTTTCGCTATAAAGCACAAGATATTTCTCGCCTTTTTTAGCATTACCAATTTCACCGAATTCGCCTCTATAAATAATCCCATTAACCTTATATTCATACTTTAAGTATTTTGCTCCTCTAGAGCCGCTTCGGATTCCCGTCACCTTTCCAACTGTGTATACTCCATTGTTTTTTAATTCATTGGATATAGAAAAAAGTTTGATACCAATAAACAGGAATAATCCTCCAATTAGAATTACCGAAATCAGTACTTGCTTATTTTTTTTCTTCACTGGGTGTGGCTTATTATTTCTGCTAACACGTGGATATGGCTATATTGATTATAATAATTTCTGTCCACATGTTCGGTTAATCCTTGTCATTTAGTGAATTAGCTTGAACAACCCAATCTAAAGGGTTGGTGATGTTTTCCAAATGTTGTTCGCTAACATGTGTGTAAATCTCAGTTGTTTTTAGTGAAGAATGACCCAGCAAAATTTGAATCTTCCGCACATCCGTACCATGATCTAAAAGATGAGTTGCGAAGCTGTGCCGAAGCACGTGTGGGGAAATTACTTTAATCCCTGCTTTTGTGCAAGTCTTTTTAACCAATTGGAACACACTTGAAGCAGAGTATTGACGTCCTCGCTGTAGGCCTTCGAAGAGCCAATATTGAGGCTTGTAGGTTTTCAGATATTGTTCCAGTAAAGGCCTCAGGGCAGAACTGAGATACCCTATTCGATCTTTTCGGCCTTTGGCTGCACGTATGTGAATGCGCAATCGATTTAGATCCAAGTCCTTAGTCCTTAAATTGATGAGCTCCGAACGACGTAATCCTGCCGAATAGATTAAAGATAAAATGCTACGGTGCTTTAGATTTTCGGTTGCCGCTAGCAATTTAGCGACCTCCACCTCAGACAAAGTATCTGGAAGCTTCCGCTCCTTCCTTGGTCGGTCAAATTCATAAACCTTTCGTGGCCCTGTTTTTAGCTTTTCGAAGTAAAATTTAATCGCATTGATGGCCAAATTCTGACTGCTCGAACTAAATTTTAGATCCTTGATCAGATGCTCAATAAATTGATGAATATCTTTTTGACCTAAATCCTCAGTGGGGATCGGGTAATGGTAACGTAAAAACCGGTTAAAGAAGTTGCAATACGATTTTATTGTACTCTTAGAGTATCTTCTTCGTTCCAAAAGTTGAAGATATTCAGGTGGGACGAGATCTTTAGGAGTGGGCGATTCAACAGGTGGTCTTGCATCTTCAAATAGGAGATTGTACTCTTCCAAGTGTGCCAACAGCATCGTACGGCTCAGCCCCGCCTTTTGTACATACCACACTCGATTCAAAGGCCTATACCAAGCACGATGCAATTCTTTAATTCGCGCTACCAATGCGGCATCATACTTAAATTTTAAACACCAAACTTTTTCACCTTCAAAGGTTTCCGTGCTTACAAAAACTTCCATTTGTCTTTTAATCGGAAGGTAGATTAAGGAATGATGATAGCCTCCTCAGAAGTTAAAAGGAAAACGTTTAAAAAGCAGTTAAGCTACTTTTAAAGCTTATTTCAAAACCTCAAAAGCCCATGAATAGCTCTATTAAGAGCCCAATAAATCAGTCATTAATACCACCTTACTACCTAAAAATCACACCTTCCGTAAATCCCCTTCCAGTAATTCACTTTTGGGCAGGGTAGCATCAAAAAACTTCTTTAAGAAAATCATTTGCGGTATGGCCTTGCTCTTACCGTAAAGACCCGCCAAATAAACAGCCACTGCTCCTAAAGCCGCAATAGGTAAAAGCCAAAAACCCCAAATTGGCTTGTCTAGCACATATTGCGAATAGCTTAAAATAAAACTAGCAATCATCGTAATGCCGAAAATGGTATAGAGAAACATAAAGAAGGTCCACACCCCCGCAGCCGGACCAATAAGGACCCGAATCACAGTGCCCCCTTCCCCATCATCTTCCAGGTTTAAATCCATTTCGGGCGACCAGGTGTGCTTTTCGGGTTTCCGATACGAGAATATTAAATGACCATGCGTATCCTTATAAGTCAGCGGCCATTGATCGGGGTTCACACTAAGGGCATTTTTTAAAGACTGCCGCAAAGCCGCAGCATCGCGTACATTGCGAAATTTATAGCGCGGCCGCAGTTGGTATTCGTTTAGGCTGATTTGGCTCATAAAGCTAATTTAGGAAAAGGGAACAGCATTCTACATTTTGCCATTGCGAACACTACTTTTGCCCAGATGAATTCCGATGAAGTCTATATTCAACGCTGCTTAGAGCTAGCCGCTTTAGGCCGTTATTCTGTGGCACCTAATCCCATGGTGGGTTGTGTAATCGTTTATCAAGGTAAAATAATCGGCGAAGGTTACCACCATCATGCTGGAGGTCCTCATGCGGAGGTCCTGGCCATTCAAGCCGTAAAGGACCAAGCGCTATTAAAGGAATCTACGCTCTATGTAAGCCTCGAACCCTGCGCACACCATGGTCGTACTCCCCCTTGTTCGGATTTGATAATTGAAAAAGGTATCCCAACCGTTGTGATTGCCACTCGCGACAGTCACGCTGCCGTAAATGGTAAGGGAATTCAAAAACTTCAATCAGCCGGAATTGAAGTGCGGGAGTCGATACTCCAAGAGCAGGCCCAAGACTTAAATCGTATTTTTTTCACTTTTCACGAAAAAAAGCGTCCCTACATCACCTTAAAATGGGCCGAAAGCGCCGATGGTTTTATCGACCCTCCCCGCAATGAAAATAGTAAAGGAGTACAATGGATTACAGCCCCAGAAACGCAAGTATACAGTCATCGATTAAGAGCCTCCCATCAGGCGATATTGGTGGGTCGCAGAACGGTGGAAATCGACGATCCTAGCTTAAACTGCCGAGCCTTTGCCGGAAAAGATCCGCTACGAATCCTTATCGATCCGCATAACCGACTCGACCACCGCTCTTTTAAGGTCTTTCGCGACAGCCATTACCTCCGTTTTTGCAAAACACCACTAACAGAGCAAGATCGAGCCTTATCCAATCTTGAGGCTCCGATACCCGAAATACTGGACATGCTTTTCCAAGAGGAAGTTAGCAGCCTTTTAGTGGAAGGAGGAGCGAAAACCCTCTCCTCTTTTATAGAAAGCGGATATTGGGATGAAGCTCAAATTTTAAAAGCAGCCCATTCCCTTGGCGGCGGTTTAAAGGCCCCCAAGATAGAAGGACCTACCAGCCGCATAAACCTAGGGACGGATGAACTCTTAAAAATCGGCAATCCATGATTTGGCTGCTGCTAAGTATCAGTTGCTCGGTACTCATCTTCATTGTATTCAAGCAGTTTAAACGCTTTGAGGTCGACAACCTGCAAGCGATTTTAATTAACTACTTCATCGCCTTCAGCATTGGTCAGTGGCAAAATGGTGGATTTAAAAACCCATTGGCGGTCGCCGAACAAGACTGGTTTGCTTCGGTAGTGCTCTTAGGATTTCTGTTTATCACCCTCTTCCGCTTAATGGCCTGGGTGAGTCAGAATTACGGAATGGCCACCGTTTCGGTAGCGGTTAAAATGGCGGTGATTATTCCCGTGAGCTTCGGGGTTCTTTATTTTGGCGAATCCCTGGGAGCGGTAAAGCTGATTGGAATCATTTTAGCCCTTATCGCGGTATATATGACCACCTGGCAACCCCGAAAAATGAAAGGTTCCAAGGTCGCCTACTGGTTTCCCATTTTGCTTTTCATTGGCTCTGGTTTCCTCGATGCTTTTTTAAAATACAATGAGGCCGAAATCGTCGCCAAAGCCGACCAAGCCTGGTTTGCTTCCAGCATTTTCGGGATGGCGGCCCTCTTTGGCATCATCCTAATCCTACACCAAAGGCTCATCTTGAAAAAGCCTTTTCAAGGCAAGGCTATCTTAGGCGGAATTGCCCTGGGGATTCCCAATTATGGCAGCATCTATTTCTTACTGCGGGCCCTTGGAATGGAAAACCTTGAAAGCTCAAGCATCTTTGCCCTAAACAATGTGGGGATTGTATTCCTTAGCGCTATTCTAGGCTACTTTTTCTTTAAAGAGAAATTGAGCCAGCTTAATATGGTGGGTATTGGTTTGGCTATTGTTTCCATTATCTTAATAGCTTTAGCCCTATGATGCAGGAACCTTTAAGTGCCGATCATTACCGAACGATTAAAAATAGTTCAGAAGCTCTATTCAAAGACCGAGGTTCTAAATTTATAGCCATCGCTTTTCCTTTAAAAGAGGAAAGTGATTTTCCGCCCCTTTTGGAAGAGCTTAAAAAACGTTTCTATGATGCCCGACATCATTGCTACGCCTATCGCTGCCAACCTTTAAACCCGCAGTGGCGTTTTAATGATGATGGAGAGCCTGCCCATTCGGCGGGCACCCCGATATATCACGCCATTCAGTCCCTCGACCTTTGGGACGTAGCGGTGGTCGTGGTTCGCTATTTTGGAGGTACAAAATTGGGCGTGGGTGGCTTAATAAACGCTTATCGAACCGCTGCAGAACAATCCCTTCAAGCGGCTCAAGGAATGGATGTATATTTATATCGAAATTTCGAACTGCGTTTTCCTTATGCTGCGATGGATGAGGTAATGCGGGTTTTACCGCAATGTGCTTTTGAAATTGTTGATGAAACGATGGCCGAAGATGCCGGCTATCAGGTTCGAGTTCGCCGGTCACAAACCGACCTTGCGCTCGAACAAATTAAAGAATTGTATCAGTTAAAGATTAAAGAACTAGATGAAAATTAAGAGCCTATTAGCCACATTTTTACTCCCGATTTCTCTACTGGCCCATGGAGAAAAAGGTAGCGCCGGCTTACAATCCGGAGATGTTAGCAACGATATGAAGGAGTATCGCCAAGCTAATTTTCAAGGTGAAGATGCCCTACCCCTAGCCCTGGGACTTCTATCAAGCCAGGACTGGCAAGCGAGTTTAGATAAGCGCATGGAAAGTCCCGGTGGGCGCCACGATCATTTTAAACTTTACCGCAATGGGCGGCTCCTGAGCTTTCAAGGATTGTCTATTCACTATTTCAAAAATGGGGAGCTCCTTATCCAGTACCCGGATGTGCCTAATCAATTGGATGCTTTAAGTCCATTGGCTATAGACACCACTGCCCTCCGAAACGAATTGGCCTGTAATCGTATGGAACAAGAGCCTGCTTACCTTTCGGTAGATGGAAGTTTATTGCCGGGTATTGATGTGAATTTTTACGGTGCCGAGGGGGCCCACTATCAGGCATTTTTGGCCGGATCCGAAATTTTTGGCTTAGCTGATAATCGTCGCTACAGCAGCGACTCCACCTGTCAGGCCTATATTTTCTTACCCGACCCACTAAGCACCGCCAATGTGAATTATGGCGGCAATTACAGTGATAATAATGATGCGACTAACAGCAGTTTAAACGCAGAACGCGTCTTGCGTAACTTCACGGCGACCTTTGATAACGGGGTGTTCAAGCTGGAAAACGCCGATATTAAGATTGATGAGTTTAGCGCGCCAGTGGTTCAGCCAATCACCAGTAATGGGCCCTTTTTTAATTACACGCGCGATCAAGATGGCTTTGAAGATGTGAATGCCTTCTTCCATTTAAGTGAGTTCAAGAGGTATATCGATAGTCTTGGTTTTACCTCCATCCCAGGTGCTCAAATTATGATTGATGTACATGCCTTAAGTGATGCCGATCAAAGTTATTACAGTCCGGCCGAAAAGCGTATTTACATGGGTGAAGGTGGGGTTGATGATGCGGAAGATGCCGATGTGGTTATCCACGAATACGGACATACCCTGGTGAATGGTGCTTCAGCGAACACGAACCGAATTAGTGAACGGGCTGGTATGGAAGAAGCGATTTGCGATTACTTCGCGATTAGCTGGTCTTTGGTATTTAGCCCCAATCAAAGGGATCGGGTATTTAACTGGGACGGCCATAACATCTTTTGGCCAGGAAGGTTAGCCTCGAGCACCAAGGATTATCAAACCCTAACTTTTAACAGTAATATTTACGCCCACACCGATTTAATGGCTTCTTGCCTTTTGGAGATTCGGGACAATACCAGCCGTCAAACCGCGGATGCCGTCATCCTGCAAGCTTTATTTACCCTACAGAGCAATAGCACCTATGCCGATTATGCACGGATGATTTTACAGGCCGATGACTTACTTAATGGCGGGGCAAACTATCAGGTTATTAAAGCCGCCTTTGTACGACGTAATGTATTGCCAGCCGACTTTAGCATCTACGAAAGTGAAGGCCAAATAGGCATTCGAATCTTTAATACCTATGGTTTTTCCGAAGGTGAGGCCTTACAGATTGAAAGTGATGAAGACCTAGCCTCTTACGAATTAAGAGACTTGCAAGGTCGCCTAATTCAATCTGCTCCTCTGAGCGGGCATGAAGCTAAATTGAATTTTGAACTGCCTAGTGGCTTATACTTAATAAGTATCTACGACCACCAAGGCCAGGTGAAGAGCTTAAAAATTCAACGCTAGTATATCACAGCAGACCAGCCGTAACTAGTTGCTGGTTTAACCATTTTTGCATAGACTGAAGGCCTTCCGGAGCATTCCCGAAGGTCTTCACTTTTTTAAGGTAAGTTGATTCTTGGGACTCAGGCTTGAGCACTTCTAGCTTGTAAGCATAAGAAGGCCCATCATAAGTGCTTCCGCCTAATTGGTAGATACTGTCTAATTCCAGGTACTTCACCTCTTCCAGCTTCGTGATGAGTTCCATTTCCAGGGATTCAAAGCCTGCAAGGCTGGTGTTTCCTTCAAAGCTAGTGCCTCGAAGACCGATGAAATAGAGCCTGCCCTCACTTAGGCGCGCTTCATACTGAGGACAGTCGCTGAGACATCCATAAGCTTCCCATGTAAAATCAATACTTCGATCGCCAGCCTTAAGTGCATCATAAACTTTTGGACTACAAGCCGTTAAAACTAAGCCGAAGGCGAAGATCAAAGTTCTTTTCATCCTTGCTTATTTCTTACGACGTTGTTGACGATTGCCTTGCTCTTGCTGCTGCTCTTGAACTTCGCGCATGCGGCGCATAAAGCGGTTTTCCTTTTGCGGTCCTTCCTTGCGCTTGGCAATTTTCGCGCGAATCTTATCCTCATCAATAAAGGCACGAATGGCAAACTGCTGTCCGAATGTAATCATGTTGGCTACAAAGTAGTAGTAGCTCAAGCCTGCAGCATAAGAGTTAAAGACGCCTAAGAACATAATCGGCATGAAGTAGATGATATATTTCATTTGAGGAAACTGCTGGTTTTGTGCCGAGCCGGTTAGCTGTTGATTCATATAAGTATAAATCAAGGTTGAAACCGTCATGAGCAGGGTAAACAAACTCACATGATCTCCATAGAAGGGAATATCAAAGGGAAGGTCATAAATCGAGTCGTAGGTCGATAAATCCGTGGCCCATAAAAATGGCTGTTGCCGAAGCTCGATAGAAGCCGGGAAAAAACGGAAGAGCGCAATTAAGATTGGGAATTGAAGGAGCATAGGCAAACAACCTCCCAGTGGGCTTACGCCCGCCTTATTGTATAGCTCTAGCGTGGCTTGTTGCTTCTTCATTGGGTCGTCATACTTCTCCCCTAACTCATCAATCTCGGGCTTAAGAACCCGCATTTTGGCCATGGAGCGATAAGAAGAATAGGTGAGTGGGAAAAGCACCATCTTAATCAAAAGGGCGATAATCAAGATTACCAAGCCATAGTTAAGACCGTAGTCCTCCAAAAACATAAATACGTTGAGTACGATACCTCGGTTAATCCAGCCCAAGATTCCCCAACCTAGCGGGATTAGTTCTTCGAATCCTTCTTCATAGGAATCAAGAATTTCATACTTATTGGGACCCAAATAAATGCCCAGTGGTAAATCAATATCTCCAGTGCCGGTTTTGGGGTATTTAACATTAGCCGCATAGTATTTGGTAAAACCCTCTTCATCTAGGCTCGCAATGCGGAAGTCGGCACCAATAAAGGGCTCCCCTCTCGATTGTAAGATACTGGTAAAGAACTGCTGACGATAGGCAAACCAATCTAATTTCCCTTCCGCGCTCTCTTCATCCTCACTGGTGGAATTAAAGCTTTCTACTTCTAAATCCTCCAGCAGGCGATACATCATCTCCGAGCTTTGGATCTCGTTTTTCTTATTCTTTTCGTGTCGAAGTGACTTAAGCTCCCAAATAAGATTCGACTCAGCTCCCGCTAACAAGGAACTCATGCCCTCGGTTTCTACCTTCAAATCGAGGCGATATTCATCTTCTGGCAGGTTGTACTGGTAAACCATTTGTGCGCCATCATCGGTAAGGGCCGCCAACTTTAGTTGATTTCCGCTTTGCTCAAGCACTTTAAATTGCAATTGAGCCGTACTACGAATTTGACCGGCTTGAATCCCAAAACCGAAGTTGCTATTCCCTTGATCTAAAAGGTGTAAGGGTAAAGAGTCGTAGGTCTGATACTTCTTTAGTTGCGCTTCAACAATTTGTCCACCTAAGCTTGAAATCTTTAGTCGCAATTTATCATTCTCCAATTCGAAATACTGCGTTTCGGCCTGGGTCATCATCTGCTTGGCAAAAGGACCATATAAGCTTACTGCTTTGAGGTAAGCCAAGGTATCGTTGGTCTCCGTAAAGTCTGCCGTATCCATTGCAGCAACTGTCTCGGGCGCTTCCGCTGCTTTCTCTTTGACAATAGTAGTGTCGTTTGTATTGGCCGCAGCAGGATCTGCGGTTTTACTGGGCTGATCAAAAACCGTAATGTATACAATGATAGCACCGACCAGCAAGAAGCCAATAATGGTGTTTAAATCGAGCTTAGTGTTCATTTTAAGCGTTTTCGTTCTCGCTGTACTTTAAGGCAGCGGCTACAAATTTTACGAATAAGGGATGGGGGTTGGAAACGGTACTTTTATATTCCGGATGGAACTGCACGCCCATAAACCAAGGGTGTTCAGGGATTTCTACAATCTCTACCAATTCCGTTTCAGGATTGGTTCCAGTAGCAATCATCCCCTTTTTTTCAAAATCGGCGAGATAGGTGTTATTAAATTCATAGCGGTGACGGTGACGCTCGCTAATCATGGACCTACGGTAAACATCATGGGCAATAGTACCCTCTTTAACCGCGCAGTCGCAAGCGCCTAAACGCATGGTTCCACCTTTATTAATTACATCCTTCTGACTATCCATTAAGTCAATTACCGGATAATTCGTTTCAGGATCCATTTCGGTACTGCTGGCATCTTCAAAACCTAAAACATTACGAGCAAACTCAATTACCGCCGCTTGCATGCCTAAGCATATTCCAAGGAAGGGCACCTTATTCTCCCGAGCGTAGCGAATAGCGTCTAACTTCCCCGCAAAGCCTCGTTCGCCAAAGCCTGGGGCTACCAGGATGCCATCAAGGCCTTCCATGGTTTTATCAATACTATCCACACTTAAATTCTCGGAGTGAATCCAGCGAATTTTAACTTTAGTCTCGTTGGTTGCTCCCGCGTGAATAAAGGCTTCCGCAATCGATTTGTAAGAGTCTTTTAACTCCACATACTTACCGATTAAGCCAATTTCCACCTCATTTTTGGGGTAACGGAGCTTATATAAAAAGTCTTTCCAATTAACTAAATCCAGGTTGTCGTCAATCGGTAAATTGAGGCGTTTTAAAACCACTTCATCCAAATGCTGGTTGCGCATCAGAATGGGAACGGCGTAGATGGTTTCAGCATCGATACTCTGAACCACTGCTTCTTTCTTCACATTGCAAAAGAGGGCTAATTTCTTGCGGATATCTTCGCCTAAATCATACTCTGTACGGCAAACTAAAATATCAGGCTGGATACCTGATTCCTGCAATTTTTGCACGGAGTGCTGCGTAGGTTTGGTTTTCATTTCGCCGGTAGCGGCTAAATAAGGGACAAGGGTAAGGTGCACTACTAGGCTATCCTCTCCCAGTTCCCAGCGCAACTGACGCACTGCTTCGATGTAAGGTAGGGCTTCAATATCCCCAACCGTTCCACCGATCTCGGTAATTACAATTTCGAATTCGCCGGTATTCCCTAAAAGCTGAATTCTTCGCTTGATTTCATCTGTGATATGAGGAATAACCTGCACCGTTTTACCGAGGTAATCGCCTGCACGTTCCTTGTTAATTACCGTTTGGTATACTCTACCGGTAGTTACGTTATTGGCCTGGGAGGTTGGACGGTTTAAGAATCGCTCATAATGCCCTAAATCCAAATCGGTTTCGGCGCCATCGTTGGTTACGTAACACTCACCATGTTCGTATGGATTTAAAGTTCCCGGATCAATATTGATGTAGGGATCTAACTTTTGGATGGTAACGCTGTAGCCGCGAGATTGCAATAAAGTGGCTAGAGAGGCTGATATAATACCTTTTCCCAGAGAAGAGGTAACACCGCCGGTGACAAAGATGTATTTCGTAGATGGCATAGTATGGGAGACCTGCTTTGGCTTCTGGGACGCAAAGCTACTAATAATCGAAGGGATATTGCCAGATTTTAAACTAAGCCTTCAATGATCTTTTCCATACTGATTCCCTCGGCCTCGGCACGGTAGTTTTTCACGATTCGATGGCGTAAAATAGGCTTCGCAACGGCCAATACATCTTCAATCTCTGGACTAAATTTCCCTTGCAAGGCCGCATGAGCCTTAGCGGCGAGAATCAAGTTTTGAGAGGCCCTCGGACCTGCTCCCCAAGAAAGGTACTCTCGCGTAACTTCCTTGGCATTAGGCGTATCCGGACGGGTACCTTGTACTAATTTAATTACATATTCGTAGAGGTGATCACTCACTGGTATTTTACGCACCAATTGCTGATACTTTAAAATTTCCTCCACACTAAGCACTTCATTTACCTCCGCATCAACGCCGATGGTGGTGTTCTTTACAATATTCACTTCTTCTTCAAAGCTGGGGTATCCCACTTCAATATTGAACATGAATCGATCTAACTGCGCCTCTGGCAAGGGATACGTTCCTTCTTGTTCAATGGGGTTTTGGGTCGCTAAAACAAAAAATGGATTGGCCATTTTATAGCTATGTCCAGCTGCCGTAACCATTCTTTCTTGCATGGCCTCCAGTAGTGCCGACTGCGTTTTTGGCGGGGTTCGGTTTATCTCATCCGCCAAAATAATGTTGGCAAATAAGGGGCCTTTAACAAACTTAAACTGTCGATTTTCATCAAGAATCTCGGCGCCGATAATATCCGAAGGCATTAGATCCGGAGTAAACTGAATTCTTCTAAAGCTAAGGCCTAAGGATTGAGCCACCGTATTTACCAATAGCGTTTTAGCCAAGCCTGGAACCCCTACCAATAAGGAGTGCCCTTTGCAAAAAATAGACAAAAGCAAGAGGTGGATTACCTCGTCTTGCCCAATAATTACCTTGGCGATTTCCTTTTTTAATAAGTTATACTTCTCCCCTAGTTCTTTTACTAAGGCTACATCACCGGAATCATTCTGCATAAGACGAACTATTTAACCACTTCCTTCTAAATTCACAATTGAGGTGCTCGTTATTTACACGAACATAGGTGTCAAGGATTTTATCATTAACCCATTCTTCTAAGATCTCGTTCTTCTTTTTAGCCAGTGCTACCAGCTTTATACGCTGATAGTCGGTGGCCATATTAGCCACATGTGCTTCAGAACGATCGATGAGCTTCACCAATTTGTAACCCTCTTTTTCGTCGCGGGTTCTAAAAAAGCTGGGCTCTGAAACCGTCCCTTCTTCTACCGATTCTAAGGTGTAGAAAGTGGATTTCTCCAATTGGCCGGTTTCCCAACGGCTATCTCCTGTTTGAGGATTCATCACCCTTCCCCCGTTTAATCGCGACTCTTCGGCCTCCGAAAACTGTTGTGCAGCCTCTTCAAAGGTGATTTTATCATTTACAATTAGGAGCCGAATACTATCTAACTTCTCTTTGGTGGCCTCTAAGTTTTCGGCCGAGATTTTAGGTTTGATGAGAATGTGGCGTAAATCCAGTTCTTGACCAATTTTTCGTTGTACCTGAACGATGTGATAGCCGTATTCGGTTCGGAAGGGCTCGGAGATTTCGTTTAGGCCCAGGTTAAAAGCTACCGCTTCAAATTCCTTTACAAACTGTCCGCGTTTAATCCCCTTATACTCTCCACCATTACGAGCGCTACCTGGATCCTCGGAGTATAGAACCGCCATGGTATTAAAGGAAGACCCATTCTCAATCCGGCCTTTAATTTCTTTTAGTTTGTCGATGGCCTCTTGCTTGGCCGCCTCACTCACTTTAGGATATAGTACAATTTCGGCATACTCCACCTCTGCATTAATAAGGGGTAAACTATCCTTCGGGATTCCTTCATAAAATTCACGAACCTCAGAGGGGGTAATTTCCACATCACCATTAATCTCCTGCATCATCCGCTGAGCGGTAAGCTGATTACGAATCAGCGGCGCCATTTCCTCTTTAATCTCTAAAATCGACTTTCCGTAATACTGCTCTAATTTTGCTTCGCTGCCAATTTGCTGAATAAATACGGCGATACGACGATCAATATTGGCCTGCACTTCCTCCTCACCTACTTCAACCGAATCGAGGGCCGCTTGATGTAAAAGAAGTTTTTCCAATAAGAGGTCTTCAAATACCAAACAGCGATTAATGGGTATGGCCGGGTTTTGACGCGTTTGGGCCTCAATGGTTTGGTCTAGGTCACTTTTAAGGACGATTTCCTTACCAACAACAGCCAAAACACCATCAATCAGCTTAGGCTGAGCGGATAAAATGCTGCCCAATAACATGAAGGCGACTAAGGGGAAGGATTTAAGGATAGGTTTCAAATTCTTTCTTTTTTAAAGCGTCACTAAGTAGGTTCTTTTCCAAATCTGCAATTAGATCTAAACGTCTTTTATTAACCAGGGTTTTTCGGATAATTTCCTCAACATACACTAATGGAGAAGGATTGTCTTTAATCTTGTAATCCATTATTTCTGCAAGGTAATATAGTCCCTCGGATTCAATCTCCACAAATTTATTGCGGGCCAAAAAATCCTGTTGATTGTAAGAGCGAATGGGAATGAGTTTTCGAAATTCGTTAAAACTCATCCAAATGGTATCGTCGAGGGAGAAATTACGCGCATTACGCAACACGTAGTCCATCAATAAAGCGCGATCCTCTTCCTTATCACTTTTAAATATCTTGGGAAGATCTTCTAAATCTGGAGCATCTGCAGGTACACACACAAAACGGGTGCGTAAGATATTTTCCTTGAGTTGGAAATTGGCCAAGTGCTCCTCGTAATAGTCTTTTACCTCTTGCTCCGAAACGCTGGTATCTAATCGATCGGCCACATACTTTTCGAGATAGGCAAACTTAAGGAGGTCGTTACGGTAGTTACGTATCTGCTCCTCAAACTGCTTTTGCTCCTCCGATAGGTTAAACTCCGCTTTATAGATCATCAGCTCATTTTTTGCCCAAACGTTGATGTAGTTTTGAACAAAGCTGCTGCTGTCTTCTGGACTTAAATCGCGCGGCATCACCTTTTCCAGTTCGGAGGAATACAGCTCCGAATCATACACTCGAGCAATCAGTTTACCTTCCTTCTCGGCATCTTCATCCGAAGGCATAAAAAAATCGCAGCCTCCCGTGAAAAACAGGAGGCTTGCGATAAATGATATTCTGAAAAAATTATTCAAGTTCACGAATCACTTCAGCGAGAACGTCTTGATCGACACTAACCGTATATTTAGAACGCAATTCTTCTAACCAAGCCTTTTCAAGGTAGGCCTGATAGTCACTAATCACGCGACCTTTGGCTTCGCTCAATTCCTTGGCACGAGGAGCTTCAATCGCTAAAATTACGGCTTGCTTGTATCGTTCATTAACTTCTAAGATATCGGTACGACCCGGCTCATCCTCTGCTTGCACAAGCTCTGCATAAGCATCGAGTTGACTAAGCTCTGCCACGGTACTATCGATGTTAAGATTTAACTTCGAATCGATATTGAGTTTCTCCATCACCGCAACACGAGTCCATCCCTTGTCGAGGTATTTACTGGCTTTCTTCGCGGTTTTCTTATCAACGGCATCCACCAAGTAGAGTTTGTAGCGGGTGTCCCATTGATACTTGTCGCGGTTTTCTTCGAAGAAATTTTCCAAACCGGTGGTGTCAACCATTGCGCGACGCCAAACCTTCTCCTCAGTTAAATCAAATAGCAGAATACCTTCAAAGTACTCCCGCTCTAACATTCTAAAGTCGGCATACTTATCTGACAAGCGGCTTTTCTCGTAGGCTAATAATTCTTCTTCCTGGAAGTCCTTAATAAGACGATAAAGCTGAGAGCGCAAATTACCACCGCGTCCGTAGCGACTTTGACGACTAACAATAACTTCCAATACCTCCTTAACGGTAAACTGCTTCTTGGCAAATTCGAATACCACTTCATCGGCATAGCGCGCTTTACTTGGCATCTGGTACTGACGACTCATAAAAGACTCATCCACCTGAGCAAAGATTCGCTCGAATTGCTTGGGATACTCTTTAAAGTTGTAATCTTTTTTGATGCGCTTCATCACCGAAACCTGACTCTGCTGGGCTCTTGAGTCACGCTCCACTTTATTGCGAATTTGCCCTTCGGCCTCTTCAAAAGTGGGTACTCCAATTTTATCGACTAGCATAATGATATGCCAACCCACAGGAGTTTTTACGGGTTCCGAAATATCACCTGAATCCTGCAAGGCGAAAGCTACATCTTCGAATTCGGGGTACATTTTATTAATCCCAAATTCATCGAGAATCCCCCCCTGAGGTACGGAGGTTTTATCTTCTGAATATTGTTTTACCAAGGTGCGGAAATCCTCTCCATCCTGCAGTTTGGCGTAAATCTCATCTATTTTCTTTTTCACATCTGCCTTTTGCTGGGCAGTGGTTTTATCGTTGTCAATTAACATGAGATGCGCCACTTGAATTTTACCGCGGGCCTCACGTTTGTCGGTGGTTTTCACAATATGGTATCCATATTGACTACGCACCGGATCCGAAATTTTTCCAATTCGCGTGTTATAGGCTGCGGTTTCGAAGGGATACACCATATCAAATACGGTGAAGTAGCCCAAGTCACCCCCTTTACGGGCGCTGTAGGTATCATCCGAGGCACTTTGCGCTACCTCCTCAAAAATGGCATCCTGCTCCTCAATTTTACGCTTAAGACTAACAATTTTATTGTAGGCTGCTAGGGTATCGTCGGGAGTTGGGTTTTTAGGAAGCGCTACCATTATATGCGAAGCACGAACATCGTATTTCATTCTGGCGTAAGCCTCACGAATCAAGTCTTTGGTTACATCCTTATCCGATAAGTAAGGCTTGGTAAGCTGCTCGCGGTAATTTCTAAACTCTCGTAAAAAGGTAGGCATGGTGTCTTTTCCCATTTCCTTGGCCTCGTGCACCTTTAACTTAAAGTTGATATAAAGCTCGAGATATTCCTGAGGGGTTTTGGGATCAATTTCCTGTCCAATGTCGCGGTTCTTATTGTAGACCGCCATATACTCCTCTGCCGTTACGGTGTCTTCTTCTACAGTGAAAAGCACTTTTTGGGCTAAGGACTGAGCATTTAGACTGCCGGTAATCAGGGCAAGACTTAGGAACACTAAAGACTTCTTCATCATGGTTTTACAGAGTGTTTATTTACGGCTATAATTTGGAGATTCGCGAGTAATGTGAACATCGTGAGGATGACTCTCGGTTACACCGGCCGTGGTTATGCGCACGAAGGTGCCATTTTTTTGCAAAGTAGCAATGTCGGGAGCACCACAATAGCCCATTCCAGCGCGTAATCCACCGATAAATTGGTACATCACCTCACCTACTTCACCTTTATAAGCCACACGACCTACAATTCCTTCTGGAACTAATTTTTTAATATCATCTTCTACATCTTGGAAGTAGCGATCCTTAGAGCCTTTTTGCATGGCTTCGATCGATCCCATTCCGCGATAGGTTTTATAACGGCGACCTTCGTAAATGATGGTCTCTCCCGGAGCTTCTTTAGTCCCGGCTAAAAGCGAACCGAGCATTACCGTATCCGCACCGGCAGCAATGGCTTTCACAATATCACCGGTAAAGCGAATGCCACCATCTGCGATAAGCGGAACACCGGTACCCTCTAAACCTTTGCGAGCTTCCATAACGGCAGTTAGCTGCGGAACGCCTACCCCGGCTACTACGCGGGTAGTACAAATAGATCCAGGTCCAATGCCCACCTTCACGCCATCGGCGCCGGCATCAGCAAGGTAACGAGCGCCTTCGGCCGTAGCCACATTGCCCACCACCACATCGAGGTTCGGAAATTTTGCTTTGACGTCTTTTAAGGCTTTCACCACCCCGGCCGTATGTCCATGGGCAGTATCGATAATCACCGCGTCTACATTAGATTCAACCAAGGCTGTTACACGGTCAATTACATCTGGAGTAACGCCAACAGCGGCGGCTACTCTTAAACGACCATAATCGTCTTTATTAGCATTAGGCTTGATATTCGACTTCGTAATATCACGATAAGTGATTAAGCCAATCAGTCTATTGTTCTTATCTACAACCGGTAATTTCTCAATCTTATGCTTTTGAAGAATTACTTCTGCTTCCGCTAAGCTTGTGTTTTCAAGCGTGGTAACCAATCCTTCTTTGGTCATGATTTCGGATAAACTCCGATTCTCATCTTTCTCAAAACGCAAATCGCGATTGGTAATAATGCCTAGGAGTTTTTTACTATCGTCGACAATCGGAATACCGCCGATTTTATAGTCGGCCATCATTTTTTGGGCATCACGCACCAAAGCGGTTTCCGGAAGGGTTACGGGATCGAGGATCATTCCACTTTCCGCTCGTTTCACATTTCGAACTTCTACCGCTTGCTGTTCGATAGTCATGTTCTTGTGCAAAACACCAATTCCTCCGTCTTGTGCGATTGCAATCGCCATAGTAGCCTCGGTAACGGTATCCATCGCCGCGGAGACGATAGGTGTTTTTAAGCTGATGTTGCGCGTAAAGCGTCCGGTGAGATCAACTTCGCGTGGTAAAACTTGTGAATATGCCGGTACGAGAAGTACATCATCATAGGTTAATCCTTCACCCATGATTTTATCGCTGAAAGTTGACATAGAGCGGTGCAATTAGATTTAAATTGCGCGCAAATTTAAGAATTTAAAAGTGACTATTCGCGCCTTAGGGTATTGATATCACTTAAGCTTATCATAAATATAAAGTGCCCCTCATAAAATATGAAGGGCACCTATTTAAATCGCCTTAACCAATCTAGCGAATAAGGGTGAAGGAACTGCGTTCCTCAATTTCTTGATCACCGGGGGTTTGGAATTTAATGTAGGTAACATAAACTCCTTGCGGTGCTGTATTTCCTTCGTGAGTTCCATCCCAACGTTCTTCGGGGTTATTGGTTTCAAATACCTTTTTACCCCAACGGTTAAGAATATAGAACTGATAGTTTTCTACTTCATTTAAGCGAATGGAAGGTCCATAAGTTTGATTCTCCACAATCGAGCTTCCTGGGCGGAAGGCCGTTGCCAGATATACCTTGGCTTGTTGCTGCGCACAAGCTTCATTGGAAATGGCCGACATCGGATTACCCATATTGTCTACGATTCCTTGAGGGTTCCCTGCTTCAATCGCTTTGATATAGTAGCAGTAATCTCCAGCAGTTGGATCGGCTTCCACTAAATCACGGATTTCATAATCTGTGTAAGTGGTATCCTCACGACCATTCGTAGTTACATTTTCGCCAATTTTCTTCCAGCTAAACTCATCTGCTCTACGACGGTAAATCTCATAACGCTCTACATATCCGCCCCAGCCAAAGTAGCCGTTCCAGCTTAAGCGATTGGTTACATCCTCGGCCGCACTTACCTCTAACTTATGGTTCGAGGCCACATTACTAATGGTATCATAACCTCCGCAACTATCCGTGGCGGTAACGCGGTAGAAGTAACGGAACTTATCCGGCTCTACTCCAAAGTCTTGGAAGTTGATAATGTAAGGAGGAGCGGTTGGTTTACCCAAGGTAGCAATGGTACGATAAGGTCCATAGTACTCTGGTGCTCTTTGTACCTGGAAGCTGCGTACATCCGCCTGACCATCTATGTAAATACTAATGTCTAAAGAGTTACGACTTTGATCATTGGTTACTTTAGAGATGTAAAGCTGCTGCGATTGCTGCGGCACCGCTGCTTCTACACATACTGTATTAGAGGTAGAACTGAGGTTGGCGATGGTATCGCGAGCTTCGACCACATAACAGTATTTGTAATCCTTTTTAATCACATTCTGACGGAAGCTAGTGTCTTCCGGAGCGGCGGTGAATAAGATGGTGGGGGGTAGCACCGTACCATCAGGTTCGGTAATCTGACTCCATACGCGGTATTCGTGCACCCCATTGGGGAACTCGCGGTATTCGTTCCAGCTAATGCGAGAGTAACCCTCACATTTGTTTAAGTAGTTTCTTAAGTAGATGGTATTGTATGGGCTTACCGCTAGGTCGTCGCTCACATTACCACAGCTATCTACCGACACCACTTTAAATTGCTCCGAGCGGGTATCGGCCATTGAGCCGGTCCATTCGTAAGGCATGCTCGCTCCCGCAGCAATAGTATCCACGATAATCCATCCGTTTTGAGGATCATTAAAGAACAGGTAGTAGCCGGTAATATCACCATCGGGAATATTATCAAACTCCACCATGGCATTATTATCCTGGTTTACGAATACTCGACCTAGGTTGGTAATCACATTATTGGTACGATCCTGGAAGCGGCCCGTATCTTGGGTAGAACCAGAATAACAATTTACTACAGTATCGGGCACGCGTACTTGGTAAGCCACTAACATATCACAAACACTTACCGTATCGGTATAATTGGTATTGGTGGTCTCCCCTATTTTTTGCCAGTTGCCGCTACCTTGAGGTGCCTCTACCCAAACTTCGTAGATATTCCCTCGGATAGGGTCTAGGCCCGTACCATTATGCGGGGTCCAACTTAGTTGCGCTATCTCCGGACTTCCCGGCGGGATGGCGGTGAGACTCATGGTCATTGGACTTACGACTTGACTCGGTAAAGAGATAAAGTCACAAGGACCCGTACTCATTTCCATCCAAAAGTGGGTATAACCACCAGCCGCAGGAATAATAGTAGTTAATGTATCGTAATGAGGTATACTGTCGACTACAACGTAATTACCATTAGCCGAGGTCGCGCCATATATTCGATAATAATTGAATTCTAAAACGGAGTCTAACTCCGGTTGATCCCAGCTTAGTCGTATCGAACCGTCCAGTTGCACATCAGTACACTGCAGCCCTGGCGGGGTGGGATCACCCGCAATGACCTCTACCACAATGGTGGCCAATCCTACCTTGGGTGCGGCACAGCCATTATCCTCCATGCGAACCGTAAAGTAATAGGTATTGGAAGCAGTTCCACAACCACCAAAGTTTAGGTGCACACAATCGGGTACCCAGAAAAACTCTACCGTGTTTTGAATCACACTACAATAGGTACCACTAGAATTAAAAGACGTTAAGGTCGCACAGGGCGCAGCACCATTACAACCGGTACTCGAGGCATAGTTGTTCGAGTTAAGTTGTAAGCCACCTGCTTTCATACAGATTTGCTGGAAGTTACCATTGGCTGCCTGATCCAAATCCTGAGCAACTACCCTAAATTGAACGGTGTCTTGAGGATAGGTACGAATGCGGTATACATTACCAGTCCGCTGCACATTTTGATAAATTGAAGTATCAATCTCTGCTGAGGGGGTATTGGGGTTCACCGGACAATCGCCAGAACTTAAATAGTATAGGGGAACATCTCGATAAACCTCGCCAATTAATTGGTTACAACGGTATTCTTTAATTACCACACAGGAAGCATACCAGCCTTCGGTGGGGTTATTGGCTAAAGCGGTAATTTCTCCAGAAAAGGGATCAAGGGTATTGGGGCCATTATTGGGGTTCTCGGTGCCATCGGGAAATGGTCGGTCATAATCGTAGCCTGTTGCAAAGGTCAAATTTTGATTGGCTCCCGTTTGGGGGTCGGCCCAGTCAAATACCAAGCTGTCAATATCCTTATCGGATGGTAAGTGGTTAAATTCAAATAAGAAGTTCGGACAAGTTACCGCATTGGCATCCTGTGCAAATACCGGACTGTTGTCGTAACAAGTACTGGTATTTAAAGGTTGGGTAGCGCCGGGAGGCGTATAAGGATACATTTTTGAGCGAAGGTAATATTGCGAGGCACTGGTATTTTGTAAGGTAGGACGACAACATAAGCTCCAGCTAAATTCCCAACCACCAGCAGGAGGAATACCCGCTAAGCTTACAGGACCACTGCGAAATACCCCTTTTTCAATGGCGCCATCATCACCAGCGGAACAATTTAAATCCAAAGCCGAATTAGGACAGTCCGGGGATACATCAGTCAACGATATCCGAGGACAAGCTATATTACCAGCCGGTCCATTGATAAACTGCGTACCGCTAGGCATCGGAGCACCGGTACAGTCACGGTATAAGACCAAGGTGAAAATGTACTGACCATTTGGAGTACACTCCCAATAAATTTCTCCCCCCAAAAGGTGGGAAGCTTTTAAATCAGCACTAAAGCAGATGGCTAGTACAATTAAAAAAAGGGTTCTAAGGCTCTTCATGGAACTTATGATTTTCTTCGAAATTAATTCGAGCTAGGCTGATTCCAAAGGCTCGATTAGTCTGGGTGGACTCTCAAGCATTTAAAGTGGCTGTAATGGCCATAAAAAAGAAAAGGCCTCCCGAAGGAGACCTTTCATATTGAGTTATCGAAAGCTTTTAGCGAACTAAAGTAAAGTTGCCTCTTTCTTCCTGTTCGGAGGAACCGGGCGTTTGGAATTTGATGTAGTAAACATACACGCCTTGCGGGGCATCGTTACCTTCATAAGTTCCATCCCAACGTTCTTCGGGGTTATTGGTTTCAAATACCTTTTTACCCCAACGGTTAAGAATATAGAACTGATAGTTTTCTACTTCATTTAAACGAATGGAAGGTCCATAGGTTTGATTCTCCACAATCGAGCTTCCCGGACGGAAGGCCGTTGCCAGGTATACCTTGGCTTGTTGCTGCGCACAAGCTTCATTGGAAATGGCCGACATCGGATTACCCATATTGTCTACGATTCCCTGAGGGTTCCCTCCTTCAATCGCTTTGATATAGTAGCAGTAATCTCCAGCAGTTGGATCGGCTTCCACTAAATCACGGATTTCATAATCTGTGTAAGTGGTATCCTCACGACCATTCGTAGTTACATTTTCGCCAATCTTCTTCCAGCTAAACTCATCTGCTCTACGACGGTAAATCTCATAACGCTCTACATATCCGCCCCAGCCAAAGTAGCCGTTCCAGCTTAAGCGATTGGTTACATCCTCGGCCGCACTTACCTCTAACTTAAGGTTCGAGGCCACATTACTAATGGTATCATAACCTCCGCAACTATCCGTGGCGGTAACGCGGTAGAAGTAGCGGAACTTATCCGGCTCCACTCCAAAGTCTTGGAAGTTGATAATGTAAGGAGGAGCGGTTGGTTTACCCAAGGTGGCAATGGTACGATAAGGTCCATAGTACTCTGGTGCTCTTTGTACCTGGAAGCTGCGCACATCCGCCTGACCATCTATGTAAATGCTAATGTCTAAAGAGTTACGACTTTGATCATTGGTCACTTTAGAGATGTAAAGCTGCTGCGATTGCTGCGGCACCGCTGCTTCTACACATACTGTATTAGAGGTAGAACTGAGGTTGGCAATGGTATCGCGAGCTTCGACCACATAGCAGTATTTGTAATCCTTCTTAATCACATTCTGACGGAAGCTCGTGTCTTCCGGAGCGGCGGTGAATAAGATGGTGGGTGGTAACACCGTACCATCAGGTTCGGTAATCTGACTCCATACCCGGTATTCGTGCACCCCATTGGGAAACTCGCGGTATTCGTTCCAGCTAATGCGAGAGAAACCCTCACATTTGTTTAAGTAGTTTCTTAGGTAGATGGTATTGTATGGGCTTACCGCTAGGTCGTCGCTCACATTACCACAGCTATCTACCGACACCACTTTAAATTGCTCCGAGCGGGTATCGGCCATTGAGCCGGTCCATTCGTAAGGCATGCTCGCTCCCGCAGCAATAGTATCCACGATAATCCATCCGTTTTGAGGATCATTAAAGAACAGGTAGTAGCCGGTAATATCACCATCGGGAATATTATCAAACTCCACCATGGCATTATTATCCTGGTTTACGAATACTCGACCTAGGTTGGTAATCACATTATTGGTGCGATCCTGGAAGCGGCCCGTGTCTTGAGTTGAACCCGAGAAACAATTTACTACAGTATCGGGCACGCGTACTTGGTAAGCCACTAACATATCACAAACACTTACCGTATCGGTATAATTGGTATTGGTGGTCTCCCCTATTTTTTGCCAGTTGCCGCTACCTTGCGGCGCCTCTACCCAAACTTCGTAGATATTCCCTCGAATAGGATCTAGGCCCGTACCATTATGTGGGGTCCAGCTTAGTTGCGCTATCTCCGGACTTCCCGGCGGGATAGCGGTGAGACTCATAGTCATATTGGAGACGACTTGACTCGGCAAAGAGATAAAGTCACAAGGACCGGTACTCATCTCCATGTAGAAGTAACTGGTGGCTCCTTGCGCTGGTACTACCGTAGTAAGGGTATCGTAATAAGGTACACTATCAACAACCGTCCATGGACCATTGGCTGAACTAGAGCCATAAATACGGTAGTAATTAAACTCCAGCACACTATCCAATTCTGGTTGATCCCAACTCAGTCGTATCGAACCATCCAATTGCACATCGGTACACTGCAGTCCTGGCGGGGTGGGATCACCCGCAATAACCTCTACCACAATGGTGGCCAAACCTACCTTGGGTGCGGCACAGCCATTATCCTCCATACGAACCGTAAAGAAGTAGGTATTGGAAGCGGTTCCACAACCACCAAAGTTTAAGTGTACACAATCAGGTACCCAGAAAAACTCTACCGTGTTTTGAATCACACTACAATAGGTACCACTAGAATTAAAAGACGTTAAGGTCGCACAGGGCGCGGCACCATTACATCCCGTACTCGAAGCATAGTTGTTCGAGTTAAGTTGTAAGCCTCCTGCTTTCATACAGATTTGCTGGAAGTTACCATTGGCTGCCTGATCCAAATCCTGAGCTACTACCCTAAACTGAACCGTGTCTTGAGGATAGGTACGAATGCGGTATACATTACCGGTCCGTTGTACGTTTGTGTAAATCGCGGTATCAATCTCTGCCGATGGGGTATTGGGGTTAACCGGACAATCGCCACTGGGTAGATAATAAATCGGAACGTCTCGATATACCTCCCCAATTAATTGGTTACAACGGTATTCTTTGATTACCACACAAGAAGCATACCAGCCATCAGTGGGGTTATTGGCAAGAGCCGTAAGCTCTCCCGATGCAGGGTCTAGTGTGTTGGGGCCATTGTTTGGATTTTCGCTGCCATCTGGAAATGGTTCGTCATAATCATAGCCATTGTTCCACTGAATAACCGAATTTGATGCTTGTAGCGGATCCCCCCAATCAAATACCAAACTATCAATATCCTTATCGGATGGTAAGTGGTTAAATTCAAATAAGAAGTTCGGACAAGTTACCGCATTGGCATCCTGTGCAAATACCGGACTGTTATCGTAACAAGTACTGGTATTTAAAGGTTGGGTAGCACCAGGAGGTGTAAAAGGATACATCACTGATCGCAGATAATAGCCACCTGTGGGAGAGTTAACTAAGAATGGACGACAACATGATGACCAAGCAAATTCCCAACCGCCTGCAGGCGGAATACCCGCTAAGTTTACCGGACCACTGCGATATACGCCTTTTTCAATAGCGCCATCATCACCAGCGGCACAATCAATATCTAAGGCCGAATTGGGACAATCTGGGGATACATCACCCGAGAGTGCAGGAATGTAAGTACATTGAATAGTTGCTGGACCCGTTAAGGTTTGGGTACCAGTTGGAATAGAAATACCGGTACAGTCACGATATAAAACCAAGGTGAAAATGTACTGACCATTTGGGGTACATTCCCAATAAATCTCTCCCCCTAAAAGGTGGGAAGCTTGGCTGTTGAAAGAGGCTACTGCTAAAAGTGCAATAAGCCACATCCTGAACTTCTTCATTTTCAATCTAGATTTGCTTCAAATATATCCTATAGATTAGGTCTTGGCAAGTATTACTTATTCAAGGGTATCTATTCCCTAGTTATGGAAACGAGATTCTTGCACTATAATTCTTTAATTCGTCCCTTTTCCATTTCAAAATCGCGCCATAGAGAATGCACTATTTCGGCCGCCGGTTTAACTTCATCAATCATCCCACTTACCTGTCCTATCTCTAATTCGCCCTCTTCGAGGTCACCTTCAAACATGCCTCGTTTGGCGCGAGCCCGTCCTAAAATTTGCTGGAGCTCTTCCTTTTGAGCACCACGTTGATAGGCCGCTTCCAATTGTTGATAAAAAGCATTTTTCACCAAGCGTACCGGAGCCAATTCCTTTAAGGTGAGTATGGTATCTCCTTCTGCGGCTTTAACCACTACATCCTTAAAGTTTTGATGGGCCGAACTTTCCAAACTGGCCACAAAGCGAGATCCGATTTGAACCGCCTCCGCTCCTAGGGCAAATGCGGCTAAAATCTGCTGGCCACTGCCAATTCCTCCGGCCGCAATCATGGGGATTTTTAAAGCCTTGCTTACCATGGGCCAAAGCACCAAGCTGGTGGTTTCATCTCTCCCATTATGTCCTCCTGCCTCAAAGCCTTCGGCAACAACGGCATCAACACCCGCCGCCTCTGCTTTTAAGGCAAACTTCAAGGAGCTAACTACATGCACAACTTTAATTCCTTGTTCCTTAAGCTGAGCCGTCCAGGTTTTAGGGTTTCCAGCAGAAGTAAAAACAATCGGCACCTTCTCTTCTACAATAATTGCCATCAGCTCCTCAATTTGAGGATAGAGCATGGGGACATTCACCGCAAAGGGCTTATCACCTAGCGCCTGCTTACATTTTTGAATATGGCTTCGGAGAATATCGGGATACATCGATCCTGCCCCGATAATCCCTAAGGCTCCCGTTTTGCTCACCGCACTGGCCAATTCCCAACCGCTGCACCAAATCATCCCAGCTTGGATAATCGGGATTTCAATGCCAAATAAGTCCGTTATTCGGTTCCTCATTTTACCAAGATCTTTCGGATATAGGTTTCCTTCCCTGCAATTTGTAGATAGTAAATTCCAGGAGCTAAACCACTTAATTCGATTCGCTCACTTTGGTTTTGCCAAGTCCGCTCCTCTTCTTTTAATATCTGCGACGCTTGGTTTAACACTTTAAAGCTAATCCTAGTGCCGTATTCGAAATCTCCATAAACGAAAATGGCATCCGCAACGGGATTAGGATAAACCTGTAGCGAATTTTGCGAAGCTTCAAGTTCTTCAATTCCAATGCGCCAAGCATTTAAAAAGTCGGGGATTCCAAAGCCAAGATTGTTATTGGCATTGCCATATAAATGGCCGCTAAAGCGGATGTTGTTAGCAATGGTTTGTCCGGCTAAAGTAGGTTGACCCTGCACCACACAAGCAGCCATTCCGGCAATACATGGCGATGAAAAACTAGTTCCATTTCCGGCACTGATATCACCAATAATATTGATTAAGGTCGTTCCTGCTCCCATAGCTGCCACATCCGGCTTAATGCGCCAGTCATAGGATGGACCTCTACTGCTAAAACCAACATAGGCCCCAGTTCCATCTACCGCGCCAACGGCTAAAACGCTATCTCCATCTGCAGGAGCGCCAATATGCTGCCAAGAACCACCACCTTCATTTCCAGCACTGGCTACCACAATTATTCCTTTGGAAGCAGCCCAATCTGCCGCTCGCGTTACCACGGTGGTATTCCCATCCATATCACTGTACGAATAACTATCCGCCGTATCGTCGAAGGTGGTATACCCCAAGGAAGTATTAATAACATGAGCACCTACACTATCGGCAAACTCGGCTGCCATTAACCAATGGTCCATTTCCAATGGGGTTTCCGAATGCACATTTTCGGAGGTTAACAGCCAATAGTTGGCATGAGGTGCAGTTCCCACAAAAACGCCCGTATCCAGAGCAGCCATTACGGATAAAACCGAAGCTCCGTGCCCCCCTTGTCCGCTGTAAACATTAGTATCAGAAGTCACGAAATTATACGAGCCTAAGAGCCGGCCCGACTGTCGCAAACTGTCTAAAACGCTAGCTTGCCAAACCCCAGTAAAGCCTGCGTCGATTACCGCTATGTTCACCCCTCTTCCGGTAAACCCTTGTTGATGGAGTTTATGACCATTCAACATTTCAATTTGGGTGCGTCCCAAACCATAATCAAAAGTGGTGCTCGTGGCGGTCGTGGCCAGATGTGAAACATGCGCCTTCGGTTGTTCCACCTTTTTCACAAAGGGAAGCGCTTGGATTTCATCTGCCGAAAGGCCCTGAACATAAGCGTAGTTTAACCAGCGCGATTGGGCTAAAATCTGCCCACCCATTCTCTTTAATGTTTTAAGGTAGGGAGCATAAACCGGTAAATCGCTTTGATCAAGCGCAATTCCTTGGGCGGCACGACGAATGAGGGCCGCTTCACTTAAAAGAAGTTCGGGTTGCTCTAAAAGCTGTTCTTGCTGGCCTTTATCGGTAAAATAAACCCGGTAGGATTGGGCCGAGAGCGGCATAAAGCCACTAAAAATCAATGCGATTAAAAAGTACTTTTTCATCATCTAAAATTGAATTACACCCGAGCCTATAAGCTCTTCGCCATCATACCAAGCCACAAATTGACCAGGGGTAACGGCTTTTTGAGCCTTTTCAAAAACAACGTATAAACCATGCTCGGTGGCATGAAGTTCGACCGCAAATAAAGGCTGACGGTAACGGATTCGGGCTTGATAGGTGGCTGATTCTCCCGGCGCTAACTTTTTATCAGTTCGCAACCAGTGTACATCCTCCTGAGCCACAAACAAGGCTTCTTTGCGCAAGGCGGGATGACTTTCTCCTTGACCAGTAAAAATCAAATTAGACTGGGTATCGGTGCCAATCACAAATAAAGGCTCGGGGGTACCGCCAATGCCCAGTCCCTTGCGCTGACCAATAGTAAAATAATGGGCGCCGTTATGCTGGCCCTTTACCATCCCTTGCTCTTCCGAAAAGCGAAAGGGGGCCGCCTTTTCCGACCAAGCGTTTTCCTCGGGCAGTCGGCTATAGTCTTTTGGAATTTGGGCATCCACGGGGATTTCAATTACCGCACCTTTCTTAGGCGCCAGCTGTTGCTGAAGGAAATCCGGTAAACGAACCTTGCCGATAAAGCATAAGCCTTGAGAGTCTTTCTTATCGGCCGTAACCAAGTCCAGTTCCGTGGCAATTCGGCGCACTTCACTTTTTTGCAAATGCCCAATCGGAAAAAGGGCTTTGCTCAATTGCTTTTGGCTAAGCTGACAAAGAAAATAGCTTTGATCTTTGTTAGCATCTAGGCCTGAAAGTAACCGATAAACCGGTTTACCGTTTACCATTTCTTGGTCGCGACGACAATAATGCCCGGTAGCTACAAAATCTGCTCCTAGGGCCATGGCTTTTTCGAGGAAGACGTCAAATTTTATCTCTCGATTGCATAGAACATCCGGATTGGGGGTACGGCCTGCTTTATACTCAGCGAACATGTAATCTACAATGCGCTCTTTATACTCTTCACTTAAATCGATAACCTGAAAAGGAATCCCTAGTTTTTCGGCCACAAGCATGGCATCATTACTATCTTCAATCCAAGGGCATTCATCGTGAATGGTTACCGATTCATCATGCCAATTGCGCATAAATAAACCAATCACCTCATGGCCTTCCTCCAACAGTAGGTGGGCTGCTACACTGCTGTCTACTCCCCCACTTAAACCTATAACTACTCTTGCCATTTTATTTGGACTCCTTCTCTACTTCTTCTTTTTCTTCTGGGTCTTCGATTTTATAACCCATTTCCCAAATTTCTTTATGATCTAACTTCAGGTCACTATTAAAGAAATACCAAGTACCGTGCATTAAGCCATGACGGTAATTTCCTCGTGAGCGCGGTTTTCCAGATGAATAATAATAGGTGGCTTCGCCTTCAAGCTTATCATCCACATAAATTCCTTCGGCCATTTTTTTACCACTCTCGTAATATTGTACCCAAGGACCTTCTTTCTTGCCCTCTTTATAAATCACGCGCTCGGCAAGCTTTCCGTTGGTATGGTACTTAAGGGCTTCCCCATTCTGCACCCCGTTCTTATAGTTTATTTTCGAAATAACCTTCCCTTCCCGATTGTAATAGGTCCAAAGGCCATCTTTCTTTTTGTTTACGTATAAACCCTCTGCAGCCAAGGTCTCCTTTTCTCCGTATTGGTAACTCATACAATTTCCGCTACGGCCTTGAAAGACGTTTACGGTTTGCAATTGACCATCTTCATAGTAATACTTGAAGGTGTCTACCGGGATACCGTGATCAAAATTCCCACGGTAGCGCAATTTTCCATTGTTATGGTATTTCTCCCAAGTGCCGTGGGGCTTTCCTTGGGAATCCTTTGGTGTGCTTGGCGTTTGAGCCGAAAGCATTCCGGAAGTAAGGATTAAACAGAGGATGAGGGTTCGCTTCATATGGCAAAAATACTAGCTTTCTTTGGGATGCATCAAAGCATAAACGAAGCTTATCATAAATTTGCGCCCGACTAAACCGAAATTATGGGTAAACAAATTCGAAAGCCTTACGTCATTTGGCTGATGCTTGCGATAGGAGCTGTCTTCTTTAGTATCGTACTTTTTCGTGCCATTTACGTACCCATTACCCACGATGAGGCTTACACCTACTTGCACTATGTCCGCCAAAATTGGTTAGGCATCATCTTGTATAAACCGCCCCATATTCCCAATAACCATATCCTAAATACCCTCTTGGCTAAGCTAAGTGTGGGTTTGTTTGGGCTCAGCGACTTCAATTTACGGCTGCCCAATGTCTTGGCCTCACTCATCTACTTTCGTTATGCGGCGGCGATAGCCCGAAAATTTCGCTTCCCCGGCATTCAAATTGCCGCCTTTTTAGTGCTGTGCTTGCAGCTCTATTTCATCGATTTCTTTGCTATGGCTCGTGGTTACGGAATGGGCTTGGCCTTAAGTTTAGCCTCCATTTTTCATTTATACTCCTACCGTGAGTTAAACAATGGCCATCATATTTGGCGGACCTTATTATTCGCGGCTTTTGCGGTGTATGCCAACTTTACTTTCCTTTATTCTTATGTGGCTTTGGTGGCCTTGATTTTAATCCTATACGTGGCAGAGGGCGAAAATCAAACCAAGAGTTTAGGTACTTTATGGCGGCCGGTTGGGATTGTTACCGGGGTTTTAGGACTGCTTATTTTCCTTCCGCTTAAGAATATATCTGGTGACCTATTTGGCAGCGATGCAAACTTTTGGGAAAGCAGCGTGCACAGCTTAACCTGGATTTTAACCTACAAACAGCATTTCGACATTGGGGTAGGCTTCAGTTACCTTATCGGTTTAGCACTAATTATTGGGGCCGTGTACTTTATACTCGATCACTTACGCGCTTCCAGCAGCATTGGCTGGTATTACTATGGTGAATTATTTCTGTGGTTAATTATGACGGCTGGTGCGCAGATAGCCCAGCATTGGATTTTGGGTACCGAGTATTTGATTGGTCGTACCACTTTGGTTTATGCCCCTCTTCTTTTAGTTTACTTATTATTCCTGTTTCAGCGTTTTAACCGCTATCCCAAAGGTGAAAATGTACAACTAGTACTAAGTGTGCTCTTGGTACTTTGTTTTGCCCTTAGTTTTAAAGATTTGAATTTTAAGTCAACGGCCGAATGGCCTTATGATGCCGCGCACAAAAGTTTTATTCAGGACCTTGAAAGCAACCGCCCTCAAGAACTTGAAACGCTGCAAATTGGCGTCAATTGGTTATTTGAGCCAGCTTTAAACTTCTATCGATTAAGCGAAGACTTAAACTACCTCCAAGAATTTAGTCGGGAAGGTTACCGCGACAAAGCTTATGATGGCTATTACCTATGGCCCGAAAAGGACCAAGAGATGATATCCGAGCTGCAGGCTCCTCAATCCGGCTACCACCTCCTTAAAAGCTATTCGAACGGCGCCGTTTTCTTTTTGCGCGAGGATTACTTGTAGAAGTTCTTTTCAAAAGCGGCAAATTCTCCTTTGCCCAAGATAAGTCGTCGATAAAGGGCTTTTATAAATCCCAGTCCGTAGGAAAACAACTGGATAAAGGAAGCGACAATTGCTAATAGACCCACATTAAAGCTTTTATTCTTTAGAGTGGCATCCATAAAGATGGCCAGGAAATAAAGGAGTAAAAAAGCCAGAGGCAGGCCAGTAAAAGGCAGCGTCAATAGACTGAAAATTACAAACAGGCTAAAGCTAGCTGGAAAAAAGTGAAGCAGCTTTAGACTTTCGGGATGACGCTTATAAAGATTAATTCGCGCAATCCCTGAGTTGTGCACCTGCTTGTAAAACTGCCGGAAAGTACTCCGCCGTTTGTGGTATACATAAGCTTCGGGAATAAGTGCGGTTTTAAAGCCCTCCTTCATCATGCGAATGCTCATGTCGATATCTTCACCAAAACGCATTTTTGCAAAGCCCCCTGTTTTTTCAAACACCTCGCGGGTATATCCCATATTAAAACTTCGGGGGTGAAATTTTTCCACGCTGTTCTTACTGCCGCGAATTCCGCCGGTAGTAAACAAGGCCGTCATGGAATAGTTAATGGCTTTTTGAATAGTACTAAAACTGGCATCTGCCCGATCGGGTCCACCAAAAGCATCTACGAAAGTGGATTGTAAGAAAGACTTTACCGATGAAATATAATGCGGTGGGATGATACAATCTGAATCCAAAAAAATGAAATAGTTCCCATTCGCCCGCTCCGCCCCATAATTGCGCGATTGCCCGGGACCACTATTGGGTTTGAAATAATAGGAGACTTTTAATTGATTGGAAAAAGACTGAACGATGTCCTCACTCTTGAGGCTTGAACCGTCTTCAACAATGAGCACTTCAAAGTCGGCGTCTTCTTGTAAACAGAGGCTCTGCAACAGCTCCCGAATCTCATCCGGCCGATTGTAGAGCGGTATAATTAAGCTGAGTTCTACTTTAGAAGTTGATGCGCTCATCAATGGTGTATTCCACTGGTTTATTGCTGTTTCGAATCACCAGTTCGGCTAAAAACCCGGCTAAAAATAATTGCACTCCAATCACCATGGTCGCTAAAGCAAGGTAGAAGAAGGGATTGTCGGTTACCAAAGGCGCCTTCTCGCCCATTTGTAAAGCCACCAGCTTCTCCACCCCAATATAAAGGGCGGCTAAAAAGCCGAAGATCATCATTAGGGTGCCATACAAGCCAAAGAAATGCATGGGACGTTTCGAAAACTTCGAAACAAAAGCCAGCGTTAACAGGTCGAGCGGACCATTAATAAAGCGACTTAAACCAAATTTGGTGCTGCCGTATTTCCGCGCTTGGTGCTGCACTACCTTTTCGCCAATCTTGGTAAAGCCAGCATTTTTAGCTAAAACCGGAATGTAGCGGTGCATTTCCCCTTGCACATTAACCGATTTTATCACCTCATTTTTATAGGCCTTTAATCCGCAATTAAAATCGTGTAATTGGATTTTACTGATGCGACGGGTAGCCCAATTATAGAATTTTGTGGGAATGGTTTTAGAAATAGGGTCATAGCGCTTCTTCTTCCAACCACTAACCAAATCGAAACCTTCGTCATTGATCATGGCCATCAAGCCGGGAATCTCATCCGGACTGTCCTGTAAATCGGCATCCATCGTTATGACCACATCCCCGGAGGCCGCAGCAAAACCTACGTTTAAGCCTGCGGATTTACCATGGTTACGCCGAAAAGAGATCACCTTTACACGAGGGTCCTTTGTGCTTAAATCGTGTAAAACTTCTAAACTCTTATCCGTGGAACCATCATTAACAAAGATGATTTCAAAATCTAATTTCTCCTGCTCTCCAACTTTACAAATCCAGGAGTACAATTCTCCCAAAGACTCGTCCTCGTTAAAGAGCGGTATAACTAATGATAAATCCATAAAATGCCTTATTCGGCGCTTTCAATAGTTTCTTTCTTGCGCTTTACAATTGCGGCTACAATTAAACCGTAAACAGCGAAGAAAATGAAGGCTTTTAATATTCCATTAAGGATGGTGCTCAACGAAAATTGATCAGTAGCCATTACTTCTTTAATCGCCTCATCCATAGTTTCCTGTGGAGCGCCAAAGGATTCCATCATGCTAATGGTCATTTCTACTGATTTCTCCTTAACTGTAGCGGCCATTTCGGGATCAATAAAATTGAAAAGCACATAGTTTACCAAGTTATACGGAATGATGGCCACTAAAAAGGTGATAATTACTGCCGTAAAAGCATGCTTAAAAGTGATGAAGCCTCCATTTAGTTTTCGAACGCGCACCGGACTCATGGCTATTAGAACCATATTTAAAAGGAAAATCGCAATACCTCCCCAAATGTTAGTGAACAGGCCTGGATCAACAGCGTAGGCTAAAACGAGGTATACAACGGAAATGAGTAATAAATACACTCCCATTTCGATGGCGGGCTTAAAATTTGGCTTTTCCATGCTTTTTGATTTTGTTCTCGCAAATATATAATCAATAATGAAGGGGTTTGCTTTTCTCTTTGCGGTATTTGCCCTAATTTTGCCGCCAATAAGGCAAGTCCCATACAACCAGCTCCTGATGAACTCCCCCAGGGCGGGAACGCAGCAAGGGTAATCGGTCGTAGCGGTGTGATATGGATCGCTTGCCTTATTACTTTTTTCACTCCTCCCCTTTCCCCTTTATTTTTTGCTTAATTTGGTGCTACTCCAAGTCAAAAAACTTGATACCAAACAAGCTAGGTTTCATATTTACCTTTACGCTGCTCTGCATTAGCCTTCAGGCTGAGTTTTACCAGCACCCTAAACTTGTGGAATTGCGGAAGGAATGTGATAGCCTGCAATGTCCAAAGCGCTATGCGGAAGCCTACCGATTGCTCGCCGAAGACCTCTACCTTCCCCTAGATGAGCGCTTTGCCTACCTCGATATCGCCGAGGAAATATCCCGGGAAATTGCCGATCAATATGACCTGATGGCCATCTTCGCTCAAAGAGGTCGAATGTATCTGGATAAAGGTCGATTTGTAGAGTCCCTTGCCGCCTTTAGCGACGGTATGACCTATGCCGGCTCCCGAGAAGATCCCAAATGGCTGGAGCAAGAAGGTTGGTTTTTAACGGGCTATGGGATTTTACTTTATCGAGTAGAGCTTTTTGAAGACGCCAAGGCCGTTTTTAAGGAATGTGCCAAAGTGATGCATCGAATTGAGGACGACTATGGTGAAGCGGTGGCCTTAAATAATGTAGGCTTGTGTTTTCTAAATCTTGGCGATTTGGACTCCGCCGAGCATCATTTTAAAACGGCCTTTGAAATCCGAAAAAGGATTGGTGACCAGTTTCTCCTTTGCCACTCGCAACTTTACCTTGCCCGGCTTTATCGTTTAAAAGAACAATGGGCCAAGGCCGATTTGGCCGTACAGGCAGCGCAGCGCTACAGTGAGGAAGCCAAGACTTTTGAGTTTGTTGGGGATATATATGCCGAATGGGCCGAAATTGCTTTAGCCGACGAAGATCTAGCCGAAGCAGCGCACTTCCTTAATCGGGCCAAAGAAATGAGCGCCCCCTTCCGCGATTTACGGTGGATGCACTTAAAAATCCGTCTCTTTCAAAAACTTAACATTGCCGATAGTCTGAACTTTTATTTGGATTCGGCCCTATACACTGCAAAGGAGTTTGGAAACCTCGATTTACAACTAGAGCTTCTTGCGCAAAAAGAGCACCTCCTAAATCAAATTGGAGAAAAGAAAAAAGCGGATAGCATCCTAAAAGTGTCGCTGGCACTCAGCAAGGAGCTTTTAAGTGTAAAAGATTCTATTCAACATGATATGATGCAGGTGCAGCGCGCCTTTGCGAACAATCGTCAACAGCTACTAATCCTCGAAAAAGGAAATCTCGAAAAGGAACAGATTATCGCCAAACAAAGGCGTAACCTTATCCTTACGACCATTATCGCATTAGTATTACTTAGTTCATTTATTATTTACTATCGGGTGTCGCAGCGCATTCGGAAATTAAGTCGCAATGTGCGTTTGTTAAACGAACGTTCTCGTTTGGCCGCAGAGCAAATGACCGCGGGTGTTTTGGCTTTGGATAAAAGTGGCCGGCTGATTTTTATCAACCAAGCCGCACAAGAGCATTTCTCCTTTTTTAATGAGAAGCCCTTAGAAGAAGGGACTGACTTTTTAAGGCAATTAAAAAATGAGGGCATATCAAAAGACTGGAAGCTTAGAGTTAACGAAACCCGTAAGCATAAAACCTTTCAAAATATTAGCTCTCGCCAAAAAGACCTTCGCACGTATTATCACCTCGTTTCGATTTCCCTAATGGAATCTGAAGGCGAAAATGAAGGCTTGGTGGCCGTGATTACCGATGTTACAAGCTCCCAGGAAAAAAGCATTGAGCTTGGTAAAAAAACCCATGCCCTAGAGCAATCTAACAAGGCCAAAGAAAAGGTACTCTCCCTATTAGCGCACGACCTTAAAGAAGGAGTGGTAAGTAGTTTAGAATTGGCAAAAATCTCTTTAGAAGAGAACGACACCCAGGAGATGCCCAAACATCTTCAAATGATAAAGGAGAGTTTGAGTCGAACTAAAACATTGCTTTTCAAAACCTTAGACTGGGTTAAACATCAAGGGGAAGGTCTGCAAATTCAAAGAAACTCCTTTTACCTAGAGCGCTTGGTAAATGATGTTATAAAAGAAGTAGAACCCCAATTAGAGGCCAAGGAAATTACTTGTCTTAATAAAATCCCAAAAACGCTAGCCGTAATTGCCGACCCTAATGCCTTGCGAGTTGTACTGCGAAACCTGCTCACCAATGCAATTAAATTTACGCCCAGTGAGCAAGGTAAAATTGAATTTAGCAGCAAGGTACTTTCGGAGCAACAAGTGGAACTTCGAATTAAAGACAATGGCTTGGGCATGAGCAGTCAGCAGGTAAGCAATTTAATGAGCGGCGTGGCTTTAATAAGCACCACCGGCACCAAAGGAGAAAAAGGCACGGGAATGGGCTTAAGTCTTTGTCAGCAGCTACTTTACCAAATGGGCAGTACCCTTAAAGTAGAAAGCTCCAAAGGAGAAGGAAGTCTCTTTTATTTTAGTCTGGAAGGCGGGCCTGAAACCAGCCAACAATAGTTACTTTTGCCAAAATTCTATCCAACATGAAGTTTTTCATCGACACCGCAAATCTTGATCAAATTAAGGAAGCTCAGGAATTGGGCGTTTTAGACGGTGTTACCACCAATCCCTCCCTAATGGCCAAAGAAGGTATTACCGGGGAGAAAAACATTATTGCACATTACAAAGCTATTTGTGAAATCGTAGATGGCGATGTGAGTGCAGAGGTTATTAGTACCGACTTTGAGGGTATGGTCCGCGAAGGAGAAGCTCTTGCTGCCTTACACCCACAAATTGTGGTGAAGATCCCAATGATTAAAGATGGCGTAAAAGCCCTAAAATACTTCTCAGACCAAGGCATTAAAACCAACTGTACTTTAGTATTCAGCGCCGGACAAGCCCTTTTGGCCGCTAAGGCTGGAGCTACTTATGTATCGCCCTTCATTGGTCGTTTAGATGATATCTCTACCGACGGTTTACAGCTGATTGAGGAAATCCGTTTGATTTATGACAACTTCGATTTCGAAACCGAAATTTTAGCCGCATCGGTGCGTCATACCATGCACGTTTTAGAATGCGCAAAAATTGGTGCTGATGTGATTACCGGACCTCTAAACAGTATTACCGGCTTATTAAAACACCCTTTAACCGATATCGGTTTAGAAAAATTCTTAGCCGACTACCGTAAAGGAAACAGCTAGAGGCATGGCCGAAATTGTTCGGATTTACCCTGAAAACCCTAATCCCCGCGAAATTGCCAGAGTAGTTGAAGTTCTGGCAAGCGGCGGGGTTATTGTTTACCCTACCGATACGGTATATTCCTTTGGCTGCGATATCAGCAAGCCCAAAGCAATTGAGCGTATCGCAAGGATTAGAGGTTTAAAACCGGACAAAGCCCAATTTGCCCTCATTTTTCCTGATCTCAGCTTTTTAAGTGCCTATACAAAATCGGTAGACACACCTACCTACAAGATTTTGAATCGATGTTTGCCCGGCCCTTTTACCTTCATCCTAAAAGCCGGTAGCAGCATTCCCAAAATTTTTCATCGCAAAAAGAAAACCGTTGGTATTCGGATTCCGGATAACACCATTCCCCGCGAGATTGTGAAGGAATTAGGCCGTCCTATTATTGCAGCCTCCGTACGTGGGGAAGATGAAATTATGGAGTATACCACCGACCCGGAATTGATAGCCGAAAAATATGAGCATCAAGTAGATTTGGTGATTGATGGTGGTTTAGGGGCGCTGTATGCCTCTACTGTGGTGGATTTAACCGAAGGGTATCCCGAAGTACTTCGCGAAGGACGAGGTTCCTTAGACCTTCTTTAAGGCTGCTGGGGAAAGGCCTTACCCAATTGCTTCAGGATATCCGAACTTAAAACGGCGGCCTCAGTGCCAATCGCATTACTGGCCTTTTGCGCTGCCCCTCCCTGTAAGTATAGGCCCATGGCCACTGCCTCGTAAGTAGATTTCCCCTGAGCTAGAAAGGCGGTGATGCAACCCGCAAGTAAATCGCCACTGCCCCCTTTCGCTAAAGCCGCACTACCCCAATCAAAAAAGTGCAAGTCTCCATCCGGACAAATTAGGGTGCTAATACTTCCCTTAAGTAGAATAAATATGGCATGACGCTTAGCTAAAGCCAAGCCCGGTTCGAGCTGATCGGGACCTAGCTGATCGAGTCCTATTAAGCGTCGGTACTCACCAGGGTGCGGAGTAAGTAAAGTGCCTTTCGGCAGATGGTCAAACCACTGGGGATGAGACGCGAGCATATTTAAAGCATCGGCATCTAACACTAAATTTCCTTGCCATTGTTTTAATAGATACTCCATTTGCGCCTCGGTTTGATGGGTGATTCCCAAGCCTGGCCCCATTAATAATGCCGTGTACCGATTTAGATTTAGGCTTTTTAGCTCAGCCCTGGTATTCAGCATGGCTTCGGGGAGTCGGGCATTAGCGGCCATAAAACCTTGTTCAGGTAGATTTAAACTCAGTAAACCCACACCCGATCGCAAAGCCGCCTCCGCTGCAATTAAAGCGGCACCCATAGTTTGGGGAGCCCCACAAAATAGTAAGGCATGTCCGTAATCACCTTTGTAACTGTGTTTCAAGCGCGGACTAAAAAGACCTTCGATATCTTCCCTTCTTTGCCAATACCAGTTGCTTTGGGCCTTTTGCAGGTAATCGGGGTGTAAGCCAATATTTAATACCACCACTTGCCCAGCCAAATGAGCGGAAAAGGGATGTACCAGTGCGCGTTTGGGATACTGAAAAGTAAGACAATAGTCCGCCCTAAAAACGGAGTCAAAATCAATTAAATCGAGTTTATCTCCCAGTAAGCCTGAGGGCAAATCAATCGCCAGCTTGAGGGCCTTAGTCCTGTTCATGGCCCTAATCCATTCCGCATACTGCCCTTCGGGTGGACGGTTAAGCCCCGAACCAAATAGGGCATCAACCAAAACATCCACACCCTGAAATCCATTTTCAAGCTGCAGCTCTGATAGAGAGATCCGTTTAAGGTCCTCTGGCAAGGCTTGCCAATTCGCTTGATAATCGGCACTACCCTCTTTAGCAACGTAGTATACGATAATGTCATAACCCGCTTGGTGGAGCTTTCGGGCTAGAGCCAAGCCGTCCCCACCGTTGTTGCCCTTCCCACAAACGAAGCTAATTTTTTGTTCCAAATCCAGCTGCTCCCAAGCCCAGGTAAATAGGGCATCGGCGGCGCGCTCCATTAACTGAAGCGAGCTTATGGGCTCCTGTTCAATCGTGTTTTGATCAGCGGCTTGAGTTTGCGGAATGGACAAGATTTTCATGAATACGCAGTACTTGTGGAATGAGCATTTCCTGGTGATCGTTATGAATGATATAATCGGCCAAAGCCTCTTTTTTAGATTGCGGCCATTGCTTAGACATACGCTGTCGCACCTGAGCTTCTGTTTCGCCGGAGCGCTTCATCACGCGCTCTAAACGCAAGGCCTCGGGTGCCGAAACCACAATAATCTTATCACAATCTACATGACTGCCACTTTCGTAGAGGATAGCGGCTTCGCGAATAACATAATCCGCTTCTTGCTGAGCATACCAGTTTTTAAAGGCCTGGGCAACAGCGGGATGTATTAGAGCATTCACCTCCTTTAAAAGCCCGGCGTCTTTAAAAATAAGATTGGCCATATAGGCCTTATCTACCTTCCCCTGCTTCACCAACTCGGGTCCTAAAAGCTCTTTGAGTGAGGCTTGTAATTGGGCATCTGAATCTAATAAGGACTTCGACACCTCATCGGCTACAAAGACCGGAATTTGCAAGTGCTCGAATATTTTGGCTACGGTTGTTTTACCACTGCCAATGCCGCCTGTTAAACCTATAATCATGGCTTCTTTAATAAATACTCCACCCGCTTAGGCTGAAACTGCACAGAGCGAATTTGGGAAGGTGGATTCTCCAGTGATAAGTATAAAAAGCGCCGCTCTTTTCGATCTTTTATTTGAAGAAAATCGGCGTAAATCAAAAACTCCTCCGGACGTATGTCCTTAAAATCCTGCAAGGCACAACGAAACCTCAGGTTCACTTGTGAGGGAAAGAGTTCCATAATTACTGTATCCGGAACGTTAATGGCCTGAACCGGGATTTGCATTACACCTTCGGTAAGGGCCGAGAACTTTAATTGTACCTGAATAGCTTTATCGTTTAAGCGGAGATGCGGAAACTGGGGAACTTTTAAGGCTACCCTTTTTTCGAGGCTGTCCGCCGGTTCTTCGATACCCAATACATTTGTTTCAATTCGGCTCAGTTTGGCCAACACATCCGCTGGAGCTTCCACAACTACAGAGTCTTTGCTCAGTACTGGTTGGCCATATAAGACATAGGCCGTGGTATCAAATTTAAAGTTGAGATTTAGGGCTACCGGCAGTTTTTTGGTAACCAATCGACTCATATTAAAAAACACGGTATCGGGCGAGATGTCCAGAATACCGGTCGTTTCATCGCTTAATTGCGCTTCCAAATAATCGGCGGCCGATGCACTGGTCCAATAGGTTCGTCCTTTGCGATCGGTTTGCAAGCTACTTAAATCAATATCCAAATCACGAAAGCTAAACCAAGCATACTTGATTAAATCGAAGCCCGTGCCTTTCAACTTCAACTTCAGGGCTTTTGGCGGCTCTTTGGTGAACACCATACCTGGAGGTAGCTCGGAGTAATCGATGGAGAAATTGATGATCTCAACATAGCCAGGCTTAGATAACTTGATTAAGAACCAAAGCAATAGCGATAGGCCTAAAAAACTAAGGCGCACCTTGGTTTTGGTATTGGTCCAGGACTGTCGTTTAAACAGCTTTTTTAATCGGAGGAGCCAAGCTTGTTTCATGTGGGTAAAATACGATTTCGGATATCAATAGCATCCGTTTTGCGCTAATTGAGGCCAGATGGGTAAAGGTAGCGAGCCTTTCGCATTCAAAAAAAAAGCCAACCCAATTTAATGAGTTGGCTTAAGCTATTGCTAAAGAGAATCCTTATTTAGATTCTTCCTTAGCTTTCTTTTCTTTCTTGCTTTCTTCCTTAGGAAGGTAGCTCGCGCTTTGCTCTTTGCTCACAGCAGCGCGATCGATTTTTAAGCGACTATTTTCACTTTCAATAATCAAGGTGTCGTCTTGGATATCCAAAATTTTACCATGAATTCCGGAAGTGGTAACCACCCGCATTCCCTTTTGTAATCCTTCGGCCTGAAACTTACGTTCTTCTTTCTGACGCTTCATTTGCGGACGGAAGAAGAACATGTACATCACCACTAATAAAAGCGCAAAAGGTAAAATACCTCCTAATGGAGATTCGCCAGCGGCTTGTAAAAAAATACTTTGAATCATACCTGTATTAACCTTGTTGTGCTTCTTCGGCCTTTTTAGGCTTGGGGTTTACCATTGCATTAATGCGAAGTACCTTCTTATTAGGCATGGTGTTGGCGTTTAAGGTTACCGTTTTAGTTTGGTTACCCGGACGACCATTGGAATTAAACTCTACGTGGATAATGCCGGTTTCACCTGGAGCGATTGGCTCGCGTGGCCATTGTGGCACCGTACATCCGCAGCTACCAGAAGCATTGGAAATGATTAAAGGAGCTTCACCGGTATTGGTGAATTCAAAGTCGTACTTCGCTAAAGTTCCTTCTTCAATCGTTCCGAAGTCGTGGTTTTCTTTTTCGAATGAAAATTCAGGTAGAGGTGCATTCGGATCAACGGTAACGCTGATGTCTTCCGAAGCGTTGTTCATATTGTTATTTACCGCTGCTTGATTATTGCTGCTTCCAGCATCTGCAGAGTTGTTACGAATTTTACTCGCAGCATTATCACAGGAAACTGCCATCAATGCCAATCCGATCATACCAGAGAAAAGTAATTGTCGAGTCATTTTTATTGATTTTCTATTTACGATTTACAATTAGTTATCAAATACTATGCTACAAGAGACCTCTGCCAATTTTTCGGATTTCTCCGGCCTCTGTCATCTCTATTTGCAATTTATCAAGAATACCATTTACAAACTGCCCACTGCGCTTGGTGCTGTATTGCTTCGCGAGTTCAATGTATTCGTTAAGCGTCACTTTTACCGGAATCTGATTAAAGGTCACCAATTCGGCCAAGGCCATTTTCATCAGTAATTGATCAATAACGGCTATCCGATCCCCTTCCCAATGTTCTGCTTTGGCCAGAATCCGCTCTTCAAACTGCTTTCCTTCATTTACACAAACGCGGAAAAGCTTGAGGGCAAAATCAAGGTCATCCTGATTTTTAATTAAAGGCACAAGGTCGGCAATATGTTCGCGCTTCGCATCAAAACTCGTGATGGTTTTCACTACCATGCTTTGGGCCGCGTCAAGATCGTCGGACCAAAACATATTACGCTCCTCATAAACCTCATGAAGGTTTTCATTTTCAACCAAATAAGCACCGTAGAGGTATTTCACAATTTTACGGTCTTCCTTAAGGTCATTATTCTCGGCCTCCATATAGAGAGCGAAACGCTCATCCTCAATAAAGCTTCGGTAGATATTGCGAATTAAATCCTTCTCGTCTCCAAATTTGATATGATGAGCTTCGATTTCCGATTTAAACTTTTCGTTCGACTCTAACCACTTTAAGAAACGGTTATTGGCAAAACGCATATTGGGGTTTAAATCCTCCTGCGAAGGGAGCTTCTTCTTGCGATTCATCTCGATGCGCTCTTTGGCATAACGATGAATGAGAAGCAAAGCCGCTAAATCGTAAAGGTATAATCGATAAATATCTTCAATGGATTTACGCAATTGTTTTTCGGCACTGAGCAAGCCGCGCTCAGGGTCATAATCAAAAGCATAAAGGGCCTGGAAGACCTTAATCCGTAAATGTCGGCGCGTTAACATATTAGTTTCGCTGGGCTTTCACTTGGTTAATTCGATCTTCAGCAATTTTAAGTGCTGCAGCATGAGGAGTAATTTGCTCCAGTTCGCTGGTGCGGAAGATCTGTAAGGAAGTATTGTAAATTTCTTCGGTCCGGCGGAGCGCTTCGGCCCGATCGTACTTCGCAATTTCGGAATACACATTAATCAAACCACCCGCGTTAATCAAAAAGTCGGGAGCATAAAGTATTCCCTTATTCTGTAAGGCAAGTCCATCGCGCACTTCATCGGCCAGTTGGTTATTGGCTGCACCCGCAACAATATCTGCCGAAAGGCGATTGATGGTATCTGGATTGATGGTGGCACCTAAGGCACAAGGCGCATAAATATCATAATGCGTGTTAAACACATCGCCTTCGTGAATGGAAGCGCCGTATTTAGCGGCAACTTCTTCCATACGATCGCGATGAATATCATTAATTAAAACTTCCGCTCCGGCTTCGCTTAGGTGTTTTACTAAGGTCTCGCCAACATGACCAATCCCTTGCACCATTACGCGCTTTCCAGCTAAATCATCGCTTCCATATTTATAATGAGCGGCGGCCTTCATGCCCATAAAAACGCCATAGGCCGTAACAGGAGAAGGATCGCCCGAACCTCCCATTTCTACCGGAATACCGGTTACATGATCGGTTTTAAGCTTTACCATTTCCATATCGTGGGTATTGATGCCCACATCTTCGGCAGTGATATAGCGACCAGAAAGAGAATTTACATACTCACCAAACTTCTGCATAAGGGCATCGGTTTTATCCTTGCGCGAATCGCCGATAATGACCGCTTTACCACCGCCAAGATTTAATCCGCTAATGGAAGCCTTGAAAGTCATACCCCGAGATAAACGCAAAACATCGCGAATGGCATCCGCTTCACGCTCATATTTCCACATACGCGTGCCCCCTAATGCTGGACCTAATGTGGTGTTGTGAATGCCAATAATGGCTTTTAAACCGGTGTCACGGTCGTTGCAAAACACCACTTGCTCGTGGTCTTTAAAAGATGCGCTGCCAAAAACGGCCCCATCTACAGTTGCAGAGTCAGTAAGTTTAAGATCGTTCATTTGTAAATGCTATGAAAAACAGAGTTAGACAATCCCGCAGATTTCTACCTTTGCCGGAATGCCTTTTTCTGCTGGCGAAATTAGGCTAATTTTTTGAGTCAACAATCAATGAAGTCCCTACTCAGTCTCAATAAATATTTTTACAAATACCGTTGGAAATTACTGGCGGGATTGTTCTTTGTTGCCATTTCCGTAATCTTCGGTATCCTACCAGCGGAGCTCGTTCGCGAGAGTTTCAATATTGTGGAAGACGCCATTGAAGCTTATCAGAATAATCCCGATTTTGATTACGGAGATCTACGTAATAAGCTGATTCTGTACGGAGTAATTATCATCGGCTCCAGCCTTTTAAAAGGGCTCTTTATGTTCTTTATGCGGCAGACCATAATTGTCGTTAGTCGGCATATTGAGTACGACATGAAGAACGAAATCTTTGACCAATACCAAAAACTTTCCTTAGCCTTTTACAAGCGCAACCGCACCGGCGACCTTATGAACCGCATTAGTGAGGATGTGAGCCGCGTAAGAATGTATGTAGGTCCGGCCATTATGTATACCATGAATGTGGGCATGACCTTACTCTTGATTATTCCCATCATGTTTTATTGGAGCCCGCGTCTTTCCTTATACGTACTGGCCCCTCTTCCTATTTTAGCGGCCTCTATTTATTACGTTAGTCGGAAGATCAATATTAAAAGTGAGCAAGTGCAGCGGCAATTGAGTGCGATAAGCTCCTTTGTACAAGAAACCTTTTCGGGTATTCGAGTTTTGAAGGCTTACGTACGTGAAGATCGCTCTCTACAAGACTTTAACGAAGAGGCCAACCATTATTTTGAGCGCAATAAAGAGCTTTTTAGAATTAATGCCCTCTTCTTCCCGCTGATGATTTTACTGATTGGTTTGTCCACCATCTTAACGGTGTACATTGGCGGTCAGGAAACGATTGCCGGTAAAATCGAAACCGGCGTTATCGCTCAGTTTATCATCTATGTAAATATGCTCACTTGGCCGGTGGCCAGTATCGGATGGGTAACCTCTTTAGTGCAAAGAGCGGCGGCTAGTCAGGAGCGGATCAATGAATTCCTGAGGGTAAGCCCTGAAATTCAAAATCCATCTTCCGAAACTCTAAATTTCCAAGGGCGAATTGAGTTTGAAGGGGTGAGCTTTACCTATCCCGACACGGGCATAAAAGCCCTCGATAATTTGAGTTTCCATTTGGAACCCGGTAGGTCTTTGGCCATTGTGGGACGCACCGGTAGCGGCAAGAGTACGGTGGCTAATTTAATCGGGCGACTTTATGATGTAGATGCCGGAGAAGTGAAGATTGATGGTCGGGATATTCGCTCGGTAAACCTCGATGAGTTACGGCAAAACATTGGCTATGTGCCGCAAGAGGCCTTTTTATTCTCCTCCAGCATTGGTCGCAACATTGCCTTTGGTAAAGATGGAGCTAGCGAGGAGGAAATTATGGCGGCCGCTAAAAATGCCCATGTACACGATAATATCATGGGCTTCCCCGAAGGCTATGAAACGCGAGTTGGAGAGCGCGGCGTAACCCTCAGTGGAGGGCAAAAACAAAGGGTGAGCATTGCTCGGGCGATTATAAAAGCACCCCCCCTACTTATTTTTGATGATTGTTTATCGGCCGTAGACACCGAAACGGAAGAAGCGATACTCAACAACCTAAAGCGCCTGATTGACCAGAGTACCACCCTAATCATATCGCATCGGGTATCCTCCGTAAAAAATGCCGATCAAATTATTGTATTAGAGGAAGGCCGGGTGATTGAGGAAGGAAATCACGACAGCTTAATGAAGGTTGGTGGTTATTACAAAGACATGTACGAGCAACAGCTGGTAGAAGAGGCTAAGGTTTAATTTCGATGAAGGGTTTTTCATTAGGATTAGGAACGGCCTTAATTATCTTCGGATTGTTCTTTTTGTACCGAATCATTCAGAGTATGCTCTTTTTTGTTTGGTATTTCCTGCCTTTAGGACTGGCCTTGCTGATTGGTTTCGCCCTCTTGCGATACGGTTTAAAGCGCAAACGCTCCTCTAAATCGAATGACTATTTCAAGTCGAAGTTTTAAACTTAAAAATTAAGCTTTTAGGAATACCCCTTCTGTGAAGCTCTGATAATCAGACTTAAACACTCGAAGCTCTAAAGCTTAAACAAAATTCCATATTTTTTTAGCTTTGCCTGCGACTAAACCATGATCGTAATGAGTGATTTTGACAAAAATGCGCAGGAGGAGATCCATTCCAAGGTTTTAAGGGCGGGAAGGAGAACCTATTTTTTTGATGTGAGAGCCACCAAGGCAGATGATTACTACCTAACCATCACTGAAAGTAAAAAGCATACCGCCGATAATGGCAATGTTTTTTACAAGAAACACAAGATTTACCTTTATAAGGAAGACTTTGAAGCCTTTAGTGAAATGTTTAATGCGGCTACCGATTACATCATCGACAAACGCGGCGAGGAAGTAATTTCCGACCGCCACGAGCCCGATTACCACAAAAAACATCAAGGTCCTTATGACCTTAATCAGGAATTTGAGGAGGGGGTTAATGAATCTGAAGGGAATTCGGAAGAATACACCGATGTATCCTTTGAGGATATTTAATTCAGATTTTGATCAATCCACAAAAAGAGCCCTTTTTTAAGGGCTCTTTGCGTTTTAGTACTGTATAAATTCTTTTACCTGTTTGCTAAGCACCGCTATGGTTTCTGGATCCACGAGCTCGCCCTGATCATTGAGCAATCCATCCACCTTAGAAATGGGCACCTTATTGCTAAATACCTCAATCCGCAAGTGATGCAACACGTGGGTTAAGTGGTCCATACCTCGAATATTGCCTGCCCGACCCGAGGCTACGCCTACCAAGGCTGCTTTCTTGCCTTTCCAAATATGCGGCTTAACCCCATCTAAAAAAGCCTTTAAAACTCCGGGGTAAGAACCATTGTATTCGGGACTAATAAAAACCAGCTTTTCAGCGGGTAGCAGTTTCTCATGAATGATTTGCTCGGTTTGATCACTACGCTTACCAAAGCTATCTTCAAAAACAAAATCACGGGGTAAATTCTCCAATTCAAAGGTTTCTACCTGGGCCCCTTCGGCCTCTAGTAATTCTTTGTATTTAGCAACTATTCTGCGGGTTACATTCTTAGGTCGATGCGTTCCGCATACTAGGGTAATCATAAGCGTTTAAAATGTTGGTAAATCCGTTTCCACAAGGAAAGCTGATTCATTAGATTTGTATTTTAGGCCTCCCGATTTCGGAAGGAGGTTTCAGCCTCGGGGAAGCTGATGTACCTGCAAAATTAAGAACAAGCAAAGGATCAAAAAGATCATAAAATAATTGAACATGGGAAAAATTGTGGCCATCGCCAATCAAAAAGGTGGAGTGGGAAAAACGACGACCTCGGTAAATTTATCAGCGAGTTTAGGGGTTTTAGAGAAAAAGGTTTTGGTGGTTGATGCTGACCCTCAAGCCAATACCACCTCTGCCCTAGGCTTTAATCCCGATGAAGTTAAAGTGGGAACCTATCAAGTCTTGGAACATGAGGTTTCTGCCAAAGAGGCGGTAGTCCAAACCTCTAATCCTAATTTGGATTTAATTCCAGCCCAAATCGATTTGGTAGCAGTTGAAATCGAATTGGTAGATAAAGAGCAAAGGGAGCAAATGCTTCGCAAGTCCTTGGAATCGGTGAAGGACGACTACGATTATATTATGATTGATTGTGCACCTTCCTTAGGCCTAATCACCCTTAATGCCCTAACGGCCGCCGATAGTGTTATTATTCCGATTCAGTGCGAGTACTTCGCCTTGGAAGGATTGGGTAAGTTGCTTAATACCATTAAGAGCGTACAAAACCTGCACAATCCTAATTTGGATATCGAAGGATTGCTTCTCACCATGTACGACTCTCGCTTACGCCTCAGTAACCAGGTGGTGGAAGAGGTTAAAACCCACTTCAGTAAAATGGTTTTCAATACCATAATTCAGCGAAATGTTCGTTTAAGCGAGGCGCCCAGTTATGGGGAAACCATTATCATGTATGATGCCTCCAGTAATGGCGCAGAGAATTACTTAAATTTGGCCCGCGAATTCTTAGAGAAGAACGAGTCGATTGAGGCAGAAGCCTAAAAATCAATTGCAAATAATTTTGAATGGCAACACCTAAACGCAAAGCGATGGGTAAGGGCTTGGCCGCCCTTTTAAACGATAATGGCAATATCAAATCTGGCAAGGATCAGGACGCCGATAAAGTGCTGGGGGCCATTGCCGAAATTCCCTTGGCCGACATTGAGGCGAATCCCGAGCAACCCCGTACCATTTTTGACCCCGAGGCCTTAGAAGAACTAGCGACTTCCATTAAGGAATTAGGGATTGTACAACCCATTACCGTACGCCGTTTAGAAACTGGCAAATTCCAGATCATCTCGGGAGAACGTCGTTTTAGAGCCAGTAAAATCGCGGGCCTAGAGGCTATTCCGGCTTATATCCGATTGGCCGATGACCAGGCGGTTCTCGAAATGGCCCTGGTTGAAAATATTCAAAGGGAAGAACTCGACCCTATCGAAATTGCCTTAAGCTATCAGCGCTTAATTGAAGAGTGTGAACTCACCCAAGAAGCGATGAGCGAACGGGTAGGGAAAAAGCGCTCTACCATCACCAATTACCTTCGACTTTTAAAATTACAACCGCTTATTCAAGCCGGTTTACGCGATAAGATGATTAGCATGGGACATGCTCGTGCGCTGATCAATGTAGAGAATGATGAGGACCAAGTGAACCTCTATCACGATGCGATAAAGCGTGACCTTAGTGTGCGTCAGATTGAAGAAGCCGTGCGGAAGGCTAAAGCCAAACAAGGACCTAAAAAAGCCAGCGCCAGTACTTCTACCCCACTTCCCAAGGAGATTGAAGCAGCCCGTGATCAAGTGAGTGAAAACCTAAAAGTGTCGGTGGATCTACGTCGCTCCAAACGCGGCAAAGGCAAAATCACCTTGAGCTTTAAAAACGATGCCGAATTGGAACGCATCCTCGAGCAATTGCAATCCTAAGATTTTGAAAAATACGCTCTGCCTCTTTTTGCTCTTCATCAGTGTAAGCCTAAGCGCCCAGCGCGATAGCGTAAACTACGAAGAGGTAAATCGCATGCCTACCGACAGCAGCGAAATGCATTCGGTGCGCAGAGCTACCTTACTTTCTACTTTTCTGCCCGGAGCAGGTCAAGCCTATAACGGCAAGTACTGGAAAATGCCCATCGTTTATGCCGGCCTTGGTGCCTGCGGCTATTTCGCTGTAGAAAATCACCGCTTATACCGACAGTATCTAGATGCCTTCTTGATGCGTATAGATAGCACTAGTGGGAACGACCAGTTTTTCAATATTTATAGCGAAAGGCAATTAATCGAACTGCAAAATATTTACCGCGACTGGCGAGATTTGTCCATCATTATTGGTGCAGCGGTTTGGGCGCTAAATATAATCGATGCCCACGTGGATGCCCACCTCTATTATTACAATGTAAATGAAGACCTAAGCTTTCGCTTGGAGCCGGCCGTGATTCCGATGGGAGGAATGTACAACGGTATGCAAGCCCTTGGTTTAGGACTAAAAATAAATTTAGATCCATGAAAGTAGCCTTGATTGGATACGGTAAAATGGGGAAAATCATTGAGCGCATTCTTAAGGAACGTGGTCATGAGGTAGTCGCCCGGTTTGGCAAAGAAGGGATAAATTCAGCTGACTTAAAACAGGCCGAGGTTGCCATAGAATTCTCGGTTCCCGAGGCTGCCTTTGCTAATATAAAAGCTTGTTTTGAGCATGGTGTTCCGGTGGTAACCGGCACTACCGGTTGGCTCGATCGATATGAAGAAGCCTTAAGCCTCTGCGAGAAGCAAGCCGGGGCCCTACTCTACGCCTCCAATTTTAGCTTGGGAGTTAATTTATTCTTTGCCCTCAATCGGCAGCTGGCCGAATTAATGAAGGATTACCCGCAATACCAAAGTGCGCTTACCGAAATTCATCATATTCATAAAAAGGATGCGCCAAGCGGCACCGCCATCAGTTTAGCCGAAGACCTTATTGCCGGTTTGCCCCAATTAAAAAGCTGGAAGCTTAAGGAAGATAATCCCGAAGCCGAAGACTTGCCCATTACCGCGATCCGCGAAAATGAAGTTCCTGGAACCCATGCGGTAAGTTACCGTAGTGCCATCGACGATATAGAAATTAAACACACTGCCCATAATCGCGAAGGCTTTGCCCTTGGCGCTGTAATGGCGGCCGAATACCTAAAGGGTAAGACCGGCGTTTACAGCATGCGCGATGTACTAAATCTTAAACCATGAGTATAGGCCTTACCCTGGTCTTTTTGACCCTTCTTCAAGTTTATTATGGAATCTTAGCCCTGCGATTTATCACGGGGGCCGGCTTAAAACCATGGCAAGCCTTAGTGCCATTTTACAATATCTACATCATGACCAAGGTTATTCAACGACCTTGGTATTGGACCATCCTAGCAATCTTGCCGGTGGTTGGAAATATTATGATGGTGGTGATTTTCTTCGAGTTGATGCATATGTACCGCATCGCCTCCATTAAGAATACCGTTTTAGGGACCATTACCTTCGGATTGTACTTCGGTTATTTAGCCTTTAGCTCCGACTTAAAGTATCAGGAGCGCGACATTAAAATTATACGCAAATACATCAGCGAAGGCTTTGCTTCGATTGTTTTTGCCATTGTAGCCGCCACTTTGATTAGAGCTTACACCTTTGAAGCTTTCACCATCCCTACCCCTTCGATGGAAAAATCGATGATGGTTGGTGACTTCCTTTTTGTAAGCAAACTGCAATACGGCAGTCGCTTACCGATGACGCCCTTTTCCTTGCCCTTAATGCACAATAAAATTCCTTTTACGGAAGTGAAGGCTTTTAGTGATGTGGTGACCTTCCCTTACATCCGGTTACCAAAAATATCGGAGGTGCAACGCTTCGACCCCGTGGTCTTTAATTATCCCATGGAAGATGAATATCCGGTAGATAAACGCGAGCACTATGTAAAGCGCTGCGTAGCCCTGCCGGGAGATACCTTGCAAATTAAAGACGGGCAAATCATCGTAAATGGCTCCTTTGCCGAGCTCCCCGCTCGAACCATCCGACAGTTTCAATACTTTGTGCGCACTAAAGGTCGCTTAAACACCAATGGTTTAAAGGAGCGCTTTGATATTAATACCGGTGCCGGTGCGCAAGATATATTCCCCATTCGCCTTTTAAAGCAAGTGGCCGAAAATCAAGGAAGGCAACTATCGAGACCTTTAAACATTCCCCAGGGATATGATGATTACATCGTAACTATTAGTGATGAAGCGATTGATCAGTTTAGTGCGATTCCGAATATTGATACCATTTTTCGCCTGAACTACAAATTGGGTCAGAAGGATATTCCAGCTAGTTTAAAGGTTTATTATCAAGACTTTCTGGGCGACGAGAACCGCATTTTCCCACCTAGCATCAATTACAAATGGACGCGCGATAATTTCGGACCCATCCATTTACCCAGTGCCGGAAGTTCGGTGGAGCTTACCATCAATAATTACCATTTATACCAACGGATTATTGAAGTTTACGAAGGGCATACCTTCGAGATTAATACCCCACGTGAACAGGGCGGTGCGCATACCTTTTTAATTGATGGTGAAGCGCAAACCGAATACACTTTTGCCCAAAATTACTATTGGATGATGGGTGACAACCGACATAACTCCCTCGACAGCCGGTATTGGGGTTTTGTGCCCGAGGATCATATCGTGGGTCGACCCGCCTTTATTTGGATGAGCTACGATAAGTACGGTGAGGGAATAATGAATAAAATTCGTTTCGACCGGGTATTTACAACGGTAAGTGGCGACGGGGAGCGTACCAGCTATTTTTGGCCCTTTGCTATTATTGTGGCTTTGGGTTATGGCTTTAATTACTTCCGTAAGAAGAAAAAAGGCGCGGCGTGAAAAAAGGGCTCTTCAGCCTAAGCTACTGGGGACCCATCTCCTATTATGCGAAATTGATTCGCTATGAGGAAGTGGTTTTGGAACAATTTGACAATTTCCAAAAGCAGTCCTATCGTAATCGTTGTTATATTGATGGTCCTAATGGCGCTTTAATGCTCAACCTTTCAATCGACCATCTGCATAAAGGCTTGATGAAAGAGACCCGTATTGCCCCCGAGCAAAACTGGAGCCAACAGCATTGGCAGGCTTTGCAAACCTCCTATAACAACAGTCCTTTTTTCGATAGCCTGGCGCCCGAAATTCAAAGCTTTTACGAGCACGCTCCCGCTCATCTCGCCGAAGTTAATTTGGCCAGTACCCGCCTGGTTTTAAAATGGCTGCGGGCCGATGTTAAACTTCATCTCAGCGAAAGCTGGCAGGCAACATGGCCCGAGATACAGGATCATCGACAGGATTTTAGTCCCAAGAAAAGAAGTTTTGTTCAAGCCAAGCCCTATCCCCAAGTATTTGATCATAAGCACGGCTTTCAGCCAGAGCTTTCCATTTTAGATTTAATCTTCAACGAAGGTCCTGCGGCCTACGATTACTTGCAGGAGCTTTAATTTGTATTTTCGCGCATGCTCCAAAAATACCTCCTTACTCTTGGCCTAGTTTTGAGCTCCCTGAGCATTGGCTTGCAAGCCCAAGATTGTGCCTGGACCCCGGCCGAAGTTACCGCCTCAAGTGGCTTGATTCTGCGTAAAGCACCCGGTAAAGGCTTTATAAAACTAATTCCCCAAGGAGATACGGTATTATACTGCGCCGATACTACATACGGTACGCTAAGCTATGAAGGCATTGATGGCTTTTGGCGCAAGCTGAAATACAATGGTGATATTGGCTATTCCTTTGATGGCTTTTTAAAAGTCTTGGTTCAAGGTCCGCCCACCGATAGCTTAGTACAGGCCAGTAAAAATTTAGTGCGTAAAAGTGATAGCCTTTTGGGCGATGAACAATCGGCCTCGGTAAACGAAAAACAGTCGGTACATAAAAAACTGAAGGGCGATGCTTTTCAGTTTTTAGTGGAGACCTATAACTACTGTGGACCAGTACAAGAAATTGATTTACAGTTATATTGGTACGGTGTTTTTTTAGATGATGAGATTAATCCAACCGGAGTTTTAGAGGTTCGCCCCTTAAACCTTAATATCAGCCTTAGTAAAAATCAAACCGGCGGAACCATGCAGTTTGATGTGCTCACCGATGAAGAAGAGCGCAGCCTATTCCTCTTTGCAGTATCCGGCTCCTACCCTTATCAAGAAACGCGTCTTGAGGATGTATTACCGATTATTGGTAGTCGTGGAAAACGTCTTTTTCCCGGACAAGAATGGGTTTTGGATGCCGAAAGCGGATTAAAGCTAAGTGCCACGGGGAGCATCACTAAGGCGGGGCCTTGTCCCGAAGCCGAAAATTACACCCTCAAAGCGATTCTTAATCAGGCGGGCCAAACGGTAGAAATGGACCTAAAGGAACTTATTAGCGATTATGGTTCCTGCTATATTCCCGAAATTTATTGGTACGGTGACCTTAGCGGTGATGGCTTACCCGAAATAATTTTTGTGAGCGTTCAGGAAGAGCAGAATGTTTTTCACTTTTTACGCTCCGAAGCACAATCCTCTCAACTTTTCACTCTCCAAGCGGTATATACCGTTGAAAACTGCGCGACACCATGAATATCGAATTCAATAAAAACGAAGATCATTTAAAGCTTCTGGTTTCGGAAGTAAGAACCAAGCTGCAAAAAATTCATAAAGGCGGAGGCGATAAAAAGATTGCCAAGCAGCATGCTCAGGGTAAATTAACCGCCCGCGAGCGTATTGCCCATTTGTTAGATGCCAAAATGCCCCAAATCGAAATTGGTGCTTTTGCGGGATATGGTATGTATGCCGAGCACGGCGGCTGTCCGGGTGGTGGCGTAGTAGTCGTTTTAGGCTATGTAAAAGGCCGTATGGTATTGGTGGTGGCTAACGATGCAACGGTGAAAGCCGGGGCCTGGTTCCCCATTACCGGTAAAAAGAATTTACGTGCCCAGGAAATTGCGATGGAGAATCATATTCCCATCATTTACCTGGTAGATAGTGCTGGTGTTTACCTTCCTATGCAGGATGAGATTTTCCCCGATAAAGAGCACTTTGGACGCATCTTTAGAAACAATGCCATTTTATCTTCTAAGGGCATTTCGCAAATAGCCGCGATTATGGGCTCTTGTGTGGCGGGGGGTGCCTATTTACCGATCATGAGCGATGAAGCTTTGATTGTGGATAAAACCGGCTCTATCTTTTTAGCGGGCTCCTATTTGGTTAAGGCCGCCATAGGTGAGGATATTGACAATGAAACGCTTGGTGGGGCTACTACCCATTGTGAGATTTCGGGGGTTACCGACTACAAATCGAAAGATGATAAGGATTGCCTAAATAGCATCCAGAATATTGTGGATAAGATGGGGGCTTTTGAGAAGGCCGGTTTTAATCGCAAAGAATCCGCCGAACCCGCTAAAGATCCCAAGGAAATATACGGCCTAGTACCCCGCGATGGTAAGCCTTATAAAACCATGGAAATTATTGAGCGCCTTGTTGATCATTCCGAATTTGAGGAATATAAAGCCGGTTACGGACGTACCATTATTACCGGCTATGCCCGAATTGATGGCTGGGCAGTGGGTATTGTGGCAAATAACCGGGAGTTATTACGCACCAAAAAAGGGGAAACTCAATTTGGAGGAGTTATTTATTCCGACTCTGCCGATAAGGCCTCCCGCTTTATTGCCAATTGCAATCAGAAGAAAATACCATTGGTCTTTTTACAAGATGTAACTGGCTTTATGGTAGGTTCCCGCAGTGAGCATGGCGGCATTATTAAAGATGGGGCTAAGATGGTGAATACCATGAGTAATTCGGTCGTGCCTAAGTTCACCGTGATTATTGGCAACAGCTTTGGGGCTGGTAACTATGCCATGTGTGGGAAGGCTTACGACCCTCGATTAATTGTGGCTTGGCCAAATTCTAAGCTAGCGGTTATGGGTGGGGCTCAGGCAGCCAAGGTGCTAATGCAGATTGAAAAATCGCGTCTTAAATCCCAAGGTGAAGAGATTACTCCCGAAAAGGAAGCCGAGCTTAATAAAGTGATTCACGATCGCTACGAAGAACAGATGAAGCCCGAGTATGCTGCTGCACGCCTGTGGACCGATGCTATTATTGATCCCTTAGACACGCGCAAGTGGATTAGCATGGGAATCGAAATGGCGAATCATGCCCCGATTGAGGAGAAGTATAATCCGGGGGTAGTACAAGCGTAGAGCATAGAGCTTAGAACCTAGATTGGTCGCGGTGCTCCCTTTTAGACGATATCTTTCTTAAATACTGTTATTTTTCTTCCAAGGGATAATCCTCTGTTGCGGAGACCGTCCCCTTTGCGGGGCGAAGGGGTGGATTCCGACGGAGGTCGGAAGACAGTCCCTTCATTACATTACGGGCTGTAATACGGGGGGGTAACTTTTCAGATTCAAAAAAAAACTGATTCTTCGAATTTGGCGACCTGATAATACTCTCCTTAACTTCTCCTACCTTTCATTTTTGCTTGATCAACCGAGAGCTCTGCTCGAGCTCACGGATTCCATTGAGAATTTAAGCGATATCCGTAACAACCAGCCGTCGCTAAAGCTATGGCTAGCGAGGAAATCAAGGCTTGGAAGGTTCGCCTCAAAAATGTTCCTAGCCTCCTGCTTCGGTGGGCGAGCTCCTGGCGTCGCAACCCAACTCAGCTAGTCGTCTACTTCCATTTGTTCGTCTACCCTTCCTAGGCCGGATACCTCCTAATAGAAATAAAATCTGGATAGTACGATTTTTTAATATCCAGAAAGTCCATCGTGTAATGTTTTATCAAAAGATACTGTTTGTATCTAAATGCAAATGAAGCGACTACGAAATATCAATTATTAGCTATTTAAACGTGTTGGAATAATTTGTGAACTATAAGTCTACTTGTGAATTACATCTAGACAAACATGAAATTGCCATTAAATTGGAACCAAGTGGTCCTGCTAACAACCTCACTTTCTTGTATAAACAAGGCTTTGACCATTAGCAATTGACAACAGAGAAAATTGATTAGAACCCAATTCGTAAAAGAAATAAAAACTTGTGGTATCATATTCATTTATTGCGTTAAAAAAAAACTCGTTAGAATCAGCCTTATATAATTTACCATATATTCTCATCTCTTTTGTAATGGAGACTTTATATTTATCTTTAAAATATAAATCATCCTTTGGGTTCTCATAGAAATCCACTACTGAATCGCCTTTAATCTCTATTTCAATAAAGGAATCTTCGAGTTTCCATTTTCCTTGAATATCTGCTAAAATTTTATCACTATCAGAGACTTCTTCAGTAGTAATATCAGAGCATTGAATTAAAAGAGCAAACAATAGACCATAGGCCAAAAAGACTGGTCCCTTCATTATACTTTTCTTGTATTTCCGTGAAATGGCTAGCATTAAAATAGTAGTCGGTGATCATTGTATAGGTAGTGGAAGTCCCTGAATGATTCCAACAGCCCTAAATTACCGATTTCAACCATCAATCCCCCGATTAAACCACGAAACCTATTTCCTCCCAAATAATCCTTCTTCAGAAACGGATCTAAACCTTTATCGAACTCCGCTTTACCTCTTCTACTCTGCGTTGAAGTAAACCCAATCAACCATTTTTCCAATCCACCAATCCACCAATTCACCAATTCACCAATCCCCCTTACTCGGCGCCTGGTCATTAAAACAAAGAGCTCAGGCTCTGCATTGATAAACCTCATCCTTGAAGCAAATTAAACCACCCCAGGCTCCGCTCATAAACTTAAATTTATGTTATAAAGCCTCCTTCCACATATTGCTTAAGGGTTTAATACGTTGTCTTTCAAAGCAACAACCAATGATCCGTAAATCCCTCGCCCTCCTTTGGGTCCTTCCCCTAATTTCTTGTCAGAACGCCAATCCCCAACTAGCAGAGAACACCACTCCAGAGAATTCTCCCGAAAACCCCACTATTATTGAGCAGCCCCTCGCGGCCGACAGCACGAAAACCACCGAAGCTAAAGTGGAGCTGGTTTTTTGTTTGGATGCCACTGGCAGCATGAGTGGTTTGATTTCTACCGCCAAGGAAAAGATTTGGGACATCGTAACTGTGATGGCCCAGCAACAACCGGCTCCCGAGATTCGATTGGGCATGGTATTTTATCGCGACCGTGGGGATGATTTTATCACCAAAACCCTGCAGCATACCACTAGTATCGACAGCATCTACACCGAGCTCTTGGACATGGAAGCTTCCGGAGGTGGCGATTCGCCGGAAAGTGTGAACCAAGCGCTTTGGGAAGCGGTGAACGATTTAAAATGGTCGGAAAGTCCAAATACCTACCGTAGCGTTTTTGTGGTGGGTGACTGTCCGCCCCATATGGATTACAACGAACAGCGCTACGAACAGTCCTGTGAACTGGCCAATAAAAAGCGCATCACCATCAACACCATTAAACTGGGCAATAGCTGTCGCGATGCCATCCCTCACTTCCAAAAAATGGCGGAAGCCACCAACGGCACTTACTTGCATCTCGACCAAAACGCCAGCGATCAAATCATCAATACCCCTTACGATGATAGTATTCGCAAAGTGTCAATAAAGATTGATGAGTCGCGCCTTTACTACGGCAGCAAAGTGGAAAAAGAGGCCATGAATAGCAAAAAGGAAATGGCTCTTGAGCTCTACGACAAAGCCAGCAGCAATGCCGCCGCTTCCCGCGCCAAATACAATATGAGCGAATCCGGTAAAAAGAATATTTATGGACGTAAAGAACTGATTGAAGATCTGAAAGCGAATAAAATCGCGCTTCAAGACTTAAAAGCTGAAGAACTTCCCGATGAACTGAAAGACCTCAGCCCTGAGGCGCAAAAAATTGAGATTCTTCGCCTTAAGAAAGAACGCAGTCGATTGGAAAGTGAACTGCTGAGGCTCAGTAAAAAACGGGATGCTTTCATCAGCGAAAAGCGGGATGCCGATCCCGATGCCCAGTCCTTTAGTAAACAGATCTTTAGGATTCTTCAGGCGCAAGCTGCTGATGCAGGAGTGATTATTTAGATGGGATTGGTGAGTTGGGGAATTGGTAGATTGGTGGAATGATGCATGGGTTTTGGGTGATTGCTTCAATGCAGAGGGCACAGAGCTCATGAGTTTCGCAGGGAGAAGTCGTTGGATTGGCTAAATGCTTAAGGACAACAAAAGGGGCAATCAAAACAAATCCATTTAGCATTGAAGGCGGATTTCCTTTTGATCAAAAGGTGATGCCAAGAGATATGCTTCTATTTATGCTAGAGTAAATTAAAGGAGAAGAGCTTGTTTTGAGCGAAGTATGCGGATGCGTCATAGAAAACCTCAGGAGCTTTTCGAAAAAACCTCAAGGGGAATTACAAAAAACCTCAAGTACTTTTTGAAAAAGCACTTGAGGTTTTTTTCGATTCATGCGGAAGAATCAACTAAAACTACCGCAAGAATCACTTCAAACATGCGGTAGTATTACCTTAAACATGCTGATGTTTTTTATGAGGCCTTGAATTATTCGAATTCTTGTAAAGTCCTTTGAATAATAGCCACACAATCCAATAGTTGCTCCTCGGTCATGACCAAGGGAGGCGCAAAGCGAATGATATTACCGTGGGTAGGCTTGGCTAATAAACCATGATCGCGCAAGCGCAAGCAAATATTCCAAGCGGTATCGCTTTCCGGCGAATCATTGATTACAATCGCATTGAGTAAACCTCGACCTCGTACCAAGCTTACTACCTTACTGCGATCGATATATTCGTTCATTTTCTCGCGGAAAAGCTCTCCTAAACGACGCGCATTTTGGGCGAGTTTTTCATCGCGAACCACTTCCAAAGCGCTCATAGCCACCGCTACCCCAAGTGGATTACCACCAAAGGTAGAACCATGGGTGCCTGGCTTTATCACGTGCATAACCTCATCATCCGCTAAAACGGCGGATACTGGATAGGCGCCACCACTAAGGGCTTTCCCTAAAATCAAAATATCGGGACGTACATAAGTGTCGGCCTGACGTTCACAATTCCCTTCGCAAGAGCAATTACCGCATACGGCCAATAGGGAACCGGTACGGGCAATTCCGGTTTGAATTTCATCGGCAATGAAGAGCACATCCTTGGCCTTACATAAATCGCGTACGCGACGTAAATAATCCGCATCAGGAGTTACTACTCCCGCTTCCCCCTGAATAGGCTCAACTAAGAAACCCGCTACATGATCATCTTCCAGGGCGGCTTCTAAAGCTGCAATATCGTTGTAAGGAATACGCTCGAAACCGGGGGTATAAGGTCCAAATCCAGATCGTGCTTCCTCATCATTAGAGAAGGATATAATCGTGGTGGTACGTCCGTGAAAATTATTTTCGGCTACTACAATCTTGGTACGTTCCTGTGGGTAACCCTTGGCTTCTTGAGCCCACTTTCGACAAATCTTGATGGCGGTTTCAACCGCTTCGGCCCCAGTGTTCATAGGCAGCACCTTATCAAAACCGAAGTACTCGGTAATGTACTGATCGTAAAGGCCTAAATTGGAATTATAGAAAGCCCTACTAGTAAGGGTTATCTTTTCCGCTTGTTCTTGTAAGCTCTTTACAATTCGTGGGTGACAATGCCCTTGGTTTACGGCCGAATAGGCAGAAAGGAAATCGTAATAACGCTTGCCTTCCACATCCCAAACGTAAACCCCTTCTCCTCTATCCAAAACTACGGGTAGTGGATGGTAATTGTGGGCTCCGTGTTTATTCTCTAGGTCCATGAGCTCCCTAGAGCTTAAAATTTGAGTGCTTTCGGTCATCTTATCTTTAGGATTTTAAATTTCGTCTGTGCAAGGCCTGCAAAATAGGTATTTTTGTGCGCTCTATGGCAGGAAAAAAGTTATATCATCGCGGGCAAATTGTTAGTCTAAAGATTGACGATATGGCCTTTGAGGGCAAGGGAATTGCCCGAATTGAAACAGAATCAGGGAAGTATGTGGTTTTTGTTCCCAATACCATTCCCGGTCAAGAAGTACTTTGCCGCATGGTGAAGGTTAAAAACTCTTATGCGGAGGCTAAGCTTATTCGAGTGGAGCAAGCTTCTTCGCTAGAAGAACCCAAAGACTACGCCCCCATTCCAGGGGCACCCTACATAAGCTTGCCCCTCGCCAAGCAAAAAGAATACAAAGAGAAAACCACCTTGGAACTCTTTCGCCGTATTGGGAAAATCGAAGATGTCGAAAACCGTTTCGATGAGTATATCGAATCGCCCCGCATTTGGAACTACCGCAATAAAATGGAGTACTCCTTTGGTTCGGTAGTCGCCCCTCCCAATGGCGATAAATTTATAGATGGCTTTGCGCTTGGGTTTAAAAAACGTGGACAATGGCTGGCAGTAGAGGCCTTAAGTGGCGACTCTGGAATGTTTGACGCCCAATTCGAAGCCTTCCTACCGCGCTTATCAGCTTGGTTTGAAGAAAAGGGTCACACCGCCTGGCATGGTAAGAAACACAGTGGTTTTTGCCGCATGCTGGCCGTGCGAAAGTCATTTGCTCATGATTTGCTCTTGGTGAACTTTGTAAGTAGTAGCTCCGAACTCGACCGCTTCGACCGTGAGGCTTTTACCCAGTTATTTGAAGCCGAGTTTAAGGAGCGTTTAGGAGGCCTGATACATACCGTTAACGACGATGTAGGCGACCGTCCCAATGCCGCCGATGGAGAGCGCTTTGTTTTAAGCGGGAAGGAAGCAGTGGAAGAATACATCCATGGCTTGCGCTTCGAAATGAGTATTGAAAGCTTCTTCCAAACCAATCCCGCCTCAGCCGAAAGGCTTTACCAAAAGGCCTTAGACTACGTGAAAGAAGCTAATCCGGAAACCAAGCCTGTGATTCTCGACCTCTTCGCCGGCACAGGAACCATTACCCAGCTCCTTGCTCAAGCGGCCCCTAAAGCGGAAGTTATTGGAGTCGAAATTGTTCCCGAAGCGGTAGCTGATGCTAAGCGATCGGCCCAAAATAATGGGCTTGACCAAATTCAGTTTTTTGCGGCAGATGTAGGGAAGTTCCTCTATGAGCATCCGCAGTATCAAAACCGCATTCACACCCTAACTTTAGATCCACCGCGAGCGGGAATTGCCCCTAAAACCTTACGAAAGGTGATTCGACTGGGCGCCGACAGAATAGTATACATCAGTTGTAATCCCGCTACGCAAGCTCGCGATATGGCTAGCCTGGAGGAGTTTGGATATCAATTGAAAAAGTTCTCCTTAGTGGATCAATTTCCCCATACGGCCCATATCGAAAGTGTGGCCCTATTCGAGAAAGTTAATCGTTAAAGAAGCCTTTGAGGATGGTGCGCAGGCCTTTAACGGCAAAAAACACCGCTACCAGCATCAATAAAATACTTACGCCCATCCAAATATAGTTGCCTTGGCGGGCGGCGGGAAGACCCAGAGCTACGTAAAGTGCGGGGCCACTAAATATCAAAGGAAGCGCAATGGCCATAAAACGAATGCCATGCATAATTTTGTCGCGATCTGCTGCCATACCGCAATTTAGGAATTATCCTCTGGTCTGGCCGGCAATGTGTAATTTGGAAAAAATTTAAATGTGAAGGTCCTAGGAATCATTCCCGCCCGTTACCAAAGTTCCCGTTTACCGGGCAAGCCCTTGGCTGAGATTCATGGCAAATCCATGATACAGAGGGTATATGAAAAGGCGTCTCAAGCCATAGCACAAGTGGTGGTGGCTACGGATGATGAGCGGATTGCCACCGAGGTGAAGTCTTTTGGTGGAGCGGTGGTGCTCACCTCCGACCAGCACCGCAGTGGTACCGACCGTTGTTTGGAGGCCTACCAAAAATGGTCGGCCGAAAATGGTAGCTGCGACGTTATTGTAAACATTCAAGGGGATGAACCGCTGCTCGAGCCGGCGGAGCTTGATTTACTTACTAGCCTATTTGAAGACCCCGATTGCCAGGTAGGTAGCTTGGTGAAAGCCATTAAAACCCAAGCGGAACTGGATAATCGCAGTGGTTGTTTTGTTACCATCAATGATCACGATGAAGCCTTGTATTTCTCTCGGCAGTTAATTCCCTTTCTGCGGGATCTCCCCTATTCGGAATGGCTCAAGCATCATACCTTTTATAAACATATCGGACTCTACGCCTACCGGCCGCAAGCCCTCTCGAAATTTGCTGCTTTGGAAGTCAGTAGCCTCGAAAAAGCAGAGGCCCTTGAGCAAAACCGTTGGTTACAAAATGGCGGTAAGATTAAGCTCAATTACAGTACCGCCAAAGACAGTTTATCGGTAGATACTCCGGAGGATTTAGAACAAGTACGAAAGATTATTGCTGAAATTGAAGGCTAGGGAACTGCAGGAATTTTTAGATGCCAAGGCCGAGCAGTACGAGACCTCTGCCTTTTTAGATGATGATCCGATTCAGATTCCACACCGGTTTAGCCTTCCGCAGGATCAAGAGGTTATCGGTTTACTGAGCGCTACCATCGCTTGGGGAAATCGGAAGAGCATTATTCGCAGCGCCCTTAGGATTTGTGCATTGATGGACGAGGCGCCCTATCAGTTTGTGATGGAGCACCAAAAAACAGACTTAAAGCGAATGGAGGGTTTTGTGCATCGTACTTTTCAAGCCGATGACCTCCGTTTTTTTATTCAGGGCCTACGGCAGCTCTATTTAAATGCTCCTACTTTAGAAACCGCCTTTTACCATCCCGAAGGAATGGCAGCTGGAATTGAAAAATTCCGAAGGGAGATGTTTAAGACCCCGCACGCCCAACGCAGTGAGAAACACATTTCCAGCCCAGCTAAAAACTCAGCCGCCAAGCGCCTTAATATGTACTTACGATGGATGGTGCGGTCCAATCAAAAAGGAGTTGACTTTGGGCTGTGGCAACAAATAAAACCGGCCGACCTATACTGTCCTTTAGATGTGCATAGTGGCCGTGCGGCGCGAAAACTTGGCTTGCTAAAGCGGAAGGCCAATGACTGGAAAGCGGCCGAGGAGTTACGGCAGTCTTTAGTAAAATTGGATCCTCAGGATCCGGTGAAATACGATTTCGCCTTATTTGGACTGGGGGTTTTCGAAAAGTTCTAATCTGCCGCTATTTCGGGAATATCTTCCGAGTAAATAATCTCGGGCGCTTTATCCGCTAAACTAAGACGAAACATAGCTTTAGCGATATCCTCCGCTTCCACCCCTTTATACCTTTTAGGGATAAGCGGCTTAAAGATTTTGAAGAGCACTTTCCCTAGGGATTCTAAAAAGCGTTGCTCTTCACGCGGACCTAAAATCATAGAGGGTCGAAGGATAACAGATTCTAAACCACTCGCCAAAACCGCCTCTTCCATTCGACCCTTGGTTCGTAGGTAAAAGTTAGAGGCTCCAGCATCTGCTCCCAAGGAAGAAATAACCAAGACGCGCTTAAAACCTTTTTCCTTAGCCCATTCTGCCGCCTGCTTGGGAATGCCATAATCAATGCTGCGGTACAGGTCCCGATTGGGCGTTTTCTTTTGGGTGGTCCCGATGCATATAAAAAGGAGATCCGCTTTCTGCTTAATTTCCCAGAAAGAATCGGTCAATAAGTCGCCTAAATGTTCTTCTAATTTGGGACTATCCAGATTTAAACTCCTGCGGGCAAAGGAATGCACTTTTTCAATTTCCTCCGATGCCAAGAGCTCCTTCATTAAAAAAGAGCCCACTAAGCCACTACCACCTAAGACTACCGCCTTTTTCATTAATCTAATGTATTTATATCGATGATTCGGAATTTATAACCATCCTCCATCCTTCGCACTTTATAGCGGAAAATATGCAGTACGGCTCCCGTAACAAACAATCCGCTCCCTAAAACTATTTGCCCTTCGGTTAAAATCGGGCGATCATCATTAATTACAGCATTAGTAGCAAATATTCCCGTAAAGAAAACGGAAGCCGCCATGGAGGCCTGACTTAAAAAGGGAATAACACCCCGAGCGTAACGAACGGCCTTAATTTGTTCAAAGGTATAGTAACGGGTGTTTACCCGGATTCCAGTACTATCACCTCCATTAAAATATCCCTCCTCCCAATGTTCTTCTTCGCCATCACTTAATAAGATGGCTATTTGCTCTTCTTGCTTCCACCTACGGTCGGGTACGCCTCCCACCTCTTCTAAATACAAATAGGCTTGCGCCTGAAGGTTTCCAGCTAAGAACAGGGATAATCCAAGGAGACTAAACTTTAGAATCAGGCTTGTTTTCATCTTTCGACTTATAATAATAGTGGATCTGAAGGTCGGAATTATTATCGGTATTCTGTTTCCAATAATCGGGACCATAACGTTCAATTTCTTGGCTCAGGTCATCATCAATATCTTCATAACTAAAGGGCTTGGGGAAGTTCCTTGGTGGTGAGTTACGGAAATAAACCGCTAGCAAAACCCCAATTACCGCTCCCGAAATATGCGCTTCGTAGCTTACCCGTGGGTCGGCCGGTACCATACCCCAAATAAAGCTGCCGTAGAGAAAAACAACCAGCATGCTCAGCGCCAATAAATTAGGATGAGCGCGTAATAAACCCGAAATAAATATAAAAGCGGCTAAGGCATAAATTAAACCCGATGCGCCAATGTGATAACTCTCGCGCGCCCAAATCCATACCCCTAAGCCCGAGAGCAACCAGGCAATTAAAATAACGGGTAGCGCTTTTCGCGGATAGAAAAACATTAAGCCTGCACTTAAAGCGAAAAGCGAAATCGAATTATTCCGCAAGTGTTCCCAATCACCATGAATTAATGGGGAGGTAATAATGCCGAGCAAACCCGACTCCTTTTGTGGAAACACCCCAAATTCATACAAGTGTAAACCCAGGTTTCTATCCACTACAAAGATGACGAGCAGCAACATCACCATGCTCAAAGGCAAAAGGATATAGGCCTTGGAGAATAGGGTGTAAAACCAATTAGCGGACTGTTTTTGCATGATTCAATTTAAGCAAAAAGGATTCCAGCAGCGGCTAAGCGCCTATGTGACATTAGAATGGCAACATTGGCAGTTTAAATCCAAGGTAGACGACAGAAATAAATACTTTTGAAGGACTGAATGTCCCATTGATGAACCTACCTCTCGCCGAACGTTTACGTCCCAAAAATTTTGATGAAGTTATTGGTCAAGATGAACTTCTTGGACCTCAAGGACAGTTGCGGGTTTTAATTGAACGCGACCTGGTACCTTCCCTCATCTTTTGGGGTCCGCCCGGCGTTGGGAAAACCACCTTAGCCCAATTAATAGCAGAGAAGTCGGGTCGTAAGTTTTTTACCCTTTCGGCCATTAACAGTGGAGTGAAGGATGTTCGAGAAGTAGTGCAAAAGGCTCAAGGGCAAGGTTTGTTCGCTTCGGGTAAATCGCCCATTTTGTTTATTGATGAAATTCATCGCTTTAGCAAATCCCAGCAAGATTCGCTCTTACATGCGGTGGAAAAGGGTATTGTAACCTTGATTGGAGCAACTACCGAAAACCCGAGCTTTGAGGTTATTCCCGCCCTGCGATCCCGCTGCCAGATATACGTCTTAAAGGGCCTCGATAAAGGGCAGTTACGCTCCCTCTTGGACCGAGCATTGCAAGAAGACGCTTGGCTAAAAGAGCTTAAGATCAACTTGGCCGAAGATGAAGCTTTGATGCGCTACAGTGGTGGCGATGCCCGAAAGATGCTCAATAATCTAGAGCTCGTAGCCGGTCAACTCGGCAGCGACGCTAAGATTAATAATGAAGCGGTAAGCCGAATTTTGAAAAGTCATAATGTGGGTTATGATAAAGACGGGGAACAGCATTATGATATAATTTCCGCCTTTATTAAATCGGTGCGAGGCAGTGATCCCAATGCAGCGGTATATTGGCTGGCCCGCATGATTGAAGGTGGTGAAGAAGCGCGTTTTATTGCTCGCCGACTGATCATCCTCGCGGCAGAAGATATTGGTCTGGCCAACCCCAATGCACTGCTTATTGCTAATGCCTGTTTTGAAGCGGTCCATAAAATTGGTTGGCCCGAAGGTCGGATCCCTCTGGCTGAATGTACCATCTACTTGGCGAATTCACCGAAGAGCAATTCGGCCTATATGGCCATTAATCGCGCCCAAGCGCAAGTAAAAGAAGAAGGCAATTTGAGTGTACCCTTGCATTTAAGGAATGCTCCTACCCAGTTAATGAAGGATCTTGACTATGGAGCTGACTACAAGTACAGCCATGATTATCCCGGAAACTTTGTAAACCAAGAATACCTTCCCGATGCCCTTCAGGGTACGGTCTTTTATGAGCCTACCGACAATCCGGCCGAAAAAAAAGCCAGCGACATTTTACAACATCGCTGGCCTAAATATTATCCTAAAAAGTAGGTTTTAGAAACCGTTAAACTGACGGGTAGTATTCACCTTGGCTTGAGTATCGGTGTTTTCGAGGTCGATTTCGAAGAAGTTATCACAGCCATCGCTATTTGCACCATCACCGGCAATAAAGTCAATCAAAGCCTTGTTAAAGGTTAATGGATTAGGATCGATGGTGGTTGAAATCATCAACTCAATTTCACCTTGTAGCAAACGGTACTGACAAGAATTGTCTAATCGCAATGGACTTACAAGGTTGATATTTAAACTATAATCACCTTCATCATCCGTGTAGGTGGCAACAATGTCGTTAGCATTAGGATCATTGTCATCAGCACCTCCGGCCAAGTCATAAACATCATCGGTAAAATCTCCAGGGGTAGCCGAACCATTAACCCAAGTAATTAATTTCGAGGAGTTATTAATGGTAAGGGTCACCGGATCTTCGTTATCAGAAGGATTATCCTGAACAGAGAAATTGGTGATATCTAAAGAGTATTCATTGTTACCCTTGTTTTCTGCCAGGAACCCACCGCTTAAAGGTTGGTCATTCTCCGTATAGTTTACCAAAGCCACATTGGCCGTAGTTCCAGGAACTAAATAATCGCTACCATTGGCCATAGTAACTTCTAGGGCACCCGCAATGGTTTTACCGCGAGTTTGCGTTCCGATACCGTAATCTAAGATGTATTTATTGGGATCGTTAGGGTCGCGGTCAAAAGTAGCGCCATCAATAGTAATTGGCGTAGAAGGGCTCGCTGCGAAATCAAAGGTTTGCAGGGCTTCATCTACATTTTTGTACATCTGACTCACCGTACTCTCGGCGTTAACGTACATCTCGCCCATGGCGGCTTCCACCTCACCGGTGCTTCCTAAACCGTCCTCTTCACAGGCGGTAAAAGCCAATGCTGCAACGGCAAGACTCATTAATTTGTAATTCAACTTTCTCATTTGGGATGGGATTTAGATTAAAATTTATATAAGATTGATGCGGACTCTTCCGCAGATTGTGCTTCTTCTACTTTCTGTTCTTGCTCTTCGGCATTTTTACTTCTACTGCCATAAAAACAAATATTTAAACCTACCCGAAGGTTCGTGGTTTGCACGCTGGCGTAATCGGCAGCCATTACATTATCGGTCATTAAATACAATTGCAAGGGTCCCATTTTCATGTCGAAACCAGCGCCAATATTATGCATGGTACCATTAATCATGGAATATCCGGCAGTAAACTGAAAGAATCGACCCCAGCGACCCACATAGTTGATTCCGTAATCATTAAACATCTCACCATTCCAAATACGGGTATGGAATAAGGCACCAAAGCTATGCTTGGGACTGAGGTTATAATTAAAGCTTACGAATGCGCGATTCATTAAATCACGACTGTAAGTATTGCCATCTTCCTCGCGGAAATTAAATGCTTTCTCGAGGCTGTCTAAAGTGGCATCACCCACATTACTAAAATCATCCTGACTAAGGTCGATCTCCACCCCTTCAAAGTCAAACTCCCCTTCGCTCACATAATCGCGATTAAAGGAAGTATAGGTAATGCTTCCAAAATCGAGGAAAGAAGCACTTACATCAAAGCGATCATTAATTTTATAATGCACGCCAAAATCGAATACCAAACCGGTATTATTGGGTAAAGCAATGTCGAGGATTTCCTGATCTTCAAAGGACTCAAAGGCCGAAGGTCCTGAGGTACGCACTAAGATGTCCGACACCGCACGAATATTGTAATTGCCATCGTTCTTCAAGCTCAAATTCATGCGCTCGATATAAGCATGTTGCTGGGCAAATACGTACTTCCCTTTCACTCCAAGGGTTAATTTCTCGTTTAGGAACTTATGCTGATAACCTAAGTAGAAATCCGTACGATTAATCGTTTCTAAGTCGAAAGTATTTAAGTCTAAATTGGTGATGCTGCCATTACCGCTAAACATGATTTGGAATAATTGGTAGGGCAGGTCCATCTTAAAATCAACCGTTTGGGTAGCTCCTAAGGTTACAAAACCCCGTCCGGCCTTAAAGCCAATGCCCAAAAGCTCCACTCTGTTGTTTAGGTTCAGCTGACTGCTTCCATCCAAGGAGGCGCTTAAGTCTGCGAGATTCTGATTAATATCGGTTCCCGCTTCGAAGATGTCGATCAGGGCAAAACCCGAATTATGATAGTGGGTTGAAAAACCGGAAACTGCTGGTAAACCGATATACCATTTAGTTTGCTGCGGATAGGCAGGATTCGTATGGTGTACCTGAGGAATAGCGTTGAAGTTGTACAACATCATATCGCTCTGCGCACTAAGGGCGGTACTCAATCCCAAGGCAACTAGAAATAGACTTATCTTTTTCATTGATCGGAATTGATTTTATAATTACCCTTGGCTTGCATGGCCACTTGAATATCAAGGTCGTAATCGGTAAAGAGTTTTACCGCCGTTTGTCCGTTATTGGTAGTATTCACCGAGGCCACGAAGCGCATGTCTTGCATGGCTAAAAAGTCATCAATCAAATCCTGATCAAAAACCACTGGACTCTCTTGCACGCTTGGTGAACTCACTCGACCGTTAGCATCAACCGGTGCGGCAGACAAGAGGGGTAATTCGAAACCATTAATGGAATCTCCGAGGGCATTTATAAAGCTCACCCGCAGATTTAAATCGAAAGGCAAGCGGTTTTCAGACCTAAAGAATAAGGTAAGCTCATCGAGGTTTTCTAAATTATCAATCCCTCCACCGATGTCTTCGACTACCTCATCTAGACGCATGTCTTCCAAACGGAACTCCATGGGGATATCCACTTCAAAATCAAGCACAACATCAGAGGTCTTGGAGATGAAGTTCGGCGTGCTCGGAGGCGGAGGTCCGGCCGGATTAATCTGAATACTTCCAGAGTAGTAAATCTTATTCGGCAAATTTGCTAAGAACTCACTAATTTGAGAATTGGTAGGGTCGATAGTTAAATTCGATACAGCTACCACTCCTGGCGCGGGTGAGGCTTGTATTTGGAAAGGGGCATTATCTAAACGCACCCGACTTAACTCGGCATTCTCACCAATAAAATCAGTGTTAATTTCGATGGGTAATCCCACGGTAGAGTTGGTTACCAAGGTTAATCGCGGATCGGTTAGGTAAAAACCACCGGCAAATTCTTCTAGGCCATTAATATTAAAGTCAAAATCACCGGGAGGAGCAGCTTGCAAGCGATCTCCAAAGTAACCGGTAGCGACATCAATACCTAAATTTTCGAGAGCCACCGAGCAAAGAACAATGTTTCCTTGGTCGATATTGGCAGTGTCGATAATCTCCAAGCCGATATTTAAGGCGTTTACTGCCGTTCCACCATCGGTAAAGTCAAAGTCGAGACCATTAATAATGGAGGTATCCAATACAGAAGTTTGCCCTGCGGGTAAAAGGAACGTGTCGGCGTAAGTGACTCCATTTAAAGTAGCATTTCGGAAAGTGAAAGCTAAACGAACGTCGGAATCCACCGTATCGCTGGCATTGATTTCCACGGCAATGCGTCCTTGATCAAAAACCGCATTGTAAAGCTGGGCACCGGCGATGGTCCCTAAAGCCACATTCAAATCAAAATTGGGCTGCGATTTATCTACTACCAAAGGCAGTGGATCCTGATCGGGAATACTAAGAATATCCTCGATGGAATAAGTAAACACCGAATCCTGACGATAATAAATGCGCAAGGCGTTGTTAGGATCTACTACTAGGGTAGAATCGTCGATGTCTGTAACTAAATCTTCTAAACTCAGACTAAGTGCTGCAAGCGGTAAGGTAGCCGAACTTTTCACTTTGATATCATCTACCATATCAAAATCTAGTTCTTTGCTACAACCGAGCACTATAGCTGCTGCCAAGGCCAATAAGCCTATTTTTCGCATACGTGGGGGTTCTAAAAGTTTGGACATAGTGGGTTGAACTCCTACAAATATGCGAAAATGCCTAATTATCTCATAGTCAAAAGAAACAAAAAGAGGGATTTACCTATTCAAAATGAGGATTTTCCTATTTAAAGGATATGAAGCTCGGTACGACGATTTCGTGCGCGTTGGGCCTCCGAATCGTTGGGAACTATAGGCTGTTTACTGCCTAAACCTTTGTATTCGATGCGCTCTTTCGCGATACCCATTTCTACTAAGCGCTCGTAAACCGCCTTGGCGCGATTGGTACTTAAGGTGGCATTGTAATCATCTCCACCTTGATTATCGGTATGCCCTTCGAGCCGTACTCGTAAATCAGGGTTTAACTTTAAAAAGCGGTAAATCTCCTGTAATTCCTGATCACTCTTAGCATCTAGATTATAGGAATCAAAGTCGAAAAAGATGTTTTCTAAAATTACCTTTTGTCCAGACTTAATAGGAATCAATTCAACCAAAAGCTCTAGGGCCTCCTCCCTTTGCTGTTCCGCTAGGGCGAAGTTTTGCGAGTAAAACAAGTAATTTTTTCGGGCTACCGATAAACCATAATCGCTACGTGCTGGAAGCACGGCATAAAACCTTCCCTCTTGATTACTACTTCCCAAAACGACCTTATTGGTATCAGCTAAATCCACAAACTTTAGGGGCGCCCTTAGGCTTTTTCGAGTTTCCTTATCAATCACCTTACCCTGTACATAGGCAATAGGATTGGCTTGAGCGGCTGGCGGTAAAGAAAAGCCGTATAAATCGAGCTTACCGTAACCGCTTTCAAGGGCATCAGAGCTAAAAAATCCGGTTTGTCCATCCGGCGCCACAATCAAACTAAACTCTTGATAAGAGGTATTAATGGGATGCCCTAAATTTTTGGGTTCTCCCCAACTGCCATCGGGTTGTCGTTCGGAAACAAAAAAGTCTAAATCGCCCATGCCGGGATGACCATTACTACTAAAGTAAAGATGCTGATTATCAAAGTGTATAAAGGGGGAGGTTTCCTGCGACATGGTATTTACCTTACCCGGTATCTTCTTAGCCTTGCTCCAGCGACCATTCTTAAACTCGCTGTATAGGATGTCCATATTAGGATCATTTCCGCTACGACCACGCACAAAATAAAGCGTGCGCCCGTCTGGGGATATCGAGGGCTGACTTTCCCAAAGACCCGTATTTATCGCCGGACCTAGGTTTATAGCCTTCGACCATTGCCCATTAGGGCCTAAAAAAGAGGCAAAGATATCGCAACTTCCAAAGCCATCGGGACGTTCGCATGCCGCAAAGAAGATCATCGAACCATCGGCACTTAAGCTCTGAGCGCCCTCATTTCCGGAGGTATTCAGCTTGCCGGGAACTAGTTGAGCCGGTTCCCAATCTTCGGAGCTACTGCTGCGGGTGCTAATCCAAAAGTCCTCATCCAATTTTTGCCCTTCCTCCGCACGATGGGTAAAAACCAAAGTGCGAAAGTCGGCCGAAATGCTAGGGAAATATTCCAGTTCCGGCGTATTTATGTTCGGACCTAAATTAACCGGATCGTAGGCAATCTCATGTTTCAAGGCTTCGATGGCAAATTGAGCACTTTCAATCATTTGCTCAATCTCTTGCACATATCGTGAATTGGCTTGGGGATGCGCCAAATACGATTCTAAAAAGGGAATACTCTCCTCATAGCGCTTCATGGCGTACAATTGTCGGCCTTGGAAGTAATCCATATAGTAAGGAAAGTCGTAATTCCGGGCCCTTTCGTATTGCACCAAGGCGCTGTCGGAAGCTCCTAGCTGATTGTAAATGTCTGCCTTAAAAAGATAAGCATCCACAAAGGTTTTATCCTCTTCAATAGCTTCTCCTAGCTCCCGCAGGGCACGGTCAAATTCCTTTTCGCGTGCATACTCCCTTGCCTTGGCCATATGCTTTAAAGCATCTTTGCGTTGAGCAGATACGGTGTGAACTGAAAAAAGTAAGAGTAGCAAGCAAACGAAGCGCCCCATAAATCGTCTTGTTTAAAAAGAAGAAATCAATAACCTTGCAAATATGAGGAAAGCCTTCAGAAATCTCCGTTTCCTATTATTATTCAGCCTTATTTTGGGCTGTGATAAAGGAAACGAGCCGGACGATAATTTAGTGGACCCTAAATTGGTTTTAGCCGATATTGAACTCGAATACAGCATAACCTGTGGCTGGGGCTCTCGTGCCGACACCCTTATTATCAACCAGGACAGCGTGCACTTCGTCCAGAATTTAAGATGGGGAAACTCTATGGATACCATCATCGACACCAGCTTTGTTAGCCCAAAACCCTGGTTAAGTCTTTTATATGATGGCTTAAATACGAACGCCTTTCAGCAAATAAACCTCAATTCGGGTGGTTTACCCTACGATGGTTGCGATGTGTTTCTGTACATCAAAAAGGATCAGCAAAGTCATGCCATCCGCTATGAGCCCAGCGATACCCTAGTTGGAATGCAATCGTTCATCCTTCAATTAGACTCCCTCTGGAACCAAATTGGGATGATGCCTCCCAGCACTAATTAATCGCGCCAAACGCCCATTTTACCCGCTTGGTAATCGGCTATAGCCTGATGAATTTCTTGCTCATTAGACATTACAAAAGGACCATGGGCCATTACCGGTTCTTTGATTCGCGGCGCCTGACCAAAAATGATGTAGGCGTCTTCTAAAACCTCAATTTCCAAACTTCCGGCTTGTTCTTCTAATAAGGCGGTTTGCCGGAAATTCATCTCTTCGCCATTTAAACGAATACGGCCCTGCACTAAATAAAAGTAAACCTCATCCTCCGTGGTATCTAAGCTAAAGCTCGAAGGAGCCTTGGCTTCTATGGTACTCATAAATTGGGGGTAAGGACTTTCTACCGGTCCGGTATGTCCCTTAAAGCTTCCGCTGATGAGATTGAGGTGCACCCCAGAAGTGATGGGAATTTCTGGAATCGATTCTTTTTGAAAACCTTGATAATGAGGCGGCGTGGATTTTAATTTCGAGGGCAAGTTTATCCATAGCTGCAAGATTTCCATATCACCACCCTCCTTTATAAATTGCTCGGAAGAGGTTTCAGAATGAATGATCCCTGCTCCGGCAGTCATCCACTGAATGCCCCCTTTCACGATGCGACTTTCAAAACCCTGACTATCCTTATGTACCAACTCCCCCTCCACAATAAAGGTGAGGGTTTCAAATCCGCGATGGGGATGCGGACCAAAGGGTAAACCCTGATTATTGGGCCCGAAGTGCTCCGGTCCATGATGATTCATAAATAAATAAGGATCGAGCATACTTAATCCGGGGGCCGGCATCGCACGCCAGGTTTTTAAACCGGGCATATGAGCGGGTATAGCGGTTTTGAGGGCTTTTACTTTTCGCATGGAAGATGTTTAGATGCAGGACAATTTCGCTAATGGATTGTTCACAATGCCTTTTTAAAAACAATTTCCACTTAATGCTTTTAATTTTAGCATTCTTTTTATTTTAGCCTTTAAATCGAATCCCTTGAAACAGTTAGGACCTAATATTCGCATCTTGCGAAAGCAAAAAGGTTGGACGCAAGCCCAATTGGCTGAAAAGCTTGAAGTGAATCGCAGCTTAATTGGTGCTTATGAAGATGGCCGTTCCGAACCCCGTTTGGATACCCTACAGATGTTTTGTCATCTCTTTTCGGTCTCGCTCGAGGAGTTACTGTACAAGAAGTTAGATCAAAAAGCGCCCGAACCTATTCGCAGCAATTACCCCCTGCGTATTTTACCCGTGGCGGTAGAACCGGGAGGTAAAGAGTTAATCAGTTTAATTCCACAAAAGGCCGCCGCAGGATACACCCGTGGATACGCCGATACCGAATATATTGAAGGTTTGCAGTCGATTTCCCTACCCCTGCCCGAACTGCAACAAAGTGGCACCTTGCGAATATTCCAAATCGAGGGCGATTCGATGCTTCCTGTGCAACCCGGGGCCTACATCATTGGGGAGTTTGTAGAAACTTGGGAAACCTTAAAAAATAATGAGTGCTATATTTTACTTACGCTCAACGATGGTATTGTTTACAAACGCATTGAAAATGAGCTTGCCTCAAAAAACCGCTTGCTCTTAAAATCCGATAATCCCGAATACAAATCCTATTATTTGGATGCCTTAGAGGTGATTGAAATTTGGAAAGCCAAAGGCATTTTAAGCTTTCAGGTACCGGGGGAAAAGGATCTCCAGGATTTGCACTACCAAAGAATGCTGCAAGGAATTGAAGATTTACGCTCCGAAATCAAGGACCTTAAAGCCCAGGTTAAAAAATGAAGCCGAAGCCCAATGGTAGAGGCAGCCTGCACTCCCTAGATAATCCCTTCGAAAAACAAGTTTATCGAAGCGACCCGGAGTTTTGGGAGTCGGAATACCGCGCTGGGGAGGAGCCCATGGGAGATGTAAAGAATAGCTACACGGAGGTAGAGGCTAAGTCCATCGTAAACCGGGTGAATAGCCCTGATATCCCGCACAATTGGAGTTTAAATCCCTATCAAGGTTGCGAGCATGGTTGTTCCTATTGCTATGCCCGTAATAGTCATAATTATTGGGCCTTAAATGCTGGTCTCGATTTTGAACGCCAAATACTGGTCAAGCGGAATGCCGCCTCCCTCCTTTCCAAGTTTCTTTCACGGCCTTCCTGGCAGGCCGAGCCGATTATGCTCTCTGGAAACACCGACTGTTACCAACCAATTGAACGAAAATTGAAAATTACCCGCTCCCTCTTGGAGGTCTTTCTCGAGTTTCGAAACCCCGTAGGCATTATTACCAAAAACAGTTTGATAGAGCGCGATTTAGACCTTTTAAAGGAATTAGCTAAAGAGGATTTAATTCAAGTGGCCTTCAGCATTAATACCCTTAATGAGGAGCTTCGACGAAAAATGGAGCCCCGCACCGCCACCGCCAAACGTCGCTTAAAAGCCGTGGAAACTTTAAGTAAAGCTGGGATTCCAGTAATGGTAATGATTGCTCCTATTATTCCGGGTTTAAACAGTCATGAGGTGCTTAAAATTGCCGAAGAATCCGCTCAGCGAGGCGCTCAAAACATCAGCTACAGCTTATTGCGTTTAAATGGCCAATTACCGGAAGTCTTTTTGCCTTGGTTAAAAGAGAGCTTTCCGAATCACTTTGAAAAGGTAAAGCAAGGGGTCGAATCCTTGCATGGGGGCAAGCTTAACGATAGCGAGTTTGGCCGCCGAATGCGAGGTTCTGGCGAATGGGCCCTGCAAATAAAGCAACAAATTGAACTGGCGCGCCGTAAGTATTTCGCCCATCAAGCCAAAGCGGTTTATAACACCACCTCCTTGCGACGTATTCGAAAGGGGCAATATGGACTATTCGACTAAGAATAGGTCAAATGGCGTATTTCCGTTTTGGCAAGTGCTAGCTAGCTTTGACTAAAATTACCGTCCATGAAAAAGTTTATCCTTCTTACTTTATGCTTAATTCTTTCGCTTTCGAGTTATGCCCAATGGGATTCTTGTGGTGTAACGAATAACAATTCCAATCCGCAGATTGAAGCCATGGATGCCTTTATCCATTTTAACGGTCGGCTGTTTGTCCACAATTTTATGAATGGTATGCAGTATTCCGACGATTATGGGCAAAGCTGGGATACCATTGCCCAAGGCCGCTTTTCGGGGGTGCCGGTAAACTTCTTTACGGTAGACCAAAAACTATACACCAGTACCCTAGTGTCGGGTGCTGTGGGGGGTGTGCAATACTACAGCAGCGATAATGGTAGTACCTGGACCGAAGATACCGCCGGGATGCCAGGTGCAGTGATTAATCCTAGCTTTAAAGCTAACGTTATTAAAGCGGCGCAAATGGGGGATTATATTTTCTATCAATTTAGGAGCCCAACCCAATTTTATTGGCGTCACAAAGATTCAACAACTTACCATCCGGATAATTTCGCCAATACCAACTTCATGCACGGTTGGCATTTCGAGCAGGACACGATTTGGGCTTCTATTGGTCAGCAGGTTTACTATTTAAGCCAAGCTCGCGGAAATTATGTGGCTTGCCCCAACAATAATTTAAACAATGCCTTTTCGGGAATCATCTATAAAAGTGGGGCCTATATTTATCTGCCTACGCGCGATGCTAACCTCGATTGGATCCTTTGCCGTAGTAATGATAATGGTGCCAATTGGGATACCGTATACTTGCAAAACCTATTAGGTACCGGAAGTTTTGGTGCCACGCGGGGGGTGAACAGCATTTATGCCCAAGGCAATCAAGTATGGATGGGTCCCGGTTCGAAAGGGAGCGGTACCACTTGCGAAATATTTTACAGTAACGATGCCGGAAGCACCTGGACGATTGAATCGCAAAATCTACCCGAAGATCCATTTGGAACTTATGCGGTGGTGAAATTTGTGAACGCGGGAGGCTATATGTTTGCTCAAATGGCCTTTAGAGACATCTACCGCAAGGCCTTTAATATCGGCCTCCCAAAAAGGACCGCAAGCAACGTGAAGTTATACCCTAACCCCAGTCAGGGAGTATTTCGAATTGAAAGTAGCCTTCCCGTGGCGAAGGTGCTGATCTATGATTTACGCGGCAATACCCTCAAGGAGTACCATCGCATGAATAGCTATTCTGTGCGGGATTTACGCAGTGGCGTTTACCAAGTGAAGATTCAATTAGAAGGCGGTAAAATCCTCCATCAAAACCTATTGGTACCCTAAATTTTTAGTGCCATTCGAAATGCAGCTCTTGGTTTAGTTCGGGCGATAAGCTTTTTGCTACCGGGCAATTTCGACCAATACCCTCTAAAACCTTCTGCATCTTTGAGGAGCAGTTCGCCTTGAGTTTAAAATGAAGTTTAATGGCCGCAATTCTTCTTGGATTGCTGGCCATTTCCTTTTCGACCGAAACGGAAGTTTCCTCCAAATCGAAACCCTCGGCGCGTGCGCGAATGCCCATTACCGTTAGCGCACAAGCCCCTAAGGCCGTTGCCACCAAATCAGTGGGCGAAAAGGCTTCTCCTTTACCATTATTGTCGAGCGGGGCATCACTTAAAATCTTATTTCCCGAACCTAGGTGTTCGGCCTCATTGCGCAATGCGCCTACATATTGTACCTTGCTGATTAGTGCCATTTTCTCTTTTTGCGGACAAGGTACAATATGATTTTATAGTTATAAACTATACATTTTGAAAGAGCGATAGTATTCACAAATATTATTTTTGAAAAAATTTTAAACCATGCGACTACCAATCATAAAACACGCCCTAGAATTTATTGAAGCTAACGATGAAGATTGGGTACACGAAACCATCGAGTTGTTAGAGCATATGGCCGATGCCAAAGGTCTTAAAGACGAAGAACTGGAGGTAATTGGTGAATTGATGTCTAATTTTTACGGAGCCTTGGACGTGCATAAAAGCGTTAAAGAAGGGACTCCCCAAAAAGAGGCGCTCAATAATTTCATGAAACGAGTGGTGGGCTCTATTAATTAATAGAAGAAGCAAACCTTCCTTGCATATGCGGGTTTATTTAAAGAATTTCCCTTTATGCAAGGACTGCGATTTTCTACCTACACCGGAAAGGCTAAGAGTACTTTTGAAAAGCTCTTGAATGTCTTTCAGGAATTACTATTACATACCAGTGGCGACGTAGATGAAGCCATAGATTGGCTGCGTACCTTAGACCAGGAATACCAGCTCAGTACTAAGGATTATAGCATCGATGACTTTATTGAGGACCTGAAGAAAAAGGGATACCTGAGAGAAGAAATCGATGGACCTGATGGTCCGGGAGGATTGAGCATGACCGCGAAAACGGAGCGCTCCATTCGCAATCGCGCTTTAGAGCAAGTTTTTGGGAAACTAAAAAAGTCTCAAAAGGGAAATCATCAAACCAAGCACAGCGGCAGTGGCGAGGAGTCGAGTAGTGATCACCGCCCCTATCAGTTTGGCGATAGCTTGGAGCAAATTGATATGCAGCAAAGTGTAAAGAATGCCTTTCAGCGCAGTGGTATCGATGACTTTTCCATGCAGCAAGACGACCTTGTGGTAAACGAACAATTCCACAAGGCCCAGCTCAGCACCGTGCTCATGATAGATATTAGTCACTCCATGATCTTATACGATGAAGATCGGATTACCCCAGCCAAACGAGTGGCCTTGGCTTTGGCCGAGTTTATTAAATCGCGATATCCCAAAGACACGCTTGATATTTTGGTGTTTGGTAACGATGCCTGGACCATTGAACTGGAAGAAGTCCCCTACCTTAAAGTGGGACCTTATCATACCAATACCGTAGCTGGACTGGATTTGGCGATGGATATTCTGCGTAAAAAGAAGAATGCCAATAAGCAAATCTTTATGATTACCGATGGTAAACCCAGTTGCCTGCATGAGCCCGATGGAACGTATTATAAAAATAGCTTTGGCTTAGATGATTATATCGTTGGCAAATGCTACAATCGTGCGGCGGCTTGTCGCAGAGCCGGCATTCCCATCACCACCTTTATGATTGCCCAAGATCCCTACTTACAGCAATTTGTAGAGCATTTTACCCAAGCCAATAAGGGCAAAGCCTTTTATACCGGTTTAAATGGTTTAGGCGATTTTATTTTCCAAGATTATGAAAACAACCGTAAGCGAAGAATAAACTAAAAATGACTTACCCGAAAATTAAAACCTTAGGCGAACTCAAAAAGGCTAAGTATAAAAGCAAAAGCATTAAAGCGGAAATTCGCGATAACCTCGTTCAAAAACTAAAAGCGGGTGAAACGGTCTTTACCGGAATCCACGGTTATGAGAATTCCGTTATTCCCGATTTAGAAAGGGCCTTGCTCGCTGGTCATAATATCAACTTTTTAGGGTTAAGAGGTCAGGCTAAAACCCGATTGGCCCGCCAAATGACCGCCTTACTTGATGAGTATATCCCGGTTATTGAGGGGAGCGAAATAAACGATGACCCCCTAAACCCCATTTCTAAACAAGGGCAGCAAATTATTGCCGAGCAGGGAGATGATAGTCCTGTAACATGGATTCATCGCGAAGAACGCTACTTTGAGAAATTGGCAACCCCCGATGTGAGCATTGCTGATCTTATAGGTGATGTTGATCCCATTAAAGCGGCGAACCTGAAGCTCTCCTATGCGGATGAGGCCAGCATCCATTTTGGGATGATTCCTCGCGCGCATCGTTCGATTTTCGTTATTAATGAGCTGCCCGATTTGCAAGCACGAATCCAGGTGGCGCTTTTCAATATTTTGCAAGAAGGCGATGTGCAGATTAGAGGTTTTAAGCTGCGTCTTCCCCTCGACTTGCAGTTTGTATTTACGGCCAACCCCGAAGACTATACCAATCGGGGCTCGATTGTAACGCCCCTAAAGGATCGCATTGGTAGTCAGATTTTAACCCATTACCCTAAGGATCGTAAAACAGCCCGAAAGATTACCGAGCAAGAAGCGAAGCTACGCGAAGCCCAAAGTGAGCTGGTTTACATTCCCGATCCAGCCCTTGAGCTTTTAGAGCAAATTGCCTTTGAAGCACGAGACAATGAGTATATCGATGCGAAAAGTGGCGTAAGTACCCGATTAAGCATCAGCGCCTTAGAAAACCTGGTGAGTACCGCCGAGCGCCGGGCCTTGCTCTCTGGTGCCAAGCAAACTTCTGTCCGTTTACTAGACTTTATGGGGGTTATTCCGGCCATCACTGGCAAGGTGGAATTGGTTTATGAAGGCGAGCAAGAAGGCGCTGGCATCGTAGCCGAAAACCTCATTGGTGCGGCCGTTAAAAGTATTTTTCCGGAGTACTTCCCTCCTTTAGAGGACCTTAAATCTGGCGATGCTAAAAATCCCTACAAGGCTTTAATCGATTGGTTTGGTCAAGGTAAAACCTTAGACATGCTCTTCGATTGGTCTGATTCGGAATACCGCGCAGAATTAGAGGGTATTGGACCCTTAAAGCAACTTATTGAAGCGCATCAGGCGAAAGCCGACGCTAAAGAACAGTACTTCTTAATGGAACTTGTGCTATGGGCTTTAGCCGAACACGCCCGCCTAAACAAAGAACGCCTAGAGGAAGGATTCAATTTTGCCGATTTGTTTAGCTCTTACTTAAGGGGCGGCGAAATTTAAGCTCCACTTTTACCAAAAGGCATGGTTTGGAAATAAAAAAGCCGAGGCTATTAATGGAGCTTCGGCTTTTTTGGGCTTAATGCTAAATCAAGAAGCAAGTTAAAATTAGGATGACCTGATCTAGAGTCCTGATTTTTCTATGCTATAACCGCTAGGCTATTGAGGCTATTACTCCCTTAAACCTTCAGCGGTTTTGGTCGTCCCGACTTCCATTTCCAATCGTTCTGGACGGAAATCGAACATTCGACTCATAAAGAGGTGGTGGTTCTCCCAACCGCCATCTTCACTGGGCTGCCAATAATAACCGGTGCTACTTTGCTTCTCTTCTTTTAGGTGGTATGGGAACTGATAGCCATAGCGCCAAAGTTTGGGTAAAAAGTAAAGTCCGGCATCATAGCCCTGGAATGCAAAAGCCACCGGATCGGCATTATAGGCAGCTCTAAACTTTTTAATGAAGGCCTGAGTGGCACTATCCTGATAGTTAATATCTCTAAACTCGTAGGTATGGTATTTCAAAGCGTTTAGGTAACTCAGCTCCATGGTGGGATAATTAAGCAAACGAGGACTACCAATCACCTGAATAGAAGTGTCTCGCATTACATATAGCTTGCTGATGATATCACTTAAAAACACCGGATCGTCGCCCAATAAAACCACTAATTTTTGACCTTGGATACTGGACATGCGATCGCGTAAGGTCCAACGGCTTTGTAACTCTTCACAGCTCACAATAGAAGTTATGAAATCCTCGGAGCGAGGGTTAAGATGAGCTTTAATGAGCTGCACTTGCTTTTGCTCCTCTGCACTACCGCAATGCGCGAAAATCAAATTCGCCTCACCGTAGTAATTGTTGATGAGTTCTGCAATGCGGGCATAGCGGCTCTCGGTAGGTGGAATAACCTGGAATAAGTTTTTACGGCCTTTAACAGCAACGCCCGCACTTAAGGGACTAATTACCGGAGTTTCGGAGTCCTTAAGTTCATCGGCCATCCGCTCTACCAAGCGACCATAAGCGGGACCTACCACTAAATCGGCTGCTAGAGAGTCGATACTTTTAGCAATAGATGGGATTTTGCGCTGGTTGGCCTGACTATCGTACACCTTAATTTTTAGATCCATTCCCATCGCTCGGATGGAATCGGCCGCCATTAAAAAGCCTAAATAATACTGCATGGCCATTTCTGTATCGCGGTGGGGCTTAAAGCCACTTACCCCTAGGGTATCCGAATACATGCCACTGCGGAAAGGTAGTACCATCGCAATACGGTACTGCTTATTAATATCGATTAGGGTCGTATCTCGGGTAGGCTCGGGCTCAATTGTTTTGGGCGTATTAAGCAATTCTTTGTTTCGCTGCACCGCTGGATCTACTTCTTGGGCCTGCCGCTCTGCTTCCTTCTCGGCTACTAGGCGTTCGAGCCAGGATAGCTCCTTGGAATTGCTTTTTTTAGGAACCACAATGTATTTACCTACCACCAGGCCCTTTTTCAATTCCTTGTTTAGGGCTAACAACTCTTCTTGGGTGGCATCGTAGCGTTGCTTCAAACTAAAGAAGGTATCGCCACTTTTCACCTTATAAAGAAAATAGTCGCTATTGGCTATATCACCTTCCACGTAGGTGGTATCGACCGTATTTTTTATTTCCGCAATTTCCTTGCGCTGTTGCTTGGCCTTTTTTCCCTTGCCCGTTACTTCCGGTAAATTGGGTTCTACCAAGGTGGGCCGCATCTCCTTCCGATTACGGGGAAGCTTTAACCACTGCCCAATACGCAATCCATCACTTGCCCGTGGATTTAGCAGGTAGAGACTATCTAAACTTATTTTATAGCGCTTACTAAGAGAATAGGCTGTTTCTTGCTTTTGAATTTTATGATAAAACCAATTGGCGTCCAGCTTAAAGGTGCCTGTATCGAGTGCGGCAGTTTCTACCTGGAACTCGCTGTGATTTTCGGGATCCCTGGGGATACGGAGAATTTGACCGGTTTTTAGACCACCCTGTTCTTCTAAGGTAGGATTGAGTTCCCTTAAGGTAGGGATGCTAATTCCGTATTTGGTTTTGATGGAATAGAGCGTTTCCCCTTGAACCACCTTATGGAAGGTATATTTGATACTATCCTCAATGGCCCTGCGACGTTCCTCTTTAATCGCATTAATCCGGTCGTCGCTAGGAATAACCAATTTCATTCCCTCTTTAAGCTCGTGATCGCGTAAATCTGGATTAAAATAAATTAAGTCGTCGATGGTGAAGTTGTACATCCTGGAGATACCGTATAAGGTTTCCTTCGGTTGTACAACGTGAATACGTGCCTCCCCTTGCGCCCAGGCAGAGCCTGAAAACAAAAGGATGAAAAAGATAATACTAAAGTGTTTCCTAATTCTTATTCCCATTCGATTGTGGCCGGTGGTTTGGAACTAATGTCGTACACCACACGGTTAACGCCTTTTACCCGGTTAATTATTTTGTTTGACACCTCCGCAAGGAAGGCATAAGGCAAATGTACCCAATCTGCAGTCATGCCATCCGTACTTTCCACGGCCCGCAAAGCTACTACCTGTTCGTAAGTACGCTCATCGCCCATTACACCTACCGATTGCACTGGTAATAAAATTGCGCCAGCTTGCCATACAGAATCGTACAGCCCATGCTCGCGTAAGCCGTTAATAAACAGGGCGTCTACCTCTTGCAGGATCCGCACTTTCTCCGGTGTAATATCACCTAAAATACGAATGGCCAATCCTGGACCTGGGAAAGGATGACGACCTAGCAAGTCGGGATGAATTCCCAAAGCCGCTCCTACTCTACGTACCTCATCTTTAAATAAGGTATTCATAGGCTCCACCACTTTTAACTTCATAAAGTCGGGTAAGCCCCCCACATTATGATGCGATTTAATGGTAGCCGATGGACCTTTTACCGAAACCGATTCGATAACATCAGGGTAAATCGTTCCTTGAGCGAGCCACTTAACATTCTTAATAGCATTGGCTTCATCATCAAAAACCTCAATAAATACGCGGCCAATGATTTTGCGCTTTCGCTCGGGATCGCTTTCGCCCGCTAAGGCCTCCATAAAACGATCGCTGGCATCCACCCCTTTTACGTTAAGGCCCATGCCTTTATACTGATCCAATACGCTCTCGAATTCATTCTTACGTAAAAGACCATTATTCACAAAGATGCAGTGTAGGTTATCGCCAATTGCTTCTGATAATAGAACTGCGGTTACGGTGCTGTCCACCCCACCACTTAGGCCCAAAACCACTTGGTCTGACCCTAGCTTTTCGCGCATTTGATTAATGCTATCCTCCACAAAGGAAATAGGGGTCCAATCTTGGCTACAGCCGCAAATATCTACGAGGAAGTTTCGCAAGAGGTGTAAACCATCGGTACTATGATATACCTCGGGGTGAAACTGGATTCCAAAGGTTTGCTCCCCTTTAATATGATAAGCCGCCACTCTTACATCGCGGGTACTGGCTATAATTTCGAAGGTTTCCGGCGTTTTTAATATCGTATCGCCATGACTCATCCAAACCTGAGAGTTTTCGGGCATACCCTTCATCAGAGAGGCATCCCCTTGCATTTCTTCTAAATGGGCACGACCATATTCCCTGGTTTCGGAGGCTTCTACCCGACCGCCATCTAATTTGGCTAAGTACTGGGCACCGTAGCAAACACCAAGAACCGGCATCTTCTTACGGAAAGAAGTTAAATCAATTTGTGGGGCCTCGCTATCATTAACCGAAAAAGGGCTTCCACTTATAATGAGACCTTTAACACTCGCATCTACCTCGGGAATGCTATTGTAAGGATGGATTTCACAATACACATTTAACTCCCTAACTCGGCGGGCAATTAACTGTGTGTACTGGGAACCACAATCGAGAATCAGTATCTTTTCTTGCATGCGGCAAAGGTATTTCTTTTTCAGGCGTGTATCCTAGCCAAATCAGCCCAGTATTGTGTAAAAAATTAACAAGTGTGCTGTTCAAATAAGTACAGGTAAGTTCCAATTTTCTAAATTGCCAATCTTAAAAATACCAGCCTACATGCGCATTTTAAAGATTGTTTTAATTGTTCTTGGAGTTCTTATTGGCCTCTACCTTTTAATTTCTTTATTCCTATCATCCACTTACGATGTATCGCGGACGATCAATATCAACAGTGCTCGTCGCGCCGTTTTTGTGCAAGTGAATGATTTTAGAAACTGGGAAGCGTGGTCTCCCTGGCAAGCTAAGGATAGTACAATGGTGATTCGCTACTCTGGCGATACCGAGGGAGAAGGAGCAAGCTTTAGCTGGACTTCCGATATCTCAAAAGGCGGTAACCAGCAAATCAAAAAGGTTATTGATATGGATACCATTTACACCACCCTCAACATTGAGGGAGAAGGGGCTGCCAATGGCTATTGGTATTTCAACAATACTGGCGAAAACAGAACGGAAGTAACCTGGGGCCTACGCGGGGATCTTCCCTTTTTCTTGCGCATTATGGGCTTATTTATGGATGGTGCCATTGGACCGGATTATGAAACCGGACTTTCCAATCTTAAATATCTGGTAGAAAGTCAGAAAAGTGAGTTTATTGAACGTCCGGTAAACACGGTTGAAAAAGATTCCATCATTTACCTAAGCGTTCGCGAAAACGTAAACATGACGCGTTTGGCCGATGAAGGCTCCGCGCTTTACGCCCGTAATTATGGTAAGATATTGCTCATGCTAGGTAAAAAGGCGGATTCGGTAATCGCCGGAACACCCTTCGCTATTTATCACGAATGGAACGAAGAAACCCGTCAGGCCGATATCGAATTTTGCATTCCCGTAGATACCACAAGAATTGAAACCGAGGGCGAAGTAAACCGTCGCATCTTAAGTAAGAGCGAAGGTTTGGAAGTGGATTTTTACGGACCCTATTCCTTGGTAGGTCAGGCCCACGTGCTTATTGAAGAGTACGCTAAGAATAACGAGGTGCAGCTCGCGCCGATTGGAATTGAGTTTTATGTTACCGATCCAGCAGAACAACCGGATACCAGTAAATGGCTCACCAAGGTGTATTACCCTAAACTTTAAGCAAAAAAATAGCATTGTTCATGAACCCTGACGCTCCGTCGGGGTTTTTTGCTTGTCCTCATCAACAAAAAGAACAGAAAATTGAATTTACGCTCCCTTCTACTCTGCGGCCTTAGTCTATTGAGCCTAAGCACTTTCGCTCAAAAAGGAATTATAAAAGGTCGGGTATACGACGAAATAAATAACGAAGCCCTACCCTTTGCCAATGTTTTTATCGAGGGCACAACTACCGGAACAACCACCGATATCGACGGGAATTACACTTTGGAACTGGAGCCTGGGCTTTATAATGTAACTGCTTCCTTTGTGGGCTATACCAATCGAACCGAATATGAGGTTCAGGTAAGTCCTTCTCGCCCTGTAGTTATTGACTTTGCCCTGAGTGAAAGCAGTCAGACCCTAGCCGAAGTAGAAGTAACCGCCCAAGATCGCATCACGCGTAAGGTGGAAAACCCGGTTTCAGTTAGTACCCTGGGTATTAATGAGATTCAACGAAACCCCGGCGGTAACCAGGATATTTCCTTGGTGATTCAATCTTTACCCGGGGTAGCTTCTACCCCCAATTTCAGGAACGACATCATTATCCGAGGCGGGGCTCCAAATGAGAATAGCTTTTTTTTAGATGGTATCGAAATTCCTTCCATCAACCACTTTGCTACCCAAGGAAGCTCCGGTGGTCCGGTGGGATTGTTAAACGTGAACTTCATCCGTGAGGTGGATTTATACACCTCTGGCTTCCCGATGGAAAAGGCCAATGCTTTGAGCTCCGTGCTTGACATCAAACTTAAAGATGGTCGTAGTGATAAAATTGGCGGAATCTTCCAGGTTGGGGCCTCGGAGGTAGGCTTAACTTTGGAGGGGCCCATTAACGAGAAAACCACCTTTTTGGCTTCAGCCCGTAGATCTTACTTGCAGTTTCTATTCTCGGTTTTAGAGCTCCCTTTCCTCCCCACCTACAACGATTTTCAGTATAAAATCAAACATAAGTTTGACGATAAAAACCAATTGACCTTGATTGGCTTAGGGGCCATCGACCAGTTTAAACTAAACCTCGAAGCTAATGAAACGGAGGTGCAGCAATTTCAATTGGCCTTTTTACCGGTTAACGAACAATGGAATTACAGCGTAGGCGCCAAGTTTACTCACTTTGGCGAAAACTCTTACACCAACTTCATCCTCAGTCGATTCATGCTTAACAATACTGCCTTTAAGTTTGAAAACAATGATGAAGAAAACGGTCAGCAGCTATTAGATTACCAGAGTCGCGAAATTGAAAACAAACTCCGAATCGAGAACTTTCGTCGTAGTGGCGGCTGGCGTTTAACCAATGGCTTTGGTTTTGAAGAGGTGAAATACATTACTTCCGAGCTCGATTTACGTGTGGCACCTGGAGCAGCACCTCGGAACTACGAAACCGACTTGCGATTATTCCAATACTTTGTATTTAGCAATGCCAATCGGAGTTTCTTTGATGAGAAGCTCAATTTAAACTTAGGCTTGCGCCTAGATGGTAATACCTTTAATGCGCAAACCGCCAATCCCCTCAATCAGCTTTCGCCAAAAATTGCCCTGACCTATAATATCAATTCCGATTGGAGCTTAACGGCAAATTACTCCATTTATAACCAGCTTCCTCCATACACAACTCTTGGTTTTAGAGATACCGCGGGCACTTTGGTTAATGAGGATTTAGAATACATCTCTACCCAGCATTTGGTGGCTGGTTTCGCTTATTACCTGCCCTTTAATGCTAAAATTAGCGTAGAAGGATTCTATAAGATTTACGACAACTACCCCTTCCTAACGGAGCGAGGCATCACCTTGGCCAATTTGGGAAGTGATTTTGGAGTTATTGGCAATGAGCCCGCTGTTTCTTCGGCTCGCGGACGGGCGCGTGGAATTGAATTCCTTTACCAGCAAAAACTTTATGATGGCTGGTTTGGCACCTTGGCCTATACCTTGGTGAAATCGGAGTTTGAAGATGCCAATGGGGATCTGGTGCCTTCTTCTTGGGACAATCAAAATATAATTACCCTTACCGGAGGAAAGAAATTCGGTAAGAATTGGGAGCTAGGGGTACAGTATCAATTCTTAGGTGGCGCCCCTTACACGCCTACCGATATCGCCACGAGCTCCTTGGTACAAGTGTATAATGTAAATCGCAGAGGCCTGCCGGATTGGAGTCGATTGAATGAGGAACGCTTTGATAATTTCAATCGAGTAAACATCCGAATCGATAAAAAATGGTTCTTCGAAGCTTGGTCCTTAAACCTCTATTTTGATGTGCAAAACCTATTAGGACAAAGTGTTGATGGGGAGCCTTTATTGGCTTTAAATCGGGATGACCAAGGGAATCCTATCATCCTTAACCCGAATGATGCTCCTTCCCTACAACGCTATGACACCAAGCTTTTGGAAAATGGCAATGGCACCCGAATTCCCTCTTTGGGTATCATCGTGCAGTTTTAGGACATCTGGGCAGTTTTTCTTTAATTAGAAGATGCAAAGAAAAATTCAAGCGGAAGACTTTCAAAAAGCCTTCGACGCTTTACAGGGCCTGCCTCTTGAGCAAATTCAGTTTATACTAGACCGCAGTGAAATAAGGCATTACCCCCTCGATTCTTACCTTTTTAAGGCAGAGGAAGCAGCCGATAATATGACCTTCGTTTTAGAGGGACATTTTAAGATTTACATTCAGCGCCAAGGCAACACCAACTTCATTGCCGAACTGAATGGCGGAGATATTACTGGCCTATTGCCCTTCTCCCGCATGGAAAAGGCTCGGGCTAATGCCATTGCCACCGAAGAAAGCTGGGCCTTGCAGTTTCCGCGCTCCGCCATGCGCGAGCTGATTCAAAACAACTACGAACTCACCGAAAGCCTGGTACACTTCATGACCGGGAGGGTGCGGAATTTCACCACCCTACAGCAGCAAAACGAAAGGATGGTGAGCTTAGGTAAGCTATCGGCCGGTTTAGCGCATGAGCTTAATAATCCCACCGCTGCCATTGGCCGCAGCGCTAAAGTCTTAAGCGAAAATCAAAAGGAGAATCTGCTTTTATGGCAAGAGCTTCTTAAAGGCAATCAGCCCTTGGAAGCCCTTCGATGGATACAACAACTATCGGCGGAAATACTTCAGGCGGAAGAAAGTAACTGGGGTATTTTGGAACAACAAGAGCAAGAAGATGATTGGTTGGATTACTTTGAAGATCAAGGCTATGAAGATGGTGATGCCCTGATTGAATATTTAGTTTCCAAAAAATTGAGCCCTCAGCATTTTGATGCTTTTATGCAAGCTTGTCCCCTTGCCGAGCGAAAGCCCATTTTAGATTTGCTCAGTGCCTTACTACGTCAAGCTTCACTTTATGAAGATGTGGCTACGGCTGCGGAGCGTATCTCCGAATTAGTAGGCAGTATTAAAAGCTTCACCCATATGGACCAGGCTCAGGATAAAGGCATGGCCAGTTTAACTTCCTGCCTAAACTCCACCTTAAAAATTCTGGATCATAAATTACGCAAGCATAATATTGATTTACAAAAAGACTTCCCCACCGACCTAGCCAAAATCCCTTTAAGAGTTGGGCAGGTTAATCAAGTGTTCACCAATCTCATTGATAATGCGATCGACGCCTTAAAGGAAGTGGAGCATCCCCAGATCAAAATCAGCATCTTTATGCAACGCGACAATGCTTTTGTAAAGATTGAAGATAATGGCCCCGGGATACCGGATGATTTGAAGGCTTTAATCTTCGACCCTTTTTTCACCACCAAGGGAGTGGGTGAAGGCAGCGGCATGGGATTGGAAATTTCGCGCCGAATAATAGAACAACACGGGGGCAAACTGGAGCTGGAATCGGCTCAAAACCCTACCATATTTAGCATCTGTTTACCAAGCACAGCATGAAACAAGTTAAACCAATCATATTTACGATTGATGATGACCCACAGGTTTTAAGGGCCATTCGTTCGGATCTACGCAAAAAATACCGTGAGGAGTATCGTATCATCTCTACGGATAATCCTAAAGAAGCACGCGAAGCTTTAAGGGAACTCAAAAATCAGAATGCCGAAATAGCGCTCTTTTTGAGTGATCAACGAATGCCGGAGCTGGATGGGGTTAGCTTCTTAAATGAGGCGAAAACTATATTCCCAAAAGCAAAGCGCGTACTACTTACCGCCTACTCCGATACCCAGGCGGCCATTCAGGCGATTAATGAGGTGCAGCTCGACCATTACTTGCTAAAGCCTTGGGACCCGCCCGAGGAAAAGCTATACCCGGTTATTGATGACCTTTTAGATGATTGGCACGCGAGTCACCGTCCGCTTTTCCAGGGCCTTCGAATGATCGGTTTTCAATATGCCCAGCTTAGTCATGAATTAAAAGACTACCTAGCCGGAAACCTTTTCCCCTATCGCTGGCTTGATGCCGACCAGGATAAAGATGCTCAAATCCTCATGCAGGAAAACCAATTGGGGGTAGAAGATTTACCCGCTTTAATCTTGGAGGATGGAAGTATACTTCGACGGCCGCAAAAGGTGGAAGTAGCCAATAAGTTAGGCTTACCTACCACCGCCAAAGCGGAGCTTTACGATACGGTGATTATTGGTGCTGGTCCAGCGGGACTAGCGGCAGCGGTTTATGGGGCCAGTGAAGGCTTAAAAACCCTTTTGGTAGAAAAACATGCTCCCGGTGGTCAAGCGGGAACGAGTTCCCGCATTGAGAACTACCTGGGTTTTCCCAATGGCTTAAGCGGTTCCGATTTAGCTCGCCGCGCTTTAAGTCAGGCCAGTCGCCTTGGCGCCGAATTCCTTACCCCTGCCGAGGTTGCGGGAATCCAAATCGCCGATCATCAAAAAGTACTCCGCCTACAAGATGGCAAGGAAATCATCGCCAAGTCTTTAGTGATCTCAACCGGAGTAAACTATCGTCAACTCGAAACCAAAGGCCTTCAGTCCTTAACCGGCAGAGGGGTTTATTATGGTGCCGCCAGCACCGAAGCTTCGGCTTGCGAAAATCGACCGGTTTATATTGTTGGTGGGGGTAACTCGGCCGGACAGGCAGCGATGTACCTTTCGCGCTTTGCCCAATCGGTACATATATTAATTCGTCGGGCCAATTTAAGCAGTACCATGTCGGCCTACCTAATTGAGCAAATTGCCGCTACGCCCAATATTGAGGTAGAACCCTTTAGCGAAATTGTAGAAGCGATAGGCGAAGAACAGCTAAGCAGCCTAAAAATTCGAAATAATAAGGATCAAAACATTCGTGAAGAAAGTGCCGCGGCGGTTTTCATATTTATCGGCGCTAAGCCCTATACCGATTGGCTACCGGAGGAAATTATTAAAGATGAGAAAGGCTTTATTAAAACCGGGACGAGTTTAAATCAAGATAAAGCGGCCCAAAAACAATGGCCTTTAGAACGACTGCCTTTTAGCTTAGAAACCTCGGTTCCGGGCATTTTTGCCGCGGGTGATGTCCGTTCGGGCGCGATGAATCGAGTGGCTTCTGCGGTGGGGGAAGGAGCGATGAGCATTAGCTATACGCATAAGTATTTAACTGAAATTTAAGCCTTTAATCACAAAAACTGACAAGTAAAGAGGAGTCCAAAGTTCTAGTTTAGTGAAAACTAAAACGCATAAAGATGAAAAAATGGATTCCTTTAGCAGCGATTGCGCTTCTAGCAATGGCCTGCTCCAAAAACGACGATCGTGAAGTCTTACAACAAGAGCCCGAACCTATACCCATAGTAACGGATACCAGTAATGATATCTCAATCAATGATGAAATCAAAGGGGGATTAGATTAAAGTGAAAAAGCGTCAATTATTTGGCGCTTTTTTTTCGTCGTTCAGAATTGGGAAATTACCTTAGAGGCAAAGTATATTGCTTGAATCGACATTCTATTTTAGGCGATCAATATCAAAAGATTCGCCAACAAACGCTCCGATTAATGGAGCCCCTAAGTATTGAAGATTATTTGGCTCGGAGCAGTTTCGAAGCCAGCCCCCCTAAATGGCACCTCGGACATACCACCTGGTTTTTCGAAACTTTTATCCTTAAAAATCAATTAAACCAGTACCAGGTATTTGATCCTAAATTTGGTTACTACTTTAACTCCTATTACGAGTCCTTAGGTGATCGCCTGGCGCGGGAGGAACGTTCGAGTTTAACCCGCCCGGCTTTAGCGCTTATACACGACTACCGTAAGTATGTAGATGCGGCCATGATGGACCTGCTCGCAAAAGAAGGTTTAAAGGAAGAGGTGCTTGATTTCATCGAATTGGGCTTAAACCATGAACAGCAGCACCAGGAGCTTTTTTTAACTGATTTTAAAAAAGCCTTAGGTCAGCAAGCCCATGCACCAGTTTACGACCCGCAGTTTCCTGAAGATGAAGTTCTAGAAGGTCCTCAAAAATGGATTGAGCTGCCCGAAGGCTTATACGAGATTGGGCACTCAGGAGCGGGCTTTCATTTTGATAATGAAGCTCCCAGGCATAAAGTGTTCCTACCAGCATTCGCAATTTCCAATCAGCTTATTACAAATGAAGAATGGCTCGAGTTTATGGAAGCGGGGGGCTATGAGAACCCACAATGGTGGCATTCGGATGGCTGGGCCTGGCGACAGAAGGAGAATATTGAAGCGCCCTTATACTGGAGCAAGCAAGAAGGACGTTGGCAAAACTTCACTTTGGCTGGAATGCAAGAGCTTAAGCGAGAAGCGCCCGTGAAGCATATCAGCTATTATGAAGCGTGGGCCTTTGCCCAATGGAAGGGTCAAAGATTGCCCACCGAAGCGGAATGGGAAGCAGCCCAAGAGTTTTTGGATTGGGGAGCGCGTTGGGAATGGACCGAAAGCGCTTATTTGCCCTATCCGGGATACAAACCTTATATTGGGCCTGCTAAGGAATACAATGGAAAGTTTATGGTAAACCAGATGGTGCTTCGTGGCGCCTCAGTAGTTACCCCCACAGGGCATGCCCGCCCGAGCTACCGTAATTTTTTCCATCCTCATTTTCGCTGGCAATTCACCGGCCTTCGTTTGGCCAAAAAATAAACCAATGAACAGCTTCCTAAATGATACGGTACAGGGCTTAAGAGCCGCTGATAAATACCTACTTTCTAAATACTTCTATGATGAAGCGGGCGATCGGCTTTTTCAGCAAATCATGAACCTTGAGGAGTATTACCTCAGTCGCGCCGAGCGCGAGGTTTTTGAGCTTAATCGAAAGGCCATTTGCGACCACTTCCCTTCCGAAGGCTTCCGATTGGCCGAGCTCGGGGCCGGAGACGGGGTTAAAACCTTGGTCCTTTTAGAAGAGCTAATCAAGCAAAAACGCAATTTCACCTACAATCCTATCGATATTTCGGGTAATGCCCTCGACCTCCTAGCGGCCAACCTTAAAGCTAAATTGCCAGACCTAGCTTTTGAAGGTATGGAAGCGGAGTACTTTGAGGCTTTACAAAAGCTTAGTACCCAAACCGATCAGCCCCTAGTGCTGCTTTTCTTAGGCAGTAATATTGGAAACTTCCGACGAGATAATGTGGATGTGTTTATGGATAAGCTGAGCAGCAGCTTACGCCGAGGTGATCAGTTGCTCATTGGCGTTGACTTAAAAAAGAATCCTAATTTGATTCTCGGTGCCTATAATGATTCGCGCGGGGTTACCGCGGCTTTTAACTTCAATATCTTAAAAAGGATCAATCGGGAGCTGGATGGAAACTTTGATCTCAGCAAATTTCGACATTACAATACCTATGATCCGCATACCGGAGAATCACGTTCTTTCCTCATTTCCTTAGCCGATCAGGAAATTCACTTGGGAGCGGCCCAAGAAAGCTTTACGATCAATGCCTTTGAAGCGATTCACACCGAAACTTCGCGGAAGTACAGCAAAGCCGATTTAAAGGACTTGGCCGAGAAACACGGCTTTAAAGTAAGCGCCGACTTTAGAGACGGATCAAATTTATTTACGGATCAAATTTGGGAAAGACTTTAAGCCTTTGGACGTAGTACTGAGAAGAGCCAAGCAAAAAGGACTACGATACCACAGCCAATAACATTGTACCAGAGATATTCCACCTGCAGGTTGCCCAAGAAAGGCCATTTGTAAACTTGCGCGAAGTGGATGAGTAAGACCACGCTTTCGCCAATTAAGGCCGCATAGAAAATACTACCACCCCGTATCTTTCTAAGGAAAAAAGCCACCAGGAAAATACCTAAAATGGTTCCGTAAAAAAGCGAGCCCAGTACATTCACCATTTCAATGAGGTTATCAAAGAGGTTGGCGGCCAGGGCAAAGCCTATCGCCAATAGGCCCCAAAATATGGTGAGCAATTTTGAAATCCATAATTGCCTTTCCTCGCTGGCTTCTTTGTGAAAAAGACGATTGTAAAAATCAATAGAGGTAGTTGTGGCCAAGGCATTTAGCTCGCTGGAGGTGCTCGACATTGCTGCCGAGAAAATCAAGGCGATAATTAAGCCCACCACCCCAGCCGGCAAGTGCTCCATCACAAAGTTTAAAAAGACATAATTGGTATCCTTTACCTTAAACTTTGGGTCGGCCTTTAAGAGTAATTCTTTCACTTCCGTCCTTAAGGCACGGTCTTCTTCCAGGCGCTTTAAAAACACCTCCTCACTAATGGCTTCTTGGCGGAAGCTGCCACTTTCGATAGCGAGCTCAAACTCGGCTCGACCGGCTTGTAACTCGGAATAATTGTGATTGTAGCGAGCCTTAATATCCTTGAGCTCATCGGCATACTCGGTATCATTTAAACGATTTAAAGCAACCTCATTAAAAAATACCGGTGGCTTAATGTAGAGGTAGAACACAAAAACCAATACCCCCGTAAAGAGGATAAAAAGTTGCATGGGGATTTTAAGCAGGGCATTAAACATCAAGCCTAAGCGACTTTGACGTATATCCTTACCGCTTAAATACCGTTGCACCTGACTTTGATCGGTACCGAAGTACGATAAAGCCAAAAACAAACCGCCGGTTAATCCACTCCAAACCGTGTAGCGCTCATTAAGGCTAAAGTCGAAGTCTAAGATTTGCATTCTTCCAGCCGAGCCCGCCACCTTGAGCGCCGTACCAATACTGGTGTGCTCACCGATGCGCATCATCAATAAAACAAAGGCCAAGGCCATCCCCAAAAGGATGATTCCCATTTGGAGTTTTTGGGTAATACTAACCGCTTTACTGCCTCCGGTTACGGTATAAATAATCACCAAAAAACCTACAAACAGAATGGTGAGTTGCAAGTTCCAATGGAGGATGGTGGATAAGATTATAGCTGGCGCAAAAATGGTTAAGCCTGCCGCTAAGCCGCGTTGCACTAAAAACAAGAAAGCCGCCAGTAATCGGGTTTTTAGATCAAAACGGGATTCCAAATACTCATAGGCCGTATACACTTTTAGGCGGTAGTAAATAGGAATAATAAAAGCGGAGATAATCACCAAAGCCAGGGGCAGTCCAAAATAAAATTGCACGAAGCGTAAGCCTGACTCATAGCCCAAACCCGGGGCGCTTAAAAAGGTGATGGCACTGGCTTGGGTCGCCATAACCGATAGGCCGATGGTTAGCCATTTCATCTCATTGCCGCCCCGCAGGTAATCGTTTAAATTTCGAGAATTCCGGGTACGCCAAGTACCATAAGCCACAATGGCAAAAAGAGTTCCGAAGAGTACAATCCAGTCTGTGGTGCTCATTTAGGCGTAATAGGCGGTGATGAGGTAGTACAAAATGATTTGCAAGAAAAGGAAAATCAAGACAGCGCTGTACAGTTGCCGCCACTTCATTTTATCATTGCCCTCCATGCTGGTAAGATATCATATTTGCTAAGAGTCGATAGGCACCCGTTACCCCAGCCGGTAATTCGCGGAAAAAGGAAATACCGGTATACATAAAGGCCCCTTGGCCATAATTAGCGATTAATAAGCCGCCTAAGCGATCCGGCTCTCCTTTATCATGCCAGCCCAATGGCGCATCGTAGGCGGAATCCCATTCACTGGCAAAGTACAAACCACGTTCCTGCACCCAACCCGTGAAATCTGCCTTACTAAGCGTATTCGGTTGATTTAAGACCGGATGATTCTTAAGCAGAAACTTGGCTTCCGCCACCTCTTCGGTAACGCGTTCGCGAGAAATGGTAAAAGGATAAGGAGCAATATCTTCCCCTTGGAAGCTCCGCGAACGGGTGTTGTATTGAACTATCAAATTTCCGCCCGCTTTCACATAGTTAAACAGCTCCTCCTTACGATCGAAAAGCCAGGCCTGTGTATTGTAGGCGCGAATTCCTAATATGATGGCTTGATACTGGGACAAATCGGTTTCTCGAAGGCTTTGAGCATCCAGAAAATCGACCTGATAGCCCATTTGAATAAGACCCTCGGGCACCTTATCACCCGCCCCAACAATATAGGCCACCTTGGTCCCTTTTATCGCCAGGTCTAAAGGAATCATATCAATCTTAGGCTCCTCTAAAACCATCCGTTTATCGATATGAGGGTAGTCTATTTCAACCAAGGTTTGCAGGGGCGTTAATAGGTAGGTTTGACCAGGAACCTCAGGAGTTTCTTCCCTTAGGTAGATCATCAATTCGCTTCGCTTGGAGCCTGCTTTTCGCTGGAGGGTAATTCGTTCGCTCCTTACCTGGTCAGCCTGATCGAATTCAAGGTTAATTAAGGCGGGTTCGATACTCCAATCGCCTTCCGTTTCTAAACCAATGGTATAGGAGCCTGGAGTAAAAGCTCTAAAGTCGAGGCTTATTTCCTGACTAGCGCCTTCTCTAAAAAACAGCTTGGCATTGGCGGTGCTCACGGTTAGCTTAGGAACAACCATTAAAGGACGCTCAATTTCCCCCTCTACCCGATCGCTAAATTTATAGCGAGCCGGAACTTTTAATTGGAAACTACCTTTACCCGCAATCTTAACCTCTACGGAAGTGGCGAAAACAGCATCATTCTCGGGCTGCCCAATTAATTGGGGATTGGAAACCTTAAACATGGCCTGATAAGGATTTTTTAGCCAATAAGGCTGAGAGCTTAGCTTATTGGGTAAGTCTACTTCAAAATCATACTGGGATAAATCATTTTCAGCTAAGCTCACGAAGCTTTTTGCGGTACTATTGGGTTTGCCCCATGAAACGCGTGGGTCTTCCACTTCCACCTCCAAAGGACTGCGCTGAATCATTCGGGCCTCGAAGCTTACTTTTTGACCAGCGGTGGCATACTCCGAATTGGCGAGCATCTCCAGCTTTAGGCCCAAGCAATCGGCAAGGAGCAATTGAATTTTCTCTGCCAAGATTTCCATTTCTAGCCCTTCAGAATCGCGCATCATATTTAAAAGTTCGAGCAGCCCATCTACCGAAAGGTGGGGCTTTCGTGGATTAAAGTCTTGTTCAATTTCACTTAATAGGGTACTAATTTTTGGATGGCCTAAATCGGTCCATGATAGCGGTAAGCCGGAAAAGATACTGCCCTCGGGCGTGCTACCCTTCATTAATTTTAGATATTCCTTTTGGCTACCTCGGGCAACGGAAACACCAAACCCTTGACTTTTATGCTGACTGCGACTATAGCTTGCTAGCTCATTGCAGGAGAGTCCTAACTCGGGCAGGTAGGTACCTACGTCAACCACCGAATAAGTAGGATCATTAGCGGCGAGGCTATCAATTTTAGGTTCCCACCAGGCACTATGGTTCCAAAAAATCCGACCTACTTGCCAGGGTTCAAGCCCTTGGTCAGGAAAAACCTTGGGGTCTGCCGCCTTATCAAATGCCTCTAAGGCAATCATGGCACTCGCGGTATGATGGCCGTGCCCTGCTCTGGCATCCGGTGGAAAACGAGTAATAATAATATGAGGTCGAAACTTACGGATCACACGGATCGCATCACTTAACACTTGCTCCCGATCCCATTGGGTAAAAGTTTCCTCGGGATTCTTACTGTAACCGAAATCTACCGCGCGGGAGAAGAATTGATTTCCACCGTCAATCTTACGGGCCTGCATCAATTCTTGCGTTCGCAAAACCCCTAATTGCGCACCTAATTCTTTACCAATCAAATTTTGTCCACCATCGCCACGGGTTAAACTTAGATAAGCAGTTTCCGCACCAATGTCATTGGCCAACCAAGCAATCATGCGTGTGTTCTCATCATCGGGGTGAGCTGCTAGATAAAGCACCCGCAATGGGGTTTGGAGCTGCTGCACGCGATGGAGAATGGATGATGAGCTTGATCTCTGTGCATCTGCCGAAAGGCTGAAGATTAGAACAGATAGGAGCGTGAGTATTTTTCGCATGGAGAATATTAAAATGGGTTTCCAAAACTAATAATACCGAACAAATAGCTTTAGTTCATACTTATAAGATATTGATATAATAGAGCCCTGTAATTACAATTGTTCAAATCTCTATTTAATGTGAAGGAAAGGTTAAAATTCAAGGCTTATATTTACGCACCCTAAATTTTTCCGAATGAAGAAAATGCTACTCTTAGGTCTGGTTCTATGCGCCAATTTAGCATGGTCCCAGAACCAAAGTTCATTGAAACCAATTCTATTTGTAAATGAAACCGTGGATGCCGAAGCGGTTTCGGAAGGTAGAAACTTACAGTACGCTGGTTACAGTTATGTACTAATTCAACATCCCGATTTAAGGATTCAAGCTGATTTTTACGGCTTTCAAACCTTAGATTACATTCCAAGTAACGCGGCCTTTGCCCGAGTGGCCAATGCGCAATTGGAACAAGCCAGCCGCAATTTAGAGCGTGCCGGTGGTCGGGTATTAAAAATCAAGGACGCCTGGCGCTTATCCAAGGCCCTTTACACCAACGATTATCCCGAATGGGCTTGGGCCGAAGATGGTCAGAGCCTAATCCTAAGAATGCAATACCATCGTGGTCTTAGTCACCTCAATATTGCTCAGGCTTTACAAGCGGCTAATATTCCGGTTTTAGAAGAAAAAGAAGGTGACCGGGTTTTTAAAATCGTCTTAGATCCTGAAAACATGGACCAACTCCTGAGCTTTGGCTTTGTGGAGTACGTGGAAGAGAAAGAGGCTCCCGCCATTATGGATAATGAGGAGTCGCGTATTTCACATCGGGTAAACACCCTACAACAAGCTAATTACAATGGAGGCTTGCAATACGATGGCAGCGGCATTACCGTGGCGCATAATGATGCGGGTCTTATTGGTGGGCATATCGATTTTAAAGGTCGTTTTACCAACCAGCACAATTCTCCGTCTAATACCGATCATGGTTTTCATACTGCAGGTACCATTTTTGGTGCTGGTAATATGGATCCTCGCGAAGCGGGAATGGCTCCAGGGGCCGATTTATACTATTACAATTACCCACAAGCCTTAAATCAGGCGGATGCCCTTTACAGTGGGATTGGTGCGCGGATTACCTCCAACTCCTTTTCCAATGGTTGTAATAGCGGCTACAGTACTTGGTCGCAAGCGCTTGATAAGGACGCTTATGACAATCCTAATATGGTGCATGTATTCTCTTCTGGTAACAATGGAGGATCGCCCTGTAACAATGCTTACGTTCCTGGCACGGGCTGGGGAACCATTACTGGTGGTCATAAGATGGGTAAAAACGTGATTACCGTGGGTAATAATGATAAGAACGACAACATCGCAGGTTCGAGTTCTAAGGGTCCTGCGACCGACGGACGGATTAAGCCCGATATTACGGCGGTGGGTACCAGTGTACGTTCTACCGCTGGAGCGCCTTTAAGTTCTGATAATAGCTATTCGACCAAAACCGGAACCTCAATGGCCTGCCCAGGGGTTAGCGGTAGTGTTGCGGTTTTAATGGAAGCTTACAAAGACCATAATAATGGCATGGAGCCTCACGGGGCTTTGATCAAAGGAATTTTAATGAACGGTGCCGATGACCTTGGAAATGCCGGTCCGGATTTCACCTTTGGTTACGGACGTATTAATGTGCGTCGTTCTTACGAGATTATCGAAAATGGCTGGACCGCTACCGATAGCATCAGCAGCGGAGATTCGGCCACTTTTACTTTCAATATTCCCGCAAATACAGCGCAGGCTAAGTTTATGATCATCTGGTCGGATCGTGAGAGCGCGCCTAGTGCGGGTGCCGATTTAGTGAATGACCTCGACTTAGAAGTAACTTATAACAATACCACTTACCTACCTTGGGTATTGGACCCTAGTCATAATGTTGCAGCGATTACTAGTCTTCCCGTTCGCAAGCGTGATTCGCTCAACAATATTGAGCAAGTAACGCTTGATAATCCTGCTGCTGGTGCGGCAACGATTAAAGTTCGTGGTTACAATGTACCGGTGGGTGTTGATCAAAAGTTTCATGTTATCGCCTATTATGAGAGCAATGACCTAGTTATTACCTATCCTAGCGAGGGTATGGGATTAGCCACTGGTTCCACCCATCGCGTTACTTGGGATGCCCCTCAAAATACCACCTACTCGGTAGAGTTTAGCTTAAACAATAAATCGACTTGGTTCTCTCTGGGAAGTACTTCCGGTCGCTTTACCAATTGGACCATGCCAAACTTACCTCGTAATCAGGTTTACTTGCGCATTACCTCTGCCTTTGATACTGCTGAGGTTGGTCCGATGACGGTAGTTCAAACGCCAGGAGCTATTAATGTTTTGGCAGCTTGTCCGGATAGCGTGCATTTAGACTGGAATAATGTTCAAGGGGCCAGCGGCTATGTGGTGTACAAATTAGGTCCTAAGTACATGGATTCCATTGCTTACGTTGATACTTCTGAAGCTTGGGTGCCTCATAATCCCACCCAAGTTGATTGGTTCTCCGTAGCGGCTGTAATTAATGATACTTCAGTTGGGTTCCGCTCCTTTGCTTATGAGAAGCCAGCCGGTATCTTTAACTGTAATGTGCCTTCCGATTTGAAATTGGAAGCGGTTACTTCAGCCTCGGGAGACATTCCAGACTGTGTGGCAGGAACCGACAGCGATTTACCGGTATTCCTAATTAAGAACACCGGATCAAACCCGATTAATTCGGTTGACGTTTCCTTCCAACGTTTTGGTGCCTCAGGTATAACTACCGAAACCATTAATCGCACAATCAATCCCGGCGATACGATTCATCATTATTTCCAAAGTCGTTTGACCTTGCTAAACAATGTGAATTTGCAGTACTACTTCTGGATTGATGCTGCTGCGGATGGTAACCCTTTTAACGATACTATTATCTCTGGCGCCCGTAAAATTGTAAGTAGCGGATCAGTAGAAACCGTTCCTTACCGTCAGGATTTTGAAAACTTTATTAGCTGCTCCACCAATGATAATTGTGGCGGCACCAATTGTTTCCTCACCGACGGTTGGCATAACTTCCAAAATGGAGCCACTGATGATATTGATTGGAGGATAAACAGCGGGCCAACGCCAAGTTCGGCCACTGGTCCAAGTACCGACTATAACCCTGGAAACTCCAATGGAAAATACCTCTATCTGGAAGCTTCTGGAGATTGTGACAGCGCTGAGGCGATGGTTTTAAGTCCTTGTATCGACTTAAGCAACACCTTCCGTCCGCATGCTACGATTTACTACAATATGTACGGTTTAAATATGGGTACCCTTTCGGTAGATGTATATGATGGCCGCGTTTGGCATTTAGATGTTTCACCGCAACTTATCGGAAATCAGAGTTTTGATTGGGAGCCCCTAACTACCGATCTCAGCCAGTTTGCCGGTCAAAAGGTAGTGCTTCGTTACCGTGGAAAAACCGGTGATGGTTTCCGCAGTGACATTGCCATCGATGACTTCTCCGTGGTAGACTCATCCGGTATTGGACTTAGCGAAAACTTAATTGGTGGATTGAAATTATTCCCGAATCCAAGTAAGGGTGTATTCCAATTGAGTAGTGTACTTCCTTTAGATGAGGAAACCACTATTCAAATTACAGACCTAAGTGGAGCCCTAATTTGGAGTGGTAAGGTGCCTAGTCACAACACCTATTCTATGGAAATCAATATTGAGGACCAAGCTCCAGGGGTTTACCTATTGGAAATTGGAAATTCAGATTTCCGCAAGACCTTCCGCTTGATTAAGGAATAAGAAAGCCCTAAATATTTAAAAAGCCCGCTTGAATTGAATCAAGCGGGCTTTTTTGTTTTTAATGAATTTGGGATTAGCGCTTGCTTAGTCGATATCCAAGTCTATAGTCGCATTGGTGAAAACCAGTTTATCCTGCTCATCCATATCTAATAAGATGGCCTGGTCTTTTTCTACTTCACCCGCCAAGATGCGCTTGGATAGTTCGTTTAAAACGCGTTTCTGGATTACCCTCTTCACGGGTCGGCCACCATACTGCGGATCGTAACCAATATCGGCTAAGTACTGCAGGGCAGCGGGACTGGCTTCTAAGGTAATATTCTGCTCTTCCAACTGCGCTTTTACGCGGTTTAACTGCAGGCTCACAATCTGCTTAAGGTCACTCTTTTCGAGAGGCAAGAACATAATGCTTTCATCAATCCGATTTAAGAATTCCGGTCTTACCGTTTGCCTTAAGAGTTGCATCAACTCGCTGCGTGTATCTTCATACACCTGATATTTATTCTCGTCCGTAATATCGGCAAAGCGCTCCATGATAAGGTTCGAGCCCATATTGGAGGTCATAATGATAATGGTATTCCTAAAATTGGCTACCCGGCCCTTATTGTCCGTTAGGCGTCCTTCATCCAGTACTTGTAGTAAGATGTTGAATACATCAGGGTGGGCCTTTTCGATTTCATCCAAAAGCACCACGGAGTAGGGTTTACGACGTACGGCTTCGGTAAGCTGACCGCCCTCATCATAGCCTACATAACCGGGAGGTGCTCCAATTAAGCGGCTTACCGAATGGCGCTCTTGGTATTCGCTCATATCAATGCGGGTCATGGCATTATCATCGTCGAATAAAAACTCGGCCAGAGCCTTCGCTAATTCTGTTTTACCAACTCCCGTAGTACCGAAGAAAATGAAGCTTCCAATAGGGCGATTTTGATCTTGTAAACCCGCGCGACTGCGGCGCACGGCGTCACTTACGGCCATAATTGCTTCCTCCTGACCGACCACACGTTTATGCAGTTCCTCTTCTAAACGCAGCAATTTACTGCGCTCCGATTCCAACATCTTGCTGATAGGGATTCCGGTCCAGCGGCTTACCACATCGGCAATGTCTTCCGCTTCCACTTCCTCCTTAATTAGGGCATTGGCGTTTTGTAAATCTTCGGCCTGACTCTCAAAGTCTTTTAGTCTTTGCTCGGCTTCCTTTAGTTTACCATAACGGATTTCCGCTACTTCCCCATAATTACCGGCACGCTCGGCCTGCTCGGCTTGGAGTTTGAGTTGCTCCATTTCCTCTTTGGCCTGTTGGATTCCTTCCACCACCGATTTTTCAGAATTCCATTTAGCGCTTAATCCATCGCGCTCCTCATTAAGCTGAGCCAAATCTTCTTTGATGGCCTTTTGCTTGCTAGGATCTCCTTCCCGCTTTATGGCTTCTAGTTCAATCTCCAACTGCATGATTTTCCGGTCGAGGATATCAATTTCCTCGGGCTTGGAGTTGATTTCCATGCGCAACTTCGAGGCTGCTTCATCAATGAGGTCAATGGCCTTATCCGGTAAAAAACGATCGGAGATATAGCGTTGTGATAATTCCACCGAAGCAATAATCGCTTCATCCTTAATACGCACCTTATGGTGAGTTTCGTAGCGTTCCTTAATTCCCCGTAAGATGGAAATAGCGGATTCGGTGTCGGGCTCCGAAACTATAACCTTTTGGAAACGGCGTTCTAGGGCCTTGTCCTTTTCAAAATACTTTTGATATTCATTTAGGGTGGTCGCACCTATCGCTCTGAGTTCTCCTCTTGCCAGTGCCGGTTTTAGGATATTAGCGGCATCCATTGCGCCCTCTCCTCCACCTGCGCCAACTAGGGTGTGAATTTCATCAATAAACAAAACCAGGTGGCCATCGCTTTCGGTAACTTCCTTTACCACCGCCTTAAGTCGTTCTTCAAACTCCCCTTTGTACTTAGCCCCTGCTAAGAGGGCACCCATGTCGAGGCTGTAAATTTTTTTATCCTTTAAGTTTTCGGGAACGTCTCCTTTAATGATGCGATGCGCCATTCCCTCGGCGATAGCGGTTTTACCAACACCAGGCTCCCCTATTAAGACGGGATTATTCTTGGTACGGCGCGATAAGATCTGCAGTACGCGGCGGATTTCTTCATCCCGACCAATTACGGGATCGAGTTTACCCGCTTCGGCCAAATCGTTCAAATTCTTAGCGTATTTCTCCAGCGCATTGTACTGCTCTTCCGAGGAGGCCGAATTCGACTGACTGCCTTTTCGTAGGTCTTTTAAAGCCAAGTCCCAGCCCTCTTTCGTCATACCAGAGTCCTTCAACATTTGCGCTACGGGGTCCTTACCTTCCAATAAACCAAAAATTAGGTGCTCCAAGGCAACATACTCATCCTTTAGTTTTTGGGCTTTATTAAAGGCTCTTAGGAGCGTCTGATTGGCATTTTGATCCAGGTATTGATTCGCACCCTCTACTTTGGGATAAGATTTGAGGATTCCTTCCAAGGCCGAATAAACCGCCTCCTCATTAACACTCATCTTCTTTAAAAAGAAAGAGAGAATGTTTTCATCGGCTTGTTTAATCCCTTTAAGTAAGTGTCCGGTTTGAATGGCTTGATGTCCAAGCTCCAAACTCAAGGCCTGCGCTTGTTGCACCGCCTTTTGTGATTTTATAGTGAATTTACTGAGGTCCATTTCAGAGATTTTTGCTGATTAATAGCAAAATAAGCTCCAAGCTGCTTTTGAATATTTATTGCTGACGGGCTGTCGGGACAAAACATTAAACCCTGACTATCAGTCACCTAAATCTAAAGCAAACTGACAAAATGAAAGCGCTTATTCTCAATTGGATCATGATATCTTATGGCGCATCTCCGAGCCTTTGCTTCCTAGATAAGGTCGCTGCTTCTTCAACAAAAGGTCGATGAACACGAGTGGAAAGCTGAAGTACTGCATTAGGTGGAGTACTTAACTCCTAGGCTAGTCTCAGGAATAAAAAAAGCCGCCCCCAATTATTGGAGACGGCTTCTATAATAGTCTAAACGTTTACTTATTTCACGATAAGCTTACGAGTTACGCGCTCCCCATCGATACTTAAGTTAATAAAGTAAATACCAGGGGTGTATTCGATGGTTTCAAATACCATCGTGGCGCTACCTCTTTCGAGGTGATAGTCTTTACTCATCATCCGTTGTCCCAGGACATTGACAATATCCACATGGACGTCTTTCGCTTGTGCATTGAAGACCGGTAAGTGGGTAACCGAAGTACTTGGGTTCGGGCTCAATTCACCGATGTAGGAATCAGGAACTGGATTGTATTCTTTGCTACCAATTACGAAGGTTGGCTTCTCTTTGGTAGTTTGCATACAGAAGTCATCAATTGCCCAGCCTTTGTCTTGGATAGACCAGTCACTTTCGAAACGGAAGCGGAATACAGCACGGTTAGCCGCAGTATCAAACTGGAATACATAACGAGCGGTGTCCCAGTCAGCGGTATCGGTCCAACCTGGCTTAATAATGTCCAGTGCGGTAACATACTCGGTATTATACCAGTTTGTTTCATTGGCGAAACCGAGTACTTGCCAAGAGCGACCACCATCTAGGGTAACTTCTACTACCCCACCATCGTGGTACTTCTCGGTTTCGAATTTATGCATGAAGCTAATTTCATAGGCCGTACCAGTATCAATAACGAACACCGGACTAAATAATCCTGATTGATCACGAGAGCGATAGTTGCTATCTAAGCCCGTCATCCAACAAGAATTACCACTAAAGGCACCTGGGAATTGGGTTGGTGTACCTTGCTCCCAGCTCCATTGTCCACGTGCATACGTTTGCGTGTTCAAGGCAATGAAAGGAAGGGCTCCATTTCCAAGTTCAAAGTCGTTACAGTAACTGGTGTCGCCGTTCGCAACGCTAAACTCGTATTCGGGTAATACCGCTACTGGGTAGCATACCGTATCATCCGACTGACGGTTATCAATCTTATTATTTGGACGACGAGTGATTAAGCACATTTGGTGCAATCCTGAAGTCACTACCGCACCAGGAATGGAGTCGGTATAATCGTAACGGAAGCGGCTTCCTTCGATAAAGAAGGGTGGCGAAACGGCAGTTTCCCATGGACCGTCCCAAACGAGATTCGAACCGCTTACATCATCGAACCACTGTACTTTCACTTGACTCGAATCCAAAACCTTAGCCCCTGTATTACGGATCAGCACATCAATAGGCTGTGCGAAGGTTGGAATCTGTAAAGGATTCGCAAATACGTAATCCTCTGGAGTAGCGGAGTTCTGGGGTGGAATGTAGAATTCAAAATCATCAATTGCCCAGCCTTCTAAAGTTCTAGAGGTATTAGATCCTGCTACAGAGCTAAACTTGAAGCGGAACTGCAAGATATTGGGCTCGTAGTTGAGCTGAGAAATTGGGAATACCGAGTAGGCCCATCCCGAAGGATTGGAGCCATTAACCGAACTACCTGTCCAACCTTTGGTAATTCCGGTACCAGCCGGTCCCTGGATGGTTCCAAAGTAACCAGTATACCAGTTTTGACCAATGTTAGAGAAGGTGGCTAGATTACCTCCTAGCTCCCGCCATTGTCCATTAAGGTTTACCTCGATGGCACCAGCAGCTGAGCTACCCATATCTACGTTTTGATAGAAAGCTACCGTAGCTGAAACCACTGTATCGAATCCATCTAATTGAGGCGTTCTTAGAAATTCTTGCTTGCCATCGATAAAGTGGCCGGTGCTGATACCGGTAGCCCAAATATTATCATTGGCCTGTAAAGAAGAGAACTGACTGTTATTAGCTACTTGACCCCGCTCCCACTGTAAATAGGTAGAAGCGTTATTTGTGGAGCTCCAGCTAAAGAAGCCATATTCGTCATAATTACAATTATCAAAATCATCGTAGAAATCGAGATCATAGGTACCTTGACCAACTACCAAACGACAAACCGTATCATTGAAGGTATGGGTATCATTGGTATAACTAGTGTAAGCACAAATTTCACAATCACCTTCCGGAACGATAATGTCGATATTTGGCATGGAAAAGTTTACCGCCGAATTAGTTGGAATAGTCGCCGTAGCCGTGCTATTATAGGTTGTGGTAACCCCTGCTGTAGGCCCACATTTAGGAGTGATAGCCATGGTAACCGAAACGTTGGAAGCATTGGTAGTTCCAAAATTACGTACCACTACCGCTTCGGTAGGACCGTTCAATACTACTCCTGCTGGCCATGCTAATTTCGGCCATTCGATGAACTCTACCCCGACGTCGTTAGCAATACGATCGTAAATCATCACCTTATCAATGGCGATATCGGCTAAGTCACCCACACCGGTACGGCTTGCTTTAACGCGCAGTTTAATCTGCTTATTAGCGTAGGCCGAAAGGTTTACACGCTTGTACTCGTAATTACTTAGGGGATACGTTCCGGGATAAGTGTTTACTAATGAACCAGCAACCGGGTTCCAAACATCGGGGGCATCCACCCCAGGCTCATTTACTTCAATTTCGATATCGTCAGCATTAGCACCAACCATATGGTAGTAGAAGTCGAGGGTAACATTGTTCATTCCCGCGAAATCCATACACTGGGTAGTCACCATATAGGTCGAAACATCCCCGGTACTGCCGGTTGCTTCGGTGTAGAAGTATTGTCCTTTTTGGTGGTGACCGTATTTAGGTCCCGTGCCACGGGTAAAGGTGTATCCACTACCTACCTTCCAAACATAACCAGGGTCGAGACCTGTTTCGGTAGTAAATAAGGTAGTACCTGTTTGGGAAGTATTAGGAGTGGCATTCTCAAAGTCCATCACTAATGGGAAGCTGGAATAACCCGCCACGTGATTGATGGTGGCGCTAACCGCTGTATCATTATCTGGAATGGTATCCATTGGATGATTGGCCCAAACCTTAACATTATAGGTTCCTAAAGCCGCCATATTCGCGGTAGTACTTAAGGTATAGGTAACCGTATCACCGGTTCCTAAGGCCAGCGTCGCCGTTTCATTCTGAACCGCTCCGGTATTGGTTTGAATTTGTAAGGGCAAGCTGGTTAAACTATCGCAACCGTTATTGCGGATAATAACTTCGATGGTTTCCGAACCAGAGTAAGAACAAAGACCTTCTACCGGTGCCGTTACCTCTAGAATTTCGGCATCAACCGGGGTAGGTTCGAAAATTCTAAGGTCATCAATGGCCATATCAGCACGAGCTGCAGCACCTGTCTTAGGAGTTTGCTTCGCAGATAGGAAACGCAAGCGGATAAACTGACCATTAAATTCCTTAATGGGCACTAAAGCACGTTCCCAAGGATCGGCTTGTGCTTTTTGCTGTTCTTTACGAATAAAGTAATAACCGTTATACCAAGCCGGGTTATTGGTACCTGTATCCACGTCAATACGCATAGTTCCCATGTCTTCACCAAAGAAATGATAGTAAAATTCTAAGGCGTAGCACTTGGTAACATTGGTAAGGTCGATACAAGGCGTAATTAAGGTAGTAGTAGTGTTTTGGTTACCCTGAGAACCTTCGGCGTAAAGATACTTCGCGCCATTAGGGGTATGGTTACCATTAGGACCGGTAAATGGTGTACCAGTCGGGCCAGTACGAATACTCCAGGCGTAGCCCGCGGTATTCTCAGGTGGCTGAACATTCCAATAGTTCATACCTGATTGCTCATTAGGGAAATTACCACGGTGACCTGTTCCCATATCTCCTAAACCGGAGCCGGCTACCCATTGAGGACCTTCGAAGTTTTCCACCCAAGGGAAGCTACTGATGGTTCCTGGTAATGTACCACAATCGGGGGCACCACATTTAAAGGGTAAGCCTTGCTGTGGCCAGAATTTGATATAGGCGTTTTGGGGATTGGCTAAGGAATCGGGGAATCGCGTGGTATTAGGGCAAGCTAAATCCCAAGCACGGAAGTAATACTGAACCGTATCGCCCAATTGAATATTTTGGAAAGTCCCTTGGTACTCAAAGTTAGGAGCACTAGTAAGACCTAAGTTAAAGTTTTGCCATGCCCCAGTTCCAGAGGAATTGATGATTCGATAGAAAACAGTTACACTGTCGATGCCACTCACCCAAGTTGGGTTGCTGGCTCCACCAGGAACCGTATCGGTTACCCGAGCACCTACTTTATAGTTGTTATTCGGCTCCTGGGTGATCGCGCCGGTTGGACGAACAGGGAAACAAGGAATTGGGGTATAGTTAAAATGGAATAAAGGTGGGAACAGCTCACAGTTTGAACCGGTTACCACCAAATTATCTACCCACCAACCAGCACCGTAGCTTCGGCCAGTCAGGTTAGGGTTTAGCACTTCAAAACAAGAGAATTCAATTTGCACGTTCGCAAAACCGGCACCTGTAGGTCCAGTTGCTAAGTTGGAGATATCGAACTTCTCGAACTGCCACCAAGAGTTCGCTACGGGAGGATCGGTTCCTGCAAACCAATGGTTGATTCCCTGATTGGGGATATTATACGATGCTTCCTGGAAGTTGGAAGAGGAACGCCAGTTACTGCTACCCAAGTAAATCGCGTTGTTGTTGTTTAAGGTGGTCCATGTGGTACCGCCATCGGTAGAAATACGAATCAATCCCGAGTTAACCTGATTGATCTTGGCGATGTGATAAAACTCTAAAAACACGAAGGACTTCCCTACGGTGCTAAAGGAGTTTGTTCGGAAAACTACTTCGGAACTGTTAGACCCGGTTGCCGGTGCCTGAACCTTACCATGGTAAGATCCCGAACCACTAATGGAGACATTATTAGTGTCTTTCCAAGTAGTGGTAGCCGTTCCCAACGATAAAGTTGTGATGGAATCACCAGGGTCAAATGTTTCAATAAACAGAGTATCAACTTGGGCTGTTAAGCTTACGCTTAGCATTGTTCCCAGAGAGAGAAGTAACCACTTCTTCATAAAAGGTAGTATTTGTGCAGTTTTGAAGATGCACAAATATAATAAGACAGTACGATTAACAATTTGGTAATTATTCTTTGCGCGTTTTTTTTATTTAACGCGCAATTGGGCAATACTTTTGCCTTCCAGATGTAAATCCAGTAAGTCGTTGGTTTGCACCGCCCCTACGCCAGCTGGAGTGCCGGTAAAGATAAGATCACCAATCTTTAAAGTGAAGTATTTAGATACTTCGGCGATGATCCGGTCGACGGAGAACAGCATATCCTTACTATTCCCTTTTTGCACGGTCTCCCCATTCTTTAAAAGACTGAAGTTTAGATTATTGAGATCGTATTCCTCTTTATTTAGCCAAGGTCCGATAAAGGCCGAACCATCAAAAGCTTTGGCCTTTTCCCAAGGCAATCCTTTCTCTTTTAATTTACTTTGTAAGTCTCGGGCCGTAAAATCGAGACCCAAGGTAAACTCTTGGTAATAACGATGCGCAAATTTTTCTTCGATGTGTTTCCCCAAACGATCGATGCGAATCACAATTTCCAGTTCATGCTGGAGATTCTGGCTAAAATCGGGAATGAAAAATGCATTTCCCTTAGGAAGTATCGCACTGTCCGGTTTTAAAAACACCACCGGTTCTGCCGGAACTTGGTTATTAAGTTCTTTGGCATGATCTGCATAATTTCGACCGATACAGATGATCTTCACGATTGTAACTTTCGAAGTTTAATTGCTGTTAGGACCTTTTTGGTGTAACGGGGAAAGTCGGCATTTTGAACCCAACCATAATAACCTGGATCACGCTCTAGGACTTCCTCTACCGGTTGACCGCGATACTTACCAAAGCTAAAGCACTCCACTTTATCTTCATTGTAAACAATAAAGCCTGCAAAGTCGGCCGCCTTGAAACGATTACTGTAGTCCGCCAGAAAGTCCATATCATTTTCCAGATCCGAATAGCGATCCAACTGACTCATCAAGATTTCATAGGTCGCTAGGGTATCTGCTTCGGCCGAATGGGCATTCTCTAGGTCTTTACCGCAGTAAAATTTATAGGCTGCACTAAGCGTACGTTGCTCCTTTTTATGGAAGATGTTTTGCACGTCCACCGCCACACGTTTACCTAAATCGAAGTCAATACCCGCGCGTAGAAACTCCTCCACGAGTAAGGGAATATCGTAGCGATTGGAATTATAGCCCCCCAAATCCGAGTCTTTAATAAGCTCGTGTACCCGGTGGGCCAATTCCTTAAAGGTGGGTTCTTGGGCCACCTTTTCGTTGGTAATCCCGTGGATGGCAATCACCTCATCCGACATTTGCATTTCGGGGTTTACCAACCAAGTGCGGCTTTCCCGATTTCCATTGGGATAAACTTTTAAAACGCTTATCTCTACAATGCGATCATTGGTTACCGAAGTTCCGGTGGCTTCCAGATCAAAGAAGCAAATGGGTCGTTTGAGGTTTAAATCCATCTTTAAATTTCGCGGTTAGGGTCAAACTGCTCAAGATAATCAGCCACCCTACGCACAAACATACCTCCTAAAGCACCGTCAACCACGCGATGGTCGTAACTATGACTTAAGAACATTTTATGGCGAATGGCGATCATATCTCCTTCGGGTGTTTCCACCACTGCAGGCTTTTTAACTATCGCTCCGGCCGCCATAATGGCCACCTGCGGTTGATTTATAATTGGGGTTCCCATTACGTTCCCGAAGGTACCCACATTAGTTAGGGTGTAGGTTCCTCCCTGAATTTCGTCGGGACTCAATTTATTTTGACGAGCACGGTTGGCCAAATCGTTCACCTGTTTGGTGAGGCCTACTAAATTGTAGTTGTCGGCATTTTTAATTACCGGTACAATAAGGTTACCACTTGGCAATGCCGCCGCCATACCGATATTGATATTGCCACGCTTAATGATCGTGTTGCCATCCACGCTTACATTGATAAGCGGGAAATCTTTAATGGCTTTCACCAGGGCCTCAATCAATAAGGGGGTAAAGGTGATTTTTTGACCTTCGCGTTTCTGGAATTCACCTTTTACCTTGTTTCGCCAGTTTACCATATTGGTAACGTCGGCCTCAACAAAAGAAGTTACGTGTGGAGAAGTATGCTTCGACATCACCATGTGCTCGGCAATCATCTTACGCATGCGATCCATCTCCATGATTTCATCGTTGCCACCAATAGACACTGGAGGAGCTGGTTTTGGAGCGGGAGCTGCTTTCGCTGAGCCTGGGGCGGGACTAGGACTGCTCTTCGGTGTCGCTGCCGCTTGTGGAGCAGCGGCCGGAGCCGGCTGAGAACCTCTATTCTCCACATAATCCAAAATATCGGCTTTGGTCACTCGACCTTCGGAGCCGCTACCCTCTAGGTTTTCGAGCTCCTCTAAACTTATACCTTCTTCCTTAGCAATGGAACGCACCAAAGGAGAATAAAACTTACCGTTGGCGCTACGAGGAATTTCAACCGCCGCTGCCGCGGTACCATTAGCCACCATTTTCTCGGCCTCTACTGCCGCTGCGGGTGCAGGGCTTGTTTCTTCCGCCGGAGCCTCTTGATCATTGTTTCCTGCCTCGGCAGAAGCACTGCCTCCTTCGGTTTCAATAATGGCAATAACCTGCCCTACTTGAACAACATCATCTTCATTAAATAGCTTCTTCTTGAGCACGCCATCTTCGGGAGCGGGAACTTCACTATCAACTTTATCGGTAGCGATTTCCAGAACGGATTCTTCCGCCTCGATGGTTTCGCCTTCTTCCTTTAACCATTTGATGATAGTTGCTTCGGCAACACTTTCGCCCATTTTGGGCATGATTAATTCGATTTCTGCCATGTTTCGAGAGGTGATTAAATAGCTTTTTTCAGGCTGCAAAGGTAAGAAAAGTAATAGCTCTACACAGCCGATTGAAAGACTCCAAGCTAATTTCCAAGCTTGCGCAGGAATCGCCAAATAAAGGCTAAGTCTTTTTGCCAACGGTAATCCTTGGCATAGAGTTGATTAAGCTGTCGCTTGAGGCGGGCATCGTTTTGATTTGACCGAAGGGTTAAATCCAGCTCTAAGACGCCCTTCGGCAATTTTGGCAAGCTTCCGTTTTGCGGATCTTCGGCATAAGACACCCAAGTTTTAAGCCCCAAAAGCACGGCAAATACATTCCCTAAAAAGGCAATTGGACGCTTCATAAACCAAATCATCAAGGGAGAAATGGGAATAAACACTAAAGCCAAACTTAGGTCCAACAAGCGCTTGGCGCGACGATTTTCGGGTTTATCAATGCGATTAAAGTCCTGGGTATACCAGGATCCTTGGGAGTGAATAGAGTTACTGCCAATAATAAACTGACTTTCGGGAGGGGCGATTTTAAACTCCAGATTGGGATCTTTTAAATCGCGCATCGCTTTAAATATCGCTTCCGAACTGAGGTTAGCCGAGCAAAAAATCAATTCATCAATATTAAACACGCGCACCAAATCCGGTAAATCCTTAATGCTGCCCACGAAGGGATCATCGTAGTTCGCATCACTGCTTACCCAAGCCGAAAAGCTATTCTGCGGCTGATAACTTTGCAGTAAAGAACTCACTCTCGATAATTCATCTTTCTCCCCCACTAATAAAACTCTGGAATTACGCTGACCCGAAACAAGGATGGGTTTGGAGGCCAGTAAGCTCCAAGCATACCGCCAGGCGATCAGGCTTAAGCCGGCCCATAAAGCCCCAAGAATAATAATGGCCCGCGAGAAACGCCATTCCTCAGGAATTAAACTGTAAACTACTAAAATGGCTACCGAGCCTAAAGCTAAGCCTCTAAATATTTGACTGATGCGTACTTGCTTATCATACACCCCATTTAAAAATAAGCTCAAGACCCAAAAGGCAATGTAAGCGGGAACCGCGTAAAGCATTAGAGCATCTGGATACTCTCCTCCCTGAATAAAGCGATGGTTGTGTTCCCAATACTCCTTGATGTAATAAAGTCCACCGTAAAGTACCGCAACATCAATAAGAGGGAGGCTTATGCTTTTAAGAATCCGGGCCAAAGCCGCCGCGCCCGCTCGCAGGTAAATGGCGAGGTTGATAAAGAGGGAATAAAATCGGGCATAGTTGCTACTAAAGTGCTTTTCGGCGAAAATGACCATAGCCTTGTAAAAGACCCGTACATAATTAAGGGAGCCTTTTTTGGTGGACTCTCCCTTGTAATGAATGATGGTACTTTCCGCTAAATAATAATTCTTGTAGCCCCCTTTTAGGATGCGGTAGCTAAGATCAATATCCTCCCCGTACATAAAGAAGTCTTCATCGAGCAAGCCCACCTCATCCAAGGTCTTTTTACGCATCATCATATAGGCTCCGGCTAAAATCTCTACTTCCTGATTTTCATCTTCCGAAAGGTGACCGAGGTAATATTTTGCAAATCGCTTGGAGCGAGGGAAAATACTGGAAAGGCCGAAGATCTTGTAAAAGGCCACCCAAGGGCTGGGTAAGCCGCGTTTGGATTCGGGTAAATACTCTCCTTTGCCATCAATCATTTTAATACCTAATCCCCCGGCCTCGGGATGAGCGTCCATAAAGTCGATGCTTTTTTGGAAGGTGTGTTCTTCCACCACCGTATCCGGGTTTAATAAAAGGATATACTCCCCTTTAGCTACTCTTATGGCTTGATTATTGGCTTTCGAAAAACCGGGATTGTCCTGATTAGCGATGAGCTTTACCTCTGGAAACTGAGTGCGCACCATAGTCACCGAGTCATCTGCCGAATGATTGTCGACTACAAACACCTCAGCCTCAATTCCATCTAAAGCTCTGTATACGGAGCGTAAACACTGCTCTAAAAAGTAGCGTACGTTGTAGTTAACAATTACAATACTGAGCTTCATGGGCTAAGTACGGCCTGACCGTTTTGGTGGACTAAATTATGCCCTTCCATAATTTCATTTTGGGCATCGATTTCCGGCAAATATAAAATTCGCAAGCCAGCTTCTCGTGCCGAATCAATCTCTGCCTGGCTGCTATAATGATCTATCAAGTGATGATTTTGCGGGTATTTAAACACTAATTCGGGCCAGTACCACCCCGCTACTACTAAACTGGGGGGCGCTTTCTTGAGCACCTCAATACTTTGATCTACCGTTTGGGAACGCACCGAACGCTTTTCTTGGTCTATGCGCAAGGCTCCTTTTACCGGATCACAAAAAACGGTTTGCCCCCCCGCCTCAAATTTAAATGCGGCCGGACCAGGCTCCGCTCCGCGCCAAGGGTTTTCGTAATCAAAACCGAAAATTAACAAGGAAGCTAAACTGCTATAGGCAGCCCATCGCGACCAGCCTTTCGGCAGATAAATAGCCATCAAAATAAGGACAAAGGGAACCGCCGGAATAAAGAATTCGGCTTTAAAAGGTAAGCGAAGAAAAACGAAAAGCTGTAGGGCAATCACCAATACCAAAAACGGTAATAGGCGCGAGGCTTTTAGATGAGGCGCCATTTCCTTAGCTTCAAATCCCCGGAAAAGCCGAATGATAGCCGCGGCGATAAAGAGTAAAAAAGGGAATCCCCAAATACCGATGGACAATTTATAAAGGACCGATGCCCAGGACGGGAATGGTGGTTTATGAAAGTCTAAAAATGCCCAACCATAATGAATAAAAGGCAGGCTATAAGCAAGCATGGACAGTAAGCCCGCCCCCAAAGCAATGGTGAAATAAGACCGCCAGTTTCGAAAGCCTAGTAAAACGATAAAGGGGGCGATAAAACCTAAGGAGCTTATGCGGAAGCCTGTGGCCAGCCCAATAAAGATGCCCACCCATAGATACTGCCCCTTTAATAAAGAGCGATAGGCCAATAAGATAAAGGCCAAGGCAAAATTATAGTCGATACTACTGGTACTGGCTACAAAGAACACCGGAATAAAATTGAAAGCTAGCGTCCATTGCCAAAGCCTTTCCACCTGATGTAAAAGGAGAATTTGGTAAAAAGCCCAAACGGCCAGTGCCGAGATTAAAGCGGTCCAAAGATTAAAGAAAAAGGCCGATTGATTTAAGGACCACAGGCCGGTATACAGTATTTCCTGCAGTGGATGTCCGGGTAAGCGAGATACCTCATACACTCCTGTTTCGGCAATAAGTCGGGCATTGAGCACATTGCTCCAAGCATCAAACTCCTCTCCGTAACCGGCATCTAAAAATGGTAATCGACAAAGCAGGGCCAATAGAAATAGGGCTAAACCCGAATACTGCTTAAGCATTAAGAGCGATTTTGTTGGAGCGACTGTTCATACGGTAAACGATGTTGGATACTTCGCGCTAAAGTAAGCTCATCAGCGTATTCCAGTTGATCGCCCACCGCAATTCCCCGCGCAATTGAGGAAATTTTCAAATTGTGATCCTTCAGCTTTTTGTACACGTAAAAGCCGGTAGTTTCGCCCTCCATGGTTCCACTTAAAGCCAAAATAACCTCCTTTACTTTTCCTTGCTCTACCTTGTGAATCAAGCTTTGCAAGTTTAGTTCCCCGGGACCAATACCATCCATAGGACTAATGAGTGCCCCTAAAACTTGGTAAACGCCTTTATACTGACCGGTATTTTCAATGGCCATTACATCGCGAATATCTTCGACCACACAAACGATTGATTGATCACGACTGGGACTTTCGCAAATCTCACATACCTGTCGGTCGCTAAGGTTCCCACAAGATTCACAACGTTTTACTCGGGTTTTTAAATCCATGAGGCTTTCGGCCAAGGCTTCTACTGTATTGGTATCCTGACGCAGTAAGTGTAAAGCTAAACGCAGCGCTGTTTTTCGACCAATCCCAGGTAAACCTGAAATTTCTAAAACTGCCTTTTCCAAGTATTTTGATGAAAAGTCCATAGGGCAAAGATAAAGTCGCTTCGAGGCATTTTACTTTATTTGTGAAAAATTAAGCCATGGACGCAAGTTTGCTTATAGGCCTCATCTTGGGCTATTTCGTGATTCTGATCGGAATAAGCTTTTTGGCTGGCAAAAACGACGACCATCAAACCTTCTTTTTAGGAAATCGCAACAGTCCGTGGTACGCGGTGGCTTTTGGTATGGTAGGCGCCTCATTATCAGGGGTTACTTTTCTTTCGGTACCCGGACTGGTGGCGAATAACTCCTTTGCCTATATGCAGGTGGTATTGGGTTATGTGGCCGGATACCTCGTGATTATGCAAGTGCTCCTCCCCCTGTATTACCGCCTTAATCTTACCAGTATTTACACCTATTTACAAGGGCGCTTTGGGCCGAGTTCCTATACCACCGGATCGATTTTCTTTTTGATTTCGAGGGTTATTGGCGCCGCTTTCCGTTTGTATTTAATCGCCATTGTACTGCAAACCGCCATTTTCGACGGGCTAAATATTCCTTTTTGGATTACAGTACTCATCACCATTGTTCTGATTTGGGTATATACTTTTAGAAGTGGTATAAAGACCATTATTTGGACTGATACCCTGCAAACGGCCTTAATGCTGGGAGCGGTTTTTATCACCGTCTACATGATATCTCAGCAACTTTTAGATGGGGATAGCCTCATCAGCTATGTTCAGCAATCGGAATATTCTCAAATATTCTTTTTTGATGATTGGAAATCCGGGAACTACTTCTTCAAAAACTTTCTGAGTGGCATGTTTATAACCATCGTTATGACCGGTTTAGATCAGGATATGATGCAGAAAAACCTCAGCTGTCGCAGTTTGGGTGATGCTAAAAAAAACATGTTTTGGTTGGCCCTCACTTTAGTGGCTGTTAATTTGGTTTTCTTGGCCTTGGGCGCATTATTGTATGATTTCGCTGCACTTAAACAGATTGCCTTTGACCGACCCGATCAGCTGTATACCGAGGTCGCGCTTAGTGGAGAACTCGGCTCCACTGTTTTGATATTATTCATTTTAGGTTTAGTGGCTGCCGCCTACTCCAGTGCCGACTCGGCTTTAACTGCTCTCACCACCTCCTTTTGCGTGGATATCTTACAGATTGAGAAGATGGAGGTGAAGGCTTCTAAAATAACGCGAAAGCTGGTTCACCTTGGCTTTTCCGCCGTTTTGTTTTTAGTCATCTTAATTTTCCGTCAGCTTAACGACGATAGCGTGATTAACGAACTGTTTACCGCCGCCGGATATACCTATGGTCCCTTATTGGGTTTATATGCCTTTGGATTATATACACGTAGAAAGGTAGCCGACCAACTAGTTCCGATTGCCGCGGTATTAGCCCCGGTTCTCTCCTACTTAATCCGCACGTATGCCAAAGAATGGTATGCGTATAGCATGAGCTTTGAACATTTGATTATCAATGGTTTGTTGATGTTCTTATTCCTTTTAAGCTTATCCAAACCTAATCCCAGTGCACCCGATGCTAAAACAAAATTCTATGCCTAAGTTCATTTATTTTTTACCCCTCCTTATCCTTATCGGATCTTGTAGTCCTAATAGTGATTTTGAAGAATCGAACTATACGGGCTATGCCCAAGGAACCACTTTTGAAATCGCCTATTTATACCAAGATTCGGATATAGATGGGATTGCGGCTAAGTTAGAAGACCTGTTTAAAGCGGTCGATCAATCCCTAAGCACTTATCAGGAAAATTCGCTCATCAGTCAGCTTAACAATGGCGATACCATTACACCCAGTGCAATATTTAGAACGGTGCATGAAAAATCGATTGAGGTATGGCAGGAAAGCGAAGGTTATTTCGACCCTACCGTAGGAAAATTAGTGCGCTTTTGGGGCTTTGGACCGGATGCTCGTCGCTCGGTGGATACCAGTCAAGTTGATAGTATTTTACGATACGTTGGTATTGATAAGCTCCCCAAGATGGGCGACACTTGGCTTTTACCGTCTGGCATGGAGCTCGATTACAATGCGATTGCTCAGGGCTATACCGTTGATTTGATTTGTGAAATGCTAGAATCGGAAGGCATTCGCAATTATATGGTAGAAGTAGGTGGTGAAATGCGTTGTTTAGGGCATAACCTCAAAGAGCAAGCCTGGCGTATTGGTGTGGATAAGCCCATTGAAGAAATTGACTATCAAGATCGCTATCAGTTTATTTTAGGATTAGATTCCTTAGCCCTAGCTACCTCTGGGAATTACCGGAAGTTTTGGGTCGATACGGCCAATGGCATGCGCTATGCTCACACAATAAATAGTAAAACCGGTTACCCGGCGAAAAACCGCTTATTAAGCGCCTCGGTATTGGCCCCTACTTGCATGGAAGCAGATGCCTTTGCTACGGCGTTTATGAGCATGGGCCTGCAGCGAAGCCTGGCTTATCTTAAAAACACCGAACAAGATTTAGAGGTGTATTTTATTTACACCGAAGCGGGTAAGGAAGATTGGCAGGTTTACCAATCCGAAGGCTTCAAAACTCGAATCCTAAATTAGAGCTCCTGGGTTTTGATCATTCCAGAATTGGAATCATCCTTTTTGCATTTATCCTGAGGGGAGGCTCCACAAAAGGAACAAGACTCTCCTTCCTCATTTAGGAAAGGACTATTGCTGGCGCAAGTTCCGGCAAATTCACCGTCTTTCTTAGCCCAAATCTTAATGGCGATTCCGGCAAATCCAAGTCCTAGTAAAAGGGCCGCCACTAAAAAAACTTCCATTTCGAATATTTTAAATGATGTTTACTTCTGCCTCTAAGGCGACCGCAAAGGTACGATATACCGATTCTTGAATCGCCTCCGCCAAGGCCTTAATTTCGGCGCCACGCGCTTGACCATAATTTACTAAAACCAAGGCCTGTTTTGCATGTACTCCGGCATCTCCTTTTCGATAGCCTTTCCAGCCTGCACGCTCAATAAGCCAACCGGCTGCTAGCTTCATTTGTTCATGACCCGCTGGGTAAGCCACCAAATCGGGGAACTCCTTTAGTAGACGTTGGTGATCTTGGTTACTTACAATAGGGTTCTTAAAAAAGCTACCGCTGTTGCCGATTTCTTTTGGATCGGGCAACTTAGATTGTCGGATTGCAATCACCGCTTTCGCAATATTTTGAATCGAGGGAGCCAAGCTTTGTCGCTCCAGTTCCTGTCGGATGGCGCCATAGTCCATCCTTAAATTATGATTCCTTCGACTCAGGCGAAAGCCGACCGCTACCACTACATAACGACCCTTGGCTTGCGCCTTAAAGATCGAATGCCGATAAGCGAACTGACATTCTTCGGGGCTAAAGTAGGTCCATTCCTTTTTTTGAAGATCGTAAGCTTTTAAGCTTTCAAAATGATCTTTAATCTCCACCCCATAAGCACCAATATTTTGAATGGGGGCAGTACCTACATTACCGGGAATAAGGGATAAGTTTTCGAGTCCCCCCAAATTTTGATCTAGGGTCCATTGCACGAAATTATGCCAGTTCTCCCCTCCTGCCGACCAAACAATGGCCTCGCTTTCCGAAATATCTTCTCTTTCTTTACCTAAGAACTCCAGCTTAACTACTAAACCATCGAAGGATTGAGTGAGCAACATATTGGAGCCACCGCCCAACCAAAGCACTTTATTCTCCTGGTAAATTGGGTTCTCCAGCAGCGCTTCCAGTTGCGCCTCGGTTTGAACCTTTACAAAGTACTTGGCTTGCTCGGCCAAACCAAAGGTATTATGGGGCGCTAAGTTATAGTTGGGAAGAAATTGGAGCATCAATACAGGGTTCCAGGGTACTGTTGCAAGGCCAAACGCATTAATTCTACCGCTTGCGCAAGTTTATCGGCCTCTAAAACATAGGCTAAGCGAACTTGATTTTGTCCCATCCCTGGAGTAGCATAAAAGCCTTCAGCTGGCGCTACCATCAAGGTTTTATTCTCATGCGAAAAGGCGGATAGCAGCCATTGGGCAAAACGCTCGGCATTATCAACCGGCAACTGCGCAATCACATAAAACGCGCCGGCCGGTTTCGGACAAAACACCCCTTCAATACTATTAAGGCCATCAACCAACACATTGCGACGATGGGTATATTCCTCCTTAACTTCCTGGTAATAAGATTCCTCCACATCCAAGGCGGCTTCTGCGGCAATTTGTGCCATGGTGGGCGGACTTAATCGCGCTTGAGCAAATTTTAGCATCGATGCATTTAGGGCGCTATTTCGGGAGATTACGCAACCTATCCGTGCTCCACACATACTGTAGCGTTTCGATACCGAATCGATTACAATGGCATGGTCCTCCAAACCCTCGAGGTTTAAGATGGAAGTATGGAAATGCTCATCGTAGGCAAACTCCCGATATACTTCATCCGCAATTAAATATAAATCATGCTTTAAGACCAATTCCTTTAAAGCATTAAGCTCCTCAAGCGTATATAAATAACCGGTTGGATTCCCCGGATTACAAATCATTATTGCACGCGTATTGGGCGTGATTAAAGCCTCAAAGTCTTCGATGGGAGGTAAAGCAAAACCTTCTTCAATTTGAGCCGTAACAGGCACCACATTAACCCCGGCATTAATGCTAAAGCCATTGTAGTTCGCATAAAAGGGCTCAGGGATAATAACCTCATCCCCTGGATCGCAGATGGCTCCCATAGCGAAGAGAATAGCTTCCGAACCACCGGAAGTAACAATCAAGTCCTCGGAAGTAATATGAATTTCATTCTTGGCGTAATACGCGGCTAAAGCCTTACGATAGGAGGCAAAACCCTCAGAAGGACTGTATTCTAAAATGGATAAATCCGCATCTCTTACGGCTTGAATGGCCTGGGCGGGAGTTTGAATATCCGGCTGACCGATATTGAGGTGATACACTTCTTTTCCTTGAAACTTCGCCGCTTCGGCAAAGGGCGCCAATTTGCGGATCGGGGATTCGGGCATGGTTTGCCCTTTCAAAGAGATTGCCGGCATACTTAAAATTTTAGGTGGCTAAAGTACAATGAGGGGAAGAGATGGCAAAGGCTAGATTTAAGGCAATTCCTCTCCCCTGCTAAAGCAATGCCTACCTCCCAATAAATAGACGATAAATATGCCTATTCCATCGGGTCATAGATTTTAAGCTTGAAAGTAGAACAATTACTACGACCTCTTCGGAAATCTATTACAAAAGCTTATGAATCAGCATGGTAGATTCGCGATAATTATTCAACACTTCCTAAATCAACCGCAATATGAAACGCAGCATATTATGCCTATTCGTACTATTTCACCCCCTCTTCTCTAATGCTCAACAACTCGCTGGAGCCTATTTAAACGGCAGTTTCAACTGGAATGTAAAAGCGCAGTGCAATCAAAAAAATGCTAGTGGCCGCGAAAGACCAGAGTCGCTCATTGGATCTGTGCTCTGGGCTAAGGGGGATACTCTTTTGCTTTTTGGCGGAGCAGTTAAAGCCGCCGGTAATATGTATACCGACTTTAAAATGTCCAATCGAATTTGGATGTATCAATCAGGAGAGTGGTCTTTTTACAATGGAAACACCGGTTATGTGAGTGGCTGGGGAAGTCCCGATTACGACGGTACTTCTACTTATAACTACGGTCAAACGGGAGTGGCTAGTCCCTCAAATTGGCCAGGTGCACGAGTTAATGCTGCCTACACGAGTGATGAAAGTGGCAACCTTTACATGTACGGTGGCTACGGATTGGGAAATAATGGCAGTGGTTCCAATGTAGATGTGCTCGAAGACCTATGGCTATTCGACGGAACGCATTGGACTTCTTTAATGAATGGTATTTCTACCCTCAATGCCAATCACGGGACTAAAGGAGTGAGCAGTGCTTCCAATAGCCCCGGTGGTCGGGTGGGCGCGACCCTTTGGTATGCCAATAACAGCTTATACCTTTTTGGCGGGGCCATATTTCAAAGCGTTCCCTACTCTCATGATTTACAACCTTTAAACAATTTTAACGACCTCTGGCAATTTGATTTAGCTACTCAGCAATGGACTTGGATATCCGGTTCCAGTAGTGGTAATACGGGCGCCAGTAGTTCGGGCGGGCAGTATACCTATCCCCAAAGCTTAAGTGAAAGTGCGAGCTGCCTCGACGAAAACGGCAACCTCTACCTCTATGGCGGTTATTCCAGTCCCGGAGGTACACACCAATCCAATTCTTTCTGGAAGTTCGATGGCAGCAATTGGACCCTTTTAAGTGGAGACCCCGATAATCCTAATAACGCAAATGGTAGTTTACCCGGAGCTTTAGCCGGAGCTCAATTAAGTGCGATGAACGGAAAAATATACCTCATCGGCGGTGGCGGAACTTCCTCTTCAACTTATGTCTGGAATGGAAGTAATTGGTCTTTACATAAGTCTTGTTCCAATTCCAATGGTACGCTCCAAGCGGCCTACGATGCCGATGCTTGTCCCGGAGAACTTATCAGCTTTAGCGCCAGTTGTCGATGGAATGGCGAAAGCTATTTTTACGGCGGTACCGGTGGCTCAAATTGGGACTATTCCTCAAGCCTCTACAAGTTTAACGGCCAAAACTTCGCGCTGGAGTTTTCGGCTGGTAAAAACCAGTTTAACTACCAATTAAAAAATTCGGCTAACATTTCCTTTCCGGGAGGCCTTAATAGAGCCGCCTGGGCTTTTGATGAAAACAGCCAAAGCTTATACCTCTATGGTGGAGATAGCTATGATCCTGGCTACCACTCTAACCTTTGGCAGTACCAAAATGGCGAATGGATTTGGCTAACCGGCGCCGGTGCCTCCTCAAGCACGACTTCCGTACATGGCAGTTTAGGGATACCCGCCGCGACAAATACCCCGGGGTCGAGAATGGACGCCGTTATGTGGATAGGCAGCGGGGATACCCTTTGGCTTTTTGGAGGTTATGGTTTTGATGAAAGTGGGGCCTTGGGCCGACTCAATGATCTTTTCTGTTATGTGGAAGGCGAGTGGATATGGATGAAGGGCAGCAAGTTTAGAAATGACGCAGGAAGCTTTGGAAGTCAAGGAATTAGCTCTCCAAATAACAATCCGCCAGGTTTAAGCGGCATGAAGGTTTGGACCAACCCTCAAGGTGAGGCCTACCTTTTTGGAGGTTTATCTTCGGCCAGTAATACGGCTTACCATAATGCCATTTGGAAATTCGATGGTCAAAATTGGACCTGGATTAAAGGCGACAACAGCCCCGGAACCGCCGCGGTATTTGGCACTAAAGGCATCGCCCAGCCTACCAATAATCCCGGGGGCTCTTTCAATTTCACGCTGGCTGGCGACGATAATGGCTTTTACATCTACGGAGGGGAAACCTATTACAGTCATCGCAGCAGCTCCCACTTTAGTAATCAACTTTGGTATTTTGATGCGGCTAGCGAAAATTGGACTTTCCTTTTTGGGAGCACCCTAGGCGCTAGTAATGTACCTGGTTTCGATTCTATAAGTAAAAACAGTAATGCTGTAAATCCCGGCTATAACCGAGGCGGGGCTTCTTGGGTGGCTAATGGTAAATTCTATCTGTTTTCGGGACTTATTTACACCGGACTAGCCAGTCATTATTATACACCCTCCAATAACCTATGGGAATGGAATGGCAGCAATTGGTCTTGGTTAAAAGGGGCCCAAGATTTAGAAGGCGCCGATCCCAATTTAGCGCAATATGGAGATCGTAAAAGTTTTGATTACGATTACCTCCCTGCCCCTCGCTATTATCCCGTCTATTGGAAAAATGGCAATAGTCTATACCTCGCCAAAGGGCTGGTAACCGCGGCTGGCATGAGTTCCCAAAACTTGGATGATGTTTGGGCCTTTCATCCGGGGAATATTTGGGATGGAAGCAGCTGGACCAATGGTAAGCCCCTTTCCCCTCTTGAAAATGTTCAAATTCAATCCAACCTTAACCCCAGTCTTGAAGTATATGCAAAGTCCTTGTGGATAGATGCCGACCTTAACGCTAACTTAAGTGGCCAAAACCTTCACCTCACCGGAAATCTTTACCAATATGGATGGCTTTCTGACCTCAACCAAATCTACTTTGAAGGGAACGGCGATCAACATCTTTTAGGGAAAACTCTAAATGTTGATGACATCTGCTTTGTAAGTGCCAATACTACCTTGCACACTAATAATCTCCTCCAAATTAAAGCATCAGGCCCCAGCCAATACGGGCAGTTGGTAAACCTCGGTACCATTGAAGACTCGGTTGCATTCGAGTTTTACATCAACCTTTCTGCTGCCGCAAATAACGGTCGCTATATTCACCTTGGTAGCATTTTCGAAAATGCCCAGCTGTCTATTTTGCAGGAGCAGGCAGAAGGAATTGTTGGATTAGATTATTCTGGTGCCAATGCCGGAAAAAACACGGTTTGGAAATGGAATTCGCAGCAAGGTGTTTGGGAATCGCCAAGCTCCACGGAGGCCTTTGCACCGGGTGCCTCTTATGCCCTCTATGCCGGTTCTAATCCCGCAGGTGATTTCCTTACTCAAAATGGGGATGCTGGGGTTTTGCGACTCAAAGGATTAATTCCTAATCAAAGTACCATCAGTAAGGCTTTAAATTACCATGATGGCCAGGGATCTTCCTCGAGTTTTTCGGGAGGCACCGCCCTAAGTGCCACCGAAGGTTGGAATCATATTTCCAATCCCTTTCCCTTCTCGGTAAAAATTAAAGACCTTTTAGCGGGAATGACCAACAAAACCGTCTACCTCTGGGATGGAAACAGCTATGCCACCTATAACACCCATACCGATGTTTACACCAATAACGGCTCTACCTACATCGCGCCTGGTCAAGGTTTTTATGTGCAATTGGCGAGTGCAGATGTGGGTACCATTTCGCAGTTTAACTTTCCAAAGGAGCAATTATGGAATAGCACCAATGGGATAACAGGAGCCTTTTATAAAGCCAAGGCTCCGCTTGATGGGCTGCGCATCGAGCTTTTGGGTCAAGATAGCCTTCAAGTGATTGAAGACCTTTGGTTGGGCTTCGACATCTTGGCCAGCTCCCACTATGATGGACAATTTGATGCCTGGAAAATAATGGACTACAGCGCTAAGAGCTATATTCTATCGGAAGGAGATGCCTACAGTGTTTCTACCGTAAATCCGGATTCCTGTAAATATGTCGACCTGGGATTTACGCAGCGACTTATACAGGGGGACAGCCTGAACCTTAATCTTAAAATGGCTGACTTAAAAAGCTTTAAAGACTTCGAAATTGAGGACTTAAAAACCGGCCATCGTCAAAAAATCAGCAGTGATATTCGTTTTAACTTCGTTTACGACAGTTTAGTTAATCCGCGTATTCGCTTGCATTTTAACCAAGGCTTGGGACTTAGTAAAACGCCAAGCTATAAAGCGGACCATTTTGGTTTCTATAATTCAAGTGGAGACTGTTACCTTAAATGTTTTAAGGCTGCCATTTACCCGCAAAACCTGATTGTAGAGATTTATCGTCCCAATGGACAGTTAGTGGAGAAATTGGATTGGAGCGATGCCCAGCAGGATCAAACAATTCTAAAAGATAAATCGCCCGGCCTTTATATCGCCAACATTACAAACCAAGAGGGACAGGTCTTATTTCAAGTTAAGGTATTCCATGAATTCCGGTAAGATTCTTTTGCTTTAGACCTGCCCAGACCGTTCATCGATAAAATTTTCGATGAACGGTCTTTTTATTTCGATTAATGGTTTTAGTAGATTTTAGCTGCATTTCGGTAGCCCGAAATATCTTGAAACCAGTCAGTTTTAGTAACCCCGCCAGAAACGGCCCAAGAACTAAAATTCAAATAGGCATCGTCAATAGGTTCTCTCTCGATGGGATAGGCGAAAGTGCTACTTAAATTGAGCGCCCAGGGTAAGCCATTATTGGTTTTATAATAATAGTTATTAGAGGCATTAGTGGCATCACTAAGAGTATTAAACAAGGTTTGATCAGCTAAATCGGTAGGGTCCTTTCCTGGTAAATGCACCTCACGACCCCTGATTCCATTTACAATTAAAAAGGCATCGTAGGGTGGTATTCCTACATTCGATTGCTGAATAGGATTACTAAAGCTTATTGCGGTAGTGAGGGTAACGGGATTCACACTATTCTGCCCTGCTTCGGTATTGATATAGGCTCCTCCGTTGGTGCTGATTAAGTTGTAAACATTATCGAAAACAATCACTGTGGCCGTCGATTGACCCGCTTCGGTTCCATTGGCCGATAAGTTGATGTAATTTTCCTGTAAATCAGATCCTGTTACCGAGGTAATCGTTGCTGGGACCAATTGATCAAACTCAAAGCCAAAACCATTATTAAAGCTAGCTCCTACTGCTTTAATGGTCCAATCAGCATCAATATTCAGTACCTCATTATCGGCGTTAAGGATATGGTCAATATCATAATCCAAAACCAAGTCATTAAAATCGTAGTCACCTTGAGCCGGCCATAAATCTTCAAAGGCCAAGGAGCCGGTGTAGTTGTTTAAGACTGCTCGACTAGGATCATTGGGGAAATCATCGGATTCATCCGCCACCCCATCGCCATCGCTATCTTGCGTAGGAGTTACGGGCGGCAAGGAACCTACATCGATACCCTCCCAAGGGTTTGCCGATACGTAATAAATTAAGTCGTTGAAATCATTATCGCTTCCGGTGGATCGGGTTTGATCTTCGAAACCAATGAGCACTAATTGGCGACCAATATCTGATAAGGCTACCGTATGCTGACGCTTAGTTGGATCCGACTCATTGGTGTTAAATGCGGAATTGGAATAAAACTTAGTGTTATTTACCCGCACTCCTGTACCATCCCAAGCATTTTGAAACAGAACCCAAGAAATAGTTTTTCCAGCATCAAAGGTGCCTAAATGGACTTTATCTCCAGGGTATAATTCGCCCGCGCTGCCCGCTAAAGAAGCATTGGGAAGAATAACAAAAATTGAATCGATTGCAGCGGCGGTGGCTGGTGGATTGCTACTATCAAAAACGTAGTATCCTAAGGAATTTCGATAACCGGCGCCTTCTCCAACGAAGGTAATCCACACATCACTACGCTGGGTAATTACAACGTCCAATTCATTTCCGCTGGTGAGGTATTGCGGGTTGTTGACAGGAACGGGAGCCTCTTCGGGTAAGGAAGCATCCACATCGTCTAAAAACTGTTGACTTAACACATCACCTTGCGCCTCTAAGTAAAGCGGAAGGCCCTTCCACGAGCCCGTATTATAAGCGCCCATATAATAGTAGTTTCCGCTAATTGGAATAGGATTGGCGGCCAATTGCGTTTTCATTTTGCGCTGTGGCAAAACACCACCAAAGCTCATGTTTAATAGCGGCTTTACCTTTATGGAATCGATATTAGCGATACCGGTTTGATGTACCCTAATAAAGACTTGCTCTGTAAAGGCTGGAACGCGCAAGGGCATTTCTAATAAACCATTTGCCCTGGTAAATCCTGTGCCTAATCGCTCTCCACCAAAATCGGGATGGGCATTGTAAAAGCTCACTTTTACACCGCTCAAACTTTGGCCTTGTAAGCCCAATACTTCAATACGGGTTTGCACCTCATTTGCCGTTTCAAAATTAAAGCCTGGAGGTACCTCTAACTCGGTAATATCATCGCTAATATTAGGGCTTTGAACTTGGGCGGGTTCGTCCTTTTTGCATGAAGAAAGACTAAGTGCAATGACGAAAACGAGGGGGAACAATTTAAAATTCATGACGCTGAGCTAATTGAGGGGACAAATATCTGGAAGATAGACTTACACAAGTTACGAATTCGACCAATAGCCTAAAAGCCGCGTTGAATAAACTTAAGTAAAGAAGCATATTTTGTTCTCGTTCTAGAATCGCCACAGGAGTTTGCTCAATGAAATTCAATTTTCGATAAAAAGTTACTTTAGATTCCAAATGAAGAAAATCCTCCTACTACTCTGCCTCTTTCTTATTCTTTCCTGCCGGAAGGAGAACGAAGCCATTTACCAATTCTTCCCGAAGCAATCTGTCTTTAAAGCGGGCTATGCCAATAAGTATTACAACCACTACCTTCCCTACGATTCGAATGAGGAGTCGAAAACAAGAATCAGCTATGCCAGCTATCAATTACTGCCGGATGATGTGATTGAAATTCGGAATTACAATGCCGGCTTCGAAATTCGCGGATGGCAGTATTACCATATAAATCAAGGGGGGCTCCATCTCGATTCTGCCTGGTATTTATCGGGCTCCGATACCTTACAAGCTCGCATTGAAGCGGGGATTATGAAAAACTTTGTAGATACCGGCAGTACGTTTTATCGCGAGAATTACGATTATCAAAATCAAGTGCACCAGTACATCAGCCATCAATACCAAAAGCGCGACACGGCCATCGATGGTAAAAATGGTTTGCAATTTCTATACAACCGCTCCTATCGAAACCTGGAAACCGATAGCACTCTGCAGAATTGGATGGCTAAGGAAGTTTACCTCGAGGGTTTAGGTTTTTGGTCTTCCTGGGAACAGTCTACCAATGGCTATTACACCACAGAACTGGTGGAGCAAATGCCGCTATCGAAGTTTCAAAAACTAGCTAATCACCACGAAAAGCGCGTGGCTTATATCGATCCGGAGGCTGCCTGGAAATCATCCCCCAACTTTAAACTCTGCGGCCGCGAATCCCAAATCGCAGATTACTACAACGGGGAACCAGATGCCGGATACGGAGAAGGAAAAAAAGAACTCGCTCGCTTAATTCATGATAATTCTAAGCAGGCAGAGCTCGGCAGTTTTGAAGGTCTACTCACCTTCCGATTTGTCATTTCTTGCGAAGGTTCTGTGGGTCGCTTTATTGCTGAAGCCTATGATTTCGATTATCAAGAAATTGAAGTTCCTCAAGACCTCGCCCAGCACTACATCGACTTATTTTGCTCCTTAAAATCCTGGCGAGCTACTGTGATTAATGAAGAAGCCCGTGACGCTTACGCTTACATCACCTTAAAAATTAAGGATGAAAAAATTATTGATATTCTCCCTTAGCCTGATTGCCTTAAGCTCCTGTAAGGAAGAGCATGACTGGTTTAAAAAGGAATACGCCCCCGAAGAGCTTCCAAGCTTAGCACAATCGCTGCGCAATGGAGTGGCCTATCATTACCAAGGCTCGGTTCCCGAGCAGTATCACATTAAGGAAGCTTTAAAACTGGATAGTAGTAATGGGGACTTCTGGCGAGAAATGGGAACCGCCCGGGTTAAACGCGGTATCGCCGATGAAATGTACTATTACTACGACAAGGCCGCGACTTTAAAACCCGATCCCTGGATGGGTTTTCGGGGCTACCTCTACCTTTACTTCTATCGCGATTATCCGCGGGCAATCGCCGACTTTAACACACTGGATTCCCTCATCGGTACGGTGGGAAATTCGCAGGCGCAAGACCACGACTATATGCGAGGTATAGCTTACTATGGCTTAAAAGACTATACCAGTGCCATTGCTTTTTTGGAGCAGTACATGAAGCGAATTGAATCTGAAGTTGGTAAGGAATGGATTGATGTTAATGCTTACCTCTACTTGGCCTTAAGTAAGGATGCGATGGCTACCAATCATCAAGCAGAGGAAATTATTGAAATCTTGAAAAAGGGCTTGGAGCTTTATCCCAATTATGCCGACCTTCATTACCATATGGCTTGGCAATACTACCAGCAATCGGAATGGAAACTGGCAAAAGAACACCAGCGACTAGCGGCCCGTTATTTTGAAAAAGGCTTTTACCACCATCGCCCCTACGTAGAAGTATTGAACCAAATATATGCGCAGGACCTGCAAGAATTGGCAGAACTATTAACAATCAAAAGTTCATAAGGATATAATCAGCTTATCTAAAGGGGCAGGCAATTCTTTAACTTCCCCCACAAGCCCATTGTATGTCTTTATCCATTTATCAAATTGACGGTCAAGCCGGAATCGAAATACCCTTTTTTGATGTTGGCGTTGCCGCTGGAGACCCCTCTTACGTTCAGGAATACTTTCCCGATAGCATCAATATTTCTCAAGCATTGGTGAAAAATCCCAAGGCTACTTTTTGTGTACGCGTGAGCGGCCAAAGTATGGTTGGCGCCGGGATTGATGATGGTGACCTATTAATTGTGGATAAGGAATTGCAGGCTCGGGACGGACAAATCATTTTAGCGGTAATCAATGGGGATTACACCGTAAAACGACTACTCAAAAAGGAGGATGGCTATTACCTCCAACCCGAAAACCCTGCTTTTCAACCCTTGCGAATAACCCAATTCATGGATTTCCGAATTTGGGGTGTGGTTACAGGACTTATCAAAAAGATGGCATAATTACTATACCTTTGCGGCGCTTTTGGTTTTTGATGTTTCATCGAAATTAAAAGGGAATTCGGTGTAAATCCGAAACTTTTCCTGAAGCTGTGTTTCTCAACACTTTTTAAGATAATGCCACTGCACTTGCGGGAAGGCCTTAAAAAGGAGATCAGTCAGAAGACCTGCCATTAGCACATACTTACTTGCTTTCAGGATAAAGGCAATAAGGCTTTGAATTGCATCTTTGGATGTAGCTTATCGCTTTACTTTTTCCCCTGGAAGTTTTTTGTTCACTTTAAAAATTCATGATTCTCATGAGCAAAAAACTATTCCCGGGTCTATTAATGGCAGTGCTATTTTTAAGACCCCTTGCGGCCCAGGTCGCTTTCGCAGATGTTAAATTCTGGATTGGTTCCGGAACCGACACCACCCTCCTTGTTATCGATTTTAATGACGGTAGTACCGACTCCTCCTACCTTTGGGGCTATGCCTATTCTGGGGCGCAAAACGGCGAAGATCTACTTTTAGCAGTAGCTGCCGCAGATGAAAACCTTCAGGTAAATATTGCTGGCGGTTTTTTGAATGATGTTCTATACGGTCAACACGAAGGAATTGGCGGTCAGCCCGATTACTGGAGCACCTGGAGTGGCAGCGATACCGCCTCCTTGGTGATGAACTCTGGCATTGCCACCCCCTTAGTAGATGGAGAATGGTTTGCCCTCAGTTATACCGACTTTAATCCGGCCACCGTACCGGGCCTTCCCATACCGGCCTTCGACCCCAGTAGCTTCGCTTTTTCCGATGTAAATCAGTGGTTTGGCAGTGGCTCCGATAGCATGGCCTTATTTATCGACTTTCAATTAGCAGGCGATTCGGCCCGCTTGGTATTTGGCTACTTATTTAACGATTCTGTTACCGCGGCCCAGGTCCTGTCCGACCTCGATCAAAACATTCCGGGACTCAGCGTTAATGCAGCCAGCTTCTTAAACGATATTAGCTACAATAGCTGGAATGGAATAGGCGGAGCACCTAATTACTGGAGCACCTGGTCGGGCACCAATGTCGGTAACTGGTTTCTCAATGCGGGGATCAGCACTTATGTTAAAGATGGTGAGCTTTTCGGTTGCAGTTATACCGACTTTGCCCCAGCCTTACGTCCGCAGGTGCCTTTAGGCCTTCGAGCGATTGGATTAGAACCTCAACTTCTGCCCGAAATTGCGCTTTATCCCAACCCAAGTAAGGGAAAAGCTTTCCTTCAAGTAGCAGGAAGCCACCAACTTAAGATTTACAATACTGCCGGAGTCTTAAAGTACTCGACTGATTTTAAAGATCGAATCGAGCTTAACTTAGAAGCCTGGCAAAAAGGGATTTACCTCCTGCAGATTGATGGAGCTAGTCAGCGCTTGGTGTTACACTAATGCGTATTCTTTTCTTCATAGTACTCTTAGGAGGAACGCTTCAAGCGCAAAGTCCCGGGCCTTTTGCTCCGGCTGCTGGAATGCCTGGTAGCAGTGCCATTCATAAAGACAGCTCCTTAATCGATAGCTGGGCGCAATTGGGCTGGTTAGAGCAAAGAGGTTGGCTCGATATTGCCAATAAAAGTTTAGGCTATGCTAGTCACGGGGATACCGCGTATGCTATGGCTTACGCTGATGGGCAAGTTATTAGCTTAGGCGATAGTGGTCGATTTGTTTATCATCTACCGCAAGGTATTTGGGATCATTCCGGAGCAGAGTTTGCCATTTTTGAGAATAGCTTTAGCGATGTATTTCTCGAATTGGCCTTTGTGGAAGTAAGTAAAGATGGACAGCATTACCATCGGTTTCCCGCCTTGTGTTTATTAGATAGCAGCAGCCAAACGGGAGCCTTTGGAACGAGCGAGCCTACGCGAATACATAATTTGGCGGGAAAGTACCGGGCCGATTTTGGGGTTCCTTTCGACTTGGCCGATATCACTGGGCTGGATACGGTTTACTACATCCGAATAATAGATGTTATTGGTAGCATTAACCCCCAATGGGCCAGTCGCGACGCTCAGGGGCGAATAATTAATGATCCCTACCCCACCGCTTTTGCCTCTGGAGGTTTCGACTTAGATGCCCTTGCTATTTTAAATCCTAATAGCCTTTCGGCAGATGCGGCTCAGAGAATGGTTCATCGGGCCTACCCTAATCCCGCAAGTCATTACGTTAGGGTGCCACAGGCGAAGAGTTTAAGGCTTTACAATAGTTCGGGGCGACTGCTTCTCGAGTCCTTAGGCTCCAAACTCGATCTAGCCCAACTGCCTCCTGGATATTACCTCTTGGAGGCCACTTTTGCCTCCGGGTCTCGTCAAATGGAAAAGCTCTACCACAAATGAGAAACAGCCTCCTTGGCTTAGGGCTATTCTTGGTTCCGCTTATTAGCTGCGGACAGGAAAAGGACAGTGCAAACTATAGCATTATCCTTGAGGATACTATTTTCCAATTTAGGAGCATCGACGTTTTCGCGCATTACAGCCAAGGTCCTAATAAAGCCCACAAAACCAGTGTCATTAGTGAAGATAGCTTGAACCGCTTCCAGTCTTTCAATTTAGCCGAAGCGCTTAAACAGGGTACCGCGCTCTTTGTGAAATCCTATGGCGCTAATGGGGTGGCCAGCTTAAATCTTCGGGGAACCGGGGCCAGTCATACCAAGGTGTACTGGAATGGCCTCGACATTTCCCCACCGGGCTTAGGTTTGATGGATTTATCCTTACTCCCCAGGGACCCTTTCGAATATAGCGAGCTGAGCTATGGCGCTGGGGCTCTTCCCTTAAGCTCCGGGAATATTGGTGGTGGCCTGTTTATGCATACGGTGCCTTATGCGCGGGGAAATCAACGAAGTCAGCTGCAATTAGGTAGTGGAAGTTTTGGCCGCCAATCCTACCTCCTTTCCAACCGCAGTAGTATTCAAAACTTACGCAGTGTAAGCAGCATCTCTTACCAAAGTAGCGCTAATGACTTTAAGTATCGGCTGCCGGGTGAAACGGAGCGAAAGCATCAACAGCAAAATGCCCAAATTGAACAGTTTCATATCAAACAAGGCTTGCATTACCGGCTAAATAGTAAACAGCATATTGGCCTTAACGCTTGGTACAATTTTACCAATCGGGAAATTCCGCGCATCGCCATCGCTAATGCCAGCGTTCACGACCGAATGGAAGACGAGAACTTCTACCTCAATGCCGATTGGCAATATGCCATCAATGCACGGCAATCACGTATTCATTGGACCATGGGCTTGGTAAACTCCTCTAACCGCTTTTATTTGCTAAATGAAGCTGTACCGAGCCGCAATGATTACCGCAGCTATCAGTCTATATTTAAATACGTACTCAGCCCCAAAGACAAGCCCGGTGTTTACACGCGCAAACTAGAATTTAGCTTGCAAAATCGCTACGACATAGTACGTAACGATGCCTACACCCAGGCCCAGGGGCGCTACACCAATGCGCTATATGGAAACTACACCCTCTTGTTGCATTCGGGTTGGGAACTCGGTGCTCAAGGGCGCTTTGAAGTTTTTGACCGTAAGCTGGCCCCCTTAACTGGTAGTATAAGTTTAGCTTATCAGGCAAAAAATAATTGGAAGCTCTATACCAACCTCAGTCGCAATTACCGCCTACCGGGATTAAACGACTTGTATTGGCAACCGGGCGGGAATCCTAGTCTAGAACCGGAATTATCCCATGGAATTGATCTTGGTTATCAGCAGGAGCTGAGGAAGGAACATCAAAGCTTAAGCTGGGAGCTAAACCTCTTTTGGATGCAAGTGCAGAATTGGATTCAATGGACTCCGAATAATGGAGTTTGGAGCGCCCAAAATTACAAGGAGGTGGCCAACTCAGGACTGGAGGCCAGTTTAAATCAGCAATATAAATTTGGCGCTTTGGCTATCGGCCTTGGAATACAATATCAGTACCTAAGGAGTCTTAATTTGGGCAGTACGGCTAATCCTAGCTTAGAAGGTAAAACCTTGCCTTTTAATCCTAGTCATAACTTCAATTCACAAATTAGTTTGCATTACCATAAGGTGCAACTGGCTTATCAATTTAATTTCACCGACCGCTATTTTTTAGATGAGGCTAATTATTATTATCTCCCCTCCTATGCGGTTCAAGACTTACGTTTCGGCTATAAATTCGATTGGCATGATCAGCATCTGCAAATTCAATTAGGCATCAATAATTTAGGAAACCGCGATTATCAAATCATTGCTTGGCGACCCGAACCCGGCATTCACTATTACCTTTCATTAGTATGGGATTGGCGAAAAAACTGATACTTGTTTGGGCTAGCCTTAGCTTACTTGCAGCCTGTCACAAGGATTTAGGTCCGCAGTCTGTATCCGGTAACCAAGTAGTGCCCGACTCCAATGCGGTGATCATCGTAAATGAAGGGAATTTCCAATGGGGGAATGCCAGTTTAGGGCAGTACAACCCCGATTTAGACCTTTATGAAGATGGGCTTTTTCGGGAGACCAATGCAGAGGCCCTGGGTGATGTCATTCAAGAAGCCCATAAAATTGGCGATCGCTATTATTTGGTGATGAATGGTTCCAATGAACTGATCATTTGCGACAGCGAATGGGAAGTCCAAAAGCGCGTGGCCGGACAAAGTGCTCCCTACAGACTCTATTTTTGGCAAGGCAAAATCTGCCTTAGCGATTATTATCAATCTAAACTGTGGTTCTTGGATTTAGAGGGGAAGCTGCTCTCCGAAAAGCCCATCTCGGGAGCCCCACAAAGCCTGCTCACTTGGCGCGGTAATTTGATTCTAGCGCATCAGCGAAAGCTTGAAAGCCTAAAGGATGAAAATAGTTCAAGCCAAATAATTTGGACGAGCGATGCGGATATTTCCGCGGTACTAAACTTTAATAATGAATTATTTATCGCCGCTGCAGATGGGCAGCTATGGCGTTGGTCCCATCCCGATTCTAGTTTAGTATTGGTAGACAGCCTAACTATTGAAAGCGGAAGCCTAGTCGATGCTGAAGACGCTTTTTACAGTTACGATGGTGACAGTATTTACCGCCATAGTGCAGGGCGGCAGTATAAAGCTCAGCCCTTAAGCGCGGTAACCTGCGAAAACTATTACGGCCTCGATTACCATCAAAAAAGCCAATGCCTTTACCTTTTTGATGCCCAGCAGTATATTGCCCCACATCGGGTGCGGCGCATCAGTGCTGCAAATGGGCAAATACTAAACGACTTTGAAGCAGGCGCTTTACCGAATGGATTGGTAAAGGTTTGGGATTAAGAAGCTATCCACTTTAAAGGAACACCAAGGCCAGAGCGAAGAGTAAGCCCACTCCTGCAAATAGAAGGCCCTTCTTAAAAACATCCGTACCCGGGAAATACATCCAAAAAGCGGAAATCACAAAGAACAATAGGCTTAAGCCGAAAAAGATATTTAAAAAGGCCAAAGGTCTGCTGCTGGTGGCTTTATGCAGATGAGTCATCTTATCTAAAAGGAAGGGCAATTCCTTCAAGGTGTATTCTGCCTGCCCGCTTACTTTATTATAGCTTCCATCTTTAAAATAGAGCGTGGAATCATCTTCCTTCTCCACTCGAAACCTACGTATTTCCAAGGCCTCCCCTAAGGCTTCAGCCTCCAAACCTGGGGCCAAGGACTTTTCGATATGGCTCACTTTCTTAAAGGTATCGGTATCTCTAAAAATCAATACGATGCCGCTAAGGGCATAAACGGCCATAATTCCTGCCAAAAAGAACCCTAGGTACCGGTGCCAAACCCGCATTTTCTGATGAAGCTTCATGCTTTGTAATTTGCCGTAAAAGTATTTCATCCTCCTACAGGTCGATACCCCATTCCGAATAAAAAAGGCCTATTTTGGAATTTTAAATTGCTCCTAAATATGCCTTGTTTAAGATACCTTTCTCTGCTAATTCTCAGCCTTAGCCTGCACTACGGATTTGCTCAAAACCCCTTGGGGTCTGGCTATAAGCCTATTCAAATAGACAGTAGTTACGAGCACAACAAATGGGGAATTAGTCCTACTGATATGCCCTATTATTTCGCGGCCTATACCCTTTCTTTCGATAGTGAAGATGATAATAATGCGGATGGCAGCGGCGACAAATGGGCCATTCCCGAATGGGTGGCCTATGAAGTAAAACGTAAGACAAACCAAGAAGAACCAAGCTATTCTCGTCCTTCCTGGATGACGGTTGACTCCCTTTTTGAATTAGGGCTAATTCCTACTAACGATTCCTATCATGTAAAAGGAACGCGCGATTTAAAGGAAGTAAAAACGGATTATCGTTTTATTCGCGGCCATTTATGTCCTAAGGAAACTGCCGATCGGATAAGCATGGAAGCTGGTTGGAATACGCATACTTTTCTCAATGCTGTACCGCAGCTGCAATGGCAAAACAACGGACCTTGGAAAGCTCTGGAGCTCGATATCCTAAACTGGGCCGATACCTACGGACGCGTTTGGGTAATTACCGGACCGGTTTTCTTTGCCCGAAATCCAGCCCTTTGGTTGGGTCAGGAAACAGAAGTTAAAGTAGCCGTACCGGATGCCCTTTTTAAAATTGTTATCCGCGAATCGGATGGTCCCAGCGGAATCGAAAGCCTTTGCTTTATCATCCCTAATGTGCTGCCTAAGAACATAGAATACTTCCATTTTTTATGCAGTATGAAGTATGTAAGTCGCTGCACGGGCTTGCAATTCCTTACCAATTTACCCGAGGATCAACGCAGCATAGAATACCAAAAACAAATTGGGGAGGACCTGGTCGAAAAACTAAGCCGGGTTGAAGCTTGGTAACTATTGCTTTACTATCCTTCGCTTAAAGGTATGTCCCCGATTTTCCCAGTTAATGAGGTAAATGCCTTTCGGCAGATGGGCCAGCGAAATACGAGCCTTAGCTTGATTTAGCGGGTAACTGCCTAGCTTAGTTCCATCAAGCCTCCAAAGGCTAATGCGCGTGCCTTCCCAATCCTTAACTTCCAAATTGAGCCAATCCTGTACCGGGTTGGGATAAACGCTCCATTCCATTGAAGCAATCGATTCTGTTAGCGATACATAGGGACTATAGCCATAAATCCAACGCATTTGCGGAACAATACTGCTATCCCGAGGGTCCAAGACCAGGTTGGTTAATGTATCGAGGGCACCATTCCCGTTCCAACTGTAGTCTTGTCGACCTGCTAATTGGGGACCCTGACTGGTATGAAGGTAAAATTCAGCATAACTAGTTAGTCCGTTGCTGCCAAAGAAATAGTCCAGCGAATAAATGGTATCACCCAAAAAATTGAGCAATGCTTCCGTGGTTTTTCGACCTACCAAATCATATTCGTACACGGCCTCTTCATCTAAGATCCAACCGTTAAAATCCATCAGGTAAAATTTTTGCCGCAGCAAACGTCCCTGCCGATTAAAGCTTTGCTCTATCTTCTCCATCAACTGCCAAGCTCCTAATCGATAAGAGGAAGTGAGAATTTCTATTTGGTTGCCAGCCGAATCGTAGCGATAGGTGGTGCGCTCATAAAATCGTAGGGGCTGGTTTCCATAGGCCGCCTTCTTTAATATAGAATCTAAGTTTCCATTCGAGCTATAATGGTAATAACTGAGCTCAAAGATCCTTTGGGTAGAATCCATCATTACAATGGAATCGATTAAACCATTAGGCCGAGTGTAGCGGATTTCCTGCAGCCTTTGATACCACATCACCTGATTCCAAACCTTAAAATTGGTTTGCCTAAGATGATTGTTAGCGGTATAGGAATAATCCTTGCGCTCCGAGTCTTGCCACTCCGAACTATGATAAATTTGTGATAGCTCGTATTGAAGGTTTTGCGCAGGAAGGGCTAGGCAGGAAATAAGTAAAGACAGAAGCAAATAGTTTCTCATAGCAGCGAATAGGTTTGCGATTGTATAAAGATTTTAAGGTATACCTTAAAGACGGGGCAAAAGCAAAATGGTTGCTTTCCATTCCCAATTCAATAAAAAGCAATGCCTATTTAAGCACCTTCAAGGTTTCCGTGCCATGGGTGAAGTGAATCTTCACAATAAAAAGTCCATCAGCATCAGCTAGAGCTAATCTAAGATTTGGCTTATACTCCTGAGCTGTATATACAACTCTGCCGAAGGTATCGTATACTCTTATTTCCTTCCAAGCTCTTAAGGAATGAATTATCACTTGATCTTCTTCTAAGGTCCAATAAGCCTCGGAGAGGACGGATTGGTTAATAGGGAAATGGGAAACTACCAAATCCAAATGGCTGCCGAAGTTTGATAGGGAATATTTTTGCCCCTGGGAAAGGGAATAAATTTCACTTTTCTCATTTAAGAGATAGTAGAAATAGTACGCCGGGCCATCTGTCAACTCTAGGGACCCATTATTTAGCAAGTCCGCACCAATCCCTAATGAGTAAACATTAAATCCAATTAAGGCACTGTCTTTTCGAATTACCAAACCCGTTATACCAGATTCTTCAAAAACAAAGGATTTATCATGGAGGTCACCTGCCATTACAGCATCTTCTGAGGGTTTAAAAGAATTGGATGCTGATTCAGTAAACGCAAGGGCAATTTCATTGCTGAAACTAGAATCCAAAGTTGCTTTTAGTCGGATAATCTCTAAAGCGCTTGCTTTATGCCTTAAAGAGTTGTTGCGATTACGCATTCCAGTTTGGATATCAAAACTTCTGGAATTACGGCCACCACCTATAATTGGTGTAGCAGAGTGCACATAAAAGGACTGTCCTGATGGGATTGATCCGCTTGCGCCATTAACACCAACGCCTCCGTTATAAGTTGAAAAGGTGCTTCCGTTGTAAATCCAATAAGATTGATCGAAACCCTGTGCAGACAGATCCGTTTTACGATCCCAAGTTAAAGCACTGGGGAAAGGATTTGCTAATAGATTCCAGCCACCATTTCCGTCTTCTGTATTTAGCTGCTGGTTGCCGCTTAAGGTCGTTCCTTCAATACTTAATACCATAGGAATTTGACCAAAATAAGGAGGACCAAGGAATAGATAATATCCGATTAAAGGATTTACACTCGCCGTAGAATCGTGAATAGCAATCCAAGTGCCATAGGCTGATGTCCCTTGCGAACCTATATTAATGGAATTAGTGAGACTCGCATCATAATAATATAAATTACAAGTACTACAGGAGGAGATACCTGCTGATGCAGCATAATTAATAAAGCCTCCATTACTAAACTGTAGGTCTCTAAACTCGATATCGCTAAAAGGGAAAGAAAGCGAATGCCAACCCGAGCGATCTATATAATACTCTTTGCGTAGATTAATTGAAGGCCCAATGTATGAGGCCGATCCTGAATTATCTGCTTCAAGAATTAAATCGCCGGCTGAAGAGATAATGGAACTGGTTTCAAGGCTAGCTGCACTGGTTAAAACAAGGGTAGCGTTTTGCCTCAAATCTAAGCTTTGAACCAAAACTTCGGAGTATAGCTCCGCATCTTCGCCTGGGTAAATTATTAAATTCTTATTAGCGGTATTTTGGTCTGGCGCTTGGTTATTTTTCCATTCGCTTCCATTCCATACCAATGCATCTGAAGTAAAGGTCAGGGAGATATCATCAATGCTCCAAATTTCATTTCCAGAATTATTCTGCACTTCTATTTTCAGCGCTAGCTGATTAATATTAGCTATGCCAATCAGAATTTTATGGTAAGCTTCATTCTCTTGATAACCACCGCTGGAAGGCGTAAAGCTTAAGTTCTGCCCATGTTCGACATCTATTTCACCCGCTGAGTTTAAATTTCCCGAACTAGTGGAATAGGCTCCAAAACCCCATTTAGCATTATTGTTACCATTAATCGTTACATCTGGTTGAGCTGAGAAACCAGAATTATTCAGGTTTAAATAAATTTTCACGTAGTCCGATCCATCAGCGCCATTGCCAGAGGTAAGCGCTGTAGAACTGAGGTTTATTTCCAGGGTTACGCTATCGGCCGAACTGCAATCTACACTTTGAAGATCTAAACTCTGGTTCTCATCGTTCACCTGCCAAGAATTTGACCCACTTAATATGCGTTCATTAGGTGGGAAATCGGCCGAACCCTGATCAGAACTGATGTTACCGGAACCGGAGCTTATGTTCCAATTATCATTAGCCGAAGACTCAAAGCCTTGAAAAAACTGGATTCCATTGCCACTACCTTCGGCGGTAGGCAAACTAATATTTTGACTAGTCGAAGTACTGTAGGAATTGCCATCAAAGCTAAAAGCAGCAAAGGTATAGTCACCGCCTTCTGCTAGGCGGGTTATTGGGCTTATGTCATTGGCCTGACCAAAATGCGCGACTGTTCCAACACCCTGAAAAGCTTGGCCAACCTGGTATAAGCCGTTGGGATTGCTAAAAACTAAATTCAATCCAGAGCCATAAACCAGAAGAATGGAGTCGTTATTGCTATTAGGGGTTAATTGTGCTTCAACTGAAGTCGGACTGTAGGCTTGTACCGTTAATCCAGGCGCAGCAATGGAGGCTTGAAGTTTCACATTATCAAATCCACCAAAATCACTTCCACCGTCTTGTATCGCGCGTAAGCGAAATTGTAATTGGTTAATGTTATCTGGAATGCTAATCATTACGGTGGTCCAGCCATTTGAGGATAAGCCGCCGGTGCCACCCTGAAAAATGGAAACCTGTCCTTGACTTTGTCCGTCATAAAGAAGTTCATATTCCAGCTGATCACTAGACTCAAAGGCTTCGGCGTAGTAGTCGAAACTGAGTTCTACATTATCCAATTGGCTGATGTCGATGGTTTGAAATTCTAAAACATGAAAGAAGTTTCCTCCTCCATTGGGATTATTTAAATCCCTAATTGCCCAAAAATTACTGCCATCGCTTCCAGAATTTATAGAACCATTACTGTTTTGAACATCCCAAATATCTCCTGAAGTATTATAGCTAATAGGGTTTGGTGTGTAGGACCAATTATCTTCTGGGGCAGATTCGAAACTATTGCGGAAAAGTAACTGTAAGGCTCCACCATCGGTACTGATGCTTGATTCAATACCATTACTGTAGTTTAAGCTGCCATCAACCGACCAAATCTTATACTTATAAATGGTACCTGCGTTTAAGCCTTGATGGTCTGGGATACCACCTGCGTTGCCAACATATAGCACGGTACCTCCGCCAGTGATACCATTACCCGGAGCGTAGCTTCCACTTGGAACACCGAAGCTACCATTGGCATTGGTAAAAGCAAGCACAATATTATCACCAGCAGCATTGGCGGTTGCAGTAAAGCTAACGGCCGTATTGCTTGAACTCAAAACAAAGCTCAAAGGATCGGCCAATGCGCTACTAAAACGATCCTGAGCAGTGGGTCCTCCCCAAATTCGGGTCGCGAAAATAGGATTATCAATAAAGGGGTTTCGGTTGCCTTGGATTAGATAAATTTCATCATTCCTTTGGTCCTCTATAGCAGAAACAGGATCTATGGCATTCCACTGAAGTAGCAAACTAAGTGTAGACACATCACTAATATCGCATTGGGAGCCGTAGCGTATATTCATGTAAAACACGGCTCTCGCCACGTCGCCTCGCCAATCATCTCCAGGATACCAACCAGTGCTGCTTACACTACCATAGGTTCCAGAACCCGACTCAAACATTTTATTTCCACGAGCCCCATTAATACTATTGGTGCAAGGCGCTAAATTGTGTGCATCGGCACCTGGTCCACTGGTACCAAGGTTTGGTGAGGCTAAGGATTTAGGGTAGATATGTTCTCGAGTCCAACCTGTAGCAGCTGTTCCTGTACCACCCCCCCCGTAGCTGTTTGATTTAGCATCGCTCAGTCCACTGTATATCAGAATAACATTACTAGGATTATTTGGATCCTCATTTGCTTCTTTTATCAACTGATAGGCCGTGCTGTAACTTATGGTATTGGTATGGGTACTACTAATCAAACTACTTAAGGAGTTCTCGAGGGTAGTACCGGTAGCATTTACATTTATCGAATTATAATAATTAAGGTTCTGGCCATGTACATGAACAATCAGAAAAAGACTGATTATCAACGAATAAATCCTTGACATAATGTAGGGGGTTCTAACCGACGAATGTCAAAACATAATTTTAGGTTTATGTTTAGTCATTGTTATTAAAAAAACATAATTACCGTAAATAAAAAGGCCGCTTTAGATGATCTAAAGCGGCCTCAAATAAATTAAAGTGAAATAGTTTAGGACTGTTTCTTTTGGTCATATACCTTTTTTACCCCAACCGCTGCGCCTGCCGCGGCCAATAAAGCTAAACCTGGAATAGGTGCAGGGTTATTAGAATCAGGTGGTGTAGGCTGCGCAGCCAAATCAATGCTAATTAACATTAACAGAGCGATTGTTAGTTTAAATATCTTCATCTTAAATATCTTTTTTTTTATTACTTGATTAGCATTTTAACCTTGTGCTCCCTGGAATCGCGGTCGATTAAACTAAGAATGTAAATGCCTTGAGAGATATTATTTATCTCCAGTGAGTGTTCCTCATTTTGCTGATCTAACTTGTTGGTATAAACTGATACTCCGTCTAGGCCAATAATTTGGAGATTGGTGAAACCTAAACCGCTTAAATCCCGAATAACTAAATCCGAACTTGCATCTTGGAAAGCATAAAACTTATTGAAGGCATTTTCCGTTAGGCCTACATTGCTATCACTTCCGAACACCAAGTAGAATCGGTCATGAATGACTCCAGTTTGACCTACAGCAAATTGATAGTTGGTTTGATTGAGGTCTACCTTGATACCTAGCAAACTATCGACCAACATGATTTTATTGTTTGCATCCCAGTTGTTTAAGGAGTCTAATTCGATAGAGAAGGTCCCAAGGTGCCATGCATCAATCCCTAAGGGAACTATCGTTGTAGTGCCTGGAATAATGTAGGGTAAGCCTTGAATGCTATACTCCATGGTATCTTGCATAGAGTAGAAAGAATGAAACTGATTGGCTTTGTAAATTGGAGCATCAAACGAACGGTCAAAGCCATTGCTTGCCCGGTCATCAAACATCATAAGAATTTGATTGGCTGCCGTGTCGGTTCTTAAGTTTAACCAAGCGCGTTCTCTCGTTTCGGTTTTAAAGAAGCCTGCATTTGTATTTCCGGAAGCCTCCCGCATATCATTTTGGAAGGTGAAGTTGATGCTACCACCCCCAGAATAAGCTGGATCAACCTGTACGAAGAACCCTTGCATTGCTCTTGTGCTACTCGTGGGGCTGTTGCGATTAGAGTTAGGTGCACTTGTTTGGCCTGAGGCATTCCAACTCGCATATTGAGCGTCACCCGAATTAGCGGGTGAAGCATCCCAATAATATACTGTAGGAAGGATGTCGGAATGGTCGGCAGCAAATGTTGCAAAGTTCAAACCACTAGGATAAGGATTACCTAAAAGGATGTAATCACTAGCGGCAATTCCGCTTACATTTAAGCTCACATCGCCATTATTGATACTTCCAACAAAGGTTTTCGTATCGGTGAAACCACCTGACACTCCAGGGTTAACGGTTGGCGTAACCGCGTATCCTTGTCCGGCATTCATCACACCCGTCGAATATGCAGACCAAGCCTGAGCATCAGCATCATATTCATAACGGTCCGTTGCATTCGACGTACTAAAGGCATCTTGAATATCCTCATTACTTACTGGTGAGGACCACATGCTGAAACGCAAATGATCCTGAGGAGTAAATTCGCGACTTACAGAATAGGAACCGGTACCCGAATTCGCATCCGCAGCTTTGGTTTGCAGTAAGGTAGCTGCCGATTCGATTACGATGCTATTATTATTGCTTATATCACCATTAACCGTTAGGGTATTTCCAGCAGAGATGGTTAGCGTTGCTCCCGATTCAATACTAAGGTCTGCTATGGCAGCATCAGAGCCTATGGCCACTGACTGACCCGTTTTAACCGTGGCATCTAGTCCTCCAGTGTTATCGTTAGGAACATTTGTGGCGTTCCATGCACCTGCATCATAAACCAGTGCCGAAAGAGTATCTGTTCCAGGTGTTCCACCTGTACCGTAAGAAGCACGCCAACTTGCGGCTAAACTGTTGTCGGATGCAGGGTCTATTAAGGTCAAGCTTGGTCCATCGCCATCGGCGGCTGTTGGCCAAGGAGCTCCATCATCGTAGGTAACATCATCAATAGTTACTGCCGCTCCACTAGGATCATAAATGATACTAATTTGAGCGGTACTATTGGTAAGGTTATTAGAGTTTGATGTATTAGCCACTGCAGAGTTAAGCACATTCAAGGTGTTAGTATCTGGTGTAAAAGTGCTCCCTTCATTAAAGATCCCATTTTGCCCACTGCCCACCGCAATGGTATAATATGCCCCGGCATTGAAAGTAAATTCTCCGAAATCGAAATTGTTACCGTTAAAGCTTAATCGCCAAGTACCATCCATATTTATTGCAGATCCAGAGTTATTGTAAATCTCGATCCACTCATCATCAGAACCGGCATTGGAGCTGTTGTACATTATTTCGGTGATTACGATATCCCCAGCTGCTGGCAATACTGCTGGTGTGGCACTACCACCGCTCACTTCGCTAGAGAAATCATCATCATCATTATTGCCTATTACCTCTTCATAGGCATAAGCGTATACATAATAGGTTGTTCCTGTAGTGAGTCCCGTTACCGTGATACTCCCATCCGCATCAGTGGTTTGATTGGCAACACAATAAGCATTATCAGATGCTCCCGCGTCGGTAGCAAATGTTCCGTTTCCGTAGGCTAGGTTCGCAGTGTAATCGATACCATCCTGGCCACTTGCACTTAGGTCAATTCCATTAGAACCGTCTGAAACAAATACTAAAACACCATCCCAATCCGAACCGTGGGTACCGGAAGGCTTGGTCCAAGAAATATCGAAGGTGGTTGCAGTGTAGCTATCAATGCTCACTGCGCTAGGGTTTGGCGTTGCTCCAGCAGCCGGACGTAATCCTTGAATCCAAGTTGTATTTGCTCCACCATTTGGACTTCCCGGAGTACCGCTCGTCGATGTGGCGGTCGTCCAATTGTTATTATCACCAAGAGCAGCTGTAGTACTCGAAGAGCCCGTGTAGTAGGTCACTTCACCACTTCCCGGTCCGTTAACGGTTGTACTTGGATGGCTTACCGCCATATCATGAATAATCACATTGTTATCATCTCGAATGGCAGCTAAGTCATCTCCGTCGGAGTTACCAAAAGAACCCCAGGACCCTGTGAAATAAGTGGCGTTATTAGAGGCGATGGTGACTTCATTATCACTGAAATCAGAATCAGGTGTAATGGTTCCGTCCACATCACCACCATTATAAATGGCGATAACGGTGCCTGCGTTTAGGTTAGACCATGCAGCATCTTGGGAAAATTCCAAGAATTCGGAGTAGCTTCCGTCATCATTATCACCTATGTCCCAGCCTCTTAAATCGGTTCCATTTTCGGTAACTACAATCTCCATCCATTCCTTAGAGCCTCCAGACCCTTGAGACATTTCATTAATAAACACCGCTAATCCTGAGGCGGGAGTAGCATTGGCTTCAACACCCGAATTCCAGTTCGAACCTTTGCGAGCAAAAACCTTAAAGTAATACTGTGTGCCATTACTTAAGCCCGTAATAGTGGTGCTAGTGCCTGTGCCGTTATACACCACTGTTCCAGCCGTTGGGAAACTTGGGTTACTCCCGTCGGTATAGTCTTGTGAGTTGGCTGAATAAGTACCGCTCGGTGTTCCAGAAATACTGGCCGTATGAGCCACCACAATTACTTCTGTAAAGCAAGTAGGGTTAGTCCAACTTATAGTCGATTCACCACTACCCGCGCTGGCAGACAAACCGCTTACTTCATCAGGCGTAATATCTTGAATCGTTTGTGCGCCACTAGCAGTAGCCGTTCCACTTTTTGTGGTAGACCCGTTGAAACTCAGATCGGCATTTTCGATGGTCGCAATGCTAATTGTATTTCCTGCAACTGCGGCACAAGGGAAGTCCACGGTGATAAAGAAATAAGCTACCGAACCATTGGTGACAATTTGGTTAAATCCGCTTAAATTCTGAGCTCCGGCCGCAGCTGGGGAGGCAATATTATCGAGCTCTGTATCTGAGCCTGCATTAAAAGTATTATCACTTGAATACCAAAGTTTAAGGTTTTCAACATCGCTCGCCTGATAGGCACCAGAAGTTGTAAGGTCCAAGCCATTTAAATCGGCATTGGCATCGCTAACCGAAATTTGAAAAGAGCTCAACACATTGTGAGTAGAGTTCTGATCAACATTTCCTGCAGAAATTTGCGTTCCATTGTCGGCAAGAACCGCACGCGGAGTAGCCGCTACAATAGTCTGGGTTCCCGCTGCAGTAACATTGTTGGTAAGGTTTCCGGTTGAGAAACTAAAACTAGGGATTTGAGCGGTTAGGGTGTTTCCGGCATCAGCAGAAGCGCTAACATCGGCAACAAGCCAGAAATAACCTGTAGCTCCGTCTGCAATAGTTTGAGTTAAGCCTGTAAAAGAAACGGTTTGGCTACTTCCGTCCCCATTTCCGCTAACATCACTCCCTAATTGAGCAGCCGCTCCAAAGGAATTGCTTGCAGCGTGAAACAACTGAAAGTTATCGATATCGTCGGAATCGAATGTACCATTCACATCGATTGTCACCGTATTTACTTCGGTGTCGTTATCCGCAGAACTGATGGAGAAGGCACTGAGAATATGATTGAGTGCTCCTTGTGCGACATTTCCAGCACTAGGTTGACTATTATCACTAGCCGTAATTGTTGGCACTGTTGCTGCACTAACTGAAACATCATCAATCCGCCAAAACGAAAAGCGATTACCATTAGTAAAATAAAGCCACCTTATATATAGGCTTGAGCTTCCTGCCCCATCACCACTTGCTATTTGAACTGTTTCGGTTGCTGTTTCGTCGGCTGTTACCGTTTTGGTGTAAACATCCGAGTAGTTAGTACCGTTGGTACTTGTTTGCACCTTAATTACATAATCCGCACCAGAGCCACCTTCAAAATAATCGAGGTTTTGCTTCCAGCTTAAATCAATCAAGTTGGCCCCAACAGTATTTAGGGGCTCACTAACTACGGCACTTGTTCCTGGGTTATCGTTAGAAAATGAAAGCTCTGCCTCATTTGCCGAGCCTCCAGCATTGGTTGAGGATTCAATAGTAAAATCCGTAAAAACCCAAGCGTCGGGTACGGTAGCCGAACTAAAATCTTGTGTATAAGGAAGAGGAGCATTGTCATTATCGGTAATCGTCAGATCCATTTGATCAGTGAATCCCACTGCAGCATTGTTCCCGCCGGCAACACTTTGAATTTCAAAAATGATATTCTCTGTACCTTCATATGCCGCATCATCGGTAAGGGTAAGAGTGATGGTTTGATCCGCGGCACTTCCGGCTGGAAATGTCACGTTTGCTTGACTAGCAGGGTTTGGGTAGCCATCAACATCAGCAGCACTTCCATTGCCTCCCGCAACGATAGCGACAGTACAAGTGGTAGCATTGTTAGCATCTTCATTACTTATTGATAGCGTTAAATCATAGGTGCCATCGCCCTCATTTACGGTAGCGCTGCTCGATGCAAAATTTACCCGGGTATCAGAAGAAGCGGCAGTGCCTTGAACAAGAATATTGTCCAAGCGATGATATTCTGAACCGGCTCCATTATTCATGGTTACCCGAATCTCCAAACTTGAACCACTTAAACCAGTTTGAGAAACTGTTGCGGCGGTAAAATCATCACTAAGGCTCCCATTGGTAGTAGCTGTTGTCCATGCTCCTCCATCGATACGGTATTCCGTATTAAAGATGTCTGAAGACTCCATCGTTCCGTCTTCAACCGCGTCCAAACTGAAGCTAACCCCTACGAAACCAGTAATGTCGATTGAAGGACTTAACCAAATGGCATCACCATCAATGTCTCTAGCTTCGAAAACTTCGCTCTGTACCTGAAACCAATCGGTTGTGGCCGTTAAGGCAGCCGAGCTAATGTCGATGGACCAAGTAACACCAGTTAGGTCAATTGTAGGCGTAGGACCAACGGCCCCCTTATTGTTTTGTCCGGTAAAATCTTCCGAATAAATAGTTGATTGTCCATTTAAGGCTAACAATCCCCCGACAAGGACCATTATTCCAATCAATTTGAATTTTTGCAGCATGCTGTAAGATTTTTAATTCGAGGCAATATATTTTGCCCCAAAAAGTCCACAGCCTTTTTTGCTTTATGACATTCTCAAAGGATGGTTAAGGGAAGGTTAAGTCAATATTGTGAATGCGAAATTTCCGTTAAATAATTATTCAAACAACTGTTTAACAAACAGTTAAGTTAAAATAAAACGTTGAGTAAAAATTTGCACTTGGTTTTATAAGCTCTCTAATTTTGAGGGGCTTAACATAGGGAAGTCTTCAGGTGGATTTAGAAAATGAAAAAGTTTGCAAAAACTTAAAAGTATTGATTGAACATTTAAATGAATAGAAACCTCAAATTTCGGATAGGGTGAAATTAACACTTAATCCTTCCAATTGAGCATAATAATCACTTCCTAATTGACAAAGACGATGGCTAGGGTGCAGAAGAAACTTTAGGACAGTTTAACATTATAGCCATACTCCAATTTCGCTGCTAAATCCTTCGACAGTTAACTACGAGGTAAAAATTAACCTAGTAGGCAAACAATTGCTCTGGATCTTTAAAAGCCTTAAACTCCAGAGCATTACCTGAGGGATCTTGGAAAAACATCGTGGCCTGCTCCCCTACCTCTCCCGCAAAGCGGATATAGGGTTCAATTACAAAATCGATTTCGTTTTGAAGCAGCTGTGCCTTAAAGGAATGCCATTGTTCCATTCTAAAACTACCCCAAAATGCGGCACGGGAACCGATTTCCCATCTACCGGGTTATGGTCCTTTTTCCCGGCGCTTTCGCTGAGATGCAATACCAGCTGATGTCCGAAGAAGTTTAAGTCTACCCAATGATCGGAGGATCTGCCTTCTTCGAAACCTAAAATGGTATTATAAAAATGCCTGGTCTCCTGTAAATCTTTAACAGGAATAGCCAAATGAAAGGGACTTAAACGCATGGGATTACTATGTTTTTTTTAGGTCTCAATGTAGCTTGCAACGGACGTTTTAATAGGAACCACTAAGGTAAAGGTTGCCCCTTTTCCTGGCCCCTCGCTTTGCGCTATTATTTCACCTCCCACATTATTCATCAGGGTTTGACATAAGCTAAGTCCAATACCATTAGAATGGCTTTCTTTTACTTCAGATAATTCGGCTAGAGATAGATCGTACTGGAAAATCTTGGCCACATCGGAAGGATTAAAGCCTTTACCTTCATCTTTTAACGAAATGTGAATCTCATTCCTGTTTTGCTTAGAACAGTTTAGCTTCAGTGTCCCAGCTTCTTCACTAAACTTGATGGCATTACTCATGATATTATTGAGTGACTTTTGAACTGCAGTTAAGGGAAGGATTGCTTGGTTTACATCGCTTGCGATTTGAAGGCGCAAATTTTTCTTTTCCAAGGCAAAGCTGAAACGTTTCTGCAAATCAGACCAAAGTTTATCCATTTCAATCTCTTCAAATTCTGCATGCTCTTCCGCAGTTTTACGACGCTTCTTTAAATCTGATAAAACCTGTTCCAGTTCCGATAACTGGTTTTGTAAGGACTCTTCGATTAAGAGATGGTGCTCTTTTACAAACTCAGGATCTTTTTCTTCTTTAATAAAATCCAGTATACCTAGAGTTGTTCGCAAAGGACTTTGTAAGTCATGCGATAGTAATTGCAAACTGGCCAACTTCCGCTCTTCATGAGCCTCCAAAGCATTAATTGCCGTTTGCACATCGTGCATTAACACCCCCGCCTCATCGGTATAATTCATAGGTAGGTCCGATACCTTAGCGAATTTGATATACTTGTTTAAGGCCTGCTTTGCGCGCATTACCGGCTTAAGGAGACTATTTAATACAAACAGCGTAATTAAGGTGGCCAACAGAGTGAAGCCTAAGGTTAGCAAAGCGATGGTCCAAGCATCTTCAGCGTCTAACTTCGAAAAGCTTAAATAGGCAATTATGGCAAACAAAGGGACGTGTATGCCCACAAAGGCCACGAATAAAATTTTCAAGGTAAATTTATTCTTGATAGCTGGAATACAGGAAAGTAACTTGTAGGTTTTCATTCGGTTTATAGCGTTAAAATGCAGTTTAAGGTGTTTAAAATCAATTGTTTAAGCAACATTAATATAGTTAAAAATCGAATTAAAGTTTAGTAATTGGCATTTAATTTCTAGCGCAAGGGTTATTATTCTCCTAAAAACTTAAGTAATTTCCAAGCCAGGAACGGACTTCCGCTCAAGGTTATTTTAGGGTTAAGTTTTGGAGAATAAGAAACCACGAATTATCGGACTCAATGTAGCGCGAGGCCTAGCCGTTTGCGGCATGATCATCGTTAATTTCAGCTTGGTTTTTGGAAGCGAGGGACCAGAGTGGATTCAAGCCATCAGCAACTTTTTTAAAGGCAAGGCTGCGGCCAGCTTCGTGTGCCTCGCGGGAGTGGGCTTGGGTTTATTGGTTTCCTCCGCCGAAGGGAATCCCCTACGCGAAGCCGCGGTAAAGAAGAGGGTTTTTAAAAGGGCCTTAATCTTACTCATTCTGGGCTTGACCTATTACTCCATTTGGCCGGCCGACATCCTGCACTACTATGGAGTATACATGCTTATCGCCCTGGCTTTTCTTTTTCAACCGGCAGCTTACAGCTTGCGTTTTGGTGGCTTATTAATTGTTTTATTTCCCATACTATTATTCAATTTCGACTATACCGAAGGTTGGAATTGGGAAACTTTAGACTACCTCGACTTTTGGAGTTTGGAGGGCTTTTTCCGCAATCTGTTTTTTAATGGCTTCCACCCTTTTATACCTTGGATGGCTTTTCTCCTAATTGGCATGTGGCTGGGAAGGCAGGACCTTTATGATGAGACTTTTATTCTAGCCCTCTTCCAGCGGGGATTGGCCTTATTTATTACGATTCAGGTGCTCTCTCCTTTCGCCGTGTCGAAGGCTATCGAGGTTATGGGTTTTAGCCCTGAAAGTGCCGAATACGTTTTTGGAACCGGTTCCATGCCCCCCAACCCGATGTATATGTTAAATGGTATAGGCTTCGCTTTCACTTTAATTTCCGGAAGCATTTGGTGGGCCTGGAAACGCAAAGAAAGTCGCGTGATCAAAGCCCTAGATCGAACCGGCAGATTCGCCTTAAGCCTCTACATTATTCATGTGATTTTGGGAATGACCCTCCCCTTATTTTTTACCGAAAAGGAATACGGCGAATTTTCAATTTACTTTAGCCTAGCCTACTCCCTTCTGTTTAGTGTTTTCGGAGTTTTCTTGGCCATGCTATGGTTGAGCAAAGCAAAGCACGGTCCATTCGAATGGCTGTTAAGAAAGCTAAGTGCTTAAGAGATAATTTTCAGTTGTTTTAAGCTCAAAGGCGATGTGTTCATCGAAAACTAATTGCCTACTAGCTGAATCCCAGCTTTTTCTATTTTTAGGCAGCGAAACCACTTTATGAAACCCCTTCATACTCTAGCATTTATCCTTGCCTTTGGCTTTGGGCTTCAATCTCAGTGCTTAAACCCAACAAATTTCACCGGGCAAAATATTACCACTACCTCCGTGGATATCGATTTAAGCGCTAGTGGCAGCGGTCCTTGGGATATAGAATACGGTGCACTTGGCTTTACCATTGGCAGTGGCACTACCCTTATCTCAACCAATTCTATCATCACTCTAAGTAACTTGAGTCCAGGGAGCAGCTATCGCGTATACATTCGCCGTAAATGTGGAGTACAGTTTAGCGGAAGGGCCAGTTTTACTTTTAACACCGCCTGCGGAACTATTGTAAACGCTCCCGTAAAATACAGTTTTGATGGTGCCGCTTGGCAAAGTCCTACCAATACCATCGGTTTAGGAAATATGGCCACTTGCTGGATAGTGAGTCCTCAAGGCACCAATACTTTTTGGTCCGTTGGGCCATCACACGAAACCCACTTAAGTACAGGACCCGCTGGTGACCACAGTACTGGTTATAGTAAATTTCTTCATTTAAATGGTCAAGGAATTTCACAGGATTCCAGTTCCAGCGTGCAAAGCCCGGCCATCGACCTACAGGGTTTAAATCATCCTCAGCTGGAGTTTTGGTATCACCTCTACGGGGCCCAAATCGATTCTCTGGAGGTGATGGTAAAAATGAGCTCCACCATTAACTGGGATACGTTGCACACCTTTTATGGTCAGCAGCAAACCTCGCAAGAAGCTCCCTGGCAAAAACAGCGCTTATCTTTAAGTTCCTTTTTGGATAGCGTTATCAACATTCAGTTTGTGGCCTACGGAAAAGGAACCGATGTGCAAATGGCGATTGACGATTTATCCGTACACGATTCCCTCGCTTGCCGTCCTTCATCCTACTTTAGAAATAGCTCTAATAATCACCAATCTGTTCTATTAGATTGGGACCCAGGTACTGGAACCAGTTTTCAAATAGAATACGGATTTAAGGGTTTTAGTCAGGGTAGCGGAACCCTACTTAATGTAGGGGGAGCCCCTTATCGGATTTCGGGTCTTAACCCTGATACCACCTACGATTTTTATCTACGTGACAACTGCGGCCCTAATCAATACAGCAATTGGACTGGCCCCCTAGAAGTAGTAACCGATTGCAGTCCCCAATTTGCCCCTTACTTCACCGATTTTGAAGGTTCTGATTGGCCTAATGGCGGCTTGGAAGCATGTTGGGACCGCTTTAATTATTTAGATTTCAAATGGCAGGTTGGTCCTCCTTCCCTTAATTATGTACAAAGTGGACCTGGTCCCAATAACCATACACCAGGCGGCAGTCAATTTATTGTGGCCGATCGTCCCAATCAAAAAGGCAATGCCCGCAGCAGTATTACCTCCCCCATCATCGACCTTGATACTATCACCAATCCCGAATTGATTTTTTGGTCTCACATGTTTGGTTTACATATTACCGCTTTTGATATTGAGGTCGACAGTGGTGATGGCTTTGTGCGTGTAAAACGAATTATTGGATCACAGCAACTTAGCAAATCAGCTCCCTGGACTGAGCAAATAATTGCTTTGCCCTCCTATGCCGGAAAGCAGGTAAAAGTGAAGTTTACGGCCATTGCCTCCAGTAATTGGTCCTCCTTAGCGCGAATTGGAATTGATGACTTCTATATTGGTGAGGCCCCGCCATGCCGAAAGCCCACGAACTTGGTTGCCAGTGAAGTGAAGTTTAATTCGGCTCGCATTGATTGGTTAAGCGGAGGCGCTACCAATTGGCTTTATAAATTAAAAGTAAATGGTGGGGCCGCCACTATTAGTCCCACAAACTCCAATCCTCTCGATTTAAATCAACTACAACCGGGAACAGAGTATACCGTTTGGGTAAAGGACAGTTGCGGACAAGGTCTTAGTAGCGATTGGAGCGCCGCGGTGACCTTTAGAACTTATTGTTTACCGGATACCGCCCCCTATTTTCAGGACTTTGAAGACAGTCAGTTTCAAGTGCAGTCTTCCTGGTTTTCGACCGGAACCATGCACCCCTGCTGGAGCAGAAGTAACGAACTTGGCCCCATTTGGCAACCATCACCCGCGAGTATTTTACCTAATAACCTTCTTCCTACTCAAGACCACACCAGTGGTAGTGGAAAATATATTGGAGGTTCGCTCTTCTTAGGAAATGGCACCAATCAGGCGACCTCCTTTACCTCACCGCATATCGACCTATCCGGATTAAGTTCACCCGAGATGTCCTTTTGGTATTTCCTTGGAGGATGGAGCTTTTCGAGCAATCAAATTCAGGTAGAGGTTAGTAATGGTTCTTCTTGGCAAAATGTAACAACCATTTTCGGGCCCACCCAATTATCCACTTCTGACTCTTGGCTGGAGAAGATTGTCGATTTATCGGCCTATGCTGGCGATACTATTCAATTGCGCTTTATTTCCTTAGGGAATAATTTATATGCTGCCACCGCTGGAGGGATTGATGATGTTCATATTTACGATAACCCAATATGCTCAAAACCTTCCAATTTGAGAGCACACTATGTAAGAACTAATAGCGCTGCCCTTGCATGGACCACCGGAGGAGCATCGAACTGGATAGTGCGCTACAAGGCCCAAGGAGAAGGATTCCAATTTAAAGCCGCCGCTCAGAATGATACATTCAACCTAGATTCTCTCCAAGCTGCTACGCGCTACGAAATTTGGGTTCGGGATAGTTGCGGCTCAATTGTAAGCGGCTGGCATGGACCAATCTATATTTACACCGACTGTATTGCGACGTCAGTGCCTTATTACGAAGGATTTGACGGAAGCATTTGGAGGCCATCTGCGGCAAGCGTTGATCCCGGAATAATCGATAATTGCTGGCGACGTTCCGATACGGTAGAAAAGGTATGGATCCCCAAAACGGGAGGAAGTAGCTCGCCTTTTAGCGGGCCATCGGCCACTCGAAGTGGTTCGGGAAACTATATGATGACGGAGATTCTCTTCAGTCCTGCCCAGCCCGGTAATCTGGTTTACGAACTGCGAAGTCCGGTGATTGCTAATGTGGGTTTACAACAGCCGGAGCTTAATTTTTGGTACCACCTCTACGGTCCTCAAATTCAGAAACTGCTGGTATACATTGAAAAGCTGGATGAGAGCCGTGTTTTAGTGGACTCGATTATTGGTCAGCAACAAACAAGCAAAACCGCGGCCTGGCAACAAAAAAGCATTCCTTTAACAAACTTTAATGGGGATACCTTAAAAGTTGTGTTTGAAGCCTATACCGGAAATATTCCGGGTAGAGTGAATGTGGCAATTGATGATGTAGAAATTATCGATGCCATTTGTGGCTTGCCCTCCAATTTAGGGGTTAGCAATATCAGCATGAGCGCCGCCCGTTTAAACTGGCAAAGCATTAGTGTTCGAAGCAACGTCCAATATGGTTTAGCCGGCTTTAACCTCGGCTCAGGAACCCAACTAAACAATGTTACCTCGGGGCAACAGATTAATGGCTTGCAGCCTTTCACCACCTACGAGTTTTATGTGCAAGATAGTTGCCGATTGAGCAATAGTGCCTGGGTGGGGCCCTTTAGTTTCACCACCTCTTGTGCTGCTCCCACCGCGGCCTTTAGCGGGCAAAATAATGCCCTCAGCGTAAGTTTTGATGGCTCAAGCTCCTTAGGGACGGGCTTAAATTACAGCTGGAATTTTGGCGATGGAAACACCGGCAGCGGCTTAAATCCCCAGCACCAATACGCGATGGCTGGTACCTATACCGTAAGCCTGCTCATTACAGATACCTGCGGCCTCCAAGACAGTATTAACCAAAGTATTCTGGTTTGCGATGCTCCTCAAGCCTCCATTACGTATTCCCGCCAAGGCCTCAGCGTAAGATTTGATGGCCGCTTTTCCACCGGCGCCAGTCAGTATTTATGGAATTTAGGGCCGGCCGGAATATTCACCACCGATACCCCCACAGCCGTATTCCCATCCAAAGGAAATTATTCCATTTACCTAGTGGTTACCAATGCCTGTGGCGATAAGGACACGCTTTTCTTGAACTTAAATATTTGTGATAAACCCACCGCCTCTTTTACCGCTACGATTACCACCATTGGTAATCCATTTATGATGGTAAGCTTTGATGGAACCGCTTCGGTTTTTGCCGATTCCTTTACTTGGGATTTTGGTGATGGCAGTCAGGATACAAGTACCCTTACTCCCATTCATTTGTATGCGAGTTCCACCCAAAATTATACCGTTAAACTGATAACTGTCGCCGATTGTGGATTAGCAGATACCATGGTTTATTCGCTCAATCCTATTTCCTTAAAGGAGTGGGAATCGAAAGACCTTAAAGTTTATCCCAATCCTGCTCAGGATCGAATTAATCTCAGCACCAGCGATCGAAACCTGAATCCCGAAACCTTTAGGTGGTTTAATAGCAGTGGACAAGAATTCCAAGTGCCACTATTGTCTAAGGAAGAGCTGCATTTCGAGTTTGATGTATCCCATTTAGCCGCTGGAGAATATTTCCTCCTCATCAATGCTGCTGGTCTTAGGTATAGCGTGAAGATAAATATTCAGTAGACTCTGCCTCCGGCGCCACTTACAAAGGAGCAGTTTAGCTAAAACCTAGGGCTGGTGACCGTAAATCCTTAAGCTTGGTAAGGCAGGCATTTTGTAGCTTTAGAGAGCAGAATTAAAAAATACGAGATGTCCGAAAAACGCATATACACAGGCAGTGCCATTACCATTCAACACCTAGCTTCTTTAATGGAAGAGCACGAAATCCCGGTAATTATCAAAAACCCGAGCGAATCGGCTCGATTAGCCGGATTTGGGAGCTTACCCAATGGAGTTGAATTATATGTGAATGCCGAGAATGAGGAAAAAGCCCTGCAGGTAGTCGCGGCTTTTGAAAAAGAACATTTAAGCGCAAACTAAGGCTGTACGTAAAAAGGAATATTAGCATGGGCCACGTGATTATGCCCATCAGCTATATACACAAATAGGCGATAAGCTCCGGCCTCGCTTGGCGCGATAAAGTTGATGGTATCATTCAAAGGCCCTTGAAACAATCCCTCCATTTGTTCTGGTTTTTCTTCAGGGTCGCCACCGGTAGCTTTACTTTGGCTCTCCCGCAAAATTTCCCAGTGAAAGACCAGGGAATCCTTGTCGGGGTCAGAAACTGATACCCTGGCTGGATAGAAGTCGCCGGGCCTTAAATAGATATTATCATTGGCCACTTTACCATCTAGACGAAAATCATTTAGACGGGGACTGCGATTTTGGGGCCATTCATTATTCCAGATATAGTGCATGGCATCCACCGCTTCCGACTCCTTACCATCAGGCATAAACATGCCGAACCAAGTAGGCGTCCGTTCTTGTTTTTGTCCCCATAGAAAGGCAAAGGAGCCCATTACTTGAGGCTGATTGGCAATGGACTTGCGGTAGCGACTGCGATACAAATCGGCCTTTACCGAGCTATTATTTTCAATAGGCGCCCCCCATTTGGTAGTAGGAACTTCCCAGTATCCTGTAGCGCCCCATTCGGTTACTAATAAGGGCCCCTCATAGGCGGAAGCAGCGATTAATTCGGGTAAAATTTCAATTTCACCATATAGCTGCACACTAATAAAGTCCAATTCTGGCGCCCTTTCCTGCACCAATTGAACGGTTTCGGCCCGCATACCCGCTAAGGGGGTCGTGCACAAATGCTGCCCATCCACAGCATGGATCATCTTGGCGATATCGTTAACTGCATCCCAAACCTTGGGATTCTCCGAATGATGATTGAGCTCATTCCCAATTACCCATAAAAATAATGCGGGATGGTCCTTAAACGCTTTAACTGTTTCCTTCAAGCGTGCCAATTGGGCCGCCACCGCTAAGGAATCGTTGTAATCAAAACCATGGCGCTCTAAACCCACATGCAAACCCATGGCCACCATCAAATTTTGTTCTTGTGCCTGATTTAAAACCGCTTCTCCGTTACGGGCCCTCCAAGTGCGAAAGGCATTGCCACCGTGCTGGGCTAAGGAAACCATATCTCCTTTTCCTATTCCAGCCCCTTTTACATAAAAGAGACGGTCATTAATATAGATGCGATAGCCCTCCTCGGTTAAACGAATTTCGGATCGAACAGGCCCTGCCGCTTGCTCCACTTTTGAAGAGCTTGTTTGGGTCTCAGACGATGAGCTTGGTACATTACAGGAAGTTAATAGGCAGAGGCTAAAGCCTAATAGGATGAATTTGATGGTCTTCATACTTAGCGCTAAAGAATAGACCTTAAACTTAGGGAATTCGGATTAGAGCCAAAGGTGAAAAACTAATCACTGGATTTCTTAATCTTACTAAGAAGCCCTCCCGATTTAGGTTGAATATGCTCCTCAATATCACTTAGGTGCAGGCTTAATGCCCGAATGGAAATTTGAATTTCTAAGATGAGGAAAGCCAAGGAAAGAATGAGCAAGATAAGTGCAATTCCAAAAACCCAAACGGCCATAAGATGAAATTTGATGTAAATCAGGAACATGGTTAGCACACAAAGAAGCAGACTGCTAATCCCTAAAATCTGCATCATGCGGGTTAAATGCAAACGCTGCTTAAGGTTTCGGATTTGGGCAATAAGACTAGAATCCTGTTGTTCTAAATACTTATCGTGCAAGTTTCGGATAACGGCAGCATAAGCCAAAAAGCGATTGGTATAAGCCAACATAATTAAGGAAATCGCCGAGAATAATAAGGCGGGGGTGGTTAATGTAAGTTGTTCCATAATGAGTAAACCGCTTTGCTTGGTGGATGGTTTTAGATCTTTGGCAAGGAAGAATAAAATGAGCTCGTAAAGCAACGAAATAGGCTAATTTCGTCTCTTAAGTATGACTAAAAACTTTTCCTGCTTTTTAATTTGATATAGTCCAACAAGCCGCCATGCTTTGGGGGCAATTAGCTTGGCGCGATGCCTATAATCCGGAAACGGAAGAACACTTGCGCCTGCTTACTATTGTCAATTTTAACGGGCAGGTATTAGTGCGCTTTAGTTCCCGAGAAAAAGAATCACGCTTCTGGGAAGATGCCGAAATCTTGAAAAATAGCCTTCGCCTAATGGAGTTTGGCCCCTAGCTTCTCTAGTAAGCTAAGAGGGCTTCTACCGTTTCTTTAAGTCGGGCTTTAGCCAAGAAGCCTTGTTCCAATTCCGAAGCAAAAGGCACCGGTGTATCCAAACTCGCACAACGACGAACGGGAGCATCCAAGGCTTCAAAAGCCTCCTCTGTTATCAAAGCGGCGATATCATTAACAATACTTCCAAAGGCGGTGTCCTCCGTTAATACCAAAGCCCGATGAGTTTTGCGAACCGAAGCTAAAATGGCCTCTTCATCTAAAGGCATTAAGCTTCGTAAATCGATTACCTCCAAATCATAACCATTTTCCTCGGCTAAGTCGAGGGCCCAATGTACGGTAGCTCCATAGGCAATTACGGTAGCTGCCTTTCCCTCGCGCACCACTGCAGCCTTTCCGATAGGTAAGTTGTAATAATTATTGGCTACCGGCTCCGAAATAGAACGATACAAAGCCTTATGCTCAAAGAAAAGCACGGGATTAGGGTCTTCGATTGCGGCAATTAATAAACCCTTGGCATCGGCGGGAAACGCAGGATAAACCACCTTTAAACCGGGAACATGAGTAAACCAAGCTTCGTTACTTTGAGAGTGAAAAGGTCCGGCGGCAACCCCCGCTCCTGTGGGCATGCGCACGACTACATCCGCATTTTGTCCCCAGCGGTAATGAATCTTAGCCAAGTTGTTAACGATCTGATTGAAGCCTTCCGTTACAAAATCGGCAAATTGCATTTCCACCACCGCTTTCATACCCGAAATGCTTAAGCCCAATCCGGAGCCTACAATGGCCGACTCGCATAAGGGCGTATTGCGCACGCGGTCGTAACCGTACTTATCAGCCAAACCTTCCGTTACCTTAAAAACGCCCCCGTACTTGGCAATATCCTGACCCATCAAAACCAAATTAGGATGGGCTTCCATACTCTGATCTAAAGCATCGTGAATGGCATCAACCAATCGGCGATCTTCTTTCTCTTCTCCAGCCTGTTTGGCTTCAAATTGGTAGTCTGCAAAGCGATCCTTTAGCTCCTGCTCCGCATCAAAAACCACTGGGTCTTCTGCGAAAGCAGCCTCAAAAGCGGCGTTAATTTGCTGTTTAATCCGTTGGGTTAAATTCTCATTTTCGTCAGGGCTAATGATATCCTCATTAATCATATAGGCCCGGAAATTCTCTACGGGATCTTTTTCCGACCATTCGTCCTGAACCCCATCTGGATAGTATTTGGTACCGCTCGCCTCTTCGTGACCGCGCATTCTAAAAGTGCGACACTCTAAGATAAATGGCACAGAGTCCTTTTTTATCTCCTCCCGGATTTCCTTAATGGTATGGTATACTTCTAGAAGATTGTTACCATCAATACTTTTTGCTTTTACTCCGTAGCCCATGGCTTTATAGGCAAAGCTTTTAAAGGCAAACTGCTCGTGACTGGGGGTACTTAAACCCCATTGATTATTCTCCACCAAAAAAATAACGGGCAGCTTCCATACCGCAGCTACATTCAAGGCCTCATGAAAGTCGCCTTCACTTGCGCCACCGTCTCCCGTAATTACCAGGCATACCTTATCCTCTCCTTTTAATTTATGGGCCAAGGCAATACCATCGGCAATCCCCATTTGCGGACCGAGATGGGAAATCATCCCCACTATTTTATGATCCTTAGTGCCAAAGTGGAAAGATCGATCCCTCCCCTTGGTAAAGCCATTCATCTTCCCCTGAAATTGGGAAAATAGGCGATCCAGTGGCACTTTACGCGTGGTGAATATCCCTAAATTTCGATGCATGGGAAGCATAAACTCCTCTTCCTCCATCGCTAAAGCTGCCCCTACCGAGATGGCCTCCTGGCCGTATCCTGAAAACCATTTTGAAATGCGTCCCTGCCTAAGGGCAATAAGCATTTTTTCTTCAATTAATCGGGGGCTAAGAATGGCGGTATAAAAGTCGATCAGCTCCTGATCGGTCAATCCTTTACGATTGAATTTCATAGAGAGGTAAAAATAAGGTGGACCAAAGTTAGATTTAATTGCCGAATAAAAGCGCGGGAATAGGGATTGCTTCCCGGCAAAATTGCTTGATTAAAACCAATGGCAAAATGAAGCTTTAAGCGAATGGGGATAGAAGCACTTCCCTTAAGTACTGCCTTTAGCCACAATAGCCATAAGGAACAAATTAAAGCGAGTTCCAAGCGAGAACACAAATGCCTTACCTTTGTGAAAATTCCCAAAAAACATGAAGAAATTAGGATTTCTTGGACTCTTAGCCCTAGTGGCTTGTCAGAATAATCCCGAAGCTGAAACCACGAGCAGCAATAGTATTGAATACCCTATTTACGAGCAGGTAGAAGTGGAAGTAGGCGGTAATGTGGTTTATGGCGTGATTGTTAGAGACTCGAGCGCCGAGCGCAGTAACCGCGGTTATGAGGTAACCTTTAAACTGCAGGATCGCGTTTGGATCGACACCGTATTTTTGGAATTACCCCCCAAGCAAATGGTGCAGGGTGAAATGATTTTTGCCGAAGCCGTGGTGAATGATATGGGTGGCGCAAGCTATGAAGTGAAGCGCTTGGAAATCGAGTAAATGTCGGATCAAAATCTAAGCATCTTAATTAAAACCCACGCGGGTTTAGAGCGCGTTTTAGCGAGGGAAGTACGGCAATTAGGCGGACGAGAAATAAAAGAAGTTCGTCGGGGCGTAAGCTGCAAGGGCGACCTGGGCTTTGTATACAAATGCAACCTTTGGCTGCGCACGGCCATTCGGGTTTTAGTTCAATTAGACAGTTTTCAGGTTCGCGATGAGCAAAACCTTTACAAGCGCATCAAGGAAATGCCTTGGGAAAATTACTTCGCGGTAAACAATACCCTGGCCATTGATGCTACCGTTTTTAGCGACCGCTTTCGGAATAGCCTGTTCATAGCCCAAAAGTCTAAAGATGCCATTGTAGATCGTTTCCGCGAGCGTGAAGGGAAACGGCCCTCAGTAGAATTACGAGAGCCCGATATTCGCATAAATGTGCATATCCAAAAGCATATTTGTACGGTTTCCCTTGATAGTAGTGGCGACTCCTTACATAAGCGTGGCTACCGTGTGGAAGTAGACAAAGCTCCCTTAAATGAGGTTTTAGCTGCCGGCATCTTAGCCTTAATGGATTGGCAAGGCAAAGGCCCTTTAATGGACCCCATGTGTGGCTCGGGCACCTTTTTAACCGAGGCTGCGCTGTATGCTAGCAATGTTCCAGTAAATGTTTTTCGCAAAAAATACTCTTTTCAGCATTGGCTTGATTTCGATCAAAAGCTTTTCGATACCATATTTGAAGCGGCCCTGGCCAAGGAAAATGCGAATTTGCCCGAAATCCGGGGATTTGATATCGACCTGATGGTTTTAGCTAAAAGCCGCCGAAACATTAAGAATGCCTTAATGGAAGAGGTAATTAAGGTCCAAAAACGCAATTTCCTAAACTGGCCCGAGGAGGAAACCGTAACTCCGGGAACTACCGTGGTAATGAACCCTCCCTACGATATGAAGATTGAGGCTGATATTCCGGAACTTTACAAGGGAATTGGCGACAGCCTAAAGCGCCATTTTAGCGGCTGCACGGCGTGGGTATTCACTGCCTCAGCCGAAGGCTTAAAGCATCTGGGCCTAAAGCCCACCAAAAAGATTGCTTTAAAAAATGGTAAACTCGACAGCTGGCTGGTGCGCTACGATCTGTACGAAGGCAGCAAGAAAAACCAGTCCTAAATGAGGCAATTTGCCGAGATATTGCTCCCTCTGGCATTGCCGGTGAATTACACCTATAGTATTCCTGAGCATCTCCAAGAATATCTTCAAATTGGTATGCGTGTAGTGGTACCCTTGGGAAAGCGTAAGCTTTATACGGGTATCGTTAAGGAGATTCACCAAAGAGAACCCAAGGATATTAAGGTTCGGGATATTTTGGATGCCGAAGACGCCTCCCCTATTATCTCTTCCAAGCAATTGGTGTTTTGGGAGTGGCTGGCCCAGTATTACCTCTGCAGCGAAGGTGAGGTGATGAATGCGGCTTTACCCGGTGGCTTAAAGCTGGAAAGTGAAATGGTGATCCAGCGGAATTTAGCCAAGGAAATCGTAGACGAAGAACTTAATGATGCCGAATTCTTGATTGTTGAAGCCCTGGAGCAACAGGATCGCCTAAGCATTAAGGAAATAGCGGAAATCACGGGCTTTGCTAATCCGCTTTTTACGATAAAAGAATTGCTGTCTAAGGCCTATATCCTATTGGAAGAAGAGCTAAAAGGCGGCTATAAACCCCGCAGAGTTCGCCTGGTAAAAGCAGGACCAAAATTAAATGAAGATCAAGTAGATCTAGCCTTCGAATTAGTGGGGAAAGCGGCTAAACAGCGGGAACTTTTACTCGGCTTTTTTCAATATCGTAATGAGATGGGTCAGCTACCTGCGGCCCAGCTTTTAAAACGCTGTTCGGCGGGTGATAGTAGTTTAAAGGCCCTTCACGAAAAAGGCCTCCTCGAAATTTTTTACGATGATCCCCAAGCGGGACTCATAAGTCAGAACCCTCAAGCAGCCGGACTATTTCCTTTGCAAGAAAATCAGCAAAAGGCGCTGCAAGAAATTCGCGCGAAACTCGACAAGCCGGTGCTTTTTCATGGGGTTACTTCCTCGGGTAAAACCGAGATCTATACCCACCTTATGGCCGAGGTCCTGCACCAAGGGAAACAGGTGCTTTATCTCGTTCCCGAAATTGCACTCACCACCCAGCTTATTCAGCGTTTAGAGCGCTTTTTTGGAGATACCCTTTTGGTTTATCACTCGCGCTATAGCGACCGCGAGCGTGTGGAAACCTGGTTAAAGCTCTTTCAAAAGGAGCATGAACCAGCCTTGGTTATTGGGGCTAGAAGTAGCATTTTTCTTCCCTTTCAAAATCTAGGTTTGGTGCTTGTAGATGAGGAACATGAGAATAGCTATAAGCAGTACGAACCCGCGCCACGCTACCATGCTCGAGATGCTGCTCTAATGCTGGCACACCAACAGAGCGCGAAGGTATTATTGGGTAGCGCAACCCCGGCCTACGAAAGTTATTTTAATGCCCGCAAAGGAAAGTACCACCTGGTAGAACTTTTCGAGCGCTTTGGCGACATTGCCATGCCCGAAATCAGAGCGATTAATACCCGCGAACTTCGCAAGCGAAAGCAAATGCGCGGCGATTTTGCCCCCGAGCTGATTGCCGAAATTGAAAGCCAGATGAAAAAGGGAAAGCAGGTAATCCTCTTTCAAAACCGACGCGGCTTTTCCACCTTTCTGCAATGCGAAACCTGTGGCCATGTGATGCAATGCAAAAATTGCGACATCAGTCTTACCTACCATAAATATCAGCACCAAATGCGCTGCCATGTGTGCGGCTACCACAGTCCGCCCCCGCGCGAATGTCCGGCCTGTAAAAGTCAGCAAATAAAAAGCCTAGGCTTTGGCACCGAAAAGCTGGAAGATGAGCTGCAGCTGATGTTTCCCCAGGCACGTATTCAAAGGATGGACCTGGATACCACCCGCAAGAAGAAAGCTTATGAAAATATCATTGCCGCTTTTGAGGATGGTGATACCGACATTTTAGTAGGTACGCAAATGGTAAGCAAGGGTTTAGACTTTGAAAATGTGGGCTTGGTGGGCATTATGAATGCCGATTCGCAACTGTTCTTTCCCGACTTCCGGGCGCATGAGAAGGCCTATCAAATGCTCGCACAAGTATCGGGCAGAGCAGGTCGTAAAGGCGAACAGGGATTGGTACTCATCCAAACTTCCAGCCCAGATCATCCGGTGATCTCCGACGTGATCGGTCATCGTTACCGTAGCGGTTACGAGCGGGAGCTTCAAGAGCGTATGGAATTCCACTACCCGCCCTATTACCGCTTAATTCGAATCAGTATTAAACATCGTAAGCGCGAGGTTTTAGAACAAAGGGCGTCCATTTTAGGTCGCGATCTAAGAAGCTTGTTTAACCGCAGGGTTTACGGTCCCGAATATCCCTTGGCCAATCGTTTACGAGGTTGGTACCAGATGGAAATTCTTTTAAAAATCGAATCGAAGCTCAGCTTAAAAGCCGTTAAACAAGCCTTGCACAATCAAGTCGAAGCCTTTCAACAAGAGCATAAGAAAAGTGCGGTCCGCATCATTTATGATGTAGACCCCCTTTAGCCTCTTTTCCCTGAATTAAGCCTAGGATTATCGCCCCTTGCGCGACAGCATAAGTGAACATGATGAGGATTCGGTTATGCCAATGCTCCTCAAAGCCTCCTCCAAATTTGGAGTACGCAATCCACCAATCGGAGAAAATAAATAAGGCGATCCCTATTAAAGGCCAAATTAATTTACGTTCGGTGTACGAAAGCGTGGCGAAAATCAAATGCAGCGCTAAAAAGCCGAAATAGGCAAAAATCGGAATTTGCAAATCCGAGGGAAGCTCCACCTTTAAAAGCAAGAGGTATAAACTTAGTCCCGCAAAAGCTACCGCCCCAAAAATAGGTATTGGCTTAAACCTTAACCCAGCTTTAGCATAAAACAAGATGTAGAAGAGATGCGCCAAGGCAAAGGCGCCCATGCCAATTAAAAATGCCGGGGCCTCGCTAAACATCAAAGCAAGATCTCCAATTAGGGAGAAAACCAAGGCGGGAAGCAAGAGTAGCCAGTATTTGGCATAGGCTCTTAACTTGCTTTGCGCAAAAAGAATAAGGGAAATGATGATTAAGGGCTTGCTTAAATAAAGCATCTGGCCCGTATTTTCTCGGTAAATCACCGCCAAGTGAAAGAGGATAATGGCCCCATAAATCTTTAAAAAGTCTTTTATCTGCATTTATTTGTTTTGCTGTTGCAGATAGTATTTCATCGCTTCGCCCATACCGGCATTTAAATCCTTAACCCGGGTTTGATGCGAAGGGTGGGTTGATAAGAACTCAGGAACCTGACTACCACCAGAGTTTGCGGCCATTCGCTCCCAAAATTTAGGTGCTTCCCGAGGGTCATATCCCGCCATGGCCATAAATACCAATCCCATTTCATCGGCCTCACTTTCATGTAAACGGCTAAAAGGAAGCATCGCCCCATATTGTGAACCAATACCGTAGGCCGCCATATAAAGACTTTGGGCTTTTTCGGGTTGCTCCTTAATGGCCACTTGTAAAGCGACTCCACCCATTTGTTGGATTAATCCCTGACTCATCCGTTCGGATCCATGCTTGGCCACGGCATGAGCAATTTCATGACCCATTACTACGGCAACGCCAGCCTCATCTTGACAAACGCCTAAGATACCGGTGTAAAAAGCCACTTTACCACCAGGCATACACCAAGCATTGGCTGATGGGTCGTCGATCAAAGCAAACTCCCAATTAAAATCCTTAATCATATCGGCGTGTCCCTTCTGCCGAAGATACTTCTCCACCGCAGCAGCCACCTTTTGACCAACGCGTTCAATCATTTGCGCCTGGGCCGTTCCGGTAATCACCTTTGATTTAGATAAAACCTCCTGGTACTGAGTTACCGCCATCGCATTCATCTGCGAGCCCGGAATTAAAGACACTTGTTTACGACCGGTTAAAGGAACTGTGTTACAGGCACTTAAAGCTAATACAAATACACTTAAAGCTATCTTTCGCATGGGATTGTTTTAGAGGAACAAAGAAAGCAAATTTGACAGGTAAATTTAGGTCAATCTGAAAAATTGTCTGCTTAATTTCAAAATAAATGACAAATAGTCATCATAATCGATAGAAAGTACTTTAAAAATGTATTGGCATTTGAATTGCCTAAAAGTGATTGAAGTTTAATCTTAAAAACGAATTAAAATGAAAGTTATAAAGTCACACAACAACCTACCCTTATTTGATCAATTCTTCGATGGTTTCTTTCGCGATGAACCGCTTCATTGGATGAATAAAACCACCGGGCATAGTCGTGCCGATTTGGTAAACATCAGCGAAAGCGATGAAGGTTTTGAAATTGAGTTGATGGCGCCCGGCTACCGCAAGGAAGACTTGCATATTGAGGTAGACGGTGACCTGCTTCATCTAAAAGCAGAGCGCGAAGAAAGCACTGAGAATGAGAAGCGAAACTACCTTCGTAGAGAGTTTAGTATCCAAAAACTAGAGCGTCAGTTCCGTTTACCGGAAGACAAAATTGACATCGATAAAATTGAAGCTCGTTTTGAAGATGGCGTACTATTCGTACAGCTCCCTAAGAAGGCGGAAGTTAAAAAAGCGAGCCGCTTGATTGAAGTGCACTAAGCGCTAATCTCCCGATTCGAAGGGCTTTAGAAATGTTTCTAAGACTTTAGAATCGTATCTATAAATAGACAGGTTAATAGTATCTTTGTCGTTAATTAAAAGCTGATCAGCCTTCGGGTTGCTCAGCTTTTTAATTTCTGTAAAGTTATACTTTTCGTAATTCCCAAAGGGATGAACCTTAGTAATACTGGCCTTATCTAAGCCCAAGCCGGTACTGAGCGCCGAATAACTTAAAATGGAGAAAAGGACTAGGCCAATTCCGTACTGCAAATAGCGGAAGGTCCCGAAGCTTTGATAGCCTTGCGCCAATTCTTGCAACTCTTCTAAATAAAAGCTTAAACCATCGTGCTGCAATCGGCGGTTTAAATGGAAGGCAGCTAAGGAGCCCAAAAGCAACCCCCCTAATAAAGAGGCTTGCCACAGTGCCGAATCTTTAAGCGGGAAGTACAAGTGGAAGTTTGACTGATATAAGCCCAAGTCGTTTTTAATCCATGCCAGTAAGAAATAAAGCAGGGCCCCAATGAGGAGAATAAAAAGCAGCAGCAAGCGGAAATAGCGACTTCGGAACTGACGCAAAGCTTCTAGCGATTCGGGCGAAAAGCCATCCATCTTGGCTTTTTTGGGCAAGAAGCGTTTCACCGCTCCTCTAAAAAGCGCAAATAGTACGGCTAAGGTTAAAAGTTCGAGAAGGAGTTTCATGCCATGATCTTCGCATTAAAGATACGCCAAATTGCATCTTCTCCCGGATTGGCTGCTTTAAGATCAATATCCTCTTTGCTCACCGGATGTTCAAATTGCAATCGGCCAGCATGGAGACTGATACTTGCATCATGATTGCTCCGGGCGAAACCATACTTTAAATCTCCCTTTATCGGACATCCAATCGCAGCTAACTGGGCTCTAATTTGGTGATGTCGTCCGGTATGTAGTTCTACTTCAAGTAAATGGTAGCGTTGTGAACTGGCAATCATCCGATATGTTAAGTCCGCCCGCTTGGCCTGTTTATCACTTTCGGGTCGTGGGAATGATCGATTTTTACGCGCATCCTTTTTGAGGTAATGCACCAATCGGTCTTCCTGCTTTTTGGGAGCGTTTTGCACGACCGCATAATAATACTTGCGAATTTGCCTTTGCTCAAAGATTTTACTCATCCGCGCCAGCGCCTTTCCTGTTTTAGCAAAAACCACCATCCCGGAAGTGGGACGATCAAGACGATGCACGAGGCCGCAAAAAACATTTCCGGGTTTATTGTAAGTGTCGCGAATATAATCCCGCACCTTCTCCAACAAAGGCTTATCCCCGGTTATATCGCCCTGCACCAATTCACCGGCGAGCTTGTTTACAATAATCAGATGATTATCCTCGAACAAAATGCGCTCGGAAATTTGCACTAATACTGCTCTTTCTCATTAGGGAAATCAAGGCTCTTTACGTCGTGCACATAAGATTGGATGGCCGTTGAGATTTCGGTATACAGGTCTAAATAACGTCGTAAAAAACGAGGATTAAATTCATGGGTCATGCCCAGCATATCGTGTAAAACCAATACCTGACCGTCTACTCCGGCGCCGGCCCCAATTCCAATAACCGGAATGGATAATTCTTGCGCTACCTTCTCGGCTAAATCAGCTGGAATCTTTTCTAAAACCAAAGCAAAGCAACCTGCTTCTTCCAAAGCCTTGGCATCGCTGATTAGCTTTTCAGCTTCTGCCTCCTGACGGGCCCGAACGGTATACGTTCCAAATTTGTAAATACTTTGTGGGGTCAAGCCCAGATGCCCCATTACGGGAATACCTGCAGTTAAAATCCGCTCAATCGATTCTATAATCTCCACTCCGCCTTCCAGCTTAACCGCATGTCCTCCACTCTCCTTCATAATCCGAATGGCAGAACCTAAGGCCTCTTTAGAGTTTCCCTGGTAACTACCAAAAGGTAAATCCACTACTACCAAGGCACGTTCTATGGCACGCACTACACTGGAAGCATGGTAAATCATCTGGTCGAGGGTAATGGGTAAGGTAGTCTCGTGACCGGCCATAACATTGGAAGCACTGTCTCCCACTAAAATCACATCAATTCCCGCTTTATCAACAATGCCTGCTAAGGTGTAGTCATAGGCGGTTAACATGGATATTTTTTCACCCTGACGTTTCATTTCCTGAACCGAATTGGTGGTAACCTTTTTAAAGTCGGAGCTTGCTACTGACATAAATAATCTTTTCTAAGCGCAAATTTATACTTTTGAAGCGTGTCCATTCGTTGGACCATCATTTACTCTGCACATGAAGAAAATTATTCTATCCATCACTGCCTGTTTAAGTCTCCTTGCCTGCAATAATGAAATCGACATTAACGCTGAATATAAGGACATCACGGTGATGTACGGACTCTTAGATCCGAAATTAGATACCAATTACCTCCGTATTCAGAGAGGTTATTTGGGGGAAGAAGCGGCCAGTGCTTCCTTTGGCATCAGCGATTCTTTGTACTACGACAGTGCCGAGATCGACGTTTTTATTCGCGAATATCGTCCGGGTTCCACTACTATTGAAAAGGAAGTTCAGCTTATTTATGATGAAAATGTACCGGTAGACTCGGGCACTTACACCACCGAAGGGCATCATTTATACCGTATCCCCGATGGGTTTGATATCCTGAGAAGTAGGGAGTACGAAGTTTTAGTGCGTCGCAGTGACGGCACCGAAGCTTATGCCCGTACCGGGATTGTGGGTAATATCGATATTCGTCGCCCGCTTTCTATTATTACGGCTCGCCTATTTGACGGCCGTATCGAATTTTGGATCAATCAAGATACCGAAGGCAATAACCCCGAAGCTACGGTGAAGATGATTGCCTATCAGCCCGTTATTTACTTCCATTACAAGGAAGTAGATCAGGCCGCTGGAACCGAAGAATTTAAAACGGCCACCATTCGCTTGCCTTTAGAAGAAAATCCGTTTGACCAGATCGAGATTTTGTATTCCTCCTCTCAGCTTTATTCCGCTTTAGCCGACCGAATTGAAAAAGACCCCAGTAAAAACATTCTGCGCTTTTTCCAGGGAATGGACATTGAAATTACGGGAGCCTCCGAAGACATGATGACTTTTATTGAGCTCAGCAAACCCGCCACGGGCGTTAATCAAAATCGTCCTCAGTTCGAACAAGTGGTAAATGGCACCGGTATTTTAACCTCCCGCACCGTATCCCGTCGCAACGATATCAAATTACAATCTACCATCTATGACCGCCTTTTAGAAGCGGGCATCGTTTGCGACCTAAATTTCGCTCGGGTAGAATTAGGTGGGGCTGACACATGTTACTGCATCGACAATCAAAAAGTTTGTTTTTAACTGACAGAGCGACACAAGCCTCACAAATAGTCAGCATAAAATATAGATCCTGTCAGTATTGGCAGGATTTTTTTTGTCCCAGGCGCTTGGCACAAGCTTTGTCCTTTGGAAGGCGAACAAAAGAGCTAACCATTAAAAATCAATTATAGCCATGGGAAAAATCATTGGCATTGACTTAGGAACTACCAACTCTTGCGTTGCCGTGATGGAAGGTAACGAGCCGGTTGTAATTCCAAATAGCGAAGGAAAACGTACCACCCCATCCGTAATCGCATTCGTAGAAGGTGGCGAGCGTAAAGTAGGTGACCCTGCCAAACGTCAGGCGATCACCAATCCACATAAAACGATCAGCTCCATTAAGCGTTTCATGGGTTCTTCTTTCACCGAAGTAGAGAAAGAGGCAAGCCGTGCAGCCTATAAAGTTGTGAAAGGCGACAATAATACCCCCCGAGTAGAAATTGACGAGCGCAAATATACCCCTCAGGAAATCTCAGCAATGGTTCTTCAAAAAATGAAGAAGACCGCCGAGGATTACTTAGGTGAAGAAGTAAGTGAAGCGGTAATTACCGTACCTGCTTACTTTAACGATTCTCAACGTCAGGCTACCAAAGAAGCGGGTGAAATCGCCGGCTTAAAGGTGCGTCGTATCATCAACGAACCTACCGCGGCTTCTCTAGCTTACGGTATCGATAAAAAAGGTACAGACCAAAAAGTAGCCGTATTTGACTGTGGTGGTGGTACCCACGATGTATCCATCCTAGAACTTGGCGATGGTGTATTTGAAGTATTATCTACCGATGGTGACACCCACCTTGGTGGTGATGACTTTGACCAAGCCATTATTGACTGGCTGATTGAGGAGTTTAAAGCCGAAGAAGATTTTGATTTAGCCAAGGACGCTATGGCCTTACAGCGCTTGAAAGAAGCGGCTGAGAAAGCCAAAATCGAATTGTCTTCTTCTAGCGAAACGGAAATCAATCTTCCTTATATCACCGCTACTGCAAGCGGTCCTAAGCACTTAGTTCGCAAATTATCTCGTTCTAAGTTTGAGCAACTAGCACACGACCTTATCGATCGTACCATTGCTCCATGTAGAACTGCACTTAAGAATGCCGACCTTGATGTATCAGACATTGACCAGGTAATCTTAGTAGGTGGTTCTACCCGTATCCCTGCCGTACAGGAAGCAGTAAAGAAATTCTTTGGAAAAGATCCTTCTAAAGGGGTAAATCCTGATGAAGTGGTAGCCCTTGGTGCTGCTATTCAAGGTGGTGTTTTGGCCGGAGACGTTAAGGATGTATTGTTATTAGACGTTACTCCTCTGTCTTTAGGTATCGAAACTATGGGCGGCGTATTCACTAAGCTGATTGAAGCGAATACCACCATTCCTACCAAGAAATCAGAAACCTTCTCTACCGCGAGTGACAATCAGCCTGCAGTGGACATCCACGTATTGCAAGGCGAGCGCCCAATGGCGAAGGATAATAAAACCATCGGTAACTTCCAGTTAACAGATATTCCACCTGCACCTCGCGGAGTTCCTCAAATCGAAGTGAGCTTTGATATTGATGCGAATGGTATCTTGAATGTAAGTGCTAAGGATAAAGCCACCGGAAAAGAGCAAAGTATTCGTATTGAAGCTTCCTCCGGATTAAGCAAAGAGGAAATCGAGAAAATGAAGCAGGAAGCCGAAGCTAATGCTGATGCTGATAAACAAGCCAAAGAGCGCGTTGACAAGCTAAACGAAGCAGATGCGATGGTTTTCCAAACCGAGAAGCAATTAAAAGAGTTCGGCGACAAACTGTCGGATGATAAAAAAGCGCCCATCGAAACTGCTTTAGAAGCTTTAAAGAAAGCCCATGGTGCGCAAGACCTTGACGGTATTACTGCCGCCATGGAGCAAATTAATGAGGCTTGGAAAAATGCTTCCGAAGAAATGTACAAAGCCCAACAAGAAGGTGCTGGCGCTGATGCCAATGCCGGAACCGAAGGGGCTGCGCAAGATTCCAATGGCGGTGACGACGTGACCGACGTTGAATTTGAAGAAGTTGACGATAAATAATTATCGACGCTGAATATTTTTCAAAACCCCGGCGATCATTGTCGGGGTTTTTTTGTTCCACTTAAAAACAACCTAAAACTATGGCTCAAATTAGCTTGGGAGGAAATCCCATTCAAACTCAAGGAGAATTACCCCCAATTGGAACCGAAGCTCCAGACTTCAGTTTAGTAGATACCAATTTAGAAAGTCGCAAGCTTAGTGAGTTTCGAGGTAAGATGGTAGTATTAAACATCTTCCCTAGCGTCGATACCGGCGTTTGTGCGGCCTCGGCTCGAAAGTTTAATGCCGATGCCGCCGGAAAAGACGGCGTAGTGGTATTAAATATTTCCCGCGATTTACCCTTTGCCCATAAGCGCTTTTGTGCTGCAGAAGGCATTGAAGATGCCATTGGCCTGAGTGAATTGCATGATCATGATTTTAGCGCTAAGTATCCCGTGCGCATGTTAAATGGCAAATTGCAGAGTCTGTTCTCCCGTGCAGTAGTAATTGTGGATGGAGAAGGCAAAGTAAAATACGCGGAGCAAGTTCCCGAAATTGGACAAGAACCCAATTATGAGGCGGCGCTTGCCGCCCTTGCCTAAGTAGATAAAATAAAAAAGCCCGCTCAATTCGAACGGGCTTTTTTTTAGTTCCAATAAAGAACTATAATTTATCCATTATGCTGCGTAAGTAGTCCTCCTTATTGCTGGCACTTCCTTCAACCAATTCGCCATCTTTAAATACGGCTAAGAAAGGAAGGTTATCTACACCGGCCATTTTACGGGCTTCAGGGTTTTGCTCGGCATTGATATCTATAAATACCTTATCCGAATGCTCTTCCTCGTTGCTCACGCGCTTATACTTGGGCGCAAATAACTTGCAACTGCCACACCAGTCGGCGTAATACTTTACAACTACTTTCGAATTATTAGCGAGGATATCTTTAAACTCGCTATCATTTACAACTTGTACTGCCATGTCTTTCTTGATTTGTGGTACAAATATAATATATGCATTCGCTATTGAATATTATATCCAATAGTTATTAATTATACCTCATTGGAAATGCTCGCGATAAAGGAAGCGCACAATCCCATCGGCCAAGCCTTTTTTAGGAACAATCATTTCCTCACTACCCGACCATTTCATGGCATTGATGTATATCTTGAGGGCATGCGGTAAAACGTCGGTCCGGTCGGGGTTTAGGTCAAATTCAATCATCCGCTGATCGGCATCAAAACTCAAAATTTGCTCACGGATACGGCGTAAACCTTTTAAGCTCATGGTTTCCCCCTTACGTTTTTGGGCCAATTTAAAAGTCCGGTTAATATTACCTCCCGACCCTACCATCAGAACTTCCTTATAGTCCGCTGTTTTCTCTTCAATCCATTCCTGCATTTCCTGCCAGCGCTTCTTCTTCACCAAATCTTTCAGCAGGCGGATTGTTCCTATTTTAAAAGAACGACTGCTTTGGATTTCACCTTTATGAAAAAGGGTTAATTCGGTACTACCCCCCCCTACATCGATGTAAAGAAAGGTCTCGTGCATCTCGGCGAGATCGCCAATCATATCCGAACTAAAAATCATGCGGGCTTCTTCCTTGCCACTAATCAGCTCAATATTGACGCCCGATTCCTTGTAGATTTTTTCCACTACTTGAATCCCATTTTTAGATTCCCGTAAAGCGGAAGTGGCACAGGCGCGATACTTCTCCACTCCATGGACCTTCATAATCTTTCGATAGGCCGCCATGCCCGTTACTAATCGCTCGATATTCTCTTCACCAATCTGACCATCTGCGAAAGCATCCGGACCTAAGCGAATAGGTAAACGCGTTAAGGAGGATTTCTTAAATAATACTTTATCTCCAGACTCGATCACATTGGAAACCAATAAGCGAACAGAGTTGGAGCCGATATCGATCCCGGCTAGTTTATGAATTTTCACTTACCTCTTTTTAATTGCTTTTTCACGTAATCGTACATCGCGTACTGCGAGCGGATTTTAGGTCCACGGATTTGGCGGTATTCATTATCCAGGGCGGCATTATGCCAACGCGACTTCACATTATCCTTCCAAATAATCTCGAAGTGATCCCGTAACTGTCGCTTCACTGTTTCGTCGAACACCGGAGTCGTAACCTCCACCCGATAATCCAAGTTGCGCGGCATCCAGTCGGCCGAACCTAAATAATACTTAGGATTGCCTCCATTCTCAAAGATAATTAATCGGGAATGCTCTAAGAACCGGTCTAGGATAGAAATCGCTTCGATATTTTCACTGAGGTTTTTCTGACCAGGCACCAAAGAGCAAATTCCGCGAATCACCATTTGCACCTGCACCCCATAAGCACTGGCTTCGTAAAGTTTATCAATGAGCTTCACATCCGAAAGGGAGTTGAGCTTAATGCGAATACCTGAAGCCAATCCTTTCTTGGCATTTTCAATTTCCTTCTCAATCAACTTAATAAAGCCCTTGCGGGTATCATGCGGCGATACCAGTAAATGCCGGTACTTTTTGATTTTATAATTATTGCGGAGGAAGTCGAATAAACGGGCCACATCCTTGGTAATCCGACGATCGGCAGTAAGTAAATGATAATCGGTATAAAGCTTTGAGGTGCTCTCGTTAAAGTTACCGGTGCCAACGGTAGCATAGAGTTGCTCTTTTCCTTCCTTCTCTTTGGTGATGAGGATAACCTTGCTATGCACTTTTAAACCTTGCACCCCAAAGATGACATTCACCCCTTCACTTTGGAGAACTTCGGTCCACTGAATATTATTTGCTTCATCGAAGCGGGCCTGCAGTTCAATTACCGCCGTAACCTCCTTCCCATTTTTTGCGGCATTCACCAGCGCAGAGATTACCCGCGAATCGGAGGCCATACGATACAAGGTGATATCGATGGAGCGCACCTCCGGGTCAATGGCCGCTTCGCGAAGGGTACGGATGATATAACTGAAATTGTGATAGGGCAAGAAGAGCAAAATATCCTTGCGTTCCAGCACTTCCAGAATACTGCGGTCCATATCCAAATCGGGATGGGCCAGCTGTGGAAGTTTCTCAAATTCAAGCTCTTGATTCCCCAAATTAGGGAATTTAATGAGGTCTTTTTTATTGTGATAACGACCCCCGGCAATAAGGCTGTCGTAGCTATCCAACTCCATTTCTCCAATTAAATACTGGAGGGTTTCCTCGGCGATTTCCTTATCAAAAACAAAGCGTACGGGATCTCCCGAGCGACGATTCTTTACCGAGCGGGTCATTTTTTCTAAGAAGCTCTTCGAAACATCATCATCCAAATCTAGTTCGGCATCCCGCGTAATTTTCACGGTATGGGCTTCAATACGATCAATATTGTATATAAAAAGGATGTACTCCAAATTGTAGCGAATCACATCCTCGAGGTACATCACGTATTGTTTGCCGTAGCGGGGCAAACTCACAAAGCGACCTACTTGCTCGCTCGGTACCTCAATAAGGGCAAACCGTGGCGAATCGGGCGCCTGCTTCTCGTACATGCGTATCGCCAGATAGATAGACTTATCCCGTAACTCCGGCAGCTCCTCGCTTTGTCCGAGCATTAAGGTAAAAACCGTTGGACTTACTTTATCGATAAAGAATTTCCGAACAAATTCCTGCTGACCAGCGGTTAGGTCTTTTTCATTAACAATCTCAATTTCTGCCGAAGAAAGCTCCTCCATCAACTGATCGTTGATCTCTTGGGAGCGCTTTTGCATTTCCTGAACCTTCTCCGAAATCTCCAAGAGCACTTGCTCTGGTTCCTGATCACCTAAACGTTCTTGCTTCTTGTCGGTAAGCTGCGCTAATCGCTTCATGGAAGCATATCGCACCCTAAAAAACTCGTCCATATTGGAGGAGAAAATTCCCAGAAAGCGCAAACGTTCAATAAGGGGATTATTCTCCTTATCCAAAGCCTCTTGCAAGACTCTTTCGTTAAAGGCCAACCAAGAAATATCGCGGGCTATAATCCGCATGTGTGCCGGAAAATTCACTTGTTCTTTCGTCTTTTCGGATAATCAAAAAACACTAACTCCGCCTGTTGCCCTAAAGAACTCCAATCCTCAGATTCGAATTTTAAGCAAGCCACACCGGTGGTAGGCACATTGTCGATGATATGATCAATACAATGATTGACAAAGTTAGTGAGGGTGGGATTATGACCGAAAAGGTAAACGGATTCTATTTTATTATCCACTTTAGCCAGGGCATTTAAAATATCTTGCCTTCCACCGTGATAGATATCCGCTTCGAGGTGAATATCGCTAAAGGGGTATTGCAAGTTTTGCGCAAAGATTAAGGCGGTATGAATGGCCCGGGTGGCCGGACTGGAAATCATTAATTCGGGGGATTCCTCCTGACCCATTAGCCACTGTGCAGTAGTGTGGGCATCTCGAATTCCACGCCCTTTTAGGGGACGATCAAAATCACTTATTCCTTCTTCCCTCCATGAGGATTTGGCGTGGCGTATCAGGTACAGCTTTTTCATTAGGGGCTTCACTATTCTCTGAAGGGAATTTAGACAAAAGCCTCAAATGGCTCAAGGAATAATCTAAAATTAATGAAGCCTTAATCTTTATTGCTCATATCAAGAGCTCCAACAAGCGCTATAAACCCTTGGCCTTGGCTTCATCCCAAAAACGATCCATTTCGGATAAGGACATTTCTTCCCAACTTAAACCATGCTCCTTAATGGACTCCTCCAAATACTGAAAGCGACGGATAAACTTCTTATTGGTGCGTTCCAGGGCCGACTCGGGGTCCACTTTAAGGAAGCGCGACACATTAATTAAGGAGAAGAGCACATCGCCAAACTCCGCTTCTATCTTTGTCTGATCACCTTTGGCCACCTCGGCTTCCAACTCCCCTACTTCTTCGCGAAGCTTAGCCCATACTTGCTGGGTTTCTTCCCAATCAAAACCGACCCCACGGGCTTTATCTTGAATACGGGTGGCCTTAACCAAAGCCGGTAAAGAGCGCGGCACTCCTTCGAGCACCGACTTCTTCCCTTCTTTAAGTTTGAGCTTCTCCCAATTGGCCTTTACCGTTTCTTCGTCATTGGCCTCCACGTCGCCGTAAATATGCGGGTGACGGTGAATTAGCTTTTCGCTGATGCTGTGTAAAACATCTGCAATATCAAAGGCTTCCTTTTCCTCGCCAATTTTAGCGTAAAATACCATGTGCAGGAGCAAGTCTCCTAATTCCTTTTTCACCTCAGGGAGGTCCTCATCGAGAATGGCATCTCCCAATTCATACACCTCTTCAATGGTAAGGTGGCGCAAGCTCTCCATGGTTTGTTTCCGATCCCAAGGACACTTTTCTCGTAAATCGTCCATGATGTCGAGCAAACGACCAAAGGCTTCTAAACGCTCCTGACGGCTATGGCTCATGCTGTTTATTTTTCGGCTTCATCGGCCTTAGCCTCTTCGGCTTCCGCCTCGCTTTCGGCACGATTCAATAAATCCTTTTCGTGTAAAAGGTTGTACCAAGCGAAAAGCTTTTTAAGGTGAGAAGTATACACGCGCTCTTGGTCATAGTCTTCCATAAAGTCGAGCATAAAAGCCTTGAGTTCTTCGCCGCTCGCCTTTTTAACTTCGAGGGCCTTTCCACCTTCTAGCTTTTCGTATAAACGATCGTATACTTCTGTTAAAGGAAGTTCCTCTTCGTAGGTATAAATGGCAATATCGCTCAAGGCTGATACGTCGGCTCGCTGCGAAACCGGCATGCGTTTACCATCTAATAAAGATTCAACGATGGCCCCTTGGCGGGTACCCTTAACTAATTTGTACAATCCCGGCTTTCCGCCGATGGATAAGATATCATCTAATTTCATAGGTAATTAATTTGCAGAGTTCGATTCCTTTTGGCTGGAATCTTTAGCCTTACGCATCCATTCTTCTACCATTTGGATGTCGCTTACTTTTTCGTTCGCCAATAAGTCTTGTAATTGCCGTGCTTGGTCGGCTAAGGAATGACTAGGAAAGTTGTCGATAAAATGCTGATAAGCCGCCAAAGCCTGTTGTTTATCGCCCCGTTCCTCATAATAGAGAGCCAGCGATAGAACGGCGCGAATACCTTCTTCGTGATAGGTATAATCGGCCATAAGCTTATTATAGGCTTCCACCACCTGCTCACCTTTACCTGGCCAGGCTCGGTAGAGTTCCGCAATTTTTTTTTGATAAAATGGACTAAGCGAATCTTTGGGATAAGCCGCTACATAATCGCTATAGCCTACAAGCATTTGGCTGGCCAAATTTGTATCCAGCGCCTCCAAACTGCGCATCTGCGCTTCCAAGTCTTTTAGCTTGGCCTGCTTTGCTTGTTGATCATCTGCCGACGAGCAGGCCAGCATTAGGCCCATAAGGAATAGTAGTAAACTTAATTTTCTCATTTCGCCTTGGGGAATTTCATACGATAGCCAACTCTAATCTGTCCTTTGGAAATATTGTTCAGTTTCTTCTTGAGCATGTTCTTGCGCAAGGGACTGAGGTAATCGGTAAATAAAATCCCGTCGATATGATCGTACTCATGCTGAATAACTCGTGCTTTAAGGCCCTCATAAGTTTCTTCATGTTCCTTCCACTCCCGGTCGCGGTAGCGAATAGTAATGCGCTCCGGACGATCCACATCACCGCGAACGTCGGGAATGCTTAAGCAGCCTTCGTTAAACACAAAATCGTCGCCATCCTCTTCGATGATCTCGGCATTGATAAAGATTTTCTTAAAGTCCTTTAGGCCTTCGGTATCCTCCTCACCTTCTTCTACAAAGCCACTGGTATCAACAATAAACAAGCGAATAGACTTTCCTATCTGGGGAGCGGCTAATCCAACCCCATGGGCATTATACATGGTTTCGAACATATTATCGATCAATTCCTGTAAACCCGGGTAATCCGAATCAATATCCTCCCCTTCTTTTCGTAGGACGGGGTCTCCGTATGCGACAATCGGTAAAATCATGCTGCAAATTTGGGTATAAATTAAGTACCACCAAAGCCTTTAGGCCCGTGCTTCGAGATAATCGTTCAAAATAATGGCGGCGCTGATTGGATCTAAACTGCCTTTTTCGCGACGTTTACTTTTCTTCATGCCCGATTGAATCTGGGCTTGCAAAGCCATTTTAGAACTAAAGCGCTCATCTACAAGGATAACCGATTTTTGGGGAAAGAGTTTTTCCAATTTCCGCTTCCACTCTCGCACGCGTTCCGAATTATGAGAATCGCCTCCATCGAGGGCTAAGGGCTCGCCCATAACAATGGTTTCCACTTCTTCCTGGGCAAACCAATTCTTTAAATAGGATTCCAATTCATGCGTGAGCACCGTCTCGCGAGGCGAAGCAATCATTTGCAGGGGATCTGTTTCTGCAATTCCAGTTCTTTTACCGCCAATATCTAGGGCAATGATTTTCGCCATCCTCTCTATAACTTTACTTTTGCGCAAATTTACAGCGAATCATGAAGCAGCACGAAGCGCTTATCCTCGAAGCTTGGGAAAACCGAGAATTATTACAAGAAGCCCGGGTAGTAACCGCCATTGAAGAATGCATTGAAGCTATTGATAAAGGCGAACTACGTTGTGCCGAAAAAATTGATGGCCATTGGACCGTTCACGAATGGGTGAAGAAAGCGGTAATCCTCTACTTCCCTACTCGTAAAATGGAAAAACTGGAAGCCGGTCCGCTGGAATTCCACGATAAAATTCCGCTTAAAAAGAACTACAAAGACCTCGGTATCCGAGTGGTACCTCATGCCATTGCTCGACACGGGGCCTTCGTAGCTCCGGGCGTGGTTATGATGCCCTCCTATGTGAATATTGGCGCTTATGTAGATAGCGGCACTATGGTAGACACCTGGGCCACCGTTGGTAGCTGTGCCCAAATTGGAAAAAATGTACACCTCAGCGGGGGTGTTGGTATTGGTGGTGTTTTAGAGCCTGTTCAAGCCGCACCGGTAATTATTGAAGATAACTGCTTCATTGGCTCCCGTTGCATTGTAGTGGAAGGCATTCGCATTGAAGAAGAAGCCGTTTTAGGGGCCAATGTAGTGCTTACCGCCTCTACCAAAATTATTGATGTTAGCGGATCTGAGCCCAAGGAAATTAAAGGGCATATTCCTGCGCGTTCGGTAGTGATTCCGGGCTCCATGCCCAAGGAGTTCCCGGCTGGTACCTACAATGTACCCTGTGCTTTAATTATAGGAAAGCGCAAGGAAAGCACCAATAAGAAAACCAGTTTGAACGATGCTTTACGGGAGTACAATGTTGCCGTTTAGTCGTTTTACAAAAATAAAGGCCAAGAAGAGCGGTTTGGGGAAAGTATCCCTAACCGCTCTTTTTGTTTTGATGCTGCATTTAGGACTACAAGGCCAAGCCTGGGAACTTAAAAAGTCGGAGTCCGGAATTAAGGTTTACACTCGCGACGTGAAAGGCTCTGACCTCGATGCCTTTAAAGGTATCTGCACCATTGATGCCCCTTTAGAGGAGGTGGTAAAACGCCTTAAAGATCCCAATTCCTTTTGCGATTGGATGCCCCGTTGCGCCCAGTCGAAGGTGATAAAGATCCAAGGAGAGGATATTTATTATTACTATGAATCGGAAGCGCCTTTCCCTTTAGATAACCGCGATTGTTATTATCATTACCGCTTCGAAGCGGCTCCAAAACGGATGAGCATTTTTATTGGGGGCATTCCTGATTATGCTCCCCCGCAAGAGGGCAAGGTGCGGATTCCCATGGTTAAAGGCTATTGGCTTTTGGAAGACATTGGCAATGGACGCACCCAAATTGTTTATGAAGTACAAGCCAATCCCGGCGGCAGCATTCCCGCATGGTTGGCCAATGCCGGCTCGGTAGATTTACCCTTCAATACGCTCTATAATTTAAGGGAACAATTAAACTAATATTCGCTTGACCCGAGCTTCTGCCTATCTATTCGCGATTGCTGCTTTCCTTTTTGGAAGCCCGAATCTTTGTGCTCAAAACCTAGCTTACGAAATTAAACCGGGGCGGATTATCAGCGCTGATTCCCTTCAGAGTCTACTGTTGCATTCAAGCGATAAGCTAAATCGACCTGCTAAAGAAATGCAAGCTCTTATTCAGGCTAGTTACCAAAAAGGAGATAGCCTGATCTACGAAATTGATTTTGAGATAATATCCCAGGAGAATCGCGCGAACGACAGCATGATTGTTTTTAGTGAGCAGTTCCATTGGCTGGGACGTCCCTTTCCTTTTAAAGAATTGCAAAGCCTGGAGGGTCGTAAAGTAAACCTACAGGGAGGAACAGCCCCCACTTTTATCAATTGCTGGTTTAGTGCTTGTAAGCCTTGTTTGGCCGAATTAACCTTCTTAAATCAAATGGAGGAACACTATCGGGGACAGCTCAATTTTGTAGCCCTTAATTTCGAAAGCTCCGAACGGGTGGAGCGATTTTTAGCCGAACATTCTTTTCCTTTTCAGCAGGTTGCCGAAGCTCAAGAAGTTTTGGATAGTTTAGCCATTGAGGCTTTCCCTCTTAGTATTCTTGTAAATGCGGAAGGCAAGATCATCGCCTTTTTTGGTCCCTTCTCCGCCGAGGACACTTGGCAATATCCACAATCGGAAGCCGCGCAAAAGCTCCAAAGACTTTTAAGCGCCGAATTAAAAAACCCTAAACCCTAGGCTTAAGGGCTTGCAATGCCCGAGAGGCAATGGCAATACTTAACACGCAGAGCAAGGCGCCTAAAATAAAGGGGGCACCCGGAAAGTAAACCTCTTGCTCGGGATGGGTAAAGTAGCCGAATATACCGGTCATTAAAGGTGGACCAATAATGGCCGTGAGCATCATCATATTGGTTAATCCGCCTTGCAATTCGCCTTGGGCATTTTTGGCCGTTTGACCCGTCATTAGGGATTGTAATGACGGACCGGCAAAGCCTCCTAAGGCATAGGGAATAATCACCGCGTACACCATCCAAGGACTGCTCACCAAGCCTAAAAGTAACATCCCAATGGCATAAAAGCCAAAGCCCAGGTAAACCGCTTTCACCTCGCCAATTTTGGCTACTACTCTACCTAAAAGCACCCCCTGAACCAAGGCCACCATCACTCCCACAAAACCAAGCGACAGGCCAATTTGAAGGGCCGACCACTCAAACTTTTCTTTGGTGTAAAAAGACCAATTGGACTGGGTGGCATGAGAAGCGATATACACGAAAAATAGGCTTAGCACCAAGGGCACAATTATCTTATTGCTGAAAATCACCTTGAAGGTGCCGATAGGATTAGCACGCTTCCAATTAAAGGCACGACGGTCTTCGGCTGCTAAGGATTCGGGCACCACAAAATAGCCGTACAGCCAGTTTAACAGCGCCATTGCAGCTGCTACCATAAAAGGCACCCGGGTGCCAAAAGCACCTAATAAACCACCTAAGGTGGGACCCACAATAAAGCCTAAGCCAAAGGCCATTCCAATCATCCCAAAGTTCTTCGCGCGTTCCTTGGCGTCGCTAATGTCGGCGATGTAAGCATTAGCCACGGTGAGACTACTGCCGCAAATTCCGGAGATAATGCGGGCCACGAAAAGCCAAGCCAAGGTGGGAGCAAAAACAATCACTAAATAATCGAGGCCCAAGCCAAACAGGGAAATCAATAAAAGGTTACGACGACCGTAAGCATCGCTTAAGCCACCAAGAATGGGAGCGAAAATGAATTGCATAGTTGCATAGGTAGCGGCTAATAAACCGCCGTACCAAGCGGCGGTGGCATTATCTACATCCGTTAATTCCTGAATAAGATCGGGGATAATCGGAATAATGATCCCAATGCCAATCACATCGATAAGGATGGTAATAAAGATAAACCGCACGGCGGCTTGTTTTCCTTTCATGGCTCAAAAGTAGCTTTTAGACTTTTGCCTTCCGCCAATTTTTTTTAGGTTTAAAAAGACCAATGTTTCCTTAAAAATCGAGAATTGTTAGCCAGCGAAAAGATAGAAGAACTGAGAAAGGCATTAGAGGCCCTAGTAGGAAAAGAGCTGCAAGTGGATATGAACTTAGGCTTACTAAGTAAGGACCGCCATCATTCCAATCACAACCGCATCCTCGTCCAGCTCGAAAGCCTTCATCATCGCTTTAGTGGTAATCGCTTAAGCTTATTAGGTCCGCAAAATGAAATTGAATTTGCCTTAGACTTAGTAGAGCAGATTGAAATTAAGGAGTCGGAAATTTTGATTCAGGAAGAATGGAGCGTAGCGGATACCATTTACGCGCTTTATAAAATCACTTGGAAAAACTAGTTTAACGAACCATCGTAAACACCCGACTGATATTAAAGCCGAAGTGTAAGTCCCCATCTAACCAAGAGCCGGTATTTTGAGCAAAGGCATAGGGCTCTGCAACGCCACGGGCATTGGTTACAAAGAGTTGGAACACGTGTCCACCAGTTTCAATATCAATCCCAATCGACAAGGCATTGCTAAAGTTTTGAAAAGGCACATCAGCCGGCAAGGCTAAAGGGTCGGCTTCAAAATTGGGATATTGATTAGGATTGAGCACCGGTACCCATTCTACCGTTATTGCGTGCATAGGCGTAATCTTGTAACGGGCCGCTAAACCAATCGCGATTTGGGTATTATTATCAGCGGTTCGCTCCACCAAATTGCTATGTATTAAAGTAGGTACTATTTGCGCGGAGAAATTCTGACTAAACTTTCGGGCGATGATCAATTCGTGCACGTAAGACATTCGACGGCCAAAACCACGTTCTATACCATCGTCGATACGCAAGGCCGAATAATAAGCGGAAGAAAAACCAGTTACGCTCACCGGCATGTTTACGGAGCCTTTACTTTGCCGCAGCAATCGATACTTTGCAAATACATCGTAGGTCTTACGGAAGCCCGTATGGCCCGCCCCTAAGTTTAACCAGGGCGTAGGACTGTAATCTAAGGTTAAACGTACCTGGGCATTATCGAGCCCCATAAAGTTGTAGAAGAAATCATCATTAAAGGCACCAAAACGGTGTAAGATGGTATACTGCAAAGTTCCCTTGCCTGGAAGCTCATTGGTTTGCAGATTAACCACCTTGGTTCCTTTCCAGGTAGCAAATGTATATTGAGTGGTTTCCGGTTGGTCCTCTTCCAGTTCCGATAATAAATCATCCTGAGCATAAGTACAAAGTGGCACTAAACAGAGGATAAAGGCCAGTCGCTTAAGCATAGTCAATCTTTACAGTTAAAAGTAGCTGATCGCTGATATTGTCTTTCTTCGCCGCTGGAATTTCCACTCCGTAATCGGAACACTTGAGGGTGAACTCACACTCCAGGCTTAGTTTGCCATCTTTTACCGTTAGTAGTACGGTTTCATTGATCTCCTGACTTTGTCCGTGGATGGTCATGCTACCCACAAAACTCGCTTTGTACTGTCCATCCTTACTTAAATCAAGTCCTTCGAAGTTGGCAATCTTCCCCTTAAAAGTCGCTTTAGGGTACTGCCCACTTTCCATGTAGTTTTCGTTAAAGTGCTCTTGCATGAGCGCCTTTTCAAATTGAAAGGCCTTAATGGGCACTAGAAAGGCGAAGCTGCCATTTTCGAGGTCGAGAATACTACTCACCTGATTGTTTTCGGCGGTGATGTCTTCTACCGGAGCATCTGAAAAGAATTTTACGTAACCGCTACGTGTTTTAACTTTTTGCGCCTGTAAACTAAGGCTAAAACATAGGACTAAAAGAAGGCTTAAATATTTCATTTGGTATTTTTTAATTGTTAGGAGCTCCCTGTTCTACCCAAGTGCGAATACGTTCGATATCGCATTTCGGTAATTTCCCTGAAGGCGGCATTAAATTTCCGGAACCGGTGATACGATTCATAAGCTTTCCATTATCGGCAATCTCCTTGGCAGAGGCATACGTGTTTAAGTCTAAACCCCCTACGCCATTGGGTCCGTTATGGCAACCCGCATCGGTACAATTTGCAGATAATAAAGCCTCTACATCTTGTTTAAAAACTACATCGGCGGAGTCGCAAGGATCTTGGAGTTCCTGCACGTTTTCACTGCTGCAGGATATTCCAATTATAACTATAATGAAGAAGGATAAAAGTCGCTTCATGGACATTTTTATTAGTGCTGAAAGTTATTATTTAAATTCGGCATTAGCCGTACATTTAAATTATATACGCGTAATTGCGTTTTAAAGTTTGTAATTAAAGCTCGAAATCCTAATGCCCCTGTCATGAAAAAATTTGGTATTGCTGTATTAATTATCGGAATATTAGCCTTAGCGGCTTATTGGTATGTTTTTCATAAACCGCATCGGGATATCCAAAATGAGGAAGCCAGTATAAAGCTTAGCTCGCAACAGCTTAGTGAAGAATTTGTGTCTCAACCCGATTCTGCGCAAGCGCGCTACGTTGACCAAATTGTAGAAGTTAAAGGGATATTAGAAGAAATACTAGCGGCCGAAAGAGGCTTGGTTATTCGTCCGGGGATATACGGTAGCCTAGATAGTACCGCTAGTCTTCCAAGTTTACAAGCAGGCGATAGCATCCATATTCGCGGTCGGGTTTTAAGCTTCGATGATTTAATGGAGGAAGTGAAACTGGATTATGTTCAGGTTTTAAATCAGTAAACCCAAGCACTGCGCTTTAAACGCAAAAGCTGTAAAAATCCAACAATAAAGAAGAAGGACATAGCGAGGGCACTGGCCTTCATATCGCCGGTTAGCTCAATTAAATAGCCATAAACGAAGGTGCCACAGATGATGGCCACCTTCTCACTTACATCGTAAAAGCTAAAGAAAGAGGCGGTTGATTTCGTTTCGGGTAACAACTTGGAATAAGTAGAACGACTCACTGATTGGATACCGCCCATCACCAAACCTACTAAAGCCCCTACCCCGTAAAATTTATACTCCACCAAGGGATCATTTTTATCCAACAAATAAGCAAGAAGGCAGATTAAAGCCCAAATGGCAATACTTATTTTTAAGGACAATATATTCCCATGCTTACGGGCAATCCAGGCGAAGAGATTGGCGCCGGCAATACCCACAAACTGAATAATCAAAATGGTGGCAATAAGCTTAGTGGTATCTAAGCCCAATTCCTCACTCCCAAAAAGGCTGGCCAATAAAATAATGGTTTGCACCCCTACGCTAAAAAAGAAGAAACTGTAAAGGAATACTTTTAGGCGGGCATTATCGCCTAGCTTCCCCATTACCACGCGCAGTTCGCGGAAGCCCTGAAAGAGGTAGCCCTTTTCCTTGGGTTTACGGTGGTGCACATTTAAGGGCAGTCGGCGAAAGGTGATCTGCGCAAAGCCAATCCACCAAAGGCCCGTTAATAAAAAGCTAAAGCGTGTGGCTGCCCCCGTCCCCGAAAACCCAAAGGTCTCCGGCAGGGTAATCATGCTCAGATTAATAATTAACAGAGTGGCCGAGCCAATATAACCCAAGGTAAAGCCCTTGGCACTTAAGGCATCTTGTTCATCGGGCTTAGCGATTTCGGGTAAAAAGGCATTGTAAAAAACCAAAGAGGCCCAAAAGCCTACACTGGCCACCACACTTAAGCCAATACCCAAATAGATATTTTCAGAATCAAAGAAAAACAAGCCCATGCAAGCGGCTGAGCCTAAATAAGCAAAGACCTGTAAAAAGGACTTTTTATTCCCCGAATAATCGGCAATTCCCGATAGGAAGGGACTCATAATCGCCACTAAGACGAAGGAGAAGGATAAGGAGTACGAATACAAAGCGGTGCTTTCGAAATCGTGGCCTAAAAACGAAATTTGCACGGGACTAACCTCAGCAAAATAAATGGGGAAAACCGCAGTGGAAATCACCAAAGAATAAACCGAGTTAGCCCAATCGTAAAAGGCCCACCCGAATTGAGTACGTTTAGTGGTCATGACTGCAAGATAATAATCCCCACCTATAATTTGCGTTTATATTTGCCGCATGCAAGAACTGAAATCGATTTGTTTGGAGCTGCAGGATTTTCTGGCAGAGCGTCCCGACATCGTAGTTACCAATCACCATAATCCCGACGGAGATGCCGTGGGAAGTGCCACCGCCTTAACGGGGGTTTTAATGCAATTAGGCTTTCGCGTAAAGATGATCATGCCCAATGATTATTCCAGCAACCTAAAATGGATGAGCCTCAGCGATGAAGTTTTGTTTTACGATCAATCCGAAAATGAGGCCGACCTCTATTTGGAGAATGCTGGATTACTCATCCACCTCGATTACAACCACCCAGCGCGTAGTGGCCCCATGGAATTAGCCATCCGCCACAGCAAGGCGAAAAAGTTGATGATTGATCATCATCAGCAACCGGATGATTTTTGCGATTGGACCTACAGCGATACCTCCATGAGCAGCACTTGCGAAATGGTATGGAACTTTTTGGCCGAGATGCAATGGACCGAGCTTCTAAATAAAGACCTTGCCGAGGCCCTTTATACCGGAATTGCCACCGATACCGGGAATTTCCGCTTTAGTGCTACGCGTCCTGCTACCCACCGAGTAGCGGCTCAACTCCTAGAAAAAGGCGTGGAAAATCAAAAAGTGGCCAGTCGGGTATACGATAGTAACAGCCTAAGTCGCTTTCAACTTTTGGGTAGAGCCTTAAACAGCATGGAGGTTTTATGGGATTTAAACGCCGCCATTATTAAACTGAGTGAAGAAGATTTAGCCCAATGCGGTTTCCAAAAGGGCGACACGGAAGGCTTTGTTAATTATGGACTTTCCTTGGAAGGTATTGAACTAGCGGCTTTTATTATGCCTCGAGATGGCAAGTACAAGCTGAGTTTCCGCAGTAAGTCCAGCTTTGATGTGAATCAATTTGCCCGACGTTACTTCGATGGGGGCGGACATAAAAATGCGGCTGGTGCTAGTTCCGAACGAAGCCTAGAGGCCAGTTTGGACTATCTACGCAAGTGCCTGCATAATCATGCTGATGAATTAAAAGAATATGCGACGAAGCCTTAAATTACTGGTCTTACTTCTAGCCATGGCTTGCAAGCCGGGCACTGAAAGTCAGGAAGCAAGCGAGTTTAATCAGGATCCTCCTCGCAAGTCCCGGGAAAGTAGCATCGAAGCCCATCGCGCCATTGTGCAAAAGGAAGTAGCATCTATTCAGGCTTACATTAAGGACCGCGACTTAGATTTAGCCCGCAATGGCACCGGCATTTATTACCAAATAGACAGCTTAGGGGAAGGTGAGAGCCCGGTTACTGGAGATGAGGTAATTTATAATTATAAGATCTCGATGCTTAATGGCAGTGTGCTCTATCAAAATGAAGATCGACCGGCCCGACTGCTTATTGATCAAGAAGATGCGGAGATTGGTTTGCATGAAGCGCTTAAAATGCTTCGCCTTGGGGATAAGGGTTTCTTTATCTTACCTTCGCATCGCGCCTTCGGAGTGGCAGGCGATCAAAATAAAGTTCCTCCATTTACCGCATTGGTATATCAATTAGAAATCATAGAAATTCAAAAACAACAGAAATGAGAAACATTTGGATGACCGCACTCCTCATTGGAGGTCTGTTATCGAGCTGCAGCAGCCAAAACTCGGTAGTTATTAATGGTGAAGAGCAAGAACTTCAAGATGGAGTTTACGCACACCTAAACACCAGCATGGGCGATATCCTCATCAAATTGGAGGAAGAGAAAGCCCCCCTTACTACCGCCAACTTTGTGGCTCTAGCAGAAGGTAATCACCCAGAAGTAAGCGCAGAATTTACCGGCAAGCCTTTTTACAATGGCCTAATCTTCCACCGCGTGATTCCTGATTTCATGATTCAAGGTGGTGACCCCCAAGGCACAGGAATGGGTGGCCCCGGCTATAAATTTGATCAAGAAATAGATGAATCCCTAAGTCATAAAAAAGGGGTAATCTCCATGGCCAACTCTGGTCCTAATACCAATGGTAGTCAGTTCTTTATTACCGTAGCCCCTACCCAACAGTTAGATGGTGGTTACAATGTATTTGGCTCGGTTGTAGCCGGTCAAGAAGTGGCTGATGCCATCTCTAAAGTAGAGCGTAACCGTCAGGATCGTCCGAACACCGATGTGGTTATCAATACCGTTACCATTATCCGCAAGGGATCGGCTAAGGATTACGATGCTCCGGTAGCTTGGAAGGCCGCCAAAGAAGCAAAAGCCGAAGCAGCCGCTGAAGCTGCTGCCGAAGAGCAAGCCATGATTGAGGAGCTTACCGAAGGAATGGAGCGCACCGAAAGTGGCTTGTACTATGAAGTATTGGAAAGTGGCAGTGGTCCTAAGCCTGATGCCAGTCAGAGCGTAAAAATGAACTACTCCGGATATTTAGTAGATGGTACTTTATTCGACTCCAGTATCGAAGAAGTCGCCCGTGAAGGAGGTCGTTATAACCCCCAAAGAACCTACGAGCCATTTGTAGTTCCCGCCAGTCGTAATGCTGGCGTTATTCAAGGATGGCGTGAGGCATTAGTGCGCATGCGCGTGGGCGATAAATGGAAATTGGTTATTTCTCCAGAAATGGGCTACGGTTCTCGTGGCGCTGGAAACCTCATTCCACCAAATGCCTGGTTGATTTTTGAGGTAGAAATGGTATCACTAGCTGAATAATACAAGGATATAGAATTGATGCAAGACGGAATTTACGCCCGCTTTACCACTCCACAGGGGCAAATTACCCTAAAGCTGGAGCATGAAAAAACCCCTTTAACCGTTGCCAACTTTGTAGGCTTAGCAGAAGGGAAAATTAAAAATGAGGCTAAAGCTGCCGGTGAACCCTATTACGATGGTTTAACATTTCACCGGGTGATTGCCGACTTTATGATTCAAGGTGGCGATCCTACTGGCAGCGGGGCTGGAGGCCCAGGCTATAAGTTTGTGGATGAGATTCACCCCGACTTGACCCACGATAAACCCGGGGTCCTTAGTATGGCAAATGCCGGACCGGGAACCAATGGTTCGCAATTCTTTATTACGCATGGGGCTACTCCATGGTTAGATGGCAAGCATACGGTATTCGGTTTTGTAACCGAAGGTCAGGATGTGGTAAACGCCATTAAACAAGGTGATAAAATGGAAAAGGTGGAGATCATCCGCCAAGGTACCGAAGCCGAAGCTTGGGATGCAGCAGCTGTTTTTGAAGAGTGGTTTGCCAAGCAAGCCGAAATCGAAGCTGCCGCTAAAAAGGCGGAAGAAGAGAAAATGAGCAAACTCACCGAAGGTTACGAGAAAACCGAAAGTGGCTTATTCTATAAAATCCATTCAGAAGGTAACGGCCCTAGCCCCGAAAAAGGCCAAACCGTGGCCGTGCATTACGAAGGAAAGTTAATGGACGGAATGGTATTCGATAATTCCCGTCAGCGGGGCGAGCCCATTAGCTTCCCGGTGGGAGTAGGTCGGGTAATCCGCGGTTGGGATGAAGGGATATCCCTATTAAAAGTAGGCTCCAAGGCTTCCTTGATTATCCCACCCGATTTGGGCTACGGTCCTTCCGGTGCAGGAGGTGTTATTCCGCCCAATGCCTGGTTACTTTTTGAAGTAGAATTGGTAAGCGCTTCTTAAGGCGTCATCATCAATAGACATACGAAAATCCCGAGTTCTAAGGAGCTTGGGATTTTTTTTTGTTAAAACATCCAACAAGCCTCGCGTATAATCTAATTAGATACTGAGCCTAAATAGTAAAGTTTGCAAGAACAAAAGTTAAATTGCGTTAGCCCTTCCATACAGCCCTAAACTGATGAAGCTTCTACACCCTACTTTAATCCTTTTATTTTTTGGCCTCAAACTTTGGGGGCAATCCTATTACATCCCCATTACCGATCAAGACCTTATGCTTCTTAATGGTCGAGAAAAGCCCGCGGGACTATTCGATGAAGGAGCGGCACTTTTCAATGCGGCCTACATTCCCAATAAAATCCCGCAGACCCGCTTTCATGCCAGCTACAATAAAATGTACTCCCCGCAGGATTACCTAATCCACTTAGAGGACCAATACCGCATCGACTCCTTTTTCTATTATGATGGTGCAGGTAAAGACAGCTTTGAAGTTTTTGTGGGCGATCCCAGTGAATGGACCAGCTTAGCTATAGCCTACACCAATTCCTATAACACCTGGAAAACCGTCCGGGCCAAAGGGGTGGGAACCATGTTACTCATACGTTTTTATGGGCCGCAGGCCGAATTGGGAGAGCTTATCTTTTATGGCGAATTACTGGCCCAAGCGGTTGACCCTCCTCAACCTCGCCGTCTCCCCTCTCCCCTGCGACTGCGAGAATTTATGGGCATCAACGCTTTTGTAGATGATCCGGTAGAGGCGGTAGGAAAAATTAGTGGCTTAGTGCGCGAATACCATAACTGGGATTGGCATTATGCCCCAAACTTAAAGGCCGGTGCCGTGGCGGTAGATGGCTTGCGCTTTGCCCCTGCTGCCGCGGGAAACTGGAATTTTGATCAGTATTACCAAGAATTACAAAATCAAGGACTTAAGGTTTATCCTTGTTTGCAAGGGAGTCCGCCCTGGTTGCAAAGCAATTTCGATTATAAACCGATTAGTGCTGGCCTCTTGGCCGATGACCCTAAGGCCTACCGCCTACACAGTCGCTTCGTATGGCAATATGTAGCCCGTTATGGCAGTCGGACCCATGTGCCCAGCAGCTTAAATTTAGCGCAGAACCAGCCCCAAAGATCCGGACTTAACTTGATCGACGGTCTGGAAACATGGAACGAACCGGATAAATGGTGGCGAGATCGCGCCGGTTATTTCCACCCCTTTGAATATGCGGCGATGCTCAGTGCCGATTACGACGGACATAATGGAACTTTAGGTCCGGGACATGGCCTCAAATGGGCCGACCCCAATATGCCTTTTATTATGGGGGGCTTAGCCGGATTGGACACTAATTATCTCGAAGCCATTCGACTGTGGTCGCTCTACCAACGTCCCAATAAAAACTTCCCGGCCGATGTATTGAACTTTCACCATTACAGCAATGATGCGGGTGGTCAGGATGACCGTGCCCATTACGGCATTCCTCCCGAGGATGACCGTTTACAACAACGCTTAGAACATTTGGTGAATTACCGCAATCGGGTATTAGCCGGTAAGAAAATCTTTTTAAGCGAGTTTGGTTACGATAGCAACCCCGGCTCTATTCAGGCCCCCGCTCCCGACGATTCATTAGCGGTTTTGGAAGCACAAGCAAATTTCTTGGTCCGCGCGATGATCCTTGCCCATGCCTCGGGTATTGATGGCGCCTTCGTGTATATGTTTCGAGATGTTAATGCTCCCAATCCCAATAAATACATGAGTAGTGGCTTAACCGCCGAGAAGTGGAATCAGCATCGGCCCAAGCCTGCTTATTATAAGATGCAGGGTTTAATGCAGGTTTTGGGCGACTATATCTGCCAAGGACGGGAACAGGCCAACTTGCGGGAGCTTTATATCTACCGCTATCTTTTACCCGAAAGTGGGGCTCGCGCCTACGTAATATGGACGAAATCCTTGGGACGTAAATCCTCCTTCCGGGAACTCTACTTTTTAGATGAGGAAGGCCCGGCCACGGCCTACCGCCTGAGCGGTGACGCCCAAGTACTACAAGAGGAAGTACCTTTTAGCGGGGGGAGGCCTTTTGAGGTGAATAACAGTCCGGTGATTTTGATTTTTCCCTAGGGGGTCGTGGGTTGGTGGATTGGTGAATTGGTAGATTGGTAGATCGGTAGATCGGTAGGGATTTTAAGGGGGTTGCTGAAAAAATTTGAATGTAATTACCTTCAGGTAGACACTGAGTCTGATAAATCAATGAAATTTAAAAAGCTTTGAGAACGCTTATTACACTAGTCCTTTTCTTTACTCATTTTGGCCTTTTGGCCCAAGGTTGGGCTAAGGAGATGCCCGCTATTCCAAAGCAGTATTCATCTCTGAATGGGGCATCTATATCTGGTAATGGCGGTAATTCAGACACCATAATCAACGTGACATCCATTGATTATGGCGCAGCCAACATTAAAGAGCGGTATGTTATTTCTCATACTAAGGATGGAGTGCTTCTAGACTATTTCTTGCTGCCAACAATAGAGACCAAGCATCGGTATTCTGGTTCTGGATATTTTTTCGGATCTGAAAGACTTTTAATTCACACTTTTAGAAACCTGAATAATTCTCCAACCATAGAAGCAATTGATGTTGCAAATAAAGTCGTGATTTGGTCAATAGTGGGATATGAAATTAAGGATGTAGTATCATCTTTTGATTTTACCTATGATGATATTCTCTGTGAAACCCCTACCGGAGACTTTGAGTTTATTGATAAATGGAGCGGTAATTCCGTAAAAACCTATTCTCGAGACTCCCTGTACACATTATTAAACTCTTACAGTCAAAAGGATTCAATCCATGATCTCCGTAGAGTCGCCGGCACGGACTCAGTACAATATTTTAGCTTTTTCAATTATTCACCTTCTGGCAACCCTATTTTAAATTTCGCAGAATACACTCTAAGTTGTAATTGTGTAACAGCGGATAAAGAATATAGCCACCAATGGGAGTGGAACACTAGATATGGTTTTAGGGAGCCAGTTTTTATTATTGTGAATGAAAATTATCAAGCACCTGATTCAACATTTTCAGCTGAAATAAGAATATTCAACTTTAGCCAGGACACTTTGTTTTCCAAAAACATAAATGGCCCTGCACTTAAAGGACCCGATGGGAGTTGGCAAAGTCCTAGTCCATCTGCCTTCATGTCAATGGATGGCAATTTTATGGTCGAGTATGCGAAGGGGCGAACGGAGGATTTTTTCGGCATACCAACTTATCAATACGGTAGTCACCTAGAGTTTTATGATCAAAATCAAAACATGATTCTAGAATCAGAAGTTTTCTCGGGCACCGGTGTGGGTTCAATGAGCCGTCCATTGAGACATTATGGGCAATCTTCCTTTTTGATATACCCTGACTCCAGCGTAATTCTTAGTTTAAAGTATAGTTATAAGGTATACTTCACGAGCGCAATACTTGCTAAAATAAACCCTGACGGATTTAGCCCACTTTCAGTGCGCTCATTAGAGAAATTCGATGACTTTTCCATTTTCCCTAATCCATTTACCTCAAACTTTGTAATTCAGGTTGATGACCATTTTAACCCTACTGAAATTGTGATATACAACATTCAGGGGAAAGTAGTATTAAAGTTAGCTTGGGGTTTTGGGCATCGAGCCAATATTGAGGCAAGCAAACTAGTCCCAGGGGTTTATACAGTTGAAGTACGCTCTAATAGCTCCATACTTAGATCAACGGTCATTAAGCAATAAGTAGCAAAAAGACAGTTCTCTTTATATCACAGTGATTGTGAAAGTAGCTTGGGCTTTCTTTCCTTCATCAGCCTTTTGTTTCTCAATCATTCTTAAGCATAGAAAAAACTGCCCGATGAAACCTTGGTTTCTTGCAGTTGAACTGAGGCGAACATGCGGAAGAGCCAAAAAAAACCTCAAGAGGATTTAAAAAAAAGCCCTTGAGGTTTTTTTCGAAACCTCATGTGCTTTTTACTTCAAGTTTTAGAAGACGGAAATGATTTAAGCCTTGGTTTGGATTAAGAGTTAAGGATAAAATGGACGTTTTATAGAGAAACGGAGTCTCTTTTGGTAGATTGTAGCTTTGGGGATTTAAACAATCTATAATTGCCTTAAAAAATCGATATTTTAGACTTGTTGGAATAATGGGGGACTTACAGAGTGAAAACAATAAAATCACATTTACCAGTAGATATTTTTTAAAATACTTAATTTTCGGTACAATCCTAACCTTATACAAAGCATGATTATAGAGACAATAGTACTTTTCGCTTTAGCTATTTCTGGTATTATATTACATCGTGTACAGAAATATATAATGCCACGATCCTATTTTTATTATTCCAGGCTTATCGATGGAATTGACGAAGGCATATCAATACTAGGTTTAGTTATCCGATTTTTAATCCCCATTATTATCGGAGGAGCCGCAGGATTAATAGCTTTTAAACATGAGTTTTCCATTTCTCCTGAGTATTATGGCGCAATGGCTTCTTTCCTAGTTATTTTCTTGCTCGTATGGCCAGACATCCTTCATCCAGAAGATATAAGCCCACAATTCAGGAGTTCATCATGGAAGCTTTTTAGCCTTTATGCCCTATTGTTCAGTTTCTTTCCTATACAAGGTTTTTATGGAGCAAAGTTATTTATTGCATTCTCCCCATTATTAGAATCTGTCAATTCAATAATTGACTGGACTTCAGTTCTAAATAATCTACTATCCAACCTCATTTTTCTTATACTTGAATCAATCTTTGTATTCTATTTTATCCGCTGGTTTAAACAATAAGTTATTTCCGACCACATTGGAACTGCAAAACGGGTAGCAGATGGCACATATTGGGCTTTTCCCACAACCTCTGTATTATCATAGTTACCAATCCAAACTAGACCATAGTACCGATCATTTGCGCTTCCAAAAAACCAAAAATCCCGGTTCTTTTCACTAGTTCCAGTTTTCCCAAGTAATCCCTGAATTTGATGCTTGGATAGATATTTACAGGTGCCATTAACAACAGAAGCACCCATCGCTTTTCGAATTCTCTGGACTGAAGTATTTCTGATAATTCTTCGACCGCTTTGAAACTTTTGATTATCCTCTTGAAAGTTTATCAAATGACCCCCGTGAAAAATTGGAGAGAAGAGTGTTAAAAGTTCTCTTCCAGTAAGTCTAAACGCACCCAAAGCAAGCAAGTCTGAATTTGGTAATGGCTTAAAGATTTTCACTGTCCTGAAATACTTGATCAAGTTCGATCTTCCCAATTTTTGAATTACTTGAATTGCTACAGTGTTAATGGAATTAGCAAAAGAGTACTCCAAAGAGACTGAGCCACGATATTTCCGGTCTGCGTTTCGCACTGTAAATTTATTTCTTAAAGACTTTATCTCCACAGGCATATCGATAAAAACCTCATTATTACTATAATTCAAGATTTCATATGACAACATGAAAAGGGGGATCTTAGCGAGGGATGCAATGAGCCTAGGTTGATCAATTACAGGCTTATTTTGTATCTCCATACCAATATAGTGCTCAAAGAATATTTCCCTAGTTTCACTGTCAACGATCAGTGCAGCACAACCAAGCTTTTCAGGAATCATAACTAGGTTCTTTAGTTTTTCAAACCTATGACCTATCGCAGAAGTTAAATTCTTCTCTAAATGCTTCAAGTCAGCACTTTTATGATTATTATCTAACAAAATGGAACTTATAAAACCTGAGTAGTGCAAAACTTGATGATATGGTAACTTATTATCAACTTTAACTTGCAAGCCATTATAAAACTCCGCTATCCCAGTCACATCTTTTAGTTCCTGGTCTCCCGAAATCTCATAATATTTATCAATTCCTGCCCTTAACCGGTTACATGACCCACTCAATGTCATTAGATGGATGGGTTCTTTAAAAATTTCAAGAATTGAAGGATTTTTGCTTATCCAATTAAATGAAGTCTGAATTCCAATTTGAAATGGACCAACTGTTGTATTGTAAGATTTCGAAAGCCTGATGAGATATAAGATTATTTTTATGTAAGCATAAATAAATTCAAATCGACGAAAAAGATAAGGTCGAACAGTGGTTTCTGCTTTGTAAATAGCCTTTACAAGAAGCCGCTCTCTTTCATCAAAAACCGAGTTCAGGTGTTGAATCAATTTCTTGGATAATGGCCGACTCCGCAACTCCTTTATAAAGGCTTCCTTTAATTTATCCATATCGATTTACCTTGTTTATTCTACCAAGTCCAAATTAGGAGTCTTTTTTCCAATACTTTGTTGGACCATGATAACGAAGCATATTCAAATAAAACCTTGAGTTTATAGATTCTTCCAGCATAACTAAAATAGAATAAAGGGAAGATGAATGAAAAAGATTCAGAGCAAAGAAGAGTTAAGTTATAATTTTTCTAAAAAAGTTGACACTATGTTGACACCGCTAAATAAAAAAGCCTCAGGCTTTAACCTAAGGCTTTGATAATCAGTGTCGGGATGACTGGACTTGAACCAGCGACCACACGCCCCCCAGACGTGTACTCTACCAACTGAGCTACATCCCGTTGCCCGCGTATTTTGCGGGCTGCAAATATAAATAAGGAAATGGAATCCCCAAGCGCTTTTTAAGGCCGGTTATTCCAATCTTTCCAGGCTTATTGAATGGCTACTAATTCCAAATCAAAAACCAAGTCCTTACCTGCTAAAGGGGCATTGGCATCCACCGTGATGTGCTCCTCCGCTACTTCGGTAACAATCAAGGGAATTTGCTGCCCATCAGGGGTTTGCGATACTAACTGCATACCTACTTCGGGCTTGATTTCTTCCGGTAACTGATTCTTAGGTACATCCTGAACCAATTCGGCACGGTGCTCACCATAAGCCTCAGCGGCTGGAATGTTTACGGTTTTCTTTTCGTTCACCTCCATGTCAATTAAGGCGTTCTCAAAACCGGGAATCACCATACCTTGACCTAAACTTACTTGCAAAGGATCGCGACCGGTAGAATCGTCAAATACCTCGCCGTTGGTTAATTTTCCTGTGTAGTGTACTAATACCGTATCGGTAGACTTTACTTTAGACATAAATAATTTATTTGCCCGATAGGCCGCAAAGCTCCTGCCCTATTTTCATTTCGGCCGAATTGTCAGGCTACCAAAAAGAAACAACCCCGAGGAATCCAATTAAGGACACTCGGGGAAGTTCTCGTATAGAGGGGTATAGATAGGGACTTATGGATAAATCTTCGACAGGTCGCGGTTACCGACCGCATCGGTAAACCAGTCGGTATAGGCTGCACCACCACTAGTAGCCCAGCTTGCGAAGTTGTAATAGGCTTCGTTAATAGGAGTATATTCTACTGGGTAGTCAAAGCTTTCGCTGATGTGAATCGCCCAAGGCAAACCGTTCGCCGTTTTGTAGGTGTATTCACTATTTAAATCAGTTGCATCGGCACCAGTTCCAAAATCGGCCACATTGGCGAGGTCGGTTGGCATCTTGTCGGCCAAATGCACTTCCCGCGCCCGGTTTCCATCTACAAAAATGAAGGGGTTATAAGGAGGTAAGCCAATATTTGCCTGTACCTGCGGGCTGCTAAATACCACCGTATTACTTACCGTTACCGGGGTAATCGCGGTTTCACCAGGTAGGGTGTTCATAAACTTGGTGCCCAAATTTGGGATCACATTACGCACATTATCAAAGGCAATCACCGTAGCATCGCTCTGTCCACTCTCGGTTCCATTGGAGGCATTGTTAATTAAACCTTCGTTTAAGTTTTGCCCAATCACCGATTGAATCAAATTGGGATTCACATTATCGAATGCCCAGCCAAATCCGTTGTTAAAGCCAGCACCCACAGCGCGGATGGTCCAGTCGGCTTCTACTTCTACCAATAGGTTGTTACCGTTTAGGATGTGATCAATCTCATAGTCAATCACCATATCATTAAAGTCGTAGTCCCCTTGTGATGGCCATAAATCTTCGTAAGCCAAGGTTCCAGTAAAGGTGTTGCGTACCGCACGGCTGGCATCACAGGGGAAGTCATCACTTTCGTCAGACACGCCATCGTTATCGCAGTCGTCTTCGGGAGTTACCGGCGGAATACCACCCGTATTGATGTTTTCCCAAGGGTTAGCGGTTACATAAAATACCAGGTCGTTAAAATCATTATCCGAACCGTTGTTACTGCGGGTTTGATCTTCAAAGGCATTTAATAAACGCTCGCGACCAATGTCGAGTAATTGTACGGTATGCTGACGCTTTGTAGGATCACTTTCGGCGGTATTAAAGGCGATATTCGAATAAAACTTGGTCGCCCCAACGTTAACGCCGCTGCCTACCCAGCCTTTTTGGATAAGTACCCAAGAGATGGTTTTACCGCCATCGAAGGTGCCTAATTTTACTTTGTCGCCCGCGGTTAGCTGACCGCCACCGTTTAAGAAGGAAGCGTTCGGGAATACCACGTAGATCGAATCAATATCATTAACCGTAGCCGGAGGATTATCCGTATCAAATACGTAATATCCTAAAGTGTTGCGGTAAGCGGCTCCCTCCGAAACGAAGGTTACCCATACATCACTGCGATCTTCTACTACTACATCTAGTTCATTCCCTACCGTAAGGTAAGATGGATTATTATTGGGAATAGATACATTTTCTGGTAATGAGGCATTCACATCATCCAAAAACTGCTGGCTAATATTATCGCCAGGATTTTCCAGATAGTTTGGAAGCCCTTCATAGGTACCGGTGCTAAAACCTCCCATGTAGTAGTAATTGCCACTAATAGGAGTAATAGACTGGCTCCCCGCTGTTTTTCCCAAATTAAGGTTACGCGCAGCAGGTCGACCACCAAAGTCGATTTGAATATTATTAATGCTCGAAACCACCTGCTTATTGCTAAATCCGGTAGCATGCACTAAAACGGTAAGCTCCTGAGTATAGGCCGGAACTTGCACGGGCATTTCTAAGATACCCGCCGAATTGGTTACCCCAACGGCTAAGAGCTGCGCTCCGAAGTCGGGATCGCCATTATAAAAGCTTACCCGCTTACCCCCTAAAGGCTGATCTTTCAATCCCTTTACGGTGATGTTCGCCTCAATTTCTCGGGCGGTACTAAAGTCGAAGGAAGCAGGAATTTTTAAATCCTTGATATCCCCCGAATGGGTGGCGGGATCTTGAACCTGAAGGTCCTGGTCTTTCTGACAAGCTACCGTTAACAAGGCTAAGGCAGCTAATGTGATTACTCGCGTTTTCATGGTTGATAGTATTAGAGGTTGTTTGTTAAATCAAATGTGCCTCTTTAAGCGATGAATAGCCTTAAAATCTCGATAAGCAAGCGCAAATCGACGATAAATAGATTAACGGTATTTTTCTATAGATTAATTGCTAAAGCTCTGTTTGTTAGAGTATTGTGTGGTAATAATTCTTTAGGGGTGAGGAATTGGTGGATTGGGGAATTGGTGGATTGGGAATTGGTGGATTGGAGAAATGGTGGATTGGGTTTTGTGGGATTGCTTCAATGTGATGTTTGCTTCAACGCAGAGAACGCAGAGAATATAGAGTTTCGCAGAATCCATAATGCCTTGCTCGCCGCGAAAGGCTTTGGCAGACGATGCCCTGCCGCCGGACAAGCCTTTGGCAGACGAAGGAATTGGTGGATTGGGAAAATGGTGGATTGGGAGATTGGTGGATTGGGTTTTGTAGGATTGCTTCAATGTGATGTTTGCTTCAACGCAGAGAACGCAGATAATATGGAGTTACGCGGAGCCTTGCTCGCGGCACAAGCTATTGATGAGCGAGGCCACAGAGCCTTAGTTGTCGTTTGGGAAATATAATCTTTAGGAGTTGTGTTATTCTTTCGAGCTACAGAATAAGCTATAGGAGACCTCCCAATCAAGGGTTTATGGGTTGTGTCACGGGCTCGTTGCGTCTGGTGTTCCTAAAGGACTTGGAAAAAAATCTTAATCAGCATTTCATTTAATTTTTCGAATCTGGGAAGCTCACCCTACCCCGGCTTCCGACCTACGTCGGAATCCACCCCTTCGTCGCACGAAGGGGACGGTCCTCCGCAACAAGAGATTTTCCATTGAAAGCAAGGTAACTGTAACAATGAACAGTATAATCTAAAAGGGAGCACCGCGACCAGTCTAGGTTCTAAGTTCTAAGCTCTAACAAAGAGCGCAGCGACTGATCTAAGTTCTGCTGTAGGCGCAGCCGCAGGCTAAAACTACCCCGTTTTACAGTCCGAAGCCCCGCGAAGGGGACTGTCTCCACAACAAGAGATTTTCCATTGAAAGAAGGATAATAGTACCAAAGAGAATATAGTCTAAAAGGGAGCACCGCGACCAGTCTAAGCTCTAACAAGGAGCGCAGCGACTGATCTAAGTTCTGCCTTAGGCTTCAACCCCCAAAAAAAAAATCCCGACCTCAGTTTCCTGTAGGTCGGGACATTCTCTGTATAGAGGGGTATAGATAGGGACTTGTTAATAGATTTTCACCGCATTACGGTTGCCAATAGCATCGGTGAACCAGTCGGTATTGCTGCTTCCACCGCTTACGGCCCAGTTGGTGAAGTTCAAGTAGGCCTCATTAATCGGCGTGTACTCGATTGGGTAGTCGAAGCTTTCGCTGATGTTAATCGCCCAGGGTAAACCGTTTTCAGTTTTATACGTGTAACCTGCATTAAGGTCAGTAGCATCACCATGTAAACCAAAGAAGGCATTGTCTACCAAATCGGTGGGTAGCTTATCGGCTAAATGCACCTCGCGACCGCGATCACCATTTACGAAGATGAAAGGATTATAAGGAGGTAAACCAACATTTGCTTGTACCTGTGGAGTAGTAAAGGCAATTAACTGACTTACCGTCACCGGAGCTACCGTGGTTTCGCCGGTTACCGTATTCACAAACTTAGTACCTGGATTAGGCATTACATCGAATACATTATCGAAGGCGATGATGGTTGCATCGGTTTGACCTGCTTCCACTCCATTATTGGCATTACTAATGATGTTCTTTGAGAGGTTATGACCGTTAACACTGCTGATTACACTTGGACTTAATCCGTCGAAGGCATAACCAAAGCCATTTTCATATCCGGCACCGATGGCGCGAACGGTCCAGTCGGCTTCAATTTCCACCAATTGGTTAGCACCGTTAAGGATATGATCAATTTCGTAATCCACCACCATATCGTTAAAGTCGTAGTCACCTTGTGAAGGCCATAAGTCTTCATAAGCCAAGGTACCAGTGTAGGTATTGCGCACGGCACGATTGGGATCACATGGGAAGTCATCGCTCTCATCCGATACACCATCATTATCACAGTCGTTCTCGGGAGTCACCGGAGGAATACCACCAATGTTTACGTTTTCCCAAGGGTTAGCCGTAACATAAAATACAAGGTCGTTGAAGTCGTTGTCGGAGTTTACCGAACGGGTTTGGTCTTCGAAACCATTTAATAATAACTGACGACCAATATCGGCTAGCTGTACGGTATGCTGACGTTTAGTAGGATCACTTTCGCTCGTATTGAAGTCGATACGAGAATAGTATTTCGTAGCATTTACATTAACTCCGGTTCCGGTCCAGGCATTCTGGAAAAGTACCCAGCTAATGGTTTGACCGCCATCAAAGGTGCCTAGTTTCACCTTATCACCAGCTTGTAGTTTACCTCCAGCGCCATCTAAGGAAGCATTGGGAAGCACTACAAAAATCGAATCAATATCGTTTACGGTCGCAGGTGGATTATCGGTATCAAATACATAGTATCCTAAAGCATTGCGGTATCCTGCCCCTTCGGTAATAAAGGTAACCCAAACATCACTCTGGTCATCAATCACTACATCCAACTCATTCCCTACCGTTAGGTAAGAAGGATTATTAGTAGGAACTGGAGAGTTCTCGGGAAGTGAAGCATTTACATCGTCTAGGAAGTCCTGGGTAATCACATCGCCTGGATTCTCCAAATAGCTTGGGAACCCAGCGTTAGTGCCACTCGTAAAGCTTCCCATATAGTAGTAATTACCACTAATTGGCGTAATCGATTGAGTGCCGGCTGCTTTTCCAAAACCGAAATCGCGTAAGCCAGGCTTACCTCCGAAGTTCACATTAATATTGTTCACCGACACCTTCTGCTTATTGGCAAAACCTGCGGTATGGGCCACAACATATACTTCTTGAGTATAGGCCGGCACGTTTAAAGGCATATCGATTTGTCCTCCTGAATTGGTTACACCTACCCCAATTAAAGCGGCTCCTTGGTCGGGATCTCCCTTGTAAAAACTCACGCGAGTTCCAGCTAAAGGCCGATCCTTTATGCTCATCACACTTACCTGTGCGCGAACTTCACGAGCGGTATTAAAGTTAAAATTGGCGGGGAACTTCACCTCGGTGAGTTCTTGGCTGGTTTGGGCAATTGCCGCTACCTCTGTTTGGTCTTCTTTATTACAAGAAGCCAGGATGAGCGCTAAGGCTGCTAGAGATAAAATTTGCTTTTTCATAGGACTTCACTTATTACACAGCAAAAGTGAAATACCTATTAATAGGGCTGCCCTAAAAATCGACGAACGAACCGAAAGTCACGATAAATGGAATTTTGAATACCCTTAATTAAAGCCTAAGATTAGACTACTGGAATGCGCACAGTAAACGCAGATCCCTCGCCCAGCGTGGATTTGAGCTCGATACCCCCTCCCATTCCATCTACAATACTCTTAACGGTGGCTAAACCAATTCCCGAACCGGTTTTACCTCCGCGGTCTTTATTTCCAGTGGTTTGAAACAGCTTAAAGATGCGTTCTTGATCCGATTCCTTGATGCCGGGACCATTATCTTTTACACAGAGAACCAAGTAATTCCCTTCGGCCTTAAGTTGAACTTTAATTTTTGGTTGATCACCTATGGTGTATTTAATGGCATTAGCCACCAAATTGATGATTATCTGATGCCAAGCGGTTCGATTAGAGTATACCTTATTAAGACCATCTGCTACTTCTAGTTTCAGCTTACCCTCATTAAGCGGCTCAAGCATACGTAAGCAGCCTTGTGCAAGATCCGGTAAGCTAAACCAGGATTTTTCTTCCAAGATGAGTTCATTAGAACGGGAATGCCGTAAGATGCCTTCGATAAGCTGACTTAATTGTTCGGAGCTCTCCTCCATGAGGCCTAGCAATTCAATTTGCTCCTCATTAAGATTGCCCGGTTGATCCTTAATCATTTGGGCAGTGGCCTTAATGCTCCCGAGAGGTGATTTTATATCATGGGCCGCTACACGGGCGAACTCTTCTAAACTTTTATTACGCGCTTCGAGGTCCTTATTATAGCGCTCCATCAGTAAACTCGCCTTACGCAGTTCGAAGAGTTTCACCACTTGGTTGGCTAATATCTTTAAGCTTTCTAATTGTGATTTGCTTAATTCGCGGGGTTTACGATCAATAACACATAAGGTACCTAAGGCCATCTCGTCGTCGGTAACTAAAGGAATCCCCGCATAAAAACCAATATTAGGATCTCCGGTAACGTAGGGATTATCATGAAAGCGTTCGTCTTCGCTGGAGTCCTCCACAATTAAAGGTTCGTGGATGTTATTTATCGCATGTGCGCAAAAGGCCTCATCACGGGCACCTTCGTCATCCTCCAATCCAACTTTCGATTTAAACCACTGTCGATCGCGATCTATTAAGGAAATCAAACTAATGGGCACCTCACATAATAAAGCGGCCATCTTTGTGATTTGGTCGTATTCCTCCTCGTTCATCGTGTCGAGGAGAGAATATTCATAAAGCTTATTTAATCGTTCAGTTTCGTTTGCCGGAATCGGGGGAGTAATCATGAAGATTTTTTAATCAGCACTTTTTGATATCTGCTAATATATACGCTGCTGGAGTTCCTTTGGTTTAAAAGGTAAAAAAAAATCCCGACCGAAGTCGGGATCTAAATTAGAAGTTTAACTCAATAGCCCCAGCTCCGGGATAATTGGCTCGATAAATGGCTTGCACTAAAACCGAGGCATCATTGGGGTCTACAAACAGCTCGAGGCGAGGATAAGGCTCATCCGGCCAAGGGTTCATATCTATAAAAATGGCATCCAATACATCTAAGCGATCGGTAATCAAAGCATAATCGGAAGGAGCGAAACTTAACCCATCGTCGAAGTCAATACTGCCATCTGCATTAATAATAAAAGTGCCGCGAGTATGCGTTCCTCCACTGGCCGATTGCACAGTATAGGTACCTTCGAGAGCCGTAATTAAATTAAGACCGGCAGCGGCATCCGGCTTAGGGGTCCATTGATTTAAGAAGTTATCCGAAAGATCAAAAACATTAACCTCATTAAGACTATCATCGGCGGTTAGGGATAAGGCGTATTTATAACCACCATTCGCGTCTTCCCAAACAAACTCATTATTCACTTGGCTACCGCTACTCACTGAAACCTCATTGCCGTTATTGGCTGCTGGATCAAAATCGATGTTTAAGGAACCATCAGTCCCAAAGATAAAGTTGGCCTCATCGCCTTCGGCAGCAGGAGCGCCGTTATTGGCAAAACTGCAAACGAGGTTATAAGTGACCCCACTTATTGGCCCAGGAAGGGTAATGCTGGGTTCTTGTAGGTCGTCATCACTATCATCGGAAGTACAAGCCGCTGTAAAAGCCAGTAGACCAATAATAGAAAGTGTTTTTAGATATCGCATAGCTAAAGAATTTCCTCAAAAATCGGATTTCCCTTTGCTTGAGGCAATACGTCAAATGCCCTAGAAACGCTGATACCAGTATTTCATGATGCGCGCCATCGGATCATTAAGGTAAGGCCAAAACTTCAGGAGGTCAATCCGATCGAATCGCAATTTTTTAAGGCCTTTTAAATAAGTGGACAGGGAAATCTGACGTGCTTCTTTCTTTTGGTAGGGTGGTACACTTTCATCTACGGTCAGTTTAAACATAATCAGTGGGAAGTTTACCCCCACTCGAGTGTAGGAGGCCATCATTGAACCCCAAAAACGCGCATTAATCTCCAGTAAGTACACTTTACCGGTCTTTGGATTTCGACGCAAGTCGATGCAGGCTACACCTTGATAATTTAACGCCTTAAGCATCGGTCTAAACTGCTCCACTACAGCAGGATCGTCCTTAAAAATAAGGTCATCGTTTTTATTGTAATTCCCTAAACTTTTGGGTGGCGATTCTTGAAAGGAATAATGCAAAAGCTCACCATCCTTACAAATTACATTAAAGTTAATATCACTACCGTCCACATATTCCTGTAGGTAATAGCCCTCGAGGTTTAAGCTTTGGTTCTTTAAATGCTCTTGTAGCTTCTCCTTGGTTTCCATGGTAACAATACCGCTGCCAAAGGCTCCTTCACTCGGTTTTAAAAGCGCCGGAAAGGGAAACTGTTCTAATTTGCTTTCAAAGTCAGGATCGTCTAAGCCTAAGGTGGCCGACATTAAGCTCAAACCCTTCCCTATCAAAAAATCGTTCAATGACTTTTTATGGCGAATAATTTTGAACTGCTCAGGTTCGGTGATGGGCATTACCTTAGAAAGCTTTTCGAAGGTAGCGCGGTGTTTTGCAACTTCGAGCGATTCCAACTCCCCGATAGGCATCAAAACATCAATCTCCCAATTACGCAGGCATTCGGGAATTACCGTTTCTAAATCGGCATATTCCTTATAGTAATGAACCCCTTTAATGCGTCTGGACCAACCGGCAGAACTTTTAGGCTTATGGGTAAGCAAGTAAAAGTTTAAGTTTTTCTCTGCACGCATGCAGTAAACGAAACTCAAAACCAGATGCTCATCGTAGGCGATAAGCAAAACATTGCGTTGGTTGGTATTCATGAATTGAATTTAGCGACACTAAATAAATCAATATCAAGCAATCTATTTCTATAGAACTCAATTCTTTTAGGATAATTTGAACAGGATTTCTAACAATAAAATGGGATTGTAAATGCTTCGAAATCTAAAAATTACCTTTGCAGGCGATGAAGGTAAAGCTCATTGTACACGGTAAAACAACTCAGTCGGCCACCGCTAGTTTAGAAAAGGAATACTACAGCAGGCTGCAGCGTTACTGGCCTTTTGAAGTACAAGTTATTCCCGATCTTAAGAATCAGAGTAAACTTAGTTTTGAAGAAGTCTCGCAGCGGGAAGGACAAAAGCTATTGGCGCAAATAGAAAACGGCGATTGGCTGGTTTTACTGGATGAGAATGGAAAATCTTTGAGCTCCCGAAAGTTTGCAGGTCAGATTGAAAAGTGGTTTATACAAGCGCCCAAGCGCTTAATATTTGTGATTGGTGGTCCGTATGGCTTTTCGCCTGAGGTGTATCAGCGTGCCAATTACAAGCTGAGCTTATCGGCCATGACCTTCTCCCATCAAATTGTGCGGGCCCTGTTTGCAGAGCAATTATATCGAGCGGCTACAATTTTAAAAGGTGAACCCTATCACCACGATTAGGCTACATTAAAAATCCTTTTTCAGGTTCGAAGGCTTTCGGGATTTCGGTACCATCCAGCATTTCCCTTAAATCAATTTCAATGCCTCGAGCGATGGAGGTAATGGGTACATCATTGTAGGTGCCCTCAAAGGGGTTTTCGGAATAATCACCAATCTTCTCCATCAAAAAGAAAATCCAAATCACCAAAGCCGAAATTAAGGGACTGATATACTTCAGATTGGAATCATGGCCTTGAAAAACATCCATCATACCAAAGGGAACAAAAATCGCAAATACCAGGGTTAACCAAAGGGCTGTACTTGCATACTGCCTTGGGAAGGGGAAGTTTTTTATCCGCTCCGACTTCCCTTGATCCTCGTAAAAGGAAACGACTAAATGATGGAACTCCATATGCCGAAAATCCTCATAAACCTCTTGATCTCGTAAGGCTTGTAGTCGCTCACTCTGGATGCGCATAATTTGGGTGGCCACATTGGACTTCCCTTCGAGGTAACGAATTTCATCTTCCTGTAAATAAGCCGAAAGCTCTCCAAATAAACGTTGGTTGTAGTCTTCACATACGGTTGGAGAAAAACGGTTGTTAAGTCGTTCGTCGGTATGTTCCCATTCGCGACTTAGGCGTAACTGATGACGAAGGGCGGTTAACCAAGCTAAATGACGGAAGATTAGTTCTTGTTTGAGTTTATCCGCTTCTTCACCTTGCACAAAAGCCATTACGGCCGCGGCAAAACTACGACTGTTGTTTACAATGCTACCCCAAATTTTACGCGCTTCCCAAGTACGATCGTAGGAGCTATTATTCTTAAATCCTAAGTAAAAGGCTACGGCGATCCCAATAACCGAAACCGGCTGCCAAGGGAACTCCATGCTTATGGTGGTAAATTCCCCCAAGCCTAAAATTATCACGGAATATATTAAGCCAATTAAGAAGGGCTTCTTTGACCAGGCGAAGGTCATCCAAAAACTGTAATGTCGTTTGATATACATCTTTAAAGAAAGATTGATTTAATACTAATTTTTTTCGCTTAAGACTTCTGCCGACGGTAAATACCTAAAAATGCCGTTTTCAAAAGCTGTCCTTCCGAACTGTAAATTTCCCAAAGTTGTTGCACGGTATTTTCATCTTGGGGCGACCAAGCGATTTGATGGTAAGCCATTTGCCCTGAAGGGTGCCTATACTCCTCGGAAATCATCACCATGGTTTTACCATCTGCCGCCAGGCCCCCTCGTAATTTTAAGATGGTCCCATTGCCACTAACCCATAATTGATTCCAGCTAGAATCGGCAGGATCATAATAATTCATACTATGGCCACTCCCACCGCCAGCACTGCGCCAATACTCTTGCAAGAGACAATGATTATCGACTGCTGTAATGGTATTGTTACCCAGCAATGTTCCGGCTGTATCGCGCACCTCCCACTCTCCTAACCAAAAGTCGAATTGGGCATATGCGGGATTCGTTTCGCAGGGAGCAGAGACTGGGCCTTGGGCAAACAGAGGGAAGGCGGCCATAAGTAGAATGCTAAGTAAGGAAAGTTTCATAGTTCTTTTTTTACAGTAAATGCTGAGGGCTTAGGGTATAGGAACGGGGTCCCCTAAATATTTTGGGTCTACCCCAAGCAGTAGATCAAGCCAAAGTTTGATGCGAGCAAAATACTCTCTTAGTTTGGTCCGAAAGCCACTGTAGGCCTCCACGTCAACCGCATTGTAACCAAAAGCCTCGATATCTTTAAACTTGGCAATCACCAGGGCCCGTTCTACATGAAATTGCTGAGAAACGATGATCAGCTTCTTTTGACCGAAAACCTCTTTAGCTCTCACCATAGAGTCGAGGGTTCGGAAGCCGGCATAGTCTAGTACAATTCGGGAGGCAGGAATACCACGTTTTACCAAGGCCTCTTTCATCGCGGTAGGCTCATCATATTTTTTTGTGCTATTGTCCCCACTAACCAGCACGTACTTTATTTTTCCGGCTTGCCAGAGGTCTACTACTGCCTCAATCCTAAATTTGAAATACATATTGGTGGAGCCATTCTTTAAAAACTCGGAGGTTCCTAAAACTATGGCCACTTTGGTATTGGGCACCTCGGCCACTTTAAAGCTGTTTTTATCGCTAGTAAAGAAACCGATTAGGCTGTAATTTAAAACTCCCAAAGCTCCCAAAATTAGGCTTAAGTAAATGAGACGCGTAAACCAATTGCTTAAAAAGTTCTTCATAATTCACACTTATAAATGGCTAATTGATCGCCGTTTAACTCCCGCTGTTCTACTAAAGTAAATCCTGCTTTTTCGAGCATTTTCATAGAGGCTATATTACCCATTTCGACCAGAGCATTTAGTTCATTTTCTCCCTTCGATTTAGCCCATTGTTGAATACCGAGTAAAATTTCGGTGGCATATCCTTTTCCCCAAGCTGCCCGAGCTAGATGCACTCCACAATGTCGAACTTGAAGCGGTTCAAAAAAATTAAGATTTGCAGTACCCAGAAAAAGTCCTTGCCTATCACGGACCGTCCAAAAAAAGCCAGTACCCTCTTCAAATTGCTGCAACTTAATATTTAAAAAATCAGGATAGGTGCTGGGTTCTCGTTCCCTTAATGGACGGATGTATTTATTGGAATCCTCCTCCCCATACATGTTTATTATTTCCAGGAAATCTTCTTCTCGGATGGGGCTAAGCACACAGCGCGCGGTATTAAGCATGGGCTTCCGCTTCGGCGAAGGATTTAAAATCTTCGAGGTATTGGCGACTTTGTTTTTTAAAAGCGCCCGGCATTAAGAAAGCCATAGCGCGCATGCCCCAACTATCGAATCGGAAATAGTGCTCGGTGCGGTATAAGGTATGCTGGGCATCAATTTCCTGAAACTCATTTTTCACCTCATTGTAGACACCTTGGGTTTCGTAGGAGCCAGTAAATTCATCGGGGAGATCGCGCTTAATGATGGTTTCAACCATTTCTATCTTTCGCTTCCCCATTTCGAATTTCAACTTGGATTTTGCTCCGGGTTGCCCGGCTTCGCCTTCGAAAGTTTCGAAGTAAACTAGGCCCTTCATCCATTTAGGCATATTATCCGGGTTATCAAAAAGGCGGATAACCTGTTCCCTAGGTAAGTTAATGGTAATTTCGGTTTGGTATCGCATAGGTTTGGTGTTATGAGCATCTAATTTATGGTATTTAATGGTTTTCCATTCAACCGGGTTCCTTTCTAAAATTGGAACACAGATGACACGGATGAGTGGATGTATCCCTTGCCCATATATCCAATCCGTTCTTCCTTTCATCCGCGTTCCACAAAACCTTAGAACACAAACGACGCAGATGAGTGGATTGATCCTATGCCCATAAAACCAGTCCGTTCTTCCTTTCATCCGCGTTCAAATAGAAGCTGGGAACACAGATAACGCAGATGAGTGGATGAATCCTTTGCCCATAAAAACCAATCCGTTCTTCCTTTCATCCGCGTTCATATAGAAACTGGGAACACAGATAACGCAGATAAATGGATATACCCTAACCTATTAAACCACACCTTTCATCCCTTCCTCCGTGTTCCATCAAACATTAGAACACAGATGACACAGATGAGTGGATAAACCCTTAACCCATAAATCCAATCCGTTCCTCCTTTCATCCGCGTTCAAATAGAAGCTGGGAACACAGATAACGCAGATAAATGGATATACCCTAACCTATTAAACCACACCTTTCATCCCTTCCTCCGTGCTCCACCAAACATTAGAACACAGATGACACAGATGAGTGGATAAACCCTTAACCCATAAATCCAATCCGCTCCTCCTTTCATCCGCGTTCCACAATACCTTAGAACACAGATAACGCAGATAAATGGTTATACCCTTAACCTGTATAACCAATCCGTTCTTCCTTTCATCCGCGTTCATATAGAAACTGAGAACACAGATAACGCAGATAAATGGATAAACCCTTAGCCCATATAACCAATCATTTCATCCTCTCATCCTTTCATCCGTGTTCCTTTTTAAACCAAGAGGCAGTTGCCGCAGACGAGTGGACATCCCCTAAACCAATAACACCTATCCCTTCTTCCGGGTCCCACCAAAGCATTCTGTTCACTAAAGCAATATCTTAGCCCCATGAAAGAACGCGATTCCCATTACATCCAACGCTGCATCGAACTATCCGCACAAAGCATCGACAAAGGAGACGCCCCCTTCGGATCAATCGTTGTTAAGGATGATGAAGTTATTTCAGAGTCCAGCAATTTCGCTGCCCGACGAATCTCCGACCATGCTGAAGTAGTGGCCCTGCATCTAGCCCATGAAAAATTAGGGCATTCCAATCTTAAAGGAGCTACCCTCTACTCCAACTGTGAACCTTGCCCCATGTGTTCCTTCATGGCCCGAGAATATAAAGTAAGCCGCGTCGTCTATGCCATCCATTCTCCCTTTATGGGCGGCCACAGCAAATGGAATATTATGCAGGACAAAGAACTACAACACTTCCCTCCCTTTTTTGATACCATCCCAGAGGTAATCGGAGGCCTGCATGAAAAAGAAGCCAAAAACGTTTTCGAACGCAGTGGATTATGGATGTTCGGGAAAGATTCGAGATCAGAGTTTGAACGAAAAGTACGCGGCGAATCCTAGGCTTCAAAAACGAGTAAATCACCGGGTTGACAGTCAAGTACACTACAGATAGCCGCTAAAGTTTCGAATCGAACCCCTTTCGCTTTTCCCGTCTTTAGTAAGGATAAATTGGTAACCGAAATATCAATGGCCGCAGCTAAGTCCTTTAACTTCATTTTCCGACGCGCTAACATCACGTCAAGCTCCACCCTAATCATACAATAAGGTTTTGGTCATCCGCCAGGCGCTTGCCTTCTTTAAATATCAGGGCGAGAACATAAGCACCTAAAGCAAAAAACAGGATAGACAGGTCCGCATCCCATTTCATGGTAAGCTCATCATCTGGCGTTTTATGAAAGAAATGAAACATATTCAAGAAAAATAGGATGACCAAAAAATGAGCGATACGCTGAAAGTGCCTACTGTTGTCAACCATAAAGGTCTTGAAGCTACTAACACTCCTTAGCACTTGAAGTAATGTATTCCAAATCATAAACATCAGCAGCAGCTGAATGGCGATTTGCACCCAATTGAAGTAGTACGAAAAAGTTGATTGGGCCGGATACTCCCCTTTCTCTACAAAATCCATATCACCACTTAAGCCATACCACTCCCAGCGTACAAAGTAAAATTCTGGATCAATCGTATGTCGAATACCATCGTAAAGCATCAGGCCTAAAGCCAAAACACACATGCCTTTTAAAAAATGAAGTACCCCTGCACTTATTCTTAAATAAAGATTGCTCTTCATAAGGTTGAATTTTACTCAAAACTATAAAAATTTTAAATAAAACATAAATTTATTTACTTTCTAGGTATACAATATCTCTAATAGGTCATAAAAAAATCCCAAGCTCAAAGAACTTGGGATTTTTTAAAACTTTCGAGTAGCCTTATTTAGCCATCATCGAGCTCTTTTCTTTTTCAGGAGTGGTTTTCACCTTTTCGGGCTTTACTACCTGACCTTTAATGCGCAATACCTTAACCGGAGTTTTAGCATTAGAATTTACGGTAACCGACTTATTAATCGGACCTACGCGTTGGGTATCGTATTTAACTTTAATAACCGCTGTCTCACCTGGAGCGATAGGCTCTTTTGGCCAACTTGGAACAGTACATCCACAAGAACCACGTGCACTTGTAATAATTAAAGGCTCCTTGCCATTGTTGGTGAACTTGAACTCGCGAACACCATCGCCACCTTTTTCAACTGTGCCATAATCTACCACTTCAGTTTCAAAGTCGATGGTAGGTGCATTAGGATTTTCGTTGCTTTCCTGAGCCATGGCTGTGAATCCTAAAAACGCCACAGCAAGGCTAGTGATCAGTTGTCTCATTGTACTTTCTTTAATTAGACCTTCAAATTTAGAGAATAATTCGGCTATTCTCGACTTGCATGAGTAAGCGAAAATTATACCAAAGTCAAAGCGCAGTCCTCTGAGGGAAATACTAACTTTGCCGGCTTTATTAATTCCTTGCAAATATTATTCAAATGAGCATTTCAGCCAAGTTCGAGCATCTTAGTGCCGAAGATAAATGGTATGCCTACTGGATGGACCAAAAATTCTTTAAGTCAGAGCCGGATGAAAGGGAGTCCTACACCATTGTAATTCCTCCGCCAAACGTCACTGGAGTCTTACATATGGGGCATATGCTTAACAATACTTTGCAGGATGTTTTGATTCGTAGGGCCCGCATGCTTGGCTATAATGCCTGCTGGGTTCCTGGAACAGATCACGCTTCTATCGCTACCGAAGCCAAGGTGGTAAACAAACTTAAGGAAGAGGGCATCGATAAATTTGAAATCGGTCGAGAAGAATTCCTAAAGCATGCCTGGGAATGGACTCATAAACACGGAGGAATTATTCAGCAGCAGCTTAAAAAACTGGGCTGCTCCTTCGATTGGGATCGCGAGGCCTTTACCATGGATGAGCTTCGTTCGGAGTCGGTTTTAAAGGTCTTTGTGCACCTTTACGAGAAAGGCTTAATCTACCGCGGATACCGCATGGTAAATTGGGATCCACAGGCCAAAACCACTCTTTCGGATGAGGAAGTAATCCACAAAGAACTCAATGGTAAACTTTACCACCTTTCCTATCCAATGGTGGACGGTGAAGGGAGTATTCAAGTGGCAACCACCCGTCCAGAAACAATCTTAGGTGATGTGGCCATTTGCGTAAATCCCAACGATGAACGCTATACAAAGCTAATTGGCAAGAAGGTAATCGTTCCCATTGCCAATAGAGAGATTCCCATTATTGCGGATGAGTATGTGGATATGGAGTTTGGAACCGGCTGCCTAAAAATCACTCCAGCCCACGATATCAACGATTATACGATTGGTCAAAAACATCAACTGGAGATAATTGATGTTTTGGATGAAGAAGGAAAGCTAAATGCTCATGGCCTCCACTACGAAGGTCAGGATCGCTTTGTAGTTCGCAAGGCCATCGCCAAGGAATTGGACGAAAAAGGCTACCTTATTAAAGCGGAAGATTATCGCAATAAAGTAGGGACCAGTGAGCGTACAGGAGCCGTAATTGAACCTCGCCTCTCCGACCAATGGTTCTTAAAAATGAAAGAACTTTCGGAACCAGCGATCAAAGCAGTGATGGCCGATGATGCGGAGATCCAATTAATCCCGGAAAAATTCAAGAATACCTACCGCCATTGGATGGAGAATGTAATCGACTGGAACATTTCCCGTCAGTTGTGGTGGGGTCATCAAATTCCAGCTTGGTACTTAAAGGGAGACCGCCAAAAAATTGTGGTGGCCATGAACGAAGCGGAAGCCTTGGAAAAAGCTAAGAAGCAGTTTAATGATCCTTCTCTCAGTGCTTCAGACCTTCAACAAGAACCGGATGTTTTAGATACTTGGTTCTCGTCTTGGCTTTGGCCACTTTCCGTTTTTAATGGGGTCCTTGATCCTGATAACGAAGAAATTAATTACTACTACCCTACGCGTGATCTTATCACCGCTCCCGAAATTCTTTTCTTTTGGGTGGCGCGTATGATCATCTTAGGCTATGAGTTACGCGACACCAAGCCCTTTAGTAATGTATATCTTACCGGTATTGTGCGCGATAAGCAAGGACGTAAAATGTCGAAGTCGCTGGGTAATTCCCCCGATCCCTTAAAGCTGATGGAAAAGTACAGCACCGATGGGGTTCGAGTAGGCATGCTCTTAACTTCACCGGCCGGAAACGACTTACCTTTCGACGAAGAACTTTGCGAACAAGGACGAAATTTTGCCAATAAAATCTGGAATGCCCAACGCTTAGTGCTCGGATGGGAAACCACTGATAAAGCACCTTCCGAATCGGATGTTGCCGCGATGCGCTGGTTCGCCGAGAAGAAAGTAGAGACTTTAGAGAAATTGGAAGCCAGCTTTAAGTCCTATCGAATTTCGGAAGCATTAATGACTTCCTACAAATGGGTGTGGGACGACTTCTGTAATTGGTATTTAGAATCCATCAAACCCGCTTTTGGTGAACCGATTTCAAAATCCGTTTACGACCAAACCATCAAATTCTTTGAGGATGTTTGTACCGTTCTCCATCCCTTTATGCCTTTTATCACCGAGGAAATTTGGCATAATTTAGGAAACCGGAGCAAAGGCGACAGCTTATGTATTCAGGCTTGGCCCAAAGGTCCATCGGTAGATAAAGCTTACTTAGCCGATTTTGATCAGATGTTAGCAGTAGTGAACGGATTACGAAACCTCCGCGCTTCGAAAAACATTCCCGCCAAGGAAAGTCTAGCACTGCACCTTCCGGCAGAAGAAGCCCTATCTCCCGAATTGCGAAGCCTGGCTTCTAAACTTGGAAACATCTCCGAAATGGAGGCGCGAAAAAATGACGAGGCCATCGGCTTTAGCTTCTTAGCAGGGAAATACGAATTCTTTGTGCCGGCTGGCGATCAGGTTGATTTGGAAGCAGAGAAGGACCGAATTACCAAGGAGCTCGAGTATTTACGCGGCTTCCTAAAATCGGTAGAGAAAAAACTCTCCAATGAGCGTTTTGTAAATAATGCGCCTGAGGCAGTGGTAGCCAAAGAAAAGGCCAAGCAGGAGGATGCCGAGAGTAAAATCAAGGCCCTAGAGGAGAGTTTAGCAAAGCTTTAAAAAGCCTCGACTTTCTTCCTTAAGTATTGAAAAATAAAAAGCCGGCTTGAACTCCATCAAGCCGGCTTTTTTCATTTTAAATCACAAAGTCTAAAAACCAAAGGCGTAATACTTTTCCCGTCCATTCGGTAATACCCCAAAAATGATTACCGGTTTATCCTTTGGAAGGGTTTTTCCGATAGCATTAATATCCTGCACCGATTTTACGGCCTGCTGATTAATTTGGGTGATGATAAAACCAGCTGGAATATCCTGCTCCGCTAAAATCCCACTCTTCACATCCAAAATCTTCACCCCGTAAGGAATACGATACTTTCGAGCTTCCTCCTCTGTAACCTCGCGGAAACTTCCACCCAGGAGGGTTAAAAATTGAAGGTCTTCCTTTTTATAGGTTTGAGTAGTCCCGTTAATATTGCGTAAAACCACCTCATAGTTCTTCCGCTCACTATCCCGCAAAACACTCACCTTAACTTTTTCACCCGGACGTTTACTGCCTATCGCCTCTTGCAATTCCGAGCCTTTATTTACCTCACGATCATTAATCGCCACAATCACATCGCCCGATTCAAGACCGGCTGCCTCCGCAGCACCATTCTCGGTAACTCCGCCAATATACACGCCCGAATTCACCTCTAGATCATATTGGTCTGCCAAACGTGGGGTGATATCCGAAATGCTTACCCCTAAGAAGGCGCGTTGCACCGTACCATATTCTTTAAGATCGGCCACTACCTTTTCGGCTAGATTACTGGGGACCGCAAAGGAATATCCTTCATAGGTACCCGAGCGGGTGCTAATTGCGGTGTTAATTCCCACCAACTCACCTCGCGTATTAACCAAGGCTCCACCGCTATTTCCGGGGTTTACTACCGCATCAGTTTGAATAAAACTTTCAATGGCCGACTGCTCATTAATAATACCTATGCTTCTTGCTTTCGCAGATACGATACCAGCCGTAACCGTAGAGGTCAAATTAAAGGGATTACCAACCGCTAAAACCCATTCGCCCAAGCGGAGATTATCACTATTGCTGAAATTTAAATAAGGAAGTTCACTCACCTCTTCTTTAATTTTAATGAGGGCGATATCAGTTGTGGGGTCGGTACCGATAATTTCGGCGGTGTATTCCTCACCACTATTAAGGCTTACTAAAATCTCCTCAGCGGCCTCAATCACATGGTTATTGGTTACGATGTAACCATCCTCACTAATGATTACCCCCGAACCGGTTCCGAGTTGAAGCTGTTCGCGACCCTGACCTTGGGGAACGCCAAAGAATAAATCTAGCGGGGACTGCACTACGGGAACCCGCGCTCTTACGGCTGTTTTAACGTGTACCACACTGTGTACACTCTTTTCCGCCGCACCTACAAAATTCTCGGGTGCGCTAGTATTGGGGCTATAATTAACCGGATTGCTTTGCAAGCGCGCCGGGGTTTCAATAAAGGTTTTGGTATTTTCTTTTTCAAAAAAAGTTCGGTAGAGACCCAAACTGACCACTCCACCGAGGGCTGAAATCAAAATGAGCTTTACTATATTCTTCATGTTAATCGATCTTTTTACTTTGCAACAAATTTTTTCCAATAACTGTTCCAAGTCAAGGCCTATTATCCTTGTCACAAAGCCTTTAACGACATTTTAACAGCCCGTGGGTTTTAAAACATTTTACAAGTACCAAGGTACCGGAAATGACTTTATCTTAATCGATGGTCGAGCGGAAATTCCGTCATGGTCCCAAAAAGAGATAGAGCAACTTTGTCACCGCCGATTTGGCATTGGTGCCGATGGATTAATAATTCTAGCCCCTGATGATACACATGACTTCCGCATGATCTATTACAATAGTGATGGTCGCGAAAGTAGCATGTGCGGAAATGGCGGGCGTTGCATCGCTCAATTTGCGCACGATTTAGGCTTGGGCAGTCGCTTTCAATTTATTGCTATCGATGGACCCCATGCCGCCGAAGTCTTGCAAGATCGAGTACGCTTGCAAATGAAGGATGTCGCCAGTGTGGAAGCGCGTGGAAATGATTGGTTTACCGACACAGGCTCGCCTCATCACGTGGTTTTTCATGAGGCTCCCAATTCCCTCGAAATAATTCCTGCGGCACGAGCCATTCGCAATGCCGAGCCTTATGCAAAAGATGGCGTTAATGTGAACTTCATTAATGGTGAAGGTCAAAACTGGGAAATGCGCACCTATGAACGTGGCGTAGAAGATGAAACCTATAGCTGTGGAACTGGAGTTACGGCCGCTGCTTTAGTGGCTCACGCTGCTGGAAAAGTGCCCCAATCTCCCATTAACATGAAAACCAAAGGAGGAGAGCTCCGCCTAAGTTTTGAGCATTCTTCGGAACGAGGCTATTTTAATATTTGGCTCGAAGGTCCAGCCTTAAAAGTTTTTGAAGGTCGCCTATGATTAATCTATCGGTAGACAACATCTGCCTGCGCGCATTAGAACCCGAAGATTTAAGCCTTCTGCTCCAATGGGAAAACAATCCTCAATATTGGACGGTCTCCCAGCAACGCGTGCTCTACAGCGAATTTTTAATGAAGCAATACTTGCTTGAGGCGGGTCGCGATCCCTGGGAAGTGCGCCAATTACGTTTAATGATTGTTAAGGATGACCAAAGCATCGGTCTCCTCGATTTTTTCGATTTTGAACCCGACCATAACCGGGGCGCGATTGGGGTTTTAATTGGCTCGGAAAACAATCGTGGCAAAGGCACGGCCGCCAAAGCGCTAAAACTATTTATCGAATACCTATTTCCTACCTTCCAATTAGAACAGGTGTACGCCGAAATCGCCAGCAACAATGCCAGTAGTTTACGTTTATTTCAAAAAGCTGGCTTTGTCGAAACGGGCATTAGAAAAAACTGGTACCGTCAGGCTGATCAATTCTTAGACGCTCATTGTTTACAGTTCTTCAAAAGTAATTTATGAAGAAAGGCCTCATTCTTTTTGGACTGCTGCTTTTTGTGCTCAGTTTAGCCTGGCAATGCGATAATCCTAAAGAAGAGTTGGCGGTTGCCGATGATGCTAAGCTTCAGTGGTTAAACCATCACGACACGGTAAAATATGTGGGCATTCAAAAGTGTATGCAATGCCATGCCAATGTGCATCAAACCTTTATTGAAACGGGAATGGGGCAATCCATTGGACTAGCCGATACCCTTAAAAGTATCGCTAACCTCAACCGTGACTTCCTCCTTTACGATTCGGTTTTAAACTTTCATTATCAAGCCTATTGGCGTGGCAATCAGCTATGGTTAAAGGAATTTCGCTTGGGAGCAGATGGAGATACCAGCTTCATCCAAAAAAAGAAAATCGACTACGTAATCGGCAGCGGCCAACATACCAACTCTCACCTTTGGGAGGAAAACGGCTACTTCCATCAAGCCCCATTTACTTGGTATGCTCAAGAGGGAAAATTGGATTTCCCACCGGGATTTGAGGATGGTAAAAACAGCCGTTTCGATCGACCAATTGGCTTAGAGTGCATGTCTTGCCATAATGCCATGCCTACCGACTTCGTAATGGGTAGTACTCATAAATTTAATTCCATTCCGCAGGGAATCGATTGCGAAAGATGTCATGGTCCTGGCGAAGCCCATGTCGCTAAAATTATGCGGGGCGAAATAACCGATACCTCCAAGGAGCGAGACCCTAGTATTGTAAACCCGAAGCGACTGTCAGCCCAATTGCAGTTCGAAATATGCCAACGTTGTCACCTACAGGGAAACGCTGTTTTAAAACCGGGAAAGAGTTTCTTCGATTTCAAGCCCGGCATGAAGCTTAATGAAGTAATGCAAGTGTTCCTGGCACGCTACGAGGATTCGGAAGATCGCTTTATCATGGCTTCCCATGCCGACCGCTTTAAACTAAGTGCTTGCTATCAATCAGCCCCCGAGAAATACACCTGCACCAGCTGTCACAATCCTCATGTATCCGTGCAAGCCACCAACACTAATCGTTTTAATAAAACCTGTAACTCTTGTCATGGCGAAACAAACAGCCTTCTTTGTTCCGAGTCGGAAGACCTTCGCCTAGCGGCCAGCAACAATTGTGTAAAATGTCATATGCCTCCATCGCAGGCGACCGATATTCCGCATGTTACCGTGCACGACCACTACATCCGCAAACCCCAGGAAATTGTGGATGCCCTCCAAGCGGATGGTGCTTTTGTTCAGTTAAAAGCCATTAACGATAGCAAGCCGAGTAACCGAGATAAGGCCCTTGCCTATTTGCAACAATTTGAACGCTTTGGGGCTCGAGCTATTTATCTAGATAGTGCCGCCCATTTTTTAAACCTAGTGCCTAAGGAACATTCCGAACGATTGTTCCTGTGGACCTATTACTTCCATCTGGCTGGTGACCGCGAAAAACTTTACCACTTTGCCGAACAGTATAAAATCGATGGTTTATTAAATAGCCTTCAAAATCAGGATAGCGAAAACCGGGAAGCCTGGACCGCCTACCGCTTAGCCGAAGCCTATAAGTTTAAAGGGGATTTAAATAGCAGTTACAAACTTTACCAGCGTGCGGTGGAGCTGGCCCCTTATCAATCGGATTTCAGAAATAAATACGCCTCCTTATTGCTTCAAACCGGTAAAGCGAATCAGGCGGAAGTCGAATGGAAGAAAGTATTACAAGAGCAGCCTTATCATAAAGAAAGCCTCAATAATTTAGCCTACCTCATGCTGCAACAAGGGCGTAATGCAGAAGCGCAAGCTTACCTAAGCACCTGTTTAAGCCATTACCCCGATTACCTCTTGGCCTGGCAAAATGAGGTAACTTGGGCCATGCAAACTGAGAATGCCGAGGCGCTTAAAGCTTCCTTGGAGCAGGTCTTGCGTTTAAACCCTCAGCAAAAACAAGCCCGCGAACTGTATCGCAAATTTTTTGAATGAAACGTAAACTACTCTCCCTCCTTTTAATTTTCACGCTTATCGCTGGCTATTTCGCTTGGCGCGGATATCAAATTGCCTTCGCGAACAATGTTTCCATGGCGGTATCTAGTTACGAGCTTTTCGTTGCACCCCAAACTACCTGGGAGGAGCTTAAGGCCGAGCTGGATAGTGTATTAATTCGGCCCGAGGATTTTCGGCTATTAGCGGAATGGAAAGACTTGTCCGGAAATATTAAGAGTGGTCGGTACACGATTCACCATAACCTCAACAACAATACGCTAGTCAATCGCCTTCGGGCTGGTATCCAGGATCCGGTTTTACTCACCTTAAATATGGCTCAGGATTTAGCTGATGTGGCAGGTCAGGCTGGTAAACATTTACAAGCCGATTCGCTAGCTTTTATCAAGTACTTGGAAAGTGAGGCTGTGTTAAGTGACTTTGGTTTAGAGCCCACCGATTTACCTGGTATCTTCCTCGCCAACACCTACGAGTTTTATTGGAATACCAGCCCCAAGGACTTTGTAAAACGCATGCTGCGCGAATCGAGCCGTTTTTGGGAAAAACGCGCTACCCTACTCGAGCAAAGTGGTTTAAGTCAGGCCGAGGTTATTACCCTAGCCAGCATCGTAGAAAGCGAAACCGCCAAAGCAGATGAAATGCCCAAAGTGGCCGGACTATACCTCAATCGCTTGGAAAAGGGGATTAAGCTACAAAGCGACCCCACGGTTATTTATGCGCATCAATTAGCCAATAAGGATACGGTTATTCGACGGGTATGGAATAAATACCTCAGCATCGACTCTCCGTACAACACCTATAAATACGCTGGATTACCCCCTGGTCCTATTCGAATCCCCGACCCCCGCAGTATTGATGCCGTTTTAAAAGCTGAGAACCACTCCTATATCTTTATGTGTGCCGATCCTGATCGTCCCGGTTACCACGCCTTTGCCCGTACCAACCGGCAACATAATGTGAATCGCGCTAAATATCAGCGCTGGGCTAATCAAAACGGGATTTACTAGCCATTAAAGTAGCCAAGTAGCACAATTTGAAGCTTCTAAAGGCGGTGCAAAGTAGAATATTACTGTACCTTTGCCCCGTTTTTAAAAACCCTCTCAAACTCGCTAAAATGGCGCAGACAAACAATTATCAAGAAGCTGTAACACAGCGCATTCAGCAAGAAAAGCTGGCCGTTCAGTTCATCAAAAACATCAACGACCTTTACCTAGATAAAGGCATTGAAACGGTATTGTTCCGTAACACTTTGGTCGATCAACGTCCGAGTGAAGTTTTAAACCTGCATGAGTACGCTCGTAAAATTGTAGGTCAAAACATCACCATCCAAGACACCGTGTCGCTTTTAGACGAATTGGTGCAATTGGATTTGGCTCCGGCTCGTATGGACATCGGCCGCTTAGCTAGTGAATGGTTAAGCGATGGATCTCCTGCCGATCGTAAAGCCTTTTTAGAAGGCAAATTAGCCGACTTTATTGGTCCTGATAATATGGACCGCACTACTCCTAAAGACGTGGTTCTTTATGGCTTTGGTCGTATCGGTCGTTTAGTAGCGCGTGAATTGATGGCCCAAGAAGGTATGGGCGAGCAATTGCGTTTACGTGCCGTAGTGAGCCGTGGCGAAACTCCTGAGAGCCTCGAGAAACGGGCTTCTTTATTACGAGTGGATTCTGTGCATGGCGATTTCCCCGGAACCGTAGAGGCCGACGTAGACAATATGGCCCTTATTATTAATGGTCGCCAAGTGAAGTTCATTAACGCTGCCAAGCCGGAGGACATCGATTATACCGCTTATGGTATTAATGATGCTTTGATTATTGATAACACGGGTGCTTTCCGCGATGATGCCGCATTAAGCCGTCATTTACAAGCCAAAGGTGCCGCTAAAGTATTATTAACCGCTCCTGGCAAAGGAGTGCCCAACATTGTACACGGCGTTAATCAAACCGATTACGATCCTAATACAGTTGATATTTTCTCTGCCGCTTCTTGTACCACCAATGCCATTACCCCGGTGTTAAAGGTAATTGAGGATAATTTCGGCGTAGAACGTGGCCATATCGAAACGGTGCATGCCTATACCAACGACCAAAACTTGGTGGATAACATGCACAAGAAATACCGTCGTGGTCGCGCTGCCGCCCTAAACATGGTTATTACCGAAACCGGTGCAGGTAAGGCCGTAGCCAAAGCTCTTCCAGTGATGGAAGGAAAATTAACTTCCAATGCCATTCGTGTTCCAGTTCCAAATGGTTCTTTGGCCATCCTAAACCTGGAAGTGAAAAAAGAAACCTCATTAGAAGGTGTTAATGAAGCGATGCGTTCTGCCGCATTAAAAGGTGATTTGGTAGAGCAAATTCGTTACAGCATGAGCAACGAATTGGTATCCAGCGATATCGTTGGCGAATCTTGTCCTTCTATTTTCGATAGCCCAGCTACGATTGTAGACCAAAATGGTAAGAACATGGTACTTTACGTTTGGTACGATAATGAGTACGGATACAGCCGTCAGGTGATTCGCCTCAGTAAATACATTGCGCAAGTACGTCGCAAGCGCTACTATTAGTAGTTAGTTCTAAAGGAAATCTTATAGAGATAAAATCCCGGGTCCAGTGGCTCGGGATTTTTTTATGCCTGTTTTTAACATCCTTAACCCAAATTTAAAAACCAGCCGCCAAGCTTCAATTATCCTTAACCTTTACAATACACTAAGAGAGCATTGGCTCGAGACTTTTGTTCCAAACAAAAATCTATATGAAAAGAACGATTACTCTCTTTAGTTTACTGCTTTGCGCAGTTTCGCTACAAGCGCAAAATCTGGTAGACCTTAGTCATGTGGGCAGTTATAAAAGTGGTGCCTTCGACGAAGGAGCCATGGAAATTGTAGCCTATAATCCCAATGCTCAGGTTTTATACGCCGTTAATGGTTTTAGTGATCAAATCGATGTGTTTGATATCTCCAGCCCATCAAACATTCAAAAAGTTGATTCTATCGACATTACCATGTATGGTGATGCAGCCAACTCGGTGGCTTACCATGCGGGGTATTTGGCGATAGCGGTGGAAGCCAATGACTTTGATCAAAACGGTCATATTGTATTCTTCGACTCTACCCTTACCTACATTACTGATGTTGAAGTTGGGGTGTTACCCGATATGGTAACCTTTACGCCTAACGGGATGTATGTTTTATCTGCCAATGAAGGCGAACCCGATGACGATTACACCGCCGACCCAATGGGCTCTGTCTCCATTATTGATATTTCGGGTGGAATTATGAATCTAAGTCAGTCGGATGTAACTACTTTAGATTTCACTGCTTTTGATGCTAACTACGATCCCAACATTCGCAATTTTGGACCGGTAATCGATTACTTAGAAGACTTCGAAGTAACCGCCGACTCCTTAGATAATGTAATCGTATATAACACCTTAGGCGATGCCATGTGGTCGTATGACGATTTTAGCGGCGATCATTTTGCCGAAGGAAATGCCTTTAGCTCTACCGCTCCTGCCTCAGAAAGCTGGTTAATTATTCCTCCCGTAAATTTAACCGGATTGGATTCGGCTTACTTCAGCTTCGAAAACACCAGCAACTTTAGCGGTGGTTCTTTAGACGTTTTAATCTCTACCGACTACGACCCCGATAACAATCTTGATCCTCTTAGCGCTACTTGGGATACCATCACTTCTAATTTTATTTTCTCTCCAGGAGGATACACCGATACCACTTCTGGTCGCTACAGCTTAGATAGCTACTTAGAAGGAATGGTAAGCATTGCCTTCTTATACAAGGGCGCTCCTGGTGGAGGGAACTCTACGCTTTGGCAACTGGATGATTTCCGCATTGAAGGAACGAAGCCACGTTTATCGCAAAACTTAGAGCCGGAATACATCGCGGTAGCCCCAGATAATAGCGCGGCCTATGTAGTTTGTCAGGAAAACAACGCCATGGCGGTAATCGACCTTAACAATATGACCATCTCCGCTTTAGGTGCCCTTGGCTTTAAAGATTATTCTACGGGTAATAATAAAATGGATGCCTCTAATACCGCCAGCAGCATTAACATCCGCAATTGGCCGGTATTTGGGATGTACCAACCCGATGCCATCAAAGCTTTTGAGGTAAACGGAATGACCTATATCGCGACCGCTAATGAAGGGGATGCCCGCGATTATGATTATTGGAGCGAAGAAGACCGCGTTAAGGATTTAACTTTAGACGCAACTGCCTTCCCAAATGCGGCTAACCTGCAAATGGAAGATAGCCTGGGACGTTTAAACATCACCACTACCTTAGGGGATACCGATGGCGATGGCGACTATGATGAATTGTATTCGTACGGAGGTCGTGGCTTCTCCATTTGGGATAGCAACTTAAACTTGGTATGGGATAGTGAAGACCAGTTTGCTCAAACCTTAGCGAACTTACACCCCGCCAATTTTAACTCGAATAACGACGACAATAGCTCTTTAAAATCACGTTCCGACGATAAAGCTTCGGAACCCGAAGCGATTGAAATTGCGGAAATCAACGGATTCACCATTGCCTTTATTGGTTTAGAGCGTATGGGTGGAATTATGGTATACGACATCACCGATCCTAGTAACCCTAGTTTCGTGAGCTACTTCTTGTACCGTGATTTCAGCAAAAATGCTGATGATATCGATGCCGGTGATTTAGGTCCGGAAGACATTAAATTTATTCCGGCCGACCAAAGCCCTAACGGAGAGATGATGTTAGCGGTTGCCAACGAAGTATCGGGAACCCTCTCGCTATACGGTATTGGTGGAACCATTGGTTTAGATGAAGAAGCGCGTGCTTTAAGCTTACAAGCTTATCCTAACCCTAGCAATGGATTAGTTAAGTTTTCGCAATTTGTGGAAGGTGGAAAGCTTTACAACTTAAACGGACAATTTATCATGAACGTGGAAGGCGAAGAAGTAAACCTCAGCGAATTACCCGCCGGTATTTACCAATTGGTTTCGGAGATGGGCAACCTTCAGATCTTGAAGAAATAGAAATTTGGCCTTAAGGCAACAAGCAACCAAATAAATAACCCGGTTCCTTTATTGGAGCCGGGTTTCTTTTTTAATTTCCAATCCTTAAAAAATCGAGGTCTTATGTTTTACCTGCTTCAAACCCTAAGTTCCTTAGCCCTGCTTTTCGCTAGTCCAAAAGAGGAAGCGCCCCAAATCAAATCTTATATCCAGGCAACTTACAGCTTGCGAACAAGTGAGGAGATGAGTCGTGAAAAAGCTTTAAAGGAGCAAGTTAGCCTTAAGGTTCTGTTTAATAAGCAAGGAAAGGCTATTGAGGAGTTTAGGTTTGAAAACGATGGAAGCATCTTTGAACACCTCATTAACAAATGGGATAGTCTAGGGAACTTTAAAGGCAGCTACACCTATAATGCGGATAAAGAGATGGTTTCGAACGTGGCCACGGTATACGATGAGCAAGGAAATTTAATCGCGAAACACAGCCTAAACGAGCAAAAAGAACCCAAGTATATCGAGCGCTACACCTATGATTCGGTGGGAAATCAGTTGTCCTATCAACGGGAAGTGATAAGCATTCAAAAAACCTTTACCACTCGCTATACCTACAACGAAAAATCGCAAGTAATTCGGCAAACACAAGTCCACGAAGACGGTAGTATTAAGGATGTACGAACCTATAAATACGATTCTTTAGGTAATGAGTATTTCCAAGACTATTTAAGGGAAGACGGTAATTACACCCGCTTTATGAGCTATTACGATTCGCAAAACCGTTTAGTTGATCAGCCTTGGTATGATCGCGATAGCGTGGAAATTCATCGCACCTCATTTGAGTATATCGATGATGAATATGGTAACTGGATAAGCCGAAAGCGCTACTCCAATGGAGAGCTCAATTTTGTATGGGAACGAAAGATTACGTATTACTAATTACGGTGACCGACAGTAATTTACTACTTACTCAATCGCATACTATCGCGACGGGTCATGGTTTTGATGTATTCTAATTTTCGAAACCGGAGGGCCGACCAATCTTCATCGATTGCAATTTGCTTAACCGGCTCCATCTTAAGTTCAGCAATTTTAGCCCAACCCGAATCACGGCTAATTTCGCTTTTATACTTCTTACTGCTCTTTTTGGGGTAAGCAAACCAAAGAGGAACGTCTCCTTCGAGATGTGGCCCTACTTCACTTATCCAAGTATCCAATTCCTTTTGCTCTTTTACAAAGATGAGGAGCCATTTTGGCTTTGATGCCAGGCTTGCGTTTTGGGCGATGGGATCTTTAAATAAGGGCTGTTGGTCATCGGGAATGGAAACAAAGCAAGGTCTTTCTCCCTTATAATTCATTTTTCGAGCTAGGGTACTTTCCATTATTTCTGAGGCACTTTAGTGGCATTAAACTCTTCTAGTAGCAAATCACGGTTAAAGGGTTTTTGAATGTAACTTCGAATTAAACCCGATTGCAAAGCCGATTTTATTTCTTCATTGATCTCAAAACCAGTTAGGATGTAGAAAGGGGTGTCCGTTAAAAGTTTGCGGGCTTCTTTTAAAAATTCGATTCCATTTAAACCCGGCATTTTCATATCGCTAACCACAATATGGGGTTGGGAACCATTCTTTAAAATTTCCAAGGCCTTCGCCCCACTATCGGCTGTTTCTACCTCAAAAAACTTCTTAAAATTCAATTCAAAGAGTAGGAGGTTCATCTCCTCATCGTCTACATACAACAGTTTCGCGCGATCCATTACTGTTTAAGTTCTATTAATACTTGAGTACCCTTGCCTAATTCCGATTTCAGCTCAATCTTCCCCCCTTGTTTTTCAATACTCATATAGGCAATTGACAAGCCTAAACCTACTCCTTTTCCGGGAGAACGCGTGGTGAAAAAAGGGTCCATCACTTTCGAAAGGTATTCTTCTTTGATACCTTCCCCAGAATCATTTATAAAAATATGGCAGCCCTCCTTATCATGATGGGCTTTGATTTCAATTTGCCCTTCGCCTTCAATGGATTGAATAGCGTTGAGGAGGATATTAAAAAATGCCTGATTTAATTCACCGCGATTACCCTTAATGCTAAACTGCTTGGCCTTTATTTCATTTTTAATCTCGATGCGGCTCCCAAACTCTGGCCTTAAAATAGTGAGGATGTTCTCCAACATATTATAGAGGTCAAACTCCTCCTGGCCCTCATCCTCGGAACTGCTTAATTGGTGTAAACTGCGAACGATACGCTTTACCCGACTTAAGCCTTCGCGGATACCGCGTAGGTAAATCTTATTCTCTGGATTTTCTTCTGCAATTCCTTGATCTTCCAATCCTACTAAGGCTGCCGAAATATAATTGAGGGGATTATTTACTTCATGCGCTAAACCTTTAGCTAAAAGTCCTACCGAAGCCAGCTTTTCACTTTGCATCAGTTTTACCTGAGCCCTTTTAAGGTTGGCTAAAGCCTCTTCTAATTGCTGGTTTTTATCCTGAATGATTGTACTCTTTTCTTGCAAGCCTTCATGTTGCTTAGAAAGATCACTTAAGGCCTGATTTAATTCCTGGGTTTTGTCCCTAATTTTCGATTCTAATTCTTCTTGATGCTTAGCTAACTCAGCTTCGGCCGCCCTTTGTCGCTCTAAATGCTGACGGGTATAGAGGTATAAAAGTACTGAGGTGATAAGCACATAAAACCAACCTTTATAGGTTTGGAGCTTATGTTCCAAGTTTTCGGGAATATCAAGCTGATTAAGAGACCAGTCTGTGCTAAGGATCCAAACCGCCCCAACAATGAAATAGATTAATGATATGCGAAGTTCAAATTTCAGAAAATAGCGTTTTAGTTATCCCGTTTTTCAAAACTTTCCTCCCTTCGAATTTTCATTCTTCGGAAAATAAGAACAACAATAATGATAAGCAAAATTATCCAAACTCCCACATTAATATAAAGCGCCCAAAGAGAATCCATTACTTAAACTTTACTGCTGTTCCGTAAGCTAAAATCTCCGCAGCTCCTTGCATCACCATTGCGGTAGTAAGGCGTAAATTGACCACCGCATCGGCTCCCATTTGCAAGGCATCTTGCTCCAGGCGTTGTAGGGCTTGTTCCCGTGCGTGTGCCTGAAGCTTGGTATATTCTTCAATTTCGCCACCTACAATATTCTTTAAACCGGCAAAAATATCCCGACCGATATTGCGGGCTCTTACGGTACTACCTCGTGCAATGCCTAAAATTTCACCGATTTCCTTCCCTGGTATTTGTTCTGTGGTGCTGATAATCATCCTTCCTCCATTTTTATGTTTCCAAGGTACTAAAAGATGCAGCGCCAGAAAAAGTAATCACGAAGCTTTTAAAAATTAAATCAGCGTCAAAAAGGCCTTAGGCACAATAATTTAGAATAAGCTGGCGCTATTTATAGAAACCCCACATCATGGTACTTTTAAGAATTGGCCTCTTGTTGTTATTGAGCTTTCATGTTAGCGGGCAATACAATAGTTTGGGCTTTGGTTTAGGCAGCTCTGCCTTTCGCGGCGAAACAACCGCCGCCGGTAAGATTATTGAAGAACCCGGTCTTAACCTCTATGGACTATACACCTATTGGCTACCTGATGATGAAAGGTGGCAAATTAGCACCAAGATTCAAGTAGATTGGATTAATGGCAAACGCCAAGGTTTAGCTTCTGATGGAGGCTTAAATTACAGTTCCCATTCTTTTTTAATCAGCACCCTCGTGGGCATGCGTTTCTATTTGGACAATGACATCCGCGATTATGTACCCGAAAAAAACCAAGGTGCCCTCTTTGCTGGTTTGTACCTGGGTCCTGCCCTATCCTATAACCAATACCGCATTCCTGAAACCATTAATCCTATCAATGAAGCTTATGAAAGTAATCCGGTTCTCAGCTTTAATGTTATGGCCGAAGTTGGTTACCGTTTGTTTTGGAATGAATTCTGGGCTTATGAAGCCAGTATAGGTTTTCAGAATGGAGCTAACGATCGCTGGGATGGACTAAAAGGAAGTACTGGGGTTCCGGATTTTATCTTCTATATCAACCTAGGGTTGAGCTATTCCTTTTATGATTTTGATCCGATAGATTAGGACTTAATACAAGGTAATCCTCTGTTTTGGGACAACCCTTTTGGTTTTCGCGCATCCAAATAATAGAACCCTAAACCATCTGCTATGCGAAAACTAAGCCTCATCCTCGCCCTCCTTTTTATATTGCCGCTACATGCTCAGCATGGAGATGCTATTCTCACTGGAATTGTCCGCAATAGGGACAACGGTGATACGGTTCGCGATTTTAGTATATCCTTACTCAACGTAGAAACCAAAGCCCGTTTTTACTATGAAAGCTCGAAACACAAAAGCGATAGCAATCGCATTATTGGCTTTTATGAATTCCGTGGCATCCCACCTGGTGTTTACGTTTTGTCCTGCATTGGCTGGGATATTTTTGGCCAGCAAATTATACGCAATGTGGTGCTAAAAGAAGGCTTCAACAATTGGTATCCTCGCGTAGCTGTGTTTCGTCTTCCAGCGCCTCGAGATCATTACAGTAAGTCCACGTACTATGAGGAAGACTTTTACGAATTCGAACTCTCCGAGATTGAACTGGAAGAAGGCCTCAACCTCTATCCTAATCCGGTTCGATCTACGGCTCATTTAGCAGAAGCGGAATTTTACGACGAAGTGCAAATTTTAAGCCTCTCGGGCACCGTGCTCAAAACCATCCAGTTTAAAGAAGGGGCTGCACGAGAAATGGACCTGAGCGAATTACCTTTTGGGGTTTATCTCTGCAAACTGAATGCGAGTAAGTATTCGATGTCTAAAGTGATTAAGTTCCTCAAGATTTAATCGACTAAGGCTTGAATGGCCAATTCATATCCCTTTAGCCCTAAGCCGGTGATTACCCCTTTGGCCGCAGGTGAGATATAGCTTTTATGTCGAAAGCCTTCTCGTTGATACACATTGGAAATATGCACTTCGATAATCGGACAATCCACCCCCTTTGCCGCATCTGCTAAAGCTAAAGAAGTATGGGTAAAGGCGGCCGGGTTAAACACGATGCCCTTGCAATCCTTGGCCATTTGTTGTAATTCTTCCACTAAAGCGCCTTCATCATTTGATTGAAAATAGCGAAACTCGTACTGGGGGAAGCGGTCCTTTAAGCTTTTTAGATAGGCCTCAAAGCCCTCCGCGCCGTAGATCTCCGGTTCGCGCTGACCGAGTAAATTGAGATTAGGACCATTGAGAATGCCTATTTTCATTGACTTATCTTTAGGCCCGAAATTTAAAAAAATGAAGTGGGATGCCGCGCTTAAGGATTTTAAGAATTACCTGCGTTTAGAGCGTGGCTTGGCAGAGAATTCGATCAAGGCCTATTTGCGCGATTTGGAAAAAGTAGCGCGTTATTTTAAGGAAGGCCCCGATTTAAACCCTTTGCAGCTAAAACTCTTTTTATTGGAAAAGTGCCTCCGCGATCTTCAGGAGCAAAACGGTTTAAGTACGCGCAGTCAGGCCCGACTTATCTCCAGTTTAAAGGCCTTTTACAAATACCTCATTTTAGAAGATTACCTCAAAGAAAACCCCGCCGAATTACTGGAGGGACCGAAGCTAGATAAAAAGCTCCCCGAGTATTTGGAGGAAGCAGAAATCTCGGCAATGATTGATAGCATCGACCGCTCTAAACCCGAGGGGATGCGTAATGTGGCCATTTTTGAAACGCTCTATGCCTGTGGATTACGCGTTTCGGAACTCATTGGTTTACGCTTAAGTGATCTCTTTTTTAAGGAAGACCTGATTCGGGTGGTAGGTAAAGGAAATAAGGAACGCCTAGTCCCCATTAATAGCTTAGCCCAAAAGATGATCAACATCTACCGCAAGGAGATTCGGTCGCATTTGGATATTAAGAAAGGGGCGGAAGATATCCTCTTCCTCAACCGTCGAGGCGCCCCCTTAAGTAGGGCCATGATTTTTCACTTAGTTAAAGATGCAGCCGCCAGTGCGGGTATTCGCAAGAGCATCTCACCCCATACCTTCCGACATAGCTTCGCTACACACTTGGTAAAACATGGCGCCGACCTCCGTGCCGTGCAAGAAATGCTGGGGCATGAGAGCATAACCACCACCGAAATTTATACTCATTTAAGTCAGGAGCAATTGCGGGATACTATTTTGAAGTACCATCCGAGGGCGGGGAAATAGGGGATTGGTGGATTGGGGAATTGGTTGATTGGATGATTGGTTGATTGGTGGATTGGTTGATTGGTGGATTGGTAGATTGGGGATTGGGTTTGCTTCAACGCGGAGTTCTCAGAGAAATCAGAGGAGCGCAGAGAGATTGGGGGATTGGAAAAATGGTGGATTGGGGAAATGGGTTTGCTGCAACGTAGAGCTTTGCCCTTCGTTAAAACTTTGGCAGGCGATGCCTTGCTCGCCGAACAAGATTTTGGAAGGCGATGCCTTGCTTGCCGTACAAGGTCATGTAGGGCGAGAGTTGAAGCAATCTAGATTATCCAAAATCCCCCCAATACCTACCTTTGCAAAAAAAGCAATGAGCACCCTCTATAACACCTCTTTAAAATGCGAAGGCTGTGTAAATAGCGTACGCAATGGTTTGAATGAATTATTGGGCAAGGAAGCTTGGGAAGTCGATTTAGAAGCGCCCATCAAAACCCTAAAAGTCCCCGAAACCACGAAACTTGAAGATTTAAAACCCATTTTTGAAAGGGTAGGTCACCATATCGAGAACCGGTCTTAAAGCTTACGACTTTTTAAACGTAAACTGTTTAGGACCACAGACACCGAACTAAAGGCCATGGCGGCACCCGCAATCATGGGGTCCAACAAAAAGCCGGTGAAGGGATACAAGACCCCCGCAGCAATTGGAATTCCGATTAGGTTGTAGATGAATGCCCAAAAGAGGTTCTGACGAATCCCTTGTACCGTAAGCTTGGAAAGACGAATGGCCTTGGCAATAGACCGAAGATCGGAAGTCATCAAGGTCATTTTTGCCGCCTCTATCGCGATATCCGAGCCATGTCCCATCGCTATGCTTAAATCGGCCTGCGCCAGCGCCTCGGAATCATTAATGCCATCCCCAACCATGGCAACCTTTTCGCCCTTAGCTTGTAATTCGCGAATCAAGGCACCTTTATCCTGTGGCATTACTTCGGCTGTATAATTGGCAATGTTTAGTTCTTGGGCCCAAAAAGCGGTGGTTTCTTCTTTGTCGCCACTCAAAATATGTAATTCCAATCCGAGGTCTTGCAATTCTTTTACCGCCTCCTTGCTGCCTGGTTTTAAAGGATCACCAATAATGATCTGTGCTAAAATTCGCTCCTTATTAAAAAAGTAAAGCACGGTAGCCCCTTCCCTGGCCTTCTCTTCGGCTTTCGCCTGATGTTTTGGGCTGGGTTCCAAGTTGAAATCGGCCAGCATCTTCTGATTACCACTGGCCACGAAGCCACCACTCGGCACGGTCATTTTAACCCCTCGACCATCCAGAATTTCAAAGTCTTCTAAGCTACTAGGCGCTACTTGAGCTTCCTTAAGGTGCCTTACTATCGCGGTAGCTAAAGGGTGTTGAGAATGCGACTCCAAGCTTAATAAGTAAGCCGCATAATCCTCCGTATCCTCTTCCCAAATTAATTCCAATACCCGAGCCTTAGATTGCGTAAGGGTTCCGGTTTTATCTAAAACCAAGTGACGCACCTTGGGCGCCAGTTCTAAACTCTCGGCATCTCGAATTAAAATATTGTTTTCGGCTCCTTTGCCTACTCCTACCATTATGGCGGTTGGGGTCGCTAAACCGAGGGCACAAGGACAAGCAATTACCAGCACCGCAATGGAAGTATAAAGTGCTTGAGCAAAGGCCTCGTTCCCACCAACGAACATCCAAATAGCAAAAGTGAGCAGGGCAATGCCTAGTACCACTGGCACAAATACCCCGGCAATTTTATTCACCAAATCCTGAATAGGCGCTTTAGAGGCTTGGGCCTCCTCCACTAAACGAATGATTTGCGCCAAAACCGTTTCATCCGAAGGTTTTTCACAGGAAATAATTAGGGTTCCTTTCTGATTTAAGGTACCCGCAAAAACCGCATCACCCGGCTCCTTGCTTAAGGGTACAGACTCCCCGCTCAGCATACTCTCATTAATTTGAGAGCGACCTTCTTCGATAGTACCATCCACCGGAATACTTTCTCCCGGTCGAACCCTTAGCCGATCCCCTTTCTGAATTTCCTCCAGCGGTATTTCTTCCTCTTCCTCTTCGGAGTTGATACGATGAACCTGCTTTACTTGAAGGTCCATCAGTTGCTCCAGGGCCTTGCCAGTTGCGCTTTTTGCTTTTTCCTCAAGGGTTTTACCCAGACTCACAAAGGTGATAATTACCGCTGCCGCTTCGTAATACACATGAGCCTCTAAACCACTCGCCGACCAAAATTCGGGAAAGAAGGTGTTGAATAAACTAAATCCGTAAGCGATACCCGTACTCACCGCTACCAAAGTGTCCATGGTGGCCATACCATGCTTGGCTTGTTTCCAGGCATTGGTAAAAAAGTGGGCTCCCCAGATAAAAAGCAAGGGTAAAACTAAAAGGGCCGAAATGTACCTTCCGTAAGGCACTTCGGGGAAAAACATGCCCATAACAAAAACGGGCAAAGCAAAAAGAGCCGACCAAAGGGTTTGCTGCTTTAACTTCTGGTAACGCTCCTGTTGATTAACCCGTGCTTGCTTGGCTTTATCTTTCGCATCAAGGTCGAGGTCGTAACCAATAGATTGCACCGCTTCCTTTAGCTGCTCCGGACTAAGCTGACTTTGATAAGACACTTTAACCTGATGCTGGGCGAAATTCACTTCGGCCTCATTAACGCCTTCGGTGTGCTTTAAAATGGATTCAACACTACTGGCGCAGGCTGCACAGCTCATGCCTTTTACTAGGAAAGTATCTTGATGGTTGGAGGGATTCTTGCTACTCATAGACGGAACAAAGTTCGCAATTGCAAGGAGGATTACCGAAGTCTATTTATCATTGGATTTCATCTCGGATTAGGCTCATTAATAAGCAAGTATAAATCACGCTCTATTTTTTTGTCAAAATCTATTGTGCAGAATGAATCTCTGTTTAAATTTGCAGCCCCAATAACGGAAGAGGATTTTAATCCAACGTTCTTTTGTTTACTACGATTCCGAGAAAGCTTGTTCTTTTTCAGAATAAAGGAAGATTAAAACCTTGTGAGAAAGATGTGGATTTGATTCACCTCCCCTCTCTAGGAATTAAGAATAACCTGCTGAGATGGGTCAGTGGCTTATCCGCCCCAGGCGGATGCTAAAACTGCCGTCCATCTTTTAGGAATTAAGGATAAACCCGGTGAGATGGGTGAGTGGCTTAAACCAGTAGTTTGCTAAACTGCCGTACGGGCAACCGTACCGCGGGTTCGAATCCCGCTCTCACCGCCACGGGGCGTAGCGTAGCCCGGTTATCGCGCCTGCTTTGGGAGCAGGAGGTCGCAGGTTCGAATCCTGCCGCCCCGACGAAAAACCCTCCTCGACGAATGTCGAGGAGGGTTTTTTTTTGTGCCCTGCACAAGCCAAGCTTGCTTGAGCGCAGGGCTGGGCACAAAAAAAAAACCGCAACCGACCAAAGGGAGGTTGAGGAGGTTTTTCGTCGTAGACCCCAAAATGTTAGCGGCTTTGGGATCAATTATCCTGGGATTTGTGGATTGGGGGATTTGGAGATTGGTGAATTGGTGGATCGGTAGATTGGTGAAGCAGGGCTGGGCACAAAAAAAAAACCGCAACCGACCAAAGGGAGGTTGAGGGGGTTTTTCGTCGTAGACCCTAAAATGTTAGCGGCTTTGGGATCAATTATCCTGGGATTTGTGGATTGGGGGATTTGGAGATTGGTGAATTGGTGGATCAGTAGATTGGTGAAGCAGGGCTGGGCACAAAAAAAAAACCGCAACCGACCAAAGGGAGGTTGAGGAGGTTTTTCGTCGTAGACCCCAAAATGTTAGCGGCTTTGGGATCAATTATCCTGGGATCTGTGGATTGGGGGATTTGGAGATTGGTGAATTGGTGGATCGGTAGATTGGTGAAGCAGGGCTGGGCACAAAAAAAAACCGCAACCGACCAAAGGGAGGTTGAGGAGGTTTTTCGTCGTAGACCCCAAAATGTTAGCGGCTTTGGGATCAATTATCCTGGGATTTGTGGATTGGGGGATTTGGAGATTGGTGAATTGGTGGATCGGTAGATTGGTGAAGCAACTCTGGGCACAAAAAAAAACCGCAATCGACCAAAGGGAGGTTGAGGAGGTTTTTCGTCGTAGACCCTCAAGATGTTAGCGGCTTTGGGATCATTCATCCTGGGTTTGGTGGATTGGGGGATTGGTGGATCGGTAGATTAGTAGATTGGTGAAGCCGGGCTGGACACAAAAAAAACCGCAACCGACCAAAGGGAGGTTGAGGGGGTTTTTCGTCGTAGACCCCAAAATGTTAGCGGCTTTGGGATCAATTATCCTGGGATTTGTGGATTGGGGGATTTGGAGATTGGTGAATTGGTGGATCGGTAGATTGGTGAAGCAGGGCTGGGCACAAAAAAAAACCGCAACTGACCAAAGGGAGGTTGAGGAGGTTTTTCGTCGTAGACCCCAAAATGTTAGCGGCTTTGGGATCAATTATCCTGGGTTTGGGGGATTAGTGAATTGGTGGATTGGTGGATCAGGGCGAGGATAAAAACCTACTTCCTAAAAAAAGAGGTTACTTAATAGCTTCAAACTAGCAATAAATCAGGCTTTTACCGTTAAAGCACAAATCAACAACCGCTATGACCAAGAATTTCGCTTTACTCCTCGCTTTACCTTTTCTGTTTGGAAAAAGCAGTGATCGCCCCAATTTTGACGACTATGAAATGTTTAGACCGAGAATTTATGTCGCTCAACATGAGGTTCGCAATGGAGAATACCGAAACTTCTTGAGGGGATTAAATAAGGAAGAATTGGCAGAATTTAGAGTTGACTCTAGCGCCTGGAACCAATCCATTAAATTCGCATACCATGACCCCATGGTTGAAAATTACCATAGTCACCCCGCCTATAATGATTACCCCGTTGTTAATATCAGCCAAAAGGCCGCCGAGGCCTATTGTCAATGGCTAACTGAGCAATATAATATTCAAGAAAAACGTGAATTTCAGAAAGTACAATTCCGCTTGCCAAGTAGTGAAGAGTGGATGTCCTTCGCTAGCCCTCTACCTAATAACCGATTACCCTGGTATGGCAACTTACCCTATACCCCTGAAAAGGATGGGCAAGTCAGCGATATCATTTGCAATATTAAGCTCTATGACTATCGCAGTGGCAAGCACAATTATATTGCTGATGGTGGATTTTATCCGGTTAAAGTAGGGTCCTACCCCGCTAACCAAAATGGACTTTTTGATATCATTGGTAATGTGGCAGAAATGACCTCCGACTCCCTTATAAAAGGTGGTAGCTGGGATAATACCATCGAAGAATCATTTATCGATTTGGAGCAAAACTTCTCCCTACCCGACCCTAGGGTGGGTTTTAGAATTGTGATGGAAGTACTGGAGCCTTAAAATGCAGCAGAGTCCTGCCTGGAATGCTTACTCGAAAACTAGCTCGAAGAATTCTAAGCAATAGAGCTATTGTATGCGCCTTTAAATGAAGCCTCAAAAAAGGATTGGATTCGGGAGAATACTTGCGGGCAATGCCTCGCACTCTTTCCTGGTCAGTAAGGAACAATAGACGCAACTACCCCGTTTCACAGCCCGTAAACCCTTGAAGGGGACGTCACCCAAAGCTGATTTTGTGCCCAAAAGGAACATCCACTACAAACTCCTTAAACTCGCCTGCCAAGACCTAGTGCGGCGAGCAAGGCATCGCCTGCCAAAGTCTTGTAGGGCGAGCGAGGCATCGCCTTCCAAAATCTTGTACGGCGAGCGAGGCATCACCTACCAAAGTCTTGTACGGCGGGCAAGGCTCTGAGAACTGTGTATTGAAGCAATCCCAATCCACCAATCAACCACTTCCCCTCTCCACCAATCCACCACTCCCCATCCTCGAACTCTTCGTACCTTTAAGCTCCTTAAAAAATCCGATTTGAAGCCTTTTAAGAAAATGGTCATGGGTATTGGCCTCAGTCCCAGCTTAAGTGCCAATATTGCCGAGGCGGGTCGATTAGCCGCTTCCCTCGCCGAAGAACTAATTTTTGTGCATGTCGAAGACGGCCCTGCTTATTCCCGCCAAGAAATTGAAATGGAGCTTGCTGCGGTAAAGGACCGCTTCCCCCATCGTTTCTTGGGTCGACAAGGAGACATTTCAGAAGGAATTCTGGATGCTTGTGAAGAGGAAAATGCCGACCTCTTACTTATTGGCGCTTTACCCAAAGAAGGCTTGTTACGCTATTATTCGGGTTCCATTGCCCGTCAATTAATTCGCAAATCGAATTGCAGTCTAATGCTATTGAGTCAGCCCGAATCCTTTCCAAAAGCGTATTCGAAGTTGGCCGTTTTTGCTGACCATCATCCTAAAACAAAAGACACTTTAATAATGTCGATTGCCCTTGCCCAAGCCTTGCAAGCCCAAAATCTTGATGTTTTAGCTGAAAGCTTTGGTACCTCCAATAGCCTCGACTTCGCAAATTTTACCCCTATAAAAATTGAGCGTCATAGGATCGATGGTGCAGCGGGTTACCGGCTCGATCAGTTTAGTAAAGATCATGGCACGCAAATATTAATACTAAATTCGCTTGATACCAAATTGGGCTATCGAGACCGCGTGTTCACCCATGAAATAGACTATCTCTTATCCGAGCTGCCCTGTGCTATTTTATTGGTGCATAGCAGCGAAGAAGCTTCTTAGTGAGAATACCCTTAAACAAGGTTCAATTACCTAATTTTGCCGCGGATAAAATCTAGCGACCAGCGATATGAGTATTTTACGATTGAAACTGCCCACCGATCCCCGTTGGGCCAATATTGCCGAAAAAAACATTGAAGAGATTTTAACCGATCACGCTTTCTGTGAGCAAAAGGCGGCCTCAACGGCCATTTCCCTCTTGGTAACCTACCCCGAGCACAGTGAATTGGTAGATGCGATGGCGGCGCTAGCCCGTGAGGAAATGAGTCACTTCGAAATGGTGCATAAACGCATTCAACAACGCGGACTAAAACTGGGTCGGGAGCGCAAAGACGAATATGTTGCGCGCATTAATACCTTTTTCCCTAAAACCGGAGATCGCAATATGCGCTTGGTTCACCGTCTTTTAATTGCCGCTTTAATTGAAGCCCGCAGTTGTGAGCGCTTTAAGGTGCTTTCCGACAATATTGAAGATCAGGAACTGGCCGACTTTTATCGCAAGTTGATGGTAAGTGAGGCCAATCATTACACCATGTTTTTAAAATTTGCCCGTGAATTTGGCGAGCGCGAAAAGGTAGACCAAATGTGGGACGAGCTTTTAAGCTTCGAAGCGGAGGTCATGAAAGACTTTGGCACCAAAGAACATATTCACGGTTAATTTATCGGCGCAAGCCAATTTATAATCCCTCTCCATGAAAAAGCTAATACTCGATCAAATCCACCAGGACCTTGGTGGTAAAATGGTAGATTTTGCCGGTTTTCACATGCCGGTACAATACGAAGGTCTAAAAGTAGAACACCTGCATGTACGCGAAAAAGTGGGCGTTTTTGATGTAAGCCATATGGGCGAATTTTTCATCAAGGGTGAAGGTGCCTTAGACTTCTTACAAAAAACCACTTCGAATGATGTTTCGAAATTGGTACCTGGGAAAATTCAATACAGCTGTTTACCTAATGATAAGGGCGGTATTGTAGACGACCTTTTAGTTTACTGCCTAGCAGAGAATGAATACCTTTTGGTGGTAAACGCCTCTAATATTGAAAAGGATTACGCCTGGTTGGCCTCTCATCTGCCGGAAGGCTTGGAGATAGACAACCAAAGTGATGATTGGTCCTTATTTGCCGTACAAGGCCCAAAGGCAGCCGAAGCTTTACAAAGCTTAACCGAGACCGACCTGGCCGGCATGAAGTATTACACCTTTGCACAAGGCAAGATTGCCGGAGCGGAGGCCCTTATTTCGGCCACAGGATATACTGGCGCGGGAGGTTTTGAATTGTACGTGAAAAACGAGGATGCGATTGCCGTTTGGGAAGCCATTTTTAAAGCTGGGGCTGAACAGGACATCAAGCCGATTGGCTTAGGCGCCCGCGATACCTTGCGCATGGAAATGGGCTTTTGCTTGTATGGCAATGATATTGATGACCAAACCTCTCCGCTGGAAGCAGGCTTAGGCTGGATTACCAAGTTTAGCAAGGACTTTATTAATTCGGAAGCATTATTAGCGCAAAAAGAAGCGGGGATTAGCCGTCGCTTAAATGGCTTTGTGATGGAAGAGCGTGGTATTCCCCGTAAAGGTTACCGCATCTTAAACGCGGAGGGAGAAGCCATTGGCGAGGTCACTTCCGGTACCCAGTCCCCTAGTCTGGACCAAGCGATTGGTTTGGGTTATTTGGATAAACCCTACCATACGGCCGACACCGAAATTTACATTGAAGTGCGTAATAAAAAACTAAAGGCCAAGGTGCAAAAGCCTCCTTTTGTGAAATAAGCCCAGCGACCGTAAAGCCGAATTGGCTGTGCAATTAAAAAACCTTCGCGAACTCGAATATAGAGTGGCGGAGGTTTTTTCGTTTTGAGTGGAGTCTAAAGAAGCGCTCTTATAAGCTCCAAGAATAGGAAAGCGCATTTTTAAGACCCTGAACCTCAGCCAAGCTGTTTAAATATTCCTTAAATTGCTGCAAACCTTGCGACGCTTCTATCTTAACCTGAGTTCCGATTCTATATCGTCTTTGGAGAGTTATGTTGAAGTTTATTGGGGTGTAAGCAAGTTTTGTCTACTAAAGTGTAATGGGACTTTTTGACTTTTTATTTGGGAAGAAACATAGAATTGAGGACGAATTCTTTGGTAGCATGTTACACGTGACCTCGAAGGATGCTTCTAAAAACTATTATGAATGTAACAGACAATTTCTCCCAAAGGGTTCTGCTATAGAGTTGGGAGTTGAAGGAGACGAAAAAGGTCCGCAACAAATTCAAAAGGAGTTCTTTTTATCAATTGAAAAGAACTACGACGAAATAGCAATTTCCATTGCTCCTATCATTGAGAACGAATTCAAAAACTGGAAGGAAGATTTTAGAATTCAAGATTTTAAGAATGAATTCAAACCAGTGTATATGTTCCTCCCCCATTGTGTAACAAAACCAGTCACTTGGGAAATTGCTTTCGAATCAGATTATGATTTAAACCATCATATCTCAGTTACAATGCAAGATATGAAAGCAGTTGAAGTATTAATTGATGGATAAAGTACACATCAAAACCAAAACCACCTTAGAACGTAGTTGAGCCAAACCCTTATCCACTTAAAAAAAACCGATTAATGAAAGTTTCAATACTCCTTACGATACTATTACTAGTTCACTTCAGCTTTGGACAAGAAAGGAGGAAAGAACTGGCTCAATTAAAAATCTATCTTCGAGCGAGCAGCTTGGACTAGCGGAGACTTGCCTCTTATGCCGCATTCCCTAGCTAAACCGCGGTACACCATTTAAAACAGTAGAAAGCGAAATAAAACATCTCTTCCCGGAAGTGAAGGAAAAAAAATATGAACAGAGAGAAAACTGACCATGTTTAACTTTCGGAAGTCCAAAAAAAAATACGAGCCACTCGATCTAGAACTAAGAAAGTACTTCGAGAACAATTTTTTATGGTTAATTCAAGAGTTTCCTGAACCTACAATAGAATCTCGTAGGATTCTGACCCCTTCAACATCAGACTTTCCCATAAAATGGAATAAGAGTCGAGAAAATGCGAACGAAGCGCTGCAAGTTATTTGCGACCAAATGCAAGTGGATCCAAAAGTTATTGAGCTCGACTTTCACGAAAATAATCCCAAAGAAATTGACATGGGGACTTCTGTGATTTTCTTAGAATCTGACCCCGATAATACTGAAGCGGTAGGCCTTTATCATAAAGATCCAGCTAGTGGAATATACATCATTTCACTCGACGAATCCTTATTAGAAAGACCTGATTGCTTAATTGCAACCATAGCCCACGAATTATCCCATGTAAAGCTGCTTGGTGAAAAGAACTTAGAGCAAAATGATGAAATGCTCACGGACCTTACAACCGTAGTCTTTGGACTAGGGATTTTCAATGCAAATTGTGCTTTTCAGTTTTATAATCAGATCGACCGTTGGGGACACAGTAATCTAGGCTATTTAAAAATTGAGGAATGGGCCTATGCCCTGGCCCTTTTAGCATTTATCAGGCATGAGGATGAACCACCATGGAAACAATTTTTAAGCAAGACCATTAAAAGCGATTTCGAGAAATGCCTGAGGTATATGATTGAAAATGAGGGAGAAATATTTGAATTTGATGAGGAAGAGGAATAAACTGTTACCAACAAGGCCCTTGCCCCTTGCATCATTGGTCCAGATATTAAAAAATCTTAAGTAAATTAAATTGCCGTCTAAGCTAATGTCGGCTTCGTTTTCTAATTAGTGTCATTACTGCGCTCCTAAAGGGCATTTGATAGGTCTCCAAAAGCAAATAGGTTAAAAAATGTTCAAGAAGATTTTATTTCCATTGATATCGATATTCTTAGCCTTCAGGTCTTATGAAATACTAAGAACCCTTTGGTTGCTGGAGCCGGCTAAACTCAATATCTGGATGGTGCTATTACTTTCCTTGCTGCTGAATTTATTTATCACCGGGATTTTCGCCTTTATTGGTTTTGCCTACCCTACAAACCAATTGCTTCCTGATAACTATTACCGCATCCGCAATAGAAGCTCGATTGCAACATTATCCAGGGTCCTGAAAATTGAATACTTTAAAAAGTTTCTCCTATGGCTGTTCTGGGGCAAGGAGAAAAACCGAACTAAGTATTTCGACGGTACCAAACAGGGTTTGGAAAACTTTGATTACCAAACCCGACAGTCTGAATTTGGACACCTGGCGGCCCTACTGCTTATTCAAGGTGCCGTTATGGTTATGCTGGTGCACGGACATTTCCTTATGGCCGTAATAACAACCTCCCTAAATTTCCTCTCCAATTTTTATCCTGTGGTACTGCAAAGAAATCACAGAGCACGAATTGAGCGCATGAAAAGCATTCAAAATGCTAAGCACACAAAAAATACTGCCGCAGATTAGAATTAATTTCCCTGTGATGGATCTACCTCCAAGCTTCAGTCCTCGCTCCTCCTCTTTTCAGCATGCTTCTTTCTTGCAATTTTGACTTAACTTACCCCCAGAGGCTTTCATTAAGCTCCATGCACTTTGCCCCTTTACCCTACTAGCCCATTATGACTAAACTAGCCCTCCACCTGCTCCTATTCCTCCCCTTGCTTCTGGGAAGCCGCAGCGATAACAGAGCATCTAATCCATCTTTCCTCACATCCGCAAAACCGGAACAGAAAGAAACTGCAGCCCTGCATTGTGTGATAAAAGGCAGCGGCAGTCCTACCGTAATTTTTGAATCGGGCTTAGGAACGCCCTTATATAATTGGAATCAGGTTCAAACCGCCCTTTCGGAGCACTACCAAACCCTATCTTACGATCGAAGAGGAATCGGTCAATCGCCCAGCACAGATCTTCCACGGACCTTAGAGAATTTAGTAAACGATCTTGACCTGCTCATCAAGCAAAATAAAATTGAGGGTCCCATAGTATTGGTAGGGCATTCGCTTGGCGGCTATATCGTGCGCAAGTATCAAGAGCAATTCCCTGCCCAAGTAGTTGGCTTGTTTTTAATCGACCCGAGTATTGAAAAATTATATGAGGAAGTGTTTAAGCAAATGAGTCCCCAAGCCGCCGATTCCATGAGAACTGCCTGGGATGCTAACTTCAAAAATCAAGCTATGGGCGTATACCAAGAGTGGCAAGAAGTATATACCATTGAGCAGCAAATGCGCAGTTGCCCCTTGCCCGCTGATATCCCTGTTACCATTCTTGCCTCCTACAAGGAAAACGCCTTTCTTACCAAAAAGAACGCGCAAATTAAGGCAGAACTATTCGCGGATTGGAAGGGGGACAAAACCAATGTCGAAATTTTAAACACCACCAATAGTGGTCACTATATTCACCTTGCTGAGCCCGATTGGGTAATCACGGAATTAGAAGCCTTTCTTAAAAACCTGAAGTAAGGGGCCTTTGGTGAAGAAGGTAATTCAGAACCGCAGCGCATCGAAAAGGAATCTACCACCTTATTTATTCTTAAATTTCTGACAAACTTCTCCGCCCATGCAAGCGATTCGACCTTTGCTCCTTTTTGTTCTGATGGCCTTTTTCCCTTTTAGGGGGCTGGCAGAATATAATGCTTGGTATACTGAATTCGAGGCTAGAGCGGAAAACGGGACTATCCATAGAGGCTTTATTTACCTAGTTGCTGCTTACGCAAAGGAAGATTCTCTGCAGGATGAGGCCTATTTGGCAAGACTATTTGATCGCATGGATGGAAAGGCCAATGATAGTATTAGCTACGCAACCGACCTCATTAGCTATCCCGTGTATGCGGAAGATTTTAGCGATACCATTTTCAGCTACACCACCCGGGGAAAAGCTTCGCTGCCTGTAAAAGGTTTGAAATCCCTTAAAATCACCAATAGGATTGCCTACAGTTATATCAATACTATGCGCATCCTCGACCATGGTCCTAATCTCGACTGGCTTAATGAAAAGCCTCTCCGAAAGGTATGGTTTAGTGGCTATTTATGTGAAAGAACCTTTTTCATTCATAAGGAGAGTGAGCGCACCCGGCAGTTTACCGCAGCGCTTTTAAAGTATGAAGAAACCTTTGAAAAGCAGAAGCAGGAAATGGAGGCCAGCGCGCAAAATGGTGATGCCAAAACACGTGAAGCGGTCGAGGAGCAGTTAGAGCAACTAAAAGAACGACGCGATAAGAAAATCCAGTTCTGGGAGGAGATGCTAAAAGGAGAGAAAGTGGTTTCTTTAGGAAGCTGTTCTTGTTAAGCCTAAAGCTTAAAATCGATTTACACAGATGCAATGGTAAAAACTGAGTCCTTTGAAAAAGTAGAAATTAGTTCAGTCGAGGACTTGAGGAATTGGTTAAGTAGTCATTATGCGCAAAAAGAAAGCGTTTGGTTGGTTACTTATAAAAAGTCTAGTCCTAGCAAGTATGTTTCCCGCGAAGAAGTTTTAGACCAATTGCTTTGCTTCGGTTGGATTGATGGGATTCGCAGAAAACTAGACGACGAAAAAACCATGCAATTAATAGCTCCGCGTAAAGCCGAACATTGGGCCAAGAGCTATAAAGATCGAGCGTCTCGCTTGATAAAAGAGGGAAAAATGCACGCCGCTGGACTTCAAAGCATTGCGCATTCCAAATCCAAAGGCTTATGGGATTTTATGGATGATGTGGATCAATTAATTATCCCTCCCGATTTAGCGCAAGCGCTGGAAAAAAAAGCGGGGGCCAAAGACTTTTTCAACGCTCTAAATCCTTCAAGTAAAAGGTTCGCTTTACGCTGGTTAAAGTTGGCTAAAACTGAAAAGACCCGTCAAGCTAGACTGCTAAAATTAAGCGAACTCTCGGCTAAGGCTGAGAAACTACCCGGTAGTTAATTATAAAATATGAAAGTCACCATAACCTCAATCGAATTAAAAGGCCCTTTTAAGTTCTTTGCTTTATCGGCAAAAGCCATGGGAATACTTAAACAATTGAAATCCTCGGAATGCTTGGACTATAAAAAGCAGGGAATCTGGACGACCCATTATACCATGAGCCTATGGAAAAATGAGCAGGATTTGCAGCTTTTCGCGAGGAGTGGCGCGCATTTAAAGGCCATGAAAGAAAGCCAGTCTTTGGCCAAACGCATTATCACCCGCACCATAGACCGAGAGCAGCTTCCAACTTGGAAGGAGGCTAAACTGCTTTTAAAGGAGGGTAAGTGTATTAATTACTAATCAAATCTTGAGAACATATGATAAGCTTAAATACTGTCGGAAAAATTAAAATCTTCCTTTTGGTTCTGTGCTCTATTCCCAATTTAGTTTACCCTGCTTCCAGTGCACCGGAAACAAGTCCACTTATGTTTATTATCCCCTTTGTTTTTGGGGCATTGGGTATCCCCTTCCTATCCAATGCCAACTCTTTTCTGTTTCAACAACATATTGAAACACCACATTGGAACGACAATCCTCTTCAGCTTAAATGGCCCATGCGCCTTTTTCAATTTGCCGCTGCCTTCTTTATGGTTACGGGAAGTAGCATGATTATCGGGAGTGCCCTTCACCATCAAGTTTTTAACGCCTTTGGTTTAATGGCCCTAATTTTTGGCATAGGTATTTACCTTGGGATTCAGCTAGCGGTCCGCTGGTTTGGGAAGGAAAAAGCAAAGGGCAACAATGTCTAAGCATTTAGCCTTATTTGCCTTGGGTTTCTAGCACTTAGCCTGATTGGTGACACACGATTCTGTAGCGCGACCCAAGCTCAAGGAACTTTAGTTTTAATACCAATCCAAAACACTAGCCATCCAATTAAGTGAAAATGCGCTTCTTCTACACCCTCTTTTCAGAACTATTGAAGCAATTAACTTTAGAAGGCTATAGCATATTGAGCGATAGTAACCGATTGGGGTTTAATATTGATTTGGGAGCATGAGTGATCTTCAACAGGTTTTATTCGAAAGCACACAGGAATTGCGCGATTGGTTAAAAGCGCATCATCAACAAAAGGAAAGCCTGTGGTTAGTGAAATGGAAAAAAGGTCACAGCAAAAACTACTTAAGCTACGACGACATTGTAGATGAGCTCATTTGCTTTGGTTGGGTCGACAGTCTGCCCCGGAAACTGGATGCCCAAAAAACGATGCTGCGCATTTCCCCTCGAAAACCGCAGAGCAACTGGTCGAGCGTAAACAAGGAACGGGCGAAACGTCAAATAGAAGCGGGAAAGATGGAAGCCCCCGGTTTGGCAATGGTAGAAATCGCCAAGCAAAATGGAAGCTGGGATTTTCTTAATGATGTGGAGAATCTCATTCTGCCAGAAGACCTAAAACAAGCTTTGCGTAAAAATGCTAAGGCCGAAGGGTATTTCCAAAATTTCCCTCCCGCCTCCAAACGCGGAATCTTGGAATGGATTAAAAATGCTAAACAAGCGGATACCCGCAAAAAACGCATCGAGGAAACCGTTCGCAAAGCAAGCCTTAATCGCAAAGCCAATCATCCGAAAGGCAGGGATGCAGGACCGGTTTTTAATAAGAAAGAGCTAGATTAGAGCAGTACAAAGGATAAGCTTTCCACAAAAATGAATACGGCAAAATCGGATAGTTCTACCCTTCGTTGGGGCATCATTGGATGTGGTAATGTTACGGAACAAAAAAGTGGGCCGGCCTATCAGATATGTGAAGGCTTCCAATTAAGAGCTGTGATGCGTCGCGACCCGATTAAATTGGAAGATTACGCCCGTCGGCATCAAATACAAAAGTTTACCACCGACGCTGATGCATTAATTCAAGACCCCGAGATTGATGCCGTTTACATTGCCACTCCTCCTGATAGTCATCTCTTTTACGGCTTAAAAGTTGCGGCTGCCGGAAAAATTTGCTGTGTAGAAAAACCTATGACCAATAGCTATGCTGATAGTTTAATCCTTCAGAAAGCCTTCTCCGAAAAGAACCTCCCCCTTTTTGTAGCCTACTACCGAAGGTCCTTACCACGCTTTAAGCAGATAAAAAGCTGGATAGCAGAAGGAGCCATTGGCAAGCCACGTCATATAAGCTGGCATTTAAGTAAGCCTCCCAATAAATGGGATCTATCAGGGGAGTACAACTGGCGAACCGATCCTAAGGTTGCTCCAGGAGGTTACTTTGATGACCTTGGCAGTCACGGCCTTGATTTATTTGCCTTCCTTTTAGGAGACTATCAAAATGTATTCGGTTTGAATATAAATCAACAGAAATTGTATAAAACCCCTGATGCTATTACCGCTTGCTGGACCCATAAAAATGGGACCACGGGTACTGGCTTCTGGAATTTTGGCACTGATAAAAGAGTGGATCAAGTGGAAATTTTCGGCAGCAAAGGACAAATAAAGTTTTCTGTGTTTCACGAAAATCCGGTAGAGTTAATTAACGAAGAGACTAAGCAAGTGCTTGTAATTGAGCACCCTGAGCACGTGCAGCTCCCATTTGTTGAAGATATGGCTAAGGCGCTTTTGGGGAGTAAAGGCTTTTTTCATCCCAGCACTGCTGAAAAAGCCATTCAAAGTAATTGGGTAATGGATAAAATATTGGGAGCGTAGCCTTTCGAAAGCCTCAATTCGGAAGATGAAGCCAAAGAACGCCACTTTAAAAAGCAAAAAGAATTCCGATTTACTAACTAGGAAAGATGGATTACGAACCGCCTAGCGCAGCCCGCATATTTTAACTAAATTCGGAAGCATGCACGAAAATAGAGTTAGTCACTTTGAAATCCCTTGCGATGAACCCCAAAAAACAATGCGTTTTTTTGAAGAGGTCTTTAAGTGGGAATTTCAACAAATGGGAGATCAGGAATATTGGTTTGCCAAAACCGGCGAAAACCAGCCCGGCATTAATGGCGCCATCATGAAAAAGCGCGATCCTCAGCAACCCATCGCTAATTCCATCTCGGTAGCGGATATTGACCAAACCATCCAACAAATTGAAAATTCTCAAGGAAGCATAGTAGTTCCAAAAATGCCTATTCCTAGCATGGGCTGGCTAGCCTTTTTTAAAGATCCGGATGGAAATATCCACGGTATTTGGCAAGATGATGCCGAGGCGAAGTAGTGCACGAAAACCAGGATAAACCAGCTCCAATTGCTTACTTTCCAGCCATGAAAAACCAGAAGCTCGCGCTCCTTATCCTCCTTTTCTCGGTTTGCTTTAATGGATCGCTTTGGGCTTGTGAATCCTCACTTTATTCGGAAAGCCCTAGAGAAACCCTGAATGATACCTTATTTAAAAAGATTCATTTTTACCGCGATCGCGCTGCAATCAGCCGCAGGGTATCCGATTCCTTAAGCCCCTATTACTTCGAAAAACTATTGCGCCGCTTTTTATCGGAGAAGCCTAACTTTAGTCGAGCGGAAGGCCTTGCCCTCTTGTATGGAGGATTAGAACATGAAGGGTACCAAGACCCCAAATTAGCTCAACTGGAACTAGCCATGGACTCCCTTAATAGTGAGGAATTGGCCCCGGCCCTTAAACTGGTGGCGGAGGAATGCCTAGCCTTATTTCCGCTGCACCTGCGCTCCTTGATGGAGTTATGGCAGATCAGCTATAACCAATCGGATACGGTGCTAAACAACATTATTGGTCAGCGATTAAACTGTCTGTTTAGCGCCATGCAAAGGAGTGGCAATGGCGAAAAACAAGCTCGACCCCAATTGGCTTTAAGTAAAACTGCGGTTGAATACTACATTGACTATCACGCCGCGGGAGCGGGACTAAAATTTGTGAAGGAAACTTTTGATGATCAGGGCAATACCCTTTTGCTTTATCAAAATGGCTCCATCTTTACCGAACGCTTTGTAGTTCCTAAACCAAGCCTCCGAGATAGCTTAAGCTTTTCCGTTTACGTTTCCTTTACCGTAGCGAAAGATGGAGAAATTAAAGAAGTGAGATGGGAGAAAACCGAATGCTTGGAATATCCGCTGGAGCGTTTAAATTCCAGAGAGCTAAAAAAATTGGAGGAAGAAGCAGTGCGGGTGGTTCGCTCCATGGATAAATTGGAAGCCCCCCAACAGAAAACCCGTTTTACGCAAGCGATTAAGTCGCGACTACCGGCCGATTGGTTTATATTAGCTCGCCCATGAAAAACGCTATGAACCTAGCTGGAAAAGTCCTGCGTCGCTATAAAAAATTTCAAGTTAGCAAGTCTCCCCAATTGAATCTAGTCTGGGGTTTCTTCCTTTACACCTTACTCGGCTTTGCATTATTAAGTATTCCTCTCTTTCACAAAACGGATATTTACTGGCTGGATAACTTGTTTATTTCAACCTCTGCCATTTCAACCACGGGCCTGGTGACCATAAGTGTATTCGATTCCTATAATTTCTTTGGACAATTTATAGTTATGGTGCTCTTCCAAATAGGTGGGATTGGATACATGACCCTCACTACCTATTATCTTTTATTCACAACAAAGCGCATTACAGCCTGGCACAATCGAATTATGGGTGCCGAATTTACCCTCCCCGAATCCATTAAAATTGGAGACTTTATAAAGAGCGTTGTGGTTTTTACTCTAATTATGGAAAGCTTAGGAGCAATAGGCTTTTTCGTCGCCTTTAAGCAAGCTTCGATGGAAACTGGTCAAGCGGTTTGGTTCGCGATTTTTCATAGTGTATCCGCTTTTTGTACCGCAGGCTTTGGACTTTTCAATGATAGCTTTGAATCTTTCCGTAACGACGGATTTATAAACACCGTTATTTCGGTTCTTGCTATAGCAGGTTCACTTGGCTTTATTGTGATTACTGATTTTTGGTATCGACTGCGAGGAAAATCCAGCCGCCTTAGTTTTACCACGAAAATTGTAGGGTATGGATTTATACTCCTGCTCAGCTTGGGCACTATTTTGGTGTATTTCAATGAGCCTTTAGTAAAAGAAACCGAAAGCCCTTTGTTGGTTTCCTTTTTTCAATCAATGACGGCCATGACTACCGTAGGTTTTAATACCCTTCCTACGGGTGCATTAAGTTTACCTATACTCTTAGCAGTTACTTTCCTGATGTATATTGGTGCATCTCCTTCTGGAACAGCGGGTGGTATGAAAATCACCACGCTCACCGCCATGCTTTCCGTGCTAAAAAGTCGCCTATTTGGGCAAAAGCAGATTTCCTTTCTAGGTCGGATCATTCCCTTCGAAAGACTTTATGTAGCCACTGCAACCTTCATGCTCTACACCAGCATCATTTTCTTATTCACCTTCTTGCTCAGTTTCAGCGAAGGCTTTGAATTTCAGGAAATTCTTTTTGAGGTGGCCTCTTCTCTTGGTACGGTTGGATTAAGCACCGGAATTACGGGGAATCTTTCTGAGGTCGGTAAAGTTTTGATCATAGTTCTTATGTTCATCGGCCGCGTGGGGGTACTTACCTTCGGATTTGCCCTTCTTCAGCGAAAGGCAAATATTGAGCAAAAGCCTAAGGAGGAAGACCTCGCTGTTTAAGCTATGGCACCGAAAAGACTGATTCACCTCCACTTTAGCTTGGTCATCTTAAAGATCCTTACTTGGGTTTTAGTCCTACTTTCTGATTTAAGGCTCAACTTCCTGCTTGAGGCGAGTTTGGAGTTTTTAATCCTATTAAGTGGATGCCTAATCTGCTTTTTTCGCCCTCCGCTCTTAAAGAGCTTTAATCTCTACTACTATTTTTATCCGCTTTGGTTAGTGCTTATTAGCCTGGCCAGCCTTTTTAAAAGCTCCTTCAGTGCTTTTATTCTCTTCTTTTTCCTCTACCCCATCTGGCCCGACCGCCTCGAAGCAGAGCGAGATGGCTATCGCATTTACGACGATGCCCATGGCTTTATGACTCGCTGTTGTCCTTACCTGATTAGCCAAAATCATTACTTCCTTTTCGAAAAAGAACTGGCGCGATTTGAACTAAACGAAACTTTTAACCCTGAGGATTTCAAGGTTATCCGCAGCCAACAAAACCTGATAATCGAATTCCGTAATCGGCAGGGAGAAAAGAAAATCGTTGAGCTAAATTTGGATTAAGACCTTAGCATGAAAACCTTCTTTAAAAGCCTTCTCGGTCTGATGGCCATAGTACTAGGAGAACTCCTCGCCTATTATGTTTTTACCAGCATAAAGCAAGGCGGCTTTCTTATGGGGCTATTGGGTGTTCTTGCCTTTATTTCCATTTTGGGAGGATGTTTGCTATTGATCGCCCCTTTATTAGATTATGCTGCGCCGCTGGAAGCTTGGCGTAAAAAGCAAAGCAGGCTCCTACGAACTAGCCTCAGTCTACTCTTCTTTAGCTTAGCCATGAGTCCTTTTGTTGCATCGGTGGTTATCTTCTATCATTTTAGCGGTAGATATCACGATGAGCAAATTGCGCAATTCGGAACCCTAACCACCGTATACATCGAAGGCGAAATTAAAAGCGAAAACAGTCGACACGACCTCTATTTCAGCTTTGAGCATGAAGGTAAAATATGGGAGGGTATGTTAGATGCATGGCATTACCAGGTGGGCGATTCGGCGCAAATCATCTACTCCAGTAACAATCCCAATGAAGTAGAATGGTACCAAAAATACCTCGAGGAACAACCTTAGCCTCGCAGCTCTAACCTCACCTCTTCACCCCTCTTAAACGTACCACTTCGGCTAAGCCCTGATGGCCAGGTCCTTCGTCGAGGGTGTAACGCTTAATCTCCGCCTGCCGAATTTGCAAGTCTTTAAAATCATCTTGCAGGAGCTCTGGGGTATAAAGCATCGATTCCATTTTTGGTCCGCCCGAATGCAGTTCCAATTGTCCGGGAGCAAAGGCCTCTAACCACAATTCCCCTACCGGCTTTAAATACTGTACCAAATGTTGGTGTACGCTTTTCCGTATGCCTTCCGGCAGATGGGCATAAATCAAGGCAATCGCATCAAAGCGTAAGTCACTGCTAAATTCAAGGGCATCGGCAATGTCGTATTGGATATTTACTCCTTCTTGCTCCGCTAATTGCAGGGCTTTTTCGCGGGCCCGCTCCGATTGATCGAAGGCATGAACCTCCCAACCCAATTTAGCGGCATAAACGGCATTGCGTCCTTCCCCTTCCGCCACAAATAAAAGTCGCCCCGGAGGACGACTTTCAAGCATTAGTTCCAGAAAACGATTGGGCTTTAAGCCGTAGTGATAGTCGTTCTCTTGGTATTTTTCATTCCAAAAAGCTGGATTCATTTATTTCAATGTTGATGGACAAACATAGTCGGTAACAATGAAACCGGCATTTTTGATCGCATGGAAGCCACCTTTTATATCAATAAGGTTATGGTAACCCCGTGCTTTTAAAATCGATGCGGCAATAACCGAACGGTAGCCTCCGGCACAGTGTACGTAGAAGGTTTCCTCTTTCGGGAATTCCGCCATTTTATCGTTGATGTAATCCAGGGGAATATTCTTGGCATCCTCTACATGCTCTGCCTCATACTCACTGTATTTACGCACATCCACTACGGGCAGCTTTTGCTCATTTAAACGCTGATGGGCCTCGGTAGCGGGAATAGATTCGATGGCATCTACCTCCTTACCAGCCGATTTCCAAGCTTCTATACCCCCTTTAAGGTAACCTAGGGTTTTATCAAAGCCTACGCGCGCTAAGCGAGTTACGGTTTCTTCTTCCCGTCCTTCAGGGCAAACCAACAGTAAAGGTTGATTTACATCGCCAATTACCGAACCTACCCAAGGCGCGAAATTATCGTCGATGCCAATAAAAATGGAAGATGGAATAAAGCCCTGCACGAAATCATTCTGATGACGCACATCTAAAACTACCGCACCGGTCTCTTCGGCGGCTACTTCAAATTCCTCCGGACTTAAAGCACGAGTGCCTTGCGACAATACCTCGTCAATATGGCTATAGCCTTCCTTGTTCATTTTCACATTAGCGGGGAAATAGCTGGGAGGTGGTAATAAACCATCCGTTACTTCCTTGATAAACTCTTCCTTAGTCATATCCGCCCGTAAGGCATAATTTACCTTTTTCTGGTTGCCAAGGCTGTCTACCGTTTCCTTCATCATATTTTTACCACAAGCCGAACCTGCGCCATGACCAGGATACACAATTACCTCATCCCCTAAAGGCATAATTTTTTCGCGCAAGCTATCGTATAGCAAACCAGCAAGTTCTTCTTGCGTAAGGTTGGCGGCTTTTTGCGCTAAATCCGGACGACCTACATCACCCAGGAATAAGGTATCACCCGAATAAATAGAGTGGTCTTTACCCTCGGCATCCTTTAATAAGTAGGTAGTACTTTCCATGGTATGACCAGGGGTATGCAGCACCTTAATGCTCAAGTCGCCCACTTTTAGTACTTCGCCGTCCTCAGCAACATGGGCATCAAAGCTTGGCTTGGCAGTAGGACCATAAACAATAGTAGCACCGGTTTTTTCGGCCAATGTGAGGTGACCACTTACAAAGTCGGCATGAAAGTGGGTTTCTAAAATGTATTTGATTTTGGCACCATCCTTCGCCGCCCGGTCAATGTAAGGCTGTACTTCACGCAAAGGATCCACAATTACTGCTTCTCCATTGCTTTCGATATAATAGGCACCTTGGGCTAAACAACCCGTATATATTTGATCTATGTTCATATTTAGATATTTAAAATTTAAGTCCATTCATTCTTTCAAACTAGTTCCTATTTTCCCAGAACTAGCTTCTAATTTAATACCGTTTCCTTTAATAAAATAAAGATTCCCATCGCTAAAACAAACCAACCGAAACCCTTTTTCAAGGCGGCAGGCTTTACAAACTTGGTAGTGTAAATTCCGAGGAACATACCTACTATAGAGAAGGCGGTGAAAATGCTCAAGAAGGACCAGTCAATGGCTTGCCCACTGCCTAAGTCTCCCAAGAACCCAATTAAGCTTTTAATCGCAATTATAATTAATGAAGTGCCCACCGCTACTTTCATTCGCAATCCAACCAACAACACGAGGGCGGGCACTATCAAAAATCCTCCACCGGCACCAACTAGGCCCGTTACCACACCCACAATAAGTCCTTCCAAACCTACCAGGGCAATATTTAATTCTTTCTTTTCGGTGTCTTCTTTTTCCTTACGACCTTTAATCATCGAATAGGCGGCCAAGAGCATTACAATGGCAAAGAACACCATTATACCTACCTGCTTGGTAAAGAGGAAATCGCCCAGTCTAAACAAGTCTTCCGGGATGGCCGGCACCAAAGTGTAGCGCGTAAAAAACACCGCTATCAAAGAAGGTACGGCGAAGATTAAACCCGTTTTCCAATCCACTAATCCCTCTCTACTTTTCTTAATCGCTCCTACCACCGAGGTGGAGCCTACCACAAAAAGCGAATAGGCTGTGGCTAGCACTGGTTCAATGGCTAGTACATAAACCAAAATGGGCACGGTTAAAATAGAACCTCCTCCTCCGAGCAGTCCTAAGGTGAATCCCATTACAATGGCTAATGCGTATCCTAAAATTTCCATGGGGCAAAGGTGCAGGATAGTCGGACTTTGCGAAGTAACATTTCTCACCCAGCAAAGGCTGGCCTATACTTTTATAAAGTCTAACTATCCCTATAAAATTAAACTGCTTGGCCTTTCAGCATCTTGTTCCAATACAAATACGGTAAGCCATACTTTTTAAGCATGTACAAACGCCAATGCTCCTTAGAAGAGTCTTTAATGAGCATCTGCTTTAGTTTTGGATCGGGCGTAAAGTTACCCTCGTAATCAAATTCGGCTAAGGTCATTTTTCCATACCCTGTAACTAAGGGACAACTGGAGTAACCCTGATAATCTTTATTATCGGCCGGTTTGCTCTCCATTAAGGAGAGTAGGTTACCAACCACCACCGGTACTTGCTTGCGAATCGCCGCTCCCGTTTTAGCAGTGGGTAAAGCCGCTACATCCCCTAAGCCAAATACATTCGAATAGTTTTTGTGTTGAAGGGAATTAATATCCACATTTAACCAGCCTGCTTCGTTTACCAAATCCGACTCCCGAATAAACTGCGGAGCTTGTTGCGGTGGGGCAATGTGTAACATGTCGTAGGGTATCTTAATCGTCATATCCCCGTGCATCTCCTCACCAATCTCGTTTCCTTCGTTTACCACACACTGGTTATCTTCGGGATGCACACTTTTAAAGGTGACCACTTGGTTTTCGGCATCAATAGATTGTGGCGCATAAAATGGCTTAAAGTGCATTCCGTAACGATCAATCACATGCATTAAAGTGCGTCGAATTTCTGGAACGCCAAAGATTACCGATCCCGGGGTAGCAAATATCACTTCCGACTTTTCCAATAAGCCGCGCTTGCGCAGATGGTCGGCCGCCAAATAGGCTATTTTTTGGGGAGCACCCCCGCATTTAATCGGTGTGGTTGGTTGGGTAAAGAGCGCATTTCCCCCTTTAAAATTTTGCAAGACCTCCCAAGTATGCTTTGGATCGGTGTAATTGCTGCACACCACCCCTTTCCCTAAGGATTCCTTTAAACCGGGAATGAGTTCGGGAGCAATTACCAAACCTGGGGCAACCACCAGATAGTCATACGTAAGGGAACCATTTCCTTCGGTGACAAGGGAATTATCGGAGGCCTTGATTTCGGTGGCTTTATCCTTTATCCAACTTACCCCTTTGGGCATTACCGAAGCCATGGGCTTGGCTGTTTTACTAAAGCTAAAGTCTCCGGCACCCACGAGGGTCCAAGCGGGCTGATAGTAGTGCGTGTCGGCCGGGTCGATAATAGCAATGTCTAATTTCGAATTGGCCTTAAGCAATTGGGCAGCGGTCATAATTCCTGCTGTTCCGCCACCAATAATTAAGATTTGGTAATGACTTTTCATGGGTTTCGATTTGATTAATAGACGGTGATATTATCACAATGCTTCGTTTTACTTGGTGACAAGTAGCACAAGCGCCTATAAATCAGTAAGAAATGAGAGAATGGAATTCTCCCTTTTTCACTCCTCCTCGGCCCGAAAATGCTGGATTTTTTTGATTTCTGATATCCGCTCAGCACTATACTCTCGATATTCGAAATAATCGCTTCCGGCTTCCTCAATAAAGCGGAGATAGTATTCCAAGGCCTGACTTTTATCGCGATAAGCCTCATCATAATCGCGCGCCAAGTAATACAAAATCACCGCCTGCTTGGTTAATCGATAGGCGGCCTGATAATGTGGAATAGCCTCACTGAACTTCGATTGATCATCCAAACTAAAACCCAAATGCAATTCATAGACCCCTAAGGCTTCGGAGGTACCTGCCTGGATAGCCTGCGTAAAATAAGCCTCGGCGCGGGCGGCCTCCTCTTGCTCGGCGGCAATTTGCCCGAGATAGAAGAATATCTTTTCCGACTCGTCGCCCGAAAGTAAAGCTCTCACCAGAAGTAAATGGGCTTTTTCCAATTGCATGGTGTGGTAAGCGGTCATGCCCATGATGCGCAACATGGTAGAGGAACTATCCGCTCCCTGCTTAAAGGCTAAATCGCCGCAAGCCCAGGCCAAATTGTAGTCCTTCTGCCGAAAGGCGCTTAAGCAGGCGAGCTGCCAAAATTGATGCTGAGTAGAATCGATCGCTAAGGCCTCTCGACATAATTGATTGGCCAAGGTATAAGCTTGTTGATCGATGTATATCTTGGCCAAGCGAATTTTCGATTCCGTATCATTAGCCTGCAGGGCAATGGCTTTTTGATAGCTGGAAATTGCGGATACGGACTGATTAATTTGCCAGTAGAGATCGGCAAGCTGACGGTAGATGAAGGCATTGCCCGTATCGCGTTTTAAACCCAAGCGAAACACCTCAATCGCTTTTTGGGGCGCTTGTTGCGATTTTTCCAATAAGGCCCACTGCACTAAAGGTGCCAAGGCCTGCGTATCTAGGGCGGCGGCCCGCTGGAAATTTACTCGGGCGGAGTCTTTAAGGAGATTGGCACGGTAGACTTTAGCTGCCAACATATAGTAGTCAAAATCAGCTTCCTTTGGGGACATGCTCTGCAGGGCTTCCAAGGCTTTTCCATAGCGGTAGTCATTGTAGTAATGCAGCACTTCCCCTAAGGAAACCTGCCCCTGCCCTAATTTTGCTAAGCAAAAAAGGAAAAAGAAAATGGAGGCCTTAAATAAATTCATGCCTCAAATTAAAGGAAAAATCCAATTCAACTAAAATTTTAGTTGAATTAACTTCGCTCTCGAAAATAGAGATAGGCGCCATTACTATGCAGGAGGTTGCCATTCTCCTGAACGAAGTAGGCTTCTCTCCGTTCCCCTAAGTAGAGTATCACCGAATCACCTTCTAAATCCCAGCGTCCTTTAAAAGGCGGATGCTCCACTACATCCATCCCTTTCATCTGCTCTTCAAAACGGCCCCAGCGCTTTAAGGTTAAGGTGGAACTTTGGTAAGTGATGGGCATGATATGCGTTTCCGAACCATCTTCATTCTTGATTACCCGGCCCGGCTCTCCTACGGAGTGCCTGTAAATGCCATACAAATCGCTTTTCTTGATATCCCGATCGACTGGGATTAGCAGGAGGAGGCTTAAAAGACTAAAGGCTATTTTCATAATTCGTGTTTCTGCGCAAATGCGGATTCTTCCTTCGATTCGCGAGCCCGTAAGACTTCATAAATTCGTTCCATGTCCTTCTGACTAATCATGGCCGGAATAATCTTTACGCGCTTCTTAGCCCCGGCGAGGTATAAAATCCCACTTTGGTTTTGCCACTCCTCAATCGCCTCCAGGGCAATGCTCTGTTTCCGAAACAAACCGCGCCTAAAGACACCATCCTTAATGGTGATATAGGGTCTTTTCCATTCCACATAAAACCAAAAAGAAAAGCTCATTCCGGCCAGTAAGGCTAAAGCATCCATGCTGCCCAGCGGAATACCTAAATACAGGCGATAGCCAATAATTCCATACCATAATAGCGCTAAGGCTAAATGACGATATATTCTCGATTTGCGAATGTAGATTTCCATTGTTTCCATTACCGGTTATAGTGTATTGGTAAGTATACCCACTCCCCTAAGTTTTGGTTTTCTAACCAGTTGCGGGCCAATACTTCAAAATGAGGGGCTTGGCGTAAATGTAAACCCGCGGCCGGTAAATATTCGCTAAACACCCGACTAAAAAACAGGCCTCCACTGCGTCGATCTTCCAAGAAAAACCGGGCATAACGACCCGCGGGAATCTCAAACTCCTTAAAGCCTTCGGGCTTATATTTAAAGCACTTGGCCTCAACCAAAGCCCATTTTCGAAACTCCTTATTAGGGTCGTAAGCCTGAAAAAAATCGGCGGGATATTCTTGTAAAGAGTAGGCCTCCTTAAAATCGGCCGCATTAAGCATGACCGACATCGCCTCCACCCACAAACTGCGAGTTTGGTCCTCCTTTAAGGACATCGATTTAAAAATCCCATAGCATTTTAGGGAATCGAACTCAACAATTTCGGGCTGCATGCCTTAAAATTACTAAAAATGCCCACGTGCAGAATACTACTTTTGTAAGATGAAAATTCGAATTGTTTCCGCCAGTACCCGAATCAACCGACTTAGCCATCGCATTGCTTTAGCTTTAAAGGAAGAACTCCTTCAGCGTAAATTTGATGCCGATATTATCGATCTTAAAACCTTAGCGCTGCCCCCCTTTGAGGAACGCATCGATCGCCTGGAAAGTCCTGATCCTAGACTTCTAGAGCTCAAGCAAGAACTGCTTTCGACCCAAGCTTTTATTTTCCTTACACCGGAGTATAATGGGGCGATTGCCTCAGGTTTAAAAAACTTTATGGATGTTTTCGCCAAGGAACCTTTTATGCATAAACCCATTGGAGTGGCCACCGGATCTACCGGGGCAATGGGAGGAATTCGAGCGGCTTATCAATTGCAACAAAACATCCTTACCATTCACGGTTTACCACACCCCCAAATGCTTACAGTGGGCAAGATGGATCAGGTGATCAACGAAGAAGGGCAAATTGTAGATGAAGCCTACGCCAAGAAGCAAATCCGCTTTTTGGATCTCTTCCTCGACTTTGCTCAGCGTTTGGTGTAAAAAAAGAAAGGCCATCTGCCGCAGCAGATGGCCAAAACCAAACAATCCAACCAAACTATTTTATAAGGCCGAAGCTTCTAACTCTGGTGCTAGCGGAAAGTCAACCGGAATTTGAGTGATATTATGGAGGTAATTCATCACCACCTTATCAGCAATGGCAATCACTAAATCCACTAAATGTCCTTTGGTATAACCTTCTTGGTAAAAGCTCTCCAATTCAGTTTCCACATTTTGACCTTTAGAAGCTACTATCGCCAAGCTTAAGCGGGCAAGGGCAGCGTATTTAGGATTCCAATCAATTTGTGCGGCCCGAAGGTCAAGGATTTGGTCCTCCGAAAAACCATTCATCTTCGCAATGGCGGTATGGGCCGCCCGACAATAGTCACAATTATTAAACTCGCTAACCACGAGGTTAATCAGCTCTTTCTCTTTATTCGAGAAACTGGTTTTACCGGCTTGAAGCTGTAGGTAATTTCCCAATCCAGTATCGGAATGGGCCATGGTGGCATATAAATTGGGAACAAAGCCCAATTTAGACTGGAGCTTATCGAAAATACTCTGATTCGCAGGGTTTACTTCTTCTCGACTAGGAACATTAAAGTGTATCATTTTGCAATCTTTATACATTATTGTTTTTGAACAGTACAAAGATGCGTCGCCGAATAGGCCTGGGCTTAGGCTAAAGTTCCCTAAGAATTAGCATTTATTCCTCGCTGCTTTTTAAAGGCTACCGGACTTAAACCCTCCTCTCGTTTAAAGAAGCGACTAAAGCTCTGCACGTCTTCGAACCTTAAATCGTAAGCCACCTCCTTTACACTAAGTTGATCTTCTAAAAGCAGACGTCGTGCTTCTAACATGCGTCTGTTCTTTATAAACTCTAAGGGCGTTTTAGCACTTAATTTCTTAAAGTAGTTCGCCAGAGTTTTGGGCGACTTATGAAGCATTTCTGCATAATCAGCCACATTGTGCAGCTCCTTATAATGTTGCTCCACCAGGTAATTGTACTCGCGGATCAGGTCTAGTTGCTCCTGATCGAGATCAATCTTGTTTTGCTTCTTATACAAACGAGCGCATAAAATTAAAAAGCGTTTGAGCATCATTTGCAGCATCTCTAGTTGGAGATGGTCTTGCTGCTCCAACTCTAAATTGAACATCCGATAAACGGTTTGAAATACCTCTACCTCCTGCTTCGGTAAATGCATACGCGGTACATTATGAGCGCCAAAAAACAAAAGTCCCTTACAACCTACTTCACTATCGTGATTGTAGATACAGTAAAAAGCACGATTAAACTTGATTAGCCTTGCACTCTTAATATTCACCTCCTCGAGTTTATGAAACTCGGTAAGACAAATAATTTCATCCTTGGCAAAGGAATAAGGCTGTCCATCGATAGTAATGGAATTCGAATCCTCCTGAAACCACAGTACGAGTAAGGCGCTCTTTACCGGCTCTAATAGGGCTTCAAGGTTTTGGTCATTTATATTTTCAATAGCTAGGTACTCCTGACTAGGTCCTTTGTAAATCATTCGTCGTCCTTTGGTTCTGAAGCATAGACGAGAGGCAAGGGAAAAAATGACAAGAAAGGGGGAATTTAGGCTAAGGCCAGATGACTAGTGGCCTGTCATCTTTGTAATCGATAACAAAGGCAGTTCCATTTATGGCTGCCCCCTAAATTTTCCCCAATGAAGTTTTCTTTAAAACCCAGTTTATTCATCGCGGCAAGCTTACTCTTTGCAGTTGCTTGCTCTGAAGACGACAACGACAACGACACCAACAATTCAAACACCGCACCTTTATCGCTCAATATTAGCGGCTTAGAAGATCTAGGTCCTAACTTCCGCTATGAAGGTTGGATTATCGTTGATGGTCAACCCGTATCAGCCGGTTGGTTTGATGTAGATGCCAACGGTAATTTAAGTGCGAACTCCTTCGACCTCAACCAGGAGGACCTCAACAAGGCCACTACCTATGTACTTACCATCGAACCCAGTCCAGATCCTGATCCTGCCCCGAGCTCGGTGCATATTCTGGCCGGCGATTTTAACAATGCCAATGCGAGCTTAAGTACCGCTCATGGTGCCGCTATTGGAACCGATTTTACAATGGCGACCGGGAATTACATCTTGGCTACGCCTACCGATGGTGGAAGCATGACCGACGAGAACAGCGGTTTATGGTGGCTCGATCCTGCGGCCGGTCCTGGTCCGGGTTTAAGCTTGCCTACTTTGGCTGATGGTTGGATTTATGAAGGCTGGGTAGTACTTAATGGCCAGGCCCTTTCAACCGGTACCTTCCTAGACGCTAGTGGCACTGATGGAGCCGCTCCTTACTCGGGAACGATGGCCGGTCCTCCCTTCCCCGGTGAAGACTTTTTACTTAATGCCCCCACTGGTTTAAGTTTCCCAACCGATTTAAGTGAAGCGACGGTAGTTGTTTCGGTAGAGCCGGTTCCGGATAATAGTAGTGCTCCATTCCTATTAAAGCCTTTAGCCGGGCAAGTGCCTGCTAATGCCCTCGATCATACCCTCTACTCGATGAATAACAATGCCACGAATACAAACCCTAGTGGATCAGTAAGCCGATAGTTTTCGGCAAAAAAAATGGGGTCCCCAATCCTTTCGATTGAGCCCCCTTAGATTTGGCTTGTTATATAAAAAGGGCGTCCTGATTAAAACCGGGACGCCCTTTTACTTTAACTCGCTACGCGCATTCGACCACTGAGGTCTAGAATCCATTTTACCAATTGCTCTTTGCGCACGGGCTTGGTTAGGTAGGCATCCATACCAATACTATACACGCGTTGTTCTGTTTCTTGGGTCGCATCTGCGGTAACCGCAATAATGGGAATTTGCTGATATACCTCTCCAACCTTTCCGGCCCGGATTGCTTCACAAGCTTCATAGCCATCCATATTCGGCATCTGCAAATCCATTAAAATAAGGTCAAAGCTCTGCTCGGCCATTTTCTCTAAAGCTTGCAAGCCATCATCGGCAATCTCCAATTCTAAGTCGGGTACCCCAGCCAATAAACGCTTCATAATCATCTGATTCATCACATTGTCTTCGGCCATTAAAACCCGAATTTTAGTGCTTTCTTCATAAGCTTCGGTTGGCATTTTCTTTAAGGCTGATTCGGTAGACTCTTCCTGGGCAGTGGCTTCCACTTCAGGATGATTGTTGTTTGGCATGCGCTCTTTCTCGGAGTGCGCAATCGGCATTTCAAAATCTAAATCTACACGAGTACCCATACCCGCTTCGCTTTTCACTTTTACCTTGGCACCAAATAAATGCATAAGGTGTTTTACAATGGTGAGGCCTAATCCTAAACCTCCATAACGGCGTTTGTTGTTTAATTTCATCTGATTAAAACTTTCAAAAATTCGACTTAATTCATCCGGCTCCATCCCAATGCCGGTATCGCTAACGCTTATCTGTAAGCCTAGCATATCATTTTCTAAGGTTTGGGTTTTCACTTGCATGCGGATAGAACCTTGGGAGGTAAACTTCACCGCATTGCTAAGAATATTGTTTAAGATCTGACGCAGGCGTTTTTCATCACCCTGCAATTTGGGGGGCATTTCACCAATGAGTTCGCAATCGAAGTTCAAACGCTTCCGACGCGCTTCGAAGGACCAAGAAGACTTTAACTCGTCTAAGACTTCTTCTAAGTCAATGGTCTGACGATTATCAAGCTGCAAACTCCCTTTTTCAATTTGTTCAAAATCGAGGATGTCGTTCACATTGCTGAGCAGACTTAATGAAGCACTCTTTACAATCTTATAATTCTCAATATCATCGGCAGAGATATTATTCTCCAATTGCTCGGTGGCAATTCCTAAAATGGCATTAATAGGAGTACGTAACTCATGCGAGATATTCGACATGAAATAGGTCTTCATTGAAGAGATATCCTCAGATTTACGCAGGGCTTCCAATTGTGATCTTTCCTTTTCCATCCGTAACTGACCGATTAGATTGGTCATGGATAAGGAAAGGAAAACCACTTCCAAGGCGATGCCAAATTTGGCACTGTTTAAAATCCAAAAGTTATTGGGCAGTAAACTGAGATTATTCATTACGAAGGCCAATAAGCCCATCACTAAAAAGAAGATACCGGTGCGGAAGAAAACATCCACTTTCTCCACCTTAAAGTGGGTGTAGGTTAAGGTGACTAAAATCAAGATTAAGCTGAAAAGCCCGTTAATATTACTCAGAGGATAAGCCCAGGCCATGGTAGTTTCGTTGATGAACAGTAAAACGGCCACCGCAGGAATTAAGAAGTAAAACAAGCGGTAAAAGTTGTACAAACGAGGCATCCGGCTCGCCACCTTTAAAAAACTGGCGCCATACTTTAATAGGAAGTAATTGGAAAAAGCGGCGGTAAGCAATACCATTTTAGCGCCAATATTGGAACCTTCTGGAAAAAGAAACTGGTAAGTAAAGCCATCTAAGGAGCCCTGTAATAAGGCAATGGATATTACGTAAAAACCATAGTGCAAAAAACTTAGTTCCCGTAAACCGGTATAAAAGAACAGGTAAATTAAGGCACTAAGAAAGAGCATCCCATAAAAGGCCCCTAAGAATAATTGCTGACTGTATTGGTTTTGATTAAACTGCTTTTCGCTAATTAGCCGCGGGAAGATATCCAGCGTTTCACCGTCACTCTTTAGATAGATTAGCAAATTTTGACTTTCCCCCGAAGCTAAATTTACTTCTAGTAAATGCTGACGATGTGCTATCTCCCGTTCCTTAAAATCCACCCGATCGCCGGAGTAAATAGGTTCATCAAGTTGAGATTCGCGGTAAAAAATGACGCTATCAGTGATAGGTCGACCAATTTTTAAATAGCCATTAAAATCCTCCGAATTGGAATTGGTCATTTGAACCCGGACCCAATAATTTTCTTTGGTAAAGCCTTGCTCCCCCTTAGAAGCTTCTACCTTTTCGAAATGCGTGGAATCCAGTGTAAAAATTTGAGCAGCATCCAATTGCTCCTCTTGTTCTGCCAAACGGCTAACCTCCACCCTTAAGTCCGTCGTTTGGGCCATTAGCGCTCCACCGAAGCAAAGCCCTATCAGTAAAATTAATTTGGTTTTCATCATGCTCATCTTTTCAGATTTGTATTATATACGTGAGTTTTGATACTATGGATTTCTACACTTAAAAAAATAGTCATCATCCCCTCAGGGATTTAGAACAAAATATTTCGATAAAAGGCCAATTAGCTGGGGGAAACATCTCTAGAATTAGACTTATATTTAGGGCGTTCTTAAACCCTAATAATCTTTGCTCAGGTCCGATTATGAACCCATTAATGCGCAGCTTTTTTATCCTCTGTCTTGGATTTTTACCCCTGCTCAGTAATGCTCAAGCGGCGGAATACATTTTTTGTATCGAAAGCGAGAGCTACGAAACCTTTACCGCAAGAGTGGTTTTTAAAGGATTGGATTTTGGCGCCAACTCGGCTAAGCAAATGGTTTTAAATGATTTGAACCAGGTTTTAGAAGGCGATTTCAAGCTTACCACTTATAGCGAAGCTTGTCCTTGTAATGGTGAATGTCCACGCATTGAAGTAAGCTCCGATAATTGGCGTGAAAATTTTAAGAATGGAGATGCCAAAATCGAAAACTTGTGGGGCTCAGCCGTTGAAGTAGGCGATGCGGTAATCTCGGAAGGCAAGGCTCTATGGGATAATCCAGGGGAATTTTTAATGACCCGAATTTTTGGTCAAAGCAAGGGCTAAGGCCATGGACCTGCATTTTCGAAAAACCCAAAGCCTGAATCCCGCCATTATAGATTCTCTATTCCAATTATGGAATGCCGAATACCCTGAAATCATTGCGCATCAAAATACTTCCGAATTAGAAGAATACCTGTTGACCTTTAAAAATGCGGTGCATCGGTTGGCCTTTAATTCGGATGCCGAATTGGTTGCTTGGTGCTGCGGATTTGAACGGGAGGATTTACCTTGGTTCGCGATGATTATTGATCGACAATACCAAGGCCTAGGCTTAGGCAGTAAGTTTCTCTCGGAGCTTAAAAAAGACTACGCCATTCTCAATGGCTGGGCGATTGATCAAGATTCTTACCTACGAGCCGACGGAAGTGTATATCCCTCACCCCTAGCTTTTTACCAGAAAAATGATTTTCGGATCAGCCAAAGAAGAGGACCTAAAGAAAGTCCTATCTCCATTGTGCACATTTTATGGCCTTAGTTAAAAACGGTAGTGACTGCCAAGATAAAAGGCCCAACTCCTGTACCAGGTGCGATCAAAAGCGGCGGGTATATCCTTATGCCCGAGATACAGATTATTAAAATTGAAATCGGTCCGAATTCCATACGATAAAACCAAGGGGCCATTACGCCATTCTTGCCCTAAGTTTAATTGCATACCCCAGGCATCGCCATAACGTGATTTCAAATTTTGAGACTCGTCACTAGCCTCTCTTAACAGGCCATAGTAAGCTTGTCCGCCCAATACCAGGTTAAAGGCCCTTCTGCCGAAAGGCAAGGGCAAATGATGCTCAAGTCCGAAGCCAAGATTGGTATACTGCAGTTGCAATTGTTTTGACTGGTATTGCCCTTCTGCATAAGTATTGTAGTAAAGGGATAAATCGTTTTGCGGCTGCCATTGTGCTTTTAGGGACCAGCGCGGATTAAGGCGATAGCGCAAATCCAAACTGAAATTATGACTGTAAGCTGGGGAGCTCGCCACCAGACTGCGGGGATTTAAACTCTCGCGATACTGATTATTACTTAAGAAATCGCGACTGTAGGCATAGGTTAAACCAAGTTCCCAGTGCTTAAATCGCGAAGTAGGCCGCTTCGGCTTAATGGTCATTGGGCCTTTTCGAGCGGCTCTCAAAACACCTAATTCGGGAGCTATATTAAATGCTAACCAAGATTTTAAATCGACCGATATCTTGGAACTATTCGAATCCATTTGGCCCGACCACGCAGTTTGCGGGGAAGGCCTTGGAACTCCTCCTGCTGCTGCTATGGGAGGCGCCTCAGTGGTGTTGCCCCCAGCTCTTGACGCCACTTCCCTAGAAGTGTCTCCTGTGTTTCCAGAACCTGTACCCGAGGTTGCCCGTGGGGCTAAAGATTCTTTTTCCTCCAAACGAGCCGCTCCCTCAGTGGGATTGCTACTCAAAGGTTTTTCCAAGTCTTCGATTGGATTGTCCTTTAATGAGTTTTGCTTGGGAAGACCGGTCTCCCTTTGATTAAGTTCTAAGCCCCAGTAAGTTAGACCAAACAGTAAAATAAGTAGGGCGGCTATACGGGCCGACCAACGGTAGAAGATACGGCGATTGAGGTATGCGTTGATTCCCTTCCAAGCCGCGTCGATGGTAAGTTGACGGTTAATACCCGCCCAAATAGCTTCGGGGGCGTTTTCGGCCTGCGCTTCGAAGGAAGCTTTAACCTCTTGATCCAAACGCGATTCTTCGGCAGCCATTTTTTGATCCATAGCTGCCCATAGCCCTTCGGGAGCTTTTTGCTCCGAAGCGGCAAAGCTTTCGCGTATTTTGGCGTCTATGTCCTTATTCCGGTCCATTCAACTTTTCCAGTCTTTCGCGCAACAATCCCCGGGCGCGGTTCAATTGCGATTTAGAGGTGCCTTCACTAATTCCCATCAGGTCGGCAATTTCCTTATGGGCGTAGCCTTCAATGGCGTATAATTTTAAAACCATTCCCGCCTTGTCGGGCAGGTGGTTAACTAGGTTTACAATTTCTTTGGCTTGTATGCTCGCTAAAAGCTCATCACTCACCAAGTTCTGCTGCTCGTGGAATTCGCGAATCACCTCTTCTTTGCGGCGCTTGGCGCGATAATGTTCAAGGGCTTTATTAACAATGATTCGACGAATCCAACCTTCGAAAGAGCCTTGAAATTTGTAGCGATCTAGCTTGCGAAACACATTGATAAAGCCATCTTGGAGGATATCGGCCGCCTCATCTTCATCCTTACTATAGGTGATTGCCACCCGATACATTTGGTCGGCAAATTTGCGGTAAAGGGCTTCTTGGTAACGACGGTCATTCTTCAAACAGGCCTCAATCAAGGCCTCATCCGAAAGGGTATGTATGTCGTTTACTTTGCTCACTGAATGGTTAATTGATTCAGTTCATCCAGTCGGTTATCGATTTCGGTATAAAAATCGGAATTCACCTGTCGGTTAATGAGTAAGATGGAGTCTCCATTGTGAAGGCTACGAGGGGCCGCTTCTAATTGCTCAATGCTGATCCCTGAAAACCAATGACCGGGATTAAACTCAATTTTCCCTATCCGTACATTTCCTTCCTGAAAAACCAATTCTTGTCCCCCATTCGCATTTCGCGCCAGGAAGGAGAAGTTTTCAAAACTGTCGACTTCCAACATCAAGGGTAACCAATCGCCATTCGCCTTTTTCAATCGGCCCACCACGATTAGGGTCGGAATATTCGCTGAGGGTATCTCGAAGTTTAATTGCAGGGTATTGTAAATGCCTTGGGGCAGATCAAATTGAAGGGCCGCAGCAATTTGCAGGGAATCAAATAAAATTTCTAGTGGGGGTTGATAGCCATTTTTAAAGAAATAATCTTCGGCCTCTACCCGATCGCCATCTAGTTGAAAGCTGGAAATCCGGATTAGCCCGCCATCAAACTCAAGACGCCCTAATTTGGTGGGTACGCGATTTATATCCACCTGAAAGAGCAAGGCTCCCGGTGCTTTAAAATCTGCTGATTCATCGGCGGCACAGCCGGCCAAGATCAATAAGCTTAAAAGGAATAATTGTATCCGTTTCATTTCTGCTTCTTAGACGGCTCTACTTCCATAGAGGTTGGAAAGGCCTTCAAAGAATTTTAAATCCTTGCAAATATCAATAAAGCTACTGATTATCAAATCAGTATGACAAATGAGCTGGATTCTTTTAATCGCGCTCAATCACTTGAGAGATATAATGCTCTACGCTGCCATCCGAATTTCGAACCACAGCCGCAGCCAATAAGGCCTTAAGAATGCTACCGTCTTTGCGGAAATAGCGCTTTTCCATCTGATAATGGGAAATTTTACCGGTGCTTAGATCGGCCAGCAAAGCGAGGTCTTTTTCTAAGTCTTCGGGATGCGTTAGGTCTTGAAAGGTTTTGGAATTTAACTCTTCTTCGTTATAGCCAAGCATGGAGCATAGCTTTTCATTAACCTGCTTCCAGCTACCATCGGGACCAATAATGGCCATGCCAATGGCCCCATTTTTAAAATTCGCTTCAAAGGCCCTTTGGGTTCGGGCCAAGGTTTCCTGATCCTTCTTGTGCTGGGTGATATCTTCCGTATACATGATAATGCCACCGGTATCGCCATTACCATCATACCAAGGGCGAATTTCCCAGCGAATCCATTGCTTCCGTCCATCAGCCCTAAGGAAAAGGTCTTCCTCCTTACGAAGCACTTCGCCCGCTAAACAGCGTTGGTGCAGCTCTTTCCATTCTTGCGAAATTTCAGGGAAGATTTCGTAATGACTCATCCCAATTATGGCTTGCTCCTCTAAACCATAATCGGTGCGCCATTTATGAGAGCAATTGATGTAACGCATTTTAGTATCCATCATGGCAATAGCCAAGGGAGCTTCCTGTATAAAGGTAGAATGGTAGGAAAGCTTTTCTTTTTCGTAGTGAATATCGCGCCAAATCCCCACGATTCGGGGACGTTCGAAATGTAAGTCGGGCTGAAACAATTTACCATTGATGGCTAACCAACGATAGTTGCCCTCCGCTCCGCGCAAACGGGCTTCCGTATTAAACTCATCTCGAGCACCTACTAAGTACTCTTTAAGCTCTCGCCAAACTCTTTCGTAATCGTTGGGATGCAACAAATCGAACCAATAGACTTGACCTTCGCGACGCATTACTTCCAGATCATAACCCAAAAGTTCAGCGGCCTTCCGATTGAGGGTCATCCGATCCGAATCTACATCCCAGTCCCAGGCGCCCACATTTGCTCCTTGTAAAACCTGTCGATAGAGTTCCCTTTCGGATCGAATCGCCTTCTCGGTTCGGACCTTTAAATCTATATCCTGAAAGAGGCCGTAAATGCGGATGGCCCGTCCGTCTTGCAGTTCGGGAATACCAATTACCCGCACCCAGCATTCTTGTCCATCGGAGTTTACAATTTGGAGTTCCTCATCATAAGGCTCCCCATAATGCAGGGCCCGATCCACCAGTTCCGTTATTTTTTGTTGAGAGCGACCTTCTTTATAAAACTTAATCGCATTGCGGTAATCAGGTTGATAGCTGGCCTCCACACCATGGATTTCGCGGGTGACCGGACTCCAGTAGAGGGATTTCCCCTTGATATCCCAATCGTAAAAACCAATGCGTGCCATTTCGGAAGAATGCTGTAGAAATTCTTCTTTATGCTTGAGGTCTGTGATCTCGGTAAAGGCAATTAAAACCCGGGGATTCGGTTCCTCTAAAAATACACCCTGTAGGCGCATCCATACCCAGGCACCATTGCGTTTTTGCAATCGTAATACCGGATCGTACTTAGCGCCCGACTCCCGATAAACAAGGCTTCGATAAGCCTGCATTTCCATATGGCGATCGTCGGGGTGAATGAGCTCCTTCCACGATTTCGCCTCCTTAGCGGCTTGCTTCTCCGTATAGTTTAATCGAGACCAAAAATTGGCATTGGCCCAAAAGTCTTGTTTACCACCAACTTCTAAAATGGCCAAACCATCGTTGGCAATATTTTTAATGAACTCACAAAGGGGATTGGGATTACTAAAGAACGCTTCAAATTCCTTTTGTAATGGACTCATAAGGGGGCTACTAATTAAAATCGAAGATAAGAGATTCGCCTTATTTGGCGGGACTTTCCGCCGCGCTTTCTACTGCCAAAAGCTTAAGTATGGAGAGCATTCCAATCGCTAAAACCATAAGCGAACTTGCAAAACTCATAGCCTCAGGATAATAGATGAGCCAATAGGCCGAAATGCTGAACATGAAAACAATCGGAGGCAATAAAAGAAAAAGAAGCATTTTACGAATTCGGGCTTCCAATGGTTTTTTCATTTCCACCAAGGAAACAAAGCTCAAGGCCAAACCGGTAAAAAGTAAGCCCTTATTCACCGATTCCAAGGGATGATCGGGCATCCATAGGGGCTGTAAATAGTAAAAGAGGGCAATCGCAAAGCTTGGAATTTGCAAAAAGGAGAGGTAGTGAAATAGCTTTTTCATCATTTACATTAAGATACCTTTTTTAGCTTCTATAGCCGGAGGCAAATCTGTTTCGCCTAACATCTCCAGCAGGTCAATTTCGATGGTTCGACATAAAGATAACATCGGAATATCATTGGCCATCCCTTGAAAGGGATTTTCAGAGTAGTCGCCCACAATTTCCATCACCACGTAAAGCCATCCTACCAAAACTAAAAAGGGTATCGACATCCAGGCGCCATAGCTTCCAAATTTGGCAAACTCAGGCACTAAACCAAAAGGCATTAAAAAAACAAAGATGCCCACAAAGATGAAACTCATATTGGCATACTGACGGGGTAATGGGAATTTCTTAATCCGCTCACATTTCCCTTGTTGAATGTAAAAGTCGTTAAGCATTTTTTGCAATTCCATATGGCGGAAATCATCAATAGCCAATTTAGTCCGCAGTTTACTAAGGTCTTTCCCTTGCTCGTGAATGATTTGGCTGGCCGTGTTTTGAACGGCAATCAAGCGCGCATGCTCTTCAGGTTTTAAAAGCTGCTCCAGTTCCACGCGAGTCACCTCATCATCAACCAAACCAACCCCAAACCGTTTTTGATAGCGTCGAGCGTAAATTCCTACCATGCCCCTTTGCACGGAATGCTCCCAGGGAGTGGCTACTAAGAGTTGACTGCGTAGGGCGTATAACCAGGCGATGTGACGACGAATTAAAGTGGTTTGCTCTTCCTCAATTTCGGCTTTTGATAGCTGGCCATTAAACTGCGTACCAGTAAAATTAAGCACCATGCTGCCCCAGGCCCGACTGCTGTTCACAATGGCCCCCCAAATTTTTCGAGCTTCCCACATGCGGTCATAAGCACTGTTGTTTTTAAAGCCCACATAAAAGGCTACCGCAGTACCAATGATGGAGACAGGCAGCCAGGGAATGAACATCCAATGATCTTGATGATACTGGTATAGAAGTACGACACTGCTCATCCAAATGCTGAGCCAGGGAATGTGATGACCCGAGAATTGCAGCACGCGCCACAGCGAAAAGTTTTTGGTGATAATCATAATGGAATTGCTTGCACCAAGTTGGCAAATAATATTGAAAATACAGGCCTTCTAGGAAATTCTGGCAGAATATTCCGAAAGGGAATTTCTTGGCCTGCCAGCCCTAAGCAGTTCGATTATTCCTTAAATTGCTGTAAATAGTTAGCGATGAAGGGTATTGTTTTTTCAGAGTTTTTAGACTTGGTAGAGGAAAAGTTTGGGCTGGAGCTTGTAGACGAGCTGATTGAGAGTACCGAATTACCTTCGGGCGGAAGTTATACCGCGGTAGGCACCTATCCACATAGTGAGATGGTGTCGATGGTGGTTCGCCTGAGTGAGCTCACCAAGGTTCCTGTTTCAGACCTACTTAATGTTTTTGGTCGCCATTTGTTTCAAACCTTTCACAAGAACTATCCTGGCTTTTTTGCCGAAGTTAAACATCCCTTTGACCTACTGGAGCAAATTGATAATCACATTCATGTGGAGGTAAAAAAGCTTTACCCCGATGCCGAACTACCGCGCTTTGAAGCCGAGCGTTCCGATGCTGAGATGACCTTAATATATCGCTCCGAACGCAAGATGTCGGACCTAGCGCTAGGTTTAATTGAGGCGGCGGCGGAGCACTATGAGACGGATTTAAAGGTGGAAAAGGAATTGCTTAAAGCGGATGGCTCAGCGGTAAAATTTAAGCTTTCGTAAGTGGAAGAGCTGGAAAATAAAATTCGAATCTTAGAACGAGCCTTGCAACGGGAAAAGCAGGCACGCAAGGAGGCCGAGCGGCTTTTGGAAGACCGTGCCCTGGAATTATATCAAACCAATATTGAGTTGCAGGAGCTCAACCGAAGTTTAGAGCAAAAAGTATCGCGCCGAGCTAAGGAGATTCAGCAGCAGCGAAACTTTTACGAATCAATCCTCAATCAGGTTCCGGCCGAAATTGTGGTGGCCGATCGCAATCAGAAATACCTTTTTATTAGTGAGAATGCCATTAAGGATCCCGAGCTCCGCGAGTGGCTTATTGGTAAAAATGACTTTGATTACTGTGAGTATCGCAATATCTCAATGGACCTGGCCCGACAGCGTTTTTCGAAATACCAGGAGGTTCGTAATACCCTTAAAGTTTCGGAATGGACCGAGAAGTTTAGTAAGAACGGCAAGGATATTTATTTGCTGAGGCGCCTGGTGCCGCTCTTTAACGACCAGGATGAAATCGAGATGTTTATTGGCTATTCCCTCGATATTACCAATAGCGAAGAGTATCGCTTGGAGCTGATTGAAGCGCGGGATATTGCCCAAAAGGCCACCTCGGCTAAATCGGAATTTTTATCGAAAATCAGTCATGAAATTCGCACCCCCCTAAACGCCATCATTGGGCTTACCAATATCCTGATGAACGAGGACCACAACCGTTCCCAAGGTCACTATTTGCAAAGTATGAAGTACTCGGCCGATAGTTTATTGGGCATTATTAATGAAGTTTTGGACTTCTCGAAGATTGAAGCCGGAAAGATCACCTTCGAGTCAATTCCCTTCAACTTCCGTCACTTGGTTAATGGCATTCAGCAAACCTTTGAATTTAGAGCTAACGAAATTGGCCTTGATTTTAAGGTTTATTTAGATGAGGCCATTCCTCGAATTGTAGAGGGTGATCGGGTTAAATTGAACCAGATACTCCTCAACCTGGTGGGCAATGCGATGAAATTTACCACTGCTGGGTATATCCATGTGCACAGTAAACTTTTGCAAAAATCGGAAGGTCAGTTAAGAGTCGGATTTAGTGTAGAAGACAGTGGCATTGGCATAGCAGCCCATAAAATTGATAAGGTGTTTGAAAGTTTCTCCCAAGAGGGTGATGATACCACTCGGAGGTTCGGTGGCACCGGTTTGGGGCTTACCATCACCAAAAAGTTTATTGAAGGTCAAGGCGGAAAAATTTGGGTAGAGAGCGAACCGGGAAAGGGAAGCAAGTTCCAATTCGAACTGGACTTTAATTATGACCCAAATCATAAAGAGAATGCCCCGATTGATAAGGCCTGGTCGCGAGACCTTTCCATGGTTGAAGGCAAGCGCATCTTAGTGGCCGAGGACAATCTGATGAACCAGTTGGTGCTGCAAAAAATGCTAGAGAAATGGTCACCGAAATTGGAGATGGTAAATAATGGTCAGCTCGCTTTAGAAAAGTTGGAAAAGGCCGAATACGATCTGGTTTTTTTGGATGTTCAGATGCCGATAAAGGATGGTATTAGCACCATTAAGGATTGGCGTAATTACGAAGCCCATCATTTAAAGAACCGACTTCCCGTGGTGGCCCTTACGGCAGATGCTTTTTCCGAATCCAAACAAAAGGTAATCGAAGCTGGTATGGATGACTTCCTTTCTAAACCAATCGAAATCTCCGAGTTAAGAAGGGTTTTACATCAGTACCTAAGCTAGGCGGTTTGCCAAAAGCCATAAGGTCGGGAGGCAATGTACTCCTGCACCGCCGATAGAGGCTTGGTAAGGGCAATGGAGTTCATAAAGGTGGACGACCAGGCTATATTGATTTTCTCCGCTTCGTAATTCCCTTGGGGGATTAAAAAAATGATGCGTGCCTCGAGCAAGCGTTTATCTTCCGCGATTTCCTCATCGTAAAATTGTTTAAACCAAAGGTACAGTTGGGTGATATCAAAATTTAAATGCGCTTGATAGCAGTCCATCACCAAGACATAGCCTTTTTCCAAAGCCAGCTTGCGGTATTTCCGTTCGAGGTCTGCCAAATCATAAGAAGCTACCAATCCTCTCACCCTTACAATAATGGCTTCTTGGTCGTGATCAATCGCGCTAAAATAATCGAGGCTTCGCCCCTTTGGTAGTCCGTCACGCATCTCTATAATCTTTAATTATAGTTATGTACGAGGGGATTGGACTTTTGGATTTCTAAGTTTGCTTTTTTCGCTTTATCAGCCACCAAGAACTAAGGAAAACAAAGGGTAAAGCAAAGAGAATCATTTTAGTATTGCCTCCCGAAACACCTGCGAGCAAGACAAAAAACACCAAGATTCCGAATAAGCTAAGGGCCAAGATGGGCAGGATACGTCGTGCTTGAGGATAGATTGCGATATACACCAGAAGTAGCTGTCCAATTAAGGGAAAAATAATGAGCGGATGTAGTACACTCTTTGGTTGTTCGAAAGATTTCAGGAGGACCTCTCCTTCCATTTCAATTAGAAATTCTTGCTGATCAGTCCCCCATTCGAAATAGATAATAAAGGTGCTGAAGAGACAAAGGAGGGCAAAAAGGCGGTTGGTTGGCATGGTGGAATGTTATAATGCTTGGAGCCTGCAATTTAAGGCCTGTATGGAAACCAAGAAAGATTGATCCTGCTTTTAGTAAGGCCCCTAACCTCAATAAAGACCTAAAACAAATACTCCAACCTAATAAAGCCCCTTAAGCTCATCCGACCAATATTTATAAAATCCTTTTTATCCGAAAAGGCGTAGATATATCCCAAGCGAGCACCAAACTCCACATTGAAATGGGTGCTTACTCTTCTACGCATTCCCCAAGTAGGAAAAACGTAGGTAGCATAGGGAACGATAACGGAGTCTTCGGAAGTTACATTGCCAAGTACCATAAAGTCGGGCTGAAAACCCATTTGGAGACTAAAGTAATTCGCGTAATTGTTAGCGATACTCTTCCCTTTGGCCGTCCGTTTCTGGAGGTTATAGTACCAGCGCGGTTCGAGGTTAACCGCCGAGGTAACCATGTAGGTTAAAGGGCGTAAACGACTAAAAGTCCAAACCCCTCCGGTTAAAGCCAATTCGCTGCGGAGGCTTGTACTTGGACTAAGCTTCACTTCGTAATAGGCATAATTGCCTAAGAAATTGCTTTGAACCCCGAACATTGAAGATTCTACACTGAGGTCCTGAGCTTGAAGCAGGCCACTACTTAGGGTGAGCCATGCTAGGAGAAATGTTTGTTTCAATTTTTCGGGAAAGGTAGTCTATGCCTTAAAGCAATGCTCCGCCACTTAGTAAAGACTGGCACTTGACTTAGTCATCGTATCGCAAAGGGTCAAAAAAGAATTCCAACCTAGGATTAAATCAAGCTTATGGATTTACAGCCCGGTACCAATACCTTCCATTTATCCCTTACCTTTCGCACTTTATATGGCCATGTTAAAACGTATTCTGCTTCTTACGCTGATCAGTCAGTACGCTCTTGCCCAAACCTTTGCTGGTTTCGTAAACAACACTCAAAACGCAGCCCCTCCATTGCGGCAGGCGATGGTGGATAGCTTTATGCTCGCGAATCCGCAATTACCCTTATTGGAAAACGACACCCTCGCTCATTTTATCATTACAGGGAATTTCAATTCGGTTGAGGTGGCAGGAGATATGAATGGATGGTCTGCGGGCCAGATTGTTTTACAGAATATTAGCTCTACCAACTTTTGGTTTGCTAGTGAGGTCTATGAGGCCAATGCTCGTTTGGACTATAAATTTATTACCAATGGCTCTAATTGGATTTTAGACCCAAATAATCCCGCCCAAGTAAGTGGTGGCTTTGGACCTAATTCCGAGCTGGCCATGCCTCAGTATGTGCAGCCTTGGGAAATTGAAGACTATCCCGGAGTGCCTAAAGGGAGCTTATCCGCCTATTCCGTTGCAAGTAGCCATTTAAATGCGAGTCATCAAGTATGGGTATACCTTCCTCCAAATTACGACAGTACTCAATCCTACCCCAGCGCTTATTTCCACGATGGTTCCGAGTATTTAAACTTGGCTGATGGCTTTAACATCCTCAACAACCTAATTGACAGTAATTTAATTGAACCCCTAATTGCCGTGTTCGTTAAACCGAATAACCGCAATGAGGAGTATGCACAAGGCAAGCGCTGGCTATATCGCGATTTCTTTGTGTACGAACTCGTACCTTGGGTAGATGCACGCTTTTCGACCATTGATGATAGCAGTCAGCGGGCGAGCATTGGAGCCAGCTTTGGCGGCAATATTTCCGCTTTGATAGCCTACAGTCGACCGGATGTGTTTTTCAAGGCTGGACTTCATTCCGGGGCCTTTTGGCCTAATAATTATGAAGCGCTTTGGATGCTCGATACCGCTCAGCATTCGGATTTAGCTTTCGCCAGTGTTTGGGGAACTTATGAAGGAAGCTTGCCCATTGTATGGAACCGTATAAGAGATACTTTACAATCCCGACAAATTCCTTATAAATACTTTAATGAGTATTCAGAAGGTCATAGCTGGGGCTTATGGCGAGCGACTTTAGACGAATTGCTCATCCAACTATTCCCTGCTACAGGGGCAATTGGCATTGCAGATATAGAAAGCCCTATACGGCATTGGCAGATTTACCCCAATCCTAGCAAGAGCTATTTGAAAATAAGCGGATTAGAAGGTGAAGGAGGGCAGTATTCGATTCGAAGTTTGGATGGTCGCATGCTAAGCCAAGGAACCTTAAAGTCCCAAACCGAAATTGATGTGCAGTTCCTCCCTAGTGGACTTTATTTACTGGAATTAGAAGGCATGAAGGTAAAGGGAAGCCGCTTGTTTAAGAAATTGTAAGGGAGACCACGTCTCACTAGCAGCCCCTCTACTTTAGATCAAAAATTTTAGCCTAGGCCAGGAGTCCTAAAAAACTTGGCAGATTCGCCAAATTAGGAGAATTAAGGTGGGTTTAAAGCAAACCTTTACTTTGAAGGTCTTCTTCTAAGCGCTTTTGGTTTTCCCAAAATCTTCGCACAATTAAATCCCGTACTTCTTGATATTCCTGATCAGCCTGGTACTCCTTTAGAATCGGATCAGCTTTGAGAAAAACAATAATCCAGTATTGGTAATTTTCTTTTGCGGCAAAAGCTCTTAAATCCTTTAAACCTTCTTCTTTTTCTTTTTTCCGAAAGTGATCCAAGGCCTCATAAAAGTGCTGGTAAACAGTTTCATCCTCCTGGTAAAAATTGGCATAAGCTCGAAAAAGTTTCTGTGCTTGTTCCTGTTCTCCAAGCCGCTCATAAACCACCGCAATTTTTAAGTTCTCCGCCTTAAAGAGGTCTAAGTTTAAGGCTTCGCGCTGATTGACCACCTTCCTAAAATAGTAAAAGGCACTATCATAGTCTTCCCTATAATAGTATTGGGTTCCTAACTCCTGCAGTACTTCTATGCGATTGGTATCCTTGGCCAACTCCTGCTTTAGGAGGCGCCGCGATCGATTGGAATTCCCGTCGATAGCTTGGGTAACAAAGGTCTTGAGGAGCGGCCCATAAGGATTCTCAGGATAAAGAGCAATTGCCTTATCGATATGCTTAAGCGATTGATCCATAAAACCCGCTTGAAGGAAAGCATTGCTTAGATGCACCAATAAATAGCTTCTTTGGATTGAGTCTTGTAATGACTTATTTAGTTGCAAACCTTTTAAAGCATACTGTAGATATTTTGCCGTGTTAGGTATATTAAAAGCATAAAGAGTCGATAATATCTGTACGACCGAAAAGGAGTTGGGATTGTATTCTAAAGCTTTCTCAAGATGTGGCAAGGCCAATCTAAAGTCCTCAACCTGAATGTAGTAAAGTGCTTTAGCAACCAAGCTTTCGGTAAGCTTAGGGTCATACAAGAGGGCTTTATCAGCATAATTGTTTAATTCATCAATATGCTTTTTGTCTCTTTGATATAAATCGAGATAATAATATGCGATGGCAGTATTGGCGTGAGCTAAAGCAAATTCGGGATCCTTTTCAATCGCTTTTTTAAAGAGTGGAATGGCTTTTAATAATCCCTCTTTCGTTTGCCAATTAAAAGGCTCCAAGGCTTGCAAGTAAAAATCATAAGCTTCCAGATTCTCGGTGGGTTGTTTATCAATCTGAATTTGCTCCTTCGGACTTATGGTTACTTCAATCGCCTTGGCAATTTCTGCGGCCACTTCGTTTTGCAGCGTAAATACATCTTCTAAATTTCGCGTATACTGCTCCGACCACACCGGTTTATCATTTGCGGCATCAATAAGCTGAACGGTAAGACGAACCTTGGAGCCAACTCTTTGCCCACTTCCTTCCACTAAATAACTCACTCCCAAGGTCTCCCCGATTGCGGCGGCTCCCAACTTCGAGTTTCGAAACTGTTCGGTAGAAGTTCGACTTACAACCCTAAATGCCGCGATTTTTTGAAGCTTATTTAAGGTCGATTCCATCAAACCATTCACAAAATAAGCATTAGAAGAATCGGTGCTTTCATTGCTGAAGGGAAGTACGGCAATCGACTTTTCTAAGTCTTCGTGTGGTTTTTGCACCAGGCCAAAAAAGACATAAGAAAGCAAAGCTACTATGAACAATGTACCTAAGACTAGCAGACTAGGTTTAGAAAGTCCTTTTCCTGCTTTACGGCTCTTCTCCCGAGGGTCATTTTCAGCAAAGGACTCTGGTATCTCGGTGGTATCTAAATTTTGATTGGACTCTTGGTTCTGAATCTCAATTTTACTTAACTCCCCCGGCGGATGTCCGTATTCTTCCCGAAAACATCGAATAAAATAAGAAGGGCTATTAAAGCCAACCTGATAGGAAACTTCAGAAACGGTGAGGGAGCTTTCCTTCAGCAGTTTTGCCGCCTCTTCTAATCGAATGCTTCGAATAAATTGGCTTGCCGATTGACCAGTTTCCTTTTTAATGTTGCGAAGTAAGCTGGAACGACTCATATGCAATTGCTCCGCTAATTCGGATACCCCAAAATTCTCGTTGGAAAGATGCTCCAATACAAGACCTCTCGCTCTTAGGGCAAAACTATCCGAATAATGGGCATCTTGAGACATTGATTTCCTTGGTTTGGCTTGGGCAAATTTATTCTTTCTAAAGGTATCCCTTTAGGGCCAATTTCGTCGCTTGAACCTCTAAATGCGTCATAATTTATACTGCTGCATCATAATTAATAGCCTGCATCGAAAACTTTACACTCTTGGCTGCACCAGTGTTTATCGTGTATTCCACTTCTGATAGTTCTTTGTCCCAGTTAAAAATTACCAACAAATCTTAAAACTATGAGAAAAGAGAAATTAATCAGTTTTGGCCTACTCATCTTTATGATGAGCCTATTCTTAACTGCCTGTGTAGAAAACGCAACAAGTGAGGAAAATAAAATACAACCAAAGGTTGATCTAGCCACGGCCGTAATTACCGATAATATTGAGGCCGTTCGAACCCATATAGATTATGGTAGCGATTTAAACCAAAAGGACCCTTTTAGCGGTTCCACTCCATTAATTACTGCGGCAACATTTAATAAAATTAAAATTGCCGAGTTGCTTGTCGAGGCTGATGTACAATTAAACGCTACTAACAATGATGGGGCTACTGCCTTACATTCGGCTGCCTTCTTTGGTAGAATTGAAATAGTGCAGCTTCTCATCAATGCCAAGGTGGATAAAACCATCAAAAACAATTTTAACCAAACCGCTGCAGAGTCAATGCAAACTCCATTCGAGGATTTGAAGCCTGTATATATGATGCTTCAAGAACAGCTGGCCCCAATGGGTTTGGAGCTTGATCTGGCTGAGCTTGAGAAAACAAGGCCCGTAATCCGCATGATGCTGCAATAAGCATCATGCCCTATCCCCAATTAAAAAGCAAAAGATTAATTATGAATACGGAGAGACGATACGACATCGACTGGTTACGCGTAATTAGCATAGGATTACTGTTAATCTACCATATAGCCATCATTTTTCAGCCTTGGGCCCTGTTTATTGGATTTATGCGCAGCGAGCAATTACATGAAGGACTGTGGCAACCTATGACCATGTTAAATGTGTGGCGCATTCCAATCTTATTCTACGTTTCGGGGATGGGTGTTTTTTTTGCCATACAAAGACGAAACATTAAGCAGCTTTTAATAGATCGGGGTTTAAGAATTGGCTTGCCTTTCGTTTTTGGAATCCTTGCTATCGTGCCCTTGCATTGGTTATTCTTTCAAAATTTCTATCAGCTACCTTTAAATTACCAAGCGCAACCCGCACACTTATGGTTTTTAGGGAATATCCTAATTTATATTTCCCTGCTCTTCCCCCTATTCTTTTACCTTATAAAAAATCCAAACAATCTCTTTCGCCGATTATTAATTCGCTTAATGCATAAACCTTGGGGGCCCCTGCTAGTCCTTCCTTTCTTCGTACTGGAGGTCTTAATCGTTCAACCAGATATATTTTCACTTTATGCCCAAACCTTACATGGCTACGCTATTGGGTTCTTAGCCTTCCTTTTTGGTTTTATCCTAGTTTATACGGGTGATAGCTTTTGGAAAACAATTAGCAAGGGAAAGTACTACTACCTCGTGGTTGCGGGCTTGCTGTATTTCTTGCGCTTATACCTCTTTCCTTTTGCATGGCCGCAAGCTTTACTAGCGGTTGAATCCAATCTCTGGATATTTGGCATTTTCGGCTTAGCCCATCAATATTTAAATAAACCCAGCAAGGTTTTGAGCTACTTAAGCCAAGCTGCCTACCCGATTTATATCATTCACATGTTTGTGATGTACGGAGTTGCGACGGTGGTCCTACCCACTGCCTTGCCGGCCTTGGTTCAATTTGCATTAATCATCTTCCTAAGCTTTACATTTTGTTTTGGCTTGTACGAGCTGATCATTAAGCGAATTACCTTCCTGGGTCCCTTGTTTGGATTAAAGTATAAAACTAAAGAACGGGCGACGAAAGGGCTTCAATCGACTAGCAGCTTATGAAAACAAAGAAAAACCAAAACAAAGTCAAAAGAATTTTAGGAATCACCTTAATAATTGCCAGTATTGTGTCTATTCATCAATTTGTCCCCTTCCTTTTACTGAAGCTATTTTTTACGCCAATCCCCGATACCGTTCCAGAGCAAATGGAACAGATGTTAGATTATAACATTGAGGGAGTGATTGTTCACATCGAAAAGCAAGGCGAAGAACCACGCAACTATGCCGTAGGATTAAAAAATCGGCAAACCAAGGAAAAAGCGGATGCCCAAAACTTATTTAAGATTGCCAGCATCAGCAAACTATATATGGCCACAGCCTGTGCTAAGCTAATAGCCGCTGGTAAGCTTTCGCTTGATGATACCTTGGCCGAATTGCTTCCTTCTCTAAAGGAAAAGGTAAGCAATGCCGAAAAAATCACCCTTCGAATGATGATTGAGCACCGTAGTGGAATAGTTGATTATGTGTTTCATCCCGATTATGCTAAGGATGGATTGTTCGACAATAATAAGCAAGCCATTGAACTACTCTACGGACTTGAGGCCGACTTTGAACCCAACGAAAAATACGCCTACAGCAATTCCAACTATCTTTTATTAGGCGCCATTATGGATAGCGTTTTAGGCTATTCTCATCACCGATACATCGATACTACTATCATCCAAGCCCTCGGTCTAAAACACACCTTTAATCAGCAATCCGAAGTAGATACGGCGAGTTTAATGAGTGGTTACTACGAAGGTTATCAAGCCGATTTAAAGGATCAAAATCATATCCATCCAGGGGGATCTATGATTGCCACAGCAGAGGATGTCGCTATCTTCTTGCGGGCTTTAAATGATGGCTCTTTACTAAATGAAGCGGAGGAGAAAGTTTATGTTTATCCTAAAGAGCATACTGGGCATTTACCAGGTTACATTAGTATGGCTAACTATGTGCCGGAAATGGATGCCGTAGTGGTCATCTTTATGAATAGCAGCGGACCTATTCATTGGTCTTATTTAAGGTCGGCCCGACGAAGAATCATGAAAATCCTGAAGCGAGAGCAGTAAGATTCTTTAATCTCATTTGTAAAACGAACAACTAAAGACCTAAAGATGAAAAACATTCTAACTTTATTCCTGACCTTAAGTCTGAGCCCAATACTAAATGCACAAGAAGGCCTAAAATTTAGAGTCTATTTAAAAGACAAAGGTTCTAACGTTCAATTATTAAGCAACCCTCAAGCTTTCCTTTCCAAATCTGCTATTGAGCGAAGGGCCTTACAAGGAATTCCCATCAACAAAACCGACCTGGCAATAGCGCCAGAGTACCGGAAGGCCCTGCAAGAATTGGGAGCACAATTTTTAGCCCAGTCCAAATGGCTAAACTATGTTTATATCAGTCACCCCAATCCAGAGCTAATTAGAGCCCTACCTTTTGTGAAAAGAATTGAGTTTCCTAAAGCACATTCTGCTGGAATTGCTTCGATCGAACAGCAAGGAGATACATTAGAATACGGTTATGCCCGCGGCCAGCTGCAAATGTTAAACGGTCACCTGTTACACCAACGCGGCTGCACTGGAAAGGGGGTAAACATTGCGATTATAGATGCCGGTTTCGAAGGGTTTATGCAGGCTACTATGTTTGATAGTTTACGAAACTCCGGCCGACTCTTAGGCGCTTATAATTTCATTACTAAAAACAGTAATGTGTTTTCAGGCTGGGGAGATCATGGAACAGGAGTAATTTCCACTATGGCCGCGAATGTCCCCGACACTTTTGTGGGTGCCGCTCCTCATGCCAATTACTGGCTCTTTACTACCGAAAACATCCACCACGAAAGACCTATAGAAATGGATCATTGGGTAATGGCCGCAGAATTTGCCGATAGTGTTGGCGTACAGGTGATAAACTCTTCGGTTGCTTATAGGACTTTCGATGACGCTCAGTTCAATATCAGCTACAGCGATTTAGATGGAAATATCACCATTATTACCAAAGCAGCCGATATAGCTGCGAACAAGGGTATTTTGGTTGTGGCCGCTGCGGGTAACACCGGCACCAGTGCAGATCCCTACATCCTCTCTCCAGGAGATGGCGATTCGGTTTTAACCGTTGGTGGGGTAAATTGGCAAGGCCTATTTGATCAAGCTTCAAGCATTGGTCCAACGGCGGATGGAAGAATTAAACCAGATGTCTTAGCTCAATCGGCTCCAGCCACAATTGTAAATGGATTAGGCCAAGTAGACATTGAATTCGGAACCTCTTTTGCCGCTCCAGTGGTTGCGGGTTTAGGCGCTTGTTTAATCGAAGCCTACCCTAGTCGACATAGTGAAGAAATTGCTGGGTTTATTCGTCGATCTGCACACCTTTACACCTCTCCGAATGACTCCATGGGTTACGGGATTCCTAATTTTGATACCGCTTTTAGCCTTGCCACTCCGCAATATTTAGTGCAAAAAGATAGCTACCAAATTTATCCTAACCCTGTTGAGGATTACCTAATACTTGACACCAAGGCTCGAAAGGATTGGAGATGTACGCTGCGTATTTACAATATGCAAGGCACACTCCTGCATACAATTAAGATTGAGGCTTTTAAGTCGAAAAGGATAGCATTAAATTTAAATCCGGGATTATACATCCTAGTACTCGATGGTGATCTAAACGGAACCCACCGCATCCAAAAACTGTAAATCATTAAGCAAATAGTCCACTTTTTTTCGAGTTCAATCGAGCTCGAATAAGAACCTATTTGCCAATTCTAAGTATTGATTATGAAACCGTATCGATTAGCATTCTTAGGCTTAGCCCTTTTCAGTTTAGCCTCCTGTTCGAAAGATCTGGTATATTTCCCCAACAGCACGCAGGATGAACTCCATCAGGCTGTTGAAAGAGGCATTGACGGGATCATCACCTATGTGAATAAAACGGATGGTTCTTTATTTTATGCTTCGGGCTTTAGCGATCGCGTGCTAAAAGTTGAAGCCCAGCCGCAGGACTTATTTAAGATTGCCAGTATAAGCAAGCTTTACATAGCTGCCGCAACGGCCAAATTAGTGGCAGCAGATAGCTTAGCGCTACATATGACTTTGGACGAACTCATTCCCGAAGTAAAAGGACGTATTGCCAATGCTTCTAAAATCACCTTGGCCATGTTACTCAGGCATCGTAGTGGAATCCCCGACTATATTTTCGAGTCAGGTTTTAAAAGCGATACCAAGGACAGTTACCTGGAAGTGGCTTCTTTGATTTTCGATAAGGCCGCTGAATTTGAACCTGGAAAAGACTATGCTTATTCCAACACCAATTACCTCTTAATTGGCGAAATACTAGATCGAAGCTTGGGCTACTCACACCATGAGTATATACAGAAAGAAATTCTGGACTTTCTAGACCTAAAAAATACTTATCACCTCTACCATCAGGCTGACACTAACCAGGTAATGCATGGCTATTTACTAGGTTGGGAGCCCGACCTAAAATCGCAGGACCATGTGTTGCCCGGAGGTTCGATGGTGGCCAGTGCCGAAGATGTGGGTCTGTTTATTCGAGCCATGATTGACGGAAGCTTATTTACAAACAAAGAGCAAGCGATTTACGGCTCGATATACGAATACGGCCATACGGGCTGGATACCGGGCTATACCAGTATTGCGCGCTATCATCCTGAAATTGATGCGGTGATTGTACAATTTGTAAACACCAGCGGAAAAGAAATCTTTTGGCTCGAATTGGAAAGGACTTACAACCGAATTGTGCAAAGCGTAGAACATGAACTTCAATACTACTAAAGATGAAAATTAAAACACTTATTCTAGCCTTGCTTTTAGTTTCTGCTTTCGGGAAGGCCCAATCAATCACTAAAAATCAAGGATTTGGTGTGTTAACCGGTAGCACCTACTCCACTGAGTTTCCCTTTTTGCTCAGCCCGGGGGTTCTTTATTATTTTGGAAGCCATCAGCTCGAACTAGGACTGACTTTTAACCCCTTTAATAGGTATTATCAGCGCAGCATTGGATCTAGCCTCAGCTACAAATACTATCCCAACCAGCGTAGCACCAAGTTTAGCCTCTACTTTTTAACTCAAGTAGGGTACCAACAAAATGATATCTATAATTACTACCAAACCACTAAGCAATATCTACATGGAAATGCTGGTTATGGCTTTGAAGTTCAAGGTTATGCTGGGCTTTTTATGGGGACCCATTTAAGCTTTGGACTCTATAGCGATCGGATGGTTTCGGAACTTCCCACCGATGCCTTCCATGATTGTGGATTTTTCACAGATTGGGATTACGGTGTTTCCTTTCAATTCATGCTTGGCTACCGATGGTAAAAAGGTGGTGCAATCGAAAGTACTCACTTGAACTAAAAGCTTGGTTTCTGTCCTTTTTGATAGTAGGAGTTACTTAAAAGAGTGCTCCACTCTTTATTACCTCTTTCTTTTCCAGGTCCACCTGATGGCGATAATAGAGAGGATTAAAGCGAGTATTGAAAGTCCTAAGCCAAGATAATTATTAAAGTCCATATTCAAAGATAAACCGCTTGCGGCACTTTTGAAACGGCTACCTAAAAGAAGGAAGAATCAAACTTATTGGATACCAAGGAGGGTTAGTTCATTGATTTCATCATCGACTCTACACCAGCCTCTGTGGCCTCATATTCCTTAAGGGCGGTGATTTTTCGATTTTTCAGGCTTACGGACAACAGCTTCTCGGGATTTACCTCCATCCGGAAAGGAGCCGCTTCCGCCTCATCTCTAAAGATGAGAACGGGGTATTCAAAGTCCTTAAGTCCGGGTAAGATGAACATCTTTTGAATAATTCCCGGGGCGGCGCTCACGTCGACAATGAGGTGCATATGATGCTCTGCTAAATAGCTAGGGTCTTGCTTGGCCAAAAAATCGTTCACCGCATGGGCGGCCTCTTTGTCGAGCGCTACAATCAGATGCTCGGTCTGGGCATCCATGGTATGCGATTCCCCAAATTGATCCGTGAAAGTGTAATTGGGCATTTGTTGGTTGAGCACAAAAACAGGGCCTTCTATGGGAGCTTTGGGGATGGCTGCACTAAAGAGAAAAATAAGGAGAAAGGAAAAGGGGGAGTAAAGCACCTTCTGCATAATCAAAGCAATTTTGGGATGCTGCGAAGGTACTAAGCATGCTTTACTAGGGATAGCGGTTTGGCTAATTATCTGGATAATGGGGTGATCTTTGGCGGAAAGGGCTAGCTTGGGATTCGATAGTTGGCGGAAATCCTATTAGTGTAGGTTTCACTTTTTAGCTGTTCATGTTTGTCAAAAAGCTTCACTAATATTTGAAAAAGAAATGAAAGACAAGGATTTCGGAAATTTACGGTGCCTTCCAATATAACTGAGATCAAAGAGATGAGTAGAGTATTTATTGCTGTTCTTTTAGTTGCAATCTTAGGCTTCAACAGTGCCGAAGCTCAAGACTTCGCAAATAAAAATTGGAGATTAGGAATAACAATCCCCGTCGTAAATGTTGATTCCTATCAAAAAGAAATGTGGACCGGGTTATCTGCATCCTACAAAGGATTCACCTTAAACTATTATGCTGTCCTAACAAGTGAATTTCTTGCTGAAGGGAGCGGAGAATTTCAAAGACGCGTATCCCAACCATGGGAATATACCGCTCGAATGTCTTTCGGGTACAGCTATATGTTTGGAAAAAATGAAGAATCAAATTTTAACCCCATTGTAGGCCTTTACTTACTTACAATGCAAGGCGCAGAACCCGATATCGACCTTGGATTTAGATACAAAAGAATGGTATTTCTCCTCTCCCCTCATCTTGAAAGTCGGTCAAATGCAAGGTGGTTTCCAAGCTTCGGACGGGCTAGCAGTAGAAACATGATTTTAAAATTTAAAGTTCAAGTGTTGCTGTAGTTATACAATTTTAAGCCCTTAAATGCATTTGGGAACATTTTCATCAAAGAAGTAAAGGGATGGTTTTGGTTTTAGTGGACTGTAACAGTTTTTACTCTTTAAGAGTGATGGGGTTTAGGGCGGCTTACATATACACTAACAACCAAAATGGAAAAAGAGCCCCAAAAAAAATCCCCACGAAATCATGGGGATTTAGCTTTAACTACAACCTCTATCAGTCTTGATAAATGTTATTGGTATTGCGATTGCCTGGCTGATCCTCAAACCAGTTGGTAAACTGCGCACCAGCACTGATGGCCCATTGAGCAAATCGTAAATAGGCGTCGGTTACTTGCACTTTTTCTTTCGGATAATCGAAGCTCTCGACAATGTTGATAGCCCAAGGAAGATTATTCTCATTTACATAGGTACTTCCTGAACCCAAATTGGAGTCATCATCTACTGTCCCAAAGAATGAATTGTTAGCAAGTGCGGTTGGTGCCATATTAGCTAAATGCACTTCACGACCTCTATCTTGATTCACAATAATGAATGGATTGAAGTTAGCAATATTCAAATCGTTGTAAGAGAACACATTATTAGGGAATTGAATATTGATTACAATGGTATCGGGCTGTACGAAGGGAGCTCCAACCGTAGTGTTCACACCAATTCCAGAACCTGGATGCTTCATCAATTTGTAAGTGTTATCGTAAACAATGATGGTAGGTTTATTTTGATTCGCCTCAAAACCATTAGCCTTAAGAGTTACCAAATTCTCAAATAGTTCAGACCCAGTAGCAGTCAGCTGCGCATCAGTCAACGTATTGCTATTGAACTGAAAACCAAAACCATTACTGTATCCTGCACCGAAAGCCCTCAGAATAAAAGTAGCTTGCACCTCCATTACATTGTTCAAATTATTGGTCTTCACTAAAAACTGGTAGTCGATTACTGCATCATTGAAATCGTAATCGCCCTGGGCAGGCCAAAGATCCTCGTAAGCCAAAGTCCCAAAGCCAGTAGCAGGGTATAAATTCTCAATAGCAGGAATAATATCAACGGTGATAGTAGCGGTTGCACAAAGGCCATTCTGATCACAAACGCTATAGGATATAGTGCTTTGACCGGTGAAATTTAAAGCAGGAGTAAAGGTTACCACCCCATTATTTACACTAAATACGCCTTCACTTGCTGGAGGAGTTGTTGCTGATACAAAAGTGATTGATGATGGAACTAAAGGAGTGGAACCTGCTGCATCATTGATAAGCGGGTCAATATCCACAGGAGTATTTATGGTTGTTGTCGCTACATCATCGCTAGCGCTTGGAGGGAGACTAGAAGGATTAGGACCAGTACAAACATCTGAGGCTAACTGGCAATTGTTGGTCTTAGAACCAGAGAAAGCATTCAAACTACCATCTAAATCGTTTGTACAATAATAGCCCAAGCTTGCATTCCCCTGCATTCCTTGGATTTTAAGCTTCTGTTTGCCTCTTATTGAATAAATGGAACCTGTAATATTGGAAGATTCAAGCTCTAAGTTAGAGGTATTCGAATTAGCATTTAACTTTAAGTTACTGGCATTAATGAAACTTGAACCTTTGATGGTAAGATTTCCGGTACCGGATAATCCTGAAACTTTAGAAACATCGGTCATTACTGCTCTATTGGAAGATGAAGCGATTCCATCGTAAAGAATATTCTGTGCCACTCGTAAGCACACATTATCCATAAGAATATCCTTTACGTCACTTTTAAAGTCATAGTTACCACTCACGTAAATTGTGGCATCTTGCCAATCAATGGTACCTTTTTCAATAAGCATGTTGCCGCCATTGCCTGGATTTCGACTTTCATAGGTTCCATCATTAATGTGAAATTCACAATTCTGATCCTTCATAGTGAAAGTTGGTGCCGGATTACCACTGTTACCCATAACTAGCTTGCCTCCGTTTTGAATAAACAGCTTAGCTCTACCTTCAAGAATCAAATCCTGATTCATGGTTACGGTGTAGTTATCAGGGATAATTACTATGCTGGTTCCATTTACGGTCTTACTAGGTGCACCACTGGCCCCGCCAGAGGTTTGCCAAGTTGAAGATGAGGTCCAATTACCGTTTCGCTTAGCAATCCAAGTCTTCTGCGCAACAGCAGTGCTTAAAAAAAGCACTTGCATGAGGATTATATAAAATGTTCTTAGTTTCATAGCTAAAGAAATATTTAAAGTTTGATTAGAAATTGTGAACTACAGTACCTCCACGAACGGGCAACTCTAACTCTTCACCCATGAAGATAACCTTTACTTTTGAGTGTTTCGCCGCTAGACCTAGATCGATTTCCAACTTGGAATTGGAGCTCAAAAAAGCCTTATGTATGGAAACGCCTTCTCCATTTCTAATCTCTAAAAGACCTGATCGGGATGACTGAAACTCGAATTTAACGTCTTGATGGGTTTTCCAATCGAAACCTTCTGGCGCTACTAAAGTACTCATCTCTCCATCGAATGAGGGTGAGAAATCTTGTTGTACGTCCTTTTCGCATGAGCTCAGGAACAATACCGCTCCGATAGCTACTAAAAATGATATATTCTTCATGGTTGTCTTTTTTAATATTTACAAACATGAGAGCCAATCTTATGCCAAAAGAAAGACTAAAACTTTAATGACTGATTTACAGATATTTATGTTTTTACAATTTTGGGATAATTCCATTTATTGGAATATATGTGGGTTTAATTCCAATATAGAGAAAATACCCATATTGGGATAAGCTATTTCAATGGTGTGATTTAAAGCTCAAATAAGGTAAGTAGAAAAGCCCTATTCCAGGAATTATCTTGCAAACTGCCCTTCATCTAAGAGATACCTATTTCCTTCTTAAAGACATAAAACCTCAAAGCAATTTTGGCAGCATTTGCAGGGTTGCTCCATAATCTTAATTTGGCTCAATAGATACACACCAAAGCGCTAAGGCCTTGGCCTTCGGCCAGCTTCTTATTTATTTCCCCCGCCTCTCAGCTGTAAGCAAGCTTTATTTCGCTGAAGCTTCGAGAAAGCGAGCTTTACTTCGCTGAAGCTTTGCGAAAGCAAGTGTATGGACAGGATTACTCCTTGATCCTGATTCAGGTTTAAAGAGCTACATCAAGCCCTCTGGCCTTTCAGGCCCATTTTTATTGACCCCACCTTTCCGCTTCAAGCGAGCTTTGCTTCGCTGAAGCTTTGCGAAAGCAAGTTTTACTTTGCTGAAGCCTTGCGAAAGCAAGCTTGGCTGGATTGGGTACAGGATTACGCCGTGATCCTGATTCGGCTTTAAAGAGATACATCAAGCCTTCTGGCCTTTCAGGCCCATTTTTATTGACTCCACCTTTCCGCTTCAAGCGAGCTTTGCTTCGCTGAAGCTTTGCGAAAGCAAGCTTGGCAGGATTGGGTACAGGATTACTCCGTGATCCTGATTCGGCTTTAAAGAGCTACATCAAGCCTTCTGGCCTTTCAGGCCTTCTTTTTTATTTCCCAACCCAGCCTTAAGCGAGCTTGGCTGGATTTGGGAAATAAAAAAGGTCCCGCTGCGCGGGGCCTGAAGGCTTGGTGATCGCGGCAGGATTCGAACCTGCGACCGTCTGCTTAGAAGGCAGATGCTCTATCCAGCTGAGCTACGCGACCTTTATGTTTTTAGTCGTGTAGCGAAGCTGCTTGTGCGCCTCTGGCGTAAGCTACGCGACCTTTATGTTTTTAGTCGTGTAGCGAAGCTGCTTGTGCGCCTCTGGCGAAAGCTACGCGACCATATCCGTGAACATCCATTCACTTTTGGGAGTGCAAAACTAACACTTTACTAGCCCATTGAGCAAGGAGAAAATAAGATTTGTGGGACGCAGGCATTTTCTTAGCTTTAAAAACCAAATCTTATACCATGACCTTTCAATACCTCAAGGAAGATTTATCCGCTTCCTTGGTTGTTTTCTTAGTCGCCGTACCGCTGTGTTTAGGGATTGCCGTGGCCTCGGGAGCTTCTCCCCTAGCGGGCCTAATTTCTGGCTTAGTGGGTGGTATTGTGGTTGGCTTTATCAGTAAATCCTCCCTAAGTGTGAGTGGCCCGGCGGCGGGTCTAACTGCCATCGTACTCGATGCTATCAACAGCTTACCCAATTACCAAACTTTTCTGCTGGCAGTAGTGCTTGCCGGAGTGATACAATTTCTACTGGGTACCTTTAAAGCTGGGGTAATTGGTTACTACTTCCCTACCGCCGTAATTAAGGGGATGCTCTCCGCCATCGGACTGATTCTTATCCTAAAACAAATTCCCCATGCCCTAGGCGATGATAAGGATTATGAAGGGGATACTTCCTTCTTCCAACCCGACCAAGAGAATACCTTTACCGAAATCATCATGGCGGTGCAAAACCCCTCTACGGGAGCCGTTCTAATAACCATCGTCGCCCTCCTTATCCTGATTCTATTTGATCAGCAATTCTTTAAAAAGTTCAGTCTCTTTAAAATTGTACCGCCCGCCCTATTAGCGGTGCTTAGTGGGGTTGGCCTCAATTCGCTCTTCCAAAGCATGAAACCAGAATGGGCCCTAAGTGGTATGCACCTGGTTTCCATTCCGAGTAAGGATAGTCTTTCCGGACTTTGGGCCGAAATGAAATTCCCTGATTGGTCGGCCTTTAGTAACCAAGAGATTTACGTCATTGCCATAACCATTGCCTTGGTGGCCAGTATCGAAACCCTCCTTAGCGTGGAGGCTACCGATAAACTGGATCCCAAAAAACGGGTAACACCCACCAACCGTGAACTGCAAGCTCAGGGAGCGGGTAATTTTGTGAGCGGACTCTTAGGGGGACTGCCAGTGACCGCCGTTATTGTGCGCTCCTCTGCCAATGTGAATTCGGGCGGACAAACCAAGCTATCGGCTATCTTCCACGGGGTTTGGATTGTGTTGAGCATCATCTTCTTGGCAGATATCATGAACCTCATACCCCTTTCGGCGCTGGCCGCTGTACTCTTTGTGGTGGGCTATAAACTGGTGAAGCCTACCCTCATTAAATCGATGTACCAAAAGGGTTGGGATCAATTTATTCCCTTTGCCGTTACCATTGCCGCCATTTTACTAACGGACCTGCTCATTGGCATTAGCATTGGTATGGCGGTAGGATTATTCTACGTAGTGAAATCAAACTTCCAGCGCTCAGTGCGTATGGTCCAAAAGGATGGTACTCATTTTTTAATTCGTCTTAATAAAGATGTATCCTTCCTAAACAAAGCTTTAATCTTAGAGTACTTCGAACAAATCCCCGAAGGAGCTCAGGTACTGATTGACGCCAAACGGGCCGAGTTTATCGACCACGATATTGAAGAGGTACTTAACGACTTTATGAATACCGCCGAAGACCGAAATATTCACCTCACTTACCAAGGCTTCGACCGAAACATTTAATTCAAACCTATGGACTTACACAAAAGGCTTATCCTGCAAAATCAAGCTTGGGCTGAAGAGCAACAAGAGAAGAACCCCGAACTTTTTAAAGAACTTGCATCGGGTCAACACCCTAAATTTCTTTGGATAGGCTGCTCCGATAGCCGGGTGCCGGTTAATGAGATTACCGATACCCACTCGGGCGATATGTTCGTTCATCGAAATATTGCCAATATGGTGGTGCACACCGACCTAAACCTCCTCAGCGTTTTGCAATATGCGGTGCAAGTACTCAAGGTGGAACACATCATCGTATGCGGTCATTACGGCTGCGGAGGGGTAAAAGCGGCTTTCGAACATGGAAACCTGGGCCTCCTCAATAAATGGCTGCGGAATATCAAAGATGTATACCGTCTCCACGGTCCGGAGCTCGACGTTATTAGTAATGAAGAGGATAAAATCAATCGCTTTATCGAACTGAATGTCGAGGAGCAAGTACAAAACCTCGCTAAAACCAGTATCGTGCAACAGGCTTGGGCCGATGGTCAGAAGCTTCTCCTCCATGGCTGGGTCTTCGATATTGCTACCGGCTTGGTGCACGACCGCGAACTAATTGATAATGCCAATAACCTCGATGACATCTATAAATACGATATTGAAAGTGGGGTGAAGTATTGAGTCTTGGTGGATTGGTGGATTGGTGGATTGGTGAATTGGTGAATTGGTGGATTGGTGGACGATGCACGATAGATGCACTAGAATTCCAAGGGATTTCATTTATATCCACAATTCTGTGAGGAGGTATACGGCATAGGAAGGGTAGCAGAGAAAATGGAAGTAGACGACTAGCTGAGTTTTTACTCCCTTTCGTCCGCAAAACTGTTCGGCCCTATTCGCTCCATGCTTCTTCCGCCCGAGGCGGACGCAATTCTCCTCCCGCGGCAGAGTCCTCATGATAACTGAGGAAAGCCTGGATGCTTCTATTGATGAGTTTGGAAATGGGAACAATGTTTTAATGACTAAAACCATGGGAAAAATTCTGCTAAGACAAAGTTTGAAGTTCGGAGCCCTCTTGAGCTGGGCAGCAATAACAGATCGAAAGGCAGTTTCTAGAACCTAACTCTTATGTGGTCGAGATAAGAGAATTTAAATTAGGAATTTCCTCAGGCTGGTCTGGCCTGAGATTCTGTGGTACCCTAAGGCATCAAGCCTTAGAGTAATTGCCTTCCAGCTCAATTGATTATTCTTGTCCGCCTCTGGCGGATGTTTCGTTTTTACGGATGTCACTTCAATTTTCAAAGGAATCCGTGAGCTCGAGCAAAGCTCTCGGTTGATCAAGCAAAAATGAAAGAGAAGAACTGTTAAAGGGAACGGAGTTAGCTTACCAAAAAAGCAATCCAACTTGTGCACCGAAACAGGAGACTACAAACATTTTAGAGGCGAACCTTCCAAGCCTTGATTTTCCTGCCCGCCATAGCTTTAGCGGCGGCGGGTAGTATTTGCCATAGCATTAGCATCGGTAGGATTAATTCGCCATAGCTTTGGCGAAGGCGAATTTCGTTGTTACGAACGCCTTATCTATATTCAATTGAGTTCGTGAGCTCGAGCAAAGCTCTCGGTTACGGATCTCGCTTTAATTTTCAATGGAATCCGTGAGCTCGAGCAGAGCTCTCGGTTGATCAAGAAAAAATGAAAGGAGAGAGTTGTTGAGAATTTCATAATAAGGTTACCATATTCGAAAAACCAGATTGTCCTTGATATGGCAACTACCCCGGCTTCGCCACCCCTTCAACCCTTGAAGGGGACGGTCTCCCCAACAAAAGATTTTCCCATGGAAGTAAAACATTAGTATTCTAAAAAAGAATAGTCTAACAGGGAGCACCGCGACCGGTCTCAATTCTCACGTCTCTTTACTGCCGCAGGCTATCCTACCCCGTATTACATCCCGAAATGCAATGAAGGGACTGTCTTCCGACCTATGTCGGAATCCACCCCTTCGTCGCACGAAGGGGACTGTCCTCCGCAACAATAGTTTTTCCTTTGGAAGAAAATAGGCACAACTAGAGAAAATAAAGTCTAAAAGGGAGCACCGCGACCGATCTCAGTTCTAACAAGGAGCATCGCGACTGGTCTTGATTCTGCCGAAGGCATAGCCGCAGGCTAAAACTACCCCGCTTTACACCACGAAGTACGCAAAGGCGACAGTTTCCGCAACACGCAATTGTCTCTTTGGAAGAAAAATAATAGTACCAAAAAGAATAATAGTCTAAAAGGGAGCAGCGCGACCGTCTCAAATCTCACATCTCATATCTCACGTCTCACATCTTAAATCTCACGTCTCACGTCTCATCACTCTACTCCCCTCAAATACTCCTCCACCTGTTCTTTATAGCTTCGAGAGACCGGTAGTTCTTGTCCGCCGATTAAAACCTCTTGCTTGGAAATAGCCTGCGCTTTTAAGGGGTTTACTATATAGGAGCGGTGAATTCGCAAATGACCTTCCGGTAGGCGGGCAGCTAACTGACTAATACGCTCGCGGGTGGGTAGCTGCTCCTCCTCCATTACCAGTAGGCAACGTTCGTTCTGACTTTCGATATACAGTAATTTCCGCAGGTCGATTTTTACTTGTTTTCGCTCCGAGGTTAAATCAAACCAAATGGGAGCTTCGCTCGCTTGCTCCACCACTTTCTTGCGACCAAAGAGGCGATCGTGCACCAAGGCGAAAAAGAACATATAAAGTCCCAAGAAAAAGGGATTGACCAAAATCTTGGGTAACTTATCAAATTGCAATTCGAAGATGATCCAGTAAGCCCCGGTCATGCCCAACCACTCCAGGTAAAAAGCAAAGAGCAAAACATAAAAAAGATGCAACCAGGATAAAAAGCCCCTTTTCGCACGACGCCATCTTTGCAAGCCAAAAACCATTACCGTGGCACCCGGTAATAATAAGGTGGCTAATAAAAAGGAGGCCCAAAAACCACCTAATAAGCTTTGATACACGAAGCTCATCACAATTATGCTGAGCAACCAGAAACCGATTTGTTGTACTAACTTCACAGCGTAAATATGCAGCGAAATCGCAGTGTATACAAGCAATTACGGGATTTAACCGCTTAATTACGGGTTTCTACTTTGCATCCAATACCTAAAAATGGGCAGGTTTGAGGAAACAAAAATTACACAGTTATGATTGAGATTTTTCAAATGGGAGGCCCCTTATTTATGAGCCTCATCAGCATCGCCCAAATTGTAATGTTCTTGGGTATTGTTTTAGACTTAAGCGCTAAGAAAGGCCGACATCTTATTAAAGAAGCAGGACTCTTAGCTTTGGCTCTTGGTGTGCTGGGTCAGCTTATTGGACTATTCGAAGCCTTTAAAGCCATCGAAGCGATGGGAGGCGTTTCGGCTGCCATGCTAGCCGGCGGATTAAAGGTTTCCTCGGTAACCACTATCTATGGCCTTATTGGCTATATTATTAGTAAGGTTTACTTATTAGCGCGCAAGGCCTAGGCAAAAAAAAGAGCGGCTGATCAGCCGCTCTTTTTTTATTATCCACCAAAGTCGTCGAAACTCACATTCTCTGGAGGTACTCCCCAATCGTCTACCATTTTTAAAACGGCAGCGTTCATCATGGGTGGTCCACAGAAATAGAATTCAATTTCTTCGGGCTCAGGGTGCTTAGACAGGTGTTGGTCGATCACCGCTTGGTGAACGAAACCAGTAAAGCCATCCCCTTCTTTGTCATTAACATCTTTCTTTTCTACCCAGTTGTCTTCCGGTAAAGGTTCGGAAAGCACTACATGGAATTGGAAGTTCGGGAATTCCTCCTCAATTTGCTGGAAATCATCGAGGTAGAACAACTCGCGTTTCGAACGTCCTCCGTACCAGTAGCTTACTTTACGACCGGTTTTAAGGGTGTGGAATAAGTGGAACAAGTGCGAACGCATAGGCGCCATTCCTGCACCACCACCAATGTATACCATTTCGGCATCTGTATCTTTAATAAAGAACTCTCCATAAGGACCCGAAATCGTTACTTTATCACCAGGCTTTTGATCAAACACATAGGAAGAACAAACTCCTGGATTTACATCCATCCACTGGTTTTTAGCACGATCCCAAGGTGGAGTAGCGATACGAATATTAAGCATCACAATGTTTCCTTCCGCGGGGTGGTTAGCCATGGAGTACGCCCGGAATAAAGGCTCGTCGTTCTTCATCTTTAAATCCCAAAGACCAAACTTGTCCCATTCCGATTTAAAGTCCATTGGATCGCGACCTAAACGTGGATGCGAGGTAATATCAATATTCTTGAAGTCTACTTCACATTCAGGTACATCTACCTGAATGTAACCACCGGCTTCAAAGTCGAGGTTCTCCCCTTCGGGCAAACGAACCACAAATTCTTTAATAAAGGAAGCTACGTTGTAGTTCGACACTACTTCACACTCCCATTTTTTGATACCAAAGATTTCTTCAGGAACGTGGATTTTCATGTCGCCACGTACTTTAACCTGGCAACCTAAACGCCAGTCTTCCTGAACTTCTTTACGGGTGAAGTAACCTACCTCAGTAGGAAGAATTTCTCCGCCACCTTCAAGAACCTGACATTTACACATGGCGCAGGTACCACCTCCACCACAAGCAGAGGGTAAGAAGATTTTCTCGTTACCAAGGGTGGTTAACAGGGTATTCCCTGAATCTACCTGGCGGTCTTCGCCATTAATATTAAGGGTAACCGGTCCGCTAGGAGAAAGCTTAGCCTTCGCACCTAGAAGTACAGATACCAATAGGATAATCAGTATGAAGAAAACAACGATACTGGAAATGATAACCGTACTGGTTGATAATAATACCATCAGAACTAGATTTCTTAATTACAATTTAATTCCCATAAAGGCCATAAAGGCGATACCCATTAAGCCGGTAACAATAAAGGTGATTCCTAATCCACGTAAAGGAGCGGGAATGTGAGAGTAGCGGATTTTCTCGCGAATCGCAGCAATGGCCACAATCGCTAAAAACCAACCTACTCCGCTACCTAAACCAAATACTGTTGCTTCACCAATGGTATTGTAGTTACGCTCTTGCATAAACAAAGCACCACCAAGGATTGAGCAGTTTACAGCGATAAGCGGTAAAAAAATACCCAAAGCACCATAAAGGGCGGGAGCGAATTTTTCTACTACCATTTCTACTAACTGTACCATCGAGGCAATTACTGCGATAAACATGATGAAGCTTAAGAAGCTAAGGTCTACCTCTGCAAATTGAGGTCCTAACCAGCTTAAAGCACCTTCCTTTAAAACATAGTTTTCGAGGAGGTAGTTCACGGGAACGGTAATTCCGAGTACAAAAATTACGGCTGCACCTAAACCAACGCCAGTGCTCACCTTTTTAGATACCGCCAAATAAGAACACATGCCTAAGAAGTAGGCGAAAATCATGTTCTCAACAAAAACGGATTTTACGAATATGTTTACTAACTCTTGCATCGCTTACTTAGTTTTCTTCAATCAATTCAGTGTTGCGAGAACGCTGTACCCAGATGATAATACCTACGGTAATCAAAGCCATGGGTGGTAATAACATCAAGCCATTATTGCTGTAAAAACCACCGTTGCTCATATACCAAGCTTCAGGAATAATTTGGAAACCGAATAATTGTCCAGAACCCAATAACTCCCGGAAGAAAGCTACCGCTAATAAGATCCAAGCGTAACCGAAGGCGTTTCCTAAACCATCGAGGAAGGATTTCCAAGGGGTATTACCTAAGGCGAAGGCCTCAAAACGTCCCATGATAATACAGTTGGTGATAATCAAACCTACGAATACGGAAAGCTCTTTACTCACGTCGTAAACAAAGGCCTTAAGAACTTGGTCAACCAAAATTACCAAACTGGCAACCACCACCAATTGCACAATAATCCGAATTCGGTTAGGAATAAGGTTACGCATTAAGGAGATAACAACGTTACCCACGCCTAATACGAAGAGCACCGAAAGGGACATTACTAAAGCGGGATAAAGCTTTACGGTAATCGCCAAAGCGGAGCAGATACCCAATACCTGCACAGTAATAGGGTTACTGTCGTTAAGGGGATCGCTAATAAGCTTGCGATTCTTTTTACTAAAGAGCGCTTCCCGCTCCTTTTTTACTTCTTGTACTTCAGCCATGATTCTTATTGATCAATAGTTGCTACACGATTATCTTCTACATTGCCTTGAGTGGCAACGCTATTTTCCTTTAGGTAAGCGGTATAACTCTTCATGCAATTGGTGATCATATCTTGCACACCAACCGAGGTAATGGTACCGCCGCTAATGCCATTTACTTGATGCTCACCGGAAGCATTACCCTTCATTACCATGATTCCTTTAAACTCATTCCCGTCAAAAATTTCTTTGCCCGGGAATAAATCGGTAAACATGGGGGTTTTGATTTCCGCTCCTAAACCAGGAGTTTCTGTTTTGTGATCGAAAGTAGCGCCGTAGATGGTGCTACCGTTTTCCTCTAAGGAGATATAACCCCAAATGGGACCCCAAAGACCTTTACCACGCAAAGGGATAATGAAGTATTTCTCTCCTTTCTCGTTAGTGGATATGTAAAGCGGAGCATTGCGCTCTTCTGCGGGCTTTACTACCTCTTTCGACATCTCCACATCAAAGGCGGCTACGCCACTCACTTCCTTGGATCCCTGAAGAACCAATTCCTCCGTGATGTACTTGGCGTAAGCTTCTTCTGCCTCTTCACGAGATACCTCGATATTGATAGAGGAAAGAATATTCTGCATTTTCTCCAAGCGGACATTATTATCCTGCATCGGCTTTAAGCTCGTTGCGGCAAAGGAGAGAATAGCGGCTACCACCACAACCATAATGGCTGCGAAGGTAAAGGTGTATGAATTTTTATTTACGTCCATCTTAAGCTGCTTTTACGGTTGCCAAGCGCTTTTTACGCTTATTAATATTCGCCTGAACCACATAGTGGTCAATTAGAGGCGCCATAACATTCATAAAGAGGATGGCCAACATAATTCCTTCGGGATAGGCGGGGTTAAACACCCGGATGGCAATGGCGAAGAATCCTACCAAGAATCCATAAATCCATTTACCACGCTCGGTTTGAGCGGCCGACACAGGATCAGTGGCCATAAATACAATACCAAAAGCAAAGCCACCCATAATGAGCTGCTGCCAGGCTGGTACCGCCATAAAGGCTTGCTGCTCAGGTGAAATGGCGTACTCGGCAAAGGTGTTAAAGATTAAGCCCATCGCTAAGGCACCAATCACCCCGCTAAACATAATCTTCCAGCTTCCAATACCGGTGTATAATAAAATAGCTGCACCAACAAGAACCATTAAGGTAGAAGTCTCACCGATAGAACCGGGAATAAAGCCCAAGAACATATCCATAGTAGAGTATTGAACTTCACCACCAGTGGCGTAATCACCAAGTACCGTGGCGCCAGAAAATCCGTCTACAACGGATTGCCCCGCATCGGTGCTGGTGTTAATCCACACCTTATCCCCACTCATATAAGTAGGATAAGCAAAGAAAGCAAAAGCCCTTGCTGTTAAGGCTGGGTTTAAGATGTTCATACCCGTACCACCAAATACCTCTTTACCAATAACTACCGCAAAAATTACGGAGATGGCCAACATCCATAAAGGAAGGTCGATAGGCATAATCAAAGGGATAAGCATTCCCGAAACCAGGAAGCCTTCTTGAATTTGGTGTCCTTTAATAATGCAGAAGATAAATTCTACACCTAGTCCTACCCCATAGGATACGATAAGCATGGGAACCACTTTAATGGCGCCCCAAAGGAATTTATCCATAAAGGTCATGCTCTCGGCTAAACCTAAAGCGGAGTAATGCAAATTACCAGCATTCCACATTCCAAAGAGTAAGGCAGGAATCATGGCAAAAATCACCGTTACCATGGTACGCTTTAGATCGATGGCATCGCGAACGTGCGCACCGGAGTGAGCCGTATGTCCAGGAGTGAAAAGGAAAGTTGCAAACCCGTCGTATACCGGATAATACTTTTCTAGTTTACCACCTGCTTCAAAATGTGGCTTTACACTATCAAGGATATTCTTAAATAACTTCATGTTAGTCGCCTAATTCATTCAACATTAAATCCAATCCCTCGCGCAAGGTATCTTGTACTGGAATCTTAGAAGTACAAACAACTTCGCAGAGGGCCATATCTTCTTCGGCCACCTCGTAAATTCCGAGGTTTTCCATGGCTTCGATATCTTTAACCATAATCGACTTTAAAAGTTGAACAGGATAGATTTCGAATGGGAATACTTTTTCATACTCACCGGTTACCACAAAAGCACGCTCCTCACCATTCATATTGGCATCGAGGTTTAAGCGCTTATTGGGCATCATCCAGTTAAAGAGGGCCCGAGAAATACTAAAGCGATTAAGGTTTGGCGCTAACCAACCGAAGAAGGCATCTTCTCCACCTTCTGGAATTACGGTAAGCTGGTTATCATAGTATGATAAGTAACCTTCTGAACTGATTTGAGTACCGGTTAAAACATTACCAGAGATGTAGCGATTTTTAGCATCGGCTACATTACCCTCGAGCAAGGTTTTCACATTAGCACCTACAATCACCTTGTGGTAACGTGGCTTGTTTACTTGTGCTCCGGCTAAAACTACGCTGCGTTGCGCATCGAATTTTCCGGATTTAAACAAACGGCCTAACATAATCACCTCTTGCATGCCTACAGTCCAAACGGTTTCGCCCTTATTGATAGGGGCTACCGCGTGAATCTGCACACCAGGATTACCCGCTGGATGTGGACCATTAAAACGGTGCATTACCGTTCCGTTTACCTTAAAGGCTTCCGAAGGGTTTGTTTTGCCGTCTAAACCTAAATGCACCTTACCATCAGTAAGTTGCATTAAAGCTTTTATTCCCGTTTGGAATTCTTCTTCCTGACCGTGAACCACAAAATCAGCATCAGCTGCCAGCGGTGCGCTGTCGAAGCAAGAAACCCAAATATCGCGTGGCACGCGATCGGGGTTGGCAATAATGTTATACGGACGTTGCTTGATCAAAGGCCACATACCGGCTTCTAGGATTTTGCCCTTCACCTCATCGCGGGAAAGCGATGTGGGATCGGCGGCACCATAGTCGCGGTAGCGGATTTCTTTGTCGGCGAGAATACGAACTTCTAAGATCCGGCGTTTTTCACCCCGTACCACTTCAGCGATTTCTCCACTTACGGGAGCACCAAAAGTTACGGATTCGCGGTTCTTGTTGAAGAAAATCGGATCACCGGCAAGCACTTCGTCCCCCTCTTTTACTTTAAGCTTCATGCGAATTCCGGGGAAGTCGGATGGCTTGAGAGCGTAGGTGCTGGGGGTATCGGCTGAAGCGTAAATCTTTTCCGCTTCGCCTTGCAGCTTGATATCTACACCCTTTTTAATTTTGATAACTTCTGACATTGAATGGAATCAAAAAATTGTCATTATTATTGGCTTGCAAAATTAAGACGAAGCTTGAGCCCGCCTAAAGCACAAACAATTTAGAATTCATCTAAATTGGCGGCAAATTTAAGGCTTAAGTCGCAATAATTCAGACCCAAACGCATTTTTTGAATATGCTTTTTTCCTTTCGTCCTTCTTTCTTAGCACTCTTGTTGCTTTTTCTAAGCGCCCAACTTGGCGCGCAAAAGGATGCTCCCTATTACGAAGGTGGACCTCTTATTTATGAGGACCATATTTATCAAGCCGGAATTCGTTCGGTTCGTTTAGTGCCCCGCGGCAATGATTTAGCAATGCCGGTGATTGCCCTCAATAGCGGAGAACAATTGGAATTGAGCTTTGATGACCTCTATGAGGAGTTCACTAATCTCTCCTATGCAATTTACCATTGTAACGCCGATTGGACCCCTTCCGACTTGATGCGGAATGATTACCTCAGCAATTTTAGCGACGACTATCTTCAAGATTTCGAATATTCCATTAATGCATTTATTCCCTACACGCATTATCGCTTGTCGATTCCCAATGAACAAGTAAACTTGAAGATTTCGGGGAACTACCTCCTCGTCATTTACCGAGATGGAAATCCCGAAAACTTAGTTCTCAGCAAGCGCTTTATGGTTTACGAGGAAATCGTACAAGTGGGAGGTCGTATTAAACGTCCTACTCGGGTAGAAAAGATCGACACCCATCAGGAATTGGATTTTACCATTTCGCATGGCAGTTACCCCATCCCCAATCCCTTTACCGACCTCAAGGTTAGTATTTTACAAAATCAGCGTTGGGATTTGGCCATCACCAATCTAAAGCCACAGTTCCTGCAAAATGGTCAGTTGATTTACCAATACGACAACGAAAACACTTTTGAAGCCACCAGCGAATGGCGCAACTTCGACATTAAAAACTTGTTGAGCCTTAGTTTAAACGTGCGGCAAATTCGTCAGGATACCTTTTTTAGAGTTTACCTGAAAAAGGATCAAACCCGGGCGATTGAGAAGTACTCCACCTTGTTTGATATTAACGGTCAATATCGCGTGCGCCGTTTGGATGCGGCCAATTCCAATTCGGAGGCGGACTATGCCCTGGTCGACTTCTACCTCGACTATCCCAATCAAATTAGTAATGAAGTCTATCTATTTGGCGAGTTTACCGATTGGAAAATGTTACCCGAATATCAATTGTTTTGGGACGAACAGAGACAGGCCTATCGCTGTCAGGCCCTCTTAAAACAAGGTTTTTACAATTACGCTTATGCGATTCGTCAGCCGGGAAAAAACTTTGCCGACCTAGGCTTCTTCGAAGGCAACCATTGGCAAACCGAAAACGATTATCAGGTATTAGTTTATCATCGTGAAATTGGTAGTCGCTTCGATCGCTTAGTTGGATTTGCTACTTTTAGTTCCGACGATCTCTTTAATCGGAACAATTAATGCTAAAGCGGGAAAAAGGTACAGTTTGCCTAAACTGTGGTGCGGCTATAGAAGGGGCCAATTATTGTCATAATTGCGGTCAGGTGAACGATACCCGCCGTTTAACCTTTTGGGAGCTCATTGGCGAATCCCTTTCTAATTTCTTCGCCATAGATGGTCGCATCTTCCGCACCATAGCCGGCGTTTTTATTCGTCCGGGGGCCGTAGCTAAAGACTTTTCCCAAGGCAAGCGCATGAAGTACATGAATCCCGTGCGCTTTTACTTCGTAGCTTCCTTATTACTTATCACTACCATTCAATTTAGTCGCAATAGCAATATTGTTAATGCGAAGCCTAATGGTGATGGTATTGAGCAGGTTAAATCCATGACCGAGGAGGAACGCGAGACAGCGCGTATTAAGGTGATCGATGAATACCTCGGCAGCGATGGGCCGGGACTGCTGCAAAAAATATCGGGAATGACCGATCTATTAGTGCTTTACCCCGAGATGAGCGAGGAAGAGGCCTTTGAGCAATTTGGCCTAAGTGCAGGGTTTTGGAATGAGTTTGCCTTTGCTCAAGCCGAAAAAGCGGCGCAGTTTGCCAGCAACCAAGAGGATAATTTGGAATCCTTCAATCAGTTTCTCATCTCCAAACTATTCTGGATTCTCTTTCTCTTTATCCCCATTTTGGGATTACTCCTAAAGCTCATCTACTTTAGAAGGGACTTCTACTACCCCGAGCATATTTTCTTTGCCTTGTACCAGCAGGGGCTTTTCTTTTTACTCTCGGCCATCTACAATGTGATTTTCGATAATCAGGTCATTTATATTTTCGTCTTACTACTTTTTGGAATCCATCTAGCACTGGCCATGCGCCGCTTTTACAATCAGTCTTGGCCAAAAACTTTGCTTAAGTTTAGCTTAATCAGCTTATTGGGTTTAATTGCCTTTTCGGCCTTTTTCATTCTTGCGCTGATCCTTGTATTCGTCCTGATGTAGATTTTACCTTTGCGGCATGATTCCAATCGGAAGCGATATTGCGGTAGCGGCCCGCTATTTAAATGAAGGAGAATGTGTAGCCATTCCCACCGAAACCGTTTATGGTTTAGCGGCCAATGCCCTATCCGAAAAAGCGGTAGCGCAAATCTTCGAGCTCAAGCAACGTCCTGCTTTCGACCCCTTAATTATTCACCTTGCCTCTGCCGAAAGGCTAGAGCAATACGTAAGGGTGATACCCGCGGCCTTTTACAAGCTTTATGAGGCGTTTAGCCCGGGCCCCATTAGCTATGTCCTGCCCAAAAAAGCTATCGTCCCCGATTTAGTAACCGCCGGTCACCCCACCGTAGCCGTTCGTTTTCCAGCCCATCCACTTTGTCAAGAATTACTGCAAACCCTAACCTTTCCTTTAGCCGCTCCCTCCGCTAATATCTTTGGCCGGGTTAGCCCTACCGAGGCCGGACATGTGGCGCAACAGTTTAGCCATGGCTTAGCCTATATTTTAGATGGAGGTCCAGCCAAAGTTGGCTTAGAGTCAACCATCATCGACCTCAGTCAGGAAAAACCTTTAGTGCTCCGCTTAGGCGGCTTAAGCTTAGAAGAAATTGAAAGTGCCTTGGGAGAAAAAGTGGCTTATACCAAGAGTTCCAGCAGTAATCCCAAAGCCCCTGGCATGTTAAGCGCCCATTATTCCCCTGGTATTCCTTTAACGCATGGGAAGCTCGACCTTAACCTGGCTAAAGTAAACCGCAAGCGCTGCGGCAGTATTAGCTTCTGCAAACGCATTAGTGGTATTCCCGATCACAATCAACGAATACTATCGCCTAAAGGAGATTTAAAAGAGGCGGCCAGCAAGCTTTTCGCGGCTATGCGCAGTTTTGATAAAGAAACTATCGATGTAATTCTGGCCGAGGAGTTTCCGAATGAAGGATTAGGTCGAGCTATCAATGATCGCTTACGACGCGCTTCCGTCTCCTGAGGGTTTCGCTTGAAAAACCTTGGCCCGCTTTTTACGCAACTCAAAATTCTGACCTAAATAAACCCTTCGCACCTGCTCATCGGAAGCCAGTTCTTCGGCTGATCCCGATTTTAAGATGGAACCTTCGAACATTAAATAGGTCCGATCGGTGATGGCCAAAGTTTCCTGAACATTGTGATCGGTAATTAAAATACCAATGTTCTTGTCTTTTAAGGATGCAACGATGCCCTGAATATCCTCAACGGCAATAGGGTCTACCCCCGCAAAAGGCTCATCCAATAAAATAAAATTGGGGTCTACCGCTAAGGCTCTAGCAATCTCGGTTCGACGTCGCTCGCCTCCCGATAATAAGTCGCCCCGGTTTTTACGAATATGTTGCAAACCAAATTCGTCTAAAAGCGATTCGAGCTTTAACTTTTGATCCGCCTTAGAAAGCTTGGTCATTTGCAATACGCCCATAATGTTTTCCTCCACACTAAGCTTGCGGAAAACGCTGGCCTCTTGGGCTAAATATCCAATGCCCTTTTGCGCCCTTTTATACATCGGGTCGGTGGTAATCTCCGTTTGATCGATAAACACCTTCCCTTCATTGGGTTTAATAAGCCCCACAACCATGTAAAAGCTGGTGGTTTTTCCGGCTCCGTTGGGTCCCAATAAACCTACGATCTCTCCCTGTTGTACTTCAAAGCTCACCCCCTTTACAACGGTCCGGGAGCGATACTTCTTTACAATATTTTCTGCGCGTAACTTCATTCTCAATTCTTTGTGGCCGGTAAGTTTTGTTTGGCCCGGCGCTTTTCAATCCGCTTCGCTAGGCGAATGCTAATCTCGTATAAAATTAGAATCGGGAAGGACACTAATATCTGACTGGCCACATCGGGTGGCGTGATTACCGCGGAAAGAACCAAAATAAGAACGATGGAGTGACGACGATATTTCCTGAGAAAATCGGAAGTCACCAATCCACTGCGAGCTAAGAAGTAGATCACCACTGGTAACTCGAAAATGATTCCCGAAGCTAAGGTTACCGTGCTTACGGTTGAGATATAGGAGTTCAGGTCAATGAGGTTATTCACCTCTTCACTAATTGTATAGCTGCCTAAAAATTGTAAGGACAAGGGCACAATGAGGTAATAACCAAACAGCACGCCTCCTAAGAAAAGGATGCCCCCAAAAAACATCACCCAGCGCGAGTAGCGCCTTTCAGTGCTGCGCAGTCCTGGGGCTACAAACCGCCAAAACTCATAAAGCACATAGGGAAAGGCCAAAATGAAACCTGCAATGAGCGCGACCCAAATATGGGTAGAGAACTGACCAGCCATTTTGGTGTTAAGGATACTAAAAGGCATTTCATCGAGGCAGAAAAGCTCGGTATTACTAATTTCGCGCGACACTGAACAAAACAGGCGGTAAGTGAAAAAATCCGCTTGCTTTGGACCAAAGAGGATGACGTCGAAAAGGATACCCTTGGCAAGGAAGGCTATTAAAGCCATAGAGACTATCGCCAGGGAGGAGCGAATGAGGTGCCAACGCAAGACCTCGAGATGCTCTAAGAACGACATTTGATCGCTATCAGACTTTGCCATTAGTTTTTTAATTGGGGGCAAAGTTGCTAAATTTTAGCTTCCTCAATGGCTCTAAGAGGTGGAAGAATTTTTTTGAAGAGCTCCGAGCTTATTTAGTATATTTAAGAAATTAATAAGAAACTTAGGTTTTGGGAACGAACATTTCCTCGGCTCAAGAGCACTTGAAGCAGTTTTTTGGCTTCGATCAATTTAAAGGCAATCAAGAGGCCGTAATTGAAAATGTATTAGCCGGTAACGACACTTTTGTAATCATGCCCACCGGGGGCGGTAAATCTTTATGTTACCAATTACCGGCCATTATGCAAGAAGGGACCGCAGTAGTAGTGTCCCCATTAATTGCCTTGATGAAGAATCAGGTCGATAGCTTGCGGGGATTTGCGGAGGCAGATGGCATTGCCCATGTTTTAAACTCCTCCCTTAGCAAAAAGGATGTGGAAAGGGTAAAATCCGACATCCTTAGTGGAGTGACCAAATTGCTATACGTAGCTCCCGAATCCCTCACCAAAGAGGACAATATCGAATTCTTGCAACAGGCGAAGGTTTCTTTCTTTGCCATTGATGAAGCCCACTGTATTTCGGAATGGGGTCATGACTTTAGACCCGAGTACCGCAATTTGAGGCAGATCATCCGGAAAATTGGACGCAAGCCTATTATTGGCCTTACCGCTACCGCCACACCCAAGGTGCAAAGTGATATCCAAAAAAACTTGGGAATGGAAGATGCCCAAGTCTTTAAAGCTTCCTTTAACCGTCCTAACCTTTTTTACGAGGTACGTCCCAAAACCAAAAATGTAGATCGCGACATCATTCGCTTCATCAAAAAGAATGAAGGGAAAAGCGGCATTATTTACTGTCTTAGTCGTAAAAAGGTAGAAGAGCTGGCTCAAACCTTACAGGTAAATGGTCTTAAGGCCCTTCCTTATCATGCGGGTTTAGATGCTTCTTCGCGTAGTCGTCACCAAGACGCCTTCTTAATGGAGGAAGCGGATGTGATTGTAGCCACCATTGCCTTTGGGATGGGGATTGATAAGCCCGATGTACGCTTTGTGATTCACTACGATATGCCCAAGAGTTTAGAAAGCTATTACCAAGAAACTGGTAGAGCTGGCCGAGATGGTGGCGAGGGCCATTGCCTCGCTTTCTACTCTTACAAAGACGTAGAAAAACTCGAGAAATTCTTAAACGGCAAGCCCGTCTCGGAGCAGGAGATTGGCATGCAACTCCTCCAGGAGGTCATTGCTTACGCCGAAACCTCCATGAACCGTCGGAAATTTATCCTCCACTATTTCGGAGAATCTTTTGATGAAGAAAACGGTCCAGGGGCTAAAAATGATGATAACAGTCAAAATCCCCGCAAACACTTCGATGCGCGGGAAGACCTTAGCATCGTATTAAAAACAGTCTTGGCCACCGGACAGCGATTTAAAGCGAAGTCGGTAGTAGACACCCTAACCGGGAAATTAAACTCCATCACCAAGCAGTATAAAGTGCAAGACTTAGAGGTCTTTAACGAAGGGGCCGATAAGGACCCCAAATACTGGATGTCGGTGATTCGCCAGGCCGTTGTGCAAGGCTTTCTCCGTAAGGATATTGAAAAATACGGAGTGCTTTTCCTAAAGGATAAAGGCAAGGCCTTTTTAGAGAAACCCGGTCCTTTTTTAATTGCTGAGGATCATGATTATGAAGAGGAAGCCGGACAAGAAGAAATAATCTCCGAACAAAAAGCGGGGGCGGCCTTCGACCCTAAGCTTTTTAATATGCTTAAGGACCTTACCCGCAAAGTGGCGAAGTCTAAAGGCTTACCGCCCTTTACGGTATTTCAAGAGCCTTCCCTTAATGAAATGGCCCTACACTACCCTACCAGCCTCGACGAGTTGAAACAGATTTCGGGCGTTGGTGAAGGTAAGGCCCGCAAATTTGGCGCCCCTTTCCTCGACTTGATCAGCAAGTATGTAGAGGATAACAATATTGAGAAAGGCGATGGTCTCCTCGTAAAATCGGTGGTGAATAAGTCCGGCTTAAAGGTGTACATCATTCAAAGCACGGACCGTAAGTTATCATTAGAGGATATCGCTGCTGCCAAAGGGCTGAGCATGGAAAACCTCATTACCGAAATCGAGCATATCGTACACTCGGGGACCAAGGTGAACCTTTCTTATGTTTTGGAAGACTTGTTTGATGAAGATCAATTAGAGGAAGTACACGACTACTTTATGGAAGCCGATTCGGATGACTTGCAAGTAGCTTATGAAGAATTCGATGGCGATTATAGTGAAGAAGAACTGCGATTAATGCGCATTAAGTTCATGAGTGAAGTGGCGAACTGATTAACTTAGCCGCCAAGCCAAATTTCGAGTCAAAACATGAATATTATTGAAACGCCCATTCCGGGTTTATTGGAAATCATTCCCACAGTATTTGGAGATGATCGAGGATACTTTTACGAATCATATAATAAAGCCCGCTTCGAAAATTTTGGGATCGATTTGGAGTTTGTGCAAGACAATCAATCCTTGAGTAATAAAGGGGTTTTGCGCGGTCTACACTTCCAAAACCCGCCTTATGCCCAAGGCAAGTTAGTGCGGGTAATACAAGGATCGGTATTAGACGTAGTGGTGGATATCCGCAAAAGCTCCCCCACTTATGGGCAGCACCATAAAGTGCTACTGAGCGGCGAAAACAAAATTATGTTTTGGGTTCCCCCGGGCTTTGCCCATGGCTTTGCCACCCTAGAAGACCAAACCATATTTAGCTATAAATGCACCAATTTGTATAATAAGGAAAGCGAAGGCTCGGTGCTTTGGAACGATCCTGCCTTGGGTATCGACTGGGGATTAGAAAACCCACTCCTATCTGAAAAAGACGAAGAAGCCCGTCCCCTTGCCGAATTGGACTCACAATTTCACTTCTCATGAAAATCTCTGCCGAAAAAATTAGTTTATACCTAGCCCTTATTGCAATGGGGTCTTTGTTAACCTTCGCCAAGCCGGGGGATAGCGACGATACCGGACAAAAGGAAACCTTTAAGGATAACTATTCTATTTACAGTTTACCGATTCCCGAAAATCTAGCTTTTGCTGGTGAGCATGTGCCTATTGGCGATCCTCAAGTGCGAGAGGCCTTTGACCGGGAGCTTTTGGTAAATACCTATTGGCAAAGTCAAACGCTATTATTCATCAAGCGTTCGGCCCGCCATTTCCCTATGATTGAAAAGGTATTAAAGGAAAATGGTATCCCGGAGGACTTTAAATACCTACCCTTAATTGAATCGGGCTTGCAGCCGATTGTATCTCCAGCTGGCGCCGTGGGCTTTTGGCAAATTATGGAATCAACTGGCAAGCAATACGGCTTGGAAATTAACCGGGAGGTAGATGAGCGGTACCACGTGGAAAAGGCTACCCGAGTGGCTTGCGCCTATTTAAAAGAAGCCTATGAAGAGTTTGGCTCTTGGACCTTAGCGGCCGCTTCTTACAATATGGGAATCACCGGGTTAAAGAAGCAAATGGAACGCCAACGCGAAAATTCCTACTACGCACTGAACTTAAACCCCGAAACCGCCCGTTATGTATACAGACTGTTGGCCGTTAAGGAGATTTTAGATGATCCGGAGCAGTACGGTTTTCACGTTCGCGCAAAGGATCGTTACCCCGAAATTGAAACCTTTACGGTGGAAGTAGACAGCAGTCTCAGCCACGTGGCACACCTTAATCGGAAGTATGGTATTAACTATCGTATTTTAAAATACCACAACCCCTGGTTAAGAATGGAGTACCTGCCCAATAGTAATGGCAAGGTTTACGAATTGATTATCCCCAAGAATACGGATAATGTGATGGATCAACCCATCGACCGCCCAATGTCTGCCCCGGCTGCTGAAGAAAGTAACCACTAAAAATCAGCCCCATGGAAGCCCCAAAATTGCCCAGTTTTATTCGTCAGAACAAACACAAAACCTTTGAGTTTAAGCCTCGTTATTATGATGAGAGCAAGGAACGCATCGACGACCTTCGCAAGAAATATCATAAAAGCGGTGAGTCTAAAAAAGCGATGGTAGGCGGCGAAGCAATGCGGGCCGAGATGCAGCAAAAATGGACGGGTAATCGCGTCGCTAAGGTGCAATCTTCCAATCGTCGCCTTCTTTATATCGTAATCGGTTTGTTCGCAGTGGCCTATTACATCCTGCGCTTTTCCGATATATTGGCTTAAGCATTTTGAAATTAAATAACCCACCAATACATGGCCGATATCATCCGGCTTTTGCCCGATAATGTAGCCAACCAAATTGCTGCCGGTGAAGTCGTGCAGCGTCCGGCCTCCGTTGTGAAGGAACTTCTCGAAAACAGTGTAGATGCTGATGCTTCGGAAGTGCAGCTCATTGCTCAAGACAGCGGTAAAACCTTAATTCAGGTAAGCGATAACGGTAAGGGCATGACCGAAACCGATGCGCGGATGGCCTTGCAACGTCATGCTACTTCTAAAATCCGTAAGGCCGAGGATATCTTTTCGATTATGACCAAGGGCTTTCGTGGGGAAGCTTTGGCCTCCATTGCGGCAGTAGCCAAAATGCAGCTCAAAACCCGACAAGCAAATACAGAGCTCGGTACCGAAATTAAGGTTGCGGCCAATGAGGTGGAGTCCCAAGAGTACTGTCAGTGTCCCCAAGGGACGAGCATTAAAGTGCAAAATCTCTTCTATAATATTCCTGCCCGCCGAAATTTCTTGAAATCCAATCAAGTAGAATTGCGGCATATTATCGACGAGTTTGAACGGGTGGCCATGGCACATCCCGAGGTGGCCTTTCGCTTTGAGCACAATGGCTCCGAACTTTTCAATCTGCCTCCGAGCAGTTTACGGCAGCGCATTGTTAATATTTTTGGCAAGCGCTATAACGAAAAGCTGGTGCCGGTTGATGAAGAAACAGAGGTTGTACGCTTAGAGGGCTTCGTGGGTAAGCCGGAGTTTGCCAAAAAAACCCGGGGCGAGCAATTCTTCTTCGTTAATCACCGCTATATCCGCAATGGCTATTTGCATAAGGCGGTTCAAAAAGCTTTTGAGGGTTTATTACTCGAGGGTAGTCATCCCAGTTATTTCCTTTTTATGGAAATTGATCCCGCCCGAATAGATGTTAATATTCATCCAACCAAAACCGAGATTAAATTTGAGGATGAGCGGGTGATTCACAGTATCATTCGCACGGCGGTAAAGCACTCCTTGGGGCAATACAACATCGCGCCAAGCTTAGACTTTGAGCACGACCAACAGTACAGTCCGCCTCCCCAAAATAAATCGGTAGAAGCGCCTGGCATTTATATCGACCCCAATTTTAACCCCTTTGATAAAGCCCCTCAATCGGGCGGCGGAGGTTCTTCCAGCGGTCATACTAAAATGCCTTCTGCTTATCAAGGGAGCAGACCTACCTCGCAGGAAAGCCGACAATGGGAGTCCTTGCTCAGTAAAATTCCCGAAATCCCCGACACCGAGAGCCAGAAGGAGCTTTTGGAATCCAAGGAGCTGCATGCGGTATCGTACCTGCAAATTGGTAAGAAGTACCTTTTGAAATCCCACGGGGAAGGTTTAATGCTAATCCACCAGGCGCGTGCCCACCAGCGTATCTTATTTGAAAAAATGATGCGCTCCCTGGCCAATCAGCAAGTGGCGGCCCAACAACTATTGTTTCCCGTGCAGGTGAGTTTTAATGCCGGAGATTACAGCGAGATTGTCGCATTGCTCCCTTCCTTGCGGGAAATGGGCTTCGACCTTGATGAATTCGGGCAGCAGGAATTAATTGTGCATGGCATCCCCCTCTTTTTAGAGAACCCTAATTTAGAGGAGATTTTACATCGGCTTTTAGAGGAATCGAAAAACCATAGCAGCCATAGCAAAGAAGACCTGCAAGAAAAAATGGCGGCGGAAATGGCCAAAGTGGCAGCTTTAAAAGTAGGCACTGTTATTGAACCTCAGGCGATGGCCCATTTGGTGGATGAACTATTCGCTTGCGAAAATCCTTATCACAGTCCAGATGGTCGACCTACGATAGTAAACCTCGCCCTCGGCGATTTAGATAAAACATTTGCTTAATGCAGCGATTTAATCTTTTACCGGATGTTATTAAAAACCTGATCATTATTAATGGTCTCTTCTTTTTAGGCACCGGAGCACTTACCCCCATTTTAAACATTCCCATTAGCGATTACCTCGCTTTACACTTACCTTCTTCGGGGTACTTTGAGCCTTATCAGCTCATCACCCACCTCTTTATGCACGCCAATTTGCGGCATATCCTCTTTAATATGTTTGCCCTTTGGATGTTTGGTTATGCCTTGGAAAACATTTGGGGAGCCAAGCGCTTTTTAAACTACTACCTCATTACCGGTTTCGGGGCTGCCCTACTCCACTTTGGTGCCCAATACTTTGAGTTTCAATTGGCGGTGCAAGACCTGAACTTCAACCAGGTGGAACTTATTAAAGAAGAAGGCTACCGCTTACTGCAAAACGGGCAAAACTATGTTGATCCTGATATGGCCTACGCCAATATGGTATTAAATACGCCTACGGTGGGCGCCTCAGGAGCGGTCTTTGGAATTCTTCTAGCCTTTGGTATGCTCTTCCCCAATCAACCGATTTACCTTTACTTCTTGTTTCCTATTAAAGCAAAGTACTTGGTGGCCGGCTTTGGCCTGATTGAATTGGTGAGTGGCTTTAGCGATTTTGGGGGAACGGTAGCTCATTTTGCCCACTTGGGCGGGATGCTATTTGGATTCTTAATTTTACAATATTGGAAAAAGAAACACGGTAGCTATTACTAATGAACTCCATTTGGGATCAAATTAAGTACTATTACCGCAGTGGCGGTGCACTCAACCAGTTGATCATGATCAATCTGGGTGTGTTTGTATTATACCTTCTGCTGCGCATTATTAGCTTTCTTTTTCAAATTCAGCTGGATGCGGTATTTATCAATTTTACCGCCCTGCCCACCGACTTGCTTAAACTCGCTACCCGGCCCTGGACCATCATCACTTATATGTTCTTGCACCAGGGCTTTATTCATATCCTCTTTAATATGCTCTGGTTGTATTTCGGCGGTCGACTCTTTCAAGAGTACTTTGGTAGCCGCCGCTTAATTTCAGCCTATTTGATGGGCGGCATTTTGGGCGGACTGGTATACGTACTGGCTTACAACCTTTTTCCCGTGTTTAGCGATTATGTGGCGGGCAGCAATAACCGCGGGGCATCGGCCGGAGTAATGGCCATTATTTTTGCTATCGCTACCTACAATCCGCGCTTTCCGGTACGCCTCCTTATCTTACAAGTTCCGCTTTGGGGCGTGGCCGTTTTTGCCCTTATTACCGATTTGGTTGCCTTAGGCGAAGGGAATAATCCCGGTGGTAGTTTAGCCCATTTAGGGGGTGCGGCCTTTGGATTTATGATGGCCCGTTCCTATACCAAAGGAAAGGATTTAACCGAAGGCATGTCGTCTATCCTCGACAAGCTCGCTAACCTCTTTAAACCCAAGCCTAAGCTTAAAAAGGTGTATTCTTCCGGTCAAAGAGGATATGCCAGCAAAAAGGCAAAGGTGAATGATGAGGAAAAGCTCAATCAGATACTGGAGAAGATTTCCCGCAGCGGTTACGATAGCTTGAGCAAGGAGGAAAAAGACCATTTATTCAAATTCGGCAAGGATTAAATGGCGGCAAAACGAAAAAGAAACCTTTTTGACGGTCTGCTCTATTTCTTAAACACCTTGTCTGCCTTGGCTTTAATGGGAGCCTATCTCGCTAATTTCATCAATCCTTCCTGGATCAGCTGGTTCGCCTTTTTAGGCTTAGCTTATCCTTATCTATTAATTGCCAATATCGTCTTCGCCATTTGGTGGACCTTGCGCCTAAAAGTGAAAATCGTTTTACCGGTTTTTGCCATTGCCTTGGGTTTTTGGCTGATTCCCTATTACTACAAATTAGGGAGCGGCGCCAATGTTGTGGCCTCCGGAGAATCCCTAAAGCTGCTGACTTATAATGTGCATAACCTCAATATCTCTAATTGGCTAGAGGATCCCGAAGTACCCCAAAAAATTAAAGCCCTCATTGAAGGCGAAAATCCCGATGTGGTCCTGCTCCAGGAGTTTGTTCGATTAAGGGAAGAGCTTAAAATTGATATGCCTTATCAATACCATTTAATTGGGGAAAAAGCCGGTAGCACTGGACAGCTAATTTATTCTAAGCACCCTATTGTAGATCAAGGTTATTATACCCTACCACAACCCGAAGGCAGCGTTAATAAAAGCAGTAAGGCCTTATGGGTCGACATTCAATGGAATGATCACCGCATTCGCGTGATGAACCTCCATCTTTACTCCGTGGGTTTGCGGAAAGAATATTATGAGGATTTAGAGCAGCTCAGCTCTAAAAAGCAAGAGCAGCTTCAGGAAGAGCTGTACGAAATTGGCGGTAGCCTAAAGCGCGCTTTCGAGCGAAGGGCTTACCAAGTGGACTTCCTCGACAGTCTCATTGCCAGCGAAGAAAAACCCCTCATTGTGGCGGGCGATTTTAATGATGGCCCCTGCTCCTATACTTTCCATCAGCTAAATAAAAATTTGGAAGACAGCTATTACGCCGCCGGCCAAGGCTGGATGGGCACCTTTAACAACAGTCCACACCCCTTGCGGATTGATTACATTTTATTTAAAGAAGAACGCTTCCACTGTCATCAGCACAAAATTATCCGCGAAAAATTAAGTGACCACTATCCGGTGATCGCCGAATTTAGCTTACGCTGATTTTTTACCTTGCTTTGGTATAACTTCTGCTGTAAAGCTGAAAACATTTTTTGATGAAAGTCTTCTCCCTAGTCATTATCGTGGCTTTTGCTTTATTCCCCCTATCGGCGCAAAATGATTTTGATGATCTCTTCATATCCATTGGAGAGCTATGCTTTAGAAATGAAGCGCGGGTTATCAATAGCTTGCAAAAAGGGCCCTTACAAGAAGCGGAGGGCGACTCCCTCATCCAATTGTGGGATCGCTACTGTGGCCCCACCGAAGCCAGTATTCGCACAAGGTTACTCTACGATCTTAAGTTTAATCAGGATCTCGACACCGTAGTTCCCTTTCTTTATTGGCATACCTACCTCAACTACCTATCGGGAGAAGAAATATTAATACCTAGTCTCGATGAACATTTAAAATGGACTCAAGCGGAGGCAGCCCGAATTTTAGCATCCCGGGAATGGCCCATTTATGAGAAAGCCGTTTTGGGCTTATTGGCCAGCACTAAGATTAGTGAGGCCTATGAGTTTCTTCGTCCGAAGGAATTTGATGATAACCCTCAAGTGGCAGAGCTCCGCGAATTGGTGCAGCGGAAGGCACATGCGGCCTTTCGGAATATCTTTTCCCTCAGTTACAACTACTTCTACCTTAGCAATGATTTACAAGCCAATTTGGGAGCCATGCACGGGATCGCTTTAGCGATGGAAATTCCTTTTGACCGTTCCCGCTTAGGCTTTCAATTTGGCTGGGCCGCATCCGAAGAAAAGGCTTATTTACGTTTTGATAACCAGGGGGTTTTAACGGAATCAGATTTAGAGAGCTTTATTTATTTCGACAGCTACTTAATGTATGATATGCTAGCCGGGCGACGCAGTCATTTCTCGGCCTTCGCCGGATTTGGATTTGGGCAATTCTTTACCGATTTAAACTACATCAATGAGGCCGATGAGGAAGTGATGCTTGGGGTAAGCACCTTTTATCCGCTCGTGGGTCTCGACTATTACCTAGAAGTAAAGGGAACCCAAAGCATAGGTATTCGCAGCACTTTTAAGCTTAGCAATTTCGATAGCAACGATGAGCTGCGCAGCCCCCTCGATGGCTTTATGCTGCAAAATACCCTTTACTACCGCTTTTAAACGCATAAAAAAACCCCGACTAGAAAGCCGGGGTTTGATTGGAGGGTTTAGGCCTCTTAGTTCTTGCTTAAGTAATCGGCAACTCCTTCGTGGGTATCCTTCATACCTTCTTTACCTTCATCCCAGTTTGCAGGACAAACTTCTCCTTTTTGCTCAAAGAATTGTAAAGCTTTTACCATACGCATGGCTTCGTCTACATTACGGCCTAAAGGCATGTCGTTTACCACTTGGTGACGTACTACACCCTCTTTGTCGATTAAGAATAATCCGCGGTAAGCTACCATCTCACCTTCCGCTTGCATCTCATCGTTCTCGTCGTAGTAGTAGTTTCCTGCTAATACGTCGTAATTCGCTGAAATCGTTTTGTTGGTGTCGGCTACTACTGGATAAGTTACTCCCTGAATACCACCGTGGTCTTTAGAAAGTTGTAACCAACCCCAGTGAGACTGCTCGGTATCGGTAGAAACAGCTACTACCTCAACGCCTAATTTGCGGAAGTCCTCTAAACGAGACTGGAAAGCGTGTAATTCGGTAGGACAAACGAACGTGAAGTCTTTTGGGTAGAAGAACAAGATAACATAGTTCTTGCCTTGGTACTGTGATAAGTTGAAATCTTCGACGATCTCTTCACCGTTGATTACCGCTGCTGCAGTGAATTGTGGGGCCTTTTTGCCTACTAATACTCCCATGATTGGATATTATTTAATGGTTATTATATCTATAAAAGCTATTTGAATCTAAATTTTGATAGCTGTTGCAAATGTAGACTTATCTACATCGGTGCCAAACCTCCCTCATTCAATCTTATCTATGATGCTTCAGTATTTCTAATGCGAGACCGAAAGCCAGGCTATAACCAAGGCAAACAAAATAATCCCATACTTCGTAAAGTTGAAGCGGTGCGATTGATTTCCTTCAAATAAGATGGTGGTACTGATGTGTAAGAAGATACCAAATACGAAAGCTGTCATTTCCGAGCTGTGCTCATAAAACAAGGGTAAATAGGCGCCCACCAAAATCCCAATTGGGGCCATTAAAGCAAAAACCAGCAACCAAAGGGCAACGATATACCACTTGCCGCTAAACTCACACAGCATATTATAAAGGATAATACTCACCGGTAATTTGTGCACCACCAATCCCCAAAAAAGGGCTTCGCGACTAAAATCATTCACATGAGATCCTACCGGGATACTTTCGATGAGGGCGTGTAAAAACAAGCCGAGTAGCACGCCAATAGGTAGGCCCTTGTTGCGAAAAAGCTCCGAATGACTATGCCCATGCTCGAGCCCCTTACTCATCGCTTCCAGCAAGAGCTGCACAAAAAAGCCCGCCATAATCATCAGGCCATAATGGTGACTATGCTCCTCATAAACTTCGGGTAGTAAATGAAAAACGCCAATACCCAATAAATAAGCCCCACTAAAGATGAGAAAAAACTTAATGGAGAAGGCCTTGCTCTTGCGCAACCATTTACCCATTAAAGCCCCAAGGAGCACCGTAAGAAGCAGTAAAGCGTATGTCATGAATAAGGGTCAAATTGCTTGACCATATTTAAGCGCTGCAAAGGTCGCCAAAATCTAGGAAAGAAAAAGGCCTCCATCGCTTAGGCTAATAATGCGAATAACCAATCGGCGATTCCCAATAACACAAAGGAGGAAACACTTAAAATTAAAATTAAGGTATAGCGCACGATGGTATTGGCCTTAGGAAGAAAGAGAATAAAGCGTGCGCCTATCCAAGCGCCTAAGCCTTGCCCAATAGCCAAGATTAAACCAGGAAGCCATTCCATTTCACCGTTTAAGGCAAAAACGAAAAAGGCCGGGACCACAAAAAGCAGGGCCAAAACCAGTTTGATGATATTGGCATCGCGCAAGCTGTAATGCGCCACCAATACTAGCAAGGAGAGCAGCATAATCCCAATTCCCATTTGCAAAAAACCACCGTACACCGCCACTGCGAAAATCATAATCCAGTTGAGCGCCGTTTTATGCGATCTGGCCACATCGGTAGCCCGGGCCCATTTAGCGGGTTTGTAGATCATCGTAACCAATAGGGCTAACATGATTGCACCAATGATTTTGCGCAATAGCTGAGGGTCTACATCAATCGCCAAAAAAGCGCCGATTACCGATCCTAAAATCGCGGGAATCACAAACCAAATGCTGTCCTTAAACAGAAATAAAGTACGTGGGGAGCGTCGTAAACTTAAGACGGCCGTAATGGTTTGAATGAGGGCGCCGATGCGATTGGTTCCATTGGCCACATTAGCAGGCATCCCGCTTAAAATCAATATGCTAAGCGTAATTGCCGAACCATTTCCCGCCAAGGTATTGATAACCCCCGCCAGAAAGCCACCGCCAAAAAGTAAGAGGTGATACCACCATTCATCCATGTCGCAAAGGTAGCGGGCTTATTAAATAATAAAACGCCTTTGGAGGAATCAATGCTCCTTTACCACCAGGCGGTAACCCACGCCTCGTGCATTTACAATCTTAAGCTGTGGATCAGCCTCCAGTTTTTTACGCAATTTGGAAATAAACACATCTAGGGTCCGTCCTACATAATCGCCATCATCGCCCCAAACTGCCTGGAGTATTTGGGCCCGCTCTATGGTTTCATTGGCATGATTTAAAAGCAAGGCTAATAAATCCGATTCCTTGGCACTTAGGTCTTGCACCTCCCCTTGAAAGGAAAGCTGCAATTGCTCGGGAAAAAATCGGTACTTTCCTAAGGCTATTCCTGCCTCTAGAGCTTCCTCGGCTGTGGGCTTTCTTCTGGTAAAAAACCAGCCCACTAATAGTAGAATGAGGATGCCAACAATCCAGAACCATAAAACGGTGGTGCTCGAACCCGCTAAATTAGGTCCTTGCAAATCGGGGAAGCTAATTTGAATACGATAGCAGGATTTACTTAAATCACGACCCAAGCAAGGCACAATTTCGGACTGCTCAAAGGGAGCCCGCTCAAAACTATAAACCACTTCTTGGGCCTCACAGGTTTGAACCGAAACCAGATAGTGATCGGGCAAATCGGTCCGTTCGATCACCTTTTCTACAATGTCGACTAAACTATCCGGACTAATACTTAGGCTACTGCTAAACTCAATCACATAGTCACTACCCTGATTTTGCACGGGCATTACCCTGGCAGTGCTATCCCCCGCACTTAAAAGTAATAGGTGTCCAATTTCCCGAAGGGCTACTTCGCGGTGTTGGGCCGGACGAAGCGCTAGGGTTCCCAAAACAGAAACGAGCAATAGAAAGACGAAAAGCGATTGCCTTTTTAACATGCTCCAAAATTACCGCTTCCCTGCGCTTCTTATAAGGTGATTGTGAACTTTTACACTAATTTACATTCCGTTTACCAACTGAGCATGAAGGCCATACTAGCTTTGTGAAGCATCAAAATAAAACGCCATGAAAATGAACATTCGCCAGGTAGGTCTAATTGCCGCCCCTCTGCTAATCGCCGGACTCGCTTTCTTTTATCCGCAAGAACCGGTAAAAAGTAAGGCCCCCGAATTAAAACCCATCGAAAACATATTCGCCCCTGCGGTTGGCCCCTTGGCCCTAGAAGAGGAACATCCCTTTTACTACGGAGTGGATAATCGCTTTAAAGGTGTACCCTTACATCGTTTACAGGCCGCGGTTAGTTTGGAAGACTTTTTAGGCGACGGCTATACTTTTCAGGTCGCATCCTACCAAAGTGTAAAGTTGTATGAAGCTACAGATGGTATCCTCTCCAAAGAGTTTTACCCTTCCGCCAATAATATCTTAAGTCAGGGGCAAAAGGACTTTTTCGCTCAAGCGAGTTATGGAACGGATTTCAATTTTGACATTCGTTTCTTAGAAAATAAGAACGGCTATGAGGAGCCCATTGCCGACCGTGTAACGCCCTACTTAACCGTAGTCCCAGCGATTGAAACCTATTATAAACCCGGGCAGGATGAATTGATTCGTTACCTGCGCGAAAATAACAAAGCCCTCACCATGGGTTTAAAGGAACAAGACTTGGAAGCCGCTCGCATTCGCTTTACCATCAGTACCCAAGGAACGGTGGAAGATGTGAAAGTAATTCGGGCCAGCGGATTACCTAGCGTAGATTTAAATCTGATTAATTTGATTCAAAACCTACCCGGCGAATGGGAGCCTGCGCGCAATGTAAAAGGCGAAAAAGTTGCTCAACCACTAACCCTATTCTTTGGCAATAGGGGTTGTTAATCTCCTATTACACTAGTAAAAACCCGCAGCCCTATAATAGGACTGCGGGTTTTTTATTTATCGTATCACCGCCACGGGGTAGCGCAAATGCTCGGGCTCGTAATATTCACTTCTTTGATAAAAGAAACTTAATACCGCCCAAGGGTTTTGCAGTAATTGCGGATTGGCCGTTTTCCAAGCCTCAAATTCCTGGGCTAGCTTCGGGTCGGCTTCGAGCATCGCTTCCGCTCGATCTTCGAAAATGTAGGGCGAAAAGTATTCCTTCTGTTGGAAGATACTATTAAAGAAACCCCAAGATAAATAGGAGTCTACTGAAAGGGGCTCCAACACGGTGGCCAAAAAATAAGCATGGTCCTGATCACTGGGAATTAAATAGTCACCCGCCAAGAATCGCCGCTTTTGCTTTTGCGGACGAATGGAATTCACATTAATCCTAAAATGACCTTCATACGGACTTTCGGCAAAGGACCAATCTTTAAGGTAGGCCGAATACACCTCCATAACCGTATCTTCACTTAAGGGTAGCATCTCAATATTATGATACTGGAGGCGCTGAATAACATCGCGCCAAGCACCCGGTATAACATAATACTTGGGCCTTCCTGCTTTAGCGATGGCCTTGTAAGTGGGGTAATAGTCAATTTCTAAGGTAGTTTCGGAAGAGCGGTCATACTTTAAACGCTGATAGTCCCCAAGCTTGCTGGGCTCATACGCGTAATCGTAAGCCCTAAAACTTAGGCTTCGTACATCGCTACTGTCCAATTCCCAATTTATTGGAAAGTGCTCGGTTTGAGCTTCCCACTGTTGAGCATCAGCGTAAGCGGTTTTTATTGCTGCGGCATGCTCTTCACTAAAGTCTTGCAGGACTCTTAAAAATTCCAAGGTGGCAGCTACACGATCTGGATAGGGCTTAAACATATGCGCCTCGGTAATAAAACCTAAACTGTGGAATAAAGCGGTATAGCCACTGGCATAGCGTGGGGTTTCCAAAAAAGCAGCGTAACCATCATTGGGGACCCGACCAAAAACATTTACATAAGGAATCATGGGCCAAGTTTCCTCCATCCCCTGGTATAAATAGGGTAACATTTCCTCTTGCTGAAAACGAGCAAGGGAGGGCGCCAATTTATCCTTCTGACTAGCAATTAAGGTTAAGGTATAAGGGTAGTCGGCCCCATTGCTGGTATGGGTGTCTACAAAGATATGGGGACTTAAAGCCTGGTAAATCGCCCAAAAAGAAAGGGTGTTTAAGGCATCTCCTTTAATAAAGTCGCGGTTTAAATCCAGGTTAGAGGCATTTCCTCTAAAACCCTGAATTTGCGGTCCATTCTGATTAGCGCGGGTATTAGGCCGACCTTGCAGGCTTCCGCCGATATTGTATACCGGAATAATCGCGATTAACTGTCCTGGTGAAGGTCCCCCCGCCTCCAATAGTTCTTGGGCCCAAACTAAACTGGCATCCATGCCGCAGCTTTCTCCGGGATGAATACCATTATTAATCAAGCTCACCAATTTCCCCTCCGCCAGTTGGTTTAAGGATTGTTCTTCCGAAAAAGCTTCGGCTTGTATTAAAAATAAGGAAAGGGGTCGCCCACAATCGGTTTGACCGGCTTCCAAATACAAGGCATTGGTATAGCGCTGATCCAATTCCTGGTAAGCGGTAATGACTTGCTCGTAAGTATAGGCAACACCGGCCTCCTTCTCCACTAAGACCTGAGCCACAGCGGTGCTGCTTCCTAAACCACAAAGGAGAAGACTAAGGAACCTAAGCATCCTCTTCTTCATCAACATCTTCCGACTCTACGAAAGTGAGGGCGGTTAAAATCTCATTTTGCAATTGGGTATAAGCATCTAATACCTGCTTATAATCGGAGAAACTTTCGCCTGTAATGGTGATGGGTTCGGTTTCCCCGTAGGCATGACCCGCCAATTTGCCGCTGTCATCATAAAGGTAGATATCCACGAGCAGTCGAATATTCGCTTTCTCCCCGTACGTCGTTACCTTATCTAAAACCAAACGAGCGTATCCAAAGGCAACTACCTCGCAGTTTAGTCCTTTGGTCGCTCCTCTAATGGCCGAGCGTAAACGCGGACTTTCTTCCAAATAGCCCTGTAAATCACCTTGCTCCAGTTCAAAAAGTTGGATGCCGGCCGCTGGGAAATAGACTCTTGGGAAGGCCGACTTTTTATTTACCACTAAACCTTCTAGTTCCTCTTTTTGCTTTAAGCGATCGTAACGTGGAAGCTCCGATACCTTATCGCCGTAGAGGGAATTGATGTTTAACTGCATTTGTAAACCGGTAGCCAAGGTTTGCGCATAAGCGTCACTATTGGCTTCCAAGGCGGCATTAAGTTTATCACTTAAGGCATTCACCTTTTTATTAAAGTTCTCGGCGTCAACTGCCGGTACCTCGGGCAATACCGGAGGAGCCATATAAAAGCCCGTAACGACCAGGTTTTGCGCCTCGGCTGGGGCCTGATAAGTTTGATACGCTTTAATTCTCAAATTCCCGCAAGCCTGCAATAACAGCGCAAAGCTTAATAGGGCGATAGGTCGGATGATATTCATTTGTTTACTTTTTTGAGCTTTTGCACGAAGATACATTGCCCATTACTGGAATCAAACCGAGTGGGAATCTTCTTCCCACTTCTCCTTACGCATAAAATGAAGGAGGCTAATTAAAGCTAAAGCCAGCACTACCGTCCAAATGAGGGCGGTTTGATAATCGGCTAAAATCCATGAACCCAAACTAAAAAGGGTGCTGTACACCAGGGCCACGCCCGAAAGCCAAGCGCCAAATAAACTACCGGTAGGTCGCGCGGCCTCTCCTTCTTTGCGGTAAGGACGCCACCAACCTTGGGGCTTTATGCGTTTATAAAAAGCCTTTAATACCGCCTCATCCGTAGGTTTAGTAAACAGGGTTACCAGTAGCCAAACTACGCTGGTAAAGAGGACCGTAACAATAAAGTCCATGTTGTTTATATAAAAGCCTTCCGGCAGATAGGGCTTAAGAGGATACTTCAATAAGGCCCAGGCTAAGAGCGGGGCTAGGGTTGCACTTAATTCGCTCCAAGCATTAATGCGCCACCAATACCAACGCAAAATCAACACCATCCCTAAACCGGCTCCCGAAGCAATTAAAAACTGCGCCGCCTCATCAATCATTTTAATTTGAGAAGTAGAATACAAAGCCACCAGCATAATAAGGAAGGTAATAATTCGGCCGGCGGCAACATAGTGACGATCACTAGCTTGTGGTTTTAAAAAGCGGCGGTATAAATCATTGGTTAGATAACTGGACCCCCAGTTTAATTGGGTCGAAATGGTACTCATATAGGCCGAAATAAAGCCCACGAATAAAAGTCCTTTTAATCCACTGGGGAGATAATCGCGCATGGCAAATACAAAGCCCTTACGAGATTCGGCCAGGGGTAAATCGGGATACAAGACTAAAGCAGCCAGACCTACTAAGATCCAAGGCCAGGGGCGTAAACAATAATGGGCAATTTGAAAAAACAGACTGGAGTACACCGCATGCTTCTCATTTTTGGCACTCATCATCCTTTGGGAGATATAGCCTCCCCCGCCAGGTTCATTGCCGGGATACCAGCTGGCCCACCATTGTAAAACCACGTAGGAGAAAAAGGCGCCCGCCGATAAGGAAAAGGTACCAACGGCTAAATCGGAACCACTGCTAATACTCGGAAAAAAGTCCAAGCGCCAAGCCGGAAGCTGTGCCTTGAGCCCGGATACACCACCCACCTCAGGCAAATTCATCACCACTATGGCTAAAACAATGCTGCCCGTCATGGCGATTATAAACTGTACAAAGTCGGTAATGGCAATGCCCAGCAAGCCGGCAATTGATGAATATACCGCAACCAAAAGCATGGCGGCCATGCAAAACCAAAAGGCGGTGTTGTAGGGAATTTCAAAGAAGACCTCCAAAATGGAAATCAAAGCGGTATTTACCCAGCCAATCACCACCACATTCATAAACAAACCCAGATATACAGAGCGTAAGCCGCGCAAGAAAACGGCCACCGGACCGGAATAGCGCAATTCCAAGAGTTCGAGTTCGGTAATAATTTCGGCCCTACGCCATAAGCGGGCAAAAAAGAAAGTGGTTAACATACCCCCAATCGCCATATTCCACCAAAGCCAATTGCCGGAAATTCCGTGTTGGGCGATCTTTTCCGTAACCCAAAGTGGGGTGTCGGCTGCAAAGGTGGTGGCCACCATACTCACACCAGCGATATACCAGGGTAAATTTCGTCCACCCAAGAAAAATCCCGCTAATCCTCCCTCGGATTTACCTCGATAATAGATTCCCAAAAAAACAAAAAGGGCCATGAAAAAAATCACCACGGTCCAGTCGAGGGTACTAAGATGCTCCATACTTAAATCGAAAGCCCGAAGCTAAGGAAAATGGGGTGATGATGGATAGACTTCGGAGCAACACGATTAGAGCTTCTTAATTTCGGATTGCGATATTTGCCCTTCTTGCATCAAGCCTAAATCCTAACCATGCTAGGAATAGTAGTCGAAATTCTCCTTTCTTGGCTATTGCTTAAATGGCTTCTCGGAGAAAACTTAAAGGCCTTGGGCTTGCAGGATATCCGTAAGCGACTGGGGCAGTTTGGTTTAGGCTTTGGGATAACGGCACTTTTGTGATTACTCGCTCAATTTTTAGAAGCGCACTTTAAAAACGGCCATTGGGTTTTAAACCCAAACTTTGGCATAGCCTCCTTCTTCGCTTTCTTTAAATGGGATTTCATTTCGGTGCTGAGCGAGGAACTGCTTTTTAGGGGGGCGCTCCTTTACAATTTAATCCAAAAATTGGGGCCAAAAGCAGCCATTTGCATCTCGGCTTGAAGCTTTGGAGTTTACCATTGGTTCTCCTACGGCGTACTGGGCAATTTTATGCCCATGCTAGTCGTATTGATCAGCACCGGTCTTATGGGCTGGGCTTGGGCTTTAGCCTTTGTAAAAACGCGTTCCATCTTTATGCCGATTGGTTTCCACTTTGGATGGAATTTGACATATAACACCGGCTTCTCTAAAGGTCCCCTGGGCGATGGTCTTTTTATTTTGGAGGCGGCGCAACCAATAACGGAAACGCTAAGTACCCTTAACTTCTTTGTTGGAGCCTTAATCATTCCCCTTATCGTTTTACTGAGTGTGGCTTTGGGACTTAAAAAGAGTGCTCCAATTGATAGGCCATCAGAAAAAGTGGAAATCTTTTAAAATTCGGCTGCATCTTCCCTTGCGGCGGGCTTAGCGCTCTGTAATTATCTTATTATTTTTGATGAAATTTCCAAAACATGTCGGATAGCATCGGAATTCCTTCGGTAGACCTCGCGGACTTTCTAAGTGGTGATCCCCAAAGAAAAGCAGCTTTTGTAAACGCCTTGGGCAAGGCCTATGAAGAAATTGGCTTCGTAGCTTTAAAAAACCATCGACTGAGTGATGAACTAGTAGCCGCTTTATACCGGGAGGTGAAGGCCTTTTTCAATCTCCCTACCGAGGTTAAAGAGCAATACGAAATTGAAGGTATTGCCGGTCAGCGAGGCTATGTAGGCTTCGGTAAAGAACATGCTAAAGGGCGCAATACCGGTGACCTTAAAGAGTTTTGGCATTTTGGTCAGTATGTAGAAGACAAGGACCCCATTGCCGCCGAATACCCCGATAATGTAGAAGTAAAGGAATTGGCCCAATTTAATGCCGTGGGTAAAGAGGCCTATCAAACCCTCGAAGCAACTGGTAGAGACATGTTGCGCGCCATTGCGCTCTACTTAGGTTTAGAGGAAAACTATTTCGATCCGCATATTCATAATGGGAATAGCATTTTGCGCCCCATCCACTACCCTCCCATTGTAGAAGAACCTAAAGATGCCGTGCGGGCCGCCGAGCATGGCGATATTAATCTAATTACCCTTTTAATGGGCGCTTCCGCAGATGGTTTGCAAGTGCTTAATAAAGCCGGGGAATGGATTCCAGTTACCGCCCTGCCAGGCCAAATTGTGGTTAATGTTGGCGATATGATGGCCCGACATACCAATAATAAATTGCGCAGTACCATTCACCGAGTGGTAAACCCACCCAAGGAAAAATGGGGGGAAAGTCGCTTTAGCATTCCCTTCTTTATGCATCCTCGCTCGGAGATGCCCCTCGATTGTTTAGAGGAGTGTATTGATGAAAACAATCCTAAACAGTATAGCGACATTACCGCAGGTGGCTTTTTAGAAGAGCGCTTACGCGAGATTGGATTGCGATCTTAAACCATAACCCTATGAACTGGTATTTACAAGCCATCCGTCAGTACGCCGACTTTAGCGGTCGGGCACGCAGAAAGGAATATTGGATGTTTTTCCTTTACAATATTATCTTTCTGATTATGGCAGTTTTACTCGACATTGCCCTCGATACCAATTTTGGTCCCGAACCCGGACCTGGTATTTTTTACCTGCTCTACGCCCTGTTTATGCTTATTCCCAGCTTAGCTTTAAGCGTAAGGCGTTTGCACGATACCGGTAAAAGTGGTTGGAGTTTATTGTTCGGTCTTATTCCCATTGCCGGTCCCATCGTATTAATCGTGTTTTACCTTACCGATAGCGAAGCGGGCATCAATAAATGGGGACCCAATCCTAAGGAGGAATTTCATCGTTTTTGAGGCCTCTCTCTTCCATACTTAAGGGTCTTAGCTTTGCTCTTTTGCTCCCGCTATTCCTTAGCGGCCAAGGTGATAGCAGTTTATACTATATCAAATACCCTAGTGGTCGTCCCGCCTGGAAATGTTATATCCGAAATTCGGATTCGGCCTTGCATGGTCCCGCCGAACGTTATGACCTTGCTGGTAATTTAATCGCTTCGGGTTATTACCGGAACAATCAGCAAGTAGGCATTTGGCAATTTTACCAAATAGAAGCTAGGCCCCAAATAATGGTTAAATACGATTTTGGTAAAAACCAAGAATTGGAGTACCAAGGGCAAAAACCCGTGCGTAATCAGGCGGAGGCCTTAAGGTATACTATAAAATTTCAGGAAGCGCATTTCGCCGGTGGGGCCCAGCATTTAAGCGATAGGCTCCAAGAAGAAATAAGGGCTGCCAATTTATATAACTTAGTAAAGGAGCCCTTGGAGCTTAATATTATGTATAAGGTAAATGCCGATGGGAGTTTAGGACCTTATGCCTTAGTTCCAAAAACCTACAGCAAAGATTCTAAGAAAGCCTATCTCCCCGACTTTCAAGTAGCCCCCACAGAAGTAGAGCAAGCTCTATTAGCGATTTTCAGCAGTTTGGGTCCATGGTATCCCCAAATAGAAAAGGGCAAGCCAGTGGAATCCGATTGGCTCTTTTTGCCCCTAAGCTTTAACCTCAGTAAAAGTCAAAAATCCAATCCCAATGCTGTAGGAGGCAATGTTCCCTGGGGCTCCAACCGTTAGGCCGCAATTCGTAAATTGGTGGCTTAAGCTGGTAGACCAAAACTTTAGCGCATGAAAGCATGGATTCTGGGTATAGTTCTTCTCCTTAGTGCTGCTGGACTGCAGGCACAACACTGTCCCTTCGACCATGCCCATATCTTTGTGTTAAAGGTGATGGATGCGGAGTACCAAAAACCCATCCGCAATTTGGAAGTTTACTTTGTGGATAGCCTTAATCAGGTGGTGCTGGGCGACTTTTGGCGACAGGGAAAGTGGCAAAAGGATACCATTTTTATGTGGCCTAATCCCGATAGTAGCCATCACAGTGGCATCGTTGATAATAACCACCCCTTAAATCCTTGGCAAATAAACTTTTGGTTTGCCGAGCGCAACTACGTGTATGTTGGCGGCTATCGTTTGCCGGGGGCTAAGATTGTGGTGGTGGATAAGGATGGTTTAGCTGAAGGTGGCCAATACCCCACCACTGTTTTTGAGATTGATCGGTCCGCGACCTATCCGCTTTGCACCGGCCAAAGTAATTGGAACTGGTCGACTGAGCCCAGCTTTGTTCCCGAATTTAAGCCTTGGGTGGTATGGCTTTAAAAGCGCTGAATTTCCTATCTTCAAAAACAAAAATCGCTTATGATACTGGGAGTAGCCGAATGGCTGAGTTTTAAATTAGGCTGGAATGTGACCAATATTCGCATTGCCTTTATTGTCGCTTTTTTGGTTTTTGGCACCGGCTTAGGGCTCTATTTAATCTTATGGATCGTGAAGCATTTTTCGCACTGAACTTCAGGTACGCGAGACAGAAGGACCTTCTAATAAACTTCTATTTTAACTAAATGCCTTACGATCAACATCTTGCCGAGCGCATTCAAACTATTTTAAGTCGACGCGGCATTCCCTATGAGGAAAAGAAAATGATGGGTGGTTTATGCTTTATGGTTGACCAAAAAATGCTGGCAGGTGTCGTGCATGATCAGCTTATGGCTCGAGTGGGCCCGCAGCAATACGAGGAAGCTTTACAGCGGAACGGCGCCAAAGAGATGAACTTCACGGGCAGGAGCATGAAAGGTTTTGTTTTTGTGGAAGCGGAAGGCATCGATTTAGAAGAAGATTTAGAGGCATGGCTGGAGGCCTGCTTGGTTTTCAATCCGGAGGCGAAGCGCAGCGCGAAAAAGTGAGTTTTTTTTTAATCTTCTAAATGAAACCCCATTGGTGCGGAGACCATCCCCTTCGTGCGACAAAGAGTTGGATTTCGAGGTAGGTCGGAAGACAGTCCCTTCATTGCATTACGGGCTGTAATACGGGGTAGGGTAAGCCTGCGGCAGAACCTTGAACAGTCACGATGCTCCTTGTTAGAACTGAGACCGGTCGCGATGCTCCCTTTTAGACTATATATTCTTATAGTACTATTATTTTTCTTTCAAAGGATAATCCTCTGTTGCGGAGACCGTCCCCTTCGTGTACTTCGGGGTGTAAAACGGGGTAGTTTTAACTAGCTGCATTACCTAATTTGTTAATGGCCTTTTTTAGTTTGATGCTCGTTTTTGGTGACCTAATTCTAGACTCCTCTAAAACTTTTTCCTTTCATTTTTTCTTGATCAACCGAGAGCTTTGCTCGAGCTCACGAACTCAATTGAAAATAGATAAGGCGTTCGTAACCGAGAGCTTTGCTCGAGCTCACGGATTCCATTGAAAAAAAATTTAAGCGACATCCGTAAAAACGAAACATCCGCCGCCACTAGAGCTATGGCAGACCGGAAAATCAATTGAGCTGGAAGGCAATTACTCTAAGGCTTGACGCCTTAGAGTACCACAGAATCTCAGGCCAGACCAGCCTGAGGAAATACCTGAATTAAATTCTTTTATCTCGACCCATTTAGAGTTAGGTTCTAAAAACTGCCTTTCGATCTGTTATTGCTGCCCAGCTCAAGGGGCCTCCGAACTTCACATTCCGGCTTAGTAAAAATTTCCCCATGGTTTTCTCAATAAAACATTGTCCCTGATTCCAAAACTCACCTATGGAAGCACCCGGGCTTTCCCCAGTGATCGTGAGGACTCCGCCGTGGGAGGACAATTGCGTCCGCCTCGGGCGGAAGAAGCATGGAGCGATTAGGGCCGAACAGTTTTGCCGATTGAAGTGAGGCAACCGTGCCCGCCGCCGCTAATACTATGGCAAATAAAACCCGCCATAACTGGCTGTGGCAGGCGGGAAATCACCTAGGGAAAGGCCTAGGGTTTTCCGCCTGCCAAAGCTTTAGCGGCGGACAGGTTGGATACTTTTTACAAACGTATATTTTATTTATAAGGTGTTTGTGAGCTCGGCCAAGGCCTTCGGTTTGGCAATGAAAAAAGTATCGTAAAAACTCAGCTAGTCGTCTACTTCCATTTTTTCGTCTACCCTTCCTAGGCCGTATACCCCCTCACATAATATCAGGTTGAAAAGATTGATTCCTAATTTCTAGTGCCTCTATCGTGTATCGTCCAAATACCAGTCAACCAATCTACTAATACTCCGACCTGCCAATGGCTTTAAAGTTTTCAAATCAATCCAGCACATTACCTTCTCCATCCTTTAACCTAAACTTCGTCATATCTTCAAAGCTGGGAATGAAATTAGAATCAAGATCATAAATGCCAGCTGGTTTGATATACATAAAGACTCCTAGAAAATTATTTGGAACCTCATGCGGATGAACAAGTTTCGAAATCTCACTTATTACGCCCGTTTCTTTGGATATTTTAAATCTGGAACCATCACAATCAACCACAATATAGAAGGTGCTATCTTCAAACAAATAACTTCTGCATTCACCTAAGCTATTTCTTAAAGAGACCTTATCGATAATTGCATTTGCCGAGTCTTTAGTACATAGTACCCTATTATGGGATTCCCATTGCCAAAAAGAATGACTCGTCATTAATTCTATTTTATTCAGCGAAGAGCTTTCTGTAAAGTTGCAGCTTGTGATTACACATAAAATGATGAGAATAATTTTTATCGGGATTAACTTCTTTAGTATCATAAACCGGTTTTAGGCAAATCAGCGCTGCTCCTGGAGACCACTTCAATTTATCAATTCAGGCGCTTGTCACGTCCACTACCCTACACTTATCAAATTTTGTCGTGCCCGGCCTCTCTAATTTTTGTTTGACAAGGCAACTATAGAAAGTCTAAATTAACACTGTCCTAAAAATGGGAAGCCTTCATAAAGTTGGGGTATTTGTTTTCACATGCCTCTTACCCTAACTCCACATTTGATAGGAGAGGAGCTTCGGGTGACATTTTACCCTCTGATTTAAGATATCTTAGCACTAGTTATGGAGCAATTAATTTTGGTCTTTCATATGGTTATTGACTGAGATTTAGAAAAGGTTATCTAATACCAAGTGTATCATTAGGTGTTGGGTTTGTTGAAAGAATGAAGGTCAGGTATCAGGCTATAAGCAATGGAGGTTTTTTTGAATCTAATAATACGGCTGCTCCCTCCACACTAACTAGGAATCCCTTAATATTTGACTTAGCCTGCTACTATCAATCGAAACGACGACGTTCGGGAAAAGGGTTGATGGTTAATTATAAAGTGGGCCCTTATTTAGGAGTGATTTCAAATGGTGAGTTTGATAAGATTTTCTTTTTGAATGGGGGAGTATCTTTTCAGTTTCCCTTTTCATTTTAGAATGGCAGTGGATTATTAGGCTAATCACTTAAAGACTGCAGTATTGATGATTAGCAGAATGCTAGTCACCTATTTTTTTAGCAAAATTTTAGCGAGGGGTGAAGTGTTGGAGAGTGTGATAACGAAGTAGTAGAGCCCAGTCGGGAGGTCTTCCACAGGTAAGGAAGAAGTATTAGGATACTTGAACTCTTTGATTAACTGTCCATTTGTAGTATAAATAGAAATGCCTTCTAGATTTGAAGGATCATCAAGGTCAATAAACACTTGGTTTTGAAATGGATTAGGATAAAGGTTAATTGGATTCAGAAGTAAATCTAGAGATTTCACTTTCAAAGGGCTTATTCCATCTTTATTAAAGTTAACATAGCCGATGGCGGCACCAAACCCTCTTCTAGATGACCGGAAAGCCACGGTGGCCGTGGAATCTGGTCTTAGAACAAAGCTTGATTGGCCTCTACCTTGTGCTAGACCGCTTCTTGAATTGAACGCTCGTAAAAAGAATGCCTCTGTAGTATAAATCAGATCGCCCGCAGCATTATAAAACTGGAAACTATTACCACCTTGTAATTCAGGTCGACCATTATGCATGCCGTCCCTAATGATATCCGAATCAATCATATAGGAACCGTCAAATGCACGTACAAGTCTTACTCCAGGTTCGGTCCAATTGCTATCCACATCCTTAGTCGCCGGAATAATCAGGTCCTCACTAATAATGGTGTCCGAATCGAAATTAAACATACGAATGGAAGCATTCACAGTTGAATCTCCACTTTGATGATTTAGGATGTAGGAGGTATATAAAGGTTGCTCAAAGCCTCTTTGCAAGCCTATGTGCCCGAAACGGGGGAATTCAAAGTCATCTGTTATACAAGCACATGAATTTTCGTATTTAGCATGAACTAAATTAAAATCGCCATTCGGCTTTGGTACAAAACCCATGAAATATTGAATCGAATCATTTCCTGCGATTCTGGAAATTTCAAACACTGAATCGCGCTGACCAAAAGAACCAATCAAATTGCTCATCGAATCGGCGCTAAAGGTTTTTAAAACCGCCCCAGTATTCTTGTCTAGAAAAACATAGTCTCCATTAGTGCTGGATCGACAAAAAATGTCTGAGTAAGTGCCCGCATAGTCACTAACGCAGTCCATCAAGCTCAAGTCTTCCTTGGACCACTGCACATTTTTCGTTTTTAAATTCACGCATTCGATAATCTCCTTCTGCTGCCCCCTAGTATAAAAAGTGTGAATCGCAAGATGGTCCAAAGTGAAAAGGAATTGGGCATCAATATCACGATCCTTGTTTTCGATAGTTGGTGTTAAGTAATAATCCAGAAGTTGTCCATCCTTCCCATGTATCACCACATAATCCTTCACTGTGCTGGCCGCCCCGTACTCGTAATTTACCATGGCATAAATGGAATCCTGATTAACTTTAAATCCGATAAAGCCAATTCGATCAATCAGACTTGGGGTATTGGGGATATCGGGAAGAATTGTATACCAGCCTTGGGCAAAAAGCCCAAAGCTGGATAATGAGAATATCATTATTAAGGAGACTAACCTCATGATTTGATTAGTTTAGAAGCTTGTTCATTAACCTTGACAATATAAGTGCCTGATGATAAGTGCCCTATATTGATATTGACTTGATTTGTGTTCGCCTTCTTAGTATATACAATTCTTCCATTTAAATCAAATACAGTGATTGTAGGATGTTCACCTTTGTTAAAGAGCTCACTAAAATTCACCTGGAAGCTTTCAGACGCAGGATTGGGGAAAATCGAAAACTGATTTTGATTGCTTTCAACTTCTAGACCGATAATATGTGATCCGGTTCCGTTGCAATTGGACAATCCAAAATTAGTGAAAGTAGATTGGTGATTTACTTGATTATCCTCTAAACAATTCAGGATGTACCAACCAAATCCTTTTATCTCGGTGTTGGTAAAACATGTTGGGCAGTTTGGTCTTGAAGATCCCCAAAGAGCCCCATAGGTACTCCACATCTGATCAGTGAATTGACCTTCTGCATAGGCAGGGGTATGAGTGCCTCCAAGCCAATTTCCAAAAAAGCCTTGATCATAATAGCAACCGTTTGTCATTTCAGCGCTGAATAGGGGAATCAGATTTAATACCTCACCAGAGACTGTGGCCAGTGAACTGTAATTTTTTGCAAATTCATTAGTGTCTCCTAAATTATATGAAATTACTGGACCAGTGCCAGGATTGAAGTAATTAGCAAGTAAAACGGCGTCTAAATCAGCTTCAGATGTTTTTAAAAGTTTCTCAGCCATATTATCCCGAAATTGTGGTTCAGGAATTGTTGTACCAGCGGAAGCAGTGCTGATACTCTCATTGTAGCTGGAATAAAATGTTGTAACTGCAGGTGTATTTGAGGTGAGATAGTAGATGTAGTCCATTGTGGCCTTAAGATTGGCGTTCCTGTTTCTTTCCGCTTTAAGCTGTTTTAAATACGTTATCCTTGTTTCCCATAATTTGAAATTATATGCTGAAACTAATTCTTGTTTTATAGCATTGGATAGCGTCACAGTCTGAGGTGGATTAACAACCTCTGAATAAAAATAATTCCCAATATTGGGGTCGAACGTCGGGAAACCAGGGTATAGGGCCTGTACCCTTGGTGAATTTCGAAATGCATTTTCTACAGCCACTGACTCAAGGAGATGTTCTCGGCCTGGTAAATTCCAAATTTCCCATTCCAAAACGGCCATTGTGATTTTCCCAGCATGATGAGCATTAAAATTGGTTAATCCATTAAAGACATTATTAATGGACCCAATGGCATTTGTGACAAAATCTTGATTCCCCCCTATTGCTATTCCAAACACAATACCATTAGGGTCTTTATGAGCTTCTAGTAACATATGTACCAAGTGGTTCATTGCCTCTAAGACTGGCTTATCTGCATGAGGATAACTGGCTATTGATGCTTGATCGTATTTGTGATAACCTGTTTGAGCCCATTGATTAAACAGTCTGTCCACTTCATATAGAATTACATAATCTATGTTGTATTTATGGGCCATGTCGATGATGGCGGTCTTATTTGTTAAGAGACTTTTTGTCCCAATTAGATTCCCTTTATCAGCCACGCTAGTTGAAAAATTGAATAACCCATCCACATATGCAACCCTTGGGTAGTCACAGTTTGCACCGGTTGGTCCTTGTGGGTGAGACAATGTACCGCTAATACTAGCATTCCCAAAACGTTCCTCAAAACCTAAAGTCATTCCAGGAAAATAAACCTTCGGATCTGTTTTTAGGATTCTCATATGATGTGAGGTTTCATCATTTTCGCTACCCATTGTTTCAGTTAATGTAACCGTAGTGGCAGTTGAGTTTAGATGAATAATGTAATTATCCCATCCGCCTTCACCTTGATTATTTGTAATTCCGCCAGCTACAAAACCGTCTGCCGATTCACCGATATCATAAAGAAGTTCCGTTCCTGAAATTCCATGCCTTTTAGATGAAGCGATGGAAAGGTTAGAATCGATTTTCACGACAAACGCATCAGTGTCTCCTTGAGTTATGGAGTACCCAGCTGCAAAAACATCCTTGCTGTCAGTGTATGTAAATCCGAAGAGATATTTGTTCTCTAATGAAGTATGTGCGCTTGCAGAAAGATTGGTGGCATTATACATATCAAAACGCAGTGAGATTGGAATAATGTCAGTAACGTCATTACAAATTGTATAATAGTACCCATTTTCATATTCTATGATTTCATAGGAGGTTGTTCCTTCTTCAGATTGCCCATAATAGGCATTAGATCGGAGTAGTTGATTTCCAGCAGCAGACAGTTTAATAACCATCGAGGCAGGCAAGCCACTCCCATCTAAAATATTAGCTAGGACTGCAACATTGCCATCAGAGTCAATGATGATATCCTTTGGAGCAATTCCACCTTCTTCAATACCTGTTTTATATGTCCATTGTATAACACCGTCTTCATCTAGACCTAATACTATTAGGGTATCGTTAACAGAGACGTTTTCATCCATTGTAGACTCCTGTGTTTGCCTTATAGCCAGATAAATGAACTCACCATCAGTGGCTGCACCTTCGCCAATTTCGGCGTAGTCAATTTGACCATAGGATTGATGAAGTAGTTCTTCTGCACGGTTTGATATAAACCAAAGGGATGCATCGATTGAGGTTGTCTCCTCTTCAAATTCAAGTTCAATCCATCCAGCCATTAGATGGTTGTTATTAAAGTCGATAATATCCCTGCCTTCTTCTAGTAATGTAGATCCATAGACCTGTTCAACAAACTGGCCTTTTTCAATTGCAAATAAGTCTTGAGCAAAAATGTTAGAAAACGACAATAGCATTGCTACTGTAGCGAAACAGATAGATTTCATTTGGTTGCGAATTAGATTAAGTAAGATTTCCAAGTTATGAAAATTATTGAACTTCAAGTTTTGTAAAGTCCTAACATTGGTGCTCGATTCCAATATTACCCCAATCTACTATTATATGCCAAAGTCTTGTTCGGCGGCTTGACTTACCTGCCAGAGCCTCGTGCGGCGGCAAGGCTTACCTGCTAGAGCCTCGTCCGACGCCAGAACTTTGCATAGAAGCAAATACAAAACAACTTTTTCGTGCATCAAACATCGAAAAAGAAAACAGCAAACTACTTTCTCATTTTACTCGGATGCCGTCGTGTATCAAAAATTTGCAGCAAACGAATTTCCTCTTTGCTCTGTACTTTATAAATAATCTTATAATTCCTTACCACCATCCTACGAAAGGGTTCACCTAAATATTCATCGACTTGATACTGTTCGGTATGGACTATCGACTTGCTGTGACCTACTATCTCTCGCACTACCCTGATGGCTGTTTGGCTTGATTCTGTATAATCCTTGAGCTGCTGGTAAATAATTTTTAGATCTTCTTTTGCCGCATCGGACCAAACTATCTTTACTTTTTGGTCCAATGGATTACCAGTTTTCTATCTCCTTTTCTAAGTCTTCGGTGGTGGTAAAAGCCCCCTCGTCGATAGCGCGATCGGCGGCTTTAATTCGTTTCAGGTATTCCTCCTTGCTCAAAGGCTCTCCTTTAACAGAATAGGCTACAACGGATTCTTCCGTATTAGTATAACTTTCAAAAACCGCAGTCATGATTCGAAGCACCCGCTCATCTGCTTTGTTAATGTATTGATGTAATTTTTCCCTTAATTCCAAACTTCCCATAAATCCAAATATTAGCCTTCTTTCAAAGGTAAGGCATTTGTAATTCTTGCAGTCATGGGGGTAGAGCCTAAGGCAGTAGTGAGATATAAGACTTGAGACCGGTCGCGGGGCTCCCTTTTAGACTATATCATTCTTTAGTACTACCATTTTTTTTCAATGCATAATCGTCTGTTGCGGAGCCAATCCCCTTCGCGGGGCGAAGGGGTGGATTCCGACGTAGGTCGGAAGACGGGATAGTTTTAACTTGTCTGATCCGAAAAGCAAGTTGTTCTTTCGAATTTGGTGACCTGATTTCTGACTGCTCAACAACTCTTTCCTTTCATTTTTTCTTGATAAACCGAGAGCTTTGCTCGAGCTCACGAATTCAATTAAAAATAGATAGGGCGTTCGTAACCGAGGGCTCTGCTCGAGCTCACGAACTCAATTGAAAATAGATAAGGCGTTCGTAAAAACGAAACATCCGCCGCCGCTAGAGCTATGGCGGACCGGAAAATCAATTGAGCTGGAAGGCAATTACTCTAAGGCTTGACGCCTTAGAGTACCACAGAATCTCAGGCCAGACCAGCCTGAGGAAATACCTGAATTAAATTCTTTTATCTCGACCCATTAAGAGTTAGGTTCTAGAAACTGCCTTTCGATCTGTTATTGCTGCCCAGCTCAAGGGGCTTCCGAACTTCACATTCCGGCTTAGTAAAAATTTCCCCATAGTTTTCTCACTAAAACATTGTTCCTGATTCCAAAACTCACCTATGGAAGTATTCGGGCTTTCCCCAGTGATCGTGAGGACCTGAGCGCAATTGCGTCCGCCTCGGGCGGAAGAAGCATGGAGCGATTAGGGCCGAACAGTTTTGCCGATTGAAGTGAGGCAAAAATCACCTAGGGAAAGGCCTAGCCTTTTTGGATACTTTTTTGGCAATGAAAAAAGTATCGTAAAAACTTAGCTAGTCGTCTACTTCCATTTTTTCGTCTACCCTTCCTAGGCCGTATACCCCCTCACATAATATAAGGTTGAAAAGATTGATTTCTAATTTCTAGTGCCTCTATTGTGTATCGTCCAAATACCAGTCAACCAATCTACTAATACTCCGAACTGCCAATGGCTTTAAAATTTTCAAATCAATCCAGCACATTCCCTTCTCCATCCTTTAGCCTAAACTTCGTCATATCTTCAAAGCTGGGAATGAAATTAGAATCAAGATCATAAATGCCAGCTGGTTTGATATACATAAAGACTCCTAGATAATTTTTTGGAACCTCATGCGGGTGAACAAGTTTCGAAATCTCACTTATCACGCCCGTTTCTTTGGATATTTTAAATCTGGAACCATCACAATCAACCACAATATAGAAGGTGCTTTCTTCAAACAAATAACTTCTGCATTCACCTAAGCTATTTCTTAAAGAGACCTTATCGATAATTGCATTTGCCGAGTCTTTAGTACATAGTACCCTATTATGGGATTCCCATTGCCAAAAAGAATGACTCGGCATTAATTCTATTTTATTCAGCGAAGAGCTTTCTGTAAAGTTGCAGCATGTGATTACACATAAAATGATGAGAATAATTTTTATCGGGATTAACTTCTTTAGTATCATAAACTGGTTTTAGGTAAATCAGCGCTGCTCCTGGAGACCACTTCAACTTATCAATTCAGGTTCTTGTCACGTCCACTACCCTACACTCATCAAATTTTGTCGTGCCCGGCCTCTCTAACTTTTGTTTGACAAGGCAACTATAGAAAGTCTAAATTAACACTGTCCTAAAAATGGTAAGCCTTCAGTATGTCTAAAAAGAAAACCAGATACCACAAAAGTTGAATCCGTATCGAACTCAAGATCCCTGACTTCTGGCAAAGCTCCTTGAAACTCTAAATGCTTTCGCGTGTGCAGAGTGTCTAAGCTGTTATCAAAACGTGTAAATCGAACAAAAACCGAATCAGCCCTTATGTAGTCCGTTTGGGCATATAAAAAGCCGTTCCCAATTGACTTGAGACATTTAAAGCAAGAAGAGATTCTTAAAACAGAATCTGATGACTCGTAGTAGTCAAAGGACCTATGAAAGATTTTATTCCCCAAGGTATCAAACAACCCGACCTGCAGCAGTCCTAAGGAGTCTCTATCCTCATCGGCAACAACAAAACCATCTTCCACAAATATGAAGGCCGGTCTATTCACGCCTCCAAAAGTTGAATCCGTTAGGCTGAATCTTTGGGCCTGTGCGGAAAGGGATAAAATACCTATGAAAAAGACTAATCGCATATTTAAGTTTAAAAAAGGGGGCGTTGTACGCCCCCTTTAAAATTATTATGGTTGTACGTTTAATTTCTGTTTAAATATAGTAGTCTGTTTACTAATAACCTCAACAATATAAGTGCCTGGCAACCACGATTCAACATTTAATTGAGCTGTATTTATGGAGGCATCAGGAATAAGCTTGTCATATACGATAGCACCGGCGAGGTTTACTACTCTAATGGAAATTTCTTCTTCCCACAAGCCTTTGAAAAATAGCGCTCTTGCCTAACAACAATTACCTCTTACCGGTCTATTCTTAAACAAGCTGCTGTACCTTATTTCTTTTCTCCCGCTTGCATATAGTTCATCCTCCGCTAAGAACTGCAAAAACCTCAAGTGCTTTTAAAAAAACCCCTTGAGGTTTTGACTAAAAGTTCAGCAGCTTTTTTAAAAATCCTCTTGAGCTTTTTGGGAAGGGTAAAGGTCAAGGGAGCACCTAATACCTGAAGCTCCAATCTTTTTATAGGCAAGGGGCAAAAAAAGACCGCTGCCCGAGCAACTATCAGAGGAGCCAACAGTGTCAAAAACCTATAGAAGCAAATCAAAACCATGAAAGCCATTACCAAATACCGCTACGGAGGTCCGGAAGTCTTAAACTACGAGTCGGTGCCCCATCCCCTTCCCCAAGGAAATGAAGTGCTGGTTAAAGTAATGGCAAACTCGGCCAATCCTGCCGACTGGCACATTATGCGCGGGAAGCCCTATTTCGCTCGTCTGCAATTTGGACTCTCTAAACCGACACAGGCCATCTTGGGTTCCGACTTTGCTGGAATCGTCGAAGCCATAGGTCCAGAAGTGCAAAACCTTAAACCGGGCGATCGGGTATTTGGCGAGAATATGCAAGGGGCTTTTGCTGAATACTGCCTAAGTAAGGAAAGTGTAATGGCCCGAATGCCCCAGGAAAGCTCCTTTGAAGAAATGGCTGGCCTACCCATCGCAGGACTTACCGCCTACCAAGGTTTATTGGAGCATGGGAAATTAAAATCTGGAGAAAGGGTACTTATTAATGGCGCCTCTGGCGGAGTAGGTCATTTTGCCCTTCAGATAGCCAAAGCTTATGGGGCTAGAGTAAGCGCGGTTTGCTCTTCAAAAAACAAAGACTTTGTAAAAAACTTAGGCGCCGAAACGGTTTTGGCTTATGATGATCCCGCATGGGCTAGTTATCAAGAGCAGCACGATTTAGTAGTAGACTGTCATGGTAATTTAAAGCATGCCGATTTAAAACGCTTGGGTCGTCGAGCCGTGCTGATTGGTTTTACGGGTATGGCTCCCATGCTTCGTCTTTTAGCTTGCAATATGTTTAGTAAATATCCCTTAGCCCAGTTTACCGCTCAAGCGCGAAAAGAAGATTTAGAAATGCTGGCGCAATTGGTAGAGGAAGGGCAAGTGCAAACCCATATCGACCGCAGCTATGCCGCTCCCGAAATTCCTCTGGCCATAGCCTACATCGAAAAAATGCGCACCCGCGGAAAGGTGGTCATGCGCTGGGAACATTAATTACCTTTGCCGCAAAAGCATTCATGTCGAAAAAGAAATCCAATTCCCTCGAAGACCTCGGTAATATGGTATTTTCTACCGGGAATGCCGGTTTCCAAGGTTTTGATGAAGAAGAGGAAAACGAAAGCCTAGCGCCTTCCGATCAGCTATTGGAAGTTCATCTCGAAAAAAAAGGTCGCGGAGGCAAAACTGCCGTCCTCGTAAAGGGCTTTGAAGGTTCGGAGGAAGAACTAAAAGATTTAGCCAAATCCCTAAAGTCGCATTGTGCCACCGGAGGCTCGGTTAAGGATGGCGAAATAATTATTCAGGGTGACTTACGGCCCAAGGTATTAGACTATCTAAATAAAGAGGGCTATAAAACCAAACGGGTAGGTGGCTAATTCCATCTGAAAAAGCTTTGTTAATCTCGTATAACTTGGAAAGGCTTGCGCTAAACCCCCTGCTTTTTTAACTCGGTAATCAATACGCCTCGGTATACCCAAGGAATTAGGGCCAAGGGAATTAGGGCTAAATAGGCCAAGAGAGAATCGGCTCCACTTTGGGCCTGCCAAAACAACCAGGCGGCACTTAAGGCTAAGAGAGCCAAAAAGCCAAAGGCTCGAATAAGGGCATTGCCCTGTTCTACCTTTAACTGAGTTTGCGCTTCTTGGTTTTGCAGGCGTACCGGACTACTCTCCTGCCAAAGCAAACGGTAATATTTTGGCCAGTGTCTTTCTTTTCGGGTAAGCAACTCGGCGTTTAGATAAAGGGCTTTGCGATGCTCATTCAGCTCTATCCAAATACCATCTTCCTTTCCAAAGAGGCCACCGCAATTAATTTGATAGCGACCTGCTGGCAATTGTAAACGAATCGTTTCCCCAAAACCAATACGCGCCACTTGTTCGCGGTTCACATAAACTGGATAGGCTTCCCAATAGCCGGCCCGATCACGACGTTGAATAAGAAGTTCAGCCATTACAACAACGGGCAATAGCCTCTTCGTACTCTTTTAAATAGAGCGGCACCACCTTATCGATAGAAAAGCGTTCCGCCTGAACCCGCGCGGCCTGAGCAAAATCTAAATGTCGCTGCGCATCGGAGAGAATGTGCATGGCCCCGGCAAAAAGCGCATCTACATCGCCAATATCGGCCGTCATGCCCGTTTGCCCGTGAATATTCACTTCCCCTAAACCACCGGCATTGGAAGAAACCACCGGTACCCCAGCGCCCATCGCCTCTAAGGCTGCTAAACCAAAACTCTCTTTTTCGGAGGGTAAGAGGAAGAGGTCGGAAATGCATAAAATGCGTTCTACCTCCGAGGTTTTACCTAAGAACTTAACTTTCTCGGCAATCCCCAAATCCTGAGCTTGCTTGCGGGCGCGCTCTTTTTCGGGTCCATCACCCAACATTAAAAGCACCGCCGGCATTTGCTCTTGGATGCGAAAGAAGGTTTCTACCACATCAGGGATGCGTTTTACCTTCCGGAAATTGGAAACATGAGTGATGATTTTCTCGCCTTCCTGGGCGAAGTTGTGCTTGCAGGAATCATCCGGACGATACAAACTAAGGTCCAAGAAATTGGGAATAACCTCAATCTCCTTTTGAATATTAAAAAAGGCCAGGGTGTCCTGCTTTAAGCTTTCACTTACCGAGGTAACCACATCCGAATTATTGATGCTGAAGTTTACCGCTTGTTTGTAACTCGGGTTGCGACCTACTAAGGTGATATCGGTACCATGTAAGGTGGTTACAATGGGGAGCTTCACTCCTTTTTCGAGTAAAATTTGCTTAGCCATATAGGCGGCATAAGCGTGCGGAATGGCATAATGTACGTGAATCACCTCAAGCTTATACTTAAGGGCGATGTTCACCATTTTACTGCTGAGGGCCAACTCATAAGGCTGGTATTCAAACAAGGGATAATCTTGCACATTTACCTCGTGGTAATAAATATTGGGTTCCAATACATCGAGGCGCACCGGTTGCGAATACGACATAAAGTGAACCTTATGTCCTAGCTTGGCTAAATACATGCCCAGCTCCGTAGCTACTACTCCACTTCCACCGTAAGTGGGGTATCCAACAATACCTATATTCACCTTATCGTATTTCTCCTTTACGGTATTTCACGGTTTTTTCTACTGAGCCATCCTCAGCATAATAAACCCATTCCCCGTCTTCTTTATCGTCTTTGTACTGTCCTTCTACCTTAATACTGCCATCCTTGTAGTATTCGCGGTAGCTACCCTGACGTTCGTTGTCAGAATAATTGTATACCGATTTCACTTCCCCGTCTTGGTAAAAGGTTTTGGCCTCGCCTTCTAGCTCGTCCATCTCGTAAGTAAGCATGGTGCTCATATTGCCATTGGTGTAATACCAAATAGCCTTTCCATTCTTTTTACCGTCTTCGTAGGTATTTTGCTCTTGCTTTTTACCATTGTCGTAGTACTTGGTAAACAAACCTTGTTCCTTACCATTTACGTACAAACCTTCTTCCTTAATTCTTCCGCGATTACTCACCTTTAGTAAGGGGCCATCCAATACTCCGTGCTTGTAATATTGCATTTTAGTAATGCTTCCGGTTTGGCGGTATTTAAAGTACACCCCATCCCTTTTACCTTCCGAATCGTAGGTAATCATTTCCTTGGGAAGGCCGTTTTGGTGAAACTTAACTATGGTAGTATCTATTCGAGTACTATCCGCTTGGGCGAGGCTAAATTTAGGGAGCCATACCAAGCAGAGGAGCAGCAGGGTCGTCGATTTCAATCGCTTCATAGATTACTTCTTGAATTTTAGTTCGGGTTGAAAGACTTAGTAATTTTCGGTTTTCGGCATCGGGATGCACCCGGTTGGAGAGAAAAATGTAAACGATTTCCTCTACCGGATCCGCCCAGGCTAAGGTACCGGTAAATCCGCTGTGACCAAAACTTTCGTCGGATACACATCCACAAGTGGGTCCCGGTCCTTCCAACTGCGGCTTATCAAAACCGATTCCCCTGCGGTTCTTCGTTTGGCAATACTGACAACGAATAAACTCATTTACGGTAACCGAATCAAAATAACGCAAGCCGGCATATTCTCCTTTTTGCATATACATCTGCATCAGCTTAGCTAAATCGTTGGCACTGCTAAACAAACCGGCATGTCCGGCCACTCCACCTAATAAGGCCGCACCCTGATCATGAACATAGCCTCGCACTAAAGAGCGACGAAAAAGTTTATCATTCTCGGTGGGTACGATAAGCTGCAAAGGATAAACTTCTAAAGGGCGGTACACCATGGTATTGGCACCCATTGGTTTAAAAAAGTGATCGTGAATAAGCTCATTGATCGGACGACCTTCCATGCGCTCAATGATTTGCATAAAGAGGTAATAGCCAAGGTCGCTGTAGCGGTATTCTTTTTTAGCCAATAAGTCTGAATCGAGAATGCGCTTAAGAATGGTGTCGCGCATGTACCGCTGACTGTATAGGCCTTCGCTAACCACATTGGGATACTCAAAATTGCGTTGCTTACCGTAATAGCCCTCTTTATATTTTCCTTGATCTAAGGTTTCCAGATAAAAGGGAATCCAGGGTTTGAGTCCGCTTTGGTGCGCTAAAATCTCCCTAAGTACCAGGTTTTCTTTATTGGTCCCTTTGGCTTCGGGCAGGTAATAACCGAGGGTTTGATCTAAATTGATTTTCCCTTCTTCTACCAAGCGCATTAAAAGCGGTACGGTAACCGCGATTTTGGTGATACTGGCTAAATCGTAAATATGCTCGGAGCGCACCTCAGTTGACTTCTGTTGATCGATATACCCGAAGTTTTTATGGTACACCACCTGCCCCTTTCGGGCGACCAAAACTTGGGCTCCGGGGGTAGCCCCTTGATTCATGGCTTCCTGCACCAAGGCGTCGATGCGGGCTAAAGTTGCTGCATCCAAACCAACTGCTCCGGGATAATGATAGCCCAAGCGACCAATGGCTTGAGTATTTAAACCAAAGCCGGCTTCAAATGGCTCACCCGCCGAAACCGGTAATCGCCCTTTTGCACCCAAGGCACCAAAAATAATTTGCGCCGCTACCGCCTCGGCATCGGGATTATTCTGATAGGAGAGTAAAAGCGCCTCGGCCTCACGTGCTTCCGGAAAATCGAGCAAGGAATAGGGATTCGAAAAAAGGGTGATGATGAGTTTATTTTGCAAGCCAATGCGACGGGCAAAGCGGCGAATATTCTCGGCAATTTTATAGGATTTCCATGGATTTTGGTTGGAGGTATACAGGCCTAAAATCACATAGTCGTAGTCGGCCAAAGCGGCGATAATCTCCTCCTGGCGGGCGTCACTGTATTCAAAATACTCCACCTGGGTATACTTCTTCAACATCTCCCCGAAATGGCCACTCACCTCGGTTCCGGCGCTTACGCAGGCAATCTTCAAATTGGCCAATTCCTTTACCGGCAGGGTTTTGTTTTTATTGATGAGCAAGGTGCTGGCTTCGGCATAAATATTACGGTTTAAGATCTGATCTTCTTCCCGAATAAGTTGAGGCGCTAGCGTACTGGCTTCAATATGCTTTTTTTGCGATAATCCCATCCAATGCTTAGCGAGGAGAATACGAGCCACGCTGGCATCAATGCTGGCCGTATCTATTATACCGGCCTTTAAAGCGACCCTTAATTGGGTCTTTGCCAATTTCACATTTTCGCTAAACACCAAAACGTCATTACCCGCTTTAATCGATTCGAGGTCAACCATTCCCGGTTCATAATCCCGGGCTACGCCTTGCATGTTAAGGGCATCGGTAAAGCTTAATCCATCGAAGCCCATTTCCTTTCGCAGGACCTCCAAAGCTAAGGGAGACAATGAAGTCGGTTTACCGGAAGGATCAATGGCCGGTACATTAAGGTGGGCTACCATTACCCCGCCTAATCCGCTCGAGGCCAATTGTTGGTAAGGGTAAAGCTCCACCGCATCGAGGCGCTTGCGATCGTGCAGCACACTGGGTAGGGTTTTATGAGAATCGGCATCGGTATCGCCATGGCCCGGGAAGTGCTTGGCTACCGCTAAAACATGCTCACTCTGCATTCCGCGCATCACCGCTGCGGCAATTCGGGTAACCTTTTCGGGGTCTTCCCCAAAAGAACGCGCCCCGATAATAGGATTCTTTGGATTGGTATTTATATCGACTACCGGCGCAAAATTGATGTGCACGCCCAGGGCTTTGCAATGTTGGGCGATAGCTTTGCCATACTCATAGGCCAAAGCCGTATCCTGCAGAGCCCCCAGAGTAATAGGCCAAGGGAATTTATAAGTTTCGGGCAGTCGCATCGCTAAACCCCATTCGGCATCCATGGCGATCATGAGGGGCAACTTAGCCTGCATTTGGTACATATTGGTTAGGCGCGCTTGCTCCTTAGGCGTCCCTTGAAAAAAGATGAGACCGCCAATATGTTCTTCCTTCACCAGCTTTAGAATTTCCTGCTCATGTGCCTTTCCCTTGTTGGAGTAGGCCGCCACCATAAACAGCTGACCTAGTTTTTCATCCATGCTCATGGCGGCAAGTTGCTGCTTGGCCCAGGCCGTATCTGCTTGATAAATCGCGGCATTTTGACCCATTAAAATGAACGGGGCTATTGCCAAAAGGAGTAGAGAGCGCAATGCGGACATTTAATACTATTTAATCGACTAAAGTAAGGGCTATAAGTGCAGAACGCACAAGCAGGGAGCGGAAGTATTCCACAGGGGGTGGTGGATTGGTTTTGGGGGGATTTGAGGGATTGGACTGCCTTATTAGGGCATGGGTAACCTCGGAGGACTGTCCCCTTCGTGCGACGAAGGGGTGGCTCCGACGCAGGTCGGAGACGGGGTAGTTTTGACTTCCCAATGTCGAAAAACCAACTTAGATAATTATTGGACTCAGTAGTGTATTGTGCTAGCAACTACCCCGGCTGCGCCACCCCTTCAACCCTTGACGGGGACGTCACCCTGAGCAATTTGTGTACTAAAAACCACCCCCCTAATAAACCACAAGCCGTACCTCTTCCGCTACGCCATCTCCCTTCACCCGGGCGATGTATATTCCTTTATCGAGGTTTTGCAGATCAAAGTACTGAGGACCTTTTTCGAAGTTGATGCTTTGAAGGAGTGCTCCGCCCATGGAGATGATTTGCAGTTCGGCCTGAGGGAAAGGATTTTCGAAGTACAGTTGCTGATCCATCTGCCGTAAGGTAAAACGAGGGCTTTCGATTTCTTCCTGACCAATCCAGTTGGAGCCTTCACCGGCGGTAATTCCCTCCCCATACTGCTCTTTATAGGCAAAATCTTTAATAGTGATGGATTTATAGTCGGCCGAAAGATCGACCCGAATCCAACCAAAAAACTCGCGAGCCGTATCGTTTACCTCCGCTCGAAAACGAATTCCGATAAGACCATTTAAGGCGCCGTTAAATTTATCGTTGGCATGACCGGTATCGCTAATCTCTAAGGCGAGCTGACCTAAAGCATTGCTTCCGCCAGCTCCTTTAAAAGGTTTACCCGGCCCAATACTGTCGCCCGGACTAAGATTAAAGGGATAGGCGTAGTTTCCATAATCGAGTCCCATCACTGAATTCCCGACATTCCCGCGGGCTTGAATAAAGCTTCCGCTCACATTAAATATGGAGGTATCCACATATTGAATAAAGCGGTAATCAACCACCCCAAGGGAATCTTCATCGATATCCAAATCCCAAAAAGCATTATTGGTATTTAAGGTAGTATCGGGAAGATCAACGTATTTGATTTGCGCTTGTACACCTGAAGCCGCTAAAAGGCCCCCAATGGCGCCTAGGTACTTCAGACTTTCGATTTGCTTTTTATCCTTCATATTTCTAAAACTGGGCAAAAATCTATAAAAGCTGCGGACTAGCCAATTTTGTTGCGATGCAATTGCGGGTCAACCCTAGCTTGAAGCATGTCTGCATTAATGTTAATACCTAAGAACGCACTTAATTCCGCTAATAGTGTAGCATCCGCCCCCGCACATAGTTTGGGATAGGAAACCGTAATCCATTCGATATGAGGCTGTAAATTAAGCCATTGCTGAATGCGTTTTTGCTCCGCCTCCAATTGTTGTCCTTTCTGAAAGGGAAAATTGGTAAGGCTAGCTTCCTCCCCTCGCATTTTGGCTTGGGATAAAATTAATTCCAATAGAGGACGGTCCATCCAAAGGAGCTTGTAGCGCCGATCGGCAGGTAGGTAGTTTAATAATGGAGCGATTACTTTAAGCGCCTTGCCTTCACTTTTAGCTAAGCCTCCCCCTAGTGGCAACTTTTTAACCGCTTCCAATTCGTAATAACCGCGTGGGTTGTGCTCATCCGCTTGCCGCTGATGATCTTCTAAAACTTCTAGGCCAGCTGCCTGCAAAAGCGACATCATTAAACTGGTTCCCGAACGTGGAAATCCGCTTACGATATAGGTGTATTCCGAAGAGGAGTGGTCTTCCATTTGCTCTTTCAACTGTTGTGCCTTCAGGTGCTTTGGGGCCATCTGTAAACAAGCGGATAAGGCTTTTGCGGCCGAAGTTGGGTCCCCATTTTCAATATAATATTGCGCCCAAAGGTAATGCAGCTGGGGCTGAAAGATTTTGAGTTCCAGAGCGCGGTTCGCGAAGCTTTGAAATTTTTCGAAATCACCCTGCGCAAAAGCTACTTGAGCTCTTCCATTCCAGGCGGAGCTGTAATTTGAATTTAAGCTTAGGGCCTGATTAAAGTAAGTATCGGCCGCCGAATAATGAGCCGCTAAAAACAGGGCGTGCCCCATCTCGCTAAAGAGGGCCGCTGATTTGAAGCCCGCCGCTGCTAGGGATTTCATCTCCTTTAAAGCCGCTTCGCTTTGTCCTTCTTGCAAAAGGTGGATCGCTTTAAAAAATCGAAGCTGACCAAAGGCCTGCTGCTCGGTAGATAAGCTTTGCCAAAAGTCCCTAAAGCCTTGACCATCCTTAAGCGCTAAGTGCAAGCGTCCTTTTAGGATATACCAACGATAAGCTTGCGGGGAGGCCTGCCAGTATTGGTTGGCTAAATTTAGTGCTTCCGAGTAGTCTCCCGCTTCCTTTAAACTTACGGCGGCATTATATGCTTGTTCTTCGCGAATGAACAACTGGGGCGCTCCTTGACAGAGGTCGATATATTCCAGCTCTTCCAAATCTTTTAGAAGTTCGGCCGATAGTTGCTCTGGTGCAGCACTAAAGTCTACCGCTACCAAGCCGTCCCAAGTGGGAATACTGCTTGCAGGACCTCGCTCTTTAAACAGCCCGTCTAAACTTCGGCCCGACATATCCCGACCTAAGGGGAGCGAAAAATAATGGAGTATGCTGGGGCAGATATCCAATAAACTGAGCCCGTAAAGGGAAGCTTCAGGATTTACATCCGGTCCCGCGGCGATGAAGATTCCAAAGGGATTATGCTCTGCTGCCGGAGCGGCAGGAACATCTGGCAAGTCATGCGGTCTTTCGGCTGAACTGTTAAAGCCATGATCCGAAAGGACGATGACATTATGATTCGCTGCGCGACTAAGGATGCTGCCCAACATAGCATCGTGCCAACGGTAGGCCGCACGAATGATTTCGGGAATCTCTCCTTCTGCGCTAGTCGCAGGGAAGTATTTAGTCGCGAGGTGCTGAATTTGATCGAGAGCCTCAAAATAAAAAAACCGGCAGTCGGCCTCCTCGGTCAACATTTTCATGGCTAGTTCAAACTGCCATTTGCTGCGTTTTAATATCTGCCCTAAGGCTTGTAATAGTTTAGGGTCCTGTTGTTCTAAGTCGGGAATAAAGCCTTCTAGAATAGCGGCATCCGCTTCTGGAAAAGCCTCTTTAAGGCCTTGTATTATTTCTACCCATGACGCAGGGTAAGCTTGATGATCGCTTAGTCCATCTGCGAAAGCGAGATTGGAAACAAAGGGACCCTTTATTTTTTCGGGGGGATTGGAGGGCCACCAATTAAGCACCTGACAGCGAAGCCCGGCCTCGCTAAGGATATTCCAAAGCGCGGGCACCTTGCGTTGTTTACTTGAAACGGGCCGAATGCCACTAAGACCTTCTTCTACAAATCCTAAAACACCATGCTCATGGGCTCGCTTGCCGGTAACCACGGAGGTCCATAAAAGGGGACTAAGCATGGGCTGGAGGCTGGCAAGTTTAGCTTCAAAGCCAAAATTGCGCAATTGGGAAAGATGAGGCATCTCTTCCCTTTCACAAAGAGAATCAATCACATCCCACTCTGCTCCATCCCAGCCAAGGAGAAGTAAAGGTCGCTTTGTAGAAGTAATTTTGGAATTAGCCATGGCCACATGTTCCCGTTTAAGGCCTTAATCGTAATTTAGGGCCATGGGAAAGAATATCTTTTTCGAGTACTTAAAAATAGCGCTGCAAAGTATAAAAAGCCAAGCGCTGCGTACTATTCTTACGGCATTAATTATTGCCATTGGCATTTCGGCCTTGGTGGGTATTTTAACCGCTATTGATGCGATTAAGGCTAGCCTTACCGGTGAGTTTGCCCTCCTCGGGGCCAATACCTTTACCATTCAAAACCGCGGGCCCAATATTCGGATTGGTCGCAGTGGGGAAAGGCCTAAAAACTATCCTCCTATTACCTATTACGAGGCCATGCGCTTTAAGGAAAGGATGTCGACCCGAGTATCGCGCACCTCGGTTTCCTTTGTGGCTAGCGGTATTGCCCAGCTTAGTTTTGAGGGGCAGTCTACCAATCCGAACATCACTATAATGGCGGCGGATGAAAACTATTTACAAACCGGGGGCTATTCTTTAGAAAGCGGTCGTAACCTCAGTATTGCCGATGTCCAAAATGCCTCCGCCGTAGCTTTAATTGGTCAGGAGGTGGTGCGACGATTATTTCCCAAGGTAAATCCGGTGGGTAAGTTTATTAGCGTTGGTAATGATCGCTATCGCGTAGTGGGCGTTTTGGCGCCAAAAGGGAACTCTTTTGGCTTTGGGGGCGACAAATCGGTTTTTATTCCCATTACCAAAGCCCGCACGAAATACGCCACGGCTAATCGATCTTTTGCGATTAATGTGATGGCCCTAGAAGGATTAAAGCTTAATGAGGCGATTGATGAAGCCACCGCCACTATGCGGGCGGTACGTAAGTTAAATCCCCTCGAAGAATCGAATTTCAATATTATAAAGAGCGATAGTTTAAGTGAAGATTTAATCGACAACCTAAGCTATGTAAGTATGGCCGCGGTAATCATTGCAGCTATTACGCTTTTAGGGGCAGCTATTGCCTTGATGAATATCATGTTGGTTTCCGTAACCGAACGCACTCGGGAGATTGGGGTTCGCAAGGCCATTGGTGCTAAATCGCGCGCCATTTTATCGCAATTCCTTACCGAGGCTATTGCCATTTGTTTACTGGGTGGCTTGGGTGGTATTTTACTAGGCATTCTTATTGGTAACCTCACCTCCCAAGCGGTGGATGGTCCTTTCATTTTACCGTGGAACTGGATGAGTCTTTCTGCAATCCTCTGCTTCTTTGTCGGTTTAATTTCGGGTTTCTATCCGGCTTTAAAAGCCAGTCGACTCGATCCCATTGAAAGTTTGCGCTACGAGTAATTGGTGCTGCCCGTCCAAATGAAGGATTCCACAATTTACGATGTTCTCATTATTGGGGCTGGTCCGGCCGGATGTGCCGCCGCGCAACAATTATCCGGCAAGGGTTTAAAAATTGCCTTGGTAGAAAAATACCGCTTTCCCCGCGATAAGATTTGTGGCGATGCCCTCAGTCCCGATGTAGTAAAACAGCTCAAACTTCTAGATCCTCAAATCGCAGATCAGTTTAGCCAAGAGGCACGACGTTCTAATTGTTATGGTCTGCGCTTATTCGCCCAAAAAGGCGCCGCAATGGATTTGAAGTTTCCGGAAATTGCCGAAAGTAAGGCCCCCTGCTTTGTGATGCGGCGGCTCGACTTCGACCACTTTCTCTTTAAAACCGTAGCCTCTTTAGATGACATCAGCATTTTTCAAGAGCAATCGATTTACCGCATTGACCGGGTAGATGCCATTTGGGAGCTTCATAGCTCGGATTCGACTTTTCGAGCGAAGGTACTCCTCGGCGCCGATGGCGCACAATCCAAACTTAGATCGAGCTTATTACAAGCCAAGATTGATAAAAAACACCATGTAGCGGGACTTCGGCAATACTTCCAAAATGTAAAAGGTATGGGCGCGAGGGGGCAATTGGAATTGCATTTTTACCCCGAAATCGCTCCTGGCTACTTTTGGATTTTCCCCCTTTCGGAGCATGAAGCTAATGTGGGTATTGGCATGATTAGCGCTTCCATAAGCAAGGCCGGGGTGAATTTAAAAGAGCGTTTGGCGCAACTTATTAAGGAACACCCTCAATTGAAAGCTCGCTTTGCCGAAGCACAAGCTTTGGAAGATCCGCGAGGTTTTGGATTGCCCCTGGGCTCCCTAAAACGCCCCTGCTCGGGTGATGGCTTTTTACTGCTGGGGGATGCAGCTGGTCTTATCGACCCCCTTTCGGGAGAAGGGATTGGCAATGCGATTCGCAGCGGCCGAGTAGCCGCCGAACATTTGCAAAAGGCCTTTAAAGAGCAACGATTTGATGCGGAGTTTAATAAGGCTTACGATCGGGAGATTTACAGGCGGATGTGGAATGAGTTCCGGCTTAGTGTCTTTCTACGACGTATCATCTTCTACTTCCCCCTTTACAATCGTCTGGTTCGCTATGGCGGAAAAAGCCGCTTTGTGCGCAATTTATTGAGCTCCATTATCGACAATAGCAATTTTAAAAAATCGCTTTTTAGTCCGAAGTTTTATTGGCAGCTGTTTAGGGCATAGGTATGATATCGGCATTCCACTTTTGCTTGAGGCGAATACCAGCAATCTCAATTCCTTCAAGAAGGAGTATTATAAGTCCTCAATTTTTTCTTTAAAGGTATTATCCAATTCCTACCTTGCTTAAAATCTTAAAGAGATGAGCTTCGGAGGCAGTGTTTTGGCCATGATAACCACCCTGCAAAACAATCGCAACTTGCTGCGATCGAACAAGGGTTTTTTAAGTCGGGCCCGGATAGGCGGACTAAAGGAGTCATATCAAAAAGCAAAGGAAGAACTCGCGCCTCATCAAAGCCTAAGTGAATTTGACCGTCAGCTTATCCGGAATCGCATTCGACGGCAATATCGGCGGCGGGCCCTGCGCAACCGCAGCCTATTCTTTATCATCTTAATCAGCTTTACCCTGAGTGTTTATGCCCTTAATGCTCGATACACCCATCAGCAAAAAGCAGAACAAAGCCAAAAAATAAATCGGCTAGAAGCAGAGACTAATGCTGCCTTTCGCGAGGCCTTAACCAATGCTGATGAGTCCTTTAAAACGGGAAACTACTATCCTGCCCTTCATCAATATTTAGAGGCCTTGAAGTTGCGTCCCGAGGATGCAAAGTTGGCCTATAAATACGCCTTAAGCTGCACCCTGGCCTGCGAAGTGGAAGGTAAATTTTGTGATAGGGTAATGGATGAATTAAAGTGGGTTTCCTCCAAGCACCCACAGGATAAAGCCCTTCAGCAGTTGTACTTGCGTTTTAAGAATAATCATCCTGAATTGCATTAAAATGGGGAGAGCAGCCGTTTGCTTTTAAAATCAGCCTATGTTCCGATCCCCCAAAAAACTGGTATTGCTCCTTTTAGGGCTCTTACTTTTCGCGGCTTGTGTACCGCAATTCTTTTACAGCAACTCCGGACAATCTACTTCGCATGGTAGCACTGGAAACGGTCGGCTCGAAAACGCTTACCTGATGGATTACCGTTTGGATAATGCCAAATACTTTAGTTTAAGCAGCTACTACCTCCTCGGCAATGGCTATGTAAACTCTAGGGTTTACCATACCCTTTTGGAAGCTTATCAGAGTTTGAGCATAAGCTGCCCTGATCGCCAATTTTACTATATGGAATGTTCCTCTAAAAAGGGAGGAAAACAACTAATTCACCGCACCCACCAAAACGGCCTTAGTGTTGATTTTATGGTGCCTAAAATTCGGCATCAAGAGCCCAGTACTTTTTACGATCACCTAGGGGTTTGGCACTACCTCCTGCAGTTTGATGAAAAGGGTCGCCTTAATTTCCAAACTTCCGTGCAAATAGATTTCGAAACCATGGGCAAGCATTTAATTGCCCTCGACGATGCCGCGAGAAACCATGGCCTACGAATTAAGAAGGTGATATTAAAAATAAACCTCAAGGATGATTTCTTTAAAACCGAGTCGGGGAAGGAAATTAAACGTCGGGGAATATATTTCGCCCAAGCCTTAAGTCCGGTGGTGGATAAATTGCATGATGATCACTACCATGTGGATTTTGCGCTGCGTTAATAGCCTTAATTGACTAGCTTTAAGCATGAAATCAAGCCTTAGACTTTTGCTCTTCTGCCTTTTAAGCCTGTGCCTATCGCAAGCCACTTTAGCCAATGAAACTCGGCAGTATTACCTTAACTCCCAAGACAGCAGTACTTTTTGCTCGCTCTTGGTGCTGCCTGAAGGTTCGACGATTAAGGGGCTTATCGTGCGGGATTACTCCCGTTTACCCAAACCAGAAGATCTTGGAAACAGTCCTTATCAGTGGAGCAATCTGGCCTTAGAAAATCAATTGGCCATCCTTTATACCGTAAGCTCAAAGGTTTTTCCGGAGCTCTATGCAGACCCAAGAGGACCCATGTATATTGATCAGCTCATCCAAGCGGTATTGCACGATTATCCCATTCCCCGAAACAATATTTTCATCGGAGGAATTTCGGCTTCCGGCTTTCGAGCGCTGCGCTACACCCAATATTGCAATGCCGGTAAATCGGAATTTGACATCCAGATAAAAGGATGCTTTGCCGTAGACCCCCCACTTGATATCGTGCGCTTTTATCAATCCGTTCATTGGAATGGAGATCGCCTTAAAGCCGGCATGAAGGAAGAAGCGGAATTGATGAAAGCTTACTTTAAAAACAATTATGCCCTACCACTAGAGGAGTTTGCAGAACCCTATCACGAGAATTCCGTGTATTCCTACAGCTCGGGAAACTGTGATCGTCCGGCCTTATTACTCGGAACCGCCATTTTACTTATCCATGAACCGGACATTGAGTGGTGGTTAAAGGAGCGAAACGCCTCTTACTTCGACATTAACTCTTTTGATATTACCGGTTTGGTTACTTGCTTGCAATACTTGGAGCATCAAGATTTAGAGCTTATCGAAACCAGTGGCAAGGGCTTCGACCGGGCGGGCAATCGCAATTGTCACTCCTGGACTATTGTCGATGAAGAGTATTTAATTAACTGGATACTAGCTCGCTGCGAGGAATAATTACAAGCACATGAAAAAAACCTTGGGTCTATTCTTCCTTTTCGGACTCCTAGCCTTTTTCTTTTGGCGACCGGCCTTGGATTTTGTATTAAGCATTATCCCCTCTTGGAACAACAACTGGAACTACAAAGCAATAGCGGATCGAAAAATTGGCGTGCAAGCCTATCAAGGTTTTAGTAAGCCCCTTAGTGAGCAAATCAAACAAAGCCTCGAAAAAACCTATGGTATTCCGGTTTACGTATTGCCCGAACGGCAATTACCCGCTTCCGCCTTCGTGCATATTAAATCGCCCCGCTACCGGGCCGATTCCCTCTTACGCGATTTAAAAGCCCATAAACCCGATACTTTGGATCATATTCTAGGTCTTTGTACCGTAGACATCTCCACCACCAAACGCGATGCCTCGGGGGCGGTAAAGGAGCCGCACGATAAATATTTAGATTGGGGTGTTTTTGGATTGGGATATCGTCCCGGCCCCAGTTGTGTGATTTCCAGTTTTCGATTGCATCGGGCTCCCGCTACGGCCTTTTACGAGCGGATTGAGAAAATAAGTATTCACGAGATTGGCCACAACCTAGGCCTCGAACATTGCGAAAGTCCCCAATGCGTAATGGCCGATGCTGCCGAAAAACTGAGTACCGTAGATGGCGTAAAGGCGGAACTATGTGAAAGCTGTAAACGCAAAATTGGTCTACCCTAAAAACGCTTTCATTAATCGGCCAGCACTGTTCTTGAATAGGCGGTTTGAAATGCCTAATATTGTTTCAAACCTGTACGATGAAATACTGCCTATCGCTTCTCGCCCTTTTGGGGTCTCTCAATGCTTATTCTCAATTCTTTAGCACCGACACCACTCAATTTATAGAAGGGACCGCTGGTGGTTCCCTCGATTTAGCGGATGTGGATAATGATGGAGACCTCGACCTTTTAATTAGTGGACTGAGTGGCAATACCAACTTAGCGCATTTAAGAATTCTACAACTCCACTTAAATGATGGCCAAGGCAATTTTAGCCTGCATCCGGTACCAAGCTTTATGGGAATAAGCCACTTATCGAAGGCCAAGTTTGCCGACTTTAATGGTGACGGTCTTCCCGATATTCTCGCTTTAGGCTATGATGAAAACGGTGTGGAGAGTGCCCGACTATACGAAAACCTAGGCAGTGGCAGCTTCGCTTATAAGCCGAGCAACCTAGTGGGTTTAAAGTTTGGCGACTTTGATTTTGCCGATGTAGACGGCGATGGTGACCTCGATCTTTTCCTTTCGGGTCGAGAACTGGGAAATAGCGTGCGCAGTGATCTTTACCTCAATAAGGGTAATTGGAACTTTGAAGCCGACACTAGCCAGAGCTTTGAAAAGCTAGAACTTTGTCATGTTCGATTTGCCGATTTTGATGGAGATTCTGACCCCGATCTGTTGCATTATGGGGGAAAACAAAATATGGGAGCCGATCACGAAGTTCATCTATACTTGAATGATGGTAGCGGTCAGTTTAGCCCCTCAACAAACCATGGCTTGGTGCGGCAAGGTGTGGAAGGCTTGCAGGTGATAGATATTGATAATGATAATGACCTCGACCTACTCATAACCGGCTTTGATTTAGATGCTTCGGGAACCTCTGTTAACTATTGGAACGGTATCCAAATTAATAATGGCAATGCCCAATTTAGCAACGGCTTTAACTTCACTAGCTTAGCCTGTACCAGCATTAGTGCCGCCGATATTAATCAAGATCAGGAATTGGACATCCTCATTTCCGGTATTCGAAATGTAAGTATCAATCCTGTTGCTACAGAGACTCGAATTTACCTCTCAAACGCGGGACAATATAGTACTACCGCCGATACCACTATGGAGTCTCATACCAATAGCTGCCATATCTTCGGGGATGTGGATGGCGATAATGATCCCGATTTGATTGTAACGGGGGACAAGAATGTGAATCCTCCGGCTAAGGAAACTTTGGTTTACATCAATGGGCCACAATCTATAGGTCTAGCCCATCATCTTCATCCATCAAAAATTGAGCTCTACCCTAACCCCAGCAAAGGAATTATTAAGCTTACAGGCTTGGTCCCGGGACCCACTGCAATCGCCGTTTTCAATGAATCCGGTCAATGTTTGCTAAAGCAAAGTTTAAGCCTATCCAATGAAGCTTTGGAACTGAACTTAAGCGATTTTAAGTCTGGATTTTACCAGCTTCAAATTCAAAATAAGCAAGGGCTCCAAACAATTCCTTTGGTCCTTCAGTAGGAATTGAAAGATTAAGTAGGTTTAAGGCATGAAAGCAGGACTACTTTCCATTTTCATGCTGCTAGGCTTGGCAGTCCCAGGTCAAGCGAGCCTAAAGAAGGCCCAGTCCCTCATTGAGGCACAAAAATACCAAACTGCCTTTGCCGTTCTGGAGGCCGCTGATCCAGCACATCAGTCGGCTCCCATCCTAATTAAGCAATGTGAGATCCTCCTCGACTATTATATTGTTAGTGATAAACATCTGCAGTTTAGCCTAAAGGACCTAGAGCCTGAAGAGCACCTGGAAGAACTACGCGCTAAGGCGCCAGATTTGCCCCTGATTAAATTTCGAATCGACTCCCTCCTCTACTTTCGATTGGAAGAGGAGCCCGATAACCTCGAACTTCATTTGGCCCTAGGCCGCTACTTTTTAGAGGTTTACCAAAAGTTTAAGGGAGAATCCTTTTACCCCGAGCAAATGCTGCTTACGCGGATGGAGATGCATTGCGCCCTGGCCTACAAAAGAGGAGCTAAGGATCGGTACAGCACTTATGCCCTGGGAATGAAAAAGTTATTGGATAAAGAGCCTCTGGCGGCCATTCCCTTCTTTGAAGATCATATTAGCTTCAATCCACGCAATGCCGAAGTGTATTTTAATTTGGCCCTGGCCTACCAAATCCAGAACCGTAGATTAAAGAGCATTGAAAGCGCTTTAAATGCGATGGAGTTTTACGAAGACCCCGCCTTAAAGGCTGAAGCGGCACGAATGATTGCCGTGAGTTATGCCCACTTAAATGATACGATTCGGTCCCTAGAGTTTTTAGAACTCGCCGATCAAATAGAGCCGGGTAATTACTTTACCCTAAAATACATTTTGCAAACCCAGGCCTTGATAGATACGGTCGCCTTTGCCGATACCCGAAAAAGGTTCTTCCAGTTGGGACCCTCTAAAAACAAGATCTATCAAGACCTTTACCGCATGCACCTTAATCATGGTTGGGAAGCTAATCTGGTGCAGTTCTACGAATCAGAACTTTTAAACTTTGCCACAGACACCCTAGTACGAGCTCAGCTCAATTTGCACCGTGCCATATTGTACAAGGACTTAAAAAATCAGGAAGCTTGTAATGCTGCTGTGGCAGAGGCGGTATCCGATTTCAAACTGGTTTACCCGCCTAACCACGATATCTTTCGCTTTATAGGCAGCTATTTTCGCGATGAACGAACTAAATAAAGATGTGCAGCTCCGCAGGGCTAATCAAAAGGACTTGAAGGCCTTAAAAGTGCTCTTTGAGCAAAGTATCCGCCATTCTTGTAAACAGGATTATTCGCCCGCCGAAATTGAAGTTTGGTGCGAAACGGTAAAGCATGAGCAGCGCTGGCTCGATTTAATCGAGGAGCAATATGTGATTATCGCAGAAAGCAAAGCAGTAGGCGAGATCCTAGGTTTCGCCTCCTTAAGAGAGGATTACTATGTCGATTTCCTCTACGTAGCCTACCAACATCAAGGGCGTGGTATTGCCCGATTTCTTTTAGAGCATTTGGAGGACAAAGCCCGTAAAGCCGGGGTTAAAACTTTGGTCTCCGACTTTAGCCTTGGCGCCAAGACCATCATGCAAAGGAGGCAATGGCGTATCATTCGAAAGAATTTCAACAAGCGGCAGGGGGAAGTCCTCATCAACTTCCGAATGGAAAAAGAGCTTTAATAAGAAAAGCCCCATCTACCGAAAGGTAAATGAGGCTTTCCATTATCCATTGTTTAAGCTTAGTCGATAAGCAAACGTCGCGTAAAGCGGGCGTCGGCACTCTGCAGAACCACCATATAAACTCCTTTAGCCACGGGAGCTAAGGAAATTTGATGTTGGCTATCAGGACTAAGGTCGTTTTGGGTATGCACCACTTTTCCGCTCAAGTCGGTAATGGTCATGCTAAAGCTCGAACCGGTATTCGGTAAATCCAATAGGAAGCTACCTTGGTTCGGATTAGGGTAAATCGACAATTGACTATTCCAGTAGTCTTCTTCAATCGAAATACCTTGAATAACCACCGCCACGGTCGTATCATCGGTGTTACCACAACGATCGGTAACCGTTAAGCTTACATTATAAGTACCGTCGCTGGTAAAGGTTTCATTGGTACTTTGACCGCTGCCAGTGTTTCCATTGTCAAAATTCCAGCTGTAGCTGATGGCATTGCTCGAAGCGGAGGCATCAAAGGCTACATCGGCACTGGTGGAACCAACGCTGTTAATCACTGCGGTAAAGGAAGCCACAAGTGGACCAACCGAATCGGTAGTAAAGGTAAAGGGTCCGGCATAAGCACTGGTATCAGCGCCACAGGTATCGGCAATCCAAATATCGTAGTCTGTATTAAGCATTAATCCAGAAATTTGATAAGGAGCAGTAACAATTCCGGTAAAGCTTCCTGTTCCTGGCGCAAAGCCGCTGGGGCCATATTGAATGATGGAACCTCCTGAATTGGAAGTCCAATCGATTTCAAGTGTATCGCAAGCGGCAGAATTAAGCGTGATACCGGTAGGCTGTGCACAACTTACTGGAATTGCCTCGTAATTGAAGTTATCCACGTAAACCTCATAGATATTGGTACCGTGTACCAAGGCAATGTTTTGCGCGCTACCCACTAAGCTTGGATCATCAAAGTCGTAGCTGTAGCTGAAGTAAGTTCCAGCGGTAGTAGTGGTGATGGTATCTACAATGCGAAGAGTGCTAGGGTCGAAAGGATTATCCAAGAGACCCACAAAGAGTTCCTCATTCACATTTTCGAAGGCTACTTCAAACTCGATGCGATTTAAGCCAGAGCTTAAATCACTAAAGGCCGGACTCACCAAAATGGCGGTATCCCCATTATCAAAGTCACCGTCATTAAGCTCCACACTATTGGGCGCACTCGGCGCGGCGGCTACTCCAAAATCGGGGCTGTCGTTTAACTCGATATCATTTGCCCCTGGACCAATAACGGTCCAACAAGCAATTCCATCAAATGGATCCGTCGCTGGAGCCGCATCAAAGTTTTGGAAGTATGGCGCGGTTAAGGCCACACATTGGGTGCTAAAGCATAGAGGTCCGATGGTATCGGAGAAACCATTGGCACATTGTTCAATGACATAGAAGCAGTAATTGCTGGAAGCCATTAAACCACTTAGGGCTAATGAATCGGCTGCAGTAGCGGTGTACACCGTACCATTGGCCGCACTTTGACCAGGAGTGGTTAAAATCACTTCCGTGCCGAGGGCATTAACATCGCCAGGCGTCCAACGCGCTACAGCCGAGCTCGTGGTAATATTAGTGGCGGCTAATCCGCTAGGATTTACACAGGCCCTAGGCGTACGCACTTCGAAGTTATCGATAAAGAAGTCGTTATCCTCGGGATCATTAATCACCGAACCGGCATAGAAGCCAAACTTCACGTAGCCAGAATAACCACTTAAGGAAATAACAATATGCTCGCCAGCGGCATCTAAGGTATCGCTCGCATCCTGCACCCATAGTACATCGGCCGCCGACCAGGTAGCACCGTTGTCGGTGGAAATCACCAGCGCTAAGGTATCATCACTACCAAAGTACCCTTGGGTAGTTCCATTCCAATCGGTAACTGCGGCATCGAACTCCGCTTGTAAATTAGTAATACTTGGATCTAAGTAAATACTAGGACTGATCAACCATTCGAATTGATTAGAACTAAAAATATTCACTTTTTGAGAAGTACCTAAAGCGGAAACGTTCGTGTAATCATCAAAAGTCCAAGATGAGGAAGTAGTGGAAGTAAAGCTAGTGCTGCTTTCCAATTCTCCATCGGCTTCTTGCCAGCCATCATTTAAGAAAGCGGAGTTGTTGAAGTCATCCACAAAATTAGTTCCGTAGGCGGTTACAAAACGTACCGGTCCGGTCCAAGCACTTACATCGCCCAAGCCACAACTATCGCGAACGTAAACCTCGTAAGCTGTTCCAGCAGTTAAGCCCGTTACGGTAGCAGTGGTGCTCGTAGCATTACTTATCGTTCCCGCATTGGGACTAAAGCCGGGTGCTCCCACACTAATGTTAAAGTCGGTAGCTCCACCACTCGTCCAGTTAAGATCAACCTGACTAAGCTGATTGTTTCCTACTTGCAGTGCCGTTGGTGCAGGACAAGAAGGCGGGGTACAGAATGAATAGGGACCGGTCCAAACACTGGTATCGCCTGGTCCGCAAATAGAGCGCACTAAGAACTCATAGCAGGTAACACCAGTTAAGGTGTCTACATATAAACTGTCGTGACCTACAATGACTTGGGTTCCGGCCATGGTTTGGGTACCTTGGTAAAAGCCTTGTGGTCCGAACCAAACTTGGTACGAAGAACCATTACCGCTCACATCGTCCCATTTTAGGGTAGACTCGGAGGCCGTAGTGGCGCTATCGCGTAAGTTTTGTACTTGTGGACAAGGAGGAACGGCCTCTACGTGGAGGTCATTTACAAACAAATCAGGTCCCCAATCGCTAATCCCGTGGAGTTCCACCACGATATCTTGACCGGTATAAACACTCGGATCTAAGATGAGGATTTCCTCGATAAAGCTTCCAGCTGAAGTATTTCCGGCCGTAGGATCGTCAAAGCTCGAACCCTTTAAGTTGAGGATGGTATCCCAAACGGCGCTTGCATTTTGTGCCTTTACGCGCACGACAAATTGATCATCAGGATAAGTGGCGCTATAGGCATGCGACCAATATAAGCGTACTTGGGCATCCTGACTAATACTTATAGGACGAGAGCTTAAAACTGCTGTTCCCGAAGAGTTAGACCAAAAGGCTGCTTCGGCGTATTGATCGGGACTTGAGCCTGCAGGCGTCCAGAAGAAATTGGTACTCGCGGTGGAGTCCCAACAACTAAGGGCCCAAGTATTAAAGTCCTCGAGGTAAGGTAGCGCTACCGATGTACAAGTGGTGTAAGCGGTAAAGGGGCCTACCCATTGTGATCCAGAGCCCGCACCACAAGAATCACTCACATAAAAATCGTAACCGGTATTCGTGCTCAGGGAGTTGGCTGTAAAGAAGGTATCGGTAACGGTAACTAGGGTTCCGTTTCCTTGACTAAATCCAACCGGACCATATTCGATACCAAAGCTATTACCACTGCCTGCTTGCCAATTAATCGTAAGACTATCAGCGTAAGCGGCCACTAAAGCTAAATTGCTACTTGGGTTACATTGCACCTCGGTAACCGAGAAATTATCGATGGCCCAGTACCAGGCATAATTGGCATTGTAATAATGGAAACGAACTTGCAAGTTCGCATTGGCGTAGGCGCTTATATCAATGCGCTGCTGGTCGGAGCTAGACCATGAGCCCACATCCGAAGATTGCGCTAAAACGGTTTGCCAAGTGCTACCGTCGTATACTTCCACATCAGCATTACAGCTTAAGTTATTGTAGTACTGTTCAAATTCAAGAATTAAGGAACCTGTAATTCCACTGGCATCAATCACTGGTGAAGTGAGGTATTCGTCCATACTCACTCCGGAGCCAGCACCATCGCTGTCGGCAAAAGCAAAACCAGGATTACCATCGAGGTTATTACCATTATAGTCGGTTTCCCAATACCAGGAATCGGAGGTGCTTCCGCCTACCGTAACCGAGAAGCAACCCAGGTCGGCATCGAAAGACTCGGTGTAGGGTAAACTTTGGTTCGCGCAAGTGGTACGTACAGAAATAGGTCCCAACCAAATGCTGCTGCCATTAGCACATTCGCGTTTTAAGTAAACATCGTAAAGTTGTCCGGCCATTAAGCCCGTTATGGCTTGCATGCCGCTTGCAGTGGTATCAAAATTCTGTTGGGTAGAGGTGGCTTGACTAAATCCAGCCGGACCCCAATTGATTACCACATCATCGGAACCGGTTCCACTCCAATATACATCGAAGCTACTGGCCGTGATGGCGCTAGTTGAATCAAATAATGGTGAGGGACAAGCCGGAGGCACGAAACGATACACCTCGTCGGTAACTACAGTATCAAGGGTGCTGGTTTCGCTTAGGCTAGAAACACTTGGGCTGGCGGTTCCTACTCCACTTACGGATAGAAAGCTGTTGGCCCCAGATAGGCCGATGGAAGCATCGGGTCCGGTAATACAAGAGGCACATTCCCAGCGGTAATGGAATTCAATTTCGTTGGAAGTTTCAAAGAGCTTCACTTGGAAAGAAACCACCGAATCGGAGGCATTCCAGCTCCACTCCCAATCGCGCCATTCGAAGGTGAAGATGCGGTTAGGGGCGGTACCTGTAACCTCATAAGAGGCTACCGAGCTGCTGGCCCTACCATCATGATCATCCCAAAGGGGTGCGATTAAAGGTCGCCGGGCCGAGGAACCATTATCAAGGTCGTTACCGGCCGTAGAGCTCGCGCCTACCTGGAAAGAGATAAAGCCGTCGGAGGTAACGGCAACGGTGTCGTAGGAAATCCCTTCAAATTCGAAGTTAAAACCAATGGGGACATCCGTTTCACCACCATCGGCCAATAAATCCGGTACTGCAGTGGCCGAAGCGCCTAAAGGCGAGTAGCTCGTTGAAGTAACCGTAAAAGAGTAATTGGAGGCCTGTTGCGACCAAAGGAATCCGGGTAATGCCAAAAGCATAGCCCAGACCAAAGAGTAATTGATCTTCATTTTACAGAGTTATGTTAATAAACAGAGTTAGTAATTTGTAAAATAAGCCAATTACAGAGGGCTTCCAAAGAATAAGTGTTAAATAAAGTATGAAATAATCAGGAGGCTTGTTTTGGAAAAAATTTGCCGTTCGACCCAACCTTTCGTGTTTTTACACCAACTTTTAATTGAAAAAGAAAGCTTTCGCTCTTAGTCAAGCACTTGTGTTTTTCATTTAGGCAAGATTTAATGCTGTGATAAATAGCAATAAGAAGGGAAATTAGTATCAATAAAAATCCATTATTATTATTTAATAATGAATCTAGCCTTTTTAAGTCCTTGTAAGTACCTGAAAGTGAGCGCAGAGCCATAGGCCCTTATAGTCCTTTAGCGTATTTAGATGCACTCTAATTATTTCGAGGCGGGTAAAAATTGCAAATTTTAATACTGGGCAAAAAAAAATCCCGATTACCAAATGGCAATCGGGACTTCAGTATTCAAATCACTAAGTCTTAGGCTTGCTCAGCTACAACTTCAAAATTGAATTCTACATTCACCTCACGGTGCAAACGGATGTGTGCGATGTAAGGACCAGTGGCCTTAACGGTACCACCTTGAATTTGAATGTATTTACGATCGATACTATGACCATTTTTAGCGAGGGCATCGGCTAAGTCGGCGTTGTTTAAAGAACCAAACAACTTATTACCCTTACCTACTTTGGCAATCATTTTAATATCGAGACCGTTCAATGCCTCAGCAGTTTTCTTCGCATCTTCGATAGCTTTCGCTTCTTTGTGCATGCGCTGCTTAATATTCTCGGCTAAAACCTTCTTTGCAGATGGAGTAGCGAGCTCGGCATATCCTTGAGGAATTAAGTAATTACGACCGTAACCATTTTTAACAGCCACGATATCGTCCTTATATCCTAGGTTTTCTACGTCTTGTTTAAGAATTACTTCCATGGTTCCGGCTTATTTAAGGTTATCGGTAACGTATGGCAAGATGGCCAAATGACGGGCACGCTTAATAGCGGTGGAAACTTTACGCTGGTACTTTAAAGAAGTTCCGGTAATACGACGGGGAAGAATTTTTCCTTGGTCGTTCAAGAACTGTGTCAAGAAATCGGAATCTTTATAGTCAACGTATTTGATACCGTAGCGACGGAAACGACAAAACTTTTCACGCTTGCCGGTATCGATCTTTAAAGGTTGTAAGTAACGAATTTCGGATTGGTTTGATCCGGTATCCAATTCTGCCATGATCTAATGTTTTAAGCGTTTTGTAATTTCTGACGACGCACCTTGGCATAATCCACATGGTGCTTGTCCATTCTAACATTCAAGAAACGCATGATGCGCTCATCACGTTTCATTTCTACTTCAAGAGGGGTGATAATTTCACCTTCTGCTTGGAATTCCATCAAATGGTAGAAACCACTACGCTTGCTCTGAATTGGATAAGCGAGTTTCTTAAGGCCCCAGTTTTCGTTGTGGAGGACCTTGCCACCTTTAGCTTCAATGAAGCCTTTGAATTTTTCTACCGTTTCCCTTACCTGATCTTCAGATAAGACGGGATGCATGATGAAAACGGATTCGTATTGATTCATCTGTTAAACAATTAAAAATTAAAGCTTTAAACCTTTCGTTTAAAAGGACGGCAAAAGTATGGAAAAAACTGATAAGAATTAGAGTCCACCTCAATTAATCAAGCCCAGTTAAAACAAGCCCGGTTTCGAAGGCTATTTTAAAAGCCTATCCCCTTTGCCCAATTTTATCGATACAAGCGAATAGTGCCCTGTTGATAGCCTTCTAAGCGACGGCCATTGATTACCGAGCTATACCATATTTTGTATACAAAAGCGCCTCCGGGTACTTCTTGTCCTTGGTAACGCCCATCCCAATAATCCTCATTGGTCGAATTCTCAAAAACCTGAATTCCCCAGCGATTAAAAATCACGATGCGATAATCGAAGTTGTCGCAAGCGCTTTTAATTCGAAAATCATCGTTTAAGCCATCCCCATTAGGGGTAAAAGCATTGGGGAGAATCAAATTACAAGCACAGTCGACCACCTCCAAATTAAAGGTATCCCGCCAGGTTCCGCAGGGCTGCAAATACTCAATATTATAAATGCCGGCCCGATCAAACTGGAATTGTCCATTGGCTAATGGGGAGCCGTTGATCCGTATTTCGCTTACCGGCCATTGGTTAAAATCATGGAAAATGGAACTTCCCAAACATAAGGTAGTGTCTTCAAAAGGCTCCGGCTCAAGGGTGGAGATATTAACCACTTCATATTTTAAGCTTCGTTGCTCGCAACCATTGTCGAGACTCAAGGTATATAATCCAGTTTGGCCCACCCACTGCTGCGAGGTGCTAGCATTATTAGACCAAGTAAAGCGCACACTGGGATTTACCGCCACCCCAATTTGCAAACTATCACCCGGTTCACAGATATAAAAGGTATCGGGAATATTCGGATTGGGTAAGGGCTGAGCCATCACTACTTTAAAAGTATCTACCACCGTGTCGCAAGAATTGCGGACCGACACCCAATAGTTCCCTGTGTTACTAACCGTAATTTGCGGAGATGTGGCTCCTGTAGACCATAAAAAGTTTAAGCTCGGATCATTTCGATTACCTAGCTTAATCGTGCCATTGCAAATGGCGGTATCCACCACTCGACCTTGCAGGGGATCTGGACTGTTTACAATGAGGGTATCGCTGATGCTGCCGCAGGGCCAATATAAAATGCAAGCATAATTAACCGGAGCGATGAAAGTGCGAACACGGGAGGTATCATTATCTAGCCATCGAACCGAGCTAGCCCCACTATTGCGGTAATCTACGGTTATGGAATCGCCGGCACAGAGGCTGGTATCAATGGCTTGTGGAAGTAGTGCCTGATAATGGTCAATTACTATGGTATCCTGCAAAGTATCCACTCCGTTGGTCGCGAATATCCAATAGGTTCCCGGCTGTTTAATAATCCGTGGATTAATCGAGGTATTATCATCCCAATAAAAACTAATCCCATTGCCTTGAGGGCCATTTAAAACAATACTATCTCCAGGGCATATAATCGTATCATTGGGTAAAGCTACCAAGGGGCTTTGGCTTTGCGATTGATAAAGTGAGTCTACCCCTTGGGAATCAAACGCACAGTTAAAAATCTTAAGATCGTCTATTAGCCCTCGGTAAAAATCTTGGCTGCGGGAGCGATGGGTGCCTATCACCAATTTATCGTAGGCCTGAAAGGCACTACCATTCGAATTAACATTGGAACTATCCATCAACTGACCGTTTAGGTAATAGTAATTCATAGTGCTGCTACGCACCATTGCTACGTGGTACCAAGTTCCGGTTTGGATAGTATCCGTAATTAGGGTAGACCCTACCCCACCAGCTCTACCTTCGAGATCGCCATTGTTTTGAACAAGCGATGAAAAAGCACCATAATTTAAAGTATTGGCATCGTGCGCTAGAATGCTATTCGTTCCGTTGGTCCTAAAGGCATTAAACCAAAAACTTATAGTCCGCTCTTGATAGTCGTAAGTCGTAAAGGTGTTGATGTAATCGTTAATTCCATCAAAGTATACTGCCCCATTGGGATTGTTAAAGCGATCGGTGCCTGAAGTGAGGTTACCCCCAAAAAAAGTTCCGTGATTCGCAAAGGAGCTTGAATCTGCCGCCTGCCCATCCAAATGAAAATCTGCCATTAAGGTGCATTGCGCTTGCGCGAACAAGGAAAGAACAAGGGCGATGAAGAGAATAAAAAGGCGATTCTTTAACATATCAGGCTACGCACAAAATTAGGCTAAGCAAGCATTTATCCAAACCAAGAATTGGAAAGCTGTGAATAAAAGGCTCTCGGATTAAGGTCCCCAAATGGAACGATACTTTATATTTGCGCGGCATGGAAAATTACATTGTATCGGCACGTAAATACCGTCCCCAAGCTTTTGATGAAGTAGTGGGACAAGCTCACGTTACCAATACCTTGTTTAAGGCTATTGAAAATAATCATCTCGCCCAAGCTTTACTGTTTACCGGTCCTCGCGGAGTTGGTAAAACCACCTCAGCGCGGATTTTAGCGCGGATGATTAATAGCGATGGTCACGAACAAAGTGATCAAGATTTTTCCTTCAACATCTTCGAATTAGATGCGGCCTCTAATAACTCGGTCGACGATATTCGGAACCTTATCGATCAGGTTCGATTCGCGCCACAGGTAGGTCGTTACAAGGTGTATATCATTGATGAGGTGCATATGCTTTCTCAGGCAGCCTTTAATGCCTTTCTTAAAACTTTAGAGGAGCCGCCAAAGCACGCCATCTTCATCTTGGCAACTACCGAGAAGCATAAGATTATCCCTACCATATTAAGTCGTTGCCAGATTTACGACTTTAAACGGATCTCCGTCGACGATATCGCCGCCCACCTTTTAGAGGTAGCTACTAAAGAAGGCGTTACCGCAGATGATACCGCCTTGCGCATCATCGCTCAAAAAGCAGATGGAGCCCTAAGGGATGCCCTCTCTATTTTTGATCGTATCGTTTCTTTTAGCGGGGAGCACATCTCCTATCAAGATGTAATTGATAATCTGCGCATTCTTGATTACGATTATTACTTCCGGACCGTCGACCTGATTAGCCAACAAGACCAAGCAGGATTGTTAAATCTTTTCAATGAGATTTTAGAAAATGGTTTTGATGGACACCTATTTCTTAATGGATTAGCTTCCCACTGTCGTGACTTATTAGTTTGTCAGGATCCCAGTACCCTCAACCTATTGGAAGTTGGAACCGAAGTACGCGAGCGCTATAAAGTTCAGGCGCAAGCCCTAAACACGCGTTTCCTCCTGCCCGCCCTAAAGGTGTTGAGTGATGCTGATGTCCGTTACAAAAACAGTAATAACACTCGTTTACTCGTGGAGTTGGCCCTGATGGAAATGCTGATGGTTTGGCAAAAGGCTAACAATGCTCCGCAGGGGGCCGAAAAAAAAAAGCCTGAACCAATAGTCTCGGAGCCTAAGCTGCCTCAAGCTAAACCGGAAGCGACCAAGCCAGTAGAAAGCCCCCAGAATAGTAGTCCCAAGCCAGCAGTTCCTCCTAGTCCGAGTCTACCTAATGAAAACTCAAGCTCCGCGCAGGAATCAGCCCCAGCAAAGGAAATTTCAAAGAATGAAAATACGGAGGCCCCTCAAGCTACGCCCAAAACGGGAGGCCTAAAGCTGAAAAGCAAACGCAGTAGTTCGGGTTTATCCATCCGTCAAACCTTACAAGGCGAAAGCCCGAATGAGGATAAAACCACGGAGGAGGAAGAAGAAGACCTCGATAGTCCGGTAGCTGGTAAACCGCAAAAAGAGTTTAGCGAGGAGCAATTAAAAACAGTTTGGAACCAATTTGTGGAAAAGGCTCGAGCCGATGGCCAAAAGGTCGTGGTAGCCATGTTGGCCGACAAAGACCTGAAAATTAAAGAAAACTTTGAGGTCGAAGTAAGTCTGGACAACACTATACAAAGCCAAAAATTCCAAGAAATAAAACGGGATTTACTTTATCACTGTCGCGAGAACCTCCAAAACTTCGCTCTGCATTTTAGCCTCCGAATTGAAAAGGGAGTGCAAAAGCTCGACCCCTACTCTGCCCCAGAAAAATATCAATACCTCCTTGATAAAAATCCCCATCTCGCTAAGATGCGGGAAGACCTGGGCTTGGATATCGAATAAAACATCAGCGAAAGCTAGGGCATTTCCCTAATTCTGAACTATTCCAAATTAGCGAGGTATCGCTATAGTAAGCCTATAAATTGAGCCGCATTTTCCTATTTTTGTGCGCCTCTCGAAAAAAGCCTATTTCAAGGTCCATTTCGTAAATCAAGCAAACCACCTATTCATGAGTCAATACAAAATCCTTTACACCTTAACCGACGAAGCCCCAGCTTTAGCCACGCGTTCATTTTTACCTATTGTGCAACGTTTTACAAAGCCAGCAGGAATTGAGGTGGAAACCCGCGATATTTCATTAGCGGCCAGGATTTTAGCGGTTATGCCCGAATTTTTAAGTGCCGAGCAAAAGGTATCGGATACCCTTGCCGAGCTAGGTGAGATTGCCAAAACTCCAGAAGCGAATATTATTAAGCTTCCCAATATCAGCGCCTCCTTACCCCAGTTAAAAGCTGCCATCGCAGAGCTTCAAAGTCAGGGGTTTGCTATTCCAAATTACCCGGATAATCCGAGCAATGCCGAAGAAAAAGATATTCAAGCCCGCTACGATAAGGTAAAAGGTAGTGCGGTTAATCCTGTTTTACGAGAAGGTAATTCGGATCGTCGTGCCCCAAGAGCGGTTAAGGAGTTTGCTCGTAAACATCCGCATTCCATGGGGGTTTGGTCGGCCGACTCGAAGTCGCATGTAGCTAGTATGCAGGAAGGGGATTTCTTCGCTAGTGAACAATCGACCACCCTCGAAAAACCTGCTACCGTTAAAATTGTACAACAATTAAACGATGGCTCGGAGAAGGTTTGGAAATCCGGTTTGGACCTCGAAGCTGGAGAAGTTATTGACGCTTCTTTTATGAGCGCTAAGGCCTTACGTGCCTTTATTGCTAAAGAAATTAAAGATGCTAAGGAGCAAGGCGTACTCTTTTCGGTACATCTTAAAGCAACGATGATGAAGGTATCCGACCCGGTTATCTTCGGACATTTTGTGGAGCTCTTCTTTAAACCCGTATTTGAAAAATATGCGGCCACTTTCGCCGAATTAGGCATTAAGCCATCGAGCGGAATGACGCCCATCCTAAACAAGATTGCCAGCTTACCCGAAGAACAACAAAAGGCTATTGAGGCCGACATGGAAGCCTGCTATGCCGAGGGACCCGATTTGGCGATGGTAAACTCTTACAAGGGGATTACCAATTTACATATGCCCAACGATGTGATTATCGACGCCTCCATGCCGGCCATGATTCGTACTTCTGGACGTATGTGGAATAAAGATGATCAGGCTCAGGATACCAAAGCCTGTATTCCCGATCGAAGCTATGCCAGCCTTTATCAGGAAACCATCAACTTTTGCAAGGAGCATGGGGCCTTTGATCCTACTACTATGGGTAGTGTGAGCAATGTGGGGCTAATGGCTCAAAAGGCAGAGGAATACGGTTCGCACGATAAAACCTTTATTGCCGAGCAAGCGGGCACCATGAAGGTGGTAGACCAAGATGGAAACACCCTCTTGAGTCATGACATTGAAGCCGGTGATATTTGGCGCATGTGTCAAGTAAAAGATCCTGCGGTTCGCGATTGGGTAAAGCTTGCTGTTAGTCGGGCCAGAGCGACCCAAACCCCTGCCGTATTTTGGCTTGATGAAAATCGCGCCCATGACCGCGAGCTTATTAAAAAGGTAAAAACCTATTTAAAGGATCACGATACCGAAGGATTGGAACTTCCGATTATGGACGTGGCTGCGGCGGCTCGCTACAGTTGCGAACGTGCTAAGGCTGGCAAGGATACTATTTCAGTTTCGGGTAATGTGCTTCGAGACTATCTCACCGACCTATTCCCAATTTTAGAAGTGGGCACCAGTGCTAAAATGCTGAGCATCGTTCCTTTAATGAACGGCGGTGGATTATTTGAAACCGGTGCCGGTGGATCGGCCCCTAAGCATGTGGATCAGTTTATTGAGGAAAACCACTTACGCTGGGATTCCTTAGGGGAATTTTTAGCATTGGCCGCCTCCCTCGAACACCTAGCTGAAGCCGCGGATAACCCCAAAGCATTAGTTCTGGCCAAGGCATTAGATGAGGCGAGTTCTCATTATTTGGCCAACAATAAAGGCCCTTCACGGAAAGTGAACGAGAACGACAATCGCGGAAGCCATTTTTACCTCGCCTACTATTGGGCTCAGGCCTTGGCCAAGCAAAATGAAGACCCTGATTTAAAAGCCCAGTTTGGCAAGATGGCCGAGCAAATGGAAGCCGAAATGGCTAAAATTGAAAAGGAGCTCATCGAGGTGCAAGGTGCGGCGGTAAATATTGGTGGATACTTCCATCCCCTAGAGGACTTAGTACGCAAGGCCATGCGCCCTTCGGCTAGTTTAAATGCCTTGATGGACGCCTAAATGAGGTGGGGGAAAAGCTATTTCATTGCGCTGTTTATTTTAGCGCTTCATAGCAGTTTCCTGCGAATTCCCGAGTTTGAGAAGATCGATTTGCTTGGTGATATTAATCCGGCCAAGCACCGGGATTTCGATAAACTACGTTCCAAATATTGCAGTAAGGAATCCTATCTCCGGGAGGAGGTATATGATGCCTTTAAGGATATGTGGAAGGCGGCCGAAGAAGACGGTATCGAGCTGACCATTGTATCGGCTACCCGTAACCGAGTCTATCAAAAAGGAATTTGGAATCGCAAGTGGTTAAGCTTTGGCGGCGACGAAAGTGACCGGGCCCAACGCATACTGCAATACAGTTCCATGCCCGGCACCAGTAGGCATCATTGGGGCACCGATATCGACATCAACAATCTGAACAATAGTTATTTTGAGAGCGGCCGGGGTGCAGCCGAATACGCTTGGCTTCAGGCACATGCGGCAGAATACGGCTTTTACCAACCGTATACCGCTTTTAACCCTTACCGCGATGCCGGCTACCGCGAAGAGAAATGGCATTGGTCCTATTTCCCCACTGCTTCGCGCATTCAAAGAGCTTATCTCCTCCTGGTTAACTACCAAGACTTACGGGGCTTTATGGGAGATGAATATGCCGAAAAACTGGATGTGATAAACAACTATGTCATGGGGGTGGAATCTTGGCCACAAATAGAGTCCCAATAAGCCGCTTAAAGGGCTCGATGTTAAATAAAAACGATTGAGCCACAATTTTCCTACTTTCGTAACGCTCTGTAATAGCAAAAAAAAGAACCTTGAAGAAAAACCGCAACCTCTGGATTGGGCTCGGCGTCGTAGCTCTCCTCTTATTTTTTTGGGCCCTAAGTGATGAGGAAGAAATTTCTCGCGATATATCCACCACGGCTTTTGTTGGTAATTTCAAGGATGTAGTAACCAGTTCTGGGGAACTACTCGCTAAGAACTCACAAGACATTAGCGGTCCTCAAAACCTGCGTCGATATGGGATTTTTAATATAAAGATCTCCGATTTAGTGGCCGAAGGCACCTATGTGGAGAAGGGTGATTTTGTGGCCGAATTGGATAAAACGGAGCTCAGCGGCAAGCTAAATGAACTTTACAATGAATTGGAGAAAGCCAATTCGCAATACACGCAAACACAGCTCGACACTACCTTAGAACTGCGCCAAGAACGCAGTTCTATCGAGAGTTTAGAATTCGACATCCGCCAAAAAAAGGTGGAGATTGAGCAAAGTGCCTTTGAACCGCCAGCAACCATTCAGCGCTTAAAGCTCGACCTGATTAAGTTGGAGCAAAATCTTGAGCAATCACGGGAGAATTATAAAATCAAGCAAAAGCAAAGTCGCGCAAAAATGATCGAAGCAGGCGCCAATTTAGCGCAAACGCGTGATCGCTATAATAGCCTGCAAGAACTGGAAAAAGAGTTTAGAATCACCGCTCCCAAGCCGGGGATGGTTACTTATATCCGCGAATGGGGCGGGCAAAAACGTAAAACAGGCTCTACCATCTCTCCTTGGGATCCCGGGGTTGCATCGCTTCCCGACTTAAGTCAGATGCAAAGTAAAACCTACATTAATGAGGTGGACATTCGCAAAGTGAAAGTGGGCCAAAAAGTGGAGCTTGGTTTAGATGCCTTTCCGGATGTTTCGCTTACCGGTAAGGTGACCGATGTGGCCAACGTAGGCGTAGAAAGGGAGAACTCAGAAAGTAAGGTTTTCGAAATCATGATTGAAGTCTTGGAATCGGATAGCACTTATCGTCCCGGCATGACGACCTCCAACGAAATTATCACTTCCACCATCGACTCGGTTTTAATGATTCCGCTCGAAGCTATTTTTAGTGAAGAAGCCCAAACCTTCGTTTACCTTAAAGACGGAGGAACAATCATTAAGCAGGAGGTTCGCATTGGTGCTCGAAACGATGAGTATGCGGTTGTAGAAGCCGGCCTGGAAGAAGGCAGCGAAGTTTTCCTTACCGAGCCCGCTTCGGCCATTGAGCAAGAGATTGAAAGCTTAAGCGCCGATTAATGGACCGTATTTTTACGAACCTTAATATCGCCCTCGACGCTATCCTTGCCAATACCCTGCGCTCCATCTTAACGGCTTTAGGGATCATTTTTGGGGTAGCTGCGGTAATCACCATGTTAGCTATTGGCGAAGGTGCCGAAGCCGAAATTTTGCGGCAAATTGAATTGGTGGGGGTTAATAATATTGAGATTAAACCGGTGGTAGAGCAAAGCGAGGAAGAGCTGAGTGAGGAGGGCATCATCACCGAATCGAAACGCTATTCTAAAGGCCTCGATTTAAGAGATGCCCAGGGAATTGCACGCATCTTACCTACCGCTCGGGCCATTAGCCCAGAAGTGGTCATCGAATCCAATGTAATATCAGGAGGACGCCGCAGAAGCTGTAAGCTCATTGGCGTTGAAACGGCCTTTTTTGAAGTTTCGAACATTCCCTTGCGCTATGGGCAAATGTTTTCTACCGAACATATGGAGCGGCAAGAACCGGTTTGCATTATTGGTAGCGGCATGGCTAAGAAGTTGTTTCCCGGCGAAAGGCCTCTGGGAAATAAAATTAAAGTAGGCAGCCAATGGCTTACCATAATTGGGGTTTCGCAAACCTTAAACATTACCGAAAAAGCGCAGGAAAATTTGGGTATCCGCGATTACAACATGGACATCTATGCTCCGATTAGTACGGTTTTGAGTCGCTTTAGGGATCGAGCCAAACTAAAGGAAGCTGAAGGTTTCTTCGATGATGAGGAGCCCAAGAAGGATCCGAATTACCATCAACTCGATCGCTTGGTAGTCCAAATAGACCAAAGCGAATTTTTAGCCAGCTCGGCCGAGGTGATTAGTCGCATGTTGCAGCGCAAGCATAACGATGTGGTCGATTTTGAAGTAATTATCCCACAGCAACTTTTAGAGCAACAACAGCGTACCAAGGACATCTTCAATTTGGTTTTAAGTGCTATTGCCGGAATTTCCCTGCTCGTAGGGGGCATCGGGATTATGAATATCATGCTGGCCTCGGTTTTAGAACGCACCAAGGAAATCGGCACCCGCCTGGCTATTGGCGCCAAGAAGAAAGACATTATCACCCAATTCCTTTTTGAGGCCCTTTTAATCAGTTTAAGTGGAGGCATTATTGGTGTATTGCTGGGTTTATTGGCCTCCTTTTTAGTGAGTCAATTTGCTGGCATTGAAACCATTGTTAGTCCTATCGCTATTATCATTTCCTTTGGTTTTGCCTCTGCTACGGGATTAATCTTCGGATTGTCGCCCGCCCAAAAAGCAGCAGAGAAAAACCCCGTAGAATCGCTACGCTATGAATAAAATTTTTGCCTTGCCTCTCCTTATAGCGCTTACGCTGATGGACTTTTCCCTTGCAGCACAAGCGCGCAGCCTCGATTTACAATCGGCCATCCAGCAGGCACAAGCACAGTCGCCCTCCTATTATCGGGCGATAAATACCGCCGAAAACCGCTATTGGAATTACCGACAGTTTCGAGCGAGCTTACTTCCTCAATTAAACCTCAGTGGAAGTTTACCCAATTACAGCAGCGCCATTGATCGGGTTACCTTGCCCGATGGAACCTTTGATTTTCCAGAGCGCGAACAGCTCTTTTTGAGTGGCAATTTATCCCTCGACCAAAACGTGGTGTTAACCGGCGGGCGAATTTCGCTGATTAGCAGTTTACAGCGAACCGATGTATACCGTCCGGATCGCCGGATCAATTACTTCAGCACCCCCATTTCCATCAGTTACTTTCAACCGATGTTCCTCTATAACTCCTTGAAGTGGGAAAATAAAATTCAGCCTTTGGCCTATGAAGCCTCCCGTCGCGCCTATTCGGAGGACCTCGAAAACATTGCCGCCGAAACCACTCGCCTTTATTTTGACGCCCTTGTTTCTCGCATTAGCATGCGTATTGCCGAGCAAAATGTGAAGAACAACGATACGATTTATAAGATATCGCAGGGTCGGTATAACCTTGGAAAGATTGCCGAAAACGAACTCTTGCAAATTGAACTCAACCTGCTTAATGCTGAAAACTCATTAACCAATGCCCGCCTCAACTATGAGGTTGCGGCGCAAGAATTAAAGCGCTATTTGGGCATCCCAAGCGAGGAAGACCTCAGCCTGGCCATTCCCAGTACTATTCCTAAAATTGAGGTTAGTCTTGACCAAGCCTTAAACGAAGCCCGGAAAAATCGCTCTGCCGTTTTGGATTTTCGGCGTCGACGTTTAGAAGCTGAGCAATCGGTTGCGGCCGCCCGTGGGAACACGAATTACAACTTCAATTTATCGGCCAACTTCGGATTAAACCGTCAGGCAGATAATTACAATACAGCCTATGCCGATCCATTTGCACAGCAGCAAAACATCAGCATAGGGATAAATATTCCCATTATAGATTGGGGGCAAGCGCGCTCCCAAGTAAGGCGTGCCGAGGCCAATCGCCAATTACAGGAAGTGAATATCGCCCAAGATGAAATCAATTTTGAGCAGGAAATCTTCTTACAGGTAATGCAGTTTAATGCCCAGTATCAACGACTACAAATTGCAGCCAAGGCGGACACCGTGGCGCAAAAACGCTATGAGGTGGCCCGCCAAAGGTATTTAACCGGTAAAATCACCATCACCGATATTAACATCGCGCAAAGCGAAAAAGACCGCGCGAAGCAAAGTTACCTGCAAGAATTACAAAGATTTTGGATTGCCCATTACACCTTACGTCGTTTATGCTTGTACGACTTTGAGCGTGATGATGTGATATTTTACGAGACCAATTTTGGATCCTAGAGATTAGGCTTACTGTCCCTGCAGCAAATGCCGTAATTGCTCAATACTGATTTTATTTTCGAAATTATCGTTGTTCACCACGCTGATCTCTCCAGTTTCTTCGGATACTACGATAGCAGTGGCATTGGCTTTTTCGGAAATCCCCATGGCCGCGCGGTGTCGCAAACCAAAACGAGAGGGTAAATTGGTTTTCTCGGTTAGGGGAAGAATACAACCGGCCGCCACAATTTTAGAGCCGCTGATAATCACCGCTCCATCGTGTAAAGGGGAGTTTTTATTGAAAATACTTTCCAACAGATTACTGCTGATTTGAGCTCCAATGGGAGTGCCGGTAGAGGCGTAAAAGCCAAGTTTCGAATCGCCCTCAATTACAATCAAAGCACCGGTTTGAGTGCGCGCCATGCCTTCGCAGGCTTTCAATAATTCCGAATAATCTACTGCCGCTTCTTCTTCCGAACCTTGCATCCGCCAAAACCTTATCAGGGCTTTGCGTCGCGTAAAGTTAGTGGAGCCAATCATGAGTAAGAAGCGTCGAATTTCTTGCTGAAACACGATGACCAGCGCAATCACACCTACCCCAATAAACTGACCTAAAATTTCACTCAGCAGCTCCATCTGCAGGGCTCCTACCAATTTCCAAATCAGATAGATAGCAGCTACACCAATTAACACATTTATAGCAACGGTATCCTTTATTAAACGATACAATTGATAAAGCAGGAAGGCGACCAGCACGATATCAATTAAGTCGAGGAAAGTAAAGTCGAGGAACGACAAGGACATCTAGGCGAATTTTTGGCTGAAGTTAAGGATTTTGCGCACTTCCACCGCCTCGCGAACATCATGCACCCGCAGGATTTGTGCCCCATGTTGCAAGGCCAAGCTATGTAATGCTGTGGTGCCAATTAAGGCCTCCTTGGCCGAAGTCCCCAGAGGCTTATACACCATAGACTTACGACTTAGACCTACTAAAATCGGTAAACCGAAGATCTTTTTGAAGTAGTCGAGGCGATTAAAAAGTTGATAATTATGGGCTAAGGTTTTGCCAAATCCAAAGCCTGGGTCTAAAACTATATCGCTAGCGCCAAGTGCGGCCAAACGTTCCAATTGCTGGCTAAAGAAATACGCGACCTCCTTCACCACATTCTCGTATTGCGGGTTTTGCTGCATGGTTTCGGGGCGCCCTTGCATATGCATCATTATATAAGGAGTGCGGCTTTCGCCGATAAATGGAATCATATTGGCATCAATAGTTCCACCCGAAATATCATTGATGATTGCCACGCCCTCCTTGATGGCCTTTTCGGCGGTGGAGGCATTGTAAGTATCTAAGGACAGGGGCATCTCAGGCATTTCGGTCTGCAAGGCCTGAAGCACCGGAGCGACAATATTCCATTCCTCCTCTGGCGAAATTAGCTGGGAACCTGGCTTCGAACTGGCCGGACCCAAATCAATGATATCGGCCCCTTCCTGCTTCATTTTACGAGCTTGATTTAAAGCGTCTGTCACCGTAGTATACTGTCCGCCGTCGTAGAAGGAATCCCCATTTAAATTCAGAATCCCCATTATTAAGGGCTCCTCTAAAGAGCGCATTTGCCCGCCTAAAACCAGACTGTCTTTCTGGTAAAATGCCTTATCTTTCGCCACCTTTCCGCTATCTTTAATCGCAGCGAAAATATCAAATGGCAACTACTTCTGAACAATACGATGCGGTGATTGAACACTGTCGTCAACTTTATTTAAAAAAACACCGCGATTATGGCGCTGCTTGGCGCATTTTGCGGCTTCCTTCTCTTACCGACCAAATATTTATCAAGGCCAACCGCCTGCGCAGTATCCAAGATAAAGGCGTGCAAATGGTGGAAGATCGCATGGATGGCGAATTTATCGGTATCCTCAACTATAGTCTGATGGCCCTCGTTCAATGTGAACGTGGTATTGCCCAGGAAGCGGATTTAAACGAAGGGGAAGCCTTGCAAGTTTTTAATGAACAAGTGGAAGTGGCCAAGAGTTTGATGGAAAAGAAAAACCACGATTACGGTGAGGCTTGGCGCGATATGCGCATTAGCTCCCTTACCGATTTAATTTTGCAGAAAATATTGCGCATCAAGCAAATTGAAGACAATCAAGGTAAAACTATAGCTTCCGAGGGTATTGAAGCTAATTATTTGGACATGGTGAATTACGCCGCCTTTGCGCTAATCAAAATGAATGAAAACTAAGCGAATATGAATTGGATCAGCCAAATTGCCCGCCACCTGGTAGGCGCACTTTTCATTTTTTCAGGCCTGATTAAACTCAACGACCCCATGGGCTTTTCCTTTAAACTGGGAGATTACTTCGCGCCCGATGTATTAAATCTGGGCTTCTTAAGTGACTACACTTTACCTCTGGCCCTTTTCATCGTTATCCTCGAGGTTGTTTTAGGCGTGTCGCTTATCCTTGGAAAGTGGATTAAGCTTACCGTTTGGTTGCTACTGCTCATGATTGTATTCTTTACTTTCCTCACCTTTTATTCCGCCTACTTTAATAAGGTTACCGATTGTGGTTGCTTTGGTGATGCCATTCCACTTACGCCCTGGCAATCTTTTGGTAAAGATGTGGTGCTCACTGTTTTAATCGGCATCATCTTCTTTAATCAGAAATACCTAAAACCCCTGATGAGCTCGGGGCCCATCAATACTATTTTGGCCCTATCCTTAGCCGGATGTATTGGTTTGGGCTATTATGTTTTAAATCACCTGCCCCTAAAGGATTTTAGAGCTTATGCCGAAGGCACGAGCATCATAGAAGGCATGAAGTCGGCCGAAGAACTCGGGCTCGAACCCACCCAATATGCTACCATCTACACCTTAAATAATAAAGAGAGTGGGGAAACCCTTAAAGTAAGCTCCGAAGAATATGTAAGTGATAATTGGTGGCAAAAAGAAGAATGGGAAATTGTTAAGGACGCGAGTGAAACGGTCGTGCTTAAGGAAGGTTATGAGCCTCCAATTCATGACTTTATTATCGACTTTAACGGTACCGAGGTTACCGATCAAGTATTAGCTGAAGATCGCATATTCCTGCTGATAGCCTACAATTTGGAAAAGAGTGATGCGAGTGCCTATGAGCGCATGAACACCTTTGCCTTAGCCGCGGCAGATGAAGAAATCCCTTTTATAGGATTAACCTCTAGTTTACCCAGTGTAGTTCAGGAAAAATCAGAAGCTTGGGGAACCCGTTTCAGCTTTGGGATTATGGATGAAACTACCTTAAAAACTATTGTACGTGCCAACCCCGGAATTGTCCTTTTAGAAAAAGGGGTAATTGTTAAGAAATGGCATCATCAGGATTTACCTGACTTTGAAACCCTGGCAAAAACTTGGCAATAATTGCTGCGATTTTTAGGGCATAAAGCAGCCTATGGCCTCCTGGTAATGTGGGGGGTGATAACGGTCGTATTCCTATTATTTAATGTCTTACCGGGAGATCCTTCGCGCATGATGCTGGACCAGCGAGAAGACAGTGAGCAACTGGAACGCATCCGCAAAAAGTATGGCTTTAATTTACCGCTCGGTGCCCAATACTTGCACTACTTAAACGACCTCAGCCCCCTATCCTGGCACAGCGCCGAGGAAGACGATTTTAGTCATCCCAAGCGCTACCAAAAAAAGCCACAGGAGCTTCTACATTTTGAGGGGGGCTTTATTGGATTAAAGGCGCCCTACTTGCGAACCTCCTTCCGATCTCAGGGTAAAGAAGTCGGACAAATTTTAAGAGAAACCTTTCCGAACACCTTGGTACTAGCCGTGGCGGCCATGAGTATCGCCCTCAGCCTTGGCTTATTTTTAGGCCTAATTGCTGCGCGATTTAAGGGGAGTATGATTGATCGCATCATCAGCTTTTTTGGAACCTTGGGAATGTCGGTTCCCTCCTTCTTCTCGGCCATCTTAATGGCTTGGATATTTGGCTATTTACTGGCCGATTGGACCGGATTAAACATGACTGGAAGTTTATACGAGGTAGACCTTTACGGCGAAGGGCGATACATTGCTTGGTCCAATTTGATTTTACCAGCCATCACCCTAGGGATACGTCCTTTAGCGGTTATTATTCAGTTAAGCCGCTCTTCCTTATTGGAGGAAATGAGTCAGGATTATGTACGAACTGCTCGGGCTAAAGGACTTAGCATGCCTAAGATATTGCGAAAGCATAGCTTGCGAAACGCGCTCAACCCAGTAATTACGGCCGCCTCAGGGTGGTTTGCTTCTATGCTGGCCGGGGCGGTTTTTGTGGAGTATATTTTTGGATGGAATGGCTTAGGTAAACAAATAGTTGATGCCCTAAATCAACTGGATTTACCCGTGGTAATGGGAGCGGTACTACTCATAGCGATTACCTTTGTATTCATCAGTATAATTGTAGACCTTTTATATGCCTGGATAGACCCCAGAGTACGCAACTAAACTAAACAACTATGGCCCGAAAAATTGTAGCCGGAAACTGGAAAATGAATTTAAACCTCGCCGAGGGAGCCGCTTTGGTAAAGGCAGCGAATGATTACTTAAATGCCAATCCAGTAAAACACATCGACGTTATTGTAGCGCCACCGGCCCATCAACTGGTGCAAACCGTGAAACTCGCCACCAATACTAAACTGTCTACCGTAGCTCAAAATATGGCTGCCCATGAAAACGGGGCTTACACCGGAGAAATTAGCGCATCTATGCTGGTCGACGCTGGAGTTGAATTAGTGATTGTTGGGCATTCGGAGCGTCGAGAAATTTTTGGTGAAGATGACGCCCTATTGGAGCAAAAACTTCATAAAGCTTTAGAGCACGGCCTCTACCCTATCTTTTGTGTGGGCGAAACCCTGGAGCAACGCAAAGCGGGTGAGCATTTTAAGCACATCGAAAATCAGCTTCAGGCCGGACTAAGCAAATTTGCGGCGGATCAATTGCCCCAAATCATCATTGCCTACGAACCCATATGGGCTATTGGCACTGGAGAAACGGCCAGTAATGAGCAAGCTCAGGAAATGCATGCTTTTATCCGCAAGCATTTGGCTACTATTTCCAATGCTGCTGTGGCAGATGAAGTATCCATTCTTTACGGTGGATCCGTAAAACCCGCAAATGCGCGTGGTTTATTTGGGCAACCGGATATTGATGGCGGATTGATTGGTGGAGCCTCTATTCAAATTGATTCCTTCTTGGAACTCATTAAAATTGGTGAAGACATCCTACGATGAAAGATTATCTGGTAATCGACTTTCAAATTAAGCCCGTGGAGCCCGGCCGAGAGATACTTTTGGCCCTGCTAGATAATATTGGCTACGATAGCTTTGAGGAGCATGCCCGCGGCTTAAAAGCCTATATTTTAGAAGAGGACTTTAAAGAGGACGAATTAAAAGAACTACCCATCTTTAATGGCGACTCCTTTCAAATTGACTATCAAATTGAAAAACTGGAAACCATTAATTGGAACGAAGAATGGGAGCGCAATTACGAACCGGTAGTGATCGACGAGCTCCTGCTCATTAAAGCTCCTTTTCATCAGATTAGTGGGGACTTCAAACATACGATTGAAATCGAACCGAAAATGTCGTTCGGGACGGGGCATCATCATACCACACGCTTAATGTCGAAAGCCATGTTCCAGATGGAGTTCACCGGAAAAAAAGTATTGGATATGGGCACCGGCACTGGCATACTGGCCATTTTAGCCGAGCAATTAGGAGCCCGGGAGATTGATGCGATTGATAACTTCGAATGGGCTGTTAACAATACCGCCGAGAATGCTGAGCGTAATGCCTGTACCAAAATTAAAGCTGAATGGGGCGATGCTAGTTTGCTCTCTAAGCGGAAATATCAAACCATCCTGGCCAACATCAATCGAAATGTACTTTTGGAGGACATGCCGGTTTATGAGGAATGTTTGGAAGGAGGTGGCTCTATTTTGTTCAGCGGTTTTTTTGAGCACGACTTTCACCTTATTGATGAAAAAGCTAAATCTCTAGGATTAAAATTTGTAAGTCGCATAGATGAAGAACGCTGGCAATGCGTTCATTACCAAAAGCCCTAAATCCCTAAGCCCCTATTTATATGCGGATTCGTCTTATTGTTTTCTTACTCTGTTCTTCCTTTTTCACCCTTCAGGCGCAAAGCCTAAAGCGGTTTACTCCCGAAAAAACGAGCTACCTCCGAGAATTAAAGCAGTTCTTAGAAGAAGAAAACGAAGGGGAAGAAGCCGAAAAGGCCTTAATCGCGCTGACCAGGGATTTTGACAGTTTGTTTATTACCGAATTTACCGACGAAGAAGCGGCTTTAATTTATGAATTGAGCAATAACCTTCTGCGCAAGCGGGTGAAAAGGCTCGAAGACTGGGAGCACTTTCTCCGCATTCAAATTCACTTCAAGAATAATTTACCGGAAGGCCAAATGGAAGTCTTCCTTAAGGACTTTGAAGAAATATCGAAACGCCCAGCCCGACAGATATCGGTTTACCTGGCCACGGTTTATAATGTGATTTATCGGAATGTCCTTTATGACGATGGCAGGCTGCGCTGGGAAGTTATGGGAGCTACGCCGGAGTATAGTTTTGATGGCGAGCCCAAATTTAGCTTTCCAATGAGTGATTTGGTGGGCTTCTATAAAACCGACAGTACATTGATAGAGGCCACTTCGGGCGTTTATTATCCACGGCAATTCCTATTTAAGGGTGAAGGAGGAACCTCCTATTTTACCCGGGCTGGATTACCGGAAGACAGTGCCTACGTCGAAATTCGACAATATGAGCTCGATGTACGTCAGGCCGAATTAAACATCGACTCGGTAACCTTATTCACCAACTTTTATTTAGATCAAGCTGTTGAGGGCAGTTGGCAAGAAAAGCTAACCAATATTAATGGTGATGTAGACAAGGCAACTTTCCCGCGTTTCCGTTCCTACCGCAACGACTTATATGTACCCTACATTCTTCCTTATGCCCAATTTAGAGGGGGCTTCTCCATTATTGGCAATCGTTTTTACGGTGGAGGAAATGACAGCAGTCGTGCCAGCATTATTTTAGATTATCAGGACACTATGCTTATCAAAGCCACCTCGAGAAGGTTCTGGCTGCGAAAAGATAAGGTGTACTCGGAGGATGTTGAAGCCGTAATTTACTTAGGCCCGGAGGATAGTATTTTCCATCCCAAGGTAACCATGCGCTACCTACCCGAGATAAAGCAGTTTAGCCTAATCCGCAACGACGAAGGGATGGGTTCGGCTATTTTTTCGGATACCTACCATAATTTGGACATGCTCTTTGATATCATTACCTGGGAAGTAGGTAGTCCTCAGATGAAAATCTCGAGTTTAAATATGGGGTCCACCTCGCCGGTGGTTTTTGAGAGTAAGAACTACTACCGTGGCAGGCGCTTCGACGATTTACGTGGAATGAGTAGCACTCACCCCCTAGTATCGCTACAGCGTTTGTCGCAAAAACTGGGCGGTCAGCGCAACTTTACTTCCAGTGATATTGCCTATCACCTTAAAATGGACGAAAGTGATGCGCACCGTTTCCTGATGCAATTCGCCGTTTTAGGCTTTATCGATTACAGTGTGCAAACGCGCGAAGCCTATCTCAAGGATAAGGTGTTCGAGTATATTTTAAACGCCAAGGGCGTACGCGATTTTGATGTTATTCAATTTGTATCGCGCTTAGACAATGGCACTAATGCCACCTTGAGCTTAGAAAATTACGCCATGGAAGTGGAGGGTATCAAGGCGATTACCCTTTCCGATTCGCAGAAGGTAGGCCTCTTCCCTACCGATGAAAAAATCATTTTACACAAAGATCTGAACTTTGACTTCGACGGTAAGATCAGTGCTGGACGATTTAACTTTTGGGGAAATGAATTTAAGTTTAACTATGAGCAGTTTAGAATTGCCATGGTTAATATTGATTCCATGCGCTTTAAGGTGCTTAGCTTTGAACCCAATGCACTGGGACAGCGCTATTTAGTTGATGTGAAAACAGTTTTACAGGATCTTACCGGAGACCTGCAAATTGATAAGCCCAATAACAAGTCAGGCAAAGGCTCTTATTCAGAGTATCCGATTTTCAACTCCGCTAAAAGCTCCTATATCTACTACGATAAGCCTAGCATTTTTGATGGGGTCTACAATCGAGAAAACTTCTATGTAACGCTAGAGCCCTTCGAAATTGACAGTCTGGATAACACCTCTACCACCGGTTTATCCTTCGATGGCACCTTTACCTCTGCTAATATTTTCCCAGAATTTGATGAGTTGATTAAAGTTCAACGTGATTACTCGCTAGGCTTTACGCGACAAACGCCCCCGGGCGGCTTCCCGGCTTATGGTGGCAAGGGACAGTACACGGCTCAACTTAGTTTAAGTAACCAAGGCTTACGTGGTGATGGAAAATTGGAATACCTAAACTCAGTGGCCTATTCGGAAGAATTTTTCTTTTTCCCGGATAGTACGGATGGCCTAACCACCTCTTATGAAATTGAAGAGAAATCCGGTAGAGCCGGTTCCAATCCCCATGTTACCATAGATGCGTCTCAACTGCACTGGGAGCCCTATAATGATGTATTGTACACCACCTCACAAGATATTCCTTTTGCCCTTTACGATGCCCTGGGTATGCGAACCAGCGGCACCCTCGCCCACTCACCCAGTGGTCTACAAGGCAAAGGACTTAATGAATTCCTTGATGCCGAAACCCGTTCCAAAGAGTATACCTATGAAAGTCGGCGTTTATTATCGCCTAATACCGCCTTTAGAGTGCGGGCTAATCCCACGGCAGACTGGGGCTTTGGTGTAGATAGCGCTCAAGCTGAGATTGACTTTGACGAGCAACGCGGACGCTTTAACCTCTTAAAGGAAGATCAATACTTCGAACTTACTGCGAACAAGTATATCGCTTATATGGACTTTGCCTTGTGGCAGATTCCTGAAAAGGCGGTCGATCTCAGTAAAAAGAGTGGAATTGGTTTATCGGAAATGGTATCGGTACACCCTCATCAAGACTCCCTACGCTTTTTGGCCGACCACTCGAAGTTTTACTTAGAAAGCACCTTAATTGAGTCCTTTAAGGTGCCGGAAATTTTAGTAGCTGATGCTTATATCTATCCCGATACTGGCTATGTGGCCATAGACAGTAATGCGGTGATGCGCACCTTAATTAATGCCTCCATTACTGCTGATATTGTGAATCAGTTTCACAAGTTTTACGGCTCTAGTATTGATATCACCTCGGCAAACTACTATCAGGGAAGTGGGGACTACGAGTACTTAGACAAAGATGGTACGCCCTGGCCGATTCGTTTTGAGCAAATTCGCGTGGACACTGGCACCACAGTTGGACGGGCGCAGGTGAGCAAGGACGATGTATTTTATATGAGCCCCCATTTTGCTTATTACGGGAATGTACGCATGCGTGCCGATCGAAAGGAACTGGACTTCCAGGGTTACACGCATATTGAAGCCGATTGCGATGCTATCAGCACCAACTGGTTTGCCTTCCAGAGCCTTATAGATCCCGCGAACATATTAATTGAACTTCCTGAAGTAGAATCGGATGATAATACGAAGTTGTTAGCTAATGGTATATACCTGGCTTCTGATACAATTAGTGGCTTTGCGGCTTTCTTAAGTGAAGAAGTACGGCCTACTGACAAACAAATGTTTTTTGCCAATGGAGTGCTATTCTACGATGAGGATTTAAGTAGCTATGTGATTACCGAACGTGAAAAGCTGGAAAATCCCCTTGCGCCCATCAACATCCTTAGGTTCAACAATTACGATTGTACCATGGAAGGAGAAGGTATAATGAGTTTGGGCGATGGAAAAAGTCAGCTTGAGATAAACTCCTACGGTTTAATTTACTACGACCTCAATACCGACGAAATGCAGCTGGACATTACCATGGGCATGGAGTTCTTCTTCGCTAAGGAGTTATTGGAGAAATTAGCCTTGGTGGTTAGCGATAATTCGGATGGCACAGGTGTAGACATATCGCGGACGGCCTTTGAGGTTGCTTCTGAACACCGTTTAGATGAAAAGGACCTAAAGGAGTTTAGAGATGAGGTAGCCGCCTTTGGCGCGCCTGAAAAGGTTCCTGACGACTTACAGCAAACCCTACTATTTGGGGAATTACTGATGAACTGGACTCCCGAATCCATTTCCTTCCTAAGTGAGGGCCCGATTGGAATAGCCGGCTTAGGAGAAGCTTTTGTAAATAGTCAAGTTACAGGCTACGTTGAAATTCAACGTAAACGCAGAGGTGACGAAATTTACATTTATCTAGACCTCGGCTCGGAGGAGATCTATATCGACTACAAGCGAAATCAAATGGGGATTTACACGACCAAGGAGGAAGTAATGACCATGCTAAAAGAAATGGATCTGAAGGACCGTAGGAATGAAGAACGTGGCATGCCTCCATTTACCTACACCATTAGCAGTAAAGGGAAGATGAATCGCTTTATTCGTCGCTTTGATAGCTTTGAGGATCAATAATCAAAAGCATATTTCGCTTACAGATTATGAAAATCAGGCATAATTCACCCATCTTTAGTTAGCTACTCGCTCTACTTTAGACCTGTGTTTAGTAACCTTACCTGAGGAACCTCGGTCATGGAATGTTTGTAGCTCTACTCAGCATTTTGACCGGGGTTCTATGCTTTTAAATGAAATTCTTAGGGCATCCCCTTTTGGGCTATATCGCAGTCTGCGGCTTATTAGGCTTATTTGCTTCCCGCTATTACCATTCCCAGGTGCAAACTGTAAAAAGGAGTCAAGTGCTATCGGGAGAGGTTATACGATTGCATAATAGTTTGCCTAATAGGGCTGGGTTTGATTGGCATCTTATTTACCAAAACCGAAAGTATTTAGCAAGAGTTTCGCCTGAGCTAGGCCAGGCTTACTTACCGGGAAGGGTATTGTTGATAAAAGGAATACTGGAGCCCCTGCCTTCGCATCGTCAGCAAGAAGAATTCAACTATGCTCAATACTTAAGGCATCAAGGATTTAGTGGAATGCTAGATATAAGGGAAGTGTTTCCACTAGAAGATGAACCTCGATTGTTTGACTATGCCCGAAGAACTCGCTTAAGCTTATCGGCGAAGCTAGATACCTGGCCCTTGAATAAGGAAAACCGAGGATTGATAAAGGCTTTATTCCTTGGTCTGAAGGGTGAAATTGATCGGGAAACTAAGGCCAATTATGGAGCCGCTGGATTGATGCACTTGCTCGCCGTAAGTGGATTGCACCTTGGTATTATCTATTTAGTGCTCAATGGGATTTTAAGTCGACTCGTGCGTGGAAAACACCAAACTCATATAAGTAGCATATTAATGCTGGCCGGAATTTGGTCTTTTTGTTTATTGAGCGGAGCAGGCCCTTCCATTATTCGAGCGGCTACCATGTTCAGTTTGTTCAGCATAGCCAAATTATTTCGCCGCAAGGTTGATGCCATAAGGATGGTGATTTTCTCGGCGTTTTTACTGCTGTATCTTCATCCCTTATTCATTCATCAAATTGGTTTTTTACTTAGCTATCTGGCTGTTATAGGAATACTCTTCTTGCTACCCAAACTGCAAAGCCTCTATCGACCCCAGAATAAGGTCCTTGGCTATATCATAGACCTTGGATACGTATCCATTTCTGCTCAATTATTTACCAGCCCTTTAAGCTTGTTCAGCTTTGGCGGTTTCCCAACCTACTTTTTAGTTTCAAACTTGCTAAGCCTCCCCTTAACCAGCATCATTATGTATTGGGGCCTCCTCGAGTTTGGCTGCGAGGCAATAGGCCTTGGCCCCTTTTTACTTGAATACTATGAAATCCTGCTGCAAACCAGTCGGTCCGTAAGTGCTGAAATAGCGAGCTGGCCCGGGGCATTAATATCCATTTCGCTTTCCGCTCAAATAGCTTTGGGAATAGTCTCAGTTTTATTGCTGTGGGTTTTTACAGATTCGTGGTCCAGTAAAAAGCGGTCATTTGCAGCCTTAATAATCTGGCTTTTAATAAGCGGTTATTCCATTGGCGGAAAAGCGAGAGCATCGGTCAAGATCCACCTACACTCTGGCCCCGAGCCAAGCTTAAAATTAGTGTTAGGAAAGCGTTCGAGAAAGCTCAATTTATTGGAGCTAACCGGCAATGAGCAGCATGCTTACCATGATGAATACTTCATTGTTAAGCCATTGTCTTCTGGCGCTTATCTAATACAAGCTCCGTGGTTCACTGCGGACCTTTACCTGGTCAACCACTTTCAAGCTTTAGAAGTTGAGGCCCCGGCCCTAATTGCCTATTATGGAAGCTCCTTTAAAAATGAAAAATCCTGGCTCCAATGGAGTCAGGATTGCAAGCTTAAGTTTACTTCGAGTCGATTAAGTTACCAGACTATCCTTAGTTCTGAAACACGGTACTAAGGGCGGCTAATACCTTGCGCTTTTCAAGCGGTCTGCGCAGGACATAGGCAAAACCACTATGGATAGCTCGGCCAACCATGTCTTTGCTGCTGATGGCAATTACTGGAGATTTTATTAAGGACTCTTTTCGTAATTGCTCCAACACTCCCATGGCATTCTCATTGGCTAAGCGAGAGTTCATTAAAATTAAGTCGTAGCGACTTTTACTTAGCGTTTTGCGCATATCTTCTAGGTTATAGGTCACATTTAGCACCCCACCACTCTCGTTTATCATATAGCGCATAAGCATTTCATCCACCTCATTAGCTCCGGCTAACAATACGCGTTTACCTTCTAAAAAATGATTCATAGGCTTTAAGGCTAGTTCTTTTTCTACAGAGTTAGCAAGAACGTCATTCTTTACTGCCATCATATTACTTAAATGTTATTATCAAATATTTTTAATAAGCGTAAATTTTACACTTATCCCCTCGAGTACAAATATAGGCTTTTAGTTTTCGCCACTAAAAGGACCTGAATCAATTTGAGTTATCCTAAGATAATTTACAACCTAGAAAAGTCCGATTGGTTCATTCTCTTTGAGCTTACCCCAAAAATAGATTCTAAGACAGGCCGTTAGCATGAGTAGACTCTTTGAAAAACTAATAGTCTTTCGGTTTAAGCGTTTTAAATGAGTTCTTAGTGTAAGATTCTTACGTTCGATGTAATTGATGCCTCGCTGTACAGTCTTATGAATTCCTCGAGGAATTAGCACCTTATAGCTTGGTAGCTTATCTGTATAAACCGCTTTGGCCTTAGCCACCTTGAGGGTTTCAATCACTGCTCTTAAGGTTCTATTGGTGCGCGGACCTACTTTAAAATCCACCACTTCGCGAGTATCCTTTCTAATGGCGTAGGCAATCCAGACCAAACGTTTTTTCTGGCCAATATAGGTCCGCATTTCATCCATCTGGTATTCCTTATTAAACGAGATGGTTGGTTTTCTTATTTGAGTGCTGATCTTCTTGATTCTACTCATAACCGTATTAACAGAAATGCCCAATAACCGGGCGATACTTCTTATGCCCAGACCCTCCTTTAAATAGGACACAAGGGTAAAATTCACGTTCTCCTTGTAAGCCTTGTTGCGGTAAGACTTCTGCTGACTCAATTTACATGCCTTGCAGAAATATCTTTGGGTACCGTCCGCTTGAAAACCTCTTCTAACACAACTTTCTTTACATCGCTTACAATCCATATCCTAATTTGATACACTTAATAAGAAAATACGCCCATTTAGCCTATTTAAGCGCATCTATTCTGTCGCAATAAGCAGGACTTTATACCTAAATTTAATCGAGCCTTATTTCTCCTTATTGATTATCAGTTTATTAGCGGTATATCGCTGAAGAACTCCTAATTTGAGACATTACCGGCTCCCTGTTAGATTAAAATTTTCTTATAAACTTAAATTTCGGCTCCAATGGAACAAACTTAATCGCGGAGAACATCCCCTTTTAACACCGCTTGCTGAACAACGCTTACAATGCATATCCTAATTTGATACACTTAATAGGAAAATACGAATGTACAGCCGATTTAAGCGCATCCATCCTGTCGCAATAAGCAGGACTTTATACCTAAATTTAATCGAGCCTTATTTCTCCTTATTGATTATCAGTTTATTAGCGGCAAATTGTTGAAGAACTCCTGATTTGAGACATTACCACACTATAATACTTTTAACCAATAAGAAAATTCCTTAGACTTTCTTACTGCAAACCATTTTTTTTCATCTATTGCAAGAAAAATCTCAGCATCTTTTTCATATATGGCGTACAACACTAAACAAGCTTTGTGACATGTTTCTTCCTTCGATATTAAATCAAGCCATACTTGTTTTGAATAATTTTGAAATTCCTGAAATTTGTTTGAATCAATAGAAAGAACTACTCGATAAACAGGAATTTCTAATTGAAACCTTTCTCCTTCTACTGTTTCAGTGGTTTTAACAATTTCGTATTCAAAACACAAAGTATCTTCAGCAAAGGTCGTTTCTGTAAGACTCAAAATCAACCCTAAAGTTATTATCATTCTCATAATACTTTTTGTATTAGTTCTAGATATGGTTGCCAGACTTCATAGGTGCATTGAACATCATCTTGCATCTTTTGCGCTCGATTCACATAAGTATCAATTGCATTCAACCCAGTATCTTTTATTATAACATTCTGGAGTTGGGACATGTAGTCATTCAAAATATCTTGTTCTGTCATATTACCTGCATTGTACTCAGATAGTAAATAGTCCGTATAGGTATCACCTGTGGACTTTAACTTAAGCTCAGAAGCCACTATGACTTTATTTACATAACCATAACCCTCTATTGCTAAAGCACCTAGAGCATATTCTTCTGGAGATATCTCAAAATTCAAAAGCTTTTGCCTCAACTGAACTATATCTGCCTCTTTGCTTCGATTCGTTAATTCATGTGTGAGAGAAATAACCGCGATACTTGGTGATCTTAAAACATTCAAAGCAATTTGGTCATGTTCAGGTGAATAAAAAGAGCGGTTACTTGACTTAACAGTTTGATTAATATTTGATAGTGTGAGTTGATTTGCAAGCATTAGACTTTTAAATCTATTCGATTTTGAAGTAGCATTCTTTATTTCGGTGATTACAGCTTTAGGCAATCCACCACTTAAATAGGGCTTTCTACCGTCAGGATCAACGAATTTTACTGGATTATTAAAACTAAAGACATATGGAGACCATGTAGGCATTTCTGATGTTCTAGGATCCACAGAAAGCCAGACTGACAGCATGGGATCGTAGTAACGAGCCCCGTAATAGAAATTCCCGGTCTCCTCATCCCATTCCTTACCGTTAAAGCGGAACCGGCTCGAGAACGCAGTCGTATTAAAGGCCAACTGATTTTGCAGGTTTTCCCCCCATATCGTGTTTAAGAAAAACTGGTAGGGATCTCCGCTCATATCGGTTACGAACTCTACACTGCCCAGATAGTCGGGATGATAAAAATACATGGTGGGTAATACAGAGCAATCTACTCCGCTTTGCGAAGCCCAGTAGGTGCTTTGCGCACAAGCGCAGGAATCCGAAACACGCAAGGATAAATACGGGTTCACGATATCAGCTTCTGATCCATCACAACCGTTAAACAATATCCCTTCCCCTAATGATACCGGTGCCAACATCTGCTCCCAATCTAAATCCACATCTTCGCCGTACAAGCAATCTAAGCTGGCTTCTATATCCACAACAATGGCATCAGTGCTAAAGCTCCTATTGCCTTCTTCATAGCCCACACTTGGCACAAAGCCGGTGGTGTCGTCTTGGTGACTTAAAGCGGAAGCAATGCGCTGATTGGCCATGTAGTAATGCTTGCTGATTAATACGGTTTCGTCGTAATGCGAAGCAATATAATAAGGGTTTACGTAAACGGTGGGGGCATCAAGACTTAATACGCTTTGGCCTTGGGAGTTCGTATTTACAATTCCGCCGGTAATCAAACTTTTCAGCACTCGTTCACCCGTATAATCGTAGGCATAATGAGCCATATCCGCGTGATCATCATCTCCATTTTTTACGGCCCGAAGGGTTTGATGTTCGTTCCAACAAAAATCCTGGACTCTTAATTCAAGTACCTATGCAGGTTAATTAGGTAATAATTAAAATCTGAGAACTCTTCTGTCCAAAGATATTTCGTTGCTCCAATAACCGGGTAAAAACCTCTCTCAATAAGTAACTGATAACTAGACACCCATATTTGAACATTCAAATTATAGCTTGTGGTTTCCTTTATTGAACCCGTAGATATCGATTGGCTCCAATTCTTAGATAAAAGGAATAAATTCACCTTAGCTCGTACATAATTCGTAATAGAATCACTTTCAATTTTAATTACCTTTTTGAGAAATATATCGTCGTAACTTACAGTGCTATCACCTCCACGATATCTCTGAAGGGCCTCTTGATCAAAAGTTTCACCTCGAATGTAAATGGTAGATTCCTTGACAGAAACATGCAATTTACCCTCGGATGTACCAGAGAAAACATTGATATAAATACTGTCTGAATAGCTTACTTTTAAGGGCTGTCCATAAGTTATAATTGTATAAAGGATAAAACCTATACTAAAAAAAACATTTCTCTTGTAACTTTTCATAACTAATGAGCGTATCTGCTATTTATTACGCGTAAGAGAATTCTCATCTTTTGGTCTAAATTAACTTTTGGGTGATGTGTACTTATCAAATTACGCATTCTTTGTATAGTCTGTTGGTAATACCTTGAAGTAACATTTAAATTGTGGTGCGATATATATTTTAACTCCAGAAAATATGATCTATAATGGCCTTTACCTTCACCATAATCCCTAAGGTAATGTGACAAGTACTCATGTGCTATAATTCCACACCGGATATTTTCAACAGTATAGTCTATTGAATTTATGTTTTGATAAGCATAAATTTTTCCGTCATCTGTTTCAAATTCATCATTTAACGGATCCCCATCCCTTACATGAATTTTCCCTCCAACTTTGTCAAAGTCAAAAGCAGGAATTCCTTTAAAGATTTCGCTTCCATCAAACTGCTTTATGATATGTGTCATTATATTCGAGAATGCCTGGTTCGAAAAATTACCAGAGTTAACATGTGCATTTAAAGTTTCAACTTCTTCCATATTCTGCGCATCATCGGAAGTCATTGTAGAGAAATCGACCTCCTCTGACCCAGAGTAAATTAAAACCGCACCTTGAAATCCTTCACTGGTATTACCTAAAAATTCACCTTCCGTATCATATACTGGATTTGCACTTCTCCCATCCGGATCCACCAAATTCAGCGGATTGTTCATCGTAAAGTTATATGAACTCCATCCTGGGAACTCATGCGCCAAAGGATCTACACTCAACCACACACTTATCTTGGGATCATAATACCTCGCCCCGTAGTAGAAATTCCCCGTCTCCTCATCCCATTCCTTACCGTTAAACCTAAAACGGCTACTAAATGAGGTGTAATTCTTAGCAAACTGATTTTCCAAATTCTCACCCCAGGGAGTATTTAAGAAGAACTGATAAGGCTCGCCTTTCATGTCGGTCACAAACTCAACAGAACCTAAATAGTCGGGATGATAGAAGTACAGGATATTCAGCTCCTCACAATTATAACCCTCTTCATTAGCCCAATACAAACTCTGCTCACAGGCGCAATCATCGCTTAGGGGTTCTTGCGGCTCGCCTTCGGGAATAGGATTCTCCCCATACTCCGAACCATCGCCGCAGGGCACCAAGGCCACGGGATCGCCAATGCTTTGGAGCTGGTAGGTTTCCATGCTTATTTCCAATTCTGGTAAATCAAATAACAAGCGGAAGGTTTGTTGGATATCTATAATCCCCCCATCCTCGGCTGCACTATAACCCGCCTGTGGCTCCGGTTCCCCACCAGGCTCTGTGGGCCCCGGTATTTGTGGAGGATCAAAATCATAACTGATCAAGGCCGTTGCAATACGCTGTCCGCCCATGTAATAATGCTTAGAGGCTAATACGGTTTCCGAATAATGATTAGCAATATAATAAGGGTTTACGTAAACGGTGGGCGTTTCCATTGGGAATACCGCCGTTGTGCGACTGTTTACATTTAAATCTGCCAAATAAAAATTGCTCTTTATCATTCGCTCTCCCTTGTGATCATACATATAATGATGCACACTGCTGTTTAACACATTTCCATCCGGATCGTAGGCTTCCTGTAAAACGCCGCGTAATTTTTGATCTTCGGTCCATTGATATTTGGAGGCTTGGCTGGGCAGAACGTCGCCATTCTTAGTGAAGCTTCGCTCACTGATCGATCCAACCGAATTATAGCTAAAACTCTCCGCACCATTATTCTGCTGTGCGGAAGGGTAGTCGTAGTCAATGCTGCTCAAACGGCCACTAGCGGGACTTGCGTAATTGTAATTTAACTCGTAGTTGAGCGAAGTAGTGGCACTTAAAGCCCCGATGGTTTTGCTTGCAATTTTCCCTGCCGGGGAATACTGCATATTAATCTGTAAGTCCTGGTCTAAACTAGTTGCACTTAATCCTGCCGGACTTTTTCCATATTTCAAGTCGAGGGAGCTTAGCTGATTCATGCCATCGTAAGTGATGTTTTGGAGCGCATAAGCCCCACCTAAACGTTCGCCCGATACGCTGGTGTAAGCGCTAGCGGTATTTGAAATTCCGGTAATGGTTCCTACCACATCATATTGGAACGACTTGTTTAAGATAGTGGTACCGGATTGGGTGGCATCTTTCACCTTAAGACTGGCGCTGCTGAGTCGGCGGGTATTTTGGTCGTAGTTTTTAATCGTGCGCGCTTGGTTTCCATAAAGGTATTCATTTATCTGACCAAAGCCATTATATTTTATATCCGAAACCAAAGTATAAACTGGACTCAGACTATTGCGTTGGGCGGTAATTCCCGTTAATTCTCCAGTTGAAGCGTAGCTGTAGAAAACTTCCTCCAGATCGGGATAGCGCATGGTTTTTAACCTACCCCAAGAATCGTAGCTAAAATGAGTAGCGAATTCCTGGACTCCTGCTTGCGGAACATTGATGCTCTTTTTCTCGTAAACCAAATTCCCCAACCGATCATAACGGTAGTCTTCTGTCTTAAAGTTGCTACCCTGCACCACCTGAACAACTTTTCCGGCTCCATTCTTGCCATCGTTCTTTTGTCCATAAATGAAATCCGTATCATAAAGGTCTCCCGTTTTAGAATGGGTGGTTTTAACCAATCGGCTATAGTTATATTCCATAGTAATCAGTTCACTTTCAGCATTCTCAATACTTAGTTGGTTACCCGCATTATCATAGGTAAAAGTGGAAAGGCCACGGTCGGGATGATCCTCAGATAGCAAACGACCTAATTCGTCATACACATATTGTGTTAGCGCTGAATAACCGGGAGTTTGATAGGATAAGAGTTGACCTAAAGCATCGTAATTAAAGGAGGTGGTCTCCGAAGCGCCTGAAGGTCCGTTTGGATAGCGCTCCTGCTGACTAAGTTGTCCGAGGCCATTCTTCCAATTTCGCATCCGCACCCCACTACCGTTAATTTGATCTTCAATAAAGAAAGCTCCATCATTGCTCCAGTAAAAATCACTTTCGGCTAAAACAGCAAAGGTCGTTGCTCCATCTTCAATAGATTCCACGGTTTGGGTACGACCAAGATAATCGTAGGCCACCTTACTCACTATCTGATTTTTATTTACACTCAAGTAAGCGTTGGCATATCCGTAAGGATGTGATGCTCCACTTCCTCCCCCACCAGGGCTAGCCGAATTATCAACCGCCTCTAAAAAGGAGATACGGCTATTTTTTGGCCAGCCATAGATATTGTTTCGGCTGTGGCCCGATACATCAAAACGAATACTATTACTGCTGCCCGTATGGTATCGAGCGGTCTTTTTAACCTGTGTTACTGCACCTGTACCATCAACCATACTTATGGTAACTAAACCTGGTTGATTGATGAAACTCTTATCGGCCTGACTTACATCAATAAGACTGGAGCATTGCGGATTGATGTTCTGCGCGGCAGGGCTGTAATTTACATTATGGTAAGAAAGAGCAACCGGTACCTGGATGGCATTAGGAGCCGTACTGGATACCCCCTCTAGATAGTATTTATTTACGATGATAGGTTCGGGGTTGGTCGAGGCCAACTCATTAGGTCCATACACCTCAATTAAGCGGTAAAAATCGTCGTATTCATAGCGCATCGGGTTTCCATTTATATCCAAGGTTTGCAGCAAGAGGCCAGTACCATTATCCATATAAATATTACAGGAGGATTCCCCGTAAGAATTACTAACGCTGGTCACCAGATGCTTTTGATGGCTATCATAACTAAAATCCACTTCGTATATCTGGGCGGCATGGTTCGTTGGATATTTCACCTTAACCACCTGGCCCAATGTATTGTATTGCAAGTTAGTAGTGGTAAACATGGCTACACTGTTATCTGTGTAGTGATTGTAGATATGTGTTATTAAACCTTTGTTGTCGATATCGGAAGTAGTTTTTCTCGAGAAAGGCTGGGCATCACTTTGCAATCTAACCTCATGATTCTTGAGCATATTGGTCCGGCTAGGATAACTGGCCGGAGCGGGGTGGTATTCCATATCTGCAATTAAATCGACCGGCAGTACGGCCACTAGGTCGTCCTCATAAATCTGAATCGTCTTAGTTTCTACTTTAAAGAAGTTAACGGGAACCGGGATACCGGGGTCATTATCACCATGAAAAACTGGCTGCAAACCACAAGGATTTGTTTCGAGCAGGTTAAGGGGTAAGAAAAGGGTATCGGGCTGATATCCAGTAGGTCCGCCCACTTCATACACTTCATAGTTAGCTTTAAAGTTCGGAATTAGGGTTACGGCCCCAAATGGATTATCGATATCAAAGCCCGGTAACCCACTGCCGTTAGCATTGGATTTAAACTTAACGTGCAGCTCCGCCGGAAACTCGGTAAGCTTTTCATAGGTTTTTTCTTCTTTTAAAACTCTAGTAAAGGCGTTTTGCACATTACCTGCACCCTGTACATATCGAATCAGATTAAATTTTTCGTCGTACTCTGCATCAAACACTTGAGCTTGAACAAAATCTACCGGCACATAGGGGTTATCGAAAAAAGCAGCGGTAGTATCAATCTCGGGATATACATAAACTAGCTCCTTACTTAATGCCGGGAAAACGGTGGCACTCTCACTGATATCCTCAAAAACTACCGGTTCCAGGTCATCAGTTTCGAGTCGGTTAACAAAGCCACTCTGGGAATTCACGCTAAAATAATCATAGCGCAATTCTTTGTGACTAATTGGGTGTTTATAGCGGTGGATTTCCTTAAAAGAAAAAGGCACTGCGGTAGAGCATGCACCGTCATTTAAATCAGGGTTTCGCTCAAAGGTTTGTGTGGTTTTATAATTCAAGAAGTAAAACAGATGCTTAACCAGGCCATGCTTATACTCATGCACTTTTCGTGAAGTGAATGAATTACCAATAAGGGACTCATAAAATACCACCTCTGAATAATATTTTTCGGCATAGGTTTCGTCCTCATTTACTTCATAGCAACCGGAATTATAGAAGGTTACATGATCTGGATCGCTGATGTCTTTGTAATCGGCTGACTCAAACCTGAGGGATTCAAAGCGCTTTTCTACGCGACTAAATCCTAAAAACTTACGCTCGCGCCTACTTTTCACGCCGCCATCATAATGGAAGCTAAAACGACGATAATCGGCGCCGTCTAAATCTTCTGAACCATCTACCACATCTACACCGTCGTAAACTTCTAAGCTCGACATCACCCATTTGGTATTCGGCATGTCCCAAAAAACATCCTCGTCTTCCGGACTTTTATGGGAAGTAATTTGGGCCGCATAATAGCCATACTTATTACCAACAGTTTTGTAGTCGATTGTGAAATTCCCGTTCAAAGGGTTTGTCACCTCCTTAAGCTTGAGCGACTTCCCAAATTGATTGTAATACACTTCGATGTTGTTATCGTCATCAATTTTGAGCATGTCAATAGCCCCATCTCCGTTCATATCTCGGAAGGTGCTGCGGGTAAAGTCAACCGAGTAAGCATAATTATAGCCGCCGCTGCCATGTATTTTAAAAGAACCCCATGGAGGAATAGAACCAATGGGCCAGGCTCTCGTAAGGTGGGCACCTACATTAATTGCCATGGCATTGCGTTGATTAGCGTAGGAGGGCAATTCTCCAATGGCAATGGGCCCCATAAAACCAAGCCCAGTGTTTAGGTAAACTTCGTAATCCTTAGAGGCCTCAGATTCCTGAACTACGCGATCGGGTAATCCATCGGCGTTAAGGTCTAAAAAGAAAGATTGACTAAAGCTACCGCTGCGCGTAGATCCTAGGCCTACAGAGAAACTCTTGTTTAAGATTTCCAATTTACCAAGTAATTTCTCGATATAATCCGGGGGCACCATAAATACCGAATTAGAGTAACCCGAGGAAAAACTAAGACTTATACTGTAATTACGGATCGAAGAACGATCATAGGTGTTGTACTTGGTCACGTTGCCATTTAAGCCATAACCACGGTTTAATTGCACGTTTAAATCTCCTCCCAACGCTTCCTCAACTCTATCGGGTAGTCCATCTCCGTTCAAATCTTCCCATTGAAGGTTTATATTCCGATTTCCGTAAGACACCGAGGCACTTCCACCAACCGTGGCTACATTATTGAGTGCAAATTGATACACTCCTGCTAAGGTAGGGATGTTTGATACCGAAGTGTGGGAGAACAACTCATTTCCAGTGGAACCAATTCCAACATTCGCGCTTATAGCATTATAAGAGTTGTTTTTCGGACCAGGCGCTATATTGGTAACCTGATTGTTAATCGCACCTCGAGGGTCGGAATAATGCAAGTCCATGGCATTATTCTTAAGAATATCGGGATATCCATCGCCATTATAATCACGCATAGAAGTTTTGGTATGCGAATAAAATAAAGGACTTGGAATATCAACCGCGAGCCCTCCTTTAACATCTAGTCCTTCCAAACCTTTAAAACCAACGCTGGCATCGTAATTGGCGCCTAAAGTGTAACTCTTATTCAAGCTAGAAATAGCCGGAACCACATCGGTTCCTGAAGGCTCGCTTAAACCGCCTGAAGTACTTATTCGCATATCCTTTTGCATAAATAGCCAAGGACTAGTTAAGCCTGGAGCTCTAAGCTCTGCGGCGTGTGAGTGCATTACGGAATAACGATCGAGAGCACTAAACTCATTGCTGGTGAATCCCGCTGCCTCAGTGATGTAATCCCTTAGCGCATCCAGCTCTTCACCACGGACAGGGTTAAGCATCATAAATTTAAACTCGGGGGCGGTCGCACCTGCGTTAAACATCTCATCAAAATCGGACTGATTAAAAGTGCTAAAGTCCGTTCCCTGGTTGTCTATGGCGAGTTGTTTTGCAGCTGGTTCCAAATCCGCAATGTTGATAGGATTATTGGCCACCCGATCCAAATCATTCCACATAAAACGTCCCCATTGCAACCAATGGTCATTTAGATAGCCTCTATTCGCTACAAAAACATTGGCCTTTAAATTACTGATTAAGGTAGTCTGTTGATCTAAATCCACTAAGCTCACTAAGGCATTAGATAAAACATCTCCTAAGCCCAGGTGATTACTATATAGTTCTATATACAATGGCTCGGCTGAAGAAACACCATTACCATCAAAGAAGAACTCATCTACCTGATCGAATAAACCAGTAATTTCACTGCCTTTCGCTCCCGCCGCATCGGTGGTAAAAACTTTATAGCTTCCATTACTGTAAAATTCTATTAAAACCTTAGTCAGGAGTGCTTGATTCTGTTTTAGGACCAAATAAGCACTTACAGGACCTCCCCAAGCTACATTGTTAAAGGCATTGGTAATATCTATTGCACTGAAGCTGGGCCAGGCACGAGTATTTGCTGCTGGCAGGGCGCTGCTATGTGGACTATGCAAGCTTAGGTTCTCATTGTAGGTTTTGAAATAAACCGTAGGGTAGGTGGTGATGTACTTCTGAACATCACAAGGGTCTATACCTATATACACTTCTGGCCGCCAGTCTATATCGTTCCAAGAAATATTGGAACTTGAAAACACGCTGAAAGCCACTTTATATTTAATTTTCTTCTGATCGGCCTCACTTAAACCCGTTGGCAGGCCCGGCATCATGCTGGGCCCCGAAAGTAGATTTAGGCCCTGATTAAGGGCATTCTTAAAGCTAGCGCTTGAGACAGGTACGTTTACGTTTGGGGATCCAGCTGGAACCGTGAAGGTATAGACATCGTTAAATATGGCGGCTGTATCTTGATTGGTCTGCAAGGGGTCAACATCTTCATACGCCTTTATATGAATGCGTAGCTGCACGTCATCGCTAAGCGCCGGAATTACCAGGTTGGCCCAATCAATATAGGACAGCCGTTCTCCGCTGATGGTAACGGCCTCCCTACCCGAAAGCAGAAAACCATCGGAGGTCGAAGAGTTTAACCATTGGTTTCCATCCCCATCCTGTAAATTGGCGCTGCCGAGATACGTAATGGAGGGATTCCAATCCAGCAAATCCTCGTAGCTATTTTCTCCGGAGCGCACCCTAAATAGGATTAAATCGCCTTTGCTTACCGCTAAGTTCGAGTAATTGGTGCTTAATGGGGTATTCTCATCAACCGCCGCAAAGGAATAACCCGTTACATAATTACTATTCTTCTGAATCGCAATTTCAACTACACCCCTAGCATGGTTGGTAAGTTGTGCGGTGCCCTGAATATCCACCATTCCATCTCTTGGCGCTTTCCAAGTCCTCACAATTTCGGCACCCATTAAAGGTTCACCAGTTTCATTTTCGATAGAGGGAGGCGCCCCCAGCCTTAAAGTTGGATTTAAGGTGGTAGAACTGTGGGGGTCAAAGCTGATGCGTCGGCTATTTAAATCGTAATTCCCGAAATATACATAGCTTTTATTGTTAAGGCTTGGTAAAACGAGATCTTGAACACCATCAGCATTGTAATCAATAAAGTATTTTTCTGTTTCCGAACTGGAATTAACCCAGTTCAGGGCATAGGTCACCGACGCAAGACCCGCTACCGAAGTAACAAAATCAAAGCCGCGCTTAAAGGTATAATTAGAGCTGGCAAGTAAGCCTTCCCTATTTAAGCTCTTCTGCTTCCCGAACCCTAGAGAGCCATTGGCCCTGCGACGTAAAGGGTAGTAATAAAATTTAGCGCCATCACCCCGGTCCTCCGTGCGAACTAAATCGGGTAAACCATCAGCATTAATATCAGTAAACTGGGTTTTACCTTGAGAACTTCCTAGGGTCCCCCCAATCACACCACTAATGGTAAAGTTTTTATCCTGCCCAAATAAAGGGCCTGGAACAAACCCTAAGCCCACTGAACCTTCCATTAGATGGGAACGAGAAGAACTAGTTCCTAAAGGTGAAGGGCCGAAAACTCGTGAAAGCGCATCTCCGCCTGGGAGGTTCTCCTGAAAACGCTGATCTAAATCACTGAATTCCCGCTCATTAAATGATTCCGATTTGATGATTTCGGAGGGGTTGCTCGCAAAGGCTATCGCCCCTTCATGCTCATTGAAATAGTCAAAATCATGCTTATAAAACTCCTGCCCATTGCGCTCATCCGCAATGCTCAGTAACATGGTTTTATAGAACCATTTTTCCGGATCGTTTGCATAGTCTAAGCGGAAGGCCCTAATCTCAGTATTATACTCGGTCTCCCCCTCTGGTATAAATTGCACCCGAACCTTGTTAAGTCGTAAATGATCCGAAAACTTTAAGCCCAGATTGTTGGAGACTCTTGCATCCACCCTCGTACCGCCATACTCGAATGAGACCTTATAAAGGCCTAAATCATTTCCCGAACCGGTGTAAAAGATAGCTCTCTGGTAAATGGATGTAGCATTGTAAAGGGGATTGTTGGCATCTAAGGAAGTAGCTGTGCTCTTTTGGTATTCGTAAACCACCTTATTGCCATTTACATCCTCTACCTCGGTAAGTAGCCATTTTGCCCTATTCCCACTTGCCGTGGCTAAAATTGCATCTGCGGCTTGTAAATTAGTGGTCGCCCCTCCTTCTTGGTAGCTATAACTTGCCGAATAGAATCCATACCGCAAAATGGTTCCGTCCGGACGGGTAACTTGCCAGGTGTAATCCGTTGGAGTATTGCCTAAACGTTCAATTATCGTATTGTCACTTTGTATACGCTTAAAGAATCGCTTTGGTCCAGGAGTACGTATATCCAAGTCTCGATTCGCCCGATACTCACCAGCTTCAAACAAGTCTTCGCCATTAAGGGAGTAAGACTCTGTTTCGTTATTGGCATCATAGGTAGGCACCCCCCAACGCGTATCCACTTGGATGGCCGCTTGGGGTAAACTCCATCCAAACCCCACAAAGGAACTTCCACCATCAGAACTATAAGTCAAGGCAAGTGAAGGCTTCATGCCATTTATCCCCCCAGGTAATTCAAAAGGATACTGAATACGAGCCTCCCCGGTTTGACTTATACTCGGCGGCTGCATTAAATTCATGCCGGTTGCCGGATTAGCCGCTTCAATATCCTGAATCATGGTGGGCGCAAAGGCACTGGCTTCCGGCATTTCGGGCGACTTGATTAAGGCTCCAAAATATTGGGTTTGCCCTTTATTGGGCACAAAGGCAATCTCCCCCTGGGTGTCGATAGAATCGATGGCCACTCCCTGCCAGGCACTGCGCTCGTAATCGAAGTAATAAACTTGCAGCTCACTGAGCTTGCGCTGCGAATTTAAGGAACCAATATTGAGCTTAAAGCCAATTAATTCGGCTTGAGCCGCCACCTGCGGACTGGGCTGATAAGCCTTGGCTCCCGCCGTAACGTTGATGATGCCCTGCGGTAAAGCGGGCATTTCCACCTCCCGTAAGCGGTAGGCGGGGCTGCTCTCCAATTGAGGCACGGCCCGAAAATAGGTAGGGTCATCAATCACCACGCGTTCCAAACGGGCGGCTTGCAACTGAGCATCTCCCTGCCGATTAAAATTAAAGCGTAGGTTTTTAACTTCTGCCGAAAGGCCCATACCATTAGGAATGGTAAAGCGGAGGTAATTGCTGCCAGCTTGCAAATCGGCCGGCGCTACTTTTTCCTGCACTTCATGCCATTCATTATCGGCCTCCAAGCTTCGCTCCCCAAAAGTTTCCCGCGAATTAATACTCTTGGCTAAGCTTCGACCATCAGCCACTCCTTTAACTTCATAACTTAAATAAACACTCGCCCAGTCCTCCGACTTAAAATCTTCCGGTAATTGAAAATGGAAGATATCATCCCGGGGATCATTAACCGGCATGTGCATTTCCATACCAATGCGAGCCGATTCCTCCAATGGCGAAACCGTAAAAGAGGCCAAAGCCTCTAAATTGGCTAGGCGCTCTGGCTGGGAGACGGCCGTCTTTGTTTGAGGCCTAGAGATGGATGAACTTATTTGGTGTTGAGCCGCAGGATTGGCAATAGGATTCCTTTTCCCAATCGGCTGGGTGTGGCTGTCAAGCTTTATATTCTCCCACTGATTAAGCGCCCGCACACTGGCATGGACATCATTGTAGAGGAAGAGAAAAATCAGGAAAAGGGAAGCGATGCGAGATACTAAATCTGTTTTCATACGATCTTAGAAGCGTTTGGTAACGGTCAGTTTTTTAGTGTAGGCTTGGTCTTGGTAAATAAATACGAAAGTGTAGGTTCCCGGAACGCCGAGGCTAAAGTCCCAGGTTTGTCGTTTGCTGTTAATCAGCAGCTCCTGCTGATGCAAGCTTCGACCCTGAGGATCGTAAACCCGGATACCAATTTCCTCGTCCACCTTAAAGCCGTGGAATTCAAAATGGGCCTCCTCGCCGGTATGGCTGGGGTTGGGATAGACTACAATACGTTCCGGAGCCGATTCCATCAGTTGAGATGAAACTGGGGCGGGAACAAAACGAATGCCTTGAATGCTCGTATCGGTACTAGCAATTAAAAAGTCGGTTTGTAATGCCCCTTGCGCATCGGCTACCCAAACATTGTATTGGCCCTCGCCCGTTTTTATTAATAGCGGACTGCCATACATGGTGGTATCGTAGCTGCCCATGCCGTTCATTTCCTGCACTTCCACTTTTAAGGGAAGCCTTTCGGGCTCGGCGGTTAAGGCTAAGGCACCAGGGCCATACGGTTTCAGACCAATGCTCGCGGTATCGTCGCAAAGGTTTCCTTTTACTCGAAAGCGGTACACCCGATTGGATTGCAAATCACTTAAAGCTATAGCAATTGCCAAGTCCGAACCCTGCTGAACAACCGCGAGGTCGAGGGTATCTAGCCCATCGGTCAAAATAAGGGTATCATTAAAGCTCGAGGCTTGATGGTTGGGGTAAAATAGGCGCAAGCTATCCGCATTAGCGGCAAAGTTTTGTGTGCGCAAGCGCCAGGCGGTGATGGGGAACTGCTGATTAAGGGCAATTTCACAATCGTAGGCACTACTTTGATCGATGCGCTTTGACATGATCAGGAATGAACCTTCCTGCATAAATTTTTGGGGCATCTGTCCGAAAGGCACAATCGTGTCCAAAGCCATAATGAGGGAATCTTCATGATAGGCTACGGTTTGACTTTGCTGTAAACCCGAAAAGGCAAAATTGCCGAGGGCTATAACCTCTCGGTCGTACACTTTGTCTCGGCGGGGCGTCCAATAGTATGTCGCGGCACTATCCCCAGGATAGCTACGCAGGGACTTATCCTCGTTTTTGGTGGTAGGAATCGAATACTTCAAAGAGAGATAAGCCTCCATGAGGCGTAAATCCTCTTTACTAAAGAAGCGGTTATAGGCAATAATCTCGGCTACCTTAAATAGGCTGGTGTCTATTTGCGGGGCCGCCGGACGCCCTCCTCGGCGGCTATAGGCCGGAAAGGAGGCCGATAAAATTAAAGGCCTCTTTTTATCCGGCACAAACTCCCTACCTACGCCTCGGTATAATATTTCGGTGTCGGTAATCTCTAAGCCCTTGCAACGCAAATAGGTTTTTCCGCTGGGATTAAGATAATTTGGACGCACCACCAGAAAAACGGTATGACCCTTTTGGGGTAACTTTAAAAAACGATTGAATGCCGCTTGAACAGAGTCTTGTTTTAAGATGGGGTGATTCCCGATTAAGCGGCTAGGCGAAAGACGGCTTGCTCCCTGATGCGCCGGGACCGCTGGATTGGAATACCAAATATCGGGCAAACCTAAATCGGTTTGAGCATAAGAGCAGGTCGCCAAGAAACACGCCATAACAAGGCCCTTCCATGGCGCTAGACGCCTAGGCTTAACTAGAGACATAAATACCAAATTAAATGTCGGACCTTAGGCTTTAAGGGATTCGCGAAGCAGCTTGAAACTTAAAGTTCAATTCACTGTAAATCAGACTTAAAACTAAAATCCAAGGGTTTTTCCTCGACTAAACTAAGGGATAATCCTATTGATGCTAGCGCCTATTTTTCCCATTTTAGCGGAAAAATAATCCTATTGCTGTATGCTACACTATGCTTCGTTTTTAGCTGACCTGAAAGAAATCAGAAAGCAAAAAAATATGAGTCAGGAGCACCTAGCCCTGAAAATTAGACTCGGCAGGGATGCTTATCGAAAAATGGAAGCTGGTCATAGTCCGATTAGCCTCGAACGCTTGATCGATATTTGCGCGGTACTAAAAGTTGACTTGAGGGATTTATTAGATCAGCACCTCGATACAAAAAGCGCTGCCGACTATGAAGTGGAAATACAGCGTTTGAACGATGGTATCCGGGATTTACGCATGGAACGGGAGCGATTGTGGAATTTGATTAACAAATTGGTACAACTACTGGGGCCCGGCTCTAACGATAAGCTACAAGAAATTCTCTATCGCCGCGTTTGAGTTTTTTCAAGCTAAACCAGCTATATAAAGAACAGAGTAGCAGAAGACAGTACCCTTGAGCGGAAGGTCTTAAAAGGCTAAGGATACTAAAAACCAATTGAAGCAAAATACCATTGCTATGATGGCGACTTGCATAGGCTTTTGAGCCGTAGAATGCAAGCTTAAGCGTAGCGCAATGCAGGCCTGTTTGACTTTTTAAAGCCTTAGCGGAAAAAGTCATTTAAGTCATGTGAATCCAAAGCTTTCCAGTATCGATCTTCATACATCCGATATTGATTATCAATCAAGCGGAAAATGGGACCTATTTGCGACCCCTTAAACGAAAAAACCCTGTAAGTATTTGACCTACAGGGCTTTCTGAAATCTGTTGGCGGTCCGGACGAGACTCGAACTCGCGACCCCATGCGTGACAGGCATGTATTCTAACCAACTGAACTACCGGACCAGATTTGAAGAGAACGTCGTTTTTTCAAACGCGGGTGCAAATATAAGAGTAGATTTGGTGGATGCAAGAGGTACAGGGAAAAATTTCAGAATTTTTTTAATCCTCTGCTTGGCCCTTCTTTCGAGGAATGTGCACGGTAAAACAGGAACCTTTATCCTTAACCGATCGAACTTCGATGGTACCGTTCATATAACTCAGGAATTCAGCACATAACATCAAACCCAAGCCCACTCCTTTTTCTCTATTTGTTCCAAGGCCTACTTCCCGATGGGGTGAAAATAATTTGCTTCTTTGCTCCTCGGTCATTCCGATTCCATTATCCTCCACTTCTAAACGAAGCTCAGATTCCAGCTCATAGGCTCTAATTTTAATCCAGCCTCCCGATGCGGTAAACTTAATAGCATTGCTAATGAGGTTGCGAATAATCATTTCGAGCATATCTGCGTCTCCATAAACACTCCCCTCCCCATCATCAATTAATACCTTTAAACTTATCCCCTTCGAATCAGCCAAAGGACTTAAATGCTCCCCAACCATCTGAATCAATTTAGGATAATCCACTCTGGTGGCTTGATAGGCTTTAGTATCGCGTTTTGCCCAGCGAAGTAAATTATCGAGAAGAGCACGGCTATTTCGCGTGAGTCGCAGAAGCTCCTTAGACATAATTCGTCGCTCATTCTCGGGCACCCCTCCGTGCTCCATAACGTTCAAAAAACCTTCAATTCCCGATAAGGGGCTTCTTAAATCATGGCCAATAATGGAAAACAAACGATCCTTTTGAGCGGCTAATTCTTGGGTTTCGATAATTTGTTGTTCCATCTTCTGACTTAACTGCTGGAGTTTTGCGGATTTCTCTGAAAGCTGCTTGGTATTATAGTCATAAGTCTGTTTAAGGTAGACCGTACCCAAGTAAAAGATTAGCGCGAAACTGAGGTAAATAAGGTAGTATATACCCGCTGTGATTGTATCTGGTAAGGGGGTTAGCACAAATATTAGGTAGGCCCCTAAAAGCACCACATAGGCCAGGTGTAACCTTTGCTCTAGGGTCGAACTAGCCGTTGCCAGCGACATTAAAAAGTAAAGTAACATCCCATAAATAACCGGCCCCTTAAGAAAGGCCGTGATTGGAAAAAGTATTTGAGCGAACGCTAAACTCAGAACGAAGAGCAAGATTTTAGCTAAAACCAATTTGCGCCAATAGCGCACTACTGAGTAGTTACAAAAAAGACCAACTCCTAAAAAGAGAAAGTAGAAGGCGACACCAGAATGATAAAAAAGATAAATGGGTAAAGCTAGGAGCACCATGCTGATTGACATCAAAAAGGTGGTGCTCATAAATAAGCGCTCCTCAATACTGAAGTTGCTCGAAATGCCAAGTTTCTTCCATATAAACTGTTCCATGAGTAGCGCAGTTAATGCTCAGGCCAATTTAGGGGAAAAATAAGGAAACAGCCGTGGGCTTCCCCAAAGCTTAGTGACCAGTAGATCGAAAAGTAATCCTAATTTTTGAAGCTGAGGTTATTACTTCAGCAAGGTGATAAAACCTCGTTTAATACGTGTCTTGGTTTCTCTCTCGCTACTAAAGCGATATTCGAGGGTATAGGTATATACTCCCTTATGTTTAGCATTTTTTCCATCCCAACCCACTTCTGGACTTTGGGTTTCAAAAACCTTACGACCCCATTTATCAAAAATGCGTAAGTCGTATAACTCCAAATAACCATCGGCATCGCAAATAGGCGTTATGATAAAGATATCGTTGCGTCCATCGCCATTAGGTGTAAAAGCATTCGGAGCATAGGTAATACACTCTTCGCAATTTACTTGCTCGACGAGTAATGAATCGGTGAAGCTGCAAATGCCGTTGGATATAGTGGCGGTGTACAGGCCTGGCTTGGTAATGATGTAATTCGAAGTGGTTGTTTCGTCATTCCAAACAACGGAGATATTTGGCCCAGCAACTCGTAAGTCGATACGGCCTTCTTGACAAATCACGGTGTCTTCAGGCAATTGCGGAAGATCATTTTCCACAACCTCAACGTAGTCAATCATGTAATACGCGGTAGATGGACTCCCAGCATTTTCCAAGGGAACGGCCATAGTTTCGTTATCCTGACTAAAGTTTCCAATGGTAATGTAGCGCTCGCCTCCTTTTGCTTTGATAATTCCGCAAACAGCAGTCCAATAGTTCACTTGGGTGATAGGATCACTGGCTACTACTTGGGGACTGGCGGGAATCAGGTTATCGGCTCGAACGGTATCAATAACTGTATCGGTGAGAAGCAAACCTATATTATTGATGCCGTAGCTATCGCCTTTCAAATCGTTATTGCGAGGAAGAACGTAAAAGCTTACGCGATAAAATTTCCCCTCTTCCAAAGGACTTTTTAGTTCTGTGTGGAGGTATTCTCGGTTAAAATTGGTTCCGTCTGTACCATATACGTCGATACCGGCAAAACCCTCTCCATCAAAAGGCAGGGCATTATTAGTGGCAGAGTCGCTTCCTGGAAAACCGCAAGGATGATAATAATCGGGATCACCATTGTAGAAATCCCAAGGATTAACATAATTATTGAAAATAGAGTCCACGATAGGACAATTCCCAGTATTCTCGAGAGAACCGTTCCGAACCAAATTTTGACCGAAAAGGGAAACTCCGACAACAAGGAAAAACAAAAGGCTTAGCTTCTTCATATATAAAACCCTAAGGCTTGCAAATCTCACTGATTGGCTAAAATATAAAAACCTACACTTAGTGTGGCCAAGGTTTAAAATATTAAACGCAAAAAGCAGAATTTATTGACTTTGAAATCAAGGCACAATTCCTTCTATTACGAATGGCTCAAAATAGTTATTTATTATATGCTTAACTCACGCACATATTCTAAGCTTTATTACTTTCGCAATCAATTTATTTCAATATTGTGAATATAGATTCATATTTCGCTCATCCTACAGCGGTTATTGACGAGGGAGCGTCTATTGGTGCAGGGACTAAGATTTGGCATTTTTCGCACATTATGCCTAATGCCATCCTAGGTGAAAATTGCAATTTAGGACAGAACGTAGTAGTAAGTCCAGATGTGAAGCTAGGTCGAAATGTGAAGGTCCAGAATAACATTTCAATCTATACAGGTGTGATTTGTGAGGATGATGTGTTCCTTGGACCTTCTATGGTATTTACTAATGTGACTAACCCGCGGTCGGCAGTAAATAGAAGAAATTCGTACACACGTACAACAGTTGGGAAAGGTGCTAGTATTGGTGCCAATGCCACCATCGTTTGCGGACATGATATTGGTGAATTTGCTTTTATAGGTGCTGGAGCGGTTGTAACCAAAACTGTTAAGCCTTATGCATTAATGGTTGGAAATCCCGCGAGGCAGATTGGTTGGATGTCTCAATATGGGCACCGGTTAACTTTCGATGAAAACAATATGGCTGTTTGTCCGGAAAGCGGTCAGAAATATAAATTAGTAGAAGATCAAGTAATTCTTAACAATGACTAAAGAATCTGCGGTTAAATTCGCTGTTATCGGATGCGGCCATATTGGCAAGAGACATGCTGAAATGATTTGGCAAAATCAGGAATCTGAGCTTGTAGCGGTTTGCGACATCAGACCACGAGAGGAGTTGGGCCTTGACCCAAAATACAAGGACATTCCGATTTATTCAGGTTTAAGCGAATTACTAAATGCAAAATTGGATGTTGACGTAATTAGTATTGCCACACCAAATGGCTTACATGCAGAGCAAGCTTTGGCTTGCTTGAATGGTGGGTATCATGTCGTTGTCGAAAAACCCATTGGTTTAAAAAAGACCGATGCTGAAAAGATCATATTCACTGCGCTTCATAAAAACAAGCACGTATTCGCGGTAATGCAAAATCGTTACTCCCCTCCCTCCGAGTGGATTAAAGAGTTGGTAGATAGCGGAAAGCTAGGCCGTATCAATATGGTACAGATTAATTGCTATTGGAACCGTGACGAGCGTTACTATAAACCAGGCAACTGGCATGGCGACAAAAACTTAGATGGTGGTACCTTGTTTACCCAATTTTCGCATTTTATTGATATCATGTACTGGCTCTTTGGAGATGTTGAAAACATTAAAGGTCGCATGGTGGACTTTAATCATCATGATAGTACCGATTTCGAAGATTCTGGGATACTAAGTTTCGACTTTACCGATGGAGGAATGGGTGTATTAAATTTCAGCACTTCTTGTTGGGGTACAAATTTCGAAAGTAGCCTAACGGTTCTTGGTGAAAAAGGCACCATCAAAATTGGTGGACAATACATGAATGAGGTTGAATACTGCCATGTCCAAGATTATGAGATGCCAACATTAAAAGCTTCCAATCCACCTAATGACTATGGTCCATATAAAGGAAGTGCAGCAAACCACGTATACATAGTCCAAAATGTTATTGATGTTTTAAAGGGTAGAGCAACCATTACCACGAATGCTCTCGAAGGCCTTAAAGTTGTTGATATCATTGAACGCATGTATAAAGCTGTGAATGAATAGTTTTCTTGCTTAGTCCCGAATTCCATAGCCTCGCCAGCCTAATAATAATCGGTGGTCTTATCACCGTTTTGGTCGCTGATAGGTTTAAAACCTCATTAGTTTTTTTATTTGCAGGTGCGGCACTTATAATTTCAGGGGTGCACAAAAGCCAAGATTTTATCGAAGGCTTAAGCAATCCTTCAATTATTAAAATATTTCTCTTAATTGTCATTACAGCCGGTATCAATGAGACCTTTGATTTGGCCACTTTTTTAAACCGGCTATTTAAAGGAGTAAAAGGTCCTCAGGGCTTTATTGTGAGAATGGGAGCAACGGTTGCAAGTCTATCCGCTTTCATGAATAATACCCCAGTTGTTAACGTAATGATTCCGTACGTATATCAATGGGGTAAAGCTAGAAATATAGCTCCTTCAAAACTTCTAATGCCCCTTTCCTTTTCTGCAATAATGGGAGGCGTTATCACTTTAATTGGGACATCTACAAACCTCTTACTTAACGGTTTAATCGTGGATGCTGGATTGCAACCATTGGGCTTTTTCGATTTTACAGGTCCGGGATTAGCAATTACCATAATTGGCATCATCGTACTAGCCCTTCTCGCTCCAATAATACTCAAAGATCGGGACGAACATAGTCAGGACATTGTCGTAAACCAGAGGGAATACCTGATTGAAATGAGATTGAAAAACTCCTCTAGTATAATTGGTCAAACTATTGAAGAGGCCGGTTTAAGAAACTTAGAGGGGATTTTCCTTACCGAGATTATTAGAGGAAAGAGGGAGCTGGCTCCAGTGCCGCCTACAACAGTTCTTGAAAAGGATGACGTATTACTTTTTGCGGGAGACACCAATTTAATTACCTCTATCACCAATAGAATTGATGGTTTAGAACTTTCAAAGGCAACTGAATTTAACTTAACAGATAATACTTCCTACGTTGAGGCAATTGTCGCCCAAAACTCCCAGTTAGACCGAAAAAATGCTAAGGAAACCGGTTTCCGGCAGAAATATGATGCTGCGATAATTGGAATTCATAGAAGAGGAGAAAAAGTTTCCGGCAAAATTGGGTCCATCGACCTACGAATTGGAGACGTATTGCTAATGGTAACCGGACCTAGGTTTATGGAGTTAAGCGCCAAAAGCAGTGATTTTATAATATTACAAGAACATCAGACCTACCAATCACTTCCATCTAGATCCAAATGGATTTTTTGGATTATTAGCTTTTTAGGTATTGCTCTGAATATTATTGGAATTATAAGCTTCTTGGAACTACTATTACTAATTCTTGCTACTCAAGTGGGAACTAAGATGGTCTATCTCAACCTAATAAAAAGAGTACTGAGCTTGGATTTGCTCATAATACTTTTGGTCTCCTTAAGCCTGGGCGATAGTCTAATAAGTTCTGGTGCAGCAAAGCTAATAACGGATAATCTATTTGCTGGAGCATCGTCATGGACTCCTTTTGGGCTCATAAGCTTAGTTTTTATCACCTCTTGGTTACTCACTTCGTTTGTTACAAATGTGGCTGCCGTTTCAATAATTTTCCCAATTGCTTATAGTCTTGCTTTAAGTTCAAGCATCCCTTACAGCGCTATATTTTTAAGCGCGGCCTTTGGAGCCTCCTGTAGCTTTATAACACCTTTTGCCTATCAAACTAATTTGATGGTCATGGAACTTGGGAAATATAAGTTTAACGACTTCTTTAAATTTGGCTTGATTATAAGCATCATCTACACCGCTACTTTCTTAAGCTACATCAAGTTCTTTTATTTATAAAATTAACTATGGAAAAATTACATATTATTCCTCACAACCACTCGATATCTGCTTCTGATAGAAATGAGCTAAATGGTCATAGAGGGCTGGTTGTTTGGTTTGTTGGCTTAAGCGGTTCTGGTAAGTCTACAATCGCATCCGAACTCGAAAGAAGACTTTTCGAAGAAGGGCGACACACTTACATCTTGGACGGCGATAACATCCGTTCCGGCCTCAATTCAGATCTCGACTTTTCAGATGCTTCGCGAAAGGAGAATCTGCGCCGCATTACAGAAGTAGCGAAATTGATGGTTGATGCTGGATTAATAGTGCTTACCGCCTTTATAACACCTTTTGAGGCCGAGCGACAAAAAGCTAAAGCAGTTATTGGAGAAGACAATTATTTAGAGGTCTTCGTTAACTGCCCTATTGAAGAATGTGAAAAAAGGGACGTAAAAGGTCTATATGCCAAAGCTAGAAGGGGTGAAATCTCTAACTTCACTGGCATTTCTTCGCCATTTGAAGAGCCACAAACACCTGATATTAAAGTACCCAGCCACCAACTTAGTGTAGAAGAAGCCGTAACAGTGGTTTTAAATACCTTGAAGGACAAACTATAAACCCATTATCAAAAAATAAAGGCTCCCTATATAAGGAGCCTTTATTTTAACTTGAGCTTTCATTAAAGCCGAATCATACCGGCAGCAACGGTTTCGTTAGTTGACTCGTCAACTAAAATAATGGAGCCCGTATTTCGATTGTCATTGTATTCATCGATGAATAACGGCTTGGTAGAGCGAATTTTCACTCTAACAATATCGTTCATCTTAATCTCTTTATCATCTTCAATGCGGTGAAGAGTATTAATATTCACCTTATAAAGGACTTCTTTAATCATACAACGCGCCTCGTTAGTTGTATGTCGAAGGGTATATTTAGCTCTTGGTTGTGCTGACCTATTGTTTAACCAACAAAGCATTACATCTAAATCCTGAGTCACCTCTGGTTGATTGTTTGGACGCACAATCATATCACCTCTACTAATATCTATGTCATCTTCTAAGGTGATTGTAACAGACATTGGGGAGAAAGCCTCTTCTATCGGCCCTTCCATAGTATCGATGGATTTTATCTTTGACGAAAAGCCGCTAGGAAGAACCAAGACTTCATCGCCTGGTTTGTAAATCCCTCCAGCTACTCGACCAGCATAACCGCGGTAATCATGGTGTAGATCATTTTTAGGACGGAGAACCGTTTGCACTGGAAAACGAGCATTAACGTGATCTTGGTCGCTGGAAATATGAATGGTTTCAAGGGTATGAAGAAGTGTTTCTCCATTATACCATGGAGTGTGTTCACTCCTATTCACCACGTTATCTCCGTGTAAAGCAGAGATAGGCACAAATCGAATGTCATTTACATTGAGTTTAGAGGCAAACTCCTTGTACTGCTCCACTATTTCGTTAAATCTCTCTTCACTGTAATCCACCAAGTCCATCTTATTAATACAAATTACCAAGTGCGGAATTTGTAATAAGCTAGCGATGAAAGAATGTCGGCAAGTTTGCTCGACCACACCGTGACGAGCGTCAACTAACAATAGCGCCAAATTAGCAGTGGATGCTCCCGTAACCATATTTCTGGTGTACTGAATATGACCTGGGGTATCAGCTATAATGAATTTTCTTTTAGGGGTGGCGAAGTATCTATAGGCCACATCAATGGTAATTCCCTGTTCACGCTCGTCTCTAAGACCATCTGTCAATAAAGCTAAGTCTACGTGATCAACTCCTCGCTTTTTACTGCTATTTTCTACTGACTCTAATTGGTCTTCAAAAATGGACTTCGAATCAAAAAGTAATCGACCAATTAAGGTACTTTTCCCATCATCAACACTACCCGCCGTCGTAAAACGGAGTAGTTGCATATCTAAATAACTTGTATCGCTCATTTGATTTTTTTGTTTGGTCGTAGACTTAGAAATATCCTTGTTTCTTTCTATCCTCCATGGCAGTTTCACCACGCTTGTCGTCTGCTCTATTACCTCGCTCTGTTTGACGTGCAGAGGCCACTTCTTGAACAATTTTCTGAAGATTATCTGCGTCGGACTCAACGCCTCCGGTAATCGTGATATCCCCAAGCGTCCGGAATCTTATCATTTTATTCTCAACCTTTTCTCCTTCTTCCAAGTTGATATAATCTGAAACCGGCAGCCAGGTATTATTGCGCCAAACCACATCTCGCTGATGGGCTATGTAGAGGCTGGGAATTTCAATATTCTCATGCAAGATATACTGCCAAACATCCATTTCCGTCCAGTTGGAAATGGGGAAAACCCTAAAGTGCTCTCCCATATTTTTCCTACCATTAAATAGATTCCATAATTCTGGACGCTGGTTTTTAGGGTCCCATTGTCCGAAATCATCTCGATGCGAAAAGAAGCGCTCTTTGGCACGTGCCTTTTCCTCATCACGACGGGCTCCCCCCATCGCTGCATCAATATTATTGGATTCTATTGCATCTAATAGTGTAACGGTTTGCAAGGCATTCCGACTAGCGTTTTTCCCGGTTTCTTCCTGAACCGCACCTTCATCAATAGATTTTTGAACAGAACCAACTATTAGTTCAACACCTAGTTTCTTAACTAGGTCATCTCGAAACTTAATGGTCTCCGGGAAGTTATGACCAGTATCAATGTGAACCAGTGGAAAGGGAATTTTCCCTGGCCAAAAAGCTTTTTTTGCCAAATGGGTTAGTACGATTGAATCCTTTCCACCACTAAAAAGAATGGCCGGATTTTCGAATTGAGCAAAGACTTCGCGAATAACAAATATTGCTTCAGCTTCTAGCTCCTTTAGATGGGTTAAAGTATATCGCATAATTCTTAGAAATACTCGACAAAAGTAATACTTGCAAATTAGTCTTCCTTGGGATTTAGAAAGAATAGGCCTTAATCATAAGATTTTTTAAAAATCAAATAGCCTAATCGTTAGAGGCCTTAGTGATTTAGAAGGTTCAGATTATTTCTATGCATGAATCTTAAAGAAAATACGAATATAATATTCTGTTAAAGATCCATTGAACCCCACGTAAAACTTACCGAAGATAAAAAGTGATACCTTTGCATCGTAAACCCTTAATTAACTGCGATGGAAAGCATGTTAGCAAGGCCATTAAATGGCGATATCCGGATGGTTTATAAAAAAGCCATCCAAAAAGAAAGGGGGAGGGAAGTTTTAGACTTTATTGAGAGTCATCTCGACTTAAGTGAGGTATTGGATGTAGCGCTAGTTGACACGAGCTCGCATGTAAACCTTACAAATTTTCATTCATTACATAATTTGATTGATGAAGGACTAGGAGGTTTAGTTAATATAAAGCGTATTAATGATATGCAATACATTAACAAATTTCTTGAAGCTGCAAATTGCCGCCTAAGAATGGGGGGATATTATGTTGGATGTGTTGAAACTTCTAGCAATCGGAAAAAAAGGGTACTCGCAAAATACTCTGCTCCTATAAATTACCTTAGATACACCTTCGACTTTTTCTTCAAGAGAGTAGCTCCCAAAGTGCCTGTTATTAAAAAGATTTACTTCTTTTTAACAGGCGGTCGAAACAGGGTAATTTCGGAAATAGAGACCTATGGCCGATTGTATTCTTGTGGTTTTCGTTTGGTGGAAAGCAAGGTGATAGATAACAAGATGTATTTCGTGGGAGAGAAAATCGGGGAACCTGATTTTAACCATAAAGCCACTTACGGTCCTATAATTCGACTTAGAAGAGTCGGTCTAAATGGGAAGATTTTCAATGTGTACAAGTTAAGGACCATGCATCCTTATTCGGAATACCTTCAGCCCTACATAAAGGAAAAGTATGGCTTACAAAAGGGAGGGAAATTCAATAATGATCCCAGAGTGACAACTTTAGGGAAAATCTTCAGGAAATTTTGGTTAGATGAACTTCCAATGTTAGTAAACCTCCTTAAGGGTGACATTAAGTTGGTCGGAGTCAGACCCTTAAGTGTTCATTATTTTGATTTATACCCTGCTGGGGTTCGAAAATTAAGAAAGAAGTTTAAGCCCGGTTTACTTCCGCCTTTCTATGCCCACTTGCCCGAAACACTGGAAGAAATTGTGCATTCCGAAGTAAAGTATCTAAATGAATACAAGAAATATGGAGTGCTAACAGATATCAGATATTTCGGGATAATTTTCTACAATATTCTGATTAAAAGAGCGAGGAGTAGCTAGCAAGCGAAATGGAAAATAAAAAGGGTTCGAAAAATTTCGAACCCTTTTTTATTTTTATAATACGATCTTCTAACCAAATATTCGCTGCTTACGATAGGCCCATGCCTCCTTAAGTTCTGGAGTGGTATTGTAAGTCGCTTCATCGTCATTATTGTCTATAAACTCCCTTTGACCACTTTCCAATAAATCAATAGCTTTTATCATTGCTTGAGGAGCAATCTCATAATTACGTTTAACAATTTGATTAAAGCCGTCTTTAGGAGAAACGCTATACTTCTCCTGCACAAGAATGTCGCCAGAATCAATACCTTCTTCAACGAAATGTATGCTTACTCCAGTTTCTTTCTCCTTTTTGAACGCTACCCAAAACGGGGTTAGCCTCCCTCGATTTTTAGGAAGAAGGGCATTATGACGATTTAAAACCCCGATACTTGGAATGTCCAATAAGTCCTTCTTTATAATGCTTTGACTTTGGTTTATGATAATGTCAGGTTTTAACTCACTTAGCATTGCTCTGAATGCCTTTCCATTAGGAGTCTTGATTCTGTGCACAGGGATTCCTCTACGACTAGCATAACCCATGATTGTAGGATCTTGGATTAGCCCGACCTTATGCAATTGTTTCTTGATTTTATGAAACACAGAAATGCCAGCATTTTTCACAAATGCTGGTAATCCCATTATTAAAAGCAAAGAAACCAAATAAGCGTACTTAGATTTTCCCTTACTTAAAGTTAGGCGGTCGCCATTAGGAACAGCAAGGCCGATAATTTGCTCTTGCTTTGCATCAATAATCCTGGCAATAAATTGTTTTGTTTGCACTGGATCATCCATGGTGATGATAAAAATCCTCATTATAGTAAACCTGTTTTACGACAGTAGTCTTGGATGGTAATCAACTCAAAACCACGATCTTTAAAGTGTTTAATTTGTTTTTCGTATAAGGGCCGAGCTGCTGGTCCCAGATTTTTTGTTTTCAGATTAGAGCGCAAGTAATCCTGAAGGAAATATGCAACAGGGTTATTAGACCTTTTCTCTATACTTCTGGGAAGGGTACTTTCATCAATAAACTCATTTGGATGAATATCAAAAACTACTGGCTTGCCATTTAATGAAGACTCCGCAGAGATAAGCCTTTTCTGCAAATTAGTAATTAAAGGAAAAGTACGCATCGTTGTGCCCAAATAGGGCAAGAGTGTTGCACTCAATGGAACTTCTATAAGACTGCTTTCGCCGCGTTTAAAAATATTATCCTCCTTGGTTTTATACGGCATTCTTGGAGCAACTAGCCAGTTTAGCTTTTTTAATCCTCCGAATGACATAAATAAATCAAATCGCTGAGAAGCAACTGAACTGTCAATACGGTGCCCCGTTTCCAACAAGGCCTTTCCGGTAAACTCATTTACCCGTAATGCAGGCGCTCGGAAAGAAATCACTTCTTCTCCAGAAATATCTTCTAAAATTTTCTTGGTCTCAGCCAAATGCTCTACCTGCTTATCATAGGGCATAACATCAAAACCATGCTCCTTGGTATGCAAGAGTCCGTGGCTTGCAATTTCATGTCCCCGATTTTGAATCATTTTCACAATATCAGGAATCATTCTTGCTATGTAACCTGTAAAATAAAAGGTACTTTTTACTCCAAACTTTTCGTAGATATCTAAAAGCATGGGCATGCCTTCTTTATACACGGTCCAGCCAGTTTCATCTCTCAAGGTATTCAACCAAATAGAAGTAGTTTCTACATCATTGGTGAGTAAGCAATACTTCTTCTTCATTGATTTTTTACAATAAGCCTTTTAACTGTATTCTTCAAATTTTGCATAATTAACTCGCGGTACCATCCAAAGCTTGGGTCAAACCATCGATGCGGATGCGTGTTTATCATTACAATTTGGGGCATGCTCCCATCCTCGAACTTCGAAATAATATGCTCCGTGCTTTTGATAGTAATATCAAACTTAGAATCCACGCGGTCCCTTACGTTAAACTCGGAGTTGTCCCAAGATCGACCGGTATCGGTAATATAGAATGTTTTACCATAATCCACATCAAAATAGGGTTCTGCTATAATTCCATAATCCCGATAGTTATATTTCTCCCATATTTTTCTATTATCCCACTTCGACATGGGGCTACCATGCATGCAAATGGTTTTTGAGGGATAAAAGCGACGTAAGGCAGCTAAATGTTTTTCGAAGTGCACTATCGCTTTTTCGAAATCCCCATTGCAAATGGTCATATCCTCATAGTGATAGGCTACCTCGTGACCTAAATCAGCTACGGCGCTAATAATTTCCTCATCCCAAACACTGGAGACAATTCTAAAGAAATAGCTTGCTTTAACTCCTGCTTTGGCTTCGATTTGGGCCATCTTGAGCGCATTAATAGGAATTCTATCAACATCATGTCTTAGAACCATCAGCTTCCCATCAAGAGGCTTAGATATGAAATCTTCGAAGGTCTGAAATTGGTAACCCTTTGATTTAGCGCTTAGGATCATTGCCTCGTAAATCTTTAAGGTAAAATCTTTCATCTTAAATTGTTTGGTACTATTTCTATTTAATATCCAATTCCAATTCCAATTGTAACGGAATTAGTTTCACCGTGAAGGTACTTGGGCCCAAATTGATCTAAGTAGTCCTCAGCACTAATGCCATCCGCATCAAACGCTTGCACATTTGAATACTGATACTCTGCGAAGAACCGCATGTTGGGGAAGGGATAATAATTTAAGCGTAATCCAAGTAATTCTCTGGTCCAGATTTCCTCGGCCAAAATGGGAAATTCATCGATTGCAAAAGGTCCATTAAAATTATACTGGAAGTCGTTCCCTTTGCGCGCCCTTGAATAATCAACAGTAATGTTACTCGCCTTCCAAAGATTATATCGCAAACTGATATGAAACTCTTGAGCATTATCAATTAAATAGTGTCCTAGGCTAATGCGATTAGTTGCAAACGTCGTGGCAGGTAGCCGATGCTTAAAAGTGAGCGGATTGGAATGCGTAAACTCAGAAGTTATGGTTAAATCCTTTAGAGGCCAACCTCTTAAGGAACCTCCAATTTTAGCTGAATAAAAATTATGGCGGTCTGGATCAAAGATTCTGAATACCGATAATTCATCTATATAGAATGAAGCAAATATGTTGAGGTATTTGATTTGCCTGGAACTTATATTAAAAAAGACCTGTGAATTCTGATTATCTATGCCGCGATTCAGCGTATGGTCTATCGACTTGAAAAAAGAGAAAGGAATTAAATAAGCCGGGTGAAAACCGATATCGCTGTAGACTATTGAATTACCTAGTGAAATATATAGCCTTGGCCAGGGCCGAAACGTATACATATTTGCGGCAATATACTTTTCCCTAAAAACCGAACGAAAGTCACCGCTTGGTGTAAAGTAAGAGCGTGAGCTATCAATTACCTCTGATACCAACCATCCATGGAAGTAATTGAATTCAAACCATTTAGTTGGCTTCATATGGAACTTTAGCATGGGGAATGACGTACTCCGTCCCGATAGGATATTTGTTCCATTGTAGGCATCACCCCATTGCAAATGATCCTTTACTAAACCGATATCACCCCAAGACCATCTATAACTAATACCACCGCGCATCTCGCTGTAGTCGGCACCCCCTTGATCTTGTACATTTAGTTTATATGCTCCTCCCCTCTCCTGAGTTAAATATCCCGGCAAAGCTAAGGCCTCTTCACTTTGATGGTGGTCTCTGAAACTAGCATAAAAAGAAAGGTTATCACCAAAGTAGGAAATCATCTCGCCCATCCCGTAGCTATGGAAAAAATTGGCATTGGTTGAACTTATAAATCGTATACCATACACGGGCCTAAAAAGAGCGCGATACTTGCCTTCATTCCAGGTTAATTCTGGAGGTAAAAAGTGCAAACGCATAGGGTTGTCTTTAGCTAAAAGTTCAAAGCGTCCCTCTTTGGCTTTATTTTGCTCCAAACTATACTCCGACAAGTAAATCTCTAGTTCCGCTATTTGAGCTTTTGATAATTCCTCTCGACGCTTATTTGCTTCGACTAGCCAATCTGCAATTTGTTCACGGCTATAGGGTTTAATCGCGGTATTTACCTCTATTATATGTTGTGAATATAATTGATCAATGAAATCATAAATAGCCTCATTACGAACATGTTCGTAAGCTATCTGCCCGTGCAGATTCAAGCTCAAAAAAAACGTTAATCCGCAAAAAACAAAAGAATAGGTAGGAAATAACTTGAACGTACTCAAAATCATTAGTTCATTGGCGCTAAGATCCGTACTGTTTCCTAAACCATTCAAAGGTGCGCTTTATTCCTTCAGATAAACGGACCTGTGGATTATAACCAAACAGATTTTTTGCTTTTTCAATTGAAGCCAAACTATGAGGAACATCTCCTTCCCTTGAAGGACCAAATTTTGGTTCTAGATCAACCTGCGCTGCCGATTTGATTGCCGCCCATAATTCGAGTAAATCCGTCCGTTCGCCAACAGCAATATTTACAACTTCATGTTTATCCAGATTGGGTGTTTCAAGGAGGGCTTTAATATTGGCTTGAACTGCATTCTCGACAAAGGTGAAATCACGTGAATTGCTGCCGTCGCCATTTATAACAGGCTGCTGCTTATTTAGAGCGGCCTTCATAAATAATGGGATTACCGCAGCATAAGGGTTATTGGGGTTTTGGTTTGGACCGAAAATATTAAAATACCTTAAACCAATCGTATGAAAGCCATACACCTTGCTAAACACATCTCCGTACAATTCGTTAACCCATTTGGTAACTGCATAAGGAGATAAAGGACGTCCTTCCTCTCCCTCGATTTTTGGAAGAGCTTCACTGTCACCAAAACTAGAGGAACTTGCAGCATATACCATACGCCGTAAACTACGGGATTCCTTTGCTGCAATAAGCATATTTAAATGCCCCCCTATATTCACTGAATTGGTGTTAGCCGGGTCCTTAATAGATCTTGGCACCGAACCCAATGCAGCTTGGTGACTAATAAACTCTATTTGATCAACTGCAGTCCTGCAAGTCTCAATATCACAAATATCTCCTTCTATAAACTCAAAATTATTGAACTCTAAGAAAGGTTGGATATTTTGAATATAGCCATTCGAAAGGTTGTCTAGGACCCGAACTAGACCCGCACCTTCCTCTAAGAGGTGCTGAACAAGGTTTGAACCAACAAATCCTGCCCCTCCGGTTACTAAAAATTTTCTTCCTTTTACTAAATTCATGGATATAACCCCTTCATTAATATTAATTCACTTTGCGTTTCAATTTTCTTACAAGAAGCTTCCTACCTGATTTCTCCAGACTAAGACGCATCAATAATAGCTTGAACGCAGCGACCAGCAACCTTGCCGTCCCAAAGTTCAGGTCGTTCGGGTCTGCGGTCCATTGTGAGGGTATTTCTGTATTCTTCGCGAATTCTTTCAATATTATTGCCAACTAATACTGAAGCACCTCCATGATCCCTAAGGGTTATTGGTCTTTCGGTATTCCATCGCAAGGTCAAACAAGGAGTACCTAGCACCGTACATTCCTCTTGCAGCCCTCCACTGTCAGTAAGCATAATTCTAGACTCCAAATTCATCTTCATCATTTGATGATAACCCAATGGATCCAGCAGATATACACTAGGATGTGAGCTAACTGCTTCCAACAAATTAAACTCCCTCAGGCGATTAAGTGTCCGAGGATGTACTGGCCACACAATAGGCATTTCCTTACTCACTTCATTTAAAAGAAATCCAACAATGTTGCTCAGGATTTCTTTATCATCCACATTGGATGGGCGATGCATGGTTAAAAGCGCAAATCCATTATTCAATTTAGCTCTAGATGTTGAATCTTGTTCCTTTGAAGTATTCCTTGTAATGATTTCATCTATTTCTAAGGATTCTGCTTTCGAACGATTCTTTTCCAGGGTATCAATCATAATATTGCCAACAAACCTGATAGCATTCTCAGGCGTTCCTTCCTTGCGAAGATTTTCAGAAGACAAGGTATCTGGAGTCAATAACAGGTCTGATAATCGATCCGTCACCAAACGATTTACTTCTTCTGGCATTCGTATGTCTCCCGATCTTAGTCCAGCTTCTATATGGCATACTTTAATGTGCTGTTTTTTAGCAGTTACCGAACAAGCTAAAGTGGCATTCACATCTCCTACCACTACAACCCAATCAGGTTTATGTTCCAATAAAACCTTTTCAAACTCAATCATTGTTCGCCCCACCTGCTCGGCATGGCTTCCAGAACCAATACCTAAATTGATATCAGCAGGTGGGATTCCTAGAGAATCCATGAACTGCTGCGACATCTTATCATCATAATGCTGCCCTGTATGAACTAAAATATGTTCAAGGCCTTCTGTCGCTTTAACAGACTCAATAAAAGGAGCGATTTTCATAAAGTTGGGACGCGCGCCAACTACTGACATAATTCTCATTTTGATTCCCTTTTTATTATGGTTTCTACTATTCCAATAACCTCCTTCAATACGCCTTTACTTCTTTCTTGTTGACTATCTCGGCATTTGGCACCATCTACATAAGATTTAATTTCCTTGACATCCCTTGATTTGAATTCCCATCCTTTCTCCTGCATGATAATATCCACTGCCAAAAAACTCTTGCCAGGGAAAAAGCTTACAGAGGGTTTACCTAGCAATGCTGCTTCTCGTGCAAATGTTCCCGCCCCAGTTAGCATTGCCTTGGTGTAATGCACTACATCCAAACCTTTTAATGGACCATCGGGAATAAATATATTCTCATAACCCTTAGCATACTCTCTTTCCTCCGGATATCGTGGCATAAACAAGATATTCTCGTCCTTAAACTGCTCAAATATTTGAGGGACAATAGTTACACTATCTTTTGGGACGTATGAAGCCTTTAAATTTTCTGGTCTTACTGTAATAAATTCCTCGAATGGAAGAATATCTAGAAAATTTGGGTCCGGAGTGTAATTTGCAATGTAGATATCTTCTTTAAATCCATTGAATTTAAAAATCTGTTCAGGTTTGATACTGTATTTTGACTCAATCCCTGAAGTTTGAAAGTATGACGGAAAAATGAAGTAACTCCCGTATTTAAAAGCAGGTGTTTTGTAGGAAATATCATTATCACTGAAAACAATAGAGGGCTTACCTCTTAGCCAACTTACCGCTGCAACATAGTTACCACCAAGGGAAAAGCTTAAATCGAATTTTGGTGTCCGCAACCATGTGTTAAAAATTCTCCAACCATTTACCACAAATTTCGCTATTCGATTTTTGCCGGCATAGGCTCCAATAATAATTGGTTTAATCCCTTCACGCTCTAATAGCGGTATGGTTTCGCTAAATTCTCGTGCTGTAATTATTAACTCATGTTTCTTTTCAAGATGCCGAATAATTGGCATTAAAACGCTAACATGAGGTGTATTTGTAATATCGATCCAAATTTTCATCTACTGAAAGGTTTTTATAACTTTTGCCGGTGATCCGACGGCTATTGAGTGATTTGGAATATCCTTGGTTACAACTGCACCTGCTCCAATAACGGCACCTTTTCCAATGCTTACACCTGGCATTAGGATAGCTCCTATTCCAATATGAGCACCATCACCAATGTTAACCGGAGCCGTTTTTAAGGGACAGTCCATAACCGCTTGACCAATTTTGTAATGTTTTAAGTCGCGTTGATGACAAAGAATCATAACCCCTGCTGTAATCCAAACATTCTCGCCAATCGTTACAAGCGAAGGTTCAGAATCCTCGATGTAGGCAGTGCGGCTAATTTTTGAACCCTTTCCAACATTTACGCCTCTTAGCCTATGAAGCATGGTAGTGATATGTGCAGGAAAAGTAAAAGGAATTAGAATGGATAATAACCTGATCCAAATACCTTTAAATACAGAACCTAAAGTACGCTTATTATTGGCCATTCTTATTTACGGTATTTTATCAATTTTGCTGGGATACCACCTACAATGCTATATTCCTTCACATCCTTTGTAACCACTGCTCCGGCGCCGATAATACTTCCTTTTGAAATTTTTAACCCCGGCATTAAAGTAACCCTCAACCCTAGCCAAACATCATCTCCTATTACGGTTTGAGGAGTAGGAATATTACCCTGTTGTTCCATAGGGGTTTCTAAATCTATTGTTTCGTGGGTCTTCCCCAAAATTACCGACTCTCTTGCAATCATCACATGATTACCAATCTTAACATTATCTAGTCGGACTTTTTCATTTACGCGACAATAATCACCAATTTCAATTCCTTTTCCATTTCCAACATATACATCGCGCATAACCCGGCTATGATGACCAACTTTCATAAATCCACGCATAGAATTCACTCGAAGCCAATTATACACCTTACCTCCCGGGAACGCATAATTCGGCAGTTTACTAGCCACTGCATAGTAGAAAAGCAACGAAATGATACGTCTGATTTTTTTCATTGCACTATGTGTTAAAGGTTCTTTTGAACCACTGCTTGATAGGGGATCCAATCTCGTAAAATTGTTGATATCTACGATTCATTCGCCTCAATTTACCTATCTCCCTATCAATCAAATCCTGATTCTCAACTACGAGCTGCTGAAACTGCTCCTTGGCATACTCATACAATTGAATATCGGCTTGATTTAGACTTCTAGCTAGCTTCAATTCCTCTTCTGTAATTGAGGCTTTCGTTACCTTCTTTTTACTTACCTTCTTCTTTATGTAATGAATCCCGCCCCAATTAAGCTTCTTTTTTAAAAGGATTACCGACTCATCAAAATTTTCAGTAAGACCGAGAAACAAGAAGTGTTTTTCAATATTACTCTTGGCTTTCTCCAACAACTGCTCATGAGGTAAATTTTCACCTGCTATTACTTTGCTTTGACCATTGTTGCCTTGATCATGGTATTTATCAATGTTTTTTACAAAATCTCCAAAAGTCGCTCTTTCCTCTTGAGGTATTAAGTCCCGGAAATAAGGGTTTGGCAAAGAATTGATGTGATTATAGAAGGAAATCAATCGTGAAATAGGTTCCCTAACTAATGAGAAGTATGCCGTTTCCCCATCGAAATATTCGTGCATACCGAAATGTTGATGTCCGCGAAATAGTTTAATCTTATTACGCTGTTCAGAAGGCAAAGATTTAAAATAATCAACAGGACCAGTCTGAAAACCCTTCTTGGTGATTTGAAAGACCTCTTCCGGCTTATAATTGCGGCTAATAATAGTTTTTAGTGTGTTTCCCCCAGTTTTAAGCATGTGAAAAAAAATCACATGATCGTAAGAGCTACCAGTTGCTTTACTCATTAGTCTTCCTTTAAAGCAATAATAAATTTATGTTTACCAGAAGCAGATGGTTTAATCCGCTCCACTATATTAATTTCAATATTCACCTCCTTACCTGCATGATGCGATAGATTCTCACGGATTTTTATTTGGTCACTTTCCGTAAATTCAGGTTTAGGAACGAGGTTAACCCTAATATCTAATGGGCTTATTTGCTCTATCTGATAAGAGTACAATTCAAAAAGTCGAAAAAACAAGGTAAATGCTGGACCAGCCAAGATATTGCCATTACCTAATTTAATTCGTTCTGTGGTGCGGCCAATAATTCGTTTAAGTTTTGGACTATTTCTTCCACATGCACAAGGTTTTGAATCGATACTAGCTAAATCACCTGGAGCATACCTGAGGATTGGCATTGAATAATTATGCCAGTTAGTAAAGGCCAATTCCACAATTTCTTCCCCATCATAGTTCACTTCTTTATTGAGGAATTCGCAATATGCAGATTCTAATGATATGTGAAAACCTCTTTCTATTCCACACTCACTAGCATGACCTCCACTGTCCGCACAACCATACTGATCGTACACTTTGGTCTGAAATGCTTCTTCTATGATTTTTCGATGAGCTTCCTGAAGAACTTCAGCAGTTGTAAATACCGCCTTCATGGGAAGTGTACCTTCAGTCTTGATTATGTACTCCGCAAAGCTTAACAAACTAGTAGGATACCCCCTCAAATATTGGAATTTCTTCCTTTTTAGATAGCGCTTGGCGCGAGCAAACGCCTCATCATTATAATGGGCCATTGGAAAAGGGTGAAACCCCGTTATCTTATTCCAAATAAACCTTTTAAGATTAAAGCCTGCTTCAGGAATTAAGGAACCGCCTGCGAAGATTCCCATTCTTCTTCCTAGCCTATATCCTGAATAAGACCAATCTCTTAATTTAAGAGCCCATCCCATGCTCCAAGCTTCTCTATCACTGTAATATACCAAGGGGGCTCCAGTCGTTCCCCCGGTACTACGTTTCGATGGATTATACTTTTCTTTGTTATCAGCTAATAAGTCTTGAAGATTATCTCGAATGTCTTCTCTTCGCATTACAGGAAATAAGCTGATATCCTCTATCGATTTAATATCGCGCCTTTCAATTCCCTTTTGCTTACAATAATTAATATAAAAGGGAGAATGATTAAAAATATGGTCTATTAATGCATGAAACTTTTCTTCTTGAAAAGAGGCTATTTGTTCTTTGGACCAATACTGAGATTTAATCAGAAATTTGGTCCAATAATCAATTCGCGATTTACTCAAGCGATCCAAGAGCGTGGTTCTGATACTGTACATTCGCTAGCTTAAGCTTTTAAATACCTCCCTCCATTTATTCTGCGCACTTAAAAAGGAATGATGATTTTCGATAAGTAGCCTTCCTTTATTAATCATTTTGGTTCGTTCGCTCTCGTCCATATCCAATGCTTTGTTCATCGCTTGCTCTATACCGTCAGCGGAACTTTGCTTTATAGGTATTCCGGTAGTATTCTCAACAATTAAATCAGGAATATTTCCAACCATTGTGGATAACACAATATTCCCATTGCTCATAGCTTCCATTATTGCACAGGGTAAGCCTTCTGATTTCGACGCCATTATAAAGAAACTTGCCATATCTAAAAATGGCTTAACATCAGCTTGAAATCCAGCAAATTTAACTGAGGATTCTAGACCAAGTTGCTCTACACGACGCTTCAAATTCATCTCTAAGGGGCCTGACCCTACGATAAGAAAACGAAGTTCTGGTCGATTGCGAGTAACTTTATAGAAACCTTCTAGGATTAACTCAATTTGTTTTATTGGATTTAAACGCCCTACAAAAATAAAATCAAACGTCTGATTTCTTTCGGCTTTTTGAAAGAGTGAGGTATCGATTGTGCTATGCAGCGTTTTAATCTTATTTGCCGAAACTCCCCATTGCTCCCAAAACATACGTGACTCTTGACCTGGCGTGAATAGAAATTTAGCTTCTCTTGTTATTCGTTTTAACCACCTTCCCTTTATACCTTTAGGTGAAGTATTTTGTATTAAAAGTCCAGTTTGCGCAACGATAAAAGGCTTCCCAGAAAGCTTAGATGCCAAATGCGCAAAAAATGCATATGGAATAAAATGATACCCAATAATAAAATCGACTTTGTATTTGCGGGCATAAAAAGCGAGGTAGATTGGATGCAGAATCAAATGAAATATTGCAAAACGAGATAAGCTGGGTAGTTTTAAATATGACACTTTATCTATGGAATCCGCAGGTTTCTTTCTAAGGATATAAACCTGTTCTACCTCAGTCATTCCGGCAAGAGGTACAATTTTCGCTCTAAGTGTCCCCGGGCCCATATTGGCCGACACCAGAACCTTCATGCTCCTTGGTTTCTGCTCAATTACACTCATCCCACAAGGGTCTCAAACATGTTCTTGTAATCACCAACAAACTTTTGAATATCATAATCTTTTTTAACAAAGTCTTGAAGCCTATTCTGGTTATTTTGGTGCTCTTTTTCTGATCCTTCGAGGATATTATTCATCACCTCAGCCAAAGAGTCCGGGTTCTCCGATTCGAAAGTAAATCCGTTTTCACCGTCCACTATTAACTCCTTAAACCCTCCAATATCCGAGGTAATTGGACAAAGCCCAAAATGAAAAGCTAAGCTTAGAGGGCCACTTTGAGTTACCTCTCTGTAAGGCAATACAAAATAGCTTGCTTCGTGAAAAATAGTAGGAATCTCCGCTGTATCTAAATAATGAATCTTAAGCTCAAATATTTCCGGAGTATTAATTAGTTCTTGGTAGGTACTAAAGTCCTTGGCCCTTCCTGCTATTGTAGATTTAAAATCCTGCCTCTTTTTCGCAAGGATTTCAGTTGCACGTATAAAAATATCGACCCCTTTATACTTGTAAATTTTACCAAAGTATAGGAAGTTTATTTTTTCAAAACTTCTTTCCTGCGTTGGAATAGCTTTGGGGAAATCATTTTCTATAAGGAATAGTTTAATGTAATAGGATTTCTTTGAGGGGTGTTCTTCCGACAGCATTCTTGCTTGCTCGGAAGAGAATAGATGAAATCTTTTAAAGTAAAATAAATAAAGTCTTTGATAGATTTTCTCAGATACCTTACCCACCGAATCTCCATATGGATGCAGCTTATAATCAAGAATTGCGAATATAACTTTTCGCACCGGTAGAAATAGTCCAGAATAAAGAGCAAAAAACAAACTGCCGAAGCTTTCAATATAAATATAATCTGGTTTGAAGGTTCTAATCTTTAGAATGGTTTGAAAGTCCTTCCACAAACCCTTCAAGCTACTGGCCTTTCTATTGGTAAAATCTACAACCACTAACTGCAGCTTGTACTCCCTGGCGAATTCAATGATATTCTCAATCCGGTAATTCAAATCTCCCGAGTGGTTAATCACCAACTGAATCTGATAGTGCTCCGAGAGAGCAGCTATAATCTTACGCTCTCTATTCCAGAAATGCTTACCTCCATTCATGAAGGTCAATCTTTTTTTGGCAGCTATGTCTTTCATTACCAACTAAGTCCTCGGTAATTCTGATAATCCTTTAATTCGGGGATCCTTGCAAAGTCAATTATTGACTTGTTCGCGGGTATTTTTTCAATTTCTTCCTTTGAAAGTGAATTAGGTATCACAATGATATCCGAGTGTTCCACAAGTTCCTCAACTGTATTCACCATTAAATTAGAAATATGTGGAAGCTTCTCATCTATATAGCTCTTGTTCGCCCCGATTAGTCTCGAGAGCTGAACATTGCGATCAAATATTTTGACCTCTTTCCCCTTTCCTAGTAACCTCTCAATTAATTCCACAGAAGGACTGTATCGCAAATCATCAGTGCCGGCTTTAAAGCTTATGGCCATAAATCCAATTTTATGTTTTCCTTCATCAATAATCATGTCCAAGGCTACCCGTTTCTGCTCTTCATTACTAGATTCGATAGAGCGTAAAACCGGAGTATTTAGGTAATAATCGTGCGATAATGTGCTAAGAGCCTTCAAATCTTTTGGTAAGCAAGAACCACCATATGCAAAGCCAGGCTTGAAGTACTTGGTTGATATGTTTAACTGCTCGTCCATCCCAAAGATCCGCATTACCTCATGAGAGTCAATGTCTAATTTCCGTGCAATATTTCCAACCTCATTGGCAAATGTGATCTTTAAGGCATGATAGGAATTATTTACATATTTAATTATCTCCGCAACCTTAACGTCCACAACCTCAACCGGGGCATCGATGCCCTGATACATCTCTTTAATAATCTCGACGGCCTTCGGGCTATCTGATCCCAATACCGTTAAAGGAGGATTGTAGTAATCTTTAACCGCGGTTCCTTCACGGAGAAATTCTGGGTTGGATACCACCGCGAACCCCTCATTCCTTTTTTTACCAGACTCTTGCTCAATAATCTCGGTAACCTTGGCATTTGTTCCTGGCATTACGGTAGAGCGGATAACAACGGTATGAAAGCCATCCTTTTCTCTGAGAGCCTTTCCTACATTTGCGCAGGATTTATAAATATAATCGAGATTAAGTTGGCCTGATGGACTTGATGGGGTTCCCACACAAATAATACTCACCTCAGTTTCTAAAACGGCTCGCTTGTAATCTAAGGTCGCCCCTATCTGTCCAGCCTTGAACTGCTCTTCAATAATCGTATCGATATCCTTTTCAATGATTGTTGGTACTCCACGGTTGATCATGTCCACTTTGACCTCGGAAATATCAACGCCCAGAACTTTATGGCCATTCTTAGCAAGGCATCCGAGGCTCACACAGCCTACATAACCCAATCCGAAAATGCTAATATTCATTGCTTAATTTCTTTTACTGATTTTTTGGAAAATTTTATCTGCTGAATAACCACCTAGAAGCTTATTCACCAGGGTTTCGATTGGACTTAGCGCCTTAACCTCCTGCGCAACAATGGGTTTAGGGCCTTTTTTTCGCATAAAGTTCCCCCCCATGTTATGCCCCATTTCTTTTAAAAAGTATTTCTCAGAATCAAAGTCTAAAACATCGGGATTAAAAGTTATTCCAATGTCAGAACATAGTTGTTGGATTGCTTCATTAGGTCTTTGAACAATATCTCTATAATTAATGAAAACTAAATCCTTGTTTTCAAAGCCCCTTGACCTTAAGTAATCGATACTCCTTAATTTATTTTTTAAGGATCGGTTTATGCTAAACACATATTTTGCGATATCCTTTAAGGACGCCTTTCTATTGAGTTTTCGATTTAGCTTATCTACATAGGCCGCATCTAAATCGACATTTTTATTGTGATCCATCACCTCTTTGAACTCCGTTTGCATTCTTCTTTTGAGGCTTTGGATTAGTTCAGGGCTATTCCTATACAGAAAAACCACCTTAATATCAAATAGACCTGATAACCAAAGTAGAATAAGGCGACGATGATTTTTAGAAGAATCTACAATAACATTAGCCTTCGTATGATTAAGGACTTGATTAAATAGATTCTTAGTTCTGATTGAGTATTGAGAGACTAAGTCAGATGGTGCATTCTCATTACTTCCTTTAAACACTCCTTGAAAGAACTTTTCCGCCTTTCCTTGCCTTAATACCTTAATAAACTCATAGGGATCGGGAATTGCGGTCAAGTCAGGATTATTCTTAATATCTCCTTCGTATGCCTCTAGGATAGGAGTCCAATAGGAACAGTCTTTCAAAAGCTCTCCGCAAGTACAGGGATGATTCCAATCTAGCTCCTTTCTTAAGCGGATAATTTCGCCAGTTGATTCGGTTTCTGGCATGGCCCCAAGTATTAAATCTAGCATGGTAGAGCCACTATGACCAAATCCTAAAATATAAATCAATTTTATTTTAGGCATGAATATCTATTTCGCAATTATGAGTGATACTGACTATGCAACAAGTCAATCTTCTCTTTTAACCTCAAGGTGCATCGATCCATGTTGTAATACTTCTCTGCTAATTCTCTACATCGAGTAAAATCCGAGTTGTGTTCTAGCAAATAGTATAAGTTATCAACCATCTTATCTGGGTAATCCAACATTCTACCCACTTGTGTAGCTTCATCTTTACCGCCTTCAAAATGCATCAATTGGTCGGTCATTACCGGAGCTCCACAAGCTAAAGCCTCAATGGTAGAGCGTCCCATTCCGCCGTAATGTTTTACATAGTGATCCACAATTGGCATAATGTAAACATCAGTCGCTTGATAGTACTTTAGCAATCTCAAGCGATGGGTTTTCTCGACCATAGTTACGCCACTCTCCTTACCAAATTGATAAAATTCATCGGTTTCACCCCCACCAATCATCACCAATTGAATCTCGGATTTATTCGGCAAGCTATTGTAAGCCTCGATCAATTTATCAGCACCTTTGGTTTTGTAAAACTTTCCGGTGTACATAATCATCTTCTTGTGCGGGTCAAGGCCTAATTCAGTACGCACTGCAACCTTGTCTTCAGTAGGTTTAAAGAAATTAAAATCCACCCCATCTTGATGGTAGAAATAATTTTTAAAGCCTATTTTCTCGAGATAGTCAATTTCCGTGGTTATAGAGACACTACCGAAATAATCAATGTATCCTTTCTTGAGAAGGAGTTCCTGTTTACGCTTTTTTAACCAATGATAGGGCAATTTGAGCTTTGGTGTCTCAATGTCTTTAAACTTTTCAAACCAAAAGCCTCGTTTATTTGCAACAACCGGAGCGTTACTACCTATTTCCTCTAAAACATATTGGGTATAATTTGAAGGAAAATTTGTGATTAAAACAGCTCCATTCTTTACTTCCTCCTTAAGCATGGAAATCATCATATCACTCTTGGTGCGCTTGCGTCCTAGTCTATCCTTGTAGGTAACGGCCGGAATCAGTTTACATTCAACTCCGGCTATAAGTTTACTGTAAACTTTAGAGATATCTTGATAAGGTCGCCATAATTCAATTTGCACATTCTCTCCCTCGTAAAAAGGAACGATCCGTTCAGCCTGATTTAAGGCAAATTCATCGTAAAAGAAGACTCTTTTAATTGGTTCATCTACATCTAAGTACTCTACCCTACCTACATTTTTCTCATAGTGGTCGGTATATTCATAGATGTCTTTAAACCGTGTTTTAGCAAGATTTATTTTTGGCGCGAATGAAATGACACTGATGATTTTCATCAAACTAAAGCATTTATTGATTTACTTATTCTCAAAATAAGCCACAGCCCAGTCTACTGTTTCTTGAAGACCTTTTTCAAAGTCAGTTAAAAAGTCAATATTCATTCCTTCACGAATCTTGCTATTATCTATGTCAAATACTTTTATATCTCCTGGGGTCCAATCTCCATAGTTGATAACAGGATCAGAAATATTTAGACTCTTCGCCACCATATCAGCTAACTCCTTCACCGTAACTTTGATACCTGATGCACAGTTATATACTTCACCATTGGTATTATCTAATTCGGCAGCGGCAATATTGGCCTTAACAACGTCCTTTACATTGGTAAATGACCTTTGCTGAGTTCCATCGCCAAAAATGGTCATGGGTTGTCCATTTAAGAGGTTACGGCAAAAGATGGATACTACACCACCTACGTCACTCGACTCCTGACGAGGTCCATAAATATGGAAATAACGGAGAACCGTAGTATTAAGACCATATAGGTGATTGAAAATTTTAACGTATTTCTCTCCAGCCAACTTAGAGCAACCATAATAAGATGTTGGCACTAAAGGATGATTTTCGTCTTGAGGGAAATATTGAGCTTCACCATAAACGGAACCCGTGGACGCATGAACAAACTTTTTTACTCCATGCTTAACCGCCAACTCGAGTAGGTTGAACGTTCCTTTGGCATTAATGTCAAGATCCAAACGTGGGTTGTTAAGGCAAATGGTCTTTTTTGATGCCGCTTGATGAAAAACAACATCAACTCCTTCAAATAGCTCATCTAATCGCTCAAAGTCTAATACATCACATTTTTCCTCCTGGAAGTTATCGTATTGCTTAAGGTGCGCAAGATTCTCTTCCTTTCCAGCAAAGTAGTTGTCTACACTTATTGTATAAACGCCTGATTTAACCAATTCCTCAACCAGGTGGCTTCCGATAAAACCAGCTCCACCTGTTACGATTGCTTTTTTGTATTTACTCATTGTCCTTGTTTTTAGTTAATTCTTTACTGATGTATGATTTAAGCTTTTTTACACTACCTATTTGGCCTAAATGACCAAGAAGTTCCGGGTTGATAGTTTTAGTGAAAAATAAAAATCCTGTTATAAGCGCGACAGCTGCGATTGCATATGGAATGGACCAGTAACTATCGTAGAATTTAAAGTTTATTTGGATCCAAAAAAATAGGCCTAAGATAAGTACAGATACTACGAAATAAAGATACTTTGATTGCCAAAAGTTCACCTTTACCATTCTCTTAGCATAAAATTGACTAACTGAAATTTCCACTATTTGACTGAAGAACACTGCGATTGCAAGTCCAATTGCCCCGAGACCAAAATACCGCGGAGAAAGAAGGAAGTAAAGGGTTATAAAAAACAGAAGAGACTTTATGGTGCTAATCCATGTGAAGTGATAAAATTTTCCAGCACCAGTAACTATATTGCCAAACGGTTGACCTACCAAGGTTAGGAAAGAAGATCCGATTAAAATCATAAATGGAATAGCACTAGCTCTATACTCAGCACCATAGAGGATATCGATAATTGGAAAACCTGCTAAAGAAATTCCAGCGACTACTGGGAAAATAATAAAAAGTACAAGTTCAATGTAACTGTTTACAACTCGACTTAATTTCTCTGGAGAACCATCTGATATGTATTTGGCAAAAAGAGGAAAAAAAATCACTCCGATCTGACTCTTGATTAAGAGGAGCATCCCTCCTAAACTAAAGGCTACCGCATAATAACCTAATTCTTCTTCAGTGGTAAAAAACTTTAAGATTACCTTGTCCAGATACTTTACTGAAACAGTTACAATCATGAATAGGATAAGCGGTTTGGCGTAATTCCAGTATTTCTTCGCTAATGAGGAGGAGAATTTACCCATAGGTAGTTTCCGAAGGAAATATATTGTAATCGCCACGCCTACAATAGAGGAGATTAAATCCCACACGATAAGTCCAACAGCAGTGAAGCCTAGCAGAACGACCACAACTCGGCCAATGTTAAAAGTTAAACCTTTTAAAAGATCAGGTAAATTGGCTTTAAGCTGCTCCATTCGCGCTTGAAAGGTAGTGTTCCCGAACTTTACCAACTGATGAGAAATAACTGCTAAAATGGAAACATCTATTACCATCAATTGACTCTCCGTAAAGCTATCATTGAAAAAGACTTCCTGAAAGAAATGAGCCCATGAAAAGGCTAAAACTAGGAAAAGAAGCATTGTAAGAGACTTGAGCCGAATAAAAACACCCATTGCCTGCTTTATACTTACCCCTTCAGATATTATTTTTATGTGAGGAGTTCCCCACAGACCAGTGATAACCGTGAACAATGAGGCAAAAGCCATCCCAAAGGCAATGGTCCCAATAACACTTGGTCCAGCGATTCTAGCTACCACAATGCTACTAGCCATTCCTAAAATCTTTAGGAAAATTCCAGAACCAAATTGTATAAGAAACCTTTGTTTAAGCATTTGGTGCGATGTACTTTATTCTCAGTTCCTTATTGCGATTCTCTATTGACCCTTTCATAAACAGATAGCTACCAACCACCATTCCTCCATATATGAAGAAAAGGTATCCAAATGAAGATGCGGAAATTGGTACAAACCAATTGGGATACTCTATCAGATTTCGTAAAAACTCAACCGAGGCTGCTAAGAATAGCGTAATATTCAAATGAAAACGCAGGATGTTTAGCTTGAACCAGTTCCAGTTTCTACGTAAGAGCTTTAAACCTTTGAAAACTGCTGTCAATACGACCACATAATAAAAGAAAAAAATGAGCATTCCTGCGATCCCATATTGTCCCATTACCCCTAAAAAGATATAATCTGCTCCTTCCCATTGATCGTCTTTTCCTCGATTATTAAACCAGCGATCATCGTATCCGGTGCCAAGAACCAGATTATCAGTAAATGCCTTAAACATGCTGGATTGCTTGGTAAAGCTGATACGATCATCATCCGCTGTGCGCTCATCTATATCACCCTGGGCTATTTCAATAAGGTTAATAGCCGTATCAGAAATTACAGAGAGGTACTCTTTTTTTAAAACTCCGAGGAATAAAACAAATGCAACGATTAAGCCGCTTAGGGTAATGAAGGTTTTTTTGGGTATAACTATTAGTGGTCTGCTTCGAATATAGTTCATCAACATAAAAACCAATATTGAATATACCACAGCTCCAACCATCCACCGTCTTAAAATGGCAATCACAATCATACTTATGATAAACACAAAAGCGGTATAAATTTTATAGTCTTTCTTGTAGTTAAGTGCTAAATGTGCAGCTGCTAGGGGCAGAATAAAGTAAATTATTTTGCCCCCTTGGAAAATGATTCTTTTTACTGAGGTAAAATGACGCTCATATTGACCTACTTCCACTAAATTCAGGCCCGTAAAAGCGGTAATCAAACTTAATAACCCGACTATAATTAATATAGTAGTAAAAAAGTTAAAGAAAGGTTTTAAATCGCCTACAGCAACAACTTGGGCTGTGAAAAAAAACGCGAAGATGCCAATAACCATCCTATGATGCTTAGCAAAATAATCTAACAATCCTAAAGATTCATTGCTATTGTATCCTGCATAAATGAAAAAGTAGTACAATGACCAAGCAAAAAGAACCACAATCATGGACCTATACAAGGGCTGCCTTTTAACAAACCTTGCACCTTTAAAGTTTTTCAGCTGAAGCCAAAAGAGCGTAGCTAAACTAAAAAACAGGTACCGTAGAAGCTTTACTATCGTGGAGTCTGATACCTGAAGAATGGATTTAAAAAACCCAGAAGGGTCATCCATTAATATCAGAAATAGCCAGAATAGGCCGATGGTTCTGCTTGCTGCTTTCAACTAATCTGACTCTTTTTGAATGTTTAGCATTTCAAAGTATTGAGCAAGTCGCCTTTTCCAGGTATGCTCTATCAGCACCTTGTGCTTCAAACTTTCAATGGAGGCTTTCTTTTCTTTTGGATTATTCTTGTAATAGTTTATCTTCTCCTTCAGGTCATCAATACTCCTAAATACGGGCAACTCGTCTTCACTAAAAAACTCGAACAAATCGGATCGATAATCTGCAATTTGAAAGCCTCCACATGCCGCAACTTCAAAAACCCGAGGTTGGAAGGTAGAGTAAATCTGAGGGCTCGGCATATTTAGGTTTACCCCTGATACTAAATAAAGTTTTCTCAAGTCTTCCAAACTCAGGCGTTTTCCTTGATATGCGTCAGAAAGACCGTTCAAGTATTTAAACCGAAACCCCCAATTATCATTGCTCCAAAACTTTACATCGTACTCTTGATTGAGGTGATAAAGTATAATCGAACGATAGGCGCCTTCCGCTTGATCCGCATAACCAGCGCCAGTGAAAGACACATCACAGCTAAACTTCTGAATATCCTCTTTGCTTAAATCGTCTGCCTTAGGTTCAAAAAAGTGCTCCTCATTAAAACCTACAATCACCTTATGAATTCTCGCTTTTGGCGAAACATTTCGGATATTTCTAATCCATTCCTTCTCGCAGCTCAGAATATCATCACACCAAGGTAAATTCATCGCGGTGTATTTACTTCTAGAGCTATCAAAAGGGTTGTCCGGAAGAAAGCACACTACTTGAGCCTTTAAACTCTCCTTAAAAAAGCGAACCGTGTCTGGAGTTAGTTTACCACTGTTCAGGAAAAACACTAGGTCGGGTTTGAATGCTTTAGCCTCCAACTTAATCCGTTCATTGTATTCCTGAATGCGCTTTTCAACGGAACGGTCATTAAACTTCTTGAGCTGGTTTAATGGGTTCTTAAACGTTTGCTTTTCCTTGGTATTAAATGCAACTGATAAAACCTCATGGCCGGCTTCCTTCAAAGCCTGCTCCATATTATCAATCATTCCACCAATCCAAAAGTACTTTGGTAATAAAACTTTCATCTTAGGCTAGGTACTCTTCTCTAGTAATACTCATTATTATGTAGTCCCAGTACTTATTCTTACGAAAGAAGAACTTAGGGTAACGACCTGTTTCTTTGAAACCCACTTTCTTATATACCTCTTTTGCCCTTGGATTAAAGTCGGCAACCTTAAGATAAACCATGTTCATGTTATACTCTTCGAAGAGAAACTTCAAAAGCATTTCGTACGATTTTGAACCAAATCCTTTTCCACGATAATCACGGTGCAAGTCCAATCCTACTTCGCAATTATTATGCTGTTGGTTGATACTCTGAATTCTTAACCTGCCAACAACTTGTTCGGGATTGTCCTTTAGGCAAATAACATATCTTAAATCGTCCCTTTTACGATGCAGGCTATTCCACCATGCATCTTGGCTATTATCATCAACGAAATCAATATTAAAAAGATTCTCCCAAACATCTTGGTCGTTATGAATCTCCTTTAAAGCATTCAAATCTCGCTTTTCAGTAACCCGAAATCCCAAATCCTGGTAGACGTACACTATTTAAAAACTTTCTTTACTGATTCAACAACTTTAACTGCTTGTTCATCAGTTAGACTGGGATAAATTGGTATTCTCAGGAGTCGGTTATAGAACTCCATCGCTCCTGGAAAATCCTCATCTCTTCCTAAATGACTATAATACTTGTTTTGGTGCAAAGGAGTGTAATGAACATTAGACATGATGCCTTCAGCCCTTAAAGCATCCATAATCCAAAATCTTTCAGAAGGTGGAACGAGGATTCCGAAAAGATGCCAGTTATGTTCAACATGGTCATCTATATGAAGGAAGTCTATTTCTTGAATATCTGACAATTCCTTCTTATAAAACTCCGCGATTTGTGCACGGCGGGCATTCATTTGGTCGAGCTTTGCTAATTGAGAAATCCCCAGTGCACCATTAATATTCGACTGAACATAAGACATACCAATATCCACATACTGATAATAGCCCCTAGTCACATTATCGGTTAAGAAGGAGTATTTATCTGTGCCTTTTTCTCTCTGAATTCTTACCATATCGGCAAGCTCATCACTATTGGTAACAAAGGCGCCTCCCTCTCCAGTTGTAAGGTTCTTGGTTCCATGGAAGCTAAAGGTTGCCACATCTCCAAAACCACCTACCTTCTTCCCTTTGTAGGAAGATCCTACCGATTGAGCAGTATCGTGAACAACATACAAATTATGTTTGGCAGCTATTGCCTCAATTGCATCCATATCAGCTGGTATTCCAGCATAATCAACTGCAACAATAGCAACTGTTTTAGAAGTAATGTAGGACTCCAACTTTGTCACGTCTAAACTTCCATTGTCTGGTCTCACATCAGCTAAAACCAGATTCAAGTTGTTATAAGCGGCTCCCAATGCCGATGAGGTATAGGTAAAGTCTGGAATAATCACCTCAGAACCTGCTGGGAACCCCTTAGCTCTAAAGGCTAGCTCCAAAGCCGAAGTTGCAGAATTAACAAAGAGGGCATGCTTCACTCCAAGATAGGTAGCCAATTGCTCCTCGAACTTTCTGCATTCGGGCCCATCACCAGAAACGAAAGTTGTTCGCATAGCTTTATCAACAGACTGAAAATCATCTTCCTCTAGATTTGGAAGATGGATCAAAATTTTATCATTAGAAATAGGCTCTCCGCCATTTATTGCTAAGTGCTTTCCGTCTTTATTCATTTCAATTTTTTATCGCGTGATTGCAAAATTGGGTCCTCACATGGCCAATCTATATTCAAATCCTCATCATTCCACATTAGGGTTATTTGCTCACCAGCATCAATGTAATCGCCCTCGTATGCTAATTTATAATGAAACACGGCGTTCTCTGAAAGGATGTAATAACCATTAACAAAACCCGGTGGAATAAGCACTTGACTGTAGTTCTCACTATCTAATTCGAATGCCTCCCACTTTTTATAATTCGGACTATCTGGACGCATATCCACAACAACCTCATGTATCTTACCGTAAACGCATGAAACTAACTTCCATGTCTTGGTATCTCCATGCAAGCCCCTTAAAACATTACTATTATTGAAGGCGAATTTGTCATGCTTAAAATTCAAATCGACTGGTAAATGATCCTGATAAAAGTCCTTATTAAAGGAGGTATAAATGTTTCCTCGGTCGTCCCAAAAAACATCTGGCTTAAAAACCAAAACATCATTTAAAACCTTGCCTCGTGAAACTTCCAAATCTTTATATGACATCAGAAAAAAGTATTAAGAATTAAAGAATATCTTCGATTTGGGCATTCACGTCAAAGCCCGATTCGCGAAGGAAATGGTCTTTATTCATCAGTTTTAAATCGCTTGATATCATTTCTTCAACAAGCGCATCAAGATCATACTTTGGCTCCCAGCCGAGAAGCTTCTTAGCCTTACTGGCATCTCCAATTAATAAGTCCACCTCCGTGGGTCGGAAATAAAAAGGATCAACTCCAATAATTTTGTCGCCTACCGCTAAATGCTCTGGTGCTATGCCTACTTTCTCCTCAAATTTGGCGCTATCAATTTTTGAGATAACCCCTACTTCGTCTACTCCTTCTCCCTTAAATTCCAATTCTACTCCCATAAACTGAAAAACCTTCCTACAGAAGTCCCTTACAGGAGTTGTTTTCCCAGTAGCAATTACAAAATCCTCTGGAGTATCATGTTGGAGCATCAGGTACATTGCTTCAACATAATCTTTAGCATGCCCCCAATCTCTTTTTGAGTCTAAGTTTCCTAACAAGAGCTTTTTTTGAAATCCTAAAGCAATATTAGCGGAAGCTCTTGTAATCTTTCGAGTTACAAATGTTTCTCCGCGTAAAGGTGATTCATGATTAAAAAGAATTCCATTACAGGCAAACATGTCATAAGCTTCGCGGTAATTTACCGTGATCCAATAGGCGTATAGCTTGGCCACCGCGTATGGACTTCTTGGGTAAAAGGGAGTCTTTTCTGTTTGGGGTATCTCCTGAACCTTGCCATATAGTTCACTAGTGGAAGCCTGGTAAACACGAGTTTTCTTTTCTAAACCAAGAATACGCACGGCCTCAAGAATTCGAAGCGTTCCAATGCCATCTGCGTTGGCTGTATATTCAGGAGTATCAAAACTTACCTTAACATGACTTTGAGCCGCTAAGTTGTAAATTTCATCGGGTTGAAATTCTTGAATTAGTCTGATTAGATTAGATGAATCTGTTAAATCAGTATAGGCGTAAGAAAAGTTAGTCTTTTCATCTCTTGAATTTGGAAAGAGATGATCTATTCTACCTGTGTTAAAGAGAGAGGACCGACGCTTTAAGCCAACCACTTTATACCCCTTATTGAGCAAGAGCTCCACCAAGTAGGAACCGTCTTGACCTGTAACACCTGTAACAATTGCTTTTTTCATATTCTAATATTTTGATGCTCTTCTGCCTATTCTAAAACTTATCTTTTTCTATAAACGAGCGTCAACAATTGATGGATCTAAAAATCCTTTAACATCATAGATAACACCATCACCAACCATTTTCCGAATATCTAAATCCTTAAACTCATTGTGAGAAACTGCTAGAACAGCGGAGTCATAAGGTTTTTCGGGAAGTTGATTAACAATTTGAATACCATACTCATGCAAGACCTCTTCAGGGTTAGCCCATGGGTCATAAACTGTGATATCTAAATTGAATGCAGCTAGTTCCCTGTAAATATCAATCACTTTAGTATTGCGAACGTCAGGGCAGTTCTCTTTAAAAGTGAAACCTAATATAATTACCGAAGCACCTTTCACCTTCATGTCCTTTTTAACAAATAGCTTCACCAGCTCATTAGAAACAAAAGAACCCATGGAGTCATTTAAACGGCGGCCTGCCAGGATAATTTCGGGATGATAGCCCAGTTCTTGAGCCTTTTGAGCGAGGTAGTAAGGATCAACGCCAATACAGTGACCTCCAACAAGTCCGGGCGTAAACTTTAAAAAGTTCCATTTGGTTCCAGCTGCCCTTAAAACTGACGCAGTATCAATACCCATAAGACTAAAAATCTTTGCTAACTCGTTTACAAAGGCAATATTGATATCTCGCTGACTATTCTCAATGACTTTCGCTGCTTCTGCTACCTTAATGCTCTCCGCTAAATGAGTACCAGCTGTAATTACGCTAGCATAAAGATTATTAACAAACTCTGCTGACTCAGGAGTTGAACCAGAAGTTACTTTCAGAATCTTGCTTACAGTATGTTCCTTATCACCTGGATTAATGCGCTCGGGAGAATACCCCACATAGAAGTCCTCATTAAACTTCATTCCAGATACTGACTCCAGAATTGGCACACAATGATCCTCGGTAACACCAGGATAGACGGTTGATTCGTAAACTACAACATCCCCTTTCTTTAACACAGAACCCACCGTTTCACTTGACTTTGTTAGCGGAGTAAGCACCGGGCGATTATGCTGGTCGGTCGGCGTTGGAACTGTTATAACAAATACGTTACATTCGCTAATATCCGTAATTGCATCACTACAATAAAGACCTTTACTCGTGTTTTTGGCCTCCACCGGATTCGAAAGTAAAACCTTTTTCAAATCTTCATCAGCTACCTCAAGGGTGCTATCATGACCTTTAAGCAATTCCGAGATCCGGTTAGCATTAATATCAAATCCAACAGTTGGATATTTTTTCGAAAATTCCACCGCTAAAGGTAAACCAACGTAGCCTAAACCAATTACGGCGATTCTTACTTCACTTAAGTCTCTCATTTTAGTAATGAATTATGTTCCCACAATAACAGATGGGGTCTCTCAATTAAATATTTATTCAAATCGTCTGCGGTATCAAAATGCACGTACCTTATTTTTCGCTCAATTTCCATCTCCAGCTTATTGATGAGCTTCTGCATGTAATCATGTCTCATCTCCGGAGCCAAAATGAATAAGTCAATAATACCGCTATCTAAACCCTTCGCGTAATCTCCGACCAAGTAAACCGCACTAAGATCCCCGAGTTTAGATGTTACCTTTTCAACAACTAAGTCAAGACCTACATACTTTAACATCAATTCATGCAAGTTTGAAAAAAGAGGATGACTCTGATTAGCACTAAACACCTTTTTATTCCCTTGCATTTTCGACACGAGCATTCCCGCCTTTTCAAACTTATTGAGCTCTAAGCGAATTGCATTGGATCCCTCGGCAAATTCCGCCTCTAGTCCCCTCAAATATCCGCGGGCACCTGCATTCAAAAAGAACTTAAGCAAAAGCTTAATTCGTGTTTCGGAAGAAATTAGCGTTTCTAACACCTAGAATGGAGTATATTATTGGAACGGCTTCGCCTCGTCACTCCCACATTAAAAGTGTTGGTAACAAGGCGCAGGTTAATAAAACGAGTAAAAAAATTACTCAAACAAAAGTAATACAGCCTTCTATCCTAACCAAATAGACATTGTTACCAGTTGGTGAAGTTTTTCCAATTCGGGCAATTTAGAATGAATTTAGCCAGTTCTAAGGCCTATCAATAAAGAGTTTAGGTTTTTTTCCGCTTAAACCAGCTTCGTTTAGACTCTTCATCTTCACCGTAGTATGCGCTTCCATAACCATAACCGTAGCCGTAGCCGTAGCCGTAACCGTATCCATAACCATAGCCATAACCGTAACCATAGCCATAACCTTGATTAACAGTAAAGTCATTAATCGTTATTGCAACATTTCCTAAGGTTCTGTTTTCATAACGGTCGTTTATAAAACTAAGAAGCTGCTTATTAGTGTAACCTTGGCGAACCACGTAAAAACTGTAGTCCACCTTTTTCATAAGCTCAAAAGTGTCAGCAACCAATCCTACGGGAGGTGTATCAAACACGATATAATCAAACTCCTCATAGAGCTGTTCCACTAATTTGTCAAACTCCGGACTAAGAATTAACTCCGAAGGGTTTGGAGGAATTGGACCCGCTGAAATAATGTACAACTCATGAAATTTGGTTTTTTGTAAGGCATCCTTCATTTCCATTTGTCCAGAGAGGATGGAACTCACTCCAAAATCATTACTCAATCCAAAATCGTTGTAGATTTTCGGTTTTCTCAAATCCAGCCCTACTAGAACCGTTTTTTTACCAACCGCCGCCAAAATACTCGCCATGTTAATGGAAATGAATGTTTTACCTTCACCACCAATAGATGAAGTAAACAACATACTTTTTATTTCTTTGTCTGGAAGGAGATAGGAAGAATTAGAACGTAAAGCTCTAAATGACTCGGAAATACTTGATTTTGGATATTCGGCTACTACTAGATTTGTGCTACGGTCGCTATGCCCAATTAAAGCAACAATAGGCATTTTAGTGATAGCTTCGACATCCTCTTTCGTACGCACCTTGTTATCAGTAAAGTACAACAACAAGATAATGCCAATTGGTAATGCCAAAGAGATGAAAATCGATGTGATAAAAATTGATTTACTATTGGGACTTACTGGTTTCCGCTCTAGTAAAGCCGGGTCAATAACCTTTGAATCTGGTGTGTTTCCTGCTAAAACAATCTCCGTCTCAGCCTTTTTACGCATTAAGTAGAGATATAAGCTTTCAGTTATTTGAAACTTTCTTTGAATCCCTATGAGTTCTATTTCAGTTTTGGGAAGATCGCTGATTGCGCCTTCGAGTCTATTCCGATTACCCTTTAAAACCTTCAATTGGTAGTCTAAAGAAACATTATAGGATTCAATATTTTGCTCTAAGGTCTGACGAAGTTTTCTAATCTGAAAGTCTAAGGCCTGGATGGTAGGACTATTGTCTTTTTGGCTAAAGGCCAATGTGGTTCTTCTTGCAATTAGCGTGTTTAATTGCCCAACAATGTTAACTATAGACGAGTTTTCAATCGCTGTACCAACAGGTTCCAAATAACCGTCCTCACCTAATTCTGTAAAACTAGTGTTCTTTAAGTAATCAAGATAATTCTCTTGGATTTCTAATTCGGAGATTTGCTTATCCAAGGTAAACACCTCTTCAAATAACCTAGTGCCTTTCTCTCCTAAGTTAACTGCCTGATTAACACTCTGGAATTGTTTAAGAACATCCTCAATCTTTGCCAAGGTATCTTTAAGGCTAACAAGCTCATTTGTTATAAACTCAATAGACTTACTAGAAGTTTTATTTTTAGCTTCTAGATCTAACAGCTGATACTGATGTATGAGCTCATTTACATATCTTTTTATCTTACTACCTTCACTTCCTCTAATGGAAATGTTAATTGCGGAGGAGCCTTCGGATGATGGTTCAACTTCAATACCTTTATGATAATTTGTAATGAGGCTTTCTTTAGTAGCCCAATTCACAATTACAGCCTGACCGACTTCAATTTTCCTATCATAATCCTTCGCCTTCACAATTTTAAAGCGACTGTAATCAGTTTCGTACCACTGGCCCAATTTCAAATTCACTTCAAACTGTGCGTAATTTGATAATAGCTGGTCCATAACCACTTGCTCTATTTCTTCGGGACTCTCAACATTGAAATAGACCTCCTCGGGATTGGGATAAAGGATTTTGAATTTACCCTCCTCAATTTGAGTTATGGTGTAGGAACCAATGGTTTGTGTGTGGTTGGTATCATATTCAATTTTCCAATCTGGATTTGGGTAAATCTCAGATGTTCTAATACGACCTTCAGAAAAATAGGAAATCTCAAAATCAAGCTGCGAAAGAGTACGTTTCGCTAGAGACCTACTTTTCAATACAATAACCTCATTCTCAAAATCTAGACGAGGATTATAGTATCCGATGGTAGACATAAGCGACTCCATTCCACCTTTACCCGAAGAATCAACCATCAAGGTAGCATTTACTTCAAAGATTCGGGTTGAATATTTATTGATAAAATAGGCTAATACCACTCCAATAGTGAGGCTCACTACAATTAGTGGCCAATTGCCTAAAATCATAAAGAAAATTCGTCTAAAATCTATCGAGCCACCTTCTTCATTTTCTGCTGGCAAAGTCCCTGAGGGATAGCCGTAGCCGCTCTCAACATTTTTATCTTCTTTCATCTTAATTGTTCAAGCTATTTATTGCAATAATCAGGGTGATAGTAGAGGCAACTACTGATAAGGCCTGAGTGAATGTTTGAAAACCAGTAGTGCCGATTCCAAGTGATTTTTGGGGTAAAGGCTGTACATTTATGACATCATTTGGATAGATGAAGTAATTCGGGTTATTAATTACTTTAGAGTCTGTTAAGTCCAAATAGAATGATTTAGCTCCTTCATTTGTTTGCCTTACAATCATTACCCGCTGTCTATCTCCAACTGTCGTTATATCGCCAGCCAAAGCCAAAGCCTCAAAAATATTGGCCTGATTTTGATAAATTACATACTTGCCTGGGTTATTTACTTCGCCTACCACTGAGTATCGGATACCTGCTAATTGTACGCTAACAAAAACTGCCTCCTCATCAAAATATTCGCTTAACCCATCTTCAATTAAACTTTCAATTTCTGAAATCTCCTTATACAAAACAGAAATAGATCCTAGAACAGGCAATTCTATATTACCATCTAATCCAACCGAATAACCTTGCAAATAGAATAAAATATCTCCTGCCTGTAAACCTGACTGCTGATTAACATCATTGCGATTGAAGAGTTGACTGGTTTCAAGGTCGTATGAGCGAATGGTAATACTAAGAATGTCATTTGGCTGCACCTTGTAATTGGTCCTTTGCAAGTTATACTGTGAGCCTGTATCCTCGGACTCCTGTAAATAAGTCAATCTCTTGGTTGGAACGCAGCCACTTAAAAAAGCTAGGACGCATATTGAGATTGCTATCTTTCTTATCATCACCATCGAATTTATCGGGCAAATATAGTTCTCTCGACCTAATTAAAGGAAAGCATCCGGCTTTAAAGAAACTTTAAATTACTTCTATCACCTAAGCTTCAATCTTACTGCATTGAAAATGCTTTCTATCAAAAGTTTTAGCCTAAAAAAGTACCTAGAGGATAAATCCATTAAAAGGTTGAAAACACTGGAGTAAGCTAATCATAGGACAGTTTTTAATCCTTTTTTTAGACAGATTTACTTAAGGTAAAGTAATTTAAACTGCCTCAAGACTTCTTGGTAGTCTACATCACTTCCTGAGGGCAGGCATAGCACTTGACGATACAAGCTTTCAGAGACCTCAACACCAAAACTTCGACAGTTTTGATAAACTGGATATAGATGCATAGGTTGAAAGCCTCTCTTAAACTCGACTGTTTTCGTTGTAAGGTCAACCGACTCATTCATTAAAAAAGGAACTAGGATTGCACTTAACCAATAGTTAGAATCGCAATCATTTACTTGCTTTTGAAAGTCAAATTGACTATCTAATTCTGACCTATAATGGCCATTTATTGCTGCTCTTTGTTGTAACAAATAATTTAGCCTTCTTAACTGCACCCTAGCCAATGCTGCGGTTAGATCATTCATTAGATAGTTATAACCTACTCCCGAATGATGGTAAGTCCTTCCTGGTATTTTTGCCTGATTTGCTAATTGCTTTGCAATTGCAAAGTGTTCATGTGACTTGCAAATCAATGCTCCACCTCCGCCTGCACTAAGAACCTTATTCGCATTAAAAGAAAGCACTCCGAAATTCGCCAAGGTGCCCAAAGCCTTTCCCTTATATGAACTTCCTATTCCCTCGGCGGCATCCTCAATAAGAGGTATACCATAATTAGTAGCCAAAGCTTGAATAGCCCCTAGTTGAACCGAGGTTCCAAATACATGTACCACGATTATAGCTTTAATCTTGCTAATTAAACCTTCTTTATTGAGACTCAATAAGGCCCCTTCCAATTGATTAGGATCCATCCCCCAGGTATCAATCTCCGAATCAATAAAAACTGGCTTTGCTCCGACATAACTTACGGCAAAAGCTGCAGAACAGTAGCCATAGCTTTGAACCAACACAAGATCACCAGGTCCAACTCCTAGTGCAAGTAAAGAAAGATGTAAAGCAGAGGTGCCACTATTAGTAGCAAGAACGGACACATCCCCTCCAAGGTACTGTTCCATTTCGTTTTCAAACGCCCGCACCTCTGGGCCATTTGGACCTACCCAACCGCTTTCGAGTGCCTTCTGCAAAGCTATGGCCTCCTCCCTACCAAAATCTGGCTTGGATAAACGATTCATCATAAATCTCTAATTTTTACCATTATATGGTTCATTATAAACGGAAGCGTCCCTTAGTCGTCCTACTGATTTTAAATAAAGGAATAGGAGCTTTAGGTCTAGAGCCAAACTAAGATGATCCACATAAAATATATCGTATTGCAAGCGATGTCGCCAACTTATTCGAGTAGCCCCTTTCAATTGAGCTAAACCAATTATACCTGGACGACAATCATGTCTCTTCAATTGCTCCGAATTATACAAATTAAGATATTCAGGTAATAACGGTCGGGGACCTATCCACGACATTTTGCCTAGTAAAATTAAAAGAAGTTGTGGCATTTCGTCTAGCCCCAATGATCTTATGAGAACAAAATCCTTCGGTAAGTTAATAGGCCCCTTGAAATGCTTTTGAGAAGGCATAGTTCTCAATTTATAGATGATAAATTCTTTTGAGTTTAAACCTATTCTTTTTTGAAGGAAAAAAGGGGACTCCTTTAGCCTTAGGGTAATGTAAAAAGACACGGGTATTAATAAAGCTAGAAACACAGGAAACAATAAGATGGCCAATGCTATATCTACTAAACGCTTTATTCTTTGATACATAGGGAATACAATATAAAAAAGGCCAATGAGAAAATCCCACTGGCCTTTTTTCTTTATATCTAAACCTAATTATTCTTCTTTCGACTTTTGATTTTGGATTGCCTTATATCCCACCGCTGCACCTGCAGCAGCAAGCCATACCAAACCTGGGATTGGAGCGGGTGCCCCTCCAGGGTTACCTTCAGATGGTTGAGCAGATAAGCTTAAACCGCCAAGAATCACAATCGAGAATGCTACAATATACTTTTTCATCTTAATGCTATTTTACTTAATCAACTTTTGGTTAAGGACAGGCGAACCATTGGAGAACACTTTTACGATATAAATACCTCTGGCAAAGGCATCAGTATTGATGCTCTCCCTTTGCGTATTATCATAATCTCCTTGCCAAACTAATTGGCCAGCCTGACTAATAATTTGCACTTCTACATTTGGCATTTCATTAGCCAATTCGATATTGAAAGCGTCAGCAGAACGGTAAGCGTAATTGTTGTTGCTTTCAAACTCCTCTTGACCTACACCTGATTGGTAAAGATGAACGATAAACCGTTCAGGGCTATTGGTTGAGACGTGTGAAAACTGGTAATCACCGGCAACCAAGTCAACTCTAGAACCGGTCACTAAATCTTCTAATTCTACCGACCAAGAAGCAGGAATACGTAAGTCATTAATACTAATAGTGTACGATTGATCTATGTCGCAAGTAAATGACATTGGCACTGACTTATTGGTAAAGCTGCTATTAAGCTTATTCACAAAGAACTCATCTCCATTAGCCGAAGTAGTGTATAAATTTGGATAAGCACTGGCATTCATTCGCTTTTCCGCGTCGGCACCTGCGTCAATGCCATCCGTGTATTGGGTATCAAAAGCCAATAAGGTTTCGTCACTAGTTCCATCGCTAGCAGCAACACCCAATTTTAATACTTGAACGGTACCAGCCGATTTATTCTGAGCCGGATTAGAGGCCACCGAACGATCGCCATTATCTAATGCTAAATTGATACTTCCTGATCCCGTATTCTGAACGAAAAAGGCTTGCATGGGCGCAATCAAAGTGGTTCCTGAGTTCAATGCACTATTGGCTCCGGCATCGTAACCAATCCATTGGCTGCCGTTGTATACATAATAAGTAGAGGTAAGGTCAGTTCCGTTAGCATCGTGGTAAGCATCCCAGTCGATAGCTGAAGGATAGGGATTGGTAACCAAGTTCCAACCCGAATTACTATTGTCTAAGGAAATATTAATCGCACCATCGTTAAAACCACTTCCGCTAGCGGTTAAGGTAACGGGTAAGGTTCCGAAAGTAGAACCATCGCCTAAGTAAATGGTAAAACCATTATTTACCGTGCTAAATGAAGTGTTGGGAACTTTAGTCCAAGTACCCTCCCCATTATTAGCGGTAGCGGGATCATAATAGTAGAGGTTAACATTGGCTGCCGTTCCGGTATTAATGGTTCCACTAGATACTGATAAATCAGCAACGGTACCACCGCTTAAGGGTGAACCAAAGTAGAACCAACGTGCCGCGCCAGTAAAGGTGCGTTGTACGGTAAAGGTTCCAGCGCCAGAAGAGGAATTGGCTAAAACTTGGGCATAACCGGTAGCATCCGACTGCAAGTTTAGCGTACCCGCATTTTCTAAGGCTCCCGAAATAGTTAAATCCGTTCCCGCTGCAACATTAACGGTACCACCACTTTCAATATCTAAAAATGGAATGGTAGCATCCGCCGTAGCATTAGTACTAGAACCATTGGGAATATTATACTTACTCGTTTTGGTGAAGTTGCCAAAGTACATGTTTCGGTTACCATTGTTATCATTCTGGTTCCCAATGTAGATATGCAATTCATCAATATCACTCGAAGAGTTAATGGTGGTGGTGTAAGTCGCATCCGCACCATTCCGAGGCGTCATTGAGAAACTGTAGGCGCTAGAACTGGTGCGTTCAATAGTCACCAACATAGCATCAGTTCCATAGGTAGAAAGAGCCGTGCCGTTCGTAGTCGTAATTGTTGCCGAACCACCAATATTCACATTGAATATGGTTACTCCACCATCACGTAAATCAAAACCTTTAGCACCTGTATTCGCATCCCAGTTTACAGCCCAGTAGAAGGTAAACTTATCACCTACACGTAATCCGTCAGTTATTGGACGGACTGCATTCAAATAATTCGCCCCTGTTGCAAAAAATCCAAATGCGGTAGTTCCGATTCCAGTTGTACCCATACCGTTGTTGGACGGATCCCCAATAAAGCTTCCGGTGCTTCCACCATAGGTAATACTCCAGTTTCCAAAACCTGATCCTCCAGAAGAACCATTGGCAAGCGTTCCACCATAAGAAGAGCCATCATCTGATCCAACGGTAAACTCATCTGTACCCAGCTGCCCGAAAACCAAGGCAGGCGTCAGAAGAATTCCCAGCGACAAGGCTAGTTGTTTAAACGTCGTGTACTTTTTCATCATACCATTCATTTTGTGTTACAGAAATTCAAGCTCATCTAAAGACCAACTTGCAGGTTTTCACATTAGTTCGTTCCAAAAATATTAAAAGAGATTCAAGTATGGAATATTAAAGTGTAGAAATTACACTTTAAGGAGAAGAAAACAGATTCTACCTCAGCGATTTAAGGAAATTAAACATCTAATTCCGCCTTTAAACTCATATCCAAACCACTCACGCTATGGGTTAAGGCACCCATCGAAATATAGTCTACCCCGGTTTCGGCATAAGAAACCAATGTAGCTCCCGTAATTCCGCCAGAGGATTCGGTTTCAATTTGACCATTCACCAAGTTCACTGCCTCTTTGGTGTCTGCCACACTAAAATTATCGAACATCACGCGTAAGACTCCCTCCGCTGCAAGGACCTCTTCTAATTCCTTAAAATCACGCACTTCTACTTCGATGGGAATATCCAATCCATGCTTCTGCTTATAATCCAAGGCCTTTCGTATAGCTTGAGGTACTCCCCCTGCAAAATCAATATGATTATCCTTTAACATAATCATATCATAAAGGCCAAATCGGTGATTATAGCCTCCCCCCCAGCGCACGGCCTCCTTTTCGAATACCCTTAAATGGGGAGTGGTTTTACGGGTGTCCAGTAATTTGGCCTGAGTATGAGCGATGCTATCCACTAATTTCCTGGTTTTAGTAGAGATTCCACTCATACGCTGCATCAGATTTAAGGCCAAACGCTCGCCTTGCAGTAAACTATGGGCCGGACCTTCCACCTTAAAAGCTATATCGCTAGGAAGCACTGCCTCGCCATCATCAATTAGCTTTTCCATCTTAATTTCTGGATCCACAATCTCAAAAACAGCCGCGGCAACCGCAAGCCCCGAAATGATACCTGGCTCCTTAACCAATAATTTCATCCTCCCTTGCATCCCCTCTGGAAATGCGCAATTAGAACTATGATCCCCATCGCCAATATCTTCTTTTAAAGCGGCTTTGATTAATGATTGGTAGGCTTGCATTTAAAAATTTTTAGTGGAAACAAAATTGCGCAATTGATGGTTCGAGAAAAAATAAAGATGCAATTTCGAAGCATTATTAATTACTTGCTCCACCATGAGCCTCGAAAAGCCAAGCTTACACATTCTCCCACACGGTGGGTTTTCTCGCGAGATAAAAGCACTTGCCATGGCCCTCGGCTACTCGGAATTTAATTTTTATGATGATTTTAAAGCCGGGCTCAAAATTGAGGAGCTCCCTGAAAAAGGCGTAGCGGTGATTGCAACTGGGAACCCCAATACCCGAAAAAAGCTGTTAAACAAAGTTTCTCCATCGCTCCAATTCCCCACTTTAATTCATCCCTCTGTAATCTTAATGGAGCCTAAAAGTTACCGTTTGGGACGAGGCTGTATAATTGCCGCCGGTAGTATACTCACCAGCAATATAGAAATTGGCGACTTCGTAAACATCAATTTACATTGCAGTATTGGCCACGATTGCGTGCTTGGAGATTTTGCCTCCCTAATGCCTGGCGTACGCCTTAGTGGGGGTGTTATATTGGAAGAGTCAGTTTACCTAGGCACCAATGCCGTGGTTTTACCCAATCTTAAAATCGGTAAAAATGCCATAATTGGCGCTGGCGCTGTAGTGACGAAAGATGTACCCGCAAATACTACGGTAGTTGGGGTTCCGGCTAAACCGCTTCCCTAAAATTGGTAATCCAAGAGCTGGATTTCTCGAGCGAAAGCCTGCTGTACCCATTCCTTACTTTGCTCGTCGTAAAGCTCTCGGTAGTCTTTCTTTTTGCGAAATCCTCCCTTTGCCTTAAGGGCCCCAAAATCTAATGCCGGCTTTAAATCAAAGCGTTCACTTAAGTCTGCTGCCATAGCCGACATATCTTCAAAGCGGTACACCTTATCTACAGCCAGGAGTTTGTTCACCGAATACATATCATAGGAGTCCATTTTAGCTAAACCTCCAGCCCGGATAAAGTCACTTAAACTCGGATACTTTTCAAATCCACCTCGCCAAAAAAACAAGGAAACCACCTTATCAAATGGGTTTCGATCCAAGGTAAACTTGAAATAGGAATTCCAAACATCCTCACTAAGATGCTGCTTTACTTCGGCCGCCGGCATGTGGTTATAAAAACGCGCTGCTTTCCGAGTTTTCAAAACTTTTAGCCACTCTTGCCGAGTCCAATCGGTCCACTTCAGTTGGTAGTTCTGTGCTCCCCGACCTGCGAATTCACGCCGCAATTTTTCGTCCTCCTCGTTTAATGGACTAAGGATATCTTCCTTTCCGCAATGCGCACTTAAGGCAATTTCGATGGAAGTTCCCGCTGTTTTGCGGGTCTTAATAAAGATGAATTTATGCTTGTGCGAAACAATCATATCTCGATTGGACTGCTATTTAATTAAAAGGCTTCATAAAAGCGCCAGTAATAAGTGAAGAGGCGATTGTAAAAGTAGCGCTGCCAATTCTCTCCGGGCATTTTCTTCCAAATTCTACCCTTCTCCTCCAGGCGCTCGTATTGATAATCGTCAAAAACGAAGGCGATAGCTCGGTTTAGGAGCTGTATTTCAAAGGCCGAAATTTCCGCTTTCCAGCTTTCATCATTGCGGGCTTCTACCTTTTTAAACTGCGTCCCCTGCATACTATTCCCTCCCCAAGCTTTGCCCCCTAAGGTAGGTTGCAGCAATTCATCCGAAAAGTTCAGTTCCAAAAAGGTGGAAATCGATTTCATGCACGACTCAGTATCAGCCACCAGGTCTTCATAGCGAACCACCTTATAATCCTCATAGCCGGCATTGCGGTAAAGATGGTAATACTGTTGTTGCATGGCTGGAAGCAAGCGTGATAGCAAAGGGTAGCCCGTTCCTATGCTCTTAAACTTTCGCAGGGAAACCAAGTTTGCGTAAGGATTGCGAATGATATGAATAAACTTCGCTCCCGGAAAAATGGCTTTTAAATCGTGGTAGTATTCAAAATTCTCAATCGACTTCTCCACCATTCGAGCTTTAAGCTCGCCAAATAGCGACAATCGTAGGGCCTTAAAATATTCCCGCGCTAAATCGGGTTTTGAACTCGAAGGATCTGGTGAGAAATGTTGCTGAAAGACCTGCTCATCCAAAAGACCTTCGGCAAAATTATCGCCGTACTTATCACTAAGGGTATTGCTGCGATGAACAAAGTCTATGAAACGCTGTGGATCAAAATTTTTGGGACGGGTATATTGGTATTCATTGGCGGTCCAATATCCAGCCAAGGGGAAAAAGTGACTTTCAAAAGGGATCACTTGCAATTCGGGATGTCCGTCTAGGAGCGATCGTAAAAGCGTGGTTCCCGACTTATGCAATCCGGTTATGAAAATAGGAGCCTCCTTCATACTTTCGCAAAGATATAGCAATCTCCCTCCTTGAAACACATTCTCATTCTAGCTTCTTGGTTTCCGGAACCAAATCATCCAACAAAAGGCATTTTTGTTCGAAGACAAGCAGAAGCCATTGCCTTGCATCACAAGGTTTCTTTGGCCTATGTGCGGAAGTCAAATCTCAATGAAGAGGAAAAAGTAGAATGGGAGCACTCCGGAAATCTGAGCATATGCACCGTTCTGAGCAAGGGCTTTGGAACTTTAAACACCCTATGGGCTTATCGACAAGCTGAAAGGGAATTGTTAAAACGAAATGGCCCCTTTGACCGTCGATTGGTAGAAGTCGTTCATCCAGCAGGAATTTATGCTTGGCTCGGGAAGCTCTTTTTGGGCAAGTCCTTTTACATCAGTGAGCATCTCGACCTCTTTTTACGCGAAGACCTTGGCTTAGATCAATCCCGGCCTTTCGGCAGATGGCTAAGGGGGCGAATACACCGTGCGGCGAAGGGAACAACCATCAGCTCCCAAGCTTTAAAAGTGGCCTTCGGAAAAAGAGGCATTCCTCGTTTGCAAATTTTACCTAATGTAATAGAGGTACCCGATTCCGAACCCGACAATTGGGCCAATCCGTCTGGACCCAAGAAGTTTATTCATATCTCCTCGCTTCGCGATCATCAAAAGAATATTAGGGGAATATTGGCGGCTTTAAAAATTCTTCAAGGGGCGCGAGAGGATTGGGAATTTCACTTTTTAGGAAGTGGTACCGATATCTACCAATTAAAAGCAGAAAGCGAAGCTCAGGGCCTAGGCAAGCAAGTAACTTTTTTAGGCTTTGTTTCCGAATCGGAAAAGGTGGAAGCCCTAAAAACGGCCATTGCGCATGTGATGTTGAGCCATTACGAAGGTTTTTCAGTTTCTACTGCCGAAGCAATTGCGCATGGTTGCCCGGTAATTGTTTCTGACTGCGGAGGTCCGGGAGATTTTGTACGCCCCAACAATGGTTATCTGATCGATAAAGATCCTGAAAAATTGGCCCAAACCCTCGAAAATCATCTTGATACCTATCGAGACTTTGATCGACAAGCGATGTATCACTACATAAAAGATCGCTATGCTCCAGAAGCCATTGCGCAGGCCTACGATTCTTTTTTAGATTTTTAATCAAGAGGGTAATTCAGGGCCTTTAAGTTTTCCTCAATCAACGGCATTAAGTCCTTCAACTGTTGGGGACTTAAATTTTTTCGCCATTTACCAATGCTGTCGGGATTTATCGGTTTTGCTACATTGCGAAAGGCCTCGGTATCGCCAACTGCACCTAATTTTTCTAAATAATCATCCTGCGTTTCTAGAATCGCTGGAGTATATTCTACCTCTAAAAAATCACAGATTTCACGCATTATTTTTTCAGGTTCTCGAACCAAATCTTCATAACGCACCTGTTTAAATTGATCGGGACCTAGTTTCTTTTGCAGTTTACGCTGCATCGCAATAGCATGATTCCACTTCTTGGTTGCGTAAGGCACATCAGCATCTGGGTTTTTCTTGTAAATCGAAGCGATAACATCGCGACCATCGCGTACCAATCCTAAGTACTTCGCTTCCGGAAACACCGGTGCAATAAGCTCCATATAATCCGTACTCAGTGGCGACTTATCCCCCCAAATACGAAAGGAATAGCCTTTTTGTGTACCGTAGGACCGAAATAAAGCGTCAAATATTTTCCCCAGCGAACGCTCTTCCACCGGCAAATTGGCGAGATCTTGAATAAGTTCATTCACCTTCAGTTCCCAGTTCATGGTTCCCTTGCTACGCGCAAATTCACCCACGATGATACTCACGAGGTCCAACCACTCCAGGTAATTCAGCAAGCGGTATTTAATGATAGCATTGGCCATTACAAATTGCTCGGGGGGTACTAATACCTCCGGATGACGATCAAGGATAGAGGCCAACAAGGTGGTTCCAGTTCTTCCGCTACTCACTACAAAGAAGGGACGTTCAAGGAAATCAGAACTCCCACGCCTTACAGGATGTCTTTTAGGGAGAATGGTAGATAACTTAAGAGCAATTGGCAGAATGCCTTTGTATTTCATCGCCATGCGGCAAATTTAATTCAAGCCCACAATACGGCTGCAAGATTGTCCTTTTAAATCATCTCAAAGTATATCAAATCGATTGGGCAATCCGTTTATCTTTGCCCAAACACCCATTTCCATGTGCGGAATCGCAGGATTCTTCGACCCTCAATTAGCGGCGGCAGACCAAAAGGAGTCTACCTTGCAAAAAATGTTAGAAAGCATCGCACACCGCGGACCAGATTACCGCGGTACTTGGCATCATGGTGCATTAAGCTTCGGACATAACCGATTGAGCATTATTGATTTAAGTGAAGCGGCGAACCAGCCCTTTCATTACCAAGGATTAAGCTTGATTTTTAATGGGGAAATTTACAACTACAAAGAAATTCGCCTCGAACTCGAGAAAGCGGGATTATCTTTTAGCACAAGCTCAGATACCGAGGTAATTTGTGCGGCTTATAAACATTGGGGCGAAAGCTGTGTGAGTCAATTTATGGGAATGTGGGCCTTCGCCTTGTGGGATGAAAGCAAACAAAAACTGTTTTGCAGCCGAGACCGCTTTGGCATTAAGCCTTTTTACTATCAATTCGAAAATGGTCGATTCTATTTTGGCTCCGAATACAAGGCCTTAAAAAAAGGGCCCCTCTTTAAGGAAGACTACAATAGGGATCACATTTTAAGGTACCTGCAACTCGGTTGGCTAACCTTCGAAGATCAAACCTTTTATCAAAATTTACAGGCCTTACCAGAAGCGCATAACCTCGTGCTTCAACACGGTAAAATTAAGTCCTATCGCTATTGGGACCTGCCCTTGGCGCAAAGCAATATCAGCTTTGAAGAAGCCCAGGAAAACTGGCGTGAGCTTTTCCTAAATAGCATGGAACAGCATATGCGCGCCGACACGCCGGTTGGCGGATGTTTAAGCGGTGGGCTCGACAGCTCCGCTATCTGCAGCAGCGTAGGTTACCTCTACCCTAAGCTAGACTTCAACACCTTTACCATATATTATTCCGGCAAAAATGAGGTAGATGAGAGGCCTTGGGCTCAACATGTTTGGGATGCCTATCCCAATTTAAAGTCCTTTACCAAGTCCCCTAAGCAGAACGACCTCCTCGAGTCTTTCGAACACTTTTTTCATCACTTTGATGTTCCTCCTGCAGGAAGCTCTCCCCTTTCGCAATACTTTGTAATGAAGCTGGCCAAGGAGCAGGGTATGAAAGTTTTATTGGACGGTCAGGGTGCCGATGAATACCTAGCTGGTTACGACCATTCTTTTTACCGTTTGGCAGCCGGTGAATTGCTTGCCTTAAACCCCAAAGGCTTTGTTCAAGAATTAGAGGCCTTCCGCGATTTACGACCGCGCTCTTTATCCAAGCACTTGGGCAGCTATGGCAAAAGTGTCCTCTCCAGCTTGGTATCAGAAGAAACCCTTTACCAATTTGAGTATCGGTATTATTTGCCTTTTATGGCCAAAGGTCCTAAAAACGACCCTCAACTTTGGCAACCGGTTGGCGGAAGTCGTCTCAATCAATTCTTATATCAATTAACCAATCGCACTTCCCTGCCAAGTCTATTGCATAATGAGGACCGCAACTCCATGACCTTTTCCATTGAATCGCGGGTACCCTTTTTAGATCACCGATTGGTAGAATACAGCTTTCAATTACCGGATAGTCACAAACTCCATTTAGGCTGGAGTAAGCGCGTCTTACGGGAATCGATGCGAGGAATTATGCCCAGTGAAATCATCGATCGTAAGGATAAAAAGGGCTTTGTAACCCCGGGAGAAAGTAAGTGGTTAAGGGGGGCTTTTAAGCCCTTACTCGAAGACACCAAAAAAGCAGAACTACCTTTCTTAATAAAGAAAAAAGTAAAGTCGGTTATTGAAGATTATGAAAAGGGCTCCAGTAAAAATGCCCGTTTAGTTTGGCGTTTGGCTATGCTCAATAAATGGGTAAACCATAAATACCTCTCTTAATCTTATTTATGGGTAAAGTTGCAAAACAGTCCTTATGGAATTCAGCGAATGCCTATTTAGGTGTTTTATTAGGGGCTTTTAATGGCATGTACCTCTTTCCTCGGGTGTTTTTAAACGAACCCGACTTTTACGGTGAAATCAATACCCTTCTAGCCACCGCCACCATTATTTCGAGTTTCGGGCATCTCGGATTCCCTATTGCCATTGGCACCTATTTACCCAAATTAAGTCGAGCGCAAAAAGAAAGCTTTTGGACCTTAAGCTTGCTGGCCACCTTCCTTAGCAGTCTGGTTTTAAGTCTTGCCGCCTTGGTCATTTATCAGTTTAACCCGGATTGGATGGGCTCGGTATCCTACTTACTGCTGGTAAGTCTCAGCATGTTGCTTTTTGAGGTATTCGCTAGCCTGAGTCAGAATTACAGCAAGGTCATTTTCCCGCAATTCTTAAAAAACACCTTCCGACGTTTAATAATTCTGGCGGCTTTAATTTTATGTGCTTATGGCGGAGGACAAGATGAGTTTTACCTCGTACTTGGAATAGGATATGTACTTCAGTTGCTTGCCGTGGCTTGGTACGCCCTGCCCGACATGCCCAGGTGGAACTTTAATATTAGCACCATTGACCTTAGGGAAGTTTTAAAATACGGAGGCTTTGTAATGTTGGCCAGTGCCTCCATTTTAGTGGTTTCCAAAATTGACATCTTAATGATTCGGACGATGCTCGGAGAAGCGCCGGTGGCCTTTTACAGTATCGCCTTTTTTATTGGCTCCGTGGTAGCCGTGCCCGTAAAATCCATAATCGTAAGTATTCGCCCATTTATGTCTAAGGCCTGGGCGCGAAACGACATGAAGGAAGTCAATCAACTTTACAAGAAATCGGCTCTTACCCAATTGGCGCTCACGGGTTTTTTATTTTTAGTGGTGTGGAGCAATTTTGATATTGCCATGCTCATTTTACCTTATGAGTATCGTTTTGATGGGGCGGCCACTATTGTCTTCTTTATTGGCTTGAGTGAGATTATTAAAGGCGCCACGGGAACCAACGGAATGATTTTAACCGTGAGCAATAAGCAGTCCTACAATTTTTACAGTGGCTTGGTGCTCATTATTCTAACCATTGTTGGCAATGCCTGGCTCATTCCCAAGATGGGTATTGTAGGTGCTGCTCTGGCCAGTTTATTAGCTCTAAGCATTTTTAACTTCTTTAAAATATACCTGGTGCATCGCTTTTATCAATTACTCCCCTTTGGTAAAGAGTTTTGGATTGTAGCGATAGCCATTGGCCTCAGCTTATTTGGGGTGCAGATGGTTCATAAATATGTGGATGGCATTATACCCGTCCTAGTAATTGGCAACCTTTGGTCCTTAGTACTGGTGATTATCCTTTATAAATATACCAAGGCTTTAGACGATTTTAAGGTCTTCAAATTCTTAAAAGGCTAAGTGTCGGAAACCTCAAGAAATCATAGCGATGTTCTAACTTTGTAAAGATGTGGAAGGCCCTAATTAAAAAGTGGAATTGGCTCAGCCGACAGCTGGCAAGAAGCACCCAGCAAATAGAACTACCCTTGTTTGATGGTTTGAGTTTGTATGATGTTTCAATCTTCTTTTTTAGAGGGATCATTGAGGGCAGTGTGACCAGTCGTGCTAGTTCTATCGCCTTTTCCTTCTTTATGGCGCTCTTTCCCGGAATCATTTTTTTCTTCACGCTTATTCCGTTTTTTCCAGTAGAGTCGCTCGAATCGGAAATATTTAATGTTTTTCAAAGGGTGCTACCTCCTGACACCTACGATGCGGTGCATTTAACCATCGACGATGTAATGCATAATAAAAGGGGGGGGTTACTCTCGGTCGGTTTTTTCTTGGCGATGATATTCTCCACAAATGGCGTGAGCGCTATCATCAGCAACTTTAATCAAACCATCCACAAAATTGAAGAGCGCTCCCTTTGGAAGCAGCTTTTGGTAAGCCTCGGTTTAACGGTAGTCATTTCAGTGAACTTCATTATCGGGATTATCATCATTATTTTTAGTTCTGATGTGCTTAATGCCCTACTCGCCTTCTTTGGTTTGGAGGCCATGGAGTCCTATGCTGTAGAGCTTACCCGATATAGTTTATTGGTTTTTGTGGTTTTTATCGGAATTGTACTGCTTTATAATTTCGCCCCTTCTGGCCGACGTAAATGGCGATTCTTTTCGCCAGGGGCAATTTTGGCTACTATTTTAATTCTCTTGAGTTCCTATTTATTCAGCTTTTACGTAGCGAATTTCAACCAGTACAATACCTTGTATGGATCCATCGGAACCTTGATGGTAATTATGCTATGGATCTACCTCAACGCCTTAGTCTTGATTATTGGTTTTGAGCTAAATGCAAGCATAGCAAGCATTAAAATAGAACAAGAAGAACGAGAGCGGGAATTGGAAAAACAAGAAGCCTAAAAATGCCTCTTTACAGGGAATTAAAATTTTCCCTTTTATGGTTTTGTTTTTCGAAAATCAACTTATATTTGCAGCCCGAAAAACGACAGCACCTCGGCGAGGAGCCGACAAAATAGATAACTATGAAACGTACTTTTCAACCTTCAAATCGTAAAAGAAGAAACAAGCACGGATTCCGTGAGCGTATGTCTAGCGCTAGTGGCCGCAAGGTATTAGCTTCTCGTCGTGCCAAAGGGCGCAAAAAGATTAGCGTTTCTAGCGAAGGAAATTACAAAGGCTAAGATGTCTTTGGATATATAATATTATCTTTCAAGGTGTTGCCATGCAGCACCTTTTTTTTTGCCTTTTCTACCCTAGCTTCGCAATTAAACTCAAACTCCTACCATGCCAAAGGATACTTCAATCAAACACGTTCTAATTATTGGAAGCGGCCCTATTGTAATCGGTCAGGCCTGCGAATTTGACTATTCAGGATCTCAAGCTTCACGCTCGCTGCGGGAAGAAGGAATTGAGGTTTCATTAATTAATAGTAATCCGGCAACCATTATGACCGACAATGTGGTGGCCGATCATGTTTACTTATTGCCCCTAGAGGTTTCCTCGCTCGAGAAAATTTTAAAGGAACAAAAGATTGATGCTGTGTTGCCTACAATGGGCGGACAAACAGCTTTAAACCTCTGTATCGACGCGGATAAGGATGGTTTATGGGAAGAGTATGGAGTACGAATTATTGGAGTAGATATCGACGCCATCAATATCACGGAAGACCGCGAAGAATTCCGCAAGTTAATGGGCAAAATCGGGGTAGGAATGGCGCCTGCTAAAACGGCTACCTCCTTTCTAAAGGGAAAGGAAATTGCCCAAGAATTTGGCTTCCCCCTCTGTATTAGGGCTTCCTATACCCTAGGTGGGTCGGGCGCCACTTTCGTCCATACCAAAGAAGAATTTGAAGAATCTCTTAGTCGGGGACTGGAAATTTCCCCTATTCATGAGGTGATGATTGATAAAGCCTTATTGGGCTGGAAGGAGTTTGAACTAGAGCTCCTAAGGGACTCCAATGATAATGTGATTATCATATGTTCTATTGAGAACATGGACCCGATGGGGATCCATACTGGCGACTCGATAACGGTTGCGCCTGCCATGACCCTTTCCGACACTACTTATCAGCGCATGCGTGATATGGCCATTCATATGATGCGCTCCATCGGTAATTTCGCGGGAGGTTGTAATGTACAGTTCGCCGTTAGTCCGGATGAAAAGGAAGAAATTGTGGCCATTGAAATTAACCCTCGGGTTTCTCGATCTTCAGCTTTAGCCTCTAAGGCTACGGGGTATCCGATTGCTAAGATTGCTGCGAAACTCGCCATTGGCTACCACCTTACCGAACTCGACAATCAGATTACCAAAACCACATCTGCCTATTTCGAGCCTACTCTCGACTACGTGATTGTAAAAATCCCACGTTGGAATTTCGACAAATTTGAAGGAGCCGATCGTCGCCTCGGTCTACAAATGAAATCGGTGGGTGAAGTAATGGGAATTGGTCGTTCCTTTCAGGAGGCCATCCATAAAGCCGCCCAATCGCTAGAAATTAAGCGTAATGGCTTAGGGGCCGATGGCAAAGGGGAAACCGACCAAAACAAAGTACTGGAGGCCCTTGAAAAAGCCTCTTGGAATAGGGTATTCATGATTTATGATGCCATGCAACTGGGCATTCCTTTGCGCAGAATTCACGACATTACCAAGATCGATATGTGGTTCCTGAACCAGATTTACGAATTGGTTCAATTACAGGAGGAGATTGAAAATCACAGCCTAGAAAGTTTACCGAGAGATTTACTCTTGGAAGCAAAAACTAAAGGTTTTGCCGATCGTCAGATTGCCCACATGATTGGGGTATTGGAAAGTGAAGTGCATCAAAAAAGAACGGAGCTAAACATTAATCGGGTTTGGAAACTGGTAGATACTTGTGCCGCTGAGTTCCCCGCCCAAACTCCTTACTACTACTCAACTTTCGAATATGACTTCCAAACCGCAGAAGGTCAATTGGGCGTTGAAAATGAATCGGAAGCCAGCGATAGAAAAAAGATTATTGTGCTGGGCTCGGGTCCAAATCGAATTGGACAAGGCATTGAGTTCGATTACAGCTGTGTGCATGGCGTATTAGCCGCTAAAGAATGCGACTACGAAACCATCATGATTAACTGTAATCCTGAGACGGTTTCGACTGATTTTGATACTGCGGATAAGCTGTATTTCGAACCCGTTTTTTGGGAGCATATTTACGATATCATCCTACATGAAAAACCGGTCGGCGTTATTGTTCAGTTGGGCGGCCAAACCGCTTTAAAGTTGGCTGAGAAATTAGACCGCTTTGGAATTCCAATCGTTGGAACCAGTTATGAAAGTCTTGACTTGGCTGAAGACCGCGGACGTTTTTCCGAACTCCTACGCGACAATGAGATTCCTTATCCAAAATTCGGCGTAATTACCAACGCCGATGAGGCCAGAGAGCTAGCCGACAATTTAGGCTTCCCTATCTTGGTGCGTCCGAGCTACGTTCTTGGTGGACAAGGAATGAAAATCGTTATTAACCAAGACGAATTAGAGCACCACGTAGTAGATCTGTTTAAAGCCTATCCTGGTAACCGCGTGCTTCTAGATCATTATTTAGAGGGCGCTATAGAGGCTGAAGCAGATGCCATTTGCGATGGTGAAGATGTATACATTATGGGAATTATGGAGCATGTAGAACCTTGCGGTATTCACTCCGGAGACTCCAATGCCACCCTCCCACCATTTAACTTAGGCGATCTAATTATTCAGCAAATTGAAGATCACACCCGCAAGATTGCGCGAGCACTTAATACCGTGGGGCTGATTAATATTCAATTTGCGGTTAAGGATGATAAGGTTTACATCATCGAAGCGAATCCTCGGGCCTCCAGAACGGTTCCTTTTATCGCGAAGGCCTATGATGAACCTTATGTGAACTACGCCACCAAGGTGATGTTAAGAGAGAAGAAGATTAAGGATTTTAACTTTCAACCAAAACGAAAAGGTTGGGCAATTAAGCAGCCGGTATTCTCGTTCAACAAATTCCCGAACGTAAACAAAAACCTGGGGCCAGAAATGAAATCGACCGGCGAGAAAATCTACTTTATTGATAGTTTAAGAGATCCTGTTTTCAAGAAAATATATGCCGAACGAAACTTGTACTTAAGTAAATAGCTGCGCCTTGATTATCCGTTTTCTACTTATCATTAGCTTCATCTTCCTTCTGCGTTATTTGCTGCGCAACTTTTTTTCGAAACCTTTTAAAGAAGGTTACCGAGAACGCGAGGAGGCGCATCGCAAAAGAGATGCAAGGAAATCGGAAGGCCGAATAAGCATTTTTACCAATGGCGCCGGAAAAGCCCGTGATAATAAGGATGTTGGCGAGTACATCGATTACGAAGAGGTTAAAGAGGAAGACAGCCAAAAATGAAGGTGGTCACCATATTAGGCGCTCGCCCACAGTTTATAAAAGCAGCGGCCCTAAGTAAAGCGCTTAAAAATCATGGCATTGAAGAAGTCTTGGTTCATACCGGACAACACTACGATGCCAATATGAGCGGCAACTTTTTTAAGGAATTGGGTTTGGATTCGCCCAAGCATAATTTAGACATTCACGGCGGTACCGACACTGATCAAACGGCCCGAATGATGCAGGCGCTGGAACCCATCTTAAAGAAAGAAGCACCTGGTTTAGTTATTGTTTTTGGAGATACCAATACCACTTTAGCCGGTGCCTTGGCTGCAAAGAAAGGAGCTTTCAGTTTAGTGCATATTGAAGCCGGAATGCGTAGTTATCTTCCAAACCAGGCTGAGGAGATTAATCGCGTTTTGACCGACCGAATTAGTGACCTTTGCTTTACCTCCAGTTTTTCAGCTTCTGAAAATTTGCGCAAAGAAGGTTTTTCGGACCCCCAAATTTTCGAATGTGGGGACTTGATGTATGATCTTTTCTTACAGAACTGGGAAAAAAGAACCCTAGCTGAGGGGGTCGTATTACCGTCTAGATTCGCTTTACTCACCCTTCATCGGCAGGAAAATGTTGACCAGCCCGATAGGCTTGAATCGTGGGTACGGGAGCTCCAGAAATTAGCAGAGGAGATTCGCTTAGTTTGTCCTTTGCATCCTCGCACGCAAAAACGATTAGCTGCTCAAAACCTGAATTTACCCGCTCAGATTTTACCACCCCTGAGCTACTTTCAAATTTTAGGCTTGCTCGAGCGAGCAAGTTTGGTTTTAACAGATAGCGGAGGGCTTCAAAAGGAGAGTTATTTTGCCAAAAGACCTTGTCTCACCTTACGCGAGAATACCGAATGGACAGAGCTCCTAGAAAGTGGCAGCAATTTGCTTTGCAGTCCAGAGAGCTTAGCCGAAAACTTTAGGGCTATCAGGAATGAATCGCATCGCTTCCCCCTCCTTTTTGGCCATGGCGAAAGTGCTCAATGCATCGCCCATCACCTTGCCTTGCACTTGCAAGGAAAATAGGAAAGGAATTTCCCAAAAAACCTTCTAGCCGATAATTTATGTGGCTAGGGCATTTAGCTATATTTGGACATCCAAATTTTTAGCATGTTCAAAGAGTCTCGAATTCACCTCATCGCCCTTGCCATTTTCTTCGGAGTAACGGCTATTTTTAATGCCCCTGCATTTAGTGGTAAAGTAATCGAGCAAAATGATATCAAACAATATCAAGGCTCGGCATCGGAAGTGCACAAATACCGAAAAGAACAAGGTCGTCAAATCCTCTGGACCAATGTGATGTTCGCGGGAATGCCAACTTATGTCATATCAGCAGTTTACGGAGGGGAACTTCTAAAATATATTCCTAAAGCCTTTACCAAGACCCTCACTCCGGCTGTTGGCTATCCCTTGCTCTTAATGATTGGATTCTACATATTGGCTTTGGCTTTTAAACTTGACCCTCGAATAGCTATAACTGGGTCCCTGGCCTACGGATTATCATCCTATTTTACAATTTTATTAGAAGCCGGTCATAATTCAAAAATCCACGCAATGGCCTATCTACCGGGAATTCTGGCCGGTATGGTATATGCTTATCGACAACGGAAAATTCTGAGCGGAGCAGCCATTTTCGCACTATTTACTGGTTTGGAGCTCACCGCTCGACATCCTCAAATGTTCTATTACTTCTTATTTCTAGCGATTCCGTATGGTATTTGGGAGTTAGTGCAAGCGCAGCGCGAAAAGCAAATGCCTAGTTATTTAAAAGCTACGGGATTATTGCTCGTTGCCGGTCTATTAGCTGTTGCAGCCAACCTACCCTATTTGAGCAATACCTATCAATATGGTAAGCACTCTATTCGGGGGAAAAGTGAATTAACAAATAATCAACAAAATAAAACTGAAGGCCTAGATCGTGACTATGTAACTAATTGGTCCTATGGTATTTCTGAGTCCTTCACATTAGTTATTCCTAACTTTAAAGGAGGCGCTAGCGGAAGATTAGGAGAAAATCAAAAAGCCATGGACGTAGTAGACCCAAGGCTAAAGCAAGCAGTAGGTAGCCAAAATACTTATTTTGGCGATCAGCCAGGAACATCTGGACCTGTTTACGCCGGGGTGATTGTTGTTCTCTTGGCCTTTTTATCATTCTTCTTTTCTAAGGGTAGTTTAAGATATTTACTTCTTGGAGTTTTTATGCTAACAATGGCCTTGGCTTGGGGACGTAATTTTGAAGGATTAACTAACTTCTTTCTTGATAATGTTCCTTTTTACAATAAGTTTAGAGCGGTATCCTCGTTTATGGTTATTCCAGAACTAATTTTACCGATTCTAGCCATTCTGTCCTTAGCCGGAATCAGCAAGTTCCAAGGCTCCGATTGGAAATCGGAAATGAAACTGTGGATTGGCGGAACCTATAAGCGTGGAGTAGTTTTACAAGCCGCAGCAGGCATAATTGCCCTATTCTTGCTATTGAATTTGATGAGCCCCGGGCTCTTCAATGATTTCCTTAGCACCCAAGAAGCCACAGAGCTTCCAAATGCTTTGGCCGAGGCCGGCTTTAATCAAAATCAAGCCAATGATTTCATTACAGCTCTTGAAGAAGCGCGGATGAGCATATTTAAAGCTGATGTTATGCGCTCCCTACTATTTGTGCTTTTCGGAGGTCTTATTTTATTCTTGTACCAAAGAGGGCTTCTTGCTCGGAATTTCATGGTAATTGGACTCTCCATCCTTATTGTGCTCGATTTATTTTCGGTAAACAAGCGCTATTTAAACAGCGACAATTTCATCGACGCTAAACGGGTTGAAGAGAATTATGGCGTGCAACCAAGCCCTGCTGACCGCGCCATCATGGCACAGTATGCGAAAGACCCTTACTTCCGCACTTTGAACTTGGCCGTTAATACTTTTAACGATGCTTCTACAAGCTTCTTTCACTTTAGCCTCGGAGGATACCATGGAGCCAAAATGAAAATTTATCAAGAGCTCGTTGAATCCCAAATGTATAGCGATATCCAAAGGCTGCAAAGCAATTTTAGTCGAGGAGTTAGAGGACCTCAAGCTTTCACCGGTCTTAATGCCCTAAATATGCTCAATACTCGCTTTGTAATAGCATCCGGCAAGAACGGTCCTATTCCAGTTGAAAACCCTGCACGCTTAGGCAATGCCTGGTTGGTGAACAATGTGCAGTCGGTTGCTACTGCAGATGAAGAACTGGCCGCTGTGAGTACTTTCGACCCCAGTCGAACTGCGATTATGCGCAGCAATTATGCAGAGCAGGTTGGTGATTTAAAACCTTCAAATGGTACGATTAGCTTAAAGAGCTACGACCCCGAAGAATTGGTTTATGACTATCAATCGGACGGAAGTAGCTTAGCTGTGTTCTCCGAAATATGGTATCCCGAAAACTGGATTGCGGAGATTGATGGCGAAGAAGTGAGTTTATTGAGGGCCAATTATTTACTGCGAGCCATTAAAGTTCCTGCCGGAAAACATACCATTACTATGCGTTATGTAGATACCGCTTCAGGAACTGCAAATACCCTCGCCTTAATTAGTTCCTTAATTATCATTATCGCTGTTCCCGTCCTTCTAATTAGAGATAATAAGAAAGTCGCCGCCTAGTGAAAAAAGTGCTCCTGCTCAGCTATTATTGGCCGCCTTCTGGTGGACCAGGAGTTCAGCGCTGGTTAAAAAATGCAGTTTACCTGAGGGAATTTGGCTGGGACTGCGTTGTTATTACTCCGGCAGAGCCCGTGGCTTCAAGTACCGATGAAAGTTTATTGGCGGAGGTTCCAGAAGACTTGCAAATAATTCACACCAAAGCTCGGGACCCTTTTAGAGCCTACGCCCTTTTGAAGGGTAAAAAAGGAAAAACCGCCAGCACCGGAGGTATTGGCATTACCCATAACCCTGGTACAATTCAAAAGCTCATGAATTATATCCGGGCTAATTTTTTCATTCCTGATGCCCGAAAAGGTTGGAACCCATTTCTAATTAAGGCTGCCCAAGAGGTATTGAAAACCGAAGCTATTTCGGCAATTATTAGCACTGGGCCACCGCATAGCACCCATTTAGCCGCTTTGGAATTAAAGAAACAATTTGGTCTTCCTTGGCTTGCCGATTTTCGCGATCCCTGGGTAAATATTTTTTACAATAAGCACTTTCCTAGAACCAAGCGAACTGAGGTCAAAGACCAAGCCTTAGAAGATCTCGTTCTAAAATCGGCCGATCGAGTTTTAACGGTTAGTCCAGGTTTAGCGGCCGAGTTTACCGATCGAGCGAAAACGGTAGATATCCTCAATAATGGCTATGACCCTAAGGACCTTCCAGAGCCTAGCAAGCAAGAAACGGAAAAATTCAGCCTCGCCTACACGGGTAACTTTAAGCCCAATCAAAATGTCCAAGCCCTCTGGCAAGCTTTAGCAGATATTGCTCAAGAGGATGCCCATTTTGCTAAGGACCTGCAGCTAGACTTTGTGGGTAATATTGACCCTGGAGTTATGGAGTCTATCGAAAGGCTAGGTTTAGCAGGAAATTTGCTGGCACATGGTTATCAAGCCCATCATTATGCCACCCAATTAATGGTGGATTGCTCCGCCTTAATTTTTATTGTACCCCAAACCAAGGACAATCATCTTATCCTTACGGGAAAATTATTTGAATATTTGGGTTCCGGAAGCCCAATGATCTCCATTGGTCCACCCCAAGGCAATGCAGCAGCCCTTATCCGAGAAACTAAAAGAGGGGAAACGATTAACTATTCGGACCGAGAAAATCTTCGCCAGCGAATACGAAACTTGTACGAAACTTGGAAAGCCAATAATGGTGTGGTTCCTAAATTAGATCGCGAAGCTAGTGCGGCCTATACACGAGAAGGAAGCGCCAAAAAGCTAGCTCAAATACTAGACAATCTGTGAAGTTTGAAAAGCAGCAAATATCCGAATGGAGTCGCAATACGGACTTCTACCCTCAAGTTGATTTACTTCTTAGTATAAAAAGCTTCGATCTGGCCGCTATTCGCAAACGATACCTAGCCTCCCGTCAGAATAAATCGGGCAAAGGCGGCAGCGTGGAAAGAAGAGCCGTAAGCCTAGGTGGATTGGCCAAAGTTCGCTTGCATCAAGGCCAAATTGAAACTTTAAACTTAATAGGCGATTTAAAAGAACCTCGTGGATTAAGTTCGGGCGGTGATCGCTTAGCAATATCACTCGAAAATCGGGTGATTGTTTTAGATCAAAAGGGCTTGCATAGTTTCAGTGATCCCTGGTTTAGCTACATTCATACGGTGGCCTTTCATCCCGATTATGAGGATCGTGTATTGGTTAGTAGCAGCGGCTTTGATGCCTTGTTTGAGTACGAATACCCCAGCGCTAAAAAGACCTGGGAATGGTTTGCCTGGGAGCATGGCTTAAACAAGGCGCATGGAGCTCAAGGTCAAACGGTCCTCCTAAGTAGAGATGCGGAGCAGGTGAAACAATGGCAATCGGAGCAAGTGGAACATATCCATATCGCCGACCCGCAAAAAGATCATTTACCTACTGCCCAAAGAGCGGCCTTTATTAATACGGCTAGCTATCATAAAGATGGAAACATTCTGGCCACTCTGTTCCATGAAGGCAGTGTTCGGAAGATTAACCGAAATAATGGTGAAAGTGGCATTGAAATGAAAGGCCTAAAAAACCCACATGGTGGTTTTCAAGTAAAAGCTGAGGAACTATTGGCCACCAATACGGGTTGTGGTGAATTATGGATAAAGAAAGAGGATCAAATCACCATTTATTCGGGTAACAACTTAAGTAACAAGGCCAAGGAAATGGGGGCTGCGGAATGGTGGCAAAATGCGATTCCTTGGGGAGCCTTTTTTATTGTTATAGATTCGAACCGAAATAGTCTGCTTATCCTCGACCCTCAAGAAAAGCAGTACGACCAATTAGTTTTTGATGCTAATTGGGCTGTTCAAGACTTAGTCTTATTGAAAGGCCAGGAACCTGAAATAGAAGCTGCTCTTAAGGCTTTTCAGCAAGAAGCTTAAATAATCCAGCGAATTAACTCAAAGGCCTCTGCATAATTTGCATTCACCTGAATTCCTCTGGTTTTTGCTAGGCCAAAAAAGTACTCCGGATCCATGTAGTTGCGAAAGTTTTGCGAGGCATAGCATTTTAAGGCCTCCATTTTAGCTTGGATATGCTCGCGCTCTAATCTAATGTGGCAGTTATTGGTGAAGTTCAGGTTATTCCACGGAAGCTCATAACCTAGCATTCGGCTATGTTTAAAGGCCCGTAAACCCTCTTCGTAAATCGTATGATGATCCTGATGAATATCTTGGGAGTTTGGCAAAAGAACCAAATCAGGGTTGAGCTTTCGCTTTAATTTGATGAGGTCTTCCAATATTGCCTGCCGATGTTCTGGGAAGTCTCGTACTGGATAGTTGAAAGTGATAATATTGGCTGATGGAATTCCTAAAATCTTCGCTGCAGAAGCCAGTTCCTTCCATAAGGCATCTTCGGGTGTACCTTCCGGTAAGGACTTTATACAGGGCGAAAAAGCAGCATAATGTACCTCTAAACCCAAGTTAGTAAAGCGCTTTATAGTACCACCGGAGGAAAATTCTCCATCGTCGGGATGTGGAGCTAGAACTAGAACTCTTTCAATATTTTGAAAATCCATGGTTTCCAATTTTAATTAGCGCTTTCCGCTTTAATTTGGGCGTCTACCAATCGGAGCCCATCTTTAAAGGAATGAGGTTGATACCCCAGCTCCTTTTTAGCCTTATCGATGATAAAGCCCGTTTTGGGTGGCCGCTTAGCAGTTTGATTTAAAGTAGTGGATGATACCGGACTAATAAGATCCTGATTAAAACCCCAAAAGCTAGCTATTTCGCGAACCATATCAATGATACTGTAAAAATCAGGGCCTGAAATATTATAGATTCCCTGAGCTTTTTGCTTGGCGGCCAATACACAACCTTGCGCCAGGTCCTCGGCTAAGGTAGGGGTTCGATACTGGTCGTCGACTACAGTTATGGTATTCCCTTTTTCCAAAGCTCCTTTGGCCCAAAGGACAATGTTGCTGCGGCTCATATTTTCGGCCACCCCATATACGAGTACCGTCCTCAGTATGGCATGGGGTACGGTAGAAGCTTGAATCAACTTTTCCGCTCTCCACTTCGAATCCCCGTAAAAAGAAACAGGGGCCGGAATGGCATTTTCATCCAAGGGACCTTCCGAGCCATCAAAAATAAAATCAGTACTTAAATGAACTAGATGGGACTTTGTTTGACTACAGGCTGCAATAATGTATTGAACGGCTTCGACATTCAGCTTAAGACAACCTTCTTGATCATCCTCACATTGATCGACATGAGTCATAGCCGCCGTATGAATTACCACCTCAGGTTTTACTTCTTTAAACACAGCTAAAACCTCGTCGAGATTAGAAATATCCATGCTGTGATAAACGTATCCTCTTTGATGATTAAGTCGATTCTCACCGCGCGCAGTTGCAAACAATTCCACCTCACTATCGCGGCTTAATTGATGTACAAGCTTTTGACCGAGGAGTCCGTTTGAACCGGTTACTAAAATTCTCATGTGTTTTTTTGGATAGGGTTAGCGTTTTGCTCTCTTAAGAGGTCGTTTAGGGCTTTAATTTGTTCAGCATTCCCCAGCACAAATAACCTAGAATTAGGTCGTAGTATTTCTTCACTGCTAGGGTTAATAAAGTATTGCCCTTCGGGGTTTTTAATCCCAATAATGGTGCAGCCCGTTCGCTGACGAATATGCAATTCGTTAAGGGTACAAGAGCGGGATTCACCAAGCAAATCACTGAGTTCAATTTCTTCGAGATTGCTATCGGAAGAACCTTCTACCGAAAGGTGTTCCAAGAACTCCACAATATCGGGGTTCATCACCAAGCTGGCCATATGTCCACCTCCCACGCCCTCTGGCATCACTACCGAATCAACCCCAACAGCACGTAATTTACGCTCAGTACTTTCCGAGGAAGCCCGGCTAATCAAACGAATTTTAGGGGATAATGATCGAGCGGAAATAACCACAAAGAGGTTATCGGCATCTTTGCTTAGGGTAGAAACTAAGGCCCTAGCCCGTTCCACACCCGCTTGTTTTAAGGTGTCTTCATCCGTGGCATCTGCCTCAAGATATAATACATCAAAAGGCTTGAGGTACTGTTCAATAATTTGGGGATCAGATTCAATGACTAAAACATCTTGCCCGTAGGCAATAAGTTTTTGCAAGGCTCTCCTTCCATTTCGTCCAAAGCCACATAGTATAACGTGGTTCTCAATTTTGCTGATGCTGCGGTTCAAATTCCTACGTTTTAAATCGGCCACCAATTCCCCTGAGATGAGTACTTGGGTGAGCAGTGTAAGGCCGTAAGCGAAGGTACCAAAACTGGCAATGATAAGGAAAGCGGTAAACCACTGACCCGCAGGACTTAAAGTATGTACTTCTCCGAAACCTACCGTGCTTACCGTTATGACGGTCATGTAAAAGGCATCGGTAAGAGAATAATCCTCAATCCAGATATATCCTATTAAGCCAATTAGGGTTAGCCCTCCGAGAAGGGTGGCTATTATTCGAAATCTAAAAAGGACGGTGGTTTGGCTCAAGGGAAATTATATATCCAGAACGGAATGTCGTCGACTCCGCAGATGGTCTTTAATTTGAATCCAAAAGGCTAAAACCAGGTAAAGAATTACCGGAGAGCCAAAAGTCAGAAAGGAAGTATATATAAAATATCGACGTACCACTCCTGGTGCAATGCCCATTCGCTCGCCAGAACGGGTACAAACTTCAAATCCCCAGCGTTCAAAAAAGCTCCTTAATCTTTCCATCATGATCCTTGGTTTAACAACTCCTTCCCAAGAGTGCAAGTTAAACATTTTTTAGGCCGACAGTATTCTTCGTACCAGGCTAAAAGCGCTTGACTGTCAAATGCTGAACTTATAGATAAACCCAATTGTTCATAGCTCCGTACTATTTTATTGTCTTCTGCAGGCATTTCTTGTAAAACTTGGAAAGCAGACTCCGATAGCTGCTGGTTTCCCACTTTCTGACCGTAAAAAAACAGGACAGGGATTAACACATTGATTTTTAGATGGGTTTGTAGGCTTTCGCTCCAGCGTGTTCCAATGCGCTTAGCGCTGATATGGCCAATCCGATAGCGGTGCTGCCAATAGCCATCAAGTTCAGGCCAATGTATGCTTTCCCAAGCTGCGGTATTGCCTTCTCGAATTTCAGAAAACCAGTTTAGCGCCATGGGTAAGATTGCGGCTAGTTGTGCGATCCGCCGATCAGGAAATGCCGCCGGACGCATTCTCGAGTATTTCCATTGAGAATCGTCCATAGTTTGTAGCTGATGTTTATGCCTTAGGAAGTTGAATTCTCGCTGCCAAACAGCGGAAACCTCATCCTGGGGATTGAGAATTCCGGAGCACCCCAAAAATAGGATCATTCGCAGGTTATCATGATGAAGATACTGCTGCCAAATACGGAGCGGTAAATGATTGACCAAGGCCTCCATCGCCAAGGCATTGACCTTCCCTCCTAAACTTCGGGCAATGGCCCAGTATAAAATTAGGTGCCAGTCTCCTTGGCTGCTTTGATATACTTGGTTAAAAGATTGAGATTTTGATTGTAATCGAAGTACGGCACAGCGGTCTAACATCTCCTGTTTGGCTAGACCATTAATGCTGGGGAATACCATTTTACAGGGAATGCCTTTTTTCTGCTGCAAGAGTTGCTCAAAGCGCCAATACAATTGCTCATCAAACAGTCCCTTTAGCTCGAGACAAATCGGCCGTAAACCATTGGCACAGCTAATCAGCTTATCACACTCGTATACCACGTGTAAAATCACATTGTTATAGGCGGGGTCGAACTGATGACGGTGGCGATCCCAATCGGAGCTTTTAAGGTGAATTTCCACACTACCAATCCAAAGGTGATTGTCGATTTGAATTCTAGACTCATAAAAGTCAGGGCCGCTGTTTTCGTTGTAAAAGCCTGTATGAATCACACTTATACTATGACCTTGAGTGCTATGCCAGGGATCCGGCTTGAGCCGTTTAAAACGCCATAAGTAGTGAAGGAAGTCCTCAGTCATCCTTTTTTAGTGTTTAAACATTAAACTATTTCATCTTGTTAAGGCAAATTATATTTTAGCAGTATGGGTATTCAAGAAGAGATTAAGCAGAGTCATTTTAGAAACGCTTATCAAAAGGCTTTCATCAATATTTTATTTACCAACAATTGGCTAGACGAACAAATACGGGAAATGCTGAATGGTGAGGACCTTACTAAACAACAGTTCAATGTATTACGAATTTTAAGAGGAAGTCATCCTGATCCCTTAAGCACCTTGCAAATTCGAGAGCGAATGTTGGACAAGATGAGTGATACTTCTCGAATCGTTGATCGCTTAATCAAAAAGGATCTGGTAAGCAAACAAACCTGCCCCGACGATAAGCGGCTAGTGGATGTGTTAATTACAGAAGAAGGCTTAAAGAAGCTAAAAGCGCTCGATCAAAAAGAGCACATGATTGAGGATAGCTTTGATAAACTCAGTGAAACGGAAGCCGAAGAACTAAGTAATTTGCTTGATAAGATGCGTGGTCAATAATGCCAAATCGGACCTAGAATTGGCTTACCTCTAACCCAAGTAACCTGTTGCAAGCCCTGGGTATCACCATAGCAACCATTAGCCCCTTGAATAGCTTGAATTTGTAAGGTTCGAGTACTGTCGTAGACCCCAAGGTTAATTTGCTCGAAGGGCGCTAAGAAAATTTGAATGCATCTTATTCTTATGCATTCGGAAATTGCCATTGGATCAAAAAAAGGCCAACGGTCAAGTATAAGCGTAGTGCGGGGTTTCGGAGCAATTCACTGTCCGCCTAACGCAAAGTTTATTAAGAGCAAAAAAGCTCAATTTTACCCGTGGAGCCCGCATTACGCTTATACAATGTTGTGCTTTCGTGATTTTTTCTTTTTTGTCCGTGCGGTGGCTCAGACACACTCTTTGACAAGCTTTGGTTCGGGCGGTTGGCTTGTGCGGTTTGGCGATGTGTGTGGCTGTTGGTTGTCAGGTAATATCCAGTTGTTTCAATTTCATAGCGTGCTTTGCTTCCCTTTGAAATACTTTTAATATCGAAGGAGGATTTGTATTGATCAAGTCTAGATCGTTACCATCCATCATTACTATGGCAATATTCGAATCAGCCATAACCTTGTTGGCATATCTTCTTGCTTCAGATCCAATTTTTCCAGTCGATACCATTATGATTGCATTACTCTTAAGAAAATGTGTTAAGCCAACTTCCTTAGCAACATCATCAAGAGAGACCGCTGAAGTATTCTTACACTGAATTTGCCATCGGGAATAGACCAGTCTGTCAGATTCAAAAATTAAATCAACTTCCGCACCTCCAGTAGCTTGCCCTCTTAGGCGTGTGGCAACATATTTCATATCCAACAGCATCATTAGCTTAAAACCCAGTGCTTCAAGAGCTAATCCACGGACGTGTCTGTTTTTTGAGTCTATTTCCTCAAGAATCTCGATCAGTGGCCGTTTAAGTAGCTTATGTAATTTGGGATCACTCTGCTGAATAATCTGTTTAATTAGAGGTTCTATTATTTCTTGTTCAAGCTTAGATGTAGGCTTCACTAAAAACGGTTTTGCGCCTCTGCCTGTGGTGGTTTTTTTCTTTTCGATATAACCAGCTTCTTCTAAGCCATTAAGAACCAATTTTGGCAAACTCTTTTCTGGATATTGAACGCCATATGTAGCTGAGGCCAGCTTAGCAATCTCATTGGCAGGCTGCCAATCATTAACACCTGTATTTGCAAGTGCAAGAATAAATGCTTTCTGCTCATCACCAAATTCAGCTAATTCAACAAATGCATCAGTGCTGATTCCCAAGACTTCTTCAATTTTGTCTTCATTTACCCTCCACGATGTACCATGAAAGACACCAGCCTTAGCAAGCCATAGTCTCATTATGCTCGGGTGTTTCCCTCCTGCAGGATAGTGAATCCCCCTATTTTGTAATCCTTTTCTCAAAGTTGTGAGATTTACTGCTTCACCAGAAGCCATCATGTCTTGAATACAGGTGGTGAAGGTCATTCCATGCAGATTGAGAAGAATATGTTTTGCTAATTCTGCGTAAAGCTTCTTTTCGTTTTTTCTTATTGAAAATAGCTTTTCACCAAATTGGGTAAAGGTTGCATCTCGATTGATAATGCCATAGGCTATCATTCCAAGTTTAGCATTATTAGCCAACTTTCCTTTGTTATAATCACTTGTTTTGTTTGATTCGAAATATTCATTCTTCACATCCTTTTCAAACGCTTTCCAATCACCCGAATTGTTTTCAGCAAGTTCAAGGATTTGGGGCAATGAAATTTGTGATGGGGAAAATTCACTTCCAAATGGTAAATCACTTTTCTTCATGAGCTAGCGTGATATATTTTTCCAAAGGTTCAGAAACAACTAAATTGTCTGGAAACAAAGAATTTTCATCAGAAAATCTAAAAATGCTTCCTTCTAAATAATTTTCATTTAGTTCTAATGAAATCCACTGCCTTCCTAATTTTTCTGCGGAGTACCCTGTAGTATTTGAACCTGCAAAAGGGTCAAGTACTACATCATTTTCATCAGTGAGGAATTTGATAAAAAAGTCTGAGAATCCCACTGGAAATCTCGCGGGGTGGGGTTTAATTCCATTTTCTCTGCATTTCTTCTGATACTTTCCGTTTGAATTTGTGTTGGCAAGTTCTAATAAATTTGGTGGGATAGCACCTCCGTTATCTTTTTGAAACTTATCTGAAATATCGTGTCCACTTGGACGCATTTTAGCTTTGTAACCATTCTTAATCAATGATTTCATACTGTCGCTGTACGGTCTAAGAACATTCCTATTTGTGGCTTTTGGATATTGTGATTTAGATAACCACCAAACAACGTTCACTGAATCTTTTACCCTAATTCTCCTAACAGTAACCCATTCGGCAGGAGTTGGAAGTCTTGAAGGATTGTAATGATAAAATTCTTGTGCAAGATAAAATTCTTGTTCTCGGCATAGTCTTACTAAAAGTTCGTATTGATAAATACTTCGAACGGGATAGCCAGGAATGTAGGCACCTCCTAAATCAATAACTAACGAACCTTCATCAGACAAAATTCGATGGAATTGTTCTGAGAACTTTAGGAACCAATCCACATATTCTTGCTCTTGTTTGTTTCCATATTCTTTCTGACGAGTCAGGGCAAAGGGCGGTGACGTTAGAATTAAGTCTATTGAGGAGTCAGGAACTTTCTTCATTAACTCTAAGCTATCCCCAAGATATGCTGCTCCTAATTCTGTTTTGTAATATGGTTTTTTTCTTGATAGCTTCATGAGTTAGTCAGTTTTAATTTCGCTTGTTTTGTGTTCTTTAATTTCATGTATTTAATTTTTTCTTCAGCGAGTTGAAACACTTTGTCGCTGCACTGATTGTCATACAGTTTTTTAGCAACTAACTCGCTGAAATATTCATCTTTTAATTCTTTGAGGTCAAGTCCAAATTCATTCGCCAAAAGCTGCAATCGTTTCTCGTCAAATTCTCTTTTGCCTGTTTCAATTTTACTCAGGTTTGCAGAGTCCATATTCAATTTTGCGGCAAGTTGCGTCAGAGTGTAGTCCTTAGACTTTCTCAGTTGCCTTATATATTCTCCAAAACTTTCCTTCATTGGACTTGATTTTATTTTCTTGTCAACGAATGACAAATTTAAGATTATAATTTGACTGTCAAAATTTCTTGTCAGTCAATTTTAGGAGGGCTGGGAAAAAACAGGCTCTTTTGCCTGCGAAGTGTAAGCTTGTGTGTTGGGGCAAGCAAACGTGCCTGTTTGAGCGTAGGCCTTTTCGCATGAAGCACAACACTAAGTTATAGTTATAACCAGGCAGACATTTGTATTTGCAATTTTTCTGCCTCACGCTCCGCGGCTACTGCAAAGTCTCGACCCCTATCAGCATAAATAATGCCTCTTGAGGAGTTAATCAGAAGCCCCATACCATTGCTCGAGCGGCCATACTCCATAACCTCATCTACTGATCCACCTTGAGCCCCAACTCCAGGGACCAATAGAAAGTGATTAGGAACTAAGCTCCTAAGTTCTTTAAGATGGGCAGCTTTTGTCGCCCCAACCACATACATCAATTCTTCTTCAGTGGCCCAAGCCGAGGATTGCCTTAAAACTTCTTGGTAAAGCTTTCGCCCTTCTTTTGTATCCTGTAATTGGAAATCAGCTCCACCCGGATTACTGGTTAAAGCAAGGAGTATCACCCACTTCCCCGGATAACCTAAAAAGGGTTTAACAGAATCGCTACCCATATACGGGGCAACCGTTAATGAGTCGAAGTTAAATTGATTAAAGAAGGCCTTAGCGTAGCGTTGAGAAGTATTTCCAATATCGCCTCGTTTCGCATCCGCAATGGTAAAAACCTCCGGGTAATTCTTGTTGATATAGTCCATCGTACGCTCCAAACTGCTCCAGCCCTTAAGGCCCTCGGCTTCATAAAAAGCTAAATTTGGCTTATAGGCTACGGCGTATTTATGGGTGGCATCAATAATGGATTTATTGAAACTAAATATCGGATCTTCCTCCTTCAATAAGTGCTCAGGTATTTTTTCTATATCCGTATCTAAACCAACGCAAAGCACTGATTTTTTCTTCCTTATCTGAAGTTCTAATTCTTTTCTATTCATCCTATGCCTCGCTACCTTCCCTTAATCGCTCCGCATTTTCAGCGAGCATCAACTCATCAATAAATTTTTGAATCTCCCCGTTCATCACTTCTGAAAGATTATAAACGGTTAAATTAATGCGGTGATCAGTAACTCTTCCTTGGGGATAGTTATAGGTGCGAATCTTAGCCGACCGATCACCAGTAGAAACCATGGTCTTTCGCTTATTTGAAATAGCACTATTATGCTTTTCCAATTCCATTTCATAGAGCTTTGTCCGCAACATTTGCATGGCTCTTTCGCGGTTACCTAGCTGCGTGCGTTCTACCTGACAAACAACCACAATACCGGTAGGCTTATGAGTAAGCTGAACCTTAGTTTCGACTTTGTTCACATTTTGTCCACCAGCTCCACCGGAACGGGAAGTTTGCATCTCAATATCGGCTGGATTTAACTCCACGTCAACATCTTCTGCTTCTGGTAGCACAGCAACTGTTGCGGCCGAGGTATGCACCCTTCCCTGAGTTTCGGTAGCAGGAACGCGTTGAACGCGATGTACCCCACTTTCGAACTTCATCGTACCGTATACATCTTCACCCGAAACCTCCATGATCACCTCTTTAAAGCCGCCCATGGTTCCTTCATTGTAATCTACCACCTCTACTTTCCAGCCTTTAGCTTCGCAGTAGCGGGTATACATTTTAGTTAAATCCCCCGCAAAAATGGACGCCTCATCCCCGCCAGTACCAGCTCGAATTTCCAAAACAACGTTCTTTTCATCCTCCGGGTCTTTGGGAATGAGCATAAAGCGTATTTGATTCTCCAAGGCCTCTAGCGCGGGAGTAATCTCATCTAGCTCCATTTTAGCCATCTCTTGCATTTCGGCATCATCGGCATTCGCCATCAGATCCTTCGCTTCAGCTAGGCGCTCCTGATACTCCATGTACTGAGCGCGGGCATCCACAACCTGCTTGAGGTCCTTATACTCTTTATTAAGCTTAACGTAGCGCTTTTGATCCGCAATAATATCGGGTTGAATAATGAGGTCGTTCACCTCATCGAATCGCTGCTTAATTTGATCTAATTTCTCCTGCATGAAGTTTAGCTCTTAAAATAATCGAAGCTTCCATGCTCCGAATGTATGCTTACTTGCGCCTTTTCAGCGGAAGCCACCCTACCGATCACCTGAGCATCGATATTAAATGATTGACTTATAGCGATGATATCCTCTGCGGCCTCGGGACTGCAGTATAACTCCATTCTATGCCCCATATTAAACACTTCATACATTTCCTTCCATGAAGTGCCGGATGAAGCCTGAATATGACGGAACAAAGGGGGAGTATCGAACATATTGTCCTTAATAACATGCACCTTGTTAACAAAATGCAAAACCTTAGTTTGCGCCCCACCACTGCAATGCACCATGCCTTTCACGGCGGCCCTGTGCTTAGCCAATATCGCTGCAATTACTGGTGCATACGTTCGGGTGGGAGATAAAACCAATTTACCAGCATCAATGGGGCTGCCTTCCACAGCGTCGGTCAACTTCGATTTGCCGCTATACACCAAGTCCTTTGGTACTTGAGGATCAAAGGACTCCGGATACTTCTCAGCCAGGTAGTGGGCAAATACATCATGGCGGGCACTGGTTAAGCCATTACTTCCCATACCGCCATTATAGTCCGTTTCGTAAGTCGCTTTCCCGTAAGAGGCCAATCCCACAATTACTTGTCCATCTCCAATATTGGCATTATCGATAACCTCGCTACGCTTCATTCGAGCGGTAACGGTACTATCAACTATTAAGGTGCGCACTAAGTCGCCAACATCAGCTGTTTCCCCTCCGGTTAAAATTAAGTTGAGCCCTTGACGGTTTAATTCCTCAATTAATTCTTGAGTACCTTGAATTAAAGCGGAAATCACCTCCCCTGGAATGAGGTTTTTATTACGTCCAATAGTTGATGATACTAAAATGGGTACATCGGCAGCACCAACACACAGCAAATCATCAATATTCATTATCAGGGCATCCTGAGCAATGCCTTTCCAAACACTGAGGTCGCCTGTTTCCTTCCAATATAAGTAGGCCAGAGACGATTTAGTGCCAGCGCCATCCGCATGCATAATAACACAGTGCTCCTCACTCCCACTTAAAAAATCGGGAATAATTTTACAGAACGCTTTAGGGTATAAGCCCTTGTCTAAATTCTGTATGGCCTTATGCACGTCCTCCTTCTGTGAGGAAACGCCCCTTTGGCTGTACTTTGATGTTTGCTCTTCCATTTTGCAAAAATAAAAAAGCGCCCCGCAGTTTGAACCGCAGGGCGCTTTATAATATTTAGAATTGCTACTTGTAGCGAATCCAGAGACCGGGCTGAATATCCACCTCTTCTAATTGAGGATTCAATTCTTCCAGTTTATCTTCATCTACGTCAAGCTTCTTAGCAATATCCTTAAGGTCCTCGCCTCGGCGTTGTACCTGATAATGCGTAGCATCCCATTCCTCGTAATTACCTTCTGCCTCCACTTTTAACTGCAGACCAACAAATGGGCGCACCCCGCGTAAACCGCCATTTAGGGCTTTAAAGTCACGCATATTCATATTGTACTTACGGGCAATGGCACCAAAGCTTTCACGCTTACTTAGGGTGTAAATTTCCCCAGGCTCATCTTCCGCATCACGAGCTGCTTCAATTACATCACGTGGATCCACCCCTTCAGGAGTCTCTTCACCACCCTCGGGAACAAAATCATCACTGAGTACTTTAAAGTCGGTACGACGATTAATCTGGTTCGCGATTTCCTGCTTCTCAGGAGATAGAGTATTGATATAACGCTCGGTAAGCTCGGTACCTTCCGTAAAGTGCTCATGACCGAAGCCCTTGTAGTTTTTAGGAATCACAAAGGGCTCGCCCTCGCCCATACCTTGAGCCGTTAATCGCTTGGGGTTAATCCCTTTGGAAATCAAATAACTCACGCAGGTATCTGCGCGGTGTCCTGATAAAATTTCGTTACTTTTTACAGTACCACGATAATCCGTATGCGAACGCATACTAATGGTGATATTGGGATTATTATTCAATATTTCAACCACAGTGTCCAGAGAGGACATAGACTGCGCATTCAAATCCCATGATGCTAAGGCAAAGAGCACATTAGGCAATACAATGGGCTTTTTAATTGGGTCTAATTCCTTATTAAACTGAATACGCTTGATAAAGTAACCGGCCGAAGGCACATATTCGAAGGCATCGATTTCAAATCCGATAGTTGTTACATCACCTGTTCCAGAAAGGTATTTCTTCTTTGAGAATGATAGCTTATAATTCACATTCTCCATCACCTTCGTATCGTCGAAAATGTAATAGCCATTTTCATCGGCGGTAACGGTCACTGAAGAACCATCCGACCCATCCATCGTTACGGTAGCCTCAGGAATAGGGGTTTTTTCTTCGGAATCCAATACAACCCCTTCGATATTAAATACTAAAGGCGTGCGGTATACCGACCAAATATCATCGCTATTCTCGCTAGACCCGCTACGCTTTTGGGCACCGTCACGGTTGGAAGAAAGGAATCCCTTTTTAGTTTCATTGCCGGGCTCCCAAACCAAAGCAAAATCGTCGGCACTCGAATTAATCGGATACTCCATATGAATGAGCTCCCCTTCTGGTAAACCATCCTCGCCCAATTTCACTTTGTAGATATCTAATCCACCCATACCCGGGTGTCCATCAGAAGCAAAGTACAGGTAGCCGTCACCATGAATCACCGGGAAACGTTCAGAGCCCGGGGTATTTACTACGGTTCCTAAATTCTGCGGCGTCTTCCATGTTTTGGAACGACGATCATATGTAGTTACAAAAATGTCGTGTTTCCCGCGACTGTTAAAGTCATCGGATACGAAATAGAAATACTTATCATCAGGAGAAAAAGCCGGGTCACCAATATTGGCCATGGTATCACCGCCCACGATTACGCGTTCCGCCTCCTTCCATGATTGACCCACCATTTCGGTTTTATAAATTCCGCAACCTAATTCCTGGTCTTTCTCGGCAATACAACGGGTGAAATAAAGTTCTTTTTTGCGGCTATCAAAAACAGCGGTTCCTTCGTGGTGCTCACTGTTTAAAAATTCTTCTTCATCAAGTAAGGTTGGAGTCGACCACTTGAGGTCTGCATAGCTCACTTCCTCTTCCTCATCATTTCCTCTACGACGACCGCGGCGTGATTTACGCTCAGCTTGAGTTTTGTATAAGTCCATGAAAGGCTCACCGGTCCAACCATCTTCATCATTACCGATGGACTCTTCGCGAGAGGACACGAAATAAAGGACATCTGTTTCGCGGCGATCACCACCGTACATAACCGCAAAGTCCATTGCGCGGCTATTAATTTCCTTCATGTTATCCACTTGGTACTGACTCGGGCGATCTTTTTGAGCAATAGCCCTGCGAGTACTTTCGATAGCTATATCACCTTGAGGATCGGTTGGATTTGCTTTCTTGTATTCCTGATAAACCTCAATCGCTTCTTCGTATTCTCCTTGAGCTTTAAGCATATCTCCACGTAAGAGAATGGCTACGGGGTCCTTGTAACCCACTTTAATCGCCTTGTTGTAGAATTGCTCCGCATCACGATACTCATTCATCATGCGATAAGCCTCCGCGGTTTTAAAGAGCACTTCCGACTTTTGATCTCGCCCCTTCGCCTCGTTATACGCATCCTTCAACAATTCGATTGCGTAGTAATACTCCTCTGCATCAAAGGCTTCATAAGCCTCTTGAATCTCCTTCGGAAGCTTTGGGTCTCCGGGAGGATCTTGCGCTTGCACGCTAAAACTGAGAGAAGAAATTAGAAATATCGCGAGTACAAGACGAGAATTTCTCATAAATGCCGCTATGGTTTTTGATCAGTAAGGCGCTAAAATAGTTAAATATTTTATTCGCAATGTCTAGAGTTTTCAAGGCTTTTAAAAAAAGAAAGCCATTGGAGTGACCAACGGCTTTCTTATAGTGATTAGTATCTAAAATTAGATGAAGATCAATTCACGGTATTTTGGCAATGGCCAAAGTTCGTCATCAATCAAAAGTTCCAATTTATCACATGCGTAGCGAATCTTCTCAAAATAAGGAATAACACGCTCGCAATAAGCAATAGCTTGTTCACGGCTATCCTCAATCGCGTTGCAGCGCTTACGCTCTTCAATCATCGCTTCTTTCTCGGAAATGATGGTACTGATATACTCGCTAATATTCTCAATCATTGCCAATTGATCCTTAGCAACCTTGTTGAACTTCTCTGTTGGGAGTACTTCTTTTAGACCGCGTACATTTTGGATCAACTTGTTTTGGTAACTAATTGCCGTTGGAACCACATGGTTACCCGCAATATCGCCCAGAACGCGACTTTCAATCTGAATCTTCATCTGGTACTCCTCCAACATAATCTCATGTCGGGCGTGTACCTCTACCTTATTCATTACATCATTATTCTCAAATAAGGAAAGTGCACTGTCACTTACGTAGAAGTCTAAGGCATGTGGGGTGGTGCGCACATTGCTTAAACCACGCTTTTCTGCTTCTGCAGCCCAATCATCAGAATATCCATCACCTTCAAAGCGAATGTTACGACTTTGCTTAATGTAGTCACGAAGAACATTAAAGATGGCATCATCCTTCTTCATTCCATCCTCGATATGCTTATCAACAGCTACCTTAAATTCACGTAGCTGAGCGGCCATGATCGTATTTAAAACGGTCATGGGCTGAGCACAGTTAGCAGTAGAACCTACAGCACGGAATTCAAACTTATTGCCGGTAAAGGCGAAAGGAGAAGTACGGTTACGATCGGTATTATCCAAAAGGATTTCTGGAATTTTACCTACCACGTTTAACTTAAGATCTGTCTTTTGCTCGGGACTTAATTTTCCTTTCTCCAATTGCTCAAGCGCATCCAAGGTGGCCGTTAATTGCGAACCAATAAATACGGAGATAATGGCAGGAGGCGCCTCATTTGCACCTAAACGGTGATCATTACTAGCAGTAGCAATAGAAGCGCGCAGTAAATCGGCATTCTTATACACTGCCATAATGGTGTTAATGAAGAAGGTAAGGAACTGTAAGTTGCTCTTTGGTGTTTTACCTGGAGCTAAAAGGTTTACCCCGGTATCGGTAGCTAAGGACCAGTTATTGTGCTTTCCGCTACCGTTAACACCAGCATAGGGCTTCTCGTGTAATAATACTTTGAAGTTATGACGACGTGCCACTTTATCCATCACATCCATAATTAAGGAGTTGTGATCCACGGAAATATTGGCTTCTTCGAATACTGGAGCTAGCTCAAACTGACTGGGAGCAACCTCGTTGTGACGGGTTTTTACGGGAATACCTAAACGGTAAGACTCCATTTCCAATTCGCGCATAAACATTCTTGCGCGCTCGGGAATAGAACCAAAGTAGTGATCGTCTAATTGCTGACCCTTTGCAGGAGCGTGCCCTAAAAGGGTACGGCCGGTAAGTACTAAGTCGGGACGAGCGTGATACAAAGCGGTATCAACCAAGAAATACTCTTGCTCCCAACCTAGAGTAGCGGTCACTTTGCGCACATTACGGTCAAAGTATTGACAAACTGCAGTTGCGGCATTGTCAACCGATTGCAATGCTCTTAATAGCGGTGTTTTATAGTCTAAGGCTTCACCTGTATAACTTACGAATACTGTAGGAATACAAAGGGTGCGCCCCATAATAAAGGCCGGACTAGTGGGATCCCAAGCGGTATAACCGCGGGCTTCAAAAGTATTTCGGATTCCTCCATTTGGAAAGCTTGATGCATCTGGCTCTTGCTGCACCAACATGCCACCACTAAACTTTTCGATTGCCTGCCCGTCGCCAGTAGGCTCAAAAAATGAATCGTGCTTTTCGGCAGTGGCTCCTGTTAATGGTTGAAACCAGTGGGTATAATGGGTTGCCCCTTTATTTATAGCCCAAGCCTTCATGCCTGAGGCTACTTGGTCAGCAACACTACGGTCAATCTTGCTACCGCGTTTCATTGCCGACATCACACTTTTATACGCTTCCGGAGTCATGTACTCCTTCATCGAACGAAAGTTGAAAGTATATTCTCCAAAGATTTCCGAAACACGCGTGTAAGGAAGCTCCACTTCTTGGGGCATTCTACGCTGTGCTTCTTTTAATGAACTAAATCGAATTTGAGGCATCTCAATAATTTTTGGCAAAAATAATAGAGAACTAGCTCAATCCAACCAAAAACCATTAAATTTTACAAACACCCCCCTTAATAACCTAATCGAATCTCCGTAAAAACCTCAATAAACTCCAATCACCCCTAAAAAATAAAGGGTATACATCGCGAAAACTAAAAAACCCTGCCACCTCGTAATAACCGCCCGTTTAAAAAAGAGCATAAGAGGCAGCAAAAGGAAACTGATGCCAATTAACCAAGGAAAATCAAAACGCATAAGGGCTTCACTCTGTACTGGCAGATCTACAATTAATCCGGTGATCCCCAATACGGCCAGAATGTTAAAGATGTTGGAACCTATTAAATTACCTAAGGATAAATCTTGCTCTCCTTTAAAGCTTGCAATTAAAGAAGCTGCTAATTCGGGTAAACTAGTACCTATTGAAACCACGGTAAGTCCTACCACACGTTCACTAACACCCCAATCTCGAGCTATATTAACGGCCCCTTCTACTAAAAAGTCCGAACCAAAGCGCAAGCCGGCTATTCCTCCTGCCAGGAACAAGAGCATCTTCCACAGCTTTAATAGTTTGGTGCTGGGCACTTCTACATCTTTCTGACTTTGTCGAGAACTACGAATCTGAAAAAGATTGTACAGCACCAGTAAGATAAAGAGCACCAAGGCTTCCCAAAAACTAAGCATGCCATTCCAAAGGAAGCCAAACAATAATAGGGTAACTAAAAACATGATTGCCCAATCTATTCGAATGGTGCGCTCACTAACTTTCATCGGGAAAACCATGGCGGTTAAGCCTAAGATTAAGGCAATATTGGCAATATTGGAACCAATAACATTCCCAAAAGAAATATCAACGTGGCCGTCGATAGCGGCTTTAAGACTTACCAATAACTCGGGAGCTGAAGTAGCAAAGCTTACGACCGTCATGCCCACTACCAACAAAGAAATCTTTGCTCTAATAGCGATATCTACCGAAGCCTTTACCAGCCAATCGCCGCCAAAAAGCAATAGGACCACCCCTAAAATCACCAGGATGTAATCCATATTTAGAATTTATTGCGCTTGATAGAACCTGTAATCTCCTCGATTTCCTTTTTCTCCTTCTCTATTTTTTCCTTGAACTTGTTGATGTCCGAACCAGAACTGGTTTTATTAATCTCATTTTTGATGTCTTCGGTAGCGCTGCGTACTTCGCGGATCCCCTTCCCGATTCCACGAGCAATTTCTGGGATGCGATTGGCGCCAAAAAACATGATGACCAGCAGAAGCACTACCACAATTTCGCCGCCGCTAATGCTGAAGAATAAGAATGGAAGACTGGATATTGTCATGGCCCAAAATTAACCAAAAAACCCCGATGCTTTAAGAGATAAACATCGGGGTTTTCAATAAGGTTTTAGGATTTTACTCCTTTTCTTTCTTCATGGTATCAATCATGATTGGCGTCGCAATGAAGAGGGAAGAATAAGTACCTACGATAATACCAATCAATAAGGCAAACATAAATCCTCGGATTACTTCACCACCAAACAAGAAGATGATTAACAATACAAAGAAGGTCGTTAAAGAGGTATTGATGGTACGACTAAGCGTACGGTTCAAGGCATCGTTAACCACTTCATTGAGTGCCTTTTTCTTGTTGTGGGTGCGCATATACTCACGAATACGGTCAAATACTACAACGGTGTCGTTCAGTGAATAACCAATTACCGTAAGTACCGCTGCAATAAAGGCTTGATCTATCTCCAATGAGAAAGGCAAAATACCGTATAACAAGGAGAACAGTGATAATACAATCAATACATCGTGGAAGGCCGCAGCTACCGCACCGGCACTAAACTGCCATTTGCTAAAGCGGATTAGAATGTAAAGGAAAATCACAATTAGAGAGAAGATAATCGCCAATACGGCAGAAGACTTGATATCGTCGGCAATGGTTGGTCCAACCTGACGTTCGGCAACCACACCGATATCAGCAGCACCGGTAGCCTCAGAGAAGAAGTCCTCCTTACTGGGCGCTTCATTGTAGAATCCAACAACTCCATCGTATAAGCGAGTCTTGATATCCTGCTCTACCTCATTTCCACTCTCGTTAATTTTAAACTTAGTGGTAATAATAACCTGTGAAGCCTCACCGATGGTTTTCACCTCTGGGTATACCTTGGTTCCATCTTCGTTCACAAAATAGTCGCCTAATTTAGTTTGGATATCCACCGAGTTCACGGCTTGATCAAAACGCACTTGGTAAGAACGACCACCTACGAAATCTACACCGTAGTTCAAACCACGAGTGGAAAGGGAAATAATTCCGGTTAAAATGATAAGACCGCTAATGGCGTAAGCAATTTTACGCTTGGCTAAGAAGTCAATGCTAAATTTAGTGAAGGCATTACGGGTAACACCAGTAAAGAAAGCTACCGATTTTTTAGCCCCTAAGCGCGCTTCAAATACCAGGCGGGTGATAAAGATGGCACAGAACAATGAGGTAAGAATACCGATGATTAAGGTAGTGGCAAAACCGCGAATGGGTCCAGTACCAAATGCGTAAAGGATAACCCCAGTTAAGAAGGTCGTTACATTGGCATCAATAATGGATGAATAAGCATGCTTATAACCATCTTCAATCGCCAAACGAAGACCTTTACCTAAATTAAGTTCTTCGCGAATACGCTCATAAATAAGCACGTTGGCATCTACTGCCATACCAATGGTGAGCACGATACCCGCGATACCTGGTAAAGTTAATACGGCTCCCAAAGAGGCCAATACGCCGAAGATGAAGAACATGTTTACAATCAGCGCCAAATCGGAAGCTGCACCAGCACCATTGTAATAGAATATCATGTAAACCATCACGATACCTAAGGCAATAACGAAAGACCAGAGTCCAGCGCTAATCGCTTCGGCCCCTAAGCTTGGTCCTACAATATCCGCCTGAATGATACGTGCAGGAGCAGGAAGAGCACCTGCTTTAAGAATGTTAGCTAAATCCTGTGCTTCATTTACGGTGAAGCTACCTACAATCTCGGTATTACCGTTGGTGATTTCGCTGTTCACACGTGGGAAAGAATAAGCCAAGTTATCAAGAACTACTGCTACCGAGCGGTTATCGTCTTCATTACTTGGATCACCCACCGCTTCGCGGGTTAATTTTGCCCAACGACTAGCACCTGTAGCATTCATGCTCATGGTAACTACCGGCTCATTACGCTGGTTAAAATCTTGACGGGCATCAACCACTACGTCTCCACTTAATGAAGCATTTCCTTCGCGGTCGGTTTTTGCAGCTAAGAGATACAAAGCACCACCTTCATCAGGCTTAGCCGTCCAAATAAATTTCACATTGCGCATGTTTCCTGGCAAGAGCGCTAGAATACGCGGATTGTTCAAATATTCATTAACGGTAGCTGTATCGCTAACGCGAGAAACACCCACGATAGGTCCAATATTGGCCTGACCCGATTCGCGGTCTACGTTAGGTGCGAGCACCTCCCACATGGGGTTAAATTCATTAAATGCCGCTGCACTGTCTGAAGCCTCACCCGCAGTATCAATAGAAGCTACGGCAGTACTATCTACTAAACTTGAGTCGGCCTCTAGACCTTCTTCCTCAACTGTCTCAACATTACTAAGGAAGTCTCCCTCGGTATCATCGCTAGTAAGGGCAGTATCGGCAACCGCCTCGGCACGAGGATTATCTACTAAGCCGCGTAAACGCTCATTCGACTGAACGAGGAAGTTTAATAATTCGTAGCCCTCATAAAGTTCGTAAAACTCTAACTCGGCAGTAGACTGAAGTAATTTCTTTACTCGATCTGGGTCTTTAACTCCAGGTAGCTCAACGAGGATACGTCCTCCATCGTCTAACCGTTGAATATTAGGCTGCACCACCCCAAACTGGTCGATACGGGCACGTAATACGGTGTAAACATTTTCAACGGAAGCATTTACCTGTGAACGCAGCTCAGCGCTAATTTCACTATCGGGAGCATTGTATCCCAATTTATCGTTCATCTCCTTGGTTCCGAAGATGCTGGCATCACTTAACTTTAGGTTAGCGCCACGCTCTTCATTAATCTGAGCGAAAGCCGCCAAGAAGTTGTTGAGGTAATTTTCCTGATTTTGAGTAGCATTCTCATCAGCTAGCTTCAAAGCCTCATTAAATACCACATTGGTGGTATTATTGGCTAATTCCTTTAAGATATCTTTCACCGATACCTCAAGGATTACATTCATACCTCCGCGCAGGTCAAGACCTAAATTGATTTCTTTCTCCTTTACTTCAGCGTAGGTAAACTCGTCGATAAAAACATCGTAAACCGTAACGGTTCGCATAGAGTCCAAGTAACTCTCGCGCTTGGCTACATCGCCATTCGCAAAGTCATCGGCATCGCTCTCTACCGAACGCGTGATGTAGGTGAAAGAAAGCTGATAAATACAAGCCAGCGCAAAGATGATGGCAAACAGTCGGATAACTCCTTTATTCTGCATTACTTAGTCGTAAAAGGGTGTTCAAATAAAGGCGGCAAATATAGTTTTTCAGTGAATAAATCACAATGCACGTTAACTATATCACCAAGCCTTTGGGTGATTAATTGCGTAATTTTACCAAAACTCTCTGGAAATGCGAACCCTAGTCCCGGTAATATTATTTGTTTTTAGCTTTAGTCAGGCCACAGCGCAACTGCGTTTTGCCTTCGAACAAGAAATAAATACCAAAATTTATCACGGAAATGATACCGTAATCAATCCTTGGGCCGGAGGATTAAATTATCCCATATTTAACAACTTCGACTTCAATTTTGATGGACTAGACGATATCCTAGTCTTCGATCGAAGTGGGAAACGTCTGCTTCCAATGGTTAATGAAATCATTAATGGCGACACCGTTTTGCGTTATCACCCGGAGTATATCGATGATTTCCCCATACCTCGAGGCGAAGGTGCCATGGTTTTGCTGCGTGATTATAATTGTGATGGAAAGGACGACCTTTTCTATTCGGATGGTTTATTCATAAAGGTGTTTGAGAATACCAGCAGCAATGGACAAATAAGTTTTATTCCCGCTAATAATGGTCAGGCCTTAAATACAGATTATGGCGCTTCCGGAGTTTCCAGACTTTATATACCCCGAACCGACTTACCCGATATCAATGACGTTGATGGAGATGGCGACCTTGATATTTTAACTTTCGGTAATGGAGGCGTTCGCGTGGAGTTTCACGAAAATCAAACGCCTTGCGGTTTAGATTTCGTTCAAACCGGCACTTGCTGGGGCTTGTTCGAAGAAGGCGGCTTATACCGAACCGTAATGTTAAACAAGTGCACCGGAGGAAATAAACGGGACTTAGGAAAGGTGATGCATGCGGGTAGCGCCATGTTAACTTGGGACATGGACAACGATAGCGATGTTGATCTACTTCTTACCAATGTTTCCTACAATAACTTATCCCTCTTAATCAATGGAGGCACCCTCGATTCCTCGGCTATGATTAGCCAAGACACGATGTACCCTGGGAATACTCCGGTAGATTTATTTGTTTTTCCCGCCCCCTATCGGGTGGAAACCGGAACTGATGGGATAGATGACATGGTCGTGAGTAGTTTTAGCTCTGCCAGCAGTGGGAGTCCCGACATGTCTTCCAACCATCGTGGTATCTGGCGTTACCGAAATATTGGTAGCAATAATCAACCAAATTTTGTTTTTGAAGAAGACGATTTCCTGCAAGGCGATATGGTTGACCCCGGTGCTGCCTCTATCCCTCGATTAGTAGATATAAATGGGGACAGCTTAGTAGACCTAATTTTAAGCATCGCCAATCGCTATCAACAACCTGGAATTTCCAGCTCCCAATTTTATTATTACGAAAATACTGGCACCGCCAACCAGGCAGAATTTAGCTTGGTCGATACGAACTTTGCTGATATCCTTCAGTATAGCTTAGGTACTGAATTGGTGCCGGCCTTTGGGGATTTGGATGGTGATGGAGACCAAGACATGATTGTTGGCGCCATTAGCGGCTACTTCCACTATTTTGAGAATATCGGAAGTGCCAATAATCCAAATTTCAATCTAAACACACCTATTATAACCAATACCGATGTTGGTGCCGATGCAGCTCCCTATCTCTTTGATTTGGATAATGATGGCGACCTCGACCTCTTTGTTGGTAATGAGCAAGGAAAGGTATGGTGGTTCGAAAATAGCTCGGCAAGTAGCCCCAACTTTAGTCAGAAGTCGGATTTCTTTGGTGCTGTTGACGTGAGTCAGTTGGGCCTCTCTGCTAATGCCGTACCTGTATTTTACCGAGACACCACCGGAACGAGCACCTTATTTGTTGGCTCACGCGATCAGGGAGTGGTGCAGTATGATGATATAGATACCATTGCCACTTTACCCGCATCGGTTAGCGACACTTTAGGAAATGCGAGCGACCAAAGCAATAACAGCGATCAAAGCCTTTTTGGCATTAGTAAGCGAAGTGGTCGGAATCAGTTCCTCATCCTAGCTTCCGAACTGCAAGCCAAAGGCTATCGCTACGGATACATCGAAAGTTTAGGATTCAATATTGTAGACAAGGGCGGCTCGGTACTTTCCAATGGTTTTACCATCAAAATTAAAAACACCAACCTCAGTACTTTAAACAATTTCGAAGATAACTTTCCCAGTCCCTACCCGGTGGAAGATTTTATTTATGGCTTTGGGAATGGGTGGAATAATGTTCCATTACAATATCCTCATTTATGGGATGGTCAATCCAATTTGATTATTGAGGTATGCTTTAGCGGCAATTTCCCGGCTAACAATATTCATTTGGCCATGACCGATCAGGGTTTTAATTGTCATGCCCTTGGCGATATCACAGGCTTTAATAACCTTTCGGCAGATGGCTGTGCAATGCCCTACTTGCAAACCATTAGCAAACGCCCCGATGTGCGCATTAATTTAACCCCTGCGGCCAATCCAGTGCCTAATGTTGGGGTTAACGACCTTTATATTGGTGAACGTACAACGGCCGATTTTGCGGATATTGATGGTGATGGATACCTCGATGCCGTAGTGGGTAATTTAAGCGGGGGATTAAGTTTGTTTAAAGGGGTTTTATACGATGTTAGTCGCCCGGAATACCGCACTAAAAACAATAGCGTGTACATCTATCCCAACCCAAATAATGGTCGGTTTACGATAGACCTAAACACCAATGATTTGATGGATTTTGAGCATATCCGAATCTTTAACATTCAAGGTCAATTGATTTGGGAACAGCCGGTTACAGAGGAAGCCCAGGTGGAAATCCCCAATAAGCCAAGTCCGGGAATTTACCTCGGACAATTAGTAGGTCCCAATGGACAGAAAAGCTTCCGATTTATTATGCAACCATAATAAATTAATCTAAAATCAAGCATTTATTAACCAAATGTTATTAAACAATGGAATTTGAAGCCTTGCAATTGAAGGTCTATTAGTTGAAAAGATTATTATTGCAGCTCGAATATTTATCCATTGTTTATGAAAAGATTACTATTAACCCTCGCAATGGTGGGTTTTTGGCAATTGAGTTACGCTCAATGTCCGCCAGCCTCTCCATTGACGACTCCGTATTCGGAGAACTTTGACGCCGAATCGGCCGGTTACCAAGCCACCTTTGGTAACTGCTACATCGGAACCACTTCTTCTAACCCACGTTGGGAATTTGAAAGTAGTGGTACTGGTAACTCCACCGGTACCGGGCCCTTAAATGATGCCTCGGGAACTGGTATTTACGCTTACCTCGAAACCTCAGGTGGCGCTTTAGGTGATACCTCGGGATTGATCACACCCCAAATTAGCTTGGTTGGTTTATCAAACCCCGAACTCCGTTACCTTTATCACATGTTTGGAGCTACCATGGGTAGTCTTCAAGTTTACGTGAACGATGGTAGTGGCTGGACTTTAGAGAATACCATTACTGGGCAGCAGCAAACTGCCGAAACTGATTGCTGGCTTCCAGCTGCAGTAAGTTTAAGCTCTTATGTTAACGATACCGTACGTATCAAATTCGTAGGTACTCGTGGATCTTCTTTTACCGGAGACCTTTCAATTGATGAGATTGAAGTAGACGAGGCTTTAAACTGTCCTGTTCCTCTTAATTTAAGTTGGATTGCGAGCACCTCAAGTTCTGCCGACTTACGTTTCGATGCAGTAGCGAGTGCGACCAGTGGATATCGCGTTTATGTAGGTACACCCGGATTTAACCCAAGTACAGCTACTCCACAAACATTCACAAACGACACGGTAACCCTTACCGGTCTTAGCCCTGCAACTACTTATGAGGCTTATGTAGAATCTGACTGTGGATCGAATGGTTTAAGTGGCCCTTCTATTTGTGCCATTACTTTCCAAACATCTTGTGTTCCGTTTAATACGAACTACACCAGAGACTTTGATAGTGATGCCGACAATGCGCCTGCACAATGCTGGGCTCAATATTCGAGCTATGACCCTACGAACTCTTGGGCAAGAGTAGAAACGCTATCTACTTTTAATAACCCACAACCCTACAATGGTAGTAATGTAGTAGAGCTTTACAGCTACACAAACTTCACCCCTGCAGATACGCTTGTGGCTATAAGCCCAGAGTTCAGTGACATGACTTCTAACAGTCGTCAAATTAAATTCCAAGTAGCTTCTCAGAGCGCATCAAACACCTTGATTATTGGTACAACTAATTCTCAAGCTCCTGGAGCGCCCATTAGCTGGATTGACACTGTAAATAACCTTTCTACCGCTTGGCAATTAATCATCTTACCACTTAATGCTTCTAGCGGTTATAATGGTACTGACAAGTATATCGTATTCAAGCATGGTTTAGAAAACACCTTTAGCGATATTTATATTGATGACTTCGTATATGAAGCCATTCCTGCTTGTCCTCAGTTAACTAATATTAGCAACACCTCAGTTGGAATTACTACGGCTACCTTTACGTATACTAGCGGCGGTAACCCTGTTCAGTACGAATGGGGCCCAGTAGGATATACTCAAGGTACGGGTACTGTAGGTAACCTTCCTTCTGGTACGGGTACTATCACTGGTATGAGCTCTGCTTCTTGCTACGATGTTTACTTACGTACCGATTGTACTTCTGGTGGTAACGGGACTTCCGTATGGTCTGGTCCATTTACCGTTTGTACTTTATGTACTACTCAATCTTTACCTTACTCCGAAGACTTTGAAATTAGTTTAGGCTGTTTCGTAGCGACCGACGGAGGTAATACCAGCGATACTTGGGTGCATGCCACCTCTACCACCACCACTACCGGTGCCGGCGGTGTTGATGGATCTACTGGTTGGGTAGAAGTTGATTCGGATAATGCTGGATCTGGTGCAATTACTATGGACGAAGATTTAACCAGTGCCTATATTGATGCAGGTAACATTACCGGAACACTTTATTTAGAGTTCGATCATTTCTATCAGCACCTTGGTTCTCAAGGTACGGTTGAAATTTGGGATGGTACGGCCTGGCAAAATGTTTACACTGTAACAGCCACTATTGGTTCTTTCGGGAATCCTGATCATCAGAAAATTGATATTACCGCTTACGCTAACGACAGCTTACAAGTTCGTTTTAACTATGATGACCTTGGCGTTTGGGCCTGGTGGTGGTTGATTGACAACGTATTGGTTCAAGAGGAACTTTGTGCACGCTCAACTAACTTCCAAGCTGCATTCGTTACCGCTGACTCGGTTGGCCTTGCATGGAATCCAGGTGCAGGTACCGTTTTCGGAATTGAGTACGGAACTACCGGCTTTACTCCAGGTACAGGTACTACGACCAGTACTACCGATTCTACCATCACTATTACAGGTTTAACCTCACAAACCTCTTACGACTTCTATCTTATTGATAGTTGTGGTGCTACGGCGAGCTTACCCGTAATGATTACCGTTGGAACCGCTTGTGCCATCAGTGCACCCGCAGTGCTTCCTTTAATGGAAGGTTTTGAGGCTTATTCTCAAGGTCCAACCTTTACCGGAACCAACGAGTATCTGTGTAACCCTTCTTACTACTGGGCATTAAACCCTTCCTCGGCGAACGGTCGTTTCCGCTTACAAACTGGTGCTACCTATAACCGCAATGGTTTACAGGCAATGACTATGGATCACGATCCATTTGTGAGTCCACAGCAAACCAATAGCTTGACCATGACTGTTAACCTTAGTAACTACACCAGTGCCAATGGTATTGAGTTGAGTTTCTATTGGATGCGTCATACAACTACTTCTCGCCCTGGCAACAAGGTATTTATTCGTGGTAGTGCCGCAGATTCATGGATTGAGTTAGCGAGCTTAAACAACAACCTTTCTGGTCAATTTGATTCGATCATTGGCATGGACATCGTTGCCCCATTAGCGGTGGCTGGTCAAACGGTTAGTGCGACTACACAAATTCGCTTCGATCAAGAAGGTCAGTCAGGTTCTAACTTCAGCAATACTTGTTGTGATGGTTACACCCTAGACGATATCATGTTAGAAGCAGTTGCTTGTCCATTACCTGGTGGATTAAATGTGAGCAGTGTATTCGATACAACCGCCACTTTAAACTGGGCGGGAGCCACTTCTGCCAGCAACTTCCAATATTGGTTTGGACCAGCTGGTTTCTTCCAAGGAACTTCAACTACAGCTGGAGTTAAAGCATTTGCTTCTGCATCCGGTGTAGTAGTGGACACTTTAAGTCCATTTACCTGCTACGAATTCTTAGTGCGTACCGTTTGTCAGCCTGGTGATACTTCATCTTGGAGCGCACCTTTCCAATTCTGTACTCCTTGTAGCCCCATTACCGCTCCTTACACTGAGGATTGGGATGGTCTAAGCCCACAGAGTAAAGATGTAGGTTGTTTCAGCTCTATCGAAGATCCTAGTTTAGGTACTTCAACTTTCTTAGGTATCACTATTCAGAATAGTACTTTCTACAATCCGATATCCTCTCCAAATTATGTTGAGATGGATAACTCGAATGTGAATACGGCTCCATTAATGCTGGTTTCACCTCCTACCACGGATATGAATGCTGGTGATAAGCGTATTGAGCTTTATGCTCGTACTACCTTTACCGCTTCTCCTCCCGATTATTTGGTAATAGGAACAATGAGCGATGGTAATAATGCCAATACTTTCCATGCTTTGGATACTATCTATCCAGATGGAACAGCATTTACACGTTATGTCGTGGATATCACTACCGCGAATGGCTATAATGGAACGGATATGTTCTTTGCCATTTCTCACGGAAACTTAGCTACTTTCCGCACTATTCTAGTGGATGATGTTACTTATGAGCAAATTCCTAGCTGTCCAGAAGTAAGCAACTTGGCTACTCTTCAAGTTGACAGTATGAATGCCGAGGTATCTTGGACTCCATTTAGTGGCAGTACCGGTACTTTCCAGGTAGAATATGGAACAAGTTCATTAGGCGCGGCTTCTCATACCCGAGTAATCGCTAATAATGATACTACCACTCTTACCGGTCTTACTCCTGGAACAAACTACTGTTACTGGGTACGTGAAATCTGTGCGCCTGGCGATACCAGTATTTGGATTGGACCAAACTGCTTTAAAACCGAGTGTTTAAGCATTTCTGCTCCTTATTATGAGAACTGGGATGGCTTAGCCGCTGGTTTAGACCTTGGTTGCTTTAACAAATATGAAGACCCAAGCTTAACCATCAGTACTTTCCAAGGGGTGACTATTCAGAATAGCACCTTTAACCAGCCTTTCTCTGCACCGAATGTGGTGGAATTGGATAATGCTGGTATTGTGAATGATGATCTGATGCTAATTTCTCCACGCACTAATGATTTAAGTAGTTCTGCAAACCGTGTTCGTTTCTACGCTCGTACGACTACTACCTTCAATAGTCCTGAGATTGTAGTTGGCTCCATGAGCAATCCATTGGATAATAGCACCTTTAATGCACTAGATACTATTGTATTGCAAACTGGAGCTATGATGGAATACATCGTTAACTTCGATGCAGCTAATGGCTACAATGGCACCGACAAGTACTTTGCTTTTGCCCATGGTTTAAAAGCAACATTCCAAACCATTTTTATTGATGACGTTTTCTACGAAGCGATTCCTACTTGTGTTCGCCCAGATAGCTTGGATGTTACCAATATTACTTCCACTAGTGCAAGTGTTACTTGGGCTTCGGTTAATGGTGGTAGTAACTTCCAATACGAGTACGGTATCAACCCATTAGGTGATCCTAACAATACCCGTGCACTGAGCACTGCTACTCAAGTTCCATTAAACGGACTAAGCGCCGGAACTGGCTACTGTGTATGGGTACGTGAGATTTGTACGCCTGGTGATACCAGCTTCTGGAGAGGACCATTCTGCTTTAGCACTCTTTGTGCGACTAGCAATCCTGCTCCTTACTTCACTAACTTTGAAGGAATCTCTATTGGTACTGCTACCGGTACTCCTGCAGGTTGGGAAAACTGTTGGACGCATAACCAGGGAACTGGTACCGTACGTTGGGAATCAGAAGATGCTACTGGTGCAAACGAAAACAGTACAGCAACTGGTCCTTTCTACGATGCCACTACGCCTAACGTAAGCGGTGGTACTTACATGTACCTCGAGACTTCGTCAACTGGTGGTCCATCAGAATTGATTTCTCCTCCTATCGACATTACTGGCTTAGCCAGTCCAGAGGTAGAATACTGGTACCACATGTTTGGAGCTACTATCAATAAACTGGTTGTTTACGCCGAAGATGCAAACGGTACTCGTACAGCGATTGATAGCCTTGTTGGTCAGCAACAAACTACTCAGGCTGATCCATTCTTCCAGCGCAATGTGAGTATTGCAAGTCTGACCGCTGGTGTATACAAGTTCGTATTTGAAGGCCATAGAGGTACTTCCTTTACCGGTGACATCTCTATTGATGACTTCCGTGTACAGGTGGGTGCTACTTGTCCTCGTCCTACTTTCTTAAATCAAACTGCGAAAGGATTAACCGATATGACAATTGCTTGGACCGCAAATGGTACAGGCTCTAGCTGGGAAATTGAATATGGTCCTGCTGGATTTACTCCAGGTACAGGTACCCTTTCTATTGTTACCACAAACCCAACTACTATTACCGGTTTAACCGCTGCTACCAATTACGACGTTTACGTGCGCGAAATTTGTGGCCCTGCTGATACTTCAGCCTGGACTGGACCACTTGCGGCAAGCACCGGAATTTGTGCGGTAAGTAGCCAATGTTGGTTTGTATTTGATCTTAAAGATACCTTCGGTGACGGATGGAACGGTGGTGAAATCACCATCTACCAAAACGGTATTGAAGTAGGTAAAATGGGATCAGCGTTTACCACTGGTACCTTATATACCGACTCCATCCTACTTTGTGATATGTTCAATACTTCTGTAGTATTAACTGCCGCAGGTGGATGGCCAAGTGAAATTGGTTTAGATGTATTTGATCCTACTGGAGCGAATGTAGGCACCTATTTAGCTAGCTTTACTACCGCCCAAGGTGATACCCTAACGAGCTTTATGGCTAGTTGTTCGGGTGCTCCTACTCCATGTGCTATGCCCGATTCTGTTTGGACTACCTCAAACATCGCTTGTGATGAAATTGAAGTAGACTGGAACAGCAATACCGGTGGTTCTTTAATCGAATATGGTCCAGCTGGATTTACCCCAGGTAGCGGTACTTTAACCGCGGTGGTTACCGCTCCATACTTGATTACCGGACTTACTCCTGGTACAGCCTATGATGTTTACGTAGCCGATACTTGCGGTACTACGGATACTTCTGCCTTCAACATGATCAGCACTTCTACCGCCTCTGGTCCATTACCAGTTGCGAGCTTCACTATCGATAGTGCTATCGTGGGTAGTGCTTACGAAGTGTATGTTGATGCTAGTGCTTCTACTGATGCGGATAGCTATGAGTGGAACTTTGGTAACGGCGTAACTTCTACCGCTGCCGCTGATACCATGATTTACCTTGGTAATGGTAGCTATACCATTACCTTAGTTGTGAGCAATGCTTGTGGTAGCGATACCATGACCTACAACATCAATGTAAACATTGGCTTAGACGAAAATCCATTAGCCCATAGCTTGAATGTATATCCTAACCCAGCCGATTACCGCGTGAATATTAGCTTCACCGCTATCAATAGCGCCAATGCCGTAATCCGTTTAGTAGATGCTCAAGGCCGTGAGGTATTGCGCACTACCGAGCGCGCTGCAGGAGGTAAATTCGACTACAACATGGATGTAAGTGATCTTGCTTCCGGTATTTACATGATTGAAATTACCTCAGGAGAGCTTACCGCTCATCGCAGATTATCTGTGAAATAAGCCTGATTTAAGGTAATTCTTATACCAAGCCCGAGCGTCAAGAAATTGGCGCTCGGGTTTTTTTATGCCAAAAAAAATTCCGGATAGCTATCAACTTTACTCGGAAAAAAAAGGGGAGAATAATTCTAAATCACCGGTTAGTCATATACAACAAGGCTTTTAAGCCTTCCTAATAATTATTGCTAAGACCTACGTATCAATACATTAGGACTTGCATCTTAATTTTAAATGACTACATTTATTATTATTAACCATTTCTTTAACCCTATGCATAAAAAGCTACTAACTCTTGCATTAGGTTTACTCTCTGCAATGGCCATGGCGCAATGCCCGCCAGCTGCTCCTCTGAGTACACCTTATTCCGAAAATTTTGATAGTCAAAGCGCAGGATACCAAGCCACCTTTGGTAACTGCTATATCGGAACCACTTCTTCTAACCCACGCTGGGAATTTGAAAGTAGTGGTACTGGTAACTCCACCGGTACCGGGCCCTTAAATGATGCCTCGGGAACTGGTATTTACGCATACCTCGAAACCTCAGGTGGCGCTTTAGGTGATACCTCGGGATTGATCACACCCCAAATTAGCTTGGTTGGTTTATCAAACCCTGAACTCCGTTACCTTTATCACATGTTTGGAGCTACCATGGGTAGTCTTCAAGTTTATGTAAATGATGGTAGTGGCTGGACTTTAGAGAATACCATTACTGGGCAGCAGCAAACTGCCGAAACTGATTGCTGGCTTCCAGCTGCAGTAAGTTTAAGTTCTTATGTTAACGATACCGTACGTATCAAATTCGTAGGTACTCGTGGATCTTCTTTTACGGGAGATGTTTCCATTGATGAGATTGAAGTAGACGAGGCTTTAAACTGTCCTGTTCCCCTTAATCTAAGTTGGATTGCGAGCACCTCAAGTTCTGCCGACTTACGTTTCGATGCAGTAGCGAGTGCGACCAGTGGATATCGCGTTTATGTAGGTACACCCGGATTTAACCCTAGCACTGCTACTCCACAAACTTTCACAAATGATACGGTAACCCTTACCGGTCTTAGCCCTGCAACTACTTATGAGGCTTACGTAGAATCTGACTGTGGATCGAATGGTTTAAGTGGCCCTTCTATTTGTGCCATTACTTTCCAAACTTCTTGTGTTCCGTTTAATACTTTTTATACCCGCGATTTTGATGTAGACGCCGATGGGGCCGTGCCACAATGTTGGGCTCAATACAATAATTACGATCCCCTTAACGCCTACGCTCGGGCAGAGTCGGTTACCAATGCCTATTCTGGCGGTAATGTTTTGGAGATGTATAGCTACTTTAACTTCAGTGCTGGCGATACTTTGATGGCAATCAGTCCGGAGTTTAGCGACATGACCAGCAATACCCGGCAAATCAAGTTTTATGCTAGCTCCCAATCGGCAACCAATACCTTAATTGTAGGAACCACTAACTCACAAGTGCCCGGTGCTCCCATTAACGTTTTAGACACCATTAGTCTCAGCACGAGCTGGCAGTTAACCATATTACCCTTAAATGCTAGCAGTGGTTATAATGGAACTGATAAGTATATCGTATTCAAGCATGGTTTAGAAAACACCTTCAGCGATATCTATATTGATGACTTCGTATACGAAGCCATTCCTGCTTGTCCTCAACTCACGAACATTAGCCTAAGCAACGTGGGCATTACTACCGCCAGCTTCACCTACAATAGTGGTGGTAACCCTGTTCAATTCGAATATGGACCGGTTGGCTACCAGCAAGGAACGGGCACCACGGGTAATATCACCTCGGGGACCGGTACAATCACAGGATTAAGCTCTGCCAATTGTTATGATGTGTACCTACGCACAGATTGTACCTCAGGAGGAAATGGAACTTCAGTATGGTCGGGTCCCTTTACCGTTTGTACCCTTTGCTTAACGCAAACCTTACCCTACAGCGAAAATTTTGATATTGGTTTAGGTTGTTTTGTAGCCCAAGACGGAGGTACAACCAGCGACACTTGGGTACAGGTTACGTCCAGTACCACCACCTCTAGTCCCACCGGTTTAGATGGCTCCCCTGGCTGGGTAGAAGCTGATTCCGATAATGCAGGCTCGGGTTCCATCACCATGGATGAAGTGCTTTTAAGTCCTTATATCGACGCGGGCTCCATAAGCGGCACCCTCTACCTCGAATTTGATCAATTCTACCAACACCTGGGTTCTAACGCTATTGTAGAAGTTTGGGATGGCAGCTCCTGGATAGGTCTATTAAACCAAACCAGTAATATCGGTGCCTTTGGTAGTCCCGATCATCAAAAAATTGACTTAACCGCCTATGCCAACGATAGCTTGCAAGTGCGATTTGTATATAAAGATAACGGAGCTTGGGCCTGGTGGTGGCTCATTGATAATGTGCTTATTCAGGAAGAACTTTGCGCTCGCTCCACCAATTTCCAAGCGGCTTTTGCCCTTTCGGATTCTATTGGCCTGTCTTGGGACCCCGGTTCAGGTGGTACTTTTAGCATTGAATATGGACCTGCTGGCTTTAGCCCTGGTTCCGGAACCATTGTTTCGACCACCGACTCTAGTTTAACTATTGCTGGATTAAGCGCACAAACGACTTATGATTTTTACTTGGTTGACTCCTGTGGGGGTATCGCCAGTTTACCGGTCTTCCTTAGTGCCACAACTTCATGTGCCTTAAGCAGTCCCGCGGTTCTGCCTTTGGTCGAGGATTTTGAATCTTATACTGTAGGCCCAACCTTCACCAGCGCCGATCAATTATGTAATCCGAGCTACTTGTGGAGCATGGACCCTGATGCCAATGGCCAATTCCGCTTGCAGGCGGGTGCTTCCTACCTAAGAAATGGCTTGCAGGCCATGACCGTTGACCAAAGCACCTTTGCCTCCAATTTGGCAGAGAATGAATTTACTATGACGGTTGATTTAAGCAATTACACAACTGCCAATGGCATTACCCTGAGCTTCTATTATATGCGTCATACCACCACCTCTCGTCCGGGTAATCGTGTTTTAGTCCGCGGAAGTGCCGCCGACACCTGGGTACAAATTGGGACAATGAATTCGCCCAACTCCGGCAGTTATGATTCGATTATTGGTTTGGATATTGTCGCTCCCTTAGCGCAAGTAGGACAAAGTGTTGGGCCTACTACTCAAATCAAAATCATTCAGTCTGGTCAATCGAATGCCTTCTCCAATACCTGTTGTGATGGCTTTACTATCGATGACCTAAGACTAGACGCCGTGAGCTGTCCCAAGCCGGGTAACCTTGCGGTATCAAGTTTATTCGACACTACTGCAACCTTAAACTGGGCTGGAACTTCTGGTAACTATCAATATTGGTTTGGTCCTGCAGGCTTCTATCAAGGAACTACCACTACGGCTGGGGTAAAAGCCATCAGCTCTAGCTCTGGAGTAGTCGTAGATACCCTAAGTCAGTTTACGTGCTATGAGTTCTTAGTTCGCAGTATTTGTAGCGCTGGCGATAGCAGCTCTTGGGAAGGACCCTTCCAATTCTGTACTCCTTGTAGCCCTGTTAGTGCTCCCTATTTTGAAGATTGGGATGCTTACTCATCCGCCTCAAAAGACGTGGGTTGTTACGGTATTATTGAAGATGCTTCCTTTAGCAGCTCAACCTTCCAAGGGGTTACAATTCAAGACTTTACTTTCTATAACCCCATCAGTCCATTAAATTTTGTGGAACTGGATAATGGATCTACTACTACTCCACTAATTTTGGTATCACCCCCAACCACAGATTTAGATGGCGGCGATAAGCGCGTTGAGTTCTTTGCCCGATCAACCTTTAATGCCACTCCTCCCTCCTCGATTATCGTGGGTACCTTAAGCGATGGTTCCAATCCAAATACCTTCCACCCCATTGATACGGTTTACCCAGATGGCGCGGCCTTTACCCAATACACTGTGGAATTCACCACCGCTAATGGCTATAACGGAACAGACATGTTCTACGGATTTATGCATGGTCAAGATGCCACTTTCCGAACCGTTTTAATTGATGATGTTTTATACGAGAATATTCCTACTTGTGTACGTCCAACGGCGCTTCAACAAGATTCGGCAGACCTCAACTTGATTCATCTATCTTGGACTTCCAACGGAACAGGTAATTCATGGGAAATTGAATATGGCCCCGTAGGTTTTAGCCCTGGTACGGGAACAACCGTAATTGCTAATAGCAACCCTTATACCTTAACAGGATTAACTTCGGCCACGGCTTACGATGTGTACATTACAGAAATTTGTGCTCCAGGTGATTCCAGTCGACAAGTTGGGCCAGAACAAATGTCTACTACCGTATGTGCAGCGGCTAATCAGTGTTGGTTCAATTTTGACCTTTTAGACTCCTTTGGCGATGGCTGGAATGGAGGTCTCGTAGAAATTCGTCAAAATGGAGTAACCGTGGCCACCCTTGGAACTACCTTCACTACGGGAAGCATTGTTTCTGACTCCCTTCTTTTATGTGATAACTTCAGTACTACTATCGTGGTTACCAATGCCGGTGGTTGGCCAAGTGAAATGGGAATTGTAATGTATACCCCATGGGGAGATACGGCGGTGCATTATCCTGCCTCAGGAACTACCGGTTTGAATACCATTATGGGAACTTTTACCGCCCTTTGTACTCCGCCAACTTGTAATGCTCCAAGTCAGATTAGCCAAACGAGTGCCGGTCTTACCGATATCGGTATGAGCTTTACCGCGAATGGAACTGGTAGCAACTATGAGATCTCTTTTGGTGTACCCGGACATATGGCGGGTTCCGGAACGATACTAAGTACCACCAGCACCACTTACACCATTACGGGCCTAAGCTCTGCTACAACCTACGATGTATATGTTCGTGAAATTTGCGGCCCTGGGGATACCTCAGCTTGGGCTGGACCAGAGCCTATGAGCACTTCTATTTGTGCCGCTGCAGATCAATGTACCTTCGACTTTGACCTTACCGATTCCTTTGGCGATGGTTGGAATGGCGCAGAAATCACGGTTTATCAAAATGGAATCGAAGTGGGTAAGCTTGGTCAAAACTTTAATACTGGAAGCCTGTATCAAGATTCATTATCCTTGTGCGACTCCTTGCCAACGACCATCATTCTTACAACCGCTGGTGGTTGGCCATCTGAAATTGGCTTCTATGTTTATAATCCAAATGGAGATACCGCGGCCTTCTACTTAAGCAATTTCACAACTGCTCAAGGAGACACAATGGCGAACTTTATCGCTTATTGTACAGGCTCGCCCTCAAGTCCATGTGCCATGCCAGATTCTGTTTGGACTACCTCAAACATCGCTTGTGATGAAATTGAAGTTGACTGGAACAGCAATACCGGTGGTTCTTTAATCGAATATGGTCCAGCTGGATTTACCCCAGGTAGCGGTACTTTAACCGCGGTGGTTACCGCTCCATACTTGATTACCGGACTTACTCCTGGTACTGCCTATGATGTTTACGTAGCCGATACTTGCGGTACTACGGATACTTCTGCCTTCAATATGATTAGCACTTCTACCGCCTCTGGTCCATTACCAGTTGCGAGCTTTACTATCGATAGTGCTGTCGTGGGTAGTGCTTACGAAGTGTATGTTGATGCTAGTGCTTCTACTGATGCCGATAGTTATGAGTGGAACTTTGGTAACGGGGTAACTTCTACCGCTGCCGCGGATACCATGATCTACCTTGGTAATGGTAGCTATACCATCACCCTAGTAGTGAGCAATGCTTGTGGTAGCGATACCATGACCTACAACATCAATGTGAACATTGGCTTGGACGAAAATCCATTAGCCCATAGCTTGAATGTATATCCTAACCCAGCCGATTACCGCGTGAATATTAGCTTCACCGCTATCAATAGCGCCAATGCTGTAATCCGTTTAGTAGATGCTCAAGGCCGCGAGGTATTGCGCACTACCGAGCGCGCTGCAGGAGGTAAATTCGACTACAACATGGATGTAAGTGATCTTGCTTCTGGTATTTACATGATTGAAATTACCTCAGGAGAGCTTACCGCTCATCGCAGATTATCTGTGAAGTAAACAACTTTTCTCTCAGGGATAGTTTTAAAAGCCCGGCAATCGATTTTGGTTGCTGGGCTTTTTCGTACGGAATGTTAAGAATAGAATTAGATAGCAAGCCTACCTTGAATAACACATTACATGAACAAATTATGCTTGCTCCGAGGCTTGAACGGCATAAAGGTATAGGCGCCACTCCTCCGTTTTAATCTCCGGGAAATCTTGATGCCATTGATAGGCCCCTTGCTCTTTGTCGGGTTGATAATGCTTCGCAATAAATTCGATTCGCTGAGGCTCCAGAATCTCTTCCAATGCCAAGGCATCCTCCTTAAGGCCTTTTAAACAATGCGAATAGATGGTGCCAATCGTTAATTCTCTAGCAGTGGCAATAGCGGCTGGACGCATTCCCGATTTTATCATCTGAAAAGTAGTTCGGTAGGTCTCCCCTTTTTTGGATTTGCCTCCTTTTTTAGGGGTATATTTTGGTTTAGGAACCTTTTCCAAAATTTCCTCCCAAGCCTTTTCGCGTAAAGCTAACTTTTGAGCAGCCGGGCTGGTCTCATGCTCAGCTTTAAAAAATTGCCAAGCTTCTCTAAGACCAAGCAATCCCAGGTAAAGTTCGAAGCCGGCTTTGATCGGCACTTCAAAAGCCTGCACTAACTGTTTGGTGCGGGGACGAGCGGCGTACTCCAGCTTCAAGGTTTGCAATTCCCTTAGAGCAGCTTGTAGGGCGGGTAGGAAATAATCGCGGGCCTTAATTAAACGTTCCTCGAGTGCTGCTTGATCATCTTTTTGATGCAGGCTCCAAATCTGCTTTTGGAAACTCCCCGCGTATTTAAAGAATTGGCCAATCTGATCTTCTAAATGGCTAAATCGATTCTTGAATCCCGTTTTATCTAGCTGAAGCTTTTGATACTGATCTTGAAAAAAATCCTTGTAGGTATAGGCTATGGGACGGAAATCAAAGCAACTTAGAAAATAGTCAATTTGATAGGCTTGCTTAGCGCTATCCAAAAATTGGTGCGGGTCAATTTCTTCCTGCTCCGAACTAAATACTCGGGCATTGAGGTCGGTAATTAAAGCCGAGCGACTTAATGGAGCGCTTAAATAAAGCCCCTCGAAACTGCGTAAGCGGGTTAAGGCAACATAGGCCTGACCCGGCGCAAAGGCCCTCCCTAAATTGATTACGGCTTCATCAAAACTTAAACCTTGACTTTTATGAATGGTTATGGCCCAAGCCAAACGTAAGGGGAAATGACTGAATTCTCCCAGGAGCTCCTCCTTCAAGCTTTGATCCTCCTCACTTACCTTATAGCGTGCATTTTTCCAGGTGTCTTTACGCACTTCAAAACGATCGTGATCGTCCATCTTAACCCAAATATGCTCTTTATCCAAGTCAACCACCTCGGCTATTTTTCCGTTGTAATAAGCTCCTTCTTCCGAATCGTTCTTCAAAAACATCACCCGTGCCCCCGCCTTCAAATCGAGCTTTTCTGGAATGGGGTACATGCGTTCGGGAAAATCGCCCCTTATGGAGGCCGAATAACTAAAGGATTGTGTTTTTAGCGCCCCTAAACGTTTTTGGTTTAAGGCTTCCGCCTGATTACGATGGGTAACCAAGTGGATAGCGGTTTCCGGAACACTTTTGGTGGTAGCCTGATTTAGAAATTCTAGGTCCGAATCGCTAATATTTTGCTGACGAATTTTATTAAGCAACTCCAAAAATTGAGCATCCTTCTGTCGGTATACTTTCTTTAGCTCAACCTGAACAAAGCCGGAAGATTGAAGCGCCTTGGAATTAAAAAAATGCATCCCTTTATAGTGGGCGCGTAATATTTCCCAATCCTGATCCTGAACAATAGGCGGTAATTGATACAAATCTCCAATCATCAGTAATTGCACCCCGCCAAATGGCTTGGAAATTCGGCGTGCTTGCTGAAGGCGAAAATCTATAGCGTCTAAAATATCCGCCCTACACATACTCACCTCATCAATTATTAAGAGGTCTATTCCCTGTAAAACGCGCTTTCGACTGCTGTTTAAATTATGACGACGATTTAAGGACGAGCGATCAAAAAAATTTAAGTGGGGAAACTGAATCGCGGAGCCTTCCGGTAAAAAAGAACCTAAGGGGAATAAGAATTGAGAGTGGATGGTAACTCCACCCGCATTGAGTGCTGCTACACCAGTTGGTGCGACTACAATGAAACTCTTCTGACAATTAGCCGCAAGGTTTTTTAAAAAGGTGGTTTTACCGGTTCCGGCCTTTCCCGTAAGGTAAATATTGCGGTTGCTGTAGTTTAGATATTCAAGCGCTAAGGCAGTGGCTTCCAAGTCAGTTTGTTTAAGAGCAAGCAATTTAAAATATCCTCAAAGGATATCGCTCGAATAAACGCTTTTAAAATATTTTCAATAATTATTGAAAGTTCTGATATTTATTATATCTTTGAAGTATGAAAAGCGCAGAAGCCAAAAAAGAATTTATTGAAGCTTGGGGCAGTCTTGGCAGTAGCTGGGGAATAAATCGAACCATGTCTTCAATCCACGCGCTTTTAATGAGCAGTTCCAAAGCCCTAAGTACCGAGGAAATTATGGAGGCCTTAAAAATTTCCCGGGGCAATGCTAATATGAATATTCGGGCTTTAATTGACTGGGGCTTGGTTAAAAAACGCTTTATCCCTGGTGAAAGGAAGGAGTTCTTTGAAGCCGGTAAGGACATTTGGGAGATTGCTCGACAAATTGCTTCCGAGCGTAAGAAGCGTGAATTAAGTCCGGTTTTAGAGGTTATTGAACGCCTAAAAAAGGAAGAAGATCAAACCGATCCGGAATTCACTAAGCTACTGGGAGATATGCAGGAGTTTACCACTACCCTTACTTCGGTTATGGATCGCTTTCAACAAAGTGACCGCAATTGGTTCTTTAAACGCTTAATCAAACTTCTCAGCTAATATTTTTTTCCAATTATGTTTCAATATTTTTTGAAAGTTTTAAAAGTAAAATAAAAATCATAATGGACTTACAATGGATTTACATCATTCTTTATTTCAGCGCAGCGCTGGGAATCATTGCCTTGGTTGGACAGCACTTATTTCGTCATGGAGCGCCTTTCCTCAAAGTGCTCTTCCCCCATGATGAGCTGCACCTCTATCTCAATCGACTGCTACTCATTGGTTATTATCTATTAAATGCGGGTTATGCCGCCCTAAACCTAATTAGCGACAAGGGATTTAAATCCGCTGCCCAAGTACTGGAAACCTGGTCCGAACAAATCGGTTTGCTCTGCTTAATGCTCGGAATCATACACTTCCTTAACCTGATTTGGCTTTACCTCTTATCAAAATCAAATATCACTTCATAAATCAAATATCATGGACACACTAACACCCCTTACCGAAAACCCCGATTTCTACATCCTATGGGCTTATGGAATTTACATTCCCATCACTGTATTGCTTACCTTTTATGTTGCACGCAAGCTCTTTAAAAATGGCCTTGTTTATATGCGCGATATCTTCCACGGCAGAGAAGAACTAGCGGTAAGCACCAATAAACTTTTCGAAACGGGCTTTTACCTTCTAAACATTGGTTTTGCCCTCTGGATTTTAGAAATGAACTACCTCGACTCTAGTCGGGATATGGTGGAGGCCTTAAGCCAAAAAGTAGGCGGCTTTAGCATTTACTTAGGCGTCGTACTCTTCTTGAATTTATTCCTCTTTTTCCGCGGAAAAAAAGCAGCGCGTATCAGCAGAGAAATCCGCGAGCGTCAGCAACAACTTAAAAGTGCACCCAATGCCTAGGGCTCGTAACCAGCAAGAAGAAAGGCAGTTCCGTTATACGCGGATCTGCTTTTCATTTTTGGCAATGGTGAGTTCGGTATTCCTGATACCCATCGCCATCAGAGTCTTATTTCCAGAACAGTTTAAACTAGAATCCTTTATCGGATACCTACCTATTTGGTTTGGCATCTACGTTTTTCTCATCTGGCTATTAACAGTTAGTTGGCCACTTCTACTCATCTCAAGCAAGTCTTGGATATATCGCTCCGGAAATATCCTTTTCACCGCACTTATCCACGTTAACATCATCACCATTCCTTTCCTTTTAGATGGTGGTTTCGACCAAAAAGAGTTAACTTTTATATTGAGTAGTAATGGATTAGCCATAGCATACAGTTTAACCTTTTGGCGCTTGCATTTTTGGCGATGGTTGATGTTAAGGGTTGAAAAATCGGTCCAACTCAGAACCGCAGTCTTCTTATCCCCAATTGTCCTTTACCTAATTTACTATGGATTATTTCCTAAACTCAGCCCAGAGCTCGCTTATCCATACATGACGAATGACATTCAAAATTCGATATTCACGGAGGAAATGCGACATTACGCTCCAGGGGAGTTCATCAAGCCTCTTTTTGAGAAATATCCTAATACCCGGTTAAACCTATCATTCAGTTCAGAGATTGGCAGGTATCACTGGATTCAAGATGACGATGTCATTTATAGACTTCAAATCCAAAATGATACTTTGCTCAATTTTACACGGGAGAGAATCGACGATTAGGCAGCTCATCAGCTATTCCTCCGAAGTATCCTCCAAACTTTTTACATTATCATTAACCACCCGCTCAATGTAAATCCTACGCGGGTCCACTGCCACTTTCTGCGCCGGTTGGTTTAAAGTAAACACCAATTCCTGGGATTCCTTGTTCACTTTAACCATTTCGGTTTTGATGAGTTCCTTCTCCTCCGAGTCGCGGTAGAAACCAATCTCTACCCATTCATTTACGGGTGTCGGCTGCTCCTGACCTAGGGTATCAGAATAATATTTAAAGGATTCCAATTCAAGGCTAACTTGCCATTGTCCATCCTGTGCAATTTGCTCAGCCTCCTTCAAACGAAAGTCGTAAAGCGTAATTTTCCGAATCCAGTCATCTAATAAATAATGTAAACTATCCGGTACCCTTGGCTCTAAATGCCGCATAAAGTCTAAAGAATTAGGATAGGGTGGGTTTTTATAACGGTACTCTGCTAAAAAGCTGCTGAGTGCCGCATTCACCGAGTCCTGACCAATCATTTCCTGCAAAGCATATAAAATCACGCTACCCTTACCATAATGGATATAGCCCTGGTTTTCGACTTCTAACAAAGGAAGTTCCTTTTCCGTCTCACTACTTCTACCGCGCAGGTAACGATCTATATCGTACTTCAAAAACTCCCGCATTTGAATGGGATCACTTTCCGATTTCATCACCATCAAGGAACTATATTCACTGAAACTTTCAGTTAAAAAAGTTCCTCCTTGCATTAAAGCAGGGATCTCCTGATGAGCCCACCATTGATGTGCCATTTCATGGGCAATCACAGCATCAACAACATTATTGCCCTCTTCATCTTCTAGATTGGTGATAAAGCCAAAGCCTTCGGAGTAGGGCATTGTGCCTGGGAAGGCCTGGGCAAAAGTGGCATACCTGGGGAATTCAATGATGCGAGCTTGTTTGTGGTAGTAAGGTCCAAAATGCTCGGTATAATAGGCCAAACTTTTCTGAATAGCATCGAGCATGCGCTCCACATTATACTCGTGCTTCGCATCATAATAAACTTCCAGATCTATGCCCTTCCATTTCCGCTGTGCTTTCTCGTATCGACCACTAATAAAGGAATAGAAGTTTTGAGAGGCCTGATCTACCCGGTATCTAAAATAACGTCGATCGCCTTCTTGCCACTCTTCAATTAATTCGCCTGGGGCAATGGCTAATTGATCGGCCGAAGTAGAAATCACAGTTTCCACCGCCACCCAGTCCGATAAGCCATCGGTTAGGTAGTTAACCATGCAGGCCTCTGTACAGGTATCCCTCACTAACTCGGGCATACGATCTTTGGGCTTTAATCCATACTTCTTCCGAGTATTCCGATCGCCTAGTTCGGCATTCTTATTATAACCCAAATTGGGTAAAACAGCGCCATTGTTTAAAAAGGAGCCATTCTCAATAATACTGGTACTACCTCTTCCATTTTCAAAACCCCGATGTTCGAGGGTATTCTTAATCGTAAGCTGAATACTTTTCCCGGGAGCTAGGGGTTCATTTAGGGCAAAGGCTTTAAAGCCAAATTTCTCGTCAAACCAAGCTTCATCTAGCTTGCCCGAAATCTCGGTTTGCCAGTCATCGTCTAAAGTAAAAAACAGGCTATCAATCACCTCCGTACCGCTATTACTGAGGGTCATTTGGGCCTCTACCTCTACTCTACGCTCCTTCGGGAATAAATCGATGGCATAGCTTATTGCGCTAATCTTTGGACTGGGGTAGTCGGCATAAGCGCGATACTTCTTTTCGTAATCCGCTAGAAGCTCTTCTACCTCATCCGAGGTACGGTAAGTATTTAAAACCTGCGTATTGTAGTACACCCAAGCGCCGATGCTTACAAAAAGAACAGTAGTCACCAAAGTAGAAATCCGGTAAGACCCCTTAAACACATTTCTAGCCTGAGACCATCGCGAGGCCAATCCCTGCACCTTTAGTCGGTACATAAATGGACCTGCAATAAACAGTAAGAGTAAACTGAAACTTATCCAGTAGGCATTAAACCAAAGGGCACCAGTTAAGCCGGGACCATAGCCATTTAAATCAGAATAAAAAGTAGAAGGGCCGTCGCCTATGGACAGCATATTGCTTTGTACATCCAAAATCGACAAAAGAATGTCGAATAAAAAGAGAACCAAAACAGAGATGAAATAAGCTAAATAACGCTGATTAACCATCACCTGAATAAAGAGGTTTAAGGCACCAAATACGAGGAAGTTGGGAAGTTGGTTTAGGAAATACTCCCCGATATATAAGTCCATTTCAATAAAGGTGAACCCTCTCGCCAGCTGAGCGAGAATTGCCGCAACTACAAAAGTGCCGTAGAGAATTGTGCCTGCCGCCACCAATGCCATCCACTGTGCAAGTAATTGGCTAAAAGCCTGATGTGGCGTAGCGGAAATCACCTCATCGATATGGGCTAACCTTGCGCGCCAAACCAATTCGCCAGAGAAGAATACCAAAATGATAATCATAAAAATCCCCGAAGAGCCGGAGATAGCATCCACCATCTTATAGGTTAAGGGATAGGATTTTAATCCAAAGTACTCAAAGCCATTGATCAAATCAGTTGCCAATAGGATAACTGCAAAAGCCAAGATTATTTTAAACACAGTACTGCGCACAATACTGGTGTAAGCATCCTTCAAGAAGCTTATAAAATGCGACCAAAATTTACCGCTAAAACCTTGCTCAAGCTTAGGTTTATGCTTCAGTCCGGAAGAGAGTTCTGGAATTTTCGCCTTTACTTTTTTAGCCTTGCGCTTACGCGATGGATTTTTCTGCGGACTAAAACTCCAAAATGAAAGCAGTAAAATCCCCGAGCCCACCGCAAGCCAGAGTAATCGGTTTTGAACAATCCTTGCCGTAAAGTCAATGGATTGGGTGTTCTTTTCCACGGTAGTGGCGTAACGCGTTTCCACCGAATAGGTCCGTACGCCAAAGGGATCAGTAAGAGCGGCAATCTCTACATTCTCAATATCACTTAATAAGTTTCCCGAAATAATATAGCCGATGATAATCAGCAAGGCCCCCACAAAAGAAACAATGGTACTGCGCCATTTCTGCGCCAAGCCAAAAATTAAACTCCCGCTAAAAAACACATTTGGCAATACTATAAGTAGATAGGTTTTCCAGTAGGCTGCCCAAGGCGTGGGTCCAAATCGCTCCGCTGGAACCCAGTCAAAGATGGGCGCTATCCAAGCACCCAAGGAAACTCCAATATAAACACCGATAAAAGGCGTTGAGGCCAATATACAAGCACCAAAAAACCGCCCGAAAAAATAAGCTGCTTTAGATAATGGGGTAGTGAAAATAATTTCGTCGAACTGATGCTGGTAGTCCCTAAGGGCGGCATTATTAAAAAATGCTACGGCGAATAAAATCCCGATTAAGCTCAATACTCCGGTAAAGACGGTAACAATATGAGGGGCATTTTTATGAACCGCACCAATGGAGCCACCAATAACCACACTGTCGCTCACCACGGCCATAAAGCACATAAAGGCTAAGAGAAAGATAAAGATGTAGAGCATCGGACTACGAAAGGCCCTTTTAATCTCTAAAGAAAAAATCGTGAAAAACATGGGCAATCGATTAAGCAGTTTCCGTTAGTACCGAACCGTGGGTGCGGGTAAAAAACACATCCTCCAAACTGGGCTCCACTTGACGGAAACCATCAGCGGGGTCAGAATCGCTCAATACGTGGATCAAAGGGCGACCGGCAATTAACTTTTCTGAAATCAACTGGTACTTCTGACGGTAATCCTCCATTTCCTCCCTTTCGATTTGCTTCTGCCAAACCTGACCTTTTAAAGAACTGATAGAGTCTTCCGGGGCTCCATGGTACACTATCTTACCTTTATTCATGATGGCCATTTGCGGGCAGAGTTCACGCACATCATCCACAATATGGGTAGAGAGTATTACAATTACTTCGGAACCGACATCGGCCAGGAGGTTATGAAAACGATTGCGTTCCCCAGGATCGAGGCCTGCCGTTGGTTCATCAACGATCAGAAGCTTCGGGTCGCCAATTAGAGCTTGAGCGATTCCTATCCTTTGCTTCATCCCACCCGAAAAGCCCTTTACACTCTTATGGCGCTTATCGTATAAATTTACCTTCTCCAATAAATAGGACACCAGCTCCTTACGCTGCTTCTTATTAGAAATACCTTTTAAAACGGCCAGGTGATCGAGCAGTTGATAGGCGGTAATCCGCGGGTAAACTCCAAATTCCTGAGGAAGGTAACCCAGTACTTTTCGCACTTCTTGGGGATCTTTGAGTACATCAATCTCATTTAAAAACACCTCCCCAGAGTCGGCATTTTGCAAACCAGCCAGGGTGCGCATCAAAGAAGATTTACCTGCCCCGTTGGGGCCTAATAAGCCAAATAGTCCTTTGCCAATTGTGAGGCTAACCTCATCTAAAGCTTTCACATCATTGCTGTAAACCTTGGTGAGGCCCGAAATTCGTAGTTCCATATTATATCAGTGCTCTTTTTGTCTTGCCCCAAATTAGTGATTGTAGGGATACAAAAAAGACAGCTGTTCGAAAATGGACACAAAAAATCCCGATAAATCAGAGACTTATCGGGATTCATGCTGTTTTAATCTTAGTTCGATTGCGCTACATATTTCGGCGGTACTGTCCACCTACTTCAAAGAGTGCTGCGGTAATTTGACCTAAGCTGCAAAACTTAGCGGCCTCCATCATTACTTCAAACATGTTCTCATTATTGATTGCCGCTTGCTGTAATTTGCTAAGCCAAATTTTCGCCTGATCCGCGTTTCTTTCGTGCAGCTGATTCAAGTTTTGTATTTGCTGCTCCTTTTCATCCTTGGTAGCCCGAATAACCTCTCCTGGAGTTGTGGTTGGAGAACCTTCCGAGCTTAAGAAGGTATTTACGCCGATAATGGGCATCTCGCCATTATGCTTCAAGGTTTCGTAGTGTAAACTTTCGGATTGAATTTTTCCGCGCTGGTACATCGTTTCCATAGCGCCCAATACGCCGCCCCTTTCGGTGATTCGGTCAAACTCGCTGAGCACTGCTTCCTCTACCAAATCAGTGAGGTCATCAATAATAAAGCTACCCTGCAAAGGATTCTCATTCTTAGCCAAGCCTAGCTCCTTATTAATAATTAACTGAATGGCCATTGCCCGACGCACACTCTCCTCAGTTGGAGTGGTTATTGCCTCGTCGTAGGCATTGGTATGTAGGGAGTTACAATTATCGTAGATGGCGTATAAGGCTTGTAGGGTGGTGCGGATATCATTAAACTGAATTTCCTGAGCATGTAAGGAACGTCCCGAAGTTTGGATATGATATTTCAACATTTGGGCCCTTGGGTTAGCGCCATACTTATGTTTAAGCGCCTTGGCCCAAATACGGCGAGCGGCCCGTCCGATCACAGCATATTCGGGGTCTATCCCATTGCTAAAGAAGAAACTCAGGTTCGGTCCAAAGTCATTGATATCCATACCTCGACTGAGGTAATACTCTACATAGGTAAAGCCATTGGCCAAGGTAAAGGCCAATTGGGTAATAGGATTGGCTCCAGCCTCCGCAATATGATAGCCCGAAATGGATACAGAGTAGAAATTCCGCACCTTATTTTGGATGAAGCTTTCTTGCACATCCCCCATCAGTCTTAAAGCAAACTCGGTGGAGAAAATACAGGTATTTTGTGCTTGATCTTCCTTAAGGATATCAGCCTGCACCGTACCGCGGACCACGGCTAAGGTTTTATTTCGAATATCCTGATAGATTTCCTCGGGTAAAACCTGATCGCCAGTTAAGCCCAATAACATTAAGCCTAATCCATTATTGCCTTTCGGCAGATGTCCTTTTACGGCCACACCGGAAAGCACCTCGGTTTCAATACGGTCACTGGGACTACCTTTGGGTAAACCTTGGTAGAAAGGACGGGAAATCCCCTGATCATCGTACAGTTCCTTAAACTTAGCTTCTACCTGATCTTCCAAGCCGTTTTCGCGAATGTAGATCTCACATTGCTGATCAACAGCGGCATTCATAAAGAAAGCGAGCAACATTGGCGCGGGCCCATTAATGGTCATACTCACCGAAGTGGTAGGCTCGCTTAGGTTAAAGCCAGAATACAGTTTTTTAGCATCGGATAGGTTACAGATACTTACCCCAGAGTTTCCAATCTTACCGTAAATATCGGGACGGTAATCGGGGTCGTTTCCATAAAGGGTAACCGAATCGAAAGCGGTACTTAATCGTGCCGCTGGCATACCTTGACTCACATAATGGAATCTTCTATTGGTACGCTCTGGACCACCTTCGCCCGCAAACATCCGGGTAGGATCTTCACCGGTGCGCTTAAAGGGATAAATACCAGCGGTATAAGGAAATTCGCCGGGTACATTCTCTTGTAAATTCCACTGGAGTAGGTCGCCCCAAGCTTGGTAACGAGGTAGCGATACCTTGGGAATCATATTGTGCGATAAAGACTCCGTATGGGTTTCAATCTTTATCTCCTTATTCCTAACCGTAAACGAGTAAATTTCATCTTTATAGCGTTTAACCTTGGACTCCCAGTTGAGGATTAAATCCCAATTATGCGGATTAAGGTCCTTCTTGAGTTCGCGGAATTTATCAATGAGTTCCTGCACCGTTCCTTCGGCATCGACTGTTTCATCTTGCAACATATCCGGTCCGCCGAAACTGAGAACGGCCTGATACAGACCATAAAGCTTTTGAGCCACTTCGGCCTGCTTTTTCACTTCGTCGTCGTAAGCGCGATTATTCTCGGATATTTCGGATAAATAACGGGTGCGGTTCGGCGGAATGATGTAAATCTTCTCGCTCATCTCACCGGTACTCTTAAAATCACTTTTTAGGTGCTCTGCTTCCGCTTTTTCAACTAAAGCGTCCATAATAGCACGGTATAGTGCGTTGGTTCCGGGATCGTTAAACTGACTGGCGATACTGCCAAATACGGGCATATCATCCAGGTCGCTATCCCAAAGGTTGTGATTGCGTTGATACTGCTTCTTTACATCACGTAAGGCATCGAGGGCACCACGCTTATCGAATTTATTTAGCGCTATTAAGTCGGCAAAATCAAGCATATCGATTTTCTCCAACTGCGTAGCCGCCCCGTACTCTGGGGTCATCACATAAAGCGAAACGTCGCTGTGATCCAAGATTTCGGTATCGCTCTGACCGATTCCGGAAGTTTCTAAAATGATTAAATCGTAATCGGCTGCCTTTAAAATATTAACGGCTTCTTGCACGTGCTTGCTTAGGGCCAAATTACTCTGACGGGTGGCTAAGGAGCGCATATAAACGCGGTCGTTGCGGATGGCATTCATTCGAATTCGATCGCCTAATAAGGCACCACCTGTTTTCCGTTTAGATGGATCAACCGAAACAATCGCTAAAGTTTTCTCCGGATGGTCAATTAAAAATCGACGCACCAACTCATCCACCAGTGAGCTTTTCCCCGCACCACCGGTTCCGGTAATCCCTAGCACTGGGGTATTCGACTTTTCCGCCATGGCGTCTACCTCCGAAAAGATATCCTTATGGCTATCCATATAGTTTTCGGCCGCCGAGATTAAACGGGCAATATTAGGCTTGGAACGTTCTTTAAGGTGCTTGATTTCCCCATTTAATTCAGCTCCGGTGGGCACATCACAACGCTGTACCATATCATTAATCATCCCCTGAAGGCCCATCTCGCGACCGTCATCGGGAGCATAAATACGATCAATTCCATAGGCGTGTAATTCTTCAATCTCTTCGGGAAGGATTACGCCTCCTCCGCCGCCAAAGATCTTTATTTGGGGGGCGCCTTTCTCGCGGAGTAAATCGTACATATACTTGAAGTATTCGATATGCCCGCCTTGATAGGAGGTCATGGCAATGGCTTGGGCATCTTCTTGTATAGCAGTGTTCACTACCTCTTCTACCGAACGGTCGTGACCAAGATGAATCACTTCACAGCCGGTAGTTTGGATAATTCTCCGCATGATATTTATAGCCGCGTCGTGGCCATCGAATAGGGAGGCTGCGGTAACGATGCGAATCTTATTTTTAGGGGTATAGGGAGCTTGTTGTTGCATGGCGCTTTTTTTGAGTGCTGCAAATTTAATAAAGCCAAAGGGAGCAACAGCATACTTAGTGAAACATCGCTTTTACTCAGCTAGTCTTGCCAATAGACTTACAGACTTTACCTTTGAGAAAAATCTCCATTATGCGGTTCTGGCTGTTTGCCTTGCTCCTCTCTACATCAGCCCTCCAGGCTCAAGAAAAACGCATTGTTCCTATCGAAACCTTTCCCGTAAATGCTACGGTTATCACCACTTTACAAGGCATGAATGACCGCGCCGTTTTGCGGATCGAAAAGGTAGACCCAAATCCATATGATATCAAGGTAGGCGACACCCTACTCTTCACCTTTTATTGGACCACCCTTCCGGTAAACAGTAAGTTAGCTACTTTTCCGGGTCTCGGAGCAGGAGATGAAATTAGCGTGCACATTGCCGTGAAGAGCAGTCCCTTAAATGGGAATTATCAATATACAGCCTATCACTATAAGAACAGGACGCGCTCCCTTAAGGGCACAAAAGAGGAATAATCTCTTCTAAAGCTGTTACCTCAAAAGTGGGCTTTTGGCTGTGCTCTAATTTTTTGGGGTTGTAATAAACCTGATCTATACCTGCTTTTTTGGCACCCATTACATCCACTTGCAAGTTATCTCCAATCATTAAAGAAGATTTGCGATTGGCCTGGGCCAAGTTCATGGCGTGCACAAAAATTTTCGACTCTGGCTTATTGACCCCAATTTGGTCACTACACAGCACCACATCAAAGAAAGGGCTCAATCCACTACCCGCTAATTTAACCGCTTGGGTTTCGGCAAAGCCATTGGTGATAATGTGCAATTTGTAATGCGGTTTTAAACGACTAAGCAATTTTAAAGTACCGGGCATCAGTGCCGTTTTTTGGGGAGCCAAAAGCATGTACTCCTTCTCAAACTGGGCTATGGTTTTTTCATCCAAAGGGCCAAAACTGTGAAAAGCCCGCTGAAAGCGAAGATGTCTTAGCGCTTCCTTGCTTAGCAATCCCTCGCGGTATTGGGCCCAGAGCTCATCGTTAATTTGGTAATAGGTGTTTAAAAAGTCCTCCACCGGTGCCTCCAAGCGGTCGGCCAATCGATGCTTGCTGTATAGATCTAGCAAGGCTTCTTGCGAATTGGTTTCAAAATCCCAGAGGGTATGGTCAAGGTCAAAGAATAGGTGCTGGTACTTCATTTTTTCAAACGATTCAAAGGCCAGGGTAAGCGGTTAAGGTGTAATCTGGGATAGCTGAAATCTTGAGCACCAAAGGAACGGTAAAAACGCGCTAAGCCCTCCTGACTAGAGCCTTCAAAATCTAGGTATTCAAATTTTTCGGCCTGAAAAATCAAGTACTCGTTGATTAGGTAGGCCATGGCATTCTCTGATTTCCCCATTTCCGAGGTAGCCGAAAAAAGGAAGATGCTTCGGCTGCCGTATTCCAAGAAAAACGCGGCCGCCAGTAGCTGGTTAGGCCCGCCGTAAACACTGTATACCTTGCCCATCCCCTTATGCATAAGTTGAAAAAGCAAGGCGCGAAACACCCGATAAAATTCCTCTTCCAATTGGAGCTGCTGTCCTTGATTTTCGCGAAATAACTTTAAAAGAACTTCGGGGCCGTCCTGTTCAAAAAGCTCCATTTTGGCTTTGCTGGCCTTCTTTAATTTTCGCTTGAGGTTAGAGTTAAATCCTTGATAAATTCGCTCATAGCTGCGGTTAATCGACAATTTGAGGTTTAATCTTGGATCAACCTTTAAGCTTTTGATTGGCGCGGCATCCAAGGCCTGACCTTCATTGAGGTATACATCGGCATAAAGAACCCTACGCGACATCTCTAGGTAAAATGCCAATAGTTGCTCATCGCTTAAGGGCTTTTTGCTAAATACCCCTAACTGTTGTACTCCAAAGGGTCGAAAGTAGTACTTGATCCCTAGTTTCTTCCGATACGGCAAGGGCCATACGGCATCGTAATCGTTCAAGACCAAGCAGTCCCATTGCTCGCATACGGTATTAAGGTACCAGGAAAGTGCATAGGGTATGGAATTCTGATCCCGCTGTACGCAAGAATCATACTTTTTAAAATCGAGGTAGGCCTGACTGCGAAATTGAATCATACTGCTGCTTGGACCATTTTCTCGAATACCGAATTCCAGCCTTCCCATTCGGCTTCCTTCTCACTAAATATTCGATTGTGCCAAATCGGAATAAACTCGCCACCATACTTTCGGTAGGTATCAATGTAATACTTAATGATAGTCCAGGCCTCTTCCGGTTTTTTTTGCTGATAGTAGATGAACGTTCCATCCATAAAGGGGAAAGGATGGATAACCAATGGGGTTTCAATTTCTTGCTCTAAATCATAAAAACGAAAAGGAGTACAAATTCCCGCTCTAAAGCCATGCTCTGATGCGTACCCCATGGAGTAATCATCGGTGACTTCCAATTGCAGGAGGTTTCGATAGGTAGTTGGAAAACTAAGCTTAAGGAAGTGTTGCCTTGATTTACTTATGTCTTTCTTCAGCACCCGCTGCAAGGCGGTAATTTCCTCTTCCAGCCATTCGAAACTTTCGTTGGAACGATAAGAAGGGTGAATCCCCATTTCGGTAAAGTCGGCGATTCCTTTTAAGTACCGCTGTAAACGTGTACTGTAGCGTGTTAAACTGCGATCATATTGACCCATGCGCCCAAAAAGCGCGAAATAAATACTTTGAAAACGATAGCGCTCCTGTAATTCCTGAACATAGTCGAAAGTATCAAAAGGGTCTTTTTCCCCTAAAAAAATGCAGCGCGTTCGGGCCCAGGCTTTACGGAAGTTTAAGGAAATAATATCCTGAATATAGCCTCCTATAGCTCGAAAAATTCCTTTACCTAAAAATGCGGCTGCATTGTCGATATCCACAGAATTAATGAAGCGGTATTGCGGCTTTTTAAAGCTCAGATTGGGATAGTGCTTTTCTAAAAGCTCTGCAATCATTTCGGCCCAGGCATTCACTAAGGGAATAGATAAGGCGTCCATTTTGTATTGCAAGGACTCCTGGGCAGGGAAACGCAAATGCTCATCTGGTATAAAAGGGATGTACTCTTCATATCTACTCACCAGATAAAAAGAAGCGGCTAGGGGGTCGAAGGGTAAATGCGATTGTTTGGAAGTTCCGAAGATGGTTGGAATACCTTGGTACTGACCCGTTCTAACTTCTTGTTCGGAGATATCCGTTTCGAATAATATGTTCGCGGCTTGAAGGTATATGCCACTTTGTAAAAAGTCCTTGGAATAATTAATCTTAGGCATGGTGGCCTGCAGAAACTCCTCTTTATCGTTTGTATAGCGAATCTCAAGTCCTAGTAAGCCCTTAAATATCAAGCGAGTGATATAGCGAATTCGAGGACTCATGCCGGTTGTGTAGATGAGAATCATGCAACAAAGATAATCAGCCTAAGATGCTTTACAGCCGTCCTTCATCACTATAACTAAAATAGCCTTCGCTACCGAGAATCAAATGGTCCAACACTCGGATAATCAAACTATCCCCAGCCTTAGACATTGTTCTGGTAAGATGATCATCGGAAGCGCTGGGCTGAAGACCTCCACTGGGATGATTGTGTGCGAGAATAATTCCAGTAGCCTGGAGCTGTAAGGCAATCTTAAAAACCTGACGCGGATCGGCGGTAGTTCCACTTAAACCGCCTTTACTGATACGCTTCTTCTCAAGCACCTGATTGCGGTTGTTTAGATACAAAACCCAAAACTCCTCATGCGTTAAATCGTTTAGGAAAGGTTTTAAAATAGCATAGGCATCCGCACTCTGTTTAATGACCTTACGCTCCATGGCCAGGGCTAAATCACGTCGACGCCCAAGCTCCAAGGCCGCACCAATAACCACAGCCTTCGCAGGACCAATTCCTTTAAATTGCTGTAAATCCTCTAAACTTAATTTGGAGAGTTCTCTTAGATTATTGGCGCTGGCTTTCAATATTTTACGCGCTAGAATGAGGACCGATTCCTTAGAAGTGCCACTCCCCAATAAAACCGCTAAAAGCTCAGCATCACTCAAACTAGCTGGCCCTTTTAGCAACATTTTTTCCCGTGGTCGATCATCCTCAGACCATGATTTTATCCCCTCTAAATAATCCTCCTTTACCATTAGCGCAAAATAAAAAAGGCCCCTGTTTTCACAGGAGCCTTAAATGCTTATAAACGCTTAAGAACTAGCTTTTCGCGCCTTGTAAATTGATATTCAACTCAATGCTGTTATCAATGGCTTCTTCTTTAGCGATATCCGCAAATTGTGCGAATGAAGTAGAACGGAATTTAACGTTCCACTGACTACGGTCGATAATTACATCCGAAGCATTTAAGCTTACATTGTTTTCGTCCATGCTAATTTTAGCGCCAAAAGTGATGCTCTTGGTGATACCGCGAAGGGTTAGGTTACCGGTTACGTTGTGCGTAGCATTAGACTCAGCGGTAGCTTCTACTGGGCTTACATCGGTAATTACGAAGTTGGCGGTAGGGAAAGAGTCAACTGCAAAAAAGTCTGGGCTCTTTAAGTGACCTTCTAATTTAGCGCGGTACTCATCACTTTCTACATCGCTATTGCTGATGGAGTTCATATCGATGGTAAAACTTCCGCCTACAATCTCTCCTTCTTTTACTTCGAAGTTACCATCTGTTACCTGGATTGTTCCTACGTGCTCATCACCAGAGTAAGTTTTATAACCACGCCAGTTAATTTCATCTGCATCGGTTAAAACGGCATATTTTACGGCTTCAGCAGATTTGGTAGCGTCTACCTCTTTAGCATCTTCTGCCTGTACATTGGCCTCAGGGGCATTGTTACAAGCAACGGTAAAAATAAGGGCTCCTAGAGCAAGGAAGTTTCTTGTGTTTTTCATGATTGAATTTAATTGATGTTTAAACATTAAACAAAGGTAAAACAAGTTTAACTAAGCTCAAGCTGCTTTGTTCATCAATTTTTATCCTTTATCAAGATTTCTTATGAGAATCCTTTAAGAGCTGCTTCTGATAGAAGAAGGCTGGAATGAGCAGCATCATCAAAACCGGGTTCATAACCAAGCGGTGTAGGTGTCCAATAGTGGAGCTAAACCCTGCCGGTTGCCATAAATAGAGACCTATATAACAAGGACTTAAGATCAGTAAACCAAAAAGTAATACGAAGAAGGCAAAGCGTAAATAGGCCTTTTCTGGAAATAGTCCTGCGATAATGGCCATGGCAAAAAGGTCATTAAACAGGTATCGAAAAAGTTTATTGATGCTAAAAGCCACTGCATCGACATCCTGATAATCGCTGGTATAGAAGATTTCTTGGGGAGGCTCAAACTGCAGCAAATGGTAAAAATCGAGATAGTGCTGAAAAAAATAAATGGCAAACAAACCTAGGGCCCCGAGGGCAATCAGAAATAGCCGCCTAGGATTACTTATCAGTTCCCTAATCATCCCCTTGCTCCGCTTGTTTGGCTGCGGTTTTACCATTCCACCTCATCACCCAGAAATACCATAAAATCAAGATAGCTACGTACAGCACTGCTGTAAACCCATATTTATGAAAGAAATGAAATCCTTGTCCATCAAACTCTAAAAGAAGGACGTTTAGCAGCATCAGTCGACCTAAATTGGCCAAGTGGATAAAGAGCAAACCGGCTGGTATGAAAATGAGCATATTTAGCCACTTACCGCCAAAGCCAACCACAAAGGCCACAAATAAAATCATAATGTTTATGCCATTGCAGCCCTCCTCAACCGAGATGCCTTGAACGGCATCTAAAAACAGGGTATCAAAGGTTTGTTCTTCGTAAGCACCTTCATAGCTCAAGTGATCGTTCTCAACCACCTCTGTCTCGTAGCCCATTATATTCGCAGTACCGGCACATTGATAAGCCACCCAACGCGTGATGGGATCAAGCTTCTGATCTAAATCATAGTTAGCGATAAAGCCTCCATAAATGCCGTTTCCCACCAGGTAGATCACAAAAAACTTAAGCAGAAATAAGATAGTGGGCTTAAAGTCTTTCCAGAGGTTCATATTGTTTGTTTTTTCACCTTTTGCGTAGGTTTATACTCCTCTACCAAAGTCATTAGAAACTGGACAAAGTGATTGTTACTAGCATTTTGCTTAGGGTAAGTTAGATCCTCCCAAACTGCAGCCTGATTCTCCAAACCATAATCGACAATTTGGGTCACTTCCGAAAGGAGTGTCGAGCTTAAGGCTATATCCTCTGGAATTAATTGCTCGTGAACGCGTTCCCCGTCCCTTAGACCAATATACGCTATACTTAGGTCGCTCTTTCCTGAGGCCTCTATTAAGTCTTGGGCTAAAGCCTCAATCTTAACTAAGGTTGCGATATTGATGAAATACCTACCGGACTTCAACTTAAGACCAGCAGTCAGAATCAAAGCTGTTGCGTCCTCCTTGCTAATAAAGTAACGCGTACAATCAGGGTGCGTAACAGTTAGGGGGCCTCCATGATCAATTTGATTCTGAAAAAGAGGTACAACAGATCCACTTGAACCGAGAATATTACCCGACCGAATGGAAATAAACATTGTACTTTCCGGATGTATACTGCTTAAATAAGATAGATACTTCTCCGCTGCTAACTTACAAGCCCCCATTACGCTCTTTGGGGCATTTGCTTTATCAGTACTAATAAAAATAAATCGGCCTACTTGATGCGCTAATGCCAGGTTTGCCAATGCTTGGGTTGCGCGCAAATTAACCTCAACCGATACATCAGGATTCACCTCCATGAGCGGTACGTGTTTGTAAGCTGCCGAGTGAATTAGGACGTCTATAGCTGTATTTCCAAAGAAGTTCTCTAAACGTTCTTCATCACGAATGTCTATTAACAAGAGGTGTATATTTTGCTTTGGGGAGACCAGCATATTCAGCTTTTGTTCTAATAGAAAAAGGCCCGATTCGGCTATATCCAATAAATATAAATCTTGAACACCCGACTCCAAACAGCGCTGGGCTAGGGCCGATCCTAAGGTCCCCGCTGCGCCGGTTATCAATACCCGCTTGCCTTTAATTTCTTCAAGGGGTTTAAAAATTACCTTTCCCGAAATTTCAGTTTGAATTTTCATTGATTTACGTGAATCGAAATTTTAATGGGCTATGGTCGCCCATTCTGTAAAGATGCATCAATAATCTTTTAGTACAAACCGAAGATGCTCCAAGTCTGTTCCCGTAAAATAATGCCGCAATATACTGGGATAGGCATAACCCTGCTTGCTCATCTCAATGGCACCATCTTGCGCCAGGCCAACTCCATGGCCATATCCCTTTCCTTTAAGTACTACCTTATCTCCCTCTAAATCCACGCTAAAGAAGGTTGATCTCAAGCGGAAATCGTGGCGCACCTTTGTTAACTTAAGCCTTTTGCCATCGTACTTAAAATGTGTCTGTCGCTCCTCCTGATCAAAATTAAGTAGGGCCTTCTGCAACTGCTCATCATTCTTAACGTCAAACATTCGCGCGAAATACGAGAAGAATTGCTCAGCATCTATTCTTCTTTCCCAAGTGTAAGAGCCTACGCCAATACTAAAACTATCTTCTCGAGATCTTAACTCGGGAACCGCTTGTAACCAAACATCTTCCGAGTTCACCGTAAAGCCACCACTATTGGCGTGAAAAACGCTCAGGACAGGATCACAATCCAAAGTAACCAGAACGGTGTCTTTGGTCGCTCTCACGGCCTTAAGAATCAAATCCTTATTGGCATAATGCGCCTTACTAAAATACACCTGCGAAGTCACATCATCCTTAAGGTTGTAGCCATCCGCGCGATGTTTATTCATATTTCGAATAGCAAAGGTGCGAGCTAAAATGGCTTGTGCCTTGTAAAATTCTAATTCAGACACATGTCCGGCTTCACTCTCCACCACCCCAGCAACATAATGCTCTAAATTGACGCGGTTTATAATGTACAGCTCATTGGTTTTAGGCAATATGCGCAAACCTCCGAAATAGGCGCGATCCTTGCGATTAGCCGAAATCCGAAATTGATGTAAACTATCCTTACTTCCAAAGAATAAACCATCAAACTCCCCCAAACTGATATCGCCCAGCTTTAAAAGCAAGCGTTTGGATTGAATACTAATTACAAAGCTGCGTTGTGGGTCTTTGGGAAAAATATCATAAACAGTATCCAAAACCTCCCCGCTTTTATTAAGAGCTAAGAGCAGAAAGTCAGCACTATCCGGAGTAACCATAAAACGCTGCACCTTTTGATCCGAAAACAATCGAACGTCGATTTCCGCAGCATTTACCAGCCCACTCCCCAAAAGCAGACCTAAGAAAAAGAGTAGTTTAGTTATTAATCGCATATTGATATACTACTTCTGCAGCACGCTCGGATGCTCCAGGTCCGCCTAATTTCTTCTTTAAATCGCTGTAGTCTTTCAACATCCTAGCCCGCGCTTCAGGCTCTAAACATTTCTGTAATTCTTTTCTAAGGTTCTTATAATTGAATTCCCCCTGAATCAACTCCTTCACCACTTCGCCATCCATAACCAAATTCACCAAGGAGATGTAGGCAATCTTCACCAATCGCTTCGCAATTTGGTAGCTAATGGTGGAGCCTTTATAGCAAACCACTTCTGGAACCTCAAAAAGAGCGGTTTCAAGGGTTGCGGTACCTGAAGTTACCAAAGCGGCATCCGCAACTTCTAGAATTTCGTAAGTCTTTCCAAAAATGAGAGGTAAATCCTTTTGACCAGCGACAGATTCATAAAATTCCGCATCTTGCGAAGGCGCGCCGGCGATAACCCAGTTCATACCTTGCGCTTCCACGGTGCGAATCATCAGGGGAAGCATGCTTTTTATTTCTTGCTTTCGGCTCCCCGGTAAAAGGGCAACCAGCTTACTGCCCACCTCTAAACCAAGGCTGGTCTTTCGCTCCGCGGAATCAAAATCAGGTCGATCCCGAATGGCATCCAAAAGCGGATGTCCCACGAAATCCACCGGCATATCATATCGGGCGTAGAAATCCGCCTCAAAAGGCAAAATAGTCAGCATCTTACCTACATCCCGTTTTATCTTATGGACCCGACTTTCCTTCCAGGCCCATATCTGTGGTGAGATATAGTACACTACTTTGATACCTTGCTTCTTAGCAAACTCGGCAATTCGAAGATTAAAGCCCGGATAATCAATTAAAACCAAAACATCTGGCTTAAAAGCCAATACATCTTGTTTGCAAAAGCGCAAATTCCCTAAAATGGTGCGTAAATTTAAGAGCACTTCTACAAAGCCCATAAAGGCTAAATCGCGGTAGTGCTTCACCAATTGGGCTCCAGCATTCTCCATCATATCCCCACCCCAAGCGCGAATTTCGGCTTGACTATCCTTCGCTCGTAAAGCTTTTATCAAATTGCTGCCATGCAAATCGCCACTAGCTTCACCGGATATAATGTAGTACTTCAAGTAATCGATATTTGAGCCTAAAAGTAGAAGGGAAAAGGGTCGACATTAAGCCGTTCCTAAAAACTTTACAACAAGAATCTGTAGATAAAAACGGCAATTAATAAAAGTAAAGTCGCCGCCACTAAACCTCGTCCAAAATCCTCATTCTCTAAGCGCAAGGCAATAAAAAATGCGGCCACATTTGGCAACATAGACAAGGTCATTAACTGCATATTAAGATGCCGTACTTCGGCAACCTCAAACTTTTGAATCGCCAATAACTCGGGCCGAAATTCACTAAAGGCATACATAGCTAAAATCGGTAAGGCCAGTCCAAGGACAAAGCCTAATAGTGTTGCTCCCTTTATTTTCATTTAAAAAAAGACCTGTGAGTTCCAAATTTATAAATCCCAATTACGCAGCCTTTCCAGCTGTTCATGGGCCGTTAAATCACTCTTAACGGGAACTACACTAATATAATTATCTGCCAAGGCCTGTTCATCGTGATCTTTGGCCTTATCGTAATTCACAAACTTGCCCGTTAGCCAGAAATAGTTTCGACCGCGAGGATCCTTGCGCGCATCAAATTCCTCTTCCCAATTACCGCGACATTGGCGGGTCATTTTAATCCCTTTATAAGGACTGCCGGCATACTTGGGAATATTCACATTTAAAACAACATCCTGTGGTAACCCTTCTTTTAAAACTTTTTGGGCAATCTTTTTAATGTAAGGTAAGGCAGGCTTAAAATCGGCATCCCAAGCAAAGTCGCATAGTGAGAAGCCAATCGAGGGAATCCCTTCTAGGCAACCTTCCATTGCGGCCGACATCGTTCCGCTGTAAATAACATTAATTGAGGCATTACTACCATGGTTTATGCCACTCACCACTAAATCGGGCTTGCGATCTAAGACCACATTCACTGCCAACTTGACGCAGTCTACGGGGGTTCCACTACAACTGTATTCCTTTTGTGGGCCCTCATCAATCCGAATTTCATCACAACGCAAAATCCCGGTAATCGTTATAGCATGGCCCATTCCGCTTTGCGGACTATCAGGAGCAACTACCACTACCTCTCCCAGTTCATTCATTACCGAAATTAAATTTCGGATGCCGGGAGCATTAATTCCATCATCGTTACAAACTAAGATTAGGGGACGTTCTGCCATTTTTAGACTTTGCTTTCAAAACTAGCCACTATTGAGGGAACAGGCATATAATTTGATAATTTTAAAATCAGTTATTAATCAATTTGAAATATGTTAATCATCCTGATTGTTTTTATGGTCATCGGCTTTATCGTTCAAAGCCGACTCAAGCGTAAGTTTGATCGCTTTAGCCAAGTGGGACTGCAAAACGGAATGTCGGGCGCCGAAATCGCGCAAAAAATGTTGGAAGACCACGGCATCTATGATGTAAAAATCACTGCCGTGCCCGGACGTTTAACCGACCATTATAATCCCAAAGACAAAACCGTAAACTTGAGTGAAGCGGTTTATCACGAACGGTCAGTAGCCGCTGCTGCGGTGGCGGCTCATGAAGTTGGTCACGCCGTTCAACATGCTAGGGCCTATCGCTGGCTCGAGTTTCGCTCAGCAATGGTTCCCGTCGTGAACTTCAGCTCGCGAGCCATGACGGTTATTTTTTTAATGATGCTTTTTGGTGGGCTGGTTATTCACCTCTTCCCCTTGCAAACCGTCTTCCTCGCTGTAATCATTATGCAGGCGGCAATTACCTTGTTTAGCCTCGTCACCCTACCGGTCGAATACGATGCTAGCAATCGCGCCTTGGCTTGGTTAAACTCCTCGGGATTAACCATCCCACAAGAACATGATATGGCAAAGGATGCCCTTAATAGTGCCGCTAACACCTATTTAGTGGCGGCCTTGGCTTCCCTTACCCAATTAGCTTATTATGTGCTCATGTTTATGGGCGGTGACGATTAAGACAAGCGCCCTAGACTCCTAAAACTTAGAAGCCATCGATTTTTCGGTGGCTTTTCTTTTGGGCAGCACGCGGGCTTTACGCTTCAAATCCTCAGGCCTCGGTGCTGCTCTACGGCTTTGCGGGGCCCTTCTGCGGCGGTCTCCTCAAGCGCGATCGCAGTACCCCTCTGGCCTTCCGGGTTTTTCGCTGCAATCCCTGCTGCAATTTTTCAACTAAAATTTTAGTTTCAACTAAATATTTAGTTTATTTGTAGCAAACAAGGAGCATATGAGCTTGAAAGAACTTACCAAAGCCGAGGAGGAAATCATGCACTACCTCTGGGAACTAAAATCAGCGAGTGTAAAGGAAATCCTCGCAGAGATGAAGCCGCCCAAACCCGCCGTTAATACGGTTTCTACTATTGTTCGAATTCTAGAACAAAAGGGTTTCGTGGACCACCGTAGTAAAGGTCGCGGCTATGAGTATTTCCCCTTAATTGAAAAGGCCGAGTACCAATCCTTCTCAGTAAACAAGGTGGTGCAGTCTTATTTCGGCGGTAGCTTATCTAAACTAGTGAGCTTCTTTGCGGAAAAGGAAGGTTTAAAAACCTCAGAGCTCGACGATATTCTTAAAGTTATCGAGAAAAACCGCAAGCAGTCATGATTCTTAGTTTGATATACTACCTCATTTTCAGCGCCCTTTTTTATCTCACCTACAGGGTAAGTTACGCTCGCCTTAGCTTTCATAAATTTAATCGAGCGGCCTTACTTCTTATGCCCGCTCTTGCCCTTGGGATTGCGATTATTGCTCCCCAAATAAACTTCAGCCTTTGGTCCGAAGATTTACCGGTTTGGCAACTCCCTGAAATTCAAATTGAGGGTAAGGCCTTAAAATTGGAGCAGGTACGCGAACAAAACTTACCTTCTTCTTGGACCCTCATTTATTTGCTCGGCTTAAGCTTATCAGCCGTATACTTTCTTATTGGCATACAACGCCTCTTGAAACTGGTTAAAGGAGCAAACGTAGAAGAAACCCCAAACTATCGCTTGTATTGGTCTAGCCATATTCAAAACGCCTTTTGCTTTGGACCGTACATCTTTATTCCCGAAAAACTACGTGGCCACCAAGATTTAAGCCTGGTTATTGAACACGAAATTCATCATAAAAACTTAGGTCATCTTTGGGACCGTCTCTATTACCGCATCCTCACCATTCTCTTGTGGTTTGATCCCTTTATCCATGCCTTTGCCCGCGAATTGCGTCAGGTACATGAATTTGAGGTTGATGCCCAATTAGTACAACACAAAAACATTGAAGATTATGCGCATACGCTGCTTCGCAGCACTCTTGGAGCCGATCTTCAATTTCCGGAAAAAGCCCTGGCTCCAAGTCCATTTTTTAATTCATCCTTAATTAAATCACGCATTACCATGATGTATTCAAATCAAAGTCGCCCTTGGCGCAAGGCCTTATACGCCTTTATCTTACCACTAGCTTTAGGCATGAGTGTTTTAGCCTGTAATAAAGCGGAAGCCGATCAGGAGCCCATCGTTGCCGGTAAAGAAAGTAATTCCCTAAAAATGAATGAAATCGAAGAATTACCCGTAGTGGTTGGTGTAAGTAACGTAGAGGCCAGCCCTGAGCAACGCAAGGCTCAAATTTTTGAAGTAATTACCAATCACATCGTCGAAAACTTCAAATACCCGGAGCTTGCAGAAAAAGAAGGACTCGAAGGTAAAATCTTTGTATCCTTTGTAATTGAAACCGATGGAAGTATCGGTGAAATTGAAATTATTAAAAGCTTAGAAACGTCTAACGCCGAGCAAGAAACAGCCAGAGAGCAAGCCGAAGTGCAAGCTCGAGAGCTTATTGCTTCTTTACCGAAGTTTGCAAAACCAGCCTATAAAGATGGAAAGCCAGTCCGCATGGAAATGGTTCTGCCGATTGCTCTTAAGCTCGACTGAATATCCATTTACCCCGTACTAAACAGCAAAAAGCCCGACCAATTGGTCGGGCTTTGTTATTTATCTAAAGACTAAAAGCGCTTAGGCTTGTCCTTGAGGTCCACCAAAATTTAAAGGAAAAGGTTGTCCGGCCTCCGCATCACGTATCTCGCCATGCTGAGCTTCGTAACGAGATATATTATCATTCAAAGCGCGCAATAAGCGCTTCGCATGTTGTGGCGTTAACACAATTCTCGACTTCACCTTAGCCTTAGGAACACCGGGCATCACCCGTATAAAGTCAACCACAAACTCACTAGGAGAATGATTGATAATAGCCAAGTTGGAGTATTCCCCCTCTGCTACATCTTCGGTTAACTCAACGTTTATCTGTCCTTCCGGACCCTGTCCAGGCGTTCCTGTTTTTGTTGGATCTTCTGCCATGATTTATACTTGCTCTTCGACGTTCAAATCCTGAATAGACTTAAGCTTCTCGTATTCTTCCTTAGAACCTACAATGATGCGCTCGTATTCTTTCATACCGGTTCCAGCTGGAATCTTATGACCTACGATAACGTTTTCTTTCAGTCCTTCTAGGTAGTCGCGCTTACCATTCACTGCTGCTTCGTTCAACACCTTAGTAGTTTCCTGGAAGGAAGCGGCCGAGATGAAGCTCTTAGTTTGCAGTGAGGCACGTGTAATACCTTGAAGAATTTGCTTCGCTGTGGCAGGATTTGCATCGCGTGCTTCTACCAGTTGCTTGTCAGCTCTACGTAGCAAGGAGTTCTCATCACGAAGACGACGGGCAGAGATAATCTGACCAGCTTGTAATGTTTCAGACTCACCTGCATCCACAACAACCTTCTTATCGAAAATCCAGTCGTTTTGCTCAATAAAGTCATTCTTATGAACTAGGCTACGCTCCAAGAACAAGGTGTCACCTGGATCCTGAATTTCAACCTTACGCATCATCTGACGTACAATCGTTTCGAAGTGCTTATCATTAATCTTCACACCCTGTAAACGATATACTTCCTGAATCTCATTCACCAAGTATTCTTGTACACGGTTAGGACCTTGGATAGCTAGGATGTCCGCTGGGGTAATTGCACCCTCCGATAGAGGTAATCCTGCTCTTACAAAATCATTTTCCTGTACTAGAATCTGCTTACTAAGATTGATAAGATATTTCTTGATCTCACCGGTACGACTTTCAACGATAATCTCGCGATTACCACGTTTAATCTTACCATAAGATACTACACCATCAATCTCAGAAACTACTGCAGGGTTAGAAGGGTTACGAGCTTCAAAAAGCTCGGTTACACGTGGAAGACCACCGGTAATATCACCCGCTTTGGCTGATTTACGTGGAATCTTAACCAGTGTTTTACCCGACTTAATTTTATCACCGTCTTCAACAATGATATGTGCCCCTACAGGCAAGGTATAATGACGCAACTCCTGACCATCCTTATCTAGGATAGCGATGGTAGGAATCATTTTCTTATTCCGTGTTTCAGAAATTACTTTCTCCATGAAACCGGTTTGTTCGTCGATTTCTACTCGATACGTAATTCCTTGTTCAATGTCGGCAAACTTAATGGTACCCGACATCTCTGAGATAATCACCGCGTTAAACGGATCCCACTGACAAACTACCTCACCTTTCTTAATCTTATCACCATCCTTCTTATAGATATAAGATCCATAAGGAACATTGCTGGTCATTAAGTTAATTCCGGTTTTATTGTCTACCAAGCGGAATTCGCCGGTACGGCCAATTACAATATCCACTTCCTTGCCTTCGCTATCCTCACCTTTTACGGTACGAACATCTTCCAGCACAACGTTTCCATCAAACTTGGCACTAATGGTAGATTCCTCCGATACGTTACCTGCAGTACCCCCAACGTGGAAAGTACGTAAGGTAAGCTGGGTTCCAGGCTCACCAATGGATTGAGCAGCGATTACACCAACGGCCTCACCCATTTGTACCTTTTTACCGGTAGCAAGGTTACGTCCATAACATTTGGCACAAATACCACGCTTGCTCTCACAAGTAAGCGCCGAGCGTACTTCAACCATTTGAATAGGAGACTCCTCAATTTTGCGGGCCTCTTCTTCGGTAATCATCTCACCGGTTCTAACGTATACCTCATTGCTAATTGGATCAACTACGTCGTGCAATGAAGTACGACCAATGATTCGATCAGAAAGTGGTTCTACAACCTCCTCGTTTTTCTTAAGGGCAGTAACCTCTAGTCCACGTAAAGTTTCACAATCATCCTCAGTAATGATTACATCCTGAGCAACATCCACTAAACGACGGGTTAAATATCCAGCATCCGCTGTTTTAAGGGCCGTATCTGCAAGACCTTTACGAGCACCGTGAGTAGAAATAAAGTACTCGAGAATTGATAAACCTTCTTTAAAGTTTGCAATAATCGGGTTCTCGATAATTTCTCCACCTGAAGAGCCAGATTTTTGAGGCTTGGCCATCAGACCACGCATTCCAGAAAGCTGACGAATCTGCTCTTTAGAACCACGCGCTCCAGAATCCAACATCATATAAATCGGGTTAAACCCTTGACGGTCGGATGACAAATAGTGCATGGCACGCTCCGTTAAGCGAGCATTGGTATTGGTCCAAACATCAATTACCTGATTGTAACGTTCGTTGTTGGTAATAAGACCCATATTATAGGATCCTAAAATCTCCTCAATCTGACTTTCCGCATTTTGAACCAATTCATCTTTTTCCTGAGGGATAATGATATCACCCAATGAGAAAGATAGACCACCACGGAAGGCCGTCATAAATCCAAGTTGCTTGATATTATCTAGGAAGTCAGCAGTAGTAGGAACATCGGTAGCTTTCAAGATATCCGAAATGATACCACGCAAAGCTTTTTTGGTTAATACCTCATTGATGTACCCCACATTTTGCGGTACTACCTTATTAAATAAGATTCGTCCAAATGAGGTTTCGATAACCTTTTGAGTAAGCTCACCGTTTTCTTCAACGCGAGCACGAACCTTAACTTTTGCATTTAAATCTACTCGGCCCTCATTGTAAGCAATCTCTGCTTCCTCTGCTGAGTAGAAGGTTAGACCTTCACCCTTAACCTTATTATCCTTATCACTAACCTTCATTTTGGTCATGTAATAAAGACCCAATACCATGTCCTGAGAAGGTACGGTAATTGGAGAACCATTTGCAGGGTTAAGGATATTATGAGAAGCTAACATGAGCATCTGTGCTTCCAATACCGCTGCCGATCCAAGAGGTAAGTGAACTGCCATCTGGTCACCGTCAAAGTCAGCGTTAAAGGCAGTACAAGCTAATGGGTGTAATTGAATGGCTTTACCCTCAATCATCTTTGGCTGGAAAGCCTGAATACCCAAACGGTGCAAGGTTGGGGCACGGTTTAGAAGAACGGGATGACCTTTCATTACATTCTCTAAAATATCCCAAACAACAGGCTCGCGCTTGTCGATAATCTTTTTAGCTGATTTAACCGTTTTAACGATACCACGCTCGATAAGCTTTCGTACGATAAATGGTTTGTATAGCTCGGCAGCCATATCCTTTGGTAAACCACATTCGTGCAGTTTCATTTCAGGACCAACCACAATTACCGAACGAGCCGAATAGTCCACCCGTTTACCAAGTAGGTTTTGACGGAAACGTCCTTGCTTACCTTTTAAGGAGTCGGATAATGACTTTAAAGCACGGTTATTATCCGTTTTCACGGCTGATGCCTTACGGGTATTATCGAAGAGGGAGTCTACCGACTCTTGTAACATTCGTTTTTCGTTACGAAGAATCACTTCCGGAGCTTTAATCTCCATTAAGCGCTTCAAGCGATTGTTACGAATAATTACCCTACGATAAAGGTCGTTAAGGTCAGAGGTAGCAAAACGGCCACCATCTAGCGGCACTAAGGGACGTAATTCCGGTGGAATAACCGGTACCACTTTCACAATCATCCACTCAGGACGATTCTCAATACGGCTATTTGCATCGCGGAATGCTTCAACTACAACCAAACGCTTAAGCGCTTCTTGCTTACGTTGTTGTGAAGTTTCCGTGTTTGCTTTATTTCTTAATTGATAAGAAAGAGAGTCTAGATCCAGACGGCTTAATAAATCAATAAGCGCCTCACCACCCATCTTAGCGATAAATTTGTTCGGATCTGTATCTTCTAGGTATTGATTCTCTACGGGTAAACGCTCTAGTGCATCTAGGTATTCCTCTTCTGTAAGGAATTCCATATACTGCATTGGCGTACCATCATCCTTGGTTGCATTTCCCGCTTGAATTACTACGTAACGTTCGTAGTAAATAATCATCTCAAGCTTCTTGGTAGGCAATCCAAGGAGGTAGCCAATTTTATTTGGTAATGATTTAAAGTACCAAATGTGCGCAACTGGAACCACAAGGTTAATGTGTCCTACGCGCTCACGACGTACTTTTTTCTCAGTAACCTCTACACCACAACGATCACAAACAATACCCTTGTAACGAATACGCTTGTACTTACCACAAGCACACTCATAATCCTTTACGGGACCGAAGATACGCTCACAAAATAAGCCATCACGCTCAGGTTTGTGGGTACGATAGTTAATGGTTTCAGGTTTTAGCACCTCACCAAAAGAGCGCTCCAAAAGGAACTCAGGAGAAGCCAAGCTAATGGTAATGCTCTTAAAGCTAGAGTTAAATGTGCTTTTATCGTTTTTCCTCAATGACATCTTCCAGGAATTAAATTCTTACTAATTAATCGAGGGTCACTTTTAGTCCCAATCCGTTCAGTTCGTGCAACAATACGTTGAAAGATTCCGGAATTCCCGGTTCTGGCATCGAATCGCCACGTACAATAGTTTCATAGGTCTTGGCACGACCTACCACATCATCGGATTTAACCGTTAAGATCTCACGTAAAATGTTAGAGGCTCCAAAGGCTTCGAGAGCCCAAACCTCCATCTCACCAAATCGCTGGCCACCAAACTGCGCTTTACCACCCAAAGGTTGTTGCGTAATAAGCGAGTATGGTCCAATAGAACGGGCGTGCATCTTATCGTCGATCATGTGACCAAGCTTAATCATGTAAATCACACCCACTGTGGCAGCCTGGTGGAAACGCTCCCCTGTACCACCATCATATAAGAAGGTATGGCCAAAGCGAGGGATTCCAGCTTCGTCAGTGAATTTATTGATTTCATCAAGACTTGCTCCGTCAAAGATTGGAGTAGCAAATTTGCGTCCTAAGCGTTTACCTGCCCAGCCAAGAACAGTTTCATAAATCTGTCCGATGTTCATCCGAGAAGGTACACCCAATGGGTTAAGTACAATGTCTACCGGAGTTCCATCTTCAAGGAAAGGCATATCTTCCTGACGCACGATACGGGCTACAATACCTTTGTTACCGTGACGACCCGCCATCTTATCTCCAACCTTAAGCTTACGTTTCTTCGCGATATAAACCTTGGCCATTTTCACGATTCCAGAAGGTAACTCATCCCCTACGGAGATGGTAAACTTCTCACGCTTGTAAGCACCAAGAATATCGTTGTACTTAATCTTGAAGTTGTGTAGAAGCGTCGCGATTTGATCATTCTTATCAGCATCGGTTGTCCAGGTACCGCCGGTAACTCTGGTGTAATCATCAATGCTATTAAGAATCTTTTGTGTAAACTTAGTACCCTTAGGAATCACTACTTCTTTAAGGTCATTTTCTACACCTTGGCTTGTTTTACCAGCTACCAGAATAGACAGCTTCTCGAGGAATTTTTGACGTAATACTTCAACCTGCATGTTAAAGTCTTGGTCTAGTTTCTCGATTTCCTCCTTATCCTGAAGGCGCGTTTTCTTGTCTTTGCGAGCTAAAGCAAAAAGCTTCTTATCGATTACCACTCCATTTAATGATGGAGAAGCTTTAAGTGAAGCGTCTTTTACATCGCCAGCCTTATCACCGAAAATAGCGCGAAGTAATTTTTCCTCAGGAGTAGGATCCGATTCACCTTTAGGGGTAATCTTACCAATTAAAATATCTCCTGGTTTAACTTCAGCACCAATACGGATCAAACCGTTTTCGTCTAAGTCCTTAGTAGCTTCCTCACTAACGTTAGGAATATCAGCGGTAAGTTCTTCAACACCTAATTTGGTATCACGAACATCTAAGGTATACTCATCGATATGCAATGAGGTGAAAATATCATCGCGAGCCACACGCTCCGAAATAACAATCGCATCCTCAAAGTTGTATCCTTTCCAAGGCATAAAGGCCACTTGCATGTTACGTCCTAAGGCTAATTCACCTTTTTCCGTAGCATAACCTTCACAAAGAACTTGTCCTTTAGTAACGCGCTCGCCTTTTCTTACAATAGGCTGAATGTTAATACAGGTACTTTGGTTGGTCTTCCGGAATTTAACCAAGTTGTAAGTCTTGGAATCATCCTCAAAGCTCACCAAGCGCTCTTCATCGGTACGATCGTACTTGATAATGATTTTCTGAGCATCAACATACTCCACTACACCATCACCTTCCGAGTTAACCAATACTCGACTATCACGCGCAACACGCTGCTCTAATCCAGTACCAACAATAGGTGCTTCGGGACGTAATAATGGTACGGCCTGACGCATCATGTTCGATCCCATCAAGGCACGGTTCGCATCATCATGCTCCAAGAATGGAATCATAGATGCTGATATAGATGCAATCTGATTAGGCGCAACATCCATATAGTCTACCTTTTCAGGCTCCACTAATGGGTAATCCGCCTCATCTCTTACTTTAACCCGGTCGTTAACAAACTCACCATTATCTTTAACAGGAGCGTTAGCCTGGGCAATTACTTTTTGTTCTTCTTCCTCGGCACTTAGGTAAAGAGGTTCTTTAGAGAAATCAATTTTCCCTTCCTCTACCTTGCGGTAAGGAGTTTCCAAGAATCCCATTTTGTTCACCTTAGCGTAAACCGACATAGATGAAATCAGACCAATGTTTGGTCCTTCCGGGGTTTCAATTGGACACAAACGACCGTAGTGCGTATAGTGAACGTCGCGTACCTCAAAACCAGCACGCTCTCTTGATAAACCACCAGGTCCTAATGCAGAAAGACGACGCTTGTGCGTAACCTCCGCCAAAGGATTGGTTTGGTCCATAAATTGAGAAAGCTGGTTAGTACCAAAGAATGAGTTGATTACCGAAGATAAAGTCTTCGCATTAATCAAATCGATTGGAGTAAACACCTCATTATCACGAACATTCATTCGCTCTTTAATGGTACGGGCCATACGGGCCAATCCCACTCCAAACTGATTAGACATTTGCTCTCCTACCGTACGAACCCGACGATTACTAAGGTGATCAATGTCGTCAATCTCTGCTTTCGAGTTGATAAGCTCGATCAGATACTTAACAATGCTAAGGATATCCTCTTTAGTTAGAACCTGAACGTCACTTTCGATTTCAAGACCTAACTTTTTATTAATTCGGTAACGACCCACTTCTCCTAAGCTATAACGCTGCTCAGAGAAGAACAACTTGTCGATAATACCACGAGCAGTTTCCTCGTCTGGCGGCTCCGCATTCCGCAGCTGTCGGTAAATATGCTCTACGGCCTCTTTCTCAGAGTTGGTAGGGTCTTTTTGTAATGTATTGTGGATAATCGCGTACTCGGAAGCTTCGATATCTTCTTTGTGGAGAAGGATGGTTTGCACATCAGCATCTAGAATTTCTTCCATATGCTCCTTCTCTAAAATGGTATCGCGATCAAGTACTACTTCGTTACGTTCGATAGAAACTACCTCTCCGGTATCTTCATCAACAAAATCCTCAATCCAGGTTTTAAGTACACGTGCCGCTAATTTGCGACCGGTCACTTTCTTAAGGCCAGTTTTAGTAACCTTAACCTCTTCCGCTAAATCGAAGATTTCAAGAATATCTTTGTCTCTTTCGTAACCAATTGCTCTTAGCAAGGTGGTTAAAGGCAACTTCTTCTTACGGTCGATATAAGCATACATTACCGAGTTAATGTCGGTAGCGAATTCAATCCAAGAACCTTTAAAAGGAATTACCCTAGCAGAATAAAGCTTGGTACCATTTGCGTGGTAGCTCTGACCGAAGAAAACACCCGGAGAACGGTGTAACTGAGAAACGATTACCCTTTCGGCACCATTCACCACGAAGGTACCTCTTGGGGTCATATAGGGAATGGTTCCCAAATAAACGTCCTGTACGATGGTTTCAAAGTCCTCGTGCTCAGGATCGGTACAATAAAGTTTTAGGCGAGCTTTGAGGGGAACACTAAACGTGAGACCTCGCTCAATACACTCTTCTTCAGAGTATCTTGGAGGGTCGACAAAGTAGTCGATGAACTCCAAAACGAATTGATTACGCGAATCGGTAATCGGAAAATTTTCGGAGAAGGTTCTGTAAAGACCTTCATCAGCTCGATCAGCTGCTTTTGTTTCTAGCTGGAAGAAATCCTGGAATGATTGGATTTGAATTGCTAGAAAGTCAGGATAATCGAAATGATTCTTGATGGATGCAAAATTGACTCTTTCCATTCCTTTTGCGGGTACCGGGTTACTCAAAATGCGGAGAAATAAATTATACAAACACAAAAGGGTTAAGGTCTATTGGGGGTTACCCAAAGACCTTAACCTTAATAACTTAGCCTCGGGGGCTATGGGATGCTTACTTGATCTCTACCTCAGCACCAGCTTCTTCAAGCTGAGACTTAAGAGCTTCAGCCTCGTCCTTAGCCACACCTTCTTTCAAAGGTTTTGGGGCTTCGTCTACAAGGGCTTTGGCGTCTTTGAGGCCTAATCCGGTAAGTTCCTTAACTAATTTTACTACGGCTAATTTAGAACCACCAGCAGCTTTAAGGATTACGTCGAATTCGGTTTGCTCTTCAGCACCGCCTTCGTCACCACCAGCAGCAGGTCCGGCTACAGCAACAGCTGCAGCAGCAGGCTCGATACCGTATTCTTCTTTAAGGTAGTCAGCTAATTCGCTTACTTCTTTTACTGTAAGATTTACTAACTGATCTCCTAATTCTTTAATGTCTGCCATTTTTAGAATCTTTAAAAAATTTAATTACAACACTTAATATATGGAAGCTGAGTGCGTACTCATTAAGCTGCGCGCTCCTCTAAGGTCTTCAATAGACCAGCCAAAGTACCACCAGCGCTGTTTAGGCCGCTGATAACGTTCTTGGCAGGAGATTGCAGTAGGGCGATAATATCGGCAACCAATTCTTCTTTGCTCTTCAAGTTGGTGAGCATTTCCAATTGGTTATCTCCAATAAATACCGCTTCTTCAACATAAGCTCCTTTTAAAACTGGTTTTTCCAGTTTCTTCTTACGCAGATCTTTGATCAATCGAGCAGGTGCATTTCCTGCTTCAGCGATCATGATGCTGGTAGAGCCCTTTAGGGTAGGATACAATGCTTCGAAATCTTTGGAGCTCTTCTCCATCGCTTTCTTAAGCAAGGTGTTCTTCACAACGTTTAAACTGATACCAGCTTTAAAGCAGGTACGACGGAGCATTGTAGTTTGCTCGGCATTTAAACCTTCGATATCAGTAATATAAAGTACGTTGGCGCTATCTAAACGCTCCAACAATACTTCGATTTCTTTATTTTTTTCTTCGCGCGTCATTTCTTAAAATATTGGAATTAGGAAACGGACTTAGCATCAACACTGATACCGGGACTCATCGTGCTACTAAGGGTAATACTTTTAACGTAAGTACCTTTAGAAGCAGTAGGTTTCATACGAATCAAAGTCTTAATTAACTCCTCAGCGTTTTCCTGGATTTTCTCAGCTTCAAATGAAGCTTTTCCAACTGCAGCATGGATAATACCGTAGCGGTCAACTTTAAAGTCAATTTTACCACCTTTTACATCCTTAACAGCTTTAGCTACATCCATAGTAACTGTACCTGTTTTAGGGTTTGGCATTAAACCACGAGGACCTAGGATACGACCCAATGGACCAATCTTACCCATTACACTCGGCATGGTTACGATTACGTCTACATCGGTCCAACCACCTTTGATTTTATCAATGAACTCGTCCAAACCTGCATAGTCTGCACCTGCCTCTTTCGCTTCTGCCTCCTTATCTGGAGTTACAAGAGCAAGAACAGTTACATCCTTACCGGTTCCATGCGGAAGAGTTACTACCCCACGAACCATCTGATTAGCTTTACGAGGGTCAACACCCAAACGTACTGCTAAATCTACAGAAGGATCAAATTTGGTAGTAGAGATCTCTTTTACGATAGCACTAGCTTCTCCGATGGAATATGATTTATTCCGATCAAATTTCTCTAATGCTGATTTACGTTTTTTACTTACTGTTGCCATCTTATTCGACTCGCTTTAGAAAGGCTTTGGCCCAGTTACTGTTAAACCCATACTGCGCGCTGTACCTGCTACCATGCTCATGGCAGATTCGATGGTAAAAGCGTTCAGATCGGCCATTTTATCTTCTGCGATAGCCCGTACTTGATCCCAAGATACCTTACCTACCTTTTGAAGGTTAGATTGAGGAGATCCTTTTTTGATCTTAGCTGCCTCCATTAATTGTACGGCGGCGGGAGGAGTTTTAATAACAAATTCGAAAGATTTGTCACTGTACACGGTAATAATTACCGGAAGAACTTTCCCTTGCTTGTCTTGCGTACGCGCATTGAACTGCTTACAGAACTCCATAATGTTTACGCCCTTCGCACCTAGCGCAGGACCAACAGGAGGAGAAGGGTTTGCAGCACCTCCACGAACCTGGAGTTTAATTAGTGCACTTACTTCTTTAGCCATTGTTCTATTTATCTTTAATAATCAAAATGTGTGGGTTGGAAGCGTCCCACCGGGCAATGCCCTATTTTGAGCTCACAATTTTTAACTCTCTTTTTCTACTTGCATATAAGACAACTCAAGTGGAGTCTTACGGCCAAAAATCTTAACCATAACTTCCAACTTGCGCTTATCTTCAAATACTTTCTCGATGGTACCATTAAATCCATTAAACGGACCATCAATCACCTTGACCGTTTCACCTACGATATAAGGAATATTAATTTTCTCTTCAGTTTCGGAAAGCTCATCTACCTTTCCAAGCATACGATTCACCTCACTTTGACGCAAAGGAACCGGATCACCACCCTTTGTTTCACCTAAGAAACCAATAACCCCTTGGACGTTCTTAATAGTATGAACTATTTCACCACCCAGGTTGGCTTCTACCATAATATAACCGGGAAAATAGTTGCGCTCCTTGCTTATCTTTTTACCGTTTCGAATCTGGAATACCTTTTCAGTTGGCACCAAAATCTGACCCAGATAATCTTGTAGGCCGGCATATTCAATTTCGCTTTCGATATAAGATTTTATCTTATTCTCTTGCCCTGAAATTGCGCGAACAACAAACCATTTTTTTCCACTATCGCTCATATGGGCTTCTTAGAATGCTTCGTAAATCGTTGATAAAACAGCACTAATACCTTTGTCCATTGCTGCAATAACTAATGCAATGATTACAGAAGCTACAGCTACAAGAACTGAAGTCTTTTGTAACTCGGACCAAGTTGGCCAACTTGTTTTATTTACCAATTCCTCGTAGGATTCTTGGAAGTAAGTTTTCACTTTACTCATTCCTTAAGTCTTTGCACGGGTGGTAAGATTCGAACTCACGACCTTTGGTTTTGGAGACCACTGCTCTACCAACTGAGCTACACCCGTATTTAGTGAGAAAGGTATCCCGACAAAATCGGGACACCTTTTCTCAAAAAATCTATTTAATCGAGATGAATTACTCGATAATTTCAGTTACCTGACCGGCACCAACTGTACGTCCACCTTCACGGATTGCGAAACGAAGACCTTTGTTGATAGCAACTGGAGCGATTAACTGAACGTGGATTGTTAAGTTATCACCAGGCATAACCATTTCAGTACCTTCTGGTAATTGGATTTCTCCAGTCACGTCAGTTGTACGTAAGTAGAACTGAGGACGGTAGTTATTGTGGAAAGGAGTGTGACGACCACCTTCTTCTTTCTTCAAGATATACACCTCAGCTTTAAACTTAACGTGAGGAGTAATAGAACCTGGCTTACAGATTACCATTCCACGACGGATCATTGATTTCTCAATACCACGTAATAAGATACCTACGTTATCACCGGCTTCACCGCGATCAAGGATCTTACGGAACATCTCAACACCAGTAATGGTAGAGGTTAATTTCTCATCACCGAAACCGATAATATCTACAGCGTCACCAGTATTAGCAACACCAGTTTCAATACGACCAGTAGCTACAGTACCACGACCAGTAATAGAGAATACGTCCTCGATAGGCATCAAGAATGGCTTCTCGTTATCGCGCTCTGGCTCCTGAATCCAAGTATCACAAGCGTCCATAAGAGCCATTACAGTGTCTACCCACTTTTGCTCGTTGTTCAAAGCACCAAGGGCAGAACCTGAGATAACTGGAGTTTCATCACCGTCATACTCGTAGAAAGAAAGTAATTCACGTACTTCCATCTCAACTAGCTCAAGAAGCTCCTCATCGTCTACCATATCCACTTTGTTAAGGAATACAACGATGCGAGGAATACCTACCTGACGACCTAATAGGATGTGCTCACGAGTCTGAGGCATTGGGCCATCAGTAGCAGCTACAACAAGGATAGCACCGTCCATCTGGGCAGCACCAGTTACCATGTTTTTAACGTAGTCGGCGTGACCTGGACAGTCAACGTGCGCGTAGTGACGATTTGCAGTTTCGTACTCTACGTGAGCTGAGTTAATAGTAATACCACGCTCTTTTTCTTCAGGAGCGTTGTCAATTGAATCGAAATCACGTTTTTCGGAAAAACCAGCATTAGCCAATACGTTTGTAATGGCAGCAGTCAAAGTGGTCTTACCGTGGTCAACGTGTCCGATTGTACCGATGTTCAAATGCGGTTTGTTACGAACAAAAGTTTCCTTTGCCATGGTTTGTGTCTTAAAAATTAAAACTTTATATATATAAGCGAGACCACTGTGGTCTTTCACTTAGAGCCAATGAGGGGATTTGAACCCCTGACCTCTTCCTTACCAAGGAAACGCTCTACCCCTGAGCTACATCGGCAAAAGCAGTTCCCTGCCAAAAAAAAATCCAAAAGGTGGCACGATACCTTAGCATCCTAGCCACCTTTCGTCTTAGAGCGGGAAACGGGATTCGAACCCGCGACCCTCAGCTTGGAAGGCTGATGCTCTAGCCAGCTGAGCTACTCCCGCCTAATCCAAAAAATGGTTGGTGGGGAGAGCAGGATTCGAACCTGCGAAGGTGTATACCAACAGATTTACAGTCTGTCCTCGTTGGCCGCTTGAGTATCTCCCCAATCAATATTTAAAGAACGCCTTCTATTAAGAGAAAAAAGAGCCTGTGGAGGGATTCGAACCCCCGACCAGCTGATTACAAATCAGCTGCTCTGGCCAACTGAGCTACACAGGCTTTTTTAACATTCTCTTATAAAAGAACAGTCCGTTTTTGAAAACGGACTGCAAATGTAAGATGATTTTTGATTGCCACAAGGGGCATTGAAAAAATTTTTAGGAGGCTACCATTCTAGGCTTCTCCTTATGCTTCATTAACTGTCTGCGCAAGGCCTCCGTAGCCATATCAGCCGCCGCCTCAAATGATCGGTTTGTCTTAGAAACCACCAATTCATGACCTGGTATATGTAACTTGATTTCAACTTCCTTGTTCTCTTTTGCCGAAGTATTGATCAACTTCAGGTAAACTTCCCCATTAATAATACGATCATTGAACAGTTCAAGTTTATCCAATTTACCTTGGATGAAATCGAGCAATTTCACATCTGCGGTGAAATTTACAGATTGAAAGGTAGCTTTCATACGTCATCAGAATTTGTGGCTCGAGGATGAGCCTGATTATACAAGTGTTTCAAACGGTCAATGGAGTTATGAGTATAAACTTGCGTAGCCGCTAAAGATGAATGACCTAATAACTCCTTTACGGAGTTTAAATCAGCACCCCTGTTTAGTAAGTGACTAGCAAACGAATGCCGCAACACATGTGGGCTTCTTTTATCCACCCCACTGACTAAACTAAGATAGGCATTTACCGAGTTGTAAACAAGCTTTGGATAAAGCTTTTTAGCCTTTCTAGTAAGGAACACAGGCGCAGTCTGACTTAGCGCGGATAGCTCATTCCTAGGACCCTTTAAAAAGCGATTTAAGCGCTTCACCAAACCTTCGGCTAGGGGGATTTCCCGTTCCTTGCTCCCTTTACCTTTAACCTTTATATACCCGGCTTCTAATCTTAAATCTGCAATCTTCAAATCAATCAGCTCGCTTAGGCGCAATCCGCATTGATAGAATAAATCCAATATTAAAGCCTGGGCAAACATCCAATAATCATCTTCATCAACCTCTAATGAGAGCAAGGCAAGCATATCTTCTTCTGGGACAGCCCGAAGTAATTTACGAGGCGGCTTGGGAACAACAACATTTGCCGCGACGTTTGTTTTCACTCGACCTTCCCGCAGTAAATATTTATAAAAGGAACGAAGGGCACTCAGCTTTCGCTTGATGGAGGTTCGAGCCATTTCCTGCTCTACCAAAGAAACCACCCATGATCGTATAATGCTGTGGTGAACCGCCGTAAGATCTTCCTCTTCAAATTCCTCCTCAAGAAATGAAGCGAACAGACTTAAGTCCGTTTGATAAGCCTTTAAGGTGTGCTCAGAGAATCGCTTTTGAAAGCGGAGATAATCTAAAAACTGTTCGATATAAGACATAAAAAAGCAAGGGAATGTAAATATATACAAACCCTTGCTGGAAATATGACAATCAGAAAGTGAGGCTTATTCCTCTTCCTGACGTAATTGCTGAATGTAGGCAGCCTTTAAAACCTCCTTGCGACGAGCAACAGATGGCTTTACAAATTGCTTGCGACCACGAATCTGCTTCATAACGCCGGTACGGTCGTATTTACGCTTGTAACGTTTTAATGCACGGTCGATAGACTCACCTTCTTTAACAGAAATAACTAACATTCTTCGCTTTTAATTTTTTTCGGGCTGCAAATATAGCCATTATATCTTATCAGCAATATTCTACTTCATCAATTCTCGAGAAATCACCAACTTTTGAATTTCGGTGGTTCCTTCCCCGATGGTACAAAGCTTTACATCGCGGTAAAACTTCTCTACTGGAAAGTCTTTAGTGAAGCCATATCCTCCAAAAATTTGAACCGCCTCATTACAAACCATCACCGCGACCTCGGAACTATACATTTTCGCTTTGGCCCCTGCAACAGTTACCTTTTCCCCTTTATTCTTAAGGTCACAAGCCTGCCAGGTTAATAGCTCAGCCGCATCAAGCTGCGTTGCCATATCTGCCAGTTTGAAGCTCACTCCCTGAAATTTGGAGATGGGCTTTCCAAATTGCTCCCGTTCCTTAGAATATTTTACAGCTGCTTCTAGAGCACCATAACCGGTTCCTAAAGAAAGTGCAGCGATGGATATCCGACCTCCATCTAAAATTTTCATAGCCTGAATAAAACCGTCTCCTTCTTCCCCGAGCATATTTGCATGAGGAACCCTACAGTTTTCAAAAATCAACTCTGCCGTTTCGGAAGCACGCATGCCTAACTTATCTTCTTTTCGCCCACCTTTAAATCCGGGGGTACCTTTCTCAATAATAAAGGCCGACATTCCATGAGAATCGCCCTTTTCGCCGGTGCGAACGATGACCACCGCCACATCTCCAGATATGGCATGAGTAATAAAGTTTTTCGAGCCGTTGATAACCCATTCATCGCCCTCACGTACTGCCGTGGTGTTCATCCCACCTGCATCACTTCCAGTACCTACTTCGGTTAAACCCCAGGCGCCAATATGCTCAGCGGTAGCCAACTTTGGCAAGTACTTGCGCTTTTGCTCTTCATTCCCAAAAGTGAGGATATGATTAGTACATAATGAATTGTGCGCCGCCATACTTAGTCCTATCGAAGGATCTACCTTAGACAATTCTTTAATAGCAGTAACATACTCGTAGTATCCTAAGCCTGATCCTCCGTAAGTTTCGGGAACTAAAACGCCCATCAAACCAAGTTCCCCCAACTGCTTAAAAATTTCAACCGGAAATTCTTGGGCTTCATCCCACTTCATGATATTAGGACGGATGTGCTGTTCGGCAAAATCACGAACTGATTCTGCAATCATTTTTTGCGTCTCCGAAGTGGAGAAGTCAATCCCAACAGAAAGGGTTGAATTTGTTTCCATAGTTGCCGTATTAAATTGAGAGGATTATTAATTCAAGCTATCGGAAGCTACTTTTAAATAGGGTGCAAGTTTACTGAATAATACATCATCGACCAATTCAATGTTCATGAGCTCTTCCACCTTTTTAAAGTCTCTTAGTCGTTCCCTAAAATCAACAATATTTCGAGCGAGGTAATAATTGATATAGGGATGCTCCTGCAGCTCTTCCAGAGTACTTTGATTTAAATCGTAATACCTTATTTCCTCACTGCAGTATAAATAGGGTCTTACTTTCTCTAAATCAATACTATCTACAATATGGTGCCAGAGCAATTGCTCTAAACGATGATAGCCCCCCAAGCGAATGCGCCATTCGTATATCCGCCTCGCTCTAGCAGGACCAATGCCCTTAACTTGAATCAAGGCTAAAGTGTCGGCCTCATTTAAATCAAGCACCCCTTGAAAAGGAATCAGCTCGGCGGTAGTATCCCTTGGTAAATCCAGCCAAGGCTCTAAACTACTAGCCAAGGTAGAATCGATTCCATAAACTTTATAAATGTCTACAGGCGCCTCAAAAGGTCGATACTTATCCCTAAACGAGCTTATCCCTCGCCGAGCAGAAATGGATAAGCCCATCGCTTCTAAAGCGGAGTCGCTCACCGTATTTGGATTAAAGGACTTTAGGTTTAATGGACCTTCCTCCCGCACTACTTCTTGCCAGGTTTTTCGATCTCTTTTAGGGAAATCCGCAAATGGAATTAATCTTTGGAAGGTTTGACTATCCATATTATAAAGCCGACTCAGGTCCTTTTCGGAAAACAGTTTTCCACCGGCTTTTAGGTAATTCAACCAGCTCTTGGCAGCACTTTGGCCTACACCGATTTCTGCCAAAAACGCTGAATCCACCTGGTTTGGATTAAAAACGCGCAACCTGGAATCGTAAATACTATCTCTCGCTGCAAGCTCTATTTGCCACAAGCGCTTTTGCTCCTGGATGTATTCATCCGAGAATGTTTCTTGGACCGGAAATAGATCCCAATAAAAGGTGTCGATGATCTGCATGCTTAGCGCCAATAAAAACAAGATGACTAAGGCTCTTCTGGTGGTCGGCTTCATTTTTAAGGGAAAGTAATTCACCCTTACTAATAAATCCGATTCACAAACGCTTCAAAAACGATTATAAGTGCTTCGAAGGAGGCAATAGTATTTTAAAGACTGCCTTTTTTTTGCGATACTTGTGGCTTCCAAAAATTACAGCATCCATGCGAAAAGGAATTGTTCTTCTACTTAGCCTACTGAGCACCATCAGCTTCGGACAAGGAAACTTAAAAATCGAAAGTTTCGACCTTCAAAATCCAAGTCGGGAAATAAACGATGGGCGGGCCGAAATAAAGGTTAAAGGCGGAACACCCCCCTATTATTATAAGTGGAGTAACCAAGGTACGGATACCCTTTCCAGAACCAGCAATGGTTTGGTAGAAGGTATCCCTTACCAAGTAACGGTGCGAGACGCTAAAGGAGATACGATCTCTCAAGAGTTTAAGATAGCGGCCGAATCGGTAGCCGAAAGCTTAAACGGTACTATGAAACCGGTAGTTGACGGAATCGCAACGGTAATTTTCTGGGATCCTTTTTACGCGATGGGTCTTTACGATAACCGCGTGGTACTCGAGAACGGCGAAGTGGCCAAACACCCTAATGGCGATACGCGCACCAATAGCATTCCCTTTATTGTGATTTGGCTCATCTTCGGGGCTATCTTCTTTACCATCCGCATGGGATTTGTAAACTTCTGGGGTTGGCGTCATTCTATAAAACTAGTTAGAGGTAAATACGATGAAGATGATGCACCTGGAGAGGTGACTCACTTCCAAGCACTCGCTACTGCTGTAAGTGCCACAGTTGGACTTGGAAACATTGCTGGGGTGGCGGTAGCCATTTCCGTGGGTGGACCAGGAGCTACTTTCTGGTTGATTGTGGTAGGCCTGTTTAGTATGGCCTCAAAATTTACCGAGTGTACCCTAGGCGTAAAATACCGTGATATTGGTGAAGACGGAGTTGTAGAAGGTGGTCCAATGCGCTATCTCCGCAAAGGATTGGCCAATAAAGGTATGGCCGGATTAGGAAAAGGTTTGGCAGTAGTATTTGCCGTCTTAGCCATCGGCGCAAGCTTTGGTGGCGGAAATATGTTCCAGGCCAATCAGGCCTTCCAAATCATGGCCGGTGAGTTTACCTTTATGGAAGGTTATGGCAGTGTCTTCGGAATTATCATGGCCATCTTAGTGGGCACCGTAATCTTAGGAGGTATCAAAAGCATTGCTAAGGTTACCGAGAAGATTGTTCCCTTTATGGCAGGCCTTTATGTGCTTGCTGCTTTAGTTATTATCTTCAAAAACATCGGCAATATTGGCGGTGCTTTAGAACTAATAATTGATGGAGCCTTTAGTCCAAAAGCGGCCCTAGGTGGCTTTATTGGGGTAATGATTCAAGGGGTACGCCGAGCGGCATTCTCTAACGAAGCTGGTGTAGGTAGTGCCGCGATTGCACACTCTGCAGCCAAAACAAAACACGCCGTAAGCGAAGGCTTTGTGGCCCTATTAGAACCATTTATTGATACTGTAGTGGTATGTACCCTTACGGCACTGGTTTTAATTTTCACCGGATTTTATGATGATGGAGGCCTTGGAGGGGCGCAGCTTACTTCCCAAGCTTTTGGTAGCGTGATCTCATGGTTCCCTTATGTATTGGTAATTGCCATTTTCCTATTTGCTTTCTCAACTATGATTAGCTGGAGTTACTATGGCTTAAGAGCCTGGACCTTCTTATTTGGTCGTAACCAAACCACCGAAATTATTTACAAAGTTCTTTTCTGTGTATTTGTTTGGATAGGTTCTTCGGTAGGACTAGGCGCCGTGCTGGATTTCTCTGATATGATGATCTTGGCCATGGCCTTCCCTAATATTATAGGTCTGCTTCTCCTTAGTGGTGAGGTACGAGCCGAACTCCGTGATTACTGGAGTAAAATCAAAGCGGGAGAAATTCTAAATACAAAGTAAGCGAGCAAAGGATTCGCTTAACTTTGCCGCCCACAAAAAACAGCCATGGCGGAAGCTAAAAACAAGAAGCCTCGTATTTCAAAGGATGCCCTTCGAAAGTCGCTCAGGCTCTATAAATACGTTAAACCGTATCGCGGAGAATTTAGTATCGGACTGCTGTTCTTGGTGTTAAGCTCAGCAGCAAACCTAGCCTTTCCAAAGTATTTGGGAGAATTGGTAGATGCGACCAACTCCGAAACCATCTTCGAAAACATACAGCGGGTCTCCGGGATTCTGGCCTTAATTTTAATCGCGCAGGCCATTGTGTCCTTTTTTCGGGTGGTGATTTTCGTTAATGTGACTCAGAAAACTTTGGCCAGCCTACGAAAGGCTACTTATGAGCATCTTATTCAACTACCCATAAGCTTCTTTAACCGCAAACGAGTGGGTGAATTAAACTCTCGGATCTCATCAGATATTTCCTTGCTACAAGAAACCTTCACCACTACCCTGGCCGAGTTTATTCGTCAGATGATTATCATTTTTGGCGGAATTACCATCTTACTGGTTACCTCCCCCAAACTCACCGGTTTTATGTTATTGGTGGTGCCGGTAGTGATGATTATCGCAGTATTCTTTGGGCGTTTTATCCGCAACTATGCCAAGCGTATGCAGGATGAAGTGGCCGATTCGAATACCATCGTGGAAGAAACGCTGCAGGGCATCTTCAACGTAAAAGCCTATGCCAACGAGTTTTACGAAATTGCACGTTATCGAAAGCGAACCGATGAAGTGGCCCGCTTAGGTATGCGAGGTGGTTTGTACCGAGGTGCCTTTAGTTCCTTTATGATTATTGGCCTCTTTGGTGCTTTGGTGGCCGTCATCTGGCAAGGGGTTAACCTTATGGCTGAAGGAGAATTGCTAGCCGGTGAATTAATTAGCTTTCTTTTCTATAGCGCTTTTATCGGCGGCTCCATAGGTGGTTTAGCAAATGTTTACGCCAACCTTCAAAAAGCCATTGGCGCCACTGAAGACCTGATGGATATTTTTAACGAAGGAAAGGAAGATCTACAGTCTGCAGAAGAAAGGTCCAAGCTAAACGATTTTAAAGGTTCCATTCAATTGCAGGATGTTAGCTTTAGTTACCCTAATCGTCCCGAACAGCAAGTATTAAAAAACTTAAACCTGGAGATTAAAGCTGGGGAACAAGTGGCCGTAGTGGGTCCAAGTGGTGCTGGAAAATCCACTCTAGTTTCGCTCATTCTCAACTTCTACGAAACGGAAAATGGCATCCTAAGCTTCGATGAGCGACCGGCCTCCAAATACCAGTTATCGGCTCTACGCGATCAAATGGCGGTGGTTCCCCAGGATGTTTTCCTTTTTGGAGGAAGCATCAAAGAAAATATCGAGTATGGACGTCCGGGTGCCAACGAGGAGCAAATTATTGCGGCCGCCAAACAGGCCAATGCTTGGGAGTTTATTAATCGGTTCCCCGAAGGACTTAATACCTTAGTAGGCGAGCGAGGCGTTCAACTTTCAGGTGGCCAAAGACAAAGAGTGGCCATCGCCAGAGCGATTCTTAAAGATCCTCGCATCCTTATTTTAGATGAAGCAACTTCGGCCCTGGACTCCGAGTCGGAACGTTTAGTTCAAGATGCCCTCGATCATCTTATGAAAGGGCGTACTTCCATCGTAATTGCACACCGATTAGCTACGGTGCGTGCTGCCGACCGTATCTTGGTTTTAAATCAAGGCGAAATTGTGGAAAGCGGCAATCATGACGAACTAATGAAGAAAGAGGAAGGTCTGTATCGCGAATTGAGTAACCTTCAGTTTAACGCTTAAGCGAACCAAGCTTAATCCGAGGCACCGAGAAATCGGTATAAACAGCTCATTGTTTAAATAATAAATCCTCCCCACTGAAATCCAATCCTATTCCTTTTAAATTTGAATTCATGCGTGAGTTCTGGGAAAGTCTCAAAAATAAAACCTGGTTTAAGATCATCAGCAACCGCTTTGTATTAAGCAGTTTGCTCTTTGTTTTATGGATGGGCTTTTTAGATGTGAACTCTTGGCTTATCCACCACGAATTAGACCAGGAACTGGATGACTTAAAGACCAGCATTGAGTACTATCAATCGGAAATTGAAAAAGACGAAGCCCGCCTTGAGCAGTTAAACTCCAACCCAGAAAACCTCGAAAAATTTGCCCGCGAGCAATACTATCTATGTGCACCGGGTGAAGAGATTTTCCTCATCGAAACTTCAGAAGAAACAGAATAAGCCCTTTCCGCTATAGCATAGATCGTGCTTAAAACTTTTGCTTCGTACTTTAGAGGCAAAAGAACACCAAACATGATATTAAGGATTACCCGAAACCTCCTTAGCCTTTTCTTAATTGGATTAATTTCCATTCCCCTTAATGCCCAAATCGACACCAGCTACCTCAGTAGCCTGGAATGGCGAAATATTGGCCCCTGGCGAGGCGGTCGATCATGTGCCGTAACCGGAGTGGCTGGACAAGCCAATCTCTTTTATTTCGGCAGCACCGGAGGTGGTGTATGGCGCAGTACTGATGCTGGCAACTCCTGGGAAAATATTTCGGATGGATTTTTTGGCGGAAGTATCGGTGCCATTGCCGTGGCGCCCTCCGACCCTAATGTGATTTACGTGGGTCAAGGAGAAGAAACCGTGCGTGGCAATGTGAGCTCAGGCTTTGGGGTTTGGAAAACCCTTGATGCTGGGAAGACTTGGCAGTTTATGGGCTTGAAAGACACCCGACATATCGGACGGATACGGGTACATCCTAAAAACCCGGATATTGCCTACGTAGCAGCGATGGGTAACCTATATAAGGATACCGAAGAGCGCGGGGTTTATAAAACCACCGACGGTGGAAAGACTTGGCAACGCATCCTCTTTTCGGATGCTGGTAGCGGCGCAGTGGACCTTCTGATAGATCCGCAAAATTACCGCACCCTCTACGCCTCCACTTGGACCATCCGCCGGACCCCTTACTCCCTTTCCAGTGGTGGCAAGGGCTCTAAACTTTGGAAAAGCACCGATGAAGGGGAAAGCTGGCAGGAAATCTCTAATAATGAAGGCTTCCCAAAAGGACTTAAAGGTATTATTGGCGTAGCGGTGTCGCCCGCCAATAACCAAAGGGTTTGGGCTCAGGTAGAAAATGAACCTGATGGTGGCTTATACCGCAGCGATAATGGCGGTAAAACCTGGAAAAAATTGAACAATGATCGCGCATTACGTCAGAGGGCCTGGTACTACACCCGAATTTATGCGCACCCTAGTGATGTTGATCAAGTTTATGTGATGAACGTACGCTATCACCACTCCAAAGACGGAGGTAAAACCTTTACCCCACATAATGCCCCGCACGGCGATCATCATGATTTATGGATCGATCCCCAAAACCCCGACCGCATGATTATTGGCGATGATGGTGGGGCTCAGGTAAGCTTCGATGCGGGTGCCAATTGGACTACTTACTACAATCAACCTACCGCACAGTTTTATCGGGTGAATGTCGATAATCACTTCCCCTTTAGAATTTACGGCGCCCAACAGGATAATAGTTCCATCCGAATTTTACATCGCAGTGATAGTTACTTTATCACCGAGAGTGATTGGGAGCAAACGGCTGGCGGGGAAGCTGGCCATCATGCGATCTACCCAAAAAATGAAGACATCGTGTTTGGTGGTGAGTATGGCGGATTTATGGCTCGGATTAATCACCAAACCAATCAACGTCAAGCCACCCATATTTGGCCTAACAACCCCTTAGGACATGGCGTGGAGAACATGAAGTACCGCTTCCAATGGAATTACCCCATGTTTTTCTCCAAGCACAATCCTCAAGAATTATACGCCTTTAGTAACCATGTTCATCGTAGCACCGACCTCGGAAAAACCTGGGAAACCTTATCGGGCGATTTAACTACCGATGACTCATCGAAACAGGGACCTTCGGGAGGTCCGATTACAAAGGACAACACCGCGGTGGAATACTACTGTACCATATTTGCCGCAGCAGAATCTGTTACCGAGGCTGGTGTTTTGTGGACCGGTAGCGATGATGGACGGGTTCACCTCAGCAAAGATCATGGTGAAAATTGGCAGGAGGTTACGCCCAAAGGCCTACCCGAATTCACACAAATTAATAGCATGGAAGCCGATCCCTTTAATGCGGGCGGCCTCTATTTGGCTGGAACCCGTTATAAATGGGGCGACTTCCAACCCTATCTCTATTACACTTCGAATTACGGTCAATCTTGGCAGCGAATTGATGCCGGCGGTATTCCCAGAGAGCATTTTACACGCGTTATTCGCACGGATCCCAATCACGAAGGATTGCTTTTTGCTGGAACCGAATACGGCCTATACCTTTCGGTAGATGGCGGGGAACAATGGCAAGCATTTCAAAATAATCTACCTGAAACGCCCATTACCGACCTGGCGGTTAAGGATCGCCATTTGATAGCGGCCACCCAAGGACGCGGCTTTTGGATCCTCGACGACCTCAGCCCACTTTATGAACTCGATCAAAGCTTTAATCGGGAGCGTCACCTGTTTACCCCAAAGCCCACTTATTTAATGCAAGCGGGATATGGAGGAAAGTCTAAATCGGCCGGCGAAAATCACCCAAATGGCTTAATCCTAAATTACTATCTCCAGGATTTGGACAGCAACCTTAACTATCAATTGCGTTTTATTGATGCCAAAGGAAAAGTAGTACGGCATTTTCACTCTAAAACAGAGCAGAAAAGTGCTAAATGGGAGCCTAAAAAAGGCGCCAATCGCTTTATTTGGAATTTACGAGAACCTGGCTTTGAGCCTATTCAGGGGATGATTCTTTGGTATGTTTTGCGACAAGGCCCCTACATCTTACCCGGAAACTATACCGCTGAGCTCATCGCTGGAAACGACACCCTTCGCAGCCAGTTCCCGGTTATTTTAGATCCGCGCCTTTCGGCAGATGATATGGAACTACAAGCCCAACATGACTTCATGGATCGTATCCGTCAGGGAATGGACAGTATGAATACTTGTATTCGGGAAATTCGAAGTTTAAGAACCGACCTCGAAAGAGCTCAAAAACGTCTTTCCGATAGTACTTTATCGAAAAGGGTGGAGCGTCTATTAAAGGAAAGTCAAGCCATCGAGGAAGCCCTATATCAAACCCAAAATCGCAGCCCTCAAGATCCCTTAAACTACCCTATTCGCTTAAACAACAAATACGGACACTTGGGAGCCTTGGCTTCGATTGGATTTCAAGCGCCTACCGCATCGATGCTAGCGGTAGAACAAGAGCTTATGACCAAGATTGAGGCCGAGTTTGCCAAATGGGAAGCCTTAAAGAAAGAAGCTGAAACCTTAAATGCCGATTTACGAGCGAGCGATTTCGACATTTTAAAGTGGTAAACTGACATTACACCATAAGCAAACGCTCAATAATTAAGACCTTTGTATAAAATTTAAAAGCATGTCTGAACCCCATCTTTTTGCCGAATTCAGCGGTCAAAGCGAGGCGGAATGGAAGGCCAAGATTACTAAGGATTTACGCGGTAAAGCCTACGAAGAAATTATCCGTCAAAATGCTGACGGAATTTCCATCCAACCTATATATACCTCCGAAAGCACCGAATTAAAGCAACAAGCTTTAAAGGAGCATCCGAAATGGGATAATGTATTGGAAATTCTGGTTGAGGATGCCGAACAAGCCAATAAGGAAGCCTTAAACTACCTCAACCGCGGAGCCACCTCCCTCCTATTTTATTTGGTCGGAAAAGTTGATTTGGCGGTTCTACTTAAGGATATTCAACTCGAATATATCTGCACCAACTTTGTGATGGAAGGCTCGGTAGATTACTACCGACAGTCGTTTAAAGACCTCCTAGAAACCCGCGGTTTAGAAGAATCCGAACTAGAGGGCAGCTTCAACTTTGACATTCTCGAAAACCTAGCGCGCACCGGGAATTGGTTCGATTCGGAAACTGCCGACTTTGAGGCAGTCCGTGATCTATACGCCGCCAATTTTAAAGGGATGCGCAGTTTAGCCGTAAACACCAATCTCTTTGCCAATGCCGGAGCGAGCAGTGCCCAGCAACTTGGAATTGCCCTTGCTATGGCCTACGAGTATGCCCATCGCCTCGAACTTAAAGAAAGCCGTTCCTTTTGGATCAATTTTGCAATTGGCTCGGATTACTTTGAGGAAATCGCCAAGCTGAGAGCCTTTCGTCGGCTTTGGTCGCAATGGCAAAAAGAACTGGGTATTCCCTTAACGGAGGTTCGGATTTACGCCGAAACGGCCTTGCGAAATAAAAGCATCCTTGATAAGTACAACAACCTCATCCGCACTACCGCCGAAGCCATGGCCGCTGTGATTGGTGGGGCAACCGAAGTTTGCATCAAAGGATTTGGCGAGCCTTTGGAAGATTTAGGTTTCTTCCCGCGTCGACTGGCTTTAAACCAACTCAGCATACTACAACATGAAAGTCGCTTTGATCAGGTAAGAGATATGGCCGCCGGCAACTATTGGGTCGAAAACCTCACGGAAGGTTTGGCTGCAAAAGGTTGGGACTTCTTTAAAGCCATCGAGGAGCAAGGGGGTTACCTCAAAGCCCTAAGCAGTGGTTGGTTGCAAAGTGAAATTGCGAAAATGGCTGAAAAGGAGCAGGCGCTTTTTGATCAAGGCCAGCGTAAGATGATTGGGGTAAACATCTACCGGAAGGAAGATGAAGAATACAGCCCCGAAATTAGACAAGCACTAGAAAAGAGCGCAAGGCCAAACAAGGGCCATGTTGAGGCGATTAAAGCCCATCGTCTAGCCGAATCATTGGAAAAAGAAATCATCCTCGAAAAAACAAACTCATGAGCCGTCATACCTTTAGCGAACGCTATCAGGGCCTAGACTATCAGGCTCCCAATTCCGAACCCCATTACTGGAAATCTCCTGAGGGTTTAGAAATACCAAGCTTATTCAAGAAAAGTGACTTTGAGAAAATCAGGCACCGCAACTTTGTTGCCGGATTACCTCCCTATTTAAGAGGTCCCTACAGCAGCATGTACACCTTGCGACCATGGACCATTCGCCAGTATGCCGGTTTTAGTACTGCCGAGGAATCGAATGCCTTTTACCGTCGCAATTTAGCCGCCGGACAAAAAGGGCTTTCGGTAGCCTTCGATTTAGCGACCCACCGCGGTTACGACTCGGATCATGAGCGAGTAGTTGGCGATGTCGGTAAAGCGGGGGTAGCAATCGACAGTGTCGAAGACATGAAAATCCTCTTTGATCAAATTCCTTTGGATCAGATGTCGGTTTCCATGACCATGAACGGAGCCGTAATTCCGATTATGGCCTTTTACATTGTGGCCGCCGAAGAACAAGGGGTAAAGCCCGAGCAGCTCTCTGGCACTATTCAGAATGATATTCTTAAGGAATTTATGGTGCGGAATACCTATATCTATCCGCCCCTTCCTTCCATGCGCATTATTGCGGATATTTTCGAATTCACCAGCCGGAATATGCCGCGCTTTAATAGTATTTCCATTAGTGGTTATCACATGCATGAAGCAGGTGCGACTGCTGATATTGAATTGGCCTACACCTTAGCTGATGGCTTGGAGTATATCCGCACCGGATTAAAAGCAGGTTTAAAAATCGACGACTTTGCTCCTCGGCTTTCCTTCTTCTGGGGAATAGGTATGAACCATTTTATGGAAATTGCCAAAATGCGGGCTGGCCGGATGTTGTGGGCCAAGTTGGTAAAACAGTTTGAGCCAGAAAACCCAAAGTCTATGGCCTTGCGTACCCATAGTCAAACTAGTGGTTATAGTTTAACCGAGCAAGACCCCTTTAACAATGTAGCTCGTACCACGATTGAGGCTATGGCCGCAGCCTTTGGGGGCACCCAAAGTTTGCATACCAATTCCTTGGATGAAGCCATCGCTCTGCCTACGGACTTTTCAGCGCGTATCGCACGTAATACCCAGCTTATTCTTCAAGAAGAATTGGGCATTAATCGCAGCGCCGACCCTTGGGGAGGCTCTTGGTATGTGGAGTACCTCACCGAACAAATTGCCAAAAAAGCTTGGAAGCTGATTGAAGAAGTGGAAGACCTGGGCGGCATGGCCAAGGCAATAGAAACGGGCATTCCTAAAATGCGGATTGAAGAAGCGGCCGCGAAAAAGCAAGCTCGCATCGATTCTGGAAAAGAATGGATTATTGGCGTTAACAGTTACAAAAACGAAAAAGACGAACCGATTGAGCTCCTCGAGGTTGATAATGCAGAGGTTCGTCGCAAGCAAATTGAGCGACTAAATAAGCTTAAAGCCCAGCGTTATGAAGCGGCAGTAAGTGACTGCCTAGCAGCGCTCGAAAATGCAGCGCGTACGGGTGATGGCAACTTACTGGCCTTGGCCGTCGATGCGGCGCGAAATAGAGCCACTTTAGGGGAAATTAGCTTGGCTCTTGAAAAAGCTTTTGGCCGATATACCGCCACCATTCGCAGTATTAGCGGAGTATACAGCAATGAGATGAAGCAAGACGATAAATTTAAAAGGGCCCAAGAACTAGCCGATAAATTTGAAGCGGCGGAAGGGCGACGTCCCCGAATTATGATTGCTAAAATGGGGCAAGATGGTCATGATCGCGGTGCCAAAGTAGTGGCTACTTCCTTTGCCGATTTAGGTTTTGATGTGGATATAGGCCCCTTGTTCCAAACCCCGGCAGAGGCCGCTAAGCAAGCAGTGGAAAACGACGTGCATCTTTTAGGGGTTTCTTCCTTGGCCGCGGGTCATAAAACCTTAGTCCCCCAGGTAATCGAAGAGCTTAAAAAATTGGGTCGGGAAGATATTCTGGTGATTGCCGGTGGGGTAATCCCCCCTAATGATTACGACTACCTATTTAATGCTGGCGTGGTGGGTGTATTTGGCCCTGGGACCGTGATTGCCGAGGCCGCTGCTAGGATATTGGAAATCATGCTAGGAGAAAATGAAATTGTTAGCTAATGTTCGGGAATATTAAAGACATGATGGGCAAATTGCAAGAAGCGCAGGCCCAGGCTAAGGAGATGAAAGACCGCTTGGAGCAGGTGGAAATCAAAGAATCCCAATCGGGCATCGAAGTGGTGGTAAACGGCAACCGCAAGGTTCGAGATCTTAAAATCGACGAAAGTCTATTACAGGATAAGGAAGAGCTGGAAGATCGTTTGTTACTTACTCTTAATAAAGCCTTAGACAAAGCGGAAGGCCTGCACGAGACCGAGATGAAAAATATGGCCAAAGGCATGATGCCTAGCATGGATCTTTTCAAGTAATGGACTCGATTAACCCTCGTTTTCAGAGCCAAAAATTAAAGCGTGCCCAGGTTCCGGATCGCGAGGAACTTAAAGCTGGGATTTTAAGTGGAGATCGTGCGGCAGTAAGCCGAGCCCTGACCCTCTGTGAAAGTAAGCTTGCCGCTCATCGGCAGGAAGCGGAATTATTATTACAGGATTTAATGCCTCATACTGGGAACTCCATCCGAATTGGAATTACCGGCGTTCCTGGAGTGGGCAAATCAACTTTTATTGAAGCCTTCGGGCAAACCGTAATTGAAGCTGGTCATCAACTCGCCGTGCTGGCCATTGACCCTAGTAGCGGGAAAAGTAAGGGGAGTATTTTAGGTGATAAAACCCGAATGCACGAATTGGTGCAAAATCCCAAAGCTTTTATTCGCCCCTCCCCTTCTAGCGGCTCGCTGGGAGGAGTAGCGCGACGCAGCAGAGAAAGCATTTTAATTTGCGAGGCCGCTGGCTTTGATGTGATTTTAATCGAAACTGTAGGAGTAGGACAAAGCGAAACCGCCGTAAAGAATATGGTGGATTTCTTTATGCTTTTAATGCTGGCTGGAGCTGGTGATGAGTTGCAAGGGATAAAGCGTGGAATTATGGAAATGGCCGACTTGCTCCTTATTAATAAGGCCGATGATCCTGAAGATTCTAAGGTTCGGCTCGCCATGGGCGAATACAAACGCGCTTTGCATTTATTCCCGCCCAATGCCAATGAATGGATTCCGAAAGTACAGGCTTGTTCGGCCTTACAAAAAACGGGAATCAGCGAGGCTTGGGAGGTCATTAAAAGCTTCGAAAATCAACAGCGAAACAAAGGTTACTTGGAGCAAGAACGTCGCCGACAGGCTATAGAATGGTTCGAAGAGAGTATTGGGGAGTTGGTTTTGGAGAGGGTACGCACCAAAGAGGAGTTTGCAGAGGCCTATCAAAAAGCTCGGGAAGCGGTACAGAAAGGTAATCTCGAACCAGGACTAGCAGCGCATCACTTAGTGGAAAAGCTCATCTAATTTACAAACAACTATTTACGGTATATTCTACAGGTAGCTCCTTTAAACCTAGGAGAGAAAGCGATTATTTCTAATTTTACTCCCTAATTAATCAGTCGCTATGAAAAAACCAATCAGCTTGCTAGCCTTGCTAGCTATTCTCTTAACCAGTTTTAATGCTTTCGCAGAAGATGAAGAAGATCGCCGACGTCGCCGAGGCGGTTCCAACCTTGGGGTACACCTTAATGTGGGCCCTATTTTTAGAGGGATTTACTCGGTGAATGCCGAGTTAGGAATCACAAAAAACACCAGTGCTGTTTTAACCGCGGCCTTTCTTAACATCCCTTTTACTACTACCGTTTCTAATGGAAGTTCTTTCGAAACCAACCGCTACTATTACAATGGCTTTGCCATTGCACCGGAGTTTCGTTACTACTTTAACCCCAGTCGCAAACCGGGTTTAGACGGTTGGTTTATGGGTGCCTATGCTAAACTGCGCAGTACGGCTACTGCCGATGATGCCTTGGTTCAATTTGTAAACACCAGCCTCGATCCCTTTAATCCGAACTATGAAACTCAATATTTTGGCTCCACTTCCTTTGGCATAGGCGCCGGCCTTACCGGAGGTTTTATGTACGCCCACAAATCTGGAATTTGCGTGAGCGTTTGGGCGGGTTTGGGTTACTTCTTTGTAAATGAAACCGAGTACACCTCACCTCCCGTTATTGACTTAAGCGGACTTTTAGCAATTGATATTCGCAGCGGCCTTACCATTGGTTATCGCTTTTAAACGATATTTCCAAATAAAAAAAGGGAGCCTCTTGGCTCCCTTTTTTTATTGAAATCTTATTCCTTTAAAAGTTGGCGCGAATCTCCCCTTTCAGAAAGCGGATTGCTCCTTTGGTTGGGAAATTCTCCATTTCCATCACCTTGTTTAAAATGTGCTTACTGAGTTCAAAGGCAGAAGCCTTGGGATCAATCTCCTGGGCCCATTTGTTTATTAAGCCCACGGTAGCACTTTTTGCATTTACCGCCAAGTTCCAAGCCTCATCACTAAGGTAAATTTGCTGGGAGAGATTGTGCTCAAACTCAATGCGAATGCTTTCGACCAACATATTCCGATACTGATAAGCCTTTATGTCTTTTGCCGGCACCCGAATTAAAAGACGATCGGGGTGAATGCGCTCGAGAAACAAAGCGATTCGTTCATAGGCCGCCATGCGTATAGGAAGGGCACTTTTTTGGGTTTCCTTCTTTAAAAAATACATTCTTCGTTTTTCCTCATTGTCCATAAAGTTGGACAGCATCATGTAAGTAAGGACCAACAGGAATATAGAGGGTAAAGCGTATTTCAATATTTCAATGAAAGTATCCATGTGGGAGTGGGAAAGTTTTTGAGGGGATCAAATATCGTAAAAATCCTTAGGCGGAGAAGCGAAATTCGTAGCTTTGCTGCTTATCATTTTTGGCTAATGAGTAAATTATCTAATCGCATCCTGAACCTCTCCGAATCGGCTACCATTGCCATGAGCCGACGCAGCAGAGAGCTCAAGGAACAAGGTCTTGACGTGATCAGCCTCTCTCTAGGAGAACCTGATTTTGAAACCCCAGACTTCATTCGCAAGGCCGCTAAAGCTGCAATCGACGAAGGCTATTCGCATTACCCTCCCATTCCGGGATATCAGGATTTGCGGGAAGCCATTGCTAAAAAGCTTAAGCGCGATAATGATTTAAACTACAAAGCTTCCCAAATTGTTGTATCCACCGGTGCGAAACAGTCTTTAGCCAATGTCGTACTCTGTACGATTAATCCTGGCGACGAAGTTTTATTACCGGCTCCCTACTGGGTAAGCTATTACGAGCAAATTCGTTTAGCGGGTGGCACCCCCGTGGTAATTCCTACCGCCATTGAAAACGATTTTAAGGTTACTAAAGCCGACCTCGATAAATACCATAGCGACAAAACCAAGTTGCTAATTTTTAGCTCCCCATGCAATCCATCGGGTAGTGTGTTTAGCAAGGAAGACCTCAGCGAAATTGCCGATTACCTAGCCGAAAATCCGCAGGTTTTAGCCATAAGTGATGAAATTTACGAGCTCATCAACTTTAAGAGTAAGCATATTAGCTTAGCCTCCTTTAGCGCCATTTCGGAACAGGTGATAACGGTAAATGGCTTAAGCAAAGGCTTTTCTATGACCGGCTGGCGAATTGGTTATATAGCCGCTGCGCAGGAAATTGCCGATGCCTGTATTAAGATGCAAGGACAGTTTACTTCTGCAACATCCAGTATTAGTCAACGGGCAGCAATTGCCGCCCTGGAAGTAGACCCTGCAGAGGTAAGCTTCATGAAAGATGCTTTTGAAGAACGTCGTGCCAAGGTAGGCGCCTGGTTACGGAACATTCCAAACATCAAGGTAAATGAGCCCGAAGGCGCCTTTTACTTCTTCCCCGATGTAGCGGCACTCTTTGGTAAAAAAGCCGGCGATCGGCTGATTAATGATGCGCAGGATTTATGCCTTTATCTTCTTGACGAAGCCCAAGTGGCCCTAGTTCCCGGAGATGCCTTTGGCAGCCCTAATTGCATCCGTTTATCCTATGCCTCCTCCTTAAAGGACCTCGAGACCGCACTCAACAGAATCAAAATAGCAATCGAAAAGCTCCAAGATGCTTAAAGCGCAAGAAATGATGGCCCTTTTTAATTTGGCCATCGAAGATTACCACGAATACGATAATGTAGACCAAGCGATAAAAAATCCTTTTCCGCTGGACAGCCTACAGGAAATGCTGTACCAAAAAAACTGGATTGATACCGTGCAGTGGCATTTAGAAGACCTTATTCGCGACCCAAATATTAAAGCCGATGAGGCCTTAGCCATTAAGCGAAGAATTGATGCCAGCAATCAGGATCGCACCGATATGGTTGAGCAAATTGACGATGCTATCTTGGCTCTTTATCGCGAGGTTAAACCCCAATCTTTTGCACGTTTAAATACCGAAAGTCCGGCTTGGGCCATTGATCGCCTGTCCATTTTAGCCCTCAAGATTTACCACATGAATATTGAGGCGCAGCGAGAAGATATTGATGCGGAATTACTAAAGAAGAATCAGTACAAGCTTTCCGTTTTAAAAATTCAGGAGGAAGACCTTTGCCTGGCCATAGATCAGCTTTTAGAAGATTTGGCCACTGGCAAACGCACCGCTAAGGTGTACCGCCAAATGAAGATGTACAATGATCCTGAATTAAATCCGGTGCTTTACCAAAATAAGTAATGCGGGTATTGGTCCAGCGATACAGTGCATTAGGCGACATCCTCATCTTGCTGCCTATTCTGCAGCAACTTAAAAAGGATTACCCCGATGTAGAGCTGGCCTTTGTTTCGAAACCTTTCCTAGAACCTTTATTTGGGGATCTAAACATTCGCTTTTTTCCCGCTCAGGTTAAGAAAAAGCATAAAGGGCTAAAGGGCTTAAACCGACTCGCACGGGAAATAAATAAAGACTTTAAACCCGATTTAGTGATTGATGCTCACATGGTGCTGCGGAGCATGATTGTGAGTCGGAGTTTTCAATTGCTGGGCACTAAACTTCAAACCATCCGCAAGGAACGCCCGGCGCGAAAGCGTTTTTTGGCAGCTAAACCAGGGGAACGAGCGGCATTACATCCCATCAGCCAATTGCATTTGGAAACCTTTGCCCGAGCTGGCTTTAAACTCAACTTTAATCGGGAGGCTATTCCAATAGCTCCTTATAAGCTGAATGGCGATAGCGAGCGTTGGTGGTCTCAACACAAGGCAGCTCAAAATATCGGAATCGCTCCCGGGGCTCGCCATTTAAGTAAGGCCTGGCCCAAGCAGCGCTACATCGAATTGCTACAAGAAACGAAACAAGCGCAGCGGAAGTTTTTTTTATTTGGGGGTAAAGACGAACAAGATCTTTTACAAGAAATCGCGGAGCAGAGCGGCACCCCATGTGAAGTGGTAGCTGGTAAGTTTTCCCTTGACCAGGAAATAGCCCTCTGCAAAGAACTTGATGTTTTTGTAAGCAATGACTCTTCCAATATGCATCTGGCTGCCTGGGCTAAAACTCCGGTAGTTTCTATTTGGGGTGGCACGCATCCAGATGCTGGCTTTGCGCCCTATGCCAACGAAGATCAAATTGTGCAATTAGAAGATGATGAGCTCGACTGTCGTCCTTGCAGCATTTTTGGAACGAGCGAATGTGCCCGAGGCGACTTCGCCTGTTTACATCATATTAAGGCCGATCGGGTAGCGCAAAAAATTGAGTGTATTTTAGCTTAGGCCTACAACCTTTAATCCTTGGCATGCATCTATAAAGAAAGTACTGAAGCCATGAGACCACTAAGCAAAGTCCTCCTACTTTTCCTTTTTTTTGGCAGCTTTAGCCTGCACGCCCAATTTATTCCAAATCAGGATAGCGTATCGGCCAAGCCCTATGTATACATTGAGCTCCTTAACGGTGAAGACTACGAAGGTTTTCTGTTGGAGCAAAATTCCGAACGCCTCATTATTATCAACGAGCAAGGATTGGAAATTCGAATTAAAATGCTCGATGTTAAATCTATAGAGTTTGAGCGCGCAGAAACGATTAAGGAAAGTCATTACAATTTACAGGCGAGTCGTTACTTCTTTGGTCCCAATGCCTTGAGCATGCGCCGCGGAGAAGGTTATTATCAAAACAACTGGGTATTCCTAAACCAAGTTTCCTTTGGACTAAGCGATCGCTTTACTATTGGCGCCGGAACCATCCCCCTTTTCATCTTTGGCTATGGAGCCCCGACTCCCATCTGGATTACCCCCAAATTTAGCATGCCTATAATCCCGGGAAAGGTAAATGCAGCCGTGGGTGGCCTGTTTGGAACCATTGCTGGAGAGGATGATTTTAATAGCACCTTCGGAATTGGCTATGGGGCCTTTACCCTAGGAAATCACGATCGGAACATCAACTTGAGTGTGGGTTACGGCATGGCTGATGGTGTTTGGAGTGACTACCCTACCATAAGCCTTAGCGGGATGGCGCGCCTAAGCAAGAAGTTTTATCTAATTACGGAGAACTACTTCATCTTCGACACCTACCTCTTTTCTTTGGGCGGACGATCTATTTGGTCGGAAGTTAGCTTGGATTACGGCTTTATTGCTTCCCCTCAAGAATTTGAAGCCTTAATCCCTTGGCTGGGAATTACCGTACCCTTTAGGTTTAAGGACAAACAATCTTAGATTCAATATTTCTCAAGGGCTAAAGTTCAGTCGATTAGTATTTCTTATAAACTCTTGGAACAAGACCTATTCCCGACGGTGATTAAGGCTTTTCCTCTTACCTTTGCGGCCCAGAAGAAAAAGGATGGCGAAGGAAGTAAAACCCTATCAGGCAGAAGGCAGTAAAAAAGAGCAGGTAGCAGAAATGTTCGATAACATTTCGCAGCGCTATGATTTGCTAAATCACCTCTTATCTCTAAGTATTGATAAAGGCTGGCGGAAGAAGGTGGTTCGCATGGTTTCGGCTAAAAAGCCTAAGTTAATCTTAGATGTAGCAACCGGAACCGCCGACCTGGCCATCGCTCTCGAAAAAAGTCATCCTGAGAAAATTACCGGAATTGATATTTCGGCTGGCATGTTGGAAGTGGGCCGAAAAAAAGTCGCCCAAAAGGGACTCAGTAAAATGATCACTTTGGAGCAGGCCGACTCCGAAAACTTACCCTTCGAGGATAATACTTTTGATGCCATTACGGTCGCCTTTGGCGTACGAAACTTTGAGAACCTCAATAAGGGTCTGCAAGAAATGTATCGCGTTTTAAAGCCAGGCGGACATCTTCTCGTATTGGAATTCTCCCAGCCTCAAGGCTTCCCCATGAAGCAATTGTATAATTTCTACTTTAAAAACATCTTACCCACTATTGGTAAATTGGTGAGTAAAGATGCCCGCGCTTACACCTATTTACCCGAATCGGTGCAGGCCTTTCCCCATGGCGAGAGCTTCATGAAGATTATGGAAAAATGCGGTTACCAAAGAGGTGAGCGAATTCCCCTTACCTTTGGCATCGCCTCCATCTATGAAGGAATAAAATAAGAGCAGCTCAAAAACGTTCGTACACCGTGATTAAGAAGATTTGGATACTTAGTATTTTCATCGCTTTAGGCCTATCTGCGCAAGCGCAAAGCGGACGTTTAAAAAACAATCCGCGCTACGATCGTAAGCCTTTGGATTTTGGCTTTTCGATTGGCCTTAACTACATCGACCTACGCACGCGCACCCTACCTAATTTGAGCACCGAACTTCCCGGCTATTATCGGGTTTACTCCGAAACTTCTCCAGGTTATTCGATTCGGATTATTAGTAAACTTCGCTTAGGAGACCATTGGGACTTGCGCTTTAGTCCGGGTTATGCCTTTACGGTGCGCACCCTTCGTTTCGATATTTTAAACCAGTTTACCCTGCAAAGAGAATTGGTAGAACGGCAGATTGAATCTTCCTTTTTAGAGTTCCCCCTTTACTTAAAGTTTCGGGCCGATCGGATTGGAAATTACCGGATGTATCTCTTGGCGGGACCAAAATATAATTTGGATTTAGCCAGTGATGAAGACGTGGAAGACGATCGCGTTTTTAAGCTTAAGGCGAATGAGATTAATTACGATTTAGGCATCGGCGTAGATATCTACTTTGAGTTCTTTAAGTTCTCTCCACAAATCATTTATTCTTTTGGAATAACCAATCAGAGGGTGGCCGATGACACCTTTTTGGCGCAAGGTTTACAAGGTGTTTACACGCGCGCCCTTCTCATCAACTTCACTTTTGAATAAATGCCACTGCTGGAAATAAGCACCGGCCCCGAAGTTGCTTACCAAGCTAAAGCCCTAGAAGCTCATCTGCGTAAGCATTTAAGGCTAAAGCCTGATGACCACCTAGACTACCGAATTGAACGCCGCAATTTAGATGCACGTGCGCGTAAGCTAAAAGTGAATCTTAAAATAAGCTATGCCCTTAATGAGAAGCTAGCGCCCCGGGAACTCCATCACTTTGAATATAAAGAGGTAAATAATGCTCCAGAGGTTCATATTGTTGGATTTGGACCGGCCGGTATGTGGGCCGCCTTGCGATGTTTGGAGCTTGGTTTGAAGCCAATTGTGATTGAGCGGGGGAAAGATGTTAGGGCTCGTAGAAGGGATTTAAAAGCGGTAAACCGGGATAATATTGTGGATGCCGATTCCAATTATTGTTTTGGGGAAGGTGGAGCCGGTACCTACTCGGATGGTAAATTGTACACCCGCAGTAAGAAACGTGGCAACCTTCAGCGCATTCTCGATTCCTTGGTTCAACACGGCGCTGTGGAGGATATTTTATTTGAAGCGCACCCCCATATTGGCACCAACAAATTGCCGAAAATCGTACAGGCCATTCGTGAAACCATAATCAAATATGGTGGAGAAATTCATTTTGAAACGCGCCTTACCGGTATCAGTCATAATGGTAAACGCATTGAAGCCATTAGCACCCATGACGGAAAAAAATGGCCGGTAAACTCCCTCATTCTGGCCACGGGTCATTCCGCTCGAGATATCTACTACCTCTTGCACCATGAAGGGATTCGCATCGAAGCTAAACCCTTCGCCATGGGCGTTCGCGTGGAGCATCCCCAAAAGCTAATCAACAAGATTCAATACCACGGAAACGATTACGACCAAATCCTTCCGGCGGCTTCCTATAAACTGGTACAACAGGTTGATGGACGGGGCGTATACAGCTTTTGTATGTGTCCGGGGGGCTTTATTGTACCGGCGGCAACAGCCCAGGAAGAGTTGGTGGTAAATGGGATGAGCCCCAGTAAGCGCGACAATAATTTTGCGAATAGCGGGATTGTAGTGGCCATCGAATTGGAGGATTTAAAGGATTATAAAAAGTTTGGTCCTTTAGCCGGTTTGGAGTTTCAAAAAGAAGTGGAACGCAAGGTTTGGGAGGCCGGCGGCAAAACCCAGCAAGCAGCGGCGCAAAAGTTAATTGACTTTGTAAAGGGCCGCATCAGCGAAAGCTTAAATCCCAGCAGCTACATACCGGGATTAGTTTCCAAACCCATGCATGAAGTATTACCAAAATTTATGGCTAAACGATTGCAAGCGGCTTTTGTGGAGTTCGGGAAGAAAATGCCCGGTTACTATACGAACGATGCGAATATAATCGGAATTGAAAGTCGTACCTCCTCGCCTGTGCGCATTCCTCGCGATCGTAAAACCTATCAACATCCCCAGCTCGAGAATCTCTTTCCCTCGGGAGAAGGTGCCGGATTTGCCGGAGGTATTGTAAGCGCGGGAATGGATGGTGAACGATGTGCTGAAGCAGCAAAACAATATTTAGAGCAAGGGTAAATCCCGCTTGGTAAGTTCATGCTCTTGATCGCCGGTATTGAGGGTTCCCTGTGGTTCAAAAAGCATCACTTTTACTTCATTTTTAGCGATGGGCTGATGGTACACTCCGCGTGGAACAATCACAAATTCGCCCGCTTTAATTAATTCTTGTCGGTCGTCATATTGCATGAGGAGTTCCCCCTCTAGGACCAAAAACATCTCATCCTCATTCTCGTGTTGGTGCCGTACAAATTCTCCTTTTAGTCGGGCGAGCTTTAGCTCCTGACCATTTAAACGACCCACAATTTGGGGACTCCAAAATTCTTGAAACTGCTCGAACTTCGAATTGAGATTTATCACTGCCATGATGCTATTTTAAAAGCCACTTACTAATAATCGTTTAGCGGCCGAAAGTCCACATTTTTGATACTGATGATAAGCCTTTGCTCCGGCCTGGGCCACATCCTCCGAACGGGCGCCCTCTAACCAAGCTGCAATAGCCGCTTCAAGCGTATAGGCCTCGGGAGCCATTAAATGGGTAGTCCAAAGTAGGGGCTCAGCCTGAGCTCGTCTAAGATAGGGAGCAAAATAGTCTTTACTGTAACAAGCTAAGATTATAACCTCCTTGGCCTTTCGCTTGTGCTTTTCAAACTCCACTTCCAGATTAAAATCCATCAAACCATTATGACCACAAAAGACCACTAAGTCGGCCTCGCCGGCAAAGTTTAAAACCCGGCCTTGGTGTATTTGCTTGTAGCCGTACCAAGCATTCGAGGCTAATAAAAAATGCTTTAAACAAGATTCCATCTTAGCCCCATCATAAGCTTCCGCCAGTAAAAAAACATCTTTGGTTTTATGCTTAAAAAGTAAGGTCTCCAATACGTCTTCGGAGGCATTAGCCATTTTCTCAATAAGGATCCAATCTCCGCTCGATTTACTGAAATAAGTTTTAAGGCCATAGGCCGCACCCCAATAGAGATTAAGTTGAGGGTCCTGACCATTGCCTAAGGAAGCTGGAACTGGTACAATACCTTGGTTGGCATTATCACAAAGGGCTACATAAACATGGATGGTCTTTTGACCAAAACTCACACTGCAGCATAACAACAAGGCGATTAAACTTATAGATCTCATGTTTAGATAAACCTTAGGCATAGGTAATTATTGCAGCTGGTATTGGAAGTACGCGAGGATGGGCCAGTGATCGGAAATTGCTCTACCGGGGTCAATAAGATGATTAATGCAGCGATACTCTAAAATATCTAAACCCCTGCTAAAGATGTAGTCAATTCGACGCTCAGCAGGCTGCTCTGTATTAAAAGCATTAAAGGTTCCCTTAGGACCGAAGGGCCCGCTTTGGCACCATTGAAAGGCATCTTGGTACTGACCCGCTAATAAGGTAATGGGTAATTGTTCGGGCTCGGCATTAAAGTCACCTAAAATGACCGTTCCATCCACTTCGGGGTATACATCTTGATATTGATTCTGGTATTGCAGAATACTTAAGGCCGACCATTCTTGAGCTTGTTTACCACGGTGATCAAAGTGTGTATTGAGAACCATAAGGATACGATTGCTCTTTAGGTCCTTCAATTTCGCGATGCTTACAATTCGTGGTAAAGCGGCATCCCATCCTACCGAAACGGTATCGGGAGTTTGGGAAAGCCAAAAGGTGCGAAAGAAAAGCAATTCGAAGCGACTCGATTGATAAAAAATCGGGGAAAACTCACCGGCAGTATCACCATCATCACGACCTACCCCTACATAGCTATAATCCTTTAAAGCACTATTGATATAACTTAGCTGATGTTGTAAAACTTCTTGAAGACCTAAAACATCCGGTTTAACCTTTTCGATAAACGCCACTAAGTCGGCCTGTCTCTTGGGCCAAGCATTAGGGCCATCCGCCGGATTATCATAACGAATATTGAAACTCATAACCTTAAGCTGAGCGGAAGAAAGGAAAGGCAGGGTGCAGAGCAGGACTAAAAAGAATCTTAAGGTTATCTTCATATTCTGGCTTAAATTGGCGACGCTTGATTTCGTTAATACTTAAGCTGAAGGCAAATTAGTAATTTCCCCCTATGGCGCGCTTTTTTAAGAAACGTATTGAAAATAAAGGATTAGCTCCAGGCTCTCTGGTTTTTATTGGTCAGAAGAAATTGGAACATCCCATATTAAACCTGCATCGTTACAATTTAGACTCCTACCAAGTGGAGGAGTTGCCGCCCAATGGAAGCAGTATCCCTGATGGCGAAGGAAAGCTCCGCTGGCTTAATGTGGTGGGCCTGCACGATTCCGTTTTAATCGATCGTATTCAACATCAATTTGGCTTACACCCACTAGCCATGGAAGATGTTATGAATACTGGGCAAAGGGCCAAGTTTGAAGAGTTTGACGATCATCTTTTTATCACTCTCAAAATGCTTCAGTTTAATGAAAGTACTGGGCAGGTGCAATCGGAGCAATTGAGTTTAGTGTTTGCCGATGACTTCCTCATTAGTTTTCAGGAGCAAGCCGGCGATGTTTTCGATTCGGTTCGCGAGCGTCTGTCGGAGGGAAGAGGTCAGATTCGTCGGCGCGATGCCGATTATTTAGCCTATGCCTTACTCGATACCGTAGTAGACAGCTATATCTATTTAGTGGAACACCTCGGCGAAAAAATTGATGATTTAGAACTGCGGGTCTTGGATAACCCTGATGACAGTATTGTTGCCGAAATAAATGCCTTTAAAAGGGAGCTTCATTTTGTAATGAAAGTAATGAAGCCGGTTAAAGACTTGATGGCCGGGGTTTTACGCTCCAACAGCCCTTTTATCCATCGTAAGGAAACCATGCCCTATTTTAAAGATTTGGAAGGTTTGGTCTTGCATACCTTAGAGTCGGTTGATACCTATCGAAACCTATTGAGCGATTACCTCAATTTATACCATACTAGCATCAGCACAAAGATGAACGACATTATGCGGGTGCTTACCATTTTCTCGGCCATCTTTATCCCCCTCTCCTTTTTTGCGGGGGTCTATGGCACCAATTTCGAGTACTTCCCCGAATTGCAATATCGTTACAGCTACTTCATTTTTTGGGGACTCATTGTGCTGGTAGCGGGCACTATGCTTTGGTATTTCCGACGGAAAAAGTGGTTTTAAATCGCAGAAGAATCGCTTTCCATTACTCCGCAAAACCTTCCGCCTTCCACTGCTGAAACAAGGCGATTTCGGCCTCGGTTACTGCCGGCTTCTTTTGATTGTAAGGCATATAGTCAAAATCCGTTGGCGCTAATTGAATACGGTAAAGAATGTCATTAATATGCTTACGCACCGCGGTGTAAGTATCGAGCATATCCACTTTTCCCTTATCGGGATAATGACAAGGGGTACACTTAGCGCGCATAATAGGCTCAATGTGTTCAGTATAGCTTACGCTTGCATTAGCACTAGAGGACTTTTGCATCATCGCACATCCTGCGATGCTGAGCGAGACAAGTCCTAAAACGAATAATTTCTTGAACATGTTCTTTGGTTTAGGATGGAGCAAGGAAGTTAAGATTTATTAGCGAGTGTCAAATCGCCGATATGGCTTTAGGCATTAAATATTGACATAGCCATTAGCTATTAACCTCTAAATCCCTGTGAAATAATCGACCTTTGCCGCCAATTCTAGCGATGCGAAAAGCCATAATTTACATGCTTATATCGGTGGTAGGCTTCGCCCTGATGAACCTCACCGTAAAGTTCTTGGATCGGCTCCCGGCCACCGAACTGGTATTATTTCGATCTATTGTATCGCTAATCTTGAGTTTGTACTTCATTCGCCGGCGCAATTTATCGCCCTGGGGAAATCAAAAAGGCTATTTAATTGGAAGAGGCTTGGCCGGAGTAACGGCGCTTTCCCTTTTCTTTTACACCCTTCAAAAGCTCCCCTTAGGTTCGGCCATCACTTTGCAATATTTGTCGCCGGTGTTTACAGCGTTGTTTGGCATTTTCATTTTAAAGGAAAAAGTAAAGTGGTGGCAATGGTTGTTCTTCGCCCTCAGCTTTGCCGGCATTGCGCTTATTAAGGGATTTGACTCCGGGATTAGCCCCCTACTGTTTATATTGGGTATTAGTTCTTCGGTATTTGCCGGTTTGGCCTATAACTTCATCCGCAAGGTTAAAAACACCGATCACCCTTTGGTGGTAGTTCTGTACTTCCCCTTAATTGCTACCCCGGTCATGGCGGTTATTTCCATCTTTAATTGGGTAACACCTATCGGCTGGGAATGGGCACTTTTACTATTGATGGGGGTTTTAACCCAAATTGCCCAGATCAATATGACCAAAGCCTTGCAAATGGTGGAAGCCAATGAAATTACCGCCTTTAAATACCTAGGGGTGATTTTCGCTTTAGGCTTCGATTATTTCCTCTTCGGTTACACTTACCAGTGGCCCGTTTTAGTGGGGATGGTATTAGTAGTCTCTGGAGTGATCTTTAATATTCTGCTAAAAGCCAGACTGCGACATAAGGCTAGGAAGCAAAATGCTGCATAAGAATCCCGCCGGCTACCCCTACGTTTAGGCTGTCAATATTAGAATTCGAAGCCCGATCAATGGTAATTTCCTGACCGAATTCCTTCCATTTAGCACTGGGCCCATGACTTTCACTTCCCATCACCAAAGCGATGCCGGATGCCCCATCTGCCGAAAGGCTATTAATAGATTGCCCCTGCATTTCGGCGATGTACAATTGAAAACCGTCTAAATCTTTCCGAATGTCATCGATATCCGCATAGCCAATTTCCAATCGCGCCAAGGAACCCATAGTGCTTTGAACGGTTTTGGCATTAAATACATCAGCCGTTCCAGTGGTGCAGTACACCTTGGTAAAACCAAACCAATCGGCCGTCCGTAAAAGCGTTCCCAGGTTACCGGGATCATTAATTCCATCCAAAATTAAAATCCTTTGACTGGCCTTAGGCTTTGAATTCGGAAATGGGAAAATGGCCAAAACCTGATTAGGCGTACTAAGATGACTAAGGGCTTTTAGCTCGGCTTCGGAAATTATCTCTGCCTCAAAAAAAGGTGCGGTAGACCAGAGGTAATCTGGCTGTAAGCCCGACTGAATAAGGTCTTGAACAATTTTAGGGCCTTCGGCAACAAACTGCTGCTCTTGCCAACGAAATTTGCGTTGTCGAAGCTTTCGGATTAACTTTTGAGCGGATAGACTGGGCATGACTTACATTTGCCAAAATTCGAAGACCGCATGCTGAAGCGCCTACTTACTGGCAGCCTTTTACTATTGGTCCTTGTGGGCTGTAAATATAGCCGATATGTACCGGATGACCGCTACCTACTTTGGAAGAGCGAGATCGACTTGGTAGATGGCGGAAGTGCTGATGCTTTGGCAGAAGGAGTTATTCGTCAGCAACCCAACAGACGCTTCCTGTTTATCTCGGCTCTTCGGCCCGGCCTGGGAATTTATTCTTGGGGCAATGGCGAAGAAGATAATTTTTGGTCGCAGCGTGGCAAAGCTCCGGTAATTTTAGATGAGGTAAAAGCAGAGCGCAGTAGCTCCCAGCTCCAACTCTATTACTTTAATAAGGGCTACTTCCAAGCCAAAGTAGATAAGGAAGTGGTATACGAAGGCAAAAAGGCGGAAGTATACTATCGCGTGCGTCGGGGTCCGCGTTATAAGATCGACAGCATAAGCTATAATTTACCGTCGGCCTTGGAAAAACTTCGATTGGCCGAACAAAAAGAAACGGAACTGGAAGTTGGGGATTTCTACGATCTCAACAATTTAGATCAGGAACGCATTCGCTTAAAGCGCCTCTTTCGAAACCACGGTTACTTTGACTTTAGTGAGGGCTATATCAGCTTTGATGCCGATACCAATAATCTACCTGGGCAACACAAAATTCATCTTAAGATGCAAGTACGCGGCATCCCCAAAAAACAAGGAGATAGCATCGTTTACCGTCCTATTAAACCCTATTTCATCAATAAGGTGACCATCATTCCTGATTTCAATTTTCAAAACCAAAATCGGGCTTCTGATAGCAGCGAGTATTTAGGCTACCAATTGAAATATGATAGCCTGCAATATAATCCACGCTACCTCACTGATGCTGTTCATTTTGGCAAGGGAGATTTATACCGCGAGAAAAACATAAAAGCTACTTCTTTTCACTTTGGAGGCTATAAGGCTTTTAATGTGACCGAATTAAATTTCAATAAATACCCTAATGATACCGGTCGATCACTTTTAGACGTAGAAATCCGTTTGGTTCCCCAAGATAAAAGGAGTTTTAACACCGAATTTGAAGTTACCAATACCTCTGGAAATTATGGCCTAAATGCTTCTATTGGAATCATCAACCGAAATTTATTCCGCGGAGGTGAAGCGCTAAGCTTTAAAATTAATGGCGGTTTAGAGTATCAGCCCACGGTGGCTAATACCGAAACCCTCTCCCGAACTTTGGAATACGGAGCTGAAGTTCGAATTGATTTTCCCCGCTTTTTATTACCCTTTAATTCGGTAGGCTTAATCCCTAAACGAATGCGTCCTCGTTCCAATTTGAGCATTTATGCCAATAGAACTACCCGTATTGAGTTTGATCGAGAGACCTTTGGCGGAAGAATTAGCTACGAGTGGAATGAGAGTCCCCAAAAAACTCATCAGGTGGACCTGCTCAACTTAAGCTTCTCTAATCTTTTTGCTATTGATGACTTCTTTATTAGTCAGTTGGATGAAAGTCAAATCTTGGCCTTTAGCTCAGAATTTATCAGCAGCACCTCTTGGAAGTTTACCTACACCGGACAGGAAAGTGTTAGTCAGAGGTACTATGATTTCTTCAGTTCCGATTTAGAGCTTGCCGGCAATTTTCAGTCGGTGCTCGTCAATAACTTTGGGAATGAAGATCCCTTTAATGGTAATCAGACTTTATTTGGAGCGCCGGCCTTTCAATTTGCTCGAATCGATTTAGACTACCGCTATTACATCAAACCCAGCCGTGATCAACTGTATGTTTTCAGAGTAAATGCTGGTTATGTATTGCCTTATGGACTTAGTGATATTGACTTTAATGGAGAACAGTATCGCCTCCCTCCTTTTAGCCGCTTTTTCTTTATTGGGGGTACCAATGATTTACGTGCTTGGCCAGCCTATCGTGCGGGAGGAGGTATTGATCGGGTTTCGAGCTATGCCGATTCGAGTTCCAGTTTCGCAATTGGCACCCTTAAGTTATTAGGGAATATCGAATATCGCTTTCCTATTTGGAATTATTGGAATTTAAAAGGAGCCCTCTTTATGGACTTCGGAAACATCTGGCTAACGGGCGGATTGGAAACCGATAAAAATGGCTTTAACCCTCAAAATTTAGCTCGGGACCTTTATTTAGGAACTGGCGCTGGACTGCGGGTTGACCTTGATTTTTTTGTAATTCGTTTCGATGTTGGACTGCGACTACGCGACCCTGGATATTATGAAGTTGGGGAAGAATGGGTGGTCCTCACCAAGCCTCGATTCGACAATTTAACTTATAACATCGCCTTAGGATATCCATTCTAAAAAAGACTATTTTTGTACAGATTTAAAAATCTTAGATCCAAATTATGAACGTCAACCAGATCGAAGAACTGTTAGGCAAAGATGCCGACGGACTCCTTAACCACCAATCAAAAACCATCGACAAAAGTCTACTTCACCTTCCCGGACCTGATTTTGTTGATCGAGTATTTACCGACACCAATCGTAGTTCTCAGGTTTTAAGAAGCATGCAAGCCTTGTATGGAACTGGCCGTTTAGCAAATACCGGATACTTATCTATCCTTCCGGTAGACCAAGGAATTGAGCATTCTGCAGGAGCTTCCTTTGCCAAGAACCCCATTTATTTTGATGGCGAAAATATTGTTAAGCTAGCCATCGAAGGCGGCTGTAATGCAGTGGCTTCCACTTATGGAGTATTAGCCAGTGTATCGCGCAAGTATGCGCACAAAATTCCATTTGTGGTTAAAGTAAATCACAACGAATTGCTTACCCATCCGAATACTTTCGACCAAATTATGTTTGGCACCATTCGCGATGCTTGGAACATGGGTGCGGTGGCCATTGGTGCTACCATTTACTTTGGTTCCGAAGAGAGCAACCGTCAGATTGTAGAAGTGGCGGAGGCCTTTGAGTACGCCCATGAATTAGGAATGGCTACTATCCTTTGGTGTTACATGCGTAATCCTGCATTTAAAGCGGATAAAGATTACCACGTTGCGGCCGACTTAACCGCTCAAGCAAATCACCTTGGAGTAACTATCCAGGCGGATATCATCAAACAAAAGTTGCCCGAAAATAACGGTGGTTACAAAGCCCTTAACAGCGGAAATAGTAGCTACGGTAAATTGGATGAGCGCATTTACACGGAGTTAACTAGTGATAATCCGATCGATTTAACCCGTTACCAAGTAGCCAATTGCTATATGGGTCGCGCTGGACTTATTAATTCTGGTGGTGCTTCCAGTGGTGATGCGAAGAACGATTTAGCCGAAGCTGTGCGCACTGCAGTGGTAAACAAGCGTGCCGGTGGCCAAGGTTTAATTTCGGGTCGTAAGGCCTTCCAAAAACCAATGAATGAAGGAGTTGCCTTATTAAATGCCATCCAAGACGTTTACTTGGAAGACAAGGTGACCATCGCCTAAGAACTTGTGATTATCACTTTTTTTAAAGAGTTTTGATATAAAGTCTGCATATCTATTCAGAGTGCAGACTTTTTCACTTTAATATTGACTTATATGGGTTGGTTCGTACGTAACAAAGAAGGTATTACCACCAAAACCGAAGACAAGAAGGAAACCCCTGAAGGTCTGTGGTATAAATGTAAAAAGTGCAAGGTTATTTCTAGCGTTGAAGATCACGCTGCCAATATGTGGGTTTGTCCCAATTGCGGATTTCACGAGCGGGTGAATGCCAAGGAATACTTCAGCATCCTTTTCGACGAAGGGAAATACACCGAATTAAATGCCAAGATGGCCAGCGGTGACCCTTTAAAGTTTGAGGACACTAAAAAATATGTAGATCGTTATAATGCCTCAGTAAAGAAAACGGGATTAAACGATGCCGTTTCTACCGGATACGGTAAAATGAATGATCGCGATGTAGTGGTGGCCGCCATGAACTTCAACTTTATTGGGGGCTCAATGGGATCAGTAGTAGGCGAGAAAATCGCTAAGGCTATTGATCATGCCATTAAGTACAATAAGCCCTTTATCATGATTTCCAAAAGTGGCGGTGCCCGGATGATGGAAGCAGCATTTTCTTTAATGCAAATGGCGAAAACCAGTGCCAAGTTGGCGCAGCTCGGAGAAGCGGGCATCCCTTACGTTTCTATTTTAACCGACCCCACAACGGGTGGAGTTACTGCCTCCTTCGCTATGCTTGGCGATATCAATATTGCCGAACCGGGAGCTTTAATTGGTTTTGCCGGTCCACGGGTGGTAAAAGAAACTATTGGTAAAGATCTACCAGAAGGTTTTCAAACTTCAGAGTTTTTACTCGACCACGGATTCTTAGACTTTATCGTTGAGCGAAAAGATTTAAAAGCGAAGGTTTCCAATTTCCTACGCATGACCCATGGTTAAGTTAATGCCAAGGCTAGCAATTAATTAGAAAAGAATTGCTACTTTTGCAGGCTCATTTTATATCATACATAACATTCATCTAAAGGATTTTGAAATGTATCTAAGCCCAGAGAAGAAACAAGAGATTTTCAAGAAACACGGAAAATCTGAGAACGACACAGGATCACCCGAAGGTCAAGTTGCATTGTTCACTTACCGCATTAACCACTTAACCGAGCACTTGAAGCGCAACCGTAAGGATTTCGCTACCGAGAAAGCCTTGGTTGACTTAGTAGGTAAGCGTCGTCGCATCTTAGGATACCTTAAAGATCGCGATATCGCCCGTTACCGTGCGATTATTGCCGAACTCGGAATTCGAAAGTAATTTTCTCTTAAAAAGAAGGCAATTCATAGAGTTGCCTTCTTTTATTCTGATCCAATTATCTTATTATAAATAATACATGATTCCAAACGCAATTACGCAGGAAATCAAATTAGCAGACGGAAGAACTATCACCCTAGAAACCGGTAAACTGGCCAAGCAGGCCGACGGATCTGTGGTAGTTCGCATGGGCGAGACCATGTTGTTGGCGACAGTGGTTTCCAACAAAGACGCCATGGAAGGAGTCGACTTCCTTCCCCTAACTGTAGATTACCGAGAAAAATTTTCCTCTGCCGGCCGCATGCCAGGCGGATTTATCAAAAGAGAAGCCCGTCCATCCGATGAAGAAATTCTTGTGATGCGATTGGTGGATCGCGTTTTACGACCTCTTTTCCCAAAAGATTATCACGCCGACGTACAGGTGATGATTTCACTTAACTCTTGGGATCCTAATGTAAAGCCTGATGCCCTAGCCGGTTTAGCTGCTTCTGCAGCGATTGCTGTTTCCGATATTCCTTTTAACGGACCCATGTCGGAAGTACGCGTAGGTCGGGTAGACGGCGCCTTCATTATTAACCCTACCCCCGCTCAAATGGAAGCTTCCGACATCGATATGATGGTGGGTGCTACTGCGGATAGTGTGGTAATGGTTGAAGGTGAAATGGACGAAATTTCGGAGCGCGAGATGCTTGATGCTATCGAAGCGGCGCACGAAGCTATTAAAGTTCAAGTTCAAGCTCAATTAGATTTGGCAGCGCAAGTAGCGAAGTCAGAACCCAAGCGCGAGTATAGCCATGAGACACACGACGAAGAGCTTCGTGATAAAATTATGGCTGACTTATACGACAAGGTATACGAAGTTGCCAAAAGCGGTTTAAGCAAAGAACAACGTTCTGAGCAATTTAAGGCCGTTCGCGACGAGTATATGGAGGCCAACTTCAGCGAAGAGGAGCTTGAAGAAAAATCAGGTCTAATCAAAACTTATTACCACGACGTGGAGTACCATGCCATGCGCAATATGATCCTAAAAGATCGTCAGCGTTTAGATGGCCGTCAACTCAACGAAATTCGTCCTATTTGGTGCGAGGTTGATTACCTTCCTTCCACCCATGGATCCGCGGTATTTACCCGTGGTGAAACACAATCATTAACCACCGTTACCCTAGGAAGTAAGTTAGATGAAAACCGCATTGATAACGTAACCTTCTCTGGTTCGGAGCGTTTTTATCTACATTATAACTTCCCTCCCTTCTCTACTGGTGAAGCCCGTCCTATTCGCGGTACTAGCCGTCGTGAGATTGGTCATGGTAACTTAGCCCAACGTGCCTTAAAAGGCATGGTTCCCGACGATAACTTCTACACCATCCGGGTAGTATCTGATATTTTAGAATCGAACGGTTCTTCTTCTATGGCCACTGTATGTGCGGGTACTCTTGCGCTTATGGATGCCGGTATCAAAATCAAGGCTCCAGTTTCTGGCATCGCCATGGGATTGATTACCGACGAAAATGGAGACTATGCCATCTTAAGTGATATTCTTGGCGACGAGGACCACTTGGGTGATATGGACTTCAAAGTAACCGGTACTAAAGAAGGAATCACTGCTTGTCAGATGGACATCAAGATCAAAGGCCTTAGCTATGAGATTCTTGAGAAGGCCTTAAATCAGGCCAAAGAAGGTCGTTTGCATATTATGGGCGAGATGATGAAGACCATCGAAGCTCCCCGTGCTGAAATGAAACCTCATGCTCCGAAACTTACCATGATGAAGATTCCTAAGGAATTCATCGGTATGATTATCGGTCCTGGAGGGAAGAATATTCAGAAATTACAATTAGACACCGAAACCACCATCACTATTGAAGAAGATGGCGAATTTGGCGTGATTGAAATTAGCGGAACCGATGCCGAGAAAATGGCTCGTGCCGAGGCGCGCATCAAAGAAGTTGCCTTTGTTCCTGAAGTAGGAGAAGTGTATAACGGGTTAGTACGTTCCATTCAGCCTTACGGTGCCTTTGTAGAATTAGCTCCTGGTACCGACGGACTTTTACACATTTCTGAGATTGAGCACCGCCGATTAAAAACGGTAGACGAAGTGCTTAAAGAAGGCGAGCGTGTAGAAGTGAAATTGATTGGAAAGGATGATCGCGGTAAATTGAAACTTTCCCGTAAGGTATTGCTTCCTAAGCCAGAGCGCGACGAAAATTCTAAGCAAGACTAAATAGAAAACTAAAAGGCCCGCTTTTTAGTTATTTTAATACGATTATTAATTTTTATTGTAGCCAATGAGACAGTTAAAGATCACAAAACAGGTTACCAACCGCGAAACTGCATCCCTCGACAAATACCTCCAAGAGATTGGTAAGGTAGATTTGATTACTGCTGAGGAGGAAGTTGAGTTAGCGCAGCGGATCAAGGCGGGTGACCAGGTAGCTTTGGAAAAATTAACCAAGGCCAACCTTCGATTTGTGGTTTCTGTGGCAAAGCAATATCAGAACCAGGGATTAACCCTGCCGGATTTAATTAACGAAGGAAACCTCGGATTAATCAAGGCCGCTCAACGTTTCGATGAAACACGCGGATTTAAATTTATTTCCTACGCCGTATGGTGGATTCGTCAAAGTATCCTGCAAGCCCTGGCAGAGCAGTCGCGTATTGTACGTTTACCGCTTAACAAGATCGGTTCGATCAACAAAATCAACAAATCGTATGCTCAATTGGAGCAAGAGCACGAACGTGCCCCTTCTCCAGAAGAAATCGCCGATAACCTCGAAATGGGGGAAAACGACGTAAAAGAAAGCATGCGAAATAGTGGTCGCCATATTTCAATGGATGCTCCATTAGTTGAAGGTGAGGACAGCAACCTGTATGATGTTTTAAATACCGGAGAAAGTCCAAACCCCGATGATACCCTAATGCAGGATTCATTGCGTACGGAGATTGAGCGCTCTTTAGCCACATTAACCCCTCGTGAAGGAGATGTGGTTCGTCTTTACTTTGGATTAGGTGGACAACACCCGATGACCCTCGAAGAGATTGGTGAGAAATTTGATCTTACCCGCGAGCGTGTTCGTCAGATAAAAGAAAAGGCTATCCGCAGACTTAAACACACATCGAGAAGTAAAATTCTAAAAACCTATTTAGGTTAAGAAAAGATATCTTACTCACCTAAAACCGTCTTGGTAATACCAAGACGGTTTTTTTTATTTCAAATTGTATGGAACTAAAACCGACCCTTTATTGATTTAAAAAAAGCTAACTTCCTCTAAATTTGAAAATTATGCGCTGCTCCTCCTTAATCTTGGTTATGGTAGCAAGCTCTCTCTTTATCGCTTGTGAAGAAGAACCAACTAGAATATATACCCGAGTCAGTGGAACACTGCTTGCAGTAGAATCTGATGAGCCAGTGGCTATTCCTGGAGCCAAAATCAAATTAGTCAGCCTTTCTCCTCGGTTCGATACCCCTTTAGATTACCTCATAGACAGCACCACGACGGATGAACTTGGTCGTTATTCCTTTGATTTCTCCGTACTTGAACAAAATAGTAATGCTACAATCCAACTTCTTTGTTCCGCTCCTAATTATTTCCATACCAGGACTTTCGATTTTTATGTCTACACACGTCAAACTGATTTCCCCTTGGGTGGAGATAGAAAATTTAACCCTAAACTTTATCCCCATGCTTGGATTGGTGTAACCTTTCCCTCCTCTATAAGTTCCATCAAGGATCTAACAGTTATAGAACACACCTCAAATTTGGGATCCGACACCATACATGGACCCGTTTATATAAGCAATCCTACTCCCCAAGACACCTTATACTTCCGTGCGAAAGGAAATTCCTGGAATATCCTTCAATACTTTTTTGCTAATGGCGGCCAATACTTACGTTCAAACGACAGTATTAAATGCGGAAACAATGACACCAGCTTTATTGAATTTAAATTTTAATCGAAGACCTCACAATCCGGACTGGGGTTTTTTACTTTTGCCAAAATTTTGAACTATGGCCCTTATTGCCCCCAGTATTTTAGCTGCTGACTTCCTCAATCTGGAACGCGATTGTAAAATGGTTAATGAAAGCGCAGCCGACTGGTTCCACCTCGATGTAATGGATGGGCTTTTTGTGCCAAATATTTCTTTCGGATTACCGGTAATTGAAGCTATTAACCGCATCGCCACTAAAACGCTAGATGTACATCTCATGATTGAGAAGCCCGAGCGTTATGTAAAGGATTTTAAAGCGGCTGGGGCCGATGTGCTAACTGTTCACTACGAAGCCTCTACCCACTTGCACAGAAGTTTACAAGCCATTAAGGCGGAAGGAATGAAGGCTGGTGTGGCGCTAAACCCGCATACCTCCGTTCAAGTACTAGAAGATACTATTCAGGATATTGACCTAGTATGTTTGATGAGCGTAAATCCCGGTTTTGGCGGACAAAAATTTATTGAGCGTACATACGATAAAATCCGCAAGTTAAAGTCGATGATTACCGCAGCGGGAAGCAATACCCTAATCGAAATTGATGGCGGCGTAAACAACAACAATGCCCCAAAACTTATTGAAGCTGGGGCTGATGTCCTGGTTGCGGGAAGCTTTGTATTTAAATCAGACAATCCGACGGCTACGATTGCCGATTTAAAATCGCATTAAACTTCTTCGGGGTCGGCGTTTGGAATATATAGTGGACCTCGGTACTCCGAATGTTTCTTAAAGTTCTCGATGTAGCGCTCCTTGCGAGAGGGCTCCACGTCTTCGAAGCGAATTAAAATTCCCGTTTCCTCCACATTTCCAAAAGCAGGGTTAAGGGCCGTACCAAAGGTTCGCATGGTCGTACTCAGAGACATATAGCTGTTAATTAGTGGCGGAATACTTTCCCCACGTCGCTTGACCTCTGCGGCCAAAATTTTGCGCCCCTCTTTATAGTCTAAATCCTTGAATAGTTCGAAATGCGGTGCAATGAGCTCATCTGCCACTAAGGCCTCCCGAGGACGCACCAACTGATCCGGATCGGGAAAGTAATGACGCATAAAGGCCAGAATAATATTCCGAGCCTCCCGGTCGTAGTGAGGATACATTGTTACTTTTCCGAACATGTATTCTAAATCCGGATTTTTAAGCATGATAGCCGCTAAACCATCCCAAAGGTTATCTAACGCAAACAGGCCCTTACGAGGCGATGTACGCTGATATTTTGGCTGCACAAAGGAACGTCCTAGTTCAATGGTAACCGGTAAAAACTGCTCTACCATTTTATCCGAAAGATTGAACAGTTTGCTGGTAGGCGATTTTAAACGACCATCTTCATCGCGCTCCCCCTCAATGCATTTTTGCAAACGGTAGCCTGCCAATATTTCTTGGTCTTCGGGGTCCCAAACAATCAATTGCTGATAGGGGTGATTGGCGCTCAAATCGTATTGATCTACGTCCAATTCTTTGCCTGTTCCGCCACCGGCTGTGCGGAAAGCCTCCTCACGCAAACGACCTATTTCGCGCACCACATTGGGTGCTTGACGATGATCTAGAACATAAAGCTGGTTCCTCCCTTTGGAGGTATAGCTAAGGAAAGATTCTTCCCTAAGCTCATTTATTAAGTCTTCCCTATTTACTGGGCTGATTATTTCCTTCATCGCTTCAATTTCTTTTTCGGTAGAGAATAGGTCAATTGTCGCATGTGCTCGGCCCACTCCACCAAAGTCTTGGAATTATCAAAACTCTGCCAGGAAACAGGTTCTCCAAAAGTTATGGTTATGGTTTTTCCCCTTTGCTTAAACATTTCGTCGGCAAGGTAAAACATCTCTAGGTTGGCTTTGATGCCTAATTTACTGCGCCAACGCGAAAGATTATAGAACCAAGGAGAATTTTTACCATCAATATGTACGGGGATTATATCCTTTTGATATTTCTTCGCCTTGGCGATAAAGCTTTTTTGCCAGGTAAGGTCGGCTATGCCTTCGGGTAAGCGTCGACTCACCATACCGGCCGGAAAAACTAAAATAGCAATATCCTTGGCGTAGGTATCTTCAATCAACTGAAGCGCTTTACGTGGATTGGCTCCTACCTTATTTACCGGAACAAATAAGGGCTCCAGATTTTTAATATTCAGCAAAATATCGTTTACCAGGAATTGGATATCCTCACGGACCTCTCCTACTGCTTTCATAAAAGCAATACCATCTAGGCCACCTAGGGGATGATTAGAAGCGAGAATAACGCCACCTTCCTTGGGCACATTTTCGAGCCCAACCGTTTTAACGGTGGTATCTAAAAACTCTAAACCCGAGCGCACAAATGGCAATCCCAATTTATCCCCATGCAGGCGCATCGCTTCATTTACCTCTTCCTGATGAATGATTCGCTTGATGTAGCGCATCACAAAACCGGGTAGCCATTTTGCGAGGTTTGGATTCTTCTCGGCAACTACCTTATCGATTTCTATATACTTTTCTGGACTTGTTTCTAGTTCAGATTGGCTCATGCGTTCAAATTGGGGCAAATTTAGGGCAAGCAAACATTCCTTCAACTAACATAGTCTTGCAAATACGCAAAGTGAGGTGTTAGTTCTCCATTTAGGTTGGTTTCACTGGCTTTTGCCAAGATATTGCTAGAATCTCGATTAAAGAAATGCGGTATCACATTTTTCATTAATTCATTGCCAAAATCCTCAGATGCATCTCGCGGTAGTTCTCCTGGCAAATTATCCACGGCACTTACGGCGATACTTCCTGCACAGCCAAAAGGTACTTCCTCTTCAGATTGGGGGTCGTAAGCGTAAAAAGGATCTGCAATGGTTGATGGCCTTAAAGTGCTTGCCACAGGCCCATCGATATCACAGGAGATATCAGCCACTAGGCTAATCTTAAATCGCTCACTTCGTGCATCCTCTCGACTAAAGATCAGGGGCGATCCTTCGGCCCAGTAATGACAGGCGATATACATATCCGCATGCTCCGCAAAATTTAAGAAACAAGAGCGGTAACCGCTGTTATCTTTGTAAAAGTCGAGACGCTTAAAAGCCTCCCCATCTTCTCTTTCGAAATAATCCTGCACATTTAGTTGGGTAAATACGGCTTCCTGATTAAAGTCTTCTCGGATGAATTCATCGGGATACACTTGCGTCACCTTTAAGGCGGAGAGTACTTCCATTGCTCCACCGGCAACCTTTCCAGCGCCGGTTAGGGCTATTCTAAAGTTCTTCGGTAAAACAACTTTGGCTAGTTCCTGCTCCAATTCTCGGCGATCCGCACATTGATGCGCCGGTTTTAAATCAAAAGCCCCATTTAGCTGACCGTAAGCTCTAAAGCCATTGTAAGCGCCCACAATTCCCGCATAGCGCCCAAAACCTAAAAGCCGTTTACCACCTACATCTTTTAGCATCTCATAGTCGATTAAGCGAATCTTTTTGGCCAATATGGTTTGTAAGAGTTCACGATTGTACTCCTGCTTCTTGTAGGTATGGGAAAAGAAGAGGTAGGTTTTAGCGGGAATCAGCATTTCGGTAGGCACTTCTTTAACGCCGAGTAAAATCTCACAGTCTGACAAATCTTCCTGCAGGCTTATGCCTAAATTGCTGTATTCCTCGTCTTTAAAACACCTAATGGGGCTTGGCTGCACCGCAATTTCCAATCCTGGGTATTGGCTTAATAATTGCTTACATTGATTAGGACTTAAGGGAACGCGTTTATCGGGAGGGTTTTTTCCTTCTCGGATAATTCCGAACTTCATGCTTGTATTGATTTCGGGTAAAGATACCTAAATTGCGCCCCCTTAAAAACGTTCTTTCATATTTGGGGCTGATCGGTTTCGACAGCAAGACGAAGTGGAATGTAAGCATGTCGGGACATGGAGATGTCTCCCGTAAAAAAGATGCTTCAAACTATAGTTGGCGAAAACAATTTCGCACTTGCCGCCTAAGCACGCAGTATGCGGCTTTGAGCTAATCCACGCGTAAGACGCGGGAGCAAGTCATTCCTCCGAACCTAAGTCTGGATGGTTTGGATTCAGGAGTGTCATTAAATCTGGACTAACGGGTAAAGCGTTGCGTAGTGCCCGCGACATTGTAATCCGCAAATAAGCTAGTACTCGGGTGTTTGTTCCCAGGTGCTAGTCGAAAACCGAATAACAAAATAAGCATGTAGAAAGCCTTCCGTTTCCTTGTTTGCACCGGGGTTCGACTCCCCGCAGCTCCACAATGTATTTAAGCCCCGTTTGCGCAGCAGGCGGGGTTTTCTTTTTTAAAGCTGGACCAAGCTTGCTTGAGGACAGATTAAAAAAGAAAAGGCACGCAGGACGAAGTCCAAGGGGCTTAAATACTTGGGTAAAAGGAGCAACATCTGGGTGCAGCGAAGCTACTCCCCGCTTTGCCTGAATAAATATCTCTGCCCGATGTGCACAGGGGTTTTCTTTTTTAAAGCTGGACCAAGCTTGCTTGAGGACAGATTAAAAAAGAAAAGGCACGCAGGACGAAGTCCAAGGGGCTTAAATACTTGGATAAAAGGAGCAACATCTGGGTGCAGCGAAGCTACTCCCCGCTTGAATTCATAATGCATTACACTCCCTACCTAAACCGCTTCCCTTCCACATCAAAATTTTTAGACTTTAAAGGGAAACCATAGGAAAGACCAATCATCGGCACGACATCCAAAGGGACTAAACGCACCGGCTCTATTCGATTGTTATAATTAAGGATACTCCGTTCGAAAGGAATAAAAGCACCCCATGTTAGCTTAATGCTATTGCTGCTCTTTAACAGCCAAGTATAGCCCATGTGAGGATAAATTATCACATCTAAAGGGGTTTCAGCCAACCACCAACTGGGTAATAAAGGATTGTCTCCTAGCAGTGCAAACTCCAAACCATAGCTTAAGTGTTTGTAATAGTAATGGCTTTCCAGCTTCCAAAGAATAGAGGTTCCAAAGCCCCCAAAGCCGGCGCCGGTACCAATGCCTAGGCGTTGATCTCCATATTCTGCAATTTGAAACTGTCGTTCTATTTCAAAGCTAAAACCAAGCAGATTAGAACCAGCAAATTGGATATCGAATTGCCAATCTTTAGAATTTTGAGCGAGTATGCTACTTGCGAAAAGTATCAGCGGAAGCAAATATTTCATCGAAATCAGGTTAAGTAGGCGAAGTTAAAAAAGCCCGGGAAAAACTTTATTCTTTTCCAAAGGCTTCAAGCCAAAGCCCTTTACCTTTAGGGCCTCAAAAATTCGTGCTTATGCTTTGTATTAAACACCGCAGTACCGACCCCTACTTCAATATTGCTACCGATGAATTTATTTTTAAGCATCTAAAGGAAGATTGCTTTATGCTTTGGCAAAATGATAATGCCATCATAGTAGGAAAACATCAAAACACCTTAGCGGAGATAAATCTCGACTATGTTAAAGAGCACGATATTAAGGTGGTGCGACGCTTAAGTGGTGGCGGTGCGGTTTATCATGATATGGGTAATCTGAATTTCACTTTTACCCGCAGTAGTGATCGAGATGACGATTTAGTGGACTTTAAGCGCTATACTGCGCCAATCATTGCTGTGTTGCAAGAAATGGGCGTTAATGCCGAGTTTAGTGGCCGTAATGATATTATGATTGAGGGCAAGAAGTTTTCGGGCAATGCCGAGCACGTCTTTAAAAACAAGGTGATGCATCATGGCACCTTGCTCTTTTCGAGCAATATGCCCAATATAAGTGGGGCCTTAAAAATAAATCCGCTGAAGTACAAAGACCGCGCGGTGAAATCCATACCCAAGCGCGTGACGAATATCCAGGACCATCTTAAAGAGCCCATGACGGTAGAGCAATTCGCTGATCGTATTATGGATTACATCATTCAAAATTATGAGGATTGCAAGCCCTATGAGTTTAGTGATGAAGACCTAAAAATGATCGAATCCATAAAAAAGGAGAAATACGAAACTTGGGATTGGAACTATGGCTATTCCCCTAATTATGATTTTAAGCAAGGGGTGAAAACGAGCGGAGGCTTGTTAGAGATGAATTTGAATGTGTCTAATGGTATTATCCAGGAAGTGAAAATACAGGGGGACTTTTTTCACATCCGCGATATCAACGACATTGAAGAGGCGCTTGCCAATACCCCGCACGAAGAAGCTAAGATTAGAGAAAAGCTAGCTCCATTCAACTTTAAGGATTACTTCAAAGATATTAGTGTTGATGACCTGGTTGCGGCCATGTTTTGATATCAGCTAACAAACTATTTAAACCAATTATTGCTTTATAAAGCGAATGCTTTGACTTTTACCTTTACTGCTTACATTAAGAAGGTAAATACCCTGATTTAATTCCTCGAGGCCTTGTATGTCTAGATGTGCTCCGCTTACTTGAATAACTTGACTTCGAATCGTTCGGCCGTCGATTGTTAAAAGCTCCAGCTTAAGCTCTCCACGCATTTCTGAGGGCAATTTAAGATTAAGCTTATCCTTTACAGGGTTGGGAAACACCTCAAGTAGAGGATCGGTAGCGGCTTCCTGAATAGCCATGGTGGGATCCTGATAAACCCGGATATAGTCAATCTCCATGGTGTCCTCCTGCCAAGCAGGATCAATTCCCGGTTCAATGGCGATGTTTAGCAGCAAGTATTGCGGATCATCAAAAGGCCAGGTATTGGCGTCTCTAACGGCGGGCTGATACACATAATGAACCACACTATCTACACTAAATGTCATTTTAGTTGGGGTCCATTCGATAGCGTACAAATGAAAACTATTAGACACACCCGGAATCGATCGTCCGCCCTTATTAACCGTACCTCCAAAGCTGGAAGGCGTATGCATTGCACTTTGCACAAAATCCTGATTGGTCCCCCAGTGCTCCATAATATCAATCTCGCCACAAGCAGGCCACGGCGTAGTTCCATAGCCCTGCTGCTGCCAATAGGCGCCGGGTTCACTAATATTTTGACCCAGCATCCAAATGGCTGGCCAAGTACCCGCTCCCTGTGGTAATTTGGCATAAATTTCAATTCTGCCGTAAGTAAATACCGCTTTAGAGTTTAGGCGAGCCGAGGTATACTGCTTGGTAACTCCTTGATCATTAAAGGTCTCCTTTTTAGCAATCAATTTTAAGGTACCATTGCTTTGAGAACTGTTTGCGGTGCGATCAGTGTAATGCTGAATTTCGCCATTGTACCATGAATTGCCATTGGGTAATTGGGTTTGATGGAACCACTTTGAAGTATCGATAGCCCCGTTGCCATTAAATTCATCCGACCATACCAACTGACTAAATACTGGAGCATTACTGGCAAAAGTTGTATCCAAATAAATAAAGTCATCCAAATAAGCTAAAACCTCATCATTGTTGTTTTCGCCATTTAGCTGAAATAAAACTCGGTTAAAGTCGGTACGTTGCGTGGGATCCAAACTGCTAGGATCCAAGTTGATAAAAGGATCGTTGGCAAAATCGAAGGTGATGGTTTGCCATTGGTCTAATACGATAGGTTTGATCACCTCAGATTGGGTTTGCCAAGGGCTAGCTAAAGTTCCATCTTGAAGTTTGCAGGATATCTGATTGGTTTGATTTCCGGTAATCCCTGAGGACGGGACATAGACCTTAATCTGAAAAACAGAATGATTGGGTAGGTTTAAATTGTTGGCTGCGTCGAACCGTAAATTAGCATACTGTCCACCCTGATCGTGATATTCTAAAACCGTGGCTGATGTATTAATGCCCTGAGGAAAGGGATTAGACCGATTGGTATCTACCGCGCAAGCATCACCAAACCAGGTATAGATATTACCATTTCCCTCGAAATCATCTTGTAGGCTTTGAGCCGAAAGAAAAGTAGAAAGGATGGAAAAAACGAAAAGCAGACGTAGGGACATAATCTATAATTTGCCCCAATATACTTATAGTATTTAAAACAAAAAGTCCTAGCGCTTTAATACTTCCTCAATCTTGGCGCGATCGACTGGCTTTACCAGATAATCTTTAACTAAGGAATAATGCTTCGCTTTTTCCATGTCCTCCTCATGCACCGAGCTGGAAACGATGTAAATCCAAACATCCTCCATTTTCTCATACTCTAATTGCATCATTTCATCTAAATAGTTCCAGCCATCCATTACTGGCATATTTAAATCGAGAAAAACAATGTCGGGGCAGTCGGATTTACTAGCCACCATGGCCTTACAATGCTCGTAAGCTTCCTCCCCATTAGAGAAAATCTCCATTTTTATATCCGCATCAATCAGGCTTAAAAAGCTTTTAAAGGAAAACTGATAAATCGGATCATCATCTATTATATAAACAGATTTGGCACTCATTTATATTGAGCTTTAAATTGAAGAATAAACTTGGAACCCTCATTGGGTGTACTCTCTAAGCTAACCTCTCCGCCCATCGCTTCCATATGAGTTTTAACCATAAAGAGACCTACTCCTTTAGCATCGGAGTTTTTATGGAAGGTTTTCTGCAAACCAAAAACCTTTGCACCATGTCGCTTTAGGTCGATACCCAAGCCATTATCTTCAACCGTGATTGTGGGCCTATTCCCATCTAAATAGGCACTTAGTTTAATTTCAGGCCTACGTTGGGGATGCTTGTATTTTATGGCATTACTGAGCAGGTTAGATAAAATACTTTCCAAGTAAAGGGGCTGTGCGTAAATCAAATCTAGCTTGATTTGAAGTTCAACCTTGGCCTCGGTGCTGGAGGTTACGGAGGTCATCTTTTTCAGAACCGTGTTTACGGCATCCTTTAGATTAACATCCTGCATATCCATGCCCGACTTATTCTTGATTATGAGGGAATCCACCAAACTATCTAAGGTGTCTAATAAGTCATGGGTCGACTTTTGCACCATAGCAAAAAGCTCATCCTTATAATTCGGGTCATTCGAGTTTTGGTACAGCTCTCCCAATAACTTTAAATTGGCCACTGGGGCTCTAAGGTTATGAGAAGTTATATGAGCAAAGTCGTTTAGGCTTTGGTTTTGCAGACTCAAACGGTTGCTTAGTTTTTGGAGCCCTTCATTGGCCTCCACCAAGTCTCGTTCGAATTTCTTTCGTTCGTTAATATCCTCAATTTGCGAGATGAAATAAAGGGGCTCTTGATCTTTATCCCGAATCAAAGCGACGCTAAGTATCGCCCATAAGGCCTCCCCATTTTTATGGATGTAGCGCTTATCCATTTGGTAATGTTCGATTTCGCCATTAATGCAAGCTTGCACTAACTCCAAATCTTTATTCAAATCTTGAGGGTGCGTGATATCCTGAAAAGTTAAATTAAGCAGTTCCTTCTCAGAATAACCTAAAAACTGCGCTAGCCTGCGATTAACCTGTAGCCATCTACCTTGCAAAGAAACAATGGCCATTCCAATGGCCGAATAATCAAAGGCCCCTTGGAAACGCAGATTCGACTCACTTAAAGCCCGCTCGCGCTCTTTTAAGTGGGTGATGTCTTGAAATACTCCCACCGCTTTAAACACTTCGCCGTCGGAGTTTAATATCGGACGACCAATAGTTCGCACCCAAACAGTTTTTCCTTGTGCGGTAATCAGCTCCAATTCCAAGTCATAGGGCTTCTTATCTTCTAATAGCTCAGTGAAAGCTTGAATAATTGTATCGCGTGAATAACCTTCTTTATAATAGGTGATACCCTCTGCCGCATCAATCTCATAATCGGCCGGAAGGCCATAAATAGCTTTAGTTACCTCATCTAAAACAGAGGTTTGGGTTTTAGGATAATACTGCCAAGATCCAATACGCGCGGTTCGTTGCGAATCCTCAAGCGTTTGGAGGAGTTCTTCTCGGTCTTCCTTGATACTTAAAATCTCCGTAACGTCCTGATTAGCGCCAATGATTATTCGCTCCCCCTTTTCGTTAACCTCCGAAATTTGAGCATTGGCCTTTATAAAACGAATCTGACTGTCTTTTCGAATAATCCGAAAAGTGTATACGAATTGACCATTGGTTTTGATGGATTCTTGGAAGGAAGCCTCGGCACCTTTAACATCCTCCGGGTGAACAATATCCCGCCAATCTGAAAATTGATTTTTGAAGGTTTCCCTTTTTAAGCCGTAGATATCAAACATCACAGCATCCCACTCCAGATAGTCGCGCTCCACATTGTAACGCCACACCCCTAAGTCAACCAGATTACCAATTAATCCGAAAACTTTTGGGTTATTAAACTTGCCTTCAGGGTCTAACATTAATTCTTTTTAATCCTCGATGAAATTCCGCCATTTTAAAGTAGCGAAATTACCGCGAGAAGCCCTAAAACTGATGCTGTTCCGCCGTAAAATGCTAAGAACGGTCGAGTTTTATATTCGAATGAATAATTTAAAATGATTGGTGTTTAAACAAGGAATACCCTCAAGACTTTTAGGAGGTTAAAGGATAATATTTGCGCTTCAAAACTCGGGCCACCCGAACCAATAGAATTAAAGCGGGCACTTCTATTAAAGGTCCTACCACACCGGCAAAGGCCTCACCCGACTGCAGCCCAAATACCGCTATCGCTACGGCAATGGCCAGCTCGAAGTTGTTACCGGCGGCCGTGAAGGAAATAGCCGCGTTTTGATCATACTTGGCTCCCATCCATTTGCTAAAGAAGAAGCCAAAAATGAACATTATTGAAAAGTAAATTAGCAGCGGTATGGCAATGAGCAGCACATCCTTGGGGAGCTCCAAAATATAAGCCCCCTTAAGACTAAACATCAGCACGATTGTCGCCAGTAATGCAATTAAGGTAAGCGGGGAAACCCTAGGTAAAAAGGTGTTTTTATACCATTCTTCTCCTTTCAAAGGAATTAGAAATGCCCGGCTTAGTATTCCCAGTAAAAAGGGAATCCCCAAATAAATCGCTACACTTTCGGCAATTAAAGCAACGGAGATATCCACTTCCAAACCCTCATAACCAAATAGAGGTGGTAGTTTGGTGATGAAAAGCCAGGCGTAAAAGCTATAGGCAAACACCTGAAAAATACTATTTAAGGCCACTAAGCCGGCGCCGTATTCAGCCGAGCCATCAGCTAAATCGTTCCAAACTAAAACCATAGCAATGCAACGGGCCAAACCAATTAAAATCAAGCCAGTCATGTAGGCTGGATGATCATGTAAAAAGGCCAGGGCCAGAACAAACATGAGGATAGGCCCTATAATCCAATTCAGAATGAGGGAGATGCTTAAAATACGGGTATGGGCAAAGACCTTAGGTAATAAACAATAGTTCACCTTCGCTAAAGGAGGATACATCATCACAATCAAGCCAATCGCCAGGGGTATATTGGTGCTCCCCGAGCCACTGGCCTCTATAGACTCTGGAAGTGCCGGTACGATTTTCCCTAAGAGCACGCCTAAACCCATGGCAAGAAAAATCCAAAGGGTTAAATACCGATCTAAAAAACCTAAACGCTTAGTCTTCATTTTTTGCCGCTTTAAAAGCATAAAACATTTCTAGGGCTATTTGCCGACAACGTTCATCGTAAGCCCTTTCTTCCTCCTCGGTATCATCAAAAGCCTTAGGGTCCTCGTAATTAAGGGCAATTCGGGCCTCCGTGCCTGGAATAAAAGGACAGTTCTCATCGGCATGGGAACAGGTCATAATTGCGGCAAAGTTTCCCTTTGGATTCGCGGCATCATCGTACAACTTCGAAAACAAGCGTACCGATTCCGTTTCCTCCGAAAAATGAATCAGGTATTCCGGATTACTGGGATGCTCCTTCACAATCTCAGTCTTTAGCCCACAGCGTTCTAAAGCGGCAATGGTGCGTGGATTGCAAGCCGTAACCTCCACTCCTCCGGAGTAGCTGTGAGCGGATACTCCGTAATAATGGGCTGCAATTTGGGCCCACACCTGAGCAAACTGACTACGACGGGAATTGTGGGTGCAGATGAAATTTAAATGAAGGGGGCGAGTACCACGAAGATACTCTAGCAAAGGGGTCAAAGTGTTGATGCGCTCCTTATCAGGCAATTGCACTTCCAAAGATTTACAATAGTTTAAAAGGGTACTATTCATCGTGATTCTATTTTAACAGCAACCCGAATTAGGCTCACAGTTGGAATTGGCGGTTAAGGAGGCTAAAGCCTTTTTAGGCTTTTGGGAAACGCCCGGCTTTTGAGCAAAAACAGTAATGCTGTAAATACCCTGATTGGAGCCAAAGGCCGCTAAGTCTTCTTCCTTAAGGTACGTACTTAAAATATCATTGGGAATACGGATAAGCTTTTCCTTTTGAATACTGATTTGCGAAAATCCAGCTGCCTTGATTAAGGCCAGGTATTCGGACTTCTGAATGGCGCCTGAAACGCAACCCGCATACAATTCAGCTTCCTTTTGCAAGGCTTCAGGTAATTCACCTTGTAAAACCACGTCTGAAATACTAAAGTGACCACCTGGTTTCATCACTCTAAACATCTCTTTAAAAACTCCAGCTTTATTAGGCACTAAGTTTAGTACGCAATTGGAGACAATCACGTCAATGGTGGCATCGCTAACGGGCAGGTCTTCAATATCACCCTCCCTAAACTCCACATTATTATAGCCCAGGTCATCGGCGTTTTGGCGAGCCTTGCGAATCATATTAGAACTAAAGTCAACCCCAATTACCTTGCCCTCGACACCACATTCGTGACGGGCAATAAAAACATCATTACCCGCTCCCGAACCTAGGTCCAACACGGTGTTTCCTTTTTCAATACCGGCAAAAGCCGTAGGTAAGCCACAGCCCAAGCCCAAATCTGCGGCATCGGCATAACCCGCAGTACCCGAATAATCATCGGTCATAATGTTATATACTTCGGTAGAGGCCTCGCCACATCCACAGCAGGATGCCTGATTAAGAGCTACATCCTGTTCGGCAATCTCGCTGTATTTGCGTTTCACCATTTCTTTTATCTCCTGATCGCTTTGCATGATAAATTATTTAACAACAGTTATTTAGATGGTCATAGGTGCCGAAAAAATCATTGAAGAGCGCTTTAACCCGAGTCCAATTAGCGGCATCAATACAGTAGTTTACTTTCGTTCCCTCAATACTACCTTGAATTAAGCCTGCCGCTTTTAGTTCCCGGAGGTGCTGGGAAATTGTAGCCTGAGCCAAGCCCAACTCCGCCACTAAATCGCCATTTATACAAGCCCTCGTTTCTAACAGATACTTTAAAATCGCAATTCGAGCCGGGTGAGCAATAGCCTTAGCCTGTAGGGCCAATTCATTTACCTCCGCATCAAATAGCTCTTTTTTACTTACACCCATAATCGCTTCATTGTAATATTGCAATATTACGATAAATACACTGAACACCCCTTAAAATTGGTTTTAAATTCTCTTTCTCCCCCTTTACTTAAAAGCCTCGATGTCACTCCTTTAATGCAGGATTAAACAAAGCTTGAAAAGCCCTGTAAATAGGCCTTCACAAGATTTATCCTATCTTGTTCCTTCAATAAACTTTAAATCAAATTATCCGCTCGTGGCAAGAAACTCTTCACAAAGTCAACGGCTCATAAAAGCTTTTGAGGAAGAAAAGTCGATAGAGGAATATGCCTCTCAAATTTCACCCTTAAGTCGAAAGGAAATAGAGGACTTAGCTCCATTAAAATTCAACACACAATTTGACCGTGAAGCTTATCAGTCTCGACTGCAGTTTTTAGCCGACTTAGGTCATAAAACCGAAGCCATTCAAGGAAAAGCCGACTTCCATAATCCTGAGGCTTACCAAGGAAACATCGAAAATTTTATTGGTACGGTACAAGTACCCTTAGGTCTGGCCGGACCAATCCACATTCGAGGAACGGAAGCCTTAGGAGATTTTCATATTCCATTAGCCACTACGGAAGGCGCCTTGGTCGCATCCTATAATCGAGGTATGAAAGCTTGTCGGCAAAGTGGTGGCATTACCTCCGTATGTCTTAGCGAAGGCGTTCAACGTTGCCCCCTCTTCAAGTTTAGAACCATTGGCGAAGTAGGGCTTTTCGTAAAATACATTCAGGCGAATATTGAAACCTTTAACGCGATTGTAAATCAAACCAGTCGCTATGCCCAGCTGCATGAGGTTGCTCCTACCATTGAGGGAAATAGTGTCATCATTACTTTTGAATACACCACAGGGGAAGCCGCTGGTCAAAATATGGTGACCATTTGCACCGATCAAATTTGTCAATACGTATTAGAACATAGCCCTGTAAAACCCCAGGAATGGGTTATCGAAAGTAATTTCTCGGGCGATAAAAAAGCCACAGCGGTCTCCTTTGGCAATGTGCGAGGGAAAAAAGTAAGTGCCGAGGTTTTAATCCCTCGAACCATTTGTGAAGAAACCCTGAAAACTACGCCGGAGCTGATTGCCAATTACTGGCAGTCATCCACCTTAGCGGCTATTCAAAGTGGTTCGATTGGCGCACAGGGCCATATTGCCAATGGCTTAACCGCCCTGTTTTTAGCCTGTGGGCAAGATGTGGCCTGTATCTCCGAATCCTCCATCGGGGTAACCCGCATGCAGGTAAACCCAGATGGAGATTTATACGTGGCCGTTACCATCCCCTCCTTAATTGTAGGAACCTTTGGCGGAGGAACGGGCCTAGCCACCCAAAAAGAATGCTTAGAAATGCTGGGCTGTACGGGTCCGCGCAGTGCTCGCAAATTCGCCGAAATCTGCTGTGCTGTGGCCCTAAGTGGTGAGCTTTCAATCGCTGCTGCAATGTCGGCCAATCATTTTACCTCTGCCCATAAAAACCTGGGGCGAAAAGCTTAATTAAATGGCAAAACCTAAGGCACCCTTCGCTAAGCGTTTCTGGATTTACCAAAAGGAGCGCTTCCCTTTTTTGGCCCATGGAGTAATGATTTCTGCCTTTACCTTTTCGGCGGTATCCTACTCCCGTATTTGTCGCCAAGCCGAGGGCTTCATTGAGCTGCAGGATTTTTTAATTGGCGTGTTTACCACCGTAAGTCTCTTTTTCTTAGTGCGCATTTTTGATGAATTCAAAGACCGCGAAGACGATGCCAAATACCGCAAGTATCTCCCCGTGCCAAGAGGCCTCATAAGCCTTAAAGAACTTCGTAAGGCCGGCCTCATAACCCTCATCCTTCAAATTAGCCTCTTAGCCACCTTTCAGCCCCAAATGCTTTGGCCTTATTTTTTGGTGATGCTTTACCTCATCTTGATGGGCTTTGAGTTTTTCGTACCTAAATGGCTCAAAAAAAGACATCTGCTTTACATCACCTCCCATATGTTTATCATCCCGCTTATCGATATCTACGCCAGTGGCCTTGATTGGCGGTTGGAGGGCGCAGAGCCTCATTTGGGCCTGATTTGGTTCTTTGCCGTTTCCTATATGAATGGCTTAGTATTGGAATTTGGCCGTAAAATTCGTCGGCCCGAAAATGAAGAAGAAGGCGTTATTTCCTACACTTCTCTCTATGGACCAAAAGGTGGGGTTTACCGTTGGATTGGACTGATGTTCTGCACCATGCTTTTGGCTATGGGCGCGTCCTATTATGCCGAGTTCAAACCTTTTGCCTACTTCATTTTTGCTGGGTTTTTCCTTCTTTGTGCCTTACCCGGTGTGCTGTTTACCCTCCCTAAATTCAACATTAAAGAAAAGACTATCGAGTACGCCTCCGCACTTTGGACGGCCTTAATGTATTTGGCTTTAGGAGCCATACCAATGCTTTACCAACTGCTTGCATGAGTTTAATTCTCCATTCAAAATCAAAAAACCTAAGCAAGGACTCTATTGGTGGAAAGGCATACAATCTCCATCATTTAGAAGAATTAGGCTTTAGGGTACCGCAATGGCTAGTTATCCCCCAAAGCCAACTTTTAAATCAAGTTCAAAACCTTGATCAGCCGGATGCTAGTCAACTGAAAGATCTAAAAGTAAGTCCAGAACTATTGGAGGCCATCGCTTCTTTTTTTGGTCCCGATTTCGAAAACGGCAACTATGCGGTACGATCCTCGGCTATCGATGAAGATGGCAAGCAGCATTCCTTTGCCGGTCAGTTTGAATCCTACCTGCATGTAAAACCCGCTCAGATAGCTGAAAAAATAATCGCCGTTTGGCGTTCGTCATTTTCGGATCGGGTACAAGAGTATCGTAAGCAAAACAAGCTCGACAAGCAAGTAGGTATTGCGGTGATTGTGCAAAGGATGGTTAACTCCGAGGTTTCGGGAGTAGCTTTTGGCGCCAATCCCATCAGCGGAAGCTTGGACAGCAAAGTAATTAACGCAGTATATGGACTAGGAGAGGGTCTCGTTTCGGGGGCGCTTAACGCAGATAATTACACGCTTGAAGGCCGCAAGATTGAAAAGGACATTTGCCAGAAAACCGAGCAGTTTATCGCCCAGCCTCAATCTGGGGGCATCGAAAAAGTTCCCGTAGCCACTGAATTACAAAACCAAAGTAGTTTATCAGATTCAGAGCTTATGGAGCTGGCCGCGATACTCGATCAATTAGCAAGCCATTTGAAAGCCCCGCAGGATATTGAGTTTGCCATTGAAAAAGGAAAAATATACCTAACTCAAACCCGGCCGATTACCACCTTAAGCAAGCCCGATGGAGAGTATATTTTATGGGATAATAGCAATATCATTGAGTCCTATCCTGGGATTACCACTCCCCTCACCTTCAGCTTCATCCTTAAAATGTACGACCAAGTTTACCGTCAGTTTGTAGGCTTAATGGGCGTTCCCAAAAAACAAATCGAACAACATGCCGAAGTTTTCGCCAATACCTTAGGACTGGTTCGAGGACGGGTGTACTACAATCTGTTAAACTGGTATAAAATGCTAGCGATGCTTCCAGGCTACTCCATAAACGCCGAAAATATGGAGCGGATGATGGGGGTAAAGGAACGTTTCGACTTGAAGGAAAAATTCACCATGAATAAAGGCCGCGCGCGGTATCGCATGGTTTTAATGGTGCTGCAGATGTTGAGCCTACAAGTACAACTTCCTTCGCGACGGAAACGCTTTTTAAAACACCTTAATAAGGTGATATCACATTACAAGAAGATTGATTTTAAGCAGCTTAGCGCTGATGACATAATCCAACATTACCAAAATTTCGAGCAAGATCTTCTCCTCAAATGGAAGGCACCTTTGATTAACGATTTCTTTGCCATGATTTGGTTTGGATTGCTCGAAAAACAAAGTCAGCAACTCTGCCCTCAGGAACCCAATCTTCATAACGACCTTTTATGTGGCAGTCAAGACATCATTTCGGTGGAGCCGATCCATCGCAGTATGGCCATTGCCCAAATGGTCCATGATGATGCCGCTGCTAAAGAGCTTTTCCTCAAGGAAGAACCTCGGCAAATATGGCAAAGGCTTCAATCTGGAAATTATCCTAAACTAAAGGCAAAGGTGGAGGAATACCTCAGCAAATTTGGTGATCGCTGTATTGGGGAGTTGAAGCTCGAAAGCTACTCCTACGCACAAAAACCGGAACTATTTTTAAAACTGATTAAAACCTATGTTCAACAGGGCATTCATTTAAAGAATCAGGAATCCGGGATAGAAGATGAAATTCGCAATCGGGCAGAGGAAAAGGTATTTTCTGCCTTAAGCCGTAAACCCTTTAAGCGCTGGTGGTTTAAATTCATCCTAAAAATGACCCGTGATTTGGTGAGCAATCGGGAAAACTTGCGCTTTGAAAGAACCCGGGGTTTTGGCATGGTACGAACGATGATGAATGCCTTAGGCGAGGTTTGGAACCGAGAAGGTCTTTTGCCGGAACCACGTGCTATTTTTTATCTGAAATTGGATGAAATTTTAGAACCTAAACCGGAGCGATGGTCGCAGCTTATCCAAGAACGTCAGGAGGAGTTTGACCGTTACCGAAAACAAGAAATACCCAAGGAACGCTTTTACACTTATGGCTATAATTTTAAAGATGAATACATCTATTCCCAAGAAAAGTTAGAAGCGGCCCTCGATGATTTAAAAGGAGTTGGCTGCTGTCCGGGAATTGTGGAAGGTCAGGTGCAAGTGGTAATGGACCCCCAAGAGCTAGATTCTTTAAATGGCAAGATTTTGGTAACCAGCAGCACCGACCCCGGATGGGTAACCCTATTCCCAACTGCTTCAGCAATTGTAGTGGAACGGGGTAGCTTACTGAGCCATTCAGCTATTGTAAGTCGTGAAATGGGAATACCCTGTATTGTAGGTGTGAGTGGTTTATTGCGAAGCTTAAAAACCGGGGATAAGATTAAAATGGACGGCAGTTCGGGAATTATTAAACGCTTAGAAAATGGCTAAGGCCCTTGATAATGTGCGGCACGATTACCTCCGCTATGCCAATTGCTGGGAAGACGCAGATGTACTCCTCCAAGCCCTTGAGGTGCAGAAAGGCGATCGGGTACTTTCGATTGCCTCGGCAGGCGACAACAGCTTATCCATGCTTTGCAGTGACCCTCAATTGGTAGTCGCAGTAGATATCAATCCCGCGCAACTCCATTTAGTGCACTTAAAAATCGCCAGCTTCAAAGCTTTGAATTATGAGGAGATGCTGGCCTTCTTGGGATTTAAAAAATCCAGCAGGCGACTGGAAATCTTCCAAAAATTAAAAGTGGAACTCCCCTTGGAATGCGCTAGGTATTGGGAAGATCGTCAAGAAAGCCTGCAAGCGGGAATCATTTACCAGGGGAAGTTTGAACGTTACTTTAAAATATTTCGCACTAAAATTCTTCCTTTCATTCATTCGAAAGCTAAAATCCAAACCTTATTTAAAACTAAGTCGGCCCAAGAACAACAGGAGTTTTGTGAGCGCACATGGTTTAAGTGGTCCTGGGTATTTTTATTCAAGCTTTTCTTCAGTCGACCGGTAATGGGTGCTTTAGGTCGGGATCCGAAATTTTTAAATGAAGTGGAGGTGCGCGTTTCCGAATTTATACTTTCTAAAGCCAAGCGCCACTTAAGTTCTGTGCATTGTCAAACCAACTACTTCCTACAGTTTATCCTTTTAGGCCATTTTCAATCGCAAGTCCCCCATTATGCGCGTCCCGAAAACTTTGAATTGATTAAATCGCGCCTCGATCGCTTGCAGGTATTCCAAGGCTTAGCAGAAGATGCTTTTCAGAAATACCCGGATTTCAATAAATTCAATTTGAGCAATATCTTCGAATACATGAATCCGGGTTTATTTCGAGAGGTAAGCGAAAGTATGGTGGAGCATTGTCAGCCCCCCGCTCGCTTTGCCTATTGGAATTTAATGGTGCCTCGAAAAATGCATGAAGTGCATCAAAACTTGGAAGCAGATCCCGATTATGGTAAAGGCCTCGCCGAAGACTGCGGCTTCTTTTACCTCGATTTCAATTTAAGTCACTGCCATGGAAAATAGCCTTTGGGGAACGCTGGCCTTGGCCTTTGCTTATTTAAGCCTTTTTGCCAGCGCCGAATACTTGCACCTTCGTCGGCATTTTAAAGCTGAGGTCACCCGCAAGTACGTGCATGTGATTACCGGCATTTTCGCCTTGGGCTTTCCCTTTTTAATTGCTAATCACTGGCTGGTTTTAGGACTCTGTGCTAGCTTTTTCCTCATCCTTATTATTACGCTTAAAAGTCCTTATTTACGGTCCATTCACGGCGTAAGTCGAAAAACCAGTGGCAGTCTGCTCTACCCCATCATTGTATACTCTTGCTACTTGGCCTTCGAGTATTTTGACTCTCTAGTATTCTACTACACACCCATTTTAATTTTAGCCATCAGCGACCCAATAGCCGCCTTGATCGGGAAAACTTGGCCCAAAGGCAAGTATCATAGTTTTGGAATGCCTAAAACCCTCAGTGGCAGTCTAGGCTTTTTTATCAGCAGTTTGATCATCAGCTTCCTACTTTTATATGGAATCGAGGCCCTGCCACTTACAGAAACCCTAATTCTTTCCTTAACCTTAGGCCTTACTTGCACTTTAGCCGAGGCCTTTAGTCATCATGGCTATGATAATATTACCATCCCTTACAGCGGATTAATTATTCTGGCGATAGGCGCTCATTATTTCCATTTATTTTGAGGAAACTTGAAGTACATAGCATTTCGCAAACCCCCGCTTTGGAAGAAGCCTTTAATGAGCTGAGCCAAATGCTGTACCCGAAAGATAGTCCTCGACATCAAATAGGTTTCGACCCAGTCGATCAGCATTTAAAAGATCGCTATCTAGTGGTAGATGCGTCGGATCCGGCCCGGAAGCCCCTTGGCCGGTATGCCCTTTACGAAAACCCCAAATTGGAATACAAGGCTCAAAAGGCGGCTAGTTTGGGTAGTTATGAGTGCATCAATGACCCCGAAGTTAGCACCGTCTTGCTCGATCAGGCCAAACGTACAGCAAGGGAGGCCGGTTGCCACTATCTCATTGGCCCCATGGAAGGCTCCACCTGGAACAATTATCGTTTTAATTTAAACCCCGACTTAGCCCCATTTTTTTTAGAGGCCAAGCATCTGCCCTACTATCCTCAACAGTTTCAAGACTATGGTTTCCAGGTTGCAGCCAGGTATTTTTCGAGTATCGTTGAGGATATCAAGCTTGACGCCCAAAGAATGCAAGATTTGGAAAAATACTTTGCCGCTAAGGGATTAAAGGTTCGCCCTTTGGATATAAATCGTTTGGAAAGCGAGCTTCAGCAATTGGCAGAATTATGCTTGAGGGGATTTGAAGCTAATTTTTTATACACGCCCATCACCGCGGAACAGTTCGTCAAAAAGTACCTCGGCTATAAACATTTTATGGATCCGAACCTGATTCAGATTATGGAAGATGCCTCCGGAAAAATGCGGGCCTTTATTTTCTGTGTAAAAGATTACCTCGACCCCAAGGGGGAAAGCCTTATCATTAAAACCTTGGTACGCGACACGAACTACTCCTTTAGTGGAATTGGGCGCTATCTAAATCTTAAAGCTCATCAAATAGCGCTTGACCAGGGTTATAAAAAAGTGATTCACGCCTTGATGTTTGCCGATAATATATCCTTAAGCACCTCGAAAAAGAATGGGGGGCGCCCTTTTAAGGAGTATCATCTTTACGCCCTGGCGCTATGAATATTACGCAGCTCTTTTTTGAAGCGGCCCAAAAGTATCCTCAAAAAAAGGCCATCATTGAATCCGGGTCCGACATTAGCTTTGAAGATCTCGCCAGCCAAGTAAAGCGAACCGCCGCCTATTTTAAAAGCAAGGGCTTAAAGCAGGGGGATCGCGTTTTGGTATTTATCCCCATGAGCATAGATCTTTACCGTATTGTGCTCGCCTTGTTTTACATAGGAGCCACAGCGGTTTTCATGGATCAGTGGGCTAGCTGGAAGCGCTTAAAAATCGCCTGTCGTTTGGCCGATTGCCGGGGGTTTATAGGCACGCCCAAAAGCAGAATCCTTGGACTTTTTATTGCCGACATTAGGCGGATACCCCTTAAACTAAAGCCTCGCAAGCTGGCTGAAGCCTTAAGCGAGCAACAAAAAGTGAATTCCGAACATCCTGCACTCATCACCTTTACCACCGGCAGTACCGGCATCCCCAAGGCTGCCATTCGGAGTCATGGTATTCTTAAGCATCAATTTGAGGTGCTCATCGATGAAGTTGAAATTAATGCCGAGGCGGTAGATATGCCAGTTTTACCGATTGTGCTCTTCCTAAACCTAGGCGTGGGCAGCACTTCGGTTATCGCCAATTTCAATCCGCGTAAAGTCGAGAGCCTAAAACCGGATATAATTTGGCAGCAAGTGCAAGAGCATCAGGTGAATCGCATAACCGCCTCTCCCTATTTTGTAAAAACGCTGGCCTTGCATCTTAAAAACCATAAAGCGGAGCTTGGAAGTCTGCAAAAAATCGTAACGGGTGGAGCTCCCGTTTTTCCGGCCGAGGCTCAAATTTATACTTCCGCCTTTCCGGAGACAGATATCCAAATCGTTTACGGCTCAACAGAGGCCGAACCTATTAGTTCCATAAAGGCTCATGAACTGGTAAACCATCACTTTGAACTGAATCCCGGCTTGGCGGTAGGAGCATTATACGAAGGCCTGGAGCTTCGGATTATCAAGTTAGAAAAACCGCAGAGCAACAAACTTAGTCAAGAAGAATTTGCAGCTCTTAGCTTAACTGATGGTGATTTAGGCGAAATCGTGGTGAGCGGTAAGCACGTTGTTGAAGCCTACTTTAGGAATGAGCAGGCCTTTCAGGAAAATAAGATTGTGGTCGATGGTAAGATCTGGCATCGAACCGGCGATAGCGGGATTATGAGAAACGGTAAACTCTTTTTAACCGGACGTTGCCAAGAATTAATTTCGGTGGAGGGCCGTTACCTTTCAGGCTTCATTATTGAAAATCAATTGCAGCAGATACCTGGTATAAGGATGGGAACCCTTTTAAAACTAGAGACTAAGAACTTTCTCATTGTGGAAACCGAACTAAGCTTAGCCGACCTCAAAGATCAACTTCCCTCCTTGCCCTATGATCAGTTGCTTCGTTTGAAAAACTTTCCCCGCGATCCTCGGCATAATTCCAAAATCGATTATGGAGCGCTAAAGGATCAAATTCGATTACTAAAAAAGCCCTAATCCTATTTTCATAGAACTAGGGCTTAGGGCTAAGCAGAGGAGAAAATTTCGCGAAGTTTCGCACCGAGGTCGCCCCCGTTAATCGTAATCTCTCCTACTTTGTCAACTACCTTTTCTAGGTATTCCATTTCCTTCAGCTTCCAAAGCATAGGATTGTTTTCCATCAATTTGGCAGTATTCATCAAGCTTCGGGTTGAGCTGGTTTCCTCTCGACGCATAATCGAGTTGGCTTCCGCTCTTTTTTCGGCTACCAAAACTTGATTCATGATCTCTCGCATTTCACCAGGCAGAATGATATCGCGAATACCTACTTCCATCAATTCAATACCCAACTCTCGCATTTTAGGTGCTACCGCTGCAGAAATCTCGGCCGCTAAGCGCAACTTGCTTTTTAGCAATTCGTCGAGACTTAATTCGGCAACGAAGGCCCGCAAGGCCAAGGCTAAAAGATGGTAGGCTTGCTTTTGGTAGTTTACATTTTCCAAAAGGGCCTTTTCAACATCTACCACCTTCCATTCGGCCAAAAGGTTCATCCGCAAGGCAGCCTTATCGGCACTTAAAAGCTCTTGACCGCTTAGCTCCATACTTTGACGCTTTAAATCGGCCTTAAGGAGCTTCATACTATTTTGGTTATTCCAGTAGAAGTATTCACCTGGACCAAGTGCCTTCAACAGCTTATTATCCATTAACAGCAATCCAGCCTCAGCTTCTTCCACCTTAAACACTCTTAGGTAACCCGCCGCTGCTAAGCTTGCCCGGTAATCGGGCTTTAGATTAGCGGGAGGCTCCAAGTCATTAAGGTTAAAAACCAGTATTTCGGTCGCGAAGCGTCCTTTCCAGTAGGCGGTGAAACCAGGCAAAATTTGCTCTTTGATCACCCCATTTTGAATCACCAATCCCCTTTCATTTTGAGCAAGTCGCGCCACATGGGCATACTTGTTCAGGAACTCCAGGTTAAGCAAGGGATCTACCGATGCGGGAAGTACTACTTTATCTCCCATCTTAACTCGATAAAGGCTCCGGTTGGTCCAGATCCAATTTCGACCTTCGGTAAATACTTTTTCAATAAGTCCATTTTTCACTACTAAAGTGAGGTAACCACGAGGGTTACGAATTAAACGTAACATAGTTTCATTTTTTTGGGAAATCCCCGGTTAAACATAAATACCAAGGGCAAGGCAGCAGGGGCATTATTCCTTTGGGGAATAAAGTTGATCACCGCTCCAATAGCCGGCATTTTGAATTAGCGTTCAAGCAATACTCAGCCTCCGGTTTAATAACCGCCTGCTGTTGACCGGTCGTAAGCGACCAGCCTTTTTACCCTTTAACACCTTGGTATTGATTCATTTTAAAGAGTGAATCATACTCTGTTCCTTGGTAGCTTAGTCAACCGTGCAGGATCACTAAACCGAAACCTACTGGCTTATAATCCAGAGTTTGCGCTCTACCAACTGAGCTATCTCCACCAAAAGGAGAGTGGGATTCGAACCCACGACACCAAACGGGCTTGCCATTGATTGCTTTATAGGGCGGCATACTGTTTCCAGCACCATGGTGACCTACAGAGACACCTATCGTGGTCCCCCCGGCGCAATCTCACCGTATTTTAATGCGTTTAGCGCTTTACTTTCGACTTTGCCGTTTGCTTGGCTTGGAGCTTTCGCTTCTGCTTGAGCATGTCAATAAACTGCTCAATACGATCCTTTTGCTCGGGACTTTTAGATAATAAAATTAGCCTCTTATAATAATTTATAGCCAATTTAAATTCCATTTTTAAGTCCATTATATAAGCCATATAGGCAATTTTCTGCATCTCAGGCATGGGCACTTTACGGTTGATATAATCCAAAAACCGAAGGGCTTCATTCAATGCTCGGGCTTCAATCATGCAATTGAGCAAGGCCGCTGCCGCGCAAGGATTTTGCGGATCCAGAGCTACGGCTCGTTCGGCTAATTCTCGCGCTTGCCCTATCCAATTAAGGTCGTAGAGATAATAGCGTGATTTCAAACACAAACTTGCTTGGTGCTCAGGATCATAGGCCAAAGCATAGTCCAGATTCTCTTCAACCTCTGCAAGATCAAAGGGATAAGCGTCGTAAGCTTTTAAATAATAGGAAGTAACTAGTGAAGTTGACATATTTTTTGCTTAAAGTGTTGATACCGACCGGGTCCTGCACTTTACAGCAAAAAAAATCCCGGTCCTTTAGGGAGCCGGGAGCAAATCTGCAGCTTGTGAAAAGCAACTAAAATTCTCTCGACCCCAGCCAAAGTAGGCGTGGTCCATCTTGTTCTATTTTAAAGGTTAAACAATGCATGACTTGCTCTTTTTTAATTTGTCGATGCAAAAGAATAAAACATTTTTTTATCACGCAAGTACAAATGGAAAAATATTTAAATTAAATATATAACGCTAATGAAATAGATTAATAAGCTAGGAAAAAGACATTAATTATTTAACTTCATGGCATGTTAAAGCACTTCCTTTGTCTCCTGCTCTGGGGGATATTTTTAAACGCGCTGCAGGCCCAAAACTCCCCTTGCGCGGGAGCGGATAGCATCCGGATTGTGGTTATCGGATCTTCAACTGCCGCAGGGGCTGGAGCCAGTCCTTCCGATTCCTCCTGGGTGAATCGGTATCGCGACCACCTGCAGACCTTAAATCCGGGAAACGAAGTCATCAACCTGGCCCGAGGAGGTTATAATACCTGGCGCTTAATGCCCGATTACTTTAGCCCTCCCGCTAACCGTCCCAGTCCCGATAGCTTACGAAACATTAGTCATGCCTTACGACAAAACCCAGATGCCATTATCATAAACCTCCCGTCTAACGATGCGGCCATTGGCACTGGTGTTAATGAACAGATGAGCAACTTCATTCACATGGATAGTTTAGCTCTAGCACAGGGGGTTCCGGTTTGGGTGTGCACCACTCAACCGCGGAATTTTTCCGCCAGTCAAATTCAAATTCAACTTGGCGTACGCGACTCGGTGCTGGCCTATTTTACGCATCGAGCATTAGACTTTTGGACCGGACTAGCCAACAATCAAAATACAATTGATAGCACCGTTAACAGCGGCGATGGTGTGCATGTAAACAATCTAGGCCATCGCATCCTATTTCAGGTCGCCGCCCAAGCTGCTTTACCAGATACTTTGGTTAACCCCTTAAGTGGAACGGACTTAAAGGCTCAAGTTCCGCAATGGCTAAACCCAAGTCTTTGCGGCGATCGCCATAGCCCTCTCGTCGTTACCATAAGTAATTTGGGAAGTGATAGCCTCAATGGCAGCGCCGAGGTGCAATTAGTTCGGGAAAACTTAATCAGCCAACAGTTCGACACCCTTCGGCAAACCCTAAGCAACCTTGCTTCCTGCGCCAATCAAAGTATCCTATTTTCCCTCAACACCCTCAACGAAACCAAGTGGCGCTTAAAGGCCAGAGTCCTGTTTGCCGGCGACACGATCAGCCATAATAATGAGAGCCCTTGGATAAGTATCCAAACCCAAGCAAGTCCAAGCCTTTCGGTGCGCGACACGAATCTTTGCGCAGACGACAGCCTGCACATTCAAGCCACTGGTCAAGGCCTTATTCGCTGGTTTGAGGATGCCCAATTGCAAAACCAAGTGGGCGAAGGCGATAGCTTATTTTGGTCTGGAACTCAAAGTGACAGCCTCTTTTTGCGCGCCTATAAAGGACCCTTCTTTTACTTGGACAAACTCCAGGCCGCCAGTAGTCACAATATTCAGTGGAATGGCTGCATGTTCAATTTAATTGCGAGTTCTGATACTGTATTTATCGACAGCATCGACTTCTATTCCGGAAACACGGGAGACTTGCAAGTAAACATCAAAACCCTTACTGGCTCTTATATTGGTCAGGAAGGAAGTCCAAACAATTGGTCAAGCGCTCTAAGCGATAGTGTTTATGGTGCTGTTGCAGATGGGCTCTACACCCTAAACTTCGACAGCTCCCTGGTAGTGCCTCCCAACGACACCTTAGGGGTTTATCTTTACCTCGAGAACGCTAACCAGCGGCTGTCCTATCAAAGTGCACCCAGTAGCACTATTTACCAAGGGCCCGGATTGAGTTTGCAAGCTGGCACCGGAGTAAGTCACAACTTTGGAAGCACTTTTTTTCCCCGACATTTTAGGGGTAGTATTTACCACCATTACGGCTTTAAAGTAGATGGACAGTGCCAAAGCGAAATTGACACCTTAGTTATCCGTCGATCCACCGCCCAATTGAATATAGGTAGAGACACCACCCTTTTAAGTCACGATAGTATTGTTTTAAGACTACCGTCAGGTTTTAGCGATGCCCATTGGTCCGATGGCTCACAAACCGACTCCTTAATCGTAAAGCATCAAAGCAATTTACAAGGGAGCTTTCAGTGGATATGGCTGGAAGCAAGGGATAGTTTGGGCTGTCTTCATCGCGATAGCTTACAGGTTTTTCATCGCGGAATTTCTTTAGCTGAAATCATGGATTCCGAGCTGCAGGTTTTCCCCAACCCTAGTGATGGTCGCATCAACATCCAAACCCGCAGGGTAGGCAATTACCACTTAAACCTCTACCAGCTCAACGGAAGTTTGCTAAAGCAAGCCCAGTTTAAAGGGCAACATTTTATTTGGGAGACCCATCTGCCGAAAGGCTTATACCTATTGCAAATGGAAGGGGAACACCAATTGCTTGTACACAAGATTCAGGTTCAATGACCCAAAGTCAAAAACTTGCCCGCTTACTTGCCCTCATTTTAGCGGGAGAAGCAATCTTTATGCTGCCCTTTGTAATTCCGCGGGTTTTTCGCAGTACCCTACTGGAGGTTTATCAAATTGATAATATCGAACTCGGCTATTGCTACTCGACCTACGGGATTGTTGCCATGCTTTCGTATTTCTTTGGTGGGCCAATTACCGACCTTTTCCCGGCCCGAAAATTAATGGCCTTGGCGCTTAGCCTTACCGCTTTAGGAGGTATTGTAATTGCTGTTTACCCCGGTTATTTTGCTTTACTCATCACTTATGGCTTTTGGGGCTTTAGCACCATTTTCTTGTTTTGGGCTGCCTTGATGAAAAGCACTCGTCTTTTAGTAGAGCCGCAAAATGAAGCAAAGGCTTTTGGTTGGGTAGAAGGTGGACGAGGTTTAAGCTCCGCATTATGGGCCAGCTTGGCCGTTTTGCTCTTCAATTGGTTTTTTCGGGAAGAGGCCACAGACCAAAGCATAAGCCGCAACTTAGCTTACCAAAATGTATTGATTGCATGCAGTGCCTTGCTCATTATAATAGCGATTTACACCTATCTGGTTTTACCACCTAAGGAACCCGGGACCGATGTAAAACATAGCTTTCTGGCGGTAAAAAAACTGAGCAAAAACCAAGGACTTTGGCTACAGGCGGCAATTGTTTTACTGGCTTATTGCGGCTATAAGCTTACCGATGATTTACCCTTATATGCTCGGGAGGTTTGGAATTACAGCGAAAAAGCCGCCTTAGAATTAAGCAGTAGCGCCTTGTACATTCGACCTTTGGCAGCTGTTTTAGCTGGGGTAGCGGCCGACCGTTTTAAATCGCCTCGCATTGTTTTACTCTGCTTTGGCAGCGGAGCGATAGGCGCTTTTTTCTTAGGCTTTGAGGCAACTGCTTTTTGGGGAGCCTTCAGTTTTATTTGGTTCGGTTTAGGTTTGGCCGGCATTTATGGCCTGCGCGGAATATACATAGCCCTTATGCGTGAAAACGGTATTGATAGAGCCTTAACTGGCACCGCGGTTGGTATTGTGTCGGTGATTGGTTACTTGCCCGATATATTTATCAGTCCATTTATGGGCTACGTTTTGGAAAACAACCCAGGGCCAAGCGGACAATACTACCTCTTTCGTTATCTAGGCCTATTTATGGCCATCGGTTTTTTCATTGCCCTAGCCTGGCGCAATTTTGGACAAAAAACTAAACCTGCTTCATACTAAATTGAATGCGCTTACGAGGGATATCTACAGAAATCACCTTAACCTTAACCTGTTGCTGTAAGTGAACAACTTCGTTCGGGTCACGTACAAATTTATTGGCCAGTTCACTAATGTGGACCAAACCATCCTGCTTCGCCCCAACATCTACAAAGGCCCCGAAGTTGGTAATATTACTAACGATTCCAGGTAAGATCATGCCCTCTTGTAAATCACTTATACTGCGCACCCTGGCATCAAATTGAAACCCCTTGGCCGCCCCTCGAGGATCTCTTCCGTGTTTGGCTAATTCCTGGATAATGTCCTTTAAAGTGGGCAGGCCTAAATCCTTTTGGGTGTAATTCGATAAATCCAATTGAGAAAGCAAATCAGCTTTACCGATTAAATCACGAACCGAACGCATCAGGTCCTTAGCCATTTTTTCCACCACCGGGTAGGACTCTGGGTGCACACCCGAATTGTCCAGGGGGTTTTCGGCTTCGGGAATTCGTAAAAACCCCGCGGCCTGTTCAAATGCCTTGGGCCCCAATTTGGGAACTTTTAGCAAATCCTGTCGCGATTTAAAAGGCCCATGTTCTTCGCGGTAATTGACGATGTTCTCGGCTAATTTTGGTCCCAGTCCTGATATGTATTCAAGCAAATGCTTACTGCTAGTATTTAAGTTTACCCCTACTGCATTCACCACTTGCTCCACCACTCGACCAAGGGCCGCTTTTAAAGCATTTTGATCCACATCGTGTTGATACTGTCCCACCCCAATACTCTTGGGGTCAATTTTCACCAATTCAGCTAAGGGATCCATCAGGCGACGACCGATGCTTACTGCTCCTCGTACCGTAACGTCATAATTGGGAAACTCGGCTCTTGCTACCGATGAAGCCGAATAAACTGAGGCTCCCGCTTCGCTCACAACAGAGGCCTGAACGGGATATTTAAACCGCACCTTTTTACTTACAAACTCCTCGGTTTCCCGTCCGGCCGTGCCATTCCCAATAGCCAGGGCTTCAATTTTATAGGCTTCCGCCAGATGCGCAATCTTTGCCGCTGCCTTACCGGTTTCACGCTGGGGCGGATGGGGATAAATGGTATCATTGTGAAGCAGCCCTCCTTGCTCATCCAAGCAAACAACCTTACAACCCGTGCGATAACCCGGATCAATGGCTAAAATGCGCTTTTGCCCCAAGGGCGGACTGAGCAACAATTGCTTTAAGTTTTCGGCAAAAACCTTGATGGCCGATTCATCTGCCTTCTGCTTGCTTTCGGCGGCGAACTCCGTTTCGAGGGAGGGCTGCATCAAACGCTTGTAGCTATCTTTTAAGGCCAAATAAACTTGTTCGGAGGCTGCGGTATTCCCTTTAACAAATATCCGCTCTAGGATGGCGAGTGCCTCGGATTCCTCAGGAGCAATCTTTACCCGTAAAAAGCCTTCCTGCTCGCCGCGACGAATGGCTAATAGGCGATGACTGGGAATGCGATTTAAGGGCTCTTGGAAATCGAAATAATCCCGGTATTGGGCAGCATCCTCCGCCTTGGCTTTTTTAAGTTTCGACTGAATAATCGCTTTTCGCGCATAGAAATTTCGCAAGGATTTCCGGGCACTTAATCGCTCATTCATCCATTCTGCCATAATAGCTCTAGCGCCGCTTAGCGCGTCTTCTACGGAAGTAAGCTTTCCTTTTACAAAGCTTGCCGCTAAAGCCTCGGGATCGCGATGATCCTGCTTCATTAAACTGCCGGCGAGGGGCTCCAGCCCTAAGTCTCGGGCAATCGAAGCTTTAGTTTTACGCTTGGGTTTAAAGGGAAGATATAGGTCCTCTAATCCGTTTAAATCCCAAGTATTTTCGATCTTATGTTTTAGCTCATCATCTAATAAGCCTTGATCTTCTATAGCCTTTAGGATGTGCTCCTTGCGCTGATTTAATTTTTCAAAATAATCGGCCTTTTCCTGTATTTGCTGAATCTGTAATTCGTCTAAGCTTTCCGTCCGTTCTTTTCGATAACGAGCGATAAAGGGGATGGTGGCTCCCTCTGCAAAAAGTTGGAGGGTATTTTGAACTTGCCCTTCCTTTAAAGAAAGACTGCCCGCAATGCGCGCGGCGATGTTTTGGAGCATGAATAGGTATTATTCCGCAAAGATAAGGGCCAAAAAAAACCCCGACTAATGCCGGGGCTTTAACAACCAAGAGAGAATTTGAAGGCTTAGGCCTCAACTGCTGCTTCCACAGCGGCTAATTGCACTTCACCTTCCATTTTGATCTCGTCAGAAACCAATAGGTTTCCAGCCTCATTTACAACATGAAACTTAAGACCAAAGTCTTTGCGGTTTAACTTGCCTTTAAACGAAAAACCAGCTTTTACATTACCCCAAGGGTCCTTGGCTACCCCACCTACTTCAACTTGTAATACAACTGGTTTGGTTACATCGCGAATGGTCATCTCACCATGTAACTCAAACTCATTTCCGTCAACCGCTTTAATTTCTTTACTCACGAAGGTTAACTTCGGATAGTTCTCGGCATTAAAGAAATCATCACTCTTTAGATGCCCATCGCGCTCCTCATTACCGGTGGTAATACTCGCTACATCGGCAGAAAAGCGGAACTCCCCCTTGCTAAAGTCCTCTCCTTCCGAGCTCACCTCACCGTCAAAAGAATTAAAGGTTCCGGTAACGGTGGTAATCATTAAATGCTTTGCTTTAAAATGAATGTTCGTGTGGGCAGGATCGATGGTCCATTTTTGCGTACTCATAACTATCTATTTTTAATTAGTGTTAAAACATTGATAGGGCAAATATATAATTAATGTTTAAACATTGATAATCGATAAAAGAAATCCGCACTTGCGGATTTCCTATATTTTAGCTTAAGTGAGCGGCCAAAGGATATTGATACTTGCCCGCTTCCATGTCGGCAATTACTTGCTTTAGTCGCTCGGTAAAGAGGTCCGGAACATCCGAAGCCAGGCCTTTCAACACCTTTAAAGCTTCCTCAGGCTTTTGGTTATGATAGAGCGCCACCCCGTAATCAAGCTTCATTACCCAGTCATCCGGAAAGTCAGCCTCCAAACTTTCGGCCATCGCTAAAGCTTCTGGGTAACATTTGTTTTGCAGCAGGGCCGACAAAAAACTCAGTTTCGCATTTCGATCCCCAGCGAGGTTTTTCGAAGCCTCAAAGAGGTCTTTTTGAGCTTCTTTATCGCCCAGGGCACCTAATAGAAACAACTTGGTGCTGTAATTGTACAAATTAGGATTAGCGCCAAAACCGCCATATCCCCCTTCAATAGAATGATTCACCCAAGTGAGCCCTTCTTCCAGATGTTGTTGATGATCATAACAAAAACGAGCGGCATCGTTCCAGGCTTCCCAGCGATAGGTGTTGGCTCCCCGCAGTTCGGAGCGAAGGGACTGCATCACCGTTGCTACTAAATCTACTTTGATTTCAATCGGTACCCTCCGGTCCGCCCATTCCAAAGCCAGAATAAGGGTACTGTCGTTTTGATGATCAAACTCAAAATCTAACTTCTCACTGTAACTATAAGCCGTATCGCTTACTTCCACCTTCAGGCTTATGTCCTTTTCTAAATCTAAATAATAGGAACCCCAAAGCTGATTGGCATGTGCAAATAAAATTTGATGTTTATGCCCATTGGGAATTAGGTGCAAGCCATACTTTCCTGCGGCCAGCTTTTGCCCTTCTATATATACATCTGTATCAAAGCTGATGGTGGTATTCATATTGGCACCTGCCCGCCAGGCTATTGGATTTCCCTTTTGAGGAATCACTCTGGGGTTCTCCCAAACCTTACGTCCTCGAGCGAGGGGACTGTGGTAATGCAGTTCAATGCTAGTGACCCCAAGGCTTTGCCGCTCCTTTACTTCGGGGCTCGCTTTAGGTAATTTAAGATCGTGAAATTGAGCATTGAGCATAAAGCTCAAACAAAATAAGGTCAGAAAAGACCCTGCTTTAAACGTGTGCATGTACTAGAATCTTGAACTCAAGTAAATGCAGAACTTTTAGGAATCGGAGGCACTAAAATAAGGAAACAAGCTTCCTTTATCGGACAAAAACAACCATTCATCGACAAAAATCTGTAGTTTCACACACAAATTACCACCTTCTTAGAATCAACCCTCTCAAGACCAAACAAATGAAACAACAATTATTCATTCTTTTTACCTGTTTAGCTTTCGGCTCACTTTCCGCTCAAAGTTTAACGGCTCCTGTGGCCGAAGGTGTCTTTGGTGGCCAGGTTGGCGATTTTGATACCTGGGCCTATGGTAGCGATTCCATTTACATCGTTTGCGCTACCCAAAGTCCTAACTCCTTATTTTGGGCCAAAGCCAAGCGCAATGGTGCTCGTCAAAATTTAGCCTGGCAAACCGTTCCTTCAGCTGATGCCGATGATGGTTTTGGCAGCTCCATTCTTAATGTGGAGGTGCATGAAACCAGCTGGAATATCTTTTTCCTTTCCAATGGAAAAGTTTACAGCACCTATATCGGTTCCAGTTCTGCCACTTTAATCGACTCTATGGTAAAGGAGTTCATCATTGTAGGCGACACCATGGCATTGGTAAAAAACAACCCCATGGCTGGTGGTCAAGATGTGATGGATTTTGGATATATCACACCAGCTACCGGAAGCTATGTGAAAGTAGGCAGCATTAATCTCTTAAAGAATTACAACGAGCCTCCACAAATGCTCATCGATCCTTCGGATGGACATCTACACCTCTTCGAAAGAGGTAGCAGCCCTCATCGTTATAAACTGATGGACCCCTTTAACGCTATGTCTAACTCTACTTCACTCACCTCAGCCGTTAACCCCAGTCCCATTCGGCCTAATATCGAGTGGCGTACTTATGGCTTTGATGGCAGTGGCACCTGGTACGTCGCCGGACAACCACCCTTAAACAATCCGACCATGCAAGACCGCCGGATTGCCTTTAGCACCGACAATGGCCTTACTTGGAATGACACGACTATCAACACCCCCGGCCCCATTGGTGGCGTGGTTGGTAACAATATGGTATTTCAGCCCTACAACTCAGGACTAAAAACCGCCCTTTACATTGGGAATGCCGTGGAACAAGATTTAAGCACTTGGGCTAATTGGATCAATCCTGGCGCTCTTTATATAGAAGATTTAAACCGAGCCAATGATGGCTTTAGCCAAATGGACCCCCTCGATTCGGATATCATTTACCACACCACCAATATTGGCTTTGGTTATTCCAGCCATCAAGGTGATTCGATTTTTGGCTGGAATGAAGGCCTCACCGCGGTTCAGGTAAACGACATCGACATGACCAGCGATTTTGCCACGGGTTTTGTCGCCTCAAAATCGGGGATACGAAAAGTGGAAAATTACAATACGAGTAGTCCTACTTGGAGTCCGCCGGTATTTCCAGATTTTGATGGTTCCCCATACACTGCTGTTGGTATGACAGCCGGCATGCCCGATACCGTTTTTGTTGGGAATCAAAGAATTTACCGCAGTCAAAACGGAGGGGTACAAACCAGCCCGATGAACGATGGCTGGGATCAAGTTTTTAGTCCTGAAAACCCTCCCTTAAATTTTAATCGCATCAATACCCATTGTACTGCGATTGCAGTTGCTCCCGACAGCGCCAATATTGTTGTAGCTGGCTTTGCTATCGATTTTGGGGATAAGGGCGGGTGCTTTTACAGCACCGATGGAGGTAACAATTGGATGCAATTATTAATCCTCAGCTCCAGTCCCGGTCAAGATGTGGATGTTAGCGATGTGGTGATAAGCCGTGAATCTGGAAATCTAGTGGCTTATATCGGTTTACAAGCTGATCCAACCACTAGTGGTCATTATGGTGTGTATCGCGCAGTATTAGGAAGTACCGGTTTTACCGTAAGCGCAGATGGCCCTTTTGGTGCCACCGACCATACTGTTGATTTAGAGCTCAATAATAGTGGCGATAGCTTGTTTATCTTAAACCGTGATCCAGGTTTATTACCGGTAAGTAATGTATTTATCAAAGACCTAAGTGCCGGAACCTGGTCAAATTTTAGCGGACCTTCCGCCGCGGGAGAAGCCACCGCGATTACCGATGGTGATGGTTATGTATTCGTTTCCCTCGATGAAACTATTTATGTTAATAGTAATGATGGCAGCTTGGGATGGAGCTTAGGCTATGCCTACCCCGTAGGTACCGAGATTAATGTTTTATTTTATGATGAGCTGCTGGTTGGAACCGGCACCGGACTGTATTCGCACGATTTAAACCCCGATATTAGTTTGGATGAAGAATCATTCAAACCCATGCACCTTTTCCCTAATCCTGCCAATAGTCATATCTACTGGGAAGGCAAGCAAAAAGTTAAGGCTTTCGACCTCAATGGACGACTCATCTACGAAAGTGCGCAAGCCGAAGAAAGCTTAAATTGCCAAGCCTGGCCCGAAGGGGTATACCTCATTCGTTTGGCCAATGGACTGACTGAAAAAATCATTTTGCGCCATTAAGAATGAACCCCGTTGAAGAATATATACTAAAGCAAAAAGGAGCTCATCAGGAGCTCCTTGCTTTTTTACATTCTCATTTCGTTCAAAAAGGCTTACAAGCCAAAATCGCTTATGGCCTTCCTTTCTATTACGGGAAAAAGTGGGTTTGTTATATGAAACCTAATAAAGACCTCAGTTTAGACCTCTCCTTTACTCGGGCCAATCAGTTTGAAGACCCCAGCGGTTTACTCGAAACGCGCGAGCGACGCCAAATAAAAAGTTTAGTCCTACACGACTTAGAAAGCCTACCCTTTGAAGCCATTGAGGCCTGTTTGGCTGCCGCGATGGAGCTCGATAAAAAAAGCTAGTCGACTGATAAATATCATTTTTAGGCAGAAAAGCTGCTACTACATTTGACTTGTCATAAGTAGTAGTTCTTTAAATAACGTTCATTACAATTATGAACGAATAGCCTAAAGCACCGAGTCCCTCTCCATGCTTTTAGTGCTTTTTTGTTTTTCTGCGTCCGCCTAAAAGCGGATGCTTTTTTTGGTGTTTTTTTGGAATGAAAAAGCCGCGTCCCCGCGGCTTTTTCGTTTTTTAGAAATTAATCTTTTCTCCTCTTTTTCGCTCCGTTTCCTTTAGTAAGGTTTTCCGTAAACGAATACTTTGCGGAGTTACTTCTACATATTCATCCCCTTGAATGTATTCGAGGGCTTCTTCTAAGGAGAACTCAATATGCGGTGCAATGCGCATTTTATCATCGGCCCCAGCCGAACGCATATTACTTAGCTTCTTAGTCTTGGTAATATTAATGGTTAAGTCGCCGGGACGATTATTTTCACCAACAACCTGTCCTTCATACACTTCTTGGTTTGGCGGAATAAAGAAGCGGCCACGGTCCTGAAGGTTATTCAAAGAATAAGGAATGGCCTTTCCGGTCTCTAAAGCGATTAAGGAACCATTCTGACGGCCAGGAATCTCACCTTTATAAGGTTGGTATTCCACATAGCGATGCGACATCACGGCTTCCCCAGCGGTGGCGGTCATAAGGTAATTACGCAAACCAATAATTCCGCGTGAGGGAATCATAAAGTCCAAATGCATACGATCGCCCTTGGGCACCATTTGGGTTAACTCCCCTTTCCGCATGGTTACGGCTTCAATCGCCTTACCATGAATTTCCTCTGGTAAATCGATGTTTAGCTCTTCCATCGGCTCGCATTTTACGCCATCAATCTGACGGAAAATTACCTGGGGCTGCCCGATTTGCAATTCATAGCCCTCACGACGCATGGTTTCGATAAGAACCGAAAGGTGCAGTACACCCCGGCCATAAACACGCCAAGCGTCGGCCGAATCCGTTTCCTCTACCCGAAGGGCCAAGTTTTTCTCGAGCTCTTTATCTAAACGCTCACGAATATGACGTGAGGTTACAAATTTTCCTTCCTTTCCAAAAAATGGAGAATCGTTAATGGTGAAGCCCATACTCATGGTAGGTTCATCAATACGAATGGTAGGCATCGCCTCTGGATTCTCATGATCGGCAATAGTATCGCCAATGTCGAATCCTTCAATTCCGGTAATAGCGCAAATCTCTCCGCTGCTTACCTCATCTACCTTACGTTTCTCGAAACCTTCAAAAACAAAAAGTTCCTTAATACGAGATTTCACCATCTTTCCATCGCGCTTTACGAGGGTAACCGGTGAATTAGCTTTTAAAGTTCCGCGGTGCACTCGGCCAATCGCGATCCTTCCGATGTAAGAAGAATAATCAAGGCTGGTGATCAACATTTGAGGAGTACCCTCACGGGAAACCGGGGCGGGTATATGCTCAATAATCGAATCGAGCAAGGCGTTGATGTTATCCGTAGGCTTTTGCCAATCTTCACTCATCCATCCTTGCTTGGCACTTCCGTAGATGGCCGGAAAGTCCAGCTGCTCTTCGGTCGCTTCCAAACTAAACATCAAGTCAAATACCATTTCGTGTACCTCTTCTGGGGTACAGTTGGGCTTATCTACCTTATTAATTACCACAATGGGCTTAAGGCCTAACTCCAAAGCTTTGGCAAGCACGAAGCGCGTTTGAGGCATCGGTCCTTCAAAGGCATCAACGAGTAGCACTACGCCATCGGCCATATTAAGAACCCGCTCTACCTCACCACCGAAATCGCTGTGACCCGGGGTATCGAGAATGTTAATTTTATAGTCGCCATAACGAACGGATACGTTCTTGGCTAAGATGGTGATACCTCGCTCTTTTTCAAGGTCATTATTATCCATGATTAATTCTCCGGGACTCTCGTGGTCTTCGAAGATTTTACAGGATAGGAGCATTTTGTCGACCAAGGTCGTTTTTCCGTGGTCTACGTGAGCGATAATCGCAATATTTCGCAGCTTCATAAGGTGCTTTTAATGAGGCGGCAAAGCTACGCTATTGGAACGGTATAAAGTGCGAATTAAGAAATTACAATTTTACGGGTTACCGCAGCACTTTGATTACTGAGGCGCATAAGGTAGATTCCCTTAGGTAAATCGCTGATAGAAAAATCTTTACGATCCTTTCTAAGGGTCAAAACACGCTCCTTTTTACCAGTTAAATTATAGATTTCCACCAGGGTATTTCCACTGGGTACTTTGCGAAAATGAAGGCTTCCATTCGCGTAATAGAATTGTAAACTCTCCAAACTGTTCTCCGGAAGTGAAATACTGTTCGAAGCATTTAAAGCGGCCGACCTTGCTTGAGACTCACTACCACCCGTGTAAATAATGTTGGAATCAACTGGACTGTAAACGATATAGCGAGGGGTGCCCGCACTAAAGAAAAACTCGTTGGAATCGATAAAGGTGTAAATGGAAGACCAGGAATGGTTGTTTACCCAATTATTAAGCTGGCTGCAAGTGGGTGTGCTGGAACTGTAGGTGAGCGTCATAGCACCCCAAACTTGAACGTTTGGATTGGAGCCGGCCCAAGTTCCCCAGCCCCCAGCTCTGCTCACGCAAATGCTGCAATCAAAACCTTTAGAGGCTACAATTAGCGCCTTGCCGGTGCCTAAAACCTGATAAATGGATTGACTGTTTCCCGAACAATCGGTAACGGAGTAATCAGCTACCTGAGCTGGTAGGGTGAAAAAAGAGCAGATGAAAATAAACAGGTATAAATGCTTCATATTCTAAAGTTCGCTTCAAGATACTAATTTAAAAAGACTTGGTCTCTTATTTCTTAGCATACAATTCTGTGCCAAAATTGGCGAGCAACTGTGCCCAGTCGTCCTGATCGTTTAAACAAGGTATCAGGGTAAATTCCTCACCCCCATTTTCAAGGAAAAGCTCACGCCCTTCTTCTCCAATTTCTTCGATGGTTTCCAAACAATCGGAAACAAAAGCCGGACAAACCACCGCCAGTTTTTTACAACCTTTTTGAGCTAATTCAACAATCGTTTTATCCGTGTAAGGGTCCAACCACTTAATCGGCCCCAGCCTACTTTGAAAACTGGTCGAATATTTACCGTCTTCTAAATCTAACAGACGCGCTACATCCTTAGTAGTTGCCAAAGTTTGGTGGCGGTAACAAAAAACTTGAGCCGGACTATCCTTGGCACAACAATCATCTAGACGTAGACAATGCGCTTTACTTACATCGCTCCCTTTAATTTGACGTTCCGGCACCCCGTGATAACTAAAGAGCAAGTGGTCGTATTCTTCAGGCAAAGCGGACTTGATCGAATTCGCCAATATCACTTGGTAGCGTGGGTCGTCGTAAAAGGCCCCTTTAATGCGCAAGTCTAAATTGGGGAAATGCGCTTCAAAAACGTCTCGGGCTTTTACCGCAACCGTTTCATAGCTACTCATGGCATAATGAGGATAGAGTGGAACTAAACTCACCCGTTCCAAATCGGGATGCTCTTTAAGCAGACCTTCAACCGCCGATTGGATCGAAGGGTTGCCATAACGCATTCCTAAAGCTACGGGCATGGCACTATGCTCCTGCACCTTATCTCTTAAGCGCTCCGAAAGGACCATCAAGGGAGAGCCTTCATCCCACCAAATGGACTTATAAGCTTCGGCCGATTTTGGTGGTCGGGTATTTAAGATAATGCCCTTCACTAAAAAGGTGCGGAACCACTTTGAGAAGTCCACTACCCTTTCATCCATTAAAAACTCCCCCAAATAGCGGCGCACATCTTTTACCGCATAAGAATCTGGAGAACCCAAATTCACAATTACTAATGCCTCTTTCATCCGCTTTAGCGATTCATTAAATATTTTTTCGGTGTTACTCCAAATTTCTTGCGGAAGGCCGCAATAAAGTGACTCGGGTTGGTGTAGCCGATCTGATAAGCTACCTCATTTACCTTCATGTCATTTTCATCTAAGGCCTGCCGGGCAACATCCAGTCGATAATCATTTAGATACTTAAATACCGTAGTGCTGTAAATGTTCTTAAAACCCTCTTTTAATCGATACTCATTTAAACCCACTTCCTTCGCTAATTCGGGAATGGTGGGAGGATCGGTCATTCTTTCAATCAGAATTTTTTTCGCCAAACGAATCTTCTGCACATTATCCTCATTCTCTAAAAAAGGACAGGCCTCGGTATCGGTACCTTCTCGGCGATTAAAAAACCAAGCGAGGATTTCAAAAACCTTTGATTTCTCGAATATACCTTGAGCCGGCCCATTAACCGGAGTTTGAAAAATCTGACTCAAAGCCACCATTGTCGCTGGCTCTAGTTTACTTTCGGAGTAAAACTTCTTGTCTACATTTTCGGGGTTGATGAAAGCCAGCTCCTTACTTCCCTCCACAAACATGCGGTGCAGGCGTTCCACCGTAACGTATAGGAACAAAATTTTACTCTTTGGAGCTACCTCAATATCCATCGGCAGGGCCTGAATAGGATTATAGAAAAGTAAGTTATGCTCCGACTTAAGGTTGAGCTTATAGGCGCCTCCGTGAAATGAAAACTCAGCACCACCTTCATAAGCGAAGTAAAACTGAATGAGGCTTTGGTCAATCTCCCGCCTTAAACGAAGAACCTCCTCCTCCGGGTGATTAACCTTTACTATCGCAATATCAGGACTTAAGGCCGTATGTTCTACCCAACTTTTTCGGGTATTTATTTCCGGACCAAGGATTTCAAAATTCAATTCCATGGGGCAAAATTAGAACATGATAAATATCATTGGCGACATATTCCCGTTTATTTTATCCTTGCAAGCGCAATACTCACCTGTGAAACACCAAAAAATCTAAGAATGATTCTAAATAAGCCCAATGCAACTTATCGGGTTATTTTTCATACTTATCAAGGTAAAAAGTGTGGTGCTGATTGGGATATTTTTGCCAGCGTTATATGAAGGAGTTCGAAGTAAGTCGTTATGCTAATTTCTTTTTGGTGGGAATCGACCATCAAAAAGCAAATGTTTCGATTCGGGAAAAGTTCTCGCTTAGCGATGAGCAAGCCAATCATTTAATTCACGAGTATCGTCAGGAAGGCGGTGACGGCATAATGGTATTATCCACCTGCAACCGCACCGAAATTTACGCCTTCGCCAATTGCCCGAGAGACCTCATAAGCCTCTTTTGTAAATACAGTGGCAACTCCAAATCCGAGTTCGAGCCCTACCAAAACATCAAACAGAATAGAGAAGCGATTGCTCACCTCTACCGCGTAGGATCGGGCTTAGAATCTAAAATTTTGGGCGACTTCGAAATTATCGGTCAGGTGAAAAAAGCCTACCAGCGTTCGAAGGACCTTGTTGCACACAATGCCTTTTTGGACCGCCTGGTAAATATTGGCGTGCAGTGCAGCAAACGCGTAAAAAACGAAACGGAACTTAGTACTGGAGCCGCCTCGGTAGCCTTTGCCGCTGTATTACAGGTAAAAGATTACTTAAAGGTAAATCCCAAGCCAAGTGTATTGCTTTATGGCATGGGTAAGATGGGAAGAACTACCTGCGAAAATCTGGTGAATCAAACGGGAATCGAGGATATCACGCTCATTAACCGAACCGAAACTAAAGCTATTGATTTAGCCGACCGTTTTGGTTTAAAGCACCTTGATTTAGAGCATCTGCAAGAAGGTCTTGATAAAGCGGACATTGTAATTGTCGCTACCGGAGCGAGCACGCCTACTGTGCACTTAAACGATTTTGAAGACCAGAAAGAGCGTTTGATTCTCGACTTAAGTATGCCTCGCAACGTTGCGGCCGAACTTTATGATTCCGAAAATTACCGGGTTATTGATGTCGACCATCTTTCTGAAATTGCTGAAGAGAGTATCCGAAACCGCCAGTCTCAAATTCCTTTAGCCGAGCTGATTATCGATCAAAAGATAGATGAGTTTTACGAGTGGTTGGAAAGCCGTCGCGTTGCTCCAACCCTGCAAGCGATGCGCAGCAAGATGGAGCAGTGGAAGCAAAAGGAAATTGTAGGCTTGCAAAAAAAATTCCCCGACATCCCCGTAGAGCAAGCGGAATACTTCGCTTCGCAAATGCTTAACCGCATTACGGGTCAATTCGCTCGTCAGTTAAAAAATGGTAACAATCTCAATAACGATTTGCGTACCATACACCATATCTTCGAGCTTTAAAAGCGAGTATGAAAACCCTCCGCATTGGTACCCGCGACTCCGAACTGGCCCTTTGGCAGGCGCGTAAAGTAGCTCAGGCGCTCGAAGCTAAAGGTCATAAAACCGAATTGGTCGAACTTAAATCGGCAGGTGACCTCGACCTTACCACCCCATTAAATCAATTTGGGGGCACGGGAATTTTCACCAAAATCCTCGACGAGGCCCTTTTAGCCCAAAAGGTCGATTTAGCGGTTCACTCCTTAAAAGATTATCCCACCCAAGCCCCTCAAGGAATTTTAATGGCCGCTGTTTTACCGCGGGGACCTGTAGAAGATATTATTGTGCACAAGGGATCCATTGATTTTCTTGACCCCAAAAACACCGCTACCGCCTTAGTAGCTACCGGCAGCATCCGACGTATTGCCCAGTGGAAGAGTCGTTACCCGCATCACGATAATCCCAACTTACGAGGAAACGTTCAAACCCGACTAAGAAAGCTTGCGGAAGGCGATTGGCAAGGAGCCATTTTTGCTAAAGCCGGATTAGAGCGCCTAGGCATTTTACCTGAAAACCATAGCGTTTTGGATTGGATGATCCCAGCGCCAGCACAGGGGATTGTGGGTATTACATGCCTTTCGGCAGATGAAGAAACCCTCGAAATACTCAAATCCATTAATCACACTGAAACCGCCTTGCGGGCTCAAGTGGAGCGCGACTTTCTTCGCACCGTTGAAGGGGGCTGCTCAGCTCCGGTAGGGGCTTACAGCGAGATTAAGAATAACGAACTTTCTCTTAAAGCAGGTGTTTTTAGTTTAGATGGCAGTCAAAAGGTAGAAGTAGAAAATACGATACCTTTGAATGCTGCTCCCCAGTTAGGGAAACAGCTTGCCATTAAAGCCTTAGAACAAGGCGCTAAGGCCATCATGGAAAACATCAAAAATGACCAGCGAAAGTAAGCGACCCCTCATCTTCGCAACCCGCAGTCTTTCAGAGGAACTGCAAGTAAAACTCGATCAGGCCGGACTGGACTTGGAGTCACAGGATTTTATTGAAGTGGAGCATACTTTCAACGCGACTACTTTTCGCGAGCGCTTGCTTGATTCGGATAGCTCAGCACGCGTATTTACCAGCAAAAATGCCGTTCGTAGCCTCAAAAAATTATTAGAGTCCGAAGCTAACCTCAGCATTCCCCCTAAGAAGACTTTTACGGTGGGTATCAAGGCGACTGAAATGCTCGCCAAACTTGGCATTAAATCCAATGTTCGGTCCGAGAACGCCCTCCTACTGGCTCAAATCATTGCCCGTAATAGCGATGTGAAATCGGTTGACTTTTTTTGTGGCGATAAGGCCTTAGATGACCTCCCCGAATATCTGGAGAATAAAAATGTGCGGGTGCACAAAGAGATTGTTTACCATACCGAAATGGTTTACGCCCAGGTAGATACCTCCAATTTTTCGGGTATCATCTTTTTAAGCCCTAGTGCCGCATTTAGCTTTTTCAAAAAGAATAAAATTCCAAGTGGCATTCCTTGCTTTTGCATTGGCGCTACAACCGCCGAAGCGGTTCGCTTGCGTTCCGACAACCCCCGCATCTGCGCCAAGGAGCCCACGCTTAATGGAGTTATTGAAACCTTAATTGCTCATTTTGCCTAAAGGCCTAATTTTAGTACATGACAACACCAAAAAACGACCTTTTCCTCCAAGCCCTTAGAGGCGAAAAAGTAAGTCGTCCCCCGGTATGGATGATGCGTCAAGCCGGACGATACCTACCGGATTTCATGAAACTGAAGGAGAAATATAGTTTCTTCGAAAGGGCTGAAAACCCAGAATTAGCCACCGAGATTACCGTTATGCCTATTGAGCAGGTGGGGCCGGATGCCGCTATATTATTCAGCGATATTTTAGTAATCCCGCAAGCCTTAGACATAGAAGTGCAAATGATTCCGGGTAAGGGTCCTTTTTTACCCAATCCCATTCGTACTGCCGCGCAGGTAGATGCCTTGCCAGATATTGATGTAAAAGACCGTTTGCATTATGTTTATTCGGCCATCGACCTAAGCTTGGACGCCCTTAACAATGAGGTTCCCTTGATTGGCTTCGCCGGCTCCCCTTGGACCATCCTATGTTATATGGTAGAAGGTCAAGGGAGTAAAACCTTCGACAAAGCCAAAGAATTTTGTTTTTCACAACCGGAGGCCGCTCATAAATTATTGCAGAAGATTACCGATGTAACCATCGCTTATCTGCGCCATAAGCAGGAAAGAGGAGTGCATGCTATTCAAATTTTTGATAGCTGGGGTGGCCTACTTTCGGCCGAAGACTATCGTAGTTTCTCCCTTCCCTACATCAAGCAAATCGTGGAGGCACTGCACAGCTATACGCCGGTAATCGCCTTTGCTAAAGGCTGCTGGTTTGCCTTAGAGGAAATGAGTCAAATGCCGGTTAGTGCCCTTGGCCTCGACTGGACTACCAGTCCGCAAATGGCGAGGGAGTTCACCAGTTTCCAAACCACCTTACAGGGTAATTTCGACCCGGCCCGCTTGTTGTCGCCCATTCCAGAGATTGAGCGCCTAACCAAGCAAATGATTGACGAATTTGGCACCTATAAGTACATTGCGAATTTGGGTCATGGCATCCTGCCCAATATCCCGGTCGATCATGCTAAAGCATTTGTTAATACGGTAAAAAATTATGGCTGATCTTAAAGATCGTTTCGTAAGCTTTATTCGCGGCCTTCAAGATGAAATTTGCCAAGCACTGGAGGACCTCGATACTAAGGCTAAGTTTAAGGAAGACCACTGGGAACGTCCAGGTGGAGGTGGCGGTCGTTCGCGAGTTTTAAGCGAAGGCAAAGTTTTTGAAAAAGCGGGCGTAAGCACTTCCATCGTACATGGAGAGATGCCGGAGGCCTTGAAAAAAAACATGCAAACGGAAGGAGCTCAGTTTTTCGCCTGTGGCATTTCTTTGGTAATTCACCCCGAACACCCAATGGTGCCTACCACCCACGCTAACTTTCGCTTTTTTGAAATGTATGACAAGGAAGGGAATGCTATAGATGCCTGGTTTGGCGGGGGTAGTGATTTAACGCCTTATTACCTTTTTGAAGAAGACGCGGTTCACTTTCACCGCGAACAAAAGCTGGCTGCCGATAAACATGGCAAAGAACTATACCCGCGCTTTAAAGAGGCTTGTGATGAATATTTCAAAAATCATCACCGTCAGGAAGGACGTGGTATTGGAGGTACCTTTTTTGACTATTTAAAAGCAGATGCCAAGCGAAGCTTAGAAGACTGGTATCAGTTTACTACCGACATGGGAAAAAGCTTTCTCCCCTCCTATTTACCCATTGTAGAAAAGCGAAAAGACTTAGCCTACACGGAGGAACAACGCTATTGGCAAGAACTTCGTCGCGGACGTTATGTAGAGTTCAATTTGGTTCACGATCGAGGTACCCTCTTTGGGCTGCGCACTAACGGCCGTACCGAAAGTATTTTAATGAGCTTACCACCCAGGGTACGCTGGGATTATAATGTGGAACCCAAACCGGATAGTCCGGAAGCCCAACTAGTAGAAGTGCTTCGTCATCCGGTGGCTTGGATCAAAGACTAAATTTATGTTGCACAGACCGCGCAGATTAAGACAAAATGCCGCCATTCGCGGAATTGCTCAAGAAACCCATTTGCATGCTTCCGATTTTATCGCACCGCTTTTTGCGGTAGAGGGTGAAGGGATAAAAAGTGAAATTGCCTCCATGCCTGGCTACTTTCGCTACAGCCTTGATCTTTTGGAAACCGAAGTAAAGGCGCTCGAGAAACTGGGCTGCACGGCCCTACTCCTCTTTGTTAAGGTTCCTGATGAGCTTAAAGATAATGAAGGACAAGAGGCGGTTAACCCCGATGGCCTTATGCAACGCGCTATTCGGATGATTAAAGATACCGTTCCCAATATGGTCCTAATGACCGATGTGGCCTTAGACCCTTATTCTAGTTTAGGCCACGATGGGATTGTAGAGGATGGCGAAATACTAAATGACGCCTCGGTGGGTGCTTTGGCCGAAATGGCTGTTAGTCATGCCCAAGCTGGGGCTGATTTTGTGGCGCCCAGTGATATGATGGACGGACGTATTGAAGCCTTGCGCATTGCCTTAGATACTTCGGGCTTTGAAAACGTGGGCATCATGAGTTACAGCGCCAAATATGCTTCTTGCTTCTATGGACCTTTCCGCGATGCCTTGGACTCTGCTCCGGTGGACATGGAAAATGTGCCACGCGATAAAAAAACCTATCAAATGAATCCCGCTAATGCAATTGAAGCCAAGCGGGAAGTGGAGCTTGATCTTCAGGAAGGTGCCGACATGGTAATGGTGAAGCCTGCAATGGCTTATTTAGACATCATCCGTCAAACTAAGGAAATCAGTAGCGTACCGGTTAGCGCCTATCACGTAAGTGGAGAATATGCCATGATAAAGGCCGCGGCCGCTAATGGCTGGCTCAATGAAGAAGAAGCTATGGTAGAAACGCTAACCGCTATTAAAAGGGCGGGAGCGGATTTAATTGCGACTTACTTCGTGAAGGAAATTTTGGAGTATTTGAGGTAGGGTATTTTTTTAGTGGTTGCTTCAACGCAGAACTAAGGAGTAGGCAGAGGCTTAAGCCTTTTAATATGCTGGAAGAGAGCTATAACCAAATCTTTAGAAACAGTATTACCTATTCATTTATCGCAACTCCTCACTTACCTTCGACTTTCAAATAAAAAACTTGGTTTATTAATCAACTTCAATGTACCAGTATTAAAAAAGGGCATTCATCGACGAATCCTAAAACTCTGAGAAACTCTGAGCCCTCATTATCTCTGCGTTGAAGCAATATAAAACAACATGAATAACAATAGTAAATCCCTTTTCCAACAAGCTTCTAAGTATATCCCCGGTGGAGTAAACTCTCCTGTACGGGCCTTTAAATCAGTGGGAGGCGACCCTATTTTTATGGAGCGCGCTAAAGGAAGCTACCTCTACGACGCGGATGGGAACCGCTATATAGATTACATCGCTTCTTGGGGTCCGATGATTATGGGTCATGCCTGGGAACCGGTGATTAGTGCTGTGCAAAAAGCGGCTGAGCGCTCCACTTCATTCGGTGCACCTACCGAAATGGAGATTTCGCTCGCCCAACTTATCGTGGAGAACATCCCCAATATGGAGCGCATCCGAATGGTTAACTCCGGTACTGAGGCCACCATGAGCGCTATTCGACTCGCCAGAGGATTTAGCGGAAAAAATAAGTTCATCAAATTCGCAGGTAACTATCATGGTCATGGCGACAGCTTCCTTATTAAGGCCGGAAGTGGAGCCATTACCTTAGGTCAGCCGAGCAGCCCGGGAGTAACTCCAGGCACCGCACAAGATACCCTACTGGCAGAGTACAACGACTTAGCCGGAGTGCAAGCCCTTGTAAAGGCTAATCCCGATGAAATTGCCGCGATTATTCTTGAACCCATTCCTGGGAATATGGGTTGCATCCTCCCCGAAAAAGGATTTATTGAAGGACTACGGCAGCTTTGTGATGAAGAAAACATCCTACTCATCTTTGATGAAGTTATGACTGGATTTCGTTTGGGCTTTGGGGGAGCACAAGCTACCCTTGGAGTGGAAGCCGACTTAGTTACCTATGGTAAGGTAATTGGCGCTGGACTTCCAGTAGGTGCCTACGGCGGAAGGGAAGATATTATGGAGTACGTGGCGCCCAATGGCCCGGTTTATCAAGCAGGAACCCTCTCTGGGAATCCTATTGCCATGACCGCGGGCTACACCTTACTTAAACACCTCTTGGAGCATCCGGAAGTTTATACTGAATTGGCGGCCAAATGTGAAAGCATCGAAAGGGGTATTCGCCCGCTTTTGGAAGCGAAAGGACTTCCTTATCAAATTAACCGTCAGGGCTCGATGATCAGTGTGCATTTTACCGACACGGCCGTGCGTGATTTCGACAGTGCCCAAACCGGAGACAATGCCCACTTTAAGAACTTCTTCCATGGCATGCTGAAACGCGGTGTTTATCTGCCCCCGAGCGCTTATGAAAGCTGGTTTTTAAATGCTGCGCTTAGTGCAGAGGATATTGACCATACCCTGCAGGCGGCTAAAGACAGCTTAGCAGAACTTTAAAAATGAGAAATCCTGACATCCGGCACAAAACCGGAATGTCAGGACCTCATCAACCAACCAAAATGGGCAGAAACCCATATTGTCTTGTTACAATCATGTGGCACGAAATACCCAATTCATTGTTTATTTAGAACCCAGGAAAGGCTAAAATTGTTCATTAATTCTTTAGCTAAGAATTCCGTTCTTTGAAAAAAATATAAGCATGTATCGCCTTCTTTTACTCTGCATAACCGTTGTACTTAGCTTTGGTGCCCAAGCGCAAAATCTTCCGGTTTTTAAGGTTTACACCTACCATAGCGAACAGTTCGATCAAGGGGGTACAGAAGTACATGCCTACGATCCTCTATCGCAACGTTTATTCTCGACAAATGCCGCAGAGGATAAGGTGGACATCCTATTAATGAGCGACCTCAGTAAGCCAGGTCGTATTGGCCGTATCGATCTTAGTGGATACGGAGGCAAGGTGAATTCTTTGGCCTTTCAGGGTACGACTCTAGCGGTGGCCTTGCAAAGCAACTTCCCTCAAGGTGATGGTAAGATTTTATTTTTCGATACCAATGGCACTTACCTTAATCAACTAATTGTTGGAGCCATGCCTGATATGGTCACCTTTAGTCCCTCCTTACAGCATATCCTAGTGGCGAATGAAGGGGAACCCTCCGACGATTACAACAGTGACCCCGTGGGGAGCGTCTCCATCATCAACTTTAGCTCCGGAAATCCGGCTGGATTAAGTCAGGCCGATGTGCAAACCGTGAGCTTCGCTAAATACGATACACTTCCCTACGATTCTAAGATTAACATCTATGGCAATAACGGGCAGGCCAGCTTTTCCCAAGATGTGGAGCCCGAGTATATCTGCTTTAATGCCAATGGCTCTAAGGCCTATGTTACCTTACAAGAAAACAATGCTCTAGCCATTATTGATGTGTATACCGCCAGTTTAGACACCGTGGTTGGATTAGGCTATAAGGATTGGAATCAAAGCCCCAATACCCTGGATGCCTCGGACCAAAGTACGGGGATAAAATTTCAGAATTACTTCAACCTCTTTGGACTCTATCAGCCCGATGCCATCTGTTTTTACAGCGATGCGAATGGCTCCTATTTAATGACCGCCAACGAAGGGGATGCCCGCGATTACAGTGCTTATAGTGAGGAGGAACGCATCAACAATGTTAATCTTAACCCGATTACCTTTAATAGTCCCAGCTTCCTGCAAAACGATACCGTATTAGGTCGTTTAAAGGTGAGCACCTCCTTAGGTAATTACAACAATCCCTTTTTACACGATTCCCTCTTCACTTTTGGAGCACGAAGTTTTAGTGTTTGGGATACCGATGGTAATTTAATTTGGGACAGTGGTGATGAGTTTGAAAAGACTTTAGCCCTTTTACACCCCCAAAATTTTAATTCCGACCATAACGATAACAGCAGTTTTAAAGGTCGAAGCGACGATAAAGGTCCCGAGCCAGAAGCCATTTGCACCGGAGAAGTGCTGGGTAGTAATTACGCCTTTATTGGCTTGGAGCGGATAGGAGGAATCATGATTTACAATATTGACGATCCCAGCAATCCGGTTTTCGATTCTTACATTCTCGATCGCGACTTTAGCGTTCCAGCTTCAGATAGTGCGGCTGGCGATTTGGGTCCAGAGTTTTTAAGTTTTATTAAACCTGCTGATAGCCCCAATGGGCAGCCCTTATTGCTAGTAAGTAATGAAGTAAGTGGTACCCTTAGCGTTTATCAATTAGGTTCCGGTCTGGGTATCGAGCAAGTACAACAAGAAAGTTTAGAGGTTTATCCCAATCCTAGTACTGGCATTTTTCGGTTCAGTAAACCGGGTAGTTTTGACCTGTATAATAGTCAAGGGCAAAAGCTGAACTCCTATAAAAATACCGAAGCCATCGACCTAAGTCCCTATCCCGATGGCTACTACATCTTAAGGGCAGCGAATGGCAGTGGCCTTCGAATTCTGAAAAAGTAAGCTATGTTATATTCCCAAATCCTGAAGTTTTATCAAGATTTAGAATTAGACGAAAAAATCCTTCCCAAAGACGTACGGGTAATGAACCCCTACCGCGGTGATGAACCAGAAGTGGAACGGCTCTTAAAGGAATACTACCAGAAATACTACAGTGATACGGAAAAGCGAGGGCTTATTTTGGGCATCAACCCTGGCCGTCTCGGAGCGGGTCAAACCGGCATCCCTTTTACCGACACCCCCGCTTTACAGGATATTTGCGGAATACATACCAGCATTGAAACACGGGAGACCTCATCGGAATTTGTGTACAAGGTGGTACAGGCCTATGGTGGACCCCACTCCTTTTTTAAAGATTGGTTTATTGGTGCCGCCTGTCCACTTGGTTTTTTACACTACAATGATAAAGGCAACTGGGTAAACTGGAACTATTACGACGAGGAGCCTTTATTTGAAGCGGTAAAAGACTTTATGATTGAACAGCTGAGGCTTCAAATTGAGCTGTGTGGTAAACCCGAAACAGCAGTGGTTTGGGGCACCGGTAAAAATATGAAGTACCTCTCCAAAATAAATAAGGAGGCCAAGCTCTTTAAGGACTTAATTCCTTTAGAACATCCCCGTTATATTTTACAGTATAAGCGCAAATTGGTTGATGAGTACATCCGTAAATTCCTGACTCACCTAAAGACTTAAGCACTCAAGGTTGTTCGGGCATGGCCGCAGGCATAAAGACTTGTTCTTTTAAGCGGACCGAGTCCAGTTCAATATGCACTTGAGTATCTTCACCCTTTAAATAGCCGAAAATTTCAAGTTTCCGAAAATCGACCATTGGTTTTTGAGCATTGAAGCTTGCAGTATAATACCCCCCTTCCTGCAATTGTGCTGCTGCACTTTGGTCAGCATAGCGCATACTTTCCACTTGCAACTGGGGATTCTCAAACTTCACCCAAAAGGTTTCGCTAATTCCTGCTTCGGCCGTTCCTCCTACCGTTCGAACGAAGTAATAATCCCTGGTATCAAGATTAAGCACCACGGAGGATTTTGACCCTCCGCAGCTTTGAATAATCAGTACAAGTATAAGTAAGGCCAGCTTCCGCATGTTTTACTCTTTAATAAAAGTGCTGCGTTCTTGGGCTCCACTTTCATGTTCCCATTCAAAGATGTAAGAGCCTTTCGCTAAGCCTTTGAGACTTAATCCCTCATTAAGGTTTGCACATTGACCTTCCATAATAAGGGCGCCGCTTAAACTATAAATACGGTAGCTTGGATACTCTGAACTTTTTAGTCCACGGAAGTATAAGATGTCCTTGGTTGGATTAGGATATAGACTAGGCCAAGAAATATTTTGTTCTCCAAGGCTAACATCGTTCCCAATTAAAATTACCGAGAAGTCCTCTACTTCCCCGTCAAAATAATTACAAGGATCAGCGGATAGGGTACTATCCATTACCCGCACCCGCATTCTTACCGTATCTATGCCACTATACTGTGGGGCCGTAAAAGTGGCATATGCATAATTCGTGGCATCAATAGGTCTAAAGGGCAAGGCCTCGCTGTCACTAAACACGGTATCATTGTTATAATCAATCCAAGCGCGTACCACATCTCCAGGATCATTACCGTTTACCAGAACCGACATCGAATATACCTGATTGGCATTAAGGTTGGCGTACAAATTTGTGTAGTCGGTATAGGCTGCTCTCCCACCATAAGCTTGCAGGTTCGAAAGGATTACTTCATCAATATACTTGGTCGTGAAGCTATTTTGATCGCCCGCTTTACAAAAACCGGTATCCTGAATTTTGTAATGGAAGCGGTAAGTGGCGGAAGTGTCATTTGAGCTTCCCACCGCATATACTTTAAAATGCATATCGCCACCAAGCTCTAATTTAGGAATAGGACGAATCGTTTTCCAAATAGAGTCTTGGGTGTAAACCATGCCGATGGTGCTATCTAAATCCAAACTATTGGCCGACCATACCGCATATACAGTGTCGATAGTGCCAGCATAAGAAATACGCGCATAAACATCTTGCGGCATAGCATCGGTAGGACTAAAAAAACTAGGGGGTGTTTCCACTCTCGTATCCCATATCTTTGGATAGGTACCACGGTCTTTTAAAGAAATTTGCCACATTCCCCTACCCCAAGTTGCTGCTCGTAGGATATTGGCTCCGTGGTGAATCTCTAAATCAGAAATGGTGGTGTTCGGTAAATTGGTATTGTAGAGGAACCAATTGTTGGCGTTCATGGCTTTTACATAAACACCAATCTCTGCTCCCAGGTAAATATTATGATCCGGACTATCATCAATTGCCACACAACGAATGGGCATATCGCCCAAGTTTCCCGTAATATTAGTCCAGGTATTACCTTGATCAAAGGTGATGAAAACCTTATTATTATTGGCTTGGTAGCTCGCAAAGCTCACCACCAAAATAGAATCCGAATGAGGCGCAAAAGCCACATCGCTGATGCTATGATTGGTCCCTGGTAATGGATTATTGGGGCTGCTCACCGAAGTTTGCCCTCCATCAAATGAAAAACGCAAATTGCCTCGGCGTGTAAAAGCGATTAGGTTCCCATCATTAGGGGCTATAGCTGCCTTGGCAATGGTACGGTCGTTTCCAAAGGGCTGCTCTCGGCGGGTCCAGTTTTGGCCAAAATCATTACTGCTGTAGATGTAATCGCCAAAGTGATAAAGTTTGAAATGATTGGTAGAGCTGCGATCCAGAGGTGCTTCCCAAGCTCCCGTCTGATTAGCCGGTGTAGCGCTTTGCTGGCTGCGTCCTCCATCAAAAGTAAGGCGGCGCGTTCCATACTGCACACTTCCCATCATCCAATCGCGATTTAAAGGATGCACTAAGCCTTCCATTCCATCGGCACCGTAAAACTCGACCCAACCTTCGGGACGGTAAAAACTAGTGCCATTATCCTGAGAGCCCGTTACGGTAGAAAATTGATCGCCCTGACAAAGTCCTAAGGCATAAAACTCCCGAATCCCTGTGCCGCGTGAAAGTCGAGTCCAACTGGTCCCTTGTCCATTACTGCGAGCGAGGTAACCATCGGTACCAATTACAAACTCCCCATTAATACTTTCAATTTCGCGCAAGTCGGCATGCACATAATTGGGGGAATTAAAGGGGGTATTTTGACCTACAAACCAATTAGCCACTTTATTAAAAGAAACGCCACCATTGGAGCTTTGGTAAATTTCCAACATTCCATAAATCATGATGGAGGTATCCTGGTCGCTAACCGCAAAACCATCACAAACCCCAGTAGGATTACTCATAAACTTAAAGGTTTGCCCTTTATTTAAGCTTTTCCATACGCCAGAGTTACTTGCGGCATAAAGGCAATCGGGGCAATCCGGGCTAACTGCAATTTCTGCATTGGTCGTGCTAAAGGCACCTGATCCATCAACTAAAGAGGCGGAAGAAGTAAAGGTAAGTCCCCCATCTTGGGATACCCGCACCACATTTCGATTGGAAGGGTGGTCATCGAACATATACATGATGGCGGTATCGGTAGGATGAAACTTGATATGGGTTACTCTTGCACCTGGCTCGACTTGCGTCCAGTTGGTAGATTGTAAATCATCGTTTGAAATGTAAAGACCCGAATTAGTTCCGATGTAAACGCGTCCGGGTATAGATGGATGATAGACGATTTGGTACACCTGGCCAATTTGACCCAAGCCGGTCCACGAAACACTCGTTGGATTAAAGGCGGTAGTGTCCCAGGTTTGACCACCATCTACCGAACGGTAAATACCATGACTGGCTCCATTTCGGGCATTGCGAAGATTGATTAATACCGAGTCCCGATTACTAGGGTTAACCGTGAGGGTATTTACTCCGGTTGCGGCCAAAAACTCGGTACTCGAGCTATTCCAAGTTTGGCCACCATTGCTAGAAGACCAAAAGCCGCCACTGCGTGAACCCAAATAAAGAAAATCGGGATCGTTAGGATCGGAGTAAAAGCACTCTACTCGACCTAAGCCGGGGTTATAGCCCCCACTCAAACTATCAATTTGATAGGGTCCCATATCAATCCAGCCCTGGCTAGTAGCCGCTTCCATGTTGGCTTGCACTTGCTCCCACTGCTTTTTCAAAAAATAAGGATCTACCTTAGAGCGATCTCCATCGGGGTACTTCCATTCGTTGGCCCAAAGCCAGCGTTGATATCCTTTATATCCCGAACCTTCCTCGGTGCCGTGCTCCTCAAACCAAGCTTCGGCGGCCGCCTTCACTTCTTGAATGGAGTATTGGGGGTCATACATCATTTCCTTATAGGCCTGCGCCGAGGCTAAGCTGGATATTAATAGTAGACCGAATAGTAAGTGCAGAGATTTTGAAATAGGCATAAAATAGGAATCTAGGAATTCCGCTAATTTAGAGCATAATTTAAGGACTTCCATGACCGGCATTCCATCCGAGTACATTCGAAAAATCATTCATGTAGATATGGATGCCTTTTATGCTTCTGTGGAGCAAAGGGACCGCCCGGAACTCCGTGGTAAACCCCTTGCCGTTGGAGGCTCCCGAGAGCGTGGTGTAGTGGCCGCAGCCAGCTATGAGGCGCGCGCATTTGGGGTTCGATCGGCCATGCCCTCGGCTATTGCCTACCGGCGCTGCCCGAATATCATTTTCGTCAAGCCCGATTTTAAACGCTATCGTGCGGTATCTCAGCAAATTCGTGAAATTTTTCATCGGTACACCGATTTGGTGGAACCGCTCTCCTTAGACGAAGCCTATTTAGATGTGAGTGTAAATAAGGAGGGCATTAGCAGTGCCAGTAAAATTGCTCGAAAAATTCGAGAAGCCATACAGGCCGAAACCGGTCTCAATGCCTCCGCCGGAATTTCCATCAATAAATTTCTCGCCAAGGTGGCTTCCGACATCAACAAACCCAATGGTCAAAAAACCATTTTACCCGAAGAAGCCCTGGACTTTTTGGAAGAACTCCCCATCGCTAAGTTTTATGGTATTGGTTCCAAAACAGCCGAAAAAATGAAGCGGCTGGGTATACATCACGGTAAAGATTTAAAATCTTGGGACTTGGCGCTCCTCAAACAAGAATTCGGGAAAGCCGGTGCGCACTATTATAATATCGTTCGGGGGCTACAAAAAAGCGAGGTTAAGCCCTTCCGAAAGCGAAAGTCTTTGGGAGCCGAACGTACCTTCGACAAGGACCTAAAAGGTTTAAAAGAATTGGAAGAGGCCTTTGATTTGGTTTTTGAAACCTGGGCCCAAAGAGTTGAAAGTTCTGAATTAAGAGGCCGAACCATCAGCTTAAAGCTGAAAAGTCAAAACTTTGAGCAAATAACGCGCAGTCAAAGTTATAGCCAGCCCTTAAAAACAACCAAGGCCCTACGCGAAGCGGCTTGGAAGCTTGTGGTTAATGAGTATGAGGGTCAAGCCATTCGTCTCCTTGGACTTAGCCTATCAAATTTTGCAGAAGAATCGAAAGTAGTGGAGCAACAACTCACCTTGGATTTTTAGATTTGCATTAATTATTATTCCCATGAAAAAAATTTCCCTTGTTTTCATACTTAGTGCCTTCTTCTGGGTTTCCTGCGAGGAAGACACCATTAACGATGTGATTAGTGGTAACATCTCGACCACCCAAATTATTGATGGATTAAAAATGGCTTTGGATATAAGCTCGGATACTTCCATTACCAAGCTCTCTAAATTTGATGGTTACTTTGCTGATCCTCAGGTGAAATTGGATTTACCCTTAGGTACGCAAGCTGCCATAGCCGCTTTAAAGTCGCAAAACATAGATTTAGGAATCGCCACCATTACGGGCGAAGATCTTTACAATGGCACCACCATTTTAGGAATCACCATACCCGGAATTAGCAGTCAGGAAAGCGAAGTAGTAGAAGGCATTAACCGGGCCGCTGAAAATGCCGCTAGTACGGCCAAGCCCATCTTTAAAGATGCCATCTTGGGAGTTAGCTTTTTAGATGCGAGCTCTATCCTTCTTAGTGGAAGCGACACGGCCGCTACCGCCTACTTACGCACCAATACTGGTGGACAAATGTATCAGGCCTACGAGCCTAAGGTGGATAGTACCTTAAACAGCCTTATGATTGGCAATTTAAGTGTGGCTAAATCCTATGAGGATTTTGTAAAAGACTACAACGACCTTCTGGCGATTGGAATCCCTGGCTTTGGCGATGTGTCTAGCTTAACCGGGCTTAATAATATTCAGGTAGAAGACCTATCGGCCTATACTACCAATAAAGCTTTAGACGGGCTGTACGACAAAATGGGGGAGGAAGAAACCGCCATCCGCACCGACCCTGCCGCCCGGGTTAATGATTTATTATCTCTGGTATTTGGACTTCTCGATTAATGCGCATTTACCTTCTCCTCGGCCTTCTGCTAGCCGGTAGCCTGCAGGCTCAAAACAGTGCGGCTTATACCGACGCTCAGATTAAAGAATACATTGAAATCAGCAACAGCTTTATCGCTTTTAAGGCGCAACAGGCCAACTATGCCCAGCGCATGCAAAGTGAATTGGGAATTTCCGATGCGGATATGGAGGAAAGCCTGGCCCGCTTAAGAGGGCTTGGATCTTGGGAAGCATTGCGTTCGGAATTGGAACCCGACTTTGCGGTACGTTTTGACTCCCTAATGACCTATCGTGCCACTTTAAAGGATCGTTTAAAAACCTTCTTGCTCGATGAGCTAGAGGCCCATAATTGGACCGAAGATCAGTTCGAGCATTTTAAGCTCACCCTGCAGTCCGATCCCAAGCTTCAGGAGCGTATGCTGAAAATCAGTAAGACTTTGAAGCCATGAAAACAATTGGAATTTTAATGGGCGGATACTCGGGAGAGTACGAAGTTTCTATTGCCTCAGGAAATGTGGTTTATCGCAATCTGCAAAACCAAGGATATGAATTATTTCGGGTGGAACTAAAGCGCAATCAGTGGGAAGCCTTGGATGACAATGAGAATCGCTACCCCATTAATACAGATGACTTTAGTTTTCACCTGGGAGAACGCCACGTGAAGTTTGATGCCGTCTTTAATGCCATCCACGGTCATCCTGGTGAGGATGGACCTTTGGCCGGCTACTTTGATATGGTGGGTTTAGCCTATACCAGTTCGGGCCAGTTTGCTAGTGCCCTTACCTTTAATAAGGCCGAGTGCAATATTATTTTAGAGCGCTACGGTTTTAAGGTGCCTAAAAGTATCTTCTTACATGCCGAACCTAATTTGACGCATCAAGATATTATTGATCAACTGGGACTGCCTTGTTTTGTAAAACCATGTCGCAGCGGATCTTCCATTGGTGTAAGTAAGGTTAAGAGCCCCGAGGAATTGGCCCCAGCGATTGAAAAAGCTGCCGCAGTGGATCATAAAATCTTAATCGAAGCGATGGTACCAGGTTTAGAACTAGCCTGCGGGGTGAGCGATCACAGCGGTAAACCAGAATCCTTAGCGGTTACGCATATTAAACCGACCAACGATTTCTTCGATTATGAAGCCAAGTACAGCGGATTATCGGAAGAAATAACACCAGCGCAAATCCCGGCTGATGTTTACGAAAAGGTAATGCGTCAAACCGAAAGGGTATATCAACTACTGGAGTTAAAAGGACTGGCCCGTATCGACTACATTCTCGATGAAAACCTAGAACCCATCTTAATTGAGGCCAATACGGTACCCGGTTTTAGTGAAGCTAGTTTATTGCCTAAGCAAGCGGTACACGCCGGTTATGACCTTCCCAGTCTTTTCGGAGCAGGCATCGAAAAAATCCTATCTTAGGACATATGAAAGTTGCGGTTTTCCCAGGATCTTTTGATCCCATTACACTTGGACACCTTGATATTGTTAGCAGGGCGATTCCCCTTTTCGATAAGATAATCATCGCAGTGGGACGCAATGCCAACAAAAAGTATATGTTCTCGGAGGAGCAAAGGGTGGAATGGATTAAAGAAACCTTTAAGGAGGAAGCTAAAATTTCGGTCGACCGTTACTCCGGTCTTACTACTCGCTACTGCACCGAAGTTGGCGCTCAATTTATTTTAAGAGGGCTCCGCAACCCGGCCGACTTTGAATTTGAAAAGGCTATCGCTCAAACGAATCGCAAGCTCAAAACCGACCTCGAAACGGTTTTCCTTTTAACCTCAAGTGGGCTTTCTTCTATCAGCAGCAGCATTGTTAGGGATGTCATTCGAAACGAAGGCGAATACCAGCAGTTTGTACCCGCAGCAGTTCGAATCAACTAAGACAATTCCTCTTGCAGGGCGTCTAGTACCAGGGAAATATTCCCGTAAGTATTCTTGCGGTTTTCCAGCACCTCTTTCGGGTCACACCAACTGGCGTCCAAAATATCTTCTTCCAACTGTGGTACCAAGAAATCGAAGCCATTGGCAATGCGCATGGCATACCAATAGGTACGCTTTAAAATTAGGCGGTCGTTTAAAGGGTAGATGTGATAGGTGGTGGGCAATATGCCGATGATCTCCGGACGAGGCACTCCGGTTTCTTCCTCTACCTCTCGCAAGGCCGCCATTTCTCGGGGCTCGCCCAATTCAATCTTGCCTTTTGGTAAATCCCATTTCCCCAAGCGATAAATCATCAAAAGTTTTTGATCCGGATTTAAAACCGCTCCTCCTGCGGCTTCGATAAGCCTGAAATTGCGCTTAAACTCGTTCCAAACCTCCGAGAGGTTACGGGCAAAAACATACACGGGAGGATGCGCCGATTTTAAACGAGCCTGAACCAAATTAAGCAGCTGGGCATTCCCCAAATAATCTACTGCTGCATCTTGCGGTTCATCCCCTATAATTAGGAGCGATTCCTTGATGAAAACTTTATAAATTTGACCCATGATTTTAGACCCTAGTATCGCGCATGAAACAGCTGAAAAGCTGATGCAAATTAAGGCAATTAAACTGCAACCCAAAGCACCTTTCACCTGGGCAAGTGGATGGCAGTCTCCAATTTATTGTGATAATCGCATTACCCTTAGTCATCCCGAACTTCGAAATTACCTAAAACGCGCCTTGGCCGAAGCCGTAAAAAAGCTTTATCCCGAGGTTGAAGTGATTGTTGGAGTGGCAACTGGAGCCATCGCAATCGGTGCCTTGGTGGCAGATGAATTAGGATTACCCTTTGTTTATGTGCGTCCAGAACCTAAAAAACACGGACGTCAAAATCAGATTGAAGGTGAACTCGCCCCGCATTCCAAGGTGGTGGTGATTGAAGATTTAATTTCTACTGGTGGCAGCAGCCTAAAAGTGGTGGATGTTTTACGCCAGTCCAGTGCCGAAGTACTAGGCATGCTCGCCTTGTTTACCTATGCTTTTAGAGTGGCCGAGCAAAACTTTGCCGATGCCAAACTCGCTTTGCATACCTTGAGCGATTACCCACACCTTTTGGAAGCACTTCGAAATAGTGGCTCTTTAAATCAAGAAACTTTTGATACTCTCATCAAGTGGCGGGAAGACCCTTCCATTTGGAAAGCTTAAAAATATGACCATAGAATCTCCCTCCGTACGGATTTCCAAAACTCCGGCCGAGTTCTTCAGCTTAATGGAAGACCTCCAAAATATGAAATTGGTTATGCCGGAATCGGTAGAACGCTTTGAAGCTGATGAAAACACCTTTGTATTTGGTTTGAAAGGAATGCCAGATGTTCGCCTTTTGATTGATGAAGTGAAGCCTCCCAGCCTCTTAAAATTCAAAGCGGCGAGCTCCAAATTAGACTTCACCCTAAGTACAATCCTCGAGGAAGGTGCGGAAGGCACGATGGTTAAATACCTTTTCGAAGGAAATTTTAACCCCATGATGAAAATGATGGTGGAACGCCCCTTAAGTCGTTTTATCCAAGACCTTAGCGAAAGTACGGCGAACCTTTAGCCGTCTAAAAAACAAAGCTAATTTCTTGGTGCTGTAGGAATTCGGTCACACCATTTTCCCATTGAACGTTTAGGCTACCATTGGCTTCAACGCCAAGACATTTCATGTGCAGTTGACGCCCCCCTCGCAGGACGGGCACAAATTCTTCTTTGCCGTAAAGTAGTTTATTGAAAGCCTCATGCTGCGTTTTAAAATGGCCAGACTGTAATTGGAGGTAGCGAAAATCGAGATGCTCGGCAAAATCCTCGAAAACGGAGACTGGACGAATATCTCGCTCTAAAACGCTACTGAGGCTCGTGGCCAAGGGGTGCTCAAATTGCTGCTGTCGAACATTCACACCAATGCCAATGATACAGGATTCGATGCTGCTTCCGCGCAGGCTAGACTCCGATAAGACCCCCGCCAGTTTACGTTTTTGCCAGAACCAGTCATTGGGCCACTTGATTTGGGTTTCCAAATTATAGCTTCGTCCCAAATCAATTAAAGCAAGACAAACTGACATAGTTAAACGATAGGCTTCCGCAGCTGGCAGGAATTTAGGCCTCAAAAAAAGGCTCATCAATAAGTTTTGCCCCGGATTAGAATCCCATTGTTTGCCATATTGTCCTCGGCCTGATGTTTGGTAATTGGAAAGCAAGCAAAATCCCTCAGGCAATTCTTTTTGAATGCTGAGTTTCTTTAGCGCATCATTTGTACTATCAACTTCGTTAAGAATTTGATATTCCTGAGCAATCAGTTTGGTGTTCATGGGGCTTTATTCAATAAGGAGGTAAGCAGCTTGCTAACAATGCTTAATTTTGCACCTCAAAATAAATGGATTTAATGTCGCAAACGAATTTTTCGCCACTGGTCGATGAAATTATTGAAGGAATGGATGATTTGAAAGCATCAAACATCACCGTTCTGGATCTTCAAAATATTGAAAACTCTATCTGCTCTTTTTTTGTTATAGCCGAAGGAACCTCAAATACTCAGGTTAAAGCGATTAGTGATTCGGTAGAAAAACGTGTGCGAACCGAGCTTAAGGAAAAACCTTGGCATATAGAAGGTTTGGAAAATGCCGAGTGGATTTTGATGGATTATGTGGACACGGTAGTACACATCTTCCAACCCGAAACCCGCAAATTTTACGACTTAGAGAGCCTTTGGGGCGATGCGGAGCTTCATCACATTGAAGCCCACTAATAAAAACATAGAATGGAAAACGAAAAGGATAACAAAGAGCAACTGCGCAAATTAAAGGAGCAGTTTTCGAAGAATTCAGGCGAAAAACCAAAAGGAGATAATAAAGGTGGCGGAGGCGATCCTCGTCGTCGCTTTAATTTTTACTGGGTTTACGCCATAATTGCGCTCATCTTTATTGGCCTGCAAGTGCTAAGTAGCATGGGGGGCAATATTCAAACCACCACTTTCGCCGATTTCACCGAAATGATCGAGCGTGGTGATGTGAACAAAGTGAAAATTATCAACCAGCGTATCGTTCAGGTTTACCTTACGGAAGATGCACTAGCCTCCGATAATGAAGCTTACAAGGAAATAGAGACAAATCCCATGGGAGGCAAAAGTGGCCCTCATTTCAGTTTTGAAATGCCCTATGAGGCCTATAAGGAGAACATGACCTATTTCTATGAGCAGAACCCAGAGTTGAAGCCACAACGCGTGGTTCCAGAATTTGAGGAACGCAAAGATATTTGGGGAGAAGCTTTAGCCTATATCCTACCGCTAGTGATATTAATTGGTATTTGGATTTTTATCATGCGCCGTATGAGCGGTGGTGGCGGAGGTCCCGGTGCGCAAATCTTTAACATTGGTAAATCGAAGGCCCAGCTCTTTGACCAAAACACCAATGTGAAAGTCACCTTTAAAAACGTGGCTGGCTTAGAAGGCGCCAAGGAGGAAGTGCAAGAAATAGTTTCCTTCCTTAAAGATCCCGATCGCTACACCTCATTAGGCGGTAAGATTCCTAAAGGAGCGCTTTTAGTAGGTCCTCCCGGAACGGGTAAAACTCTTTTAGCCAAAGCCGTGGCCGGCGAAGCTAAGGTACCCTTCTTCTCCCTATCTGGATCCGATTTCGTGGAGATGTTTGTGGGGGTTGGTGCTTCTAGAGTACGCGACCTATTTAAGCAAGCCAAAGAAAAATCACCGAGCATTATTTTCATCGACGAGATTGATGCCATTGGCAGAGCGCGGGGAAAAAACGCCTTATCGGGTGGTAATGATGAAAGAGAAAATACGCTCAACCAGCTTTTAACCGAGATGGATGGTTTTGGTACCAATGAGCATGTGATTGTACTGGCCGCTACTAACCGAGCCGATATTCTAGATAAAGCCTTAATGCGGGCCGGACGTTTTGATCGTCAGATCTTTGTGGACTTGCCCGAGCTTAATGAGCGTCGCGAAATCTTTAAGGTGCATCTTGCCCCCCTAAAATTAGCGGCCAAATTAGACAGCGACTTCTTGGCCCGTCAGACCCCTGGTTTTAGTGGAGCTGATATCGCAAATGTTTGTAACGAAGCCGCGCTTATTGCTGCTCGGAAGAACAAAAAAGCGATTGAGCAGGAAGACTTCCTCGATGCCGTTGATCGAATTATTGGTGGATTAGAGAAGAAATCGAAGATTATTTCTCACGATGAAAAGAAAATCATTGCCCATCATGAGGCGGGTCATGCTACTATTAGTTGGCTCTTAGAACATGCCCATCCATTGGTAAAGGTGACCATCGTACCCCGCGGTAGATCTTTGGGGGCTGCTTGGTATTTGCCCGAAGAACGTCAGCTTACCAACACTGATCAAATTTTAGATGAGATGTGTTCGGCCTTAGGCGGACGGGCCGCGGAAGAGATTATCTTTAATAAGATATCTACGGGTGCATTAAGTGATCTTGAGAAAGTAACCAAACAGGCCAGAGCCATGGTTACGATTTACGGCTTAAATGAGAAGCTTGGAAACATCACTTATTACGATTCGCAAAACAACAACGACATGGGCTTCACGAAGCCCTACAGCGAGCGCACGGCGCAGTTGATTGATGAAGAAATAAGTAAGATTATTGAAAATCAATACGAAAGGGCCAAAGCGCTATTAACAGAGAATAAGGAAAAACTTATTCAATTAGCCGAAATGCTTCTCGAAAAAGAAGTTATTTTTAAAGAGAATTTAGAGGAGATTTTTGGCAAGCGTCAATGGAAAAGCAGAGATGAAGTTTTACACGATGAAAACCATCCTGCCGAAGACGCTAAAGCGGAGGGAGAAGAAGCAGCTAAAGCTGATAAGACTGCCCCCGAGGAAGAGCCAAAGAACAGCGATCTCCCGGCTTAAATAAAATATGGCGGATCAGAAATCAAAAAAGGGCTTCTTAGGTAGGTTCATGGATATTTTATCCGGTCGACCTAGTACCGAATCCGAGCCCATTGAAAAAGATCCACAGGTTATAGAATTCCCTTCTGACGAAAGTGATCCCACAGACCTCGGTTTTGTGCGGAAGTTCACTGCATCGGGAGGGAAATTTCTTTACTGCGAAGACGAAAGTGAGGCCTATCAGTATTTAAGCAGTATCATGCAAGAATCGGGTCTTGGTAAGGTGTACTGCATCGACGAGAACCTCAACTCCATTTTACGGAAGGCTCAAATTGATGTAGACCTCGAAGATTGGCAAAACTCAGATGCATTTTGCACTTCTTGCGAATATTTAGTGAGCTTTAACGGCGGTATCATGATCTCCGCCAATCAGCTACACGGAAAAAAATTAGAAGACCTTCCCGAGACTTTAATCACTATTGGACGCACCAGCCAGATTACCGACAACCTTCGGTCGGCCCTAGCCGGAATACGGATGCGCTACAAGAATAATCTACCTTCTCAAATTACCACCATTAAAGGTCCCAAGAAGGTCGAAAACCTGGAAGAAAACGACCAGGGTAAAATCTGCAATAAGGAGATTTATTTGCTATTACTGGAAGATCAGCTCTAAATGAAAAACCTGATCACACGAGCCTTAAGTGGGGCGGTATATGTCGCACTTGTAATTAGCACCATATTCTTTTTAGAAGATGGCGCCTGGTACTTGGCTTTAATATTAGGCATTCCGGCCCTCCTCGAGTGGCACAGCTTTAAACCCGAAGCCCATAGCAGAAGACAATCGGTTTTTTCCATCTTATTGTTCCTCCTGGCTTTGGCTTGCATTCATCCTAAACTCAATGCCTACTGGGAAGCGCGTTTAGCCTTCATGGCTTTATCGGTCGCGCTGTTTCTAATTTTAGATAGCATGTTTCAGGAATCGGAGACTAATGAAGATTTAAACCTCGATAGCCTTTTCCGAAATAGCTTTGGCATCCTTTATATACTTGGCCCTCTACTAAGCCTCGTAGCCCTCAGCTTTATTGATGCCTGGGTTTTAGGAGGGGTTTTCATTTTAATCTGGTGTTTTGATTCCTTTGCCTATTTAGTAGGTCGATTTCTCGGTTCCCATAAAATGATGCCACGCATTTCACCCAAAAAAACTTGGGAAGGCTTTATAGGTGGCACCATCTTTACGGCTGGGGCCGCGAGCTTAATCTGGAAATACTCCGGAAGTGAAGTGCTAAGCTTGGAGCAATGGCTGCTACTTTCCGTTTTGGTAGTAGCTAGTGCCACTTTGGGCGATTTATTCGAATCTGCCTTAAAGCGCAAGCATAACCTAAAAGATAGCGGTAACATGATGCCAGGGCACGGCGGAATTTTGGACCGAATTGATAGTTTACTTTTTGTGATGCCCGTTTCCTTCTTATTTTTGATTCTTATAGCCACCAAATAATATGATACGCATTCACCACGAGGGATTCCGCATCTTACTTCAAACCCTAATTGGGCTTGGTATTATTAATGCCCTAGTCATTTGGCTTAGTGATTTAGAGTGGCTCGAAAACCTGGTTTTAATCATCAGCCTTATCATTTATGGCTTGGTTTTACAGTTTTTCCGAAACCCCAAACGCTTCCCTCCTCAAGGTGAAGACATTGTGATTAGTCCCTGCGATGGGAAGGTTGTTTCGATTGAAGAGATTGAAGAACCCGAGTACTTTAAAAAGAAAATGCTGCAAATAAGCATTTTCATGTCTCCTCTTAATGTTCATGTGAACCGCTATCCCGTAAATGGTAAGGTGAAGTATTCGCAGTATCATGCCGGTGCCTATTTGGTAGCTTGGCACCCTAAGTCAAGTACTCTTAATGAACGTACCGCCGTGGTGGTCGAAAATCCTGCGGGCGTGGAAGTGATGTATAAGCAAATTGCCGGTGCCGTGGCGCGTAGAATTATCAACTATGCCAAGGTAGGTTCTCGGGCCGTGCAGGGCGCAGATTGCGGATTTATTAGATTTGGCTCAAGAGTAGATATTGTGCTACCGCTGGATGCGAACATCCTGGTTAAGGTAGGCGATAAAGCACGCGGCGGGGAACAGATTTTAGCGGAATTAAAGTAGAATCTTATGAGCAGCGATTTGGATAAAGAGTTTGAGAAATACGTTGAGCTAGGTAACAATATGCCTCCACAAGCTGCTGATGATATGCTCATTGCTTATGCCTACTTTAAGCAGGCGACAGTGGGTGATATCGATAAAGATCGACCCACCGAATCGAGCAATGTGGTGCAAACTTTTAAATATGATGCTTGGCGCAGATTAGAGGGTATGCCTTCGAAAGAAGCTAAAAAACGCTATATCCAAACGATTATCGAGCTGCAAGAGCGACTAAAGAAGGGCGAACTTTAAGCACCGCGCTCTTTAGCCCATTCCAATGCTTTAGCCAATTGGGCTTCCCTACTGATCTTGGTATTATCTAAAACCAAAGCATCCTCCACTTGAATTAAGGGTGAATCGGCACGAGTGGTATCCAACAAATCTCTGGCCGCTAAGTTTTCCCGAACCTCCTTCATGGGCTGAGATTGCCCCTTCCCTTCTAATTCCTCAAAGCGCCGCTGAGCTCGAATTTCGGGATCGGCCGTCATAAAAATTTTCAATTCAGCATCAGGAATAACCACTGAGGCAATATCCCTACCATCCATTACCACTTTACCCTTGGCGGCAATTTCCTTTTGCTGTGCTACTAAGTACTTTCGAACCGCCGAAACCCTGGCTACCAAACTCACTTTTCCGGCCACCTCAGCACCCCGGATTTCCCGCTCTACATCTTGTCCATTGACTAAAATATGCGGCGCTTGATTTGCCTTAGCCTCCGAAAAATCCAGACTTATTAGGGCAAGCTCGGCAATTAACTTTGCCTCATCTAAATGCCCCTCTTTAAAAAGCCCTTGCTTTAAAGCCCAATAGGTTACCGCCCGATACATGGCTCCGGTATCGATATATCGATAGGATAATGCTTGTGCTAATTCCCTGGCTAAAGTGCTTTTCCCCGTAGATGAATAACCATCCACCGCAATGCGAATGCCTTTGCTATGGCTTTTTTCTGAACTCATCTAAACTAGTTCGCAAAGTAATCTGATTGGCTCCTCCGGCAATGTGAAACATATTGCGGCTGTAGTGCAAGTAAAATTTCGAAATCCGAATGCCACCCCCTACCGAAAAACCGGCTACCGTTCGCCGCGTATCTAAATTAAGCTCCTGACGTCTCCTAAAACTGTAACCAAACTGAATATTAAAAGATTCGGAAGGGGCAAACTCGGCACCAATCACTACATGGCGCAGCAAATTATTCCAAACAGAGGGGAAGTTCTCTTCTATTTCGCCGGTAAACTGATTGACGGTAAAATTAGTGGGATCGGTGTATCTAAGGTCAAAGCGCTCTAAATGTTCCAAGGTAATTTGCCAACGAAGGGGCATATGCTCAAAACGATTGGAGAAGCCCAATTGAATTTCAAAAGGTAAATTCTCTCTTTGCTCGGCATAGGGGTTAAGTTGAAAACCAGCGTTTTTAAACACTAAGGCCATAGCCATGCGGTGCTTTGGAATTTGGTAGGTAATCCCTGCATCCCAGGCTATACCCCAGGAACTCCAAGTGTCGTATACCGAGTTAATCACCTTCATGGTGGCGCCAAAGGACCAATTGGAATCGAGCTGATAAGAATAGCCCAAATTTACCGACATGTCGTTCCCCGTAAAGGTACCCTGACGTATACCAATCACATTGGCTCGGTCAAATTCGCCGTAATCGAAGTATTGTAATTGCAAGAAAAAAGTACCCACACTATCAAAGTGCTGCGCATAGGCCAAATCTGCAAATCGAATGTCGGAAACATAATCTACCACACTACTGCTAATTTGGCCACTCATTTCCGGACTTAGCAGCGAAGGGTTATAGAGGGCAAAATTGAGGTCGGCCACGGGATTAGCAATGGCATTGCTTCCCTGACCGGCTACACGGGCGGAGGCTATATTATTTAGAAATTGAAAAGTGGTACGTCCTCCCACCTGAGCCTTCATCACAAAAGGCAGTAAAAGGATTAAGGGTACTAGTTTTCTCATGGAGGCGAAAGTTATGAAAAGAACGCCGATGCCCTCAATTTATTTGTTGGGAACCGACTTCCTTTTTTATTCGCTTGCTTAGGATTTTGCTCCAAAGCCAATCGTCTTCGATTCGGCCTTTAAATTCTTAGGATTCGCTACTAATTCCTCGCTCAAACCAATCTTAATAACCTCCATCATGCGATCTACATAATGAAAGTTTAAACCTTTAAGATAGTCTTCCCGAATCTCCTTCACATCCTTTTCATTTCGACGCGATAAAATGATATCGGTGATATTGGCCCGTTTAGCAGCTAAGATTTTCTCCTTAATTCCACCCACGGGCAGCACTTCTCCTCTAAGGGTAATCTCGCCAGTCATAGCTAGTTTAGGCATTACTCTACGCTGGGAAAATAATGAAGCTAAGGAAGTTAAAATGCTAATCCCTGCCGAAGGACCATCCTTAGGAACCGCACCTTCTGGGAAGTGAAGATGCACGTCGTACTGATCAAAAAGTCGATAGTCGACACCAAACTCCTCCGCATTAGCCTTTAAATAAGCCATGGCAATGCTGGCTGATTCCTTCATCACATCACCCAAGTTACCGGTAATGCTTAAGCGGCCCTTACCCTTGGCGATAGATGATTCTATATATAAGATATCGCCACCAACGGGGGTCCAAGCCAAACCTGTAACTAAACCGGCAATGGAATGATCTTCATATCGATCCTTGGTAAAGCGCTCGGATCCGAGGATATCGTACACTTGATTCACCTTAGGCTTGGCATGGTACTCTTGCTCCATGGCAATACTTTTTGCGGCATAACGCACCACTTTGGCAATCACCTTATCCAAACCACGAACTCCAGATTCGCGGGTGTAATGCTCTACGATGTACTCCAAAACCTTTTTGCTCAGGCTCAAGTCTTTCTTCTCTAGGCCATGTGCCTTCAATTGCTTTGGCAGAAGGTGCTTAGCCGCGATTTCCACCTTTTCCTCAACGGTGTAACCATTAATCTCAATGATTTCCATTCGATCGCGTAAAGCAGGGTGAATGGTATTTAGATTGTTGGCCGTTGCCACAAAAAGCACCTTGCTTAGGTCGTAGCCCACCTCTAGGTAGTTATCGTAAAAAGTGCTGTTTTGCTCCGGATCTAAAACCTCCAACATGGCTGAGGCTGGATCGCCATGCCCACGACCGGTAGCCAGTTTATCAATCTCATCCAAAACGAAAACCGGATTAGAAGCTTCTGCCTTCTTAATGCTCTGTAGCAAGCGACCGGGCATCGCTCCGATATAGGTTTTACGGTGACCACGAATTTCGGCCTCATCACCTAAGCCTCCTAAGGACATGCGTACATAGGATCTACCGAGGGCCTCGGCCACGCTCTTACCCAAACTGGTTTTCCCCACTCCGGGAGGTCCATATAAACAGAGGATAGGCGCTTTCATATCGCCCTTCAGCTTTAATACCGCTAGGTATTCTAATAGGCGCTCTTTAACTTTCTCGAGACCGTAATGATCTCGATTCAAAATCTTTTCGGCCCGTTTTAAATTGAAGTTATCCTTGGAAGTTTCGTTCCAAGGTAAATCGAGCATAAACTCTAAATAATTTCTTTGAATGCTAAATTCGGGAACCTGAGGATTTACTCTTTGTAGCTTGCTGAGTTCCTTATCAAAAAGCTGCGCCACTTTCTCAGGCCAATCTTTCTTCTTCCCTTTGGCTCGCATTTCTTCAATCTCCGATTCGGTGCTACTACCACCTAACTCTTCTTGAATTTGACGCAGCTGTTGCTGAAGAAAATACTCGCGCTGTTGTTTATCAAAATCAAGGCGTACTTTATCCTGAATCTCATTGCGCATTTCCAACATTTGGGCCTCGAGATTTAGCAACTTAAGCACCTCGGTCGCGCGGTCCTTAAGGTCATTGATCTCCAACAGATGCTGCTTCTTATCTACCTCCGCATTCATATTATTGCTCACGAAGTTGAGTAAGAAGGTATCGCTATCAATACTACGGATGGTTAAAGCCGCCTCATTGGGAATTTCCTGAGACTTATCGATGATGTCTAAAGCAACCTCCTTGATGGACTCCATCATCATTTTAAACTCCTGATCGGTACCATCGGGTATACGCTCGTCTGATTTCTGAACCTTGGCATATATATGCGGCTCTGTTCGGGTAAAATCTTCTATGACAAAACGTCGCAGCCCTTGCAGGATAACGGCTGTATGTCCGTTAGGTAATTTAAACTGACGGATCACTTTAGCTACCGTTCCGCTGCGATATAAATCCTCGGTACTGGGGTCTTCCTTGTCACCATTACGCTGACTAACCACCCCAAGTAGACCTTGGTTCTTACTTACCTGATTTAGTAGAGAAATTGATTTTTCCCTGCCGGCGGTAATGGGAATTACCACTCCTGGGAAAAGTACGGTGTTGCGTAAAGGTAAAATGGGCAATTCTTCGGGTAGGGCCTGACTTTTCAAGCTTTCCTCATCCTCTTTGCTCATTAGAGGAATATATTCTCCCTCTTCGCGCATCACCCCCATATTTAATTGATTGATATCCTTAAAGTCCATGAAACTCATTCAAACGAAATTTGTGGCCTTTGCAGCCAATCATGGAAAGGTCAATCAATATGCCAAAGGGCTCTTAGCCGCGGTAAGTGGTCGTTTTGTCAAAAACCACCTGCAAAATGTCACGCTCTACTTGATCGAGCTCAATCCCGCGACGTACCATCACCAGCTCCGCAGTTTTCATCGCCTTATCAAAACGGTATTCGCTAAAGCCACCTGATCCTCCCCAGCTAAAAGAGGGGATAAAGTTTCGGGGAAAGCCACCCCCATAAATATTGGCACTAACACCTACTACGGTTCCGGTATTAAACATGGTATTAATACCACATTTGGAATGGTCGCCCATCACCAAACCACAGAATTGCAAACCGGTTTTGGAAAATCGGCCCTCTACATAATCCCAAAGCTTCACCTCTTCGTAGTTATTCTTCAAGTTCGAGTTATTGCTATCGGCGCCAATATTACACCACTCCCCGATTACGGAGTTCCCTAAAAAACCATCGTGACCTTTATTAGAATAGCCTGTTAAAACCGAATTATTCACCTCCCCACCTACTTTACTGTGAGGCCCAATGGTGGTAGGTCCATAAATTTTGGCGGCGAGCTTTAAGGTAGCATGTTCGCATAAGGCAAAAGGACCGCGGATCACGCTTCCTTCCATTACCTCAGCATCTTTACCAATGTAGATCGGACCCGTCGTCGCGTTTAATACCGCCGCCTCTACCGAGGCTCCTTCTTCTACAAAGATGCGTTCTCCAATTAGGGTATTGCTATCTGAAAGGAGAGCTGATGTCCGACCTTCCGTAAGTAAGTCAAAGTCTCTTTCTAACTCCGCACCATTGTATTGAAAAATGTGATACGGGCGACTGATATAGGTGAGCTCGCCTTCATATTCAAGGACGGTGGTATCCTGTTCCTGATCCTCTTCCAGCACCTTGCGACTGCGACTGGCAATTACAATATCCTCCTTCATCAAGGTTTCATCGGCTCCTAAGCCTAAAACCAAATCCACTAATTCGGAATCGGGGCATACGGCGGGGTTAAGGAACAAATCATCGCCCACTTCCTTTAAAGGGAATTTAGTGCTTAAATAATCTTCGGTGAGGTAGGAAACCTCCTTTGCCTCTGAGATGCGCATTAACCACTTTTCTTCAAGACATAATATGCCACAGCGCAATTTCGCAGTCGGACGGGTAAAGGTTAGGGGCAAAAGATGGTCGCGATTAGAATCGTCGAAGAATATGATGTTCATGTTTGATGATTTGATTTGCAAGATAAATCAGGTCCATAAAAAAACCCCTTCGCCATGTGGAAAAGGGGTTTAAAATATCGTTAAGTCGGGGCTTACTTTTTACGGTTAGCGTAGCGACTGCGGAATTTATCCACACGACCAGCGGTATCAACCAATTTAACCTTACCGGTATAGAATGGGTGAGAAGCTGCTGAAATTTCCATTTTGATTAATGGATATTCTACACCTTCGATTTCGATGGTGTCGCGGGTATCAGCGCATGAACGGGTAATGAAGTAATCTTCGGTTCCCATATCCTTGAATACACAAGGACGGTAATTTTCTGGATGAATTTCTTTTTGCATAACTCTTATAATAGTGGTTAGGATTTTGCCCAAGCCAAAAAAGGGCTGCAAAGCTATGTAATTACTTAGAAGCACACAAACCTTTCAAACTGAAAAAAATAGAAGATTTGTATACCTAGGGGTTTCAAAGATAGGAAGTACTTTTGAGCCCTTACAAGCGTTACTTGCACATGCTTAAAAAACTGCTTTTACTTCTTACAATCGGATTGTTTTTCTTGGGCGCATGCCGTAAGGAAGAAAACATTGTGGTGGCCAGCGCCGAATTGCGCTTTTCAACCGATACTGTTTTTCTCGATACCGTGTTTGAAACCATTGGCTCAAGCACCTACGAACTAAAGGTCTACAATGACAGTAAAGAGTCCATTTCGATTCCCCAAATTCGATTAGCAGACCCCCTTAGTCCTTACCGCTTAAACGTGAATGGCACCGCCAGCAATGTGGTAAACAACGTGGAGATTTTACCCGAAGACAGTATCTACATTTTTATAGAAGTTAATGCCGGAGAGGTACAAAGTAGTCCAGAGCTCTTAATTGAAGATCAAATATTATTCGATTTACAAGGGCAAACCCAATCGGTCGAATTAGTGAGCCTAGCCAAGCAAGCCATCTTTCATTTCCCCAACCGCTTTATTGTGCTGGGTTCTGGTCCCGGTGCGGTCGTTATTCCCTACTCCATCATTAACTGCAATGAAACCTGGGACGCTAGCATTCCCCACGTAGTATATGGCTATGCCGTTGTGGACAGTGGCTGTACCTTAACCATCGACCCTGGTACTAATGTCCACTTTCATGAAAACAGCGGTTTATGGGTTTTTAATGAAGCGCAGTTGCAAATTGCTCCGGGAGCACTCCCTGGACAAGGCGACTCGGTTACCTTTAGTAGCGATCGCTTAGAGCCCTTTTACGAAGAAGTACCAGGCCAATGGGGCGGGGTTTTGGGAGGCCTTTATATTGGTCAGGGCGCCAGAGCGACCATCAATAATCTGGTTTTAAAAAACGCCGTGAATGGTTTGCGAACCGATAGTGCCATCTATCCGGACCAGCTCAGCATCACCAACTCCTATATTCTAAATTCTTCCCGAACGGGCTTTTATGCTGGATACAGTAATGTGAATGCCCAAAACCTAGTGGTTGCAAATCAGGGCTTATACGGCTTTTATGCCTTTGGCGGGAACTACGAATTTCGCCACTGCAGCTTTGTTAATTATTGGAGTCAATCCACTCGACAGGAAGCCTGTGTTTTGCTAACCAATTTCTTAGAGTTCCAAGACAATAGTGGCACCCTCCAACGTATTAGCCGGGATTTGGAAAAGGCCTATTTCGGAAATTGCGTAATTGACGGAAATAACAGTCAGGAGCTTACCCTTGCGCAAGACCAAGCGGCTCAATTTAACTTTAGCTTTAACGATGTGATGTTGAAGCTCGATAATGACCCGGAGGACCGTGGTTTCTCCATTACCGATCCAGGCTTTAACTCCGTATTGGTGAATTTGGTGAGCGACTTCAGAAATCGCTCGAACAACAATTATCAATTGGATTCACTCTCCCAATTAATTGACCAGGGGAATACCAATGATGGCTTTGTGGTACCCACCGATATTTTAGGGAAGATTCGAAACTTTAATGGGCTGCCCGATTTAGGCGCCTACGAAAGGCAGTTTTAGAAAATCGGATAGGAATAGGATAGCAAAACACCCCAATAAGTATCATTACTGGCGATGATATCAGGATCGGTTTCTAAAAATCCATCCATAGTGTCACCCCCGCTATTAGTGAAGCGCAGCTCAAAGGTGATAATGCCCTGATAAGCCACACGGTATTTGGTACCCAGTCCGTAGAAAGTGCTAAAACCTGAATAGCCGTTGGTTTCAATTTCCAGACCCTCTGGGATTAAGCGATCAACATACAACTCCGGATTCCAGCCCGAAACGCCTAATCCACCTTTAATAAAAACGGTCCATTTATCCTCCAAGTGATACTTCCCGAAACGGATAAAATGAATTTCGGTAAAGGCATTGCTATTTAGCAAACTGGTGGTCACCGATAAGCCACGGTTAAAATTATTATGGTTCTTATCTGCCGCCTGAAGGTTAGCATAATTTACATCGAAGCCAATGCCAAACCAATCATTAAAATGATACTTGGCAAAGATGGAAATCGAAGGAGAAAGCTCCGCGAAAACCGCATTTACATTAGAGGAGTTGGCAATTTCATTGCTCATGTTTAGCGTACCTATTCCGGCGCCAAACTCATAATACTTTGTTCTTTTGGTTTGAGCTTGTACCGAAAAGGTAAAGATCATGGCCAAAAATAAAAGGGCGTATTTCATGCAGTTCTTCATTGTTGATCTCTTAAAAACACGAGCTTTTCATTTGCAGAGCGGGCCGTGTCTAAATAGTACCCTGCTAAGTTAAAATCTTTTAGCTCTTGCCAATCAGTTATTCGATGTTGTACGATGAAATTTGCCATCAAACCTCTCGCTTTCTTGGCAAAGAAGGATAAAACTTTGTACTCCCCCTTGGACCAATCTAAAAACTCCACATCAATAAATTTATTGGGAAGCTCCAGCTGCTTCAGTACTTGCGCGTATTCCTTACTCGCTAAGTTCACGATTATTTCCTGCGCATCTAGCGTTTCCTTCAAATGCGATTTTAGGGGCGCTTGCCAAAACTCGTAAAGGTTCTTTTTACGACCAATGGGCAAAGGGGTTCCCATTTCTAATCGATAGGGCTGTATGAGAGTATTGGGTTGTAAAAGACCATACATTCCGGATAGAATCCAGATTTGCTGACTGGCAAAGGACATATCTTCTTCGGACCAATTCCAAGCTTCCATACCTTGGTATACGTCTCCGGTAAAGGCCAGGGCGGCTTGCTTTCCTTTAGACCAATTTTCGGCCGACCATTCTAAGTTACGTTGCCGATTAAGCTTAGCCAGTGGGGCGCTAATCTTTTGCAGCTTCATCAACTTTGGTGCGCTAAGGCCGGCCATTTTTCTTGCCACCTTGGCCGATTCCTCCATAAACTCAGGCTGCGTGGCCGCACCTATTCTTAAGTCTTCTTCAAAGTTTAGCGATTTTGCTGGGGAAAGTATCGTTTTCATAGCTCAAAGATAAAACGGATGTGCCTTTCGGTAGCTAGCATTTTAAGAGGCATCAATCAAAATTATCAGACACAAAAAAAGCGCCTTGCTTTGCAACAAGGCGCTTCCAATTTTATAAGCTCTACTTAGCGTTCTACAGTTAAGTTATTCTCCCCTACTGACCAGGTTCGAACAATGCTAATGCTGTTATCAAGGTAAGTCACCTCAAATAAGGTTTCGCGGTCATCTGACCATACAAACCAAACGCCTTCTTTCTTTCCATCTACATAAGTAGCTTCGATTCGAACTTCACCGTCACGTGTATATTCAGTCCATTGACCGTGTGATTTACCATCTTTCATAAAGCCCACTTCCTTTACGATATCGGTTCCATCAAAGTATTTAGTTACCTTGATTTGGGTACCAACTCGTTCGTACTTGGGGCTTTGCGCGTTAGCTGTAGCCGCCATCATTAAGCCTATCACTAAAATTCCGATTAACTTTTTCATGACTACAGTTTTATAGGTTTCAACAGGACAAATATACGTAAAATATTTACACTGAGTTAACATTGGGTTAACATTAAGTAGTGTGAATCAGGCTTAGTCCCTGTTTTTCAGTTAGTTAAAATGTTAACCTAAGGTGAATTTAATGTTAAGGAGCATAAAAAAAGGTCGGCAAAACCGACCTTTCTACTGTTATCTACTAGGTAAATACTAGTCTCTCGCTAAAAACGGATATCCGTAATGTTCAGGGGTAAGTAAGGTTTCTTTAATTAAGCGTGGGCTCACCCAGCGGTAAAGATTTTGCTTAGAACCAGCCTTATCATTGGTACCAGAAGCACGAGCGCCCCCGAAAGGTTGCTGACCTACCACGGCACCAGTTGGCTTATCATTAATATAGAAGTTCCCCGCCGCATTGCGTAAAGCGCGCTCCCCTACTTCTAAGGCGTAACGATCTTCGGAGAACAAAGCTCCCGTTAAGGCGTAAGGAGAAGTTTCATCTACCAATTTCAAAGTAGCCTCATACTCATTTTCGGGGTATACATAAATAGTTAATACCGGCCCAAAAAGCTCTTCCTCCATAGTGGTATACTTCGGATCGGTAGTTACAATTACCGTTGGCTCCACAAAGTAGCCCTTGCTCTTATCGTAGTTTCCACCGGCAATAATCTCTGCCGCGCTATCTGCTTTGGCCTGATCGATATACTTGGCTAGCTTATCAAAGGAACCTTCGTGAATTACGGCGGTGATAAAGTTTTCAAAATCACGGGGGCTTCCCATTTTAAGTTCAGCCATGGTGTTTACCAAACCTTCCTTAACCTCGGCCCATAAATTACTGGGGATATAGGCTCGGGAGGCGGCACTACATTTTTGTCCTTGGAATTCAAAAGCGCCACGTACCAGGGCAGTTACTACCTGCTGTACCTTAGAGCTGCGGTGCACCATCACAAAATCCTTTCCGCCAGTTTCACCAACAATGCGTGGATAAGTGCGGTACTTGGTAATATTGTTTCCGATGGTTTTCCAGATGTCTTGGAAAACGGTAGTGGAACCTGTGTAATGCAAGCCGGCGAAATCAGGATGTGCAAATACGATATCCGCCGTTTCCTGAGGATCGGTGATAATCATATTGATCACGCCAGGAGGCATGCCTGCTTCTTCAAAGATTTCCATCAATAAATGGGCAGAGTAAATCTGACTTAAAGAAGGTTTCCAAACCACGGTATTGCCCATCATTGCCATACTGCTTGGCAAGTTGCCGGCAATAGCGGTAAAGTTAAAAGGAGTAATGGCAAAGGTGAAACCTTCTAAGGGACGGTAATCCACGCGGTTCCATAAACCAGAATGGGAATGGGTATAGGGTTGCTCCGCGTAAATCTCGGTTGCATACTGAACGTTAAAACGCAAGAAATCGGCCAACTCACAAGCGGAGTCAATCTCTGCTTGGAAAATGGTTTTCGACTGCTGAATCATAGTAGCCGCATTAATTCTAGCGCGATAAGGTCCCGCTACTAAATCGGCGGCCTTCATAAAAATTGCAGAGCGGTTGGCCCAAGACATGTTTTCCCAGGCTTCCTTGGCATTTAAAGATGCGGCAATGGCATCATGTACATGCTGAGCGGTTCCAAAATGAAAAGAACCTACATCATGCTGATGATCATGGGGAGGTAAAACACGCATGGTTTTGTCTGTGCGCACCTTTTCGCCATTAATAACCATTGGTATATCGATAGACTCAGCCCACATTTTATCGTAGGCCGCTTGAACCTCGGCACGTTCGGCAGAACCAGGAGCGTAGTCCTTAATAGGTTCATTAATCGCTTGAGGCACTTGGTAAAAGCCTTTTTCCATTTTATTTTTTTTAAGAGGTTTAAAAGCTGCCCAAAGGTACGTTTAAATGGTCGGCAAAAAAAGGAGCTTAACTCACATTGGCCTCCTTTGAGGCGCTAAGCCTGCTTGGGGTTATCCTTCGCTTTTCGCGCGATTTGAATTACCTTGGGAACCGAAGACTGACTCGAAAACAGAAGCGCCGATAAGTGTGTCTGAAACCAGGCGCCAGTATCAATATACCAGGCGTTCTCTTGGGGTCGAAAGAGCGGTTTGCCTGCGCTAATAATGTTATGACCAATTACCTGCACCTTAGGCAATCGCTTTAAAGACTTTCTATTTTTTAGTAATCCGTTAATATCGGACGGGTTAAAGGGGTCTTTGGCGTTTTCAGATAAACCAGCATGACTCACATAAAGTTGTCCATTCTCCCAGTGCAGCGGCCATAATTTCACTTGCTTGTACACCTCTTTAGGTTCTAAGCCATAGTGCTCTAACTCTTTACACAGGGCCAAATAATTCTTAGATCGAGATTGCGCCTGAAAGTGCTCCAAGAACCATTGCTCGTGGTTTCCGCGAATCAACACCACCTTTTGGGGGTGCAGATTTTGCAACTTAAGGGCATACTTTATCGTCTTAGCCGAATGCGGACCTTTATTAATAAGGTCGCCTATCAAAATTAAATCATCCTCCTCCGGGCGCCAATGCTCTTTGAGCAGGGCCTTTAGGGTATGGTAGCAACCATGCACATCGCCGACGATGAGCACTCCCATTCTAAGTTTTTAGGAATTCAGCATCACTGGCATTACCAGCATCAGGATATCCTCACCATCTTCTAAGGCATCTGCCGGAAGAATGATGCCTGCGCGGTTAGGGGCCGACATTTCCAAGTGAATGTTTTCGGACTCCAAATTGGTTAGCATCTCGGTTAGGAAACGAGAGTTAAACCCAATCTCCATATCGTCGCCTTGATAATTACAAGTAAGACGCTCATGAGCCTTATTAGAGAAGTCTACATCCTCAGCCATGATTTGCAACTCGCTGCCCGCCATTTTTAGGCGTACCTGATGAGTTGTTTTATTCGAGAAAATAGCTACCCGCTTGGAAGAGCTTAAGAACTTACTGCGCTCAATTTCCAAAACGTTGGGGTTTTCCTTGGGAATTACCGCCTCGTAATTCGGATACTTCCCATCAATCAAGCGACTGGATAAAACGATATTTTCAAACTCAAAACGAGCATTGGTTTCATTGTAATGAATCTTAACCTCATCGCCAATCGAAGCTAAGGTAGACTTCAAAATGTTGAGTGGCTTGCGGGGCATGATAAACTCAGCGGTATGATCCGCCTGAATATCATTGCGACGATAACGCACTAATTTATGAGCGTCGGTAGCTACAAAGGTTAAATTCTCGGAGCTAAACTGGAAGAAAACCCCCGACATTACCGGTCTTAAATCATCATTACCTGCGGCAAATAAAGTCTTATTAATGGCCGTGGCTAAAATCTCGGCCGAAATCACCGTAGTGCTCACATCCTCCATTTCCGGAAGCTGTGGGAACTCATCGCCTTCTACATACGCCAAGCTATAGCGTCCATAGTCGGATGAAATCTCCACCGTCATACTCGAATCGTCGGTTGTAAAAGTTACCGGTTGTTCGGGCAGCGCCTTTAGGCCATCCAAAAGCAAACGCGCGGGAACGGCTGCAATTCCGTCTTCATCGCCTTGCACTTCCAAGGTTGATTTAATAGTCGATTCTAAATCGGAAGCCGAAATGCTCAATTGAGAACCCTCTAGCTCTAAGAGGAAATTATCGAGAATGGGTAAAGTGTTATTGTTGTTGAGTACACCTCCCACAATTTGCAACTGCTTTAAGAGCGCTCCGCTGGAAACGATGAATTTCATAGATCCGCTTTTGGTAAAAATTATTCGCAAATATAGCCACTTCCGCGGCCTTCATTTCAATGCTTGGAAAAATTTCCCTTTACTCTTCGTCTAAGAGTAATTCTGACTTTGATTTCAAGATATTTCTAAGGCCATAAAACTGCAAGAGCACCATGCGCTCATCATTAATAAAGCCATGCATGCGATCGGGGTCAAAGAACGACTGGGGGTCGTCGTAATCGATGGTTTCGGGAGCGGCCTTAATGCGGTAACCCGTTACCTTGGTTTCCTCCCCAGAGGTACTGCGCACCTTTAAAGTAAATAAGGGGGTGGAAGCTAAAAGGGAATCTCTACGGCTATAAATGGGGTCGGAAGGAATAATCTCTCCTTCATACTTCAACTTGGCGCATGCAGCCAAATACATCTGCCCTTTTAAGGGGCTAAAGTTTTCTTCTACATTTTTACTAGCCGCCGAAACTAGGTAGATGCTATCCGGCGAAAAAACGCGAATATTAAAGCTTTCCTCCAGAGAATCGGGGTAGATCATTTCTACCTCCTTAATATTACGGGCATTCATCCGCACTAAATCGCGCGAACGCCAGAGATAAGGCTCGGAAATAAATCGAGTATTTAAGAATCCGTTAAAACCTGGAATATGCACGGCATAGGGTAAATCTCCACCTTCTAATTTCATATACGTGCCCATTTCACTCGGGGTAGGCAACCCTACATAGAGCACTTTGGCCAATTGGCCATTTTGATAAATCTCCACCTTCTTCCCGTACACCGATAGTTGGCGCTCCACCTCCGGAATCATGCGCTGGGGCAAGAAGTTTTTCATTTCCATGCGGTATAGAGTTTCCAATAAAACTTCAATCGCATCGCGTCGCACGAATTGCCCTCCTTCCATTTGCCAGCCATCGCTAGTTCTTTTTAAACTGGCCGAGCTGGGACTCTTATCGCTAATCACAATTTTGTTGATGGAAGCCGTGTCCTTTACAGCAAAGGCATAGTTCTCGGGTCCCTCTAAGGTAGAACCACCCGAATCTTGATTCAATAAATATCCGGCCACCGCCAGCAAAAGGATAAAAATGACGAGATATAATAAGTTGCGTTTCATTAAGACAAGTATTTACGTCGACGCCAGAAAAAGTTAAGCAGTCCAAAAATGAGGATAGACAATACCGGTATCAGCGTATTGACCAACTGCCATGTTAATCGTTGCTTCTTTACCCGATCTAAATCCAATAATCGAATCTTGAGTTCCCGAGAGCGAATATCAATCAGGCCACTATCATCGAGCATATAATCGATGGCGTTTACCAGAAAGTCTTTATTGCCGTACTGCGTGCCCGTATACTGATCATAGCCCAATGGCAGAGGTGCTCCTTTAGGGATGTCTCGGTTTACAATATTGAATTGATTGCGGATGATATCGCCATCGGAAACGACCAACATTTGGTTTTCCACCGATACCTCCTTCATTTTTAGGGGCTCTCCATTTTCCTTGGGCTTGATACGGTTTTGATAAAGGGATTCAAATTTCCCTTCCAAAAGAATCGCCAATGGAATGCCTCGTTCGCGAAAGCGCTCGGGCGGAGGTGGTTGGTATAAATCGGCTAAGCTTACAATGGCCGGACTCGCTCGTCGGGCGCTGTATGGGGAACTGCGCAGCAGCACCGTTTTTTGCACACCCTTGGCAATTACGGTATCCAAACTGGATCCAAACTGCACCCACACCGCATTTAAATCCTTAACCACCGGATGCTTGCTTTGCGGCATCAACATTGGGAAGTAAATCCAGGGGCGCATTTCCCGTTGATCATTAACCCTGGCGGCCACTCGATCGACCACCAAATCGGTATTTACGCGTACTCCGTATTTAAAGAGGAGGTCGTTAAGCTGTAATCGATCAAAGAGGGGCAGACTCATAAACTGCGATTTCTCGCTCAAGCTATCCATCGCCGCCTCTACCCCATCGAGGAGCCAAATGGCTTTACCGCCATTCATCACATACTGATCCAATAAATATTTATCCAGGTCGGTAAAGGCCTTATTCGGCTTGGCAATAATCATCGCGTCGAAGCGGTTTAGTCGCGTTTGTTGTTGTGCCACACTTAATTGCTCGCCGGTGGAATCACTTTTAAATTCCCGGATATTAAAGAGGTTTACCTGATAATTACCACTGAGCTCTCGCGCAAAATCGGCTACCTCCCGCGGACCTAATTCACCATGCCCCTGTAAAAAGCCCACCAAGGGTTTGTTTACTTGCGTTAAACTGCGAATGGCACTGGCCAGACTAAATTCCAGATTTTCAATACTACTATTTATCTGCTGCTCTGGGGCCATACCCAATTGCGACTGCAAGAGTTGGGCGGGCATTTCCGCATCACCATAGCTTAAAATAGCCCCGGGGAAAATGGTTTGCACGGCACTGCCCCCATCTTTATTTATGGATAATTGATAGGGCTTTAAACCCTTAAACTGCAACTGCTGAAAAAGCGTATTGGTTTCTTCCTCCGAAGCATTCTTAGTAGGATCTACAAAGGTGTATTGCAAGTTGGGGTTATAAGCCCTAAACTCATCCAACATTTGACGAGTTTCCAATTGCAAGCGCTGGAATCCGGCCGGAAAGCTACCGTCCAAATAAACCTTAACTAAAACTACATCATCAAAACTTTCTAAAAGCTCTACCGTAGCGTCGGAAAGACTGTATCGCTTTTCTGCCGTAAGGTCTAAACGGAAAAACTTTAAACTCCCTATTAAATTAAGGAGTACCAAGATGCCCGTAAAGATGGCGAATCGGAATAGATCTCTGCGTTTCTTCATTACCACTTCCGACTTTGAATTACTACCCGGGTAGCTCCCAAGAATAGCGCGATTACACTTAGGAAATACAACAAATCACGACTATCGAGCACCCCTCTACTCATGGATACATAATGCTCGTTGATGCCCAATTTAAGAATCAGTAAATCAGCTGATCCAAAAAGTTCGAAACCAGCAATTTGATCAAATCCATAAAAAACAAAGAAGCACAGGAACATCCCTAAGAGGAAGGCCACGATTTGATTATCCGTTAAACTAGAGGCAAATAGCCCGATACTTAAAAAGGCCGAACCTAAAAATAGTAAGCCAATGTAGGAGCCAAAGGTTCCGCCGCTATCGATATTGCCGCTGGGATTGCCAAGAACCACCACCGAGTAATAGTAAATCAGAGTAGGCAGCAAAGCCAGTAAGAGCAAGAGTACTCCGGCGGTGTATTTTGCTAAAACGATTTGGATATCGGAGAGCGGCTTGGTTAGTAGTATTTCCATAGTACCGGCTTTCTTTTCATCGGCGAAAAGCCGCATGCTTAAAGCGGGAATGAGAAATAAAAATACCCAGGGAGAGATGGTAAACAAGTTCCCGAGGGAAGCATAGCCTCCATCTAAAATGTTAAAATTCCCAGGAAATAACCAGAGGAAGACCCCATTAATAAGGAGGTACACCAGGATTACTAGGTATCCGATGATACTCCCAAAAAAGGATCGAATTTCTTTTTGAATTAAGGCTATCATCGCAGCGCTTCAATTTCTTGTGTACTCCAAGCTTCGGGCTTGGCTTTGAAAAGGGTTTTGGTAAAGGCCCATACCCCTTGAAAAAGTTCGGATTTACGGTAGGCTTCCAAATGCTCTTCTCCTTGCCACCAGCTATAGGTGAAGTAAACATTTGAATTATGGATATCGTTTAAAAGAAGTAAGCGTTCACATCCGGCGAAAGCCCGAATTTGGGCTTTATGCTTATGGAAGTTTTCCAAAAAAGCAGGCACAGCCTCTTCTTTAAAAGTCATTTTTACGATCCGTACGATCATTCGTAATTGATGCTTATTTCGTTCATAACACCTAAGCCCAACAAGCTACTAGCGCCATTTACCTCGCGGCTGCGCGGGTCTCGGTAGGCAATTTCCAGCAAACCTAAAGAATTAATTAGGGCTAGAACCCCATCTTGTGCATTATCCTGATAGGACTTAGCGATCTTACTTAAGGACTTGTTTCGGGGCAAATTTATTTCCAATCGGGTCGACTTCAAAGCTTCTTGTAGTTCCTTTCGACTCAAATTGGTGATCAGGTTGCCATAATTATCCACATAAATCACATGCCCTATAATACGCTTACGCTGATGGTCGACGTTGGGCTTGGGTAAATAAGCGCGTTTTAAAGTTTCATGGGCCTTACCGAGCATGCTTAAAGAACCTCCTTTAGCCAGATGCACGGCCGCTTTGGCTAAGAAGTCGCGGCCCGGAAAAAGCGAATTCAACTGCTCCCCTATTTCAATCCGATGGACCGCCTTAGCCTTTCGGGAGGCTTGTAGAAGACTGAGCACGCCATTATCGGCGGCGATAAAAAACTGCCCATCCATTTCCATGGCCAGCCAAGTATTATTGCCGCCTAATTCGGAATTTAAAATCAGATGAACCGTGCCCACTGGAAAGCTGGAAAAGGTATTGCCAATAACAAAAGCCGCTTCAATTAAATCGCCCGGAGAAAGATCATGCGACAGGTCCACCACCTTTAGCTCTGGAGCTAAGGAACTTAGTACCCCAAGTACGATACCGCGGTGGGGATCTTTATGACCATAATCGGAACTAAAGCTGATCAATGACATAGGCTAGTGAATCGGCCTTTTTGTTGTTATTTTGTAAAGCAAAAGTATTTAAAACAAGCGCAAGCTATAACCCTAAGAACACTAAGTAATTTGACTGAAAAAATCCTAAGCATCGACTCCGTTGATCCCTTGGAAATTTATGGTGCTAATAATAAGTACTTAAATCTCATCAAAGCGTATTTTCCCGAATTAAAGATTATCGCCCGGGGCGGACAAATAAAGGTAAATGGTGAGGAAAGTCAAATTCTCAAATTTGAAGAAAAGGTTGAGGAAATCATTAACTACCTACACCGCTATAATTCCTTAAGTATAAACCAGATGGACCGCATCCTGAAGGATGAAATGGTGGTGGAGTCGAAAGACAATGCCAATAGCGATACCATCCTTTACGGAACTAATGGGCAAGCCATAAAGGCCCGCACCCTTAACCAGCGGAGGATGTTAAAATCGATTGAGCAAAATGATGTGCTCTTTGCAGTTGGACCAGCGGGAACTGGGAAAACCTATACCGCTGTTGCCCTCGCCGTGCGAGCCTTAAAAAACAAGGAGGTAAAACGCATCATCTTAACCCGTCCTGCGGTGGAGGCTGGTGAAAACCTGGGTTTCCTTCCGGGTGACTTAAAAGAAAAACTCGACCCTTATTTGCAACCGCTTTACGATGCCTTAAGGGAAATGATTCCCCCCGAAAAGCTGGCCTTTTACCTCGAAAGCGGGGTCATTCAAATTGCACCTTTGGCTTTTATGCGCGGTAGAACCTTGGATCGGGCTTTTGTGATTTTGGATGAAGCCCAAAACACCACCCACGCCCAAATGAAAATGTTCCTTACCCGTATGGGCGCTTCTGCCAAATTTGTGGTTACGGGCGATGCCAGTCAAATTGATTTGCCCCGCAAACAAGTTTCGGGCTTAAAGGAAGCACTGCGCATCTTGAAAAACATTGAAGGCATCGACATTATATTCCTAGAAGAAAACGATGTAATTCGTCACCAATTGGTGAAAAACATAATCCGCGCTTACGACAAAAATGAAAGCACTGACAAAAACTAATTTCAATTTCCCGGGTCAAACCCATTTTTACCAGGGTAAGGTAAGGGATGTGTACAGCCTCGAAAATGAGCTTTTGGTAATGGTCGCCTCCGATCGAATTTCGGCTTTTGACGTGGTGCTCCCCAAAGGCATTCCCGGCAAGGGGCAGGTACTTAATCAAATTGCGAACTACTTCCTTGATGCTACAGAGGACATTGTTCCCAATTGGAAAAAGGTGATGGCCGACCCCATGGTGACCATCGGCACTAAAGCCGAACCCTTTAAAGTAGAAATGGTTATTCGAGGCTACCTAACCGGCCATGCCTGGCGCACCTATAAAAGTGGCTTGCGGGAACTTTGCGGGGTAGCCCTACCGGAGGGAATGGTCGAAAATCAAGCTTTCCCAGAAGCTATTATCACCCCTACTACCAAGGCAGATCAAGGCTTACATGATGAAGATATTAGCCGGGAGGCCATTTTGGCCCAGGGCATTGTTAGTGAAAGCGATTACCTGCAACTTGAAGCCTATACCAAAGCCCTCTTCCAAAAGGGGCAGGCCATGGCTAAAGAACGTGGGCTTATTTTGGTGGATACCAAATATGAATTCGGAAAAAACGCTCAGGGAGAAATTATCCTTATCGATGAAATTCACACCCCCGACTCCTCACGCTACTTTTATGCCGAAGGTTATGAGGAAAGACTTCAGGCCGGCGAACCGCAAAGGCAGTTAAGTAAGGAGTTTGTGCGGGAATGGCTGATGGCGAATGGCTTTCAGGGTAAAGATGGACAAAAGGTCCCCGAGATGACCGAGGCTTTTGTACAGGAAGTATCCGATCGATATGCAGAGCTCTTCGAAAAAATTACGGGGCAGTCTTTTGAAGCCCAAAACTCGAATGACCCCGAAACACGTATTCAAGAAAACGTTTTACAACACTTAAAGCAGTTATCATGAAAAAGACCTTTTACCTCGCCGTCCTATTTAGCCTAAGCACCGCCCTTAATGCCCAGCTTGATTTCGGACTTCGGGCCGGAGTAGGCTTAGCTAAAGCTGGCATCAGCGATTTCGAGAGTGCCCAGCAAGCCATTCAGGATATGGAAGACGCCGAAAGAGAGTTGAGCTTTCACGCTGGCTTGTATTTCAAAATTGATGCTCCCGCCTTCTTTATTCAGCCGGAGGTCATTTTCTCCCAAATCAATCAAAGTATTAATGCCGACCAGGTAGGAACCGGCGATTTACGAAGCTTGGAACTTGATCTTAGTCGGGTGGATATCCCCCTTTTAATTGGTACCGACTTTGGTCCCTTGCGTTTAATGGCCGGACCAGTCTATAGCGCTAACATTAGTGACCTGAGCGGCAATGTAAGCACCGACCTCGAATCGGGAACTTTTGGCTATCAAATAGGGGCCGGATTACAATTCAGTAAACTAATTATTGATGTGCGCTACGAAGGTGCTTTTTCGCCTTGGGCCTCTAACTTGATTGTAGATCAAACCAACTATCAGGTAGATCTACGCACCAGTCAGTTATTGGTTTGCTTAGGCTTTGAATTGTTTTAATCCTTACTTGGGGCTAAATCTAAAAAGCTAAACTCTCCCGAAAGGAGTCCTAATTTAAGCAGGTCCAGATAATGCTCCTCTGGATGCACGCTGGTCATGAGGTGATGCACGCGATCCCAAGATTTCAGCTTATCATTCAGCTTGTAAAAGAGATAGCCTTTAATCTGCTTGCCTTCGATCACAAAAACGGCTCTTTCAGCACTTTGGCGCCCCTTAGCCTGAACCAGGGCTTGTTCGGGAAAGTCCTTTAAAGCATTTAAAAGAGCCAGCTTATTATCTTTATCCTTGCCTCTCTGGTACATTCTTAAGGCTCGATTGGCTGCGGTAAAACTTCCTACCTTTAATAGAGGCTTCTTTTTCCCCGCTTCCTTAAGCTCCATCACTTTTAAGCTAGGCGGCTCATTGCGGAAGTCGGCAAAAATACCCAACTTTAAATCGGTTTTTTGCAAGCGGTTAAAAGGCGGCTTGCTATTCTCCAGCTCTTCATCTTTCTTAATACGAGCCAAGAGCCAATTCCCGGTTGCCTCTACTTTAAGCGAATGCGACTGATCTTTAAGAGCCACTATACGTTCGCCATCGCCCATAAAAAGACGATTAATGGCCGCTTTGATATTATCGGAAGCACCTAAGTAAAGGAGCTTCCCATGTCGATCATGCAAATAGAAGATGCCGCGGTTATGCTTAACGGAACGGAGTAAATCTCGAATTTTATCCTTGTGATAATCTCCTTCTAAGATACTTTGCTCAAAAGAGTTGATGCCTTTGCTTTGATCTTTATCGCGTAGGATTTCGAAAAGTTCCAAGGTGGCGCGAGCATCGTGTTCGGCACGATGTTTTGCAGGCCGGCTTAGACCTAATTCCTCGCATAAATTATCAAGACCATAACTCTTAAGCCCTGGAATCAATTGCTCGGCCAAGGCAATGGTATCTAAAGTGGAGCGTTCGAATTGATAGCCTAAACGATCAAACTCCTGACGAATCATTCGATAATCGAACTCTACATTATGCCCCACTATCACAGCATCCTCGGTAATCTCCAAAATACGCTTGGCGATTTCATGAAAGCGTGGTGCTCGAATCAGCATCTTTTCGGTAATGCCGGTTATCTTCGAAACATAGGGCTGCACCTTACGGTGAGGATGCACCAGGCTGATCAATTGATCTACAATCTCCTCTCCATCATAGCGGAAGGCAGCAATTTCGATCATGGCCTCTCTACCAAAAGGACCTCCACTCGATTCGATATCAATCACACAAAACACGCAACGAAGATATCCATATTTCAAAAAAATTAGGGCTTAGCTAAGCTTATGTCTTTTCTTTGTGCCTCAATGAGCATTACGCCTGCCTTACATACTCGATTACTGATTCTTCTCAGCAGCTTTTTCTTCGCTTTCCCATCGGAAATTAAAGCGCAGGCAGTGGATTTAGATTCTATTTTAGATCATGCCCGAGGATTACGTGAGCAAAACTTAAAGCAATATCATAGCTATAAGGCCCGATTTAAAGAAACCTGTAAGGCCCAGGTACAGGCGGTTCCTTTTGATATTTGGCCCCTCTCGGGCATTGTTATTCCGGCCGAAAAAGATACTGGACTGGCCTATTTCTCCGAAGCGTTGATTGATGCGCATTATGGCGACAACCTGCACTATTTTCAGGATGTTATCATTAAACGGGAATCGGGGAAAGTTCCCATCCCTAACTGGCAGCAGTTGCCAGCTTACGATTTTAACCTTATGCAAAAGCGGATTTACCTCAATGAAGCTTTTGATCGAGGCTTTGTGAGTCCCCTCAGTGAGGAGGGTAAAAGCTTATACAGCTTTATTCTTATTGATTATAACCCGCAAAAGGAAGTGGTGCGCTTTCATTTCCGGCCTTTAAAGGAAAAGTATCCTGCTTTATCAGGGCATATCGAATTGTATATACCGCAGGGTTTACCCCTTTCGGCCGACTTTAACATTTCGGCCAATAATCAGCTGGAGCTGATGGATAGCATCGCCATATCGCAGCGCTTCGATTGGGAATCGGGATTGTATACCGCGCAATCACAAAGTATTGAACTTTACCTCAACCTATTTGGCTACAAAGGCTATTACCAGGTTTTCCATCAGTACGAAAACTTTCAATATCGCGAGCATTGGACCAAAAGTGAATTCGACGATTTAGTGTTTGACCTGCGGGAATCAGAGTTTAATTCCGACAGTTCCTACTGGGAAAGCTGGGACAGAGCTCCAGAACTGGAACGCTACCAAGACTCCCTATTAATTGCCCCTAAAAAAGCCCAGCAGTTTAGAACCTTCGGCAGCAGCCGCTTGGATCCGGGGCACTATTACTTTTACAAAAACTTGTATCGAGGCTTTACCCGTCGTTATGGTGACTGGTTTTGGGATTTACCGCCTATTTATAAAGGTTTGGGCTTTAATCCGGTAGAAGGCGTTTATTGGCGTGGTCAAACTCGCTTTGGTTACGCCGATAAGGACCGCGAAATTAGCCTGCGCCTGCAAGGACGTTGGGGTACCGCCGAACAAAGACTCAAGCCCCTTATTGAACTGAATTGGCAAAGCGATATCAATTTCCCCCTTAATATAAGCTTAGAAGCGGGAACCGACTATAAGCAGTTTAATGAAGAAGAGCCTATTCTCCCGGTTTTAAATACGGTGTACAATTTAGGCTTGGCCCTCAATTATATTAACCTCTACGGTAAAGATTACTTTAAACTCCACTACCAAGGGGAATCTATGAGCGGTTTAGTGGTAGGCCTCGATTTAGAGTACGCCTGGCGGTATCCCTTGTTTAACAACACTAATTTTAATCTGATTAATCCCGATGCGGTTTACGAAACCAACAATTTAGGTTTTGCCCCTAATATTACCCCCGGTGGATTTCGTGCCCATAACTCGGCCCGCATCGACCTCAGCCTTAGCTATCAATTTAAGGATCGCTATGAAAAGCGTTACAGCCAAAGGTTTCAAAATGTATTAAAGGGTCGACAAACCCTAGTGGTACGGGCCCCAAAGATTTACTATGACCTTCGCATTGGCAGCCCCATCCTCAATGCCGAAACTGATTACATCTTTCACAGCCTAGGCATTCAACATCAATTTAGATGGGCCAATATTGGACTATCCCAATTTGATATAAGCGGAGGCCACTTTCTGCGCAATCAAGAAGTACCCTTTATCGATTACGCCCACTTCGATGGGGTTCAAATCTTCTTTTTGCAACCCAGCACCGACCGCTCGGCCCGGATTAAACAGTTTAGTACCCTACCATACTACACCTATAGTACTACGGATGCTTACTTGGAACTACACTACGAACATAATTTCGACGGGGCTTTACTCTCCAATATCGAATTCTTGCGACGCTATAAGGTGCATAGCCTAGTTGGCTTTAACTCCTTGCACCTTTTGGATGAACGTGCCTTTATAGAAGTCTTTTTTGGTTTTGATAATATCTTCAAAATTTTACGGGTCGAATTCGCCGGTGGCCTGGATAATTTCCGACAATTAAGACCCTCATTGCGAATCGGTTTCGACTTCCGCTACGACTATTACCAAAGAAATCGTCGTTAATTACCCTCGACTTCCAACCTCTGGGAGAACTGATGCATCTAAGGGTAAAAGTTCACTATGAAGAACCCAGCCTTGGCAGCTGTTTTATCCCTTTTCCTTTTAAGCAGTTGCTTCCCCAATGAATGGGGCGATTACTATTACGACTCCGCTTATAAGCCCATATTAATGGAGCGGAACGCGCTCGAAAACTCCATTAAATTGGTAGACCCCCAAACCATCAATGAATTTGGGAAAATTTACCGCTACCAAAACTTGCTCTTCATCAACGAGCGTTTTGAAGGGGTTCATGTGATTGATAATACCGACCCTTCCAATCCCGTAAATATCGGTTTCATTACCATTCCCGGTAATGTGGATATCGCCATTAAAAACGACTTTATTTATGCCGATAACGCAGTAGACCTTATCGTGATTTCTTACGATCAGGCAGGTCAGAAGGTACAGGTGGTAGATCGCAATCGCGATGTATTCCCCGAGCTGCCCGCTCCCGATGGCTACCCCAGTAGCGACCTCAACAACCGCCCCGAAAATACCGTGATTGTAAAATGGAAAGAAAAATGAAAAATTATTTAATCCTCCCCTTAATTTTCGGAATGCTTTGGGCTTGTGAGTCCGATTCTGGAAACGATTTAGCTACCGGCGGCGAAACCACGGGTCAAGGTGGTAGCCTGGCCCGCTTCACTATAGCAGGCGATCATCTATACGCTGTGCATGGTCGTAGTCTTAATGTTTTCGACATCTCCAATAATTCCAACGCGATTTACTTAAGTAAGCATGAATTATTTACGGATGTGGAGACCATCTTCACCCGCGATACCAATACCATATTTATAGGCTCCACTTCGGGCATGTTTATTTACGATGTTAGCAATGCCCCCAGCATCGAACGATTGAGTACCTACCAGCATATTGTATCCTGCGATCCGGTGGTAGCCAATAAGGATTATGCCTACGTTACCTTGCGCACCGAGCAGAATAATAACTTTTGCTGGCGCGGGGTAAACCAATTGGATATTGTCGATATCCGTGACCTTCGCAATCCTCAGTTGGTGAGTAGCTTCCCAATGGTAAACCCCCGTGGTTTGGGAATTTATGGCGACACCTTGCTGGTTTGCGATAATGGATTAAAGGTTTTGGATGTATCCGATCCTCAAGCGCTTAAAATTTTAGATGTGGATGAAGATTTCGATGCCTTCGACTTGATTGTATACACCGACCTTATCATTGCCGTAGCGGAAGATGGATTAAGTCAATACCGCTTTCAAAATGGAAAACTTAACCTTCTAAGTGAATTGTAATGAAAAAGCTCAGTTTTACCATTCTCAGCTGTTTAATTGGCTTGGGCTTAATGGCGCAAAGCAGTTCCAGCTCGGCGGCTGATCTCAAAACCCCGCAATGGCAAGTTGGCTTGGTGGCCTCCGAAGTGATTATTCCTTCCATTGCTATTGATGCGAGTATGGCCATCACCGAAAAGCAACATATCGGTATTCGGGTTTCACGTCCCTATTATCAATCATTTAATGAGTCGGATTTATACCAACGTACCATTTGGGCTTTTAAAGGCGGATTTTTTCATAAAATCTTTATCCCTTTGGATAACTACGATATGTTCACCTTTCGCCATGGGGTACGCTTTGGTTATTCTAAGTTAGAATTCGACGCCACCGTTTGGGATCCCTATCAAAGTAATGGCAACACCTTTTTAGAATATCGGGATGTAAGCTTTACCGACCAGCCCTTTAGCTTAGGTTACGAAGCCCTGATTGGTTGGCAAAATAGCTACAAGAATCTGTTCTTCGAGGTCTACTTTGGGCTTAGCTATGAATATCTCGAAAACGCCTCGGAGCTGCAGGCGCCGCAGTACAAGGGGGAAACTTACAGCCTCGATTACTTGGGACCGGGCTATGAATACGATAGTGGCATCCGACCGGTAATGGGCTTGGTAATTGGGCTCACCGACGCCTATTAAAAAGAAACCTCGCAGTTTAAAACTAGCGAGGTTTTTTTATTCCTAATTCCGTGCCCCGAAAATACTGGAGCCAATCCGCACCATATTAGAGCCTTCGGCTAGCGCAATTTTATAATCCCCGCTCATTCCCATACTTAGGATATCAAAATAGCTTTTGCTAAAGGATTGCGACTGCATTTCCTTAAAGAAATCGGCTAAGGCCCGAAACTCGCCACGCACTTGCTCCTGATCATCCGTAAAGGTGGCCATCCCCATTAATCCTCGTACCCGAATATTGGGATACTTCTCCTCTAGGTTTTGCTCAAATAAGTTACGGGCTTCGTCGAAATCAAATCCAAACTTACTGTCTTCTTTAGCAATGTGAATCTGCACCAGGCAGTCGATTACCCGATCCACCTTGGCTGCTTCTTTATTAAGGGCCTTAAGTCGTTTGGGCTTATCCATTCCATGTACCAAGCTCACGAAGGGCGCCATATACTTAATCTTATTATCCTGCACATGGCCAATCATATGCCATTCAATATCCTTAGGGAGAAGTTCCGCTTTCTCCGCCATTTCCTGAATACGATTTTCACCAAAAACCCGTTGTCCGGTCGCATACGCTTCTTCAATGGCCGAAACCGGTTTGGTTTTGGAAACCGCCACTAATTGAACATGGGCACCAATCGCCTTGCGAATCTCTTCCAGATTTTCCTTTATTGACATAGGGTGTATTTAAAACAAAAAAAGCCCTTCGAGCAAATGCTGAAGGGCTTTAAAATTATTAAACAACTCTTAGAGAGCGTTCACGTGGCTTGCTAAACTACTTTTAAGGTTAGAAGCCTTTTTGCTGTGAATAATGTTTTTCTTGGCAAGCTTATCTACCATCGACATTACCTCTGGTAAACGCTTTTCCGCAGCACCTTTGTCCGTTTCTTCGCGAAGGTCGCGAACCGCATTACGGGCAGTTTTATGCTGGTAACGATTTAATACACGCTTCTTTTCGTTAGCGCGAACTCTTTTTAATGCAGACTTGTGATTTGCCATAACAATTTTCTTGCAGCCCCTAGGAGAATCGAACTCCTCTTTCCAGGATGAAAACCTGGCGTCCTAACCGATAGACGAAGGGGCCTTATGTGTCCCGTTTAATTTTGGGTTTGCAAATGTAAGTGCATTTCGGGATTCTGCAAAGGTCTTGAGAAAAAAATACACTCTTTTTTTATCACTTTTCACAAACGCTTGAAAAACAGGACAATAAACTTAATATGCCTTCGCGAAAATCACGCGACCCGAACTCGGTTTACCACTGTAAATGCACTTGCCACTCTCTTCCTTTTGGTCGAGAGGAATGCAACGAATGGTTGCTTTAGTTTCGCCTTTTATTTTTTCTTCGGTTTCGGCTGTTCCATCCCAATGGGCGTAAACAAAACCACCGGCCTCAATTTTCGCTTTAAAATCTTCGTAATCGTCGGCGGTATAGGAGTGCTCTGCTCTAAAGTCGTTGGCCTTTTTGAGCAGGTTGGATTGAATATCTTCTAATCGGGATTGAATTAAATCTGCAATACCATCCATGGCCACAACCTCTTTACTTAAAGTATCTCGGCGCGCCAGCTCCACGGTATTGTTCTCCAAATCGCGAGGCCCGATGGCAATACGCATGGGCACCCCTTTCAATTCATACTCGGCAAATTTCCAACCGGGTTTATGGGTATCCCGATTATCGTATTTCACCCGAATGCCTTTGGAGCGTAAAGCCTTTTGTAAGTCTGCTACCTTGGCACTAATCTGCTCCAGCTGTTCTTCACCACGATAAATAGGCACAATCACTACTTGATAAGGTGCCAAATTGGGCGGTAAAACCAATCCCTGATCATCCGAATGGGTCATAACCAAAGCCCCCATTAAGCGGGTGGATACTCCCCAAGAGGTAGCCCAAACGTATTCTTCCTTTCCTTCCTTAGAAGCGTATTTTACATCAAAGGCTTTGGCAAAGTTCTGACCAAGGAAATGACTCGTTCCGGCTTGCAGGGCTTTTCCATCCTGCATCATTGCTTCGATACAATAGGTTTCTACCGCACCGGCAAAGCGCTCGCTGGCGGTTTTCACTCCTTGTACCACAGGGATGGCCATAAAGTTTTCTACGAATTCGGCGTAAACCTTTAACATGGTTTCCGCTTCTTCAACGGCCTCCTTTTCGGTGGCATGTGCGGTATGACCCTCTTGCCAAAGAAATTCGGCGGTACGCAAAAACAAACGGGTTCGCATTTCCCAGCGCACCACATTGGCCCATTGATTTATTTTAAGCGGTAAATCCCGATAGCTCTGCACCCAGTTACGGTAAGTATCCCAAATAATGGTCTCTGAGGTGGGACGCACAATAAGCTCTTCTTCCAATCGGGCTTCAGGGTCTACTACAACGCCCTTACCTTCCTCATCATTCTTTAGTCTATAATGCGTAACCACCGCACATTCTTTGGCAAAGCCTTCTACATGACTGGCTTCTTTAGAAAAGAAGGATTTTGGAATGAATAAGGGGAAATAGGCATTTTCGTGACCGGTTTCCTTAAACATACGATCCAATTCGCCTTGCATACGTTCCCAAATAGCAAAACCATAAGGTTTGATTACCATGGAGCCACGTACCGCACTGTTCTCTGCAAGATCAGCGCGAACGACCAATTCATTGTACCATTTCGAGTAGTCCTCTGCGCGTTTGGTTAACTTCTGAGCCATTAATTTGTAACTTGGTATGGAGTTTGTATTTATCCTACACGGCAAAACTAAGTATTTAAGAAATCCCTAAAATGAAAGTCATGAAAAAGCTAATAGTCCTTTCGATAGCCAGCATATTCGCACTAAGTGCATGCGGCTCCAAAACACAAACTGTAAATAACTATTACGACGACGGCCTCTACGGCAGTCCGGCTGTTGCCCAAAACCAAAGCAATAGCGCTAATGACTTTACCTTAGAGGATGTAGACCCAAATCAAGGTCAAAGTCAAGAACTCGATTACTTCGACCCCAACGATAATTCCGCTGCTAATCAATCTTTAGCCGGAAATGGCGGCACAACCGTAATCAACAATTACTACCGCGATCCTTCCTGGAATGCCCCCTTCTATATGAACAACTGGGGATCGCCTTTCAACAATTATTTTTATGATCCCTTCTTCGACCCATGGTACTGCAGTGCCTGGGGACCTACTTGGGGATGGAATGCCGGAATCGGCTGGAACGCTGGCTGGGGATGGAACGCTGGTTGGGGTTGGAACGCTGGTTGGGGTTGGAATCGTGGCTGGGGTTGGAACCGCGGCTGGGGATGGAATCGAGGATTTAACAACGGCTACTGGGCTGGATACAATGATGGTTTATTTGCCGGTTCTTATTACTACGGACGCAATCGTATCTACTCGGGACCACGAGGTCGCTTTGGCCGTGCCGGATCATACAACGGGTATGGTGGTGGACTAATAAGTCGCCGCAGCGCATATGCCACCAACGGTCGTAGCAGCAGAGGTAAAACCTACGCCAGCACTTCTGGAAGAGGAAACCGCTCCGAAGTTCGCGCCACCCGTTCTAGTCGCTTTAGTGATAACAATATCAACCGCAGAACCGCTAGTAGCTCTTCTCGCGTAAGCGCTGGAAACCGCAGCACTGCAAGCAACAGTTCTAGAACTGTACGTACCAGCAGTTATAATAGTAATGTTGGACGCAGCAGCAACTACACCGCGAGCAACCGTAGCGCAAGCCGCAGCAGCAGTTCGGCCTCATCCAGAGGAACTACGACTACTAGATCCACTTACCAAGGAAACAGAAGCAATAGCAGTAGAGCGGGAAGCAGTACGCCTAGCCGTACAAATACCCAGAGCACCTACCAGAGTCGTAGCCAAAGAAGTCAAAACTTCCAACAGCGTAATAACTCCAGTTCGAGCCGAGCGAACTCCAGCAGTCGCAGTAGTAGCCAAAGAAGCTATACTCCGAGCAACTCGAGTCGCAGTCGCGCCAACAGTAGCTCAAGCAGTCGTAGCAATAGCTACACGCCGAGTAGCTCTAGTCGCAGCAGTCAAAGTCGCTCTTACAACCGCTCTTCAAGCTCTTCACGTAGTTCTGGTGCGAGTCGCTCCTCCGGTTCTTCAAGAAGCAGCAGCGGAAGCCGCTCTTCAGGCAGCAGTCGCTCTTCAAGCTCTAGCCGTGGATCACGTGGCGGACGCTAATTGGAAACTAGATAAAACGAAAAATGAAAAAACTAGCCCTTTTACTCCTTAGCATCTGTGGCGGTCTTCTGCAAGCCCAAACCCCAGATGATGTGGAACTTTTTCAACTGAGAAATGTACATGGCACCCCCCGATTTACGGCAATGGGGGGTGCTTTTACCGCACTGGGTAACGACCCTAGCGCCTACGCGATTAACCCCGCATCTTCTGCCGTAAACCTTCACAGCGATTTAAGTTTTAGCCTTGGCTTTAACGACCGTTCCGGCAACTACTCCAACTTCTACAATCAAAGTGGTACCGAGCGAAACTTAAACGTGATTTTTGAAAATGTAGGCCTTAATTTGATTCTCAATCCCGATTCCAAGAATCGTTTTTCATTAGCCTTTAGCACCACCAAGCTGGCCGATTTTGATCGCAACTTTAACATCTCACAGGTAAACAACAACTACACCCTTGGTGAGTATTGGTCCGAAATTTCGCAGGGTCAGCACATCGACGATATTTCCTGGGATGCCTATGCCGCTTGGCAATCTTACCTCTTAGTTTCGCAAAACGATACCATTTTAGAAAATGGCTTTGCCTATGGTGAAGTGGTGAACGGCGAAATAATTGCTAACAGCGACTTAAGCTATAGTTTTAATCAGGACGGGTCTTTTAATGAAACCAATATCGTGATGGCCCTCGACCAGGGCGGTAAACTGTATTACGGTTTATCCTTTGGCTTCCCCACCCTCAACTTTCGTCGCGAAGAGTTTATTACCGAGGCGAACCTCAACAATTCGAATCCTCCCTACAGCGCTACTAGCTATACCTTTCGTCGCTTAAACGACATCAATGGCAATGGCTTTAATATGAAGTTTGGCTTTATTTATCGCCCCATTCCTCAGTTTAGACTTGGCGGCTCGGTACAAACCAGTAGCTGGTACACCGTAAATCAATTTTACGAGGTGGATGTAACCGCTAATTGGGCGGTAGAGCCCGAGCCGGGGGTAGGTCGCGCCACCGAAAGTTCCATCATTGAAACCGGTCAGTATGCCTACAGATTACGCACACCAGCCATTTACCGCCTGGGGATGGCCACGGTTTTGGGGAAGGCCTTTATCCTTAGTGCCGATTATCAATATCAAAGTCAGGGTAACACCCGCCTTTACACCAACTCGCGAAGCTTTAATATTACGGAGGACTTGCTGCAAAGCGATTATCAACCTGGAATCGATGCCTTATATCGAAGTGGACGGCAAACCATCTCGGTAGGAGCTGAGCTCCGATTAAGAGCCTTATTCTTAAGAGCAGGCTATCGCCTCGACGAAGCCGTGTACGAAGAAGCCGCCCAAAATCAAGCTAGCGGAGAACTTACCGCATTAAGTTTTGGAATCGGGTTTAAAAGCGGACCTTGGAGTTTCGACCTGGCCTATATTAATAGTCAGCGTGATCGGAGTTATCCCTTATATCGTGGTCTCGATGCCAATGGCAACGCTCTTGAAGTTTTACAAGATCTTAGCATGACCGAGGTTTCGAATAACATTATTGCGGGAGTGACGGTGAAGTTTTAGCCTGCGGCTTTGCCTTCGGCAGAACATAGACCAGTCGCTGCGCTCCTTGTTAGAACTGAGACCGGTCGCGATGCTCCCTATTAGATTATTTCATTCTTGAAAACTACTACTCTTCTTCCATAGGAAAGTCTCATGTTGTGTCGGAAGTGGGGTAGGGTTAACTTTCCTACCCGAAAAATTAAATGAAGGTGTGGTTAAGATTTCTTTCCTGGTCCTTAAGGAACAATAAAAGCAACTACCCCGTTTCACAGCCCGTAAACCCTTGAAGGGGATGTCTCCTTAAGCTGGTTTCGTAACTCAAAAGGGAAATCCTCCGCGAAACTCCTCGTTCTCTGCGTTGAAGCAATCCCCACAAAACCCAGTCCACCAATCCACCAATCCACCAATCCCCAAAAAACTCCCCCCAACCAAGCCAAGTAAGAAGATTTCGGATTTTATTCTTGTTGCCGTAATTACGTCCTATTTTCTCAAGGAAGCTAGGGAGACTTCAAATATTGGTTAAATTCGGGCCTCTCAACGAAGCAATCTATTTAAAGTACAGCTATGCATCGAATTAAGATTTTAAGCCTCAGTTTACTGCTGAGCCTGGGCGCATTTGCGCAAGACTCCTTGGTAAACAAGGTGAGCTTAAGTGGACTCAGTTTTCGAAGTATTGGTCCGGCCTTAACTTCCGGACGTATCGCCGATATTGCGGTTAACCCTCAAAACCACAGCGAATACTACGTGGGCGTAGCCAGTGGTGGTTTGTGGAAAACCACTAATCACGGGACCACCTTTAAGCCGATTTTCGATGGGCAGTCCTCTTACTCCATTGGCTGTATTAGTCTCGACCCTAATAATCCTAATGTGGTTTGGGTAGGCTCTGGAGAAAATAATAATCAACGCTCGGTACCCTACGGAGACGGTCTCTACAAAAGTGAAGATGGCGGAAAATCATTCCAAAAAGTAGGTCTGGAAAACTCGGAACACATTGGCATGATTGCCATCCACCCTAATAACTCTAATAAGGTATTTGTTGCGGCCTATGGTCCGCTTTGGAGTGCTGGAGGGGATCGTGGTATTTACATGACCGAAGACGGCGGCAGCAGCTGGGAAAAGGTTTTGGATGTATCCGAACATACCGGCTTTAACGAAGTACACTTCGACCCCAACAATCCTAATGTTTTATACGCCGCCGCACATCAACGTCGTCGCCACGTGTGGACCTATGTAAGTGGTGGACCCGAAAGTGGCATCTACAAAAGTGAAGACGGTGGTAAAACCTGGAAGGAGCTTAAAAAAGGGCTTCCCGGGGAGAAAGGTCGTATCAGCCTTGGCTTGAGCAAGCACAATCCCGACTTGGTGTATGCCATGGTAGAAGGACACGGTTTTTACCGCAGCGATGATCGGGGCGCTTCCTTCCGAAAGTTAGATAGCTATGCTACTAGTGGTAATTACTACGTAGAAATTGTAGTAGATCCCCAAGATCCCGAAACGGTATACTCCATGGATACCTACATGCATGTGAGTAAGGATGGCGGAAAAACCTGGAATAGTGTTCCCGAAGCCAACAAACACGTAGATAACCACTGCCTTTGGATAAATCCCATGGATACCAAGCAAATGATTGCCGGTTGCGATGGCGGTTTATACGAGACTTGGGATGGAGCCGACAATTGGCATTTTAAACCCAATTTACCGGTAACCCAATTTTATCGCGTAGCGGTTGATAATGCCGAGCCCTTCTACAATGTGTACGGGGGAACCCAAGACAACTTTAGCTTAGGAGGTCCGTCCCAAACCATCAACTCCCGAGGAGTAGTTAATTCCGATTGGTTTGTAACCAATACCGGCGATGGTTTTGAAAGTCAGGTAGACCCTAAAGACCCCAATATTGTTTATGCTCAAGCCCAATACGGATGGCTGGTACGCTACGATAAAGTGAGTGGCGAAAGTGTAGGCATTAAACCCAGTCCCGACAAAGGCGAAAAAGCCTACCGTTGGAATTGGGACGCGCCCTTATTGATTAGTCCACACAATCATAAACGCCTTTACTTTGCCGCCAACAAAGTGTTCCGAAGCGATGATCGTGGGAATACCTGGAAGGTAATCTCTCCCGATTTAAGTCAGCAGATCGACCGCCACAGTCTTAAGGTGATGGGTAAAGTGCAATCGGTAGACGCGATTGCCTACGATAAATCAACTTCGATTTACGGGAATATCGTTGCCCTCGATGAATCCCCTCTAAAAGAAGGACTGATTTACATTGGTACCGATGATGGCTTAATTCAGGTTACGGAAGACGGTGGTAAAAACTGGCGCAAGATTAGCGACTTCCCCGGGGTTCCTAAAAACACCTACGTTAACCAGGTAATGGCCGACTTATACGATGAAAACACGGTATATGCCTTGTTCAACAATCATAAGAATGGCGACTTTAAACCTTATGTTTTAAAGAGTACCGATAAGGGCGAATCTTGGACCAAGATGCATAGTGATTTACCGGAGCGCGGTTCGGTGTTTGCCATGCGCCAAGATCATGTAAATAAGAACCTCTTTTTTATCGGAACCGAGTTTGGGGTGCACTTTACCATTAATGGAGGAAGCTCCTGGCGTGCCTTAAGTGCCGGCTTGCCTACCATTGCGGTTAGAGACTTGGAAATTCAACGTCGCGAAAATGATTTGGTACTCGCCACCTTTGGTCGCGGATTTTACATTCTCGACGACTACAGTGCCCTTCGTGATTTGAATGAAACGGTTTTGCAAAATGAAGCGCATCTATTCCCTACTAAGCCAGCCACGGTTTTCTTCGAAGCGAATCCTTTGGGCTATGGCTCTACCGGCTTTATGGGAGCCAATTACTACTCTGCTCCTAATCCCAAGCGGGAGGTTACTTTTAATCTTTACATCAAAGATTTGGCGAAAGGCCTAAAATCAAAGCGCAAAGAAGTAGAATCGAAAGCCCGCAAAGAAGGTAAAGATGTGATTTACCCGAGTATTGAGCGCTTGCGGGCTGAGGAGGAAGAAGAGTCGAATTACCTGCTTTTCGTAATTATGGATGAAGAAGACAATGAAATCCGCCGCCTTACCGCTAGACCTTCTAAAGGATTAAACCGTTACTATTGGGATGGCAGCTTAGGCAACCGCTCTTACGCTTCCACTCGTGGGGAGCCCTTCACTCAGGCGGGCTCGGCAAATTTAGCTCCTCCCGGAACCTATCAGGTAGAAGTATTCATTTCCGAAAATGGCACCCTTCGCCCCCTCAATGTAAAGCAAAGCTTTGAGCTGAAGTGGATGAATAACAACAGCTTTAGAGCAGCCGACTACCGCAAGTTGGTCGCCTTCCAGGATAGTTTGGAAACCTTACGTCGCGACTTGGTAGCCCTCTCGCAACTATACAGCAAGCTCGATAAGCGTTGTAAGGAACTTAAAGCTTTAGCCCGTAATACTCCCGGCGCACCCCTCACCATTTTAAATGATTTGCAAAAAATCGAGAAGGAACTTAACAATCTTGCTATTAAGATGCGCGGCGACCGCATCCGCAGTAAGCATGAATTTGAAACGGCCCCTTCGATGATGGACCGCCTCAATTCGGCGATTTGGAACTCCTACTCCACGACCTCTGCCCCAACGGGCGAGCAGCGTAAAAACATGCGGATTTTACAGCAGGAGAAATTACCTTTCGAAACTGAGTTAAATCGCATTGAAAGCGAATTGAAGAATTTCTACAGTATCCTTCTGAATAGCGGTGCGCCGTATTTAGATGGGGAAATGGACTAAGCTTCAATAAACTATAAAAGTAAAGAGGGACCTCGGTATAGTACTGAGGTCCCTTTTTTTAGGTGGCGATAATCATATTGCTGAAATCAATCGATAAACCATACACACGCCTTAATTGTATTACCTTTGCCGGCTCAATTGTTTACGCACGGCGTATTGCTAATTTATTGACAGTGAACACTGAAAACCAATTAGACCGTCCCGACGAACAGGGCGATCTACATATCTCCAACGGGAATATGGAAACTCCGCTTAAAGCGGATGCCTTTGCTATGGAAGATTCGGCCAAAATTGCCATCATCCAGGAGCATTTCGAAAAAATAATGGACACCTTGGGCCTCGACCTTAACGACGATAGTTTAAAAGGAACCCCCAAGCGCGTGGCAAAGATGTTTGTGCAAGAGATTTTTGGCGGACTTCATCCCGACCGAAAGCCCAGTACCAGCACTTTTGAAAATAAGTATCAGTACGGGGAAATGCTGGTCGAAAAGAATATAGTGGTATACTCCACCTGCGAGCACCACTTTTTACCCATTGTTGGCCGGGCGCACGTCGCCTATATCTCTAAGGGTCGGGTAATCGGTCTTAGCAAAATGAACCGCATTGTAGATTATTACGCCAAGCGTCCACAAGTGCAAGAGCGCATGACCAAGCAAATTGTGGCTGCCTTGCAGGAAGCTTTGGGCACCAAGGATGTGGCCTGCGTGATTGACGCCAAACACCTTTGTGTAAATTCTCGCGGCATTCGCGATATCGAAAGCAGCACCGTAACCGCCGAGTTTGGAGGGGCTTTCCAAGAAGACAGTAAAAAGCGAGATTTTCTCGACTATATCAATTTAGATACTCATTTCGGAGCTTAAAATCAGAACCATGCCTTTATACGAGGAAAACGACTTAATGCTATACAATTCCTTAAGTCGGAAGAAGGAAAAATTTAGTGCCCTCAATGCCCCACACCTTGGTCTTTACGTATGTGGACCCACTGTGTACAGCGAAGTGCATCTGGGTAATTGTCGCACCTTCATTTCCTTTGATATGGTTTACCGCTACCTGCGTCATTTAGGCTATAAGGTGCGCTATGTTCGCAATATTACTGATGCGGGACATTTGGAAAATGATGCCGACGAAGGAGAAGATAAAATTGCGCAGCGCGCCCGTTTAGAGCAGCTCGAGCCCATGGAGATTGTGCAGAATTACACCTTAAACTTCCATGAAGTTTTAGCGAAGTTCAATACCATCCCCCCTTCTATTGAGCCCACTGCCACCGGTCATATTGTGGAACAAATCGACATGATTGTTAAGATCATTGAAGCGGGTTTGGCTTACGAAAAGAATGGCTCGGTGTACTTTAACGTGGCCAAGTACAATGAGTCGGAAAACTACGGAGAGCTTAGCGGCCGTAAAATAGAAGAACTCATCAGCGGCACACGCGAACTGGATGCTCAAAGTGAAAAGGAGAGTCCGCTCGATTTTGCCATTTGGAAAAAAGCGAGTCCGAGTCATATCATGCGCTGGAACTCACCTTGGGGCGAAGGCTTCCCTGGTTGGCACCTCGAGTGCTCGGTAATGAGTACCAAATACTTGGGGGAAGAGTTCGACATTCACGGCGGGGGAATGGACCTTAAATTTCCGCATCACGAATGTGAAATTGCCCAAAATAAAGCCGGAACCGGACATAAGGGTCCTCGCTACTGGATGCACGGCAATATGCTTACCCTCAACGGGCAAAAGATGAGCAAGAGCACCGGTAACACCTTATCTCCGAGGGAACTTTTTAGCGGCGATACCGATAAACTGGAAAAAGGCTTTCATCCTACGATTGCGCGCTTTTTTATGATGCAAGCCCATTACGGCTCGCAGCTCGATTTTAGCTCCGAAGCTTTAATGGCGGCAGAAAAAGGCTACCATCGATTAATGAGCGCCTGGCATAAATTACAAGGTTTAGCTAGTGGCTCGGGGGCCGATTTTTCGGTTCAAGAATGGCGCGCTTCCTGCTATGCCGCGATGAACGATGATTTTAATTCCCCGGTTTTAATTTCACAGTTATTCGAAGCTGCGAGCTTTATTAATGGGCGCGAGGGCGACAGTGGATTAAGTGATAACGATCTAGAACTGCTTAAAACCACCCTACACGATTTTATTTTCGAGGTTTTAGGTTTAGAGGATATTGCGCATGCCGCCTCCGGAGGAGGATCGGATAAGTTGGAAGAAGTGGTGCAAATATTATTGGAGCTGCGTATGCAGGCGCGGGCCGACCGTAATTTCGCCTTAAGCGACACGATCCGCGATCAACTAGCGGCCGTGGGAATTGAAGTGAAGGACGGAAAAGACGGTGCCACCTTTAGCATCAAATCCTAAGGTGATCGATTTTCTAAAAAAAGTTATCAGTGCACCATTTATCCTTTTGGTGCGAATCTATCAATACCTAATTTCGCCACTCACACCAGGCTCTTGCCGACACAGCCCCACTTGCTCCGAATACACCGTACAGGCGATTCGCATTTGGGGACCACTCAAAGGAACCTGGTTGGGAATTAAGCGATTATCAAAATGCCATCCTTGGGGAACATCGGGCTACGATCCGGTCCCTTTTAAAGAAGAGAAAAATGAGAAAAACAGCTTGGGCTAGTGCCTTACTTAGTGGTTTAATCCTCAGTGCTTGTCAAAACCCATCGAGCGAAAAGGCGCAGGGTGAAGAAGAAATCAGTGACAGCACCACCGTAGAAAATGTCGTAGAACTTGCCTATGAAGGGGAAGGACACTTAGCCAATATTCGTCAGTTAACCGCTGGCGGCGATAATGCCGAGGCCTACTTTAGCTTTGATAATAGCATGGCCGTTTTTCAAAGTAACTATGAGGGCTGGGAGGTCGAATGTGATCAGATTTTCTACTTCAATATTGCCGAAGACGACTTGATCAATAATCGTCCGAAGATGCTTTCTACCGGAATGGGTCGCACCACCTGCTCGTACTTCCTTCCGGGCGATACAACTATTATTTATTCTTCTACCCACCTGGGTGGAGAAGCTTGTCCACCCGAACCCGGTCGTGAAGAAGGATATGTATGGCCGATATATGAGGATTTCGACATCTTCGTGGCCGACCTCGAAGGCAATATCTTAGATACCCTAACCAATAGCCCTGGCTACGATGCCGAACCAACCGTATCGCCTAATGGGGATAAAATTGTGTTTACCTCTACCCGTTCGGGAGATTTAGAACTGTGGACTATGAACCTCGATGGCTCTGACCAAAAGCAGGTAACCTCGGGTCTAGGATATGATGGCGGGGCATTCTTTTCGCCTGATGGAACTAAATTGGTTTTCCGGGCTTCTCGTCCACAAACGGCAGAAGAAATCGCCGAGTACAAAGCACTTTTAGCCCGCGGCTTAGTGAAGCCATCGGATATGGAACTCTACGTTTGTAATGTTGATGGAAGCGACTTGCAGCAGGTGACCGAATTAGGCAATGCCAACTGGGCACCATTCTTCCACCCCAGTGGAGAGAAGATTATCTTTAGTTCGAACCACAAATCCAAGCGCGGATTCCCTTTCAATCTGTTTATGATTAATGTGGACGGAACTGGCTTAGAGCAAATTACTTTTGATGAGCAATTCGATGCCTTCCCGATGTTTAGTCCTGATGGAAGCAAATTGATTTTCTCCTCTAACCGCAATAATGGTGGCACGCGCAACACCAACTTGTTTATTGCCGATTGGGTGGAGTAAGTCTTAATGGTTGAAACTATTTAAAAAAAGGAGTCCATTCAAGGCTCCTTTTTTTTTGTGGGTTACCTCCACCTTCTGCCACAACCGCTCAACTAAATAAACCTTTTCCTATCTTTTCTGCTTCTAATAAAATGATGCGGTTATACTTTGTTTTTGTATTCAGCCTGCTAACCTCCTCCTCATGGGGGCAGCAAAACCTCATCTTCAATCCCAGCTTTGAGGACTCCCGCGAAAGGGAAACGGGCATTTATGATTTAGAAGAGAAAAAGAGCATCTTACCTTATTGGTTTACGGATGATGATCCTTATCCCTTGGTTTTTCAAGCGCCGGAAGAATACGTAGCGGAGGCCCGGGATGGTCGCCATACCTTAGGCATGTTTATCGGCTATCCGCGCTATTTCGAATCCAACAGCTACCTCAGCGGTAGCCTGCGAAAAGCTTTGGAGCCGGGAGCTGAATACTGCTTTTGCATCTCCATCTTACTGCATCGAACCTCCATCCTTGCCGCCCGTGATGTGGGGGTGCTTTTTCATCCCGATAAGGACCTTATTGCCGCTTCCGATCAGCCCCTCAACCTTAGCGCCTCCATTTACTTTAGGGGCGATAAGGCCTTAAGCAATACCAAATGGCAGCAATACTGCACTCGCTTTACGGCCAGCGGCGGCGAACGATACCTCAGCTTGGGAAAGTTTGGTCATGCTCGCTCGGATAGCATGCGCGATTTAGGACTAAGGGTTCATCCCGAAGCAGACGGCTTTCACACGCAGGCGTTTTACCATTTCGACCAACTGAGTTTACGGAAAATTGGCCCCACAGACAGCTGTGGCTGTACACAAAAAGTAGCAGCTTCAAATACTCCTCCCAAACCTTATATCTTCGTTTTAGACGCCTCCGAATCGATGCGTAAAAAAGGGCGTTACGATTCCTTACGCCTTAGCCTCAGCCATTTTCTCAACAGTCTTCCTCCCGGCCTGCCGGTATCTTTTACCAGTTTTGCCTCTGGCGCAAGCCTACTTTATAGTGGCTATAAGGATGAACATACCGCGCGCCAAATTGACCAAGCATTACAAGCCGAAAAACTGCGCGGGGCTACCAATGTATTGGAGGGTTTAAAGCTAGGGAGCAGGAGTATGAGGAGCGAAGTCCAAGATTCGGCGCGCCTCGTGCTTATTAGCGACGGACGCTTTCGGGTAAGCCCAGAGCTCATCGCACTTTTAAAGACGCAAAATGAAAGGTATGCCCGTAAACTTACTTTTTTACAGGTAGATGCCAAAGCGCGAGGCTTGCAGCAATTGCAACCTTATTTAGACTTTTATTCCTATTCCGAATCACCCCGAAATATATCCGGCATGATTCGCAGTTTAGGTCGGAACAACCATAATCTTACGGCCGAGGCCTGCCCTTGCGAAGTGGAACCTCCAGATACTGTTAATTACCATTTTGTAGTCGACTATTCGGGCTCTATGGCCGAAGAAAACTCCGCCGCTTTACAGGGATTTTACTATCTCTTTGGGCGAGTACCTCCCCAGGCATTTGTATCCATCACTTTGTTTAACCACGAGGCTGCCCCCATTTATCAAGGACCGCGAATGGGAATTACGGCAGCCAAGGCCATGGCGCTTTTAGCCGAAAAGGGAACCTTAGGCGGAACCAAGCCTATTTACGGATTGGATGCGGCCTTAAAGATTGCATCCGAGCATACCGGTAAAGAGGAAAATGTACTCATAATTCTCACGGACCTGGCCGCCATTGAATTAACCGCGAACGAAAGTTTAAGTGGCGCCATTGTAGCGGCCCATAAGGATTTAAACTTAGCGGTAAGCGTCTTACACTTTTATCAGGCAGAATATCCGAGTGTAGAGCTGCGCACCACCAATTCGCATTTCGATGCCATCAGCGAAACTTTTTACACCGTTACCCGAGCCCGTTTTGAGCAAGATTTGTTTGAGCTTATTGGCATGAATTGCGATTACCGCAGCGAGCGCTACCGAAAGGGCAAACGGAAAGGGTTGTTCCTGCAGTTTTTACAAGAGGCCCAAAGGGAGTCGAATCCCCGCGCCTACGATTGGCGCTAAAGCCCTGCTTAGAAATTGATTCCTAATTCTTTAATACCTTCGAAGGATAATCCCTTCGCATGATTCGCTTTTTACTTTTAAGCCTACTTAGCACTTCCCTTAGCTGGGGCCAAAGCATTGGTCCCCCCGAAAACCTTGGGTTTTACGGTGGCTTCACTTGGGATTTTGAAATAGCTGAGTACCAAGGCCAAAAAATCATCTTCACCGCGCAAAGTGGTGGCAATCAAATTTATTATGCCTTTCTATCGGAAGGACAGCACCCAAAGCACATCGTATGGAAAAAACTTCCCGCTACCGGGCTCGGGAAAACCACCGACATTGCCGCACATAGTTTAGCCTTCCACCCCGCCTCCGGAACCCTTTTTTGGATGCAAGGTTTTACCCGTATTCTTAGTGCGGGTTTAAACGACGAATTTGCCCAACCCCATGATGATTTTACCGATCTGCTCATTAAGGGGGACACCCTCATTTCCCTGTGCTTCACCTGCGGCGGGTATCGTCAAATACGAAGATTTACCATCAACCAAAAGGGCGGGATTCAGCTCTACCACGCCGATACCATTAGAGCTTGGGATCTAGGCTATGAGGTATTCCTCGACCCTCAAAGTCAAAAAATTGTGCTGTTTGGGGAAGACTCCCTTTGGATGAGCGATAAGCCTTATTACCATGACGGTCCTTTAGGCGGACAAATGCGGGACCATCAGCATCCTTTTGATACCCTCCTACAAGACCCCGTATTTAAGATCAACCCCAAAGGGGAATGGTTGCTCTTGCAAAGTCAGAATTACTTCAGCAACAGGTTTGGAACTTCTGATAGCATTCAGTACCCTCGAATATTAAGTCGCAGCAAGGATAAAGGCCTCACCTGGACCTATGAGTTTATAGATAGTGAGTGGCCCATTCCCTTTATGATGCCCCCCAATATGGAAGCGGCCTTTAATGCTGACCAAGAAATTATTACAGCCGGAAGTTTATACCGCTACGGAAATCAGGATTGGAAAGTCATTGGCCTAAAAAACCGGAAACCGGGCACCTTTGTATATGATGGAGTTTCGGCCATCGCTCCCTGGAATCCGTCCATAGCCTTTCATGCGGGCAGCTATGGCCCCATGGTAAGCACGTCCTTTGGTGATAGCTTATTCCTCTTAAATAAAGGTTTGGATGTTGCCCTCTTTACGGATATGAAATACTATCCGAAAAGTCGAAGTTTAGTGGTGGCTTCGGCGCAACGGGTTGGCATTTTACGTTCGGTGGGACTGGCCACAGAGCAGTGGACCTGGGTACCTGCGCGGGCCGAATTTTTAGATAAGGATATTGCCATTGCCTTTGATGAAGTGCGCAATCGCGTATATGTGGCCCATACCAAATTGTACAGCTACGACTTAGATTCTCGAAAATGGGATTGCCTTTTAGACCCTCAAGAAGAGTTGAGCGACCTCTTTAGAGCCGAAGATATTCATGATATAAGTCTAAACCCCGATGACCCGAACATGCTGGCCTGTATAATGGATGGTCCTTGGCCCATTCCCTCCTACACCCTGCTTAGCCAAGATGCCGGAAAAACCTGGGATTCTTTACCCACACCAGGCACCTATTATTGGTTTAGCCGAGGGGATTGGAAAAAAACAAGCAGCGGCTTTGAGCTTAGGTTTAGTCATAGTCATGATTACAATTGGACCATCGGCCTCGATCAAGTTTTTAAGTACCAATTTGCTAATGGGGAAGCCACGCTGGCCTATGATAGCTTAATCGGATTTCAATCCAGTGCCAAGGTCATTCAGTGGAAAAGTAGCGCCCAAGCTGGAAGACGAGATATTGCCCTTGGCGAATTGGAGCCTTCATGGCTGGATGGGGACTTTCAACTATTGCTGCGGAATCAAAACACTTGGGATACTCTACACGGTCCAAGCATCCCCAGCTGCTATTTTTGCTACGATTATCCCCGTTCGGTTACTGCCGATGAGCGTTATGCCTTCGTTGGCGCTGGTCACCGACTGTATAGTTTCGACATCAGACCTGGAAAGGAGAAATTCCTGGGCGAGGTATATACCTATCCACGCATGGAGAATATCCGCGAAATGGAAATTATCGATAACCAGCTTTACATTCAAGGGGAATACGGATTGTACCGTCATCAACTTAACTATGCCGAGGCAGCTCAGCAAGATTCGCTAAGCTGGAATCTTTACCCCAATCCCAGTACTGGAATCCTGAAACTTCAACCGCCCAGTCCATTTTCGGTGTACGACCTGCAAGGAATTAGAGTTTACCAATCCAAGGATATCCGTTACCAGGCGGATCTCTCTGAGCTCCCTTCCGGACTATACTTAGTTAAAGTCCCCAATGGCATTAGTCGTTTATGGCGAAAACTGTAAATCTTTAGCTCCTGCCCCAGCCCCTCTACTATGCTATATCCTAAATCAAGACTTGTCGCTACTTTCCTTGTCCTCGGTTTTATAGGGGGCTTATGGAGCTGTAGGCGCGATGCAAACACCGCGACAGCCAAGCCTCAAGTGGATTATCAGGAAGATGAGGTCCTCAACTGGTTTATCCAAAATCAGCGCAGTAATGGCCTGGTGCCCTCCTGCCAAACCTGCCCAGTTTCCTTGTACGACCAAGCTTTAAGCGCCTTGGTCTTTATGCTTTATGAGGAAGAGGAGCGCGCTGAAGCCATTTTTGATTTTTTTAATAATCGTATCGACCGGGAGTTTCGTCAAGACTCGGGTGGCTTTCATCAATTCCGACATTGGAATGGTAATCCCGTGTACAAACACCAATGGTTGGGCGATAATGCCTGGTTATTGATTGCCTTAAATAATTACCGAGCTCAAACGGGAAGTACCAAATACGATAGTTTGCGGATGGAGATTGAAGTTTGGATTCGCAAATTACAGCGCAGTAATGGCGCATTAATAGCGGGTTACGATGGATTGGCGCTCAATAATCTTTGGGTAAGCGAAGGGATTATTGATGCTTACAATGCTGTGCCGGGCTACGATTCTTTTCACCGCGGTATTTTAGATTTTTTAGCTCAGGAACGTTGGAGTGAAGAGCAACAGAGTATCACTACCGGTTGGGCGCCCTACCCTTCCGCTTTAGATTTACACCCCTGGGCTTATGGCATTTTTGAGGACTTCCCCGAAGCCACTTTGGTGGAAGCAGACAAATACCTTAATGAGCCCTTTGCCTTTGCGTCGGGCCAATGGTTAAAAGGTTATTCCTTTGATGAGGATCGCGATAATGTATGGTTTGAAGGCACGGGGCAGATGGCGGTGGCTTTTTATCAGGCCGGTTATTTTGATCAATGGGAACTCTACTTACACGAAATGCAAAAAGGCCTAATTGCCGGCGCCAAAGACCAAACCCTCGGCTTGCCTTATGCCAGTAATGGCAATAGCACCCGTTTCGGAAATGAAGCTTTATCGGAAAAGGAATACCGCTTGGCTTTCGCCTCCTCTAATGCCTGGTACTTGTTTGCCGTAAAGGGTTTTGATCCTTTTGCTTCGGGGCGAGGTAAAGGCAGCTTGGAAGGGGATCGGTTTTGGTAGGGGGTGGGGCTTTGCCTTCGGCAGAGCCTAGACCAGTCGCAAGCCTGCGGCAGAACATAGAACAGTCGCTACGCTCCTTGCTAGAGCTTAGATCGGTCGCGGGGCTCCCTGTTAGACTATTATTTTCTTGAATACTATTGTTTTACTTCCAATGGATAATCCTATGTTGCGGAGACCATCCCCTTCGTGTGCTTCGGGGTGTAAAACGGGGTAGTTTTAGCCTGCGGCAGAAGTGAGATTTGAGATTTGAGAGCGGTCGCGGAGCTCCCTGTGAGACTATTAATCTCTTTGGTAGTATTTTTTTTCTTCCAAAGGAACAGTTGCATGTTGCGGAGACCGTCCCCTTCGTGTGCTTCGGGGTGTAAAACGGGGTAGTTTTAACTAGCTACATTATCAATCTTGTTAACGGCCTATTTAAGTTTGATTCTCGTTTTTGGTAACCTAATTTCTGACTCCTCAACAACTCTTTCTTTCATTCTTTCTTGATCAACCGAGAGCTTTGCTCGAGCTCATGGATTCCATTGAAAATTAACACGATATCCATAAAAACGAAACAACCCGCCGCCGCTGAAGCTATGGCAGGCGGGAAAATCAAGGCTTGGAAGCTTCGCCTTAAAAATGTTTGTAGTCTCCTGCTTCGGTGGGCGAGCTCCTGTTGTCGGTTATGAACAACCTGTATATTTTTAATGGAGTTCATGGTTTCGGCTTTCAGCCTAAGCTCCCATCTCAGCAAGTCGTCTACTTCCATTTTTTCGTCTACCCTTCCTAGGCCGAATACCACCTCACAGAATTCTGGATTTAATTGAAAACCTTTGGAATTCAAGTGCATCTATCGTGTATCGCCCAAGTACCAGTATACCAATCCACTAATACACCAATTCAGCAACAATCTCTATCATGAAGCAATCATGAAAATCCCCTTAAGGAGAAAAGAGTCTGATAAGCTGCGTAGCATGTGTAGTATTGGAAAGCTGCCGTACAGCCTTGGTGATATGCTTTACCTAGGACCCATGAGGAAAAAAATCTTCCTAATTATTCAGTTCAATTAATTCCCATAATGGTAACGGCAGGAAATAATTAAAAGCTCGTCCTTCTCGTAACGGTAGACTAAGCGATGTTCGGTATCTATTCTCCTAGACCAAAACCCTTGTAATTCATGCCTTAAGGCCTCAGGGTTACCTATGCCTTCAAATGGGGTTCGTTGGCAACTTTTAATCAACTCATTAATACGCTTTACCTTCTTCTTGTCAGTCTTTTGCCAGTACAGATAATCTTCCCAGCAGGAAGCTGTCCCGGAAATCCTCATTCTTCAATCAGGTTTTTCTCTTTTACCTTTCCCTGTTGGGATTCTTCCAAAGACTTCAGCAAATAATCTCGATTCTTGCCCGATAACAGATACTGAGTCTCTTTCAGGGAACGGTATTCATCCATCGAGATCAGTACGAGGTCTTTATCATTCTTGCGTTTGATGATTATTTCCTCAAAGTCGTCCACCACTAAGTCGAGCCATTTTCTCAGGTTGAGCCTTAATTCTGTATAATTAATCACTTTCATAGTTTCACAAAATTACACTTTAAGTACGTTAAAAAGTTTCTTTTTATGTTTTCATTATCCCAAGGGATGATAATTATTCACCGCTTCCCCAAGTGCATCTATCGCGTATTGTACCATTACCAGGATGCCAATCTACTAATTCAGCAATCTACTATTACCTGCCAAAGTCTTGTACGGCGAGCAAGGCTTACCTGCCATAGCTTTAGCGGAGGCAAGACTCTGCGCTAAGGCAAATTCCACCGCACAGCAAACCCTAATTAACAATAAAAGCAGATTAGCTTTTAAGGAAGCGGAAATTTAATTTCTTAGGATGACTAGCTTCTGAAACTGACCATTTATTTCAAATAAATAAACTCCTGGCTTTAAATCAGATACATCAATGGCTGCTTTATTTCCGTTAAGAAAACCCGCGGCAACCTTTACTCCCCCAGCATTATAAATGCCCCAATCTGTACTCATGGCTTCAGACACTTTTAGCACGAGCCTAGTTTGGGCCGGATTGGGATATAATTCTACTAATGGAAGTTCCGTTTCCGGTAGGCTAAGTGAACTCGTATACTTTATCCCAATCGGTAAAGTATAGTCCGAAGAAAGAAAGCCTCTCCCAGGCTCTTGCGCCTCATGGAAATGGAAAAAGAAATTGTTTGCAACGTAAGCGGGGGTTTTCAAATGCAGCCATTGAATTTCCATATCTCGCTTAAAATCAAATCTGAGCTCAACATAATCATTAACCCCCAAGTAGGTAGGTATAGGGATTTCAAAATAACCCTCTTCCCCTACTAAATAAGTTGTGGTATTTGAATAGCCGTTATTACTTTCTACCCGAACCTCAACATCATTTCGACTGGGATCTAGGACTCTAAATCCATGAACATATATTCGTTCTAAGGTCATCCCACCAGCCATAGGTTTAATCCTAAAGCGAAAATTAGGGGGATTGTACTGCGTGATTCGATACTCCACACTGTCGATGGGTATTGTCCCCCCATAATTCGCCGACCATTTTCGATCAAATGGAACCGCAGTGGTATCACTTAAATGCAAGCAATCTAATTCATTAATAAAGCTTTCTGCTTGATATTCTCCAGCGCCTAGGATTGGCAGTGTATCTTGCTTTAAGCTGGGCAGACTAATTAACTGGGAGATCTTCCAGACTTGATTTTGGGCATCCGCAGAATCTTCTTTTACAAGAATCTGATTGGCGCTATCCAGTACCAAGTTGTAAACCGAATCGTTCGGACGAAAGTAAACATAGATGGAGTCGAGCAAATCACCATTAGCATTCTCCAGATAATACCAACGATCAACATTAGAAATTACGGTTCCTTTTTCAGCGCTAGAGTCTAAAAATGCTAATGCCGGTCGCCAGCGAATTGCATTAGGTGGATTTAAGGTCTCAAAGCTTACGCTCTGGCCATAGCATCCTTCGAGACTATCTAAACTTTCCCCACCAACTACTATTTTACTTTTCTTATTTAGACCAATTTGTATTCTCACAGAATGCACATCACCACCACAAGAATCGGAGCCAAAAACAAGTCCAAATTGGTTCTTGTGCCGCATCAACTCAAGGTTCCCCGCTTTTGGAGCAAAGAAAAATCGTATTCGATTAGAATCGAGCCCAGTAAATAAACCGCCAATGTTTCTCGAAATTAGTCTGGGGAAGTTATAATCAAAGCGACTATTAAATGTCTTCCCTTGCTTCAAATCTAAAATGGAATCTGATAGTAAGTGGATCAAATGGCCAGCTGGCCCATTAGCGGTAATGTCGATTACCAGGGTATCGTCAATATCCAAATCGTAATTCAATACGGTGCTTGGCTGGTTAGTAAAAAAGCTCGAATCCGGCGTTTCAATCCTTAAGGAGATAGGCGCTTTACTGGTGTCGCGATGATGGTAATAAACCACATTAGAGGAGAAATCGCGGTAGCATACTCTTTTTTTAAAGATGTATTCAGTTCTAAGGCCGACGATGTAATTCCCCTCTAAAAAGCTGCTTGCAACGGCTTTAGAAAACAAAACACCCTGGGCTATCGGAAATTGATTAAAACCATTCAAAGTATCTTCCGAAACATCTGGCAGAGGAGTTATGGCCGAGTACCCAGGATTATACTGCGCATAGCCGCTGGTGGAAGCCCAAATGGGATTTAGGATAAAGTTTAAAGAGTCGAAATCTGTTTGAATCCCCCTTCCAAAATCATTAAAGTTTTGAAGGTCTGCGTAAGCATTCTGAAATGTTCTTCTGCCACTTCCTCGGGTATCAATATCCGGGTAATGATAGTTTGGCGTATTTCTAGACCTATACTGAAAGCTTGCGCACAAGCCAGGCCTTATGGTATTATCCAAGTTTCTTGAATAATTACGATCACCGGCCGGACAAATATCTATTTGAGTCCAAGAACTAGCAGCACTCGCTGCAGTCAGGTAGATAGTCTTGATATAAACAGCTTCATAATAGGCTCCAGCCCGACAGATAGGTCCACCAAAATAACCCCTAAAGGGAAAAACCGTATCCAACTGCATCGACCTAGGCCAAGGGAATGAACTACTGTATGCGGTAACCGAAGGCAGGGTACTAATACCCGACGAGTCTAAGAAAAGATGGTACTCTAAATCAAGCCTTGCAGAGGCGCGATCTACCTTGAAATCAATATAGGAGGCAACAAAGTGACTAGCCTGGGTATAAGAGGCTGTACTAAAAAATAATAGCAGACTCAAGAGGTATCGATACATAGCAAAACAGGTTTAACAACAAACTTAATAAATGGATGTGTATCTAAGCCCCTAAAAAACAAGCTCTCTTGCGGAGGACATCCCCTTCGTGCGACGAAGAGGGGACACTCCTGAGCTCGCCGATGGAGTGTCTCCGCCCAAGTACCAGTATACCAATCCACTAATTCACCACTCCACCAATTATTCTTCTGGCGAATCAGAGCTCATTTTCCCTTGGCATCATCATTGCATAAATTGCTGCATGTAAGTTACCTCCCCAAAACCCTAGCAAATTGATTAAACACTACTTTCTCTTCGTCTTCTGCATCCTCTATTCAATCGGCCTTTCCGCCCAAGTCAGTATAAATAGCGGCGGATCTAGTGGTACTGGCACTTCCTTTTCAATTGGACAAGTAGCCTATCTGCAATTTCAGAACAGCAATATTACCTTTCAGCAAGGGGTACAGCAAAGCTGGCCACAGGATTCGGGTTTGCAATTATGGAGGAGCATCGTCCGCACAAACCTGAGCCTTTACCCCAACCCCGCCCACACTCAATTAAATATTAGTCGGCTAGCTTCCCTAAACCTTCCTCTAGAATATCAAATTGTAGATGCCCGTGGTAGCTTAAAAGCGAATGGACAATTAAAAAGTGCAGGGGAAGGAATTGATGTGGATGAACTTAAACCGGGATTTTATTTCTTAATTCTGATTGAGGACGGACGCAAAATTTCTAATCTAAAATTTATCAAAACCTAAATTCATGAAAACCTATTTCAGCTTGCTCTTATCCTGCTTTCTTTTTAGCCTAAGTGCTCAAAGTCCAACTAAATTTAGCTATCAAGCCGTAATGCGAGACGCTGCCAACGAACTCATCACTAATGACACCATCGGTTTAGAAATCAGCATTTTACAGAACTCACCATCGGGTAACCTAGTTTATCAAGAGGTACATAATGTAGTCAGTAATCAAAACGGATTAATAAGCCTTGAGATTGGCGAAGGGGTCCCCATTTTTGCTAGCTTTTCCGCTATCGACTGGTCTAACGGTCCCTATTTTTTAAGAAGCAACATCGACCCTAATGGAGGCAGCAATTACACTTTAAGCAGCACTACCCAATTAATAAGTGTCCCTTATGCCTTGCATGCCAATACCACTGATTCTTTAAGTGGATTTGACCCCAGCTCGGTGGGCTCCGAAAGCGATCCCGTTTTTAGCAATTCCCTCGCCGCTGGTATAACAACTACTGATACTGCCTTTTGGAATCGAAAACAACAAAAGATCATTGCCGGTAGTGGCGCTCGCTGGGTAGGCGACACTTTAATTTCAACCGTATCGGGGAGCAGCCGCGATTTCTATTTAGGTCAGGATACCCTAGGTGGCATTGTTTTTCACTTGTATTGGGGTGCCGATGGCCAGCAACATGGCTTGGTCGTTTCGAAAAATGAAGCGACTGTTCCTTGGCAGTACAACGGTAGTGTTACCGGGGCTAGCAGCAATTGGAACGGACAAGCCAATACGGACACTGTAAACAATAGCCCAGCGGTTACTTGGGCTAGCAATCAAGGTACCGGCTGGTTTTTACCAGCGATTGACCAATGGCGGTTTTTAGAGCAAAATCGGTTCTATGTAAACCGTGCGCTGGCCAATACTAGTCATACCGAGATTAGTCGAAATGGCTATTACTTTAGCAGTACCGAACGCAATGCGAATGAGGTATTTATCATAGATGCCCGCTCTGGAGATGTGAGTACGATTATTAAAACGGTTAACGCGAAAGTTAGAGCGGTAAAGGCGTTTTAGGGGATTGGTGAATTGGTGCATTGGTGGATTGGGTTTTAGCATGAGGCAGGGCCTAGACCAGTCGCAAGCCTGCGGCAGAACATAGAACAGTCGCTACGCTCCTTGTTAGAACTTAGACCGGTCGCGATGCTCCCTTTTAGACTATATTCTCTTTGGTACTACTATTTTTCTTTCAAAGGAAAACTCAATATTGCGGAGACCTTCCCCTTCGTGAGGCGAAGGAGTGGATTCCGACCTAGGTCGGAAGACAGGCCCTTCATTGCATTACGGGCTGTAATACGGGGTAGTTTTAACTTTTCAAATGCGAAAAACAACCTGGTTTTTCGAATATGGTAATCTGATTATTTAATCCTCAACGGTTCTTTCCTTTCTTTTTTGCTTGATCAAAAAAGAAACAAAAAATCAAGGCTTGGAAGCTTCGCCTCAAAAATGTTTGTAGTCTCCTGCTTCGCTGGGCGAGCTCCTGATGTCGCAACCCATCTCTGCTAGTCGTCTACTTCCATTTTCTCGTCTACCCTTCCTAGGCCGGATAACACCTCACAGAATTCTGGATTTAATTGAAACCCTTTGGAACTCAAGTGCATCTACCCTGTATCGCCCAAGTACCAGTATATCAATCTACTAATGCACCATTCGACCAAATATTCACCTCGGAGGACCATCCCCTTCGTGCGACGAAGGGGTGGATTCCGACATATGTCGGAAGACGGGGTAGGGTTAACTTCACAAATTCGGAAAATGAGGTGGAAGGCCAACTAATGTAGCTCCTTAGGAATGGTCAATTGCAAATACCACGTTTTACCCCCCGTAAACCCTTGAAGGGGACGTCCTCTATAGCTATTGCTTAATAGGAAAATTCAACTCCTAAAGATTATTCCCCTAACAACGATTAAAGCTCTGTGCTCTCAGGTCCTTTGCGTCTCTGCGTTGAAGCAATCATGAAAAATTCTCTTAATTGACACTCGACATACTTAAGGCTTGGAAGGTTCGCCTCAAAAATGTTTGTAGTCTCCTGCTTCGCTGGGCGAGCTCCCTTCAGTCTTTCTTGTCAGCACAAAAGAACCGACCCGTATAGAATCCTCCCCAACTAGGGTCACTTTCCAATAATCCAAGTCACACCGGTAAATATTGTAGAGATCCTCTTCTACTTCGCTATTAAACTGTTGTTTATCCTTTAACTTAAGTATCCTTCCCTCGACAGTAAACGTACCCTTTAAGTAACAGACAGTCGCACCCCCTTCCCATATTCCTAATCTACATTTATTGCCTTTAATTTCTAGCGAAAGCTCAATACCATCTACATACTCATAAACCCCATCCTCAAGGGTTAGCTTAGGGGCGCTATGAGTCGCACATCCACTTAATACTAAAATCCAAACTAACAGCCTTTTCATTTATTATCCCTTTAAAGAACTGGTAATAAAGCCCATGCTGAGCTTATCCCTCAAAAAAAACCATAATCATTTGTATCTCGTTCCTCAATTAAGAATTTATAAGATGCGTTCTCATGATAAACAGATAAGGTATCTGAATCTCCTTTCTTTAAAAGTCGAGCACCTGGCTTACAAACATTTGCTAAAACAGCTCCGGAAACAACTTTACTATTATGCTCTGACATAATTGACAATTTTCGCCCACCTACTAACTGGCAATGAACTAAATCGTTTGATTCCCTAATTGCGTATCCCTTTACATGATAAAGACTTTCAAGCACTCCATGAACAGAATCTTGCTTACTCAGAAACGGATATTCTATTATTGTATTTTGAAAATTGTTCTTGTCAATTTTAGCCCTTGAAGCAAAAACAACAAACAGTATTACAATCAAAAAAACTGAAAACAAAATCTCTACCTTCTTCATATGAGTTATAAAGCTCATTGAAAATGACTTCTAATTATTAAGTTCATAAGCGCCTTGATCGATTTTTTTTACGATGGTTCGCGGCTGGCTTAAATCATGGTAGGGTTTTAGGTCCTCCGTAAAAGGGCTATCTGCTTGGGGCTCTTTGATAATTCAGGAATTTACAGTTAGGGATTATCAATTTACAGTTTTAAACTGTTGGAGTTTTAGGGGGACTTACACCACATAAGCTGAGTAATCCCGGTATGCCTTATCCATAGCACTTTGCAAGCTACCATTCCCGACTTCATTCTTAAAGGCTTCCAATATAATTCGGTTCGAACACTTCTTGCACTATGAAGGCTGGAGACATTTCATGGTATATCACCTTGATCACATTAATGTCCCACCTCAACCACCTCGTACGTTTCACTACGAGGCAAGCATTAATCTTAGGACCATAGTAACGGGCTCCATAGTAGAAATTCCCGGTCTTTTCATCCCATTATTTGGTTTCTTAAAATGACAGGAAATCCAAGTATTTTTAATTATACTTAGTAACAAATGTTATTCAAATACGAGTACAGCATCCAAACTGAATTATCAGGTTTAGGATAGAAAGCATTTATCGTATTATCCCTACCTTCATGTAAGGTTGCATAATTTATCACTTCTCCCTCAACTAGTAAAATAAAGGTTAAATATCCGGAGTGTGTCACCTCTCCTCCCACCGTTGATAATTTTTTCAGTTCATTAACCGCAGAGGGGAAAAGTTCAGAGAACACATCATCAGAAAGTCTAGGTTTTAAACCTTGACAAATTGGCTCAAAATGAAACTCCACATTTAAGTCCATTTCTGCACGCAAGAAATTCGAGACATAACTTGATACAGTCCAATCCTCCCCATACTCCAGAACAATAATAATCTCCGAGTTTTGAGATTCAAAGTTACTTGAAGAAGGGGAATGGTTCACAAATACTAGTACTGTATCCGAGCTAAGATGCTGCCACCTCCTAAGATTTTCTAGGATAAATGAATCATTTTGAGCCCCTAATGCATACGAGTGACTCATCATAATAATTAAAGCAACCAATCCCTTCATCTTTCAATTAGTTTTAATGTTTTTAATTTCTCCGCCAATAAACGAACCATTCGTCCTTCTGTAGATATTCCTAAGACCCCTCTCAAGTTTCTCTGATAGTTCGTTATTTAAGTTATCAGGCGCAATATTCATGATCCCTTGTGAATATAAATATGTATGTCCTATTATTTCATGCAAGGATGCCAATCCCCGATCATTTTATGGGAAATAAGAATCTCTTTCGTAGTCTCTTATAAACCCCATAGGATTAAGTGAGCTCTCACCAACCTTTCTCTTGTCTTTCCGCATTGGATTTCTAACCAGATAAACGTAAGCATTCTTCTCAGCTACATCATTCGCTTCGGCCATAAACTCATCATATACCGTTCTTTCGATATTAAAGGATCCATCATCGTTTTGTAAGTTTTGAAATTGCGAAAGCACATTATTGATTATCGTAATCACAAAAGGCCACCTTAATAGGACTGAAGCCTCCTTGTGTCCCTGACTATCCTATAGCAAACTTCCCACAAGCACCAAGGCGGAGCTGTAGAGAGCAAAGTGCCTAACTACCCCCTCAACCCTTTAATTATCACATGGCTTCTCACTAAGATGTTCATTCATTATCCAACAAGGTTTAGAAAGGTCCTCTCCCCCTTTAGGATCCACCAACACCTGAATTAACCCACGCTCAAAATCCTCCTGCATAATTCCAACCTTCCAGTCTCTTTTCACAATTATTCCGTCAAATCTTGCTTTGTTAGACTTTCCTACAATCAGCCGGTAAAAATCAGAGAGTCCAACACTATCATTGGGGTTTATAATTGCAGGCATTCCTCTTTTAAATGAAGCAGGTGGACAGATATAACCATACTCCCGAACAAGATAATTGTCCTTCTCATTAGGCAGTGCAATTGCAACAACTGCACCTATAATTGAACCGACTAAGATGGTCATCCAAAAACCTTTACTCTTCAAACCCTTCATCATTGAAACTCTACTTTAATTGCTTGAACCAAATAATCCTGTGATGTCCAAACCCTTAGATCATATGACCTGACGTTTGGACCGGGTTAAGATAGACCAACAATAGCAAGTCCAAATTAGCACTGCCCTAATAATGAGAAGCCCCAATTACTCTTTAAGGAGAATTAAATTCCAATTTCCCGAGACTTAATAGTTCCAACAACAAGATTCGATATTCATCAAATGGCAATTGCTCTATTCCGCCGTCAATTAAATGAAATGTAAAGATTGAAACTCCATATTTTTTTACGCAAGCCATAACTGAACTATTAGCAGAGGTATAGGGACACAAGCCAATATAACTGCCTAGTTTGGATAAACTATCTAACTCTAATTCTCTTTCTACCACACGAGATGAGTCACCATTGAATATTTTAATCCTTCCACTATCAATTTTTGTTATCCGTAAATAATCAAATTGCTGTGAACCTCCACTGGTAGATAAAATAACAATGTCCAAGGGGGCCTCGGAAATAGTGAAATTAAGATAGTCTGAAATGTCATACTTCAAAAAGACCTTACTTAAATCCAGTGAGTCAATCTTTTCGAACTCACATTGCCCATGTGTCTCTCCACTAAAAATAAGGAAAACACCTATTGCGATTAGGTTATTACTTATAGTATTCATATCCAGGTTCCAACCTTTTCGAAGTCTTCAAAATAAAGTTGATTCAATCTAACTTGAGTTCCTTCAAGAAACTGTACATCCTCTCAAGTCGTCTAAGATACTCGATAGCTACCTTCCTATCGTTTGTTGATAATTTAGACCTGTCCGAAACATTGGGGGGAGATCATTACACCACCCTAAAGAGAATTGAAAATAATAAACCAAAGGAATACAATCCCAACCATATTCTAATCTCTATACTTTTTCCGACTCGTTGTATATAAGCCCGAAAATAGAAACACAAAAAATGTTAAAATAAAGACTGGATCTAAAACAGCCTTCCAATAATTTGGATTTAAAGAATTGATAAAATATCTGTCTAAAACAAACACAACCAAGAAGTAGATTACTAAATGCCTGATTGTTAATTTAAGATATTCCATAAGTAAATCATTTCTAATGGATTCCCTATAATCCGAGCTATCGCCGCAAGGCTCAAGGGCCGCTGAATCACCAATGCTTTGGAGCTGGTAGGTTTCCTTTCTTAACGTTTTGAAATACGCCATCAAGGCAAATAAAATGAGAATCGGTCATTTACGCTAATCCCTTTAAGCCTCCAACATGCTATAAACGAGAAAAAGCTACAAAAATCAGCCCTCTGCTTCTAGAACTTGTAAGGCATCAAAATCGTGCTTTGGGACTTTTACCACCAATTTTCGAGAACTATCATTAATAACCGAGGTAATATAAAAGTTCCCTTCATCTTCACCTTGGAACATTAAAGGCTCTTTAATCAGCCCATACATTTTATACCTAACAAAGGTTACTAAATCCTCCTCAGTTGGGGATTCTGGAATTAAAACACCCGAGGCCGAATGAGTATATAAATCCCCAGAAATAAAATACAGCTCCTTATCCAACAAGCCGATTAGGAATTTTGGATTGCTTGAGAGCTTATCAGACCTAGAGGCATCAGTTGTTTTGTATGATTTACCATTATCGCATTTATATCGATACCCGCCATGATCACCCTCGATTAAAATCATTTGATTAAACCCTATTGTATCAATAACCGTATATTCAATTTGAAGTGAACAGCCATTTGGAATCAGCATTTCCAATCCAGAAAAATCATTTAGTATTAAATTCCCGTTTGAGTCCAAAACTTCTTGATAATCAAAATTGGAGACTCTATAATAAAGTAAGTTAGTTTGGATCGCCGACTGCATGCTTTCATCTATCAATGGCCTGTCTTTCACGGTTTTAATAGTAAAACCCACAAAGAGGAAATAGAAGATTATAATTCCAAAAGGAACTATTTCAACTCTTGATCTTAGCTTCGTCGCACTCCTCAGCATGGGCCCAATTTGGGTTATAAGCTTCATGATATTCACCATTTTTGTGATTCGGATCAGAAAAACACCTATTGCGATTAGATTATTACATATAGTATTCATATCCAAGATTTATAACCAACAGTTTAAAACCAGAGTATTCCAAACCACACTTTAAGCCCTTGCATGAAAGTCATCACCGGATGGCTCTGGCGTAGAAAAGACAAGCCACAATATCTTAAAGATTATTCCTTTGAATTACTCCTTGATTGAAACTAAAATTAAAGCACAACTGTAAGGCGGTAAGATAATCTTTGTTGAAGTTTTCGAAGGCAAAACAATCAAAGTCAATAGGTATGCAAAACTCTTTGTTCTTATCAAAATGACAAAGCAGACCACTATCCAGCGCGATACACTGGTCCAAGTCATTTAAAAGAAGCTCATTAGTTATGTTATGATGCTCAAAGGCATAGAAATTCTCAAAATAAACTATTGTGTCTAGTATAACCGATCCTGAGGATGGTTCAAGAACCGCAATACTCGCTTCCTTACTATTTAAGCCCACTAAGATTGTGCTGAAGTTAATTTCATTCGAAAAGGAATACGCATGATTATATTTTAAGATGAGTTTCTTAGATATCCCCGCTCGCTGCCTTCCTGAGTTAATGTTTCTAGACACATGGCATGATGAAATCAAAAACAGCAACATATAAATAACCCACATATATAGAAACCTCATATCTATATCATTTAAAACGAAATGTAAGTGTTCTTCATAGCTACCCTCCTGTTGTTCGTTGATAATTACACCCTTATGCTTAGTCGCATCTTGCTTTGATTAATAACTACTTAAGACATACCACATTATCTGTTCTCAGGGTTAAGATCGAATTCAGATTGTGACAAGTCTAGGAAAACTCGTCGCACCTCAGGATTTTGAATAGTCTGACTAAGGACTAAAAAGAAATTACAGGATTCATCGGCACTTGAGAGGAAATACTCTCTCAAACCGTCTTCAGAAATTACAGTAACAGCGAAGGATCCAAATTCTTTTGGCTTAGAAACATCAGACAAAGTCAATTGAGACAAATTGAGACTATCTATTGCCCTTATTATAACAGTGAAATCTTTATCACTTATTGACAAGTACCTTTTCCCACCAATATTATAAGTATCAATATTTTCAACAGAAACCAGCAATTCTAGACTAAACAAACGGTCGGAAGGACCCCATTTGACCATTTCCACTTTTTGAGAAAAACAAATGATTGGCCTTATGAACAAAATGGCAAAAATGAATTTGATCATAACAAGTTGCTTTCAAATTAGCGAGAATACTAAAAATTCCTGTCTAGTCCTATCGGAGTAATAATGAATGGCAATGTCATAGTAAGACCTATGCTGACTCAATTTACATGCCTTGCAGAAGTATCTTTGAGTACCGTCCGCTTGAAATCCTCTTTTAACACAGGTTCTTGCACATCGCTTACAATCCATATCCTAATTTGATACACTTATTAAGAAAATACGCCGAAACAGCCGATTTAAGCGCATCTATTCTGTCGTAATAAGCAGGACTTTATACCAAATTAAACCAAAAGCTATCCCTCCTTATTGATTATCAGTTTGTTAACGGCAAATTGTTGAAGAACTCCTGATTTGAGACATTACCACTATTTTAAAGAACGTATTTTTAAACCTTGACACAGTTGAGTAAACATTCCCACTAATCTTTCTCATCATCGTCCATTTTAATATTCTTATTATTAATAGAAATATTATAAACAAGCAAAAACAATGGCCCAATGTAAATGTATGGGCTCAACCATATCTTCCAATGGAGTATCTCTTTAAGTTCTTCCTTCTTAATTGACACCTCAATGAGTACAACAAAAACAAGTAATCCCAATAATAAGGTCACTATTTTTAAAATATATTTCCTTCTATTATTCGCCATATTTACTTGGATATCTCTCTTGAATCTGTTTTAATCTCTCGGACATAACCTTTTTTTGTTCTGGAGTCAAACTGTCATCATAATCAGTCAAAATATCAAATGAAGTAGCTAAACCACTTAAACCAGTTCCAATCAAGACTCCAACAAAGCTCCATTTCCCAGTAAGAATAAATGAACTGATGGAACTAGTTGCAGATCCATAACCTAAGCTTTCTTTTACTTCATTCTGTAAGTCACGGTTATTTGTTTCTGCCCATTCTTCAAGAGTAGGATAATTTCTAGTCGTCAGCCACTCATTATCTAAACTATTATCTTCTTGAAGGAGACATCTCCTTAATCTGTTATTAAACTAGTAGTTAATAACCGTTTGACCAAATATTTACTCCGGAGGACCATCCCCTTCGTGCGACGAAGGGGTGGATTCCGACGTATGTCGGAAGACGGGGTAGGGTTAACTTCAAAAATTAGGAAAATGAGGTGGAAGGCTAACTAAAATAGCTCCTGAAGAAAAATCAATTGCAACTACCCCGGCTGCGCCACCCCTTCAACCTTTGAAGGGGACTTCTCCTCAAGCTGGTAATTGTACTCAAAAGGAAAATTAGACTCTTTAAGATTTTAGCCCCTTAGCAACTACACCGTATCACAACCCGTAAACCCTTGGAGGGAACCTCTCCTTAAGCTGCTTTTGTATTAGTCGTTAATGACCGCTCGACCAAATATTTACTCCAGAGGACCGTCCCCTTCGTGCGACGAAGGGGTGGATTCCGACATAGGTCGGAAGACGGGGTAGGATTAACTTCACAAATTCGGAAAATGAGGTGGAAGGCCAACTAATGTGCTCCTTAGGAATGCTCAATTGCAACTACCCCGTTTTACACCCCATAAACCTTTGAAGGGAACCTCTCCTTAAGCTGGTTTTGCACTACTAGTTAATGACCGCTCGACCAAATATTCACTCCGGAGGACCGTCCCGTTCATTGTATTTCGGAATGTAAAACGGGGCAGTTTTAACTTTTCGAATGCTAAAAACAACCTGGTTTTTTCGAATATGGTAACCTGATTATAGACTCCTCAACATTTATTCTCTTTCATTTTTGCTTGATCAAAAACGAAACAAAAAATCAATTGAGCTGGAAGGCAATTACTCTAAGGCTCGATGCCTTAGAGCACCACAGAATCTCAGGCCGGACCAGCCTGAGGAAATCCCTGATTTAAAATGATTTATCTCGACCTCTTGAGAGTTAGGTTCTAGAAACTGCCTTTCGATCTGTTATTGCTGCCCAGCTCAAGGGTCCTCCGAACTTAGCATTCTGGATTCAAATGAAAACCTCTGTAATTCGAGTGCAGCTATCGTGTATCGCCCAAGTACCAGTATACCAGTATACCAATCCACTAATACACCAATCCACCAGCAGTCTCTGCGTTGAAGCAAAGAAACCCTATTTACTACACACATAAAGCACCTCCCCCTTCATTAAGCTATATCGCTCAATTTCGGTGGTGCTGAAGGCTTCGTCTACTTTGAAAGCTTCTACCTTAAAACCTTCTTCTTGCAGGCGTTGGGGGTAATCGCTGCCGTACTGACGCACATGATCGTACTGCCCAAAACGACGAATACGCTCCTCGGGATCGGTAATGCTGGGGTCCTCATCGGTTTCGGTAATGCCGGCCTTGAAAGGAACCTGCATAATGGCCAGTCCGCCGGGCTTTAAAACCCTGCAAAGCTCGCGCATGCACTGACGGTCGTCGGTAACATGCTCCAAAACATGATTGCAAAAAATCACATCGAAATGATTATCGGCATACTGAATATCATGGATGTCCATCTTTACATCTGCAATAGGTGAATCCAAGTCAGCCGTGAGGTAATCGAGGTTCTTCATCTTGCGAAAGCGTCCGTAAAAACATTGCTCCGGAGCGACGTGCAACATGGATTGCTGCTGCTCAAAAAAATCGCTGCGGCGTTGTAAGTACAACCATAGCAAACGGTGACGCTCCAAAGAAAGCGAAGCGGGTGCCAGGGCATTTTCGCGTTGACGACCTTTATAGCCATAAGGCAATAACTTGCGGTACTTGCGCCCGTCGATGGGATCTTCGAAACGATCGCCCTTGTAAAATAGGGCTAAAATTGGCGCTGCGGCGTACGACAAGCGAATTAATAGCGGACGCGGAATGGTATTCAGCGCAAATTTAAATAGCGACTTAATCATGCTTCGGGATTTATGCCCAGGGCTTCGTATACATAATCGAAAGTGGATAAAATTTCGGGCTTACCGTTTACCATCGCCACATCGTGCTCGAAGTGGGCGGCCGGTTGACCATCCACCGTATTGATAGTCCAGCCATCCGAAAGTTGTTTTACCCTAAAAGTGCCCATGGTAATCATCGGTTCAATGGCGATCACCATTCCGTTTTTAAGGGCTTTTCCCTTGCCACGCTTCCCGTAATTAGGCACTTGAGGATCTTCGTGCAACTTGGTCCCTAAACCATGTCCCACCAGTTCTCTTACCACCCCATAACCATGCGACTCGGCATGCTTCTGAATGGCGAAGCCAATGTCCCCTACCCGGTTCCCCGATTTAAACTCGGCAATCCCCAGGTATAAACTTTCCTTGGTTACCTCCAACAGCTTCTTCACCTTGGGATCCACCTCGCCCACCTCAAAGGTGTAAGCATGGTCGCCGTAATAGCCATCTAATACCGAACCGCAGTCGATACTCACCACATCCCCTTCCTCTAAGGGAATATCGGTGGGTAAGCCGTGTACTACGGTTTCGTTTTTAGAAATAAGCAAGGTGCTGGGGCAGCCATACAAACCTTTAAAACCAGGCTTGGCGCCTTGAGATAAAATATATTCTTCTGCTTTACGGTCGAGGTCTACCGGCTTAACACCGGGTTTCACCTCTTTGGCCAACATGCCTAGGGTTCTACTAACCACTAAAGCGGCGGCTCTTAATTTCTCGATCTCCTCAGGAGTCCTTAAATGAATCATTAAAATCTAAAAAAACGTTTCTTGGGGCCTTTGCGCATTTTCTTTTGCGCCGAATAATCTTGTTCCTTGCCACTTAATAATTGATACACCTCACCCCAACCCGGGAAGCCTTGTAGGTTTCGATCATCGATAAACAAATCGGCATGTATCTTACGACTGGCCTCCTTCTCTTTAAAGTCCTCCTCGGGATAACTGCGGTTTACCGCGTAAAACTCCAAACCATTTTCTTTACAAAAGTCTACCGCCTCCTGCAGTTTACGACCGTAACGATAGGTCCAAAGTATTAACCGATGGCCGTCCTTTTGCAACATCTTTAGCGTTTCAAAGGCAAAGGGCTTGGGCTTTCCAATCGCGGGGTAAGCATCTTCTACAATAGTACCATCAAAATCAATGGCTAAAATTTTCGACTCGTCTGTAATCATACCAACAAGGATTTACCGCTCATGGCCTGCGGCTTCTCAATTTTCATTAAATCTAAAAGTGTGGGGGCCACATCTCCCAAAACCCCTTCGTGCAATTTAATGTTTTCTACATCTGTTCCGAGTAAAAAGCACGGAACCGGCTGTGTGGTATGCGCGGTATTGGGACTTCCATCCTCATTTCGCATACAATCTGCATTGCCATGGTCGGCTAAAATAATAAAGCGATAGCCCTTTTTAAGACCGGCCTTTACCACCGCCTCGGCACATTGATCTACCGTTTCGCAAGCCTTCATCGCGGCTTCCATCACGCCAGTATGCCCAACCATATCGGGGTTAGCAAAGTTTAAACAGATAAAATCAGGACTGTTTTTCTCAATATCTTCAATAATCGCATCGCGCACCTCATAGGCACTCATCTCCGGCTGTAAATCGTAGGTGGCCACCTTGGGCGATGCTACTAAAAGGCGATGCTCCCCTTCAAACTCTTGCTCCCTTCCTCCCGAAAAGAAAAAGGTAACGTGGGGGTATTTCTCCGTTTCGGCAATACGTACTTGCGTTTTACCGGCCTTACTGAGCACCTCCCCTAGGGTATCGCTTAAATTGTCTTTTTCGTAAATAACCTTAACGCCTTTAAAGCTATCATCGTAGCGGGTAAGGGTTACGTAGTGCAAATCGAGGGTCTTCATTTCCTCTTCGGGGAAATCTTGCTGGGTAAGGGCCATGCTAATTTGTCGACCACGATCGGTGCGGAAATTAAAGCAAATCACCACATCTCCCTCTTCAATGCGACCTTCGGCATCGATGCGTCCCGGCTCCATAAACTCGTCGGTAGTCCCGGCGGCATAGTTGGCCTCTAAACAGGCTTGGGCCGATGGATATTCCGTTCCTATACCCTTCACCATCAAATCATACGCTTTTCGCACCCGTTCCCAGCGCTTATCGCGATCCATCGCAAAATAGCGACCAATCACGGTAGCCACCTTACCGGTATGCTTTTGCAGATGCTGCTCTAAATCGGCCATATAGCCGAGGCCACCTTTAGGGTCGGTATCGCGACCATCCATAAAGGCGTGAACGTAAACTTTTTCGAGGTTTTCCGCAGCGGCGGCACTTATCAAACCCTTTAAATGGTTGATATGGGAATGCACACCTCCATCGGAAAGCAAGCCCATGAAATGCAGTTTTTTACCGCGGCGCTTAGCTTCGGCGAAAGCCTCTTTTAATACGGGCTCCTGGGCAATGCTCCCATCCTCAACCGCTAAATTTATCTTCACCAAATCCTGATACACCACTCTACCGGCCCCTAAGTTCATATGGCCTACTTCGCTATTGCCCATTTGTCCGTCGGGTAAACCCACCGCCATACCCGAAGCCTCCAAACGCGTGTTGGGGTAGGAATGATAAAGGGAATCCACAAAGGGAGTATGCGCTTTATCGATGGCCGAAACTTCAAGATTCTTGGCAATGCCCCACCCATCGAGGATTATGAGCGCGGCCTTAGGGGAATCAGTCATGGTAAAAATTTAGACTGCAAAATTAGGGAATGCCAAGCGAAGGAATAAGGGCTTAACCACTTAATTACGAGCACTCCCCATTCTAAAGAAAAATAAGCAGCTTCTCGCGGATTATAAAAGGTCCTTAAGCGCTTCTACCGCTTGCTTAATATTGGCCCGCACTTCTAAAATATTCGCTTCCATCATATAACAGGGCGCACAAATAATTTTAAGCTTGGGATCAATGCTAATTTCCTCCACGGTTTTCGATTGGGCCTCATGGCCGATGGATTCCATGCCTCCGGAGATGGAAGCAATATCATAGGGGGAAGCTTCCACGGTGCTCCCTACACTTAATAAGGCATGATGGGGGCTTCCTTCCAAGGCCTTGGCTACGGTGGTCGGACTCATACATAAGGCTGCGATGGGTTTGCCGGCCTCTACCATTTGGAGGATGGCCTTTTTCACTGCCGGTAAAATTTCGCCCTCCGGACCTTCCAAGGCCCATTTGGTGAGGTTCTTTGCGGTCCCAAATCCGCCGGGCATAAATAGCGCATCGTAATCCTGGAGATTCACTTCCGCTAAATCGCTCACTTCTCCGCGGGCAATACGGGCTGATTCAATCAACACATTCCGATGCTCCGCCATCTCACTGCCGTCTAAGTGGTTTAACACATGATGCTGATTAACATTAGGAGCCACACAATGGTATTCCATGCCGGCTTCGGCTAAGGCCAATAAACTAAAAACGGCTTCGTGAATTTCGGTGCCATCGTACACCCCGCAACCGTGAAGAAGAACCGCAACTTTCATGCTTTTAATTTTTACCGAAATTTAACCAATGCCACGGCGAATCCCAAGTCCCAAAATGAAAAGGGGGCTAAATCCTAGATTCTTTAGGGGGAATGTCCCGCGGAAAACTATTTAGCCCGTTGTGCTTTTAAGCGTAGGCGATCTAAAATCTTAGGATCCCTAAGCTCCTTCCAGGCATCACGGGCGGCCCAATTGGCAATCTCCCCTTTTTCGTTTTGCCAATGCTTTTCGATAAAGTTCACTACCTGCTCATTAAGCCAAAGACTGCGCTTGCCCAGGGTGCGAAGGGTCCAGGAATGGGCTTTCTTCACAAAGTTGCGCTCATCATCTATATACTCGCGGACTAATTCCAGGTAAGGCAGTAATTCGGCATCTGGCATTTTCTTATGCTTCATCGATAAGCAAGCGATCATCACAATGCCGCTCCTTCGATTATACTCGGCGGGTAAAGGGGTCCATAAATAAGGTAAGTCCTTCGCAAAGGGGGCTTGCACAAAAAGCCCCGAGCAAAATTGATCCACCAAATCCCAGGAATACAAACCTTGCATAAAGGCATCGGCCTGATCTAAACTGAGCTGCTTGCCCGGATAAATAAGTCCGGCCGCCAGCTTGGCTTCGTGGTAATCACTTTCAAATAAGTCTAAAGCCAATTGTGCCTCTCCCCGAAAGGGTTTAACATAGGCACGAATATCCGGCATGCGTACACCCAATGCCGATTCGTTTGGAATGCCATAGTAAGCCAGCTTTTGCCGATGCGATTCATCTGCCAAAGCGCTTAAGCCGTCTAAAAATGCTGCTACCTGCATTAGGATCGCAAGAGGAAACTTACTTCACCAGGCGCTAGTTCGCGCAGGTCCTTTCCGACTTCAAATAGGGGGGCCGAATGACGTCCTTTTAAATACAGCTTGCCGGCCTCCAGGCGCAACCAAGAACCTTCGCGCAAGCCAATAACCGCTTGCTGGTTTTGAAAATGAAATTCGTTGATTCGCGTGGCCCGGGTTTCCCCTTGATGCTTGGATTGCGGATCGGGATCCAAGTAATGGGGATTGATATTAAAGGGCACAAATCCCAAAGCCTCAAAACTGGGTGGGTACACAATGGGCATATCGTTCGTGGTGCCAATACTAATACCGGTGATATTACTACCGGCGCTGCTGCCCATATAGGGAGTACCCGCGGTAACCGCTTGTCGCAAAGGCTCCATCAAATCTAATTCGTAGAGCGTTTTAAGCAGTAAAAAGGTATTGCCGCCGCCTACAAAAATGGCCTTGGCCTGAGCGATGGCTTCCTTAGGATCAGCGAAATCTTGAATTCCTTTTACCCTTACTCCGGTGCCAGTCAAAGCTTTTTGAGGATAGCCCGTATACTCTTCAAAGGAGATGCCTCCGGGACGCGCATAGGGAATAAAGAGAATCTCCGGAGCGTCGCCAATAAAATCCAATACCTCATCTAAGATATAGCTCATGTATTCGGAGCCGTGAATCTTACTGGTGGAAATCATTAGAACTTTGGAGGCCTCGGAGTAGTGCGCGGTCATTTTTTTGGTGGCTTTTGGCAAAGGTAGGGCTAAGAGTTGTGATGAACTAGTCCTCTTCGTCCCATAAATAGGTATAAACCCCCATTTTCATTCCGCGAACTTCGGTCCAGATGGGACGCACCCGGCCTCCATATGCGCTAATGTGATTGTAATCGCCAAAAAACAAGAGGGGTCGGGTTTCAAAAGGATCTTCGCTTAACAGAAACTCCTCCCAAGTGGCACCCTGATCTTTACTGCGGGCCAAGTACACCTGGGTTTGGTATTCTTCCAATCCGCGTCGGTCGTAGTAAACGGTGTAGAGGTAATTGCTTAGCGGGTCGACGCACATCCAACTAAAAAACTGATCGGCCTTGCCGGTATCCTGATTCACCTTTTGGGGCTCCGACCATTCCTGGCCGCCATCGTCCGAATACTTAAACCACACATCGTAGTTCCCTTCCCGGTCATCCACCCAATTCACATAGATTCTTCCCAGGGTATCCATCAGGGTAACCGGTAAACCATTGGCACGTTGTACGCCCGGCACATCAATATCCCAGCCCCCCGGCTGCTCGGCAATTACCCTTTCGCGCTCGGGCCAGGTTTTACCCCCATCAACACTGCGGGTAAAGAATAATTTATTTTGATTGGCCCAGCTTATATACACACTACCATCGGGGCCCACCACGGGCACGGCGCCTTCAGTAGTACTGTCGCCATCTAAGCAGTTACCCGAAATTTGACTAATCACCACCGCCGGCGTCCAGCTTCGACCTCCATCCTCGGAGCGGGAGTACATGATATTGCTTTCATCCTCCGGGTTTTTACTGCCGTACTTATCGAACTGGGTCCAACTAAGGTGAATAAAATTGGTTTTGGGGTCTACCACCGCCCAGTGTTTATCTTGATCCTTGGGATGATTTAATCCGGTATAGCTCCCATTATTCCAGGTCTGACCCCCATCGGTACTTTTCTGGATTACAATGCGATCTAAAATTTCTTCGCTCGACCAATTTTCGCCGGTGGGATCACTAAGGTGTAAGTAATAATGATGCCCGGCGGTATCGGTTACCACCACCGGGTCGCCCCAAACCCCGAAGGAGGAAATTAAAGTGTCATGAGTCCAGCTTTGACCGCCATCAAGAGAATAAAATACCGCGTCTAAAACCGCTCCCGCTACCAGGTTATCAGGGTTTTGGGGATTAATCGAAATGCTGGGTTCACAAAAGCCACGTCCACGTAAAAAGCTGCCTTCGCCAATTAATACTTTTTGCGCCTCAAGGGCAGATGGCATGAAGGTCGCCCCAGCCAGGCAGAGGTAAATAAGTTTTTTCATTTTTTTCGGATACACATGAGTCCATCACGCAGGGGCAGCAATACGTTTTCTACCCGATCATCTTCCTGCACGAAGGTATTGAATTCCAAAAGAGCTAAGGTGCTTTCATCGTTAGGATCAGGCTTTTCCAGCACCTTTCCACTCCAAAGTACATTGTCGGCCAAAATTATCCCACCCCTCGGCATTTGCTCTATTACCTTTTGGTAATAATCGAGGTAGCGGGGTTTATCCGCATCAATAAAAACGAGATCCCAAGGACGCGACAAGGTTTCTAAACTTTGCAAAGCATCACCAATGTGCATATTAATTTGAGTGCTATACCCGGCCGCCTTAAAGTAGGACAAGGCCATGGTTTCCAGCTCGTCATTAAGCTCTAAGGTATGCAGTTCCCCATCGGGGGCTAAACCCTCGGCTAAGCATAAAGCCGAATAACCCGTATAGGTGCCTATTTCGAGAATGTATTTGGGGGCCAGCAGCTTGGAAAGAAAAGCCAAAAAACGTCCTTGCAGAGGTCCGCTCAGCATACGCGGCTGTAAAACTTTAAGGTGGGTTTCGCGATTTAAGCGCGCCAGTAATTCCGGTTCTTCGGTATGGTGCTGGGCGAGGTAGTCTTCGAGCTTGGGGTCTAAGAAATTCATCACTGCAAAATTGATTCAAAAGTAGCCAATCGCGAATGACCTTTGATGCCTTCCGTTTTTCTACCTTCGCCCCTATGATCTCTCTCAAAGCATTTCGCGCCTATCGCCCCCCTCGCGATAAGGCCTACTTGGTGGCTACGCGCTCCTACGTTACGTATTCGGAGGCCGAACTCGACGATAAGCTGAAGAATAATCCCTACAGTTTTATGCATGTGATTAACCCTAGGGAGGGTAGAGATTTACCCCTCGGGAAGGAGAAATACCTGCATGTAAAAGAGCACTTTAAACAGTGGTGCGATGACGAGATTTTTTTCCGCGAGGAGGAAGCCAGTTACTACCTCTACAGTCAGGTTAAAGATGGCAATGAATACATCGGAATAATTGCGGCGGTAAGTGTAAACGATTATTTGGAGGGTCGCATAAAAAAACATGAAAATACCCTCAGCGCAAGGGAAGAGATGTTTACCGATTACTTGGAAGAAACTGGTTTTAATGCCGAGCCGGTTCTCCTAATTTACCACGATGATTTTCGGCTCAACCAGCTCTTTGCCCGTTATCTCGAAACCCGTCCGGAGTATGAGTTCACCTCTACCGATAAGGTATTCCATCGCTTATGGCCCATTAGCGCGCCCCGCGATTTGGCGGTTATCGAAGAGAGCTTTGCCCAGCAAGAGGCATTATACATTGCCGATGGGCATCACCGCAGCGCCAGTTCTGCACGCCTAGCCGAGCGTCTGGAAGAACAAGGTCGAAAAGGCGAGGCCCATAAGTACTTTATGGCTTTCTTGATTGGAGAGGAGCAAATGAAGATTTACGACTTTAACCGTTTGTTGAAAAATGAAAGCGGTAAGTCTAAAGCCGATATCCTCAGCGAACTGGAACAAACCTTCCATATCGAACCCAAGCACAGCGAAACCTTTCATCCGCAAAAGCTGCACGAAATAGGCATGTATATAGGTGGAGAGTGGTTTAAGCTGAGCCCCAAAATGGGAAGCTTCGACCCCAACGATGTAGTGGGTCACCTCGATGCCGAAATCCTAAGTCGCAATATTTTAGATCCCATCTTTCATATCAAGGACTTAAAGTCGGATAATCGGGTCGACTTTGTACCCGGCACCTATGGCCTGCCGCATTTAGAAGATCAAGTGAATTTTGGCAAGTTTGATGTAGCCTTTAGTTTATTTCCGGTAAGCATTGAACAGATTAAGCAGGTGAGTGATGAGCATAAAATTATGCCTCCAAAGAGTACCTACATCGAACCAAAATTGAGAAGTGGCTTAATTATTTACCCTATCGATAATTACTAGGCGAAGGGCCAATTTTCGAGACACATCCAAAAGGCGAGTCCAAAGCCGGCTCCCGAAATAAAGAGGTTCCAATCGCGAATCTTGCGGTTGAGCATAAAATTATACACGCCCATAAAAACTAGGGTAATTGCCACTAAAAGGAGTTGGGCCAGTTCAATCCCCAAGTTAAAAGGTAAGAGGGCCTCCCAATAAGTTTGCTCTCCCATTACCAGCATATCGTAGTAATTGGAAAATCCTAATCCGTGGATAAGTCCGAACACGCCCGCAATCCAAGCCTTGGTTTGACTCTTTTGGTTTTGCCCGGCCTTGGTTAAATTAAAGAGGGCAGTAAGTAAAATGGTAAAGGGGATTAAGAATTCAACCAAGCCCTTATCGATGCTTAAAACATCTAAGGCGCCTAAGCTTAAGGTGATGGAGTGCCCGATGGTAAAAAAGGTGACCGCGGCAATAATGCGCAACCAACTACGGGTTTGATATACCGCCATTAAAACCACTACAAAAAGAATATGATCGAGGGCCTGAACACTCATGATGTGCTCGTAACCTAAACGTAAATAAGAGGAAAAGCTGTGCATCTTAAAACTCTACTGTCTTTTCGGTTTCGGCGGATGTTAAGAAGGCGGAACGCAATTCCTCCCCCACTTTTACATTCACAATATTGCTTTGGTCTTCAAAGCTATCAAAAAACACCTGATTGCTAATCCTTAATTTTTGCGGCTTTTCGGCACAAGGGTAGAAAAAGTACAAATAGGTCATATCCACTTCCCGCTCCGCCCCTAAAAAATGAAACGCTAAAGGGCGCCCCTCGGTTTGTAGGGCAAAATGGCGCTGCAAAAAAAGACTCAGAATACTATCTGTTTTCGAATCTTGACCTTCCTCTCCCAATTGCAATTTTAGCCCGTAGTCCCTTTCGATTTGCATTTCTAAATCGTCGGTAAACACCCGCATGGTTGCCTGTAATTCGGCTTCGGAGTAATTTACCTGGGTGATGCTTACGTGAAACTCGTGCTGAGCAGCAGGAAGCAGGACACTAAATTGCAATAAGCTAAAAAGTAGAAAATGCATGGTATCTTCGAATGAGTTTCAAATTTGCAACAATTGCCGCTATCAAGTGGTTTAAAAAAATAAAAACCGATGTCGAATACCGATTTAATCATCCCCGAACGCAGTCGCGATATTGGCGACTTCCTAGTTGGGCGCTTGCTTCCCTTCCGTAAAAAACGTACCGTTGGTCCATTCATTTTTATCGATCATATGGGCCCCAGTCAATTGGGCCCCGAGAAATACCTGGATGTAGACCAGCACCCCCATATTGGTTTGGCTACCCTAACCTATCTCTTGGAAGGTAATATTGAACACCGCGATAGTTTAGGCACCCAGCAAGTTATTCGCCCGGGCTCGGTAAACTGGATGGTAGCCGGCTCCGGGATTAGTCATACCGAACGCAGCCCCCAAGATCATCGCGATGGCCGCATCGAGAACCTACATGGCTATCAAATATGGGTCGCCCTGCCGCCCGAAGCAGAGCGGGTTTCGCCCTCCTTCCATCATTTTGCGGCCCAAGAGCTCCCCGCCTGGGAAGAAAACGGGCAACATTGGAAACTAGTGGCCGGGGAGGCTTTTGGGAAAAAATCGCCCGTTCCCACCCATGGTCCACTTTTTATGGTAGAGCTTAAAACCAGTCGAGAGGCGGCATTAGATTTGGCTGGTCAACTAAAGGGTGAAATTGGAATCTGCGTGGTAGAGGGTAAAGTTTGGGCTTGCGATCAAGAAGTGGAAGCAGGGAACCTTTTGGTTTCGAAAGAAGAGAATGCCTGTGCCTTAAAGGTAGCAGCCGATAGTCATATCTTGTTTTTTGGCGGTAGCCCCTTTAACAGCGAACCCCATATTTATTGGAACTTTGTGTCGCATAGCAAGGAGCGTATTGAAGAGGCTAAGCAAAATTGGCAAGACTGGAACTGGCCCAAAGTGCAGGGTGATGAAAGCTATGTACCTTTACCTGGACAAAAAACAAAACCTTCATGAAACGAATCGCTACGCTTCTCCTTAGCTTATTCTTATTCCCTTTTAACAGCAGCCAAGCCCAAAATCAAGAGGGCCTAGCCCTGGAAATGTTTGGTGCCGCTACGGCGCCTATCAATGCTTTTGGTTCGGCCTTCGATTACAATGGGGTGGCCGACTGGACCGAGCTTAGCTTTGAAGCTGGGGCCGGTTTTTCCTTTCGGCAGTATGCCGGAGAGGGTCGGCAATGGGGATTAAAGTTTACCGTCTCCCGCTTGGCTTTTGGATATTCGGAAACCGACTACTTAGATCTTAATGGCGTTTTACAGGAAAATCAGCCGGTGAGCACCCGCAGGATTTACCTCAACTTTGAACCGGTTTTTGCCTTCCGCTTGGCGGAGGGTTCGGGAGTAGATCTCGACCTTGAAACCGGGATTGGCGTGAAATTACCGGTAAACGCTTACACTCTGGCCCGGGATGCGGGTGATAATAATGTGGATGTTAACGACTTTGACCGCTACAGTTACGGAGCCCTAACGGTTTTTAGAGCGCAAGTAGCGCCATGCTTGGTGTGGTCTACTACCCGACTTTCTTTCTTTGGTGCCTATCAAATGAGTAGTGGTTTGGATTGGGAGCTCTTATCGGGCTGGTCAGCCGGCGTAAATATCACCTACTTTATAGAGGAGTAATCAAAAGAGCCACAGGCCCAAAGTGATAAAAAGCAATACGAATACCTGCAGCCAGCGGGTATAATTCCAAAACTTGGGCGAGGCCAAATAAGGATGAAGGTAAGCCGCTAATTTGGCGATGCCCGTAAACAGAATAAAGGCCTGTACCATAAAGCTCCCGCCCATCAGGGTCATCTGTTGAAATTCGCTCCAAGCCGCCTCTTCATCCACAAATTGAGGCAGGAGCGCCAAAAAGAATAAGGTCACTTTAGGATTAAGCACATTCATTAAAAAACCTTTGCCAAAGGAAGTCCAAAAAGGCATGGACCTCCCTTTAGGATGCTGCGCTTCTACCGGCAAGGGCTGGGCATCATCGCGCCAAGCGCCATAGGCTAAATACACTAAATAGAGGGTGCCCGCCAAACGAATACCGAAAGCCAATTGTGGCCATTCCCGCAGCAAGATGGCGATGCCGGTAGCCGCTAAAAGGGTATGCACCAGCACCCCGGAGGCGAGTCCGGCCGATAAACTCATGCCCCGGTAAAAGCCCCTACTTAAGCTTTCGGTGAGAACAAAGATGTTATCGGGCCCCGGCATTAACGTGAGGGCCAAGGCGGCCATGATAAAGGTGAGGTACAAATCCCAATTCATGGCGGCAAGTTATTTCATCTCCTTAAAAAAGCTAGTGTCGGCATTTGCTATTTCCAATCCCCCACGCCACCTTTGTAGCTATGTCGGAAAAGAAGCCCGTGATTTGGTACGCCCTCTACACCAAGCCTCGAGCCGAGAAAAAAGTTCGGGAACGGTTACTGCAAAAAGGCTTGTCGGTATTTGCACCCACGCAAACCCTTTTAAAGCAATGGAGCGACCGCAAGAAAAAGGTGGAAGAGCCGTTCTTTAAAAGCTATGTTTTTGTGCAATTTAAGGCCGAGCAAAAATGGGAGGTCTTAAATACCCCCGGCGTGGTGGCCTTGGTTACCTGGCTCGGCAAACCCGCCCAAATTAAGGATGAAGAAATTTCGGCAATCAGTGATTTTTTAGATCGCTATCAAGGGGTGAAAATTGAAAACCTCGACTTTAAGGCGGGCGATAAACTGCGGGTGAAACATGGAGATTTGGAAGACACCTATGGCACAGTAGTGCGGCAAAATAAGCATCGGGTAACCTTAGAAATTGAACAGTTAGGCATGGCCCTTTTTGCCGAGGTCCCTAAAAGTCAGGTAGAAAATATTGAAAAATGAAAAAGTTAATCCTCCTTCTATTTATTGGCAGTAGTGGCCTTTGGGCTCAAGACAAGGATGCCAAAATAAATTGGTTAAGCATCGAAGAGCTGGAAGCCGCCATGGCCGAAGAGCCGCGTAAAGTTTTTGTGGACCTTTTTACCGATTGGTGTACTTGGTGCCATAAGATGGACAAAGCCACCTTCCAACACCCAGGGATTGTAGAGTACATCAATGCCAACTATTACGCGGTAAAGTTGAATGCCGAAACCAAGGACACCCTTCATTTTAGAGGGCAAGAGTTTGTGTATGTGGCCCAAGGCCGAAGAGGCTATAACGAACTGGCGGCGGTTTTAGCAAATGGTCGCCTTTCCTATCCCACCATTGTATACCTCGACGAAAACCTGGATGTGATTCAACCCGTTCCGGGATACATGGATCCAAAAAGCTTTGAGCAAGTGGTTACCTACCTGGCCGGAAACCATTACCAAGAGCAGCCTTTTGAGCAGTATAAAAAGAACTACCAACTGGTTTACTCCCTTAAATAAGTCCTTAAAGCACCCTCCTTTTTTCAATCCTAGAACCTAAGGCAGAGCGCGGCATTTACCTTAACTTTGCGCTTTTCAAAATCTAGGCATGAAGATCTCATACAATTGGCTCAAGGAGTACTTAAATCTCGACCTTAGTCCGGAAAAAGCATCCGAATACCTAACCGATACCGGTTTGGAAGTAGAAGGACTGGAGCAAATTGACACCGTTAAAGGTGGACTTAGAGGGGTGGTTATTGGTGAAGTGATTAGCTGCAAGCAGCACCCCAATGCCGATCGCCTAAAGGTGACCGAAGTGAACATTGGCACCGAAAATCCTGTGCAAATTGTATGCGGCGCGCCCAATGTGGCGGTCAATCAAAAAGTGCCGGTCGCTACGGTAGGCACCGAAATTTATACCGAAGAAGGTTCTTTTACCATTAAGAAAAGTAAACTGCGGGGCGAAGTGTCGGAAGGCATGATTTGCGCGCAGGACGAACTAGGTTTAGGTGAGGATCATGATGGCATTATGGTACTCGACCCCAAGGCAGAAGTGGGGACTCCCGCCGCGGAGTATTTTCAAATTGAAAGTGATTACGTAATCGAAATCGGATTGACTCCGAATCGTACGGATGCCATGAGTCATTACGGGGTTGCCCGCGACCTTCGAGCTGCTCTCTTGCGTTTTGGACACGAAAACCTCGATTTACAACTTCCCTCAGTTTCGGCCTTTAAAATTGACCGTACCGATTTCCCTATAGCCGTAAAGATTGAAAATACCGAAGCATGCTACCGCTATTTAGGCATTAGCCTGCAAGGGGTAAAGGTGGAAGACTCCCCCGCTTGGTTGCAAAATCGCTTGCGAGCGATTGGTCTCAACCCGGTAAATAATATTGTCGATATCGGCAACTACGTGCTGCATGAAACCGGTCATCCGATGCATGCCTTTGATGCCGATAAAATTGCCGGTAAAGAAATCATCATCAAAAATGCGGAACAGGGCCAGAGCTTCGAAACCTTAGACGGTACTAAGCTGGAACTGGATGCCCGCGACTTAATGATTTGGGATACCGAGCGTCCTTTAGTTTTAGCCGGTGTATACGGCGGTAAAGATTCTGGCGTAAGCACTGAAACTCATAATGTATTTTTAGAAGTTGCCTACTTCGATCCGGTACACATCCGTAAAAGCGCCAAGCGCCATGGTTTAAATACCGACTCTTCCTTCCGCTACGAGCGGGGTGTAGATCCCGAAATGAGCGAGTACGCCTTAAAGCGGGCGGTTACCCTTATTCAGGAAATTGCCGGTGGTGAGGTGAGCATGGCTATTGCCGATGAACATCCTAAGCGCATCGAGAAGGTGGAAATCACCCTCAACTTAGTCCGGATGAATGAGCTTATTGGTCAGGAAATCCCCTTAGAGCAAGTGCGTAGCATTTTAAGCAGCTTGGATATCCGCATCAAAGCGGAATCGGGACAAAACCTTCATTTGGAAATCCCGGCCTACCGTCGCGATGTAGAGCGCGAAGCCGATGTAGTAGAAGAAGTGCTCCGCATTTATGGCTTTAATGCCGTGCCTTACGATGGCCCGATGCACATCGCGGTAGCCCCCAAAGATCCCACCGACGATGCCCTAGAACAGGAAATGATTTCGGCCCTATTAAGTGGCAATGGTTTTAATGAAATCATGAGCAACTCCCTTACTAAGGCTTCCTACTACGATAAATTTGGTTTTGATTCGGCTCAAAGTATCGCCATGCTCAATCCGCTTAGTCAAGACCTTGGCGTGATGCGTCAATCCTTACTCTTTGGCGGATTAGAAGCTATTGAATACAACAGCAAACGCCAAAGACCCAATTTGAAGTTTTTCGAATTTGGGCGTTGTTACCAAAAGCAAGGGGAAAGCTTTGCCGAGGAAGAATACCTAGCGCTTTGGCAAACTGGCCTGGCTGCCGAAGAAAACTGGCAGGGCGGTGCTGAAGAAAGTTCATTCTACCATTTGAAGAATGCCGTGCAACTTGTTTTGGAACGCATGGGATTAAAGGATTGGCAAGAATCGGCCTTGAGCGGTGGTTTTTGGCAAGAAGGCCTACGTTGGCATCGAGGTAAAAAGGACTTGGTTCGAATGGGTATGGTTCATCCTAATTTGCTAAAATCCTTCGACCTAAAGCAAGCGGTTTATTATGCCGAATTTGAATGGACCGCCATTTTAAAGGCTTGTCGCAAGAACGAAATCATTATGCAGGATTTGCCGAAGTTCCCCGAAGTGCGACGCGATTTAGCCTTATTGGTAGATCAGGACACTTCCTACGGCGACCTGGCCTTAACGGCTGCCAAAGCGGGAGGCAAGCTCTTAAAGCATATCAATTTGTTTGATGTTTATGAGGGCAAAAACTTACCCGAAGGTAAAAAGTCCTACGCCCTGAGTTTCACCCTGGCCCATGAGGAAAAGACCTTGAATGATAAGGCGGTAGAGCAAATCATGGACAAGATTCTGAGCAGCCTCAAGAAACAATACGGAGCAAGCCTGCGTTAGAGGCGCATGTTAAAGATTGCCTTTGACCCTATTTACCATCACCCCTTACCGGAGGGGCATCGCTTTCCCATGGCGAAATACAGCCTTCTGCCCGAGCAGTTGCTATATGAGGGTCTTTGTAGCAAGGACAATTTTTTTAGCCCCGGCTTACTCTCCGAAGCCCAAATCCTAAGGACCCACACCAAAGCCTATTGGGAAAAGTTGAAGCATCTTAAATTGAGTCGAGCCGAGGAACGTCGCACGGGCTTTCCCTTATCCGCGCAATTGGTAGAGCGTGAAAGGCGGATTAATCAGGGTACCCTCGAATGCACCCATCACGCCATTGAACATGGAATTGCCTTTAATATCGCTGGGGGCACCCATCATGCTTATACCAATCGCGGCGAAGGCTTTTGTTTATTAAACGACATTGCCATTGCGGCGCATTACCTCCTCGATCAAAACTTAGCCCAACAAATATTGGTGGTAGACCTCGACGTTCATCAGGGTAATGGTACGGCCGAGATTATGGCAGAAGAATCCCGTGTGTTCACCTTTTCTATGCATGGCGCTAAAAACTACCCCATGCATAAGGAGAAAAGCGACCGCGATATTGCCTTGGAAGACGGAATAGAAGATCAAGCCTATTTGGAGATTTTACGAAAGGAATTGGCAGCGCTGATGGCGAAACTTAAACCTGACTTTATCTTTTTTCAGAGTGGCGTGGATGTTTTAAAAACCGATAAACTGGGTCGCTTGGGCTTAAGCATTGCCGGTTGCAAGGAAAGAGATCGAATCGTTTTAGAAACTGCCTATCGTGAAGCCGTTCCCTTGGTGGCCAGTATGGGTGGGGGTTATAGTGAGCGGATTGCCGACATCGTGGAAGCCCACGCCAATACCTATCGACTGGCCCGGGAAATTTACTTCTAATCCATTTCTAGGGGGAGTAAAATCTCAAATTCGGTCCCTTCACCCAAAGTGCTATTCACTTTTACCTCGCCGCCCATTGCTTCCAATTGGTTCTTTAAAATATAGAGGCCCAATCCCCGCGACTCGGGATGATCATGAAAAGTTTGATACAATTGGAAGAGGCGCTTGCGGTGCCTTTTAAGGTCGATTCCCAAACCATTATCGCGCACCTTTATGCTGTGGTGCTCCCCTTTAATACGATACGAAACATGAATCTCGGGTATGCGATCCGGATGACGATAGCGCAGGGCATTACTCATTAAATTAAGCAATACACTCTCGAGGTAAGCATGCACGGCCAAAACCTTAGTGTCCTCCGGGAAATCGAAAACAATGCGCGCCTTTAAGTTTTGAATTTCCGAGCTTAAGATGGCGGTAATTTTATGGAGTTCCTGTTGTAAGCTCAGTTGGACCTTGCTCTTATTTAAATTGCGATTAATGGCAATAATCTCGTTGAGGTGCTTGATGGTCGACTCTAAGCCGCTCGACACCTGTTGAAGGTAGGCCCATAGTTCCTCCCTTTCTTCCTCCGAATCGCTGGATTCAATCGCCTCCAGCAAACCTTGCAAATTGGCGGAATGCGACCGAATGTTATGGGAAACGATATAAGTAAAGCTCTGTAAGCGTTTATTTTGGTCGGCCGTTAAATTGAGTAAGGCCTCCATCTCTTGATTTTTCAGCTCTTCTTCATGAATATCCTGCATGGAAAGCAAGCAGTACAGATACTCACCGTTAGTGTTCCAAATGGGTCGAACAAAGAAATGCACCCAGCGCTCGCCTTCCTTCCCTAAAATTTTAATCTTTTCTTCTAGGCTACTTTGTTGCGCTATTGCGCGAAAAACCGACTCTTTAAGCTGCTCTTGCTCAGGACATTCTAAAATATCAGCGGGAAGCGCCCCAAGGGCCTCAGAGCTAGTCCATCCAAAAAACTGCAAGGCCGCGCGATTGAGCCATTCTATTCTACCATCAGGATCAACCAGCAGCATAAGATCGGAGGTATTCCTCGCTATTTGCGCCAGCTTTTCTTGTTCCTTTTCATAATCTTTTTGCTCGTCAATCGGCTGAAGAATACCATACCATTGAATATAGTTTTCATCATTCTTTTCGGGTCGGGCACTTACCCGAAACCAACGCTCTTCACTCAGCTTGCTTTGCACCCTAAATTCTGAATCCAGAGCCGTCCGCTTACGCACAGCATGTAAAACTGACCCCAAAAGAGTAGAATAATCCTTAGGGCTTACCAGTTCGAGTAGTCTATCACCATCTTCCTGCAGCTCCTCTCTGCTTACGCCTAGCTTTAAGTCTTCAAAGCCTTTACTCAAAAAACGAATAATGGCTTTGCCAGCGCTTTGCTCAATTTGGAAAACCACCCCTGGGATGCTTTCCGTTAAATACTGAAGCTGCTGCCGACTAGCTTCATATCGTGCTTTGTTTTTCTCGCGCGCCGTAACATCCTGCTGCATCCCAAAATGACCCACAATTTGTCCGGCTTCATTTTTTAAGAGGTGGTAATCCCCTTCTATAAAAACCGGACTACCGTCAATACGTCGTTCCTCGGTGAGCGTATGCAAATGACCTTTCTCAAAAAATTCGTACCAAATGCGTCGGCCTTCCTCGGGGTTGTGCGGGAACATTTCCTTGGGGCGAAGATTAAGGAAGGAGGCTTCCTCCTGATAGCCATATTGATTTAAGAGGGCTTGATTGCAGCGAGTTACGCGTTGGTGCTCGAGCGCATAATCCACGATGGCCCATTTATCGCTTTGCGCATTCCAATCCTGAGGCTCGGGAAGCATCATAAAAAACACCCCGATCATTTCGCTATTAAAGAAGTAATCGAATTCCCTTTGACGTTCGGCCAGGCTCCTTTCCGTTTGGGAAAGCGAGGTACGATCATAACCTCGGGCATAAATGAAGTTGGCCCTACCGCTACCATCAAGCAGGGAAACAAACTGCCATTGGGTACTGACCCTTGTTCTACTTTGAGCAAGGATCTTATCAAGGCGGACGGATACAATCGACTTTGGGTTTTGCAGGGCTTTGCTAGCACTTAAAATACAATCTTCACGACTGCTTTCCGCCACATCCTGGGTCGAATCAAGACCTATTCGAGCTTGTAAATCACCGCCCAAAAACATATCGGCATATCGCTGATTGTAAAATACGTATTGGCCAGCCGCATTTATCTTTAAATAATAGGGATAATACCTTTGCTTGTCGCCCCAAGGATTGCTAGCCGGAAAGGGATGCTTTGCGACCATTACTTGCGGATAGGCTTCCAATCTTTGCAGTTCTACTTCTTGCTGAAAAATACCGTGATTACTGCAATAAATTAAAGGCAGTTTAACCTGATTATGCTCCTGCATCTGCGCCAAGCAGAACTGCCACTGCTCCTTTCCCAGCACGCGACTTTTGAAGGATTCGATGGAGCTCCCTTCCTGCCCTAAGGCTACCCGTAAAGTATTGTTAAGATGCAGGGCATCCGAGTCGAGGTCGGCCAACCAATAGCCAAAAGGGCATTCCTTATCCAAAGAAGCCAATAACGGCAAATCCTCTAGGACTTGACCTAAGCGCGAGTTTTCAGGGGCCATAGAATATCATCTGTGGGGCTCCCGAAGATAATTAAAGTTCCAGATTTTTACGATGGATGTACATAAATCCATCCAGCGAATTGTTGAAAAGCGGGTCTACATTAAAGCAAACCATCAGGGCGTTTTGCTGCAGGTACTTTTTAATGAGGGGCGGAAAGCGTAGCTCTCCCGGCTCTAGTTCGTCGATTCGGCGATCAAACTGCAGGAGGTCCTCAGGGCTGGAATTTATCACCAAATCGCGGGCACTCGAATTCAGCTTGAGCTTAAAAGGCTTCCGGGGCCTTATCTCCTCCGCCAAGCTGGCATCGGAAAAATTCTTGAGCAAGAATCCCACCATTAGCTGTCGGCTAAACTTCGAAAAGCTACTGCTGATGCTGGCACAGCCTACGATGTATTCTAATTCGGGATGCTGGCGCATAACCTCTCGAATGCCGTTCCAAAGCACAAAAAGCGGCAGAGGCTTTTGCTGATGTTCGGGAATCACAAAAGCGCGCCCCATCTCTAAGGATACATTGAGCATAGGGCGTATGCGTTTCTTAAACTTGAATAAGGTGCTCAGGTAAAAGCCATTATGGCCATACTGCGGATAGATTTCCGAACCAATCGCCAAACGATAGGCGCCAACCAAGCAATGGCTATCGGTATCCCAAAGCAGTAAATGGTGATAGTGGTAATCGAAGGAATCTAAATCCAAAGCTAAATTGGAGCCCTCGCCAATCGCGCGAAAAGTAATTTCCCGTAAGCGGCCAATTTCGCGAATCATATTGGGTGCATCAGCCGCTTTGCAAAGGAAAACCTGATAGTTCCGCTTTTCCTCTAGTAAGGCTCCATCTCGGAGCAGTTTCTGATACTCATTAATTAATTGCTCCCGCGGAACTTCTTCGGCAATCTCCTTGGGGGCCTCTGGTTTCTTATAACCAAAAACCCTAAAATCGGTACTTAAGGCATTACTCAGTAAATAAACGCGCTGACGCAAAAAGCGACTAAACTGCTCGAGCTCGGGATACTTTGCCAGTTCTTTGGAGTAAATCGCCCGCCCCACTCGAATGGTGACCGGCTTATTGCGGTAGCTACGAATTTCGGAGGGCAGCTTTAGATCCTGAAAACTCGGCCCCAGTCGCTGCAATAAGTGGTAAACCAGACTTTGGTTCGCCTTTATGTAGATGGGAATCACAGGAACTGCGGCGGCTTGAACCTCCTTGATTAAGTTGGAATCCCATTCCCCATCGTGCAATTGCCTTTGCGACAGTTTATAGTGACTACTAATTTTAGGCGAAGGAAAAACCAGTAAGGCCCCTTCTTGCTTAAGGCATTCCTGCATGCCCTCCTCGCGTTTACACTGCATGGTTTCGAGTCCCCAGTGATGCGCAATTGGCTCTAGCCCTTTCCAAAGTTCGGAACCCACAATTCTTATATCCTCCCGCAGGTCGCCGAGCAGCTTAAGGAGTAGTAAAGCATCAATCCCTCCCAAAGGGTGATTGGCTATCAAAATTACCGGGCCTGATTTGGGAATACGGTTTAACTCAGTATCGAAGTACTGAAAACTGAGGTCTAAACTCTGAATCAGCTCATCAATAAACTGAGCTTCATTCTCGGTTTTTAAATCGGCATATAAGTCTTCAATGCGCTTTAAACCCCCGATTTGTCTTAATAGCTTAACGGCCCCCTCCTTCCCTAATCGCGGAAGCTTAACGGTCTTTAGTCGATCGCCAGGGCCGAATAGTGCCATGCTAATTGCGTATTACAATTTGGTAGGTATCCATGGTTACCTGCTCCACTAATTTTCGGCCTCTCGCCTGAATCTCTGCAATGGCCTCCTGATTATAATGACGAACGGTAAAGAGGTCCAAATCGCCTACCACCGAAACATCGAAACTCTGTTTTAATTGCTCCAATAAGGCCGGACTGGCAATTGGGTCGTCGTTTACACAAAAAGAGGAACTGGTGGCCGCATGCTGCGAGAGGTTTACTCTTAAACCATACTGATGGAAGAGCTTGTATATTTTGGAGAGGTGGTCTTCGGCAATAAAGGCCAAATCTCGAGTGGCCAGACTAATAAGTTGCTGCTTTTCCTTGCGGATGAAGCAAGGCATAAAAGGCTCTAACTGCACGCCCTCGCCGATTACTGTTCCCTCTAATTCCAAATCCGCAAAGGAACGCACGCGCAAAGGCACGCCCCGCTCTTGTAACGGCTGGATGGTTTTGGGGTGAATAACTGAGGCTCCATAAAAGGCCAGCTCAATTGCTTCGCGGTAGCTGATTTTCTTTAGCAGTTCGGTCTTTTCAAAAACCTTAGGATCTCCATTTAAAACTCCTGGCACATCCTTCCAAATGGTTAACTCCTGGGCTTGCAGTACATAAGCCAAAACGGAGGCAGTATAATCCGAACCTTCCCGACCTAAAGTGGTGGTCTTAAAGTTATCGTCGCCCGCAATAAAGCCTTGGGTAATATAGGAGTTCCCGGGACGAACGTTTTCCTGCACCAATCGGCGCGTATAATTCCAATTTACCCGAGCCGCACGGAAGTTTTGATCGGTGCGAATAAGCCGGCGGGCATCCAACCAACGATTGGGGAAATTGGCCGATTTTAAATAGGCCGAAACTATTTTTGTGGATAGCAATTCCCCGAAGGAAACAATTTGATCATAAACCTGATTGAAGCTCCCGACCGGAGGGGCATTGAGGATGGTATCCAATTGTCGAAAGAGTTCTTCAATTTCCTCTTCCAAGGTAGCATCTCCGCTTGGAAATAATTCGGTGATGGTCTTAAGATGCGCCTCCTTGATGGTCTTAAATTGACCCCGACAAGCCTCCGCATTGGAAGCAATAAAAGCTTGCACCAAGCCCTCTAAGGCATTGGTGGTTTTACCCATGGCCGAAACCACGATAAAAATATCTTCTTCCGAAAAGTGATTTACAATGGAGGCCACTCGGCGTACACCCTCCGCATCTTTTACACTAGCTCCTCCGAATTTAAAAATCCGCATTCAATAACTTTAAGCCGGTAAAAATACAAATTGCAAGAGGCCAAATTAAGCCTAACAATTTCTTAATGTACCACCCACTGGGCATCGGAAATGGCACATACCCCGCCCGACTCTAAGAGCAGCTTGCGAATGGGCTCCTTTACCCGATCAAACTTAGCCGGCTTGCAATACCAAATAATTAAACTATTGGTAAAGGCATCGGTAAGCCCCAAACCATCTTGAATACCACGATGCCCCATGCCTCTTACTTTTTCAACGATGGTGTAGCCCTCCACTTGGTGCTCCTGAAACAAGTCGAGCACCGGTTCTAATTCATGGCGTGGCACTACGATTTCCACTCTGCGAATATTTTCCATATCAAGCGTATAGATTTTGAAGAATAAGGTAATAAACCGGAATACCCACGATGATATTTAGTGGGAAGGTAACCCCTAAAGATAGGGGCACATAAATGCCAGGATTGGCCTTGGGAACCGCAATGCGCATGGCGGCCGGAACCGCAATGTAACTGGCGCTAGCGGCAAGGATGGTTAATAAGAAGGCATTGCCCAAGCTAATGCCAAACAGCGGACAAAGGAACATGGTGATGAGGGCATTGATCAGCGGAATTAAAATCCCAAAGGCCAATAAAAATGCGCCTCTACTGCGCAATCCGGAAATCCGCTTGCCGGCCAATAGTCCCATGTCGAGCATAAATAGCGTTAATATCCCTTTAAAGAGACTCTCACTAAAGGGGGCTACGGCTTCGTACTGTTTATCCGAAACCACCATGCCAATAACCAAACTCAGTAAGATGATGAAAACCGAGCCATTGGTAAAGGCCTCGTGCAGCACTTTGCGCATGCGCTTTGGGGAATTATCCTTGGCGCTGGCTCTGCCGATTAAAATTACCCCCACAATAATGGCGGGCGACTCCATAATGGCCAAGGCCGCAATCATATGTCCGCCGTAGGCTACACCGGCTTCTTGTAAAAAGGAAACTGCCGTTACAAAGGTTACGGCGCTCACCGAACCATAGGTGGCCGCTACCGCCCCCGCATTGTAGATGTCAAGCTTTCGCTTGAGGATTACAAAGGTGTATAAGGGCACCGCTACGGCTAGCAGCACCGCAAAGATGAGGGGCTTTAGCATTTGGCCAATATCCTCGCCATGAGATAATTCCATCCCCCCTTTTAGTCCGATCGAGAACAACAAAAACAGTGATAAGAACTTAGCCACATCGCGGGGTATCTCTAAATCGGACCTTAAAGCAACGGCGAGAAGCCCCCCGAGAAAGAATAAAATCGGGGGGCTAAAGAGGTTTTCAAAAATCAACTGGGTATTCATAGGCTTTATTCACCTTGACCGAGGGAGAAGGAAATCTTCCCATCGAAGTAATATAAATTCTCTGTTTTGATTACATCCACATCTGCAGCTGCAAGGGCAGAGAGTAATTCCAAGACATCGGTTTTACTTACATCCAACATCTGGTTCACATCCTTACTGTTGTCGCGATTCACAAAGCGACAACGCCAGTGATCGGTGCAAAAGGTTTCCGGTAATCCGTCAGGATATACTTTCACCCCGCGATTGGTAATCATCTTTAATTTAAGCGCTCCTTTACTTAGCTCCTGTAAAAGTTCACCTAATTCATCGGCCGAACGATTAAGGTCGTCGATAAATACATCCACTCCTTTTAAATCCTTCTTCACAGCCGGACGCTCATATTCGGGGATTACGATAGGCTTAAAGGATTCTTGGTCCAACTTTAAAACGGGGAGCTTTTCGGGTTGCTGACCTAAGCGTTCGATAATGGCTTCAGCGAAAGCCTTAGTACCTACCTTTTGTTTGGAATTTCCTTCGCGGTAGATGTCGCCGGTGTGAATGCCATCCTCCAGCGTTTTAGCCCAGGCATTAGCAATTTTCTCGGCTACGTCTAATTGTCCGAGGTGCTCCAACATCATTACCCCCGCCGAAATTAATCCGCTTGGGTTGGCCATATCCTTACCAGCAATATCAGGAGCCGAGCCGTGCACTGCTTCGAACATGCCAAAATCTTTGCCCATGTTGCTGGAGCCACCTAAACCTACCGATCCGGTAATTTGCGCAGCAATATCACTTACAATATCTCCGTAAAGGTTAAGCGTAACTACTACATCGAAATCCTCGGGACGGTCGGCAAGCAAAGCAGCACCGATGTCGATAATTTTTAAGTTCGCCTCAATATCGGGGTACTCGGCCGCGATTTCGCGAAACACATTAGCGAAGAGGCCATCGGTAACCTTCATGATATTATCCTTCACCATACAGGTTACCTTTTTGCGGTTAAAATTGCGGGCGTACTCAAAAGCGTAGCGCACAATTTTTTGGGTACCGGGAATGGTAATCAACTTTAGGCATTGGAATACATCGGTGGTTTGACGGTGCTCAATTCCGGCGTAGAGGTCTTCCTCATTTTCGCGGATGATTACCACATCCATTTCGGGATGTTTACTTTCTACGTAAGGGGCGTAGGACTTACAAGGGCGAACATTGGCGTAAAGCCCTAAAGACTTACGAATGGTCACATTCAAGCTTTTGTAGCCGCCACCTTGAGGGGTGGTGATGGGCGCCTTGAAGAAAATTTTGTTTCTGCGGAGGGTATCCCAAGACTCTGGGGTAATTCCAGCGGTGTTCCCATCGAGGTATACCTTTTCTCCAATTTCAATAAAGTCATAGTCTAATTGCGCACCAGCGGCATTCATAATGCTTAGGGTGGCATCCATGATTTCAGGTCCAATTCCGTCGCCCTTGGCTACGGTGATTCTTGCTTTAGATGTCATTAGCGGGTTTAATTTGTGATAAAGCGATTAATAAAATGAACTAGAAAAGCGGTTAGTTTGGCAGGATCTTGATCGCGCGGAAAATCGGTTAAGGAAGGCAAATGGTCGCGGTAAAACTCAAGCGAATGCGACATTTCCAAAAGCGTTGTGGCTAGGGAATAGGGATAAGGTTGATTGGGGTCGACCTTTACAATCATATTCGCAATTAAGGCGGCCACACTTTTATAGGGCGCATATAACTTGAGGGCATTATCGGCATCGACCTGAGCGTGATGAAAGGCCTTTACTCCTTCCATTACTACTAATTGGCGCAATACTTCTTTAGACACTAAACCAGGATCGGCCGCCACGCTGGGCATATCCGAAAGCAGTCGCACCGCCTTTAGAAGCTTTTGCTTGGGATCGTCCTCTACCGCCGTAAAAACTTTGATTTGCTGCTCTAACCAGGTCCAATACAACTGGAAGTAGTATTGCAGCAATTTCTGTTTATTGGCGAAATACTTGTAAACGGTGGCTTCGGTGATGTTTGAGGCCTCCGCTAATTTTCGAGCGGTAAAGGCCTCGAGGCCCATTTCCAATATCAAGGGTGCTCCATGTCGCAAGAGGTCTTTGCCTTTATCCGAGCTCAGTGGATCTCGTAAATAGAGATCGGAACTGAGACTAAAAGAGTATTTAGTCATACTTCTTTTAAATATAGGTTTACTATACGCGGCAAAAGTATGATGCGATTTTGATTTAGTAAAACATTTTAACGGAAAAATTAAACGAAAGTTTCTAGCCCCTCATTAACAGTGACTTGCGAGGCTTAGATTTAAAAATAGCGGAGAGCAGCTAATGGAAACTGCGCTAGGACCGAGCGTGTTGCCCGGCCAAAAAACCGCTGGTCCAGGCATGTTGAAAGTTATAGCCCCCGGTTATCGCATCTACATCAATCATTTCGCCGATGGCATAAAGGCCGGGGTACTTCTTAAACTCGTAGCGATCTAAATGGAGATTAGAGCGCTTTACCCCTCCAGCAGTAACGAATTCGTCTTTAAAAGTACTCTTGCCCTCTACCGCATAAGGTGCTCTAAAAAGCTGCTCTACTAAACGATTAAAGCTTTTCTTCGAAAGCTCGGCGCATGGTTTATCGATGGCTATCCCGGCGTTTTGCAGTAAAAACTGCCAAAGTCGAGTGGCCAAATTAAAGCACTTCGCATTGCCCAAACTGCGCTGTGGATGCCGGGCAAAGGTTTCTTGCAAGGTGGTGCGAATTTCATTTTCGGAGCAGCCGGTCCAATTGATTAAGATGGGAAATTGATAATTGAGTGCTGCCAAGGAGCGGGCTTCCCAGGCGCTCAGTTTTAACACTGCCGGTCCGCTAAAACCCCAGTGGGTAATTAATAAGGGGCCACTCTGCCGCGCCTTGGTTCCTGGAATTTGCACCTCGGCATTAGGCACCGACAAGCCCTTTAAGGCATGTAATTCCGGGTTTTTCACATTAAAGGTAAACAGGGAAGGCACAGGCAACTCAAAGTCGATATCTAAGGAGGATAGCGCTTGAAGGCCTCTTAATTTGGGCTGCCCTCCAAAGGCCAAAATCAGCTTATCGAAAATTAAATTTGCACCATCCCGAAACTCTATACGGTAAGCTCCATCTTGAGGGTAGATGGATCGCAATTCCATTCCCAGGTGGATTTGCACCTTACGGTGATGCGCTTCCCGCTCCAATATTTTAATGACGGAGGCACTATCGTCGCTGCTGGGAAATACCCGTCCATCAGACTCTACCTTGAGCTCCAAACCTCGCGATTCGAACCATTCCCGCGCTTCTGCGTAAGCGAATTTCCCAAAAGCCTTTTTTAAAGAGCGGCCGCCACGCGGGTAGGCCTTTAACAATTCGGAGCTATGTGGACAATGATGGAGTACATTACAACGACCACCGCCACTAATGCGCACTTTACTAAGAAGCTTATTGCTTTTTTCAAATAGCTGTACTTCCGTATGTGGTGCCGCGGCTTCAATGGCGGCCATAAAGCCTGCCGCCCCGCCACCAATTACGGCGATTCGTGATTTTAACGCTGATTCAGCCACCACTTACAGTTCCACCATTCCTTCTCGATATCGGCCCCAATGCTTTCGTAAAAGCGCACCGCCGTCTCATTCCAATCTAAAACTTGCCAATCCAGTCGTTTAGCTCCAGCTTCCCGGGCCTTATCGGCGGTTGCTTCCAAAAGTCGTTTACCATACCCTTTCCCGCGATACTCCGGCATCACGTATAGGTCTTCCAAATAATAGCAATAGCCCTTCCAGGTGGAGTAGCGTGGATAATAAAGGGAAATACCAATAATACCTTGCTCGGGGTCTTCGAGCACCAAGTATTCGAAGCGCCCTTGCTCCCAATCGGATTGCAGTTCGGCTTCGCTGGTAATTACCTCCTGAGGCGCCTTTTCAAATTCGGCTAAATCGGCAATTAAGCGCAAGAGGTCTGGAATTTCGGCCAGGCCACCCGCTTTAATTTTGGGCTCCCTTACCATTCGAGTTCAATTTGATTATGCAGTAAATCCTCCAAATTTTGGCGACGGGTAATAAGCTTCGCTTCACCTTTATGCACCAAGACCTCGGCTGGTTTAAAACGACTGTTGTAGTTATTCGCCATAGTAAAGCAATAAGCTCCGGCATTTTGGAAAGCGAGGATATCACCTTGGCGCACTTCCCGTATCTGACGATCACTGGCAAAAGTGTCGGTCTCGCAGATATACCCTACTACCGTATATACTCGCTTTGTTCCCTGGGGATTGGAGATGTTTTCGATATGATGATAGGCATCGTAAAACATCGGTCGAATAAGGTGGTTCATCCCGGTATCTACCTGAGCAAATACCGTAGCTGTGGTTTGTTTTAAACCGTTCACCTTGCAGCAGAAGGTTCCCGATTCGGAAACTAAAAACTTACCTGGTTCAAATTCCAGTTCTAATTCACGGCCATACTCGGCACAGAACTCGTGGAACATCGCCGTCATTTTTGCTCCCAGTTCTTCTACATTGGTTGCAATGTCGTCCTGCTTGTACGGCACCTTAAATCCAGAGCCAAAGTCGATGTACCCGAGATCTTTAAAATCGGCCGCCACTTCAAATAACAGTTTTGCCCCTACCAGGAAAGTATCAACATCTAGGATATCGCTACCGGTATGCATATGCACCCCGGTTACTTTTAGGTTTAAGCTTTTAACCAAGCGCTCCAAGTGACGGGTTTGATGAATGCTGATGCCAAACTTGGAATCGATATGCCCCACCGAAATCTTAGAGTTTCCCCCGGCCATAATGTGAGGATTTAGTCGGATGCAAACTGGGTAGCTACCGCCATACTTTGCCCCGAATTGCTCGAGGATACTCAGGTTATCGATATTGATCCGTACTCCGTGGGCCACGGCTTTATTAATTTCCTCCATCGACACCCCATTAGGCGTATAAATAATATCCTCGGGAAGGAAACCGGCTTTTAAACCAAGTTCCACCTCTTGAATAGAAACTGTATCTAATCCGGCTCCCAGTTGGTGGAAGAAACGCAAAACATTAATATTACTTAACGCCTTACAAGCGTAGTTAATCTTAAGCTTGGTTCCCTTAAAAGCCTCCAACAGGCGTTTATACTGCGATTCCATCTTGGCAGTATCGTAGATATACAAAGGGCTTCCAAATTCTTCACAAATCTCGCGGACTTCTAGTCCGCCGATTTCGTACTGATTGTGCTTAAGTTCTAACATTCTGATTAATATTGCGGCAAAGGTATGAATGCTATGACTGCCAAAACAGAGAAAGATTATTTCGAAAACATGGGAATTCGCAATCCCCTTCTTTGGCTGGTGTTAATCGCCCTCCTCTTGTTTTTCACTTTTGCCAGCTTAGCCCAGATAGTATTAAAAATGCCGATTGGTGATAATCCCATGCCCAATTGGGCTTTGGTGGCGGGCACAATTTTTATCGCCTTTATTACCGTTTTAATGGCCCAAACCCGCTTAAGCACCTCTATAAACTCGGAAGGAATTGAAATTAATTTCGGAGCCTTAGGACAACACCAACTAAGCTGGAAAGAGATTAAGAAGGTGAGTATCAAGCGTCCTCCCTTGAGCGGCATTGGTAAACGACAAAGAGGACCCCAGCAAATTATTTACAATGTGGGGGCTAAAACTTCCTTATGTATCGAACTTAAGGAGGACCTTAAAATTTGGGTTTCCACCCGCAATGAATCGAATTTAAAGGCCTATTTAAAAGAAATCAAAAAGCTTAAAGCGTAGATTTCAACTAACTTTGTCGGATACCTCTCAAAACCATGGAAAGACATATTACCCTTGGGGAATTTATCATTCAAAACCAGAAAGACTTCCCCTATGCTAAAGGTGAACTTAGCGCCTTATTAAGCTCCATTCGCTTGGCCGGAAAAATGGTCAACCAAGAAATCAACAAAGCCGGCTTAGCTAATATCATTGGGGCCGCCGGAGAAGAAAACGTTCAGGGCGAAGCCCAACAAAAGCTGGATGTTTTAGCCAACGACATGTTTATCAGCACCCTTCGAAAAAGGGGTGAAATTTGTGGCCTGGCTTCCGAAGAAATGGAGGACCACATTGTTTTTGATGATGAGATTCACTCTGACTCTAAATACGTAGTGCTGATTGATCCCTTGGATGGCAGTAGCAATATCGATGTAAACGTTTCGGTAGGAACCATTTTTAGTATTTACCGCAGGGTAACTAAGGAAGGGGAACCGGTTCAATTGGAAGATTTTTTACAACCCGGAAACAAGCAAGTAGCAGCCGGTTACTTAGTGTATGGTACCTCAACCATGTTGGTTTACACCACCGGTAATGGCGTAAATGCCTTTACCTATGATCCGGGTATCGGTAGCTTCTTTTTATCACACCCCAATATGCGGGTATCCGAGAAGGGTAAAATCTATTCGATTAACGAAGGAAATTACGTGCATATGCCTGAAGGGGTAAAGCAGTACATTAAATGGTGTCAGGAATTAGACCCCAGCACCAACCGCCCATTAACCTCAAGGTATATTGGTTCATTGGTAGCCGACTTTCACCGCAACCTTTTAAAAGGGGGCATTTACATTTACCCCAAAGGAACCAAAGCGCCAAACGGAAAATTACGCCTCCTGTATGAATGTAATCCTATGGCCTACCTCATTGAGCAAGCCGGAGGAAAAGCCAGTGATGGTCATACCCGTATTCTCGACATTGAGCCGAAGGAATTACACCAGAGGGTACCCTTTTTCTGCGGAAGCCCGATAATGGTTGAAAAAGCGGAAGAGTTTTTACGACGATACCCCGACCAAGACTAATGAAAATAAAAAGCGGCCCAATGAGGCCGCTTTTTTTTGAGGGGGAAGGAAAATGGTTTTGATAACCGCTAACGAAAGTCGTGTACGAAGCCCGATTGGTCAAACATTTGGCATTAATAGCAGAATATTCGACACGAAATGCAGCTTACTAGTCGGCCTGAAAGCGGTTTTTAAGCTCCTCCTTATAGGTTCTTGAAACGGGTAGCTCGGTACCATCTTTTAAAAGCACCTTACTCGCATAAACTGCTTTTAAGTCGTTTAAGCCAACCAGGTAGCTGCGATGAATGCGAATGAAATCATAGGCTTCTAATTTCGTTTCCCATTCTTTTAAACTGCTTCGTTCTACTTCAGGATTGCTTTGTCCTTTTAGAAACAGATTCACATAATGGCCGTCCGATTGAAGGTAGCGTAAGTCGTCGATGCTAATTACCGCTTTAGACTTTAGCTTTAGGTTTAACGATTTTTCGGGCGTCTCTTGGGGTGGTTCCGCCTTCGCTTGAATAGGCCGGTGCGCATCAATAATCTCAAGCTGAGCCACATCAACCTCGGGCTGTGAGCTGGCCGCTGCCTCCGAACGGATTTTCCGCACCCGATAATTAGCGTACCAGAGCCAAGCTCCACCACTAATTAAAAATACCACCAGCACTAAAATCGCCAATTGATAGCCCCTTAACTCACCCGCTTGCTCCTCACGCATGGCCGCCACCTCCACTTTATTAGCTTCTGCCTTCACGCGGGCCGCATCCCGAATCTTGCTCAACTCTAAAGTGCGCGTATTGCTTAGTTGTAGATAGTGATAGGCTGAGTCTGCTTGATTGGCCAGCTCAAAATACTGTGCCTTAGCTTCAAGATATTCCGGATCATTGAGGAGTATTTCTGGCGCCAAGCTCCCCCTTATGGAGTCTAAATAGGATTTCGCCTCCTTTACGGAACCACGATGTACCTCATAACGCAGGCTTAGCAGCCATAAATTTTGACGACTTCTACCTGCGGCTCTGCCTTTAGGCAGCAAAGCATAGGCCCTTTCAAGGTTTACATCTACACTGTCCCATAGACGGAGCTTCACGTAGTTGCGAGCCAAATTTGCATGACTCTCTACTTGATCAATAGGTAAGCCCATCTCCTTTTGGAGCTTAAGCGCCTGATATTGATAGTAGTTAGCAGAATCATAATTTTTAAGCGCGCGATGGGCTACCGCGAGATTATTAAACACCCTACTTTCTAAACGTTTATCGGCCAAGCGCTCGCCTGCCACTAAGGCTTTCTTAAACCACTTAATGGCCTCCTCTTCCAGCTGCATGCGGCCGTAAATACTACCCAAGCTTAAATAGGTAGTGGCTACATTGGGATACTTTAAGCGTTGTTGTATAAGGGCCACATCCGACATAAGCGCCGCCGCCGAATCGTATGCTTGCTGCACCATTAAAGCATTGGCCGTGGCCTTTAGCGCTATGGAATACTTTATACTGTCGCCACTTTGCAAGGCTAGCGCTCTTAACAAGAAGAAACAGGAATCACCTTCAGGATAAGAGCGGCTGCGGTAATGGGCAATGCCCATATTCTTTAAAACCACCTCATAACTAAAGCGCTCATCGTAGGTTTTGCCAAAGTCTAAATAGCTTAAAGATTCCGAAAAGTAATTGGCAGCGGCTTTGGGATTGCCGGCATAGGTACGGGCCATGCCTTTTAAGAAATACGCTCTACCAAGACTTACCGAATCATCAGAAAAGCCCAGCAGAGCGTCCGCCAAGGTATCGAGGACTAGGGGATTGCGAATGTCCTCTAAGGAACGTTCAATTAACTCTTCTTTACTTCCCTGAGCTTGCAAACCTCCCCAAAGGCCAAAGGTCATGACCAAACCCAGCATAAGTTTCCTCCGCATAATCAAGTTCATGAAGCAATATCTTTAATAATGCCTGAAAAAGACAAACCTCTTGGCTACCTTTTTTTAAAAATGAGTTTCAATTGCCATCTCTCCGTGACCAATTTCATGACAGGAAATTACAGCATAAAGAAATAAGATTCCCTCCAGTGATTTAAATTTGCCCGCCCAACACCATCCCTCCCTAAAGAGTGGATGGTTAAATCGTTTAAGGGATGGCCTACAGCGCAAATAACTTTTTAGATCGCTACCGCGATGACCGTCGATTAGCGCTTCTGCTACAGCAGATGGAGCGAACCGAAGCCCAGAGCATCGAACTTAAAGGTCTTTCAGGATCGCTAAGTCCGGTTTTTGCGGCCAATAGCTTTCAGGAGTCGGAAAAGCCTCATCTGATTATCCTCAACGACAAGGAGCAAGCGGCTTACTTTTTAAATGATCTGGAAAGTCTGATTGGAGAGAAGGATGTTCTTTTTTACCCAGCTTCCTACCGCCGGCCCTATGATACTGAAGAGACAGACAATGCCAATGTGCTTTTACGTGCCGAAGTCCTCAACCGTATTAACAGTCGGAAGAAACCAGCTATTTTGGTGAGCTATGCCGATGCCTTATTCGAAAAAGTAGTTACTCGCAAAAGTCTTAGCGCCCACACCTTTACCCTAAAGACAGAGGATAAGTTAAGTATCGATTTTTTAAACGAAACGCTGTTCGAATATCAGTTTGAACGGGTCGACTTCGTAGTGGAGCCCGGGCAGTTTTCGGTTCGCGGTGGCATTGTTGATGTTTATTCTTTTTCCCACGACCAACCTTTTCGCATTGAGTTTTTCGACGATGAAATTGAGAGCATTCGCACCTTTGATATTGAAAGTCAGCTCAGTATTGATCAGGTAAAACGCATTCAACTGGTCCCCAATGTGGAGAACAAAGTGCTGATGGAAAGTCGGGAAAGCTTTTTAGAATACATTGGCGCTCAAACGGTAGTCTGGCTTCAAAACCCCAAGCTAATTACCAACAAGCTAGAAGGTCTTTTCGAAAAGGCCTTAGAAGCATTTCGTGAGGTTAACGCCGATCTTAGCCGCAGTGAGCCTGCCGAGCTCTACATCAATCAGGAGCTTTTTCAACAGCAATTGCTAAACTACCATCGCATTGCTTGGCAGGCGGATGCCGATTATCAATCGGAACTTAAGATTCCCTTCAACACCAAACCGCAACCCAGCTTTAACAAGAAGTTCGAGCTTTTAGTAGATGATCTTCAAGAACATGAAAAAGCGGGTTTCGACAACTTTCTCTTATGCCTAAATCAGGCCCAAGTGGAGCGCTTTGATGCCATTTTTGAGGACATTGGCCAGGAGGTCAAATTTCAGCCTATTGTACACACCTTGCACGAAGGCTTTATTGACGAGGAATCGAAAACCCTGGTTTATACCGACCACCAGATATTTGAACGTTACCAAAAATTCCGCCTCCGCACCGGTTATGAGAAGCGGCAGGCGGTAAGCTTAAAAGAGCTCACCTCCTTGCAAGTAGGCGATTACATCACCCATATTGATCACGGTATTGGCGAGTTTGGCGGTCTTCAAAAAATTGAAAACAACGGGAAATACCAAGAGGCGATTAAATTAATTTACAGTGGTGGTGATGTGCTCTATGTGAGTATTCATTCCCTGCACAAGATTACCCGCTTCAATGGTAAGGAAGGCACCGTTCCTTCGGTTCATAAATTAGGTTCTGGGGTTTGGCAGAAAACGAAGTCAAAAGCCAAAACCCGGGTTAAGAAGGTGGCTTTCGACCTTTTAAAACTTTACGCAAAACGCAAGGCCACTTCAGGGTTTCAATTTGCACCCGACAATTACCTGCAACACGAATTGGAAGCCTCCTTTATTTACGAGGATACCCCCGACCAAGAAACCGCAACGGCAGCGATTAAAAAAGACATGGAGGCTCCGACGCCAATGGATCGCCTAATATGTGGTGATGTTGGTTTTGGTAAAACCGAACTTGCCGTTAGGGCCGCTTTTAAAGCCGTAAACGATAATAAGCAAGTCGCGGTTTTAGTGCCGACCACCATTTTAGCTTTTCAGCATTACAAGACCTTTAGCAACAGGCTGCAAGACTTCCCCTGCCGTATTGAGTACATCAACCGTTTTAGAACCCGCAAAGAACAAACGGAAGTTTTAAAGGACCTAGCCGATGGTAAGGTGGATATATTAATCGGCACCCATCGACTGGTAGGCAAAGACGTTCAGTTTAAAGATTTGGGTCTTTTAGTTATTGATGAAGAACAGAAATTTGGGGTAAGTGTAAAGGATAAACTCAAAAACCTAAAGGTAAACGTAGACACCCTAACCCTTACCGCCACCCCTATTCCTCGAACCTTGCAGTTTTCTTTGATGCAAGCCCGGGACCTGAGTGTAATGACCACGCCCCCACCCAATCGACATCCCATCGAAACTCAGCTAATCCCCTTTAGTGAGGAAATTATCCGCGACAGCCTACGCTACGAACTAAGTCGGGGTGGACAGGTATTCTTTATCCATAACCGGGTGGAGAATATTAAGGAAGTAGCAGGTATGCTGCAGCGCCTGGTTCCCGATGCAAAGATTGGCATTGGTCACGGTCAAATGGAGGGTAAAAAACTGGAGCAGCTCATGCTTCAATTTATCAATGGAGAGTTCGATGTTTTGGTGGCCACCTCGATTATCGAAAATGGACTGGACGTTCCCAATGCCAATACCATCATCATTAACAATGCGCACAATATCGGCTTAAGCGACTTGCATCAAATGCGGGGCCGTGTGGGCCGAAGCAATAAAAAAGCCTTCTGTAAACTTATTAGTCCGCCCTTATCTGCCATGAGCGATGAGGCAAGAAAACGTATGCAGGCCATTGAAAAGTTTAGTGATTTAGGAAGCGGCTTCCATATTGCTATGCGCGATTTAGAAATCCGTGGAGCCGGAGATTTGCTAGGAGCGGAACAAAGTGGCTTTATTAATGATATTGGTTTTGACACCTTCCAAAAAATCTTAGCCGAAGCGATAGAAGAACTGAAAGAAACTGAGTTTAAGGAGCTTTACGCGGAAGAATTAGCCAATAAAGAAAACATCAGCGACACTTTACTAGACACTGATTTGGAGATCCTTATTCCCGACAATTATGTGAATAAGGTGGACGAACGTTTGAAACTATACCAGGAACTCGACAACCTTAGAACGGAAGCGGAAATTTCGGAGTATGCCGAAAACCTTAACGATCGCTTTGGACCGATACCTCGTGAAGTGGAGGAGCTTTTCGACTCCATTCGCTTGCGCAGATTAGGGCAGCGCATTGGCTTTGAAAAAATTGTACTCAAACAGGAACGCTTGCTTTGTTATTTCACCTCCGACCAAGATTCCCCCTATTTTCAAAGTGACAGGTTCCAAAAGGTACTGTTGTTCTTAAAATCCGCACCTCAGGCTCAACTTAAAGAACGTAATGGAAAATTATACCTCAGCTTCCAGGAGGTGCTTAGTGTGCATGATGCCTTCCAAGTTTTAAAACCCATTTTGGATTCCTAATTTAGAGCATGCAATTAACTTCGGTAATTGAATTAAGTAAAGCGGGCTGGAGTCCCTTTTTGGTTTGTGATTACGACCAGGCCAAGGACTTTATCGCTAAAAATGGTTCTCGGATTTTGATGAAAGGTCCGGATGGCAAAACCGTGCATCGGGCCTTACAATTACGAAAGGATGGTTATGCGGTAATCATGCTCAGTAAGGCCGTATTAAAATCTTGGCAGTTGGAACCTGGCATGCAAGTAAGGGTTAGCATCAGCAAGGATGATTCGGAGTTCGGAATGGCCTTTCCTGAAGAATTTCAAGTGGTATTGGAGCAAGACCCGGAAGCCGATGCTGCCTTTCGTAGCCGCAAGCCTGGCAAGCAAAGGGGCGTATTGCATTTTATTGATAGTGGCAAAACCGAAGAGACGCGCATTAAACGTGCTTTAGATATGGCAGAGCGTTTAAAGAATAATGCCCTGCACGGAGAGGAAAATGCTCCTGACTAGAATGCAAAACCTTGGCCTTGGAGGACTGTCGATTTAGCCCTTTTTATAATCCTCGAGCCAACCCTCTTTGATCACCTCCTCCACATCGCGAAAGAGCACAACATTTCCAAAAAGGCCTATCCCAATAATATCTTCCTTCCCATCATGTCGCAATTTAGTGAGCGAGAAAAAGAGGTAATTATCGGCTGATACGGTTTCATTGACAGCGAGGTCAATAGCGGCACCGCCGAGTAATTTACCCAAACCGAGAACTAGGTTTCCAAGGGTATTCTCCTCCTCAGCATCCGGTTTCATTTCTTGTTCCAGATAATTCTTTAATTCCTTTTTCAGGAAATCCTGATGAAGCTCTTGCTTGGGATTGGAGATTACGGCGATAATTAAAATGATGCCGATTAAGACTAAGGAAAAGAGTTTGCGCATAATTGATCAGCTAAATAAGTTTCGAGTGTCGTTAATTCTGGCTTAGTTCCAATCCGAATCCAGCTTTTTCAATTCTTCGCGTAAGCCTTCGAAATGACTAGCACCGTAGATCACATAAATCTTTGGCGACCTCGAAAAATGAATCAGTCGAGCTAGATGGGCATTGCGTAACCCTAATATGAAATTCTCTTGAAAGTCCTTACTCAAACTTGGATCAAGGGGCGAACAGGCATAGCTCGAATCCAAGGGCGTAGTTAAATCACAAGAATCCAATTTCACTTGAGCATGTTTGGCTTCAAAGGCTTCTATCAAATCTTCTAAGGTAAGGTCAGCCGCCAAAGCACTTTCGATATTCACGCCTAAAGCCTCCATCGGCGGTTGATTCTGGAGACTATACTTTTTGGGAAATTTCTGATCCCCGAGCTGATTATTCAGGGTATCTAAATAGCCATCTCCACCATTAAAGCTCCCTGTGATTTTCCGAAACTTCTTGGCCAGGTTTATATAAGATTCGATGTCCTTAACATTGGTACTAAGTTGCTCATAAAAAACTCTATAGCCTGTATCTTCGAGCGAATCCGTTAGCTCTCGCACTGCTCCATAATATTCCGATAATCCAATATGGTGAATGGGTAAAAACAAAACTTCCTTATGCGGATAGCTAAGTCGTTCTAATTGTGGTTCCTCCTCTAAGATTACAGATTTTGGCATGGAAGAGGAATTACAGGAAACAAAGCCTACTAGGAAGCCCAGGCTTAAAATGGAATACAAGAAAAACCGTCTCAAACTGCTTGGATCTTGAAAATGAGGAATATTCAATTGAAGAAGAAAGGTAGGATAATATCCTAAAGCCTGCGCCTTGGTTATATAAGAATTAGCAAAAAAGAAAAGCCGCCTTATTGGGAATCAAGGCGGCTTTAGAATTGTATTTAAGAGTAGCTATTTGAGCTATACCAAATCGAAGGCCTGACTTAAGTCGGCAATCAAATCATCAGCGTGTTCTACGCCCACCGAAAGGCGCACCATTTTTCCAGTGATGTTTAGCTGATCGCGTAAAGCCTCATCCACTCCAGCATGTGTCATGGTAGCAGGATGTTCGGCTAAGGACTCGGTAGAACCTAAGCTAACAGCTAGCTTCACCAATTTTAAACCGTTTAACAAGCGGAAAGCCGCAGCCTCACCACCTTTTACATCGAAGGATAACATCGCCCCGGCACTTTCATACTGGCGTTTAAAAATATCTTGGTGGCGTTCGTCCTTCTCATCAATCATTCCGAGGTAATATACCTTTTCCACCTTAGGGTGCTGGGCCAGCCATTCGGCCACCTCTTTGGCATTAATAGCCTGGCGCTCCATCCTGATTTTTAATGTTTCCAAGCTACGCATCAATAACCAACCTGTATGTGGACCGGCCATGTTACCCAAGAAGGTGCGTAATTCTTTTACCCGCGCCATCACTTCGGCCGAACCTAAAACGGCACCCGCAATAACATCGGAGTGCCCCCCGATGTATTTGGTGGCGGAATAAATTTCAAAGTCGGCACCATGCTGCAATGGGTGTTGCCAGATAGGACCCATATAGGTATTATCCACCGCCACGTAAGCCCGATCTTCGGCACTACGTGAATATTTTTTAGCCAGGTCCACGCAGGCCTTAATATCAAAAAGATCAAGCGTAGGGTTGGCGGGAGTTTCGAGGTAAATCATCGCTAGGCGATCCTTGGCGGGATGGGCTTGAATCATCGCCTCAATATCCTCTTTGGTATCGTGCGGGGTAAAACCCTGTACATGTATGCCTAGTTTCGGAAGGAAGTGATTGATAAAATGATCGGTTCCCCCGTAAACTGGATTGGAAAACAGAATTAAGTCACCAGGCTTTAGGAACTCGAGCAATACCGTGGTAATCGCACTCATTCCGCTTTCAAACACTGCCGCATCATCGGCTTTATCCCATAGCGTGAGGCGATTTTCGAGAATTTCGAGATCGGGGTTGTTTAGTCGACTGTAAATCAAGCCCAGCTCCTCATCGGCACCCTTTTCTCTTAAACCATAGGCTACTTCGAAAAAGGCCTTACCCTCTTCGGCAGTTTTAAAAGCAAAGGTGGAGGTTTGAAAAATCGGGCATTTTACCGCCCCTTCGGAAAGGTGTGCTTTATACCCGTAAGACATCATTAGACTTTCGGGATGCATCTTTTTTGGATCCATATTTCTTGTTTTGAGAGGTGGCACAAATGAACGTAAATTCTCAAAACCGAGAGCTAACAAAAATCACTCTTCGCCGATTTTTACCGATTCATCTACCATTTCACCCCGTTCACTCCAAATCAATTGTGGCAATTAAATGACTTCCACACTTTTGAACCACGATTCAACTAAAACATAAAAATGAAAAATCCAGTATTCCTCTTTGTTTTCCTTGCTTTATGTTTGAGCAGCTTTGCCGGTCCCAAGGAAAAAGACATCCTACAAAACATCAAGGGTAGGGTCTTAGATGAGCAAAGTCAAACCCCGCTTCCAGGTGTAAACGTGATAGTACAGATTAATAATGAATCCTTTGGTGCCAGCACCGATATGGATGGATACTACAAAGTGGAAGCGGTTCCTACCGGTCGAATTGACGTTCAATTTACCTTTATTGGCTACGAAACAGTGACACTACGGAACATAGAGCTGCTGGGCTCGAAGGAACTTATCCTTAATACCAACCTGCGCGAAAGCACCGAAGTTTTAAGCGAAGTGGTGGTTACCGCCAAGGAGGAGAAAACCCGCACCAATAATGAGCGGGTCAATGTTTCGGGTCGCACCTTTAGCATTGAGGAAACCAAACGCTTTGCTGGAGCTAACAATGATGTATCTCGGATGGCCTCCAACTTTGCGGGGGTTCAAAGAGCCAATGACGCCACCAACGACATCGTTATCCGCGGAAACTCTCCTTTTGGTCTTATATGGCGCTTAGAGGGTTTAGACATTCCTAATCCCAATCACTTTGGGGGTTTTGGTGCCACTGGTGGTCCCGTAAGTATGCTTAACAATAATGTGCTTTCGAATAGCGACTTTATCACCGGTGCTTTCCCATCGGATTATGGCGATGGTATTTCGGGTGTTTTTGATTTACAGATGAGGAATGGGAATTATGAGAAACATGAATTTTTAGGGCAAATTGGTTTTAACGGATTGGAGTTTGGGGCAGAAGGACCAATTAACAAGGAAAAGAGGTCTTCCTACCTTATCAATTACCGCTACTCCACCTTGGGGGTAATGTCGGCCATGGGTATTGATTTCGGCACTGGTACCGCCATCCCTGAATACCAAGATCTTAACCTAAAATTAAATTTCCCATCGCGTAAAATAGGGAACATTCAAATATTCGCTTTAGGAGGCGTAAGTGCCATTGACTTTTTAGACAGCGAAAATGAGGAAGAAGAAAGTGGTGGCTTTTACAGTGATAATGAAGACTTACGCAACCGAGTGAACACCGGAGTTATTGGCGCATCTCATCAGTACTTCTACAGCACCAAGACTTACAGTAAAGTAAGTTTGGCTTTTAGTGGCATTCAGAATAAGGTTTTGATCGATACCTTTAATGTAGATGGCAGCATAATCAGCCCCCAGTATCGCCAGAATTTCCAGCGCAGTAATATTCAGCTTAATGCCTTGGTTAATCACAAGTTCAATGTTAATCACGTACTTCGAGTGGGCTCTTATATTACTCGTCGTAACTATAATCTACTCGACTCTGCCTATAGCTCCCCCCGTGGCGAGTTCCTCAACCTTCGCGATTTGCAAGGGAGCAATATGCTTTACCAGCCTTATGCCAACTGGCAATATCGAATAAACGATGAATGGGAAATGAATACTGGTTTACACGCAGTGATTACCCCCGAAAACAATCAATATAGCATCGAACCTCGCTGGGGAATGAGCTATCGCCTAAGCGCAAAAAGCAGTATTAATCTGGGCTATGGCTTGCACAGTCAGCTGCCCAATGAAATCCTACAATACAGTCAGGAAGTACTACCTGATGGCAGCATTTACCAACCCAATTTAAATCTTGCCTATACTAAGAGTCATCACTTTGTAGCAGGTTACCAGCGCGCTTTTGCACAAACCTGGAACTTTAAAGCCGAGGCTTATTATCAAAATATCTACGACGCCACCGTGGATGTGAAACCTAATTCGTACTCAAGCTTAAACTCTGGATCCTTCGATTTTGCCATCCCCGATTCGGCCCAAAGCACCGGCCGGGGTTATAACTACGGCTTAGACCTTACGGTAGAAAAGTTTATGGACAAGGGATTTTACTTTTTAAGCACCCTCTCCCTATTCGAATCACAGTACCGCGCCAGCGATGGCATTTGGAGAAACACGGCTTTTAACGGGAACTATGTTTGGAACGTGGTAAGCGGAAAGGAGTTTGTATTGAGCTCCGAGAATGCCAAAAGTCGTCACACCCTTACGGTAGATGGCAAACTAACCCTGGCCGGTGGTCAGCGCTACACTCCCATTTTGCTTGCCGAATCCCGTTTAGCCGGAGAAGGCGTTTTTGATCGTGAGAACGCCTTTAGTGCCCAGTACGACCCCTACTTTAGAGCCGACATTCGCATTGGCTATAAAATTGCCGGAGCACGTTTTACCCAAGAGTGGGCGGTGGACATCCAAAACTTCACCAATCAACAAAATCCATTTGGACAAAGCTTTAATGCCGAAAGCGGGGAAGTAGAAACCACCTATCAATTAGGCTTATTTCCAATGTTCTTATACCGAGTAACATTTTAATCAAGGGGGGAGCAATGGGCTCCCCTTTCAAAACTTTTCAGAATATGTATGTATCTGTAACCTCCTTTTTGGTTAAATCCCCTTGGGCCAATTTATTCTTCCAAATGCACGCTATGATGTCCTTTATGCAAGCTCGGAAGTCAAAAGGAATTATTAAGTCCGAAACCTTTTCCCCTTTTCGCAGGGTTTACAGTACTCTTACCCACTGGGAAAGCAAGGAGGACATGCTAAAATTCCGCAATTCGGGAGCCCATTTAAAAGCGATGCAGCTGAGTGCCAAAATGGGAAAGGGTATTACGACCGGCTGGGAAAGTGATTTAATGGTAGATCGCGAATCTGCTTTAAAACGATTGCATACTGAAAAAGGAAGCTTAATTTCGGAGCATGTCGAAGGGAATAAATTGGTCAAGACTCTTTAAACAAGTCTTCCAAAAAAGAAATTTTCTTGCGGTTTTAGTGATTGGCTTTTTTCCGCCATTAATAGGACTGATACAGGTTTTAAGTGGCATAGAGCCAAGCCCCACATCCGATTACGGTTTATCGCATTTCCTTATGGGTTGGGTGTATTCCTATATCGTAACCGCTTCCCTCTATTTTGGTTGTGCTTTCGTTATTCATGGACTTAACCACAAGCTGCCCTGGAAAGGAAATATCACCAAGCGCTTGCTAATTGAAATCCCTTTGATTTTGCTCTACGCTACAAGCACACAAACTTTTATCCTGTGGGCTCTGGAGGGCACTCCCTTTATTTACATAGATGGCAAATTGGAATTGAAAGACTACATCTCCAATATCCTATTTAGCAATACCATCACAGTTATTGTGATCATTCTGGTTGAGGGGGTTTACTTTTTCCGGAATTGGCGCGAGACTTTAGTGGCCACCGAACGCCTGGAAAAGGAAAATGCTCAGAGTCAGCTGGCCAATTTAAGAGCCCAACTTGATCCACACTTTATGTTTAACAGCCTCAATGTGTTAGCAGGCTTAATTCGCCAAAACCCCTCTAGGGCGGAGGATTTTGTGGAGGATTTTGCGCGCGTGTATCGACACATGCTAGAGGTTAAGGATCAAATGGTTGTGCCTATTGAAGAAGAGATTCGCTTTACCCAGCAATATTTACGCTTACAGCAAACCCGTTTTCAGGAAGGATTGGAAGTACACTGGAACATCAGTGAAAAGGCCAAAACTGGCTATATCCCGCCCCTCTCTTTGCAAGAACTTATCAGCAACGCCATAAAGCATAATACCATTCATAAGGACCGGGTTCTCAAACTAAATATAAGCTCATCGGAGGACCGCTTGATAATAGAGAACAACCTTCAGGCAAGAGAAGGTAAGGCCGAAAGCACTGGAATGGGGCTTGAAAACATCCGCGCCCGATACGATTTACTTAAGGCTGCAGCTCCGAAGTTCGAATTAAGCGAAACTTCCTTTAAAGCCACTTTACCTATAATGCATGTAGAAGAATGAAGTATCTGATTATAGAAGATGAAGTTTTAGCCGCAGAGCGCCTTTTGGAGAAGATTCAAACCTTACGTCCCGCTTGGAACTGCCTAAAGGTTTTAGGTTCGATAAAAGAAATGAATGAAGAACTACAAAACACGCAGGCTGACTTGGCCTTTGTAGATATACATTTAGGAGATGGGAGTTCTTTTCTCGCCTTGGAAAAATGGCAAGTAAACTTCCCTCTCATCTTTACCACTGCCTACGACCAATATGCTATCCGCGCTTTTAAGCTTAACAGTATCGACTACCTCTTAAAGCCTATCCACCAAGACGATTTAGAATTGGCAATTCAGAAATTAGAGCGCCAAACAGATCGCTCACATGCAAGTCCCAATTGGACAGAATTACTGAACAGTTTGCAGCCAAAGTATAAGGAACGGTTTTTAGTTTCGAGTGGAGAGCGCTTGCGTTCGATTAGCAGCAAAGAAGTAGCTTTTTTCCATGCTTCTGGCAAACATTGCTTCCTTACGCTTTTTACGGGGCAAGAATATTTAGTGGATGGCACCCTAAGAGAGCTCGGTGAGCAATTAAACCCCAAGCAGTTTTTTCAGATAAACCGTAAGTATCTGATAAATTTAGATTGTATTGATGAGCTACAAGCCTATTCCAAATCGAGGGTAAAAGTAAAAACCAAACCCGCTTTACCGGAAGAAGGGATTGTAAGCTCCGAACGAGCAGCCCGCTTTAAAGCCTGGCTGCAGGGAGACCTTAGCGAATAGCTAAAACTTCAATTCGTTTTGCTACGTGCTCCGCTTTGGCAATTATGCTCTTGCTCTTTTCGATGTCAATGCTAGCGACATTTTTCGCTTCATGCATTAATCTTCCATACTGCCGTTGGAGCACCTCCAACTCTGATCTGCCTTTAAATAACCTTCCCAACATTATTCAAAAAATTTTAATACTAGCTTAACGCTTCGCAATTAAAAATGTTTGAATGACACTTTAAAATTTTGTTGAAAAGTTTAAGCCTACTTTTAAACAGCTAGCCTTAAAAATTCAAGCAGGGCTAAGGCTTTCCGCTCGAAAAAAACTTAACATTGGGTAAATCAGTGTTTAAACTTATAAACAGCTCTTTAGCTCAGTTCTTCAATTTTTCGAGCAACCGCATCGGCCTCCGCGGCTTTCTTATCGCTTTCGGCCCGATTGATAGTTGATAAACGATGAGATTCCTTGAGGAGCTTTGAATACTGTTCCTGTAATTTTTCTTTCTCCGACTTCTTCTTGAATAATCCGAACATGCTTTGGTGTTTCTGCAAACAACGGAAGCAAGCCTTAGGAGTTCACGGGCTATGGAAAAAACATTCCTTAAGCGGCCTTAATTTTAGAGGCCTAGTAATTCCTTTAAATCCGAAAAGCCACTTCTGCTAATCGGAATGCGGGAACCATCTTTTAAAAGGGCGAGATGATCATTCTTACCATAAGGGTCGAGGCGCTCTATCTTTTCCACGTTTAAGAGGTGCGAACGGTGGACCCTCATAAAAAGCGGCTTGGGTAAAAGCTTTTCGTAGTGGCTTAAAGTTTTCTTCTTCGCATAAGTTCCTTTCTCGGAAACAATTTGCACATAATCGCCATCGGCCTCAATGCGAATTAAATCGGGATAAGGGATAATGCGAATGCGGCCTCCATCTTTAACCACTAAACGTTCTCTAGGACTATGATCGCGTTCTTTTTGGAGGGCGCTAATGGCTTCTTGCATGTGTTGAGGCTGGGCCTGAAACTTCGCTAAGGCCTGGGCAAAACGCTCTTCCGAAAAGGGCTTAAGTAGATAGTCGACGGCATTGGTCTCAAAAGCCTTAAGCGCATATTCGTCGAAAGCGGTGGTGAAGATAATTGGTGGCGGATTCTCTAAAAGCTCCAAAAGTTCAAAGCCAGTTAGTTTGGGCATTTGCACATCTAGGAAAATTAAATCCGGCTTTTCTTGCTGAATGGCCTTCATGGCGGCAAAGCCATCTAAACAACGATCTAAGATTTTGAAATCAGGAAAGGCCTCCAAATATTCCTGTACCAAATCGGCCGCTAAGGGCTCATCATCAACTATTAATACTTTAAACATGGCTTTGGGGTATGCTTAATTGGGCGATAAAAGTTCCGTTTTCTATACGTGTTTCAAGTAAATCCGTTCTCCCATAAATTAAATACAGTCGCCTTTTAATGCTCGGTAATCCGAAGCCGGTCCCTCCGATATCGGAACTACCTTCCTCGAAGGGATTGCGAACCTCGATCCACAGACGTTTTTCCTTAAGGGTGCATTTTAAAGTTATGGTTAAGTCCTCGGTAGTACCGTACAGGCCATACTTGATGGCATTTTCAATTAAGGGCTGAATTAAAAGGGAAGGTAATTTCTGCTTTAAGCAGCCCTCTTCCACCTTCCTTTGGATGTTTAAGCGATGCCCAAAGCGAACCTGTTCCAGGTCGAGGTACAAGTTGAGGTGATTAATTTCTTCTTCTAGGCTGAGTAAATCGTTATGCTCTCGCTTTAAAGTTCCGCGTAAAAACTCGCTTAACTTTTGGGTCATTTGCCGGGCATCCTTGGGTCGAGAACCAATTAAGGAGTTGATAGAGTTTAAGGCATTGAAAAGGAAATGCGGTTGGATTTGCTGTCGCAACTTAAAAAGTTCGGCTTCCTTCGACATTCGTTCTATTTCCTGTTGGCGTTTTTCGGCCGCGTTGCGCTCATCCAAGCGATACCACATCAGCGAAAAGCCAATGGCCCCCGCAATTAATAAGTAGCCAACGGTTATCCGAAAAGGGAAGCTTTCGGTCATCCAGAGCTTTACCTCATCTTCATAAATAGACTCAAAAATCCAGGCAGCCGATTCTTCCCAAATTCCAACCAGCAGTAAAGGAGCGGCCAAAACAATGAAAAGCTGATAATTGCGCGGATGGTAAAAGCTAAAGGTGTTAATCAATCCAAAAACCAAGAGACCGAGTAAGCTCCAATGCACAAAGGCATCGAGGCCTGCGACTATGGGCTTAATATCGCGGCCCCAGTACATATAAGAAACCTGCACTCCCATGAGGAGCACCAACACTCCCAGGAAGTACAGGAAATTATAGGACTTGAGCAGTGGATTTTGTGCCATTGCTACAAGGTACTAAGGATCTTAATAATTTACGATCTCCAGGCCACCGAATGCAACTGTACCGCTCAGGTAAAGCACCTTGCTATCGTCGGGCATCACCTCAACTACAGAGTGGCGCTTATCATCGACCCCACCAAAAAGGCTGGTCACCTCGGGGCGCACTTCCCAATTTTTAGGCACAAACAATTTGGCGCCACCAAAAAGCACGGTCATTTCCAAATGGGCGGTTCCTTGAATATCTGCATTCATCAAATTAAGCTCGGTTCCACCGAAAATGGTAACCACTTCCCCACCGGCAAATGCTTTAGAGTGAATGTTCCGCTTTACTCCGTTAAAGATGGCAATGGAGTCGAGTTTATCGGCTTCATCACCGCTGTAGGAATCCATTTTGGCCGCCCTTAGGCGCGATTGGAAAATGATGGTTAAGCCAACGGCAATAACTAAGATGGGCCAGAAGTAATGCCAGATATTAAAATCGAAGTAGAAGAAGTCGTCGATTAAAAGCAGCCCTCCTAGTCCCATTAATACATAGGAAGTGGGATTGCGAAATTTAGAGGCAATTCCCACCGAAGCACCAATGGCAATTAATAGCATTTCGATACTCCATAGCCAATCGGGGAATTGTACTCCCATGCGGCGCATAAACCATACGATACCGATACCCAAGATGGCGATACCGACGTAAATGGATTTATTTCTCTGTTGTGTTGACATGTTTGAAGAATTTAAAAGGATTCGTTTTTTTCGTTCTTATGTTTTAGTGGTACTAAAGTAGAACGAGGTTCTCATCTGCCGAAAGGCCCATAGCCGTAAAGCTTTAGAGAAGTCGGTGAATGGTGGAATTTGGTAGATGGTGTATTTAGCGCAAAACAAAAAAGCCGCTTCGAATCACTTCAAAGCGGCTTTAAATAAAGCGTTCAAGAGGCTACCAGTTTTTGGAAGCGTTAATAATATGTTCGGCCATTTCGGTGCCAATACGATCTTGTGCTTCCATGGTGGCCGCACCAATATGCGGAGTAAGGGAAGTGTAGGGGCTCATTAATATATTCATGGCTGGAGTAGGTTCATTTACAAACACATCCAAACCGGCATATTTCAATTTACCACTCTCCAAGGCTTCCAATAAAGCCGCTTCATCTACCACCCCACCGCGGGCGGTATTAATGATACCCGCATTGTCCTTCATCTTCTCAATTTCGGCCTTGCCAATAACTGCTTTTCCAGCACCAGCAATATGAAGGCTAATAAAATCGGAGGCCGCTAAAACGGCATCCATTGATTCTGGCTTAATCGTAAAGCTCAATTTTTGACCATCAAAGAAATCGAGCTCTACGTTTGCTGATTCCACGTAAGGGTCTACCGCTTTAACCTGCATCCCGTATCCGAGGGCTATTTTCGCTACTTCTTGACCAATACGACCAAAACCGATAATACCTAAAGTTTTACCCTTAAGCTCCGTTCCCGCACCATAGCTCTTTTTAAGGGCTTTAAAGTTTGTTTCCCCTTCTAAGGGCATTTTCTGATTGGCGTCAAATACAAAACGCACCATTCCACTAAGGTGGGCAAATACTAATTCAGCCACCGAGCGTGTGCTGGCCGCTGGCGTATTTTGAACAATCATTCCTTGTTCACGGGCGTAATCTACATCGATGTTGTCCATACCTACTCCACCGCGACCAATAAACTTTAAGGTTCCTTTGGTAGCGTCGATAAGGTCTTGACGAACTTTAGTAGCCGAACGTACAAGAAGCACATCAACCCCATTTTCGTTTATGTGTTCAGCTAAACGCTCCTGAGCCACCTTAGTGGTATCAATTTCAATACCGGCGGCCTTAAGAGCTTCTTCGCCACTTTTAGAAATTCCGTCGTTTGCGAGTACTTTAATCATGTTTATTTCTTTTCAAATTCTTGCATTACTTCCACTAGAGCCTGCACACTTTCTAAAGGAAGTGCATTGTACATAGATGCGCGGTAACCACCAACAGAACGGTGTCCATTGAGCCCATTGATACCAGCTGCTTTCCACATTTCGTCAAATTGCGCAGTATCTACACCTTCATGTGCAAGGAAACAAGCGTTCATATTAGAACGATCCTCCTTGGCAGCGGTGCCATAAAACTTCGAGTTGCGATCAATTTCATTGTAAAGGAGGTCGGCTTTCGCCTGATTGATGCGCTCCATTTCGGCCACACCGCCAAGCTCCTTAAGCCAACGAAGGGTTAACATGGATACATAAAAAGCAAATACCGGTGGGGTGTTAAACATCGACTCCTTATCGATATGGATTTGATAATCGAGGTAAGCGGGAATGTCGCGACCGCTTTTTCCTAAAATTTCATCCTTTACAATAACCAGAGTGGCTCCGGCAGGACCCATATTTTTTTGCGCACCGGCGTAGATGAGGTCGAAATCGGCCACATTAATCTGCCGACTAAAAATATCGGAAGACATATCACAAACATTTACGCCATCAAAGGATGGGAAATCTTTTATCTGCGTACCGAAGATGGTATTATTAGAAGTGGTATGGAAATAATCTACATCGCTAGGGATGCTGTAGTCCTTAGGGATGTAGTTAAAATTTTGATCTTTTGAGGAGGCTACTTCTACAACCTCGCCTAAGCGCTTGGCCTCTTTAATAGCCTTACTACTCCAAGTTCCAGTGTTGAGATAAGCTGCTTTACCGCCTTCTTCCTTCATCAAATTGAAAGCAGTCATTACAAACTGTAAGGAAGCTCCTCCTTGCAGAAAGAGAACGGAGTAACCCTCGGGAACTCCTAAGAGTTCTTTAACCAGAGCTACAGCCTCATCCATTACGGCTACCACGTTTTTACTGCGGTGACTGATTTCAATTAAGGATAAATCAAGATCATCGAAATTTAAAATAGCTTCGGATGCTTGCTTTAGTACTTCGGGCGGTAGGATACAAGGCCCGGCGGAGAAGTTGTGCTTTTTCATAGTAGCAATTTGATTGAAAATCGCCGCAAAAGTAGCACTAATCCTGAGATGGCTTTTTAAGGAGCGGTTAAGTTTGGGGCTTTTGAGCTCGGCTCCTCTTCCTTTTAAAGTTATAACCAAAGGGCCCGCTGAATATTCCCTACAGGAATAAATAAGTTTTTTGGACCAGCTCTTGTCGAAGCGGACTTATGGGCTTAACTTGATAGAACGAACCTCCCCCCAGGTTTAAACAGATTCCCCCTGCTGTGAGTGGAATAATTTAAACCTAAATAGCTATGTATAACCAAAGACTGGCGCACTATCAAGCACTGGAGGAAAAGCGTAATTCTAAATTACTCGTATACGTAACCAGTGACCGTCCCAACCTAAACACCCAAATTGCTTCGGACATCTTAAACCTCTTTACCGAGCATTTAGATCAAATTGGGGATGTACCTAAAATCAGCCTATTCCTTTACACCCGTGGCGGTAATACCCTGAGCGCCTGGACCCTAGTTAATTTGATCCGAAGCTTTTGTGATGAGCTGGAAATCATTGTCCCCTTAATTTGTCATAGCGCCGGCACCCTCATCAGCTTAGGAGCCAATCGCATCGTAATGACCAAACAAGCTACGCTTGGCCCGATTGACCCTTCGGTAAATGGCCCCTTAAATCCGGGCGTTCCGGGCGCTCAAAATGTAAATGCACGTATTCCAGTGAGTGTAGAATTTGTGGATGCCTTTTTTCAGATGGCCAAGCAGGAATTAGGCATTTCTAACCAAGAATCTTTAAGCAAGATCTTGATGGAGCTCACTAAACATATTCATCCTTTGACTTTAGGACAGGTGTACCGTTCGAAGACCCAAATTCAGATGCTGGCTCAAAAATTACTGCAGCACCAAGACCTGAGTGATGAGCAAAAAGATAAGATTGTGAAATTCCTGTGTTCTGAAAGCGGCTCCCACGACTATACGGTAAATCGTCGTGAGGCGACAGCGCTTGGCTTAAACATTGAAAAACCGGATATGCCCCTGTATGAAATAATTAAGGCTATATATAAGGATATTGAAGCAGAGCTAGAATTAAGACGACCCTATGAGCCTAAATCCTTTATGGGTCAGGAAAGTGCGAAGCCCTATTGCTTTAAGCGAGGACTTATTGAAAGTACCGTAAATCCGCCTCATACTTATATCACTGAGGGGACGATGTTTCTACAAGCTATTCAAAATGGACCCCAGGCCCAGCAAATTTTAAAAGATGAACGGACTTTTGATGGTTGGAAAGATGCGGAATAAATCAATGTTTTAAATTTGAGCATGGAAAAGGAAATTCAATTTCAGTCAATCCCCTTGAGTTTTGATCATTCGGCTATCGAGAATCCCTACTACGAAACCAGCAGTAAGGGTGACAGTTTGGTTGAAATAATGAAAAACAACGAATTGGTCCTAGATAATTAAGGGTATTCGGGAGCGGCCGTAAGCTTTGGTAATTCTTTAGTGATTTGTTCCAAGGGCCAGTCCCACCACTTTAAGTCAAGGAGTTTTTGAATCTGCGTATCTGAGAACCGCTTGCGGATAGGTTTTGCGGGGTTCCCTCCTACCACGGTATAAGGCTCTACATCTTTAGTTATCACCGATTTACTGCCGATGATGGCCCCATCACCAATCTTCACACCCGGCATTATTGTCGCTTCGAAGCCAATCCACACATCATTCCCCACGATGGTATCCCCTTTAGTAGGATAGGATTTCCCTTCCATCGCTTTTTCCCAGTCGGCACCGAAAATAGCGAAAGGAAAGGTGCTTATCGAATCCTGCAGGTGATTAGCCCCATTCATTATAAAGGTGACTCCCGAAGCGATCTGACAAAATTTACCAATGCGGAGTTTATCGCCAATAAAGTCGAAATGATATTTCACATTTCGTTCGAAGTTGGCCACATCCTCAAAATCATCGTAATAGGTAAAGTCACCTACAATAATATTAGGATTCCTAATTACATTTTTTAGGAAACACAAGCGATCGTAATCTTGGAGCGGAAATTTTTGCTGGGGATTGGGTGCGGGCATGATTGATAAGTTTTCTCAGGAAAATCAAAGGTAGCTCCCCTACCTCAAAGGCTCAATCTTAACTTCAATTAGGGGTCTAGTACTTTCCTAAAAAGTTTTAAGCCTAAACTGGCTCCGAGACTTATCGCTGCGGCAAATCCGTTGGCAAGCTAGGGGGCTTGATTTCAATTTCCTGACCAGTATTGAAATTGACGCCGGTTTTTAGATGCCACCAGCCGTCTTCCCAATAAAGGGCATCGTAACTAAAGTCGGGCCCATACATCTGATAAAGACCTTTCATTTTAGGCTCGGGAGGAGCCAGATGATCCATGATAATCATCTCGGCACGCTCATTCCAACGCACAGTGGCCGAGTACTTCGCATTATAGGTGAGCACCAAGCGAACCGGAGGCCGATTTAAGGTTTTATCCATCCATTCATCCACTCTAAAAACCCGATCGCCAAAACTCACTTTGCCGCGCTTCGTCACTTTAAGTACCTCAATAATCTTATAATTAAGCACTTCCCCCATGGCTAAGCCTAAAAGAACGTACTTGTTTTTCTCGCCTTCCATGGGTTGGATGGCATAGTAAATTGCGCCGGGCCAATTTTCAGCATCGGCCTTATCATACTGCAATTCGGCAATTGTGGAAAGCTGATCATGCAGCACAATCACTTTGGTTTCACCTTTAAATTCACCGGCAATGAGGCCAAAGCGCTGGTATTTCCTTTTAGCATCGGGTCGTTGCCAAGTGTAGATGGCAAAACGACCATCTGGACTTTCGAGGCGCAACATATTGTTTAATTGAGGCAGTGGATTTTTATAATTATCCGCTTGAGAGAGATAAGTCATTAAACCACGCATAAAGCGCTGATTCGCAGTATCCCGAACGGCAAACTCTGGCGCCTCTAAACTTTGCCTTCCATAAGCCTGTAGCTCGGCAATGGACAATGAATCTTGTGCCTTACTGCCAATAGAAAGTAAAAAAAGCCCTAGGAGAATAACTTTTCCCATAGGGCTTGAACGCTTTTTATTCGATCTTAATATCATTCGAGGTGCAAGAAAGCCTTTTTTGAAAGTAGCTCCTCTTCCGATTCTACGTTATCCTCATCAGGAACGCAGCAATCTACCGGACATACCTCAGCACATTGCGGCTCTTCATGGAAGCCTACACATTCGGTACACTTGTCGGTAACAATGTAAAACACATCGTAATCAACTGGTTCTTGCGCTTCATCTGCATCATACTCTCCCCCGCTTTTCGGTTTCACCTTGCCTGTTAAACCCGTGCCCTCCGAGAAGCGCCACTCTTGGGCACCTTCGTAAATAGCATTGTTTGGACACTCTGGTTCACAAGCTCCACAATTAATACATTCGTCGGTTATCTTGATAGCCATATTCAGTTCTTACTTTTGCACAAATTTAATTACTAAAACGCAGAATGCTGTCATTAGCGCAAAGGATCCAAGCCTTCGATCGATTAGGTCGCTTTTTAGCCCAATATAAAGAGGAGCGAGCCGACGAAGATCTCCAAAAACTCAATCAGTACTTTTTAAAAGAATACCGCATTTGCATTAAGGATGCCGAGCTTTTTAACCACTGGTTTAGTGAGGATAACCTTCACTTTGCTTTGCAATCATGGAGCGAAGCCCTGCAAAGGGAACAACTAGAAGCCTGGACTATTGATTATGAGATGGATTTCTTTGAGCATGATCGCGGTCCAAAAACCGTGGCTATTATCATGGCGGGAAACATCCCCTTAGTAGGCTCCCACGATCTATTATCCGTATTGATTGCTGGGCATAAAGCTTTGGTTAAACCGAGCTCCGACGATGCAAAGTTGATTCCTTTTATCTGCCAAATGCTTATTGCCATTGAAAAGGAATTTGCAAGCCTGATTGAATTGGCGGATGGTCAGGTTAAAAACTTCGACGCTGTAATCGCGACTGGAAGTAATAACTCCTCTCGTTATTTTGAATCTTACTTTGGTAAGTATCCGCATATCATCCGTAAAAACCGCAGCTCGGTGGCAGTGCTTTCTGGCGAGGAAAGCAAAGCGGAATTGGAGCGTTTTGGGAAGGACATTTTCCGTTATTTCGGATTAGGATGCCGTAATGTTTCGAAGGTATATCTACCGCAAGACTTTGAAATCCAGAACCTATTTGAAGCTTTTTATAAGTATAGCTACGTGGGCGACAACAATAAGTATGGTAATAATTACGATTACAATCGAGCGATTTACCTAATGGAGCAGCATGAGTTTTTAGAGAATGGATTCTTTATCATCAAGGAATCGGAAAAACTACACGCCCCGGTTTCGGTCCTGCATTACGAGCGTTATGATAAGCTTGAAGAAGTCCAAAAAGAACTGGAGAGTCAAGCTTCAGAAATCCAATGCCTGGTTTCGGAAATTGATGCTTTTGAATCTTCCGTGGCCTTTGGAGAGAGTCAAAAACCGAAACTCTGGGATTACGCGGATAATGTAGATACCCTTGCTTTCTTAAGAAGCCTCTAAAAAATTAACTTTGTGACCCTCAGTTCCAGATATGAAGCTCTTTCGATTTTTGCTTAGCAAAACCTTCTTTGTGAATTTATTCATCATGATCCTGATTAGTGCAGGTTTATTGGTGGGACTTCACTTTTCCTTAAATCACTACACAGAACACGATATTACTATTGAGGTTCCCGACTTAAAAGGCATGGCCTTAACTGAGGTGGAAACAGCCCTTAATGATGCGCATTTAAATTATGTGATAATCGATTCGGCCGAATACGACCCTACTTTTCCTAGGGGCTCGGTAATCTCCCAATATCCCGAGGCTCAAAAACAAGTGAAAACGGGTCGAGAGTTAAAGCTTACCATCAATCCCTTTTATCCCCGTAAAGTGGAACTGCCTGATTTGATAGAAAAAACGAAGCGACGGGCGATTTACGATTTAGAATCGAAAGGGTTTCAATTAGGTAAGTTGAACTACGTACCCTACATCGGAAAGGATGTAGTTATAGATGTGAAAGTTGGGGAACGCAGCTTATTACCCGGCACGAAACTAAAAAAGGGAACCACCGTAGATTTAGTACTTGGTATGGGTCTTAGCGACGAACTGGTGATGGCGCCTTACTTACGCTGGAAAACCTTGGAAGAAGCGGAAGAGTATCTTAAAATGCGTTCTTTCAATTTAGGTTCGGTGATTTATGATGAAGAGATAAAGGATACTGCCGCCGCCCTAGTTTACCGACAAAACCCCGCCCCAAGCAAAGAACCTACCATACGTATGGGCCGGGAGATTGATGTTTGGCTTACCAATGATTACACTAAAATTGTGAACGACTCGTTAGAGTTCCAAAATTCTGCCCTTGCCGATTCCCTATCGAATGACTCTACCCTCTAGTTCCAAAATATTCCTTCTTTGTCTGTTTAGCATTGGCTTACAGCTGGCCTTTGCCCAGCCCCAAGAAATGTTGCGAGGCCTCAATGCCTTGCCGGTTCCTAAAGGAGAGGCAAACCGGGTTCTTAGCAAGCAGCAGCAGGTCTTAAACCTCCCTTTTACGGATGATTTCTCTTATTCGGGAAACCAAGTAGACCCGAGTAAATGGGAGGTTTCTGATGTTTGGGTGAACCAAACTTGGGCGCGCAGCCCAATTACCTTAGGCGTTGCTAGTTTTGATGGATTAAACCGATTTGGCAGACCCCATTTGGGTTCTCAATTTGGCAACGACAGCCTAGGAGATGTTTTAACATCCTTGGAAATTGACCTGAGTACCGCCTCCGATTCAGTTTACCTCAGCTTTTACTATCAAGCGGGTGGCTGGGGCGAAATGCCTGGAGCTGGTGACGATTCACTGGTATTGGAATTTTACTACGCCCCCGATAGTAATTGGTATTCCTTTTGGCAAAATGAAGACTATCCAAACCCACACTGGAATCAGGTTATGCAAGCTGTGCCCGATAGTTTTCAACGCAGTGACTTTCGTTTTCGGATTCGAAATTATGGCTCCAAGCGAGGGGCCTTAGACTTATGGCATATCGATTATGTTCGATTAAATGACCAAAGAAGGTATAATGATACGGTTTTAAACGACGTGGCCTTTACCCGTCCGCACCCCTCATTAATGAAGGATTACGAATCCATTCCTTGGTGGCACGTAAACCAAGCCTTGAATGTTGCCAATCGTTTTAAACCCGACTTGCGACTTTTTTACCGTCGTAATTCGGATCCAAATTTACCTAGACCTAACCGCATTTTAGGGGAATTCCAAATCGGGTTCCAAGGCAGTATTGTGCAGCAAAATGGTGCCCCAGATGGTGACCTTGATGATACCCATGCCGAGAATGTTGAAGTACGTTTCCCGGTTCCTGATACGGCAGATGCTGGTCGACCGCGATTAAATTTCATTAACCCGCCTTATGCTGATGAATTCGAGTTCGATCTGATGCAAACTTACTCCGGAGGATCTGAAATTTACAGCAGTAACGACACGCTGCGCCGAAAGCAAGTTTTTAAAAACTATTATGCCTACGATGATGGCTCCGCAGAAAGAGCTTATGAAGTGCGAAATAACCGCGGAGGTTTTGTAGTGCAGCGTTACGACATCTTGGTTAACGACACCCTCAAAGGACTTCAAATCTATTTTCAACCGGCCTTATACGATTTGGAAGAGCAAGAGTTTACTATCCTTATGATTAGCAATGCTTCTGGCTTACCAGGTAACATCATCTACGAAAGTGATAGCGTTTACACAGCCCAGTATACCGATGGCAATTTTTACCATACTTATTTACTCGACACAAGCTTGGTAGGACCGGTGAGTTCCGGAACCGTGTTTATTGGGATTCGTCAACAAAATAGTGACCCATTGAGTATCGGCTACGATCAAAACAATCGTGGATATACCAGCGCCTTTTACGGTGAACTTGATGATATGTACCAAAGCTTTTTAGGTGGAACATTAATGATGCGCCCCATCTTTCGATACTTACCTAAAGACCTATCCAACACCGAAAACTTGGTTGAATCAGGAAGCCTCGAGGTTTACCCAAATCCCAGTAGTGGGGTTATTAAACTGCATTACCCTAGGCCACTAAAAGACTTGGAGCAAGCTCAATTAAAGGTGTTTAACCTCAACGGCCAAGAACTCGCTCGTTTAGCGCCCGAAGAAGAAATTGACCTTAGTCATCTGCCAAAAGGCTTATACCTCTTGCAGCTCCATAGCACCAATCAACAAGGTCTATGGCAATCTAAAATTCTCATTCATTAATGCTGGAGGAAGAATACAGTCCGGACGAAGAAAACGAAGAACTTTTCGAACACCATCGCTTTGAGGCCGACCCCGGTCAGAAGCCCCTACGAGTCGACAAATTTTTAGGAAACCTATTAGCCAATACTTCACGCAATAAGATTCAGCAATCGGCAGCGGCAGGAAATATTCGGGTGAACGGCGAAAAGGTAAAAAGCAATTACAAGGTTAAACCAGAGGATGTGATTCAAATAGTTTTGAGTTATCCTCCGCGAGAAGTGGAATTAATCCCTCAGGACATCCCCATCACCATTGTACATCAAGATCATGATGTGATTGTGATTCACAAACCTCCTGGCATGGTAGTACATCCGGGTTATGGCAATCATGATGGAACTTTAGTTAATGCCTTACTGTATCAATTCCAAAATTTGCCCGGCCTTAATAAGGAGCGTCCGGGCTTGGTGCATCGCTTAGATCGAGATACCAGCGGAATTATGGTGGTGGCTGCCAATGAGCGCTCCATGGCGCACTTAGCTAATCAGTTTTTTGAACGTACTACCGAAAGAACTTATTGGGCTTTAGTTTGGGGAAATGTTGCCGAAGATTCGGGAACTATTACAGGCCATATAGGTCGCAGTCCGAAAAACCGAAAAATATTTCAGGTTTACCCTGAGGGAGATCAGGGAAAGCACGCGGTTACTCATTTTCGGGTCTTAGAAAGGCTAGGCTATGTTACCTTAGTAGAGTGTAAGCTTGAAACGGGTAGAACCCATCAAATTCGAGTGCATATGAAACATATCGGCCACACCTTGTTTAATGATAAGGAGTATGGTGGCGATAAGGTTTTAAAGGGCACCACTTTCACCAAGTATAAGCAGTTTGTGGAAAACTGCTTCAACACCTGCCCTCGTCAGGCCCTACACGCCAAAACCCTAGGCTTTGAACACCCAACGACAGGCGAACGTTTATCGTTTAATTCAAGCCTACCGGAGGATATGGAAAAGCTGGTGGAGAAGTGGCGTAATTACAGTCACTTTAAAGGCGGCGATTAAGTACTAACTTCGATAAAAATCAGAAGAGATGAGTCGCAGAGGATTGATTTTAGGATTATTAATGGTATCGGTTGTCTTTTTAGTGCAATGCCGAAGGGATCCTAGTCCTAGCAATTGCGATACTTGCGCGACTTACGGAACCCCTTACAACTTGAAGGTACCGAGCGGTTTCCCTCAACCTAATACTCCGGCCGACAATCCCATGACCGAGGAGGGAATCAAACTAGGACGTTTTCTCTTTTACGAAAAGGCCTTATCGGATGACCAAACTATTTCTTGTGCTTCCTGTCACTTGCAAGAGCGTGCCTTTACTGATGCGACCCCAACCTCGGTAGGAACTCGTGGCATTTTCGGTCGACGTAAAGCCATGCCCCTGTTCAACTTGGCTTTCCACGATAACTTTTTTTGGGATGGTCGGGTGCTCACTTTAGAGGAGCAATCCATCCACCCTATACTCGACACCCTAGAGTTTGACAACGACCTCAACACGGTTATCCAAAGGCTTAGTGCCAACCCCATTTACCCACCCATGTTTGCTGCGGCTTTTGGTGATGATCAAATTACCGAAAAACGCATTGGTAAAGCCATTGCACAGTTTGAGCGTACCATGATTTCTGCTAACTCCAAATTTGACCGGGTTATTCGCTTACAAACCGGAGAGCAGTTTACTCCTCTCGAGCAAAGAGGGTATGAACTTTTCACCTCGGACTTCGACCCCAATGGTGGTTTTGGCGGTGATTGCTTCCATTGCCATGGTGAACGCGAAACTCAATATCTATTCGGATCCTTTGGTCGTGATTTACAATTTGTGAATAATGGCCTAAAAGCTGTTTACACAGATGAAGGTAGAGCGGAAGTAACCAATGACCCTGCAGATGTCGGCAAATTTAAAGTACCAAGTGTTCGAAATGTGGAGTTCTCTTTTCCGTATATGCATGATGGCAGCATTCCCAATTTGGACAGCTTGATTGGCTTTTACAATTTCGGCGGACACAAGCATGTGAATATCGACCCCAACATGAAAGCCGCGGGCATTGGAAGGAATTGGAGTGAAGGTCAAAAGCAAGCCCTTGCTGCTTTCTTAAGAACACTCACTGATTACGAGTTTTTACAGGATACAGCCTTTAGTAATCCTTTTGAGGAGTGACTTAGGCCTTAAGGTATACCACCTTCTTTGTTTCGAAGAACTCCTCCTCAAAATGCTTGCTTAATTCATATTGCTTGGCTCGCGGAAAATCGGCTAGCTCCTCGCTTAGGTCTCCCCCCTTTAAATACAGGATGCCATTGGCCATGGATCCGGCCTCATTACCCTTGCGCAATTTCCCGCGAGTCCAGCTCATAAAACGTGGCATTTGGGTTACCGCCCGCGACACAATAAAATCGTATTGCCCTTTAAGTTTTTCAGCTCGAGCCTGCTCTGCTTTGATATTACTTAAATCTAAGGCCTCCTGCACCGCATTTACTACAGTGATCTTTTTCGCAATGCTATCCACTAAATGAAAATTAGACCGAGGATAAAGGATGGCTAGTGGGATTCCCGGAAAACCGCCTCCGGTACCAATATCTAAGACCTGAGCCTCAGGTTTAAATCGGCAAACCTTAGCAATACCCATGGCATGTAATACGTGGCGCTCGTAAAATTGATCCGTGTCCTTGCGAGATATCACATTGATCTTCGCATTCCAATCGGCATAAAGGGGCTTCAATGCTTCAATTTGTTCGTACTGATGAGCAGTTAGAGCGGGAAAATACTTACGAATTAGGTCCATCTTACCATTTTTTAGGCGCTCCAAAAAGGAGATTGCGAAGATGCAACAAAGTGGTGGCAATAGCCCAAACCATCTCCAAGAATGGCCATACCCAAATCCATTTTGTAGAGATCAGGCCTTGCTTTTGGGCTACGCTTGGAAAGCCACTCATGAACCAGCGCAGGCTAAAAAAGGCTATCCCTAAATACCAGGGTAGACCCATTATCCCAAATGGTAAAAGCAAGACAAAGCCCAACTGCAAAATTCCTTCTATCCCTAAACTTAGTTTAATCCTTTGCTCATAACGCCAAGCGGTTGAATAATGACGAGCCTTTTGATTCCACCAAGCACCAAAGCTAGTTGGTGCCGGAGACACTGTATGGCTAAGGGGGGCACTTAAACAAGCCACCTTTAAGCCTTTGCTCATCTCCCGCAAGGTTAAATCATCATCTCCCGAAAGGATATCCTGATGCTTTTGCAAGGATTGGTGTGGACGAACGACAGATTTTCGATAGGCCATGTTTCGTCCTACCCCCATATAGGCATTCCCATTAAGCGCATAAGACCAATAACGCAGGGCGGTTTGGGCAGTTTCGTACTCACTTAATAAACCGGTAAATCCTTTTCCCCTAAGGGCGCCATAAGCCAAAACCACATCCGCTTCCTTAAGCTTAGTGGCTATTGCCCTTAACCAATAGGGGCTTTGAGCCCTACAATCGGCATCAGTAAAAACTAGATAATCTGAATGAGCGGCGTTTATCCCACGACTGAGCGCCGCCTTTTTCCCTTTATCACTTTTGGCTGGCGTCTCAATGAGCCGAATGCGGGAATCCCTCGATTGATATTCCCGTATAAACTGTGGTCCTTGATCCGTGCTATGATCATTTACTAAGATTAATTCAAAGTCCACTTCCTCTTGGCTTAACCAAGTTTCTAAGCAAATCTTGAGGTTTTCATATTCATCCTTGAAACAGACAATAAGGGAAAGGGAGATACTACTTGCTGACTTTAGCTCCAATTTCTCTGGGAGTCTTTTAGTTAGCCTAAGGAAACGAAGCCCTTGCCAAATAAAAAGCAGCAAAGTGCTCGCAAGCCAGAGACATCCGAGGAAAAATGTTAGGTTGAAAGTATCCATAAAACTCTGGATTCCAGAAGGCTTTTCATTTCTTTAAACAGCGCTCTTAAGCCTACTAATTAACGTATTTTTGCCGGATGCAATTTCGCTTGGAACATCAAGATCCCGGGAGCAAAGCACGCAGCGGGACCATCACCACGGCACATGGAGAAATCCAAACGCCCATCTTTATGCCAGTGGGCACTGTTGCCTCGGTAAAGGCCGTTCATCAACGAGAATTGGCAGAGGACATCAAGGCCCAAATAATTTTAGGAAACACCTATCATCTCTATTTAAGACCAGGGACCGATATACTAAAACGCGCTGGAGGCTTGCATCAGTTTATGAACTGGCAGAAGCCGATTTTAACCGATAGCGGTGGCTATCAGGTTTACAGCCTTTCCAATAACAATAAGATCACCGAGGAAGGAGTAGCTTTTAAATCGCATATCGATGGCTCTAAACACTTCTTCTCTCCCGAAAAATCCATGGAAATACAGCGCCATATTGGAGCGGATATTATCATGGCCTTCGATGAATGCCCTCCCTATCCGAGTACCTACCAATATGCCCGCGAATCGATGGAAATGACCCATCGCTGGCTTAAGCGTTGTGGAGCTTGGCTTGCCCAAAATGAGCCCTACTATGGCTTTGAGCAAAGTATGTTCCCCATTGTGCAGGGCAGCACTTATAAGGACTTACGCTTAAAAAGTGCGGAAACCATTGCCGAATTTGGTGCGGATGGAAATGCAATTGGTGGCTTATCGGTGGGGGAACCCGCAGAGGAGATGTATGCCATGAGTGAAATCGTTTGTGATGTTCTACCGCAGGATAAACCTCGCTACCTTATGGGCGTTGGCACCCCAGCGAATATTTTGGAGAATATTGCCCTAGGTGTAGACATGTTCGATTGCGTAATGCCCACTCGCAATGGTCGCAACGGAATGATCTTTACAAGCGAAGGCATCATCAACATCAAAAACAAAAAGTGGGAAGACGACTTTGGTCCTCTAGACCCCAATGGCCCCACCTTTGTGGACTCCCAATACTCCAAAGCCTATTTGCGTCATTTATTTGCAGCCAATGAATATTTAGGCCGACAAATTGCGAGTGTACACAATTTAGGCTTCTATTTATGGTTAGTAGGTGAGGCTCGAAAACAAATTGAAGCCGGTAGCTTTGCTAGCTGGAAAAATCAAATGGTGGAAAAACTGCAAAGGCGCTTGTGAGGATTTTTAAAATCATAGATCGTTACATAATCGGAAAGTTCCTAGGGACCTTTTTCCTAACCATCGCTTTGATTTTAGCGATTGCGGTGGTTTTTGATATCTCCGAAAAAATCGATGACTTTATTACTCGGGGGGCCAGCACTCAGGAAATTATAATCGATTACTACCTAAATTTCATTGTTTTCTATGGCAATCTGTTTTCCTCGATGATTGTCTTTATTGCTACTATTTTCTTCACCTCGCGCATGACCTCTAACACCGAGATTGTAGCGGTACTAACCGGTGGAGTAAGTTTTAAGCGGATGATGTTCCCCTATTTCATTTCGGCGACCATCATTGCGGCCATCAGCTTTTTCTTATCTCATTATGTTATCCCCTACACCAATGTAGGACGACTGGAATTTCAGCATGCTTACATTGACAAAAAGCAGGATGAGCGCTTTAAGAATATTCATCGCCAAATTAAGCCTGGCCATATAATTTACTTCGAAAACTATAATACCAAACGCAGTTCGGGCTACCATTTTACCTATGAGATTATTGAAGAAGGTAGACTCGTTTCGAAGTTAAAGGCCGATTTTATTCGCCTAGACACTAATGCCAATAAATGGGTATTGGATCAATACGACCTGCGAACCATTGATGAAAATGGTAAGGAAACTATTGAGCAAGGTCGGAAATTGGTAAAGGACTTCGACTTTTCCGCCGACGACATTGTACCGCGGTTGTATACTGTAGAAATGATGAATACGCCCGAGCTTAATGAGTTTATTGAAGCCGAAAAAATTCGCGGCTCGGAAAACATCAACCACTATCTCATTCAAAAATACCAACGTACTTCTTGGCCTTTTGCCACCTATATTTTGGTTTTAATTGGGGTGAGTATTTCTTCGCGAAAAACCCGTGGTGGACTGGGACTAAACGTGGCCATTGGCCTTGTACTCTGTGTGACCTACATATTCTTTATGCAAGTCTCCACCACCTTTGCAACCGTGGGTAGCATGAATCCACTCCTCGCGGTTTGGATACCCAATATCCTATTTACCGGCATCGGTGCCTATCTCTATCGCATCGCGCCTAAGTAAACCTTGCCATTCGATTTAATATTGGGGGCTTTGTGCGCCTTGTATTTTTTGGCATCTTTGCGTCTTCACTTAAGAGGGAGTACTTATGGATTATTTGGACTTTGAACAGCCCATTAAGGATATCCTGGACCAAATTGCTAAGGTCCAAGATTTACAGAGCGAGTCGGAAGTCGATATGACCGACAAGATTAAAGAGCTCGAAAAAAAATTAGACAAAACCCGCAAGGACATTAATAAAAACTTAACTGCCTGGCAAAGGGTACAACTTTCACGTCACCCGCAGCGACCCTACACTTTAGCTTATATTGAGGCTATGACCAAGGGTCAGTTTATTGAGCTTCATGGCGATCGCAATGTAAAAGACGATAAAGCTATGGTTGGTGGATGGGGCCTACTAGACGAAGAGCCGGTTATGTTTATTGGTCAGCAAAAAGGGGTAAACACCAAAATGCGCCAATACCGGAATTTCGGAATGGCCAATCCGGAGGGATATCGCAAGGCTTTACGCCTGATGAAGATGGCGGAGAAATTTAATCGTCCCGTTGTTACCCTTATTGATACCCCGGGAGCATTTCCTGGTTTGGAGGCCGAGGAGCGAGGTCAAGGCGAGGCAATTGCCCGCAACATTTTCGAAATGTCGAAACTTAAAGTGCCGGTAATTTGCGTAATCATTGGCGAAGGTGCCTCTGGTGGTGCTTTAGGTATTGGTGTTGGTGATAAGGTATTGATGCTGGAAAACACTTGGTATTCGGTTATTTCTCCCGAAAGCTGCTCTTCTATTTTATGGCGCTCTTGGGACTATAAGGAGCGTGCGGCAGAAGCCTTAAAGCTTACCGCTGATGATATGCTCGGAAACAAACTGATTGATGGCATTATTAAAGAGCCATTGGGCGGCGCGCATACCGACCCTGAAGCCATGTTCGAGATTTTGAAAGGAGAACTACTGAAACATATTGGCAAACTAAAAGGAACCGAAGTAGATAAGCTGATTGCCAAACGCATGCAGAAATTTGAAAAAATGGGGGTCACGAAATAATGACCAACTTCCTATACTAAAAGAGCCCGGAGAATTTCCGGGCTTTTTTTGCTTTAAACTGATCTTTAGATATTCATAAGGGATCTGAGTTTTTGATAGGCTTCTCCCACTGGAGCATCGATTTCGGTCATTTGAAAGGAAACAGTTTTTGAACCCGATTCAGGTGGCTTAATGCCTGACAAGTCTACTTTCGAATAATAAAGTTTGGAGAACTCCACGGTAAGCACAAAGGCCTCTCCACTTAGAGGTACAGGACAAAGGCGCCCCGGCCCCACTGCAAGTGAGGTATTTTGCTCCATGAACAGTAGGCTTAGCGGACTATAAAGGGTGTCGCCATCGCGATTCCTTACCGCAATAGGAGCGATGATTTGATTAGTCTCTCGCCAAATCTTATCACAATTAAAAGTTCCAAATTCATTGAGCCTAAAATTCCTTACCAGGCTTGATTGCTTATTGATATCGGTTAAACGAATTCGGTTTAAGGCCTTTTTTTGGGCATCTAAGGTTTTTAGATCAGCGAGATTTTGACCATTCGCATCTGCCCGAGCAACTCGCTTGGCCATTGCTAGTCTCAATCGTTCAGCCTCACGCTCCGCCATAGCCTTTTCAAGTGCAGCCAACTCCTCTTGTCTCAGTTTCTTTAATCTTTGCTTCTCCCTCTCGTAAGTTAGGAGAGCGGTTTCATAATCTTGACCTTCATAAACAGGGCGCACGAGGTAGGCGACCTCCCGCTGACTATTGCTAAAGACTAGCTTAAAAATCCCTTTTCGCCGGGTTCTTCTAACTTCTGCCCAGTCCCAGTTTACTAAGGCATGTACTTCGCGGTAAACGGTATCCTCCTCCAATAACTCAAACTTGGTATTATCAAAAATTCGCAACTCGGCTACTTTGGCCTCTTCTGGAACTTCGACTTCAATCTTTAAGCGATCTGGATTGGCTCTTTTGGGTTTCGGTAAGGACGCTGCTGCAATAGAGTCGAAAGCTTCAAAAGCACTCAGTGAATCTGTAGCTGGCTCTACTCTTAAACGCACTTGTTCCTCTAAGCTTGGTCGAGTGCCTTCTATAGCCCAAGTTTGATTAAGGCTGTCGTAAGTATATAAATTGAAATCTTTAGCGCTACTAAGGGCTGGTAGGCTAACCGAAAGGCGAGCCCCCTCCTTTAAAAACACCTCGCTTCCATTTTGAAAGGCCCTTAATTGAAGCATCCCATCCGATTGAAGCATATACTGGGTGCCCGCCGAGTCGTAATTCATATTAATGCCGGCAATGGCAAAATCAAGCGCATCCAGATACTGGGTGCAATGCACCTTAACGGAACCGCTAATCTTGTTACCCTTAGCATCTACTATGGCTGCCGCTGGAATTTGTACTTCGGCCCCTAAAGTAAAATTGAGGGTAGCACCGGAGTCGGCATTAAAACTTAGGATTTCCCGAGGAACCTCGAGGCCCGCCATTAATGGCTTTACAAGATTAGGGGATTCTGGTTTTTCGGATTGACAGCCAGCGAGACCCCACAAGAGGATGCCGCACAGGCCTAGCGATTGGAAGGTTTTCATAAAGTAAATTGAGATTACCTTAAGGAAACGAAATGCCAGGCCTATTATTCTTGGCCTTTTTGGCAATTGATAAAGGGGCTTTAATTAGGGACGGCCTTTCTTCTTAATACAGCGGAGGTAATGTCCGGCATATTTAGGACTGGTAACATCTAAATCCAATTGCATTCCGGCGTAATGCTGACGAAGATACCAAGCGTTTTGGCGATCTGGCGCATTATAACCTGCACTGCCCGTCCACCAGCTCACCACGGTTCCCATGCCCACAAACTGAACCATGCCATTTTCAAAGGCGACTAACTCCCCGCTTGGCAGGGCATTAAAGCCATGTTGATCTTGCCTCGACTCAAATGCATGCTGCTTATTCGCCCATAGGCCATCTCCATCTTTTTGATTCCCCCTACTGCGCAGGCTGTAGGCGATAAGCGGATCTTGCTTATAGAGCTCCTTTATCACCTTAAGCTTTGGAATTGTCCAACCTTCGGGGGCCAATGCTCTACGGTCGCGAATAGCGTATTGATTGTAAATACAGCCATGAAGGACACCATTCTCAGGATCGAAATCGTAATAGGTATAAGCGGGACGCTCATTTTCGATGGCGGCAATCCATTCTTCAGCATTCCAGCAATACTTCAGGGGATCACCATTTCGGAAGGCAGTAACCCCTAAATTTTCGGTCATCCACTCTCGCGCTCCAATCGCCACTGCCTCAGGTTTTGCATCCGGCTTAGAGGCCGAAATCAAAAAACTCAACCCTAAGAATAAAAGTGGTTTTCTCATCGAAAGCATGAATTGAAAAATAAAGCTATCGTTTTTTACTTAGCTAAGCAATTATCAATCAAAAGATTAGAACTTAGTCTTTGATTAACCGAATATAATGACCAGCCGCGCCACCGATACGCGCGCCAGCTAATCCACCGTGGAATACACCATGATTTACCTGGTAGATATTCCAAAACCTTAAGGCTCCCGAGGGACCTTCTTCGGTTTGAGTCCACCATGCAATAAGCTGGTTTAGGCCGTTAAAATTAATTTGTTCTAAAGGCTCCAAATAAGTCGGTACTTCACCGGCAGGATAGGCATGAAAACCTAAACTATCCTGCTGCTCCTTAAATCCGTAACTTATATAAGGCCAAGGACCACTTTCCTCAGGCTGATTACCTCTTACACTAAGGTAAAGTGGCTGCAAGGGATGCGCTTCAAAAAGTAATTGTACATCTTCCTGCTTTGGAACGCGCCAACCAAAGGGAGCGATAGAGCGACTATCTTTAATCACCCATTCATTATAAATTGCTCCATGCCTTTGTGCAAAGGCCTCATCAAAGTTATAGTAAACCATGGCGGGCTCTTGGTTTTGATGGGCTTCTATCCAATCCTTATGGCTTTGGCATAAGCGAATACTGTCTCCATTTGTAAAGTTGCGCCGATTAAGATTATGAGTCATCCAAACCTGCGGCCCAATTTGGACTTCGTTAGGATTACCCTCTTTCTTAGGGTCGGTTTTGCAGCCGAAATTTAGCAGCCCGACCAGTAAAAGCCCAAGGTATTTATCCATCCCAATCTGCTAATCGTCTACAATTTCTCCCTCAATATCAATAGCTTGAGCATCATCCATTCGTTGCTTGGCCTTCCGCATTTTCGTCTCCAAAAGTCGTGGCATGATTACAATCATGAATAAGCCCGCCAAATTAAGCGGAATGTAAAACCACAAGGAGAAAGGCACCCACCAGCTAAGGGACCAGAAATACCAATATAGTACTGCGGCAATAGCCGTTCTTATGAGGTAACCAATCAGCTTTTTACGCTGATACTGCTTATTCATTATGGGTTGTGCTCGAAACTGCTCTTCTAGTGAGGCCATCAATTAAGGATAATCCGTTGGAAATAGGTAAAGGATTGCTCTTTCAGTTCCACTCGCCAGGTATACAATCCTTTAGGCAAGAAACTTAAGTCGATCTGGGTATGAGGCTCAATCACCCATTCCTTACCCGAAGCATCAATTAAGTGTAAGCTTTTAATAAGCTCCGGATGATCAATATTTACACTTCCCTCACTCGGATTGGGATAAATATCGGCCAGGCTAATATCAGCTTCCGTTAAGCTTAAACCCGGTCCTGAAACAATAGGTACTACTACGGTATTACCGAACACCTCGTAGCTTAATTGAGCATTATACTGCTGACCGGTTTCAAACTCAATTTCTAAATCAAAATAGTCCCCTTGGTCCAAACTAAGCGAATTAGGGTTTCCTTGCTTGAAACTAAGATTGGGGTCGCTCAAACTAAAATTTGTGGCATTCGCGGTGGTCGAGCCGCTGCCATAAAGCACAAAGTGAAAGGTTCTTAAACCCGAATTCCCTTGGGCCAAAAAGATGGTATCATCAGAATGATAGAGTGCGTCCACATCCGTGGCCTGGGCGGTGCCGTCGATATCACTTATGCGTTCGATAAACTGGGGGTAATCAACAAAGGGATTACGATTATTCTGGAGATTGAAAATCGCCACATTTCGGGCACGTTCATCGGCGGTTGGTGGGTATTGCTCATGCCATTGACGTAAAATGCTTTCCTGTCCTGAAAAGTGATTGGAGTAATCCTGATAGCGAATAACGAAATACATCATGGCGCGCGCAACCGCCCCTTTATGGACATTACGGGGTTCAAATTTACCCCCACCAGATTTTGAGCCCCCTTGAGACCAAGAAGCGGTACTTACCACTCCAAAGGGATCATTTCCACGACGGCTATTAGCGGTAACATCGGTTGGGAATAAGTGGTGAATATCGCTTCGCATCGGAACATTCGAATTGAAAAACCCTTGTGGAAAGGTATGCTCACAGTTAAAGCTATTGGTATTGGCCCCGGCTCTGGTATTAAACGTGGCGGTGCGGCCGGTGTATACGCATTCTACCTGTCCGCCATTATTATCAATACTAGCATACATTTGATCACGGGCACCGGTGTACCCCAAGTCATTATAGCCAAGCGCCAATCGGCTGCTTAAAGCTGTTTTTAAAGCTTCCTGAGATTTATTCTCGGTAACGCTGTAATAGGATTTAGAATAGGTTCCTTGTCCCGTTAAGCCCACTGCAGTGTGGCCAAATCCGCTGCTGCTGATAAAAACCAAAGCCTGTTGGTGCAAGATATTATGTTCGGGTAAGAAGCTCACACTTAAACTAAAAGTGTCGGCCGGCAGAACGGTAAAAACGGAATCGCTTACCGAGAAAACCTTATCGCCGTAAATCGAAAAACGATCCACCCCCACGATTTGAATAGGATAACTGTTGGGATTGTACAGTCGTAAGGTTTGGGTGCTCGCCTGTAATTCATCTGTGGCGCTAAAGGTTAAGTCTCCATCAAGACTAATCAAGCTCTGAGCAGAAAGGCCAAAACCCAAGCCAAGTAGCAAGGCAGAGACTGACCAAAATTTATTTATTGTAAAGTATTTCATAATCCAAAAGCCGGTTTGTACTTGAGGCCGCAAATTGCAGATTATTATTGAGAAGGAGTTGTTGTACGATGTTCCCTTTTTGCAGAAAAAGCGCCTGATCTGTTTTACGCTTCTGGAAGTTCTCAAACTTAGCAGGGTCAATAGTTATCGTATTCAAATTATTGAAAAAGGCATATCGCTGTAGGCCTTCGGAGGTGGCATACACTACCTCACTTCCATTAAGGTGAGCGATATCGAAGACCGAATCTGCGATAAAGGTTTCCTCTGTACCGAAAAGCCCTGCATTTACCTCCCAGTAATTGAGCGTCCAAATCCCCGTATTGGCCTGGTAAAGAATAATCGCCAATTCATCTTCGCTCAGCGCCGTCATTTGAGGATAGAGACCTTGCAAAGGCCTGGAATACAATTCGAATAAGGCTTGGTTGTAAATTGAAGCCTGCGCTGAAGACCCATCTGCGAAAGCGCCTATTGTAGCTGGGTTTTGATCAACAAGACAAGCCTCCCGGCTAAAGTACACTTGTCCGCTTTGCCCATGGAATGCAGAGGCATCCACAATCCCAGACTCTAAATAAAGCGTGTTGCCATCCATTTGAAAAAGGTATAAGCCGTGCTCCGTTTTCAAGGTCGTGCTGTAGGATTTCCGGTTCGCTCCGAGGGGGGGCGGAATACTTGCGACTAGGCGAAAATCTTTAAGGTGACGTATCTCCACCCCTTCATCTTGCATTGAGGCTAAGTAAATTAAGGAGTCCCGCGGATCAATTTTCAGGACATCGAAGCGCTTATTTAAAGGAAAGGATCGACTCAAGTTCCCTGCATTATCCCAAAATTCTAGGGCCTGATTGCTTAGCAGGGCGATACCGATTTGTTGTAGGCTTAAGCCAGAGTAGGTAAAGGGCCGAATAAGGCTATTGCCAACCCCGTTTTTAAAAACTTGAATACGCAAATCATAGCTGCCACTCTCCAAGTATCGATCGGCAAAAATGAGTTCCGCTTCAAAGTAGTCGCCCTCTCGAAATAAGGGGTTAAATTCTGTAGGGATTACCCGGCTACCGTCCAAAATATTGATGCGATACTGATCAATTTCTGATGCCTCGAAAGTTAAAATTAGGGTATCACCATAGTTCACTTGGGCCTTGTTACCTTGTAAGGCGTCTATTTCTGGATAAATTGTTTCTTCTTCCTCACAGGCCTGAATGCCAAGCATCAAAAAAAGGATTAGAAATGTTGATGGAAAAAATGGTTTAAAGCGTCGCACAATCTTTATTTTTGGAGGCTCAGCAGGAAAAACTCAAGGTAGCTAAACTCAATATGGAGTCGAACAAAAATCCGCAAAATTCTTATAACCCTCAACGTAAGCAATCCGTTGTTTCCTTAGACCAAGGACGAATTCCTCCCCAAGTGGTGGGTTTTGAGGAGGCAGTTTTAGGCGCGGTACTCATTGATAACAGTGCTATTAATGCGGTGATTGACATTCTTAGTCCGGAGAGTTTTTACAAAACCCAACATGGCTTAATATTTAAAACGGTAAAAGAGCTTTTTGGACGCTCCGAACCGGTAGACATACTTACCGTTGCCAATGAATTGCGCAGCAATGGCGAGTTAGAAGCCGCTGGTGGCGAACACTACCTGATTGAACTCAGTAATAAAGTTTCCTCCTCGGCGCATTCCGAATATCATGCTCGGATCATTGTGCAAAAGCACATTCAGCGCGAGATGATTAAGGTGGCCAGCAATATCATTGACAAGAGTTTTGATGAAACTACTGATGTTTTCGACCTGCTCGATGAGGCGGAGCAAGACTTGTTTGAGGTGGCCCATAGTAACATCGTTAAGAATTACGAGAGTGCTCGAGACCTTATTAAAGAGGCCATTAATCGCATTGAAGAGATTTCTAAAAAGGAGGGTCTGAGTGGCGTTCCCAGTGGCTTTACTGAGGTAGATCGAATTACTGCGGGCTGGCAACCTTCGGATTTAGTAATTCTAGCCGCCCGTCCCGGTATGGGTAAAACGGCCTTTGTACTGAGCATGGCTCGAAACATGGTAATCGACCATAAAACGCCGGTAGCGGTATTTTCTCTGGAGATGGCTGCGGTTCAGCTTATCACTCGTCTGATTTCGAGTGAAACGGGCTTGAGTTCGGAGAAATTGAGGAAAGGTACTCTGAATGATGCGGAATGGCAGCAATTATTAACTAAGGTGCGTGCCTTGGAAAATGCTCCTTTGTTTATTGATGATACTCCGGCCCTTTCGGTTTTTGATTTACGGGCTAAATGCCGCAGGTTGGTTGCGCAACACGGGGTGGGCATGGTTATTATTGACTATTTACAATTAATGACTGTCGGTGGGCAAAAAAGCCAAGGCGGAAACCGGGAACAAGAAATCTCCACCATTTCGCGCTCCTTAAAAAGTATAGCCAAAGAACTGAATGTACCGGTAATTGCGCTATCTCAGTTAAGTCGTGCCGTAGAGTCGCGTGCCGGAGATAAACGTCCCCAACTTTCCGACCTTAGGGAATCGGGTGCGATTGAGCAGGATGCGGATATTGTATGCTTCATCTACCGCCCCGAATACTACGATATTGAAACCTTCCGTGATGGTGATCCCGCCGAAGGGAAAGCCGAATTGATTATCGCGAAACACCGTAATGGTAGTTTGGCGGATGTTCGCTTGCGTTTTGAAGGCGCTATGGCTAAGTTTTCCGACTTAGAAGAAATGAGCGATGGACCCTTAGTTTTAGAATCTAAGCTCAACAGTGATCAGTTCTTATCCGGAGGGGATAACTTTGGGGGAAATGATGATTTCGGAAATGATGCCAATGATGATGAAATGCCATTCTAAACTACTTTTTAGCCTTCTATTACTATTGCTCCTCAATGGGTCGCTTTCGGCGGTTCAGTTGCTTATACCCATGGACACAGATGGCCAAAAAGAACATCTTAAGGCCTATGGCATTGCCTATTTCGCCTTAGAACGAGGGGTGGAAATTGAGTGGTTACTCAACTACCGTGGAGGAAGCTTTTTAATTCCGTTTGATGAAACCCTAAAACTGGAATGCCGAATTCGCAACGTGAGTTACGAGGTAATTGGCGATGCCGATGCACAGGCGATAAGGAACGAAATTAGCAGTCCGGCGGTAAATCAATCGATTGTTAAGCTTGAAACGGCGCCCAAAATTGCGGTTTACTCTCCCAAAAGCAAACTACCTTGGGACGACGCGGTAACAATGGTGCTTACTTATGCTGAAATTCCTTACGATGTTGTTTACGATAAGGAGGTGTTAAACGACCTCCTTCCAAAATACGATTGGCTGCACCTGCATCATGAAGATTTTACCGGACAATATGGGCGATTTTATGCCGCTTTTCGAAATGCTCCTTGGTATATTGAACAGAAGCGCGAACAAGAAGCGCTGGCAGCAGAGTTAGGCTTTTCCAAGGTAAGTGAGCTCAAGAGTGCCGTGGCCGAGAAAATTAGAGCTTATACCATAGGAGGGGGCTTTTTATTTGCCATGTGCTCCGCAACGGATAGCTACGAAATTGCTTTAGCCGCCTTAGAGGTAGACATTTGCGAACCTATGTTCGATGGCGATCCAGCAGAGCCTAATTATCAAAACAAACTAAACTTCCATCGTTGTAATGCTTTTGAAAATTTCCGCTTGATTCAAAACCCCACCGTTTATGAGTTTAGTGATATTGATGTCACCCAAAATCGTAAGATAAGCGAGGAGCGCGATTACTTTAGCCTTTTTGAATTTTCGGCTAAATGGGACATTGTACCCACTATGCTTACGCAGAATCACGTGCGCATCGTAAAGGGCTTTATGGGTCAAACAACAGCCTTTAGAAAGGATTTGATAAAGAGCGATGTATTAATCTTAGGTGAATTCAAGGCTTTAGGTGAAGCCCGTTACATTCACGGTGAATTAGGCATGGGAACCTGGACGTACTACGGTGGTCACGACCCCGAAGATTATCAGCATCGCGTGGGAGATCCTAAAACGGAATTGGAGCTCTATCCTAATTCTCCTGGCTACCGCTTAATTCTGAATAATATTCTCTTTCCAGCGGCTAAGAAGAAAAATCAGAAAACCTAGTTAAAGAAACGCCAGTTTACGCCCACTCGAAAAACCCGATCATTTAATGGAAAATGGGGCGCTGCCCAATAATTATAGGGCACAAAACCCTGGGTAAGGTTCTGCATTTTTAAGAAAATCACCGCCTTGGCCACCTTAAATTGCGCAAAGGCATCGACCAAGATATAATTGCCAATTTCATATTCATTGGCGAGATACATCTGCCCCGTTAAAGCAGAATAAGATGGACTTTGGAAACTGCTGAAGTAAGAACCTTCTGCTCCAACTAGAACTTGCAAAGCACCTTTAAAAAGAGGGAACCTTACGTAAATGGAGTGTCGATTCACTAAGTCGGGTAATGGTAAATAGACCTCTCCACTAAGAGGGATTTGATAACTGAGGCGATTATCTTGATGCAGCCAATTCCAAAGTTTAAAGTTCTGACGCAAATCCAGGCTTTGATAAGCCACAATTTCATCGGCAACCGCTGGCTTTAAACTAGCATTGAAATAAACCCAATTGGTTGCGCTAAAGGTCTTTAAACGCAAGTAATTGTTTTGGCCCCATTGAATTCCAAAATACAATTCATTCCGTAAAATTGGACCCAGAGCGTTATTCCAAATGATGTTGTTACTGATATAGGACTGTTGGAATAAATCAGGATGTTTATTCTGCAGGTGGTATGCAGCAAAAGCTCCAATAGATTTATAGAATTTCCCTTCAACCGCTCCCTTTAATTCAAAATCATTAGCGAAGGGGCCACTTAAAATGTAACGAGCTTCCGCTTGTAAGTTAAAGTAGCTTCGGTAGTTTCCTTGTAATTTACCGCTAAGGCCGAGATGCTGGGCTGTCCCCCTGAAGTATTGGTTTCCATACTCTAGCCTCTGATGAAAGGCGCCCGCTTTTAAATCGAAGCTGCTGGTATCGCCAATTATTGTTTGTAGATAGAGCTCATTGTAGAGGGACGCATAGCGAATGCTATCGGTATAATTAGCATCATTTTCGAAATAGTAATTCTCATAGAAATTGGTGGTTCTACCGTAATATGAGGAAGCCTGCCGATTATATCCAAACTGATGGCCTAATAAGATACTAGGCTGTTGTTCGGGTTCAGGTGCTTCCACCACCAAACTATCGGCTAGGGTATCGGCTTGAGATTTCTTTTTCTTTTTAAATAATTTGTAAAAATCGACACGATGATCCACGAAGTAATCGCGGTTATATAAGATACGCTCGTCTCTATCCAGAGCAGTTATTAATAGCGTTCTCGAAGTTTGGAGGTTATCGGTAAAAACGGAGTCATAAAGAATACCGCCATTTTCTTGGAGGTCCATTTTTTCACTGGCCAGGTAAGCCCAAGCTTCATAACTCCCCTTCTTATTACGGTAGTGCGTATTAAAGGTAAAGCTGGATTGCTTGTTTTGGTCGTTTATATAAAAGCTCAGACTATTAAGCCTCCGGTATTCCAGCGCGAAGTTCCAGGTTTTGCTAATGTTTTGAGTGTGATAGATTCTAAAAAGCTGACCACGATCATAACCATTAATGTATCGAGCGCCCGTAAGAGGGGAACGAACCTGGTAGTATTTAATCTGATTGGGGGTAGTAAAGTAGTTGTCAAAAGGCCCAAAGTTTTGGTAGCGGACCAAGTTTGGTATGCTGGGCACCAAGAGATTATTTCGTGGTCCCCCCATGTTCATGAGGGTTAAAGCACCGAAGTCGTCGCTTTGGGCGTTATTCAGCTGATGATACCAGTTTAGAGAGTTTAGGGTGGTATCAATAAAATAGTAGCCCTTATGTTGCCAGAAGAAGTATTGATGACTGAACTCAGGTTTGAGAGCATCGGGTTTAGGGGATTGTGCCCATACTGATGAGCAAAAGAAAAGCGCTATGACTAGGTATCGCATTCGACTGGGAGGCTAGCTTATTGCTAGCGGCTAAAAATTTTGTCAAAAGTAAGAAAGCTCACTGCTGGGAAACGTAAATGTACCGACAAATTGTGTGGTGTGGAGAAAGCGGAGGGGCTAGAAACAAAAAAGCCTCTACGCTAAACGTAGAGGCTTTGGAAAGGTTGGCGACGACATACTCTCCCAGGTGTTACCCTAGTACCATCTGCGCAAGTGGGCTTAACTTCTCTGTTCGGGATGGGAAGAGGTGATCCCCACTGCCATAGTCACCATAAATCATTAATAAGATTAACATATTGAGAGTAATGAATACATGGGATCCGTATTTAAAAGCTTACGGGTAATTAGTACTACTCGGCTATGACATTACTGCCTTTACACCTGTAGCCTATCAACGTCCTGATCTCGAACGACCCTTAAAAGAAATCTCATCTTAGGGCGAGTTTCGCGCTTATATGCTTTCAGCGCTTATCTCATCCAAACATAGCTACCCTGCGATGCAGCTGGCGCCACAACAGGTGCACTAGAGGTTTGTCCGACTCGGTCCTCTCGTACTAAAGTCAGCTCCCTTCAAATTTCTAACGCCCGCAATAGATAGAGACCGAACTGTCTCGCGACGTTCTGAACCCAGCTCGCGTGCCACTTTAATGGGCGAACAGCCCAACCCTTGGGACCTTCTCCAGCCCCAGGATGTGACGAGCCGACATCGAGGTGCCAAACCCCCCCGTCGATGTGAGCTCTTGGGGGAGATCAGCCTGTTATCCCCGGAGTACCTTTTATCCTTTGAGCGATGGCCCTTCCATACGGAACCACCGGATCACTATGCTCTGCTTTCGCACCTGATCGACTTGTAGGTCTCACAGTTAAGCGCCCTTATGCCATTGCACTCTACGCACGGTTACCAAGCGTGCTGAGGGCACCTTTAGAAGCCTCCGTTACTCTTTTGGAGGCGACCACCCCAGTCAAACTACCCACCAAGCACTGTCCCCCTTGCGGGGTTAGGCTTCAAATAAACAAAGGGTGGTATTTCAAGGTTGACTCCACAACACCTGGCGATGCTGCTTCAAAGTCTCCCACCTATCCTACACATTGTTTATCCGAAGTCAATACTAAGCTGTAGTGAAGGTTCACGGGGTCTTTTCGTCCCATTGCGGGTACTCGGCATCTTCACCGAGACTACAATTTCACCGAGCTCATGGCTGAGACAGTGCCCAGATCGTTGCACCATTCGTGCAGGTCGGAACTTACCCGACAAGGAATTTCGCTACCTTAGGACCGTTATAGTTACGGCCGCCGTTTACCGGGGCTTCAATTCAATGCTTCTCCGAAGATAACATCTCCTCTTAACCTTCCGGCACCGGGCAGGTGTCAGACCCTATACATCATCTTTCGATTTCGCAGAGTCCTGTGTTTTTGATAAACAGTCGCCTGGGCCTTTTCACTGCGGCCCCGCTTGCGCGGGGCGCCTCTTCTCCCGAAGTTACGAGGCTATTTTGCCTAGTTCCTTAGCCATGAATCACTCGAGCACCTTAGGATTCTCTCCTTGACTACCTGTGTCGGTTTGCGGTACGAGTTGTGTATACCTGAAGCTTAGAGGTTTTTCTTGGAAGTCTGATTAGGTCCATATCTCATCATCCGAAGACTCCGAGTACTATCACCTTCGACAAGCTCTGCGGATTTACCTACAGTGCCTATATCTACTGGCTTCAACGTACTATTCCGTCAGTACGCAGGACTTTCACTACTCCGTCACCCCATCGCAGTATACACAAGTACGGGAATATTAACCCGTTTTCCATCGACTACCCCGTTCGGGTTCGCCTTAGGTCCCGACTAACCCTGAACCGATTAGCGTTGTTCAGGAAACCTTAGTCTATCGGTGAGCAGGTTTCTCGCCTGCTTTATCGTTACTTATTCCTACATTTTCTTTTCTAGCCGCTCCAGCAAACCTTACAGTTCACCTTCAGCGCAACTAGAATGCTCCCCTACCCTCCGAAAAAATTCGGAGCTATTGCTTCGGCAGTATGCTTGATGCCCGATTATTATCCACGCCCGATCGCTCGACTAGTGAGCTGTTACGCACTCTTTAAATGAATGGCTGCTTCCAAGCCAACATCCTAGCTGTCAAAGCAATCAGACCACGTTTGATCAACTTAGCATACATTTGGGGGCCTTAGCAGATAGTCTGGGTTGTTTCCCTCTCGGACAAGGACCTTAGCACCCATGCCCTCACTCCCAAGTATATTTAGTAGCATTCGGAGTTTGACAGGATTTGGTAGGCGGTGAAGCCCCCGCATCCAACCAGTCGCTCTACCTCTACTAAACTAAACTTGAGGCTGCACCTAAATGCATTTCGGGGAGAACGAGCTATTTCCCAGTTTGATTAGCCTTTCACCCCTACCCACAGCTCATCCAAAGACTTTTCAACGTCAACTGGTTCGGTCCTCCACTCTGTGTTACCAGAGCTTCAACCTGGCCATGGGTAGATCACCGGGTTTCGCGTCTACCCCCACTAACTCAACGCCCTATTCAGACTTGCTTTCGCTTCGGCTGCTTGGCTGAACCAATTAACCTCGCTAGTGAGGAGTAACTCGTAGGATCAT
>CP051243.1:1920000-1922500 GCA_017795025.1 Flavobacteriales bacterium
TTGTATCCTAGTATAAACTCATGGAAATTAAACAGAGCTTCATTTTACCTGTTTGTGCTTTTTACCTTATCAATATTTTAAAGAACTATCTTCGCTTTTTTGCGGCTGCAAATGTAAACACATTTCCTGAACCACAAAATATCTTTTAGAAATTTTTTGGAAAATCTTTACAGAAGCTTTTCCAATGCCTAATCCACACTAAATGTGGCGCTCGAAAGCTATCAGGCCAGTCTAAATAATCAGAACAAAGCTTATTGGGCTAAATCCTGCAAATGCTAAATAATAAAAGAACCTAAAGTAGGAGGATAAAAAAGCCTCTACGCTAAACGTAGAGGCTTTGGAAAGGTTGGCGACGACATACTCTCCCAGGTGTTACCCTAGTACCATCTGCGCAAGTGGGCTTAACTTCTCTGTTCGGGATGGGAAGAGGTGATCCCCACTGCCATAGTCACCATAAATCATTAATAAGATTAACATATTGAGAGTAATGAATACATGGGATCCGTATTTAAAAGCTTACGGGTAATTAGTACTACTCGGCTATGACATTACTGCCTTTACACCTGTAGCCTATCAACGTCCTGATCTCGAACGACCCTTAAAAGAAATCTCATCTTAGGGCGAGTTTCGCGCTTATATGCTTTCAGCGCTTATCTCATCCAAACATAGCTACCCTGCGATGCAGCTGGCGCCACAACAGGTGCACTAGAGGTTTGTCCGACTCGGTCCTCTCGTACTAAAGTCAGCTCCCTTCAAATTTCTAACGCCCGCAATAGATAGAGACCGAACTGTCTCGCGACGTTCTGAACCCAGCTCGCGTGCCACTTTAATGGGCGAACAGCCCAACCCTTGGGACCTTCTCCAGCCCCAGGATGTGACGAGCCGACATCGAGGTGCCAAACCCCCCCGTCGATGTGAGCTCTTGGGGGAGATCAGCCTGTTATCCCCGGAGTACCTTTTATCCTTTGAGCGATGGCCCTTCCATACGGAACCACCGGATCACTATGCTCTGCTTTCGCACCTGATCGACTTGTAGGTCTCACAGTTAAGCGCCCTTATGCCATTGCACTCTACGCACGGTTACCAAGCGTGCTGAGGGCACCTTTAGAAGCCTCCGTTACTCTTTTGGAGGCGACCACCCCAGTCAAACTACCCACCAAGCACTGTCCCCCTTGCGGGGTTAGGCTTCAAATAAACAAAGGGTGGTATTTCAAGGTTGACTCCACAACACCTGGCGATGCTGCTTCAAAGTCTCCCACCTATCCTACACATTGTTTATCCGAAGTCAATACTAAGCTGTAGTGAAGGTTCACGGGGTCTTTTCGTCCCATTGCGGGTACTCGGCATCTTCACCGAGACTACAATTTCACCGAGCTCATGGCTGAGACAGTGCCCAGATCGTTGCACCATTCGTGCAGGTCGGAACTTACCCGACAAGGAATTTCGCTACCTTAGGACCGTTATAGTTACGGCCGCCGTTTACCGGGGCTTCAATTCAATGCTTCTCCGAAGATAACATCTCCTCTTAACCTTCCGGCACCGGGCAGGTGTCAGACCCTATACATCATCTTTCGATTTCGCAGAGTCCTGTGTTTTTGATAAACAGTCGCCTGGGCCTTTTCACTGCGGCCCCGCTTGCGCGGGGCGCCTCTTCTCCCGAAGTTACGAGGCTATTTTGCCTAGTTCCTTAGCCATGAATCACTCGAGCACCTTAGGATTCTCTCCTTGACTACCTGTGTCGGTTTGCGGTACGAGTTGTGTATACCTGAAGCTTAGAGGTTTTTCTTGGAAGTCTGATTAGGTCCATATCTCATCATCCGAAGACTCCGAGTACTATCACCTTCGACAAGCTCTGCGGATTTACCTACAGTGCCTATATCTACTGGCTTCAACGTACTATTCCGTCAGTACGCAGGACTTTCACTACTCCGTCACCCCATCGCAGTATACACAAGTACGGGAATATTAACCCGTTTTCCATCGACTACCCCGTTCGGGTTCGCCTTAGGTCCCGACTAACCCTGAACCGATTAGCGTTGTTCAGGAAACCTTAGTCTATCGGTGAGCAGGTTTCTCGCCTGCTTTATCGTTACTTATTCCTACATTTTCTTTTCTAGCCGCTCCAGCAAACCTTACAGTTCACCTTCAGCGCAACTAGAATGCTCCCCTACCCTCCGAAAAAATTCGGAGCTATTGCTTCGGCAGTATGCTTGATGCCCGATTATTATCCACGCCCGATCGCTCGACTAGTGAGCTGTTACGCACTCTTTAAATGAATGGCTGCTTCCAAGCCAACATCCTAGCTGTCAAAGCAATCAGACCACGTTTGATCAACTTAGCATACATTTGGGGGCCTTAGCAGATAGTCTGGGTTGTTTCCCTCTCGGACAAGGACCTTAGCACCCATGCCCTCACTCCCAAGTATATTTAGTAGCATTCGGAGTTTGACAGGATTTGGTAGGCGGTGAAGCCCCCGCATCCAACCAGTCGCTCTACCTCT
>CP051243.1:1927500-3439134 GCA_017795025.1 Flavobacteriales bacterium
ACTAATGTCAATCCCTTTGTCCTCCGCAAGCTTTTTAGCTAATGGAGAGGCCTTCAGTCTCGAATCACCATTAGATTGCGCTTCTTTACTTTCCGTGTCAGCTTGGGTAGATGATTCTTCTTTGGCTTCGGTTTCCGGCTCTTGTTTAGGGGCTTCTTTTTCCTCTGCAGGTTCCGCTGATGGAGCATCACCACTCAATAATCCTGAAATATCTTCACCCTCTTCGCCTAAAATGGCCAAGATGGAATCAACCGGGGCGGTGTTTCCTTCTTCAACACCAATATGTAAAAGCACTCCTTCTTGGAAGGCTTCGAACTCCATAGTGGCTTTATCGGTCTCGATTTCTGCAAGGAGGTCACCTTCCTCTACTTTATCGCCAATACTTTTATGCCATTTGGCTACAGTACCCTCCTCCATGGTATCACTAAGGCGGGGCATGTTAACTACTTCTGCCATCTTCTTCTAAATCTTAAAATGTTTTTACGAAAGGATAGTCGTCCTGGTAGTATACGTTCTTGTACAGGTTATCGGCAGTTGGGAATGGTGAGTCATCAGCAAATTGCACACATTCATTCACCAAATCCTTCACGCGAGACTCAATTTCGTTCAAATCCTCTTCGCTGGCGTATTTCTTATCCATGATAACCTTCTGCACAATACCGATTGGATCTCGCTTTTGGAATTCCGCCACTTCGTCTTTAGTACGATAATGCTGGGCGTCACTCATTGAGTGGCCTTTATAACGGTAGGTACGTACTTCAAGGAAACTTGGTCCCTTACCACTGCGGGCACGATCTACTGCTTCTTGCATTGCTTGATAAACCGTAGTAGGATCCATTCCGTCTACAGGCTCACAGGGCATATCGTATCCTAAACCTAATTTATAAATATCGGTATGGTTGGCGGTGCGCTCTACAGAAGTACCCATAGCATAACCATTGTTCTCAACCACAAATACTACTGGTAAATTCCAAAGCATGGCTAAGTTCATGGTTTCATGGAAACTACCTTGACGTACGGCACCATCCCCCATATAGCAAAGCGTAACGGCACCCGTCTTGAGGTATTTATCTGCGAAAGCTAATCCAGCTCCTAGTGGAATCTGGCCTCCAACAATACCATGGCCTCCAAAAAAGTTATGCTCCTTAGAGAACATGTGCATGGAGCCACCATTACCTTGAGAGGTTCCGGCTACCTTACCGCACAACTCGGCCATGATTTTTCGTGGGTCAACCCCCAAAGCTATTGGCTGAACATGGTTACGATAAGCGGTAATCATGCGGTCGTTTTCCTCCATGGCAAATACGGAACCTGCTAAAACAGCCTCCTGACCATTATACAAGTGGAGAAATCCACGAATCTTTTGCTGAATGTAAAGGGCTGCTGCCTTATCTTCAAACTTGCGCCAGAAGAGCATATCTTCATACCATTGTAGATATACCTTCTTGGTGATCTTCTTCTTCGGCATTGTTCAATTTGTTGAGAGGGGCAAATTTATACAAAAAGCCCACAGGGAAGCTATTTAGGAAGATGACTTTCGTTAAAGCTAAAAGGTAATAGGTGTCGCGTTCCCTCTGCAAGGTAAACCCATTCCCTATCTGAGTGTACCAAATACACTTTGAGGGCTTGTTTTTGCGCATACTCATATTCGGCCATTACCTGCAAACATCCGCCGCAAGGAAAGGGAATATGTGGGGCATGATCGGGGATAGAAACGGCAAGGGCCTCTATTTGAACACCTGGATAATTTACGCCGGCCGCAAAAAGCGCAGTACGCTCGGCACATAGTCCGCTGGGATAAGCGGCATTTTCCTGATTGGCCCCAATAATATGTTCCCCATTTTTTAATAATAGGGCGGCACCGACTGGAAAGTTGCTATAGGGGGCCCGACTGTTATCTCGCGCTTTGAGGCATCGTTCGGCTAATTCGCGCTCCTCCGCATTAAGTTCGGCAAAGGGAATAGCCTTTAGCTCACACTGAAATTTTAAATTCCTAGATTCTTCCAATTATTACTCTGCTTGTTCGAAATTGAATAACAAGGTAAAGCGCAGAGTGTTTTCAAGTGGACTTCTTACGGTGGCTGAAGCGGGAATCAAATAGGCGAAATCCAATCCGAATACATTGTATTGAATTCCTAAACCAATCGTATAGTATTGGCGTCCCCCTTTCTCGGGATCCTCATATTGATAACCTCCGCGGAAAGCGAATTTATTGTCGTACCAATACTCAGCACCGATATTAATATTGATTTCCTCCAATTCTTCGTCAACCCCACCTGGTGCATCATTAAAAGATTGGAAGACCCCGGCGAAAGCCGAAACATTATCATCCAGTCCCCCGATAATCTCACCATTATTATCACGCTCGGGGGGCGTAGGAACCAAAAGTTTATTTAGGTCCGCATAAAAGGAAAAGCGGTTATACTTATCAATATCTAAATGATAACCTCCTCCCAAACGCATATTGGCTGGTAAAAAGTCGGCGCTCTCTTGCGAAGTACCATAACTAATTTTACCTCCTACATTGGAAATATTTAAGCCTGCGGTAAAACTTTGGTACTGACCATTACCCATAGATTTACGTTCACTTTCGTAGTAAAATCCTAAATCTGCGGCAAGAGATGACCCTGGGGTCGTTTCAATACCTGCAGTTTGCAATCCATTGGTTAAATCACTGTAGATAAAGCGCAAGCCCACTCCCATACTAAAGTTATTACTAAGCTTTAGACCGTAGCCGGCATTAAGCGTTAACTCATAGGGCTGCCCCGTACCTTGAGGCTGATTGTCTTGATCGCGGAAATTAATCTCACCTAAAGAGAAATAGCGCATGGCTAAGGCGAGTCCCTGACGATCATCAAACTTGGTAGAGTAGGAAATATGGGCAAGGTTAATATCATTTACCAAACGATTTAGCCAAGGTGTGTAGCTCATCGAAAGGGAATTGGTGCCATCCGGCAAAAAGGCCAGCTTTCCAGTATTCCAGTATACGGCATTCACATCCGCTAAGGTGGCGGCGCCAACATCTCCCATCCCACCTGCTCGGGCATCCGGTGAAACGGCAATAATGGGAACAGCGACCGAAATGGTCCGTAATTCGGAGAAATAGTCGCCATCTCCTTGCAGGTTTCCAAATTGAGCTTGCAGGCTGAAGGTGCAAAGAATTAAGAGGCTAACAGCAATAAATTGCTTCATCATAGTTTTTTAAAGAAGGGCAAAAATAGTTTTTATAAGCAAACTTCCCCTTAACGGAGGATTACCAATTTTTCGTATTCGTCGGCCGAACTATTATCGAGGGTTGATTTTACTTTGAGTCGGTAAACGTAAACTCCTTTTCCAATTTTATCACCATAATCATCCAATCCGTCCCAAGAAATACCGGTTACCCTATTACCGGAACTAAGGACTTCTTGATTGATGGTTTTAACCAATCTTCCCGAAACCGTAAAAATTTGCACTTGAACCTCTAAGGGTTGGTTGGCGCGATTATGCTCAAAATGAAACTCAGTATAGGTTGTAAATGGATTGGGATAATTTAATACGCGGTCCAAGGCCAGTTCGGCCGACTCCGCCACTACAAACTCGGTGGTAGCTTCAGAAGGATTATTGTAAATATCAAATGCCCGCAAGTCAAGCTGATAAACACCCGGCTCCAAATCGAATAGCTGATACCGCAAGGATCCCGATTTATAGGAGTTTAAATCCGCTTCGTAGTACTCATTTAATATATAAGGTTGATCACTCGCCAAATTGAGTACCGCCCGCAAGTCTTGCCCAATACCGCTACCTACCGTATTAATACCACTTGAATCGCGCAGCTCGGCATAGATATAAGGATCCGATCCCGTGATTCCACCGCGCACAAAGCTGGCATCATTCATATACAATTTGATCTCCGGACCAATATTATCCTCGGGCGCATTATTATTAAAACCTCCCACCAATACCGAATCATAGGCCCCGGCGGCGTCGCGATTATTCGCTTGGTCGTAAGCGTACATACTCACCTTGCCAAAGCCGAATTGATAATTAATTCCCAAGGGGGCGCGAAACTCTACTTCCCATTGTCCTTGACTCACCGCAACTTTACCTCGATAAATCAAGTTCTTACGCTCTTTAAAATTCACCGGGGCACCAATCCCATCATTCACTAAAGTTTGCCGTACCGTTTCTTTATCGTACACACTGATATTTAGGATACCATTAAAATCGGAGATGCGCTGACCGTCCAAATCAATTACCTGCCCTTGCAGTTGCACTAAGCTTAGGGCTTTAATGGTGTCCTCCGAAGTGGAAATATCATTTGTATTTATATGCGTGAGCTCTACACCGTATTCAGGAATCGCTAAACGTAAGGCCGGGTCGCCTATAAGAGAGAATTTGGTTTTTGTGTTTCGCGCTCGAACCTCCCGATCATTCTTGGCCGCTTTAATAATCTCTCCCAAGGTTTGTGGCCTTCCGTTAAGTCGGGCCAAAACGGTGTCAAAAATCGCTTCATTTAAATCAACGGCGTCCTGCACCCCCACAACTCTGGTCGTCGAAAGCAAGGCCATTGCTCCTCCCCGTGGATTTAAGAGTAATTGCTCTCCTGCGGATACCCGCTTCGGATCATCATAACGCGTAAACTCACAAGTAATGGTAACAAAGAAGGAGAGGGCATCGTAATTTGTCCAGGAGTTGACATCGGATAATTGCAAGAGCTTCTCGGAGGCCAAACCTATTTCACCACCATGGCCAATGTAGTTCACCAATAAACAGCCCCGCTCAACCGCCCGGAACATATCGCGCTGGGCCTCAGGGTAAGTTTGACTGCCGGTGCTGGTTACCTGTTGATAGGCGTCTTGATACACCTTTTGAACATTAAAGGCATTGGAAGCCTGCTTGGCCTTTTGGAATAATGACTCGGAACCTGGGATAAAATAAGAACGCTCCCAAAGTTCATCCACATCATCGGCCATCAGTAAAATACGACTTCGCCATTCGCCAAATCGCTCCAGACCTTCCCCATAATGTCGAACTTTTTGAACATAGGTTTGAGCTTCTGCTCGATTGGAAACAGTGGCTCTACCCACTCCTAAATCCATTATGGCACCACTAAAGGATACTTCCTCACCTGGATCCATGTAGGCAAAGTAATCGTCGGTGATACTCGAAAGTCCTAAGGAATAACTGTACGATGATTGCCAGGTAGGCACAAAATTATTGTTGCCATTCACCCGGTCTTTATAATCATACGAGGCATCCCCAAACAGGAACACGTATTTAAACTGATTGTTAGTGGAGCGATCGTAAAGGTCTTTAATAAAGTCGCGAACCGCCGTTAAATCTTGCCCCCCAGACCCGTACTCATTATAAATTTGCTCGGTGGTTACGGCTATAGAAGCCACATTATCGGCACTATTATGGTACTCGGCCAATTCTTCTGCCGCATCTAAAAAGTCGGGATGAGTAATAATGACCATTTCCGGAATCGACAAATCGTGAAGATTTTGATTCTCGATGGTTCCGATATAGGTGGGAAGATCAAAGTTACTGCCGGTAAATGCCACATATTCCTTAATCTCATCAGCGGAAGCGGTAAAGCGATAAACACTTAATCCGGCAAAGGACCCCTGCATTAATTGATGATCGCCAAGACGGTTAATCTGCCACACCGTTATGTCGGATGGGGCATTGGCAATTTCAAATTCAACCACATTTCCCGGGTTGCGACTACGGCTATCGCGGAAGCGCAAGGTATTTCCCGCCCCGTTAAAATCGAGAGCCCGGCGCACATTCAATTCAATTTTATCTAACCAAGCCACCCCGGTGGGATTCGCTGCATTGTCGTAAGTAAGGTTAAGGGTCAAGTTATCTCCCAAGGCGGTAAAAGTGGTCCGATTGTCGGAGCGTTCCACAAAGGGAGGATAGTTTCCCGTGGTAGCGTAAGGACCAATGAAATTAGTTAAGACTACCTGATTGCCGTATCGCGTATTGATGGCAGTACCTCCGGTTGATGCTCTTCCAACGGCATCGACGTGCAATTTCACAGGTTCGGAAACTACAATATTGGGAAAGCTGAAATTGTAATTATAGCTTAAGGTGAATTCAAAAACATCACCATACCACTGACGACCTGTACCCACTAGATTAACCAAATCTTCTTCTATCGCGTCGAAATCATCGAATTGGGTAACCGTTTGATTAGGGTTGGCCGGACTATTTGCGGTACTTAAGGTTTTGGAGTTTCCTGCATCTACACTTAGGAACACATAATTGTAATCCCGGTAAATGTTAATCTTGTAATCGTAGCGGTTTTCACTTTCATTATACTCCCATTCATTGGGTCCGAAAGCAAAAAAGAGCAGGTAATCATTATTGTTAAAGAGCCCATCGTTATCCGCATCTACCAACTTAAAGGCACGCTCTTGGAGGTCGTTGGTGCGTGCTTCAGCAAAACGCGGCGGCAATTGGGCCTGATCATTTGCTAAAATTCGAATACTGTTAATGGATGCCGGGGCATCACCAATATTGTGATTCTCGAAATAGTCGGCGGTAATTTTGTACATGCCGCTTTCGCTGATGCGCAGTTTGTGCCAGGTACCCGTGCTTAACTTGCTATTGGCCTGAGTTTTTGCTCTACGGATGAGTGGTGGATCCACACGCCCTTGGCCCTTTAAGACTTCCCAGTTATAAGTAGTTATGCGATAAAGGCGTCCCCCTCTGCGAAAAAAGGGACTAAAGCAATAGGAAAGATCGGAACTGCTTCGAGAATAACCCCTGGTATTTTGCCAAGTCCAGTCCTCCTCATCGGCCACAGTAATACGAGCAAAAGAAGCGAGTTCCTTTTGGGGAACTGGCTCCGAAGAAACGATTGCAATACGCACCGAATCTGCTGCCACATAAGGAGCCGGCAAAGTTCGGCAAACCTCCGGAAGCCACTCCTGTCCTTCCTGGACAGAAGCCTGGGCCACAGAAGGAACGTACAGTGGATCTTCCTCACCAATAGCTCGACTCTCTTGCCAATCGAGCGAGATAATATTAGTAGACTCTTGCGCCGCTAGCGAAAGGGCAAAGCAAGTTAGGAGTGATAAGGAGAGAAGACGATGCTTCATAACGCAGAAATGTTTTGGGCTAGGAAAACGATGCGAAGATAGGCTTAGTATCCGAGTTGCCATTCGAATAGATATATAGTCTCTATCGCATAATAGTTCCCATAAAAAGGAGTTCTTCAACATAGGATGTTTAAAAATTCGTTTTATTTGTCGTTTAGGAAGCGCCGCAGCCTGCAACTGTGGACAAGAATTTGTATCATTGTAGCCCCAAACTCTTTACGGAGGATGAACAAAAGACTACTAACCTTTTTTGCAATATTAACTCTTGCGAGTAGCCAAGACCTTCAGGCTCAGGATGCTCACTTTAGTCAATTTTACGCAAACCCCATGTATTTAAACCCTGCTTTCGCAGGTGTTTCGAAATGCCCTCGCTTAAATCTGAACTATCGCAACCAGTATCCGGTATTAAACGTATACCAAACTTACAGCGCTAGCTACGATCAATATGTTGAACCACTTAACGGTGGGGTGGGCTTAATGTTAATGCGCGATGAAGCTGGTGATGGAGCATTCTCCACAACCGATGCCAGCTTAGTTTACAGTTATCACCTGCAGGCCTCACGGAACTTCACTGTTTTAGCAGGTTTCCAAGGAACGTATCGCCAAATTGCTATTGACTGGGAGAGCTTTACCTTCCCAGATGAAATTGATCCTTACTATGGTTTTGTTCGCGAAACCTCAGAGCCTAACCCAGGTAGCAACACTGTAAGTGCTTTTGACCTTACCGCTGGATTAATTGGTTACTCCGAGCGTTTTTACATTGGCTTAGTAGCTTCTCACCTTACACAACCTGACGTTAGCTTCTTCGTTCAAGATCGCTTACCGCTTAAGTTTACCGCCCACATGGGCTTTACTATTCCTTTAGGACGTAAGCGCTTAGTTACCGATCTGCAGAATTATCTTATTCCCAATATTGTTTATCAAGTTCAGGGTCCTTACGATCAAATCACTTCCAGCGTTGCGTTTTCTCGTGGCGACTTTAAAGGAGGTTTAGGTTTCCGCAGTAGTACTACAAACCCTGACGCCTTAGTAATTCTAGTAGGCTACACCCCACTAGAAGGTAACTGGGGATTTGGTTACAGTTACGATTACACTATTTCAAGTATTGCTAATAACTTCGGCGGTGCCCACGAAATCAGCTTAAGCTACCAGTTCCCATGTAGAACTCGTATCAAGCGCACCAAAGCAATAAGTTGTCCTAAGTTTTAGTTATAAAGACCTTTAGAATCCATTCTTAATATGAACCGATTGAATTTCTTTAGATCATTAATCCCGGCCCTTGGGGCTTTATTCCTACTCAGTTCTTGTGGTGGGGATTCCTCCAACACTACTGGTTGGGCCTACAATGAATCCGATAACGGAGGGTTCTTTGTGAATACCGACTATGAAGGTCAGATGACTGGCCCAGGATTAGTATTTGTTGAAGGCGGTACCTTCACCATGGGTCGTGTGGAACAAGATGTTTACCAAGATTGGGATAATATTCCCCGTCAAGTTTCGGTACAATCTTTCTATATCGACGAGAATGAAATTACCAATACCGATTACCGCGAATACCTTTATTGGATTCGTCGTGTATTCGATATTGACTACTACCCCGAAATTTTAACTTCGGCCTTACCCGATACCTTAGTATGGCGTGACCAACTTTCGTACAACGAAATGTATGTAGAGAACTACTTCCGTCACCCAGCCTATAATTTCTACCCGGTTGTTGGGGTGAGCTGGATTCAAGCGATGAAGTACTGTTCTTGGCGTACGGACCGAGTAAACGAGAACATCCTAATCGAGGAAGGAATCTTTAACGAATTCCCAGACCAAAGTGATGTAGACCACTTTAACACGGAGGTTTACCTGTACAAGAGTGGTGAATACACTCAGCAAAATAAGAAAGGATTAGAAGATCACAATCCTAATAGCCCTTACGGTGAAGAAGGTCGTCCGGTGCGTATTGAGGATGGTATCCTTTTACCTAAGTACCGTCTCCCAACAGAAGCCGAGTGGGAATATGCCGCTTATGGTAACATTGGTGAGCGCGTATACAACCGTGTAACCGATGCCAACAAATTTACCTGGAACGGTGGTGCTTCTCGTAACCCAGATGCTGATAGTCGTGGCGATATGCTTGCGAACTTTAAGCGCGGTCGTGGTGACTTTATGGGAACCGGTGGTTGGTTAAATGACCAAGCGGCGACTACCATGCAAGTGAAGTTTTACCCACCAAATGATTACGGTCTTTACGATATGGCAGGTAACGTTGCCGAATGGGTAATGGATGTTTACCGTCCGCTTTCCTTAGAAGATATGCGTGGCTTAAATCCATACCGTGGTAACGAATTCCAAACTTGGGATAAGGACTACCAAGGTTTAGGTGCTCTCGAAGTATTACAGGAGCCACAGTATGATGGTGACTCTAGCATCATGGCTTTACCAGGTGAACTACCCCGTCGTGATGTTACGGAAGAAGAAAACCTAAATCGTCGTAACTACAAGAAATCTGATTACCGTGATTATATCGACGGTGATAAGCAATCTTCTGTATACTACGATACCGAAACCGAAGAAGGTGAGCCTTTGATGTACGACTATGCTCAAACCACCTTAGTAGGTAATACCACCCGCGTTTATAAAGGTGGAAGCTGGAAAGACAATGCCTACTGGTTAAGCCCCGGTACACGTCGCTTCCTAGAAGAAGATCAGTCAACCGACTTCATCGGCTTCCGTTGTGCCATGGATCGCGTAGGATTCCAAAACTTGGAAGAAGATCGCGAGAAACGTCACAAGAAACCGAAGCGTGACAAGTTTGAACGTTATAATTACAACTAATAAATTAGCCCCGTCTAACGACGGGGTTTTTTTATGGATATAGCAAATCTTTACGACCTCTTCCTTAGTTCTGAGGGAGTGTGCACCGACACCCGCAAGTTGAAAGCGGGTGAACTGTATATCGCCCTTAAGGGGGAGAATTTTAACGGTAATAAGTTCGCGGATAAGGCCATTGAAGCTGGGGCCATTGCCGCAATTGTAGACGAGGCTCAATACGAAGGACCTCGCAAGGTTTTGGTTCCTGATGGTTTAGCCGCTCTGCAAGATTTAGCCCGTTTTCATCGTCAGCAACTGCAAATCCCCGTGATCGGCTTGACCGGCAGTAATGGAAAAACCACCAGTAAGGAGCTTGTGGTTTCGGTTCTCAAGGAAAGGTATAAGCTTGCTTATACTCAAGGCAACCTCAACAACCATATTGGGGTTCCCTTAAGCATCCTCTCTATTGGACCTGAAGCCGAAGTAGCGGTCATAGAAATGGGGGCCAATGCACAAAAGGAAATTGAATTCCTAAGCAGTATTTCTCTGCCTGATATAGGTTTTATCACGAATTATGGTAAAGCTCATTTGGAAGGCTTTGGTGGACCGGAAGGGGTAATTAAGGGAAAGAGCGAGCTTTTCGAAAACCTACGGAAGCGAAAGAAGCTCGCCTGGGTTAATCAAAACGATCCCATTCAATTGGCAAAAAGTGAAGGCATCGAACGCAAGACTTACGGTTCCGCTTCGGATGCAGACTTCCCCGTTTATCCCCTTAATGAGGGCGGTAGCTTTGTGGCTGTTTCCTGGCAGGGTATCGACATTCAATCGCATTTAACGGGAGCCTATAACTTTAGCAATATCGCCATCGCAATTAGCCTTGGCGCCCACTTCGGGCTCAATCCCCAGGAAGTACAGGCGGGCATTGAAAGTTACCAACCCACCAATAATCGCTCGCAATTAGAGCAAGGGCAACACAACCTTTTGGTAAAGGACTATTACAATGCCAATCCAAGCAGTATGGAGGCTGCGCTCCTAAACTTTAAGAGCTTAAAAGAAAAATCCAATTCCGAGAAATGGGTTATCCTCGGTGATATGTTTGAGATGGGCGACTACGAAGCAGAGGAACATCAAAAGATAGCCGACCTAGCTCAAGGCCAAGGCTATGAAAAGGTAATTCTTGTAGGTAAAGCCTTTGCTGCCACCCAAGGGTCGGCCCGTAAATTTGAAAGCACTGTCGAAGCCTTGACTTGGATGCAGAGCCATCTGCCGAAAGGCAAATTGATACTTGTAAAAGGCAGCCGCGGCATGACCCTGGAAAAGGTCGCCGAGATTCTATAGAAAAGCAAATGCTAAAAAAAAGCCTCTCCGATTCCGAAGAGGCTTTTTTATTTATTGATTAGTCCTAATCTCTTAGTCAGCTAAAACTGCCCGTGAGATTACAATCTTTTGAATTTCGGAAGTACCCTCATAAATCTGGGTGATCTTCGCATCACGCATTAAACGCTCCACGTGGTATTCCTTTACGTATCCGTAGCCACCGTGCACCTGAACCGCTTCAACGGTAGTTTTCATAGCCACTTCAGAAGCGTATAATTTGGCCATGGCACTTTCTTTATCAAAATTTTGACCACTGTCTTTAAGCCAGGCGGCACGCAAACACATTAAACGGGCGGCATCCACCTCAGTAGCCATATCGGCTAATTTGAAACCTACTCCTTGGTGCTTACCAATTTCTTTACCGAAGGTCTTACGCTCCTTAGCATACTTAGTAGCTAATTCGAAAGCACCGCTGGCAATACCTAATGCTTGGGCAGCAATACCAATACGACCGCCACTTAAGACCTTCATCGCGAATTTAAATCCGAAACCTTCTTCGCCAATGCGATTGGCTTTGGGAACTTTTACATCTTGGAACATTAAAGAGTGGGTATCCGATCCACGAATTCCCATTTTATCCTCTTTCTTACCTACGGTGAAACCCTCCATATCGCGCTCTACGATAAGGCAGTTAATTCCGCGGTGTCCTTTTTCAATATCGGTTTGAGCCATCACCAAATAAACACTGGCCGAGCCCCCGTTGGTAATCCAGTTTTTATTGCCATTTAATAGGTAGTGATCCCCTTGATCGATGGCTGTAGTTTTTTGAGAAGTAGCATCCGAACCTGCTTCTGGTTCTGATAAACAGAAAGCGCCAATGATCTCTCCTGCCGCTAAAGGTTTTAGGTACTTTTCCTTTTGCTCTTCGGTTCCATACTTTTCGAGGCCCCAACAAACTAAACTGTTGTTTACAGACATCACTACAGAAGCAGAAGCATCGACCTTAGAGATTTCCTCCATGGCTAAAACGTAGGAGATAGTATCGAGGCCAGCTCCGTTATACTTCGGATCCACCATCATACCCATAAAACCAAGCTCACCCATTTTCTTTACCTGCTCGGCTGGGAATATCTGCTTATCATCACGCTCAATTACCCCTGGTAACAATTCGTTTTGGGCGAAATCGCGCGCAGCTTGTTGGATCATTAAATGCTCCTCCGTTAATTCAAAATTCATGGCAATAATTTTTAATCTTGTAGCTTTTTTAAGTCGGTGGGCAAAGGTAAGCTAAATGGGGCAAAATCTTAATAATAATGGTCGATTGCGGATATTGGGAATAATGTCTGGCACTTCCTTGGACGGACTCGATTTTTGTTTAGTTGATTTTACGGAAAATCAAAGTTTGGAATATGAGATTAAGGCCTGCGAAACAGTCGCTTACCCTCAGGAGTGGACAGAGCGCCTCACTTGTAGCGAAATGGGAGCCCGCGACTTACACCAACTGGATGAAGACTATGCCCGTTATCTTGCTCAACAAGTTTTAGCCTTTATTGAAGCCGAGGGGCTGGACAAGGAATCGATAAACCTTATAGCCTCCCACGGGCATACTTGGTTCCACGAGCCACATAAGGGCATTAGCTTACAAATTGGCAATCGTCCCATTTTAGCCACTTTAACCGGGCTGCCGGTAATCTGTGATTTCCGCGTGCAGGATGTAGCCTTAGGCGGGCAAGGTGCCCCTCTGGTTCCTATTGGCGATCGAGATTTATTCGGAAACTACCAGGCTTGTTTAAACCTTGGAGGATTTGCCAATATTTCCTTGGATGCCAATGGAGAGCGTATTGCATGGGATATTGGACCTTGCAATTTACCGTTGAACCATTACTGCCGCGCTTTAGGACTCAAGTACGATGCCGAAGGAGTGATTGCCGCTACCTATGGAGTGGATGATCAACTGTTCCGTGACTTAAATGCCCTCCCCTATTACCAGCAGTTAGCCCCAAAAAGTTTAGGGCGCGAATGGGTAGACCAAGAACTATTACCGCTTATCGACCGCTATGCCATCAGCCCTGAGCTTAAGATTGCCACCTTAAATAGGCATATCGCCTGGCAAATCGCGCAAAGCTTAAAAAGCCAGCGAGTAAAAGAGGTATTAATTAGTGGGGGCGGTTCCTACAATACTACTTTAATTAGCGCCATCGAAAGTATGGGCGACTTTAAGCTCCATCTGGCTGAACCTAATTTGAATGACAGCAAAGAAGCCTTAATTTTTGCCTACCTCGCCTATCTGCAACAGCAAGGTAAACCCAATGTTTTGGCCTCGGTTACGGGTGCACAAAAGGACCATTGCAGTGGCATTCGCTACAATCCCTAAAACATGACCTTAAATTAAAGTTAAGCGAATTCGGTTTTCTTACTTTTGTGGCCGCTCAAAAAAGCGTCTCCATGAAAGACCTCTTAAAGATTTATGAAAATAAGCCAGCGGAAATTGTATTCCATTGGCATGATAGTGAAACTACCGCCGAAGGTTGGGTAGTAATTAACTCCTTACGCGGCGGTGCTGCAGGTGGGGGAACTCGTATGCGCGAAGGCCTCAACGAACATGAGGTGCTAAGCCTGGCCAAAACCATGGAAATTAAGTTCACGGTGGCCGGACCTCCAATTGGAGGGGCTAAAAGCGGGATTAACTTTAACCCGAACGACCCTCGTAAAGATGGCGTCCTCCGTCGTTGGTATGCGGCGGTTAAACCTCTTCTAAAAAACTATTATGGTACCGGTGGTGACCTTAATGTAGATGAAATTCACGAGGTAATTCCCATCACCTCTGAATTAGGTATTGAGCATCCCCAAGAAGGCGTTTTAATGGGCCACTTTGCTCCCGACGGGGAAGCTAAAAGCCGTAAGATCGAACAATTGCAAAAAGGCGTACTCTTACCTGTTCATGCGGATCAATTAAGTCCCGGAGCTCCCGGTCAGTATACTGTAGCCGATTTAATCACCGGTTATGGGACAGCCGAAAGTTGTCGTCACTTTTACGATATCTACGGCGGTAATGTGAAAGACAAACGCGTGATTATTCAAGGCTGGGGAAATGTAGCCTCAGCAGCGGCCTTTTACCTCGCTCAAGAAGGAGCGAAAATCGTTGGTATCATCGATCGAGTGGGAGGTTTAATTAAGGAAGAGGGTTTCAGCTTACAGGAAATCATCGACCTCTACAATGCCCGCGAAGGCAATTACCTTATTGCCGAGAACCTGATTCCCTTTGATGAGATTAACGGGATGATCTGGAGTATTGGAGCCGAGATTTTTATTCCTGCCGCTGCTTCCCGTCTCATTAGCAAGGATAATTTAGACCAAATGTTGGCCAATGGCCTGGAAGTTATTTCCTCGGGTGCCAATGTTCCCTTTGCTGATACAGAAATCTTCTACGGACCCATTGCGGAATATGCCGATCAAAAGGTAAACTGTATTCCTGATTTCATTTCGAACTGTGGCATGGCACGAGTGTTTGGTTATCTGATGCAAGATGATATTAAACTGGAGGACCAAGCTATTTTTGAGGATACTTCAAAAGTGATTCGCGAAGCCTTGCAAGCAACGCATAAATTGCGCTCCGAAAAATTAGAGTTAACCAAAACGGCTTACGAAATTTCCCTTAAACAACTAATCTGAATACCATGATTTACTCTTTAATGGTCGTAATCTTTGTGCTTGGCTACTTAGCTATTGCCTTAGAGCATAACATCAAGATCGACAAGGCGGCATCAGCCCTTATTACCGGTACCCTATGTTGGGCTCTTTACGTAATTGGTGCCGAAGGCATTGTAGATATAAACAGTTTGCCGCATTGGCTTACCGATATGTTTGCGGAGGAAAATAATATTACCGATGCTCATCATGTCCTCACCCACTACACCGCCGAATTTCAAATTTTAGAGCACTTAGGGGAAATTGCCTCTATCCTCTTCTTCTTGATGGGTGCCATGACCATTGTAGAGCTCGTGGATGCCCACGAAGGTTTTGCGGTAATTACCGACCGGATTAAAACTACCAGTCGCCGTAAACTCTTGTGGATCATCTGTATTCTAACCTTCTTCTTCTCCGCAGCGCTGGATAACCTTACCACCTCAATTGTGATGGTATCCTTGCTTAAGAAGTTGATTGACGATCAAAAAGACCGCTGGCTCTTTGCGGGGATGGTGGTTATTGCCGCTAATGCTGGAGGGGCCTGGTCACCAATTGGAGATGTAACAACAACCATGTTATGGATTGGCGGACAAATTACCGCCGGTGCCGTGGTGGTAAAGCTGATTATCCCCAGTTTATTCGCCTTGATTATTCCATTGGTGGTGCTTACTCCACGCATGAAAGGCAATGTAAAGCGTCCTTTAAAAGCGGAAGGAAAAGAACATTTCGTAAATCCCACCACCGAGCGGGAGCGTAACATTGTGTTTACTGTTGGGGTAGCAGGATTACTCTTTGTGCCCATCTTTAAAACCTATACCCACCTCCCTCCTTTTATGGGAATGATGATGAGTTTAGGTTTCCTATGGATGATCACCGAAATTATGCACCGCAGCAAAAACCGTGAGACCAAATCCAAATTATCGGTGATTGGCGTTTTACGAAAAATTGATACCGCCAGTGTATTGTTCTTCTTGGGCATCTTATTGGCCGTAGCGAGTTTACAAAGTGCTGGTCAGCTAGGCGATTTAGCCAATAGCCTCGATCAATCGATTGGCACCAACACCGAGAGCGGCGTGTATTCTATTGGGATAATCATTGGACTTTTAAGCGCCATTGTAGATAATGTTCCCTTAGTAGCCGCTTCTATGGGTATGTACGACATCGATCCCACTTTGGGAGGACTTTTTGCTTCCGACGGATTATTTTGGGAGTTCCTCGCTTATTGTGCCGGAACGGGAGGCTCTGCCCTCATCATTGGTTCCGCCGCCGGAGTAGCGGTAATGGGATTAGAGAATATCAGCTTTGGCTGGTACCTTAAAAAAATATCTATCCTCGCTATTATTGGCTATTTTGCCGGAGCGGGGGTTTACATTCTACAGGAGACCTTTTTCCATTTGTAGGGTTTTTGGTTGACTGGTTGATTGGTTGACTGGTTTACTGGTTAATTGGTTGACTGGTGGATTAGTGGATTAGTGAATTGGTGGATTGGTGGTTTGGTGGTTTAGACGGAAATTGATCTATTAAACTGATTCCCAATCCCCCGAATATTAACCTCGGAGGACCGTCCCCTTCGTGCACTACGGGGTAAAACGGGGTAGGGTTAACTCGTTAAATTATTTATTTTCTCAATGGCCTTTTTAAGTATGAACCTCTTTTTTTGGTAACCTAGTTTTTTACTTACCCACTTTTTTTCTCTTTCATTTTTTCTTGTAAAACCGAGAGCTCTGCTCGAGCTCACGGATTCCATTGAAAATTAAAGCGACATCCGGAAAAACGAAACATCCGCCAGAGGCGGACAAGAATAATCAAGGGCCCTGAAAGGCAATTTTGAGGATTCGCCTGCGGCTTAATCCTCAAACCGCCGACTCTTGGACCGGGCCAGCACGATGAAACATTTTACTTAATTCAGAGATTTTCGCCTGTGGCTTTATCGAGTCCTCCATACTGCCCTACGAGCGGACTATTGCTTCTCAGGTCCCATTCTCCTCCGAACAAGGATTACATACAGGAAACGATTATCACCTTTTTGTAATCTTTAAACATGGCTTAGGTTCCAAAACTCACCTATGGAAGCACCCGGGCTTTCCCCAGTGATCGTGAGGACTTGAGCAGCTTGTCCGCCTCTGGAGGAAAATTGCGTCCGCCTCGGGCGGAAGAAGCATGGAGCGATTAGGGCCGAACAGTTTTGCCGATTGAAGTGAGGCAACCGTGCCCGCCATAACTGGCTGTAGCAGGCGGGAAATCACCTAGGGAAAGGCCTAGCCTTTTCCGCCTGCCAAAGCTTTAGCGGCGGACAGGTTGGATACTTTTTACAAACGTATCTGTTATTTATAAGGTGTCTGTGAGCTCGGCCAAGGCCTTCGGTTTGGCAATGAAAAAAGTATCGTAGAAACTCAGCTAGTCGTCTACTTCCATTTTTTCGTCTACCCTTCCTAGGCCGGATACCTCCTCACAGAATTTTAGATTTAAAGGAAAACCCTTGGAATTCTAGTGGATCTATCGTGCATCGTCCACCAGTCAACCAATCCACCAGTCAACCGATCTACCAATTCACCAGTCCACCAATCCACCAATCAACCACCCCCCTCTCCCCACATTCCGTTGTTAATTTCTATTTCCAGCCCCATACTGCAAGGGTTGTGCAGCCCGTTATATTTACCTTCTATAAGAATTACAGCATGAAACTACCTTTTCTACAGATGAATATGTCGCAAGGCGATACCCTAAGTGATGCGCCAGTAGAAAAAACCCTTAGTATTTGGGAACTCATTACCAGCGGCGGCCCAGGGGGAATCCTCATCATGACCGTGCTTTTTGCTCTTTCCATTATCGCCGTTTACATCTTTGTAGAGCGCTGGGGAGCCATTAAACGGGCCAACAAAATGGATAGCAATTTTATGGAAGGTATCCGTCGTAATGTATTGGATGGTCAGTTACAAGCGGCCCTAAGTCTTTGTCAGAATGAAGACACCCCCGCTGCGCGAATGATTGCCAAGGGCATTTCCCGCATTGGAAAGCCCCTAAAAGATATTAATGCCGCGATTGAAAACACCGGTAAGCTCGAAGTTTCCTCCCTCGAGAAAAACCTCCCCACCTTAGCCACGGTGTCGGGAGCTGCGCCGATGATAGGTTTCTTAGGAACGGTAATCGGGATGATTCTCGCCTTCCACGAGATGGCCGCCGCCGGTGGTCAAATTGATATCGAAATGTTAGCCGAAGGAATTTATACCGCCATGACCACTACAGTAGCTGGATTGGCAGTGGGTATTATCGCTTATTTGGGCTATAATATTTTGGTGAGTAAGGTGAATAAAACCATTTACAATATGGAATTACGAGCCACCGAATTCCTCGACCTCTTGAACGAACCTGCTTAGTATGGACTTAAAAAGAAGATCAAAGGTTAGCGCCGAGTTTAATATGAGTAGTATGACGGATATCGTCTTTCTACTACTCATCTTCTTTATGATCGCCTCAACCCTGGTAACCACCTCGGCCCTCGATTTAGTGCTACCTAAAAGCGATGCCCAAACGGTAAAGCGTAAAGATGTAACCGTAAACATTAGCCCCGATAAACGCATCTCGGTGGGGAATGTAATTGTAAGTCAGGCCGAGCTTGAGCGCGAAGTTTTAAAACAAGTGCAAGGAAAAGAAGAAGCGGTCGTTATTTTAAGAGCCGATCAATCGGTACCTTACGAAATGGTGGTTAAGGTGATGGACATTGCCTATCGCAACCGCCTTAAAATGATTGCTGCAACAGACCCCAGTTAATGTCGGAGAAAAAGGAAAATAACAATCGCCGTCGCGCCCTTATCAGCACCCTCGTGGTACACGGAGGCTTGCTGATTCTCTTTCTTTTTGTGGGCCTCACCTATTACGACCCCAAGCCCGAAGACGGCATCCTCATCAATTTTGGCAATAGCGAAACGGGTCAGGGAGAAGTATACGAAGCTCCAAGCAGCGGTGCTCCGCAAACCCAAAGCAGCGCCCCGGTCGAAAATAATCAGGTGCTTACCCAAGATGTGGTCGATGCCCCTACTATCGACCAAAGTAATGCTGCCGCACAGCCCCGCGACGAAGAACCGCAACCGCAGGAAACTAACGACAGTCCGCAGGAAACCCGAAATCAAGAACCTACCGAGCCCGACCCTAAGCCTTCCGAGACCTTGCAAAACCTATTAAACAATACGGCCAGCTCCCAAAGCGGCGGTGAAGGCGAAACCCAAGGCAGTGGCGACCAAGGTCGTGAGGATGGCGATCCCAATTCGAATAATTATACCGGCAATGGTGGCGGAGGTAATGGCGATGGTAATTACCTCCTAGGCAATCGTAAAGCTTTATCTAAACCCCGCCCTAATCCCTGCGAAGCCAGCGGACGTGTGGTGGTCAAAATTTATGTGGATCAAAACGGTAAAGTGGTTCGCGCGGTAGCCGGCGAAAAAGTACCCGGCGGAGCGGCCACCACCACTACCAACAGCTGTTTATTTGATCAGGCTCGCAGAGCCGCCCTGGCTACTACCTGGGAATCCGATCGGGATGCACCCATGCAACAGAGCGGATATATCATTTACAACTTTACGAAGAATTGAGTCGCTACCGCGAAACATTGGATTGGCTGTTTGCCCAATTGCCGATGTACCAAAGAGTGGGCAAGGCTGCCTATAAGGCCGACCTTCAAAATACGCTTGCCCTCATGGAAATCCTCGGGCATCCCGAAAAAGGCTTTAAAAGTGTACATGTCGCTGGCACCAATGGCAAAGGCTCCAGCTCCCATATGCTTGCCGCCATCTTTCAGGCAGCGGGATACAAAACTGGCTTGTACACCTCTCCCCATTTAGTTGATTTTAGAGAACGCATCCGCATCAATGGTCAAATGATGCCCGAAACTGCCGTGGTGGATTTCGTTGATCGCTACCGAGGGCAGTTTGAAGATTTAGGCTTAAGCTTCTTCGAAATGACCGTCGGTTTGGCTTTTGACTTTTTCCGCCGCGAAGAAGTAGATATCGCCATTGTGGAAGTAGGCATGGGCGGACGCTTAGACAGCACCAATGTTATTACTCCCGAGCTGAGTTTAATTACCCATATTGGCCTCGATCACACCCAGTTTTTGGGCGATACGCTGGCGAAGATTGCGGGGGAAAAAGCAGGCATCATTAAGGCTGGGATCCCCGTGGTAATCAGTGAAAGGCAAGAAGAATGTGATGCCGTATTTGAAGCAAAGGCGAAGGCCCTGCAAGCACCGCTCTTTTTTGCTCTCGATGAAGTGGCTTCCTCTCGACTCTACCTCGATTTAGACCTAAAAGGAGATTACCAAGAGCATAATTTACGGGGTGTGCTTTGTGCCGTGGATCAGTTGGAAAGTCAAGGCTGGCAGCTGAAAGCACAGCTTAACAAAGCCCTAAGTGAAGTAAGCCATTTAACCGGATTAAGGGGACGCTGGGAAATTGTACAGCGGGCCCCACTTACCATTTGCGACACCGGTCATAATTTCACTGGCGTACGGGCCATTGTAGGTCAGCTAAAAAAACTGCATTACCGCCAATTGCATATTGTATGGGGCATGGTGGGCGATAAACAAGTTAAGGAGATTTTGCGCCTTTTACCTCAAAGTGCCTTTTACTATTTCACCCAAGCGCAAATCCCACGGGCCATGCCAGCCGAGGAGCTTAAGCGGGAAGCCCTCAAGTTCGGTTTAGCGGGTAAAGCTTACGCTGATGTTGCCTCTGCCGTAAGGGCCGCCCAAGAACAAATCTTAAATGATGATGTGCTGTTTATTGGCGGCAGCACCTTTGTGGTGGGTGATTATTTAGCGGAGCTTTAGACTTACCAAGCAAAGAAAGGCGATTAAGTTAGATTGTATCGGCACCTTTTTGCTGGGTATTAAGGGCGAAGATATACGATTAGCAAACCTCGTTTCGCTGAAGTTGCATGAAAGAGAGCTTTGCCTTGCTTGCCCATGCACTTGGCTTAACTATTCAGCTAAAAGCGGAATAATTAATTATTTTTAGAAACGCTTCTGACCTGAAATATATCGTAACTGCAAATCCGCATAACCCCCGCACTGTATGTTGTCATTACTTAATAGAGGTTAGGATATAAACAAGTTGTAGCCAATTTAAAACATGACTAAATCAACAACGACATTATTTAGACCAGTAAATCAGAAGGAATTAGATCTTATCAAAGATTTAGATTATTCGGGATTTCCACCAAGACTACCAGAGCAACCCATATTCTACCCAGTTTTAAATGAAGATTACGCCCGACAAATTACCAGAGACTGGAACGTTCCAGCATATGGTTACGGCTTTGTGACAAAATTTGAAGTCGAATCTGAATATCTATCAAAATTTGAAGTAAAAAACGTTGGCGGACGAGACCATGATGAACTTTGGATTCCCGCTGAAGAGCTTGAAGAATTCAATCAACATATTATTGGGAAAATAACAGTGACCGAGGAAATCAAAAAATAAAAACTGGCTACAACAACAAATAAACGTAAGTCGGCTTTAATCCCGCTCTGGCTGGGCGTTTAAGGTTGACAGAGAAGTATTTCGTTTCTTTACAAAACCGTGGAGGAAGCTGCCTAACGTTTAATCAAACCGTTGGCGTGCAACAAAAATGAAATCAAATTACCATATAAAATCGACAACATCCCTTCGAGTGGACAAACCAGAACGAGATCGATATGTGGTTTGGGTTCAGAATTATATGGGACTTGTTCCACCCAAACTTGAATACGTGGTAGACGATCAACAAAGAGTTAGATTTACAAGGGTGATCGGACAGATCAAAGGAATTACAATCAATTCAATCATTTTTTGTGGAATTGTTCTTTTGACCAGCCTCCTGACTGAAGAGGGGGATTTTGAATTTAGACAACAACTGCCGCTTCTTCTGGGAATTGTCGGGTTTATGACATTGCTCAACTTTTTGGTAATAGAATCCACAAAATGGAAGGTGGATAAACAAATAAAAAGACGACATGACAGCAACAAATAAACACAAGGCCGCTTTAATCTCGCTCCAGTAAAGGCTTTCCAGCCTTGCTCCGCTGAAGCTTCGCGAAGGCGCAGTGGACCACCCTCCGCTCAGCTGCGGACGGGCAAGCAGGAAAGGCTTGTAAACCGCCACAAGCCATAGGCAAACCGTTGAACATCATGCAGTCAAACAAGAGTGAAGATTACCTTTCAAATTAATACAAGGGTAGGTTTTTAATAAATTTACCCTCGTTATTTACTTAAGGGTAAAGACTAAAGTCCATAATCAAGCTCAGGGAAACTACAGGACAGGAAATAAAAGAGAAGCTTCCGAAGGTGTATTCCAAAGATTTAGTTGAAGTCCTCTTTAAACTTCCTTACACAAAGAGGCAAAACTTGATTGATATAAATTTAGGTAGCCCGAAAACAGTTGGGAACTATCTTATGGCATTAGAAGAAAAGGAGTTCTTAAAATCCGTAAGAGTTGGAAAGGAAAAATTATACCTGAACCCTTCCTTAATGGATGTTCTGGAAAAATAAAAACGTGAAGGCACAACGATGGCTATAGCAAATCAAGGTTTGCCCCCTCGCCCATTGTTCCCGATATTGTAAAACCTCAATTAATCTAAACTGCGGTAAAACCTCGCTTCGCATTTCCTTTCCTTGCCATAGCCGGGTACGTTAGCTTTCATCAAATGAGACAGATATTAATCATATTAAGCATCTTGACCTTCACTTCTTGTGATTTCAAATCATCAGCGGACTACAACGCAGAGGCTGAAAAACTGGAAAGAGTCGGACGGTATAAAGAAGCTATTTCTCTTTTGGATAAAGCAATTGAAAAAGATCCAGAGAACATTTATGCTTTAATAAATAGAGGCGTTGACCAGTCCATACTGGAGGATTACCAAGGTTCGATTGATGATTACACCAGAGTAATTGAAATTGACCCCAACAATGCTCTCGCGTTTCTCAACAGAGGAAAGAATAAAGAAAGACTCGGTGACTTTCAGGGTGCAATTGAAGATTTTGAAAATGCAATTAAAACCAAAGGAGGTGAATCTATTTATATGGATAAAGTCAAAAGCTCATTCATTGAAACAGGATTTGAATTTGACGTCAATATGGAAGAAATTCGATTTGAACGAGGAATTGCTAGGTATAAAATGGATAGCCTTAAACTTGCTTTTGATGATTTTAACTTTTGCTTAAATACGAATTATAAAAGGCCTGCGAGCCTCTATTGGCGAGGACTTGTTTACGTTGCCTATGAAATGAGCACAGAAGGATGTACCGATCTAAACGAAGCTCGAAAATTGGGAGACCCGGATGCTCAAAAAATGATTGATAAATACTGCGAATAAAACCGAAAACATTCTATAATGCATGGTTCGGCATCTGCACCATACACTTACCGCTTCGCTTAAAATAAAATGAAACACCCCTGCAAAATCATCTTAAGCTCTATTCTAACGGTCATTTGTCTTCGCATTTCAGCCCAAAATGACACTCTCCATACAGACACGGTTTTTAATGGGCAGGTAGTTTCATCTGACTGGATAGACAATGGACTAACAGTAGGAATCGACTTTTCCAAATACTTGTATGGGGATCTTGGCTACTACAGAAGTGATATTTGGGAGTTAGGTGGCTTTCCAGTCCTATCGACGACCATGATCTATGGAGCTGAGTTCTCAAAATTCGACCAGTTTGTAATCGCTCCAAAAGTTCAAGGCAGAATTCATGCGTATTTCTTTAATGCAAGCCTGACCGGCTTATGTTATACAGACCTCCAGGGAAAATATTCCTTCAGGCTAAGGCCAGAAATCGGTTTAGGATTATGGAACCTAGACATCAACTATGGTTACAATATCGGGATTTACTCAAACGATTTTTCTAGAATTAATAAGCATGTCATTGGAATACGATATTATATCAAGCTTCATAGGAAATATGGAGATGAATATGATAGGCATGGAAACATTAGACCAAAAAGATAAACTCAGCAAGCATAAAAATACCTAAAGCTAATGCCTACACTTCGCCATCAACAGAAACAGACCAGGTTGATTCTGATAATATCAATTCCTTAGGTGGTTATAAAAAGCCGCGTAAGATTTAGCCTATGCCTGACTAAACATTCCTAAAAAACAAATATGAAGAACTTACTAATACTCATTACTTTCTGCCTACCTATTGTTCTCTCCGGACAGGTTCCTTCAAAATATGATTACCCCGATACACTTTGGGTTTACGGGGAGGCAACAGACCCAGAATACGGCTTAACACCAGAAAAGCCCATCAAAGTGGGAGGAGGATTACTTCCCAAACACGGCTACAGATACCTCAATAGCCTTTCCGACACCAATGGTAACAAAGTCACTTATAAAAGAATTGGTTCTTGTTGCAGTGAAGAAATAGGAAGAGCTAAGCCGTTGATAGCTTTTCAGGTCTTTAGTAACAACAAAGAATACCGACTATATTTTGATCACTATGAGTGGGATGATCCAAAAATTATAAGTGGATTTGATTGGCAAGAAAGCAGATCAGGCTACTATGGGGAATATAAAAATGACACTATTTTTCATGGCTATGGACTTTACTTTTTTGAGGACGGTGGCTACTACAAAGGAAATTTCGACAATGGAATAATGAGCGGTCAAGGAGAAATGTCCATTCCCGACCAAGAAAGATATATTGGTGAATTTAAAGACGGTAAGTATGATGGGAGTGGGACCTTGTTTTACCCCGATGGCGGGAAATATGTCGGAGAATGGGAAAAAGGAGTGAAACAAGGAAATGGAAGGATTTACTATCCACCTGATTCAGAAATCGAATTCATAGAAGGCGTTTTTAAAGACGATGCACCCACAGGAACTTTCGAGGTGGTAAAAAGAGATGGAACTAAAGAAACCCATGACTTTTAAAGTCTAAAATACTTGCTAACGAAACCTAAGGCTTTTACCTAGTTAGGGACTGCAAACTGGGTTCTTTTTTAAAGATTATTTCAAGTCCTTTTAAAAATCGGTAACTATTTAATAGGCCTCAAACTAATACTCGGCCTATCTAGCTAAAAGAACATGCCAAGAATCAAAATAGTCATCATTCTATGCCTTATCTACTCATGGAGCTCGGCCCAAACCGATGCGGATTTTCCGGCAGATTTGATTAAAGAAGCCCAAATAGACTCCTGCATCATCAGGGGTGATTTCGCCAATTACCCCCAAAAATATTCTTTCGATAAGGAGGGAAGAATTACAAGCCATTCCTTCCCAACAAGCTACCACCCTTCCGCTGACTCTGTGGTTTACGGAATCTTCATCACCACTTATTATTACGACAGCAAAGGAAGACTCTTTAAAAAGACGATGAAAGCCGACTTTGGCAGGGATTCTTTCAGTATTCCAGAAACCTTATCCGAATGGCTGGTCTATGATTTAAACGACAAGCTACTTACTCACTTATTTTACGCTTCCTACCTAGAGAAAATGATAAGCTTTCAATACGAAGGGGGCCAATTGTCCTTCGAAACAAGTTATAATTTCCTCAAATCTTCAGAGACAAAACGACCCCAAACTCAAGCCACAAAGCGTTTCTATCAGAACAATAGCTGGGCTAGATATGATAATGCAGGGAATATTCAAGATAGTCTCGTAAGGGTGGTTGATTCTTCGGCGTTCATAGAAACCTCCTTTTATTACAACTTCAAGAAGCATCGGCTTAGAACAGAAAACCCGGAAGTATTCATTTACCAGTTTGACCCTCAATGGCGAATTATAGAAATCATTCATAAATACGGGAATAGACAGTCGACAGATAAGTATTACCGAAATGAAAATGGTCTACTAACCAAAATTGAGCATCTTGGAACGGAAGATTATATCATTACTTTGGAATATAAGTAAAGGCTAAAACAATCACATTTTGCTTTAACCGGCAATTAGACAGCCGTAAACCGTGGAGCACAATTAGCATATATCTAAATAATGCAATTTGATATCTTAAATCCAAAGTTTGGCACGACCGCAAGGGCATTGATGTATTTGATTTCCTTGTTTTTAACTATAGGCATAGCTGTCTTTATTGGCCTTATTTTAATTGATAGAGTCAAGCAAATAACATTCCTGTCAGAGAACGCACGAATATCTGCTGTGTTGGTCATTCTAATTTCAGCGCTTTTTGTTTTAACGGTAGCAAAACTCTCCAAAAAACTAATTGATAAAAGTGAAATCATCGGCTACATACAGATTCTGCCGACTCAAATTGAACTCTCAATACATGGCTCATCCAGTAAATTACCCTTAGCCAATATTGAGTACATGCGCTTTAAAAACTCCATGGGTTGGAACATCGCTAGTCCAGATGCATATCGAGTTCAAATTGTAACAAAAACAGATGGTGTAATAGATATAGATTACATGCAGGCCGAGAAAAACGGTCAAAAAATCAAGTATGTGCTTGAACAGAATAATATCAGAACAAGATACTGGAACAGTTAAAAAGTGCACATCAGCAAATAAGAGTCATTGTAGAGGGAACTCTAAGTTCGCTATTCTATACAAGTAAAAACAGTTCGCCACAGTCGAGAGGACCGCGTCCTTGTCTCCCACACAAACTTTTATTTAATTGTTGGCAACACATTAGAAGAAGAAAAATGATGAAGACAATTATATACGGCACAATCCTGTCCATTTTGGTTTTCTTTTCGACTTCTTTTATGAGCGTTCTATTTCAAATCAATTCTCCATTTCAAAGACTAGCTGAAAATTACGATTTGAAAATTGGATTCCCGTTCACATATTATCACGAATTTAGAGTCGACTGCTCCACACACTCAGGCTGGACTACGAGCAATCTTCTTTTAGACTGCTTGATAACATGGGCAGTGGTGACAGGAACCTTTGTTATAACTAAGAGAAATAGAAAATAAAAACGCTTTATATCCCGACATTTAGCTTTTCGCGAGCTAGGCCTGCCGGCAAGGTTTAGCCCTGCCTACTTTCCGCGTCTTAGGGGCAAGCTGGAAAGTTTTTTGAATTGAAAATCAGCGCAGCTAAGCTGCCCAAACCATATGTGAACCACTTCACGAAAGCTAAGAAATGAGCTACACAAAGAATAAAATTGAACTTGAAGAGAATGGACACTCCGTTTTAGCTCAATTGTATACGGATAAAGAGGTAAACCAAATTTTGGCTTGCATAGAAGATGCGGAACAAGACGGAGATTCGTTTAGGAAGACAAAGGACTTATACGCCATTAGACAGCTTATCAAGAATGTACCTGAACTGACTAATTTGTTGTTCAACGAAAAGCTGACCAATTTAATTTCTGACCTTACCAATTCGGAATATTTCCTAACCAAAGCAATCTATTTTGACAAGCCAAGTGAATCGAATTGGTTTGTCGCCTATCATCAAGACTTAAGCATCTCCGTTAACCAGAAAGTGGACTTAGAGAATTATACCAACTGGACTTTTAAAAAAGGACAATATGGGGTTCAACCTCCTATTGAGATTCTAAAAGACATGATCACGATCCGCATTCACCTTGACAATACAAGCAAGGAGAATGGTGCCTTAAAAGTAATCCCCAAGTCCCATTTAAAAGGAATCATTCGCGCCGACTCGAAGGATTGGAATACCGAATCCGAATTTATTTGTGAAGTGGAAAAAGGGGGAGCAATGTTGATGAAACCCTTGACCTTACATGCTTCGAACAGAACCACAAACGGTAAAAAGAGAAGAGTAATACATTTAGAGTTCAACAAGCATCATCTTAGCAAACCCCTTACTTGGTTAGAGTATTATGAAATAAAAGCCGGCCCACAATAAGGAATTTAAAAAGATGAAAGCCCCTCTTGCAAAATCACTTAGTTATATTGTCTTTTTCACCAGCATATTAGTGGGCTGTCAGAATAATACCAAAGAAGCCACTGCGAAGTCTTGCAGAGAAATCACAATATCCACCTATGACGAGTCTTTATCCAAGTCAATGCCCGCAGTTGAACTATGGCTGAATGACATTCAAATACCCCTCGTTTCTTTGATCGATACGACTGTTTGTTGGGAATTTGGCAAGCACCAGTTAATAATAAAAGACCCAAAAAGTGACAGTATTTACTTAAGGAGAGAGCTTATTGTAACTGACAATAAAGATATGTTGTGGATTAGTTTTTACGAGCAATCCTCGGAAACTGATTACCAGCGATATTTTGCTCATTGGAAGCTGATGGACACATTGATTGAATCAGATCCTTCTAACGAAATCCATTACAGACAATTGAAACTTGATTTTTTCACAAAGGGTCAACTGTCGGACTCAATTATCTCAGAACATCAGGGTCTCTACAACCACATTTTAAATGAAACCCAAGAGAGAGCCATCAGATCAGAATCAAATCAGACCAAGCCTAATGGATTCTCAATAGTATATCATCAAACAATCAAATCTTGATAAAAAACGTTTCACATCACGGCATAAAGTTTAGAAAAGGCAAACAACCGCCAGCAAGATTTGTCTTCGCCTTCGCTCTACTTAGAACGGGCAAGCAGGAAAGTCCTTCGAATTGAAATTCTGCGGAGCTAAACTACTATTACTCAAACCCAAAACCTCGTGCACAATCAGGACCCGGCTTGGTTTTTATATCTTTGTTATTATGATTAGAATGGAAGGCGATATAAGAGCTCGACTGTTTGACTTATGCGAGAAACATAAGGTGAGTCATCTTTTCCTTTTTGGCTCAGCTTTGAGGGATGACTTTAACGAAGATCGCAGTGACCTTGATTTTATCGTTGAGTTTTTGCCCACTATTCCTGTACTGGAATTCGCCCATAACTTCTTTGCCTTTCAATTTGGATTGGAAGACCTATTTGGAAAGAGCATTGACCTTATTTGTTCTAATGAACTTAAAAACCCCGTTTTATTAAGTGAAATAGAGAACTCTAAGGTTGAGCTCTATGCAGCATAAAAAGCTTACGAAGTACATCCTAGACATTGAGTCGGTTATTTCAAAATTAGAAATGCTGCAAAGTCACGCTGACAATCAATACGCAAATTTCGAGGCCGACATGTTAGCTAGGAGGGCTGCAGAAAGATTATGGTAAATCACCTTCCAATCCTAAAGCTAGAGATCCAAAATCTCAAAGAATAATCGCGACCAATCCAATAGATCGCATGGGGCCAAAGTTTGAAATTCATGCTAGCCATTAGCAAAGCCACTCCACCAAAAGACATTAAAGTTATTACAGGTTTATTTCAATTAAAGATGGAGACCCAAGGCCTCCGAAGTTCCCCGGTGTTTGCAAGGACACCATTAACAGAGAAAGCTTTTGTTTCTTTGTTAACAGCACTGCCCAACCCGGCCCAATGGAATAAATACAAACCGTTGATTGAAAATTGCCCTAAATCACGATGAATAGAATTGTAATGCTTTTGCTAATAATCACACTCCAGTCTTGTCATGAGAATAAGGAAGTGAGCTCCGTCAATCCCGTAAATTGGGAAAATAGAACCATTGACCTAGCCCTGATCGATACCCTAGCCTATGGAACGACCTATCTTTCCGTTTATTCACAAATCTACAGTCAGTCGGAGCATAAAACGCATGACTTAACAGCAACCGTAAGCCTCCGGAATGTAAATACAGACGATACGATTTACATTAACAAAGCGGAGTATTTTAACACCAATGGAAGTTCGATAAGGACCTATTTTGACCAAACTATATTTATTGCCCCAATGGAAACCGTGGAGATTGTTATTGACGAGAATGATCAAGAAGGAGGTACGGGTGCGAACTTTCTTTTCGAATGGGCCATTGTACCAAATTCAGATGAACCCTTTTTCGAAGCCATCATGATTTCGACCTCTGGTCAGCAAGGACTTTCATTTACAACCCAAGGGAAAAGAATTAAATAAAAATGCTAACTGAAATATTCACTAAAATATTCTTCTTAATAGCAGTTATTGACCCTCTAGGAACAGTGCCCGTTTACCTAGAAGCAACAAAACAACTAGACCAGAATCACAAGAAAAAAGTAGCGGTAAGGGCATCGTTTATTGCCTTTTTAATATTGCTTTTTTTCATCGTTGTCGGTCAGTTGATTCTAGAGGGTATGGATGTAACCCTGGACGCCTTTCAAATTTCAGGTGGTGTTATCTTATTCCTTTTCGCCTTAACCATGATATTCGGAGAAGGTAAACCAGAGTCTGAAAAGCACTTAATCAAAGATTTTAAACATGTTACTATATTTCCTGTAGCCATTCCCTCCATAGCTTCGCCTGGGGCCATTATGGCGGTTGTATTACTAACGGACAATAATCTTTATTCTATTCAGCAGCAGGCCATCACAACAATGCTCGTTATCATTGTCGTTGCACTTACCATGGTAGTATTATTAGCGGCGAACATTGTGCAAAAAAGAATTGGAGAATACGGCATCACCGTGATTAGTAAGGTAATGGGACTGATTCTTGCCGCCTATGCCGTACAAAGCATTCTCAGCGGTTTGAAAGACTTCTTCGTCTTAGCAAAATAAAATTTAGGCCATTTATCATATAGGAAAACTAGCATACCGTACCCTATACTTCCGATTACTAACAGGAGGCCTGCCCCCTTGGAATCTACCCCTAAAAGAAAGAGGGAACAAAGTCTCCAACTATCCTTTGATCTGCCAAAAGATGGTTTAAAATTACCTTAAACCCCTAATCTCTCAACGAAAGCTGCTTTAGAATACTCTGCGTCTAATTTCCCTATCTTCCACTACCTTCCCATCTTCACCTAAACCATAGCAAAACCCATGGCCAAACCAAGCAACAAAACCGAATTACTCGATTTAAGTCAAAAAAACTTCGAACGTTTAGTAGACCTAATCGAAGGTTTCTCCGCAAAGGACCAAAACGCAGCCTTCCCAAAAGGCACCTTAAATAGAAACATACGTGATGTATTGATGCATCTCCATCACTGGCATTTAATGATGATGAATTGGTACAGCATCGGAATGAAGGGCGGTAAACCCGAGATGCCGGCCAAAGGGTACACCTGGAAAACCACCCCTGATCTGAACAAATGGATTCAGGAAAAATATTCTACTATACCCTTGGATGATGCCAAGAAGAACTTTAAAGCTAGCTATAAGGAACTCAGGCAACTGATAGAAATGCATAGTAATGAAGAACTGTTTGAGAAAAAGAAGTACAAATGGACCGGTACTACATCTTTGGGAGCATACTTGATTTCGGCAACTTCCAGTCATTATGATTGGGCCTATAAACTGATTAAAAAATCGAAAAGGTAATATGGAGCTCTCAAGCTCGCCGACTGAAATTAGCAGCGCCGAAAAAGAGTTAAAACATGCACCTCTCCTCTGTTCGAATTAAACTATTAGGCCTTCATTGACTAAATTTAAACACCAAATCGCTGCAGCGGCACTAATTCGTTTAGTGCCTCGATTCCAAGCCTTCTGCAGCCACTAAAACTAAATTATGGGATTAGACATGCGCCCGCTGGGCAAACCCAAGCCCGGCTTAGAAAAGAGATTTGCGGAAGTTTTTCAGATGATTTCTACAAACAAAATTCCAGAACCATCATTTTGGGATAAACTAAAAGGAAAAAAAACGCCGACTAAGGATGAATTACTGAAGGAGTGGTTTGACATTCAAATAGATTCCTACGAAACAATCAAGGCCCCGAGAGTAGGCAGAGACGCAGAAGCAGATCTTTGGCTAAAGGAGCGCTATGAGGAATTAGATAACAAACCTATGTATGATGAGTTTTTGCAAGAACATCAGGGATATTACGTAATTCGGCTGGCTAAGGAGAGAGATGGGCTTCCTTGCTACGTCTCCTTTGGGCAGGATGAAAATGTTTTTAGGGGACAGTTTTTAGCCGATTGCATGGATCTGATCGGAGAAGAGCTCGTCGCTGAAGCTTGGAAAACAAAATTAGCGGACGAAACATTGGATTATGGTCAGCGATTAATGCAAAAAGCTGATGAAATCGCGCAAGAGAAAAAACTTGCGTATTTAAAGAATCAAGATAGTCCGCCAGACGGCGAACCCGAAAGTATTGAGTCTAAACTTCACATTGTTTATTCCTTGGCAAAGTGGCTAGTGTTCTACGGTAAGAATGGTCATGGCTACGAAGCGGACTATTAATTACCTGCTGTACCCTGAAGTAGACTACCCCATTTTAAAAAAGAAGGGTGATACGCTGTTGTAAGACCAAAAATGAACTTTTAGCTTTCCTTAAACGGATGGTCTAAACTATCCTCATTATAAAGAGGATTTGACTGATTTCCCTCTGGCAGTGTTTACCTTTAGCTTGGCCGCTCACCTAGATAAATGTATTTGCACTGAGTCAGTTAATTAAGCACAGCATGAACAAACTAAATAGCTATTCAAAAAGCGCCCTTAAAGTAGCCGGCACTTTAGAAATAGTACTATCAAGTTTCTGGTGCTACCACAATGCCGAGCTCTTTTACGAATACCGCGCTAATCCTAAGGTGCTGCGACCGTTTATCATTCCGGATTGGGCCCTAGACTTGAATTTTTTAATCGGATTAATTGGAATTTGGTGCGGAATTCAGGTAATTAAATCAAACTGGACGATTCAAAAAGGATATTTAATCCTAATAGGTCTATGGCTTACAGCACAATTACCCCTCTTTTTTTAGACCGGTCATTGACGAAGAGTTCTTAAGTCATTTAGCACCCTTAATGATGCCAATTAAAAGTTAAAAGCAATGAATTTTGAGCACATTATAACCAACGAACTAGGACTGATCCACTTAATCTTTTCTATTGTGTCGCTAGCCACAGGGACCTTAGTGCTTGGACTTAGCAAAGGAAGCAAAACTCATAAGAAGCTGGGATATCTATATTCGGGATCAATGTTGATTGTTTTGATAACGGCCTTTGGCATGTACAACCTATTTGGGGCCTGGGGTATTTTTCATTGGTCGGCAGTGATAAGCACTCTTACATTAGCCTTAGGCTTAATTCCAATCCTTCGCAAAAGGCCACGTAAAAACTACATCTCCCTCCACTTCAGTTTTATGTATTGGTCGGTAATTGGCTTGTATGGCGCCTTTATGGCAGAGACCTTTGTAAGGTTACCCAAAATAGTTATCGAAAGCGGTGTTCCCAACGAGATGTTTTATAACATGACGGGGATAGCAGTTGCCCTCACCATGGGGCTGGGTGTTTACTTCTTTATCCAGTATAAAACAAAATGGGATCAAAGCTTTGAATCAAGAAGCTAGGTAAATCTTTATAATGAATTCCAGGTTGATTTTTACCTGATTAATACACTACGTTTTTTTGCTTCACCCAGACTTTGTGAAGCGGAGTTCAAAAAAGCCACCTTTTCTAAAAGGTGTGATGTACACTTACTTGCAGCTGATTTTTAGCCCAGGCATTGGTTGTTTGTCGCATTAGTCCAAGTTGAAACCTTAAGTTATCTCTAAAGCCGTATCCTAAAGCCACATAGCTGCGGTTTCGATCAAAAAACTCCACCGTTCGGCCATCACCAATTGCGCGTTCGCCGTTTACAAATATCTCGTTGTAAAGGGCAAGGTAAAAGGTGCCCTTCCTTAACTCCGTGTCATTTAGTCCCACATTCATGAAAACATTATATCGGTAACGAGTTCTAAAATCTTGGTCATCCACCCAGCGTTGTTCATACCTAAAACGATGAGTAAGAAAGACGCGTGAACCAATTTTTTGCGGAATTAAAGCTTCCTGATAAATACGATGCTCCAGCAAATTATCCCTAGTATTTTCACCGGGCTGACCGGTGGTTATGTTGGCGTAGCCGGCTGTGAATGTCACCTTCGTATTTCTTGGAGTATAGGTAAGACCGGTACGCAGGAGTATTTGCTCTAAATCGCTTCCTGGGTCCCAAAACCGAAATTGGTAATCCCCTTGGATACCCCAAGGACTATCCTTAAACTTCTTCTGTACAAAATACATGTACCAAGCACCCAGCTCATCTTCACTTGGGCTTTGTGCAAAGCTTGGAGAAACTAACAAACAAGATGAAATTAATAAGACCATTCTAAATTTCATTACAGGAACGTATTATGATTAATATGCTATATTTTGATCGGCAGATTGGAATAGTACAATGCAGGTATTAGACTTTTTTAAAGCCTATTTGCGGAAGGCTTTACACCCCAATTAAAGATTTAAAACAGCGTAAAAAAGGATAAATACCAAAATTGATATGCTACCTTGAAGGATTGTAAGGCAAGGTTGAGCTATGCACAACAATGCGTATTTTATTGTTTATTTCTTTTACGTAACCAAAGGTAAACTCCACTTTAATCTCTTCTCCATTGGCCTTAGTAAAGTAATAATTACCCATGGCCACCGCCATATTACAACTGCTGGTGTTGATTCCAGTATTCTCCCAACGCACCTTGGTGTAGGGAGCTAGAGCAAAGCCTTTATCCTCGGGATATGTCTCATTCCCCCCAATAAAATAGGACAATGCGCCATCAAAGGTGCCTCTAAACTGCTCGACCGAGGCTAAGGTGGGCTTAAAAAGCACTGAGCTTAAATCGTAGCCGTACATATTCTGAATATGATCCATGGCCGCCTGCCTATAGTCACCATTTTCCATATAAATCTTTCCAATACGCACAATGCCCTCGCCCCATTCTTTCTGGGCCTGTAAAACCTCTTCTTCGGTAATACAATCAGAAGAGTAAAGCGCTACCGGATGGGTCATTTGCGCCTGGGCCTTAGGGGAAATAGCTATCGCGAAAAATACGAGTAGTAAAGAAGCTTTTAATTTTAACATAGTTGAATTATTTAAGGTGTAGTCTATAGACTCTGCTGCATTTCTCCTGCTCTCAGGCAGAAGCGTAGAGCGGACTTTTAGTTCATTTGGGCCCTGCGTGCTTGGGGCCAAATCACCCCCCTACTTTTCGTATTGTTCAAAGTGGGAGGTGAAAGGCAACCAAAAGTCCCAATCGCTATAGGTATTGCTATAAAATTCGCCGACCTAGAGTTTCTGCTTATTTCGCTGGCTTATAGGGTAAGGCAGAGTTATGCACCACAATACGTAGCTTGCCATCGGCATCCTTTACATAGCCCAAAGTGTATTCCACCTTTATTTCTTCTCCCGTGGTGGTAGTGAAGTAATAATTACCCATCGCAACCGCCATGTTGCAGCTATTGTTAATAATCCCCGAATTCTCCCAGCGTACTTTAACATAAGGGGCTAGCGCAAAGCCTTTATCTTCTGGGTAGGTATCGTTACCACTAATAAAGTAAGATAGTGCAGCATCGAAGGTGCCTCTAAACTGTTCTATAGAAGCCAAAGTTGGTTTAAATAAAACCGAACTAAGGTCGTAACCATATAAATTCTGAATATGCTCCATGGCGGCTTTCTTGTAGTCACCACCTTCTGAATACACCTTACCGATGCGCACAATTCCCGCGCCCCATTCTTGTTGCGCCTGAATAACTTCAGCCTCTGTAATACATTCTGAGGAATAAAGAGTTACATTATTTTGCCTTTCCTTGGTTTGCGCTTGAGCTTGAAAAGAAATTGCTACAAACATTAGGCATACGAGAGAAAACAATCCTGTTCTTGACATGATTAAAAATTTTAATAAAGCATCGCCTACTTTGTGAAACGGTGTTCGGCTTGTCCGCAAAATTGAAAATCCACTTAATCCAGAGGTTCTTGTTCCTTAGGTAAAGAGTTTATTCTCTTTAAGCTCCTCTTGGTTATAAGGGGACTTTTACAATCCCTTTCTTTTACATGGACAAAGTAAAGGCGGCTTCATTAAAATGAAATTAGAGATGGATTAGATACCCATTAAATCTTCGAAAAGAACGCGACTACTTAGGATGAAAACATGGCTCTAAACTAATTTAAGCCCGTACATCAGTAACATTATAAAATCCAAAAATCACTATTTAAAGTACTTTAAATAGTGCCATAAGAATTCCATTTTCAAGATGTTTCTCAGGTTAAAAACGAATATTGGGCAATTGGCAAAACTGAAAGACCCGGCTTTCCTATTGGAGGATACTTTTTACGAATTAGACTCTCCGCTTCCAAAGAAAACTCGGAATACGCCCTAAGAAAATTTTGGTAAAAAGAGGCTAAAAGTGCTACCACCAGCATGAGACTTAGCTTTTAGCTCACCTCCATGCCACTGTGCAACTTCTTGCACAAGCGTTAGGCCCAGTCCAATTCCTTTGGCTGTATTTCGCGCCTTGGCCGAACGGAAAAACGGCTCAAACAACTGTTCCATATCCGCTTCATTTATTCCAATTCCGTTATCCTGTAAGCTTATACAATAGCTATCTCCCTCTGTAAAAAGGGAAATTGAAATAGGGTTTCCCAAACCGTATTTTAAGGCGTTATCCAAAAGATTGGTTATTGCAGATTGTATCATCCCCGAATCTCCTTGTATTTGATAACTAGCATTGCTCTCGGTTTCAATTTCGCAATTTATGGGAACCGAGACCTGTTCTTCCCGCGCCTCCTCCACAATGAGCAATAGCAATTCATCTAAGCGGAAAGCTTGAAGGTCGCTGGCTTTTTGAGATCCTTCGAGTCTCGCAAGGATAAGTAATCTATCAACCAACTGCCCTAGATGCCGGCTCTTATCAAGCACTTTAATTAAAACCTCTTGATATTCTTCTACACTTCGTTGACGATGAAGTGCCCACTCCGCTTCCGCACGAAGCACCGTTAAAGGGGTTCGTAGCTCGTGAGAAGCGTTTCCAATAAATTGTTGTTGCGCTTTAAAACCTTTTTCCAAACGATCCAACATTTGGTTAAAAGTTTGAGCTAGCAGCCCTAGTTCATCTTCAGGATTATCCACTGTTAACCGCAGGTTTAAACTACTGGTTCTTATCAGTCTTGCCTTCTTTATCTTGGCCGTTATTGGATCCAGCATTCTTCGAGTCCAGTACCAACTCACAAAGGCCAACAATAAAACCGAGCAAATCAAGCAAATGATAATTACCCGCTTTAAGTTCCCCATTTTGGTATAACCATACACATCTACCGCCGAAACCACTAAATAGCGCCGTAATATTTCATCCTTCACTATTGCGATATCGCGCCCCTCTATGCGGAAAAAGGTGGGTTTATCACCTGAGCTAAGCTCCCCACTGCTTATTTTCAAAGTTCCTTCCGGACTAGCTATTTCAATCGTATTGGCTAAACTTAGAATCTCTAACTGCTCGCGCGGTAACACCGATTCGTCGTACTTAGAGAATTCAGGCAAAGGACCATCCGGTTGTTCCCTCATGATACGCTGAAACTCTTCAAGACGATGCTGAAGACGAAGTTTGAATTCATCCTTTCGAAAGCTCGCAGAGAAGGTAAAAATGAAATATCCCGCAAAAAGCAAGATTAAAATAGCATTGGAAGCAAAAATGATGGTTAGCCGCCTGCGAATCGTATTTCGGCTCAAAAACTTTGGCAGCTTCATGGCCTATCTTTCATGGAGTAGCCTAGGCCGATGTAGGTATGTAGCAACTTGTTTTCGAAGGGTTTATCAATCTTGTTTCGCAAGTAACTAATGTAAACATCCACAACATTGGTTCCGGGGTCAAATTCAAGACCCCAAACGGCCTCCAAAATCTCATCTCTGGTTTTAATCCGACCCTTATGCCGAAGCAAATAGTAGAGTAGATGAAATTCTCGCGCGGTAAGCTTAATCGGTTTGCCTGCCCGTGTTACACTCCTTGCATCAATAGAAAGCACCAAGTCTGCTAACTGAATTCGCTCACTCTTCTGACTAGGAGTCACCTCTACACGCCTAAGCATGGCCCGCACCTTTGCCAATAAGACCTGATAACTAAATGGCTTCCCTAAATAGTCGTCGGCCCCGGAATCTAAGCCTTCCACCAAATTATTATCGGCATTCATTGCGGTCAGCATTAATATCTGGACATTCTGGCCTTTCGCGCGAACACTTTTGCAAAAGCTTAATCCGTCCATGCCCGGCAACATTCTATCCGAAATAATAAGTTTCGGCTCTAATACCGGTAAAAGCAAGAGGGCGTCTTCGGCATTAGTTACCCAATGTGTGCTGTAATTATGCTCCTGTAAGACCCGTTGCAGAAGGGGACCAAGTTCCAAGTCATCTTCCACAAACAGTATTTGGACTGATTTAGCGGCGGCCGGACTAGATTTTTTTTCTAAGCTTTGTGATTCCATTTGAAGGGAACAGCCGAAACAAACTATTGTTTAACAAGGAGACCTTAGCCTTCATCGGTTACCTTCTGCTTAGCAATTATGATTTTATAGCCAAGAAACTGAAGACCCAAAAAACCAAAACCCCTGATTAGCATGACAAGCAAAATCCAAAAACGAAGTAAAGCTTACCTGCTTGCCTTTAGCCTTTTAAGCCTCTTTTTGCCAAGCCTGCTAGTGGCCCAAGTAGCCGATTCGGTATTTGTAGGTCAATGGCAGGTAGTGGAATTTCAAAACCCCAACTTCACCTATCTCGCCGAGCAAGACAGTATTGTTTACAGGGAAAACTTCCTGGTGCAACTTGCTAATATTTATAAAAAGGTGGGAGGCTATGAAAGTTACGAAAGCCTAGTAGAAGATATGGAGGCGGAAATAAGGCAGGAAGAATTCTTCCAGTTTTACGCCGATGGTCGCTACGAGAGATATAGAGATACCCTACTCATCAATGTCGGCACCTACCAATACCGCAAAGAAGAATCTATAATTCATGTGATCTTCGAGTATGTAGGCAATCAAAATTCCGATGACCCCGAACCCAAGCCGACTAAGATTAAGTCGACTTCCTATACCATCGACTATTCCCCCGAAACCCATTTCCTCACCATTTCTTTTACCCTAAGGAATTTAAAAACCTCTACCTATATTTTGCGAAGGGTGGAAGCTGAAACCTAGCGACGAGGCTAAATACAGGTTAATCCCAGCCAAGATTCGTCAAGCAACCAATCTGTTTTCCGGGCATCTAATAAACAGTACGAACCTGAAAATTTGCCCCTATGAAAACAATCTTAAGCTTATTCCTCAGTCTATTATTCCTCCCCACCATTTACGGGCATACCTGCTCCAAGGAAGTGGCAAAATGCCCTATCGATAAAGAGAAGGTGGAATTTTGTGTAACCATGAGCATGACCACCTGGGGCGGTTTTCTCGATTTCGAAAAACAAGGCGCCCTCGGCAGTCATTATCGGGAATTAATTAATACTTGTCCGGTTTGTCACTATTCCGGCTACCGCAGCGATTTCGACACCAGCTTCAGTAAAGAAAGACGTCTCGAAATCAAAAGCTTTTTAAGCCAATACGACTCCCTAAGCATCGGCGAAGCGCAGCAATGCTTAATCGCCGGTGACCTTAAACTATTTTTACAAGAACCGCATAAAAAGGCCGCGAACTGCTATCTGATCGGCAGCTACCTCCTGCGCTATGATCGTGCTCAAAATAATTTACGCCTCCGCTTTCAAACCAAATCTAAAAACAACTTTATCCGCGCCATCGAACAACTAGAGTATGAGGATTCTTCCAGCATAGCCACTATTCACTATTTAATTGGTGAGCTCTGCCGACGAACTGCCAGTTTTGAAGAAGCGGTCCTCTATTTCGAAAAGGCCCTGACCAATCCCCACCAAGCCGATTGGCTCCAAGAAGTGGCCATTAAACAAAAGGAACTGGCCATCGAGGAAGACGCTAACAACCTCATTTAAGCTGGCGCTAAAAAAGCTACTTTTAAAGACCCTAATAAAGCTGTTTCCCCAGCAATTTATGCTCATGAAAAATAACTTGCTACCGCTCCTTAGCCTCAGTTTGGCTTTGAGCCTGATGGTATCTTGCTCTCCGAAGGTGGAGCCCAGTAGCGCCACATTAGCGCCCCGTAAAGAAGCTCAAATCGACAGTCTAGCCCAGCGCTACCTCCAACTGCAACGCTTTAGCGGTAGCATTCTGATTGCCCAGGAAGAAGGCATTGGCTATTATAAATATTTTGGCTTGGCCGACTACGAAAACCAAATTCCATTTAAAACGAGTACCGCTTTTAAAGTCGGTGAGATCACTCGGCTCTTTACTGATATATTGTGGCAAAGGCATTTTGAGAAAGGGGCTTATCACCTAAAAGACAGTTTACCTGCCGCCGCTCAGGAATTTGGACTAAAGCATACTTGGGCCTCCTTTCTCCAGCCGGATCCTAATATCGATTACGGTCTTAAAGGCAGGGTCTTGGAGAGCATCAGCGGGCAGACTTATGAAGCCTTATTGGAGGAATTAGGCCAAGACTTACAACTGGAAAACACCGCCTTGGCGGAAGGACCCAATCTTGCCCGAGGTTACCTCTACCACAATTACCGGGGTCAAGGTTTAGAATTGCAAGAGGCACCGAGCTACAGTCCAGAACTGGCTTTTAGCGACTATGGAATTCAATCTACTCCCCTCGACCTCCTAAAAGTCTTAGAAGCTTATCCTCAAGAATTTCAAAAGGCCGGCTATTTGGATAATGACGGCTTTAGCTTCGCGTTGAAGCATGATCCCCAAACTAAAAACAGCCTGATCGTACTCAGTAACCGTAGGCATCCCGTGGCTCAAGAAATCCTCCAAAGCCTAGAGGCCATCTTAAATGGAGCGGAGTACCAACTACCCCTTTTACGCGAGCCTTACACCATTGAAAGTGCTACCCTGGCAGACTTTGTAGGCGGCTACAGCCTAAACGAAAATGTAAATTTTAGCGTCTATGTTTCTAAGAAAAGCCTGTGGCTGGAAATGGGTTCAATGAACATCGAATTGATTCCACAGTCGGACCATCAATTTTACATGCCCGATATAGACGCAGCCCTGCGTTTTGAACGCGACAGCTCAGGCCAGGTACAACAAGTGCGGCTTTTAGATGGCTTTTTAGATAGTGATCAAATTGCTCATCGCGAAAAATAATTTGCCCCAATGGCTTTGAATACAAGCAAGGTGCTAATTTTAAATGCGCATGAAAAAGTCGCTTTTACGGTTTTACCTATTACTTTCCCTGCTTAGTCTGGGGGCTCAAAAAACCCATGGCCAAACCTTGTTAGAGCTATTTGCCGCCCTTCCCATTTCGTATACCCCAGAGTTTACGGAGGCCGACAAAGCCACTGCTATCGAGCATATTGATGTTGACCACCTTCTTGGCGATTCTAGCGAAAGTTTTTACGCCACCCTGCGCTTGGCCGATTTTAGTTTGCAAGTCGACCTTAGCGATAGTGGCCCGGGAATGTTTATCTATCAGCTAAAGCGATTTTTTAAAAGCGACGGCTCCCAAGTAGTCCTGCTAGTTAAAATGGGGGCTTCACGCGGTAAGGTGGATATACTTGAGCTTTATCAACTGGCTTATGAAGCAGGAAGTTTTAGGGAAATAAAGGAGGACTTAGGCTTGAGTCGCAAACTAGACCCCCGGCTCTTTTTTAAGGAAAGCTTACCCGATAGTATAAACTTCCGTCAGCTTGACCTTAACCCAGAATACCTTTTCGATACCGGAATAGAAAATACCATCGCCTATCGCTTGGAGCCTTGGGACCTTTTTTTGGAAAAGTACCTCCTGCGCAAGGAAGTTCGACTGGTTTGGGATGGAGAACGCTTTAACCTGCAGTAGAAGCTAGGCTATCAAGCGAAAGCCGAATAGACCTTTGTAAGGAAGTTTGAGATGCAGCCTTGGGCAACGGCGACCAGGGACGAATAACTTTGCGAAACACCATTACTAAAAGTTTACCTTGCTATAGCTAAAAATCTATAAGCCTATGAATCGTATTACGGTGCAAGTTCGCCTCGAGGCGGATATCGAAAAAGTATGGAACTACTGGACGCAAGCTGAGCATATTTGCGCCTGGAACTTTGCCGATAAGTCTTGGCATTGCCCCCGAGCCGAAAATGATCTGCAAGTCGGCCGTCAATTTAATTGGCGAATGGAAGCCAAGGATGGCAGTATGGGTTTTGATTTTACCGGTACTTATGAGACCATCCTTCCCCAGCAGAAGATTAGCTATCGCCTGTCGGATAATAGAGCGGTAGATATCGACTTCGAAATTTCGGATGAAGGCGTCCTCCTCCGCGAATCCTTTGAGGCCGAAGGCAGCAATGCGGATGAGATGCAGCGAGCCGGTTGGCAAGCGATATTGGAGAATTTTAAGGCTTATGTGGAAAGCAATTAATTGATGAGCCAGCCTACCTACACCTCAGTTGATCAATACCTAGCGGCCCAATCTGAAACAGGCAGAAAGGCCCTTTTGCAAATAAAAGCCTGCATCTTAAAGGTAGAACCGCAAGCAGAGGAATTAATCAATTACAATATTCCTGCCTATGCTTTAAAAGCCGGAGGCAAACGCGATGCTCAAATTATGATGGCGGCCTTTAAAAACCATGTAGGCCTCTACCCACATCCGACCACCATCGAACGGTTTGCAAAAGCATTAAGTCCCTATAAACACGCTAAAGGCTCGGTTCAATTCCCACTTAACCAAGCCCTACCTTTGGATTTGATTGAACAAATGGTTGCTTATCGAAAGAGCTTACTTTAGCTATCCCCAAGCTAAACAAAAGCATCCCCAGTATGAAATGCATCGCCTGCGGCCATGAACATGAAGCCAAGTTTTGTCCTATGTGTGGCGAGCGCAATGCGGTAGACCGAATTAGCCTTAGCTCAATTCTTGAAAGCTCTTTGGCGAGTTTAATAAACATGGATAAAGGGTTTTTATTCAATTTTAAAACCTTGCTGATCCATCCTCAAGAGCTGGTTCTCCAGTACATTAAAGGCAAACGCAAGGGAATCCTCAACCCCATTTCCTTCCTCATTTACACCACCACTTTGTATTTGATTGTGATCAGCCTCCTTAAATTACCAAAGGAAACGGTGGAGGCCATTCAAATACCTGAAGCACCCCTCAGCAAGCGCGCCTACGAAGTCGGTTTTTTTATTCGTGAATACATAAAATTCTTTTGGATACTATCCATTATACCTCTGGCCTTATCTCTAAAGCTAATTTTCCGCACCTACAACTACGCCGAGTACTTGGCAATGAGCTCCTTTATAATTGCTCAATCCACCTTCCTAGGTATATTAAGCTATTTAGTTTTTCGAATCCCCTTAATTTTTGACCCAATTGTTTTTGCCCTGATCTACTTCCTCATTCTTCGTGTTTTTCGGAATAAAAGTCATTTGCTAGAACAACTATTTAGCAGCTTGGCGGCTTTAATTCTATTCATCATTCAATGGGCCATTCTAATGATTTGCCTTGGCCTTATAATAAGCTAAGCTTTAGGAGATGTCTTATTCTGAAGATAATATCGATGCCCTATTCGCTTGTATGGCTAAGGAGGGCAAGCTAGAGTACCTAATGGAAAAACACTTTAGGGCCGTTCAGAGCTCGCAGTCAGTATGGCCCAATCTTCTATACCAATTTAAAGAGCAGCCTCAGGACATAAGCCTACTTTTAGAAAGCATTACGCAAGCGGTTGCAGACGGTAAACTTCCAGATTTAGGCATGTTTTGGGAAGGACAAACTTCGACCCATACCTTAAACCTAATGGAGCAAAACTGGCAAAAGACCAGTGTATGGACCGCCATGATTCGGACCACCAAAGGGTTGCAAACTGCAGGCTCAGTTCCTGAATTTCAGGTTCAGGTGATTGATAAGCTAAAGGACCTTCGGCAATGGCAGCAAATTGTAGAACAGGAACTGATGGGCGGGAAAAGCTTAAACCCGGAGCTCTTTAAAAACTTAGTTCAAAAGGAAAGCTGTCGATTTTTATTGGCCAAGGCCGAACGGATCCCGGTGGCTACGGCTTTGATTTTTGGGCATCAAAAGCAAGCCGGAATCTACCTTGTAGCCACGGCAAGGGAACATCGCCAAAAGGGATACGGTCGTGCCTTAACCGAAGCTGCCCTAAAACAAGCTCAGGTTATGGGCTGCTCCCTAGTACATATTCAGGCGACCCAAGCAGGCTATAAACTGTATAAGTCCTTAGGCTTTACAGACCACGGAGCCATCCATGTGTTTCGCTTAAAACCAAAAACCTAAATAGACCGTAAAAACCTTACCTTGAGCGGCCTATGGTAAAAACCCGCCCCATTCACCCCGACTTTCAAGCGCCCTTAAGTTTGAAAGAGGATTCCTTGATTGCCCTCTTTGAGGATCTCCGCAACTTTATTTTGGAGCTCTATCCCGAGAGCAATGAATTACTTTACCATACCCATGCGCTTACGGCGGTTTTTTCCGTTTCCGAAAAACTAGGCGATGCTTTTTGCATGCTACCCATCTACACCAAACATCTCAATTTAGGATTTAACAAAGGGACTTTGCTTAAGGATCCCGATGGACTGCTACAGGGAACGGGTAAGTTGATTCGTCATATTGAAGTAAAAAAGCCCGAAGACTATCGGCAACCGAAAGTTAAAGCCTTGATTAAAGAGGCCATCGATTTTGCGCTGCAAGACCTTGATCAGCCAAGCAAGTCGCAGGGCAAAACCATTTCCAAAATCAAAAAGTCATAGCTTTCGCAAGATGTCGTAATTTGATAAACGCGCCAGACCGCTCCTTTAATCCAAAAACAAAACAATGAACACCAATCTAATTGCCGAAAGTAGCATCACTATCCAAGCCTCTCCCCCTAAAGTTTGGCAGGTTTTAACCGAGCCCGCCAAAATCAAACAGTATTTATTCGGTACCGAAGTCGAAACCGATTGGCAAAAAGGCAGTCCGATTCGCTTTAAGGGTGAATATCAGGGAAAGCATTATTTGGATAAGGGTGAGGTTTTGGAACATAAAGCCCAGGAATTACTGCGCTACAATTACTGGAGTGGTTTTTCCGGTTTAGAAGATAAGCCCGAAAACTATTCTTTGGTCTCGTATAAACTGCATCCCTTATCTCCCGAGCAATGCGAATTCACCTGGCACCAGCAAGGCTTTGCCAGTGAAGAAGGTCGCTGTCATACCGAAGAAGGCTTAAAAGCCATGCTCAAGCAAATTAAAGCACTCGCTGAAGCTGAAGATTAGCGCCATGAATGAAGTGCATTTTCAAGCCATCAGCGAAAAGCTACGGGCGCAATCAGACTGTGTATCTGGTCAGATGTTTGGCAAAGCTTGCATTAAGACCGCCGCAAAAAAGGCCTTTGCCGCTTTTCATCAGGAAGCCATGATTTTTAAGCTGGGTCAGCAGGAGGTGGAGGCTAATCTGCGGAAATATACTAATGCTAAAAAATGGGATCCTTCCGGTAAAAACCGACCGATGAAAGATTGGCTACAATTGCCGGCCGACTATCGCGAAGACTGGCTACATTTAGCCCAGGAAGCACATGAATTTGTGCAATCCCAAAGCTAATCACCGTTTATGCTGCTGCGCTGTTTCTTAGTCCTTCTCTTATTTTCCGCTTGTAATCCAAGGGTGCAAACCTCACAGGAAAAGCCCCTTGCTGCAGCCGATAAAAGTCCAACCATTAAAAACGCTAAAACTAGCGCTGAGATTGAAAAACCAGATCCCTTTCCCCAGTGGTTAGTGGACCATTATCCGGCGGAAAAGCTGGTTAATGAGTATTATAGTTTAGAGCAAAGCATTCAATCGTATACCATTATTAACGACTCCCTGACTTACTGTATTTATATGCAAAATGATGGTATCTGTGCTTTTCAATATCTAGTCAGCTTCATAAACCGAAGCCCTCGTACCGAAGTGAAAATTGCGCATGGCTGCGACCAAAGTATTTACGACACGGAATATATTTGGTTGGAATTTGAAGAGCACTCGATTGGGGAATTTTTACTTCGGAGAATTAGGGAGTCAGTGCTTCCCGTATACATCGATTCGAGCGGAGCCATTATCGATGGGAAAGATAATATGCAGGTAGAAACCCGGTTGGACACCTTACGAATAGCCTTAAAAATTAAGCCCGACGGGCAATTACTGAGGGACACCCTCGTCCATAATGAATACTAAGCCACCTTATTTTTAATCCTATGCATTTTCAAAAGATTACCCCTTACCTCTGGTTCGAAAACCAGGCCCAGGAAGCCGCAGCGTTTTACTGTTCGATTTTTAAAAATTCGAAAATCCATTCTTCCAATCCTAGCATCGTAGAGTTTGAGCTTGATGGCTGTGCCTTTATTGCCCTTAACGGGGGGCCTCAATTTCAGTTTAATGAGGCGGTATCCTTTTATGTCTTATGCGAGGACCAGGCTGAAGTAGACTATCTATGGACCTCCCTCACCAGCAAAGGCGGCGAAGAAGGAAACTGCAGCTGGTGCAAGGATCGCTTTGGACTCTCTTGGCAAATTGTGCCCAAGCGTTTTATTGAGATGATGAAAACCGGAAGACCCGAGCAAACTAAAGCAGTGATAGCTGCGATGATGAAAATGCAGAAAATGATCATTGCGGATTTTGAACAAGCCTTTGCCGCTCATTAAAAAAACCTGCGGAGGGTCAAGCCAGGCAAAATCCTTATCAAATAATGGCAAAAAAGAATTGGTGCAGAGGAACAGTTTTAAAAGTTTTGCTTTTAGCGATACTTTCTACCAATTCGAATGCGCAAACCCTAAATAAGATTTTTTCAAGGGCCACTAACATTAGGGCGGCTATTTGTGAAAGTGAAAGCCATTATTTTATCTCAAACACAATGAATAACAATCCCAGGATTGTGGATTTCATAAAAACGGATTTGAGTGGAAGCCTTATTGATAGTTTAAGGCTACAATTTCCGGATAGTAACTTTTATTTCAATACTCATAATGGACTACTTGCAAAAGACGGAATGTTGTTTTCCGTCTTTTCAAATGCAATCAACACGCCAGCTGATTCTTCCGAGATTGTTTTCATAAGGTTGAATTCGAGCGATTTATCCTTAGACACACTACAAAGGTTTTCGATGTTGGGATATAGCTGGACTTCTCCGTACGCTTGCAACTGGTCTGCTGATAGCAACCTCCTAATTACGGGCTATGTAGCAAACAATGGATTTCAAGCTCCATACTTAATGTTCCTCGCAAAGTTCGATCGCAATTTTAACCTTATGTGGCAAAGGGTGATTAATGGAAGTCCAGCTAGTGCGCCATTCGGTCCGATAGGTTCGGATATTGAAGTAAGTGCCGATGGTAGTATTTTAGTAACTGGCAACCCTTATTTTATCGTACCTAAGCAAATGGCCTTTGCGGCAAGATTTAGTCAGGATGGAACTAAGCAATGGTACAGACAATATTTCTCGATATTTGGGAGTAGTGGATTGTACTGCGTAGATAATGGGGATCAAACCTATCAGTATGTCTTAAATTCCTGGACAAGCAGCTCCGGTGGTCTTAATCGATTAGTAGTTGGAGAGATGGACACATTAGGAAACCTGACTTCCAGAGATACTCTTGGATACAATACTAGAAACCAATTTGCACAGGACCTCATAAAATTATCAGACGGCAGTTACTACACCGCAGGGTATAACTTTAAAAACACCTTTTATACTTATGGAATGAAATTTAACCGGTCAGGTGATAGTATTTGGTACCGCGGTTATCGATATGACCCTACCGATACCTTAGACGAATGTTACCTCCAAAGCTTTTATCAAGATAATGATAGCAATATTGTCCATATCGGCACCTATGCCGACTTGCACAATCCCGGACCTGGGAACGGTCTCTATTCCTGGTTGTTTCGAACGGATAGGCATGGGTGCTTTCAAACAGACTGCCATCTCGGTATTGAAGTTAAAAGCGAGCCGACTTGGAATACTTTCCCAAACCCTTGTTCTGGAAAATTAGAAATTATTGTTCCAGAAGCTTGTACCATTAAGCTTATTGATATTTCAGGAAGACTAATGTGGGAGCAAGATTATTTGCAGAATGGGAATTATCATTTAAACTTGGAGTCACTGCCAAAAGGGATTTACCAATTGATTTTTGAGACGAATAGATTATATCTCACGAAGAAGATAGTGCTTAACTAGCCAATTCTTGAGTTCCATATGCGCCTAAACGCTTTAAATTGGATTATGGAACAAAAAGGTTGTTGTCTTGGTAGCCCTTTACTTCTTGGTCAACACATATAAGCAGTGGTGTATTAATCAGAGAAAAAATTACATTAATCAACAATTTGTGGCACGATTAAGCTTCCGATACATTATTACAGTTCTCTATCTTTTAGGTGGAGGAACGATGTTCGGACAGACCTTGAATAATGTATATCCCCAAATTACTAATATCAGAGCTGCACTTGCCTTCGATTCGTCATATTATTATGTATCAGGAATTAACAATTTGGATGCCTCTAGACTGGATTATTTAAAAATTGATAAATCAGGAAATGTTATTAGCAATCTTAGATTGCAATACAATGATTCGCTATTCTTTATGATTAACTCCCATAACGGTCTTTTGAATCAGAGGTCAAAGTTAGTTTCAGTTTTTACAAATTACATCCCGGGAAGTATTGATTCAGCATTCATACTAATAAACATTATCGACAAAGGCGATTTTAAGCTAGACACTTCCATTCGTTTCTCCGCTCAAGGATTTAAATACACCGAAGCCTTCTCTGCTGATTGGTCCAAGGATAGCAGCCTACTTATTACCGGGGCAGTTAGGACATATGATATACCCTACAAACAGGAACTACTTTTAGCAAAATTTGATAATGATTTTAACCTTATCTGGCAGACCACAGTTCCAGGCAATTCTTCAAGTCAACCATTAGGCCCAATAGGAGGTGATATTGTCGTAAGTAATAATGGGGCTATTCTTGTAACGGGCGCACCCTATTACCATGCCGCCAAACAGATGACATTCAGCGCACGATTTGGCCCTAGTGGAGGATTGCAGTATTACCGGGAGTATTTTCACCCATTGGGTTCGAGCGGAATGCATTGTGTTGATAATGGCGACGGGACCTATCAATATGTAATGAATAGTTGGACAAATTCATCAGGTAGTCATAATCAACTTCATGTTGGAATAATGGACACAAATGGAAATTTAATGAGCCGTGATACAATTGGCCAATCGAATCGAGCGCAATTTGCGGTTGAGCTAATTAAAACATCAGATGGAAATTATTACACCTCAGGAAGTTCCTTTTTTGGCACTTTTTATTGCTTTGGAGCAAAATTCTCGAGCATAGGTGATAGTCTATGGTACCGTGGTTATAGGTATCAAGATACCTTCGATTTGCATTTTCCAGAGTCATTTTTTGAAACGCAGGACTCTGGAATCCTTCATTTAAGCACTTTTGGCGATTACTATAATCCTGATTCGATACCAACTCTTTTTACTTGGCTATATAAAACCGACAGATATGGCTGCCTTATAGACGACTGCCACATAGGACTTAAGGAACATTCATCCTTTAACTGGGATATATACCCTAACCCATCCTCAGGAGCTCTAAAGATCTCTATTTCATCACCTTGCACTGTTAAGATCTACTCTTCAAACAGCCAAGAGCTTATAAAAAAGTCCTTTTATTCCGCAGGAAATTACACCATCAATCTTGATAAGAGCACTAAAGGAATGTATAACGTGGTCTGTGTATTCCAAGACCAAATTTTCACTAAGCAAATTTTGATATTCTAAATTCAAGCGTATTTGCAATACTTATTTAATGGGCGCGTCAATAGACTATTGGGCATGACTGCTTTAAGCATGTAAATGAATATGATATTAGAAATGCATTAAACAAATGCACGAAATACGAAACTATGTCCAGGTTTATGTGTCGTTTTTTTTGTTTCTAGTTTTGATACATTCAATAAAGCCGGTCTCGCTCCTCAGTACCAACCAACAGCAGACCTTATTTTTGTGTACACGCTTCACGGTGAAATTCGCGAAAAAGTGTTTTGGCTGCAAAAGCAAGGCTCACAGTATAAGGTGGTAGCAACTATCGATCGTAATCTTTAAATAGAAACTTGGCATGAAAAAGGTCTTGGTATTAGGCGGAAGTAACTTCATCGGTCGAAACTTGGTGGAAGCCCTAATGGACTTAGAGAAATACGAGCTCACCTTATTTAACAGACAACAAAGTAATACCGAGCTTTTCCCCCAATTGCGCAAATTAAAAGGCGATCGACAAGACCCCGAGCTGCACATCTTGGCTAGCGAAAAATGGGATTACGTAGTCGATTTATCTTGTTACTACCAGCAGCATCTCAAAAATGTTTTGCAACACCTACCGGCAGTGGAACATTACGTTTTTATTTCTACTTGCTCCGTTTACCAGAATGAAGATACCAACTTACGGTTTCGCGATGAAAGCACAGCGATTTTAAGCTGTACGGCCGAGGAAGCCATCGACGAAAGTCCCCAAACCTACGGGGCCCGGAAAGCCGAATGTGAGCGCATCTTGCAACAAAGCGGCCATCGGCATAGCATCTTACGACCGGCATTAGTTTACGGTCCTTACGATCCAACCGACCGCTTCTACTATTGGCTGCATCAGGTAAAAACCCAAAGGCAAACCATCCTCCCCGAAGACGGTCTCCGTTTATTCTCCACCACCTATGTTAAGGACCTAGTGCAAGCTATCCTTAAAGCCTTGGAGCGCTCGGAAGATGCGGGTATTTATAATGTAATTAGCAAACCCGACACCAGCATTGCTCAAATTGTTAAGCTCAGCGAAAGCCTATTAAACCGCCAGGTGGAACCGCTCAACGCCTCTGCCGAATGGCTCCAAGCCCAGGAAGTAAAAGAATGGCTCGATATGCCGCTCTGGATTCATGGGGATCATTTTACCTACTCCAATCAGCGGCTGGGCAAAGAACTCGATTGGCAAGCCAGCGCTTTGGAAAACAGCTTGTCCGCTACTATCCAATACTACGACCAACTAAATTGGCCCGAACCGCAATACGGCCTTTCTGCTGCTCAGCAAAGCAAACTGAAGGAAGCCCTAAAAGCGGGTTTATGAAGATTTTTCGGTACAGTAAACTTGGCAGCGGATTCATCCTTTTAGGCCTTGGCATCATGGCCATTCTGATTAAGCCCTTGAGCGAAAGCGGCCCGAGCACTCCAGAGATTCAAAAACAGTCTCGGAAGTTCTTCTCGGAAACCGAATTAGAAGTCTTTCTGGATAGTGTAGGAAGTCTTGAAACACCTATCCTTGCTGCTCCTTTGGCTCAGTATACCGATTCGGTATTCAGTAACAGGCAGCCCCTGAACCGCGAAATCTTGCCTGCCGATTACGACAGCCTGATGGCCCTTTCCCAAAGAGAGGAACTCTTTCGCTTTCTGGACACCGCCACCGCGAAGCGGATATTTGGTCCCCTTAATATTGACAGTGCCTACTGGGTCGACAATGCTATTCCGCTTTACTTTTATTGGTTTTCCGAATCCGGAATAGAGCGCCCGCAATTTGCCCTGAGTTTAGGGGCTTATCCCAGCATGTCTCGATCTACCGAGCTTTTCTTCTTTGCGGGCCCTAAGCTTATAGCTCGGCACGATATTTTTCATCGCTATGGATTAGAGATCGACTCCTACCTCGATGCGACCGGCGCTACGGTGATTTACTACAAACAAAACTTCATTTCGGGCACCGGGATCTGGCAGTTTAACTACTTCTTTTACCGCTATACCGGAACTCAATTAATGCCCATCCTCCAAGAGCTGGAAAATGGCAATCTCAATGGTTGGGGACGACCGCGCTATTTTTGGCTAAAGGCCGATATTATCAAAACCCAACCCTTAACTTTAAAAATGGTCTACCATCAGGAATTAGTCGATAGCACGGGGAGCATAAAGCTGCTGGACGACTCGACCCTTGTTCGCTACCTTTGGGATCCCAAGGCACAAATGCTTAAAGGCCAATTTGAGGAGAGTAAAATTAAGCCGGAGCAAATCCTAAGTTATTACCCTGCCAATAATGAGCTACTCTTTGTGAATAGTCATTACCAAGAGCTAAAGGCAGGCTTAAGGGATAGCCTTCAAAGGCCCTTCATTTTAAGTTATTTGCGTTGGCTAGTAGCGGATTAAGCCTAAAACACCAAACAGGCAAACAAGCCTTCAAGGCAAATTATACGTATCCCATTTAAGTAGTTAATTTGGAATAAAATTTGAACGGGCAAGAACGAATACAGCTTAATAAGCCCAGTGCCACTTCAAAAACCAGGAATATGAAAAAAACTTTACTTTTTCTCTTAGTCGCAAGCTTCGGATTGCAAGCCCAAGGCCTGATTAACGGCTTACTCCATCAAAATCACGACAGCTCCGATAGCGCAGCCAGCGCTCAACCTCAATGCGGCTCCCATTTTTTAATGCTGGAACAAGATCGTAGAAGTCCAGGTTACAAAGCCGCGGCCGATAAAGCCTTACAGGAAGCGGTAGAAAAGCTTCCGCAGTCTAATAAGAGTTTAGGAGCTACTCTTACCATACCGGTGGTTTTTCATATCGTGTACAACGACTCTACCGAGAACCTTCCTGATTCGGTAATCTTTAACCAACTGCAATCCTTAAATGACAATTACGCCCGTCGTAATGCCGACAGCGGAAATGTGCGCGCCCCTTTTAGGCCCTATGTAGGTAATCCTAATATTCAGTTCGAACTAGCCACCGTGGATCCCGATGGAAACCCCACTACGGGCATTGTACGCAAGAGCACGCCCATTACCCACTTTGGTGGCATTTTACCCTACGCGCAAAATCAAACCGCACAAATTCAACAATGGGTGGAAGACTCGCTCTTCTATAATTTTTCGCGCATTAGCGTAGATAGCCTCGGTGGCTCTAGTCCTTGGGACATTGATCGCTATTTAAATATCTGGATTGGGGACTTACGCATCTTTGAACCGCAGCTTAATAATTTCGAGGAACTGGTATTTCTTGGCTTAGCCCGTCCACCGATTGGTCATCCTAATTTTGTAGGTACCGGCACCGACTCCCTGCCACTAGGCATTGGCGCTTTAGTGCATTATGTAGCCATTGGACCCAATAATCCCGTAAGCTATCCACCTCCCTATGGTGGTTTTAACAACATTACCACCGAAGGCGATATCCTTACGCATGAAGTGGGCCACTTTCTCGCCTTACGCCATATTTGGGGCGATGGCGGTTGCACGGTAGATGATTACATCAGCGACACCCCCCTTTCCAATAATTCCAATCAGTTTACCTGTAATACCAATCGCAACAGTTGCTTGGATAGCATTGGCGGTGCCAACTTACCCGACATGATTGAAAATTTCATGGACTACAGCACCGATGCTTGCATGAACAGTTTTACCCGCGAGCAATCGCAATTAATGCGATCTACCTTATTCACCTACTTCCCCAATTTATTTACCATTGGCGAGGAAGAAAGCCAGCTCGCCAGTAGCCTGAGCCTCTATCCAAACCCTAGCACCGGGCAGCTTAATTTGCAAGCCGGTCCCCAGTTTGCTGGTGCGCAGGTGCAGGTTTACTCCATTGCCGGGCAATTAGTACAAAGTCTTAACCTTGGGGCTGATGCTCAGCTCGACTTCCAATTGGAAGGACCTCAAGGACTTTATATTATTACGGTCCAATCGGCGAGCGAACAACAGAGCTTTAAGGTACTCAAGCAATAGCAGTAAATGCTATGAGCCTAAATGCAATTTTAGTTAAAGCGGAAACTTGGGGTACCCGGGTCTTCCTCATCGATGCCCTCGGAGCCTTGATTTCCGCTTTAAGCCTGGGTTTGGTACTACCCTTAATTGTAGATCAAATCGGTTTACCGATCAACACCTTATATAGTTTAGCCCTAATTCCCGTGGTTTTAGCGCTGTTCGATTACTACAGCTTTAAGCAAGGCCTGGAAGCCATCAGCACCAACCTTAAACGCATTGCCGGTTTTAATTTCTTGTATTGCCTGTTCTCCATTGGCCTCCTTATTTATCATCGGGATAGCCTCCAGCTTTTGGGCTGGATTTATTTTAGCCTCGAACTCATCTTAGTGCTGGGATTGGCCTATTTAGAATTTCGACTAGCGGGAAAACATCAAAAAGGAGGCTAAAAAACTTTCTCCGACTTTTGAGAATCGCGGAAGCGAGATTGCAAGCTTGCCTAACCGGTGGTAAATCGATTGCGAAAATTAGCCCTACCTAGTTTAAAGAATTGGACCCCAGCTTATCGGCGCTTGAAGCTCGATAGTTTCCCCACTAATCGGATGTGCAAAACGGATTTCCGCCGCATGCAAATAAAGCTGGTCGGCCGGATTACCGTAAAGGTCATCTCCCTTAATGGCGATTCCCAATCCATCGGCATGAGCCGCATGCACCCGTAATTGATGGGTCCTACCGGTAATCGGCTCAAACTGAACCAAAGTTTCTCCAGCACGCCTTTCCAATACCTTCCACTTAGTGACCGCAGCTTTGCCATAATCGTAGCAAACTAACTGTCGTGGACGGTCGTCCAAATCTACCCGTAAGGGCAAATTAATTAAGCCCTCTTCACCTCCAAGGTCCCCTTCCAATAGGGCGAGGTACTTTTTTTTAATGCTCCTGCGCTTAAACTGCGCCTGCAAATTTTTATGTGCCGCTCGCGATTTCGGGATGAGCAAGATGCCGGAGGTAGACATATCCAATCGATGCACGATTAAAGGTCCGCTGGCCTCGGGATACTTCTCCTTCATTCGGGTGTACACCGAATCGGTTACCGTTTTCCCGGGGACCGATAAAAACTCAGCTGGTTTATTGATGACCACCAAATGCTCATCTTCATACACCGCTGGAATTTCCTTTGGCCCCTCAGTTTGTTGCAGCATCGGATTTTCCTGCACCTTTAAACCTTGCAGCATATGTCCTAAAATAGGCTCGCATTTTCCGCGACAAGAAGTATAAAACTGTTGATGCTTGCGCACCTCATTTCGCGGCGGACGCCCCCACCAAAACTCGGCCATGCAAATAGGCTGTAGCTGATGTTGATAGGCAAAATGCAAAAGCTTGGGCGCGGCACAGTCTCCGGCTCCCGCTGGTGGGTTTTCGTTCAGGGTATTTTTAAAGATGGTATATAATGACTCCCGTTCGTGGTGCGCATTTAAAAACTGAAACTCCTTAAAGATTTGCACTTGCAGTCCCGCCGACTTCTTCTTACGCGCTTCTTTTAATTGGGCGATTTCCGCTCGGTAAGGCTCTATTTTGGATAGTAATTTGGCCTCCTCTTCCTCCAAGGCCTGCTTTAGCTTTTTTAGTTGATAGCTGTAATGGGTACTCTCATTCTTTAGCTCCTGCTCCAATAGCTGATAGGCCTTTTCATCGAGGTTTGCTTTTGCCGCTTTGCGCCTCTTGTCCCGTTGCTGTTTGGCCTTTTTATTAAAGGCTCTTTGTTCAGCCAGATGTTTCTCAGCCGCCAACTTATGCGCCTTTAAGGCTTGCTCGATTTGCTCCAGCTCAGTATCGGCTTGTAAGGCTTCCAAGCGACGGTTAATCACATTTAGCTCGGCCTCCCCGGTTTTAAAAAAGTCGCCTTCCACTAGGGTGTCGAATACCGGCGGCACAAAAGGGTCCAGGACATTGGTCTCGGCCATTTTTCCCGAAAAGGCCTTGAGGTAACCCAGCTCTCCCTGGGCATTGCGAACCACTAACACCCCGAACATTTTACCACAAGCCTTTGGCGCACTATCGGCTCGCATCCCAAAATCGTGGAACCAATCCTTTTGGGTTTTTAAATACGCCTGCAACTCTTCTACCGCCAATCGCGCCAGCTTATGCGGTCGGTAATAGAAAGGAAAATCGAAAGCCTTAGGGGGCTCAATTTGAGAGATATCCGTCTGGAAATAAGTAAATTGCTCTTTCAAGCCGGCAAATATAAATGCTTAAATCAGGAGATTCCCTAAAATCCTTTAGTCTTCCCTTAAAATCTATAAGTCCGATGGGCTTGGTCGGTACTAGTTTTGTCCTGTCGCTGAAAGTAGCGGCCTTAAGTAAAGCGTAATCAATTTAAAAAGAGATAAAATGACTAAAGTAGTTTTAATCACTGGTGCCAGCTCCGGAATGGGAAAATCAACCGCCAATATTTTACATGCCCAAGGCTATAAGGTATACGGCGCGGCCCGGCGCACCGAGCGCATGCAAGATTTGGCCGAGAAAGGTATGGGGGTCGTTTCCTTAGACCTTACCAATGACGAATCTATTCAGGCGGCTGTAAATGAGGTTTTAGAAAAAGAGGGCCGTATAGATGTATTGATTAACAATGCCGGATATGGATCCTATGGTTCGGTTGAGGAAGTGCCAATTGAGGAAGCCAAGCGTCAGTTTGAAGTTAACATCTTCGGCTTGGCTCGAATCACCCAATTGGTTATTCCTACTATGCGAGCGCAAAAATCAGGTCGCATCATTAACATCTCCTCTATGGGCGGAAAGATTTACACTCCCATGGGCGCTTGGTATCATGCCACCAAATTCGCTTTGGAAGGTTGGAGCGATTGCCTGCGCCTTGAGTTAAAGCAATTTGGTATTGATGTAGTCGTGGTAGAACCCGGAGGTATTAAAACCGAATGGGGCAATATCGCCATGGAAAACTTGCAAAAAGTTTCGGGTAATGGTCCTTATGCCAGCATGGTAAACCAGGTAGTTAACGCTTTAGGTGAAGGCGGCGATAAACTCAGTCCGGTTGATTTACTGGGAAAAGAGATTGCTAAAGCGGCCAGCGAAAACAAACCCAAAACCCGCTATTTAAAAGGCTATATGGCCAAGCCTTTGGTTACCCTACGTCGATGGGTAAGTGATCGCACTTTCGATAAACTTCTTATGAGTCAATTTAAATAGCCTTTTGGCGCCTCGAAAATCTGGAAAGCCTAATTTAGAACCATGTCCGACATTATCTCTATCGACACTATCGTTAAGGCCCATGAAATGATGGGATTAAGTAGCCCCAAGCATCCCTTGGTAAGCGTGGTAATGCCAGAAGACTTTAAAATGACGGCCGATTTTCGAGGCGCTAAAATTGTTCCGGGCTTTTATCAGGTGATGTTCAAACTAGGAGAATGCGGCACCTTGCGCTACGGCCGTAATTCGTATGACTATGAAGATGGCACCCTGATCTTTACCAGTCCCGGTCAAAGTATGCAACTGGAGGAAAGCGAAGCCGAGCTGGAGAGCGTTCACGAAGGTTGGACTTTAGCTTTCCACCCAGACCTGATTCGCAATTCTCCTTTGGTAGATAAAATCGAGCGCTATAACTTCTTTCAATACGAGGTAACGGAGGCCCTGCATTTATCGGATGAAGAACGGAAGACCATCGAAGACTTACGCGATAAGATTGTGGTGGAATACAGTCAAAACTTAGACCGCCATAGTCAGAATTTAATTATCGCCAATATCGAGTTACTCCTCGATTATTGCCTGCGCTTTTACGATCGGCAGTTTATTACCCGTAGCAACCTCAACAGCGATTTAGTTTCCAAATTTGAGCGCATCCTCAAGGGCTATTACCAATCCGAACTGGAAGTTCAAAAGATGCCCAGTGTGCATTTTTGTGCCGAGCAATTGCATTTATCCGCCAACTACCTCAGCGACCTTTTAAAAAAGGAAACCGGCAAAACCGCCCAAGAGCATATCCATCTTTTTGTGATGGAGAAAGCTAAAACCCGCTTGCGCCATGGGAGCGAATCGATCAGCGAAATTGCCTACAGCTTGGGCTTCGAATACCCCCAACATTTCAGCAACCTCTTTAAAGCAAAAACCGGATACAGTCCTCGCGCTTACCGCAATATGGCTTAGCTTAGCTAAAAATGCCCTATGGACCAATATGCGGACAGCTTTGTATTTCCCATTCACAAGGACCATCTCGAAGTATACCGGAAGGTAGCTCAAGAGGTGGCCCAAATATGGATCAAGCATGGCGCCTTAAGCTATCAGGAGTTTGCCGCCGATGACTTGCACTTCCCCGGCACCCAATCCTTTGCCGACACCTTAAGCCTCAAAGAAGGGGAAACGCTTATTATTGGCTTTACCCTTTTTCCTTCCAAAGCCATTCGCGACCGCGCCCAGAAAACAGTGGGGGAAGACCCTCGCATGGCTGAAATTGTAGACCCCTTGTTGCAAGGGGAAAGGATGATTTTTGATGCCTCCCGAATGGTATTTGGCGGTTTTAGCAGCTTGGTCTCCGAAACTGGAGAGCCGCTATCATGATTCGTAAAAGCTTGATGCGATTAAGCCTAGTAGGGCTAGTCCTTTTCCTTCTATGCCTCGGTCTTTTTGGCTGGGAAGCCCTACAGGAAAACAAAACCCTGGTCCTTAACCTACACGATACTTATTATATCATTGGGCATCGAGACCTTAGTACGGTGATACTAGTTTTCGGCTTGACCTTGTATTATTCGGTATTCTTCTTGTGGCGAAGGAGAAAACCAAAAAACTCGATATTTAAAAATCAAGCCTAAAACTTCGTTGATGTACCAATTAAAAAATGAAAGCTTCCTGCAATTTCGATATGCTGAACGCCAATCCCCTTAACCAAATTTAGCTTTTGGACATCCTCAGCCACAGCCTTTCGGGTTTAGCCTTAGGCACCGTTTTAGCCTCCTTCGCTCAGGGACCGCGTCGCAAACTAGCGATCTTGGGAATTGCGACTTTTGGCGGTGCCTTGCCCGACCTTGACGCCATCAGTATGTGGTCGGGCTTTGACCGAACCTTTGGAAGCTGGTTTCAATTAAACCAGAGCGGACGCTTTATTTACTCCGCCAAGTTTTGGTATTCCCATCATGCCTTCTTTCATAGTCTTTTAGCCCCTCTACTTTGGCTTGGGCTTTATTACGGCCTGAACCTCGCTTGGAAAGGCCTTAGCCAAAAAACTAGCCCGGTAGTTCTTCCCTCCCTTAAATCGCAAAAGTTGAGATAAGTCGCCTTTGTCGGTGGCTACTGGATTCATCTTTTGGAAGACCTCCCTACCCCTGCGGCGACCTGGGGCGGGGTAAACCTATTTTGGCCCAGTCCCAGCTATATTGGTGGCTGGGGGAATATTTGGTGGTGGAATAATTATGATATTTTCCTCATCATCCTTTCGGTGATTGTGGTCAACCTTTTGCTGGCCGGACTTAACCGTCTACGGCCTTTTGCCATTCGAAAAATGAGCCTCATTGTGTTTGGTTTGGGTTTTAGTTTAGCCCTTTTCCAAATTACGACCCGCGATTTCAACTTCGCCTACCAAGGGGCTTGTCCCGACTATACCTTATATGAGCAGGAGTCTAAACGCATTCAAAAGGAAATTCTTGGGGAAAGGGTTTTTAGACTCATGGAAAGCTTCGACCAGCGATTAAAGATTTATTTTTAAAGGATGAAAACCTTAGTTCGCACCTTGAGCATCTTCCTCCTTTTATTTCTAATCTCCGCGCGTCCAAAGGACGAATTTCTCCGCCTTGAAAGTCTTGACCACGGAGAATTTCATTTCCCCATTGTCCAATCCGAGAAGCCTCCGGTAGCCTATAAGATTAATACCCACCTGCAGTTAAGTGAATTGGAGCTGCTGAAGGGATCGGAAGAAGAACATCTCTTTGAGGTGGTAAGTAATAAGGAAGGTGGGATTTACGGCAAGAAGGTGGCCATCGATTTTAAGGTTTGGCAAAACAGTTCGCGAGCCCTCTCCCTAAGTTTAGCGCAAAGCTCTTGTGGCATGACTTGCGCCTATTGGACGAGCTATTACAATTTCAATCCGCAAAACGGCGACCGCTACTTCTTGCAGGATTTCTTTAGTAAAGCGCATTACGAAAAATTTAAAGAGGAGCTTAGTGAGCGTAGGATTGCATTCTTACAAAAACGCTCGCAAGCTTTAAAGGACCCGCATCGAAAACAATTACTTGCCTATTTAGAGCCCTATTTAAAGGAGGACCGCTTAAGAGACTTTTATATTGGAGAGGACTCCTTGTATTTCGATTGGAGAAACTTATTGCATAAGCATGATAAGTTTCTGGATATGAACCACGTGGTGGGGGTCGCCAAAACCGAAGTTGCCGCTTTACTTAATGACTTTGGACAGGCCGCCTTATTGGATGGCCGAAATTTAAAAGATTATCAAGCCCCCTCAGCACCCCAAGTATACCAGGGCGAAATAGGCGGCCAATACCCCTTTGTTTGGCTACAGCGGAAAATGTATGATCAAAGCTGGGAGGCGATTTATGCCTATCTTAAATACGGACGGGGCATTTATTTGCGTGGAAGTGAAAATGGCAGCGAGAATGACTTCTGGTTTGACGAAAAACTAGGCATGGCCGAGCACGGCGGAAAGGTCATCTTCCGAATGGAGGCCGGACAAATGCGCGGTTATTGGTATGATGAAAACAGGAGTGATAGTCTACTCTTTGTGGCCCAACGACTGTAATTGACCAATCTCGGTTTACAGGTTTTTTCGTTTTAAAAAGAGCGAATCAAGTGATTAAGGCTCAGGTCTATTCGCCTAATTATCAGTTAAAAGTAGCCAGTATCAATTTATTTTTTCAAAGTTTCTCATCTACCTTATGAGGCTAATCAATTAATCATTCTTTATGTCAGACACTTTGAAAAACTCGAAATGGATTATCACTTCCGAAAACACCGGCTCAAGGGGAACCTTAAGCTTTAACAACGACACTACCGGCACCTATAAGCCCTCAGGAGGTTCGGCTGATCCCATCGTTTGGGGCGAATTTTGGAACAATGGAAATTGTGCCCTCTGGGTGGTTTTCAAAAATCAAATCGACCGCAACTGCATTCGCATTTGGGGCATTGAAATGACCATGCAAGGGGGTAAAGGCATGGGCGCCTTCGGCAACGCACCCAACGACACGGGCTATGTTGGCGACAACCTAAGCATCGCTCCGGCTGCCTCTTAAAAGTAAAAAGCCAGCTCCCCATTAAGAGCTGGCTTTTGTTCTTTTTCATTAGAAGGAATTCTATCCCCCTACCTTCTTCACCAAATAGTTTTGGAATTCCCGCATACTTTCATCTAAAGCCTGCTGAGCTACTTCATCCAAAGTAATGGGCTCATCATCTTCATGACTGCCTAATTTATCCTCGGAAGTTCCCATAAATATTTTGTGTAGGATTTTCTTGCCATCACGCGTAAGCATGTAAACCGTTAATTGCGATTGCACCCTTTGCTTATGCAAGCCAGCGGTGGAAATCCCTCCTACCTGGAAACCTACATCTTCAATAAAGCTGAAATAGTTACTGATCACCATAATGGCATCTACCTCTTCGGGCAAACTATCGAAAGCGGCCATAATGGTTGTTTTCTGACTCGATTTAATTACCGGATAACCATCAACCGCAATGTATTTAACACCGAGGGTATTGAATTGGTCCAAGCCCTTTAGGTTATTATCGTTATTCGCAGCGTATTGCTGGAATAGCGGGTAATTTAAAATCTTGTCTTCCGACATTAACTTAGTCGATAAATTACGTAGTCTTAAATCGTAAAACTTGTCGTGCACCATATTGGCCGGATTACTCAAGTTGGTGTCGATTTCGCGGACCTCCGTTAAGAGGCGACCTTGTAGGCTATTATTATTCTTCACCTTTTCGATGGAGTTAATCGAAATAATCGCCATGTGGCTGGAGTTTTTGTACGCCTTTTTATTAATTCCGCAAGAAGCGAGAATTAAAGCCGCACCAAGCAAGAGTAAGTGTTTGGTTCTCATATTAGAATTATTGTTTAGCCGTAAATGTATTCATAATTCGGGCTTCAATTAGGCCTCGCTAAAATTTAGATTGACCGACTTATAAACCATAAAAAATCCAAATCTTTGTACCAAACCTAAACCTATGCACAAACTACTTTTCATGGGTCTTTTGGCCTGCAGCCTCAACCTTACAGGTCAAGAGAAAAAGCTAAACCTCGGTATCGAAGCGGGTCCTACTTACACCAGTCTTTGGGGCAATACCGCCCTGGAACAAAACACCCAGCCCACCTTTAATTACCTGATCGGATTACAATTTCAATACCATGTAAATTGGAATTTTAGTCTGTACGGGGGATTGCAATATGGTCGTATTGCCAGTACCACCGACATTGAACTCCGTAACCAGAATAATGTCCTTTTAGGAAACACTAGCCTAAATTACAATTTGGATTTCCTCACTGTTCCTATAACCGCCCGCTATTACTTTGGGGCTAAATCTCAATTTTTTGTCGAGGCTGGGGTGACTTATTCCCGTTTATTGCAGGTAGAAAGTGTTCGGGAAGCCACGGGCAACCTCCCCGAAGACCGACAAGACCTCCGAAATGACTTCCATAATATTAATTATGGATGGTGCGCCGGCTTCGGCTTTGTTTACCCAATTAGTGAGGATCTCTTTTTAAGCATTGGACTTCGGCATGATTACGGCATTTCGAATTTAAGCATCGCCCCCATTGTTGATGAAGGCAGCATTCGTACCAATAGCAGTCAGGTCTTACTAGGAATAAACTACCAGTTTGGCGATCGTATCCATTGATTTAAGTCAATAATCGGCTAAGCAAAGCCCTCCTAAATAGTAGGACTTTTTGGTGACACCTTATTCCTTAGATCGTATTCTAGCTAGTGGAAGCAATAAGCCGAGCTTCAAGCGCCAAGAAAGATGAGATTAGCTTTTTAAGATGTACAATAGGATTTTCAAAGTTCAAGATACAGGCCTTGGCACTAGCCTTAACTGCTCAAAACATTAGCAAGTTCATACTGCACTAAAAATAGGCGCTGATCCTTCCCCATAAGCTCCGTAAACTCATTATGCCTAAAATCCCTTAAACCGGGCTTTTTTTCAAAAGCTTCTATTTTACCTAAGTGAAAAGAAGTGCCCGTCCAAAGCAAAGCCATTTTATGGAGGGCGCTGGGCCAATCTTTACGATCTTCCAATTCGCGTACGACTAAAAAGTCGATCAATCGACCTGCAGCATTAAGCCAGGCCTGACCAGCATCAGCTTCAAAAGCAAAGTAATTCCCTTTTATGGCAGGAATGGGGAAACTCAATTTTAAAAAGGCATCTAAATCGGGGCCGTCAAAATAGTCGCTGCGCCTTTCGGCAGATACGTAGTACACCGGATTTAAACTTAAAGGCAGTTTACTCGGCCGTAACTGGTTGCCCGCATTCTTTACATAGTCCTTTTTGAAGATATCGAAGTGATAGAGATCGTTAACCGACAATTCTTTGTTTAGCAAGTCATCGGTGGAAATACCAAAATGCTTAGCAATTTCAATCAGCGTTGCAATTTTTGGTTCCGCCCTTCCCTCTTCATAAGCACCAATACTGGCGCGCTTCAATTCAAATAAATCTGCAAACTGACTCTGGTTCAAGTTTTTAACAGACCTTATCTTCTTGATGTTCTTTCCTACGTATGACATACTTCTAAAAATATTTTGCTAAAACTTTTGGCAAAACTAAAAATATTAGTAGTTTAGCAGGGTAAAACTAAAAATAATAACATGAAAAGTGTGCTCTTCTACTTAAAAAGCCTTTTTGCCCCGCGGAAAAATCCTAATTTGCTGCCTATCTATGCTAAGCAAGAATCGCATAAAATCAAATTCTAGAAACCATGACCCAACATTTTGATCGTGTAAAAAATTACCTCATTGACTTGGATTACAACATCACCTACGAAAGCGCTGAAGAAGAGGTTTTCGTAGTCGAAAATCCCGATGCTGGCATCCACAACCTGGTAATCGCTATCGCCGATCCGATCCTCATCATGGAGCAATATCTATTCGAATTGCGAGAGGGCAAACCCGAAGTTTTCCAAAAGCTTTTGGTTAAAAACCGCGACATCGTTCACGGTGCTTTTGCCCTTGATGAGTCGGGTAAGAAAGTGGTGTTTCGGGACACCTTACAATTGGAAAACATTGACCTGAACGAGATCGAAGGCTCGGTTAACTCCCTCGAACTACTCCTCAGTGAGTATTCTGATGAATTAATTGAATTTTCTAAAAACTAAGACATGAGTATTTTCAAACGCATCTTTAGCATTGGCAAAGCCGAAGCTAATTCGGCCCTCGATAAATTAGAGGATCCCATTAAAATGACCGAACAGGGCATTCGAAACCTTAAAGAGGACCTCGACAAAGCCCTGCAATCCTTAGCCGAAATTAAAGCCTTAAGCATTCGCGCTCGCAACGACGCCAATACTTATCAGGCGAAAGCCAAGGACTACGAAAACAAAGCCATGGCTCTTTTACGTCGCGCCGAAAGTGGGGAGATGGAAGCCGCCGAGGCCGACCGTTTAGCCGGTGAAGCCCTCAACAAGAAAAAGGAAAACGAAAGCTTGATGAACCAGGCCAAAACCGATAAGCAAAAATTTGATGGCAACATCGATTCGATGGAAAGCAAGATTAAACGCTTACGCCAGCAAATTAGTCAGTACGAGAACGAACTTAAAACCCTCAAAGCCCGGGTTAAGGTGAGTTCCGCTACTAAGAACATCAATAAGCAAATGGCGCAGATTGATTCCTCCAGCACCGTTAGCATGCTCGAACGCATGAAAGACAAAGTTGCCGAGGAAGAAGCATTAGCCGAAAGCTATGGCGACATTGCCAACGAAAGCCGCAGTTTAGACGATGAGATTGATCGGGCATTGCAGGACGACACTCCCGCCAGTGACGAGCTCGCCGCTCTAAAAGCGAAAATGGGCTTAAACAAAAACGAAAACAAAGATTCCGAATAGAATCAGAATAATCTGCCATGAGCGACTTCATACACCTCATATTTAATGGAGCTAATGCCGTACCCACGGCATTACTCCTCTTTGTGGTCCTGTATTGGATCATCGTTATCTTCGGCTTTATCGGGAGCGATTTCCTGGATATCGATATCGACGTGGATGCCGATGGTGACGCCGACCTCGACCTCGATGGTGAGGGTGTTGAAGTCTCCTGGATTAACAATGTGCTGCAATTTTTTAACCTCGGGAAAATCCCCCTAATGATTTGGCTCACCTTTGTAGCGCTTCCCCTTTGGGTGATGGCTATAAACTTTAATGCCTTACTGGGATTCAGCGGCTTTTTCGCCGGCCTGATTGTATTTTTCCCCGCCGCCTTTGTTAGTCTATTCCTAGCCAAATTCCTCACCTGGCCTTTTGTGAAGATGTTCGAAAAATTGGACGCCGACACCAAAGCCAAGGAAATTATCGGCCGGGTTGGTACGGTAACCAGTTCTGCCACCGCTAGCAGTAGGGGTATGGCCGAAATAAACTACGATGGTTCCTTTTTGCGAATGATGATTCGGTGTTCCGAAAATCAAAGCGTGAAAAAGGGCGATCAGGTGCTCTTCATCCGAAAGCTCAACGACCGAGGCGTGTACTTGGTCGAGCCTTATACGTCAATCGATTAATCCAAAATTCACTCCATGGAAATTTTCCAAAACACTATGGTGACCTCGGTCATCGTTGCGGTGGTGCTCATCTTCGGGATCATCGCCCTTTTCTCCAAATTCTACTATAAAGCCTCCCAAGGTCAGGCCCTGGTTCGAACCGGTGTAGGCGGAATTAAAGTCTCCTTTAATGGCTTGATGGTGATTCCGGTTTTACACAAGATCGAAATCATGGACATCTCCCTCAACACGATTAACATCGAACGGAAGGGAAAGGATGGCCTGGTTTGTAAGGACAATCTGCGGGCCGACATTAGCGTAGCCTTTTACGTGCGGGTAAATGAAATGCAGGAAGACGTAAAACGAGTAGCCCAGTCGGTAGGTTGCAGCCGTGCCTCTTCTAAAGATGCCTTGCGCTTACTCTTCGATGCCAAATTCTCGGAAGCCCTGAAGACCGTAGGTAAGAAATTCGAGTTCGTTGACTTATACAATCAGCGAGATGAATTCCGTAAAGAAATCATCGACATCATCGGCACCGACCTTAATGGTTATATTCTTGATGATGCGGCGATTGACTTCCTGGAGCAAACCCCACTCGAGTCTTTAGACCCCAATAACATCCTCGACGCTGAGGGTATTAAAAAGATCACTGAAATCACTTCTCGCGAAGCGGTGAAATCCAACTTTATCCAAAGAGATAAGGAGAAAACCATTAAGCAACAAGACGTGGAGGCCCGTGAAGCCATCTTAGTTTTGGAGCGTCAGTTGGCCGAATCGGAAGAAAAGCAAAAACGCGAAGTAGCCAATGTTAAGGCCCGTGAGGAAGCGGAAATTGCCCGGGTAAATGAAGAAGAGCGTCTTAAGTCGGAACGCGCCCGCATTCAAACCGAAGAAGAACTGCAGGTAGCGGAAGAGAACAAACTTCGTCAGGTTATCGTTGCCGCCAAAAACAAGGAGCGCACCGACGCGGTAGAAACGGAGCGTGTGGAAAAAGACCGCATGTTAGAAGCTACCGAAAGAGAGCGCATTGTAACCCTCACGCAAATTGAGAAGGAAAAAGCGATTGAGGAAGAGCGCAAGAACATTCAAGAGGTAATTCGCGAGCGGGTGGCCATTGAGAAAACCGTGGTGGATGAAGAAGAGCGCATTAAAGATACGCGTGCTTACGCTGAGGCCGAACGTTTGAAGAAAGTAGCCCTTACCGAGGCCGAGCAGCGTGCCGAAGCCGCCTTGGTTGAGCAAATTAAACGAGCCGAAGCCGCTAAACAAGCCGCCGAGTTCGAAGCCAAGAAGAAAATTATTGACGCTGAGGCCGAGCAGCAAAGCGCGGCTCAAAAAGCCGAAGCGGTGAAAACACTGGCCGAAGCAGAGGCCGCCAGAGAGGCCGCCAAAGGAATGGCCGAAGCGCAGGTAATGGAAGCCAAAGCAGCGGCCCGCGAGAAACAAGGGGAAGCCGAAGCCAGCGTGCTGGAAGACCAGGCTCTTGCCGAAGCGAAAGGCATCGAAGCGAAGTCTAATGCACAGGCCGAAGCCGATCTGCGCATTGGTAAAGCAGCGGCCGATGTTGACAAAGCCAAAGGATTAGCCGAAGCGGAGGTGATTCAGAAGAAAGCCGCGGCCGAAAAGGAAAAAGGATTGGCCGATGCGCAAATCCTCTTCGAAAAAGCGCAGGCCGAAGCCGAAGGTATCGACCGCAAGGCCAAAGCCATGAAGACCTTTAACGACGCCGGTAAAGAGCACGAAGAATTTAAACTTCGCTTAGATAAAGATCTGCAAGTTGAATTGGCCGGCATCAATATCCAACGCGACATTGCCGATGCTCAAGCAGAGGTATTATCCGAAGCGCTTAAAAACGCTAAAATCGACATCGTAGGTGGCGAGCAGGTATTCTTCGATAAGATTATGGGCGCCATCACCCAAGGGAAAGCAATGGACCGCACCGTACACAACAGCGAAATCTTTAGTGAAATTAAAGGTCAGTTACTAGACCCCAATGGTAAACCCCTTTTACAACAAGTAAAGGAGATTTTCGCCGAATCGGGAATCGACAGTGAGGATGTTCGCAACCTCAGCGTAGCGGTATTCCTAAACCGATTGATGCAAAAAACGGAGGACCCCGTAAAACGCAGCAACCTGGAGCAAATGCTCCAATTAGCAAAGAGCTCCGGTATTGGTAACAATTCGGTGCAAGACCTTGGAATTCTGTAATTAACACTAGAACCTCGGGGAGCTGAGCCTCACTTGGCTCCCCAATTTTCGCCACATGCCTGAAGACAAACCAACATCTGAAGCCCCCCAAAGCCAGCTCGAATCGGGTAGCTACGGTATAATCCGCGAGCGCCTGCAAAAGCAAGCCCAAGACCTCCAGCAACGGATTAACAATCTAAACCAAGAACGCCGGACTGTATTTGGTGCTACCGAAACGAAGCTAATTGCAAACGAGCGGATTAGCACCGAAAATAACTGCTTTGCCCGCGACATTGCTCCGGTTGGTCAGGATTACTTTTGGTTTGGCTACAATGTGCAAATCGGCCTTAAAGCCGAAACCAAGGTGGCCGATGTATTTAGTGTTTACCATTACGACCGCAAGGAACATCGATTCCAAAGCACCGAAACCAAAGCCTTTCAAAACGAGCAATTTCAGCTCGACTTTCAAAACCTATATCAGTATTATCGCGATACCCGATTTAGCAAATTTGCCCTCATCGGACCGCATTTATTTATGGTTTTCCAGGTGGGCAAAACCCCCGAAGACCTAAAGACCTTTAAGTGGACCCTTAAAAATGGGGTATACGTGTACGTTGATAATCGCAGCGACCACGAGTTTCGTTACCCCGACCAACATGAATTCCGCTGGATAAAGGCCAATCGCGATATGCATCGCAAAGGGCTCCACCCCCATATCTCCATTGAGGACCGCATCTTCGTTGAAACGATTGGCGGGGATCTCACCCTAAAGGTGGAAGACAATACCCAAACCGGAAAAGGCATTTACAGCGAGCCTGTGGAAGAAGCCGATCAAACTTTAGACGATGCGGAAATCTACTATGCGATTGTTGGCAATTTCATTATCCTCCGCATCCAACCTTACCAAGAAGAGCAGTTTCGCTACTTGGTATTTAACGAAAAAATTCAGCAGGTAAAGCGCATCGACGCCATTAAGGACTCTTGCGTGCTTTTACCCGAAGATCAAGGTTTAATATTCGCCAAAGGCTATTACAGTCAGCGCGGAGAAGTAAAGTTGTTCGATAACGACTTGCAGAATATGCAATTCGAAAAACGCATTATCTCTCCCAATGGCGAAGATGTGCTTTATATCTTTTACCAGGCCGAGAGTGGCACCTACGCCCTAATGCGCTACAACCTAATTGAGCAGGAAGTAGGCACCCCCATTATTTGCAATGGCTACAGCTTGTTCGAAGATGGTGAATTGATTTACTTCCGCTCCGAGGCGGAACAAACCAAGCATCACCTCATCCAAATTTGGCAAACCCCTTTTTACTCACCCAACCGGCAAGTAAAGGTGACCGAGCAAAACTATATCGCCAAAATTGGCAATAAGGAAATTGTGCGAGCCATGGCTGAGGCACGAGACTTATTAAAACTGCTTTATCAGGAAGATAGTTACCAAGGCCTGTATAACGACATCACCAAAAAAAGCAGCGACCTCCTCGATAGCTACCACTGGCTCGATGCGGAGGAAACCTTTCAAATGCAAGCCCCGCTTTTAGAAATTCGGCAAACGGCCAAAAGCGCCATCGACGAGTTTGAAAAAGTGATGCAATTAAAGAAGGAAAGCCGTAAGGAGTTTTCCGCTTTCGCAGAGGCCACTAAAAGTCAGCTACGCGCCCTAAAGGCCGGATTAGGCAACCATATCGATGCCTATGTAAAGCGAATGGCCGAATTACGTCAGAGCCGCGGGCGTGTGTTACAATTGCAGGAACTCCCCTATATCGATTTAGAAGGACTGCAATCTCTAGAGCAAGAGCTGATTGAAGCCAGCGAAAAGCTTGCCCGGGAAACCGGTGACTTTTTGGTGAAGGAAAAAGCCTTAGCCCCTTACCGGGAAAAACTAGAAAGCCTAGAGCAAAACTTGGATCGCATTAAAAAGTCGATTGAAGCCAAAAAACTAGAAGAAGAAAGCTTGCAGCTTGCGCAAGAGCTGGAGATGCTTATCGAAACCGTGAGTAACCTGCAAATTGAGGATACCACGCAAAGCACCGCCATCATTGACCGGATTAGCGGCATTTACGCTGAATTTAATCAGCTTAAAGCGCGTACGAAACAAAAACGCAAAGAGCTCGCCCAAAATGAAGGTGCTTCGGAGTTTAAAGCACAAATACGCCTAGTTGACCAAAGTTTGAGTAATTACCTCGACTTGGCCGATGAGCCTGAGAAATGCGATACCTACCTCAATAAGCTAATGATTCAACTGGAAGAGCTGGAGAGTCGTTTTTCCGAATCGGCAGCGTTTATCGATCAGATTGCGGCTTTACGCGACCAGATTTACAACACCTTCGAAAGTCGAAAGATTCAACTCAAGGAAGCGAAAAACCGTAAAGCCCTGCAGTTATTAGATTCGGGGAAACGCATTTTGGAAGGTATTCGCCGCCGCCTCTTTCATATGGATCAGGTGGAAGACATCCAAACCTATTACGCTTCGGACTTCATGGTGCTAAAGCTGCGTGATCAGGCGAAAAGCCTCTTAGCCTTAGGCGAATCGGTAAAAGCCGACGACCTTGAAAGTCAGCTAAAATCGAGCTATGAAGAAGCCCTTCGACAGTTAAAGGATAAAAAGGAGCTGTATGCCGATGGCGATAAACTTATCCAATTGGGTAAGCACCGCTTTAGCATCAACCACCAAGATATTGACCTTTCCCTGGTGGAGCGAAACGACGACCTCTACCTCCACGTGAACGGCACCGGTTTTTTCGAAAAAATTGAAAACGCTGAGCTGGAAGCCTGCCGCCCCATTTGGAATCAAAATGCCCGTTCGGAAAACGATTCGGTTTACCGAGCGGAATACTTGGCCTATGCCTTATTTCAGAAAGGTTTAAATGCCGAAGCTGGTCTGGACCTACAGGACTGGCGCGGTTTAAGCTCGCAGGAAATTTTAGGCTTGGTTCAAAGCGAAATGTCACAACGCTTTCACGAATCCTATGTAAAAGGTGTTCATGATGAAGATGCCGCCAAAATTTTGGAGTCGCTGATTGCCATTCACTACAAACTTGGCCCGCTGCGTTACAGCGCAAAAGGTCGATTATGGGCCTTGTACACTTGGGACCATCTTTGGGATGCTGAGCTTAAAAAGGCACTTAAAACCGAATTTGCCCATATTCAAAGTATCCTGCAGTTTTTCCCAAATAGCCGCAGCTTCCAAAGCAGCCGGGAGACCCTCGCCAAGCGTCTTGAAGCAGCCGTGGAAGTAAAAGACCTGTTAGACAGCGGAGCCGAAGATTTAGAAGATGCGGTAAGTTTCTTATTCGATTGGCTAAGTGGTCGCCATACCCTAAGCTTCCGACAAGAAGCCCGCGAACTCTGTGTAGCCCTTGAACAGCATCTTAAAACCAGTCAGGCCCACAAGGAGTTTGAACAAGCCCGAAAAGTCTTAAAAGAGGAAAATTGGGAAGGGAGAATCCAAAGAATTCAAGCTTGGCTAAAAGCCTATACCGAAACTTTGCCTCAGCCAGTAGAGCCCTCCCTAATTCTGGAAGCCAGCTACCTGCTTAAATTGAATAAGCTCGAACAAGAGCAAGGTCACATCCTGCAAAGTAGCGCTCAAATTGAGGGACTGCGCGGTGATCATCCACGTATTGAGCAAGGTAAAATGCAATTGGATTACCTCGAATTTTTAGAGCGACTAAAAGCCTTCGAAAAAGTTGAAGTTCCCTTGTACGATAAATTCCAGGCTTTAAAAAAGCGCTTACTCGAAGTGGAGCGACGCGAGATGGGCCTACAGGAGTTTAAACCCCGTATCATGAGCTCCTTTGTGCGCAATGAACTTTTAAACCAGGTATACCTCCCCCTGATTGGCGATAATTTAGCCAAGCAAATTGGGGCGGCTGGCAACGAAAAGCGTACCGACCTGATGGGCATGTTATTGCTAATTTCCCCTCCGGGTTACGGTAAAACCACCCTGATGGAATACATCGCCGCCCGCTTGGGTTTGGTGTTTATGAAAATTAACGGTCCGGCCCTGGGTCATTCCGTAACCAGCGTAGACCCTGCCAGCGCCCCCAATGCGGGAGCTCGCGAGGAATTGCATAAGCTTAATTTGGCCTTTGAGATGGGCGACAATGTGATGATCTATGTAGATGACATTCAGCATTGTAATCCGGAATTTCTTCAAAAATTCATTTCCCTTTGTGATGCTCAGCGTAAAATTGAAGGAGTGTATAAAGGTGAAAGTAAAACCTACGATTTCCGAGGAAAGAAGGTAGCCGTAATTATGGCCGGTAACCCTTACACCGAGAGTGGGGATAAATTTCAGATCCCCGACATGCTGGCCAACCGTGCGGACATTTACAATTTAGGAGACATCATTGGCGGTAAAGCGGAGAGCTTTGAGCTTAGCTACATTGAAAACGCTTTAAGTAGTAATAAACACCTGTCTATTTTAAGCGATAAACCCAAAGAAGATTTAAAGAGCTTTTTACGCGCCATCGCCAATAACAGTCCGGAAGACCTCAACCTGAAGGCCAATTATAGCGCAGCAGAAAAAGGAGATTTACTGCAAATCCTGCAACACAGTTACCGCATTCGCGAAGTGGTTCTTAAGGTGAATAAACAGTATATTCTATCCGCCGGTATGGCCGATTCCTACCGAACAGAACCCGCATTTAAGCTGCAAGGTTCCTATCGCGATATGAACAAACTCTGCGAAAAGCTCTCACCCTTAATGAATGAGGCGGAGCTGGAGCAAATCTTGCTTTCGCATTATGAGAACGAATCGCAAACCTTAACCCAAGGCGCCGAATTTAATTTCTTGCGCTTAAAGCAGATGCTGGACCGCCTAAGCCCAGAGGAAGCAAGCCGTTTGGAAGAAATTCGCAGGGTTTTCCAAAAGCAACAGGAAGCTAAGGGCTATGGCAGCAATCAAGTGGCTCCTATTGTGGAACGCTTAGAAAAGATGGGCATTGGCCTGCAGGAGCTGGTCCGCATATTTGGCAATCAATCTAATAACAACGAAAACGCATAAGGATGAGCTTTTTTAAAAACCTATTTGGCAAAAAGGAAGAACCTAAACCCTTTAGCCGCACCGTATTGGATTTAGATCAAGGATTTATTTTCGAATACGACCTGAGTACCTGGGAAGTACAAGCGGTATACGAGTACGATTGGGGCGATGAAGAATTTAGCAAGGAGTTTAAAGTAAGTGATGGCAAAGACACTTATTACCTTGCGGTGGAAGAAGACGATACCATTGAAATGCTTTGGTCGCAAAAAATACCCTTGCGGGCTATTGAAGGAAATATCGCGAAAGAAATAGAAGAAAATGAACGCCCTCCGGAGCAAATTGTGTATGATGCCAAAACCTATTACTTGGATGAGGAGAGCGCCGGATACTTCCACGAACAAGGAAGCGATGAGGATAATTGGGCCGAGTTTATGGTTTGGGATTATTACGATAAAAAGGAGGCTTTTAATATCAGCATAGAACAATGGGGGCCCCGCTCCTTTGAGGCCTCGCACGGAAAAGTACTTCAGCAACACGAGATATCAGAAATTCTACCCCGAAAATTATGACTATGAAAAACAGCTATCGATTTCTAATCCTCGGCACTCTGGCCTTGCTCATGCAGGCTTGCAGCCCGAGAGGACCGGTTTTTCAAAAGAATCCGGTAGATGACTTAATCAAGGACATGACGAGCATTCCCGATTACAGCATCATCCTTTACGATATGAATTACGATGAGGCCTCGGAGCAGTACCAACATCAGTACCGCATCCTTAAGGAGCCTCAGGGAGCCGACTCCATCCTCACCGAAACCACAGGATGGCTGCAAGTGAGCCCAGAATACTTCAATGAACATATTGAGGATATGGGCATGACAATCGTTTCGAAAACTAATGGTACGGTGGACAAAAAAGTGAGTCCGCCCGGCTACAATCAATATGTAGGCAATGAAAAATACGGACAATGGCGCCAAAACTCAGATGGCACCAGCTTTTGGGAATTTTACGGACAGTATGCCTTCCTCCGCTCTGTTTTGGGTTTTGGCTACTCTCCTATTTACTACGGGGGTTGGTACGATTACCGTCGGAACTATTACCCGAGCGGACGCGCCTATTACGGAAATGGCCGTAACGGCGGACGACGCTTCGGAACCGGCGGAAGCCACGTTAACAGCCGCAGCACCGCATCAACCTGGTCCAGCAAAGACCAAAGCTTCAAAAACCGAGTACGCAGTAGAGTCCAGCGAAGCAGCAGCAGAACCCGCCGCTCCAGCTCGCGCTACCGCAGTGGATCAAGTAGTAGAGGCCGCGGATTTGGCGGAGGTAAATAATCTAAAGAAAAAGGATCATGACAACAGAATTAGTAAGCAACGAATGGATGAACGATCTTCTTCTCTTTGGCACTTATTTGGCCAGTTCCCTCATTCTCCTATACCTTGGTAAATGGATCTTTAAGCTCACCAAAACCGGTATTGAAACCGAAGTTGAGCTCGTAGAAAAGGACAATCTAGCCTTTAGCTTCGCCTATGCGGGATACTTTGCCGGCTTGTTAATGGCGGTGGGCTCGGCTATTTATGGCGATTCCAATGGACTGCTGGTGGACTTGGAAGACATGGCTGTTTATGGCCTATTGGCTATCGTTCTGCTCAATTTATCTTCCATCATTATCGATAAAATTACCCTCCGCCATTTTTCCATTTGGAAGGAAATTACCGTTGATCGCAATATTGGCATGGGGATTATTGAGGGGGCTAATTACTTGGCCTCAGGATTAATCATTTTTGGCGCCGTAACTGGCGAAAGTGGGAACTTGGTTTTTGGCATTTATACCGCCATTGCCTATTGGGTACTGGGTCAAGTATTGATTATTCTCGCCACTGCGATATACGATCGATTAACCCCCTATTCCCTGCATAAAGAAATTGAAAAGGATAATAATGCCGCAGGAGTAGCCTTCGCGGGATTGATTATTGCTGTGGCCAATTTAATTCGTCATGGCCTAATGGGTGACTTCGAAACCTGGCCCGAAACCTTAACGGAAGTGGGCTACGAAACAGGAATCGGCCTACTTATTTTGCCTTTGATTCGCACTTTGGTTGATCGCATTTTATTACCCGGTCAAAAATTGAGCGATGAAATAGCCGCTCAGGAAAAGCCCAATGTAGGGGCTGGCTTAATTGAAGCACTAGGCTATATCGGCGGATCTGTACTTATTATTTGGTGTATCTAAAGTGAAAAACCGCCGCTCCCCCTTTCTAAAGTTAGCCCTGTTCGCCACGGGATTATCAGGCATTGTTGCCGAATACATCCTGTCGACCCTGGCTACCTATTTCATCGGCGATTCGGCCGTGCAATGGTCCCTCATTGTATCGGTGATGTTATTCTCGATGGGATTGGGTTCGCGGCTCAGTAAGTACTTTGAAGGAAATTTATTACTGAAGTTCATCGGGGTGGAGTTTGCATTAAGTCTTTTGGTTTCCTTCTCCTCGCTGGTAGCCTATTCGGCCGCCGGTTTAACCGAATACGTGGGAATCATCATCTACGGAATGAGCATCCTCATTGGACTGCTCATTGGTTTAGAAATCCCCTTGGTCATTCGCCTCAATGAAGAATTCGAAAGCCTTAAGGTGAATGTAGCTTCGGTAATGGAAAAAGATTACCTCGGCTCTTTGGTGGGTGGTTTGTTCTTTGCTTTTGTTTGCCTACCGATATTAGGCTTAACCTACACCCCCTTTATTTTGGGATTCATCAATTTAATGGTTGCAGTAGGCCTGTTTCTTACCGTAAGACGCGAATTGCAAAAACGGGCAAACGGAGGCATCACCATCGCCTCCGGACTTATTTTGCTCTGTATGTTTTTTGGAATTACGAAGGCCGAGAACATCATTTTATTTGGGGAGCAAAGTCGTTATAAGGACAAAGTGATTTTTTCGGAGCAGAGTAAATATCAAAAGATTGTGATTACCCAATGGAAAGACCATTATTGGCTTTACTTAAATGGTAATCAGCAATTAAGCACTTTAGACGAAGACAAATATCACGAGGCATTGGTCCATCCTGCCGTGGCTTTAAGTGGACAAGTGAAAAACGTTTTGGTAATGGGTGGCGGTGATGGTTGCGCAGCGAGGGAACTCCTTAAATACCCCAACATTGAGCAAATTACCGTGGTTGATTTAGACTCGATGATGACTGGTCTGGCCAAGCGACATCCGGTTTTAACCGAGCTTAACGACTCGGCCTTTCACCACCCCAAGGTAACAGTTCAAAATGCCGATGCCTTTAACTGGTTAGAGCAAGCCCCTGGCTTATTTGATCTGATCATTGTGGATTTACCCGACCCCCGTTCGGTAGAGTTAAACCGGATGTACACAGCCGAATTTTACAGTTTATGCCATTTAAAATTGCGTCCGCATGGCAGCCTGGTTACCCAGGCCGGAAGCCCGTATTTTGCCACCAAGGCCTTTCGCTGTATAGATACGACTATGGCCTCCGCGGGCTTCGAAACCTTGCCCCTGCACAATCATGTAATTACCCTTGGAGAATGGGGTTGGGTATTAGGTCAGAAGCAAGATTGGAGCCAAGGACAGCTTAAGGAAAGGGCTCGCAAGCTAGATTTCAAGGGCGTAGAAACACAATGGCTAAATGCGGAAGCCATGCTAATGATGACGGCTTTTGGCAAGGATATTTATTTTAAAGTAGAAGATAGCATCGCGGTGAACCACATTCAAAATCCGGTGCTTTACCGCTATTACTTGAAAGGAAATTGGGATTTGTATTAAAATGGAAAAAACACGGATTTACAATCTTCGAATGTGGCTCCAATTAACGGATGAGTCTGCGATTGCCCCTGCTTTAGAAAAGGCCCTGCGAGAGTCAGGATACGGCATTGTGGGCTTTTGTGAACATCATTTTAGTCCGCAGGGCTACACTTGCACTTGGCTCCTAAGTGAGAGTCATTGTGCCTTACACACCTTCCCCGAAGAAGGTCGATCCTACATTGAACTAAGCGGCTGTTCCAAAGAAAAAAGTGCCGCCTTTACCCATACCATTTTAAGCCTTTGGAAAGATTATATTAGCGATTCAGAACAATCGAATTGCTAGATGAAGTTACGCCCCCTATTTCGCCTTCTACTCCTTTTTTTCAGTTTTCAACTTAGCGCTCAGGAATATGCCTTGATTATTCATGGTGGCGCCGGAAATGGATTGGTTCCCGAGAATTACACCGAAGCGCAAACCGCTGCCTTTCACGAGGCCCTCAACAAAGCTTTGATGCGGGGCGATTCGGCCCTTGCGGCCGGCACTCCAGCGGTGGAAGTAGTGAGTTTAGTTATTCAAGTTTTGGAAAACGACAGTTTATTCAATGCCGGCAAAGGGGCGGTTTTAACCTATGAAGGTAGAGCCTCTTTAGACGCTTCCATTATGGATGGCAGCAATTTGGAAGCGGGAGCTGTAGCCGGATTATCATGCATTAAAAATCCAATCACGGCAGCCTTAGCAGTTATGCGCTACTCACCACATGTTTTACTAAGTGGCTCGGGGGCCGATAGTTATGCCCAATCTAAAGGTAGCATTTGTGTGGACCCTGCTTATTTCTTGATACCCAGTAAGGTTAAGGCCATGGATAAAATTCGGGAAGACATTCGGGTGCGCGATAGTATTCGCGATCACAAGATGGGAACCGTTGGTTGCGTGGTACGCGATAAAGAGGGCAATATTGCGGCTGGCACTTCTACTGGGGGGATGATGGCCAAGCGTTATGGAAGGATTGGGGATTCCCCCATTATTGGCGCGGGCACCTATGCCAATAATAAGACCGTAGGCGTAAGCTGCACCGGACATGGTGAATATTTCATCCGCAATGTGATTGCTTATCAGCTAAGTGCTCGTTACGAGTTTTTGCAAAACAGCGGGCAGGAAGCAGCAGATTATATGATCCACACCTTACTAAGTGGTCAAAACGCTTTTGGCGGTTTAATTGGCATTGATGCGGAGGGCGAATTCTTTTACGCCTTTAATACCACCGGTATGTTACGGGGCTTTAAACGCGAAGGAGAAGCCGCCGAAACCTATATTTTCGGATTGGAGGAAAAGTAATTTCCTTGAAAATCAAAAGCTTGAAATAAAGACCGCATTTTCCCTAAATTTTTTAGCCCCGAATTTGCGCTCAAAAGAAAAAAGCATTCTATATTTGCCGTCCCAAAACGGAAGGGGCGATTAGCTCAGCTGGTTCAGAGCACCTGCCTTACAAGCAGGGGGTCACTGGTTCGAATCCAGTATCGCCCACAAAGATTAAAAGCCACACTGCAAAGTGTGGCTTTTTTCATTTACAGACTTTGAGCCAAGCTTGCTTGAGCGAAAAAGGATGTAAATGAAAAAAGGCCGGAGTGACCGCAGGGAACGGCGGCTTTTAATCTTTGGGTAAGAAGGCTCCCGTCCCTGGATCACGAAGTAATCCAGTTTTGGTGGATTGGTGGATTGGGGAACTGGTGAACTGGTGAAAACGTCGATGGGTTCTCTCCGCAGCAAAAAGGCAGGAGTGACCGCAGGGAACGGTGGCTTTTAATCTTTGGGTACAAAGGCCCACCTCTATGGATCACGAAGTAATCCCTTACCAAACAGGCCGCTAGCTTGCTTGAGCGAAAAAGGATGTAAATGAAAAAAGGCCGGAGTGACCGCAGGGAACGGCGGCTTTTAATCTTTGGGTACAAAGGCCCACCTCTATGGATCACGAAGTAATCCCTTACCAAACAGGCCGCTAGCTTGCTTGAGCGAAAAAGGATGTAAATGAAAAAAGGCCGGAGTGACCGCAGGGAACGGTGGCTTTTAATCTTTGGGTAAGAGGGCTCCCGTTCCTGGATCACGAAGTAATCCGGTTTTGGTGGATTGGTGGATTGGTGGATTGGTTGAATGGTGAATTCGTGGATTGGTGGATTGGTTGAATGGGGAATTGGTGAATTGGGAAACTGGTGAAACATCAATGGGTTGCCTCCGAAGCAAAAAGGCCGGAGTGACCGCAGGGAACGGTGGCTTTTAATCTTTGGGTAAGAGGGCTCCCGTCCCTGGATCACGAAGTAATCCGGTTTTGGTGGAATGGGGAATTGGTGGATTGGTTGAATGGTGAATTCGTGGATTGGGGAACTGGGGAACTGAGGAAACCGTCGATGGGTTGCCTCCGAAGCAAAAAGGCCGGAGTGACCGTAGGGAACGGTGGCTTTTAATCTTTGGGTAAAAGGGCTCCCGTTCCTGGATCACGAAGTAACCCTAATCCCTCAGTAATTTCCACTTAAATAAAATATTAATTATCCAATCGACTGTTAATAAGGGTGTTAAAAAACAAGAAGTGGCTTAAGGGTATTTAAACCTTAATAACCTTAGCTTTAATTGACTCAAAAAGAATGATTAAACATTCACCAAAAAAGTCGAATAACAAATGAACCCAAACCTTAACGAAGAACTTTGGAGAACCTTTCAAAGCAAATTTGCAAGACTATTAAATGACCTTCCACGGAAAGAGCAAAAAAAATACTTTTACGTCTTCGGTATGCGTGAGGAGTTTGAAAGCAATTTCAATTTCGAGCAAATGAGGGAAGTGTTTTTAAAAAACGTACGCGAAAAAAAAAGCGAAAAAAAAAGAACCAAATATCTTAGAAAGCTAATTGCTGATATCGAGGTTCAAAAACAAAAAGACATCTTGGAAAGCACAACGAACACTATAACAAAAAACATTTTCAATCTAAAGGATGAAATAGCAACTAGACCTAATGTAGTTGTTCAGGTTGCTAAGGAAAAAGCTTCAAAAAAATCCAGAGGGTGTGAATTTTTCCCATGTGGTGATGGAAAATAAAGAACGTGCATTAAACCTATTGATTGAAACATACAAACTGTATGCGGGATTTAGCGCTATCATTATTGCCGGCTTATTGTCATATGCTTCAGGCAATTCCCAAATTGCAGATGATAATCTTCTTTATACTTCTATCGTTGTTTTATGCCTTGCTTCTTGTTTATGCGTTTTTGGTATTCAATATTTCATTTCAAGGGTAAATAAAGGTGATTACAATATTTACTCAATATGGGCAAAAGGCCTTACATTCTTTATAATGGTGTTTTTGTTTCTTGGGCTGCTATTTAGTTTTCTTTACATATATAATTACAGGGAGTCCACCTTAAACTCCCAAAAGACCGAAATAACCCAAACTTCATCAATAAAAAAAGACTGCCACCCAAACATGGGTGCTGCAAGTAGCCCATCAAAAGAAACCTGTAACGACGGAAAACCGACTTTAAAAGCATATTAGAGAATGCCTTAGGTTATAATTTTGTTCACATTCAAGCTACTAATTCTATTATACATTCTGGAAATTAACAGCAGCATCGTTGAAAAGTCGTAAACATGTTGGCAGGGCGATATATCATTGTATTTCTAACAGCGCCCTGATTGTTCCTTTCTTCAACGCAGAGGAACGAGAGTACTAGTAGAATTTATCCTTTAGATTAGAAAATGCAGAGGCATTCGAGGGCTTTTCTTTACCCTAGTAGCCTATGGAAATCGGTGGATTGGGGAACTGGTCAACTGGTGAAACCGTCGATGGGTTACCTCCGAAGCGAAAAGGCAGAAGCGACCATAGGGAGTGCTGGCTTTTAATCTTTGGGTAAAAGGGCTCCCGTTCCTGGATCACGAAGTAATCCATTTTTGGTGGAATGGTGAAAATTGGTAGATCGGTGGATTGGGAAACTGGTGAACTGGGGAAACCGTCAATGGGGATTGCTTCAACGCAGAGCTATGCCGCCGCATTGAGCTTTGGCAGACGGAAAAGGCTAAGCCTTTCCCAAGGTGATTTTTTTAACCTAAGACCATGTTTAAAGATTATAAAAAAGGGGATAATCGTTTCCTGTATGGAATCCTTGTTCGGAGGCGAATGGGACCTGAGCAGCAATAGTCCGCTCTTAGGGCAGTATTCAGGACTCAATAAGGCCACTGGAGGAGATATCTCAATCAAGTAAAATGTAACATCGTGCTGGCCCAGCCCAAGAGTCGGCGGTTTGTGGAGCAAGCCGAAGGCTGCTTCGCAAAATTGCCTTTCAGGGCCCTTGATTTTCCCGCCTGCCACAGCCAGTTATGGCGGGCACGGTTGTTTCGTTTTTTATCAAGAAAAAATGAAAGGAAAGAGTTGTTGAGGAATCAGAAATCAGCTATCAAATTCGAATAAGTTCGAGCTCATCATTTGCAAGGTCTTCGGTTCATGAGCAGAAATTTTAGTAGTTGATGTCAACTCAAACTCAAGCACCCCCCAAGTACCCCCCAAGCCAAAACAGCTTAATTCTCGGCAAGCAATCCTTAACTTTGCCGCATGTCCGATAAAGCCATCCCTTCCCTACTTCATAATGAAGATGAAAAGCAACCGCATCAAAACTGCCGCATCTGCAATAAAGACTTGATGAACGGGGAGATGTATGCCATTCAAAAGGTTTTTAAAAATTACCCTGGACAAGAAAAAGCACAGGTCCTTTTCGACTTTGCCATGTGTCAGCAATGCATGATGGAAGCCCGTGCCGAATTGAGCGTGGAGTCGCGAATGCGCATTGATCGCTTTATGATGGATGGCCTGCAGGGCTTGGAAAGCAGCGGCGAGAATCCCGAAAGCAGATTCGAGAATAAACAATGCACCATCAGCGGAAAGCCGCTTGGAGAAAGTCAGGAATACCAAGTAATGGCCGTTTGCGAAGGGGATCGATTAATGGAAAGCCCTATTTGCCTGAGCGATGAGATTCTAGAGCACATACAGGAACTCCTCTCCGAACAAAGTCGGGATGAACTGAACCGCTTTACCGAAAACAATTTTGGCTGGCCACCGGAACTAAAGAAAGCTTTGCAAGACGGAGACCTCGTCCTGTTGTAAACTCCTGCCGCTTCCCACTTATTAAAATCGTACCTGCAGTCCGTTCTCTATTTTATAGGTAAGCCCTGGGATTTGAGGGTCCACTACGGGTCGTGCATCATAGTTTAACTGCGCACTCACCGTAAAAGCCCAATGCTCGCCAAGCTTAAAAGCCAACTGGTTTTGCATGCTCATCCGCCAATCCGACCAATCGGTAAAGCGAGGTTGGTAATAGGTCACTGAAGTCCATAGAAAACGATCCTTAAACTTCCACATCAAACTCACATAAGAACTCAATCGCCAGTCGAAATGCCGGATGCCCGTTTCGCGCTCCAAATCATCTTCATACATGATTAAATGTCCAGTATGAAATTGAAAATCTCCCTTTTGATCTACCCCAAAGCGCGGCCCGAAGCCATACAATAAACGTCGCTCAATCTTTAAAGGGCGGTCCGCTTGCGCCTGGCTAAAATATTCCATCTCCCACCACTTATTCCAGCGCTGCACATAGCGCAAATGCAAATAGGCCGACTGGGCAAAATCGACCTGATTGGAAAAATTGAAATGCAAGCCATTGGAAAACAAAACCTGATGGCGCGCCTTTTGGTAGCGAAGTAAAAATTGATTTTCAATATCAATCACCTCCTGCGTGTTCTTGAAAATGTCGAAACTTAAGTCGTCCTGAAATAACCAAGCGCTGCTATCCTGCCGAAACCGCAACTGTTCGATGTTAACAATCTGCCCCTGCCCCCCTAGGGCAAACAAACTAAATAGTAGAACTTTGCGTAATAATGATGAGTGAACCATGGGGCAAAAATAAATAGCCCCGGCTAGGCCGAGGCTATTTTGACCATGAAGGTCATGTCATGAAACATTTGAAAACTCTACTCAGGTCAAATATAAGACCTTTATTTGGAAAAACAAATATTATTTAACCCTGACTAACAGACATTTACGATTTTATATGTTGAAAATACGCCTAACTATTTTAAGTCTTTTTCTTCTTAGCCTTGGAATTCAGCTTCAAGCTCAGGATACCGATAAACGCGATGAAGAGGGCACGGAGTTTAAAGCGGCCATTGAGCAGTTTGTATCCGAAATGAAGGAAGACCACAAGCAAAAAACCCTCAACCTCCGCATGCGGGAAATTGGTAGTTTGGAAAATGAACCTTTCGCCTGGAAGGAATATTTCATGCTGGAAACCAAAGAGGAGTTTGAGAACAATTTAGGCTATACCACCGAGCGCGAATACTATTTCCTTTTCTATCATTACGCCACCGTGGAGGATCGTCAGTACGCCTTAAAATACTGGCTCGAGGATTTCATCGAAGGGGAGCAGGTACGTCCCGGTCGTCCAGTACGAACCTATGATTACGCCACCCCCACCCTAATCCTCATCAATCCTACCAATATTATTATCCTCAATTACGAGTGTAAATATTTCGACGACTACGATTACGACGATTGGCGCGATTTAATGATTGAAAAGTTTGGCGATCGGGCCACCACCATGGTTATTGAGATTGAGTGCGACGGGCCTTTAGAGTGGACCCTAAATGCCCCCGATCCTAAGGTTCGGGGACTGTTTTAGGGATTAGTCTTCCGATTCAATCAGTCGTAACCGTTCTTCTAGCTCTTTGAGGTATTTCCCAAAGGTCTTGCGATTCATCCAGCGCGCCAACCAATGGGATAGCGGGGTTAGGATAATCATCAAGATAAGCAGGGTGATTAAGATTCGATTATCCGCTAAAGCCTCTTCCAAGCTCATTTTTTCGAGCAGACTGAAAAAGAAGCCCCCCGCAGCGGCAATGGGGTAAAGTATAAGGCCGCCAAGTTCTTCTTGCCTTAAAGTAGCTTTAATGTTTTCGATGTACAGTTTGAGGGTCTGGCGGCTGTCGTTTTCGCCCAACTGTAGGGATTTGGCTCTTTGATACCGGCGGATAAAGAAGACCAAACCAATCAGATGCGCCACAATAATGATGATAAACAACAGCTGCGGTAACCAGCTCTCTACATAGAATACCGCGCCGAAATAAAGGGGCAAGAAAAGGATAGTAAAGAATATTTTCCAAGCTAATCTTTTATTCAGCTTTTGCACCGGATCGCGACGCTTCACCTTAGCGCTTAAACCCGCCCGGATATCAGCGCCACTGAGGCTTTCGGCCTCATTATCCATGGATTTCCAGGTTTCTTCAATTTTCATCTTGCTCGTTCTTGATGGCCTGGCTTAACTTCTCCTTAATTCGGTGTAAGCGTACCGCCACATGATTCTTACTAATTCCGGAAATCAGCGCAATTTCCTCATTCCCATAACCGTCGAGGTGTAGCATGATTACCAACTTCTCGGCATCGTTCAATTTTCGAATATGACTCATCAGTTGGGCGCGTTCATCACCCGCGGGTGCCACTTGCCAATCGGAATCAAAACCGGGGCTTTCCTTCCGATCTTTCTTTGCATGGGTAAGCGCGGTATTGAGGGCCACCCGATAAAGCCAAGTAGAAAACTTAGAAGCGCCTTTAAAATTCGCATAGGAACGCCAAGCCTGATAAACCACCTCCTGACGCAGGTCCTGCTCATCACTGGCATTTTTCGCATATATCCGGGTCACCTTATAGATGATTCCGCTATGCGCCTCCAATAGGCGAATAAATTCCGATTCCTTATCCTCGCTCACCAAGCTTATTTTAAGGGCTTCAATTTATAACCTTCGGCCTGTAATAGGGCAATTAATCCTTGCTCCCCGGGTAGATGTAAAGCACCCACCGCGATAAACAGTCCGCCTTTGTTTAGTTCGGGAGCTAATTTAGGCACCCAAGCCTGATTGCGCTCATCCAAAAGCACTTCCATATCGCCCGCTTCCATGCCACTAAGCATTGCTGCCTCGTATAGCTCCGATAAATCATCTTGGTGGTAAGCGGCTATAATTCCGGTTGTCACATCTTCCCCCATATCCTCACGCAACATTTCCAGCAAATCCTCCAGTTGCTCCTCTTCAGTTTGACTTTCGAATAGGATGGTCATCTGCTCTTTAATGGTTTCTAAACTAAGAACCTCTTTCCCCTGCTCCTCACCTGTTTTAGCGAAGTACATATCAATGGGCAAGCCTCCATAGCGCAAAGAATCGGGGGTAAGTTCCTGCGCCAAATTTGCCGCATAAGCGGTACTTAACACCATCGGCTTTAGCATATCTAACATCGCTAAATCCATTTGCATTACCGGCTCAATCTTCTCTTTTAAAAGGAGGTAATCCAGGGAGTCGGTCATGGCTTTTAAGGATTTCCCGGGCATTAAGGATAAGGGGGCCAAGCTCATCAGCTGACTGCTATCAATAACCGTTTCTACAACCACCATACGCGATTCCTCAAACACCTTGCTTACATCTTTACGTTCTTCCAGGAAATCAGCGCCAACCAAATGATAGGTCCCATACAAATAGGAAACCTTGCCTTCCGGACTTTCAATTTCCCACAACAAGCCTTGCTCCTGAGCCGGCAAAACAAGGATTGCGAGTAAACTTGCCCCTAAACTTAAAAGTAGCTTTTTCATTTTCTAGTTTTTTTTTGGTTTACCTCATTAGTAGCACTTTGGACCTAAAAATTACAGGAAGCGCAAAAAAAACCAAAAACTGGGTAAAAACTTTCATTTCCCCTTGGTAGGCATTAATTTCAGCGTTTTAATTCTAAATTCCCACAAATTGAAGACTGCTTACCGCTTGGTCCTCTTGACCATCCTTAGCCCTGTTGCCTTATTCGCCCAATCTGAGGATTGGTTTTTCCACTCTTACGACACGATTATTTCCGGAATCGAAATGCATGATCGCGAGTCATACGACAGCGCCCTTACCATGTATGAAAAAATTCACCCTGGGGATACCAATTACGACATGGCACTTTACGAACGTGCCCTCACCCTGTATGCGGCCGAGCGTTACGAAGAGGCCATTGCCATCTGCCGCGAAGGCCTAAAAACCAATAGCCGCTTTAGCTCGCAGTTTATTGTAAACTTAGGGAATGCCCTCGACGATATGGATCGCACCGAGGAAGCGCAAGCGGTTTACGATAGCGGTATTGCGATGTTCCCAGGTAGTCATTCCCTTTACTACAACCGGGCGATAATGCATCTCGCTAAAGGTCGGGATAAAGAAGGAGTGGCCGATTTAATGAAGGCCATCGAAATGAATCCTTACCATGCTTCTTCGCATTTCCAACTGGCCAACCTTTGCGCCCGTAATGGAAATTATACGCAAGCCTTAATGGCTGCAGGCTATTACTTTATTATCGAGCCGGCGAGCGGACGTTCGCATGCCATCCTTAGCCTGTTTAATAGCGCGGTATCCGAGAAAAACGACTTTGAAGCGGTAGACTACGATTTTGACCCTGATGGTACCTACTCGCGCAGCGATCGTTTAATTGCCAGTTATGCGGCTCTTCGCGATAACTACGAAGTGGATAGCGACGTAGATTATCCGCTGGTAAAGCAAATGCATTTAGCCTTTACCCAAGCGCAAAAAGCCAAAAACAAAAAAGGATTCTTCGAGCTATACTACCTTCCCTACTACCAAGCTTTAATGGAAGATGAAGAGCGTTTCGAAATGTTCTCTTACTTAATGTCGGCCAGCATTGAATCGGATTACTACCAACGTATTGTTTCCAAGAACATCGACGATATTAAGGAACTCATTTCTTGGAATTCCGATTTCTTAACCACCCATCACGAGCGTCATATTTTGGGTTATGAGGCCGGTGCACCGGAAGTGTATTATATCTTCCACGAAGGTACCGATGGTTTAAGTGGCCGTCAGCTTTTAGATGAAAGCGGCAAGCCCACACAAGACTATGAATTTTACTTCACGGGAGGTGCAGTTAGCGCCCACGGTAAGCTTAACGAGAATAATCGCTACGACGGAGAGGTAACCTTTTACCACCGAAATGGCAAGGTGCGTAAAGAAGCCACTTACGTAGATGGCGATTTAGAAGGCGAGAGTCGTGAGTATAATGACCGTGGTGCCCCAAGCTTATTTGCCACCTACAAACTCAACACGCTTGACGGACCTGCCACGGTATTTTATTCCCATGGTGCCAAGAGTCGCGTTTTCAACTTTACAGATGGCGTACCTACCGACACTATGTATATGTACTTCGCCAATGGGCAATTGCAAGCGCGCATTCCTCAGCAAGAAGGGAAAGATAATGGCTTAGCCACCTTCTACCATGAGAATGGCAGCCTGCTTTCTAAAATCAACTTTAAGAATGATGAGCGCTCGGGTCCGGCAGAATTTTACTACCCCAACGGGCAGCTTAAGGTAAAAACCACCTATAACGACGAAGGCTTGTACGATGGTCATTATCAATACTACCACTCGAATGGAGAGCTTTACGAAGAAGGCGATTACATTGAAGGCGTTCAAATTGGCAACTGGAAAACCTTTGATGCCACCGGTAACTTGATTCGTGAAGTGAACTTTGACGAAGGCGGGAAAAAGACCGGTACCGAAGCTTACTTTGATAATAAAGGCCGTAAAACGGAACTCTTCCGCTACAAAAAAGAGGAATTGGAATATTACGAAGGCTACGACCTCGAAGGTAATGTGCAAATCTCGGCTGAGGAGAAACGCGGCAAAATCAATTACCGCGAAATGAGCCTCTATGGCACCCTTATTCAAGAAGGAACGATTGATGCCGATAAGCGCGTTGGCCGCTGGATTAGCTACAACGACTACGGCGTAAAATCTTCTGAAAGGGAATACAATGAAGAAGGTGAAAACATTGGCGAAATTGTAGAGTACTTCGCCGTTAACGGCAAGCGTTCGGCTTGGTCTACCTATAACTTAGACACCCTTCACGGGCCATTTGGTGAGTATTACCTCAACGGACAATTACAAAACGAAGGCATTTACTACGATGGCGATCGCCAAGGCTTGTACCGCGAGTACTATATGGATGGCACCCTCGCCTCCGAGCGCTACTATGTAAATGGAAAAATCAATGGTCCGCGTAAGTACTATGCCGTGGATGGCGAACTTAGCCGTATCGAGTACTTCGATATGGGTACAATCATTCGCATTGAAAATTACTACCAGGGCAAGATGACCTCTGGAAAGGATTACAGCAACCCCCTTGAAACCTTAATTGCCTATTACCCAAATGGTAAAAAGTACTTTGAAATTAATCGTACCGGCACTCACTACCAAGGCAAAGCGCAGTGGTTTTACGGAAATGGTGGCATGGAAGTAGACGGGCAGTTTACCGATGGTTTGCAAGATGGTACTTGGAAATACTACTACCCTAATGGGCAGATGAGCCGCGAAGCCCACTATGATTTGGGAACCAATATTGGCGAATTAGTTACCTATTACCGCGATGGCACCGTTTCGGGTAAGTTCTCGTATTTAGAAGGGGAAATTCACGGACCCAATGTAGATTACAGTGAAGAAGGTATTATGACCGATAGCCTAAACTATTGGTACGGAAATATCGATAGCGACCGTTACTTCTACACCGAAACTGGGGAATTGCAGCATATCCGCGTTTACGATTTAGGAAAGATTATTGGCTGGCGCAAGCTTAATGCTGATGGTAGTGCTGGGGAATTCGTAGAAATTAAGGAGGGTACAGCGAAGATTAAAGCTAACTTCCCGAATGGTAAAACCGCCATTGAATACGAATTGAAAGCGGGCGAAATTGTAGGCAGCTACACCAGCTATTATCCTAATGGGCAAATCGAAATGAAGCTGAATTACAAGGATGGCGAATACAATGGCGAACAGCTTTATTACTACCCCGACGGAACGGTAATGCGCCGCGTTAATTACAACAATGGCATGCTTGAAGGAACCGAAACCTATTACCATCCTAATGGAAAAGTATACCGTGAATTAAATTGGATGTTAGATAAAAAGCACGGAAAAGAAAAACAATACGATGAAAATGGAAATCTGCTTGCTGAATACACTTTCTACAGTAACGACCTCTATGAATAGGTTTTTACTGGGAGGTTTAGTCCTTTTGGGATTAAACCTCGGGGCGCAAAGCCCCAATAGCCTGATGATCGAATATACGGATGAAGACGTGGTTCGCTTAGAGAACTACAGCGAAACCGTCTTGAGTATTGATGATGATGAAATCCTCATTACCAACCGTATAAAGCTCATGACTTTTATTAACGATAAGGAGCTGAACGGACGGGGAGAAATTTCCTTGAAATACGAGCCTCCCTTTAGTGAGATCACCGACATCGACGCCTATACCTTGGTGCCCAATTTGGAGCGCGATAAGTACTCCAAAAATCGCGTGCGGGATATCGTTGATCGCAAGTTGATTGATGAGGACGTATTTCATAATGGTACTCGCGCCAAGAGTTTCTCCTTTGAGGGACTTACTAAAGGGGCCATTACCGTTTTGGAGTATGAAGAGGAGTACCACGAACCCTTTTTAGTGGGCCGCGAAATTTTTGATCCCTATGTTTATTCCAAATCACAGGTATTTATGCTGGTGGTAGAAGAAGGCATTGAGATTGAATATGATTACTTCAATTGCGACAGCAGCTTCTTTGAGCATAGCATCGAAAAAAAGCGAGGCGAAACCATTCACCGCTGGAGCACCAAGGAGATGGAATCTCGGAAATACGAATCCGGTGCCCCCGACCGACTTTATTTAAGTCCCCATATCGTTTACCGAATTAAATCCTTCCGCAAATCGGATGGAACGGTGGAAAAGGTATTGGGCGACGTAAATGACCTACACCGCTATTACCAAACCTTTTTAGATGGCTTGGAAGCCCCTAATGAAGAGCTGATTGGTATTACCGACAGTTTGGTTAAAGGGCTAAGCAGCGACCGCGCCAAAGCCAAGGCTATTTACGATTGGGTGAACCACTCCATCCGCTACATTGCTTTTGAAGATGGCTACGGCGGTTTCCGTCCGAGAGAAGCCAATTTTGTATGCACCAAGCGCTATGGCGATTGTAAGGATATGGGCAACCTAATGGTGCAAATGATGAACCATGCTGGATTGGAAGCTTATCACGTTTGGATTGGCACTCGCAGCATCCCCTACACGTACGAGCAAGTACCCACCGGTTTGTCCGATAATCACATGATAGCGGCGGTAAAGCTTAATGATGAGTATTACTTTTTGGATGCCACCAATAAGTTTTTACCCTTCCCTTATCCCAGTAGCTTTACTCAAGGTAAGCAGGCGCTAATCAATTTGGGTCCCGATGATTTTAAACTGAAAATGGTGCCCACGCTAAAAGCTGAGCAAAACCATGAAACCGATACCTGTCGCTTTACTTTAGAGGAAGGCAGCCTGATTGGTAAAGGACGTAAGGATTACGGCATTTACCATCGCAGTTCGGTGATGCGGGTTTTAGAGCGTAAAGATGAAGACGCTTTAGAGAGCTTTATCAAATACGATTTAGAGAAAGGGGATAATCGCTGTAAATCCGAACTGGTGGATTATCAGGATCACGACACCTCACTCACCTTCAACTACACCACGAAGTTGAATCAATACGCTCGCGAAACCGGGGATAAGCTCATCCTAAATATGAACCTCGAGCAATTACTGGCCAGCGGTAAATTAGAGGATGATCGCGAAAATGCCTTGGAGCTTAAAAACGCCACCCTATTTAAACGCTATTTCGAATTGGAGATTCCCGAAGGTTATACGGTATCTCATCTGCCCGAAGGCAGCAGCTTTGAACATCCTAAATTTGGCTTTGAAATTAGCTACCGTCAGGAAGACAATATCGTTATCTACGAAATGGAAATTGCGCTCAAAGCCCTCTTTGTAGAGAAAGAGGAGCTAGAAGACTGGAACAATTTTATTCGTGCCCTTCGCAAGGAATACCAACAAACTTTAATACTTAACCAACAATGAAAATAAGTAAGTACTTATTAGCCCTGCTTCTGCTTGTGGGCTATCAAAATACACAAGCTCAAGAAGAGGAATACACCGCCTATTTTAATTACGAAGACTACGATTGGGAGGAAGATCAAGCGCGTTTCGAAGGAGAAATCGACGACAGTACGGCTGCTATCATCACCAAGGAGAAGTACATCTACAACTATTATTACAACGAGGAAGATCGCTTTGCGATGCAGCGTTTGTATCATCAAAGAGTTTACCTCAATAGTACCCGTGCTTTGGAAGAGTACAACCGCGTGTATCTACCCAGTGGAGAGGGCAATGAGCTCCTTAAATTTAGAGCCAGAGCCTTTACCGGCGATAAGGTAATTGAGATTGATGAAGACGATATCCAAACCGGTCAGCTCGAAGATGACCCCGAACAAGAGTACGATTACTTTGCCTTTGAAGGCTTGGAAGTAGGTTCAGAAATTGAGTATTACTATGTAAATGAGCGGGAGCCAAGCACCAGTGGCTTAAGCGTTACTTTCCAGGATGAATATGAAATCTTAGACTTTGAATTCGATTTAATTAGTCCTTGGAACCTCGCTTGGAAAACCAAGATTTACAATTTACCGGATAGTGTTATTGAAGACACTGCCCTAGAGTACGAAAATCGTTACTACTTCAAAACGGCCGTTCCTGCTTATGAGGAAGAGCCCGTTACGCCTGCCGATGCCCTTAAAGGGCGGGTGATTTTTGCCCTGGATCGCAATTTGTATAATGGTGCTAAAGACATCACCTCTTACAATTATACGGCGCAAAATATCATCACTTACGTTACCAAGGATTTAAGCCGCAAGGAACGCAAGGTGATAAAGAAAGAAGCGGAGAATGCCTCCGAGTATTTGGCCGATACCGAACCCGACTTGGGGCTGGGCCTGCGAGTGGAGCACTACATTAAAGACAATTACTCCTACTACAATGCGGGCTTTTCCGATTTACGTGATCTCGAATTTGTAGAAGAAAACAAGGTGTTTAATGGCAGCGGCGCCTTACAATTGTACGCACGCATTTTTGATGAGCTTGGCCTCGAATACGAGTTGGTGTATACCAGCAATCGTTATCAATTGCAATTTGATGGCGACTTCCAAACTACCAATTTCCTTTCCGAGCTTTTAATTTATGTGATTGATGAAGATTTATATATCGATCCCAGTGAGAATGTTTCGCGAAATAACTTGATTAACCACAATTTTACCGGAACCGACGCCCTGTTTATGTCGAAAACCGACTTGGGCGGCGAAATTGTAGCGATTACCGACATCCGTGAAATTCCTTTCCAACCGGCCTCATTTACGGTGGACACTATTTTAGCCAAGGTGAATTTAGGTCCGGATTTATTGGACAATTCAGTAGATGTTTACCGTGCCCTAACTGGTTATTCCGCGCGTTCTTACCAAGGAATTTTTGAATTGATTGATGATGAAGATGACCTGGAGGAAATTGAAGAGTCTCTCATTAGTTATATCGACGAAGAAGGAACGGTTGAGGACTTAGAATTAACGCACGATCGGGCCATCTACATGGGCCGCCAACCCCTGCAAGCCAAGGGTACCCTAAAGGATGTGCGTATCATTGAAAATGCCGGAAGCGATATCTTACTCAATGTAGGGAAGCTTATTGGTCCACAAATGGAGATGTACGATGAAGATTCGGTTCGGAACTTTGACATTTACAATGCCTATACCCGGACCTATTACCGCGAAATAGAATTTGAAATTCCCGAAGGTTACCGATTGGCCGACCCCGAGAAATTGAAATTTGACGTACGCTTAAACATTGATGGAGTAGACGAAGCCATTTTCGTATCCGATTACACCATTGAAGGCAATCAGGTTAAAGTAGTGATTAGTGAATACTACGAAGGGTTCTCTTATCCTAAGGCGTATTTCCAAGAGTACCTAGCGGTGGTTAATGCGGCTGCCGACTTCAATAAGGTAAGCGTACTTTTCGAGAAGGAAATTTAAACCCCAAACCAGGTTTCCCGATCTAAGCTGCGGTACTGCACCGCTTCTGCAAGATGTTCCGCCCGGATCTTTGTCGCTTGTTCCAAATCGGCAATGGTCCGGGCTACTTTTAGAATGCGATCGTAAGCCCGACCGCTTAAACTGAGTTTCTCAATTGCCAGTTTTAGCATATCCCGACTTTCTTTATCCAAAGCGCAGACCTCCCTTAATTGCCGACTATGCATTTGCGCATTGCTATACATGCCTTCTAATCCCGCGAAGCGTTCCGTTTGCACTTCCCGAGCTTCCACCACCCTTTTACGAATGGCCACACTGGATTCAGCCGGTACAGCATCGGCAATAGCATCAAAACTCACCGGACTTACTTCCACGTGCAAGTCAATGCGATCTAATAAAGGTCCCGAAATGCGGTTTAGATACTTCTGCACTGCTCCGGGCGGACAAACACAATCCTTTTGGGGATGATTGAAAAAACCGCATGGACAAGGATTCATAGAGGCCACCAACATAAAGGAAGCAGGGAAGTCGACACTAAAGCGAGCTCGACTGATGGTTACCTTCCGTTCTTCCATAGGTTGTCGCATTACTTCTAAAACCGTACGCTTAAACTCGGGAAGCTCATCGAGGAATAAGATTCCATTGTGGGCCAAACTAATTTCTCCGGGTTGAGGGTAGCCGCCCCCACCAACTAAAGCGACATCGGAAATACTGTGGTGGGGACTGCGAAAAGGGCGCTCGGCCACAATACTTTGTCCTCGTTCCAAGCGACCTGCCACCGAATGCACTTTGGTGGTTTCCAGAGCTTCACTTAAACTTAAGGGTGGTAAGATACCGGCCATTCGCTTGGCAAGCATGGTTTTACCCGCACCGGGCGGACCGATTAGAATAACATTATGACCTCCCGCAGCAGCAATCTCCAAGGCTCTTTTTACATTCACCTGGCCGCGGACTTCCGAGAAGTCGAAGCTGGGAATTTTCCGTCGATCAGCAAACTGTTCCTCTACATTTAAAACGACCTTTTCTAATATTTTTTCCCCACTTAAATGCGCAACCGCATGCATAATATTCGCCGCCCCATAAATATTAATCCCCGCTACCATACCGGCCTCTTTTGCATTTTCAATGGGCAGGATAACAGAAGTAAAGCCCTCTTTTTTAGCTTGTAAGACTGAAGGTAAGACCCCATTTACGGGCACCAAGCCTCCATCCAATGATAACTCTCCAAGAATTAAATAATCGGCTAGTTCCGGAAATTCTTTTTGACCTGAAGAAGCCAATACACCAAGGGCAATAGGCAAATCATAGGCCGAGCCTTCTTTGCGAATATCGGCCGGTGCCAGGTTTACCGTAATGCGGAAGCCCGGCCATTTTAAGCCATTGTTCTTAAGGGCAGCCACAATGCGATGCTGACTCTCCTTTACGGCCGAATCGGGTAATCCCACCAAGAAAAAGTTGATGCCTTGATCGGTATGCGTTTCTACTGTGATGGTGGTAGCATTAACACCAATCACCGCACTACTAAAGGTTTTTATAAGCATTTTGAAAGCCGATTTTATTAGTATTCAGATTAAGGTTTATGGGTATAAAATTCGAGGCGGTTCAATTAGCATTGATTTTCCTTTTATACGTACCCAAATCGGACTGTTCTACAAATATTAAATTCAAAATTATTTACTTTTGTAATGCCTTTTGATTAAAAGGTTTTTATAAACGTTTAAAAACTCATACTATGTCTAGAGTACCAAAATCAGCGCACACGCCTAAGCAAGTGGCTGAGTACCTTAAAAGTCAAATCGCAGTGCGGGGGGAGCGCGGATTAAAGAATGCTTTTGCAGTACAATTCTTTTCTCACTTTACCGGTGATGAAATTGAAGATATCATGACTTCCTTCCAACGCGAATTACAAAAGCGTTCGGAAGCAGAAATCGAGCACCTTCGTGGTATGCTTGAAGCAAAGTCTGGTAAAACTGTAGAGTTAAAGGACTAATAAAATCAGCCAAAGCGTTTAAAAGCGTTTAAGGCTTGCTTCTGTTAAGAAGTGAGCCTTTTTTTATTTCCGCCCTGCCTAATAAGCCGCTATATTTGCTCGCACAGTATTTAATGTATTTGAAAGATGAGTGACGATAAAAGCGCCAAGTTAAAAGCCCTTAAGCTTACTTTAGATAAACTGGATAAAACCTATGGTAAAGGTGCCGTGATGCGCATGGGCGACTCGGCCGTGGAAAAAATTGCCACCATTCCTTCTGGCTCTCTGGGATTAGATTTAGCCCTTGGGGTTAATGGTTATCCCAAAGGTCGTGTAGTGGAGATTTACGGTCCCGAAAGTTCGGGTAAAACCACTCTTACCCTACATGCGATTGCCGAGGTACAAAAGGAAGGAGGCATCGCTGCTTTTATTGATGCGGAGCACGCCTTTGATCGGGTGTACGCCGAAAATTTGGGTATTAACACCGAGGACCTTATCATTTCTCAGCCGGATAATGGGGAGCAAGCTTTAGAGATTGCGGATAACCTTATTCGCTCTGGAGCCATCGATCTTTTAATTGTAGACTCGGTTGCCGCACTCACGCCAAAGAGTGAAATCGAAGGTGAAATGGGCGACAGTAAAATGGGACTGCAAGCGCGCTTGATGTCTCAAGCCCTGCGAAAACTTACCGGAACCATCTCCAAAACCAACTGCTGCTGCATCTTCATTAACCAGTTACGCGAAAAAATTGGGGTGATGTTTGGCAACCCCGAAACAACCACCGGGGGTAATGCGCTTAAATTTTACGCTTCTGTTCGATTGGATATTCGCCGCATCTCCCAAATCAAAGATTCGGAAGGTGTTACCGGAAACCGGGCGCGAGTGAAGGTGGTGAAAAACAAAGTAGCCCCTCCCTTCCGTCAGGCGGAATTTGATATTCTTTATGGCAAGGGAATTTCCAAAGTTGGGGAAATCATTGACCTGGGCGTAGACCACGAAATTGTAAAGAAGTCAGGAAGCTGGTTTAGCTACGGAGACACAAAGCTGGGACAAGGTAGAGATGCCGTACGCCAGTTATTGGAAGACAATCCCGAATTAGCCGATGAGATCGAAGCTAAAATTAAGGCCAGTATAGCCGCGAAATAAGTCAGGTCATTCACCGTATATATTAAAAAGCCGTTCTTAATGGAGCGGCTTTTTTTTGGCTTACAGGCATCTCTTTTTCATTTTCGACTCTAAAGTGTGACCCTATTTGAATTATTCCCCCTTAGCAATGTATTTTCGTAGCATGAGAATTTGGAAAAGCTTAGCTGCTCTTAGTCTACTCTTGATTTGGAGTTGCCAATCGGAGCCGCAAACAGAAGAAAACAACACCCAGACTAATCAGGATAGTCTGCAGTCTAGCCTTCCCAAAGCGAAGGTTAATCCCAAGCTCGATAGTTTGAACGCCGTACTCGAAGGCGAGCCCAATAATCTTACGGCCCTAGTGGCGCGAGGCAGCTTCATGCTGCGCAATGGAAATCAGCAAAACGCTTGGCTCGATTTTCAACGTGCTTTTGCCATCGATTCGATGAATCCAGATTTGCTGCTGAATCTCGGCGAATTATACATGATTCGCAATCAAAGTCGGCAAGCCCGAAACATGTGGACCAATTGCGCCATGGCCGATCCCGAAGCGATTGAATGTCGTTTAAACCTGGTGAAGATTCACGCCAGTATTAAAAACTTCGAGCCCGCCCTGCGCTATGCCAACGAACTTATTGAAATTGACGAATACTTTGCCCCAGCTTACCTGTATAAGGGAATCATTATTCGCGATAGTCGGCAAGACACCAATTTAGCCCTCAGCTATTTTCAAAAAGCCACCGAGCTCGATCAAGATTATGTGGAGGCCTTAGATTTAACCGGTGTAACCTTGGCGCAAAGAGGCGACACCCTAGCCCAATACTATTACAAGCGCATTTTGGAACTCCAGCCCAATAATGCCGAGGTATACTATAAACTTGGGGTGCATTACATGAACATCGACGAGCTTAATCGGGCTATCGAAGCTTATACCAAAGCCACGCAGATTAATCCACAGCATGCGGATGCCTTCTATAATTTGGGCTACATCTTTACCGTGATTGTAAAGGACTATCGCGAAGCCAAAGAATATTACTCCAAGAGTATCGCCGCCGATCCCGAGCATAATTACAAAGCCTATTACGGTAGAGGTTATGCTTATGAAATGTTGGGAGATGTGATTAATGCCGAGAAGGACTACCGTAAGACCATCGAGCTTTTACCCGTTCACCGTCCGGCCAAAGAAGGCTTAGACCGTATTCGCAAATAAGATGAGTAGCTGGTACCAACATCAAAATTGGGATGAAACTATTCACGGTGAGTTTTATGCTGCTTACCGAGAAGCCGACCCCCAAACTCAAGAAAAAGCCCTAATTCATCAGGCTGAATTACTGAGCAAGCATTTAGATAATGGCACTTTAAAAGCGGCGGAATCCCTTTTAATCCTATGGATGTCGAGGCATTTCAATAAAGGAAATGCCGCCCAGGTATACGAATTAATGCAAGATATCTGCAGCCGGATTGGCGATCACGATCGGGCTCGGGAATTTAAGCGCAAGCTCGAAAAATTATAGGGTTCTAATTAGGGAAGGCCGCAATCATCTTCGCGGGGTAATCGGTAATAATCCCATCTACTCCCCAGGCTTTCAATTGCTCGGCATCTTTTAAGTCATTTACAGTCCAGGGAATAACCTTGATACCGGAGGATTGTAATCCACTTACTGTAGTTCGATCTAAAAGCCCGTATTCGCAACTGTAAATTTCAGGCATAAAGCCCAAGTCACTTATTTGCTCGGCTGCACTACGAGTTCCATCTTCAGAAAGGTAAGCCAATCGAAGCTTAGGATAATTTTGATGGAGGTAGTTTAATGCCCGCGGATCAAAACTTTGGATGATAAGGCGCTCGCCCAAATTGGCAATTTCCAAAACCTGCATAACGCGATCGCAGTAAAACTCCAAACTGGGATAATACAGGGAATCCCACTCGGCTCTCGACTTGATCTCAATATTGTAAAAAGGCTCGGGGCGATCCATTAAAAGGCAAGCTTCTTCCACCGCTGATATCACATCCAATAAGCGTGGCTTCTCGGCCACAAAATGTTCTTGCCCGGGAAAACGAGAATTCGGCTTGCTGCCGCAATCGCATTTCGCAATATCCGAGTAATCGTAATGGAAAAGGTTTACATCATCGGTATCCAACCATTCTTCTCCTTGCCCATTCAAACAAATTTCGGGATTAAACCAAGGTTCATGAGAGAGTAAAACCACCGAATCTTTAGAAAGGACCACATCCATTTCCAGGGTTTTCACGCCTTCTTGCAAAGCGCGTAACATCGCTTGGGTGGTATTCTCGGGTGCTTCGCCACGCGCCCCACGGTGACCTTGCCAATCGAAGGGCTCCGGTGGTTTGGTACCGGTTTGACAAGCAACAGTCAACAAACAAAAACTAAAGAGTAAAGCCTTACTTGCCCTTGCGGGTAGCTTCACCAATCCAATCCCACATTTCATCGGGTACTGCTTCTAAAAAGTTTAACTCTCCAGCTCCTAACAGCCATTCACCTCCATCAATGGTAACAATTTCGCCATTCATATAGGCGGCAAAATCACTCACCAGAAAAGCGGCTAAATTGGCCAGTTCCTGCATGGTACCAGCGCGCTTTAAAGGAACTTGGTTTTCGATTTTTAACATGTCTGGAATATCGCCGGGCAACAATCGGCTCCAGGCACCTTCGGTAGGAAAAGGACCGGGTGCAATGGCATTAAAACGAATACCATAACGGGCCCACTCTACCGCTAAGGAGCGAGTCATGGCCGAAACACCCGCCTTAGCCATGGCCGAGGGTACCACAAAGGCGGAACCCGTGGCCGCATAAGTTGTGGTGATACTTAGGACAACTTTATTTTTCTCCTCCTTCTGAATCCAGTTCTTACCAAAAGCAAGGGTACAGTTTTTAGTGCCTTTTAAAACAATGTCGATAACCGCATCAAAAGCACCGGGAGAAAGACGTTCGGTCGGACTAATAAAATTACCAGCGGCATTATTAAGGAGCACATCTACTTTGCCATAATGGGCTAGGGTCGCATCGCGGAAAGCTTCCACCTCATCATACTTCCGCACATCACATGGAAAGGTAAACACCTCACTGCCATGCGCTTCCATCATCTCCGATGCCGCTTTCTCCAAAACTTCTTTGCGACGACCGCAAATAGCCAGCTTCGCACCGAGCTCTAAAAAATAGGAACCCATAGCCCTTCCTAGGCCGGTTCCTCCACCGGTAATTACAATGACTTTATCTTTTAAAGCGCCTTCGCGTAGCATTCCCTCTTGGCTCATGTTCTCCTTTTTAGTGTTGCTGCAAGATATAAATAGGACTGCTTAACCCCGCTTGACAGCCAAGAAAAAATCAGGAACTTAGCCTCAAACTTCAGGACCATGTCTCAAAACCTTCCGATTCCGCGTGCTGGCCAAAAACCGGAAAGCCTCGAAATGCACGGCGACACCCGTGTAGACCCTTATTACTGGCTGCGGGAACGGGAAAACCCCGATACCATTGCTTATCTAAATTCGGAGAATGATTATCGGGAGGCGGTGATGTCGGGCCTCAAGCCCCTGGAAGAAAAGCTCTTTTTAGAACTTAAGGCTCGCATTAAAGAAGACGATAGCTCGGTACCCTATTTTAAAAATGGGTATTGGTACTATGTGCGCTACCAAGAGGGACAGGACCACCCCATTTACTGCCGCAAAAAGAATGACCTGGAAGCGGAGGAAGAAGTTATGCTAGATGTTAATGTGGAGGCCAGCGGTAAGGATTATTACCAAATTGGCGGGATGAGTGTGAGTCCCAATCGCCAGATCCTCGCTTATGGTTACGATGATCAAAGTCGGCGCATCTACAAAATTCGCTTTCGAAATTTAAGTACTGGAAAAGAGGAACATTATGAACTGCCTAATTGCACGGGCTCTGCGGCTTGGGCAAGTGACAATCAACATGTTTTTTATACCCAGAAAGACGATACCCTGCGTCCGGCCAAAATTTACCGGCACCGCCTAGGCAGCGACCCTAATACCGATATCTTAGTTTACGAAGAAGAGGACCCAAGCTTTTTATGTTCGGTGTACCGCAGCAAGAGTGGTACATATATTATGATAGGCAGTCATAGCACCCTTAGCAATGAATACCGCTACCTCGACGCGAACAATCCCTTGGGGAATTTTAATCTTATTCAAGCCCGGGAACGCGAGCTGGAGTATTCGGTAGCGCATTATGGCGCGCATTGGTATATCCGGACCAATTATCAAAAAGCGCAAAATTTTAAATTGATGCGCACGCCTTTAGAAAAAACCCAAAAAGAACATTGGGAAGATCTTATCCCGCATCGAGAAGAGGTTTACCTCGAAGGCCTCGAGCTGTTTGAAAAATACTTGGTTTTAGAGGAGCGCAGTAATGGCTTAAGCCGCTTACGCGTGAGGCATTGGGACGGTAGTAAGGATCATTACCTCGATTTTGGCAGCGAAACCTATACCGCAGGGATTGGCTTAAATCCCTCCTTTGAAAGCGAAAAACTACGGTACTCCTATTCCAGCTTGGTTCAACCCTATTCCATTATGGAATACGACATGGCCACGGGTGAAAAGCGCGTCTTAAAAGAACAAGAAGTACTGGGCGATTTTGATAGCAGTCGCTACCGTGAAGAGCGCCGTTGGTATAAAGCGGAGGACGGCACCGAGATTCCGGTTTCAATGGTTTGGCGAGCGGATGCTCAAGAATCGGGACCCAATAAACTTTTACTCTATGGCTATGGCTCCTATGGTATTACTGTGGAGCCGGGATTTTCCAGCAATCGCCTAAGCTTGCTCGATCGGGGGTTCACCTTTGCCATAGCGCATATTCGGGGTGGACAGTATCTCGGAAGAGAATGGTACGAAAAGGGAAAAATGCTCCATAAACGAAATAGCTTTTCCGATTTTATAGCGGTTGCCGAAGGTTTGGTAGCGGATAAAATAACCGCACCAGAGCAACTTTTCGCGATGGGAGGCAGCGCTGGAGGCCTGTTGATGGGCACCGTAATTAACTGGAAACCCGAACTTTTTAAAGCGGTTATTGCCGCCGTTCCTTTTGTTGATGTGGTAACCACCATGCTCGATGAAAGCATTCCCTTAACAACCGGGGAGTTTGATGAATGGGGCAATCCTAAAGAAGAGGAATACTATCAGTATATGAAGTCCTATTCGCCCTACGATAATGTAAAGGAACAAGCCTATCCCAATTTATTAATCACGACCGGTTTGCACGACTCACAAGTACAATATTGGGAACCGGCCAAGTGGTGTGCTAAATTGCGCGATCACCAGCAAGGCGAAAATCACATCCTCATGTATTGCAATATGAGTACTGGTCACGGTGGGGCCAGCGGGCGTTTTGAAGCGCTTAAAGAAACAGCAATGGAATACAGCTTTTTACTTTGGCAGGCAGGAATCGAGCGATAGCGAACCTTTTAAGGGAGCATTGGCCTTTTGTTCTCCTAGTAGCCCTTGCGGCCTTTTTACGCTTTTGGAATTTAGCGGAAGCCGATTTTTCCCATGATGAATTAAGTGCGCTTTACAGAACACAATTTGATAGTCTTTCCGAACTATTTGAAAAAGCCATTAAGGTCGACGGACACCCTCCCCTGGTGCAGGTATTCCTTTACTATTGGGCCCCATTGGTGCAGTACCAGGAATTTTGGGTGAAATTACCTTCGGTACTGTTGGGTTTAGGGAGTATGTTCCTGGTATATCGGAGCAGCATTTTTGTCAATGCCCAGTCAAGAGGTGAATTGATGCCAGTAGCTATTATCGCCTTCAGTGAGCTTTTCCTGTATCATCATCAAGTGGCTCGCCCTTATGCCTACGGGATGTTTTTTGTAGCCTTAAGTGCCTATGCTTACTTCGCTTGGTTTTACCGAGCACGTAAAAATAAATACCTCCTCCTTTTTGGTTTAGGGGCTATTCTGGCGGCCTTCACGCATTACCTGGCCTTGCTCTCGGTGCTGCTTATTGGACTTCATGCCATATGGCGCGATCGTAAAAACCCAAAACCCTGGTTATGGCTTGGCCTTGCGGTTTTGGCACTTTTTAGCCCCTACCTCGGTACTTTCTGGTATCAGTTACAATTAGGGGGAGTAGGCCAATGGTTAGGTACACCCAAAGCAGATTGGCTCCTAAACTTTTTTCACTACCTCTTTAATTACTTCATCCTTGGTCCTTACATCGCGGCGGGTATCATGCTTGTGCTTCTTATCAATGCTTGGCGAAGCAAATTTTGGGAGGGCTGGATTTGGTTTCTGAGTGTCTTCCTAATCGCTTTTCTGTATTCGATTTTCCGCAATCCCGTATTACAGTTTTCCAGTTTAATCTTCCTCAGTCCCTTTCTGTTTTTCCAGAAGGAGCCGCATTGGAAATCGCCATACCTTCAGCTAGTCTTAAGTGCTCTGCTAATTTGGTCCTTGGTCGCTGATCGGGCCTATTTCCAATATGGGCAAAAAGCTCCTCCAAAAGAGGCCGCCCGCTTTTTAGCAGAACACCAACTGGAAGGTGAAGATCTGTATTACCATTGGAGCCCTGAAAAATGGAAGTTTTATCATCAAATCGACCAGCAAGTTCCGGCCGGTCAATACCTAGAATCTTTAAATACCGATAGCCTTTCGGCAGAGGCGTTTAGCTTAGTAGTGGATCATGCCGCCCCGGGACACTGGCCTTTACAGCTGATAGATGCGGGCTACGCGCTGCATCATGCCGACTTCCAATTTGGTTTTAGCCTTTTTCATTTTTGTCGGCAGTCCCCAAAAAATCAGAGTACCTACACCATCCTGCCTGTTTTGGAAAACCTGGCCTTAGAAAGTACGAATCAACAATACCAATTGCTAAGCGAGGACCTGGAACTCCCGGCGGTTTTTGACCGTTATCAAGTGGTCCTGCATTTCGACAGCTTAGCGATAGAAAGCCCTATGCATTTGGTTTTCCAGGTGATGGATGCTGAGGAGCAAGTGGCCTGGTATGCCCACCCTATTGACGTTAATACCCGATATATTAGTCGGGCTCTAAGTCCAAAAAAGGACGGAGACTATCAGTGGCGGATATTGCTTGATAAAGGTAATCCGGCCGCCGAGGTGCAAGGAAAAATTAACCTCCGACTTTTCCCTGATAATCCCTTAATCTATGGCTTGGTCCAAGATTTTTAAAGCGCCGAATCGAGATTTTCGGTAGGACGACCGATAGCCGCTTTTTCGCCATTCACCAAAATTGGACGTTCCATTAATTGAGGATGCTCAATCATCAGCAAAATGAGCTCATCTTCATCCAATTCTTTATCGGCAAATTCCTCCTTCCAGATTTTCTCCTTATCGCGAATCAAGTCTCGAGCTTCGAGGTCCAATTTTTCTAGAATAGATTCAATATCCATCGGGCTCAAAGGCTCCTTTTGATAGAGAATAACTTCGGGCTTTAAGCCCTTTTCTTCGAGATAGGCTAAACCTTGACGGCTTTTAGTACAGCGAGGGTTGTGGTAGTACTGCATTTTTAGCGTTGTAAATGGAGAAATCCGTTTTGTTCTTTTTTCGTACCGCAAATATCTTCATAATGCAGGACATAAAAGTATACGGCCTGCGCAACATCAGTTCCTTCATATCTACCATCCCAGGCTGTTTGCAAGAGGTCGCCGACAAACAAGCGTTGACCATTCCGATTGTAAATTTCAATATTGGCAAAAGCCAAATAAGGGGCCACCGTTTCTAAATCAATGATGGTAAAACGCTCATTTAAGCCATCGCCATTAGGGGTAAAGATATTAGGGAACTGCACCTCAAAGGCATCCGAATAAAAGAAGAGCTCTTGCTCCTTCTCTACTGTTCGCTTGCAAATACTATCGCGGTAAAACAGCTTAAGCTGATAGAAGCCACCTTCGTTAAATTGAAAGTTTAAGGTGTCCCCAGTTCCCACGAGATTACCATCAACAAACCATTCTGCCTCTTGATAACCATTTTGCCCTAAGGGCAAGGCGGTATAGGCTTTAAGGTTGCGCTCCGGGTCGCAGGGATCACTCTCCACCACAAAATCAGTTTCATTGTTTAAGAGCGATACCTCCAGACTTTGCTCCAAAGTATCCTGAATCCCACAAATCGAATCTTCTACAATAAGTCGAATGGTATAAGAACCCGGTAAATAGGTATGCTGGGGTTCTTCCTGATTACTGCTGGCACCATCTCCAAAATCCCAGCGGTAGCTGCGCGCGCCCGAGCTCCGGTTTAGGAATTGTACCTGCCCATCTCCCCGACAACTGTCGTATTCGTAGCGAAAGTCCGCTTCCAAGACCTCATTAAATGCGTAAACGGTTAGCTCGGTCGAATCAATGAGGTTGCAATTAGTATCCAAGGCGGTAAACCAAAAAGTATTGGCCCCAATATTCAAAACGGGAAAAAGCTGACCATCTAAGGTGTCGATATTACCCTGTGGGTCTCGAACCAGGGTAATGTCCGCATTAAAGCTTCGATCTAAAAATTGCACATCAGCCGGCAAACAAACACTATCCGAAAACAAAGGAGAAATGTTAACCCGCGCCGCTACAGTATCGGCATCCATATCGAAACGGAAAACCACCAGATTGCAACGATTACTTTTTATGGTGTCCTCATAAGCTCCTGGGGTGATTGGAAAAGTAGACGCCCCACAAGAGCAAACCGCTTGGAAAATACTTCCATCACGGCGAAAGCGAGAACTACCTCCGTCCACATGGTCGGAGCCCCCCAACATTCCAAAATAGGTTCCATAGGTCAATCGCTGCCAAGAGGCATCTAAACGCATAAAATAAAAGTCGCCAAGAGTATCGTTGGTGCGGGATAATAAATCGAAATTGCTGCGATAGGCATCGGGCGTTAAGGGCATTCCTGCAGGGTAACCCATGGTCCCCAACTGGGTATTGGGGTTGTTATACGATGCCCCCCATCCCGAAATAAATATATCGCCACAATCGGAAACCATTAAAGCGGTAGGACTGATATTCACTTCCGAACGCTTGCCGGTACCAAAAGAGGTGGAATGTAATAGACTGCTTAGATCGGGAGAAAACTCTTGTAAGAACTGAGAACTACTATCCTGTCCCCATACATTAGTGCCCACCATCGGCCAAATACCATTGGTTTGCCCGAAAATAACCAGATCACCCGCTGGGGTATAGTCTACAAAAAAGGAGAGGTCATCATCTGGGGTTCCGCTATAGGTGAACTTTAAAACATTGCCATCTGCCGGATTAATTTCAGCTACAAATGCGTCGATCCCGCCTTGTCGGGTTTCTTGATAGGCATTGGTTTTAGGGTAAGGAATATTATCACTCTTGGTGGCCCCCGTAACAAAGAGTCGACCGGTATTAGTATAGCGTAAAGAAATACAGGCATCTTGATCCTCGCCACCAATGTAAGAGGCCCAATTAAGACTACTTAAATCGGCATTAAAGGATAAAACCAGGCCGTCTTGTGCACCTTGGTGACTGGAGTTGGTCGCCAAACCAGTAGGCAAATTGGCACTCATGGTATAGGAACTTACAATAATATTCCCTTGATTATCTAAGGTAATATCGCCCCTAGCCGCATCGCCATAATTATAGATCAGGCGCTTATTATGTCCATCAGGCATGCTATCACCAAAGAAGGTAGAACCCAAAAGAGCGCCCCCAGTGCTATCTAAAATGCTTAGGAAAATTTGCGAACCCCGGTTCATAGCTAATGTACCGCCAATGACAAGAGTATCCTTAGGTCCTTCTGCAAAGCTGGTATCAAAACCATTGGCCGTAACGGGAAAGTCGATGGAGCCCGTTACGCCGAGTACAATCAAACTTTTATTAGGACCTTCTAGCAAGCTAAAGGGCACATCGTTACCCAGGCCGCCTAAGTAGGTACCGTAAATCATCGCCGTTCCATCAGCGGTATATTTAGAGATGGTCGCATCTACCCTTCCCCCTTGCGAGCTATCCTGGAAAGCGCCAAGGGTGGTGGGGTAACCGCGCCAAATCTGACCGTAACCATAATTGATACCCGCTCCATATCCCGAACCATCTTCGCCATAAGTGGCCGAAAAGCCGAAGTTATCATCGAGGCTTCCGCTATAGGTGCTAAAAACCAAGGTGGGGTCTATGATCAACTTTTCCTTCCGATTATAATCGCCCACCTTAAATCCGTAAACTCCGGCTTTAATTTGCCGGAAGGAGGAAGCCACGGACTCCCCATTTTGGAAACTTTCGGGAGCGGTATATTCTGCTGAGCCTAAACTGGTTATTAAGGTGAGGTTACCCGATAATAAGCCCTGTTCCTCTACCCCTTCAATTTCCCATTGAATGCTTTCGGGGTCACCACCGGGATGCACGATAAAATCGAAGCGAAGCAGGCCATAAGAGCCAATGTAATAGCGTAAATCGATATTGGGGTAAAGGTCGTGGTAGATTACTTCATGGTATTGACTTAATCCCGATTGCCAGTACTTTGGGTCTTTGCCTAATAAGTAATTGAGCTTCGGCTGACCTTTAAAAACCGCCTTGCTGATGCGGGCATTGGTATCGGCCCCAATCCAAGACATATTATATACATGTCCTTTAAGAGGTCCCTGTTCTTGGTGATGTTCATGGTGATCATGCTCTGGCTTATCTAAAAGCACTACCCTCTGCTCGGCTGCCTTTAAATACACATAGCCTTCCGGCTGATGGAGCCTAAAATCAAAGTTACCCTCCCATTGCCCCGCATTGGGCACAAAGCCTTGTTCTTGGGCTGATAAGCCAAAAACCAGTAAGATGGAAAGCAATAGGGTTCTCAAGGGGAGCTAATTTCTAGCAAATTACTAAGCATTTGCGAAAAAGCCACAGCGGATGAGAGTGTAATAGGTTTTCCTTATTCAACGGTGGAATTAGCACCTTGCCCCTGACTCATTAAATAAGCCTTGATAAAGGCATCTAAGTCGCCGTCGAGCACCTGATCCACATTTGAGGTTTCCTCGGCGGTTCGCACGTCCTTGATCAATTTATAGGGATGTAAAACGTAATTCCGGATCTGACTTCCCCATTCAATTTTCTTTTTCCCTGCCTCAATTTCGGCGCGCTTGGCATTCTTAGCCTCCAATTCAATTTCGAAAAGCTGCGACTTTAAAAGCTGCATCGCTTTATCCTTATTCTGCAGTTGCGAACGACTTTCGGTATTTTCAATAATAATCCCGGAGGGGCCGTGCTTTAAACGAACTCCGGTTTCTACTTTGTTCACGTTCTGTCCGCCCGCACCACCAGACCGGAAGGTATCCCACTCGATATCGGAAGGATTGATGTCAATTTCAATAGAGTCGTCCACCAATGGATAAACATACACCGAGGCAAAGCTGGTATGGCGCTTTGCATTACTATCGAAAGGTGAAATCCGCACTAGACGATGCACACCATTCTCTCCTTTTAGGTATCCAAAGGCAAAATCCCCTTCAATTTCGAGGGTTACGGTTTTAATCCCCGCTACATCGCCATCCTGGTAATTGAGCTCGCGAACTTTAAAATTCTGACGTTCGGCATAACGGATATACATCCGCATCAGCATGGAGGCCCAATCGCAAGACTCCGTTCCGCCCGCTCCTGCGGTAATTTGCAAAACGGCACTTAATTGATCCTCTTCTCCCGATAGCATATTGCGGAATTCGAGGTCCTCTAAAGTTTTAACGGCCTTAGCATGCATGCCATCCAATTCCTCCTCTTCTAGCTCTCCAAGCTCGTGAAATTCAATCCCTAAATTCACCTCCTCTACGGCCGCGGCAAGTTCATCGTAGGATTCTACCCAAAACTTTAAACCCCTTATTTTTTTCATCACCTGCTGGGCGGTTTTTTGGTCTTCCCAAAATCCAGCATCGGCGGTTTTTTCCTCTTCATTTATAATTTGAATCCGCTTGTCTTCAATTTGTAAATATTCTTGAAGTGACTTTAAGCGGTTTTGCAGTTCCTGCAATTGTTCTTTGCTCACCATGGGACAAAGTTATTGTTATTTGGGATTTGGGGAGGGGGGGATTGGTGGATTGGTGGATTGGTAGATTGGTGAATTGGTGGATTAGAAGATTGGTTGACTGGTGGACGATACACGATAAATGCACCAGAATCCCAAGGGTTATCCTTTAAATCTAAAATTCTGTGTGGACCTATCCGGCCTAGGAAGGGCAGCCAAGAAAATGGAAGTATACGACTAGCTGAGTTTTTACGATACTTTTTTCATTGCCAAAAAGTATCCAAAAAGGCTAGGCCTTTCCCTAGGTGATTTTTGCCTCTTTTTAGTCGGCAAAACTGTTCGGCCCTAATCGCTCCATGCTTCTTCCGCCCAAGGCGGACGCAATTGCGCTCAGGTCCTCTCGATCACTGGGGAAAGGCCGAATGCTTCCATAGGTAAGTTTTGGAATCTGAGACCATGTTTAAAGATTGCAAAAAGAGCGATATTCGTTTCCTGTATGCAATTCTTATTCGGAGGAGAATGGGGCCTGAGCAGCAATAGTCCGCTCGTAGGGCAGCATTCAGGACTCAATAAGGCCAATGGAGAAAATATTTCAATCCAGAAAAATGCTTCATCGTGCTGGCCCAGCCCACGAGTCGGCGGTTTGCGGAGCACGCCGCAGGCTGCTTCGCGAAATTGCCTTTCAGGGCCCTTGATTTTTTGTTTCGTTTTTTATCAAGAAAAAATGAAAGAAAAGAACTGTTAAAGAGAACAATATTAGCTTACCAAAAAAGCAATCTAACTCGTGCACCGAAGCAGGAGGCTACAAGCATTTTAGAGGCGTACCTTCCAAGCCTTGATTTATTCGCCCGCCATAGCTCTAGCGGCGGCGGGATGTATTCGCCATAGCTTTAGCGACGGCGAATTTCGTTGTTACGAACGTCCTACCTATTTTCAATTGAGTTCGTGAGCTCGAGCAAAGCTCTCGGTTGATCAAGCAAAAATGAAAGAGAAGAACTGTTTATGAGTATGGACTTAGGTCACCAAAAACGTGAATCAATCTTTAGAAGACCTAGTAACCAAAGACATGATCTAATAAATTAATCTTACCCCGTATTACAGCCCGTGATGTAATGAAGGGACTGTCTTCCGACATACGTCGGAATCCACCCCTTCGCCCCGCGAAGGGGACTGTCCTGCGAGGTGAATATTCGGGGGGGATGGTGAATTGGTGGAATGGTGGATGGGGTTTTGTGTGATTGCTTCAGCGCATTGCATGCCGCCGCACTAGGCTTTGGCAGGCGATACCTTTCTCGACGCACAAGACTTTTGTAGGTGAATAGAACTTAGGGATAAAAAAACTTTGCTCTTTTGGCTTGAAGTAACAGTGAAATGAGCCGATTAAAAAAGGGAATCGGCTCATTAAATAATAAATTCTGAGCCGAAAAATTTCCTGCGTCAAATTATCTAAAGTGACCGCTAACCTTCACTTCCAAGATTTGGTGCCGATAGGAGCTTTGTAAGTTTCATGTAAAGACCGTTCTCCCCTTTATCAACTTAATCTCAGACTAAGAAAGCAATGTGTGACCTAAAAAAAGGCACTGGATAGAAAAGTGTGCTAAAGAGCCAAAATAGAAATCAACACTTCTAGACTTTTGAAGCTCACGAAAAATCACGGTTTTAAAAATAAGTTTCTCATTTGGAGTTTTGGCAGTCATCCTTAATCAGGATTCTTTCTACTCCAATAGGGAGTAAATCGTTTATTGAGGCGAACAAGGAATTGGTTTGATCGAAACAAACATTGTTTAAATAAAGGAATTGTATTCCACCATTGCGACGTATAACAACCTTCCACACAAAGCCATCCATCACATTTGAGTCATAGTAAACTTTGAGTCCTGATAGCGCATTTTTATTTGCAATCACATTGGACCAATCTTCTAACAAAATTTTAGACTTGTATATTATCTCCCCATCCTTCCAAACCTTTATGGAATTTTCCTTTAGCTCGTAGAGAGTACTTTCTAATGCTGATAAACTCACAAGTTCAACCACGATTTCAAGGTCCGAATTTTCACTAATAGAATTAGGTTTAATCATCTTGCAGCCAGCAAGCAGAAAGACACTTATCAAAAAGCAAGAGACCAAATGAAATTTTAGTTTATCCATTTCTATAAGTTTTAGCACTTACCTTCTTTGCTCGGATAAATCGAATCAAGGCAGCTAAGGTTTTAGGAAAACGACTCCCACCTTGAGTCCAAATCGTAAGAACTAAGCGTGTCACAGTCAGCAAATCCACTAGAGCTAGTAAGAAGAAAAAGCATTAAAGTTATAAATAACATTTTTGGCAATGTAACCACTCATCTTAAAGTCCAGAGGTAACAATAATCAAATCTTGGTGTTGTCTAAGCTAGCGAAAAGGCTTGCAAAATCTAAGCCTAATAGCGGGGAGCGGTCTCGCATAAAACCCCTAATTTTATGCCCTCTAAAAATCTAATCAAAGATTCATGGATAAATTTGACGTAGCAGTAATTGGCTCCGGTCCCGGAGGATATGTTGCTGCCATTCGCTGTGCCCAGTTAGGCTTAAAAACGGCGATCATTGAAAAATATTCAACCCTTGGTGGAACTTGCTTAAACGTAGGATGTATTCCTTCCAAAGCCTTACTCGATAGTAGTGAGCATTTCCACAATGCCCATAAAACCTTTGCCGAGCACGGCATCGAAATCAACACCCCCAAGGTGAACTTCGAGCAAATGGTGGCTCGCAAGCAATCGGTGGTCGATCAAACTTGTGATGGTGTGAAATTCCTAATGGATAAAAACAAGATCAGCGTATTTGAAGGATTGGGTTCCTTTGAAAACGAAAACACCATTAAAATTGCCGGTAAAGAGGAGCAAAAAATTGAGGCGAAGAATATCATCATCGCCACGGGCTCTAAACCTACCGAGCTTCCTTTCGCCAAATTCGATAAGGAGCGAATCATAAGCAGCACCGAAGCTCTAAAACTTCCTGAAGTACCTAAGAAAATGGTGGTTATTGGTGCCGGTATTATTGGCCTCGAACTGGGTAGTGTGTACGCGCGCCTAGGGGCAGAAGTAACAGTAGTGGAATACCTCGATCGGGCCATCCCTACTTTCGATGGTGCCATGAGTAAAGAAATCACGAAGTCCCTTAAAAAACTGGGCATTAAGTTCCAGTTTAGCCATAAGGTGAGTGATGTGAGCCGTAAAGGGGATACTGTTACCGTAAAGGCCACCAACAAAAAGGACGAAGAAGTAAGCTTTGAAGCAGACTACTGCTTAGTAGCGGTTGGACGCAGCGCTTACACCGAAGGTCTTAACTTGGAAGCAGCCGGACTAAAAGCGGGAGAGCGCGGAAAGATTGAGGTGAATGAGCACTTGCAAACTGCCAAATCTCACATTTATGCTATTGGCGACGTAATTAAAGGCGCCATGCTGGCTCACAAAGCAGAAGAAGAAGGTGTATTTGTAGCCGAGCGTTTAGCCGGTCAAAAGCCACATATCAATTACGACTTAATTCCAGGGGTAGTTTATACTTGGCCCGAGGTAGCTTCAGTTGGTAAAACCGAGGAGCAATTAAAAGAGGATGGTGCCCAATACAAGGTGGGATCCTTCCCCTTCCGCGCGCTTGGTAGAGCCCGCGCTAGCGGCGACCTCGAAGGCCTGGTGAAAATATTATCGGATAAGGAAACCGACGAGATCTTAGGTTTCCATGTGATTGGCCCACGCGCTGCCGACTTAGTAGCCGAAGGCGTAGTAGCCATGGAATATCGCGCTTCGGCCGAAGACATTGCCCGGATGAGTCACGCCCACCCCACCTTTGCGGAGGCCGTAAAAGAAGCGGCTTTAGCGGCAACCGACAATCGTCCATTGCACGTTTAATTCCTAAATGGAATATCATTAAAAAAAAAGAGGTCTAGTAATTAGGCCTCTTTTTTTTAGGCTTTTAGCTAGCTTTGTAGCCTTAGCCATGCCTTGATGCGCAATATAAAGTGGGCCTACATTAGTTATATTTTGCTGATTGTTTTTATCAGCTTTCTGCTTTATTTCTTTTTAAAGCGTACCCACGCTGCCCAGGAATATGATGCGCAGCGTATAAATACTGCAGGACGACAGCGCATGCTCTCCCAACGCCTGAGTAAAGAAGCGCTCCACATTACCGAATTTACCCAAGTACGCGAGGTGCAAAAAAGCTGCACCGACCTGGAAAATACCCTCGAGAAATACCTGGAGCAGGAAGCCTTACTAAGAGACGGACCTCTATACTGGCTGGTGCAAGAAAAAACGCGTTTAAAAGTGGACTCGCTTCACCAGCGTTATGAAAAATTGCGCAATCGCTACATTGAGCAAGCGGCCCATTTGGGCGATTACTGCTCAGGCAGCCTTAGCACCGAAGAAGCGCGTAGTTTAGGCCGCAGTATCTTAATGGATAGTGATCGGATGCTCGACTACCTTGAGTTGATGGTGCAAGCCTATGCCCAAGACTCGGTCGAGAAAAACGAAAAAGAACACTACCTCAATACGTTGGCTTTTATTGCCGTAGGAACCATATTCATCTTACTCTCCATCCTCTTTTTCCTCCCCATCTTTCAGCAGCATAAAAGAGAATACGCCGAACGCCTTAAGAGCTTGGAGAGCAGCCGTGAAACGGGGAAAAAATTAAGTCGCTTACTGGAGTCTGAAAAAGACTATAACCAAGAATTAGAGCGACAGCGCAATGCCCTCGCTACTAGTCAGGAGGAACTGAAAGCCTACGTTAAGGAAGTAGAACTAGCGCGCTTAAAACTTCGGGATAGTGAGCAGGAACTCCTCGGGGTGATTGATAATCTGCCGGTGGGTGCCATTTTGGTGCAGGACGAGGAACTTTTGGCCAATAAAAGAACCACCGAAATATTAGGCTTCCCCGCGCAGGAAATAAACACCACCGAAAAGTTCTTTACAAAAGTTTACAGGGATCGTTCGGATGAGATTTTAAATCAATACCAAAATGTATTGGAAGAAGGGAGTATTGAACCCTTTTTATTCCCGGTGTACCGCAAAGACGGCCAGAAGAGAGTGGTAGAGTTCGGAGGCTATAAGTTTAATCGCGGAATCGTATGGACGGTAAACGACATCACCGATAAACGTAGGGCCGAGCAAACGCTAAAACGCAATGAAGAAGCGATTCGAAAGCTTTACGCTATTTCCGCCGACCCAAATTTAAGTTTCGAGGAAAAGACCCATCAAATATTAGAATTGGGAACAGAGCGCTTCCAATTACCTATTGGGGTGGTAACCGAGATTGACGAAACGAATTATACCTATAAAGCGACCTATGCTTTTTGCAAGGAGGGCAAGGTGGACATTAATCGGGTGCTCCCCCTAAAAGGGACCCTAAGCGAAATTATTTTTAAAACCCGCAATGCCTTTGGTTTCCACAATGAAGAAACCGCTCCGGAGGTTACCACTAAGATTCCCAATTTCCCCATTAAGGCTTATTTAGGGGCGCCAATTGTAACCGACTCCGGCATTTTTGGCACCCTAAACTTTAACAGTCCCGAAGCTAGTAAGCACCAAATTAGCGACACCGAGCTCGATTTACTAAAGTTAATTGCTCGTTGGCTGGGCGCCGAAATTTCGGCTGAGCAATCGCGTAAGCAATTAATTGAAGCGAAGGAAAAAGCCGAGCAGGCCGCTAAGGCTAAATCGGAATTCCTGGCGACCATGAGCCACGAAATCCGCACTCCCATGAACGGGGTAATTGGCATGACCTCCCTCCTCTTGCAAACGCAATTGGACGATGAGCAAAGAGATTTTGTGAATACCATTCGCCTGAGTGGCGACACGCTTTTAAGCATCATTAACGACATTCTCGATTTCAGTAAAATTGAAGCCGGGAATATGGATTTAGAAGAATATCCCTTCGCCATAAAGCAATGCATGGAGGAATCAATCGAATTGCTTTCCAATAAAATTGCCGAGAAAAACCTGGAGCTCATTTACAGCATCGATCCTAAAATCCCTCCTTACATTATTGGTGATATTACGCGTTTGCGGCAAATATTGATTAACCTCCTTACCAATGCGATTAAGTTTACCGAAGCGGGGGAGATTGAACTTAAAGCAGAATTGAAGGAGTTTAAGGATTCGAAATACGAAATTCACTTCTCGGTGCGCGACACCGGAATTGGTATGAGCCCCAGCCAACAAGAAAAGCTCTTCCGCGCCTTTAGTCAGGCCGACAGTTCCACCACCCGTAAATATGGCGGCACCGGCTTAGGATTAGCCATCTCGCAGCGCTTAACGCGATTGATGAAAGGCGAAATTTGGGTCGAAAGTAAGAGCGGACAGGGCTCCACTTTCCACTTTACTATTAAGGCCGCTCAAGCCGACCGCAGTATTGATAAGGACGAAGAACGTTTATTGCAAACCCTAAAAAATCGTCGGGTGATGGTCATCGACGACAACAACACGAATTTAAGGGTTCTCTTAAAGCAGTTGCGTTTATGGGGTATGCAGGCTTTTTCCGAATCGGACCCTCGGATTGGCTTGGAGTCTACCTTAAAGCAAGAGGTAGACCTGCTGATTACCGACTACGAAATGCCGATGTTAAGTGGCTTAGATTTAAGTCGCAAGCTCAAGGAGGCCAAACCCGAGCTGCCTATCATTATGCTTAGCTCCGCTTATGTGGAAATGGAGGAAGCGGAAAAACACCGTCTCTTCCGCTATTACCTCAATAAACCAACTAAGCACTCCCAGCTGATGCAGTGCATGGGCGAAATTTTTAGAGATAAGGAAAAAGCGGCTCCCGCTAAAACTGAGAAGCCGCAAGAGCAATTACTACAGGACCTTGGGGAGAAGTTCCCCTTGCGTATTCTATTGGCCGAGGATAATGCGGTAAATCAAAAACTGGCGGTATTAACCCTGAAGAAAATGGGGTACAACGCCGACATTGCCGCCAATGGCTTGGAAGTACTCGAAGCCCTGGAGCGTCAGGATTACGACCTTATTTTTATGGATATCCAAATGCCAGAGATGGACGGCATCCAAGCCACCAAAGAGCTTATTCTTAAATACGGGAAAGACCGCCCCACCATTATTGCCATGACCGCCAATGCTATGGAAGGAGATCGAGAGAAGTTTATGGAGGCCGGTATGGACGATTATGTGACCAAACCCATCAACCTGCGCATTATCCAAAACATGCTTAAGAAGGTATTCCTGAAAGAGTACCGCCCCGAATGATGGCTCCTTATCAGTTTCAATTAAAAGCAGAAGCTGGCCTCCGCGAAAAAATAGAAGCTTTGGCGGCGCAAAGTCTCCATTGTATTTTTTTAGATAGTCATGCCAATCCCGACCCTTACGGCGCCTACAATGTTTTAATTGCCTTTGAAGCGCGGGCCATTTACCGCGGCACTTTGGAAGGCTTACGCCATTTTCGGGAGGAACATCAAGACTGGCTTTTTGGCCATTTAGCTTTTGATTTAAAGAACCAATTGGAGGATTTAGGCAGCCGGCATCCCGATGAACTGGAATGGGCCGACCTGCAATTCTTTATTCCCGAAACCATCGCTCAGCTTAAGCAGGGTTACTGGGAAATCAGGTCCTACGAATACCCGAGTGCAAATGCTTTTTTAGCGTGTCTTCCAGATGAGGAGCCCAGTAAAGCACCGATAAGTAATCTCGAATTTAAGGCCCAAAGCAGCAAAGAGACCTATTTAAAGGACCTCCAAAAGCTGAAAGAGGAACTGCAGTTCGGCAATATCTACGAAATAAATTACTGCACCTTATTCGAGGCCAAGGGCAGGCTCAATCCCCTGCAGCGCTTTCGAGAATTAAACCCCAGGCATCAAGTGCCCTTTGGTGGTTTTTATCGCGATCAAGATCGTTATCTCTTGTGCTTTTCACCCGAGCGCTATCTGCGCAAGCGCGGCAAGGAAATTATCTCCCAACCCATTAAAGGCACCGCAGCGCGACATCCCGACCCCATTCGCGATCAGGAGCAAAAGGCTCACCTTTTAAGTTCGGAGAAAGAACGGGCCGAAAATGTGATGATTGTGGATTTAGTGCGAAACGATTTATCCCGCACCGCCGCGAAAAACACCGTGAGTGTACCTGAGCTTTTTGGCCTTTACAGCTTTAAAGCCGTACACCAAATGATTAGCACGGTGCGCAGCGAACTAAACGAAGCGAAGTACAGCCTCGAAGATGTTATCAAATACTCCTTTCCTATGGGCAGCATGACTGGGGCGCCCAAAATTTCGGCCCTTAAGTTGATCGACCGCCAAGAGCACTTCCGCAGAGGACTCTATTCGGGCTCCATCGGCTATATTGATCCGCATGGAAATTTCGACTTCAATGTGGTGATTCGCAGCATTGCTTATCATGCCCAAAAAGAATACGCCCAAGTGGCTGTAGGAAGCGCCATTACCATTCATTGTGATCCCGAAGCCGAATATGCCGAATGCTTATTGAAGGCCGAAAAGTTGATTAGCTGATTAACTTTGCGGGATGCTCCAAAAAATTGAGGAAGCCCTAGGGCGCTACGATATTGATTCCCGAGACCGCGTGCTCCTAGCGCTTAGCGGTGGATTAGATAGTGTAGCCCTTTTGCATGCCCTATTGCGCTTGGGTTACCAACCCGATTTAGCCCACTGCAATTTTAAGTTACGGGGCCAAGCAGCCGATCAAGATCAGGCCTTTTGCGAAGAACTGGCGCGCAGGCATCACTTAAAAATAGCTCTGCGGCAGTTCAACACGCAAGCTTACGCTGATGAAAAAGCTTTGTCGATTCAAATGGCCGCTCGAGAACTGCGCTACGATTTTTTTGAAGCGCTCGACGAGCAGTCAAATTACCGGGCTATTCTGACCGCGCATCATGGAGACGATCAAATTGAGACCGTGCTTTTTAAACTCGCCCGGGGCAGTGCCTTGGCCGCAGTAGCCGGTATTCGAGAGCAGCGCCAAAAATACCTGCGGCCCATGTTGGGCATTTTAAGTGTAGAGATTGAAGCCTTCGCGAGACAACACGAAATCGAATGGCGCGAAGATGCCAGTAACGCCGATACCAAATACTTACGCAACGCCTACCGACATCGCCTCCTTCCGCTTTGGCAGGAAATTCAACCCGACCTAAAAACAAAGCTTTTAGAAAGTAGTCGTTTGCTGCGCGAGCAAGATTTGGCCTTAGACAGCCTGCTGGAGGAGGTACTGGAAAATAAGCTCCGTATGGAAAACGACATTGAGTATTTGGATTGGGACACCATCTGCCGAAAGGCCTATTTCCCACAATTACTATTTAAATGGTTAGCTCCTAAAGGGGCATGGGACTGGCAAGCAGTAAACCAACTTTGGGAAGCCCGCAAGGGACGGTATACGGAAAATGAAGCCTTTCGTTTATATCAAGGTGACGGATACTATGAGTTGCGTCCTCGGGAAGAAGTGAGCAAGGTCACTAAAGAAATTAAGAAGGAGGACCGTTTTTTGACTGAACCCTTGGCGATGGAACTTCGTTTTTTAAGTTCCGAAGAACTAAGTATTGATGGCAAGCCTGAGCATCATTATTTAGATGCCGAAAAACTGCAATTCCCTTTAATCCTGCGCACTTGGGAGGAAGGCGACCGGTTTCAGCCTTTGGGCATGTCAGGAACCAAGAAGCTTAGCGACTATTGGATAGATCAAAAAATAGCGATGGCCGAAAAAGGAAAGCAGTTGGTATTGGAAAGTGGCGGGGAAATTGTGGCTTTGATAGGCCATCGTATCGACCACCGTTTTCGGGTCCGCAATTCGACGAAAACCATTTACTTTGTTCGACTTAAAAAATAAGCTCGCAATGCGATTATTACATACCCTCTCATTAGTACTATTAAGCTTCGGCATTGCCACTGCTCAAATTCACGAGCCTACTAAAATTGAGTTTCTCTCCAAAGATCTTGGCAAAGGCAAAGTGGAACTCATTGCCAAAGTGGTGATGGATCCCGGTTGGCATATATATTCGGTAAACACACCCGACACCTCTCTCATTATGGGGGGCGAGTTTACTTTTAAGCCCAATGCCAACTATCGGAAAATTGGCAAGCTACAAGAGCCTGAGCCGCATTGCGAGTATGATCAGTATTATATGATGGACCTCTGTTCCCACGAGGGTACCGTTTTAATAAAACAAGTAATTGAGGTTTTAAGTGCAGAAGATTTTACTATCGAAGCGGAGTTTGGATTTCAAACCTGTGATGAGGAGATGTGCTTACCTCCTGATTACCAAGAACACACCTATACTATTAAAGGGTATACGGCACCAGCCGAAAAAACTTCAGCGGCAAGCAAGGGCATGGAAACTCCCCCCGACGCGCCCAAGGAAGAGCCTGTTGTTCCTGAAACCAGCGATGAAGATACCATTGAGGTACCGGGGGAGCAGCTGGAAATTGACTACAGCAATGAAGCGGCCGGTGAGCTTGCTGACAATGAAAAGGAAGCGGTACAAGAAGACCCCGAACCCAAAGAGCAAAAATCGGAAGCCCCCAGTTTATGGGGTACCTTTTTATTAGCCTTTGGTGGAGGTTTTATCGCTCTTCTTACCCCTTGCGTATTTCCGATGATTCCCCTCACGGTTAGTTTCTTTACCAAACAAAGTAAAAACCGCGCAAAAGGAATTGCAAACGCCATGATTTATGGCTTATCCATTATTGTGATATACACTTTACTGGGATTCCTAATTGTGAAAATATTTGGTAGTGATGCCCTCAATGCCCTCTCTACCAATCCGTGGATGAACCTCTTCTTCTTTGCCTTATTGGTGGTTTTCGCCATTAGCTTTTTCGGAGCTTTTGAAATCACCTTGCCAAGTTCTTGGGTAAATAAAAGTGATCGTCAGGCCGATAAGGGAGGGGTAATTGGAATTTTCTTCATGGCCTTTACTTTAGCTTTAGTTTCCTTTAGCTGTACCGGGCCCATTATTGGTTCTCTTCTTGTGGAGGCGGCCAGTGGAGGCGTACAAGGTCCCTTGATCGGAATGTTTGGTTTTAGCTTGGCTTTGGCCCTGCCCTTTACCTTATTCGCCATTTTCCCAGGTTGGCTAAACTCTTTACCTAAAAGTGGAGGTTGGCTAAATTCGGTTAAGGTGGTACTCGGCTTTATCGAACTAGCTTTCGCCTTCAAATTTTTAAGTACCGCCGACCTTGTTTGGCAAGCTCATATATTACCACGCGAATGGTTTATCGCCATTTGGATTGGTATTGGCTTACTACTTACGGCTTACTTATTGGGTAAGTTCCGAATGCCACACGATAGTCCTACCGATAAGATTTCTGTTTTCCGCTTAATCTTGGCGGTTATTACCATCAGTTTTACGGTATACTTGATTCCCGGTTTATGGGGCGCACCCTTAAAAGCAATTAGTGGCTTCCCTCCTCCGATGTTCTACAGTGAGTCTCCCCAAGGAGTTGGCGGTGGTCAAGCGGTTATGGTTAACAATAGCGGTGGCGACAATAACATTCCCGATGGAGCCGACCCTGATCATTGTCCACATCAATTAAATTGCTTCCACGATTTTGAAACCGGTAAAGCTTACGCTGAAAAAGTAAACAAGCCTATTTTACTCGACTTCACGGGTTGGGGCTGTGTAAACTGCCGTAAGATGGAAGAGCAAGTATGGAGTGACCCCAAGGTTTTAGAGATGCTTCGTGAAGATTTTGTTCTGATTTCCCTTTACGTAGATGAACGCGAAAAACTTCCTGAGGACGAGCAATACCTAAGTGAGGTAACCGGGAAGAAAATTCGCACCGTTGGAAATAAATGGAGCGAATTTCAGATTAAACATTACCAAAGTAACTCCCAACCGCAATACATTGTGATTGGTCATGATAGCATGGAGCCTTTAAACGGCAGTACCGCCTACGACCCAGACATTCAATTGTATGTAGATTGGTTGAATGAAGGCATCGCCGAATTTGAAAAGCAATAATCCCTAACCCCGCAAAAGCGGGGTTTTTCATTAATATACTACGCATGACCACTACCCGCTATCCTCTAAAAAATTGGCTTCTTTTCATTGGCATGGGCTTAGGCTTCTGCGCCTGCGACGCTCCTAAGCAAGAGCCCGCTCCGACTGAAATTGAGATTGGAGGAAATCAATGGCAAACCTTTAATCTTGGGCTTAAGGTTTTTCGCAATGGTGATAGTATCCCCTTTGCCTCTTCTAAAGCGGCTTGGCGCGAAGCGGCGCAAAAGCAAGAGCCCGCTTATTGCTATGTGGATAATAATGCCGCTACCGAAAAGAACTATGGGCTCTTGTACAATTGGTACGCCGTAAATGACCCTCGACAATTGGCTCCCCAAGGTTATCACGTGGCTAGTCAAAAAGAATGGGAAGATTTGGTTGATTCCTTAAGCGGCAAAAACATTGCAGGTCGCTATTTAAAAGATACCCTAGGTTGGCGCATTAATCCCAGCAAGGAAGCCCAAGCCTTTGCTGCTCGAGGTGCTGGTGGTCGTAATGATAAAGGTCAAGGCTTTAGCTTCCAACTTTATGCTCACTGGTGGACCGCCACTGAAATGGACAGTAGCTTGGCCTACAGCCTAATTCTTAATGGTTTGAGTGAATCGATTATGATTGGCGGAGCTAATGCAAAGGGCTCAGCCTTTTCTGTACGATGTGTAAAAGACTAAGCGGCTAAAAGTTTAAGATATCTCTAAGAATTAGCCAATTGGGGAAACTTTACCTTCGCAGCATGCAAAAGCGCTTACTTCTTTCCTTCCTCTTCCTTAGTCAGGGCCTCGCTGCACAGTTCACTGGCCGCATTCTAAGTGAAAACGCCGAGCCCATCCCCATGGCTAATATTCTGCTGCTTAATGCTAGCGATTCGAGTTTAGTAAAAGGTGGGGTAAGCGAAACCGATGGTAGTTTCTCGGTTCGCCCTTTAGATAATGATACCTACCTCCTGCAGGTTCAGATGCTGGGTTTCCAAAGAATAACCCAGGGTCCTTATGTTTATAAAGGTCAAGAAATTTCCTTGGGCACCATTACCTTGAAAGATGCCTCAGATATGCTGGACGAGGTTAGTGTAAGTGCCGACAAGCCTATGATTCAGGTGGAAGCGGGTAAAACCATTTTTAATATCGACGCCAATTTAAGCGCCGGTAGTGGCAATGCCCAAAACCTCCTCCGGGCCGCACCAGGGATGTTTGTTGATCAAAACGACAACCTTATTCTCGAAGGCCGAAGTGGGGTGCAAGTCTTCGTAGATGGCCGACCCCTAAACTTACAAGGCGACGACCTTAACGCCTACCTCCAAAACTTGCAAAGCGACCAAATTGAAAAAGTAGAAATCATTTCCCAACCGGGCTCCCAATACGATGCCGCAGGGAATGCAGGAATCATCAATATTATTCTAAAGCGCGATCAAAGCCTGGGGACAACCGGTTCCTTCTCACACCGCTACACTCAGGGCTACTATGCCCGCAACAATGGAAACCTCAACCTCTTTCATAATCGGAAAGGCCTACGTCTGCTAGGAACTGTTGGTTACTCCTTCAATCGCTCTCGGAATTTCATGAACCTCAATCGCAGTCAGAACAATATTAGCTTTGACAGCAAAACCGTTAATGTCCCCGATTTACAAGGTTATAATGCCCGCTTAGGGGCCGACTGGAAAATCAATGCCAAGAATACCGTGGGTATTTCCGCCCGAGGGGATATAGCCGATAATACGGGTCGCAGCGAAAGTCGCACTCCCATTATTCCCGATAGCAGCGCTACTACCACTCAAGTTTTGGTTTCTTCCACCAGCAATTCCGATGATAATTACAGCCTCTATAGCAATGTTTACTACCGCTACAATAGCGACAAAAGCAGCTTTGGGATCGATTTAGATCAGGGTCGTTTTTCGGCAGGCTCCTTTACTGATCAACCCAATAAGTACTACAATGGCGATGAAGTAGTCTTGCAATCGACCAATCACTACCAAATGGAAACCGAGCGTCAGTTTGATCTTTACAGCGCCAAGGCCGATTACAGCACGGGCATCAAATCCTGGAAGCTGAATAGCGGCTTTAAATGGTCGGAAGTAAACACCGCCAACGACTTCGACTTTTTCATTTTAGACACCACACGCTATCAAGATCCCAACCGCAGTAATTTATTCGACTACCGAGAAGCCATTACCGCCGCTTACCTAGAAACGGCTAAAGATTGGCAAGCCTGGAGTTTCCAAGGTGGTTTGCGCTACGAACATACCTATTCGAGAGGAGCGCTTTCCACCATCGACGCTTCGGGCGATAGTCTTGTGGAGCGGAACTATGCCAATTGGTTTCCAAGTGCTTCCTTAAGCTATAAGAAAAACCCCATGAGTCAATGGACCCTGAGCTACAGTCGTAGGATTCAGCGTCCTAATTACCAAAACCTCAACCCCTTCTTATATCAACGCGATGAACTTTCGTATTGGCAAGGCAACCCCTTCCTGATACCTCAATTAAGCGATAACATTCGGATTGGGCATTTGTATAAGTATGCTACCAGCACTTCCCTATCCTACTCTTATACCACTAACTTCTTTGCACAGATTACCGATACCGTTGGTGAGCAACGCAGCTCCTTAACCACCCGAAATGTCGCGGATACCCGAAGCATTAGTTTGAGTTTTGGCAGTCCCTTTAAGCATAAAGCCTGGTGGAACTCCTATTTGAGTGTAAACACCTTCCAAACCTGGTATATCCCTCGGGATCAAAGCTTCCAAGCGATTGATTTACTTACCGTTTCCCTGTATGCACAAAGCTCAGTGAACCTACCGAAAGACTGGCAGGTACAGCTCTCCGGTTGGTGGAGCTCCCCCGGAGTTTGGGGTGGTACCTATCGCACCAAAAGCTTGGGCGCTATGAATGTTTCCATCAGCAAAAGCATGATGCAAAATCGTTTGAAGCTCTTTGTGAACTTTAACGACATCTTTTTCACCTCGCCCTGGTATGGCGAAATGGAATATGGTGGCTTATCCATTAATGGCACCGGTGGTCGCGATAGTCGGCAAGTGGAATTTGGTTTGACCTACAGCTTTGGTAACGAAAAGGTGAAGAAACTAAAATTGGAAGAAGGCGGCCTGGAAGAAGAAAGCAAGCGCGTTAACTAGCATCAGCAAGCGAATTACTCAAGAAGCCTAAGCTTGACCAAAAGCGTCTCAATGCTTTTAGTAAAGCCTCCCAATGCTTTCGGTTTAAGATGCCTTTCCTCTGGAAAAAGCGTCCCAATGCTTTTATCAAAGTGTCCCGATGCTTTTGGTTAAGCGGCCTTTAGGCTACTGAGGAGAATCCCTTTGCTTGCGATCACTCCTTTGGCTACTCCTTAAATGTCCTTGGCTCGTTTTTAAAGGTTCGGTAGATTGCAGCATCATTTTGAGGACGGTAAGCATAATCCCTTAAAACCACTATGACTAAACAAGAGAAGGTAAACTTCGTCATCCAATCCTTAGAGGAGCTCTACCCCGAAACACCGATTCCCTTAGATCATAAAGACCCTTACACTCTTTTAATTGCTGTGCTCCTTTCGGCCCAATGCACCGATGAGCGGGTGAATAAGATTACACCCCTTCTTTTTGCCAAGGCCGACAACCCTGCGGCTATGGTGAAAATGACCCAAGAAGAAATTCAAGATATTATTCGGCCCTGTGGCTTAAGCCCCATGAAATCGAAGGGTATTTACGGACTCTCCCATATCTTACTTGATAAATACAATGGCGCGGTTCCCGCCGATTTTAAGGCCTTGGAAGCCTTACCGGCGGTGGGCCATAAAACCGCCTCGGTAGTGATGAGTCAGGGTTTTGGAGAACCTGCTTTTCCGGTAGACACCCATATTCATCGCTTGATGTATCGTTGGACCTTAAGCAATGGTAAATCGGTAGAGCAAACGGAGAAAGATGCCAAGCGTCTCTTTCCAAAGGCGCTCTGGAATAAACTGCATTTGCAGATTATCTTTTACGGACGCGAATACAGTCCGGCGCGAGGATGGGACATTGAGAAGGATTTTATTAGTCGGAAAATCGGCCGCAGGAGTTTACTCAAAAAGACTTTTGGGACTATTTGAAGCGCAGTAATTAAAAAGAGCCACCCCTTTAAAAATCGGTACTCAGGGAAACGTAGAAAATGCCAGGAAGCACAATACCATCCTCGATTCCCCAGGCCCAGTCGGCCCGCACATAATAACCAAACAAGCGACTGCGTACCCCGAATCCAGTACCCAGTACAACCGGTTCTTTTTGGGCGTCGAGCACAATTTGACCGCCACTGCCTAAGGGAACGGTGCGGGTATTAATGGCGTTCTCGGGTTCCCAGGGATTAGGGCCATTCCAAGCGGTACCAACATCGGCAAAACCAATGACCATTAGGTTATTGAGAAAGTCATTGCGAATAGGACGATTGGCCAGGTAGCTCACAAAAGGCCAGCGCAACTCAGTATTCACCACGGCGAAGTTGTTGCCATTACGCACATTTTGGAAGAAACCCCGCATATTGGTAACCAAGGTTTGGAAAACATAGTTGTTCTCCCGCGCAATAGGGGTTGACTGGTCTAAACGGGGGGAGAACTCATTATCTACCCCACCCATAATATGAATAAGCTTTTCGGGACCAAAAGAAGTTCCGGCGGCCAAGCGATTCGCCCAAATCATATTGCGATGTATCACGGTATAATGTCGGGCATCGATTCCGGCGGTATACAAGCCGCTATTCGATTTTGTGAGATTGCGGTAGTACTCGGCAAAAACCTTGTAGCGCAGACCCGCATAAAGGTTAAGACCAATTTTACGAGAGTTATCGTAAACATAGGCGGTACGAGCAATGGCGTAATCGGTGTAATTTATGGGCTCGTCGAGGTTATTAAAATCGCTGGCAAGGCGAATATCCTCATCAATACGATAACCTACCGAAAGGTGCACACCAGCTACAGGGTTAAAAGGATACACCACCTTGTAGTTCACCTCATTGTTAATGTACCGTCGGAAGTTATTTAGCGCTAAAAACTGCACTTGAGATCGACGGGTATAGGTGTAAAATTTATCCCAACGACCTTTATAGTCGGCCACCCCAAACACAAATTCGGCATTAGGCGTTAGGGAAGTTCCGGGCAATGGCTGGAAAGTGGTGCGCACTCCGGCTACGATACGGTAATCGTGCATCAAATCCATAACCCCAACCTTAAAGTTCATATTAAAACCCTGATTAAGGATATCGCCACTCACAAAACCCGTAAAGGGCTGGTATTGTGGGTTGTCGAACATATTATCGAAGCGAACCGTAAAATTATCTTGGAAGAAGGAAAGGAAGTAATTCCGAACCGAGGGTATTTCAAAGTCATCATCCGCATCGGCTTCTACCTCGGCTAAACTCGCCGGTAATAAGGGAGCGCTCTTTAGTCCTTCCGAAGGTTGAGTAGGGCGTTTGGGCGGACTGGTTTTTTGATAGAACTGATAGTTGCGAACGTCAATGGGGAAATTTGCACGATCGGGTTCCCCGTAATATAACTTACGACGCGCTTGGGCTTCCTCTTGTGCGGTACTATCACCTAAAGTCGCATCTGCGCCAAGCACATTTTGACTTTCCACCTGATATGGATTTAAGCCTAAGTTCCGCGGATCCTCATATTCTTCGAGGTACACTCGATAGCGTTTATCCTGAAGATAGATACTGGCTCGCAAATTCTCCGCTGGGGCAAGGTCCATATCTACCAAGGAGTTGGGCTCCTCGCTAAACAGGTATTCGGAAAAGAAATAATCGTAATGAGTAGTGGTATCAACGTAGGCAATGGCCGAATCAATTTTCACCAAATTTTGCCGACGAACCCCATTGCGGTCACTAGTAAAGCTTAAAAGTCCAGGATCTATTTCTTGCAGGCCGCGTTCATCCACTCCCTCGGTTCGGGTTAAGCGCCAAACCTTTATCGAATCCTCCCGCATTTCTTGATTCTCCGTGGCAAATAAATCGAAACTTTGGGTTTGAATACTGCGCTGATCTTCGGGCAAGAGGCTATCGATGGGACGATTGGAGCTCCAGGCAATGCGCTGACCATTAGCAAAGAAACAAGGATCTACATCGTCGAATAAATCGCGCGTAATGGGCGTGATTTTAGTATTAAGGATGGTGTAGACATAAATATCCGACTGACCATCTTTTACGGCTGAGAATAAAAACTGCTTACCATCGGGGGAATACTCCAAGGAAACAATTTTATCAAAGCGATAAAAGGGCTTGGTATTGAGTTCATCCTTTTCGCGATCGTAAATACTAAATTGGGTAATTCCCTCCTCTTCGGTGAAAATGGCGAGCAGGTTCCCTTCGGGATGCCAAGCGAGGAGTGGATAACTGTAATCGGTATTTTGCGCTATGCGGTAGCCCCCGGTATAAACGCGTTTCTTTTTGTCCTCAAGCCGGTCGTAGATATACACTTTGTAGCGACTAAAGCGCCGGTCTACATAGGCTAGGTACCGCCCATCTTTACTGAGCTCCACATTGGTGATCTCATGGTTTTTTCGGGATTTGAGGAGGGCAGATTCATCCTCAAAATCCTCCTTCCCATCAAAGCCATATCGATCGCGATAAAAGTTCACCCAATCGCGGGTCATCTCATCCATGTCCTTACCCAGAATGTAAACAAAGCCACTCTCGATATCGCGGTTCACCACCGACATGTAAACGATGTTTCGAATGACCTTCTCGCCGTAGGTCTCTTTTACAAAGTACCAAAAGGAATGCCCCGCATACCGGGCATCCATCTGCGTAAGCGTATTAATGCGTTTGTATTTATTGCTGAAAAAACCGTCGCGCACCTGCACATCCACCTCCGAGTTCCAATCGTCGCCCACAAAAGAAACCAGCCCCTCTACATACCAGGCTGGAAGATTTAATAATGCTGAATTCGCCAAACTTTGCGTAAAACTGCCGTACACCAAGTTACTGAGTACCACCTCAGTTAAACCCATGCGAAGGGTTTTCTCCAAATTGGCATAGCTGCCATCAAAATAAACGAAAAGGCGACGACCACTAATACGGGTTACCCCTCCGGTATTATAATCTTCTTCCTCCGAGCTGTTGACATTACTTTGTTTGAGGTCGGATAAATTATTGAAGACTAAAATTTGAATGCGTTCATCGAGCGGGGCATCCAAATAATTTTCAATTTGAGGAAGGTTTTCGTGGGTGAGTCGGGCCACATTCTCGGCCAGGTTCTCATTTCCGCGATAAAAGTACACGTCGAAAGCCTCAAAGCGCAAGTATACCCAATCGAATTCATTGAATTGCACCCGATTTTTGCCGAACTCCTGACGAATGCCATAGTAAAACTGAGCATCAGCCGGAAGGCTAAGGAGCATAAATAGGGCCGCCAGAAGGCCTAATGAAAAGCTTCGATAGTTTTGCTTCAACTTAAATAAATGTACTCGTTATCTTTAACGCGAAATGAGCGAATTATTACCAAGTGTTATGACGAATATACTTACTCTACGCCGATTGAGCACCTTTTGTTTGGTTCTCCTTTGCAGCTTTAACATACAAGCACAATTTTCCTTTAAATATCATCGTCAGGTGGTAAAACCAGCAGGAGGCTATATCGTTCAGGATATAGAGCGAATTTACGCGCCCAGTCTCACCCCATTAGAGATGCCGCATCCAGATGGAGAGCTCGATCGCGAATGGCGAAAAACGGCCCCACGCGCACAGCACTTTGGTAAGATGGCCAACGATGTGGTGTTAAATCCCAACACCCCGAAACCCGAAGTTTTAGACAGCTTGGGTGGAAACGCCTATTCTGGATCGGTACCCAATGATGATGATTTTGCCATTGGAGCTAATCAGCAAATTTTACGGGTGCGCAACTCCACCATCGGCGCCTATGACTACAGCAAAGACAGCCTACTTTACGAAGAAACACTCTTTCGCTTTTACCGTCCCAGAACTTTTTTACCAGGCAGCAAATACGACCCCCGGGCCCTTTACGACCCTATTGCCGACCGTTTTATTGTGCTCTACCTCAGCGGAAACACCTGGCAAACCTCTAGTATTGTAGTAGGTTTCTCCAAGTCCAACGACCTAGCAGATGGCTTCAACATTTATGTTTTAGATGGAAACCCCTTGAATGATTCTACCTGGAGCGATTATCCCCATATCAGTGTATCGGATAATGATTTGTTTATCACCATGAACACCTTTTACAATGGCTCTTCTAATAATAGCGGATATGTGCAGTCTACCATTCGTCAGGTAGACAAGCAAGCCGGTTACGACAGCCTTCCCATGGTCGAACATTACTATGCCGATTTAAAAGTGGGCAATCGGAATCTATTCAACTTCACGGGAATGGATCGCGGGGATGACCACTACCCTCCCAATGCCCCGCACTACCTTTTAAGTACTCGAAATTTAGATAGCATTAATGATAGCATTTTTGTGGTAAGTATTGTGGGGGAAGCTTTAGCGAATCCTCAGTTAAATCTCGACACTTATACTACTGAAACCCCTTACGGATTACCCCCCGAAGCTCGTCAGGCGAACGACCACAAATTTGACTGTAACGACAGTCGGGTGCAAGGCGGTTTTATCCAAGATGGTAAGATTCAATTTGTGGGAAATACCATCACCTCCCAAGGTAATTCGGGTATTTACCATGGCATTATAGATCGCTATGGCCCCAAGAACAATGTGTACTTTAAGATCATCAATATGGACCCAATTGATATCGGCTATCCACAAATTACCTACACCGGAAAAAGTGCCGCTGAAATCGAGGGCATCATCAGCTTTAACCATACAGGTGATAGCCTAAATGCCGGTTTCTCTTGTTTGTTCTTTGACAATGATTCGAGTTACAGTTACCGCCAGCAAATTGTGGAGGGCGGTGATTATGTGGACATCATTTCCAGTAATGGTAATCGCAAGTACGAACGCTGGGGCGACTATACCGGAAATCAACCCGCTTATGGCGAAACGGGCACCGTTTGGGCCAGTGGGTACGAAGCCACTAGCAATGGACAGCCCCTAACTGCTATTGCCAAACTGCGCAGCCCGAACTGGCAGGACAGTCCTACGAATGTGGGTCTAGAGGAAAACACCAAGCTCCAAGCTAGCTTAAGTCCTAATCCGGTAATTGACTGGTTTAAAGTAGATTTAGAAGTGGAAGAACAACAAGTGCTCGAATTTTCGCTTTGGGCCGTGGATGGTCGTCAGATGCCACTTTTCCAAATAGAAGAATTGGCCATGCCGGGAGTAAACAGCTTCCGCTTCCGCACGGATGGATTGCAATCGGGTAGCTACATTTTAGTAGCCAAAGACCTAGAGGGTAAAACCATACTGCAAGAAAAAGTACTAAAGCCCTAAACCAGGCTCCTTGCGTTCTTGGCTAAAAATAGGCTTAGGCCTGATGGGCTTTCTCCTCATGCTCGTTTCTTGTCGAGAAGAAGTGCTAATTGAGGAAAAGCTAGTGTATGAAAGCCCCTCCTTGCGGGTTTATGAGTTAGCGGAAGGACTGTATCGCCATGAAACTTACTTGCCTTTTAAAGGTAAACCCTTCCCTTGCAATGGGATGATTTTGGTGGAGCAGGGTCGCGCCCTACTTTTCGATACGCCCGTTTACGATTCGGTATCGCAAGAGTTATGGAAATTTATTGAAGCCCAGTCGGCCCATGTAGAAGGGGTCGTTACCCATCATTTTCACAACGACTGCCTTGGAGGCTTGGCCTTTTTTCATGATAAGGGCATTCCTTCCTATGGCCAAGAACAATGTCGAAGTTTAGCCAAAGCCGCCCAAATGCCCGTTCCAAAAATCGGTTTTGATCAAAGCTTGATTTACAATTTAGAAAGCAAGCAGGTAGAAATTTTTTACCCCGGCCCGGGGCACAGTCCGGATAATATCGTGAGCTATTTCCCCCAATACCGAGTTCTGTTTGGCGGGTGCTTAGTGAAGGAAGCGGGTGCCGGCAAGGGATACCTGGGAGACGCCGACACCCTCCAATGGCCCAAAACCTTGCTGGAGGTAGAACGGAAGTTTCCGGCCACACGATGGATTGTTCCCGGTCATGGTGCCATGGGGGACACCAGCTTATGGGCTTATACAAGAGCCTTGTTTACTGGGGAGAAATGAGGGGTGAACACGACATCCAACGTTTTAAAGGCCTCTCCTCAAATCTTATTCTTCCCCAACTTTAATTTCAATACTCTTTAAACGCATCCCTATCAATTCCTACTTTTGCGGCATGAACAATGAGGATCTTTTTAAAAAGGTAATTGCCCATGCCAAGGAGTATGGTTTTATCTTTCAATCAAGTGAAATATACGACGGTTTATCAGCCGTTTACGACTACGGTCAGAATGGAGTAGAGCTCAAAAAAAACCTCCGCGATTATTGGTGGAAGGCCATGGTTCAGATGCATGAAAATATCGTGGGCCTCGACGCGGCCATTTTTATGCACCCCACAACCTGGAAAGCCAGTGGTCACGTAGATGCTTTTAATGACCCCTTGATTGATAATAAAGATAGTAAGAAGCGTTACCGAGCCGATGTGCTGATTGAGGACTACGCCGAGAAGCTTCGTCAAAAGGCTGAGAAAGAAATCACCAAAGCCAAAAAACGTTTTGGAGAGGATTTCGATGAAGCCCTGTACCGCGAGACAAATCCAAGGGTTCGCAAATACTTGGATGAAGCAGAGGCAACGGTAAAAAGAATGGCCACTAGTTTAGATGCAGGGGACCTAGCTGATGTAAAATCGCTAATTGAGGAAAAAGGCATTGCCTGTCCGATTAGTGGTTCCAAAAACTGGACGGAAGTTCGTCAGTTTAACCTCATGTTCGGCACGCAAATGGGCTCGGTGGCCGAAGGTGCTTCTACCCTCTACCTACGCCCCGAAACTGCTCAGGGTATTTTCGTAAACTTTTTGAATGTGCAAAAAACCGGAAGGATGAAAATTCCTTTCGGAATTGCGCAAACCGGAAAAGCCTTTAGAAACGAAATCGTAGCCCGACAGTTCATTTTCCGGATGCGCGAATTTGAACAAATGGAAATGCAATATTTTGTACGTCCGGGCGAAGAAATGAAATGGTACGAATACTGGAAGGAAGAACGCATGCGCTGGCATCGTGCCTTAGGTATGGATGAGGCCTATTACCGTTTCCACGATCACGATAAGCTGGCCCATTACGCCAATGCTGCCGCAGATATTGAGTTTGACTTTCCCTTTGGTTTTAAAGAACTCGAAGGTATTCATTCGCGTACCGACTTTGACCTAAAAGCACATGAGGAACATAGCGGTAAGAAGCTACAGTTCTTTGATCCTGAACTGGGCAAAAACTACGTACCCTATGTGATTGAAACTTCTATTGGACTGGACCGACTGTTTTTAGCGGTACTCTCCTATGCTTATCGCGAAGAAGAATTGGAAGACGGAAGTAGTCGTACGGTATTGCGTATCCCCGCCCCAATTGCTCCCGTAAAAGCAGCCATTCTGCCCTTAGTGAAGAAAGACGGACTGCCCGAAATTTCACGGGAAATTATGGAGGAGCTGCGTTACGACTTTAATATTCAGTACGACGAAAAGGATGCGATTGGCAAACGATATCGCCGTCATGATGCCGTAGGAACCCCCTACTGCATAACCGTTGATTTCGAAACAAAAGACGATCAATGTGTAACCTTGCGCGATCGAGATAGCATGGAACAAGAACGAGTTCCAATTAAAGACCTGAGAGCCAAACTCATGGACAGCTTGAGCATGAGTATGTTACTAAAAAAATAAATTTGAAGCCATCTGAATTACAGACCTTTAAATTTACTCTATATTTGTGCGAAATTGTTTAACAACCAAATCTCGAGAGAAGGATGAAAAAAGTAAGTTTTTTTGCATTTGCATTAATCTTCGCCGGCGCTGTTGCCTGTAACAACCCACAAGCTGAAGAGTCTGTAGAAGACGGTACTGAAGCGGTAGAAGAAACCATGGAAGACGCTGGTGACGCTATGGAAGAAGCAGCTGACGAAGCTGGTGACATGGTCGAAGACGCTGGTGAAGCTATGGAAGAAATGGCTGATAGCACCATGGAAGCTGCTGAAGAAGCTGCTGACGATATGGAAGGAGCTGTTGAAGAAGCCATGCACGAAGGTGAAGATCACAGCGAGCACAGTGAAATGTAATTTTTGCTGAGCCAAAAAATAAAAAATCCCGATTCGAAAGAGTCGGGATTTTTTTATGCCTGATAGTTTATGCGTCTTTTTTAGAGCCGCTCTGCCAAGGCTAGCATCTTTTGCTCCACCTCCTCACTATCCCAAAATTGGTGGATATTGGGCAGGGCCATTATTTCAGCCATTAAGGCATCTTGCCGCTTCCCTAAAGCTAAGGCCTCGGAATAACGAACTTCTGGTGAAAAGGTTACTAGGCTGTACAGAGGGGTCCACTTATCAGGGTACTTTTCCGAGAAACGTCCCTCGATCTTCTTTTGCAATAGGAAATCGGCATCTCCCGTAAGGTCGCGCATCTCTACAAAGTTGCGCATCGCCAAATCGGCTATAGCATCGCCATCCGGCTTACGCTCTTTTTCGTAAGCTTCAAAAAGGCCCGACCAATCATCACCGTATTCATCCATTAAACGATCGAGTACAAAACAATCTTCAAAACCGGCATTCATACCCTGCCCATAAAATGGTACAATGGCATGACTAGCATCGCCAATTAAGGCCACCTTGCCCTTACGGGTCCATGGGTAGCAGCGAATAATAACTAGGGAGGAGTCGGGATTTTCCTCCCAATCTTTATCGAAGTTGGGCATTAAGTTTAAAGCATCGCCAAACTCCTTTTCAAAGAATGCCCTGGCTTTTGCCGTGGTATCTAAACTCGCGAAAGATGGATCTCCGTCCATCGGGAAAAATAAAGTACAGGTAAAGCTGGCATCTGGGTTTGGTAAGGCGATTAACATATAGCTCCCCCGAGGCCAAATATGCAAAGCGTTCTTTTCTAAGAGGAATTCCCCATTGGGACCGGCGGGGATTTCTAACTCCTTATAACCATGCTCAATGTATTCCTGCGAATACGAAAAGCGATCGGTCTTTTGCATCACACTGCGCACAGCGCTAAAGGCACCATCGGCACCAAAAAGGAAATCGCCTTTTACTTCTTTGCTTTGCCCCTCCTCATTTTTAAATACGGCTGCGGCCGAATCCAAATCAATTTCCGAGGCCGCATGAGAAAAATGAATCTGCACTCCATGCTTTTCTGCCTCATCCATCATCAACATATTGAGGCCCGCTCTTGAAACCGAATTAATGGCTTGGCCTTCCTTCCCGTAGGGCTGATAACTGAGGTTTCCAGCACGATCATGCATCACCCGACGGTACATGGGAATAGCCATTTCCTTAAGCACTCTTTCTTCCAAACCCACCTTGGCTAAGGCCTGCAGTCCCCGATCGCTTAGGGCCAAGTTGATGGATCTTCCACCATCTAATAAATTTTTACGCGCATCGGGACGGCGTTCGTATATCGACACTTGATGCCCGCGCTTAGAAAGGTAAATACTCAAAAGGGAGCCTACTAAACCGGCTCCCGCAATAGTAATCTGCTTGGATTCTGACATGCTTAATCTTTTAAATACTGAGTCAAAAGTTGACCAAATTGATATACATCCTCATAGGAATTATAAAGGGGTACGGGGGCCAAACGAATCACGTCTGGTTCCCGCCAGTCGGCAATCACTCCCGCGGCACTCAACTTTTGAAACACCGCTTTTCCCTTGCCTGGAACCGAAATTGAAATCTGGCAACCGCGTTTTTTGGCTTCGGTAGGGGTAATAATCCGAATGGGCTGACCACTCTCGCGGGCGGCGTCTTCAATTACTTGTTGCAGATAGGCGGTTAAGGTCAAACTTTTATTCCGTAGAACGGGCATTCCAATTTCATCGAAAAGCTCCAAAGAGGCTAAAAGAGGGGCCATAGAAAATACCGGAGCATTACTTAACTGCCAAGCCTCAGCAGTTGGAATAGGAACAAAGTCTTCAGGCATTTTAAAACGCTCTTCTTTATCGTGGCCCCACCAACCTTCAAATCGGGGAATGGCACTCTGCCCGTGATGCTTCTCATGGATAAACACCCCCGAAACCCCACCAGGACCTGAGTTTAGGTATTTGTATCCGCACCAAGCGGCAAAATCTACATTCCATTTGTGAAGTTCTAGCGGCACATTCCCAGCAGCGTGGGCCAAGTCCCAGCCTACTATAGCTCCAGCCCTTTTTCCCGCATCAGTAATACGCTGCATATCGAACCACTGCCCAGTGTAGTAATTAACGCCACCAATCATCACCAAAGCCAATTCATCCTTATGGGCATCAATGGCCTCCACAATTCGATCCTCTTCAATTAATTCTGTTTCCGGATCTGGCATTATTTCTATAAGGTGCTCCTTGGGGTCCAAACCATGAAAGCGCAATTGACTTTTTAAAGCATACTGATCACTGGGAAAAGCCTTGCCTTCGCAAAGGATTTTGGTGCGCTTGCCTTTCGGCTGATAAAAGCTTACCATAAGAAGGTGTAGGTTGGTGGTAAGGCCGTTCATGGCCACCACTTCTTCGGGTTTTGCCCCTACGATTTGCGCTAGAGAAGCGCTAAAGTTTTCGTGATAGGATAGCCAGGGACGCTCGGCCTCTAAGTGACCATCAACTCCCCAGCGGGCCCAATCATCTAGCTCTTCTAAAAGGATGGTTTTAGCCCTTTTGGCCTGCAGGCCGAGGGAGTTACCCGTAAAATACAGGACCTTTTCGGCCTGGTTTTGCGGAAATAAAAACTGATCTCTATAAGAAGCTAGGGGATCGGCTTGATCTGCCGTTCGCGCTCCTTCTAAAGTATTGGGAATATTCATGTTTGTTGATTAGGGGGGTTCAAAGTTAAAAATTGCCCCAGCTTAAATAGGACAAGCAGGCCAAAATGAAAACGATAATGGGTATAGCTTCAATCCAAAATCCGATATAAAGTTCAGAAGGATTATGACGCACACGTTTAATTAATTGAGCACCAATCTCCAAACCGATTATCCAGGCGAGGCTTAATTGCCAATCTATTTGCCAGATGAAAAATGCGCTAATGCACCAGATTTCATAAATCAGAATTAAGATACCCGACCAATACAAGGCGCGGTCTACGCCAATTATTTGGGGAATGGTTTTCATTTTGACCGGATCGTACAGTCGGTCCCTAACGTCAAATGGAATGGTGAGTCCTGCAATTAATAAACTGCGGAAAAAGAGTTCAAAACTGGAGAAGCTATCCCAAACCTGACCTTGAATAAACATGGGGATGGCAAAACTCATCCATGCCCAACAAAATGAAATCAAAAATAACTTGAGCATGGGAATGCTGCGCAAACTACTAAAGGCTCGATTGGGATGCGGGAATGCCAGGGGATAAAGCACCGCCAAAAGTAAAGCCGGAGCCAGAGCCAAAAGAAGTTCGTAGGTATATAAATAATAGCCAAAAAAGAGGGCCAAACCAGCGTTTATTAGGCTGTAAATAAATGCTCCGGTAGGCGAATCGGAACCGGCCACTTGTAGGGGTTGATTACTACTCGATGGGCTAATCATTTTTACCCAACGCATATAACTGTAGGCGGAAGTGCTGGCAAAAACGAGAAAGGAAGCATAGAGCAGTGCACGATAATCCCAAGGATAGGCAAAGCTCATGAGGGCCATGCTAGCAACCGCTAAACCAACCCAAAGATTAGAGCTTATAAGGATTCTCAAAGCCTTTTCAATCATTCGCCATAGTGAGTATGAAAGTTATAAGGTTTCACCCCTTTGAATGAAGCACATGATGCTTACTTTTGCTGCGAATATTGAATTTTATTTTCAAATAGTTATGCATACGGACAGTTTTGCCTTTCGCCACATCGGACCACGTGCTGAGGATCTTGATGAAATGCTGAAAGTGGTAGGGGTAAAGAATTTGGAAGAACTCATTTCCGAAACCATACCCGAAGATATTCGCCTAGACCAAGACTTAAATCTTGGCGAGGCCATGACCGAAAATGAATTCCTTAATCACATTCGCGATTTAGCGCGCAAGAATAAGGTGTTTAAAAATTACATCGGTCTAGGTTATCATCCCACAATTATGCCTGGGGTTGTACAGCGCAACATTTTAGAGAACCCAGGTTGGTATACCGCTTACACGCCTTATCAAGCGGAGATCGCACAAGGTCGTTTGGAAGCCTTATTAAACTTCCAAACCATGGTAAGTGACCTCACCGGTTTACCCATTGCCAATGCCAGTTTGCTGGACGAGTCTACTGCCGCTGCAGAGGCCATGAGCATGTTCTTCGGCACACGTAGTCGGGAGAAAAAGAAATCAGGGGCCTTAAAATTCTTTGTTTCTATCCACTGTTTACATCAAAACATTGAATTGATTAAAACCCGCTCGGAGCCTTTAGGTATTGAGCTAGTTATTGGGGACCACCGGGAAGTAAATCTCAGTGACGATTTCTTTGGCGCGCTTTTGCAATATCCTGCCGCTGACGGAGAGATTTTCGAATACGAAGAATTTATGTCTGCTGCCGAAAAGCACGACGTTCAAGTTGCCGTTGCTGCGGATATCATGAGTTTGGTGCTATTAAGTCCTCCCGGAGAATGGGGCGCCAAAGCAGTGGTTGGTACCACCCAGCGTTTTGGAATTCCCTTAGGATTTGGCGGCCCACATGCAGCCTATTTCGCGACTACTGAGGATTATAAAAGACATATTCCCGGACGAATTATCGGGCAAACCATCGATCGTTCTGGGAAGAAGGCCCTACGCATGGCCTTGCAAACTCGTGAGCAGCATATTAAACGCGATAAAGCCACCTCCAATATTTGCACGGCGCAAGTATTATTGGCAGTGATGGCCGGCGCATACGGTGCTTATCACGGACCCAAAGGATTAAAGAATATTGCTAATAAGATTCATTACCATACGGTAAGTCTTAGCGAGGGTTTAAATCGTCTTGGCTACACCCAGGTAAATGATAATTTCTTTGACACCCTACGCATTGAGTTGGGTCAGGTTGATAAAGAAGAGATTCGCAGCCGCGCGATCGAACGGGAGATTAACCTCCGTTACATTTCGGCCCATGAGGTGGGAATCAGCATCAATGAAACCACCAATATGGAGGCCATTGAGGAGCTCTTAGAAATTTTTGCCGAGGCCAAGGAAACGGCCAGCCCCAAGGTTAAACTCTTAGAGGTAAGTGTAATCCCCGAAAACCTAAAGCGCAAGAGTACTTTCTTAGAACATCCTGTTTTTAACCGCTATCACAGCGAAACGGAAATGATGCGCTATTTAAAAGCCTTAGAGCGCAAGGATCTATCTTTAAATCATAGTATGATTTCCTTAGGTAGCTGCACCATGAAACTTAATGCGGCTACAGAGATGATTCCCCTTAGTTGGCCATTATGGGCCAATATTCACCCCTTTGCCCCTACCGATCAAACTTTGGGTTACCGCGAATTAATCGCAAACCTCGAGCGCGACCTATCCGAAATTACCGGCTTCCACGCCATGAGCATGCAGCCTAATAGTGGCGCCCAAGGTGAATATGCTGGCTTAATGGTTATTCGCGGTTACCATCACAGTAGAGGCGATGACCAACGTAATATCGCCTTGATCCCAAGCTCTGCACATGGAACTAATCCCGCCTCGGCTGTAATGGCCGGCATGAAGGTGGTTGTGGTTAAATCCGATGAAGGTGGCAAAATTGATGTGGAAGATTTACGTGCCAAAGCCGAAAAGCACAAGGATGAATTGGCCGCTTTGATGCTAACTTACCCTTCTACTCATGGAGTGTTTGAAGAGCGAGTGCGTGAAATCACCAAAATTATCCATGATAATGGCGGACAAGTATATATGGATGGCGCTAATATGAATGCTCAGGTGGCTCTAACCAGTCCTGGTTCTATTGGTGCAGATGTATGTCACTTAAACCTGCATAAAACATTTGCAATCCCCCATGGCGGTGGTGGTCCAGGCATGGGACCTATTGGAGTAGCCGAGCACTTGGCTCCATTTTTACCCGCTCACCCCCTGGTGAAAACCGGTGGTAAAAATGCCATTTCCCCCATTTCAGCAGCGCCTTTTGGTAGTGGCTTGATTTTAATTATCAGCTACGGCTACATTAAAATGCTTGGGCCAAAAGGATTAAAAGCCAGTACCGAATACGCCATCTTAAATGCAAACTATTTAAAAGAACGTTTGCACGGAGCTTATGAAGTATTGTACAGCAATGAGAATAATCGCGCCGCACATGAGATGATTATCGATTGCCGTCCCTTTAAAAAGGAAGCCGGCATAGAGGTAACCGATATTGCTAAGCGCCTTATGGACTATGGCTATCACGCCCCAACGGTAAGCTTCCCTGTTGCGGGAACTTTAATGATTGAGCCTACCGAAAGTGAGAGTAAAGGAGAATTGGACCGTTTTGTGGAAGCTATGTTAAGCATTCGTAAAGAGATTGCGGAAATAGCCACTGAGCAAACCGACGCCCATAACAACCCCCTAAAGAATGCTCCCCATACCTTGGAACAACTTACTGCCGATGAATGGGAGCTTCCATATAATCGTAAAACCGCGGCCTTCCCCTTAGACTATTTATATAGTAACAAGTTCTGGCCCAGTGTGCGTAGGGTAGATGACGCTTATGGTGATCGAAATTTGATCTGTACCTGCGAGCCCATCGAATCTTATATGGAAGCGGAAGCCTAGTTTGGATAAAAATTTAGGACGAATATCACAAAGGGAGCGCAATGCGCTCCTTTTTTCTTGCTCTAAACCATTTGTTTGTTATTTTTGTTACCCTAGTGTTAATACGAAATAACCCTTAATTCAAGAACATGAAGAAAACAGCTATCCTATTTCTTAGCTTAACTTCCGCTGTTGCTCTTAACGCTCAAGGTCTTCCCCAAGTGGATCCTACCCTTGAACCTAATGAAGCACCAGTTAAAGTTATTAAACGCACAGCTCAAACTGAGTCTGTATCTACAACTGTATGGAGTGAAGATTTCGCCAACGGATTACCCGCTGGTTGGTCTCAAAACGGTACCCCTGCTACTGCGCAATGGGAATACCGCGGTCCTAACACCACTCCCGACAACACTGTTGGCTCTCGCGGTAACTTCTCTGGGATTAACAACAACCCGCCCACGAATACCCCGATTACCTCTACTACTGCCAGCAACGGTTTCATGATTTTCGATTCCGACTATTTGGACAATGCTGGTACCGGTAACTTTGCTTCAGGTACTGCTCCTGCTCCTCACGTTGGTCGTTTAATCACCGACACTATCGATTGTACTAACTACTCTTCTTTAGAGTTAAAATTTGAGATGTACGCTCGTCGTTTCTTCTCAGATTGGTTGGTTGCATTCTCTACTGATGGTGGGGTAACTTACACCGATACCATCGAATTTTTCGGTGACGCTGTAGTTCCTGTAAACGGCGCTACCGCTACTAACGATGTAGCTCTAGCTAACGTTTCTAGCATCATCGGCGGACAAGCTAATGTGGTAATGCAGTTCATTTTCGACGGTACTCCGGGTAACGCGAATGGCAACGGATATTACTTCTGGATGTTAGACGATATCGAGTTACGTACACCTCCCGCAAACCAGTTTTTGTTCACTACTTGGAACGGAGCTCCTGCCCAAGATATGATCTACAACAGCAACGGTGCTGAGTACCCTAAGTATGGTATCATGAACACCAACCAAATTGTTCCGGTTGAGTTTGATGCTAACTTCTACAACTATGGAACTAACACCCAAACCAATGCTACTTTAGAGGTAGAAATTTGGGATGTAACTTCTGGTACTCCAAGCTTAGTAACTACTGTAAGTGCTCCTGGATGTCCTACTTTGGCTTCCGGTGATACTTGTGACTACACCAGCTTAACTACTCCTACCTGGACTCCTCCGGCGCAAGAAGCAGACTACCTTTTAGTTTGGAAGGCGGTTTCAGATAGCATCAGCAGCAGTATGACTACTGCTACCGATACTTTCTCCTTCTTCGTAAATGATGGACTTTATTCTCCAGACCGCACCACTGTATCTAACTACGTAGGTACTAATTCTGCTAACCCAGAGATTATCGCTATGGGTGCGATGTATGAATTAAGCAATGAGGATCCTAATAACCCAGGTTCTGGTTTAGTTTATATTGATGGAGTAAATATCTTATTAAGTGCATTAACCGATTCTACTGCAGATATCGAAATCGCATTCTACGACACTGCTGGTTTTGCTTTTAACGCTGGTTTCCCAGCTGGTGCAACTGCCGCTTTCCGTCGCTCCTTCACCTTGAATGGTTCTTTAGTTGGAACAAATGCATTCTTCGATCTTTCTGACGCTAACGGTAACCCATTAGTATTACCAGCTCAGCCTTACTTAATGATCGTAAACTTCTTCCCTAATGCTAGCGGAGGGGTAATCCGTATCGCAAACGATGCGTCTTTCGATCAGCCCGATATCTCTACTGTAATGCAGTTAGCAGATGGTAACTGGTACGGTGGCTTTACCTCAGATGCTCACGAAGGTACCTTCTTGCGTCTGAATGTTGCTTCTTATGTAAACAGCTTAGAAGAAACTAACTTCGACGCCTTTACGATGTATCCTAACCCAACCGCTGGTGCAACTAAATTAGAGTTCGCCGAAGGTGGTAACTACACTATCGAAGTAATGGATATGAGTGGTGCTCGCGTAATTTCTCTTGAAGAAAGCGTGAATGCTAACGAAACTATCGAGTTCGATATGAGCAGCTACCCAATGGGTGTTTACTTAGTAAACGTTAAAGGTGAAAACCTTAGCAAGACTGTGAAGCTTACTGTAAAGTAAGATAAGCACAGCCCTTATAAAGAGTCCCGGCAGCCTTGGTGTAGCCGGGATTTTTTTTTGCCTTTCTTTAAGTTTTAATGTGCAATTAATGACAAGCCTAGCCTAGCTCAAGCTCCTAATATTGTGGCTTATAATCCCTATAAAAAGCAATATGAGAAAAGTAGCTATCCTTTTTGGTGCGGCCCTGATAAGCTCAGGCAGCATCTTCGCACAAAGTCAGCCGGCTTTGGCACCCATGGCCATTAAACCGGCCCCTTTCGAGCCTTCAGAGCATCAAAAGTTTAAATCCCATAACCAGGTTTCTAATATTGAAAGTAGTGCGACTACTATTTTCTGGAGCGAGAACTTTGTTAATGGCATTCCAAGCTCCTGGTCCCAAAACGGAACGCCCTCCACGGCCACTTGGGAATACCGCGGACCAAGCACTACCCCAAACAATAATACCGGCTCTCGCGGTGCATTCAACCAAGGCACGGGAGTTATTCAAAGTCAAAGCCCGGCCAATGGTTTTGTGATTTTCGATTCCGACTATTTGGATAATGGTGGAAATGCTGCCAACGCCGGAATGGGCCCTGCCCCTACTCCTCATATTGGGAGGTTAATGACCGACACGATTGATTTGAGCGGTGAAAGCTCTGTAGAACTAAGCTTTTACTCTTATGCCCGTCAGTTCTTCACCAATTACTACGTAACCTTTAGCAAGGATGGCGGCGCCACTTGGAACGATACCATCGAACTGTTTACAGAAGTTGATGTAAATGATGCCACCGATCAGGATGTGAACTTAAGCTTTAATGTTTCCAATTACATTGGTGGCGAGTCGCAAGCGATGATCCAATTCGTGTTCGCTGGAAACAAGCCTGGAAACGTAAATGGAACGGGCTACTATTTCTGGCAGCTGGATGATATTCAACTTCGTTCTTTACCGGAAAATGAAATCCGCTTTACCGACATTGGTAATGCTCCGGCACAAGATGTTACCTTTAACAATGACCCTTCTTATACCAAGTATGGTATTTTAAATGACGACCAATTGGTGGATGTTTCTTTTGATGCCAATGTGTACAACTATGGCTCGGTAACCCAGACCAATGTTAAATTGGAAGTGGAAATTTATGATGATAATGGTACCCTACTAACTACCTTAGCCTCTTCAGCTGGAGCCTCTCTTCCGATGCTGGACTCCTTAGACTTTAATACTCTAAATACGGGTTCATGGACCGCACCAGGTGTAGGTACTTATGAAGTACTTTATAAAATTACTTCGGATAGCTTAACGGTAAACAACACTACCGCTATCGACACCGTAACCTTGCGGGTTCGAGAAAACTCCTACTCCTTAGACTGGGGTGTAATTGACAACTTCTTTGGTACCAATACCGCTGCAGGCGACATGGTAGCTTGCGGAGTGCGCTTCGCCCTTGAAAATGAAGATTCGGATAGCAGCGGTGCAGGTTTAGTATTTATTGATGGCGTTGATATTCTAATGTCTAATCTAACCGACTCGACTGCCGACCTGGTGATCGAAATTTATGACACGGCCGGATTTGAGTTTAACGCGGGATTCCCAGGCGGAACTTCCCCCATTTACTCCAAGGCTTTTACCCTTAATTCCAACATGATTGGTGGATTAATCACCTTCCCTTTCACAGAACCCGATAGCCTTTACAACAATGGTAACTGGACGCCAGTAGACATGCCTATTTCTATACCTACCGGCACCTATTTTGTGATTGTGAATTTCTTCCCCAATGCACCTGATGGGGTGGTACGGATGGCCAACAGCGCCCAATACTTCCAACCTATCGAATCGGCCGTATTCCAAACCGGCGATGGCGATTGGTTTGGCGGAATTTTAAATTCAGACGTATTTGAAGCACCTTTTATTCGCTTAAACGTAGCTGATGCACCTCCTTTTGACGTAAGTATTGAGGAGTCGAATATTAATCGCTTTAGCGTTTATCCTAATCCTACCAACGGTGAAGGAAGCATCTCCTTTAAGCAGGGAGGAAACTATAAATTACGCTTAGTAGACATGGTTGGTAAAGTACACTTTGAAGACGAAGTGAGCGTGAATGAAAATGAGCAGCGCGACTTCAACTTTAACGATCTTAAAGGTGGCGTATACCTATTACAAATTGAGGGCGAAGGTCTGAATAAGACCATCAAACTTCGCATCCAATAAGTTTATGCTTTAGACTTTTAGTCGGCCGCCTCGGAGCAATTCGGGGCGGCTTTCTTTTTGACTTTAAAGGGATAAAAAGGGAGTGACTACTTCCGAATCCGCTTAAATAATTCGGAACTGTAAACGAAGTCTACGATTTCGGGACTATCCGTATTTAAGATTTCTTCCCCCGTACCCTGCCAGGCCTTTTTCCCGTTCTTGATAAAGATAATATGATCGCCAATTTCAATTACCGAGTTCATATCATGGGTATTAATAACGGTGGTCATCCCAAACTCCTCGGTAATTTCCTGCAAGAGCTTGTCAATTACAATAGCCGTTTTAGGGTCGAGCCCTGAGTTGGGTTCATCGCAAAAAAGGTATTTAGGGTTCATGCTTATGGCCCGGGCAATGGCCACCCGCTTTTGCATCCCCCCCGATAATTCGGCAGGAAACTTCTTACCTACATCCGGCAAATTGACCCGCTCTAAACAAAATTGGGCGCGATCCCTACGTTCCGATTCGGCCATTCCACTAAACATGCTTAAAGCAAAGGTCACGTTCTCCTCGATTGTAATAGAATCAAAAAGGGCATTCCCTTGAAAAACCATCCCCATTTCGGTGCGCAGCTTTTTACGTTCCTTACGACCAAGCTTTCCTAAAGAAGAGCCATCGTAATCGATATCGCCCGAGTCAATATCATGTAAGCCCACCAAGGACTTTAAAAATACCGTTTTACCCGAACCACTTTGACCAATAATCAAATTCGTTTTACCCTTGTAGAAGGTGGCGTCGATTCCCTTCAGCACTTCATGCTCGCCAAAAGATTTGTGAATGTCGCGTACTTCAATCATTATACGAGCAAGATTTGGGTGAGCATATAATTGCTAACAATAATGGCCACGGAGCTGCTCACTACGGCCTTAGTAGCATTTACTCCAACCTCTATCGCTCCTCCACGTACATAATAACCGAAATAGGCCGAAATACTGGTGATCAGAAAAGCAAAGACAAAGGTTTTAATCACGGCATAAGTAATATGGTAGGCGTCAAAATCTACGGTAAGCCCATAGGTATAATCCTCAATGGACATTACTCCACCCAGAGAGGCTAGGTAACCACCAACCAAACCCAAACCCATACTAAGAATGATTAAAATGGGATTAAAGAAAATCAAAGCGGCTATTTTAGGGCCAATAAGGTAGGAGGCCGAATTAACCCCCATCACTTCCAGGGCATCGATTTGCTCCGATACGCGCATACTACCTAAGGTGGAGGCAATATTGGAACCTACCTTTCCTGCTAAAATTAAACTAATGATGGTAGGCGAAAACTCAAGGATAATACTTTCACGGGTAGCAATGGCGATATAGTAATCCGGAATGAGGGGATCATCTAAATTAAAAGCGGTTTGAATGGTCACAACCGCACCCACGAAAACCGAAATCACGGCCACAATTCCCAAGGAATTTAATCCCAGTAATTCCAAATCGCGAATAAAGGCGCGATAATACATCTTAGCGTTCTCGGGTTTCCTAAAGGTTCGACCCAACAGCACCATATAATTGCCCAATGACTGGATCCACTTGTTTAAAAGCATATCGCGAAAATAAGAGTAATTTTACAGCAAGCTCCCATTTCAAAAATAGCATCTTGTTAAAAAAAGCACTCCTTTTATTTTTCCTCCTGCTTAGCCTTGGGATAACCTCCTGTAAGGGCTTAGAACCTTGCAATTGTCCCGGTAAAACCTGGAGTCCATGAGCTCCAAGTTTGGTGTTTTAGAAAAGTATTTACCACCTGGGAGCTTGGATCTTTTGCAACCGCTCCTGAGCAAATACCCCCTAAAACTCACCATTAGTAAACCGCGTAAAACTAAGTTTGGCGACTATCGCTTTCCCGAACAAGGGAGACCCCATCGCATTAGTGTAAATGGAAATCTCAATCCCTACGCCTTCCTAATCACCTTACTGCACGAGTATGCCCATTTAGTGGCTTTCGATCAATTTGGCCGAGGCATTAAAGCGCATGGAGAAGAATGGCAATTTTGTTTTAAGGAAGTAAGTCAAGCATTTCTCGAAGCCGAAATTTTTCCCATAGGATTAGAAAGAGCCTTTCGGCAGAGCCTAGCAAGGGGGCATGCTAGCTCGGCAACGGATCATCAACTCCTGCGGGTTCTCAAAGAATATGACCCCGAAGAATCAGCAAAGGCTCGTACCTTTGTCGAGGATTTAAAGCCCGGCAGCCTCTTCCTACTTAACAATCGCATCTTTAAAAAAGGAGCGAAAAGCCGTAAACGCTATAAATGTGAAGAGCTAAAAACCGGGCGCCACTTTATGGTACATCCCCTGGCGGAGGTGGAAATATGGAATAAACAGGAATGAATACAAAGAACTACTACTCTTCTGATTTTAGATTAGGCATTGTTGGCGGGGGTCAGCTAGGAAAAATGCTTTTACAAGAAACACGTCGCCTCGACATTGGCACTTCAGTATTGGATCCCAGTGAGCTTGCTCCTTGCCGCTTAGGCTGCAATGAGTTTACGGTGGGCTCCCTTACCGACTATGATACCGTTTACAATTTTGGAAAGGATTGCGATGTCATCACCATTGAAATTGAAAACGTAAGCGTTGATGCTTTAAAAAAGTTAGAAGAAGAAGGTAAAAAGGTGTTCCCTCAACCCGATATCATCCGACTCATCCAAAGTAAAATTCGTCAGAAGAACTTTTACAAGGAAAACTTAATCCCAACCGCCGACTTTATCAGCTTCGAAACCAAAGCCGATTTATTTGAAGCCATCCAAAACCAGCAGGTGCCTTTCCCTTTTGTTTGGAAACAGAGCACTGGTGGTTTCGACGGACGTGGGGTAGCAATGATTCGCAAGGAAGAAGACCTCGCGGAACTTCCCGATGTACCCTGTTTAGCCGAAAGCCTGGTACCTTTTGAAAAGGAATTAGCAGTAGTGGTGGCGCGCTCTGCCTCAGGCGAATGCCGCTCTTTTCCCACCGTGGAGATGGACTTTCATCCCGAAGCCAATTTGGTCGAGTTTGTATTTAGCCCTGGTAAAGTGGAAGAATCCATCAGCCAAAAGGCACAAGACCTGGCCATTCAAGTGGCCGAAAAATTAGGCATTGTAGGAATTCTGGCCGTGGAAATGTTCCTTACCAAGGACGGTATGATTTTAATCAATGAAGTGGCGCCGAGGGTGCATAATTCTGGTCACCTCAGCATTGAAGGAAATATCAGCTCTCAATTTGAGCAACATTTACGGGCCATTCTGGATCTGCCCTTGGGTAGCACCGAAACCATCCAAGCAGCCGTAATGGTAAACCTGGTAGGTGAAGAAGGCTATGAAGGCCCCGTATACTACGAAGGAATTGAAGAAATCATGGCCCTAAGCGGCGTGTACGTGCATTTATACGGCAAGGCACAAACCCGCTCTTTTCGGAAAATGGGTCATGTGACCATTATCGATCCGGATTTAGAAGAAGCGCGGGCCAAAGCGCGTATCGTAAAAGAAAAAATTAAAGTAATTAGTCAATGAGTGCTCAGGTAAGCGTAATAATGGGAAGCCAAAGCGATCTTCCAGTAATGCAGGATGCTTTGGATGTTTTAAAGGAACTAGGTGTAGCGGCTGAAGTAAATATCGTATCCGCCCATCGCACGCCCGAAATCATGTTCGATTTTGCTAAAGAGGCCCATCAAAGAGGGATTAAAGTAATTATTGCCGGGGCCGGTGGTGCCGCACATTTACCGGGAATGGTAGCCTCCATGAGTCCATTGCCCGTAATTGGGGTACCCGTAAAAAGTCGTAATTCCATCGACGGTTGGGACTCTGTACTTTCTATTTTGCAAATGCCTGGTGGAGTTCCGGTAGCGACGGTGGCCCTAGATGGCGCCAAGAACGCCGGAATTTTAGCGGCACAAATCATTGGCAGCAGCGACCCTCAGATTTTGCAAAATATCATCGATTATAAAGAAGGCTTAAAGTCTAAGGTGATTGCCTCCCGCGAAAGTTTAAACTCCTAAAGGTTTTTAAGCAAGGTCATTAATTGCTCCTTCTTTCGATTGGCTACCGGAATTCGGCTGCCATCCTCAAGGATGAGATATCCTCCATCGGTTTGCACGTATTTTTTAAGGTAGTTCACATTTACCAAATGCGATTTGTGAATTCTTAAAAAGCTATAACCTTCGAGCATCGTATCAAACTCCTTCAAAGTTTTGGAGGCTAAAAGATTCTTCTGCCCATTTAAAAAGAAGGTGGTATAGTTCGAGCTGCTCTCCAATCGAACAATATCGGTTAAGCGGATGACATGCATCCCATCGGAAGTAGGCACAACAATTTTCTTGGGCGAGTCGGAAGCCTGACGAATGTTCTCTACCAGCACATTGAAGTTACTGGCTTTTTTAGGCAAACCCTTTTCACTCTCCACCTTGCGCACCGCCTTCACTAACTCCTCTGGATCTATTGGTTTGAGGAGATAGTCTAAAGCACTAAATTTTATCGCTTGGATAGCAAACTCATCGTGTGCGGTGGTGAAGATAATTGCCGGATGCTTTGCTTCTGGTTCTTCGGCTAAGGCTTTTAAAAGATCAAAGCCACTTTCGCCGGCTAGGTCAATGTCGAGGAATAAAACATCGGCATCCTCCTGTTCTTTAATCATATCCAAGCCTTCCTGTACACTTCCGCCTTGACCAGCTACTTCTAGTTCGGGACAAAACAAATCGAGCTTACCAATTAAAGTTTCCCTAGAATTTGGTTCATCGTCGATGATAATCGCTTTAAGCATATTTATAGTTCTTGTGCGGGCAGACGAATAATCACCTTAGTGCCACAGGCCTGTCCTTGTTGGTTGTATTTATCTATAATTTTCAAATCAATCACCTCGTTCATGGAACGTTTCAGGAGATCGATTCGGTCCTTGTTTATTTGAGTGGCCATACTGCGATGGGCCTTCTTATTGGGTAAGTCTTTTGCTGCCTCACGTCCAATGCCATCATCTTCAATGGTGCAGCACAAATTAGTTCCTTCCAATTTAAAACTAAGGGCTAAAAAGCCTTTGCCCTCCTTGGGTTTTAAGCCATGTAAGATGGCATTTTCAACATGCGGTTGAATGAGCATCGGCGGCAAGCCAATATCATAATCCAGTTCTTCATCCACCTCGATTTCATATTCGAATTTCGAATTAAATCGCAATTTCTCTAACTCAAGGTAATTCTTCAAAATGGAAACTTCGGTCTCCACAGGATGAATATGTTCCATTGATGATTCAAGGGTGAGCCTCATCAATTTTGCGAAATTATTGAGGTATCGCACCGCCATCTTAGGATCTTGTTTAAAGATAAAACTGGAGATGCTATCCAGGGCATTAAAAATGAAATGGGGGTTCATTTGCAAGCGCAGAGCCTTTCGCTCCATCTCCAATAAATCGTTCTCCAGCTTTAGACGTTCCTCCCGTTGATTCCAGCGCTCCCGGAAATACATGAAGCTTAATCCGCCCAAAGCCAGGATGATGGCCGCCCAAAACCACCAAGTACGCCAAATGGCCTCTCGTATCGTAAACACATAGGGCACAGTTTGCATAGACCAGTTTTGCCAAGGATAGCGCGCCTCCACTTCTAGGGTGTAATTCCCTGCCTTTAAATCGCTAAACAAGGCCTCCCTAACCGTCCCCGAATAGGTCCATTCATTATTTTGCCCCAGCAATCGATAGCGGTAATGAACCCAATCGGGATGATGTAAGCTGCGCGTGCCAAAGCGAAAACGCAAGTAATTAGCATCATGGTCTAGATCAGAAAGTAGGCGCAATCCGCTAAATGGTAAACGCTCAAATTGGGCCTCATCTTCTTGTTGTTCTTGCCTTAAAAATCCCGCTTCCAGTAAACCTAAGTCTCCTTGATTATTAAGGCGAAAATAAGGTTCGAGCTCCCAGGAGAACATTCCTTGATCGCCGGCCGAGTAAAGAACTCCATCTCTAAGTTCTAGACACTTTTGGTTTACCGGTAGACCAAAAAAGTGGGGGCGAGCCGATTCACCCGCCTTGGCACTTTCGGTAACATCAATTAAGGAAATCAAACCTTTATTGGTGCCCATCCATAATTGATCCTGATCCAAAGCAAAATCTCGGATTTCCGCGAAATCTAAAGCCTTGGGAGCTAAATGTAAGGCCTCGGCGGTTTTTAAATCGATGATATAAAGACCCGAGTTTAAAGTTCCAATCGCCAGGTTTTCCTCCGACAGTGGCTGAATGGCACTAATACCGATACTATCCAAGGGAATTCCCCCGAGCTTGGTATAATGCTGCCATTTACCCTCTTTAAACTGCCAGAGACCTTGGGTGTAGGAGGCAAACCAAAAGCCGCTCTCGGAATGGTGACGAATACTAAAGATGCTGGCAAAATCTATTTCTTCGGCATCAAGAATCAAGTCCCAGCTAAGCCCTTCCTTTTGCCGCCAAATACCGCTACTAGAAGCGGCCCACTTAAAGCCACTTCCGCTGCCCAAGCTAAACACAAAGCCTTCTACATTGCTCGCCTGTACTTGAGACTCGGGCGGTGATGTGCGTAAAAATAAACCCGACTCTGTTGCCACCCACAAACTGTCTTTGGCCGCGAGTAGGTCTAATACCAGTCCTTTAAAACCAAATATTTGCTTTTCGGCCATCGACTCAATCCCCATGGGAGTAGCGGTAAAAACATCATCTGCACCAAGCTCCAAGCCCATAATCGGCATTTGTCGGCGGGCGAAATTCATACCCGGACTTTCCATAATGAAAACCCCTTTACTACTTAAAATCAATATTTGATTTTTAAGTACCTGCATCGACCGCAGTTCGGAAACCTGAAAATAGGCATTGAAATTCCGCCGTAACTCAAAGGCCTTGTCCCCTGCTTTCTGACTAAAAATGATTTCATCCGAATCTAGCAAGAGCAGATTGCCTTTGGACTGGTAGCTCGCATAGAGGCTATCGGTATGAGGTATCGCATTAACATCCAAGTCCGAAGCATCGCCTAGGGTTTGCCATTTTGAACCCTTGAGGTACAGCTCTGGTGTCCCTTCTGGAATAGTAATCTGCCCAGTATCAATGGCCACAAATCGACCCGATGCCTCCTTAAAATTATAGAGAAGGGTATCCACCAAACTAACTAGCTTTCCGGCAAGTACTTGTACTTGCTTGGTGCCTTGCGGCAGATGTGCTTTAAACTGTAAACTATCACCATCCCAGTAATACAGGGCTTTTAGGGTAGTCACGTACAAATCACCATCCCTATTGCAGAGGTCCACAAAGCGACTGTCATCCGGAAGGCCGATTTCCTTAAGCTCCAAGCCATCAAACTCTACTAAGCTACGACCATTGTGAAAGTATAATCGCTCACCACGCCAACTACGCTCTAGTTTCTCAATAAAGGGAAAGTCTTCGATAAAGAAGGACTCAAATCGATAGCCATCGTAGCGAAGCAGGCCTGCCCCTTCACTAGCCATCCATACAAATCCTTGGGGTCCCTCTTCCACCGAATTAATGGCTAAGGTGGGTAAGCCCTCTTCTAAGCCGATCCGACGAAAATCACTCTGCCCCCAAATACCCAGTGGTATAAAGAGTAATAAGCTTAAGGCTCTAAGGTGATGAATCATGAAGGAGGTCTGCTTAAATGCTTCACAAATGTAAGTAAGCGTTTAATAGCACTTACCAAGTATTTAGTATCAGGCTTTAGCCGCCTAATTCTCGTTTTTCGCGCTATGGTTTTGCGCTTCCTGATAATATTACTAAGCTTTTGCTTATCCGCCAGAGGGCAAGGGCCCATTTCTTTGGCCACCGCCGGCTTAGGCCTTTGCAACCCCCGTAGTTCCCTTTTAGAAAACCCCGCTCAAAGTCAAGTCCCAGGTTGGCAAGCGCAAGCCTTTTACCAGCTTTGGCATGCGCTCCCCGAGCTTAGCGCTCAATTACTTCGAATTGGACTTAGTAAGAATCGAAAACGATATGGCCTGGAGCTCAGGCAATATGGCCTTTCTCACTTTCGGCAACAAAAGATTGAGGGCTCCTTTGGGATGCACCTTCAAGAAAATTGGTCTTGCGGATTAAGCCTTAGTCTAAGTCATCAGGCTATAGTGGAACAAGAACCCCAATACTTTAGCCAACAGCGCATCTTCATCCAATATCAAAGAGGGGATTGGCAGTGGGCACATGGTTTTAGCCACATCTCCAAGGCTGGGGAAGTAGCTGTCCTCTCTTGGAATCAAGAAATGGCCTTTTCGGCTGATGAAGATGTAGACCTTTATATCGGTAGTAGGATGCAAAACGACGGTAGCGGTCGACTTGCTATAGCCTTAGAGTATCATTGGCGAAAAACCCTTTTCCTCCGACAAGGCCTGGCCTATGACACCCATTGGCAATATGCCGCCGGACTAGAATGGAACCTAAAAACTTGGTCTATTCATTATGCCATGCAGTGGCAGCGGTTTCTGGGACTGCAATCGGGCATTGGCCTTAATTATTCCTTCCCTTGAAGTCCTTAGGTGTTTTCTTTCTTGTGCTGCTTTGCCCCTTCCTTTCAAAGGCCCAACTAAACTTGGAGCAATATCTAAGTCAGATTCAAGACGAGCAAGAGGATCAAAGTTCCTTGGAGGATCAATTAACGCAAATAGAATTGCTGCGGATCGAGCACATTCCGATTAACCTATGGAGCCGACAGGAACTGATGGCCACGGGGCTTTTCACGATTTACCAAGCCCACAATTTGGTTCAATACCGGGAGCGTTTCGGAGCGCTCTATTCGGCCGCCGAACTACAAGTAATCAAAGGGTTTAGTCCGGAGCAGATTCAGTTTTTAAAGCCTTACCTCGACTTCTCAATCAAGTCAAGCTCTTTAAATTTTCGAAATTTTTGGCGCTATCCCAAATACCTTATTACTTGGCGCCTGCAGGCCGATAAGCTTTTGGATGCCGATTTTAGGTCCGAGCCCTATCGGGGCGACCCCTTCGAATCACGCTTAAGACTCCATTTTAAAAGCGCTTCTGGTTTGAGCTTTAATTACAATGGTCAAAAAGACCCGGGGGAAAACTGGGCTGGGGGTTTTGATCACCATTCCTTTAATTTTCGGTACCGCGGAAAAGGCCGAATACGGGACATCATACTAGGGGATTATCAACTAAGCTTCGGGCAAGGATTAAGCTTATGGTCGGCCAGCAACTTTCAAGGAACGGGGATTGGCAGTAATTTCATGCAGTATGCGCGCGGACCCCTAGCCTATGCTGGAAATAATGAAAACCAACTATTTAGAGGCCTGGCGATTCGCTATCAGCTTAAGAAATTGGAATCCTTCCTTTTTGTGTCGCAACGAAACTTAGATGCCGAAGAAACGGAGGAGGGACTTCAATTAAGAAGCAGCGGTTACCATCGTAATGAAAAAGAATTTCAACAGAAAGATCGCCTGCGCATGCGCTCCTATGGCTTAGCAATTGGGTATTTAGGCTCCCAAATTGAAATAAAGCTCCTCCATCATCAACATTATCTGCATCAGGCGGCAAGCCAAGAATCGACCTGGGAACAACTGAGCCCTAGCCAATCTCAATATCAGAACAGTAGCCTTCACCTGCACTACCTGATTGCTGGATTTCATTTAGCAGGAGAATTTAGCCTAGACCAAGAATTGGAGCCGGCCTTCCTCCTTTCCTGGGAAAAAAAGTGGGCCGAGCGGTTTACCCTTCAACAGCATTGGCGTCACCATCACCCGAAATACCAGACCCTTTGGTCGGCCCCAGCCGGCGGCAATCCCCGTGGAGGCGAACGAGGCCTTAGAACCCAAATACAGGCGCAATGGTCTTATAAACACCAAAGCTTAGTTCGTTTTGATGCCGCTTGGTTCCCGGGTCCACGCCATTTATACGTCGGTCCATCTGCCGAAAGGCGAGTGCAAATTATTCACCAATGGAAGATTAAGCCCTGGCAAGACCTGCAGTTTCGTTTGCAAAAGGATCTAGATATGGGCTGGAAAAAAAGGGAAAGCCCACAATGGCAATGGGAAAAAAGGCAAGAATACCGCTTTAGGGGCTTGTGGACTTTTAAGCTAAGGTCGGCTTGGCGGCTGCGCAGTATCGCCCAAGTGGCCTGGGAAAACCATATAGTCATGAGAGCAAGAATGATGGGGCTCCAAGTGCAATATCAAAGAAAGGCTTGGACCTTTAATTCGGGTGTGGGATTTGGAGCTGCGGCAGAAGGGAGCCCCATTCTTTACGATTATGAACCTGATTTGCTGTACGGTTTTGGACTGCAATCTTACGCTAAGAACGAAGTACGTTTAAACCTTAGACTTCGCTGGAAAGCTCGTGCTTGGCTCCTGGAAGCAAAGTTTGGTTTAAGTCAATTGGAAAAGCAAAGATTCCGTGCGGAGGCCTTAAAATTTCAAGCACAATTTGTATTTTAAGAATCCACCTCCAGATACGATATTTGTAGGGTATAAAAATGTAAAGTATGCTTTCAGATAAATTGGGGGAAGCCCTTAATAATCAAATTCAAGTTGAAGCGCAGTCTTCTCAGGTATATCTCGCTATGGCCTCATGGGCCGAAGTTCAAGGACTAGAAGGCGTTGCCTCATTTATGTATGAGCAGTCTGATGAAGAACGGCAACATATGCTCAAATTGGTGAAATTCGTTAATGAACGTGGTGGCCACGCTACAGTAGCCACCTTAAATGCGCCCAAAGCTGAGTTTGGAACCTTCCGTGATATGTTCCAAGAGCTATATGATCACGAATTAAAAGTGTCGGCCAGCATTAATGAACTGGTGCATATCGCCTTGGAAGAGCGAGACTACGCCACGCATAATTTCCTACAGTGGTATGTAGCCGAACAAATTGAAGAAGAAGCGGTAGCACGTACGATTCTCGATAAAATTAATTTAATTGGGAACGATAAAGGAGGCTTATATCTCTTTGATCGCGATATTCAACAGCTTACCGTAGAAAGCGCGGCCTCCGGAAACCCTAAATAGTAAAAGCTTAGATGAAAAACACCTACTTCGATCTGATCGACCAGACTTATTACTTCCCGCAGGAGGGATTCGACTTAAGGGACGACTCTCTTACCTTCCACGGGATTTCGCTCAAGCATCTGATTGATAAGTATGGAACTCCTTTCCGTTTTATCTATCTACCCAAAATCGGAGATCAGATCAAGAAGGCCCGCAACCTTTTTAATCGTGCGATTAAACGCTCCTCCTTTAGAGGAGAATATCAGTTTTGCTACTGCACCAAGTGCAACCACTTTTCGCATGTGGTAAGTGAAGCGCTCAAGCACAATGTTAATTTAGAAACTTCCTCCTCCTTTGACATTGACCTCATCCTCAATTTATACAAAGAAGGAAAGTTTACGAAAGACCGCTACATTGTAAATAACGGCTACAAAACCGATGATTACCTCGCGAAAATTGTGAAGCTTCACGAATTGGGTTTCGAGAATATCATTGTGGTTTTAGATAGCATGAGCGAGCTGGAACGCTTGATGCAATTTGCAGGTGACAATAAAATTAAGATTGGCCTGCGCATGGCCATTAATGAAGAACCCCAATCGAGTTATTACACCTCAAGGTTGGGAATTCGTCATAATGAGATGTTATCTTTTTACGATAACCATATTAAGGACAATCCCCAGGTAGAGCTTAAAATGCTCCACTTCTTTGTAGACTCCGGTATTAAAGACAGTCTGTATTATTGGGGGGAGTTCCAAAGAGCCATGAAGCTTTATATCGAGTTAAAGAAGCGCGCCGAAGGTCTCAGTCATTTCAACCTGGGTGGCGGTTTCCCCATTCGTAACAATTTAGGTTTTGAATACGACTACGAATACATGATTCGCGAAATCGTGCAAAACATCAGCGATGCCTGTGATGCTGAGGAAATTCCACATCCAAACATCTTTACCGAATTTGGGAAATACACCGTAGGCGAATCGGGAGCTATCATTTTTAAAGTACTGGAGCAGAAGAAACAAAATGATACCGAGAACTGGTACATCATCAATAACAGCTTGATGAATACCATTCCCGATGCCTGGAGTATTCACGAAAAGTTTATTCTCCTCCCCATTAATAAATGGGATAAAGAATATCAGCGGGTAAATATTGGGGGGATTAGTTGCGACCATTCCGACTATTACAACTCGGATGAGTTAAATCAGGAAGTATTACTACCCGCCTACGAGCAAGAAAATGAGGAACCCCTTTACCTTGGCTTCTTTCATACCGGTGCCTATCAGGATGCTATTTCGGGCTACGGGGGAATTAAGCACTGTTTAATCCCTTCGCCTAAGCATGTAATTATCGACCGCGACGAAAAGGGGAATATCGTTGACTACGTCTATCGCAATGAGCAATCGGCCGAGGAAATGTTTAAACTACTAGGATACAAATGAGAGTATATGCCGGCTTAGAGGAGCATTACAGCGAGTACGAGTATGCCAAAATCCTCCTGCAGTCTATTCCCTACGACGGAACAAGTACCTGGGGCAAAGGCGCAGATGAGGGATTCGATGCCTTTTTGGATGCCACCGACAATATGGAGGTTTACGATATCGAAACGGATTCGGAAGTTTACCGACAGGGCGTGCATATTTTAGAACCCATTAAAGAGGATGCTAGTCCGGAGGCGGTTTTTGAGGCGGTTTATGCAAAAACCAAAGAACTCCTTCAAACGGGGAAGTACCTCACTTTTTTTGGTGGGGAGCATAGCATAAGTATTGGGGTAATTAAGGCTTTTTACGAGCATCACGAAAACCTATCCGTTTTACAAATCGATGCTCATGCCGATTTACGACCCGAATATCACGGCAGTCCCTACAACCATGCTTGCGCGGTATACGATGCCAGTCAAAATTGCAATTTGGTACAGGTGGGCATTCGTAGTATGGATCGCGAAGAGAAGCAGTATATCCAGGAAGGCAATTGCTTTTTCGCGCATGAAATGCATGGTAATGATGATTGGATGGACGCCTCCATTGCACGCTTAAGCGATAAGGTATACCTCACCATTGATTTAGATGCCTTTGACCCCTCCATACTAGCGGCAACAGGAACACCCGAACCAGGGGGAATGGCCTGGTACGACACCCTTCGTTATTTGCGGAGAGTATTTCGCGAAAAAGAGGTCGTGGGTTTTGATATTGTGGAACTCGCGCCAGAACCCGCCCATAAAGCCTCCAATTTCTTAGCCGCGAAGCTTTATTATAAACTTTTAACCTACAAATTTGAAGATGGCAAGTAAAGGACCTATCGGGCAATTTATGCTCGAACACTATAAGCATTTTAATGCCGCTGCCTTGGTGGATGCCGCCAAAGGCTATGAGCAACATTTGGCAGACGGAAAAAAGATGATGATTACTTTGGCTGGCGCCATGAGTACCGCTGAGCTGGGTAAAAGCTTAGCCGAAATGATTCGTCAGGATAAGGTGGCTATAATCTCATGCACGGGAGCCAACCTCGAGGAGGACTTGATGAACTTGGTTGCCCATAGTCATTACGAGCGGGTTCCCCATTACCGCGACTTAACACCCAAAGAAGAATGGGATTTACTAGAGCGCGGCTTAAACCGAGTTACGGACACCTGCATTCCCGAAGAGGAGGCCTTCCGTCGTTTGCAAGGCCATATTCATGAAATTTGGCAGGAAGCTGAAGCCAATGGAGAGCGGTATTTCCCGCATGAATACATGTACAAGCTTCTTAAGTCGGGGGTATTGGAGCAATATTATGAGATTGACCCCAAGAATAGTTGGATGTTAGCTGCAGCTGAGAAGAACTTGCCGATCGTAGTTCCCGGCTGGGAAGACTCTACCATGGGAAACATCTTCGCATCCTATTGTGTGAAGGGCGAGTTGAAGCCTTCCACCGTAAAAAGTGGCATTGAGTACATGACCTTTTTAGCCGATTGGTATACCGAAAATGCCGGATCGGAAGGAATTGGCTTTTTCCAAATTGGAGGTGGTATTGCCGGAGATTTCCCTATTTGCGTAGTGCCGATGTTGTATCAAGACTTAGAGCGCACGGACACCCCCTTTTGGTCGTATTTCTGTCAGATAAGCGACAGCACCACCAGTTATGGTTCGTACTCCGGAGCGGTACCCAATGAGAAAATCACCTGGGGGAAACTGGATATTAACACCCCGAAATATATTGTGGAATCGGACGCCACCATTGTGGCCCCACTTTTATTTGGTTACCTTTTGGGTTGGTAGCGATAAGCACCCAAAAACACCCTATGGATCCAATTGAAAATGTAGAACTGGCCTACCTCAATGCCGAGGATTACCAGTCGTTAAAAGACCTCATGCAAGCTGCCTATCCCGGGCTTAATGACTTGCACTGGCAGAAGCACGAAATCCATAAACTAATCAGCCTTTTCCCGGAAGGCCAGGTAGTCTTGCGGGTGAATGGCGAGATAGCCGGTTGTGCCTTGTCTGTTTTACAGTACGATAGCATTACGGACCGCAATCACACCTACAACGAAATCACCGGTAATGATACCTTCAAAACCCACAAGAAGGATGGTGATTTACTTTATGGTATTGATGTTTTTATTGCCCCTAAATTTAGAGGGATGCGCTTGGCGCGAAGGCTATACGACTTCCGTAAAGAGCTTTGCGAACAACTGAATTTAAAGGCCATTGCATTTGGAGCCCGGATGCCTAAATACCATCTTCATGCTCATGAGCTAAGTCCTTTACAGTACCTCGAAAAAGTGAAGTCAAAGGAAATTGAAGACCCCGTACTCAACTTCCAGTTTAATAATGATTTCCACGTCAAACGAATTTTAAAAGACTACCTCGAAGGGGATTCGGAGTCATTGGACCATGCCGTTTTAATGGAGTGGAACAATGTATACTACGAAAAGCCCCAAGCGGGTCCAGGGGGTAAAACGCGGGTTATTCGGGCCGGTTTAGTTCAATGGCAAATGCGTCGCTATCGCGATTTAGATGAACTTATGGCCCAAGCTGAGTTTTTCTTAGATAGCTTGGCCGGTTACCATTCTGATTTCGCGCTCTTCCCCGAGTTTTTCAATGCGCCTTTAATGGCCTCCGACAATGAACTTAATGAAGCCGATGCGATTCGCAAATTGGCCACCTTCACCAAGGAGATTGTTAATCGCTTTGCGCAGTTAGCGGTAACCTATAACATCAATATCATCACGGGGAGCATGCCCGAGATTGTTAACGAAAAGCTTCGCAATGTGGGCTACCTCTGTCATAGGGATGGTCGACTCGATCGCTTCGAAAAAATCCATGTTACCCCCGATGAAGAACGGGTATGGGGTATGGAAGGCGGCGAAAGCATTAAAACCTTCGATACCGACTGCGGGAAAGTGGGCATCCTTATTTGTTATGATGTAGAGTTCCCTGAGCTCAGTCGTTTATTAGCCGAAGACGGCATGGACATATTGTTTGTTCCCTTCTTAACCGATACTCAAAATGGCTACAGTAGGGTTCGCAATACCGCGCAAGCTCGCGCTATTGAAAATGAATGCTATGTGGTTATTGCTGGTAGCGTTGGAAACCTTCCGAAAGTGAGCAATATGGATATTCAATTTGCTCAGTCGATGGTATTTACCCCTTGTGATTTTGCTTTCCCAAGCACTGGAATTAAAGCAGAAGCCACCCCAAATACGGAAATGATTTTGGTGGTAGATCTTGATATCGACCTTTTAAGAGAGCTCAATGAGTTTGGCAGCGTTCGGAATTTAAAGGATCGACGTTTAGACCTTTATTCTCTGGTCCTTAAAAAGGGATAAGCACAAAATAGCTAAGCTTTAGAATTAGGCACCAAATAGTCCTGAAGGCTTACATCTTACCTAGTAAAAAAGCCCTTAGCTAGAGACCTAGCAAAAGCATCCTTTTACGTATAATATTTTGTACTTTTACACGTAATTGTTTCGACTGATGAATACAAAACTCACTTTATCTATTGATCAACAACTTATAGAGAAAGCCAAACGGGCAGCCAAGGAAAGAGGCACTAGCCTAAGCGGTTTGGTTACGGTTTATTTAAAAACAATTACGCGTGCCCAGGAATTAGAGAGCGCACAAGAAATCCCTATGGGTTCTACAGTTGCCGCCCTACGTGGAAGCATCAAGTTAAGTGAGCCGAAGGAATCCTATAAGGAAACCATCAACAAATACCGCGAGGAGAAATGGGAAAAGCCATAGACTTGCTTATTGACACCGATGTGGTTTTAGACTTATTGCTTAATCGGCCGGAATATAGTGATGATGCCGCTAAGGTTTTAAGTCTTTGTGAGTTGGGGCAATTAAAAGGCTACATCACCCCAATAATCTTTGGAAATATTTATTATTTCGTCCAAAAATCGATGGGAACCTCAGATGCGGCTCGAACAAGTCTTGCTTTATTAAATATCGTTGATTTGATTCCTAACACTAAGAATAGCATTCAAGACGCGCTATTATCTGCAATTCCAGATAAAGAAGACGCGATGCAAAGCTTGGCCGCTAGTCACGGTAATCGAAACATATCCGCGATTATTACGCGCAATATCAAGGATTACAAATTGTCGGCAATTCCAGCCCTTAGCCCAAGCGATTTTTTATTAGATTTTAACCAATAAATATGGGGTGACATTCAGTTGGTCGAGCGAAGCCAATATTCACATAACTTTTAAATGCCCCTTCCAGCTCCCCTAATCCTAATGCGATTTAACTATGAAAACCTTTCCATCTTACCTTTTACTGCTTGGGCTTTTTATGCTTGGTTTTCAAATTAAGGCGCAATCTGGTTTTGCCGATAGTCTCCTTTGGGAGAATTATCAATATCGCTTAAGGGAGAATCAGGATTTTGCGGATTCTACCGAGTCTCCCTTAAATGAATCAGATCGACTGGCCTTCACCAGTCTTAATTGGTTTCCGGTAGACACTAACTTTATGGTTTGGGCACGGTTGGAACGTACCCCAGAAACTGAAGCCTTCGAAATGCCGACCACTACCGAGCGGAAGCCTATTTACCGGCAGTACGGGATTTTACGCTTCAGCATTGGCGACAGTAGTTTCGCTGTTCCTGTTTATCAAAACTTGGGTTTGATAAAAATGCCGCAGTATAAAGACTATCTCTTTTTCCCCTTCACCGACCTCAGCAATGGTTTTGGAACCTATGGCGGCGGTCGCTACCTCGACATTCGAATTCCGGAGGGCGATTCCCTGCTCCTCGATTTTAACCGAGCTTACAATCCTTACTGCGCTTACAATGATCGTTATTCCTGCCCCATCCCACCTAGCGAGAACCATATCCCCTTCACGATTCGTGCGGGCGTTCGTTATGAGGTGAAACATTGAGGATTGCTTTTAACACCAAAATCGAAAGGGCTTATCCTTTAATATTCCTCTTCCAAGTCGGCCAAGCATACCAAATTCTATCTCAAAGGCCTTAATTGCAAGAAAGCTGTAATTAGTTTACAATACTTACAATGAGGCCTATTAAAGCTTTGCGGCATAATTAGGGGCTAAAAAAACTTTTCCCTTTGGAATCCAAATAATTAGTCGACCTTTGCAGCGAATTTTAAGCCACTCTTTTTGAGCTCTTTTTTTGACCTCGGACTTTCACCTGAAGTCCTCCGCGCCCTTGACGAAATGGGTTTTGAAACCCCATCACCCATTCAAGCGCAAGCTATACCCGCACTTTTAACAGATGCCCAAGATTTAATCGGTCTTGCCCAAACCGGTACCGGAAAAACGGCCGCTTTTGGTATTCCTTTATTGGAACGTTTAGATCCTGAGTTCCCACATACCCAAGCACTTATCCTAGCCCCTACTCGGGAATTAGGTCAGCAAATTGGGGAGCAATTACAATCCTTTGGAAAGTATTTAAAGGGAATGAATATTTTAACCGTGTATGGCGGAGCGAATATTCAAACTCAAATGAAGGCGCTCAAAAAACCGCAGCATATCATTATCGCCACGCCTGGACGTTTAATCGACCTCATTGGGCGGAGAGCGGTGAATCTCGAAAACTTGGAAATCCTGGTTTTAGATGAAGCAGACGAAATGCTCAACATGGGCTTTAAGGAAGCTTTAGATGAGATTTTAACCTATACGCCAAAGGAAAAGATGACCTGGCTTTTTTCGGCTACCATGCCGAAGGAAATCCGTCGGATTGTAGACACCTACATGCATCAGCCCTTTGAGGTTAAAATTGACCATAAACAACAGGTTAATAAAAATATTGAGCATCAAGTGGTGCACGTTCGTCACCACCAGCGTACCCAGGCCCTTAAACGATTCATTGACCTCGATCCAGAGATTCGAGCGGTAGTTTTTTGCCGTACCAAAATCGACACGCAATCGCTGGCCGAAGAACTCATGAAAGCCGGCTATCCTGCCGATGCTTTGCATGGAGATTTAAGTCAGGTGCAGCGCGATCGCGTGATGCGTCGATTTAAGGAACATGAATTACCCATTTTGGTGGCTACCGATGTTGCGGCCAGAGGGATTGATGTAAATGACCTAAGCCATGTATTCCACTTGGCCCTTCCCGACGACCCTTCTTATTATACCCATCGCGCTGGACGTACAGCCCGTGCTGGTAAGAAAGGTATTTCCATGGTTTTCTTAGGTGGCCGTGATGGTTTTAAAATGGGGCGCCTTGAAAAGGACTTAGGCATTCGCTTCGAAAAGGTTGAAATCCCTGAAGTTGCTGATATCGCAAACCTGCGAATGAAGAACTGGGCCCTGCAAATCTTAGAACAAAAGAGTAAATCATCTCTCGACCAGCACCTACTGCAGGAAATTAAAGACCTGTGGAGCGGTCTCTCTAAAGATGAATTAATCGCAAAACTGGTAGCCCTAGAAGCAGATAAGCTTAATTTACAGGACACCGAAAGCTTAAATATCCATCACGGAAAAGGCGGTGGCAAAGGAAATAAAGGAGCTAAAGGTGGCTATAAAGGTAAAGGCGGAAGAGGTCAAGGTGGCCCATCCTTTAAAGGAAAACGCAAGCCCTTTAATCACGGACACGAAAGGCCTAAAGCCAAGCGCAAGAAAAAGGGCGGCGGGAAGAAATTCTAGTCCAGTTCCTCTAAGCGAAAGCCCATTTTTTTACAATCCTCCCAAAAGGAAGGGTAACTCTTTGCGACCACTTCTGGCTGATGGATAAGCAGCGAAGCTTGCAAGGCTAAAGGCATAAAACCCATGGCCATGCGGTGATCGCCATAAGTCTCAATTTCCACATCAGTTGGCCGATACCCGCTACCCAAGGTTAAGGAATCCTCGTCAATCTCCAATTCCGTGGAAAATTTGCTGAGCTCCTGTTTTAAAGCGAGCAAGCGATCGGTCTCCTTAATGCGCAAAGTTTGTAAACCGTGGAACTTCGAACGCAAACCGCTTGCCGCATAAGCCGGAACAATGCTTTGGGCAAGGTCGGGGCAATTTAGCAAGTTGATTTCAGCACGCGGCGCAAATGGAGCTGCCTTTCGAATGCGAATACCGCCACCAATAAAAATTTGCTCTAGACCCAAAGGAGCCATATGCTGCGCCACAATAGAATCGCCTTGTAGGCTATACTCTTTAAAGCCGGGCAGATAAATTTCGGCCTCTTGAGCCAGGGCAGCGGCTGCGAACCAATACGAAGCGGCCGACCAGTCGGGCTCCACATTTTGAGACGGAGCCGGTTCGGCCAAATTTTGAGCGGGGATCCGAATCTCATTGGCTAAGAAAAATACCTTGAAGCCCATACGCCGCATCAAATTAGCGGTTAAATAGAGATAGGGAGTAGATACAGCCGCGCCCTTCCATCTCAATTCGAGGCCTTGCTCCATACCCGGGGCGATCATCATCAGGGCACTGAGAAACTGACTGGAAATACCCGCATCAATATTGAGTAAGCCCCCACTTAATTGGCTTCCCTTAATGAGCAAAGGAGGGAAACCCTCCTGGTTTAAATATTCGATTTGCGCCCCCAAATGCCGCAAGGCTTCTACCAAAACCCCGATAGGGCGCTCGCGCATTCGCTTCGAACCATCCAATTCCCAAGTACCTTTTTGGCTGCTAAGAAAGGCCGTTAAAAACCGCATCGCCGTGCCGGCATCGCCAATATTAAGCTTGGTTTGTGATTTATAATCGCTTAAGGCCGCAACCAAAACTTGGGTGTCATTACTTTCCGAAAGTCCATTAAGGACTAGTTCTGGAGCATACAAGGCTTGGAGAATCAGCAATCGGTTGCTTTCGCTTTTGGAACCAGGTAATTCCAAACGACCTCTTAGTATGCCGGTAGGATGTGATATCCGCAATTTAGACACCGGTGAATTTTTGCAGATGCTCCCATACATCTGATTCGGGAATAGCTATATCATAAACCGCGCGACCACAAGCGGCCAAAAGCGTAAATCGCAGTTGTTGACCTTGGTTCTTCTTATCCCCGCGCATGAGCTTTAAAAAAGCCTCCTTTTCGATATCCCAGTCGGGAAACGGATAAAGACCGCCTAATTCCTTGGTAATCGTTTCAGCTTCCTGAGGTTTTAGAGCCGCAAATACCGTAGAAAGGGAAAGTTCAACCTGCATGCCAAGGGCCACGGCGTGTCCGTGTGAAATTGGATTTTGCTGGGTAGCATAATAGGCCTCCAAGGCATGGCCCACGGTATGTCCGAAGTTAAGAACCTTGCGAAGGCCAGCTTCTTTTTGATCTCGGTTTACCACGCTCGCCTTTATGGCCACCGACCGGTCTAACAGCTCCGCGTCTATAAAATCGGCCATTGGCTTTCGCCTGATGAGATCCTGGTAATGCTCTTCATCGGCAATTAAACCATGCTTTAGCATTTCTGCCCATCCCGATAGCATTTCCTCTGCGGCCAAGCTTTTTAAAAAGGCTGGTAAAATGCCCACCATAATGGGCTCCACAAAAAGCCCGATCCGGTTTTTAAAGCCCGCAAAATTAATCCCAGTTTTTGCGCCAACCGATGCATCGGCCATAGCTAATAAAGAAGTAGGAAAGTTTACAAAGTCGATACCTCGCATATAGCAAGCAGCCGCAAAACCACCTAAGTCGCTAATTACCCCTCCGCCTAAGTTAACCAACAGGCTATTACGGTCTAAGTTTAGCGCGCCAAAAGCGTCCCAAAGCTGGGCCAGTACCTCAATTGACTTTTGCTCCTCCCCTGGCTCTATTTCCAGAACCTCTAACTTATCGCTCGGTAATTCAGGCAAGGCCGCTAAAAAAGCTGGTAAACAGAATTCCTGCGTATTGGAATCGCACAATACCGCTACTTTCCCATAATCTTTACTGCGAAGAATTCGACTAAAGTTCTCCAGAGCTTCGGATTCAAAAAACACGCGCGCTTGGGCTAATTCCTTATTCATAAATACAAAGGTACGGCCTCACTAAAAACAGTGCTAATGTCCTTTAAGGAAGACTTGGTTTTGAACTAATTTAGTAATTACCTTCGGAGCCGTGAAGAACCCTCCTTTTAAGCAATTAGAATGAGGGTTCTTGGCCTACACCTCTCAAATTTTTAGACATGCTGGATTTCAACGACACGAAGACCGCCTTTATTCTGAAGTCTGATAATCAACTTCGTAAGGCCTATTGGCTCTTCCGTTTAGTAGCTAACTCAAGCTTAGTAGGCCTAGGTCGCTGGGCAAGTAATATGGCCATCCGCTTAGGTTTGCCTATCCGAACGGTAGTAAAACAAACGGTTTACGATCAATTTGTTGGTGGCGAAACCATCGAGGAATGTCAGGAAATAATTGACCAATTACGGGAGCATGGAGTTTCGGCCCTTTTAGATTTTGCCGTAGAAGGCAAGGCGACGGAAGCCGATTTTAATAGCACCAAGGATCAAATTGTAGATTCCGTAAAATATGCTGCCGCCCAGCCTGGAGTTCCCTTCGGCGTTTTTAAGATGACCGGTGTTGCAGGATTCGAACTTTTGGAAAAATACAGCGCTGGAGTTCCCTTCACCGAATTGGAAGCACGCGCTTGGGAAAGGGCTAAAATGAGGGTTGAGGAGATTTGTTTTACCGCCAATAAATTTGGATTACGCATTATGATTGATGCGGAGGAAACCTGGATCCAAAAGGCGATAGATGATCTGACCGGAGAAATGATGCAACGCTTTAACCGCGACCGAGTAGTCGTGATAAATACCTTGCAAATGTATCGTCGTGATCGTTTGGACTACCTCAAGTCATCGGTTGCTGAAGCGCGGGAGAAAGGCTATTACTACGGAGCCAAATTTGTGCGCGGCGCCTACATGGAAAAAGAACGAGAACGAGCTCGAGAAAAGGGCTACCCCGACCCCATTCACCCCAACAAGGAAGCGAGTGATGTATGCTATAATGATGGTATCGCTTACCTGCTTGATTATTTAGACACTGCCATGTTGATTGCTGGCAGTCATAATGAGGAAAGCGCTCGCCTCTTAGCCGAACGCGCAGAAGCCAAAGGTTTCGAAAGAAACGACGATCGCATCTGGTTTAGTCAGCTGTACGGAATGAGCGATAACTTGAGTTTCAACCTCGCTAAGGAAGGCTACAATGTGGTAAAATACTTACCCTTTGGACCTGTAAATGAAACCTTGCCCTACTTAATTCGCCGTGCAGAAGAAAACACTTCTGCCGCCGGTCAAACGAGTAGAGAACTGGCGCTCATCAAAAAAGAAATGAAACGCCGAGGGATTGATTAATCCAAGCTGAGGTCTTCGACTTTTTGTAAGGTTGCGATGGAGTCGCAATTTTCAATTACAAAGGTTTTGGCCAATTCCTCAAACTCTAAGAAGTAAACGTTACAGGGGACGTCCTCTTTTATGGTCCGTTTAAAATTCACATTGGCGCGGTGCAAGGCGTTCCCTAAGCCGGTGGTATCTTCTGCTGTAATGCCAGACTCTAGCTTCATCTCCTTTTTTCGCAAATCGTATAGAACCCGATCATTAGGGAAATAACTGCATTGGATATCGCGGTCGCCAAAAATGAACATAACCATAAAGGTTCCTAAGACCACTCCGATTAGATAATAAAGGATTCTTCTTCCGAGGCGCATATACTGTATTCAATGACGACAAAGGTAGAGCCACCGCGCATTTTTTTTAGACCTTTACGAAAGTTATCAAAAAAAATGACCGACTTAAGCAAACTTGCCGCTGGCGACGAACACTACAAAGCCTTTGTTGGACCGCCCTTAAAGTATGATTTACTAGGGGCCTTGCAGTTTACCTTGCTCAGTGCCGCTGGCTTACGTAGTCATCATAAAGTGTGCGATGTGGGCTGCGGTTCGCTCCGCGTCGGTAAATTACTTATCCCTTATTTGGATAAGGATAACTATCATGGCTTGGAACCCAACCAATGGCTTATTGACGAAGCTATTGAACAGGAAATAGGACAAGACCTGGTTAATCTGAAAGCCCCTCGCTTCGATAATGATGCGGATTTCCAATTAAGTCGCTTCGGAGAAAAATTTGATTTTGTGATTGCTCAAAGTATTTTTTCGCACTCCAGTGCGACGCAAATCAAAGCTTGCTTTAAAGAAGTTCGTCAGTGCCTGCAAGCGCAGGGGCTTTTCCTCGCCACTTTCATTTGGGGAAAACAAGATTACGAAGGAGAAGAATGGGTATACCCGGGCTGCGTTTCTTACCGGCCTCAAACCATTAAAGATTGGGCCTGGAAGGAATATGGCCTAAAAATGGCTTTGACCGATTGGCCTCATCCCAATGGTCAAAATTGGGCGCTCTTTTATTTACCCGAAAACGAGCTAAAAGCCGAGAAGCTTGCCCGCTTCAACTTAGAACACTTTACTGCAGATGTAGAAGCCATTCCCGAGCAAAGTCAAGCGGGATTGATAAGCAAGTTTAAGTCTAAAGTTAAGCGCTTAATCAAATAGTAAATCTACCTCGGCATAAGGAAGATCAAACCATTCGCCAATCGACTTTTGCGTAAGGTTACCCTTGTACAAATACAGCCCCTTTCGCACATGTCGGTGTAAGTGTAGCATCTCATCAATACCACCAACTTCGCCTAGGGCCAATAGGATAGGCGCCATAATATTGCTCAAGGAAAAAGAAGCTGTTCTACTTACTCGCGAAGCGATATTCGGCACACAATAATGAACGATGTCGAATTTCTTAAAAACAGGCTTATCGTGATTGGTAAGGTCACTGGTTTCGAAGCAACCACCTTGATCGATACTCACATCCACCACCACGGAGCCGGCCTTCATATTCCGAACCATATCCTCGGTTACCACACAAGGTGTGCGTCCATTATTGGCCCGGATAGCCCCAATAGCCACATCGCAGCGCATTAAGGCCTTTTCTAAAATTTTAGGCTGAATCACACAGGTGTAGATGGGTAAATTATTGAGCTGAGATTGCAAGCGACGCAGTTTTGATAAGGAGCGGTCAAAAACCTTCACATTCGCCCCCAAACCCAAAGCCGTTCTTGCCGCATAAGTCCCCACGGTACCCGCACCGATGATCACCACTTCTGTTGGCGGTACGCCTGATACGCCTCCAAGCATAAAACCTTTACCATCATTGGCATTGCTTAAATACTCGGCGGCAATTAAAATGGAGGTTCCCCCCGCTATTTCGCTCATACTGCGCACTACGGGAACAATACCATCTTCATCCTCAATATTTTCGAAGCTAAGCGCGGTAACCCCTTTCTTCATTAAGGATTTAAAATACTTCTTACTGCGGGTTTTAAGCTGCAAAGCCGAAATTAGGGTTTGCCCCTTTTTCATGAATTCAATTTCCTCTTCGCTTGGGGGCTCGATTTTCACAATCATATCCGCCTCAAAAACCTCTTTAGCCGAATACACAATTTTTGCCCCGGCCTCCGAAAAATCCTGATCGCTGTAATGGGCGCTAATGCCGGCATTGGTTTGTACAATGACCTCATGACCGTGCTCAACTAGGAGCTGGACCGCGTCTGGGGTTAAGGGGATACGCTTCTCTTGCAAACAAGTTTCATCCGGAATTCCAATTTGCAAATGTTGGCGTGAGCGTTTCACTTCTAGGACCTCCTCCTGTGGCATTAGCTCTGAAGAGGAAAAACTCAAAAACTCGGGTTTGCTCATGTATGGTGGCTTAAACGTATACGGCGCCTTTCGGCTGATACGACCTCAATTTCAATCAAATCAAATTGAGGGGGTATTAAGGTACTGATTTTTTCAGGCCATTCCATAAATAACAGATCTCCGCGCTCCAAATAATCATCCCAGCCAATGGCTAAAGCTTCCTCGGGGTCCTCCAATCGGTACCAATCAAAATGGAAGATGGCCTTTTCATTTGCCCCTAAATATTCGTTAACCAAAGCAAAGGTAGGACTGCTTACCTCGTCTTGAACGCCTAATGCTCGGCACAAGGCCTTAACCAAGGTAGTTTTGCCCGCGCCCATCTCCCCTTTTAGCAATATCAGCTTATGCTGCAATGCAGTAAGTATTTGGGGAGCCACACGGGCTAAATCCTCCTCATGGGCAGGTTCAAAAACGCTTTCGGCCATTCCACAAAGGTAAATTGTTAATCAGAATTTACCGCTGGCCCAAAAGGAATAAAATGGAGCAATAAGATGCCTAGCGCGGCTTAAGGTTAACAAAAGGGATAATCATTTCCTCCAAGCTAATTCCGCCATGCTGATAGGTGTTGCGGTAATACTTTACGTAGTGATTGAAATTGTTTGGATAGGCAAAAAACAGATCCTCCTTTGCGAAAATATAAGTCGAATTGATGTTTTGCTTAGGGAGGAAAACCTTCTCGGGATCCTTTATTTCCAAAACATCCTTTCCTTGATAACTCATGCCGCGGCCGCTTTTATAACGCAAATTGGTGTTAAGGCTACGGTCGCCCACCACTTTCGTTGGATCCACAACATTGATGGTGCCATGATCGGTACTAAGCAGGACCGGAATCTTTTTCTCGGCCAATTGGCGTAACATATCTAATAAGGGGGAGTTCTTAAACCAACTTAAGGTGAGCGAACGATAGGCCTTGTCGTTATCCGCTAATTCGCGAATCACCTTCATATCGGTTTTAGCGTGGCTTAGCATGTCCACAAAATTGTAGACGATTACATTCACATCATTCTTCAGGAGGTTATTGAGGTTTTCGGAAAGCTTTTTACCATAATTATGGTTGGTCACTTTTTCATATCCCATACTGCGACTTCCAAAACCGAGTCGCTGCAGATTATCGGCAAAAAAGGCTTCCTCATGATTGTTTTTACCCTCATCTTCTTCGTTGTCCTCCACCCATTTATCAGGAAAGCGCTTTTTAATTTCAGATGGCATTAAGCCGGCAAAAAGAGCATTTCTAGCAAATTGAGTCGCCGAAGGCAAGATGCTCCAAAAGGTTTTTTCTTCCTCCAAAACAAAGTACTTCTCAATTTCCGGCTGTATCATTTTCCATTGATCGTAGCGCAGGTTATCAATCACCACCAAAAAGAAGGGTTGATCTTTTTCCAATGAGGGGCGTACCCAATCTTTAATTAAGGTGTGACTCATCACCGGAGCCTCCTCCGGATACTGAAACCAGTCTTCGTAATTATTTTGCACAAAGCGGAAAAACTGGGCATTGGCTTCACTTTTTTGAGATCGAAGAATTTCATTTAAGCTCTCATCTTCCAGCTTATCCAACTCAAGTTCCCAATAAGTTAATCGCTTAAAAAGGTTTTCCCAACCTTCGGCATCTCGCACCATGGCCAAATCCATGGCTAATTGCCGGAATTCCTGCTGGTAATTGCTGGTGGTTTTTTCATTTACCAGTCGGCGATTGTCCAAGTGTTTTTTAAGGGTAAGCAGTATTTGATTAGGGTTTACCGGTTTTATGAGGTAATCACTGATCTGCGAGCCAATCGCTTCCTCCATGATGCTTTCTTCTTCGCTCTTGGTGATCATGACCACCGGGAGGGTTCCGTGTTTTTCCTTGATTCGTTGTAAGGTTTCCAAGCCGTCCATACCCGGCATATTTTCATCGAGGAAAATCATCTGGTAACGCTTTTCATCGACCATATCTAAGGCATCCGAGCCGTTATTTGCGGTATCAACTTGATATCCCTTGGCCTGAAGGAATAAAATATGTGGTTTTAACAGATCTATCTCGTCGTCGACCCAAAGGATTTGAATATTGTCCATATTTTCGTTTACTGAATTTTGACAGCCCAACAAGTATACAATTTTGAGGCGTACCAATAAGCTTAAGATACTTAACGATCCGATTTACGGCTTCATTACTATTCCAAGCCCTTTAATTTTCGATTTACTGGAGCATCCTTATTTCCAGCGACTTCGTAGAATTACACAATTGGGATTAACCTACTTGGTATACCCTGGAGCCTACCACACCCGTTTTCATCACGCCCTAGGGGCCATGCACTTAATGCGCAAGGCGGTGCATTTGCTACGCGATAAGGGCCACGAAATTAGCCCCGAGGAAGAGGAAGCCGTTTACATTGCCATCCTCCTGCACGATATTGGCCACGGGCCATTTTCTCATGCCCTTGAAAATTCCATCGTTCCCGGCATTGATCACGAATCCTTGTCTCTAGCCTTTATGGAAGAGCTCGACATTGAGTTTAAGGGTCAGTTGCGGATGGGCATCGATATTTTTATGGATCGCTATCCTAAGCAGTTTTTGCATCAGTTGATCAGCTCTCAACTCGACATGGACCGATTGGATTACTTGCGTAGAGATTGTTTCTACACTGGAGTAACGGAGGGTAAAATCAATTCCGAGCGCTTGATTACCATGCTTAATGTGGCTGATGATAAAATTGTAGTGGACTCCAAAGGGATTTACAGCGTCGAAAAGTTTATCGTGGCGCGGCGCCTCATGTATTGGCAAGTATATCTACATAAAACAGTCTTAGGGGCCGAGTACTTGCTTATCCAAATCCTTAAAAGAGCGCGCATGATTTATACTGATGCCATGATAATGCCTTCGGTACTTCGACCTTTTTTAAGCGGCGCCCTACCAGAAGATCGCAAGGCCTTAGTAGACCTTTATGCTCAACTCGACGACAATGATGTAATGGCCGCTATTAAAGAATGGCGTAGCAGTTCGGATACGACTTTGGCTTTGTTATGCAGCAGACTTCTCGACCGGAATTTGCTTGGGGTTCGGATGCAAAATAAACCCTGGTCGGAAGAGGAGCTTCATCAAATTCGAATGGCCGCAACCACCAAATACGGCATCAACGAAAATGAAGCGCGGTACCTGATATTCCAGCAAGAAATTAGCAACAATGCCTATAACCCCGAAAAGGACCGAATTAATTTGCTTTATAAAGATGGAAGCCTTGTAGATATTGCTCAAGCCGCTGATCAATTAAACATCAGCGCCTTAGCTGGACCGGTTGTAAAATACTTCCTGTTTAGTCCAAAATCCCTACTCGAATCCTAAGTCCCATTATTTGTACTTTTGACCCAATGGAATTTAGCGCGCAACAAATTGCCGACATGCTGCAAGGGCAAGTAGACGGCAACCCCGAGGTTAAAGTGCATAATCTCAGTAAGATTGAGGAAGGCAGCCCGGGAACCTTAAGCTTTTTAGCCAACCCCCAATACACCCCCTACATTTACGACACTAAGGCGAGCATCGTTATTGTTGCCGAAGACTTTAAAGCGGAAAAACCGATTACTGCGACCTTAATTCGTGTAGCTGATGCCTATGGCGCTTTCGCAAAATTGCTTGAGGCCTATAACAGTATGCAAGAGCCTGAAACTGGAATTTCAGAACAGGCCAACCTTCATGATTCGGTGCAAATTGGAGAAGAGGTATATATCGCCCCTGGTTGCCAGATCGAAGCAGGCGTAAAAATTGGTAAGGGAACCAAGATTTACAGCAATACGGTAATTGGCAAAGATTGTCAGATTGGAGAAAATTGCCTCATTCACAGTGGTGTGCAGTTGTACCGCCAAACTATCCTCGGCGCCAATGTAAGCTTGCACTCTGGAGTTATTATTGGGGCAGATGGTTTTGGCTTTGCACCCAAAGGCTCGGAATACGCGAAAGTTCCACAGATTGGAAATGTGATTTTAGAAGATGGAGTGGAGATTGGAGCTAATACCACTATCGACCGCGCCACTTTAGGCTCCACCATCATCCGTAAAGGGGTTAAGCTAGATAACCTGATTCAAATTGGCCACAATGTGGAAATTGGAGAAAACACGGTAATTGCAGCGCAAGCAGGTGTTGCCGGCTCAACCAAGATTGGTGCTAATTGCATGATTGGCGGGCAAGTAGGCATTGCGGGCCACTTAAAAATTGGGGCACGGGTAAAAATCGCGGCCCAGAGTGGAATCATGAATGATATTGAGGATGATAGTGTAATTATGGGAAGTCCTGCCTTTGCCGTTTCCGATTATCGAAAGTCCTATATATATTTCCGAAAGCTTCCAAAAGTAATTCGAGAGCTACAACAAAAGTTGAAATAAAGTCCATGAGCGACCGCCAACATACCTTAGCAAAAAGCATTGTAATTTCTGGAAATGGTTTGCACACCGGGGCCGAAGTGAGTTTACACTTCCATCCCGCTGAAGCAAACACAGGTGTTGTTTTTCAACGAGTGGACCTCGAAGGAAAGCCCTCGGTTCCCGCCTTGGCCAAATTTGTAACTCACACCGAAAGGGGCACTACCCTAGAAATCGGAACGGCTGCAGTTAGTACCGTAGAACATGTTTTAGCTGCTTTAACTGGTTTAGAAATAGACAATTGCCTCGTTGAGGTCGACGGACCAGAAATGCCCATAATGGACGGCAGCAGTCTGCCCTTTGTGGAGGCACTGGAAAAGGCCGGACGCCAAGAATTGGAAGAAGATCGATACTATTTTGAAATCAAGGAAAGTATTCGTTATTATGACCCGGAGGAGGACGTAGAGCTTATTGCCATTCCTGCCGATCACTATCAGGTTTCAGTAATGGTAGATTATGGCACCAATGTATTGGGAAGCCAGAGCGCTCAGCTCCAAAAGCTGCAAGACTTTAAATCGGAGATTGCACCCTGCCGAACCTTTAGCTTTTTGCACGAGTTGGAGTTGCTTCTTGATCACGGCCTAATTAAAGGAGGTGACTTAAACAATGCTATTGTTTATGTAGACCAAGAACTTTCGGAGGCCAAATTGGAAAAATTAAAAAAGGCTTTTAATAAGGAACAGGTCTCTATCAAGCCGAACGGAATCCTTGATAATCTGGACCTTCATTTCACGAATGAAGCCGCAAGACATAAATTATTGGATGTAATTGGCGACCTTCGCCTATTGGGAGCACCGATTAAAGGAAAGATCATAGCTTCAAAACCTGGACATAAAGCCAATACTACTTTCGCAAAATTGTTAGCCCAAGCCATGAAAGAAAACATGCAACGCGCCGAAATACCGGCTTACGACCCTAACCAGAAACCCGTCCACAATGTGGTGGAGATCATGAATATCCTCCCCCACCGTCCCCCTTTCCTATTAGTAGATAAGGTGATGGAAATAAGTGAAATGCATGTGGTTGCGGTAAAAAGTGTAACCATGAACGAGCCTTTCTTCGAAGGGCATTTTCCTGGAGCGCCCGTAATGCCCGGAGTATTACAGGTTGAAGCTATGGCACAAGCAGGCGGTATCCTAGCCCTTAGTACGGTGCCTGATCCTGAGAATTACCTTACCTATTTCCTTAAGATTGATAACGTACGCTTTAAGAAGCAAGTAGTTCCGGGCGACACCCTGATTTTCAAATTGGTAATGACCGAACCCATCCGCAGAGGCATTGTAAAGATGACCGGGAAATCCTACGTTGGACAAACCCTAGTTTGTGAGGCTGAGATGATGGCCCAGATCGTTAAAGAAAAAAATAAATAATGAATCAACCGCTAGCCTACGTCCATCCTAGCGCCAAAATTGCCCCTACGGTGGTAATTGAACCCTTTACCACCATTCACAAAAATGTGGTGATTGAAGAAGGCACTTGGATTGGATCTAACGTAACCATTATGGAAGGTGCCCGGATCGGCAAAAATTGCCGCATCTTTCCGGGAGCGGTGATTTCCGCTATTCCTCAAGACCTGAAATTCGAAGGAGAAGACAGTACCGTTGAAATTGGTAATAATGTAACGATCCGCGAATTTGTAACAGTAAACCGGGGCACCAAAGCTCTAGGTAAAACCGTAATTGGCGATCACACCCTTATCATGGCTACGGCACACGTGGCACACGATTGTATTATCGGTAAACACTGCATTGTTGTAAATGGTGTGCTTTTGGCCGGACATGTAGAAATTGATGACTGGGCGATTATTGGAGGCTTAACTGCAGTACAGCAATTTGCAAAAATCGGTACGCATGCTTTCGTGGGTGGCGGCTCCCTAGTTCGTAAAGATGTACCTCCTTTCGTTAAAGCAGCTAAGGAACCGATTTCTTATGCCGGTATCAATTCCATTGGCTTACGTCGTAGAGGATACACGAACGAAAAAATCAACGAGATTCAGAACATCTATCGGATTCTGTTCCAGAAGAATTATAACGTTACCCAGGCATTGGCCATTATTGAGGCCGATTTTGAAGCGACCCAGGATCGCGATGAAATTTTAACCTTTATCCGGAACTCCCAATCTGGAATTATGAAAGGTTTCCGCTTGGAATAATGATGGAACTTAATTTCCTCAAGGCTAGCCGAAAATTTCCGGGTCAAATCGTTTTTAAAAACTTAGACCTCCATATTCCTTCCGGCAGTCGCTGGGCTATCCTGGGCGGTAATGGCAGTGGTAAATCTACTTTTCTAAAAACGGCCTTTGGAGCCCTTAGCCTCAGTTCTGGGAAAGTAGAATATCGTTTAAATAACCAGGCTATAAGCCCTCAAGAAGCGGCCTTAAAAATTAGCTATGCCGCGCCCTATTTTGAGCTTATTGAAGAACTGGGCACCTTAGAGTTTTTAGAGCGATATCGCGCCTTTAGGCCCTTGCGCTCTACTGCCACACCCGAATATATCTTAGAAAAAACCTTTCTCAGCGAGGCCAAGTATAAAAAGATTCGCAACTTAAGTTCGGGAATGAAACAACGCCTGCGTTTAGGTCTGGCCCTTTTTAGCCAAGCGGATCTAGTTATTTTAGATGAGCCTGGCTCCAACCTAGACCGGGATGGCTTAAAGTGGTACCAAGATATTTTAAAGCAAGAAATAGGGGAAAGAACCCTATTAATTGGCACCAATTACAACGATGATGAAGCCTTTCTTTGCGATCAGCAAATACAAGTGAGCGATTATCAGTAGGCTTTAATACTTTTGCTGAAAATCATTCAGATGGCAGACACTTCAGATATCCGCAACGGATTGTGCATCACCTTTAGCGGTGCACCTCATCAAATCATTGAATTTCTTCACGTTAAACCCGGTAAAGGTCCCGCCTTTGTTCGTACAAAATTGCGAAACCTAGATACAGGCCGTGTTATTGACAACACCTTCCCTTCCGGCACTAAGCTCGATATTATTCGCATTGAGAACCGTAACTATCAGTTCTTATATGAGGATCCCAGTGGCTGGCATTTTATGAATATGGATGATTTTAATCAAATCACCATTCCTAAAGAACTCATTAATGCTCCCCAGTTTTTAAAGGAAGCGATGGAGTGTCAGGTTTTATTCCATGCCGACGAAGATCGTCCCTTGGTTTGTGAAATTCCACAAAAAGTAGCTTTGGAAATCACCTATACCGAGCCTGGAATTAAAGGCGATACGGCGACTAACACCTTAAAACCTGCTACTGTGGAAACGGGTGCCGAAATTCGGGTACCTTTATTCATCAACCAAGGCGAAAAGGTGGTTATTGATACCGCTACCGGTGATTATAAAGAACGCTACAAAGGCGAATAATGGATTTCCCAAAGGCCATTAAACTTGCAGAGCTCGCGGAGCTTCTAAACTGCGAATTTCGCGGTAGCCCGGAGCACTTGTGCTATGGCTTCAATGAAATTCATCGGGTTCGTCCGGGTGATTTGGTTTTTGTGGATCACCCAAAGTATTACCAAAAAGCGCTAGAATCGGCTGCCACCACGGTTTTAATCAATCAGGAGGTTGCTGTTCCAGAGAATAAAGGAATTCTTATTTCCGATGATCCCTTTAGGGATTTTAATAAGCTAAGTAAGATTTACGCCGCCTTTAAACCGGCCGATTCTGCTGTATCACCCAAGGCTAAAATTGGTGAAGGCACCATTATTCAGCCCGGTTGCTTTATTGGCGAAGAGGTGGAAATAGGTAAAGACTGTATCATCCACGCCAATGTGAGTATCCATTCAAAAACCAAAATTGGTGATCGAGTGGTTATCCAGGCTAATTCGGTAATTGGCTCCGACGGGTTTTACTATAAGAAAAGGGCGGAGGGTTTTGACCGACTTTTGAGTTCGGGCTCCGTAATTATCGAAGATGATGTGGAAATCGGAGCCTCTTGTACTATCGACCGTGGAGTGAGCGCCGAAACTATAATTGGTAAAGGAAGCAAGCTCGATAATGCCGTTCATATTGGGCATGATAGCATTATTGGATCCAACTGTCTTTTAGCAGCGCAAGTAGGCGTAGCTGGATGCACAAGCCTTGGCAATGAAGTTACCCTTTGGGGTCAAGTGGGCGTGGGATCTGGCCTTAGCATTGGCGATAAAGCGGTGGTATTGGCGCAATCTGGTGTTTCTAAGTCTTTAGCAGGAGGCAAAACCTATTTTGGCTACCCTGCTGATGAAGCTCGCAAACGACACCGTGAAATGGCCTCCTTACGCCTATTGCCCGAAATCATCAATCGAATAGAGTTAGAAGAATAAAAGTCCTTCCAATCATTATTAAATGGAGAGCCCCGCTTCGATAGGAATCAAAGCGGGGCTCTTTTATTTTGGATTACCAATTTTTAGTGGAAAGGACAAACATAGTCTGTACCCTTATTGGCAACAATTAATGCAGTAATATCATTGTCGATAGTACAAGTACGAGCCGCTGGGTCGTAAGTAATTGCATCAATTTGACCGGCAATACCAGCTAAGAAAGCAGGAATGTCCGCTTCAGTGTCTCCGGCGCTTACATTATCATTAAGTAAGGATTCGTTTTGGGACACAACTAGGGTTAAGCCCATGTCTACCATACGCATTCCTTCTCCGATAAATACTTCCTGACGGATGTTGTAAATAGCTTCCAACATATCGTCGCCAGTTACACCGGCAAGCATAGCCGCATCATAAGAAGTACCCGATACCGATGGGATATCCACAGTACCACTCTTACGAGCTAATACCAAGCCTGGACGTCCATCTACTGTAATATCAGTACTATCAGGACGGGTTCCTGGGTTACGCTCTGTACGGTCTTCTGCGGCATCATTAATGGTGCGCACCGGACGGTTAGCCACCACGGCAAAAAGATCGGTAAGCGCTAATAAAGCACCAGGATCGTTTCCACCAGCATTAGCCGCTTCCGCTTTAATTAAGTGGGCTTCCTCAATTTTCAACAAAGGAATATCAGAATCGGTGTTAGAGGAAACTACTGAGAACTTAGGATCTAAGAAATCAAGCTTTGGTAATGGCTGTAAGTCGTCGAAACTACCACGATCGTAAAGCGCATCTTGTAAAGAGTTTACGGTGTAGTTGTTACTATTACTATTACCACGGCTATTCTGTGGATCAAAAGTAATTACCCTTAAGAAGTCTGGCTCTGCCGCAATAGCAGCATCAGCAGCTGTTACCGCATTGGTAGCATCTCCTTTTAGGTAATAGGCACGAGCCAATCCCATCTTTGCAGATGTATTTGGATTGGTAGCTTCTGAGGCATTAAAGTAATTGATAGCGGCATCTAAATGCGCATCACGACCTAAAACCGGACCAGCAGCTTCGCCTGGAAGATTCTGATAATACATACCTGCTAAAAGGTGAGAAAGTCCAGCAAAGAACTCATACTCCGCCTGAATTGCAGGGGTATAATTAGGATCATTTGGTCCGATTTCATTTAAACCAAATAAAGCCATTTCACGAAGACGACCAATGTGGAACTGAGAATCATCCACATCATCATCTTGGAAGTCAATATTTAAACCATCTACAAACTGGTTGAAGAAGGTTTGGGTATTCACATAATTGTCTGAAGCGATTTCCGCAACAATCAAATTATTATTAGCGGTAACCGCTAACTGGCGCTCCATACCGTTTAACCAACTTTGAGAAGAGTTAGGTTGCCCTACTAAGGCATCTTCCGAAAGGTTTGGGTTAACAACGTCTGTAGGATCTATAGCTTCACAACCTACAATCACTAATGCTGAAGCGGCTACGATAGATATTTTAGTCAATAACTTTTTCATCTTGCTTCTGGATTAAAGGTTAACACGTAAAGTAGCTAAGTAGATACGAGGAGCAGACTCCGTACCGAAGGCAAAACCACCACCGGCGAAACCACCCTGCGTACGAATACCGGATCCGGTAACATCTGGATCAAAGCTTGAACTTACCCAGTTAAATGCATTTTGAACGGTAAAGCCTACGCGTAGGTTTTTAATACGGCTATCCATTAAACTTCCGAAGTTATACTCGGCACCGATAGTACGAACTTTAATGTAGTTCGCATCTTCTACCCAGTAACCGGCAAGATCAAAGAAGGAAGTGATACCAGCGTCAAGAACATCCTGTGGGAAACGATCTTCATCATTAACACCACCGAAATAACGCAATACGTCATCTACGTTTACACCTTGACCACCAAATTGGTAATCACCGTTTAAGAAGAAGCTCAACTTGTTATTCCAAGTGTAGTCGATACCGAAAGTACCGAAGGTTGGAGAGAAGGTATTACCTAAATAGGCATTACGCTCTACTTCATAACCACCGTTACCGTCGGATACTACCTTAGCACCACGTAAGTAACCCAATGGCTGACCTTCGTTAACCCAAGATCCTAGGAAGGTAAATCCACCTACCACGAATTCTGGAGCTCCACCAGTACTTAGTACATTGTTTTGGTTGTAGTTGTAAGAGAAACGAGCGTTCATGTTATGCTTCTCAGAGCTTAAGATGTTAACACCCATTGCAATCTCATAACCGGTGTTCTCAATTTCACCTACGTTTTTCTCCTGTGCGGCCTGACCGGTAGAAGGAGCTTGAGGAGGCGTAAATAAAGCACCAGTAGTAAGCGTGCGGTAATAAGTAAAGCTCAAGGTTAAACGCTTGAATAAACCTAAATCCACACCGAACTCGGTAGTAGCTGCAATCTCAGACTGTAATTCTGGGTTACCAGGATTAGAGAAGGCAAAAGATTGTAAGCCATTATAAGGATTCAAAGCAAAAGTAAGGTCGTTAGCAAATGGAGTTGGGAAAATAGTCGCCTCTCCATAGTTTGCACGAATCTTAGCTAAGGTTACAATGTCCTTAGAAATAGCATTCTTAAAGAAGTCCTCATCCGAAAGGATATAAGAACCACCTACCTTGATAAGTGGAATTAATCCAATCTCATCACCAAAGGCCGAGTTACCATCGAAACGAAGACCAAGGTCTAAGAATACTTTGTCTTTCCAACCAATGTTTTCGGCTAAGTATAAACCGTAAGAAGTAACGGTATTGTAAAAATCCTGTACACTTTGGTCGGCTGAGTTGTTTACTGATTCAGAACCATCGGGTACACCAGTAGCATTAATTAATGTCTGGTAATCATTTTCGCGGAACATCTGACCACCAACGGTTGTGATGAAGTCAAAGTCGCCTACTTTCTCAGTATAAGAAGAGTTCAAGTTAGCACTCAATACTAAGAAGTTACGAGAACTCACGTCGATGTAACCTTGATCGGTAGTTCCATCAGGGTAAGTACCCTTAACAATTTGTAAGGCATTTGTACCAAGCTCCTGCTGCTTAGAGTTACGGCTATCTAAACCGAAATCTAAAGAAACAATCACCTTGTCACTTACATCGTACGTAAAGTTGTTGGCCACATTAAAGCGGTTAACACGCTCTGTAATGTTGGTAACATCGGCTTCATCGGCTAACTGATCTTTTAGCGGATCTAGGTAAGCGGAGGTAGAATCACCCAAGTTACCGAAAGAACCACCCTCGAGGTTACCGAAACGTGAATAGCTGGTGTTAGCGTTGTAATCACGAGTAAACTCGGAGTTAGAGTACGCTAATGAGGCGCTGTAGCGTAAACGGTTAGATACGCGAGCCGCCACAGTAGTACGGAAGTTACGACGTACCTGCTGGTTCACAGCGTTAAAACCATCATCCTGGTATAAAGATCCAGAGAAGCTGTAGTTAAAGGCATCAGTACCACCAGAGAATCCTAAACGGTAGTTCTGTACAAAGCCTGGCTCATAAATGAGATCCGCAGTTTCTTGCCAACGCAAGAAATCGGCAGTTCCAACCATTTGTCCTAACTGTGTTTCAAAGAACACACTAGAACGACCGGCTTTACCACGCTTTGTGAAGATTTGAAGTACACCATTCGCAGCATCCGCACCATATAAGGTAGTTGCGGCACCACCAGGAATGTACTCGATGCGGTCAATATCCTCCATGGGGATATCGGCAATGGCCGAAGACTGCGCACCACCAGTATTCAAACCAAGTGCGGGGTTAGAGTTAAGGTTATCTACACGAACCCCGTCAATCATAATTACCGGAGTGGTGTTGGTGTTCGCGGAAACAGGTCCACGAGAACGAATAATCGAAGCAGTTCCGGGCTGTCCGGAGCTCAATTTAATTTGAGCGTTTGGTAGTTTCGATTGAATCAATTGGTCGAGCTGCATGGCAGGCGACTTTTTCAATTCCTTCGAATCAATAGAGGACACCGTGGTTGAGATTCTTTTACGGCTCATTCCCACACCCTGTCCGGTTACTACCACTTCATCTAAAGTTTCAGAGGATTCGGCCAAGTAAACGTCGATCGTGGAATTTGATCCCACTTCACGCTCTTGAGTCTCAAAACCTAAAGATGAAATTACTAAGACCGATTTTGGGCCGCTTACCGTAATCGAGTAGGTACCGGTGGCATCCGTGGCCGTTCCGTTCTTTGTTCCTTTTTCGATTACCGAAGCTCCCGGGATGGGCTCCCCTCCGGGTCCCTTAACGGTTCCCTTTACCGTGCGCGACTGGGCAAAACCCACCTGCACGCATAGTGCTAACAAGAGCGTTAGCACCGCTTTGGTTGTTCGCATAGCTTTAATTTATTGGTTATCCGGTACCAAATTTGTTAAAAAAAGTTTAATTAACAAGCCTCTCCGCTTAACACTAACTTAATTTAACGTGCATAATAAATAGCAAGAATTGCTAAGTGGTTCTAAACTAAAGCGGTATAGCTTTATTTAGAATCGGTGCGATAAACGTCTAAATAGACTAAAAAGGCGCTGAAACCCCAAACTGGGAGGGTTGCCTTATCCATATCGAGGAAATTATTGAGGAAGCCATGCGTCCAATAGGTCATTAATCCGATTAAAGAAGCCAAGGCTAAAACCTTCAAATCCGGATCACTTAAACCATAATAAGCCCGCATTCCGGTGCGAACCGTTAGATAAACTAAAAGCAGTACCAGCACTAAGCCCAGGGTTCCACTTTCCGCTAATGGGCCAATGTACTCACTATGAGCATTACCCATATCTCCATTATTAGTAGAAATAATCGTTTTCTCGTGCGGCTTCTGATAAGGAGCATATAAGAACATGTAGGTTCCTGGGCCATGTCCAAAAACGGGGCGCTCGGCATACATCCTGAAAGCGGACTTCCAGCGATTAATGCGCTCCATATTGGAAGCATCGGTGGAGATATTACTAATAGATTCTACGTGCTCACTAAGGTCATCACTACTGGTGGTGTCGTTCTTCTCAAAGCGACTTTGGATATCATCCTGGAAATAAAACAAGGCCCCTACGAAAGCCGCTACCATTAAATAGAAGATCTCTTTTCGCAAACGAATCCAAATCATAAATCCCGCTAAACCAGCGGCCACCAAACTTACCCAAGCCGCACGGGTATAGGATAAGATCACCCCGGCCAATAATATGAGCAGTATCGTTCCGGCTAAAAACTTCCGATTTAAATCCCATCTTAAAAAGAAGGTAAAGGCTATGGCAATGGGTATATATAAAGCTAAAACTGCTCCATAAGAAGTATGCTCTTTAAAGAAGGGGAACATCACCCACACCGAAGCATCTTTGGTAAAACCCCACTGAGCGTGTACTGTGATAGTATATATAACTACGGCCGCTAAAGGAATTAAGTAAAGCCAAAAGAATAGGTAGGTTCGCTTTCGCTGATGAAAAAGCTTCGACATCAAATAGAAAAAGACCGATACAAACCAAATCCTAGCAATCAGGTATTTGGCACTCACCAAGGGTAATTGAGAGGTAAGGGTGGTCACAAACATCCAAAAGACCATGGCTATAATCGCCAGAGACAAGGGATGCTTCACAATCTTTAAATCGAAATTCCCCTTGTAAAATACCTTGGCAAAAAAGATCAGCATGATGCCGAACAAGAGTGGCTCGGTGGGAAAGGTAAATCCCAAATGGAGAGTTGGATGGAGGTAGAATATACTTAAAGGCGTACTAAAAATCACGAAGTACAAGACCTTATCTAAGGCGAGGAAGGTCATGGTGATGATGAGCAGCGCCACCGGAATTAATAGTGCCCAGTACTGCTCATAAACAATGATAATTACATTGAGCAGGGCTACCAATAAACCGCTTAGGTATATCGGGCGATCACCTTTATGCCAGCCGAGTCCTCTCAAGCTTAAGCCTTTTGACGAGAGCTACGAATAGTATCCCAAATCAAAATGGAAATTAGGGTGGCCGTAAAAGCACCCAGCATACTTAGGGCTACAATTAACCAGCGAATCGGGTATTTCTTCTTTTCGGCCGGATAAGCATTATTCACCTTAAAGGTGGCGGGTAGACTTTGCGACACATCCACTTTCGATTGGTCGTAAGCCGTTTTTAATTTCACCACCTCTTCCTTCATATAGCTAAGGTCATCCCGCAAGGAAACGTAAGTTCCACCATACTTAGCCAAGGTGTCTAGCTTGCGCTCGATGGAGCGAACAGCATCCGAATTTGCCCCCTTTTCAATAATAGCGGTGGCTAACTGCTCATTGAGAACCGAAGATTGGGTTTCGTAATCATGCACTCCTTTGTAGCGCAATTCCGTTAAGGAGTCTTCCAAAATTTGCACCTCTCTGCGCAGACCCATGTACTCCCCTTCAATAATGCGCAAACCCTGCTGGGCGCGCTCCCGCTGAATACGATCCTTAACCATGTCTAGTAAAGCCACAATGTCGTTGGCGATAAAAGCCGCCGTGTCAGGGTCGGTATCTAAAACATTAATCTCTACCGACATAAACTCGGTACGACGAAAAGAAATATTGCTCGAAAAGGTTTTATACAATTCGGTTTTCGCATACTTACCACCTTGATCAATTTCATAGTGCTCCATCAGATTGTACTTCTGAATGATGCTATCTCGAATTTCATCGGTATTTAGAATCTGTAAAAGCTGCTCTGCTTCTTCCTCTTTACCGAACTCCAGAATATCCTGACCTCTACTGGCAAACTTTTGGGGTAAAAGCGCTTTGGATAAGGAGTTAGTGGTAGATGGAAATACCGTTACGGTAGATTCATACAGAGGATCGATAAAACTGGGACCACTAAAAATTGCCGCTAAAATTCCTGCGACAAGCGAAACAATAATCAGCGGCATACGCCAATTATAAAGGTATACGATCAAGTTGGTGGAGTCGAATACCCGATCTTGTTCGGCTTTGGATGCTTCCATTTACTTAGCTTTTAGGCGGGCAAAAATAGAACTTTAAGCCCGATTGCGGTCCTTTAAACGTTGCTTCAACAATTCTATTCCCTGACGCCAGGGAAGAAGTTGCCAAATTAAAACCGACAAGGACACAGCAAGGATAATCAGAACGATACTCCACTCCCAAGGCAAAGGCATAAGACTAATAAAGTAAGCTACCACGACCGCCTGAATTGAATAGGCTAAAAATCGCAAACCAAAGGCCGCTTGCCAGTTTAAATTCGCCCGACGAAAACAAAGCACAAACTGCAATAGGGCACTAAGCGACTGGGTTCCTAAGGTAGCAATCGCCGCTCCCTGCGCTCCGTAACTAGGGATTAAAAGGGCGTTTAAAATCACATTAAGTCCAAAGCCACCTAGAGCGATGTAATTTAAATGCTTTAAATCGCCTTTCGCCGTGAGCATGGTCCCAAACACATAGGTTGCGCCAATCGACAGAGAGGAAAAAAGTAAAATTTGCAAGAGACCACTACTAATTTCCGAATGCTCCAGATACAAGAAGTCCATAATCTCGGTGGCTTCAAAAAACCCGGCCAGGGTAATGCTTAAACTCATTACATAAATGAGGGTAAAGGCTAGTTTCGCCAGCTCCGAAACCGACTCCCGCTTTACAAACATGGTCGCAAACATGGGTAGCAGTAATACCGAAAACAGGTAGGCCGGCTGATTAAATGTATCGAGTAACCTAAAGGCTTGAGCATAAATCCCTGCCTCAGAATTCCCAATAATTTGTTGCAACATCACCGAGTCGATGCGTGTATAGAGCGACATTAGAAAAATCATCAAAGCATAAGGCAAACTTTTAGACAGTTTGGACTTAAACTTGAACCAATGAAAATGAGGTTTAAAATAGGGGGCTTGCCATAAAATCACCAACAAGGCTCCCGTTGCGGTTATTCCATAGGCTGCAGCCTGTAGGGCCGCGAAAAGTTCTATAGCCATTCCCTCTCCACTGAAATAAAGGAAATAGCCTGCCCAAAGAATGACCAAGACTTTGTCAAAAACGCTGAAGAAAGCATCCCACTTAAACAGGTGTAAACCACTAATATGGGAGCGTAAAAAGTACAAGGCCGAAGAAAAAACCTGACTTAATGTGAGCCACAACAATAAACGCACCCCCATGCTCCAATAGCCAAGGAAAAAACCTAAGCCCATGGCGACCAAGAAATAAATTCCGGCCAGACTGATCTTAATTAGAAAAAGTTCCGAAAAATGACGCGCGAGCACTTGGTGATCACCCGCAATAGTTCGGTTACTGAAATGGGCCAATCCCAAATCCAGCATGATATTGAAAATCATCACGAAGCTTAAGACTGCGGCATACAGACCATAGGCCTCCGAGCCCACCTGATTTTGCACCTCGAGATCGATTCCAAAAATCCAGATGGGCTTAATTAAGAAGTTGACAAATAGTAACAGCGCAAGACTGCCTACGAATTTCTTTTGCATAAGCTTTAGGCCCTGCGAAGATAGTGAAAGAGAGGCTCTATCTTTGCCAGGTGAAGATTGCGGTAAATACCCGTTTGCTCCTCAAAGATCGCCTCGAAGGAATTGGTCGGTTTACAGCTCATATTTTCGAAGAGCTTAGCGCCAAACACCCAGAGGTGGAATGGATTTTTGTATTCGATCGCCCATGGGATGAATCCTTTATATATAATGGCAATATCCGAGCGGTCAAGATATTCCCACCCACACGTCATCCCCTACTTTGGCATTGGTGGTTTCAATGGAGTTTACCGCGCTTCTTGGCGAAGGAAAAGGTCGACCTTTTTATCTCTCCCGATGGTATGATTCCGCTTTGGGGTAAATGTCCTTCCATCGCGGTTATTCACGATCTAAACTACGAGCACCAACCAAAAAACCTGGATCTTATCGCCGGGAACTATATGCGTTATTTCTACCCAAAATTCGCAGCTCGCGCCAAGCGAGTGGTTACCGTTTCAGATTTCTGCCGTCAGGATCTCATTAATACCTATCATTTAGCCAGCCAAAAGGTAGATGTGGTTGCTAACTCTTACAGCCCGGTTTTTAATCAGCCCCCTGCCCTTTCTAAGGTCGAGGTGCAAAAGCAATACAGTAACGGACACTCCTTCTTTATCTACCTTGGCGCTTTAAATCCGCGTAAAAATTTAGAAGGACTTTTAGCAGGCTATCAGCACTACCGTCAATCGGGAGGTCAGCATCATCTGCTCATTGTGGGCGAACGTATGTTGTGGACCCAAAGCATTGAAAAGGCCTTCGCCAACCATGCTTTTCAAAAGGACATTCACTTTACCGGGAGACTAAAGGACGAACGCCTTCCCGCTGTGGTGGCTGCCGCCCAAGCCCTGTGCTTGGTCTCCCATTTCGAAGGTTTTGGCATCCCTATTTTGGAAGCCTATGCTAGTGGTGTACCCGTAATTTGTGCCAATAACACCGCCATGCCCGAAGTTGCTGGTGCCGGTGGCCTCTTGGTAAACTCTCGCGATGCACGCAGTATTGGCGAAGCGATGCACGACATGGAATCGGAGGAACTGAGGAGCAAGCTCATTTTGGAAGGTCAAAAACAAGTGCAAAAATATTCTTGGGAACACTCAGCACGGGCCATGTGGCTAAGTATTCAAAAAAGCCTTTCGGCAGATGGCTAGATTGCGCAATTACAAAATTAAAGGTCAAATTGAGGCGGGTTGCGATGAAGCTGGAAGAGGCTGCCTAGCTGGACCTGTTTTTGCCGCGGCCGTGATTTTAAAACCCGGTTTCAGGGATCCGCTTTTAGATGATTCCAAAAAATTGAGCGAAGGGCAGCGGGATAAACTGCGCCACAAAATCGAAACCGAGGCACTAGCTTGGGCCGTAGCCGAAGTATCGGCCGCCGAAATTGATGAAATAAATATTTTACAAGCTTCCTTTTTAGCCATGCATCGGGCGATTGATAAATTATGTCAGCGGCCGGAGTTTTTGCTTATCGATGGCAATCGATTTAAACCTTACCAAGACATTGCCCACAGCTGCGAAATTAAAGGGGATGGTCGCTATAAATCGATAGCTGCGGCCTCCATTTTAGCCAAAACCCATCGCGATGACGCAATGCGCGCATTGGCTAAAGATCACCCAGAGTATCAATGGGAAAAAAACAAAGGCTATCCCACCCAAGCGCATCGCCGGGCCATTGCCAAATATGGAGCTTCCCCCTGGCATCGAAACAGCTTTACTTTATTACCACCCCAACTCAAGTTAAACCTCGACTAAGTTTTCCTTGTACTTTTGCCTAAACTACTAGTTTCATGTCCCTGAAACACTACTCTATTTTAAGCATGCTTTTCCTGCTCTTTACGGCCTGTGAGGATAAGCTTAAAACCGAAACGCAAATTCAGGATGTGCTTCCCAGTAATACCGTTTGGCTGGCCGAGGTAAACGATTGGGAAGAACTTCTGGCTAAAAAAAGTCAGTCACGTGTTTACCAGCTCGTATCTGAATTTGAAGCCTTATCCTCCTTTGAAGCGGATTGGCAGGCGGCCGCCGATCTATGGGCTGGAGACAGCCTAAAACAAAGCCTCCGAGATGGAAAAGTGTTCCTTGCCGAGGTGCGCTCCGGGGCCGATCGATACCATTGGCTGATGATTATGCTTCAGCCTGATCCTTCCGCAGAGAATTTATTTGAAACCCTTAGGTCGCAGACGAACCTCGAACAATTGAATTATGCCGGCAACGATTTACTAGCGGTCAATTTAAGTGAGAACCGTAAGCTCTACTTCCACCATAAAGACGACCTCTATTTGATGAGTGCCGATCGACTCGCTATCGAATCAGCGCTGCGTCAGCAATCCGGAAAAACAGTACTTCCCGAATTTCAGCGTTTGCAAAAAGTAAGGGAGAGTCGGAACAGTCGGGCCCCAATAAACTTCTATTTCAAATTAGATCAAGCCGAAAATTACTTGATGACCCTAGGTGAGATACCCGCAGCTTTTATGGGGAATATGGGCGATTGGCTGTCTCTCGATTTAGAAGCCGACTCCAAGGACTTTATCGCCACAGGATTATTAAACCACCCGCAAGATGCCCCTTATTTCCCTCAAGCATTATCGGGTTTACATAGCGAGTCCATTCAGGCTCATAAGCTAATCCCCATCAATTTAGCCTCCTGGGTACATTTAAGCATTGGCAATGTTGCGCAATACCAAAGAGCTCAAAATGAATACCTTGAAAAAGCCGGTAAATTATCCGACCACCAAGACTTGCTTGCCAAGCTGCCAAGCGAAGCACCCAGCAAGCTCACGGGTATAATCGACTCCGAAATGGGCAGGTTTCAGGCCGGTAGAAGTCAACAAGCAGCATACGAATTTGCCTACTTTAATTTCCGCGATGCCGAACTCTGCGAGGAAACCCTCGGTACCTTGGCCGACAGTAATTTCATTGAGGGATATCGCGGTCATGTCATTCGGAAGATCGCCCCTTTAAACCTACTGCCGCGAATCTTTGGTTCTTTATTCGAACCCTTCCATCAACCTTATTACCTCTTACATCAAGATTACGTTCTTTTAGGAAACGACCTTGCGGCCCTGAAAGTAGTGCTCAATGATATTCTCGATTCTAAAACCCTCGACCGAAGCGAGTCTTACCTAAAGCTGAGCAAGCAACTTCCTGGAAAGGCCCATGTACAAGTTTTATATGGCATTCCCGAATGGCTGCCTAACCAAAAGAATTATCTAAACAAGGCCCTTGGTTCCGAACTCGAATCCTTACAAGATAGCCTGCAAAACCTCCGCTGGGGTATTTTCCAGCTACAGGCCGACCAAGATCGCAGTTTTGTATCGGCCATTATTCGGGAAGAGCGCGCTATTGAAGAAAAAATTGTTCGTCAGTGGTCGGTACAACTCGAAGGCCAACCAATTGGGGCGCCTCAATTTCTTCGGAACCACCTCAACCAAAAACTCGACATTGCTGTTCAGGATGAAGAGCATCAATTATACCTCATCTCCCGTAAGGGTGAGCTCTTTTGGAATCGACAGCTCGATGGTCCGATCTTAGGTGACATTCGCCAAATAGATATCTTCCGAAATAACAAACTGCAAATGGTCTTTAACACCGCCAATAAACTATGGGTTATCGACCGATTAGGCCGCAATGTTGAGGGGTTCCCAGTAGATCTTCCGGCCGAGGCCACCGCTCCGGTTGGGGTGTTTAATTATGATCAGGCACGCAACTACCGCCTGGTTGTTCCCTGTGGCCCCATGCTTTACAATTATGATGTAGAAGGGAAATCGGTAAAGGGTTGGAACTTTAAGAAAGCCGCCTCTAATATTGTGAGCGAACCGCAGTTTTTTAGCGTTGCCGGCAAAGACATTATCGTTTGCCTTACGGCAGATGGAAAACTCTACCAATTAAATCGTCGCGGGGAAGAGCGCTTTGAAGCTCCCGAAAAAATTGAAGAGCTTAAAACCAGTTTTTACTTAAAGCCCGGGGAAGACCTCAAGAGCTCTGAGCTGATTGCGGGCTCAAACTCGGGTAAAATGTATGTGATAAATCCGGAAGGAAAGGTCGACGCTGTTTACCTAGACCGTAGCCATCCCGCCGATCATTTAATTTACTTCGAAGGCCGATACATTTTTAGCGATGGACCCGAACTCTTTGTAAAGGACGATCGTCTGCCTTTTTCGGTAAGTCTGGAGGATGAAATCAGCTTAAAGCCCAAAGCGATGATTCTCAACAATCGCTTTTATGTGGCCGCTTTTTCGGCCGAAGCTGAGGAAATTCGACTCTTTAATGAGGAAGGTAATTTGGTGGAAGGCTTCCCGGTATTTGCACAAGGACCCTTTGATATGGGTTCCTTAAACCGCGACAAGAGTTTGAATATCGTAAGCTACAGTAGCGATGGCACTTTAATTTGCTACCGCCTACGCTAGTTTAAATTGCCTCGCAGTTTTGGTACCTTGACCCGAATTATGGCCTATTCGCTCGAAAAAAAATGGGAAGCACGTTTGCGTCGGAAGTCATGGCTAATCCCCTTGCTAAGCCTGCTTGCCCTAAGCCTACTTTACAGTGCATGGCTCTTTTGCCTTTGGGCCTTTGAAGCGGGCTATTGGGGGTTCTTGTTTTTAAGCCCCTTTATTACCCATGCCCAAATGATTATCATGGTGCATGATGGTTCGCATCGCGCTATCACCAAAAGCAAATTCGATGATTGGATTATGAATCTTGGGGGTGCCTTGTTTTTCATTCCCTTTTACGGAGAACTCTTTCGCTACTTCCACTTCATTCACCATAGCTACACGAATCAAAGTCTCGACCCACTCTGGCCTCAGGAGAAGGAAAAACTCTTTAACTGGAACCGGCAGCTTTTTGTGCTCAGTGAAATGATCCCCATTCTCTCAACCCTAATTGCCCTTTTCATGGGTCGATCACAGCGTCGGGAAAAACTAAAACGCCCTCCTTACCGCATTAACTACTTTCGAATAGTAGTAAGTACGATTATCAGTATTGCCTTAGCGGCTTGGCTGCAAGCCTCGGCCTGGTTTGTTATCCTTAATCTTTTAGGAGCCAGCTTATTGGCCAAAGTTCGTAATTGGTGCGAGCACACCGGTTTTGAGGACAAGGAAAGTAATACCTACTGGTTCCCCTTGGGTATGGGGGTAGGCAATCATGCTGCTCATCACGACCAGCCCCAAATATCATGGTTAAGCCATATGATTTGCCTTTGGAACAAACCGCGCGATACCCATCCTTTAAAAACGCTGTGGCGGATGTTTATAGATCCCCATTGGAAACATTACAAAGCTTAAGTCTTACCCTTTAGCACCCAATAAAGTCCCTTTAAATTAGAGCGTGGTTCTTTTAAGAGGAACTGTAAAATCAGGTGCTCGGTAAAAGCGATGTATCCCGAAGCCAGCATCACAAAATAAAAGGGGGTCCAAAAACCGAAAGCGAAGAGGGTAAAAAACCAGGTTCCTTGAATATAGCCGCCGATCTTCCAGGAATAAAGGTGAAAGCTAGGAAAGCGGCCATATCGCACTAGAGGCAAGGTCTCACAAAGCACAAATAAAGCCATGAAAGTAAATAGGCTGGGATAATAAGGGGCTAAATCGGCCTGCTTAAAAACAAAAATCCCGGTAAAACTTAAGATATAAGTTCCCACATCAGCGAGAGAATCTAAGCGGGCTCCGAACTCTGTTTCTAAATTAAAACGTCGCGCAATGAAGCCATCTAAAATATCCGTGACAAGATTGATGCAGAAAAACCAAGTAAATAAGCTTTCCCAGCCTTGGTAAGCAAAGAGTACCAAAACCGGAAACATTAAAAGCCGGTAAAGCGAAATTAGGTTAGGGAGATTCCAAACCACTTTCATAATCTTTTCGAGGTTTAGGTTTATAGCCTTAGCTTTTCCTAGTATTGCAAGGCAAACAATGGCTAAAAGGTAGCCAAAATACCTTAGGAACAACTAAACCGGATGCTTCAAATGGAATTATACCTCGTCATTTTTGGTATGCTAATTATTGGCAGCTCTGGGCTTAGTTTACAAATTTTCTTTCGCAACCAAAATTCGGAAGCAAAGCCGACTAGCGAGAACACCTTGTCGTATTTCCGCCTTTTAATACCCCTGGGTATGCTCTTGGCCTTTGGGGTTTATTACTTCGATTACGGAAGCTTTACTGCACCTAATTGGACTTTGATCTTAGGCATAGGGCTTTATCTTTTAGGCATGCTCCTGCGCTGGTACGCCGTTTGGCGACTTAAGCATTTCTTTACGGTGCAGTTGGCTATTCAAAAAGACCATCGTCTAATCCATACCGGTTTATTTAAGTATATCCGTCACCCGAGTTACCTCGGCATGCTCACCTATTTTTTAGGTTTGGGGCTCATCATGCACAATTTCCTGAGCCTGTTCATCATGCTGGTTTTCGCCTGGCTTGCCATTAGGTCTCGAATTAGAGCCGAAGAAAAATTATTGCTACTGCATTTTGGGGAGGAATACCTCCAATATCAAAAGTCGACTAAGCGTCTTATTCCCTTTATTTTTTAAGATGGAGCAAAAGTTTATTTGGATCCGCATCTGGCATGGCTATCTGCGAAAGCAAAGCGGCCGGCACCACCCCAAGGAGTTGGGAGGTTTATTTGGTGGCCATGTGGTGATGGAAATCAATGACTTTTGTTATGGCTTTTTTTACCGCGATCGCAAGAGGATTCATTTGCTCAGCAAAAAACCATTTAATTGCGAGTTTCAAAAGCAAACTGTGGCGGAATGGGAGGACATTGTAAAGGATAAGAAGGAAACAAAAATTCGGATTCCGCTAAGCGAGATGGAGTTGAACCAGCTTGAAGAATTTTACCAAAAAGCCCTGCAAAACCCTCCTTACGATTACACTATGTTGGGACAACGCTGTGCTTCTTCCGTTTACTGTTTGCTAAAGGATTTAGCATTAATAAGTGGTGGCCATTATTACTGGAACGCCTTTTACCCTGGAGCTTTACGGCGTCACCTTCTTCGAGAAGCTAAAAAACAGCATTGGGAAGTAAGGCAAAAGCCTGGGGCCAAAGATCGCCTCTGGGCCTAAAAAATCACCCGCCCGGCATCCGCATCTAAAACTACCGTTTGCCCGTTCTTAAGGATCTTAGTGGCATTACTCACTCCCACTAAGGCCGGTATCCCCAATTCGCGCCCCACTATGGCGGTGTGGGAAAGCACCGATCCTTTTTCACTTATAATCCCCACCGCTTGTGTCATCAGAAACACCCAAGCGGGGTCGGTCATTTTACTGACCAAAATTTTACCCTTAATGTTCAATTCAAAACTAGGCTCATGGACTACGACTACTTCCGCTTTCACCTTCCCTTTAGATACCCCTAATCCATTAAGGCCCTCGCCATTATCTTCGGTAGTTGCGGTCGTTCTAAACCGAGGTTCCTCTCCTGCGAGGTAGGAAATTCGGTCGGGTAAATCCAAGCTTTCGAACTCTTCAAACTCCTGCTTTCGATCTTGAACTTTCTCCTGCCAAGCTTTATCCGGCTTTCCCACGCAAAAGTGGCCTAAGTCTGCCAAGTCTAAATAAAAAACATCTTGAGCTTGCGACAAATATCCTTCTGCTTCCATCATCGCTGCCACACGCATAAATACCTGCTTTACCCTGCCGTAGGCGCGCGCCCTGGCAAAGCGCATATTCTCACGATTTTTTAAGCCGTTTCCAGCCCAAATAGCCAACACTTTAATTAGCCAAAAAGAAGGACTAATTGGCGAAAGACGTTCCCTAATGCGCTTCTGGGCCTTGTGCCGCAACTGTACTTTCCGTTCAAGATGCGCCGCTTTAGTCATGCTGCTGTTCAACTGACTTTTAATGAGTTGATACACCGCCAGAGGATCTTGTTGTAGGGAGGGAACTTCTAACTTCAATTCGGCCAATACGCGGTCGCCATAGTGTTGCCTATGAAACTCAATTTTAGCTTGTAGGCTAGGATAGTTTATGAGCCCCTCGGGAATAGCTTTTGGTTCGCGTTCAAAAACCCTTTGCAAATGCGGGTCAGTCAAAATGCTATCCTTTATTTCCAGAAGATGTAGTACCGCTTGTTCGGATTCTATTGATTCAAATCGACTGCTTAATTCATGAGCAAGAGCTTCGGCATCTTCAAAACCCAAAGACCTAAGGCGGGCTTGTAAAAAGCCGAAAAACTTAAAGGCTAAAAAGTCGTTGACAATGGTGATTGACCAAATGGAAAACAAGGATTTGATTGCTTCTTGATGGGCGTCCCAAATTTGCTTTCGATCTAAATCGGCCTCGCATAAGGCTTGCAAATCCGCTTCAATCTTTTTAAACCTTCTAAAGAAAAATCGTACCCTCGCGGGATGACGAAGCAACATCCAAGCAGAAGCACTTGCCATTTTTGCCATCGACCATAGGTCGGCTAAGCCACGATTTTGGGCATCCTTTAAACCAACCGCATTTTGCCAGGCTTGGCGCGATTTCTTTGATTTAAAAACCAGGTCAATCAGTTCGTACCAATTATCCAAGCGGTAGTAAATGCGTCCTTTATAATGGGCAATCAGTTTTTGAAAAACAGGCTCAAGTTGCTTGGTCTTGGCCCGAGGGATCCAAAAATCCTTAGCGCAAGAAGAAAAAACTTGCTGGTAGGCCAAACGGGCCAAGCTAAAGGTAAGCGGACTACTAATACCGGGGTAGCTCTCTACGATATTGGTATTGTCCAAAATCTGCACTTTACTAGGATCGAGCCCGCTTATAGGCCGCATCTGCAGCAGCGATAGTTGGCCATTCGCATCAAAGGCAAATTCAATATCGGCGGGCGCCTTTAGCAGTTCCTCCGCTTTTAAGAGCTCTTTAAAAATGAGGTTTACTTCTTCTCGACTTAAAACCGGACTCCCTTCTTTCGCAGAGTCTAATTCCCATTTCTCAATGGCCCCAGTTTTCGAGTTATAGTCAAGGTAATGGCGCTTTTTTTCGATGATAGCGCGGTAGCTTTCCTTCTGCCGGTCAAAGCAAAAGGTATCGGTTTCTACGGCATTAGACACTACCCCTTCCCCTAAACCATAGCCCGCCACAATAAGCGCATCAGCTAAGTTCGCGGTTTGGTCGGCCGAAAAGGCCACCCCCGATTTATAGGCTGGAACCATTTCTTGAAAAATCACCGCAAAAGAAAAAGGCTCCCTGGCCAATCCCATTTTTTGTCGGTAGCGCCCAATCCCATAAGAATAAGCCGAAGCAATACACTTCAAAATTGCTTGCTCTCGAGCTTGAGCTTGGACATATAAGAAGCTATCGTATTGCCCGGCAAAAGAGGCTTGGGCGAGGTCTTCCATACTTCCCGAAGAACGAATGGCCAAACCGGACTTTTCCCCAAAACAATCCTTAAGCTTTTGCTCGATTTCTTGCGAGAGCTTTGGACTTAGTTGCAGCGATTGAATAGCCTGCTGTAATTCCGCCGCCGCTGGAGCTAAGACCTCCTCCGATTCTTGAGTTAAGGCCGATTCATAGGCTTTTATCTGATCGTGAAGTGGCGCTAAGATGGCCGAAACACCATCTGCCGAAAGGCAAAAAAAAGCAGGCACATTGAGGCCCGCCTCTCGCATTTTAACCAAGTTAAAGGCTTTAGCACCGATCTTATTAATAGCCGCATGGGCTGATCCATATTTTGGCCCCAGTAAATGCGACATTAAAGCGCTAAGCTAAGTTCCCTTTGCAGAATGATGTGGATCAAGAGGTTGAGAAAGAGCATGGTGGTGAATATCATAGCTCCGTTCTTCAAAATATTATGCTGGTTTATGGGCTTAAAATAAAAGCGCAGGTATACCCAGAAAGCATAGAGCATAATGAGGGCGGCAATGGGGTAATACGAAATTCCTAATTGCATGGTGTGGGCCATATAAAAACTCAGGCCACCAGCTAGGAGGAGTGGACTAAAGGCGATTAAACAAGCCTTTTTTGCACCAAAAATCATGGAGAAAGTTTCGTAATCGGTTTCCTTATCCGCCGAACGGATTTTTCGGGACACCTCCCAGGAAGTTACAGGCAAGGCGAAGATGAGAACCAAGATGAATTGGTTCCAACCAAAATCCTCATAATAACCGCCGGCAGCCATCCCCGTATGCAGGAGGTAAAAGTTAATCATGTAAGGAATAGGCTGATGGGTAGCCATGGTTAGAAAGACCTTCTCGCGGTGAATTTTTTCGGCAAAGAACCATTGATAGGTACCAAAGAGGTAAATTAAAACCACGGCAAAAACGAGGAGCGTATCGGGTGCCAGCCAAACATTTATGCCAATTAAAACAGCCGTTGAAAGCATCATCAAGGCTAGGATATCCTTTTTAAGCACCAACTTTCTAGGGGTGGATCGATGCGGGAAGATTTGCTTGTCTAAATCAAAATCCTTGAGGTCATCGAAGGTTCGCATGAGCAGCATCATAAAAAAGGCCGAAATAATTCCCGCCAGGCCGTAGTAATCAAAAATCAAATCTTGCCCAACCAAGGCTTGCGCCGAAAAATTTAAACAGAAATAAAGGGCAATGATATAGGGCAGGTAAACCAGCACGGGAAACATTTCGTCGGTGTAAATTTTCCAGCGCTTGAGCATGTACTTTGGAGTAGCAGAATCGTTCATGGTTTGAGTTTAGGTTAAACGGCCTTCTTAATTTTTAAGAGAAAAAGAAGGTAGGAAAAGGTATAATGCAATCCTAAGCTTAAAAGGTAGAGCATAAAAAGATGGCTTAAGGAGAGCGAAAAGAAAAGTCCGAAAAAAATAAGGATGCCAATAATGGAATCCGATTTGTCGATAAACAATTGCAGGCGGGGGTACTTCTTCGATTTACCACCTGGTGGAATACCCAGTCTTCTTTTTAGGTAAGAATTCGGAAGTTCGAATAGCAGGTAAAACAGGCCCAGTCCGATACCCAGTAACCACATTTGAAAGGGCAACTGCCCAAACGGACCAAAGAGCGCGTAAAAAAGCCAACAGAAAAAGCCGCTGGCTAGCGGTAAGACAACAAAGGCCCGCCAAGTTTTATTGGGCCCAAATGCCTTGGCGGCGATGGGCTTAGCTAAGTTGGGAAACCAATTCCACTTTACCACTAACATGTGTAATACATTGGCGGCAATCATGGGCAGGACAAGTAAAAAGAGGTCGAGCTCGTAAGGAATCATTCGGTTTAATTGGCCTCTTGGAGAAGCATTAAAGCCGAAGGTAAATATTATTTATCGTGTATCCCTTTACCCTTGAGGATATGGTTTTTCCATTTTGCAATTCGATTAAGGCGGGTGGCTGACTGCTTAGCCCCTTTAAAGTGAAGGAGGTAGCCTCTTTGTCGGCCCGGACTTAAGGCCGTAAAGGCCGCTTTAAAGCCAGCATCTTCCCTAAAAGCTTGATTAAGCTCTTCGGGAAAATCCTCTGCATTATCGGACTTGGGAACTTTTAAGCCCTTGCGCTCAATTTCTAAAGCCTCCTCTATAAAGCGGAGGATATCCTCTTCATAATTCCGTACCATTTCCGTGGAGGTGAACTTTAAGAGCTTGGCTTCACGCGAATTTGGCCCGGCGAATTCCAAGAGCTCCTTTGGGTCGGGGATTAGGACTCCTTTAAAAAAACTGAGCGAAAAGAAGTTTTTAAAAGCACTCAGAATCAAGATATTCTTAGACTGAAAAGTGTAGGTGGGCACTCCCCACTTGAGCTCTTCGGTTAATTCGGTTCCAACTAAAATAGTGCGCAAGGACTTTAGGCCCTCTGCCCATGGGTGCACCTTGCACTGTGGCGTTTGGTAAAGATCGCAGCGACCGCAACCTTCGCGAAAGTAGGTGTCAACCTTAGGATTTAAAACCATGTTTTGGCCATTAATAAAACTAAGTTAACGCAATTCCAACCTAGTACCAGGCTTGGGCTGCTCTCCAACAGGAATATCGTTTCGCTGATAAAGCTTCTCCAGCCGAATGGCAAAACGCTGGGAAATTTGGTACATATCATCACCTACCGCAAAGGTGTAGTAGCGGTCCTCCCGTGTAGCCCGTCGCTTTTTAGGTTGGAGGTATACAATCTGACCCGCCTTAAGTTGGGCATCATAGCGCAACTCATTGTATTCGAGCAAGTCCTCGGGGCGCTTATCAAAAAACTCTGCTAGGCTTTCGAAAGTATCCCCGTCTCGGGCCACCACAAAATCAACCTTATTGGCCGACTCTTGCACTAATAATTCATTGGGATCCGGAATGGGTTTAGGAGGATTTGTTTTGATAACCGCTCGCACATCATACTTATGTAAATCGTAGCGCTCAATTAAGTCGATCAATAAATGGGCATATTTGGGATTGGTGGCATAACCTGCTTTTTTTAAGCCTTTCGCCCAGCCTTTATAGTCACTGGCTTTAAGGTCGAAAAGTTTTGAATAGCGGCCGCGCTCCTTTAAAAACAGGGAATGATCGCGGAAGCTGTCCTCTGCTTTATCGTACTTGCGAAAGCACTCATCATCCGCATCATCGTCGTGGTATACCTTATCACCTTCCCAATCGAGGTGGCATTTAATTCCAAAATGATTATTAGCCTCCCGCGCCAACTTACTTTGCCCGCTACCCGATTCTAAAATTCCTTGAGCCAGGGTAATGGAAGCGGGAATCCCGTACTCCAACATCTCCGCTTGGGCCACTGCATACCAATCGGCAATGTATTGCTCGGTAACGGTTTGGGCCTTTAAAAATGGGAAGGCAAAAAGAAAAACGAAAAGGCTAAAACTATGCTTCATATCCAATCAGTTCGTGGCCCTTTGCGGCCAACTTTTGGTTCATTCCGACGATTCCTTGCAGACCGCCGCTATGCAAAATTAGAATTCGACTGCCCGGTTCAAACTTGCCTGCGTCAATATCTTTCAACAAACCAAACAACAATTTAGCGGTATAAATGGGGTCTAACTTTAAGGAATATTTGGCATAGATATCATTCATAAAACGAATGAGTTCGGGACTCACCTTGCCAAAGCCCCCGCCGTGGTATTCGGTTCGCAATCTCAATTTACGCTTTAATAAATCGCGCGAAACGGGGGTCTTGAGGTAGCGCTGATGATATTCATGCAAGGCCTGGCCAATAGCCGTTTTTAGGAAATCCCCTCCCTTCAGTGCTGCGTATACCCAAATTTCGGGCGCTTGAGGGTGGCTGATCAAACCCGCAGCGGTGGTTCCTGTTCCCGCCGCTACCGCCACAGCAGTGTATTCCTGCTTCAGCTCATCGATAATTTCCTTACAGCCCTTAACCGCAGGAGCTCCCTTCCCGCCCTCGGGCAAAAGGTATAATCCTGGGGTCCACATAGAAAGGCTTTCTAAAAACTCAGGGTCTTCTTTAAGGCGATAATCCTTTCGGGAGATGGCTTCCCAATGCATGCCTTGTTGGGTACAATATTTTAAACTAGGACTATCACCCGCTTCCTCCCCACGTACTAAGGCCATAGTGGGAATCTTGGCCATCTTCCCCAAGGCCGCCAAAGCGGTGAGATGGTTACTGTAAGCCCCACCAAAACTGAGAATCTGTTGATAATTACCGCGGTAAAAATCTTGGAGATGATACTTTAACTTCCGCCATTTATTGCCGCTAATCTCGGGGTGAATCAGGTCGTCCCTTTTAAGCCACAAGTCACAACCTCTGTAGGCGAATAAAAACGCTTCTTGGCTGTTTTCGGTATTTATATCAATTTCCATTAAGCACCTACGCTCATCACCTGCTTGGGGCTGGCGTTAAAGCGCTTTTTAAAGTTGGCGCTAAAGGTTTGACTACTGGAATAACCCACCTCCAAACACACCTCGCGTACACTTAATTTTTGTTCGTTATTGGTGAGTAAATCATAAGCCCGTTGCAATCGCATATCGCGAAGGTAATCGCTAAAGCTTGATTGGAGCTCTTCCCGAAAACGTCGCTGCAACCAGCGCGAGCTTACCTGAAATTCATCCGCCACCCGATTAAGACCAATGGGTTTATGCAAATTGGCGCGCATAAAGGCCAGCACTTCAAATAAGGCATTAGAACTTTTTTGCGATAGGGTCTCATCCTTTTGCAAGCTCATAGGGTTACTCAGCAAAAGCATGGTTTTATTAAGGATTTTTAGAACTAAGCTCTCGGCTAAAAAGAGATTGTGTACGTCCTGATCGAGCGGTATGATATTAAGCTTATCGAAAAAAGCCCCTAAAAATTCGTCTTCGGGGCCGATGGCAATCATAGCCTCCTTGTTTAAACGCTCGGAGATACCGGCGCTATTGGGGAATTTCTGGAGGATTCGTTGCAAGACCTGATCATTAAAAGAAATATTTAAAGTCTCGTACTGACTCTCATCCGAAATCCGCTGATAGGATAAGTCCTCGTTCTGCCGATACACCACCACCGTTGGGGCCTCCAAATGGATGCCTTTGTCGGCCTCGCCGGTATGAAAAATGAAAGAGCCCGAATACAGAAAACCCACCGTAAAAAGGGGTTCATCGAGTTTCATTTCGAGCTCCACCGAATCCTTAAGCTGGGCGCGCGTTTTCTTTATGGTATAATGTCCAATTCCCCGAACCGAACTCACGTCGATACGCCCTAAACCAGGTTCCTCAAAAAAGCCGCGATACTCGGCTAGGAATAAATCATTTGCCGAAGCGAAACGCTCCTGATGCAAGGTATTTTCTTGAAGTACCTTCGAGTACTCCGACCACTGCAGTCTCCTCATTAATTGTTTCCCTTTTAGTCGCCTTCTCCCCCTGACTACCCGAGAAAGCTCAAAATTACATAATAGAATAATCTATGTACTCATATTCAAGAACAGATACTATCCTAAATTATTCTCCGAAGCGGAAATAGGCTTAGCTCATAGAGAGATTGTAGTTTTGCAAAAATTAATTTCATGGCAAATCTCGAGAAGGGTGATTACTATTACTCCGAAGAGGGTTTTATTGTTTTTACAAAACAGTATCACCTTAAGCGAGGTTATTGCTGTCAGAGCGGCTGTAAACACTGTCCGTACGGATATAATAAAGCCACCGGAACTTTTAAACGCAAGTAATGATTACAAGCTCAACAGAATTTCAAAGCGCTGTTCGTCAGGGTATTCCAAACAACTTACCCGCAGCAAAATCTCGTAATCCAGAAATTAGTCACGCCCCCAAGCGCAAAGACATATTAAGTAAAGAAGAAAAGGAGCTTGCCCTAAAAAATGCCCTTCGGTATTTTCCTAAAGCCTGGCATGCCGAATTAGCCCCGGAATTTGCGCAGGAACTAAAAGAATTTGGACGCATTTACATGTACCGCTTTATGCCGGATTACGAAATGTATGCGCGACCAATCGATGAGTATCCGGCTAGAACTCCTCAAGCTGCCGCCATCATGCTGATGATTCAAAATAATTTGGACCCAGCGGTGGCACAACATCCGGAAGAGCTCATAACCTACGGTGGCAATGGGGCTGTATTCCAAAACTGGGCCCAGTACCTGCTCTGCATGCAGTATTTAAGTGAAATGACGGAGGAGCAAAGCTTGCATATGTACAGCGGTCACCCCATGGGTTTATTCCCCTCCCACCCCGATGCACCGCGGGTTGTAGTAACCAATGGTATGGTGATCCCCAATTACTCCAAACCCGATGACTGGGAGCGCTTTAACGCTTTAGGCGTGAGTCAATATGGACAAATGACGGCCGGTTCGTATATGTATATCGGACCGCAAGGTATCGTGCACGGTACCACCATCACCGTTTTAAACGCCTTGCGAAAAGTGGGAGCCAAGCCTAATAGCGGTGCCTTGTTTGTAACGGCCGGACTTGGAGGTATGAGCGGTGCGCAGCCTAAAGCTGGAAATATTGCCGGTTGCATTAGCGTTACCGCTGAGGTTAACCCTGCTGCCAGTCGTAAACGCCATGCTCAGGGCTGGGTTGATGAACTTATTGACACTATCCCCGCATTGGTTTCGCGCGTAAAAGCCGCTAAAGCCGCGGGCGAAACGGTATCCATCGCCTATGAAGGTAATGTTGTAGAAGTTTGGGAAGCCTTTGATCAAGAAGGTATCTATGTAGACCTAGGATCCGATCAAACCTCCTTGCACAATCCTTGGGCCGGCGGCTACTACCCCGTACAATTAGGTTTTGAAGAAGCCAATGAGATGATGGCTAAAGATCCCGAGCAGTTCCACGAGCTCGTGCAAGAAAGTTTACGCCGCCATGCCACAGCGGTAAACAAGCATACCGCTAAAGGCACCTATTTCTTCGATTACGGAAATGCCTTTTTGCTGGAGGCCAGTCGGGCTGGGGCCGATGTGATGAGCAGCCACCCCAGTATTGGGCGCACCTTTAAATACCCTAGCTACGTTCAGGATATTATGGGGCCTATGTGCTTTGATTATGGCTTTGGTCCATTCCGCTGGGTGTGTACCTCGGGAAAAGCAGAAGATTTGGAAGCGACCGATCAAATTGCTTCGGAGGTATTAACCGAGATGGCCGCGGTGGCACCCGATGAAATTCGCCAGCAAATGGAAGACAATATCCGCTGGATTAAAGCTGCTGGTGAAAACAAAATGGTGGTGGGCTCGCAAGCCCGAATTCTATACGCGGATAGCGAAGGCCGAATTAAAATCGCCCAAGCCTTTAATGAAGCTATTGCCGCTGGAAAAATCGGACCGGTTGTATTAGGCCGGGATCACCACGATGTTAGTGGCACCGACTCCCCTTATCGGGAGACCTCCAATATTTATGATGGTTCGCAGTTTACCGCCGATATGGCCATTCAAAATGTGATTGGCGACAGTTTCCGCGGAGCCACTTGGGTGAGTATCCATAATGGCGGTGGCGTTGGCTGGGGAGAAGTGATAAACGGTGGCTTTGGAATGCTCCTCGACGGAAGTGAGGCCGCTAATCGTCGCTTGGAAAATATGCTTCTTTATGATGTAAATAATGGGATTGCCCGTCGCAGTTGGGCCCGCAATGAAGGAGCCGTATTTGCCATAAAACGAGAAATGGAGCGCACTCCAGGCTTAAAAATCACGATTCCTGAGGAAAGCGATATCGACCTTTCTAATTTGGTTTAGTGTATTTGCACTAATTGCCCCCAGCTTTGGTTGGCATCCACCAGGCGAACCATATAAACACCGGGACTAAGACCCTCGGCAGGTAAGAATAAAAACGCTTCTTTAGTGGTGGCGGGATACACCTTGCGCAGTCGTTCCACCCCGTTTAAATCAAGTAGCTGCAGCACCACTTCAGAACTAAAGGTATTCTCCAAATAAAAGCCCGTTTCGGCGGTACTTGGGTTGGGATAAACCGGTAATACCTCCTTAGCTAAACCGCGATTTTTACGCGGCGCCTGCCCCTCAAAGTGCTTTTTCGCGAAGGCAAAAGCATCAATGCCCACTTCCCTACCCATTATCCTTCCGGGGATATCATCAACGGGTGGGTGGATACCTCCCCAGATTCGAGAAAGACTGCATTGATCAGAAGCATCGGTATACTTAGCCCATTGCAGGGTAATATCCTGACTAGGCCCATCTTCAAAAACCAAAAACTCCTGCTTAGGCGCGATAAATTCACCCATCCCTCCCGGAAAGTATTCATCACCTGTTAGGCGAGCTAATACCTCGGCCGCAGCCCGGGAATAAGTGGAGTGCCCCGAAACATAACCCGCAAAGGGCGGAGTAACAAAAGAGGGACGTTGATAGGGCCACCAATGCTCGGCTAAAATCCAACCCACCCCGGCCATATCTGTTTCGGGATCATCGATATGCTCTGGCCCACGCCAAGTCCAAAGTTTTATTTTACCCACCAGCTCTACCGAGTCTACCGCCAATGCATCATTGGAATCAATAAGCTCGATATAACCCGGCACCAAAGGAATGCCATGTGGGTCAAAATTGGGTAAACTGGGATCTGAGCTTTGTCCCTGATCAGCCATATATCGAATCGCAGAAATCGGTCGGATATAATCGTACCAACCCTTACAACCCCAAGCGGTAATTGCCGCATCGTGCATGGCTCCCCCCAAAGCGAAATAGGCCTTTACATCCCATTCCAAAGGATCAAGTTCCGGCCCCTGACCTTCCATTCGCCGCTCAAGTTCAGGATGATCATTAACATAGTTTAAAATGGTAAACCAGTGCCCAGGAGGGGTTTCCGAATCGGGGCCATCGGCCCAAAATTCGGCCAATACCCGTGCATAGTCGCCCCTAGCCACCCATTGTGATTGATAGGGCGCTCCCGTATGTGGATTAAGGGCATAGCCGGTTCCCGGATCACCCCCTCGGTATAAATCATAAAAAGCCCGCATCCCCGCTTCATCAGTCGGGTATTCCTTCACATTACCCATGGCCGCCGGAGAAATATCCCAAAGCTCACCATCCGCAGTATCTAGGTGGGCCGACCAAATCGAAACCAAGCTAAAGGCCCATTTGTAATAATCGTTTAGCCCTAGTGTAGTATCAAGATAGGGTGGTGGTCCCGGATCGTGAAACACCCACCAATCAAAACGATCGCGGTAATATTCGCTGCGATCTTCAACTTTTAAGGAAAAACTGGATACCTGACCCCATTCTGGACTTAAAAAGGGAGGACTAAAGCCCGGACGTACGTGCCCGCCTTGATCCACGAAAGTATCTAGGGCCAGAGCTTGCCAGCGATTTACACTATCGAGCCTACGATTACCGGGCTTCACGGGCGCAAGTGATCGATTCACTGTCCAGTAAAAGCGGTTTTCGTAATCATTTTGCTCGTTCGAACCATCTTGCAATCCAAAGAGGATCATTTGCTCGGCCATGTAATTCCCTAAGGCCGCTGCATTTCCTCCGTAATAATAAGTGTCAACAAAATTGATATCATAGCCTAAACTCAGCATCAAAGAATCCATTAAGGCTAGGGATTCCTCCGCACCCGGACTATCTTTAAATCGATACCTCAACAATCGATAAACGGCGTAGCTCATGGCCTCCTCTTGAGCCGCCTGCTTTTTATTTGTAGCCGGAATGCCGCCAAAATAACAAGGGTAAGCATCCCAAATTTGTCCCAAGAAAAACAAGGAAGCCTCCTCTTCATACACCGCCCAAGCATCATACATCAAAACCGAAGCGTGGAAAAGATTGCGAGCATGAACCGTAGGTCGGGCATAATCACCGCGAATGGCCTCAAGGAGCACTTCATTCCATTGACGCGCCACCGAATGCTGAGCTTGCAAACTGAGGGTGCCAATGAAAATAAGGAGTACTAAAATTTTGACTATTCGGGACAAGGTAGGGGGCTTCAATTGCTAACGAAAATAAAACATAGGCCGCGGCTAACCTAATTCCAATAAGGATGCGATACTTTTTGCTCGGGGCAGATGAAAGACCTGTCCTGCTCGTCCTTTCATGCTAAAAAACTTCGAAGGCCTTCGTGGCTACTTTTCTACAGTTCTACAAAATCGAGGTCCGAAAGGCCATTTATTTTACAATCAGAGTTTAGGCTTAAGCCTTTATTTGCCCTGTTAACCTTTCCAAAATCCGAATGACTAAAAATGTATTGGTAATTGATGATCATCCGGTTGTGCAGTATGGTCTTAAAACCCTCATTTGCGACTCCAAGCTGTTTAAAGAAGTTCATCATTGCGGCAATGGTCGCGAAGGAATCATGGCCCTTAATCGAATGGAAAAATCAGGGTCCTATTATCAGCTCCTTATTATAGATGTTAATCTTTCCGACTATGAAGTCACCGCTTTCTTAAAAAAGCTTCACGCTCAAAGCCCTAAAACCAAAGTGCTGATCTTTTCAGGAGAAAACCCCAAGATTTACATTCGAGCCTTAATTGAATCAGGGATAGATGGCTATATCCATAAATCTTCCCCCAAGGAAGAATTACTCTTTGCCGTTTCATCCATCCTACTAGGGAAAAAATATTTTTCTAGTCAACTTTTAGACAGCCTTATAAGTGGTTCGGACCCCCACTCAAATCAAGCGGGGAAAGAAACCCTTTCGGGTCGAGAAAGCAGTACGCTTAGCATGCTTTTAAAAGGTAAAACCACCTTGGAGATCGCGGAAGAACTAGGCATCCACCGCAGCTCCGTTCTCACCTATCGCAAACGTGCTTTTGAAAAAATTGGCGTAACCAACAATTTCGAACTTTACCAATGGGCTATGACGGAAGGCTTGCTTCACCCTTAAAGGATTAATCCCATTTCCAGCCGGCTAACCAAACGCGCGGGCGCCCTTTGGGTAATTCCTTCTCCTTAAACCGAATGGGCAAGCCGCCAAGGTCGTGACCAATGGCCAATACCTCGCCCTTATGGTAAACTAAATCTGTGAGATAGTCAGTGCCCCCACCTCCTCCAACTATAAGGTCTTTTACCCGACCACTGCGAGTAGCCTCCACAATAAAAAAATCGGTACTTCCATTGGCGATATAAGAAATTTGAGGCTCACTGTCTCGCCAAAAACTGCTGCCATATCCATGGCCATAAACTAGGATTCGACCGTGTTTTCCCCAAGCCAAACCAAAGCAATAGGAGGAACGGCCATCCACCCGCTTTAGCCAATCCAATTCCCCATCACGGTCCAACTCCGCTAAGAAAAGACGCTGAAACTGGGCTCCCGAAATGTAAACCCGATGCCAATAGTCCACCAAGATATCATTAACCACCACCTGACTACTCGATTCCTCAGGCTCAGTTAATGCCGATTGCAACCAAGTAAGGTTTCCAGTCCCCTCCCATTTTGCAATTAAGGCCTTTTGAGTATCATGATTTAATTTCAGCTCCTCGTTGCCCATGCTTAATGCTGAGGCATACCAACCACAGACATAGATATTATCCCGCCCATCGAGGCTTAGGCCTAAAAGGGCCGATCTTCCCGTGGAGTCGCCTGCCCGCAACCAATCGAGTTCCAAGTTGGGATGATACCGCATTAAGAGCCAATTGCGCTTTAACTGAATTTCTTCGCGATACATATAATTACCGGCTACGATTAATCCCCCTTTCGAATCGAGAGCAATGGCTGCACCATTGGCATGACTAAGCTTATTAAAAAAGGTCGCGTTTTGGAAAACCCCATCAGTATTGAGCTTTACAATGTATAATCCACGATAAGCCTTAGGAGGAGTAATAATGGTATCCCTTTCCCCATTACTGGAAAGTACAACGAGGATACCTCGCCAAAATTCTCCGGTAAAAAAAACGGAGCCATCATCAGACACTACAATATCATTTAACCGACCTTGTCCTTCGGCAAATACTGTCCAAAGATGCTGCCCCGAACTACTATGCTTTTGTACAAAGGGAATGTTGGGAAAGCTTTCGCGCAGACCAATATCCCCAACTTGGTAATTGGTATCCCCCACCATTAAGGCTGTCTGAAAAGTTCCTCCCGAATAGGTGTTTCCCTGTGGGTCTGCAGCCAAGGAGCTGCTCAAGACCCCCATTGTGGGATAGGATTGCAGCCATGCAGGGTCAATTCGAATATCAGAAGATTCGGGTTTCAAATCTTGCCCGAGCAAGGGCGAAGCCAGCATCAGCAGGCAAAAGAGCTGTTTTAATTGCATGGCTTGAAAGTAATTAATTAAAGCGGAGCCGGCGACTTTGGCGTCCTCCATTTCTCAAAAATTGAGGTTCAGATTGCTTAACTTTCCCCTATGAAGAACTGGCCGATAATAACTGGGCTCCTCCTCAGCTTAACTTGCTGTAGCCCCAAGGCAAGCGAACCGAACACCTCATGCCCCGACCTTAGTCTAAATATGGACTCCTGCATGAGCCAATTCGAAAGCAATGCCCATCCACTCTGGCCAGTCGATTTTGAAGCCAAGATTCCAGGAAAATTCTTACAAACCGATTATAAAATTTTAAAGGCCGCTTTAGAAGAAGCCTGTCCAAACCTGTACCGATATAATAGTCAGGAAGAAACAGAAGCCTTTTTCAATTCTCAATTATGTGCCCTTGAGGACTCTCTCAGATACCTTGATTTTATTGGGGTCTTGGCTAAAACCTTCAACTTTATGGCCTGTGGACATAGCGCTTGGTCGCATCATCCCGACTTTTACGCCTATCGGGATACCGGTCTATATCTATTTCCCTTCGACATTTCTTTGGAGGAGCACAAATTGTTCATCAAGCAAAACTACAGCGCCGACCCCTTCTTTAAAGCAGGTACCGAAATTCGAAAGATAAATGGTATTGATGTTCAAGAACACCTCAAGCAGCTCAAAGCGCACACCTATAAGGATGGGCAAGCTGCCCCAAATAATACTGTAGATGTGGCCGCAAGTTTCCGAAATGCATTTGCCAATTTTATCAGTCAAACAGAGGTATACCAAGTTGAAGGCTTCCAAGAAAAGCCCTTTAACATTAGTGTTCAAGGTATTCAAAAACGAAGGCTAGCCTCCCTAAAAAGCAGCGGCATTAAAAAGGCTAAGCCCGCTAAGCTATTGCAGTTTAGCTACCTAGACTCGTCAATGGCAACCTACCGAATAACTTGGTTTCGAAATGAAGGCATTGCGGCGAGAGCGCAAAACTTCAATCATTTCACCGATTCTGTATTTATGGTACTTCAAGAAAAACCGGTGGATACCCTGGTGATTGATTTAAGAGGAAATGTTGGGGGATGGACCGCTAATGGAGCCAAATTACTCTCATACCTGATCACCGAAGAGCAGAGCTATATTGATCAGGTACAGTTTAAAAAGCTAGCAAACTACAGCTTCGAGCCCATCATCAGCCATTATCCCGGAATTTCGGATACCATGGAATTTAAGGAGCAAGACGGACTGTGGGAATGGCTTAATTACCCCAGTCTACGTATTAAGCCCGCAGAGCTTCATTTTGAAGGTGAAGTAATCATCTTGATCGACGAGATGACCCGCTCAGCAGCGGGAATATTCAGTGCGGTAGCTAATAAGAGCATTCAGCCTCTTTTTATTGGAGCCGAGAATGCTTCCGCGCAAGGGGGCCAAGGAGGAATGATTATGGGCATTACCCTTCCATGCACTGGCGTTCCCGTGTATTTCAGCACGGCTAAGTACACTGTAAAGGTTGGGCCGGAACTTCGAGAACGCGGAATACAATCTGACTATCCCAACTTAGAGGCCTGGCTTAGCCGCTACCCCCAATCGGCTTTAGCTCATTTGAAAAAGTAAATATCGCAGCATGAAAAAAGTACTGAGCATCTTCCTGGCCGGTCTCTGGATAAACCTGTCTGAGTTTCTTCGCAATGAAGTAGTCCTGAAAAGCCACTGGCAGGAGCATTTTGCCGGCTTAAACCTCAGCTTCCCTTCCGATCCAATAAACGGAATGATATGGGTGATATGGGGATTCCTATTGGCTACTGCCATTTACAGCTTCTCTCAAAAAATGTCCACAGCACAAACCTTTCTTTGGTCTTGGACAATGGGCTTTCTTATGATGTGGCTCGTTGTAGGCAATTTATTGGTCTTGCCCTTTTCTATTTTAATTTACGCTATCCCCTTAAGTTTGCTCGAAATTGGCTTAGCCCTATGGATCATTCGGAAATTGGCGCAAAATTCAGCTAAGAATGTCGACTAAGAACTCCGTATTTATCGCCTGCAGTATGGACGGTTTTATTGCCGATGCTGAAGGTAACATTGACTGGCTCCATAAAATACCGGTTCCCGAGGGGGAGGACCTTGGCTATGCCCAATTTATGGATGGCATTGAGGCCATAGTGATGGGAAGAGTAACTTTTGAAACCGTGCTTTCCTTTGGGATCAAATGGCCTTATGAAAAGCCGGTTTATGTGCTAAGTACGCAACGAAAGGATATACCAAGGGAGCTCGAGGGGCAAGTTAAAATTCTGCATGGACCTTTAAAAACGGTGCTCAGGCAAATTCACAGCGAGGGGCATCAAAAACTATATATTGATGGGGGGACCACGATTCAGAACTTCTTGGCCGAAGACCTAATCGATGAGCTGATCATCACCACCATCCCCATCTTGCTAGGAGCTGGAACCGCCCTCTTTGGTCCCTTAAAAAATCCACTTGATTTCCATGGGGTAGAAAGTAAGGTGTATCAGCAAGCAATCATCCAAAACAGATATCTGCGCAAGCGCTAAAAATGCTGACCAGGCCTTTATGAAGCAAGTCTTTAAACAGGAAATCCTCCGAATGACCGGCGCCGAAGATTTCGTCGAAAAGGAAGTCATTCAGGAATTATGGAGCGGTTACGGAAAAATTAAGCGCTTGAAAATGATTGGTGGAAGCTGGGAATCCATTATCATTAAACTAATTAGTGCTCCAAAAAGGAATCAACATCCCCGTGGCTGGAACAGTGAAATTGGACATCAGCGAAAGCTTAAATCGTATGAAGTAGAGCGCATTTGGTATGAAAAGTACAGTGCCCGGTCTCCGGTACGCATCCCTAAATTTTTAGGAGCCACAGAAAGTGAAAATGAAACTTTGCTTCTTTTGGAAGACCTAGACGCGGCAGGCTATCCCTTACGGAAGAATGGCCTAAATGAGACAGAACTGAAAGCCTGCATCGCCTGGCTGGCAAAGTTCCACGCCCGTTTTTTAGGTCAGCAAACCGAAGGTCTATGGCCCAAAGGAAGCTATTGGCATTTAGAAACCCGCCCTCAGGAATTAGAGGCCTTAGAGGATAGAGACTTAAAAGCTGCCGCTCCTTTGATCGATCAAAAACTGGACTCGGCCCAATATCAAACCTTGATCCATGGAGATGCCAAGCTGGCCAATTTTTGTTTTGCCCCCGATGGTAAAGTTGCGGCCCTCGATTTTCAATATGTAGGTGGTGGTTGCGGCATGAAAGATCTCGCTTACTTTGTGGGTAGCTGTTTAACAGAAGAAGAATGTGAGCGCTTGGAAGAGGCTATCCTAGAGACCTACTTTGAGGTGCTTCAAGCCGCTTTAAAGAAGCCCAATGCCCGTTTGGAAGAAGAGTGGAGAGCCTTATACCCTTTTGCCTGGGCCGATTTCCATCGCTTTCTAAAAGGCTGGAGTCCGGGTCATTGGAAAATTAACAGTTATAGCGAACGACTTTGCTCCCAGGTGATTAAAAAATTGAATAATGAATCTTGAGAAACTTTGCGAATCCGCCATGAAAGCCGCCCTTGCCGCCGGAGCGGTAATTCGCTCTTATCAAAATGAGGATATTGAAGTTGAGCATAAAGAAGGAGGTAGTAATTATGCTTCACAAGTAGTTTCCAAGGTAGATCGTGAAGCGGAGCAAGCGGTTTTAAAGGAGTTAATTCCTAGCTGCGAGAAGTACGATTTGGGATTACTTTCTGAAGAGACGGAGGACAATGGAGGGCGTTTGGAAAAGGACTTTTTTTGGTGCATCGACCCCTTGGATGGCACCTTATGCTTCTTAAATAATTTTCCGGGCTATAGTGTATCTATTGCCTTGGTCTCGAAGTCAGGGGAACCGCTCATAGGCGTAGTTTACGACCCCAGTAGGGATAATCTTTATCATGCATTAAAGGGCCAAGGCGCATTTAAAAACCGTAGCCCTTGGCAGGTGAAAGCCAGTAATGATTACTTCACTTATGTGACAGATCACTACCTAGCCAAGACCCCCCGACGAGATGACATTAAACTTTTCCTAAAGCAAAAGCTAGAAAGTTTAAAGTTAGACAGATACGAGCTAATGGAAGGGGCAGGCTGTGTACTCAATGGCATCCTGGTTTTAGAAAATGGCCCGGCCTGCATGCTCAAACATCCTAAGGCAGAAAAAGGCGGAGGCAGCATTTGGGACTATGCCGCAACCGCCTGCATTTTTAAGGAAATGGGTAAAGTGGTTGAAGGCTTTAATGGGGAGCCATTGGATTTAAATAAAGCAGAAAACACCTTTATGAATCATCAGGGGATGTATTACGAAAACGTTTAATAGTTGCTCAGCCAATCAAAGGCTTGCTAGCCCTTTACATTTAAAGCTGACCTTCCTTAAAAACCACCTTCTCCAAGAACGGTGGTTTTTTTTATGCCCTGCAGAGAAGACTTGGACACCAAAATACCAAATAACTGAAATAAAGACCCTTAGCCCGTCTAGCATCACGAATCAGTGGCCGGTGAGTAATCAACAATTTCTCTGTTTAGAAGGCAGTTGAAAACTCTCCCCCACTTTTACCCACAACTCAAGTTTTCACTTAAATCATTCTTTTTTAGTATTTTAGAGCAATTCACCTCAAGTGTTTTTCGTTAACCTTTGCTAAACTTATCCACATTAGGTAAACTAGTGGGAAATTGTGGGGCAAAGTTTCTATTTTTGAAACATTAAGTGGAGAAAAGCTAAAATGCTGAATCTGATAGGAGTACATGAGTGTAAGATGGATGCGAAAGGTCGCGTGGGGATACCCAGTGGCCTTAAAAAGCAGCTGCTTCCCCTTCTCGAAAAGGGCTTCGTACTCAAGCGCAGTGTTTTTCAGCCTTGCCTCGAACTCTACCCCATGCAAGAGTGGGAACAAACCATGAGCAAGGTGAATCGCTTAAACCGCTTCATCAAAAAGAATAATGATTTCATCCGTCGCTTTACCGCCGGGGTTAAACTGGTAGAGGTAGACAATAACGGACGCATAAACATTTCCAACGACCTCATTGGCTTTGCCAGCTTAAAAAGCGAAATCGTTCTTTCCGCTTCTATGGGCACCATAGAGGTATGGGACAAGGCAGCGTACGAAGCGGCTATCAACGACGATACCGTAGACTTCAGCGCTTTAGCCGAAGATGTGATGGGCGGCCTTAATGAGGAGGCGGATGGATTATCATAAGCCCGTTCTTTTACATGAGAGTGTTGATCTAATGTCGATCCAAGCGGAAGGCACCTATGTAGACCTCACCTTTGGTGGCGGTGGTCATAGTCGCGAAATACTATCCCGCCTCGGTCCCAATGGAAAGCTCTTTGGTTTCGACCAAGACCCCGATGCCGAAGCGAACGTACCCGAGGACCCCCGCTTCACCTTGATTGCCTCTAATTTCCGTCACCTCAAGCGCATGCTTCGCTTGCATCAAGTGCGGAAGGTAGATGCCATCCTCGGTGATTTTGGCATTTCCTCGCATCAAATTGATGAAGGGGCACGAGGTTTCAGCCTTCGTTATGAGGCAGAGCTCGATATGCGGATGAATCCTGACAAAGCATTTGATGCCAAGGCGGTATTGAATCGCTATTCGGAAAAACAATTGAAGGACCTCTTTTTTCGCTACGGGGAAATTCGCTCCGCCGCCGCTTTGAGCCGCGCGATAATTCAAGCTCGTCCGCTTCAAACCACCTTCGACCTGGTTGCTGTGGCCGAAAAATTTGCCCCCCGAAATAAGAGAGGTCAGTTTTTAGCTCAAGTATTCCAGGCCATTCGGATTGAAGTTAACGAGGAGTTATTGGTCATTGAAGAAATGCTCCAGCAGGCTCCGGAAGTACTCAAGGATGGTGGTAGACTGGTTTGCATTAGCTACCACAGCCTGGAAGATCGCTTGGTGAAAAATTTCTTTCGGACCGGAAATTTTGAAGGGAAGCCCAAAAAGGATTTTTACGGCAATCTGATCCGCCCTCTCGAACCCATAACCCGCAAACCCATCGCTCCTGAAGCGAATGAGATAAATGAAAACCCACGGGCCCGCAGCGCCAAACTGCGTGCCGCCGAATTACTAAGTAAAGAATGACCGAGCCTAAGCAAAATTTCGGCAGTCGCCTAAGCACCCTTCTTACCGGAAGGTTCCTCGTGAACCCTAAGGTGATTCAGCAGTGGCCTTTCATTCTTTTCCTCTGCTTACTGGCCCTAATTATGACGGCCAGTAGTCACAGCGCTGAACGCAAAGTACATCGTATTGCTGCCCTTCGCTCCGAAATGAAGGAATTGCACTCCCAGTTTATTGACACTCGCTCCCAACTGATGAGCGAGAGTATGGAAACCGAAATACTTAGCCGCGTAGAAGAAGCCGGATTGAACCTGCGTAAAAGCCCGCAGCCACCGGTAATCATTAAAACTCAGGAGGACGAATAATTGCAGAATAATCGATCCATACTCAGCAGGGCATTCGTGGTATTCATTCCACTTGGGCTCCTGGCCTTCGCCATATTCGGCAAACTGATTAGCATTCAGTTTATCGAAGGTCCGGCTTTGCGGGAGCGTGCCGACCGCGAGGTGGTTCGGGAGATGAGTATTGAGGCCGAACGAGGCAATATCTATAGCGCCGATGGCAAGCTATTAGCCACTTCCATGCCGGTGTACGATCTGCACTTTGATCCTATTTCGGTGGATGAAGAACTTTTTTACGAGGAACTAGATGCCTTAAGCAATGCCCTAGCGCGCTTTCCTGGTGGCAGATCTGCTGCCGCTTGGCGCAATTTCCTCGCTTCCGGTCGTAACCAAAAAAACCGCTACCTGCTATTAGGGACCAAACTCAGCTACAACCAGCTTCAGAAGCTTAAATCCTACCCCATTTTTAAGGAGGGGCGCTACAAGGGCGGTTTGGTGATCGAACAAGAAAATCATCGCAAAATGCCCTTGGGTAAAATTGCCGAACGCACGATTGGCCGCGAACGAAATAACTATGCCACCGGCTTAGAAGGTGCATTTGCCAATTACCTACGTGGAAAAGACGGCAAGCGACTGAAGCAAAAGATTGGAAACAACAATTGGAAACCCCTTAACGACCTCAACGAGATTGAGCCCGTAAATGGCTATGACCTGGTAAGCACCATTGATACGCGCATGCAGGATATTGCTCACCACGCCCTTTTGGAGATGCTTGAGCGCCAAGAGGCCGACCATGGTTGCGCAGTAGTGATGGAAGTGAAAACGGGCGCCATTAAGGCCATCGCCAATTTGGGACGCACCGATCAAGGGACCTATTTCGAGAAAAGGAATTATGCCGTTTGGGAGAGTACCGAGCCCGGCTCCACTTTTAAGCTCGCCTCGGTTTTAGCCCTTTTTGAAGATGGTTTTGCCGATACTAACACTCCGGTTGATACCGAAAATGGACTTTACGAATATTACGGCAGTAAAATTAAAGACAGTAACGGCAAGGGCTACGGTGAAACCTCCTTAAAGGTGGCTTTCGAAAAGTCCAGCAATGTGGGGATTGCTAAAACCGTAATTGCCCATTATGAGCAAAATCCTCAGCGCTTTATCGACCGTCTTTACAGCATTGGCCTCGATAGAAACCTAGGCCTACCCATTAAAGGAGAAGGCAAGCCCCGAATTCCAAAACCAGAAGATCCCGACTGGAGTGGAATTTCGCTACCCTGGATTTCCTTTGGATACCAAGTGAGCTTTACCCCTCTGCAAATCTTAAGTCTGTACAATGCGGTAGCTAACGAGGGCCAAATGGTGAAACCCCGCTTTTTAGAGAGCGTGCAGGAACATGGAAGGGATGTAGAGGTAATGGATACCGAGATTTTAAACCCCGCCATTTGCAGTCCAGAAACCTTAAAAAAACTGCAAACTCTTTTAGAAGGGGTTGTCCAAAATGGCACCGCCCGTAAAGGCGCTTACTCGGTATGCAGTATGGCCGGAAAAACGGGTACCTGTCAGTTGAACTACTGGAAAGAGGGCACCAAAGAATATCAAGCCTCCTTCGCCGGCTACTTTCCTACGGAGGAGCCCCTATACTCTTGTATCGTGGTGGTAAACAAGCCTCAATTCGACTATTACGGGTCCAATGTAGCCTTCCCCGTTTTTAAGGAAATAGCGGAAAGAATTTACCAAAACACCCCTCAGGTGGCCGAACCTTATCAAGGGCAACTACTAGCGCTATTGGACCAAGAACCCAAAGCACCCTCATCTACTACCAGCCTCACTAAAATGCCAGATTTAATCGGTGCCAACGGCGATGCTTGGATTAGCTTTTTTGAGAACGCCGGCTATAAAGTAAAGGTAAAAGGACTGGGGAAAGTGGCATGGCAATACCCCGCGCCGGGCACCGCCATCAATCCGGAACAATTAATCGAACTCAAATTGCAATGAAGCTATTAAAGGACCTATTATACGGCGTTCCCCTTACGGAGCGCATGGGTAGCACCCAAGTGGCGGTTAGCAAAATTTGCTTCGACTCCAGAGAGGTGGTAAAGGATGCCTTATTTATCGCGGTAAACGGCACGCAGGTAGATGGACACGACTACATCCCAAAAGCGATTGAATTAGGGGCTGCCGCCGTTGTTTGTGAAGAAATCCCAGAAAACGCTAATCAAAAGGCAAGCTTTATTGCTGCAAAAGACAGCAGCCTTGCCCTTGCCCTTATTGCCGCCAACTTTTATGATCAACCTTCCGAAAAATTACAATTGGTAGGCATTACTGGGACCAATGGGAAAACCACCACCGCCACCTTACTTTACGATCTTTTCACTGCCCTCGGCAGTAAAGCAGGCTTACTTTCCACTGTAAAAGTATGCGTGGGAAAAGAGGAGCATCCGGCTACCCACACCACCCCCGACCCGGTGCAAATCAATCATTACTTAGACTTAATGGTTAAGGCCGGTTGCCGCTATTGCTTTATGGAAGCGAGCAGTCATGGCATTGTTCAAAATCGTACCGCTGGACTTCATTTTACCGGAGCCGTGTTTACCAATATTAGTCATGACCACCTCGACTACCACGGTAATTTCGAAAATTATATAAAGGCGAAAAAGAAGCTGTTTGACGAGCTCCCCAAAAGCGCCTTCATGCTTACCAATGCGGATGACCGTCATGGCAACACCATGGCCCTCCACAGCAAGGCGAAGGTTTACCGCTACGCCCTAAAAAACGATGCCGATTATAAAGGTCGCATCTTGGAACACCAGCTTAATGGGATGCTGGTGCGCCTCGGACAGCAAGAGGTTTGGTCTAAGCTAATTGGCGACTTTAACGCCTACAATCTTTTAGCCATTTACAGCGTCGCCTTATTACTGGAGCGCGATGCCCTGCAAGTGGCGACCGCTATTAGTAGCTTAAAATCGGTAGCCGGGAGGTTTCAGTACATCCAAAAAAATGAGCTCACCACTATAGTGGATTATGCCCATACCCCCGACGCGCTCGAAAATGTTTTAAAGACCATTGCCAGCATCCGCAGTAAGAATGAAAAAGTAATTACGGTGGTAGGCTGTGGCGGAAATCGCGATGCAACTAAACGACCAAAAATGGCCGCCATTGCCGCTGAAATGTCGGACCAGGTTATTCTTACTTCCGACAATCCCCGCTTCGAAGATCCGGATGCCATCATTGATGAAATGGAAACCGGCGTTGAAATGCATCTCAGTCATAAAGTTTTAAAAATCACCGACCGGAAACAAGCCATCCGCACGGCTATTCAACTGGGTCAAAGTAAAGATCTCATTCTGATAGCCGGCAAAGGCCACGAAACCTATCAGGAAATAAAAGGGGAACGCCATCCTTTCGATGATTTGGCTATTGCCCGTGAAACCCTCGACCAAAAATACTCCGACTAATGCTGTATTACCTCTTTGAATTCCTCAATGAAACCTATGATTTACCCGGGGCTGGTGTATTCCAATACATCACATTTAGGGCAGCCGCGGCATTAATCAGCTCCTTAATCATCTGCTTACTGTTCGGTAAAAGTCTCATTGGCCTTTTACACCGCAAACAGGTGGGCGAGAGTATTCGCGATTTAGGTCTAGAAGGTCAGGCGGAAAAAGCAGGAACTCCCACCATGGGCGGACTGATTATTCTAATGGGCATTTTGGTGCCTACCCTCCTCTTCGCCAAATTGGAAAATGTGTACATCATCATGCTCATCATTACCACCGTATGGATGGGCGCGGTTGGCTTTTTAGACGATTACATTAAGGTCTTTCGTAAAAACAAAAAAGGACTTCCCGGGAAGTTTAAAGTTGTTGGGCAAGTAGGTCTCGGCATTATCATCGGCGGCATGCTGTACTTTAATAATAATGTTACTATTAAAGATCGCTTAGCCTCGGCAACCGCCTACGAAACCGAAGAAGGTGCCCGGGTGCAAACTTTGCCGGTTTATGGCGATGAAACCAAATCCTTAAAAACCACTATTCCTTTCGTAAAGAACAATGAGTTCGATTATCAAGAACTCATTTCATGGATGGGCGACTGGACCAAGGACTACGGCTGGTTACTCTTTATCCCCATCGTTATTTTCATAATCACCGCTGTGAGCAATGGCGCCAATCTAACCGACGGCATCGATGGACTAGCCACCGGCACCTCAGCTATCATTGGCATCACCTTGGGCATTTTCGCCTACGTTTCGGGTAGCATCATCTTCGCCGACTACCTCAACATTATGTACATCCCTAATACGGGAGAGCTGGTAGTTTTTATTGCAGCTTTTGTGGGCGCTTGCATTGGCTTCTTATGGTATAATACGCATCCCGCTCAGGTATTTATGGGCGATACGGGCAGCCTTACGCTTGGCGGCATTATCGCCGTATTTGCGATTGCCATTCGCAAGGAGCTCCTAATCCCCATTATCTGCGGAATCTTCTTGGTAGAGAATCTCTCTGTGATTATTCAGGTGAGCTACTTTAAAAGGACTAAAAAGAAATACGGCGAAGGTCGACGCATTTTCCTGATGTCGCCCCTCCACCATCATTATCAAAAGAAGGGCTTCCACGAAAGTAAAATTGTGACCCGCTTCTGGATTGTGGGGATCTTCCTCGCGGTCTTGTCATTCGTAACCCTAAAGCTGCGCTAGTGACCAAGCCTTTAAACATAACAGTTTTAGGCGGTGGCGAGAGCGGCCTTGGAGCAGCCAAATTGGCTCAAAAGCTTGGGCATCGGGTATTTCTTAGCGACCGGTCCACGCTAAAGGAGCCATTCCGCAAAGCCCTGGAGGAGCTCCAGCTTGATTTTGAGGAAGGCCAGCACAGCGAAGACCGGATCCTGAAAAGTGATTTAATCATTAAATCGCCGGGCATTCCCGAAAAAGCCCCTCTTATTCAAAAAATCCGCAGTCGTAAAATTGAACTGATTTCGGAAGTAGAATTTGCGGCTCAACATTGCCAAGGGACGCTTATCGCCATTACGGGCACCAACGGCAAAACCACGGTAACCAGCCTGGTGCATCACATTTTACAAAAAGCAGGAAAAAAAGTGGCCTTAGTGGGGAACATCGGCAGCAGCTTTGCGGGCAGCCTAGCCGAAGCTCAACACGACTATTACGCCTTAGAGGTAAGCAGCTTTCAGCTCGACGATATCAAAACCTTTAAGCCCAAGGTAGCCATCTTAACCAATATTACCCCCGATCACCTCGACCGCTACGAAAACTCTGTAGACCGCTATGCCGCGGCCAAGATGCGGATTTTCGAGAATCAAGGGCCTGAAGATCACTTCATCTATTGTGCAGATGACCCCCTTTCGCTGCACTTCCTAAAAAACTATCCGCGTCAAGCGCAAAGCTATGCACTGAGCCTCGAACAAAGCGTGGAACAAGGAGCACAATTAGACCCCAAGGGAAAAATACAAATCATCTTAAACCAGCAAATTGATATGGACATCAATGAACTCGCCCTACAGGGCAAACACAACACCTACAACAGCATGGCTTCGGGCCTAGCCGGTCGATTATTAAACATTCGCAAGGAAGGCATCCGCGAAAGCCTGGCTTCTTTCGACAGCATTGAGCACCGCCTAGAATCGGTTTTACAGATTTATGGCATTGAGTTTATCAACGACTCGAAAGCTACTAATGTGAACTCCACCTGGTACGCCCTCGAAAGCATGCAAAAGCCCACCATTTGGATTGCCGGTGGGGTAGACAAAGGCAACGATTACAGTCAGCTTTTGAAATTGGCCAAAGAAAAAATTAAAGCCCTGATTTGCCTAGGCGAAGACAACAGCAAACTCCACGCGGCCTTCGGAGGGGAAATCCCTCTGGTTATCGACGCTGCTGATATGGATGAAGCGGTGCGCATGGCTTATAAAATGGGCAACAAAGGAGACGCCGTTCTCTTAAGTCCGGCCTGTGCAAGTTTCGACCTTTTTGAAAATTATGAAGACCGCGGACGTCAATTTAAGCATGCCGTTCGCCAATTGTAATCGATGACTCTATTTGGCAAGGAAATAAAGATTGAAGGCGATCGCACCCTTTGGATTTTAAGCGGGATACTCGCGGCTATTGGCACCTTAACCGTGTACAGCGCCAGCAGTAATCTGGCTTACCAAGGAGGAGGCAGCACCTTTACTGATTTAGCAAAGCACAGTGCTTTTCTATTCAGCGGCTTTATTATTGCCTGGACCGTTCATCGTTTGAACTACAAGATTTTTGGAAACTTAGCGCGCCTGCTCATTATTCCCGTAATTCTATTACTGGTTTACACCCTGGTAAATGGCGTTAACATTTCCAATGCCTCCCGATGGATTCGGCTTCCTTTTGGGCAAACCTTTCAAACTTCCGCTTTAGCGGGTATCGTGCTGATTGCTTACGTCGCACGCTATCTGGCCGTTCATAGTAGCGAAGACCTGCGCGAGTTCCGCAAACATTTTATTGGTTTAATCTTACCCATCTTGCTGGTGGTGGGCTTGATTTTACCGGCCAACTTCTCTACGGCGGCGCTCCTTTTTGGGGTGAGTTATTTATTGCTCTTTATCGGCGGCTACCCCATTCGCAACCTATTGGCCTTAGCGGGTGCTGGCATTGTGGCCTTGGCGCTATTCATCACCTTGGTATTTAGCTTCCCCAATATTTCCAACCGGGTCGAAACTTGGAAAACCCGAATCGAAGCCTTTGTAAGTGGAGAGAGTACCGAGAACTATCAGGTTACGAAAGCTAAAATGGCTATTGCCGAAGGACAAGTGGTAGGCAAAGGGTTTGGGAAGAGTGTAATGAAAAACTTCCTTCCCCAATCCAATTCGGATTTCATTTTTGCGGTGATTGCCGAAGAAATGGGAACCCTTGGCGCTGGACTTACCATAGTGGTTTACATCTGGCTCATCTTTCGAATCCTAACCATTGCCAATAAGGCTGCCTCCGACTTTGGCAGTTTATTAAGCTTGGGGCTGGGATTAATCATCTTGGCGCAAGCCTTGGTAAATCTTAGTGTTGCGGTAAACCTAATCCCGGTTACCGGACAAACCCTACCGCTAGTGAGCAAAGGAGGAACCTCAGTTTGGATGACCGCCCTTGCACTGGGGATGATCCTGAGCGTCTCCAACCAACAAAGTAAAACGGAAGATTCCCGTTTGAGCGAAGAACAAGATACCGCAGCCGAAACCTCACCAACAAGCCTTAGTCATGAAACAGCTTAAGATAATGATTAGTGGAGGCGGCACGGGAGGACATATTTTCCCGGCAGTAGCCATTGCCGATGAACTTAAATCTCGTCATCCCGAGGCCGACTTTCTTTTTGTAGGGGCCCGCGATAAGATGGAGATGGAAAAAGTTCCTCAAGCGGGATACCCCATCGAAGGACTGTGGATTAGCGGTATTCAGCGGAAACTCAGTTTAGACAATTTGAGCTTTCCCTTCAAGCTTTTAAGCAGCCTCCGAAAGAGTGGGAAGTTGATTCGGAAATTTAAACCAGATTTAGTGATTGGCACCGGTGGCTTTGCCAGTGGTCCTTTGCTTTGGGTCGCTGCGCAGAAAGGAATCCCTACGCTTATTCAGGAACAAAACTCCTTTCCGGGAATTACCAACCGACTGCTCGCTAAAAAGGTGAATACCATTTGCGTGGCTTATGAAGGTTTGGAAAAATGGTTCCCTAAAGAAAAGATTGTCTTAAGTGGAAACCCCTTGCGTAAGGGTCTGGAAAAAGCCCTTCCGGCAGATGCTAGCACTAAGGAAAGCTTGAAGCTGCAGCCGCAATGGCCCACTTTATTGATTTTGGGTGGAAGCTTGGGGGCCGGTCGTATAAATCAATTGATCAGCGAGCTCATTCCAAGCTTAGCAAAAATGGAACTCAACCTAATTTGGCAGTGTGGCAAGCTCTATTACGATAAGCTTAAAGAGCGTCATCACGATTTACCAGAGCACTTCAAGCTGCAAGCCTTTATCACCAATATGCCTGAGGCCTACCAAGCCAGCGATCTCGTAATTAGTCGCGCCGGCGCAAATACCTTAAGTGAATTGGCAGTGGTAGCTAAGGCCACCATATTAATTCCCTCTCCAAATGTGGCTGAAGATCACCAAACTAAAAATGCCCAGGCCTTAAGTAGCAAGAAGGCCGCGATTCTTTTTAAGGAAGAAGGGGAAGCCAAACAATTATTACAAGAGATTGAAAGCCTAGTGAAGCAGTCCGAAAAAAGACGAGCCCTCGAAAACAACATCCGAGCCCTGGCTTTACCACAAGCCTCTTCCACCATTGTGGGCGAAATTGAAAAACTTATTAGCCATGCTTGATCGTCCGAACATATACCTCCTTGGCATTGGCGGAATTGGCATGAGCGCCTTAGCTCGTTACTTCCAGCAATCCGGACGAAAAGTGGCTGGGTATGATCGTTTCCGATCACCACTATGTGAAGAGCTGGAGGCCGAGGGAATGAAAATCCACTATGAGGAATCGCTTAAATCGATCTCCCCCAATTTGGATCCCGAAAACACCTTGGTTATTTACACCCCAGCTATTCCCGAGGAGCATGCCGAGCTTAGGCACTTTCTTGAAAATAAGTTTACCGTTTTAAAGCGCGCGAAAGTTTTAGGCTTAATCGCCCAAAAGCACCGCTGCTTAGCCATTGCTGGCACCCATGGAAAAACGACCACCTCGAGTATTTTGGCGCATTTGTTTCGACATTCATCGGTTGAAATAAGCGCATTTTTAGGGGGCATAACCACCAATTACCAATCGAATTTTTGGGGTAATGATGATACCGATTTATTCGTAGCCGAAGCGGATGAATACGATCGAAGCTTCCTAAACCTCAAGCCCAGTGCCGCCGTAATCACCTCCACCGATGCCGATCATCTTGATATTTACGGAGAAGCCGAGCAGTTGAAACAAACCTTCCTTGAATTCGGAGAAAGCGTAAGCGACTTTTTACTGGTTCATGAGGATTCGGATTTGGAAATCGGTCTTAAGTATGGATTCTCGAATAAGAACTCCTATTACGCCGAGCAAGTTCGAGTGGAGGACCACCAATTCCATTTCGATATGGTGTACCCCCAGGGTCGGATTACCAATATCGCCATGCTCCTACCCGGTAGGCATAATATCGAAAATGCCCTAGCTGCCGGTGCCTTAGCCTTAAAATATGGCCTTTCGGCAGATGAAGTAAAAGCAGGTTTGGAAAGCTTTAAAGGCGTTAAAAGACGATTTGAATATCACATTAAGCAAAATCATCTGGTTTACATCGATGACTATGCGCATCATCCAAAAGAAATTAGCGCCCTGGCCAAATCGGTTCGGGAACTTTACCCGGATCGGAAGATAACGGCCATTTTTCAACCGCACCTCTATTCGCGCACCCGCGATTTTATGGAGGACTTTGCTGAGAGCCTTTCCACCTTCGATGAGTTAATCCTTTTGGAGCTTTATCCTGCCCGAGAACGTCCGATTGCCGGCATCACCTCGCATAGTTTATTGGAAAAGGTACCACTGGAAAACAAGTCTCTCCTCGCTCGACAAGAGATTTTAACCCGCTATACTGAGGAAAAACCCGAAGTTATTCTCACCCTCGGCGCCGGAGACATTGACCAATTAATACGCCCCTTAAAAGTAGCCTTGCTGAAATGAAAGTATGGCAACAAATAGCATTATGGTTAATAGGCATTGGTCTATGGTTCAGCCTTTTAGGTAGCGCAAGTAGCCGTCAAAAGGACTTGGAGTATCAACACTTCAGCTTAAGCTTTGAAAACCGTGAGGATCGCTCTTTTTTGAATTATGCCGAAATGGAAGCCAGCGTTCAATCTGTTTTAGGGGACAGCGTAAATCGCATCTCAGAAATTAACAAGGCGCTGTTAGAAGAAAGCATTGATAATCACCCTGCTATCAGGAAAGCCGAGGTATATTCGAAAATAGATGGTAGCTTAAGGATAATGCTATGGCAGCACAATCCATTGGCAAGAGTTATCCAAAAAGAAGGTTCTTTTTATTTGCTGGAAAATGGGGCTCAAATGCCATTAAGTAGTCACTATTCTGAAAGAGTTCCTTTGGTGAGCGGCGAGCTTAAAGAGGAGCGCCTAAAGGAGATTGCGGATTTTTGGCTGTGGGTTAAAGAGGATGAATTCTATAAAGATTTCTTTACAGGATTAGAATGCACGGAGGCTAATGAATGGATCTTATATCCGGCTAAAGGGAACTTTAAAATAATACTGGGAAAACCCATTAAGCTAAAGGAGAAATTGACCAAACTACAGGTCTTTTATTTACGAGCTCCTCGCTTAGAAAACATAAACAAACTCAAAGAGATTGACCTCCGATTTGATGGTCAACTTATTTGCCGAAAAAACTAAAGCATGAACCCGGAAGAAATCGCAGTTGGATTAGATATCGGAACGACCAAAATCGTTGCCATGATCGGACGCAAGAACGAGTTTGGCAAGGTAGAGATTGTAGGAATAGGCAAGGCACGCTCCCTAGGCGTTCAACGGGGAGTCGTAACCAATATCGTTAAGACCATCGAGTCTATCAAATTAGCTATTGAAGAAGCGGAAGCACAATCTGGGCTCAGTGTATCTGAGGTTGTAGTAGGCATTGCCGGGCAACATATACGCAGCACCCAACATAGCGATTACATCAACCGCCAAAACCCGGATGCGGTAATTGAAGATCACGATCTGCAGGAGCTCATCGATAATGTGCATAATCTGGTGATGCTTCCCGGGGAAGAAATTATTCATGTTTTACCCCAGGAGTACAAAATTGACGGTCAGCCAGATATCCGCGAACCTAAGGGCATGTATGGCTCTCGCTTGGAAGCCAATTTCCACATCGTAGTGGGTCAAATTAGCTCCATCAAAAACATTGGTCGTTGCGTTCGAAGCAGCGAATTAGAAATTGCCGACATCACCCTCGAGCCGCTTGCTTCAGCGGAAGCAGTGCTTTCCCAAGAAGAAAAAGAAGCCGGAGTGGTTTTAGTAGATATTGGTGGGGGCACAACCGATGTAGCCATTTTTAAAGATGGGATTATCCGTCATACTGCGGTAATCCCCTTTGGTGGCAATGTAATAACCGAAGACATTAAGGAAGGCTGCACCATTATCGAGAAGCAAGCCGAGCTATTGAAAATCAAATTTGGCTCTGCATGGCCCGGGGAAAACAAGGAAAACGAAATTGTGAGTATTCCTGGTTTACGCGGTAGAGAGCCCAAAGAGATTAGCATGAAGATGCTATCTAAGATCATCAATGCTCGCGTAGTGGAGATTATTGAACAGGTTTATCTCGAAATTAAAAACTACGGCTACAACGAAAACAAGAAAAAACTTATCGCCGGCATTGTACTTACTGGCGGTGGATCGGAGTTAAAGCATATCAAGCAATTGGTGGAGTTTGTTACCGGCATGGATACGCGCATCGGTTACCCCAATGAGCATCTGGCCAGCAACAGCAGTGAAGACCTCTCTTCGCCAATTTATGCCACTGCGGTTGGACTTATTTTAAAAGGCCTCGAAACCAAACCTAAGGACCGCCCCTCCGAAGCCGAATTGGCTGCCAATGCTCAGGAAACGGAAAACGTGGAAGAGCAGGCAGAAACTGATTCTACTGAGGAGAACGAAAATACCACGACGGCCGAAAGCGAAGAAGCTAATGCCGAGCCCGATGAAAACGAAGACGACAAAAAGAAGCCCTATCGATCAAAAGTATTTGAGAATTGGGCCAATAAATTTCGAAACTTTCTAAACGAAGACCTATAAGCCACAGTATGATGGAGAATACGAATCAAGATATGATGCCATTCGACCTACCGAAGAATCGCTCCTCCGTAATTAAAGCGGTTGGCGTTGGTGGTGGCGGTAGCAATGCGGTAAATCACATGTACCTATCCGGGATTAATGGAGTTGATTTTGTGATTTGTAATACCGATTCGCAAGCCCTAGAAAACAGCCCCATCCCCAATAAAATACAATTAGGAGTTAGCCTCACCGAAGGCTTAGGTGCCGGAGCTAATCCTAGCGTTGGCGAGGAAGCGGCTAAGGAAAGTATTGAGGAGATTACCAAAGTATTGGAGACCAACACCAAAATGGTCTTTATAACCGCAGGTATGGGTGGTGGCACAGGAACAGGTGCTGCGCCAGTAATTGCTAAGGTGGCCAAGGACCTAGGAATCCTAACCGTAGGGATTGTAACCAGTCCTTTTGCCTTTGAAGGCAAGATGCGACAGGAACAAGCCGAAAAAGGTATCGAAGCCTTGCGTTCGGTAGTAGACTCCCTCGTGGTTATTAATAACAATAAGCTGAGAGAGGTGTATGGTAACCTGGGCTTTAAAGCGGGCTTTGCTAAGGCAGATGAAGTCTTATCTACCGCCGCCCGTGGTATTGCCGAAGTTATTACCCACCACTACACCACCAATATTGATTTACGCGATGCTAAAACAGTTTTAGCGAATTCGGGCACAGCCATTATGGGTGCTTCGACCGCCAAAGGCGAGCAGCGTGCTAAAGAAGCTATTAGTGCGGCCTTGGACTCCCCGCTCTTAAACGACAATCATATTCGTGGCGCTAAAAATGTACTCCTACTCATTGTTTCCGGTACCCATGAGATTACCATTGATGAGATTGGAGAAGTGAACGACTATATTCAAACCGAGGCCGGTGGAGACGCTAATATCATCATGGGTATTGGTGAAGATGAAGACCTTGGCGACGAAATCAGTATTACCGTAATTGCCACGGGATTTAATGCCGATCAACAAACTCAAGTAATTGGTAAAGCTCCGGCTAAAATCGTTCATCCTTTGGAAGACGATCAGGCGATTTCCACTTCCCTTTACGACGCTCCTGTAAAAATGGATGAGGAAGATGACGATCTAATTTTGGAGCATGAACTTAATAAGGCTTTAGAGCGCCAAAAGGAAGAAGAGCGTGAACAACAAACCACTCTTTTTGCCGAAGATGATTACGACAAGCCACTGCATCCCGCGGCACAACCTTTGGCCGATGGTGACCAAGAAGTGGAAGAACCCGCTGAACCCAAAGAGGAAGAAGCGAACTTGGAGGTAGAGGAGCAGCAACCGCGCTTTGAAGCCACCGAAGAGGAAGAACTTCAAATTGATGATCACCCCATGTTTACCTTGGGAGAGGAAGGAATTGAAAGTCAAGAAAGCCCTGAACTCACCAACGAATCGGAAGAAGAACCTCCAGTGGATTCCGAAGCAGAGGCCTCTTCCATGGATTTCAACTTCTTTATGATTGATGCCGAGGAGCAAGCTTCGGTACAAGAAGCAAAACACGAAGATCCATCTGAGGAATTGGAAAGCCCTCGCTCGTATCAAGAGCCGATTCGCGCAGAGAAAAGAGCGGAAGAGCCAAAAGAGCAAAACCAGGAGGTTGAGACTAGCTTCGAGGCCGAGGCCCCAGCAAAAGAAGAACGTCGCGTTTATAGTTTAGAAGATTTTCAGGCTTTGGAAGACAAGCTAAATCGTGGGATCAGCCCAACGGCTAAAAGCAGTACGCCAGAGCCCGAAAAGCCAGAACCCACCGAAGCTGAGCTTAGCGATGAAGATCTAAAATTCGAAGTGAAAACCCGTTCGGAGCAGCAAGCACCAAAGGGAAATAGTGGTCGTATCGATCCTATGGAAAGTAGCATCGAAGAAAGCATGCGCTTGCGAGCCGAAGAACGTCGCGCTAAGCTTAAAGCCTTTAATTATCGCTTTAAGAATAATCCGCATAATTTAACCGAAGCGGATAATGAGCCTGCCTATAAACGACATGGAATCAATATTGAGCAGGGCGCCATTTCTAAAGAAGAAAGTCGTGGACGCCTTACGCTAAACGATGGCGAGGATGGCCCTAATCTAAAAAGCAACAATAGTTTTTTGCACGATAACGTAGATTAACATTTGAGTCCCCTGTTAGTCCTGCCCCGATTTTTAATCGGGGCTTTTTAGTTTTTAGCATCGCTAAACCACGGTCAAGAATTAACTTTGTCCAAAAGAGTAAACATGAGTTTAAGTAAGAATATCGCCGAAGAAATGAAAGCTGCCATGAAAGCGAAAGATAAGGTTCGCTTAGAAAGCTTAAGAAGCATTAAGTCTGCTATTCTATTAGCACAATCGGAAAAAGGTGCTGGAGCGGAGCTTGATGATGATGCCGAGCTTAAGATTCTTACCCGCTTGCAAAAACAACGCAAGGACTCCATGGCCATTTACGAAGAGCAAGGTCGGGAGGATTTAGCTTCTGAAGAACGCGCTCAACTAGCCGTTATTGAAGGCTTTTTACCGAAAGCCTTAAGTGCGGAGGAACTCGAGGCCTATCTTAAAGATTTAATTGCCGAAGTGGGTGCCAGTGGCCCCCAAGATATGGGTAAGGTGATGGGACGTGCAAGCAAGGAATTAGCCGGAAAAGCCGATGGTAAAACCATCAGTAGCAAGGTTAAAGAGTTGCTGGCTTCATAATTCGGCTACGATCACATTTTATTGATGCACCTTAATCCAAGTGATGGTATCGGCCTCCCACTTGATTACCAGGGTACGCGTGTGTAGGGGCATCTCTCCCATTTTTTCTTGATTGACTTGGTAGTACCAGTGTCCCTCTTGCTGACGATCGGGCTTACCCAATAAGCTTAATATTTGATCCTGATTGCCATTACGTATCGTGTCGTGGTATAAAACCTCCTGATACATCGTTATGCGATACGGAAAGGTACCCTCTTCCTCGTGGGTCCACTTCTCGGTAGAGAACTTCTCCTTGGCAACCTCGGTTTCCGAGGCACAAGAACAAAGTAAAAGGAAGATGAAAAAAATGCTGCTTCTCAAATTTGAATTTTAGCTCAAGGTAGTATATCCGGTTTAAACCAATCGGTTCTTAAGGGCTAACTGCACGGCTTCCACTTTATTATGGACTTGCAGTTTTTGGTAGATGTTTTCGATGTGTTTTCTTACCGTTGATGGGCTGATAAATAGGTTTTCGGCAATTTCCTGGTAATTCCTTCCCGAGGCCAGTTGTTCTAAAATCTGGGTTTCCCTTTTGGTTAGATTGTAATCAATTTGCTCTTCGGGTACTTCCGCTCCCAATCGAATTAAGCGCAAGGCTTTATGAGCCACTGCGGCCGACATCGGAGCACCGCCTTCCAAAACTTCCTCAATAGCCAAATGAAGTTTTAGGGGTCGTTCATCTTTTAAGAGGTAGCCATTGGCCCCAGCCATAATAGCTTTCAGGATGTAGTCTTCTTCATCAAACACGGTGCTCATGATAACCTTAATCTGCGGAAAGCGCTTACGTACAATCTCCGTAGCTTCAATACCGTCCATTTCCGGCATATTAATGTCCATTAAAATAACATCCAGATTATGGTCCTCTTCAAGGCGGGCTACTAAGTTCTTACCATTCGATTCATGCCATTTAACCTTTAAGTTTTCCGCGAGCTCAAGCTTCTCAATTAAAGTTCGAGCCAATCGGTGATTATCCTCGGCAATGGCAATATTGATGGTCATAGCATGTCTTTCTACAAATGTTTGAAGTCTTATCGAGATATACTATACGGCAATTGGCGTATAATGCGGTAACCTTAGTTCAATCCGGGTGCCCTTACCTAGCTCCGAGTTCAAAGCGAAACTCCCGGAAATTTGTTTCATCCGTGCTTCCATATTGGCAATGCCATACCCTTTCACTTTTGAAGGATCGGCAATTCCAAGACCATCATCCTCAATAAGAACGGCCAAGTGATCCTTGTCCAGACTAAAACGCAATTCTAGATTTTTAAAATCGGCGTACTTAATGGCATTTTGTACGGCCTCCTGACAAACACGAAACAGGTTTATAGTTTGAGCAGGGCCCAGAATTAGACTGCTCTGGCACGAATTTAAAACGCTAATCCTTCGTCCACTTTGCTCGGAACGTCGCACAAAATCTTGCAATTTAGCCAAGAGCATTTCGAGATTAATCTCGTCGTTATTCATAGCCCAAATGGTTTCCCGAAGTTGGGCCATGGTATCGCGGGTATGGTCGCTTATCGATTCAAATTGCGTTTTCCGTTGGGCATCAGGTTCTTTAAAAGCAAGGTTATCAATTTGTGAGCTGATGATGGTTAATTGTGCCCCGATGTGGTCATGAAGGTCTCGCGAAATCCGATTGCGCTCTTCCTCCACTCGACGCCTACTTTCGGCTTTACTTCGCTCCTCTTTAAGGGCGGCTTGCGTTTCCAACTGTCTGCGTTTGGCCGCTTGATGATTGTAGAAAAACGCACCAAGAATTAAGAGGAGGATGATTCCTCCAATTAAAATACTCAACCATAAATTTTGACGCCCCACTTTTAATTGTTCTACCGCTAATGCGGCTTTGGCCTCCGCCGTTTCGCGCTCCTTTTTTTCCGTTTCATACAAGGCTTCCGTCTCGGCTATGGCTTTGGCTTTAGCTTCATCGTAAACCGAATCCTTGTACTGTTGGTATAAGCCGCGGTAGCGATAGGCTTCCTCAAAGTTGTTTCGATTGGCATAAAAGATCGACATCTTATCAAAGAGGTCAAAGGCCAAAGTTTTATACCCTCGTTCCAATACCAATTCGGAGGCTTGTTTAAACAAATCTTCTGAGAGGCTTGCTTGGCCCGACTTGGCATACATATCGGCTAGGTTGAGATAGTTTAGAGCCAGGGAGTAGTAATCATCGTTAGCCCGGTTGGTCTCGATTGCTTTTTTAAAGAAGGCCTCCCCCTCCGTCCAATTCTCCATACTGGAGTAAGCGCCGGCAATATTGTTGTAGGAGTGACCAATTTCCGCCCGATCGTCGAGGTCTAAAGCAATATCCAAGGAGCGTTGATAATAGGCCAAGGCCTTTTCATGTCGGCCCAAAGCCTCATTAATAGCGCCGATATTATTATAACCCTGCTTAGCACTCAGTAAATTTCCCATGGACTCGTGCACCTTTACCGATTGAAGGAAGTAGTCCATAGCCTTATCATACTCACCTTGATAGTAGAAGACCACCCCAATGTTATTCAACCCTTGCGCCCTGCCCTCTGGATTATCAATCTCCTCCTCAAAGGCCGTGGCCTTGGTAAAACCATCTAAGGCCGCCGGATAATCTCCTTGCTCCGTATAAATTAAAGCTACATTGTTGTAAAGTTTGGCTAAACCCTTTTTATAATCTCGGGCTTCGGCCTCGGTAATGGCCTCTTCATACTTAGCCATGGCCTCGGCCGTTTTCCCTTGCCTTTGCCAGATATTTCCTAAAAGGTTGAGCGCCTCTATCCGCAACTCGACGAGCTTATGACGATTACTAATATCTAGCGCTCGTTGGGTGTAGGGCAAGGCACTGTCGGGCGACTTTATAATCCACTCCTTGGCCAATAATAAGGAGAGTTCCACTTCTGCCTCCTTTTCGCTTGCCTTACTGAGCTCGGTTTTTAAACTATCAATATTAGATTGAGCCCAAATAAAATGGCCCGACCAGAAGGTCAGGGCCATAATGAGATATAAGTTGTAAAGTGATCTTTTCACCATCATAGCTCCTGTTAGAGCTATGAAAATAAGGAATATCCTAAAATCTACTCTTCTAAATAATCGAGAATGAGATCTTTACGTACGGCAAAGAACTCAGCATACATATCATCTCTAAATTCTTTAAAGCTCGCTAAGGTATTCTGGGCATCTTCTAGGTCATCTTGATCCTTGTATTTAAACTCAAATACCTCTGCCATGGGACGAAGTTCTTCATCGATAGCATTATTCACCTCATCAAAGAAAAAGAAGGCTTGATCGTGAAGGTCTTCATAGCCATCAATGGGCTCTTTTGATTCTAATTCTACCTCGGCCTTTTTGATGGAGCGTCGTAAATCGGTGATAATCGCATTTAGCTCATCCGTTTTACTAGAGTCGATGGCGTTAAAAAGGCGTTGCAGCTCGGCATCCACTCTAAAGTATTCGAGGGTAACCTCACGAACCATCACAATGATCTCATCTAAACGAAGGAAGCGCTCGGCCATTACCGTATCTCTACGAAGATCCACCTGATAAGTTTTGCCGAAATAGTCCTCCGCTTTTTCAATTTTATAGGCGGCATCCAAAACCTTCACTTCGGCGGTGTTAGCCGCCTCGTAATAGGCCTCTAAATCTTTTAAGGAATTATAGCGATTAGCGGTAAGCTCTTCTGCCGCACCAAAGTCATTTTCATAGGCTTCCAAGTACATATCTAAACCGGCTAGGTATTCGCGATGTAAAACATCATCGTCCTTATAGGGCCCCACGCGTTCAATAGCCTTTCGACTATCTTTTAGCTGGTCCACTACCATCTGCCGAAATTTATTCACCACACGAGCATCGTCGCCGCGGGCTACCGCTTCCACATAACGAAGGTTTTTAGTTTGAATTCGGCGTGACTGACTGTAAAACTCACGATAGTAACTGCGAGGATCTTTAAAACGTTGTGCCTCCAAATTAGGAGCGGCAACCAAGGCTAATAAAAGAAGTAACAGTGCTCTTTTCATAGGGTAATTTATACTATTCGCAAATATAGGATTCCACAGGTATTATAAATAAAAATCCCGACCCTTGAAAAAATCAAGAGTCGGGAGAATTATATAGAGCTATTAATTTCGCTCTTACATCATGCCTGGCATTCCACCACCCATTGCCGCGGCAGCAGCAGCGCCGTCATTTTCATTTGGGATTTCGTTGATGGTTGCTTCGGTAATAAGTAACATACCAGCAACAGAGGCCGCATTTTCCAGAGCCACGCGAGTTACTTTGGTAGGATCGATAATTCCCATTTCATACATATTGCCAAACTCTTCCGTTTTAGCATTGTATCCGAAATCGTCTTTACCTTCTTTAACCTTGTTGATAATCACAGAGGCTTCCTGACCAGCGTTGTACGCAATCATACGCAAAGGCTCTTCAATAGCACGGTGTACGATGCGAATACCGGTGGTTTCATCCTCGTTATCCCCTTTCAAATCTTCAAGGGCCTTGGCGGTACGCACTAAAGCAACACCACCACCAGGTACGATACCTTCTTCAATAGCGGCGCGAGTAGCAGCTAAGGCGTCATCTACACGGTCTTTCTTTTCCTTCATCTCCACTTCAGAGGCAGCACCTACATAAAGTACGGCTACACCACCTGCCAATTTAGCGAGGCGCTCCTGAAGTTTTTCTTTGTCGTAGTCGGAAGTAGAGCTTTCGATTTGCGCCTTAATCTGGTTCACACGAGCTTCGATATCAGAAGCCGCTCCAGCACCATTTACGATAGTGGTATTATCCTTATCGATGCTTACTTTTTCGGCGGTACCTAACATATCCATGGTCGCGTTCTCCAATTTGAAACCACGCTCCTCAGAGATAACGGCTCCACCGGTAAGAACGGCGATATCTTCTAACATTGCTTTACGACGATCACCAAATCCAGGTGCTTTAACCGCTGCAATTTTTAAGCTTCCACGAATCTTATTTACCACTAAAGTGGCTAGGGCTTCGCTTTCCACATCTTCAGCAATAATTAATAAAGGACGACCTGATTGTGCCGCTGGCTCCAAAATGGGTAGGAGCTCCTTCATATTGCTGATTTTCTTATCGTAGATCAAGATGTGGGGATTGTCTAAATCCGCAATCATCTTTTCGCTATCGGTAACGAAGTATGGAGAAAGGTAGCCACGATCAAACTGCATACCTTCTACAACATCCACATAAGTTTCGGTACCCTTAGCTTCCTCAACCGTAATAACGCCTTCCTTTTTCACTTTGCCCATTGCTTCGGCGATAAGTGAACCAATTGCCGCGTCATTATTAGCAGAAATAGCTGCTACTTGCTCAATTTTAGCGTCGCTATCGCCCACTTTCTGAGATTGCTTACGAAGGTCTTCGATAACCGCTAAAACGGCCTTATCAATCCCGCGTTTTAAATCCATTGGAGCGGCACCTGCGGTAACGTTCTTTAAACCTTGGTTGTAGATAGCTTGCGCTAAAACGGTTGCGGTAGTTGTTCCGTCACCGGCTACATCGGCAGTTTTACTGGCTACTTCCTTCACCATCTGGGCTCCGATGTTCTCTACTTTATCTTCTAATTCAATTTCCTTAGCAACAGTAACACCGTCTTTGGTTACGTGTGGCGCACCGAAAGACTTTTCGATGATTACGTTACGACCTTTAGGTCCTAAGGTAACTTTTACAGCATTGGCTAATGCGTCAACACCGCGCTTTAAACCGTCGCGTGCTTCAAGATTGAATTTGATTTCTTTTGCCATTGTTGTCTTTGTTTTTTTGGTTTTAGAATTAACCGATTACTGCATAAATGTCTGACTCGCGCATGATGAGGTAATCTTTACCTTCATGCTTAATTTCAGTACCACCGTATTTTCCGTAAAGCACGGTATCACCAACTTTAACGGTCATAGGCTCATCCGCCTTTCCGTTGCCAACCGCTACCACTACTCCTTGTTGTGGTTTCTCTTGTGCGGTGTCGGGAATAATAATCCCAGAAGCCGTGGTGGTTTCGGCAGCGCTAGGCTCTACTAGCACGCGATCTGCCAAAGGTTTTAAGTTAATATCAGCCATTTTTGACTACTGTTTAGGTTAAACTTAATTTAAGTACTAATTGCCCACCTTTAGTCATAAAATATGCCAGTCGCTAAGTGGCTGCAAAAAGTGGCAATCTGACAGATGAAAGCTATATCAGGTGGTGCAGGCTGTCAGGGCTGACAGGCAAAACCCTACAATTTGGCATTTCGATTTTCAACAATCTACCTTTGCAGAGGTTAAAAGGAAAAACGAGAATATGACATATCTAAAAGAAGGCGATCAGGCGCCAGATATTAATAGCGTGGATCAAGATGGAAATCCCATTAAACTAAGCGACTATCAGGGTAAAAAGGTGGTCCTTTACTTCTATCCCAAAGATGATACTCCGGGCTGCACCGCCGAAGCTTGTAATTTCCGGGATAACTATCAGGATCTTAAAGACCGTGGATTTGAGATTATCGGGGTAAGTGCCGATAATGCCCAGAAGCATCAAAAATTTGCTGGGAAGTACGATTTACCTTTCCCCTTAATTCCGGATACGGAAAAAGAAGTAATCAAAGCTTATGGCGTTTGGGGCTTAAAGAAATTTATGGGACGCGAGTACGATGGCATTCATCGCGAGACCTTCGTAATTGACGAAGAAGGTAAAATTGCCAAGGTTTATCAAAAGGTAAAAACCAAGGAAGCGACCGAGCAGATTCTAGCTGATTTCAGCTAGGTCCTATTAGTACCAAAAACAAAAAGCCAGCCCCCGAGGAGCTGGCTTTTTTTATAAACAAAACTTAAAAATTTAGATGCGACGGATGGCGCCTTGGTAGCTAAAGCTGAAGTCGCGATTCATTCCATCTTTACCGGAACCAGTAATGGTATATACATTATCCTCGCGTACTACTTCTACAGTTGCACTATTTAGCTCATCGTCACCACTAAGCTCACCATTAGTCACTGGCGCTAAGAAAGAGCTGTAATAGGTACCTTGGGCTAAGGTAGAATCGGCAGTATAGGTGCCCGCACTTAAATAGGTGCTATCAGCACTAAACAATTCGAAGTAAAGCACATAACCATTACCGCTAATCGAATCGGGAAGGTTGTCCGAATCATAGTGTACGGTAATACCATCAGTAAACATGAATAAATCAAGGTTCTCCGAATTTACCCCGTAATCAGGGTAGTACTCCATAAAGCTTTCACCCCATTCGTAACGCGTACCATCTACAACCAATTCCTGTGGAAAGGGCTTAGTGTCATCGTTATCATCTTCTTCTTTCTTACAAGCAGAAACGGCGAGCATCAGGCTCAAGCCAAGTAATAAATAGGCTTTTTTCATTTTTGATTTAATTTAAAAAGGGACAAAAAAAAGCCCCCCGAATTTGGGAGGCTTAACGTTTAATCTTCAGTATTAATTGTCGTCTCCCCCATCTTGGTCCTCAAAACCGCCAAAGTCGGAAGGACTAATGGCTGGTGCTGCAGGCTGTTCGACCTCTACCTCATCAATAGAAGAGTCGCGCACTTCTTCCGAAAGCGCATCTGGGGTTAACATAATATTTGCGGCCATCACTAAAACCACTAGAAAGATCGCTAAAAACCAGGTTCCACGATCTAAGAAATCGGTTGTCTTTTTCACCCCACCAAAAAGCTGGGTACCACCGCCACCGAAAGAAGAGCTTAAACCGCCTCCTTTAGGGTTCTGAACCAATACGATGATCACCAATAAAACGCAGGTGAGAATAATTAAGGATGTTAATAAAAGGGTCATGATATTTTATTTGCTGTTCTCCAGTTTCTTAATCTCTGAAATTTGGCTGGCAAAGAAAGAACTTTTTTCGGGATATTTCAACATCAGAATTTCATAGGCCTGAATTGCCTTTTTGTAGTGTTTCTGACGAATATAAACTTTGGCTAAAGTCTCCGTTACCAGACCGCCTGCCCCCTCCGATTCGGCTTCTTCGGGCGCCGTTTGCTTTGCTTTTGGACTTAGCGTTTGACTGCGACTTTGCTTTTTAAGCTCCGGAAGTTTCTCAACAAAGGAATCTAAGAGGTCAATTTTCTCGGCAATTTCGGCGCGCGGCTCCTCCGGTTCGGCTTCCTCCGACTTATTTTCCTCACTATCTTCTTCCGCCCGCGTTTCTTTGGTTTGATCACTGCTAATCCGCTTCAACCAATCCGAAAAACTCAAATTACTTTCCACCTCCGCCGTCTCAGGCGATTCTTCTTCCGTCGTAATTGGTTCTTCCTCTTCTGTGGGCGCTGTTTCCTCAATTTCGCTTTCGCTGATGGTTTCCTGCTCGGGAAGGGACTCTGCTTGTTCATCCGCCTCAACCACTTCCTGGCTTACCGCTTCCGAATCTTCCTCTGGCTCTTTAATTGGTTCTTCTTCCGATTCTTCTGGGCTGGGCTCTGCTTTTTCGACCGGCGCCTCATCGCTAGACGGGGGCTCGGGTGAGACAACTTCCGCTACTTCTTCTTCCTTCAGCTCTTTTTCTGCCCTAGGCTCAGGCTCTTCCGTCGTTGCTGCTTCGGGCTCCGGTTTAATGTTTTGCTCGAGGTTTCGTTTACGATCCTCAATCATCTCCTCCATCCGCTTCTCGCGAAGGGCATTGATATCATCTTGACTCATCTCCCGGTTTGGACCACTCCGCAATCGGGCCGCTAAGGCTTCAATACGTCGGATTTCCGCGTCTACCTCATCCTCCTCCGAAATGGGCTCATCTTCCTCTTCCGGCACTTCTTCCTGGAGCTTGTCTTCATCTTTTGGCGCTTCCGTACTGGTTTCAGTTTCCACTTGCGTAGATGGACTTTCCTCCTCCGCTTCCGAAGGGCTTTCCTCTTTTACCGATGCTGGCCTTTCAGTTTCCGATTCTTCCCGCTCAGGCACTTCGGCCTCGGGCTCCGGTTCATTAGCTTGGTCTTCCGGACTTGATTCTTCTGAATGGACGGATTCCGTTTCTGATTCCTCTTCCCTGCGGGAAACCAGACTTATGGCTGGGCCTTCATATTCTTCTTCATCCGTTTTTTCTTCCTCTACCGATTCCGAAATGGGCTCTTCTTCCTGTTCTTCTAAACGCTCCTCCTGGCTTTCAATGTCCGAATCTTCGTCGGAGGCCAGTTCAGATTCATCCTCCGCTAAAGTAACCTCCCCTTGAACTTCAACTAAATCTCGATCTTCAGAATCTTCTCCTTCATTGGGATCAAAATCGAGGTCAAAAAGCTGACCCTCATCTACGGGTAAGTCGGCCATTAAGGCTTCTAGCTGACGGTGCTCTTCCATGAGAGCCGACAGTTCCTCCGGGCTTAGTTCATCGCTCTCCTTAAGGCTATCCAAACGATCGCGAATCACGCGAATGCGCGCCGCCAAAGCCAAATCTGACTGGGGATTCTCTTTCTCTTCTAGGGGAGCGTTCTCCACTTGCCCGGCTTCTTCAGCTGTACTTTCCGCCTCGGGTTCCAGCTCCGACTCCTTAATCTCCTCTTTTTCTTGGTCAGCCTTCGCATCTTCTTGCTCCGTTTCCGGTGCTAATTCCTCCTCCCATTCTTCTTCATCCATGGAAGATTCTTGAGGGGCTTCTTCTGCCCAAGGGTCGTCCTCCCTTTCCTCGGATTCGGACTCCTCCTCAAAACTGTATCTCCGGGCAAAGCGTCGGCGGATAAGGGCTTCAATATCAATGGGTGTATCAGCCCAAGGTTCCGATTCTGCCTCTTCCTTCTCTTCCTCAGGTTCAATCTCACTAGGACTTTCTTCTTCAAAGTCATCGGAAGCAATAGGATCTGCCTCTAAAGGAGTTTCCGGCTTCGCTTCTTCTTCAGCATCCGATTCAGATACCTGATCCGCTGCGCGCTCCTCCACTTCAGCCTCTAAGTCATTTTGATCTACTACACTGGATTCCTGATCTTTAGAAACCTCAGGCGCTTTTACTTCATCTTCAGTTTCCTTGGCTGGAATTTCTTTTTCTTCGGCCGGTTCGCTAGCCGCTTTCGCTGATTCTGTTTCAAATAGTTTACTGTCGCCCTTACTCTTATTGGCATCAAACTCGGCCCGCAATTGACGATTGCGTTCTAAAATGGCCTTCACCCGTTCTTGCGGACTTAATCCCTCCAAATTCTCAGGGACAGCCGATGGAAGAGGCTTTTTAGTCAATGGAGCTTCGGGCTCGGTGCTAATTTCTGGTTCTGGATCAGCCTTAAAGACCTTTTCCTCGGCAGGTTTACTTTCCTCTACAGGAGCAGGGGGTACTTCTTCCGGTGTAGAAGCCGTTTGTGGTTCTTCCTTAATAACTTCTGGACTGGCCTGCTCAGCTTCCGCAGATGAAATACTTGGTGCCGCAACCGCTTGCTCTACCTCCACCGTTTCCACACCCGAATTCAGGGTACGCGGTTTGTCCTCAAAGAGCTCAAAAAGCACCGCTCTATTGTTAGTGAGAATGGCGGTTTTGCCGAGCTGCTGATTAAAAAGATGTTCGGAACTGGTTCGCAGCTTTAAACCATACATCAATTGTATGATTTGGCTGTAAGGATATTTCATAGCCAAGTCCCGCAGATCATCTACCAGATAATCGGCTACATTCTTAGGGTCTTCTAATAGCTTATGAAAGTCTTCTGTTCTCAATTACCAATCTCCTATAGCGCGATTCAGGATATTTTCCGAAAGTTCTTGACTTACTTGATCGTGCAATTCGTCTTCAATGGAATTAATATCCTGGGTCGCGTCAAAGTCTACAAAACGAGTAAAACGCTCTTCAAAACCTTTGTCGGGGTCTAAGGTATTGATAAAGATTACATTCACATCAACGGTTAAGCGGTTTTGCGCAACGGTCCCTAAATCGGAAGCCTGCGCATTGATGGGCTCAATTGTGTAGCGAACGATTTCGCCCGAAAACTGCATATCCCCATTGCGTCGAACCAACTCCAATGGGGTTTGCTGCACGAAGATATCTCTCAACTTCTCAGTAAAAATTTGCGATAGCTGGGGTTTCACCAAGTCTGCCGTATTGGGGAAGAAATCGATACTTACCGTTTGCGCATCACCAACATCGCCACCCGTAAAGGAATAGCCACCACAGGCCACCATAGCGGCAAACAGCAGGAGAAAGCTTAGCTTACGAATCATAGGTGATACTGTTTAATTTTTCGGTAGAGGGTTCGCTCCGAAATACCCAACTCCTCGGCCGCATCTTTACGCTTGTTATTATTGCGCTCCAGGGCCCGCTTAATCATCTCCAACTCTTTTTCCTGCAGGGTGATAGGTTCATCTTCCACCACATCATGGAAAGTTTCTGTTGATACTTCGGCCTCATCTTCCGTACGATAAACCGGTAAAAAGTTCGCGGTTTCTGCATCCGCTAGCTCGGCCTCGCTCATTTTATTTTGATCTTCCCGATAGATCCGTCGAATTAGGGAACTGTTATCGCTTTTCCACTCCTCCGAAATCTCATTGTTTTGCATCAATTCGGCGGTCAGCTTTTTTAAATCAGCAATATCCTTGCGCATATCAAATAGGACCTGATAAAGAATCTCGCGTTCATTGCTGAAATCACCGGGCGTACTTTGGGCCGCAGCGCCTTTATAAAGGGCGGGCACACCTCCTCTCCCAGAGTCAGGTAAATAGCCCATTAAGGTTTGGGCCGAAATTGTTCTTTCGGTTTCAATCACGGAAATCTGCTCCGCTAAATTTCGCAATTGCCTGATATTTCCTGGCCAGTGGTAGTTCCTTAAGACTTCGACCGCTTCAGGCTCCAGGCGTACGGTTGGGGTATGATACTTATCACTGAAATCGGCGGCAAATTTCCGGAAGATCAAATGAATATCATCCTTGCGTTCGCGCAGGGCCGGCAAATGTATTTCTACGGTATTGAGGCGGTAATAGAGGTCTTCCCTAAAACGGCCTTTCTCAACTGCCGACATCATTTCCACATTGGTAGCGGCCACGATGCGTACATCTGTTTTTTGGATGGTAGAAGAACCCACTTTAATAAACTCTCCCGTTTCTAGCACACGTAAAAGGCGTACTTGGGTAGCCAGAGGCAACTCCCCCACCTCATCTAAAAATATGGTCCCTCCATTGGCCTCTTCAAAATAGCCTTTGCGGGTTCCAGTTGCTCCGGTAAAGGCCCCTTTCTCGTGACCAAAAAGTTCACTATCAATGGTCCCTTCGGGAATGGCCCCGCAGTTAACCGCGATGTATTTATTGTGTTTCCGGTGACTTGAAGAATGGATGATACGTGGAATAGATTCCTTTCCCACCCCACTTTCGCCCGAAACTAATACGGAGATATCGGTCCCAGCAACTTGCATCGCCTTATTTAAGGCACGTTCTAAACCGGGACTATTCCCAATAATTCCAAAACGCTGCTTAATTTCCTGTAGACTCATTACTTCAATCGATATTTCACCCGGATGCGTTCCTCTTGATAGATACGACCGGCAGTACTCTTATTCACAACCCAAGGTTTAAAGGCCACAATTTCTACTTCGTAGGCCTTGGGAAAAGCTTGTGGCAACTTCACCCCTCGACGACGGCCACTGGCAAAGCCCTCATAAATCATCTGCCCCTGAGCATCATATAAACGCAACTCGAAACCGGTTGAAAGGTTCTGAATGCAAACCCCACGTGAGGTATCAGCTACACAGTAATACAGTACACCCTTGGTGCGCACTAAGTCTTGCTCTAACCAAATCGTAAGGTTATTATCGACCCAACGACCGTTTATTTTTTCTTGGGCACTTAGCTGAAGTGCCATCAGGCTAAAGCAGAGGATTAAAAAAGAGTTCTTCATAAAGGGCTTAGGCATCAATCATTTCTCCTAGTAGGGTTGCAGCGGTGCAGTCGGTAATCTTCACCTTAACGAAGTCACCCGGCTTTTGCGTACCCTTCTTAGGAAATACTACCATGGTGTTTTGGGTATTCCGCCCCTTCCAATCGGAATCGCTCCGTTTCGAATTTCCTTCAATCAAAATCTCTTCCACCCTACCTACGTGCTCGCGATTGCGCTCCAAAGAGTGCTCCTGCTGTAAGTTGATAATATCGGTTAAGCGACGCTTTTTGGTTTCTTCATCAATGTCATCCTCCATTTTACGGGCGGCATAGGTATTCGGTCGCTCACTGTAATAGAACATATATCCAAAGTCGTAGCGAACGTAACGCATCAAGCTAAGGGTATCTTGATGGTCCTCCTCTGTTTCGGTGGGGAAACCAGCAATCATATCGTGGGAAATTCCGCAGTCGGGAATAATCTTACGGATTCGGTCAATTAGGTTGAAATACTCCTCCCGGTTATGACCGCGATTCATCAGTTTTAGGATGCGACTGCTTCCCGACTGAACGGGTAAGTGAATGTATTTACAAATGTTCTCATGTTTGGCAATGGCATGTAGAACATCATCAGTCATATCCTGCGGATTGCTCGTGCTAAAGCGAATGCGCATGCCTGGCACAGCTTCGGCCACTAAGCTTAGAAGATCGGCGAAGTTTACTGCCGTCGCTTTCGCCGCTTCGGAGGCTTTATCAAAATCCTTCTTTAAGCCACCACCATACCATAAGTAGGAATCCACATTTTGCCCTAAGAGGGTAATTTCCTTAAAGCCGCGCGCTTCCAATTCTTTGGCTTCCGCCATGATGGTTTCTGGGTTACGACTGCGTTCTCTACCTCGGGTAAAGGGGACTACGCAGAATGTGCACATATTATCGCAACCTCGAGTAATAGAAATAAAAGCGGACACCCCATTACTATCAATCCGCACGGGGCTTACATCCGCATAGGTCTCTTCCTTGGAGAGGATCACGTTAACAGCCTTCCTTCCGCCATCAACCTTCTCAATTAAGTTTGGAAGATCGCGATACGCATCGGGGCCAACCACCAGGTCGACCAATTTTTCCTCGTCTAAAAATTTGTCTTTTAAACGCTCTGCCATGCAGCCAAGGACGCCGATTTTCATTTCGGGTCGTTCTTCCTTGAGCTTATTAAAACTATTGAGGCGCTTGCGAACCGTTTGCTCTGCTTTATCACGAATAGAACAGGTATTTAGGAGCACTAAGTCCGCTTCTTCTACATTGCGGGTAGTACCAAATCCTTCCTTCGCTAATATGGAGGCCACGATTTCGGAATCCGAAAAATTCATCTGACATCCGTAACTTTCAATGTATAGCTTTCGGTTGCCGCGTTCGTCGCCGCTTTCTAAGGCTGTACCTTGTTGGCTCTCGTCCATCAATTTTGCCTCTGTAGCCGTCTCTTTCATCATCATTTTATAAGGTCTGCAAAGGTACAAACTTAGGTCGATTGCCAATTTGACAGACCTAAAGTTAATAGCAACTTATGGGTGGGGAAAGCTAAAAACGAAAAACATTGATTTATTTTGCGCCTTAATCGCAGGCAAATTTTACCGAAAGAATGGCAAAGAATTTAGTAATCGTGGAGTCACCGGCCAAGGCCAAAACCATTGAAAAGTTTTTAGGTAAAGACTTTCAAGTGGAGAGCAGCTATGGCCACATTAGAGACTTGGTGCAGAAGGATATGGGTGTTGATGTAGAGAATAATTTCGCTCCTAAATACGCCATCAGCAGCGATAAAAAAGAGGTTGTAAAAAAGCTCAAGAAATTAAGTAAAGACGCCGAAATTGTATGGTTAGCATCGGACGAGGACCGCGAAGGAGAAGCCATTGCTTGGCACCTTTATGAGGCCTTGGATTTGGCGCCGACCAACACCAATCGAATCACTTTTTCGGAAATCACGAAAAAAGCCATCGAAGGAGCTATTAATAATCCCAGGCGAATAAACACTGATTTAGTAAATGCCCAGCAAGCACGTAGGGTATTAGATCGTCTGGTTGGTTTTGAACTTTCGCCTGTACTTTGGAAAAAGGTGAAGGCAGGCTTATCTGCGGGACGGGTGCAATCGGTAGCGGTGCGTTTAATCGTGGAACGGGAAATGGAAATCCGTGCATTTGAAGCAAAAACCTATTTCCGGGTGGTAGGAGAGTTTTTAAATGCGGCTGGCAAAAGCTTTAAAGCCGAATTAAATAAGCGTTTTGATACGGAAAAGGAAGCCCGCGACTTTTTAGAGCGTTGTGCTAAACACTCCTTTAGCATTAACGACATCGAAACCAAACCTGCAAAAAAATCTCCTGCTCCACCCTTTACCACTTCCACGCTGCAACAGGAGGCTGCGCGAAAACTTTATTTCTCGGTAAGTCAAACCATGTCGGTAGCCCAAAGACTTTACGAAGCGGGTTTAATTACATACATGCGTACCGATTCGACCAATTTATCGGACGATGCTTTAGCTGCCGCTAACGGTGAAATTCGTGAGGCTTATGGTGAAGATTACGCCAAAACCCGACGCTTTAGCACTAAAAGTAAAGGAGCGCAAGAGGCGCACGAAGCGATTCGTCCGACCTACTTTAACCGCCACAGTGCGGGAGGTAGCGACCAGCAAAAAAGACTATACGACCTCATTTGGAAACGCGCTATTGCTTCCCAGATGAGCGATGCTCAATTAGAACGCACCGTATTTCATATCGAAGCACCAGGTGAGAAACTTGAATTTGTAGCCCGTGGTGAGGTTATCAAATTTGAAGGATTTCTGAAAGTTTACCTCGAAGGAACCGACGATGAAGACCTTGAGGAGCAATCCGGAATGCTTCCCGCCAGTAAGAAAGGGGAGACTTTAAGCTATGGCGAACTAACGGCCACCCAACGTTTTACCAAGCACCCGGCTCGCTACACCGAAGCCAGCTTAGTTAAGAAGTTGGAGGAACTCGGCATTGGGCGACCTTCTACTTATGCGCCAACCATCAGTACCATTATCAAGCGCCAATATGTAGAAAAATCGGAGCTCACGGGTACGCAGCGCGATTATGTTCAATTGGCATTAAATGCGGATGGTTTAAAGGAAGAAAAACTCAGCGAAACCACGGGTGCCGACAAAAACAAGCTCATCCCTACCGATATTGGCTCGGTGGTAAATGGCTTCTTAACCGAGCATTTCGATCAAATCCTGGATTATAACTTCACCGCTTCAGTGGAAGCTAAGTTTGATCAAATCGCTCAGGGTCAAGAAGAATGGACCAATATGCTGGGCGAGTTTTATCAAGAATTTCACCCCCACCTAAAAGAGGTAGAAGAGAATTCGGAAAGGGCCACCGGAGAACGCGTACTAGGCGAAGATCCTAAAAGTGGCAAGCCGGTAATTGCTCGTATTGGTCGGTATGGCCCCATGATTCAAATTGGTGAGGCGGAGGATGAGGAAAAGCCTCGTTTTGCCAGCCTGCGCAAAGGACAGAGTATTGATACTATTTCCTTAGAAGAGGCCTTAGAGTTATTCAAATTGCCAAGAGAATTGGGCGAATACCAGGGCGAAAAGGTAAGTGCCAATATTGGCCGCTTTGGACCGTATGTAAAGTATAAGAATGTATTTGCTTCCATAAAAGCAGCCGATGGTGATGATCCAATGACCATTGAGTTGGATCGCGCTATTACTTTAATCGAAGCCAAGATTGAGGCGGATAAGAATAAATACATCAAAGTTTTTGATGAGGCCAAGCCAGTGATTGAAGTGTTAAACGGGCGTTATGGTCCTTATCTTAAATCCGGGCGAAAGAATTTTAAATTACCAAAGGAAATTGAAGATCCCGCTAGTTTAAGCCGCGAAGAGGCCGAGGCCATAATCGAAGAAGCCGCCAAAAAGCCAGCTAAAGGTCGTGGCCGAAAAAGCACCAAGAGCACTAAAAAAAGTCCTAAAAAATGATGCTAGAAGATTTCCTGAGTCCCGTAGGAGGAAGTATTATCGAATCCTGCTCGGGCGGCAATGAACAGGTTTTTGGAAAGCGCATCGGGATTCATCAGGAAATAGAGGGACTGCCGGAAATTGAAAATTACCGTTTAGCCATTATAGGAGTAATGGAAGACCGGGGCAGCGACAATGCCGGAGCCGCTCAAAGTCCCGATCAAGTGCGTAAATACCTCTACAACCTTTACTGGGGAAATTGGGATGCTCCAGTTTGTGATTTAGGCAACATCTACTCTGGCGAGAAGCTGGCGGATACCCTGGCTGCGATTCGTGAAGTGTGCTTTATTCTGCTCAAGAAAAATATCGTTCCCATTATAATTGGAGGTAGTCAAGATCTTACCTATGGTAATTATCGCGCCTACGATAGATTGGAACAAACCGTTAATTTGGTTTCCATCGACTGTCAGTTTGATTTAGGCAAACAGGAAGATAAGTTATCGCATCGATCCTTTTTAAGTCATATTATTCTTCAGAAGCCCTACATCCTCTATAATTACAGCAATATTGGTTATCAAACCTATTTTGTAAATCAAGAGGAAATTGACCTAATGGAAAGGATGTTCTTCGACATTCACCGCTTAGGCAATTTGCGAAATAACATTGCCGAAAGTGAGCCCATTTTAAGAGATGCTGATATAGTAAGCTTCGACCTCTCAGCCCTACGGCAAAGCGAAGCACCCGGAAACACCTTTCACAGCCCCAATGGCTTCTCGGGCGAAGAAGCTTGTGCCATCGCCAGGTACAGTGGCATTAGTGATAAAGTAAGTTCTTTTGGGATTTACGAATGCAATGCGCTGGCCGACAAAGAAGGCCGAACAGCGCATTTAGTAGCCCAAATGGTTTGGTACTTTTTAGAGGGTTTCAGCCTCCGAAAAGGAGATTATCCTTTTGCTCGAAAAGAGGAATATCAACGATTTACGGTACTTATTAACGGAGGGGAGCATGAATTGGTGTTTTATAAAAGTCATTTAAGTGGCCGTTGGTGGATTGAAGTTCCGGTACGGGAAAGCAGTGGCTTAAGTTCCGAACGACATAAGCTAATCCCTTGTTCACACAAGGATTACGAAGAGTCGATGAAAAACGAAATTCCCGATCGTTGGTGGCGAGCAATGAAGAAAGCTCTCTAAAAATCGAGCGTTCATCAACAAAATCATGTGAAAAATTAACTTCGGCTTAAGGCATATTTGTTCAAAGCTTTATATTTGGGATTTCAACAACGTGTTGTCAACAATTAATACTAACCCGATTTGATGAAGAAATTCTACCTCATCATGGTGCTTGCTTTGCCGATTTTGGCTTTCGGGCAGCAGGACGTGCAGTTCAGCCAATTCATGTTCAATCGCATCTATTACAACCCCGGAGTTACCGGATCAGGAAGTGCTATTTGCATAAACGGTCTGCATCGTAGTCAATGGGTAGGATTCGACGGAGCCCCCATCACCCAAAACATTAACATTAATGTTCCGATTAAGACCATCGGAGGTGGACTTGGACTCAGCATCGTAAATGATCAAATTGGCTTCTTCAACAATATTTCCGCTCGCTTAATGTACGGTTACCAATTTCAGCTTCCTACTGGTACTTTAGGAATTGGCGCCGGAGCAACTTTCCTTAATAACCAATTAAATGGCACTTCCTGGATCCCATCCGACTACGCTAGTCCAACTGGCGGGTTTAATGATCCTAACCTCATTGGTTTGCAGGAAACCGGTTTTCAAGTGGATGCGGTATTTGGTGTTTATTACGAAAGCCAAGACATCTGGGGAGGTATTTCTACAACCCGCGTGATTGAGAGTAGCACCCAGTTAGGTTCTACGGTTCAAAATGCAACTACTTTGGTACGTAATGCCCGTCATTATTATTTGATGGGTGGATACAATTGGGCGGTACCCGCAAGTAATTGGGAATTACGTCCTAGTTTATTACTCAAAATGGCAACAGGATCCACTACATTCGACGTGAATGTGATGGGTGTTTATAATAATAAGTTCTGGGGTGGCGTTACCTACAGGCTACAGGACGCGGTTGTAGCCGTTATCGGCTGGCAAGCTACTCCTGATTTAAGACTAGGGTACTCATACGATGTAGGGACATCGGCACTTTCAACACAGGGAGGCGGTAGCCATGAAATCATGGCGAATTACTGCTTTAAAATAGAAATTCCACCTCCCCCAACGGGAAGTCATAAGAACCCAAGATTTTTGTAATATAGCAGCCCCTGTTTTTAAAGCAGGTTGTTGATCAACGGAAAACAACGTCAAGAGACATGAAGAAACTGATTTCCATAGCCTTAAGCTCCGTGCTTTTGATCAGTTGCAGTAGTAACGACTACGGCGAATTGGTCGGTGTGCAAGATCGTCCGAGCTGGTATCCGGCGCAACCTTACGGAATGGTGTATATTCCTCAAGGTTCTTATAACATGGGAAACTCTGATCAGGATGTGCCTTACAGCATGATCTCTCCCACTAAAACTGTTTCGGTACCTTCTTTTTGGATGGATCAAACTGAAATTACGAACAACGAGTATCGTCAGTTCATCCATTGGGTGCGCGACTCCATCGTGCGTTTTCGCTTAGGTGAAGATGGCCTGATTGAGGGTTATGAGCTCATTGATGCTGCCAACAAAGAAGATCCTACTCCTTTTGATGAGTATGTTTCTTTGAACTATCCAGATAGTATGCAGCGTCATATTAACTGGGAGCCCATGATTGAGTGGCGTACGGAGAACTATCCAACCTTAGAATACACCGAGATTCTAGAAAGTATCTACTTGCCCCCTGAAGAGCAATTTATGGGAGACCGTATGATTGATGCTCGTCAGCTCAATTATGCTTTCTTCTGGATCAACAAGCAAAAAGCGGCGCAGAAATCCAATCGCGTAATGTTCGATCATAATGATGCGGACCAAGATGGTGAGTACTTCTCCTACCGTGACTATATCAAGAATAACAAAGAAATATCTGATCGTAGCTCTTTCTTTGAAGGCGGTATTATCAATATTTATCCGGATACACTTTGCTGGATTCATGACTTCACCTACAGCTACAATGATCCGATGCATGATAAATATTTCTGGCACCCCGCCTTTGATGAATATCCTGTGGTAGGAGTAAACTGGTATCAAGCCCGTGCATTCTGTAACTGGAGAACCAAGTACCGTAACTCTTATTTACGATCTTCTGGTTACTTTACAGAGCAAGAATTCCGTCTTCCTACTGAAGCGGAATGGGAATATGCTTCCAGAGGTGGAAAAGAACTTACTACTTACCCTTGGGGTGGTCCTTATGCCCTTAACAGTTCGGGCTGCTACCTTGGAAACTTTAAACCCCTACGCGGTAACTTGGTTGCCGACGGTGGTTTCTACCCTGTAAAAACTACTGCTTATGCGCCTAATGAGTACGACTTGTACAACATGGCGGGTAACGTATCCGAATGGACCAACACGGCATTTGATGCAGCAAGTTTCTACTATGTATCGGATATCAGTCCAAACTTTGAATACAATGCTAACCCGAGTGATGATCCTACCCTAACCCGCAAAGTAATTCGCGGTGGTAGCTGGAAGGATGTTGCTTACTACATGCAGGTAAGTACGCGCGATTATGAATATGCCGACACCTCGAAATCCTATGTAGGATTCCGTACGGTTCAAAGCTTCATGGGTCGTGATCTTGCCGACTTTTAAACCCCTAATCACAATTTAATTTTAATTTTTTCCAATGGCGTTAATTGATGTAAACAGCAAGCGTTTTAAGAATTTCATGGCTAAGCTTTACGGCTGGGGAGCCGCAGTAGTAATCCTTGGTGCGATGTTTAAGATCCTTCACCTTCCAGGTGCTGATATCATGCTCGTAGTAGGTCTTACCACTGAAGCAGTGATTTTCTTCTTCTCTGCATTTGAAAAACCAGCTGAGGAGTTGGACTGGACCTTAGTATATCCAGAATTAGCCGGCATGACCGATGAGGAAGAGCAGTACGAATCTCAAAAAGGATTGAGTGCTACCCAAGAATTAGATCGCATGCTAGAAGACGCCAAAATTGATGGCGAATTAATTGAAAGCCTTGGAAGTGGTTTGCGTCGTTTTGGTGACGCTGCCAATAAACTTACCGAAACTAGCGAAGCTGCTGCAGCAACGGGTGCATACAACGAGCAACTTTCTTTAGCTTCTAAAAATATGGAGTCCCTAAATGCACTTTATGCCGTGCAATTAGAAAGCTCTGCTAACCACATGGAAGCGCAAAATACTTTGATGGAGAAATTAAATACCTCTATTCAAGATTCAGAGCGCTTAACTGGAGAAGTGAGCAGCTTAGTGAGCAATATGAGCCAGCTAAACAACATTTACGGCGGAATGCTATCTGCCATGAATGTGAAGAATAATTAAGCTAAGAACTAGAATCATAATTCTTAAAAAATAATCCATGGCTGGAGGAAAATTGTCCCCAAGGCAGAAGATGATTAACATGATGTACCTCGTGTTAACAGCGATGCTTGCCCTTAACGTTTCGAAAGACATTCTTAAAGCGTTGACTAAACTGGAAAACAGTTTATCTGACACTATTGAAACGGTAAACAATAAAAACGCTGATGCATATGATGCATTAGAAAGAGCTGCAGCTGAAAAAGCATCTGCCAAACCTTGGAATGAAAAGGCGAAGGAAGTTAAGCAGTTATCGGCTGACATGTTTAACTACATTGCCGAATTAAAAGATACCTTAATTGGTGTTTCTGGTGGATGGGAAGACCCTGAAACTAAAACGACTCCAAAAGCTTTAGATGCCAAATCTAAACCTTTAAATTACCTGGTAACCGAACAAGGTCCTCAAAAAGCAACTGAGCTTAAAAGCAAGATTGAGGAATTCCGCTCTAGAATGATTGCTATTGCTGGTGAAGATGCTACTATCAAGAGTAATATTGAAAGTGTCTTTAATACAGATAAGCAACAAGAAGGAGACAAAGAGGTTACTTGGGAATTAGCAACCTTTGGCGAATACCCGCTAGGGGCTATGCTAACCTTCTTAACCGACTACCAGGCACGGGTGCGAAATTCAGAATCAGAAGTTCTTTCTTATCTAATTAAGAAAATTGATGCTGGTACGGTTAAGTTTAATGCTGTTAGCGCGCAAGTAATTGCTCCAAGCTCCTACATTACCCAGGGAGATGAATATGAAGCAGAGGTTTTCCTAGCTGCCTATGATGATACTCAAGACCCTCAAGTGGAGTTGGTTGATGAAAATGGTAATACCATTCCTGTAGATCGTATTGAAAATGGTCGCGCTTATGTTAAAATTCCTGCGAATGGAGTTGGACAGAGAACTTGGGGTGGTAAAATTAAAATCCAGCAAACTGATGGTGAGAAAGTATATGATGTACCTCAAACCACCTATACAGTCGCTCCTCAGAGTGTGGTGATTTCTCCTTCAAAAATGAATGTACTTTACCGCGGTGTAGACAATCCCCTGGAAATTGGTGTACCTGGAGTAGAACCATCTAAGGTGAGAGTTAATGGGCCGGGGGTTCGTCAAGTAAAACCTGGCGAGTACTCAGCTGATGTGACCAACATTAAAGGAAGTAAGGAAATTACTATCTCAGTATCTGTAGTCGAAACAGCTGCAGATGGCACAGAAACCACTCGTCCTGCAGGTACAAAAACCTTCCGTATCAAAGGTCTTCCACCTGCAGTGGGTAATATCTACGGACGTAGCGAAAACCTTTTATTGTCAAAAAGTGCGGTAGCTAATTCCACCGTTAATGCCACATTTGAGGACTTTGTGTTCGACCTAGACCTAGTAGTTACGCAGTTCGAACTCGCCATCCCGGGCTCACCTCCCGAGCGTGTAAATGGCAACAAAATTCCTTCTTCCGCAAAAATTAAAATTGAGAAGTTAAAGCCTGGTCAAACGGTTACCTTCCGTAACATCAAAGCCAAAGCAGTGGGTAATCCACGCGTTAAAGTAGAGCGTGTTGCCTCTATCTCTGTTGACGTAAACTAAAAAAGTATAATCATGAAACGATTGATTTTTTGTCTCGGTCTTGTTGGACTCTATCTGATGCCTCAGTCTGCTGATGCACAGGTAATCAGTCCTTCCGATGACGGTATCATCCCAGATTCGCCTAAGCATTACCATAACAATATGGTATTCCCTTACCCTTATTTAAGAGAGGCGGATATGTTATGGTCTACCCGTCATTGGGAACGCATTGATATGAGACAAAAGATGAACCTGCACCTCTACTATCCGGTACAAGCTATTCCGGATCGTAAGTCTCTTTACGATGTAGTAGTAGATGGTATCCTTAGCGAAGGAACTATTGTGGAGGTTTTTGCCGATGATCGTTTCGAAATTCCTTTAACCCCTGATCAAGTTCGTGGCTACGTACAAATGGTAGACACCCTGCGCGATCCTGATGACCCCTCCATCATCCTGCTAGTGGATACCATTAGTATCACTTCCAAGGATGTGAAGTTTTGGGAGGTTAAGTCTGACTGGTATTTCGATAAGCAACGTGGAGAAATGAAAAACCGCATTCTCGGTATTTCACCGGTTGTTGAAAATCCAAAGACCTTAGATCGCTACAACTTATTCTGGGTATGGTTCCCAGATGCGCGTTATGCTCTAGCTACGCATGTAGCCTTTAACGGTCATAACAACAGCGCACGCTTAACTTACGACCAAGTATTCCACCTTCGATTCTTCGATTCAGTTATCTTTAAAGAGGATAATGTTTATGATCGTCAGATTGAAGAATATAAGCGTAGTTCAGCTTTAGATCAGCTTCTAGAAGCAGAGCGGATTAAAAATAATCTGCGTAACCTAGAGGCAGAACTCTGGGAGTATTAAACTGTATTTCTCACAATTTTGAAAAGAGCCGTCTCAAACTATGAGGCGGCTTTTTTTATTCCCTTACCTCATAATTCCTTACATTCCTAATACTAAATCTCATTCATGTCTAAGCTCCAAATTTTTGGCATTCTACTTATCGCTTGCCTTTTGCCTTTTGGAGGAAGTGGACAAACCTTAGATCCCGATCAAGGAGTAGAACCGGACGAACCACCCGAGAATCCAGTCTTCCCTTATCCCTATCTAAGGGAGGCCGACCTCCTTTGGTCTACCCGTCATTGGGAGCGAATCGATGTTCGGGAAAAGTTCAACTTACATCTCTTCTATCCCCTACAAGCTATACCAAGGCGAAAGTCTCTTTTTGATGTGATTGTAGATGGAATTCTCCTCGAGGAAACCATACTAGAAGTTTTTGCGGATGATCGATTTGAAATTCCTTTAAGTCCTAATCAAGTACGTGCTTATGTGCAGATGGTAGATACCTTAAGAGACCCCGACGACCCTTCTATAATCTTATTGGTCGATACCATTCGGATTACCTCCAAGGATGTCATTTATTGGGAAGTAAAGTCGGACTGGTACTTCGATAAACAAAGAGGCGAAATGAAGAACCGTATTCTAGGTCTCTCCCCTGTGGTCGAGAATCCCAAAACCTTAGACCGCTACAACCTCTTTTGGGTTTGGTATCCCGACGCACGGTTTGCCTTAAATAATCAACTTGCTTACAATAAAGGCAATACGAATATGCGATTAAGCTATGATCAGGTTTTCCTGCTGCGTTTATTCGACTCGGTTATCATCAAGGAAGATAATGTTTACGACCGCACCATTGAAGAGTACAAACGTAGCACTGCCCTCGAACAACTTTTAGAAGCGGAACGAATTAAAAACAATCTACGCAATTTAGAGGCCGAACTCTGGGAGTACTGATTTGAAAGACTTCCATAATTAACGAACCAAAAGCTTTACTCCCTGATAAGTCCCTCTAGGCCCAAACCCGTCAATAACCTCTTGTCGATAGATTTCAACGCCTCCTTAAGCTCCGGATAATGGATGAATTGCTTGGTGCACATTTAATAACTCTCCTACGCTGCGATATAATACCCTGAATCCCCAAGCGTTAATAATTCTATCAGTTGATAGCCCCCACCATACTGAGCAGTAATGAGCAAAAAGCAAAACAGCATGGCGGTAAAATATCGAATCACAGAACGCAGGGACCTCCTAGATCCTAGCAAACCCAATAAATATTATGCTTACCTCGTAAACGCGGATGTTGTCGACTTAAAAACCATCTCCGCGGCAATGAGCGATGGGAGCACTTTAAGAGAAGCGGATATTTATGCGGTTCTGATTGGCTTGGTGAACACCATTCAAGTGGAGCTCGAAAAGGGCAACCAAGTAAATCTTGGCGACTTAGGATCCTTCTACCTCTCCATTAATTCCAAGGGGGAACTAAAGCCCGAAGACGTAAAACCCCAATCTATCCAAAGGGTTAAATTATTGTATCGTCCAAAGTCGAAGATGAAGCGTTTTCTAAAATCACTTTCATTTAAAAAAGACCCTAAATCCAAGGGCTAATTTCCTCAAGTCCTCTCTTCTAGTGCCCTAATAAAATGCCCAAATCCTTGGCGCTCTGCTTAAATTAACCCTCCGCTCTCCGCCTAGATTTCACGCACTGGAAAAGAATTCTGCAAGTAAATCATAAGGCTTCTCCTTTTAAAGCATTGGGGCGCTTTAATCAAAGTAATAAGACGCTTTGCTTCTTGTAAAGGCTTGTTTTACCAAAAGCATTAGGATACTTTCTATAAAGCATTGAGACGCTTTTATTCGAGAATCCTGATGTCTCCTTCATAACCAAGGTTATTTGACCTATTGGCTACCTTTAGCCCCATGAAAGAGGAGCTCTATATCATTGGACAAGGATTAGCCGGAACCATGCTAAGTATACGGCTTTGGCAAGACCAAATTCCTTTTAAAGTTATCGATGAACCTAGTCTGTCTCAATCCTCTCGAATCGCTGCTGGCTTAGCAAACCCTGTAGTTTTAAAACGCCAAAAGTGGGTGGCCGATGCCGAGCTTTACATGGAAGAAGCTCCTCGGTTCTACCCAGAGATGGAAGAATTGCTGCAAACGAAATTCTATCACCCCGTGCGACTGGAACATATTTTCCATAAGGCAGGAGAAGTAAACGACTGGCAGAGTAATGGGGAAAAACCACATTTAAAAAATCACCTCGGTCCAATTTTTAATGACGCCTTACCAAGCATTACCGCACCGCATGGTCGTGGGCAGGTCAAGGGAATATTTTGGTTAGATACCGTGGCATTCATCGAAAGTTGGAAATCCTTCTTGCGTAAGCATGATTTACTTATCGAGCAAAAGTGGACTGCAGACACTTTAGGGGAAAACAGCACCAAGATTTTTTGCAACGGTCAACTCTTACGAGCCAGTCATCCCCATTTGGCTGATGCTTTTAGTCCCACCAAGGGAGAGGTAATGCTAATTGAGGCCAGCTCCCTACCCGAAGACCGGATCTTACATGCCGGAGTATTTTGCCTTCCACTTGGAAACAAAATCTTTAAGGTAGGAGCCACCTATAGTCATCGAGAATTAAATCAAGAAACAACCGCAAATGGATTAGATTTCTTGAAGACAAAATTGGAAGCCTTCTACACTGGGGAGTACCGTGTGATAGAACAATTAGCTGGCCTTCGCCCCAATATTAAAGATCGTAAACCTTTAATGGGCCGCATCAGCGCAAGCGATTGGACTTTTAATGGCTTTGGTTCGCGTGGCGTTTTGATGGGCCCCTATCTAAGTCAGCACTTTTGTAATCACCTGCTTAATGGTGAAGCCCTCTCCCCGCAATGGGACCTTAACCGATTTACTTCAAGCTAGGCCCCCTTCGTTCGGGGTCGTACTTAACAAATAAGTTGAGCCAAGTGATTCTGGATAATCGCAAGACCAATGGCGCCAAAACCAGAACTACCACCGTAAGAGCAATAATTATATCGGTGATTTCGGGCTCATAAATCAAATTCATTATGATATAGGTGGCCACGAACAAAGCCACCGAATAGCCATAGCTCACATACATCGCCCCATAAAAGAAGGAGGGCTCTATCTCATAGCGCAGGCCGCAATGCGGGCAGGTTTCATGCATCTTGAAAAGCTTGCCAAATTTATAGGGGTTCTTTTCTTCAAAAACCGCCCCTTCTTGGCAGCGTGGACACTTAAACTTAAAAATGCTGTGCAACTTCGTGCCTTTTGAAAATATGGACATAAACTAAAAACTATTTTTGCCCCATGCTTGGGATCAATAAACTCTCTTTACAACTTAACGACCGAATGCTTTTTGATGGGATTTCCTTTTTGGTAAACCCCGGGGAAAAGCTAGGCCTTGTCGGTAGCAATGGGGCTGGTAAATCAACCCTCTTAAAAACTATTGCCGGTGAAGCTACCGTCGACTCTGGGGATATCTCCAAACCCAAAGATTTTGCCATTGGCTATTTGCCGCAGGAGTTACCTCTTCACGACGGAAAAACCGTTTGGGAAGAAGCGGAATCTTCACTCAGCGAAATTAAGCATCTGCAAACAGCTATTGATGACTTAAATCACCAATTAGCCACGCGGGAAGACTACGAAAGTGATAGCTATTTAAAACTAATTGAAGACCTCAACCACTACACCGAGCGATTCAATTTGGTGGGCGGATACACCTATCATGCCGATTTAGAGAAAATTCTGCAGGGTTTAGGCTTCAAAGCCGAGGATTTCCACCGTCAAACTAGAGAATTTAGTGGGGGCTGGCGTATGCGGATAGAATTGGCCAAGCTACTCCTAGCCAAGCATGATGTACTCTTACTGGATGAGCCGACCAACCACCTGGATATCCACTCCATTATATGGCTCGAAAGCTTTTTAAAGGAATATGAAGGGGCCATAATCATGGTCTCCCACGATAGAACCTTCCTCGATAACATTACCAAGCGCACCGTGGAAATCGTGAATGGCAAGGTGTACGACTATCCAGTGCCTTATTCTAAGTTTTTAGCCTTCCGCGAGGAGCGCCGCACCTTGCAAATGCAAGAACAAAAGAATCAGGAAAAAGAAATTAAGCATACCGAAGAGCTGATTGAGCGCTTTCGCTACAAGGCCTCTAAAGCGGCATTTGCCCAAAGTCTCATCAAGAAGCTCGAAAAAATGGAGCGTATTGAAATTGACGACGATGACAGCCGTAAAATCAATTTTCGCTTCCCACCGGCACCGCGCTCCGGAAAGGTGGTGATCAAAGCCGAAAACCTAGCCAAATCGTATGGCGACAAGCAAATATTCGCCAAGGTAAACCTTGAAGTGAATCGAGGCGAACGCATTGCCTTTGTAGGACAGAATGGTCAAGGGAAATCGACCTTAGTAAAGGTGATTGCCGATAGCTTAGATCATGATGGGCTAATCGAACTTGGCCATAATGTCGAGTTTGGATACTACGCTCAGGAGCAAGCGAAAACCTTGGAGGGCGATAAAACCCTATTAGAAACCATCGAAGATGCCGCGCCAGAAGACCTTCGCAAAAAGGCCAGGGACTTCCTTGGTGCCTTTTTATTTAGTGGTGAGGATGTTGACAAAAAGGTAAAGGTCCTTTCAGGTGGAGAGAAAGGTCGCTTGGCACTCTGCAAATTACTCTTATTTCCTCATAACCTGCTCATCATGGATGAGCCCACCAATCACCTCGATTTAAAGAGTAAGGAGATGCTTAAGAACGCCCTCCTACAATACGATGGCACTTTAGTGGTCGTATCGCATGATCGTCACTTTTTACAAGGCTTGGCCGATAAAATCTTCGAGTTCCGTGATGGGAAGGTGCGCGAATTCCTAGGCAATATCGACGAATACCTCGAGGCCCGAAAGTTGGACGACTTCCGACAATTAGAGAAAACCAAAACCGAGGAAGAGGCAAAGCCAAAAGCGGAAAAGTCCGATAACTCGGGATTAAGCTATAATGAGCGGAAGCAACTGGATAAGGACATCCGGAAAGCCGAAAGAGAGGTGAAATCCCTTGAGCAGTCCATTGAAAAAGAAGAGACTAAAATTGAGGAAATCGACAGCAAGCTTCACGACCCTGAACAGTTTAAAGAGCTGAGCAAGGAAGCGGATTTCTACGAAAAATATGAAGCCCGGAAAGTCCAGTTAGAAAAGCTCATGCGCGATTGGGAAAAAGCCCAGGAGCATTTATTAACGCTGGAGGCTAAAAAGGAGGCCTAGCCAAACGATTTAACCTTAAGCCCTTATTCCTTGAGGATTTTTTGTCGGCTAAAGTAATTGGCGCTTTTAATTTCCAATAGGTATATGCCTTTCGGCAGATGGGCCAAATTCAATTCTACCTTATCGCTGGCAGTATACTGGCCTACGATACGGCCATTAAGGTCCAGTAGGCTAATCTGACTGTCTTCTTCCAAACCTTCGAGGCTAAGCTGATTTTGGAAAGGGTTAGGATAAATACTGATATCGCCATCTGCGTAAGCTTCTAAGCCAATAAAACTGGAGCAACCTGTACTGAGGCTATCAAATAAACGTACCGCTCCTTCTATAGATGGAGCTACACAACCTCCGTGATTAAAGGGTCCTTTTCCTACTGCCTTTACCATGGTTGCACCATTCGCGGTCATAGCGGCATGCGCCTCCAAACTATTTTGAAAACTTACTTGCTCATCGTTAGTACAATAGTACATCCGCATTTCCATAGCCGGAAGCCAGTCATAATTGGAGTTCTCATTTAAAATGGTCCATAACCAGTGATTCTGACTAAGGGTGTCGGCAATAAAGGCATTTAAGATGGAATCCTCGAGGTACATACTTACCCGAGCGGGAAGTTTGGCATTTACCGAGTCCATGGGGAAGTTACCGTTAAAATAAGGGGGTATAGTTTGATCGTAAGGGGCCTTTAAGATTTCGGAAGGATTATTAAACAAGCTGCCGCCATAGCCCACATTCATACCCAATAATAAGTATACCACATAACCCGGATTGCTATAGGGCTGATCATTGATAAAGATAGTAGCCTGCGATCCGGTTAAATTATAAGGTCCACTGGCGGGAGCCGCTGCCACCACATTAAACTCAGATTGTAGGTTTTCATCTTTAATGTACTTGGCGGTTGCCATACAGGCATGCCCTCCTTGAGAGTATCCGGTTAAAAATACCTCCGTATTTAAATTATAGCCAGGAATGCTATCCGCTAAAGCTTCTCGTACGGCTCGCATCATATCGATGGTGGCCGTGGCTTGAGTCTCGGCATGCAAATAGGGATGCAGACCTGGACTGTCGCCCAATCCTAAATAATCGGGCATAACCGTAACGTAACCCCTGCTCGCAAAAACTTTCCCGATGATGGATTCAAAATTGTTTCGACTAGGTACTTCCTCCCTTTCGAGGACGGTGCCATGATTATATACCACTAAACTGAAGTCTGTGCAGTTTTTTAGGGGGATGGATAAAAGACCGGAGGCCAGACTGGTATTGCCATCCGCATCGGGAGTATTGTAAACTATTTTGTAGTTTGCCACATTGTACTTCGCTAAGCCATTGGCTACAAAGTTTATGGTAAAAGTAAAAGTGGTATCTAAGGGGGTAATGGACACCAGTTGCTGGGCTTTAAGACCAGTAGAGATTGCTAATAATAAGATTAGACCGAGTAGTTTTTTAGCCATCGCGCAGTTTTTTGGAAAGATACAATTTTAGAGGCGGTGGTGGAAACTAAGTCTACAGGCCTTTTTACCCCGCTCATTACCGTTATACTTCGTTGCCAAGAGTAATTGGCCTTAATGCGTTATAGGTGTTTATTTCCATCAATATATAGCAGAATGGCAAGACAAAGCATATCACTCACCGAACCCAAGGACCGATGGTTGAAAAGCCAAGTAGAATCGAATGAGTATTCTAGCAAAAGTGAATTGGTTAATGATCTCATTCGACAGGCAAGAAAACAACAATCCCAGCTTGACTTACTTAGAGCGAAACTCCATTCGAGCGAGGAAAGTGGATTTACCACCGAGTCCAAGGAGCAAATTCTTGCCCAGGCCAAACAGCGGCTAAATGGTTGATAACAAGACCTCGGTGCTACATTTAGGTATAGAGGAACTTCCAAATTCAAGATTCAGTAACTTTGAAAAAATTCTTCAAATGGACTTGCAGACACGAAAGCTCGAGTTTATCAAAGACTTCTTGAAATTAACCAGTGAGGAAGCCATAATCGAATTGGAGCGACTTCTAAAAAAGCAAAGATCAGCGGACTATAAGTCTGATCTTTCACCTATGACCGTAGAAGAATTGAATTCCCGAGTTGACCAATCAATGAAAGACTCTAAAAGTGGTCGACTAACTGACTCCAAAACCCTTAAGTCGGAAATCGACAGATGGACTTAGTCATCTTTTGGACTGATTTTGCGAAGAAAGAACTGAGGAAAATTTTTGACTATCATAAAGAGGAAGCCAGTCTTACTATCGCAAGAAAGATTGTTAAGGGCATTTACGAATCGACTCAGCAACTTAAAAGTCAACCTGAAATAGGTCAAAAAGAAGAACTGCTTATTAATCGACCCCAAGGATTTCGATATCTAGTTTATACGAATTACAAAATTATATATTGGATTAATACTGAAAATCAAAGACTTGAAATCACTGATGTTTTTGACGCCAGACAGAACCCCATTAAAATACAACGGAATAAAAAGTAAAAAACCCGAAGCCTTCACTTCGGGTTTAAACTTAAGGGTACCTCCTATAAGTACGGGGCGGGTTTAGGGGGATAACTTGAATGGAACTAATTCTATTGTTCCAAAAATCGTGGGGGCCTGGAATCCAATCGCTGTAAATATCCATATACCTTCCTCGGTAATTAGCGTGTTCATACACTCGCACCTTGTAGCCCCGGGGAACATAAATAGCACTAATGCAATCGTTAAAAGCAAAGCCATTATGTCGACCTACGGACCAATTCCCATGGATACTCATTTGCTGACCACAAAATGCATCATTAAACACCACCACTTGGTTTCCAAAATTATACTGCGGTATTAAGGGTTGAGCTTGACGCCTGCGCACCACGCGAATACTGCGAATTCGATTCCTTAGAAAACGATCTCTTCTACCCAAGCCATCCCATGAATGCTGCAAGATTATGGGTTCTCCTCTAAAATTGCTGTGTTCATAGAGGTAAAGCTCAAAGCCTTCTGGGAGGTATATACTTTCGATGTTGAAACAAAAATCGCGATCAAATTCGCAAGACCAATCACGGTCAATAAACAAGGCCTCTCCCCTAAAATCTGTCGATTTATATAATTCGATATAGGCAGGAGTATTCCCAACCCGACTATTACGTGGATGTCGATTTCGATGGTCTCCGTGGGCAAGGGCCACTTGGAAACCCAAGAGGCCTAAAACGATAGGTAAGATGCGCTTTTTCATAATACGGGCATTTGATACTCCTAATCCGAAATCCGTGCCAAGTGAAAATATTCCTTATCAGAATGAGCGAACGTGAGTGATTCTCTGGCTAAAGAGTCCTTTTTGATAGGGAAAGCATTCCACACCGGCTGCCCTTAATCCTCGCTGCTTGCGATGCTGAATGAAGATTAGAGCTTAAGGAGTTTCCAAATAAGCGGCTTTATTTATGCAACATATCCTATTTTTGCAGCCCTTACCAAGGAAGGCTCCGTAGTACAATGGATAGTATGCAAGTTTCCGGAGCTTGAGATGCAGGTTCGATTCCTGCCGGGGCTACTACCTTTCTTGGCAGCTTTTACCTAAAGCTTGGATTTAAGTTTAAGCGGAGGCCCAATCTGGCCCCATAGTTCAATGGATAGAACGAAAGTTTCCTAAACTTTAGATGTAGGTTCGATTCCTACTGGGGCTACAAGTCTCCCCATTCTCGAGGATTTTAGCTTTCCTCCGCTCAGTAGAGCCTCCTAATAAGTAACTTTGTGGAAAGCTTCCGTTATGAATAAACCTTTTAATCCTTGGCACTCTGTATCCCCGGGCGAAAAGGCCCCAGATTATGTAAATGGCATAATTGAAATCCCGCAAAATACCAGGGCTAAATATGAACTGGATAAAGAGTCGGGCCTTTTAAAAATGGATCGCGTACTTTATTCTTCCATGTACTATCCGGCCAACTACGGATTTATCCCGCAAACGTATTGCGACGATAAAGATCCATTGGACATCCTAGTTCTTTCGCAAATAACTGTCGTACCAATGTGTATGGTTTCGGCCCGAGTAATTGGGGTAATGCGCATGCTCGATGGCGGGGAACTAGACGATAAGATAATTGCCGTGGCCGAGAATGATATGAGTGTTAATCACATTCACGATATTTCAGAACTACCGGCTCACTTTTTAAAGGAGCTTAAGAACTTCTTCGAAGATTATAAGAAACTAGAAAATAAAACCGTGGAGGTGGAAGACTTCCAAAATGCTGAAATTGCCAAGGAAATTGTAAATCAAAGCTTGGTAGATTACACGAAATTTATCGCCGACCAATAATCAACTATTATGCGCAAGACTTTTTTTTGGATATTAGGAATTGTACTAATCTTAGCTATCGGCTGGATTACCTTTTTATATTATGGCACTTACTCTGAGGGCGTTCGGGCCGGAACCGTGATTAAACTCTCCCGCAAAGGAGTGATCTTTAAAACTTGGGAAGGTCAGCTAAATATTCGCTCCTTTGGGGCCGTTAATAGCAATAATAACCTTTCCGAAGTATTTGAGTTCTCTATCGAGAGTGACCAAGAGCAGATTATCCAAACCCTCCAAGAAGTATCTTTATCTGGCGAGCGTGTAAACCTGCATTACATTGAAAGGTACCGCACCTTACCTTGGCGGGGAAGTACCAAGTATTTCATTACTCAAGTAGAACGCACGCCGCAAAAAAAGCCAGTGGAAGAGGACTTAGAGCGGGAATTATTTAACTAAAATGAATCTTAAGGGCATAAAAGAGATTATTTATGGGGTTGAGCCAGAGTTCGACCTAAAGGATATTGTCTTCCATAAAATCTGCTTTATTGCCACCTTAGGACTTACTATCGGCCTTGGGCTATCCATTTACATAAAGCAATGGGAAGTGGCCCTTATCGTGATCTTGGCCCAACTGGTCCTCACCCTTTGCTATTGGTTTTCGCGAATCATGCGTCTCTTTAAGGTAGCATGGGTGCTGTTTGTGATTACGAGTTATGTCCTCTTTATCCTTAACTACTTTTTAAACAGCGGCTTAGATGGCACCACTTTGGTGATGAGCTTTATGACCCTTTCCATCCTATTTGCCGGAACCGAAAGTAAATTTCATTGGCGTTGGACCCTCCTTCATGGAATAGTCTTCGGAGGCCTTGTAGTTATGGAGCTATCTTATGGAAAGGAATTTCTAAGTCTTTATAAATCCGAAGAACTCCGCTATACCGATAACCTTGCCGTCTATTTGCTTTCCATTAGTTTCTTTTACCTAGTGTTTAGCCTTATTCGCGAAGCTTATGAACGCCAGCATGAGAAGGCCGAATCACGTCGGTTGGAACTTAAAAAGAACAAGGAAGAACTTCAAAAAAGCTATACCGAACTTACCAAGCTTATTTCCATCATTGCGCATGATGTACGTAACCCCTTAGCCTCTATTGAGGGTTATTTTGAATTACTTACCAACGATGCTATTCCCAAGGAGGAAAAGGCAAAGCTTGAAAAAGAGCTGCTGGGCATGGTTCAAAATACCGGGCATATGCTCGACGATATGGTTCATTGGTCCAAAGGTCAGCTTGGCGCCTACTCGACCAACTTTAAAACGGTAAGTATTGGAAGTTGGTTAAATCGTACTATAGACCACCTCCGAGGCATGGCCAAGGCCAAAGGAATTGTAATTTATGATGATTATAACGGCGAGGAGAAGATGTTTTGCGACCCTAACCTTATGACGGTGGTGATTCGTAACCTGCTGCAAAATGCCATTAAATTCAGCCCTCCTGGCAAACAGATAAACTTTAGAGCTCGTAGCATCGATGGCGGCACCTGGTTCGAAATTAAAGATCAAGGGATTGGGATTGAGAACGATAAAATCCCCGCGCTCTTTAGTGGTAAGGCCGAAAGTTCTTTGGGTACTAAACTCGAGCAAGGTACCGGCTTTGGACTCCTAATCGTTAAAGAGTACGTTGATTTACACCGTGGAAGAGTGGAGGTGTACAGCAAGGTGAATGCGGGCAGCACCTTTACCGTTACTATTCCCAACCGCCCGCATTAAGCAGACTCAAGGGCATCATCAATAAAGTCCATAAAAGGAATAGCGGCGGCAAAGGCCGTTTTGATTTCCTCAATCCCCTTAGCGTTAAAGATGGTGTCATCATCCAATTTTTTCATGATAACCATATCCTTATGCTTCAACAGTTCAATGTGCGGATGGTCGGCTTCAAACCCTTTGGGCTGACGTACCAACTTGTCGCCCGAAATGCCGCCAAAAATCTTTTTTAGATCCTGATTTTCGCTGATAGCTTGAAGCTCATCCCCTCGCACGGCAATTAAATCCCGAAGGGCATTTAAAGCTTCTCTTGGCGGATGATATAAGCCTGTACCGATAAATAAATTGCCCGGCTCAATATGTAAGTAAAAATCACCGTAGCCCGGACCCCGTCGCTTCACCATTAAAGCAAAATTGTTTTTATAGGGCGGTTTATCAGGATGAAAACGGCGATTATTATTGATTCGGGCTAAATACTTCTTAGGATCCATCATCGTCATTGGATACACCTCTGCGAAAGCGCTTTGAAGGCTTTCGGCTAAATCAATTAAGCCTCCGCGAACCGTTTGGTAGCGTTTGCGGTTGGCATCCATCCACTCTTTAGTATTGTTGGCTCTTAAATCTTTAAGAAAGTCGTAGGTATCTGGATGGGCAGTTTTCATATTATCGAATTATGGAGCCATTAGGCATGGACTCTGGTACGGAGGTGAAGGTAAGCTTTCCGTCGGAATCTTCAGCCATCAAAATCATGCCCTGACTCATCACGCCTCGCAGTTTACGTGGAGCCAAATTGGCCACCACCGAAACCTTGGTGCCTGGTAATTCTTCCGGACTAAAATGCTCGGCGATGCCACTTACGATGGTACGCGTTTCAAATCCTAAATCCACTTCTAAGTGTAAAAGCTTATTCGCCTTCTTCACTTTTTGAGCCGATACAATCGTCCCCACACGAAGGTCGAGTTTAGTAAAGTCCTCAAACTGAATTTCGTCTTTTACCGGTTCATAGCTTGGGCCTTGCGCGGCCTTAGCCATGGCTTCTAATTTATCTTTTTGGGCTTCAATAATCTTGTCTTCTACCTTGCTAAACAAATGGCCGCTACTTGCAATTTTTGAACCTGGAGCTAAAAACTCCTTGCGGCTACATTCGGACCAAGCCCAATTCTCCATTCCTAAATCCTCTTGCAACTTGGCCGCACTAAAGGGTAAGAAGGGCTCCATCATCTGCGAAAGCTGAGCGGTAATTTGCGCCGCCACGTACATAATGGTTGCGGTGCGCTGTGGCTGATCCTTAATTCGTTTCCAAGGTTCTTGGTCGGCCAAATACTTATTTCCTAAGCGCGCCAAACTCATCATTCGAGATAGCGCTTCACGGAAACGGTACTTTTCTAAAGATTCTTCAATAGTAGTGGGTGCTGCGGCAACTTCTGTTAAAGCTTCTTCGTCTACCGTTTCAAGTTTAGATGCCGCGGGAATAGCGCCATCGTAGTATTTCTGCATCAAGACCTGTACTCGATTCACGAAATTGCCTAAGATGGCCACTAACTCACTGTTATTACGAGTTTGAAAATCCAGCCAGGTAAAATCATTGTCTTTACTTTCGGGGGCAGTAGCCGTTAACACATAGCGTAAAACATCCTCTTGCCCTTTAAAGTCCTCCAGATATTCGTGCAACCAAACGGCCCAATTCCGACTGGTTGAGATTTTCTTTCCTTCGAGGTTTAAGAATTCATTGGCAGGTACCTCATCCGCGAGATGAAAGCCACCGTGCTCCATTAGCATCGCTGGAAAAGTAATACAGTGAAAAACGATGTTGTCCTTGCCAATAAAGTGCACCAATTTGGTATCGTCCTTTTTCCAATAATCTACCCAGGCATCGCCCAGTAATTCCTTAGTGGCCGAAATGTAGCCAATGGGAGCATCGAACCAAACATAGAGGACCTTGCCTTCAGCATCATCCAATGGAACGGGAATCCCCCAATCTAAATCACGGGTCATACTGCGGGCCTGTAAGCCATCCTTGCTTTCGAGCCAACTCATGCACTGCCCGTAAACATTAGGTTTCCAGTCTTTATGTGATTGGATATAGCTTTTAATCTTATCGCTCAGGTGATCAAGGGGTAAAAACCAATGCTTAGTTTCCTTTAATTCTGGGGCGGCTCCACTTAAGCGGCTCTTGGGGGAAATTAATTCGGTTGGACTTAAGGAGGTCCCGCAATTCTCGCATTGGTCGCCATAAGCCTCGGCGAAGTGGCAGTTTGGACATTCGCCCATAATGAAGCGATCAGCCAAGAATTGACCGGCCTGTGGATCGTAATACTGGGCAGTGGTTTTCTCTTCTAAAGAACCGTTTTTATACATTTCCTTGAAGAACTCCTGCGCCGTTTTATGATGGGTTTCATTACTGGTACGGGAAAAAATATCGAAGCTAATCCCAATGTCTTTAAGGGAATCCCGAATAATCGCATGATACTTATCTACAATCTCTTTCGGCTGTACCCCCTCCGCCTGTGCTTTCATGTTTATCGCCGCTCCATGCTCATCGGTACCGCACACAAAAATGAGCTCACGCCCCTGTTTACGTTGGTATCGAGCGTAAATATCCGAGGGCAAATAACACCCCGCTAAATGACCAATATGAACTGGTCCATTGGCATAAGGAAGGGCGGCGGTAATCGTATATCGAGAAATATCCGTAGACATAGCTTCAGTTTAGCTCACAAAAGTAAGCAAAGCCCTTGCGATAGAGGCATGCTAATTCCGCTCTAATTAGCATCTATAGTGCTGGGGCATTCAGGGCAGGTTTCCGACCTTTGTCAAAAGCAATTTGGAATGCAATTATTTGCAAACGTTTTAGGTGAAGGAGCCGAGCATTTGGTAATCATGCATGGTTTATTTGGCATGAGTGATAACTGGCAAACGCTCGGTAAAAAATGGGCTTCCCATTACACCGTTCATCTACTCGACATGCGAAATCATGGCCGCAGTCCCCATTCGGAGGAATTCTCCTACGAGCTTATGGCCGTAGATTTACTGGAGTATTTGGATGCCAAGAACATCGAGTCGGCCCACATTTTAGGCCATAGTATGGGCGGCAAGGTAGCCATGCTCTTTGCGGTATTAAACCCTTCCCGTTGTAGTAGTTTAATTGTAGCCGACATTGCTCCCAAAGCCTATGAACCGCATCACCAAGAGGTAATTGAGGCCTTGGAGGGATTGGACATAGAGGCGATTAATAGTCGCCGGGAAGCGCAGGAAAACTTTGGACCTAAGCTGGAACTTGGCGTTCGTCAATTTCTACTTAAAAGCTTGTATTGGGAAGAGAAATCCAAATTGAATTGGCGTTTTAACCTACCCGTAATTGTGCGCGAGATTCAGAAAGTGGGCGAAGGCCTAGCGGCGAATGCTTACTTCGACCGGCCCACCCTATTCCTTCGGGGAGGCGATTCTTGGTATATCGCCGATTCGGATCAATCGGAAATAGAAAGTCATTTCCCGCAGGCGGAAATTGTCACTATCCCTAAGGCGGGCCACTGGTTACATGCCCAAGAACCGGAACTTTTCTTTGAGGCCGTTACCGAATTTTTAAGCGGGCAATAAGCGCTCTTCCAATTTAATATCCTTACCAAAGAAGAGCCTTGCCGTGGCTTTAAAAGCTGGCGTTTTCTCCGATACGAAAAATTGCTGTTTTGCTATTGCAGATGGGCTATTGCGAAGTGCATGCTCATCCAGGAGTTTCTTTAAAGCCTCGGCGACCAGGTTGGCCGAATTAAGCACTTGAACCTGTGAACCTAAGTACTCCTCAAATTCATTTTGCAATAAGGGATAATGGGTACAACCCAAGATTAAATGGCTAAGGTCCTTCAAGGCCACGTCATTGAGATAATGCGTCAATACGCCTTTACTCACCTCAGTTCCGGCAAAGCCCTCCTCTACTAAAGGCGCTAAGAGGGGTGTTGCCTTTTGCACCACCTTTAGTTGAGGCTCTAAGCTTTGTAAGCGATTGGCGTAAACTTTGGATCGCACCGTAGCGCGAGTGGCTACTAAACCAACCTTGCGGGCATTTAGCTTAAGCACCTCTTCCACCACAGGGTCCACCACATTAAGAATCGGGACCTGGGGCCACTCTTTCCTCAATTCGCGGTAAGCCATCGCTGATGCCGAATTGCAGGCGATAACAATGGCCTTGCAACCCGACTCTACCAAAAAACGGCTAATCCTTCGCGAATAATCTAAGATGGTTCCCTTCGACTTATCCCCATATGGGGCATGCCGAGTATCACCGAAATAGATAAAAGACTCTTCGGGAAGCAAACGATTAATCGCCGAAGCAACGGTTAACCCGCCAACTCCGGAATCAAAAATACCTATGGGGTCCTTAGAATTTGCCATAAAAAAACCCTGACGAAAATCGTCAGGGTATAAAGGTACATTAAGTATTTTCCTTATTGGATGCCTAATTTGGCTTTAACCAATGGCATGATATCTTCACCACCTTCGGCAAATACCACTACAGCCTTACTTTGTGAGCTATCTAAGATATAAGCAAAGCCTTTTTCGCGAGCTACATCCTCAATGGCTTTAGAAGCTTTTTCGAAGATGGGCTGTAAAAGCTCCACTTGCTTATTTTGCAAATCTTGCTGAGCACGCTGGCTAAACTCTTGAATACGTTGTTGAAGCTGCTGCAACTCTTGAGCTTTCGCCTCACGTGTTACGGTAGTCATCATTTGCTCATTTTGACGGAAAGCGGCGATTTTAGTTTCCAATTCCGTTTCCATATCAGTAAGGTCTTTTTGCAATTGCTCACTGTAACGCTTTAATTCTGCTTCAGCGGCTTTTGCTTCTGGCATCATGCCTACTAAGGCATCAGTGTCTATATGGCCAATCTTTTGCTGAGCTACAGCAGTACTGCTCAATCCAAAAAATAAGGCAGCTAGTAAGATGATTTTTTTCATTGTTAGTGTTTGTTTAATGGTCCTGTTATTCGTCCTCTAAATTTTCAATTACTTCGTCGCTGATATCAACTTTCTCACTCACATAAAGGGTAATCAGCTCACTCCCTTTATCAAATACAACATCGAGGTTTCGACGTCGAGCCACTTCTTGTACGGCATTAAAGATTTTGTCTTGCAGGGGTTTTATCAACTCTTGGCGTTTGATGTAAATCTTCCCTTTAATTCCAAAGTAAAGTTGTTGCTTTTGTTTCGCCTCCTCTTCCTTGGCTTTGATGGCGGCTTCGCGCTCGGCGCGTTTTTCCTCCGTCAATAAAATCTTTTCGGCCTCGTACTCTTTTCGCATGGCGTCGGCCTCACTTAACAGCGCTTCAATCTCACCTTCCCAAGTTCGGCTTAACTGATCTAACTGTTGTTGCGCTTTTGCATATTCCGGAATCTGAGTAAGAACATATTCAGAATCTACAATACCGAATCGCTGTGCTTGTACCTGAATTCCAAAAACCAGACCAAAAAGTATGTACCAAATTTTTGTGCTCATAATTGCCGGTCGCATTCACGCTTAATCTCTCATAATGAAAGCCTTTATGAGAGCGGGCGAAAATAACTTATTTAAAATTGCTGTCCAATAATAAAGTGCGTATTCCAACCGCTAGGTGAGTTTGCGCCAGGGATTGGATCGAAGCCGTAACCAAAGTCAACCCCTAGCAATCCAAACATCGGCATAAAGATCCGAACCCCAAAGCCGGCAGAACGCTTGAGGTTAAACGGTTCATAGTTCTGAAAAGTATCGTAGTTGTTTCCCGCTTCCAAGAAAGCTAGGGTGAAAATCTGAGCACTGGGGTTTTCGGTAATAAGATAGCGAAGCTCCAGGGTAAACTTATTATAGAGGGCACCGCCAATAGTGGAAACCGAAGTAGGAACAATACGGTTGTTCGGGTAACCTCTTAAACCAATAATCTCCCGACCATCCAGCACAAAGTTTTGCAGACCATCACCTCCCACGAAGAAACGCTCGAAAGGCGGTAAACCTACGGCATCATTGTAAGTACCGAGGTAGCCAAATTCACCTGCAGCCTTGATTACCGTTTTCGGAAGAATCTCAGTAAACCAAGAGCTATTCATTTTAATCTTATAGTACTCTAACCATTCGTAGCGCTCATTAGGCGTTAGGCCACTATAATCGCGACCATTTAATAGTGAAATGGGTAAGGTAAATTCTCCACTAAGGTTAAACAGGTTCCCTTTACGAGGATAGATCGGGAAGTCAACGCTATTACGCCCTAGGGTGATTTTATAATTGATATTATTCACGCGGCCGTCATCAAACTGAATTCCACCTAAAGGATAGTCGGTTAATCGGTAGCGTTGGAAATCGATAGCCTGGTACAGGGTAAAATAGTCATCCGGCCATTTTAATCTACGTCCTAATCCCACGGTAGCTCCCGTAATAGATAAGCCTCTGTAGTTCGGATCATCGCTAGGTAAACCCGTAAGGTTTTGAATATTATGGTAAACGGAAACGGTAAGCGAGTTTGGCTTTTTACCTCCCAACCAAGGCTCGGTAAATGAGGCGCTGTAAGACTGGAAGAACAAACCATTACTTTGAGCTCGCAGATTGATTGTTTGCCCATCACCAGCCGGTAAAGGTTGCCATGCCGATTTATCAAAGATCTTTCTTGCCGAGAAATTGTTGAAGTTAAGTCCTAAGGTACCCACAATTCGTCCGGCACCCCAACCCCCTTGAAGCTCCAGTTGCGAGGTACTTTGCTCGGCAACGATATAGCGAATATCTACAGTGCCGGTTTCGGCATTAGGCTGTGGCTCCACATTTAATTTTTGCGGATCAAAAAAGCCGAGTTGCTGCAATTCACGTAGGGAACGTTGAATATCGCTCCGACGGAACAACTCCCCTGGCTTGGTGCGCAGTTCCCGAAGAATCACATGGTCGTTGGTACGGTCGTTTCCAACTACGGTCACCTTGTTAATCGTCGCCTGACGACCTTCCTGAATACGGATTTCTAAGTCAATAGTGTCGTTTTGAACGCTCACCTCAACCGGAATCATATTAAAGAAGAGATAGCCATTATCAAGGTAGAGGGAAGAAACATCACCCCCTTGAGGATCTACAAAGAGCCGTTCATTTAAGAAAGAGGCATCATAAACATCTCCCTTTTTGATGGCTAGCACCTCGGTTAGAGTTTCGTCAGTATACTTTGAATTACCGAGCCAGGTAATATCACCAAAGTAATATTTGGGACCTTCCTTAACGTAGATGTCGATATTGATTCGATCATCTTCTACCGCATAAATACTATCCTTAATAATTCGGGCATCTCGGAATCCCTCGGCATTGTACTTTTCGATAATTAAGTCTTTGTCGGTGCGGTAATCCTCTTCAATCAGTTTGGAAGATTTAAAGATGGTCCAAATTCGACTACGAACGGTTTCGTCCATCGCCTTACGCAGCTTTTTATCAGCTATTTGCTCATTGCCAATAAAATTGATGTCCTTAATCTTTACGCGCTCTCCTCGATCGACAAGGATATCTAATATCACAGAGTTACTCCGCGTGGTATCGGGCTTCTTACGAACCTCCACTTTGGCATTTAAATAACCATCACGAATAAAGAAATCCCGCGCTACATTGCGGGTGTTCACAATAAGGTTTTCGGTAACAATCAATCCACTGCTTAGGTCGAGCTCGTCCCTCAGGTTATCGCGTTTAGCCTTAGATAGGCCCTTGATGCCGTACTTACTGAGCTTAGGCAATTCGCGCAAACGAATTTCAAGAAAGATTAAATCGCCCTTTACCTCCGTAACATAAATGCCAATGTCGTCGAATAACTTCTGGCGCCATAAATTTTCGATGGCCTTGGTCGTTTCTTCACCGGGCAGGGTAATTTCTTGACCCACCTGTAAACCGGAAATCAAGGTGATTACCTGCTTATCCAGATTATCGGAACCCGTAATGCGAATACCGCCAATTTCATATTTAAGTCCGGGAACAATATTAGGTTCTCCGGTTTGAGCTACGAGGCTCCAAGGTTGTAAAAGCAGAATTAATACCGCCAGCCGCAAAAGCTTGTGCATTACGATATTTCAGATTTTAATTGCTCACTAATTTTTCCAAAACGCCTTTCCCGATTTTGATAGTCCAACATCGCTTGATACAAATCATCCTCGCGGAAATCGGGCCATAATTTAGGCGTGAAGTACAATTCCGAATAGGCGATTTGCCACATCAGGTAATTGCTAATTCGATACTCATTACTGGTTCGAATCAATAAATCGGGGTCCGGCATATGTGCCGTATATAGTTTAGAAGCCATCGCTTCTTCATCAATACTTTCGAGACTGCGCTTACCTTCGGCCACCTCTTGAGCGAGGCATCGAGCCGCACGACTCAACTCCTCACGACTGCCATAACTCAAGGCGAGGGTGAGGGTCATATGATTATGATCTTTGGTAAGCTCGATCACTTCGGCTAATTCGTTTTGACAGTTTTTTGGCAAAGATGCAGTTTCACCAATAGCTTGCAAACGAATATTATTGTCCTTAAGTGTTTTTAACTCCTTTTTAAGGCTGCTCACCAATAAGGTCATGAGTGCTTTCACCTCCGTTTTCGGGCGATTCCAGTTCTCGCTGCTAAAAGCATAAACGGTGAGAAACTTAACATCTACCTCGGCGGCAGCTGTGGCAATTCGACGCAGCGCGTCTACTCCATTTTCATGACCAAAGGCACGAAGCATTCCCTTTTTCTTCGCCCAACGTCCATTGCCATCCATAATAATTGCAATGTGCTGAGGAGGGTTTTTTAGGGCCTTAACTTGTGCTTTTAAATCCGACATATTCCTATTTACCTACAATAAAGTCTGAGCATTTTTCGTAGAGCTCCCCAAATTTAAAGGACAAGGTAAACCCGGTGAAAATGTACCAATCGTTAGTACTGGGATTACCTCTTAAAAGGTTCTCTTTATTACTTTGACTCAGACTTCGATCAGCTAAGGTCGCAGATAATTCTGAAACTTCCTCTACTAAAATCTGTGGATCGGCGTAATAACCGCTTACATCATCAAGGTAATCGGTGTAGGTAGATCGGAAGCTGCTTTCTAATGCAAAAGCCGAATAACGACCGAGAGACCATTTGTAGCCCAAAGAAAAAACGAAATAAGAACTGGCCGTAGCGTAAGGTGCTGATGCTCCAACGGAGGTGCCTTGTCCCTCGGTACGCAAAGGACGTAGGTCATACCAAGAGCCGTTGTATCGAGCTTGAGGATTAAAAGTGAACACTCCAAAACCGGCGTTTATATAGGGAGTATGATTCATTTTGGTCCCGGGCTCAAATTCAAAAAAATTAAACTCCGCCGCCGAGTAAACCTCCCATATTTCCGATCGGAAGCTCAAATTCCGCTCCTTACGTTCATCTAACCCCGAGTTGGCATCATCGGCCGCAATTAGTCCATAGTTCCCTTGGAACCTAATCGACCAGTAACGATTGAAGTTATAGCGCAAGAGCAAACCTCCATGATAGCCACGAGGCAAATCAATGCGATAAGGGCCAACATCACCAATAAAATTGGAGCCACCACCATTAAAGCCTGCCTCTAAGTATTGAGCCTTAGCCGCAAAGGGCAGAGACGCAATTATCAGGGCAATGATTATGAAAGATTTATGCTTCATTTTTGGGAGCGCAAATATAAGTAAATCAAGTGTTTTGCCGCGTGATTAATTCCTTTTATCCATTCCCCACATTAACTTGTTGCGCAGGGTTTTTGCAAATGTGTGCTCGGCTGTTTCAACGAGGGCAATGCTGAAATCCGCTCGACGGATCTTTAAACTTTCCCCATTTCGAATGGAGTAAATTCTTGAATCTAAAGAAACTAAATTCCATTCCTCGCGGCTATTCACCTTAAGCTCAATTTCGCAATGGTTGGGGATAACGAAAGGGCGAGCGGTTAGATTGTGCGGAGCAATCGGAGTTAAAACCAAGGTTTCGGAGCCCGGCATCATAATCGGCCCATTACATGATAAGGAGTAACCCGTACTACCAGTTGGTGTGGCTACAATTAGGCCATCAGCCCAATAGCTATTAAAAAATTCGCCGTTAATGCTCACTTCCACTGTAACCATGGCGGTGGTATCCTTACGACTCACTGTGATCTCGTTAAGGGCAAAGGGCATCTCCAAGTTTAGCGCCGAAGTTTCCAAACTGAGTAATCTACGCTGACTAAGCTTATAGTCTTTACGAAAGAGCGCTTCTAAGCTATCTTCGATTTTCTGACGATTAACATTGGAAAGAAATCCCAGTCGTCCGGTATTAATCCCGAGAATGGGAATCCCACTATCCCGAACCAAAGTAGTAGCGTCGAGTATCGTTCCGTCACCTCCAATGGTAATTAAGAAGTCCGGGCGGTAAGCCATAAGGTCTTGATGATCACGAAAGGTTTCGAAGCTTAAGCCCAGGTCGCAGTGCTCTTCAATAAAATCGTTAAGCCTATGGTATACTTTAAAATCAACGCCTGACTCAATGAGTATCGAATGTAAATTCTCGATGTCCTCGCGAGCCTCTGCGCTAATCTTCTTGCCGTATACCGCCAGCCTCATCTCAGATATTCAAATATTTAATCAAGCCTTCAAAGCGATCGGAAGCGGTATCATCAAAAAGACTTTCGTGATACAGCTCTAAGACTTCGTAATTATAACGCTCGAAAGATTTCACTATCCGACTTAAATCGCGCTGATTGATTTTTAGCGCCACTTTTAGAAAATCCGTTCCTTCCGACCTTAGCTGCAGGCCAAGAATCAGGGCGTCTTCCGACTCCACGATTTGAGCAATCTGTGAAATATGATAATCGCGCACGGCCACTTTTAAAACCACGACGCCGCCTCGTTCCACAAAACTCACTTGCTGACCTAAATCCCACATTAACTCTTGCGGGGAAACATAGCCAATGTAATTTCCTTTCTCATCCAAAACCGGGAGGCAACTTAAATTCCCTTCTCCGGTAGTGCGGATGGCTTCATAAATATGGGTTGTTTCGGCAACGGAATAAGGCTTTAAAACCTTTAGATGTTTTTCGAGGGTGTCCTCCGAATTTTGAATATCCAACAAATCATCCTCCGAAATTAAGCCCAGATATTTCCCTTCGTGCAAAACAGGTAAATGACTGCATTTCAATTCCTCCATGGCTTCTAAAACAGTACTTGCCTGTTCTTCGATTCCCAAAGGTTTAAAATCATTTAAGATGTGGTCTTTTACTTTCATAGACATAGCAAACATAAGGCTTTATCTTTGCCAACCATGACAAAGCTATCTGTTAACATAAATAAAATCGCAACCCTCCGTAATGCCCGCGGAGGCGACGTTCCAAATGTTTTGGAAGCGGCACTTAACTGTGAGCGATTTGGTGCTCAAGGCATCACCGTTCATCCCCGTCCTGATGAACGACACATTCGTTATCAAGATGTGTTCGACCTCCGTCCGAAACTGCAAACGGAATTCAATATCGAAGGCTATCCTTCCGATGATTTTATCGACCTCGTATTAAAGAATAAACCGGCCCAGGTAACCTTGGTTCCCGATCCCCCCGGAGTCTTAACTTCCAATGCCGGTTGGGACGCCATTAAACATCAAACCTTTTTAAAGGAGGTGGTTGCTACCTTTAAAAACGCAGGAATACGCGTATCGGTATTTATGGAATGTGATCAATCTCAGATTGAGGCTGTGGCAAAAACAGGGACCGATCGAATTGAGTTGTACACCGAGTCCTACGCCAAAAACTTTACCCGAGATGCCGAACAAGCTGTTGCTCCCTTCCGTCAAGCCGCTTTATGGGCTCATGATTTGGGATTGGGCCTTAATGCTGGCCACGATTTAGATCGTGAGAATTTAGGCCATTTTGTTAAGGAAGTCCCTCATTTGCTGGAGGTTTCGATAGGTCATGCCCTCATTTCAGAGGCCCTCTATTTAGGCTTAGAAAACACTATCCAAGCTTACCTCAGAGTAATTGATATGGCCCAATGATCCGACCGCCTGCCCTAAAAAAAGGAGACCGCATTCGCATCGTTGCTCCCGCTCGAAAAATCAGTCGGGAGGAATTAAAACCTGCGCTCCAACAAATTACCAATTGGGGTTTTGAAGCCCATTACACCGAGCGGCTTTTTGCTGAAGATCATCAATTTGCCGGTGATGACCACACACGAATTGCCGATTTTCAAGAAGCTTTAGACGACCCCGAGTGTTCGGCAATTTTATGCGCAAGAGGAGGTTATGGCTCGGTGCGCCTGATTGACCATCTTCAATTTAATGGATTTAAAGCCCACCCCAAATGGCTTATAGGCTACAGCGACATTACCGTTTTCCATTCGGCCTTGCACAATTTGGGTTTTGCAAGTCTGCACGCCACCATGCCCATTAACTTCCCGAGCAATAGCCCCGCTAGCCTCGACAGCCTCTTATCTGCCCTGAGCGGGAAGCAGTACGCCATTGAAGCACCGGTGCATCGGTTTAACAAAGTGGGCCAATGCAAAGCGCCGGTGATTGGCGGAAATATCAGCATGCTTTACAGTTTATTAGGTTCTCCTGAACAGCTAAACTGCAAGGGGAAAATTCTCTTTTTGGAGGACCTAGACGAGTATCTATACCATGTAGACCGCATGTTATATAATATTCGACGCAATGGCTACCTAGACCAAGTTGCGGGTATTATTGTAGGCTCCCTTTCGGATATGAATGATAATACTATTCCTTTTGGCGCTTCCGCTGAAGAAATATTAGATCGCCATTTCCAAGGTTTAGATATTCCCATAGCCTTTGGAATTCCTGCCGGACATTTAAACGATAATCAAACGTTTATTTTCGGACTAGAAGTTCAGCTCGAAATAGATTCGCAGAAAACAACAATTCGTTTTCCTGATGAATCAAAATCAAAAACTCGCTAATTCGGGCGAAACCGCGGCCGCCAGACATTTACTTAGCCACAACTTTAAACTGCTTGAGCAAAATTGGCACTTCCGAAAAAAGGAGGTCGACCTGATTGCCATTGAAGGCGACACGCTGGTAATTGTAGAAGTAAAAACCCGCAGTACCGCCCGTTTTGGTGAAGCCTGGCAATTTGTAAATCGGCAGAAACAAAACTTCCTGATCAGCGCCGCTAATCAATATGTGCAGCAGCATAACTGGCAAGGACCGGTGCGCTTCGACATCATTGGTATTTGTTTAAACCCTTATGCCTTAAAGCATATCCGTGATGCTTTTTACCCCTAAACCTAAAACATTGAAAGTCAGTATTGCTACATCAATGTAATTCTGTAATTTCGCGGCCGAAAAATAAGCCTGAAGCGTTCCCGGTGTGAACCGGCAGTGGCGATAAGGGCAATGCAAAATTAACAAGCATGAGCCGTAACAATTCCCGCCGAAATTCTTCGAATTCTCGCGATGGTGGTCGGGGTAAAAGACCCAACCAAACTTCCAATTCTCGAAATAGCAATTCTTCCTCCTCGCGTCCAAGCAAGCCTTCCGGTGGACCGAAAAAATTTCGTCCTCGTAAGGAGGATCGCGAAGATCGTCGTATTCCTAAAACCAAAGGTAATATTGAAGGGGACCGTGGCGCAGTGCGCCTTAATCGCTTTATCGCCAACGCAGGAATTTCCTCTCGTCGCGAGGCTGATGATTTAATCAAAGCGGGTTTAGTAGAAGTAAATGGTAAGGTAATCCAAGAAATGGGTTACAAGGTAATGCCCCGCGATAAGGTGCGCTTTAATGGCAGCGAAATCAAACGCGAAAAGAAAGTCTACTTCGTACTTAATAAGCCTAAAGGGTTTATCACCACCACCAACGATCCAAAAGCGCGGAAAACAGTAATGGACCTAATGGCTCAAACCGGGCCCGAACGCATATACCCTGTTGGCCGTCTTGATCGTCAAACCACCGGTGTTTTACTTTTCACCAACGATGGTGACTTCGCCAAACGCCTTACGCATCCTTCGCACGGCGCGCGGAAAATTTACGATGTTACCCTCGATAAAAACCTCGACCTAAAAGACTTCCATGCCATTAGCGAAGGCATTGAACTTGCGGATGGCCCCATTAAAGTGGATCAAATCGCTTTTGTTGAAGGAAAGGACCGCAATCATGTAGGGGTAGTACTACACAGTGGTCGCAATCGCATTGTTCGTCGTATTTTCGAACACATGGGCTACCAAGTGGTTAAGCTGGACCGTACTGTATTTTCGGGTATCACAAAGAAGAACTTACGTCGCGGACAATGGCGTAAATTAAGCCCCAAAGAAGTAGATACTTTGATGATGCAATAGAGTTGTATGAAAGACTAAGTTTTTTCGTTTTGTCCTACAATTGCCCTTCATGCTAAAACGCAGTTTAAAAATATTAGCCTGGTTATTCGGGGTGCTTAGCTTGATTTTTGGCATCACCTTCGCCTTGCTATACTTTAGGCAAGACCAAATTCGCGATTTGGTTTTTGCTTCCATCAACGAAAATCTAAACAGCGAAATTTCGGTTCGAGAAGCGGGTATTTCTTTGCGGAAGTTCCCGAATGCTGCCATTCGCTTACAAGACGTTCATGCCGCTGGCAGTCATCAAATTGGCGATAGCCTCTTCTACCTTGAGGACCTCTTTGTAGAGTTTCGTATTTGGGATATGTTCGGAAGCGAAATTCCTATTAGCAAGCTAAGCTTAGAAAACGGCAACTTAAACTTGTTGCAAAAGGGAGAACGAAACAATTGGTCGATTTTTAAAGACAGTTCTGGAGAATCGGAAACTGCGATTAAGCTGGAATCCATTGCCCTTAAAAACATTAGCTATCGCTATCAAGACGAGAGCACCGGGATAAAGGGCTTCATCAATAATTTAAATGCCCAAGGTAATTTTGGGGGAAGCAACTGGGACCTCAGCTTAAACTGGCAATCTCAAGCCGAAGCCTTTACGGTAGAGGAAGAGAACTACCTCAAGTCGGAAATCGTTTTTGACGGAGAAGGTCAGATGACTGGGGGTGATCGTTTCAATTTTGCCGCCGAGAAAGTTCGCTTAGGCACCATTAATGAACTTGAGGCATTTTTTGAGCTGGGTGAAGAAGGTTTACTGCGCATCAGTCACGAAAAATTCGACCTACAAGAATTGCAAAACATTTATGCCATTCTTGGCATCGAATGGCCCGAAGATTTAAGCCTCCAAGGGGAAAGTGAGCTGCGAATTGATCTTATTATACGAGACAACCAAGAACTGCGCACCGAAGTTTTCGCCAGTTTACAAAACCTCTCGCTTCAAAGTCCTTGGTATACCGATGAAGATTTAGTGGCGCAGGTGGAGTATTACCGTCAGGGGAAATTTGACCGACTTGAAATTCGCGAATTAAGAAATAGCGGCAGGAGTCGTGCCATACGTGGGACGATTCGCCAACTGACGAGTCCTCAATTAAACCTGCACCTTTCCCTTTCTGAGGATTATAACTACTGGGCAGCTTACCTGCCCAAGGATTGGCAAGTGAATAGTGGAAAACTAAAGGCCGATTTAGACCTCCGCGGTCAATTTAAAGACTGGCAGTCCTTGGCCGGATCGGAACTGGCTAATGCTAGATTGGAAGGCAAAGTCGATTTTACGGATTTAAGCCTGGAGGATGCGGACGGCAATACCTATTCAATATCAAATGCTAAGACTCGTTTCGCCCAGAACAAACTTTATCTCGACACCCTATTAATCCAAAAGGAGAAAAGCGATTTAAGGCTGCAAGGACAAATAGATCGACCCTTGCGATTCATTAGCGATAGCACAAGTTTACTTGCGGCGCGCATGGTTATCGAATCGGAAAACTTTGATTTAAACGATTTTTTAAGCGAAAGTGAAGGTTCGGAAGAGGGCAGCATGGGTCTGGCTTGGAAAGAACGATTGAATTTGCAGAGTCTTTTCCACCTCCACAACTTCCAATTTAGAAACTTCCAAGCGAAGGAATTAAAGGGGCAGCTTGAACTTAATAAAGGTTTCATCTTAGGCGATCGCATCAGCTTAATCGCCGATGAAGGTCGCTACACCGGGAATTTTAGTATTCATACTCCCAAGGACAGCAGCTATTACTTTAAGGCAAAGCTACAGGCCCAGCGGGTTAGGGTAGCATCGGTATTTAGGAGCTTCGACAATTTTGACCAAGAAACGATTACTGCCGATAACCTAGATGGTATTCTCTCGGTAGATGCCCAAATATCGGCGCCAATGAGTCCAGCTTTAAATCTCGACCCACAAGGTCTGGAAGTTTTAAGTAAAATGACCATTGAGGAAGGGCACCTTCGCAATTACGAACCCATGCAGGAACTTTCCCGCTTTGCCGAAGTAGAGGAGCTTAAGGATGTGCAGTTTAATACCCTTACCAATACCATTACAATCTCCAAAGGCCAGATTCAAATTCCGGAAATGAGCATATCCAGCAATGTGCTCAATATGGAGCTGAGTGGAACGCATGATTTTGAAAATCAAATTGACTATATCATTACGATGCGCTTGGGAGATGTTCTTTTTGCCAAGCGGGATAAGTCCTCCGAAAACAGTGAATTCGAAGAGCACCTGGCCATCCAAAAAAGAGATGACGACCACCGCATTCCCATCCGCATCAGCGGCAGTGTGGACGACCCAAAAATTAGCATCGACCGCGAGAGCATGGGCAAGTCTCTAAAAGAAAGCTTGAAGCAACAAGGTCAGGAAATTCGCGACCTCTTTAAAAAGGAAGAAAAAAAGGAGGAACAAGGCACGGGGCTTAAATTTGAGTGGGATGAAGGTTAGTTCGCTTTCAGCTGTTAAAGAATTCCTCTAGGCTCAGGTCCAGAGCTTGGCAAATTAAAGTTAACTCTCCCACCCCTAATTTGGCGTATCCCGATTCGATTCTCGACACCCTACTTTGATTGGCACCCATCACCTCGGCCATGGTTTCTTGCGTCATATTCCTATTCTCGCGCAACCTTCTTAGGCGAGCCCCCGTATCATCTTGCATTTTTGCAATATTTATAGACCTAAAAAAGGTCCAGATTAAGCTAATTAAGGGGGTTGATAGGAGACTAAAGTAAGTCAATTTCTATTGACTCCTTGATCGTAAACGTTTAAAAAACGGCCCAATCTAATTTTATGCGATTCTGCATAAGAGCTTGACTCAAACCCTTTTTGATTTGCAAGTACATTAATCGCAAACCGATTAAAAACCTTGTTTAATTAAAGTTTAAAGCCATGATTAAAAAAGCCGCTCGCGCAAAAACCGTCCTTCTTACTACCATTTTAGCATTATTTCTTAGCAGTTGCAGCGAGTACTTACCTGATTAATAGGCTTGCCTCATGAATAGACCTATTCTCGTTTTAGTATCCGTTTTATCATTCTTCCTTAAAACACGTGCCCAAGAAGATAGCCTTAGCATTAGCTTAAGCAATTACTCTCATTCCCAGAGTATTGAGCATTACAATAACCATCTGTACCTGCCGATAAGTAAAATGACTTTAGGTAGTGGTTTTGAGGATTCCATTTACATTGTGAAGCTTGATCTAGGGCTCCACATTGTAGATAGTATTCCATTAAATAGTATTCTTCCATTTGAGAACCCCAGCTTTATGCATATCGGCGAGTTTAGAGTAATTGACTCTCTGCTGGTGGTGTCTGCCGCTTACAGCACTGTGGAATCAAATCCTAATTGCATTGAAGTAGAAAGTGCGCTGCTTTTCCTTGATGAAAATTTGAACCTAGTAAGCCGCAAAATTATTCCCGCCCATGGTGATCAATTACTCGTGTTCGACCAATCGGGGGACGCTAGCCACATTGTTTTTAGCGGAGCGTTTTTCGAATGTGGGGGTATACGGTCTCCTCTCGTTGGTTACTACGACCTTATACAAGATTCATTAAATTATATCAGCACTCATCAGGTTGACACGATCAATGACATCACAATGGAAGCCATAGGACCATTCAGACACAATGAATTACTATACTTCGACCTATGGCCAATATCTTGGCGGAAAGGGTTTAAATCTACTCTAGTTTTAGACGATCAACTGCAACTAGTTTCTAATGGGAGTGCCATAGACCCGACCGTTTCCACCTCCAATATTCATGCTCATGGAGCCTTTATACCAACAAATGCTGGATTAAAACAGTTAGGATTGGCACGCACCTATCCATATGGATTTCTCCCCCCACTAGGTTCTCCTGATGGCTATTGGACAATTGGAGTCGCAGATATTGATAGTTTAGGAAATATTGGACCCATTGATACTTTCCCTCTGAGTGGTCATAATTATCAAACCAAAGAAAACCCATCCTCCAACCATCAGTTTGGCTTCGATGGCTATGCCTATAATCAATCCGACTCAGTTTTCGTTATTCAGAATACCAAGCAAGTTCATTTTTACAATTATACCTCCCCAGATTCTACGAGCTTCTTTATTTACTCCCTCAATTTGAATAACAACACCGTTAATTGGTCAAGGGAGGTTCGAAGAAATGCGGTTGCGGGTGACCATGGTATCACCATTTTGCCTGGTAATAAACTGGCCATTTCATTTTCGGAGAATGATTCAGCCCGCTATGGTCGCGATAACTTAAAAGTGCATGTATGGATATTAGATGAAAAAGGAAGCATTCTTAGCAATGCTTGTTTTCCAAAGCGGCCAAGCTTAAATGTTTACCCCAATCCCTGCTCCGAAGTGCTCTATCTTGAAACGAAGAATAAAAATCAGCATTACCGCCTTATTAACGCCTCTGGCCTTACTGTATCCGATGGAGTTTTAGTTCTCGGTAAAAACAGAATTGAGCTTGGTAAGCTACCAGAAGGATTTTACCAGCTCCAAATTGATCAACAATTTGTGGAGAAAATACTGATCAAACGCTAGTCGTCAGCAGGAACGGGACTGCGCTTCGACTTAATCGATGGCCAACAGCGTAAAAATCAATATGGCTTTCTAAACTATTCTTCTATCACTCAAATTGCGACAAGCTTGACCAAAAATTAGCATCGACCGCGAGAGCATGGGCAAGTCTCTAAAAGAAAGCTTGAAGCAACAAGGTCAGGAAATTCGCGACCTCTTTAAAAAAGAAGAAAAAAAGGAGGAACAAGGCACTGGGCTTAAATTTGAGTGGGATGAAGGCTAGCCTGAGGCAGCAATTCAAAAGTTAATTGACACTGGCTTAACTTATGCTTACATAACATTTGTAACTTCGCGCCCCAATTGTGAGGTATGCTGAGAGGATTTATTGCACTCATTCTTTGTTGTTTAAGCTTCCAAGGCTTTGCGCAAACCGAAACCATCAAAGTGGTTTCTTACAATTTAATGTGGTATAAAACAGGTTCTGCGCCCTGTAATCATAGTCGGACCAGCTCCCAACGTGATGCTGATTTGCAAACCATCGTTGATTACCTCGCCCCAGATGTTATGGTGGTTCAAGAGCTAGGTAACGCCCCGGTGAATCCATTGGTGATGTTGAGCGATATTTTTAATGTAAATGGCATAAGCCATTACGACCGAGCGGGCAGCAGTAACAACAGTTCGAGCAGCCTTGTAAATATGCTCTTCTACAATTCGGATAAACTGGAACTGGTTTCCCAAGACTTTATCGACCTCGATATTAATAATAGTCCCCTCATCCGAGTAATTGACTTTTACCGACTTTATGTTAAAGACCCCGGTTTAGGCAGCCCGGGTGTAGATACCGTGTTTTTTACCATCGGCGTATGCCATTTAAAAGCGGGTAATTCAAGTGGCGATGCGGCAGAACGTGCCCGAGCCACTGCTGCGGTTATGCAGTATATCGACCAAAACGTGGGTGATGATAACGTCCTTTTCGCAGGTGACTTTAATGTGTACAGCGCCAATCAAACCGCTTTCCAAACCCTAGTAAACTACAGTACTAATCCAGCCATTAGTTTTAACGATCCCGAAAACCAAATGGGAAGCTGGAACAACAATAGCAGTTTTGCGAATTACCATACCCAAAGCACGCACAGCAGCTCGCAAGGTTGCTTTAGTGGTGGTGGCATGGATGATCGCTTTGACTTTATCCTCATCTCCGATGCCATTAGTAATAATACTGATGGTTTGGCTTTTAGCGACTATCGTGCTGTGGGTCAGGATGGAAGCAGCTATAATGGCAATTTAAACACTTCTTCCAACTTTAATGTTAACAGCACGGTAGCTAGTGCCCTCTATAATTTTAGTGATCACCTTCCGGTAGAAATCGAATTGGAAGCCAGTGTAAGTGGTATTGGACTAAATCCGGTTGACTGGATTCAAAAGGCCTGGACTATTGAAAACCCATTCGGTCAAAGTTTGCAGATGAGATTTAAAGGGGCTCTAGCGCATCGACCCCTTAAGGTGCAAATCTTATCCATCAACGGACAAGTAATGGGTACTTGGTCCAAGCAAGGGAATACAGAACTGGAAATTGAAACCGCCCATCTGCCGCAAGGCCTATACTTAATCCAGTTGCAAGATGGTGATCAGGTATTGGAAACTCGAAAAGCGATTAAAAAATGAAGCCGTTCTTAGGATTTGCTTGCCTCATTGGGCTTATTATTTCAGGAAATCTCTCCGCGCAGAGCTACCAAGAAAAAACAACCTCAGCCAGTAATGTACGCTTAAATGTTACCAACCTAGGAACCTTTGGAAATGCCTTTCGTGGTTATCGCGATGGTACCGGTAATCCCAGTGCCGAATATCCCGCTGGCTCGGGAGTAGAGCACATTTTTGAAGGTGGAATTTGGATTGGAGGCAAGGAAAATGGCGGACAAATTGTGGTTTCCACTTCGGCCTACGATGCCCCACAAGGCTATGCGCCAGGGCGCGGGGGATTTGAATTTCACGTAGACACCAGCATCACCGGAAATGCCCGTAACCTACAGGAATTTAGTAGCCTATTCGACAGTCGCTATTTTGCTCCTGATGCTGTATCGCATCAAGACTACGTGGCCACCTTTAGCGATAAAAGTATCGTGGTGCCCGGAACCCAAATTCCTATTAACGATCATACGCGTCCCATGGATGTGCGCGTAGAGATGGAAACTTATAATTGGAATTACAATTTTACCGACTTCATGGTCATCGTTAACCTTCGTTTTTACAATGAAGGTCAAAATACCTACGACGATGTTTACACCGCCCTTTGGAATAATACCGTGGTACGAAATGTAAACATTACCCCAGCCGGAGCGGGCGGCTCGGCCTTTTACAATCGCGGAGGTAACGGCTTTATGGATTCCTTGGGCCTCGCCTATTGCTATGATGCTGCGGGAGATTTAGGTTTTACCGAAAGCTATGTGGGGCAAAAGTTTCTCGGCGCCACGGATAAAGAAGGATTTCACCACCCCGACCTCGACAGCAACTTCAACCCACTTAGCGGAACTTGGGAGCAAGATGATTTTATGCTCAATTACAATGCTTGGGTGTTTAACGATTTTAGTGCCGACTTCGCCTTTCCAACTACCGAGAATGATCGCTACCAAAAGATGAGTCAGGGTTTGAATCAAAACCCCTGTTGGGATAATCCTAGCGACCCCGCTTGTAATGGTCGTGATTTTCAGGCGGAACTCAATGTAGCTGGTAATCGCTCCGACCTTATCTCGGCCGGTCCCTTTAACAGCTTTGGCCCAGGGGACCTTATTGAGGTTTCCTTTGCCTACGTATTTGCTAAGAAAAATGAAGATGGGAACCCTAATCAGGATAACAACCTGGTACAACGCCAAAATTTAATCAGCAATGCCGGATGGGCGCAACAAGCTTTTAATGGGGAAGACCAAAACTTCAACGGTATCTTAGATGCCGGAGAGGATAATGATGGCGATGGGGAAATCACCCGCTTCATCCTTCCTTCACCACCTAGCATTCCCTATACTCGTGTAGAGCCCGGTGATGGTCAAATCGAAATTTACTGGTCCGATAATGCCGAGCGGAGTATTGATCCCATCAGCAACCGCGAAGACTTTGAAGGCTACCGTCTCTACCTTTCGAAACTCGGCTTTGATGTTACTGGAGTTCAAGATTTAAATCGGGACTTTAGCTTGATTGCGCAGTATGACAAGGCGGGAAATAACCTTTTTAATGAAACCGGCTTTGGTTCCGTAAAATTAGCCGAGCCTTACTATTTTGATGATGACACTACCGCTTATCATTATAAGTATGTAATCGACAATATTCCCAATGGCTGGCAATATGCCACTGCCGTTACCGCCTTTGATGAGGGCAATCCTGAAAGTAATTTAGAATCTCTGGAAAGCTCCTTCCTTGCCAACAATAACCGGGCTTTTGCCGGAACCGGGCCGAATGAAAACATGGAGGAAAATCAACCCTTCGTGTACCCTAACCCTTATTACTATGGTGCCGCTTGGGAGGGGAAATCTAATTTCCAGGAAGAAAGCCGAAAAATCATATTTGCCAATTTACCCGCTCGCTGTGTAATTCGCATCTACACCAGCGGAGGTGACTTTATCGATGAAATTCGTCATGATGAAAATTACGACGGAAGCGATACCCGTTGGTTCCGAACCTTTGGCGCGGAAGACGCGGGCGAAAACCGCTTTAGTGGCGGTGAACACGCCTGGGATTTACTCTCGGTAGAGAGTCAAATTATCAGTCGTGGTTTATACATGTATTCAGTAGAGGATTTAGATAGCGGTGAGCAGTTCACCGGAAAATTTGTGATAATTAAGTAAACTAAGAACAATGAGAAGATTTCTACCCTTCTTTGCCGGAATCCTACTTTCCGGAATGATCAGTGCCCAAAGCTCTTATCCTTTGGTAACGATCCAGCAGATTAACCAAGTAATCGACTTGGCGGCTTGTAACGATAGCTCCATTTATTTAGGCGACACCGTACGCTTCCGCGCGCACGTGGTGACAGATGGTGGCCTATCCGAAGTGCCTTCATCATCGGTCCAAGGTGGTTACCGTCCCTTCATTTATATGATTGACACCGCTGGTAATGGAGTTAGTGACTCTTTAATGGGAATTGAGGTAATGGGTGTTTATGAAGACGCCAATGGAAACGATCAACCAGTTCCAGGGTTTACCGCATTATTCCAAGGTGATAAAGTTGAAGTGGTTGCTATTGTAGAGGAATACCAAAACAACACGCAATTAACTACAATAGGAGCAAATTCGGTTACCCTAATTTCTTCGGGCGACTTGCCATCATCTGCTTTCATCCCGAAAGTGTTGCCAGTAGCGGATTTCAATAATACTCAGCGAGTGAATAATGTTCAAACAGGTGAGTATTGGCAGAATAGCTTCGTGGAGATTCAAAATGTGACTGTAGTGCAAGTGCTTCCATTTAATGGAAATAGAGTTAGCTTTAATGTTGCAGATGCTAATGGTAATATTATTAATGTCTCAGACCGGTTCCTGGCGCAGCGCACTCCATCCCATACAATAGTAAACCCGAACTCTCCTTCCGCTAGCGGTACTGGATCTTTCGTAGCTCCTTCCGTAGGTACTTTCTATTCTTCTTTAAAAGGTATTATCCGTCATTCAGGTAACGGTTGTACTGGTGGAACCGGTCGTGGTTACGAAATCAACCCATTCGATTCTACCCATTACGCGGTTGGTGCCTCTGCGCCAAATATTACCAATGTATTTAGTTTCCCCGTGGTACCCAGCAGCAGCGATTCGGTACTTATTAGTGCTGATATTAGCGATGCTGATGGAACCATCGACACTGTACAATTATACTGGAGCGCGAACAGCAGCACTCCTTCCGGATCTTTCAGCTGGGTTAACATGAGCCTCGCCAGTGGTTCTACTTACGAATACTACATCCCAGCTCAGGCTGATGGTAGCATCGTTCGTTACTGGATTCGCGCGGTAGACAATAGCGGTTCGGCCGTAGTTTATCCAGCTAGCCCTTCTGGCTTAGCCAATCCTTACTTTAACCACTATGCCGTTCGCGACAATGGTTTACGCATCTTCGATATTCAGTACAGTGGCAACGGAACCGGCGCTAGTGTATTTGAAGGTCAAACCGTAACAGTTCGTGGATTCATCACCTCTGCCCGTCGTGATTGCGATTTGGAATACGTATACCTACAAGATCCTAATGATACCATTTATGCTGGTATTGCTTTGATTCCTAACCAGGACCTAGACAATGTTTACCGCGATCAAGAAATCGTTGTAACGGGTACCGTTCAAGAAACCTTTGGGGTTACTTATTTGAATGTAGACAACTACGTAGGTTTAAGCAACAGCCAAACCATTATGCCGACCCCAATCGATCCTTCTGATGCTAATTTAGATATGGAGATGTACGAAGGGATGTTGGTTTCGTACCAAAACCCGAATGGTGGTCAGATTTACATTACTGATGGTGATGTTGGTTTTGCAGAATACACCATTGGTACCGACCCAAGCTTCGGCATGAGCCAGTCTTCTCGTGTATTAGCCGGTCGTCAGAGTGGTACTTCAGCCACCTCTAGCTTATACGTTTCCTTAATTTCCGATTCTAGCTATGTAACCAACAATGGTACTTTACAGGTACCTGCTATTATTGCCAATACCAGCATGACTATGGACGCCATGCACGGTATCCTTTGGTACAGCTTTGGAAATTACAAATTGTTACCTCGTAACAACTTTGATATCGTAAACCTAAGTGTGCCTGTTGATACAAACGGATGTAACGTTCCTACTAACGTGAGCATCGATGAAGTGGCCGCGGCCGACCTATCTGTGTATCCAAACCCAGCTCATGATGCTGTAAATATTAGCAGCCCTAATGGCAAGGTAAGCTTCCGCTTGATGGACCTAAATGGTCGTGTGGTATTAAGCAGCAACGACGATGCGCAAGCCCACACTTTAAACGTAAGTCAATTGGTAGCCGGAGTTTATGTTTTAACCACCATTGAAACTAAAACCGGATTGAGCAGCACCCATAAAATTGTGGTAAGCCACTAAATATATTTAGGAGGGAGTCTACTTCGGTAGACTCCCTTTTTAATCTTCCAGCTATGCCGGGAAAAATTAGAATTACAGTTTTAGGATTGGCGCTCCTACTCATCGTGGGAAGTTGTCGCAAGGGGGAAATCGCTCGCAATGGGATTCCCGATACCTTCATTAGCTACGAAGCCATTAACCTCACCGGGCAAAACCGTTTAAACTCTTCGGTACGTCTTACTTGGTATGGTACCGATGGCGATGGTTACATTACGGGATATGAGCTTTCGCTCGATAACCAAAATTGGTTTTATACCACCACTCAAGATTCTGTTTTTCTTTTTGATATTCCTGCCGGTCAGGATTCGGCCGACATTAGCTTTTTCGTGCGTGCGATTGATAATGATGATAATATTGATCCCAGCCCGGCTTTTTTAAATGTACCCTTAATCAACACCCCTCCAGATGCGGCTTTCCTCGACGATCGCGGGCCCTCTGATACTGCTTTTATAGCCGCCACCTTTTTCTGGCAAGCTTCCGACCCTGATGGTGACAACACCTTAAAATCGGTTGAACTAAAAATTAATGATGGAGACTGGACCGAAATTGATCGCAGTCAAAACCTCATCACCTTCCTTCCCGATACCGCTGCTCAAAATGGCAGCACCACGGCCGAAATTTATTACGGCAACTCCACCGCTCCTGCCAACACCACTATTAACGGAATTCGCGTAAACGACACCAACCGCGTTTACATCCGCTCCATTGATATTGCCGATGCGGTAAGCGATGTGGATACCAGCGAAGTATTCTTCTTCCGCGCCAAGCAAAGTGGTGTAAATATGCTTTGGATCTCCGGACACAATTCAAGCATCACCGCCGAGTACCGCTCCTATTTGCAGGCCAATAATCTCAATTACGATTTCCTAAACTTTGGCTATGCCCAAGGCGCCAATTTGCCGGTTTACTTTGAACCCACCGTCCAACTGATTTTTGATCAATACCAAACCGCATTTTTAAACCTTCCGGCTACCAATTTCCGTAATGCTGTTACCGGAGATGAAAAGCCCTTGATTGATTACTTGGCTCCTATTATCCAAAACTTTACCGATAATGGTGGGAAATATTTCCTCACCACCCAATTAACCAGCACCCAGGATTTAAGCGAGTCGCGCTCCGTATACCCAATTGATGATGTAGTCTTATCCACCGTACCTGGATCTCAAGCTCGGATTGTTACCGATTCGGCATTAGTCAATTTAACCGATACCGCTCGCTTTCCAGCATTACCTCCCAACAACGTAGAGTTTGGTGTAGTACCTATGGTTGCATCTGCGGACGCTCAAGATTTTTACCGTGCTCAAATTACACGCTTCCGCGGATGGAATGGTAGCTCCGAAACGGTGGCCGCTATCCGTAGAAGGAACAATAAAATATCGCAAGTCTTCTTCTGCCTCGAGCTTCATCGATTTGATGAAACACCCGGTAGTTTAGAATCTTTAATCGGTGAAATATTTACGAATGAATTCTAAGTTCCTTTACCGTATCCTGCCCTTGTTATTTTTAAGCTTAAGCTTAGTAGGACAAGAGGCTGAAGAAAAAGCTTCCTTAAGTGGAACCATCACCGATGCCGTAACTGGTGAGTCGCTACCCGGCGCCAACATTGTTCTCGTGGGAACCTACCTCGGTGCGGCTACTGATTTTGAGGGAAATTATGTCATTAACGGCATCAAGCCTCAGGATTACACCGTGAAAGTGCAGTTTATTGGTTACGAAACCAAGTTGTTTACGGGAATCTCCTTCGCTCCTGGAGAGTCTAAAGTGCTCAATATTAAATTAAAAGAGCAAAGTGAATCCCTAAATGAGGTTACCGTTGTTGGGAAGCGTGAACAAATTAGCTTAGAAAAAGCCAGTAGCGAAGTAAGCATTACCCAAGAGCAGATTTCGCAAATGAACGTGCGCGACGTTCAGGAAGTTTTGCAAATGCAAGCTGGGGTGGTAAAAACCCAAGATGGTTTGCAAATACGCGGAGCACGGGTATATGAAACCGAATACATTGTAGACGGAATCTCTGCTCAGGATCCCTTGGCCGGAACTGGTTTTGGGGTAGATGTGAATTCCAGTGCGGTGGCCAGCGTAGACCTCATTACCGGTGGTGTGGGAGCTGAGTTTGGCGGTGGTAGTTCGGGCGTGGTAAACACCCGTATTCGCGAAGGCGGAGAGAAGTTTGAAATAAGTGGTCGCTACCAACGAGATAACCTTGGTGATGCTGGTGTTGCTAGCAGTTTTAATACCGACCGGATTGAAATTAACATGGGTACACCTATTCCGGGCACAAAGAAAAAACTTACGCTTTTTGTGAGCGGCTCCGCTTTTATGAGCGATGGCTATTTTGGGCCGGTGGCTGATCAATTAAACAGCTCCTTATTTACCGCTAACCCCGAGTTTTGGGCACCCCGTTTTTCCAATGCCTTTACCAATACCATTAAGGTGGCTTATCGCCTAAAGTCGGGAACTAAGCTTACGCTTACCAACCAGCATTCCTTAAACATTAACCAGAATACCCGAACCCTTCAAATTGTAGGTTTCGATGCCATTTTAACCCCTGGTTTTCAATATTCGCGCAGCAATAATCTGGATAATGCGACCACCTATACACATCATTCGAACCTTACCGCTTTAAACCTCAACCATCTTATCAATAAGAACTGGGGCCTAAGCTTTTCGGCCGGAAGGCTCTTCACTAATCTGCGGGCCGACGCTAACGGTCGCCCTTTCCGTACCGAAACCGTTGATCAAATTTTAGATGAGGAGCATATCGTTTCCTATCCGGTTTCCATTTTTAATCCCGGTGACCCTAGTGGCATTTACTACGTATCGGTAGGCGATGGCTTAGTAAACAACGGAGGTATCACACCCGTATGGCACGACCACTACGTAGAGGAATACAGCTTAAACGCCAAGGCCACTTGGATTCCGGATAACAAGCAACACGAACTTAGCTTCGGTATCCAAAACACTTTTACCGAGTACCAATGGGTAGATGTGAGTCGCCCCTGGGTTGGAGCCCCCATCCGTATTAATGATAGTACCTCAACCCAATCGGTAAGCATCGGCTCTAGTAACGATATTTGGGCGGTTAACCCAGCAGAAATAGGTATCTTCCTGCAAGATCAAATTAGCTACAAGGGAATTATTGCTACCCTTGGACTACGCCTAAATACCTGGGCTCCTGGCAAATTTGTGGATGATGCAGTTGCCGATCCAAGTGCACCGGTAATTGATCAAGTTCGCGAAGATTACAATGCCAAAACCGCCGAGGTATTTGGTTTACGATGGAAAGCACGTCTTTTACCTAAAATCAACGTGAGCTTCCCGGTAACGGAAAATAATGTGCTGTACTTTAACTACGGTCACAGCATGCGTTTACCTCACCCTCGCTTTATTTATGCGGGTTTAGACCCGACCTATCAAGACCGTTCCTTCCTCGCCAGCCTAGGGAACCCCGATTTGGACCCTGAGGTAAACGTGAGTTACGAGATTGGCTTAAAATCGAAGCTCAACAAGGATTTGGCGATGAGCCTAACGGCCTTTAACAATAATCGTTTCGACTATATCGTGAGCCGTCGGGTGATTGTCGCCGACCAAACGGGAAGACCCACCACCAAGAATTTCTACATCAACCAGGATTACGCCAACATTTACGGGGTGGAGCTTGGTTTAAACTATCGAATTGGCCGCTACTTTAACAGCTTTGCTAATGTGGGTTATCAGGTAGCGCGCGGTAAATCCAACTCCGCTCGTGAGTCCAGTTTGCAGATTGAACAAAATGGGGAAGTTTCATTAACGCGCGAGCAATACCTTGCTTTCGACCGTCCTTGGAATATTAATACGGGAATCATTTTCGCGCCCGATAGTACCCTACCCGTGTTAGGAATGGACCTTACCGGCTTTAGTGCCTTCTTATCTTATCAGTACACCAGCGGTTTCCGCTACACCCCTCAGCAGCAAACGGACGTAAATGAATTGGGCCGTCCGATTTACGAACCATTGGTTGATCAATATTTACAAAATCAAGCGGAACCTTGGCATAACTTCGACCTTAAGCTCACCTACAACTTACCCCTGGGTCTCAAGAAGGGCAAGGGCATCTCCTTAAGTATTGAGATTCGAAATCTCAGCAATGCTAAAAACTCCCAGATCATCAATCCGGTTACGGGTAGAGCCTATGAGTTTGGCGACGATGTACCGCTTACTTGGCGAGACCCTCGCTACAACGGACCGCAAGAAAGTGGCCTTGATCCGCGCAACCCGGCACGATATCTGGCGCCTCGGCAAATTTTATACGGACTCGAATTTCGCTTTTAGGAGATGAAGAATTTAATCACATACCTCTTTGCCCTCCTCTTTGCCTTACCGGCAGGAGCTCAAATTTTACCCAATTACGGGGGCGAGCGAGCGGGCTTATCCGCCTTGAGCTTTTTGAAAAACGATATGAGCAGCCGCTCCCTAGGCCTAGCTGGAACCAGCTTAGCTTTGGAAGGGGATGCCTACTCGGTAATGAATAACCCCGCCGCCTTAACCGAACTTAAGGAAACCAGCTATGGTCTCAGTCACCTATTTTTAGGCGGTGGCGTAAACCAATCTTTTTTAGCGGCTAATTACCCGCTAAGTGATAAAAGCAGCACCTTAAGTTTTAGCATCAATTCCCTGAACTCTGGGGATATGGAGGAGCGCACCGAGTTTCAACCGATGGGAACCGGACGCCAAGTTTCGGTTGCAAACATTGCCGTGGGAGCCACCTACGCTCGACAGCTTTCGGCTGTATTTAGTGCGGCAGTGAGCGTGAAGTATATTTATGAAGGAGTTGCGGGCTTTCATAACAGTAATGCAACGGTAGATTTAGCCTTCCTTTATAAAACTGATTTCCGCGATTTGAAATTTGCGGCCATGGTGCAAAACTTTGGCGGTAACTCCTCTTTAGGAAGCGATGCTGATATTCCCACTACTTTTAATCGCAGTACCGGAATTGGACTGGAAGCCAATGTGGTTCCCACCATCTTTAAGCTTGGCTTAAGCATGGTACCCTGGAAACAAGGAGATCATAGCTTGCTCACGGGCCTCCAATTGAATCACCCGAACGACAATGCCGAGAATTACTCGGCAGGACTGGAGTACCGCTGGAAAGATATTTTCTTCGCCCGGGCAGGCTACCGAATAAGTGTTCGTCACCGACATATCCCCACCTTCGGAATTGGTGTGCGCAGTCGCCTCGGACAATTTCCCTTTTACATAGACTACGCGGCCAACCCAACCAATTTTATCGGCCTACAACATAGTATTGGCCTCCGTTTCCGACTCATTAGAATTGCTGATCGATGATGCGCAGTACAAGCATATTTAGTTTATTAATCCTGGCTTTAACTTTAAGCTCTTGCGAGGATTATTGGGGTAAGAAAACCGATTTGGATTTTATTGACGTCCCACCGGACAACTCCATTCGCGACATTGCCTATGTCCCCATTTTACCGGTACTCGATGATTTTAACCGCCCTAGCGATGTGTGCGCAGGCTTCGACGGCCTCATTTACGTTGTTGATGAAGGCAGTCAGGAAGTTGTAGCCCTCGATGAATCGGGCCGAATACTAGGTCGAAAGTTTGTTCCCGGCGCCCGCTCTGTGGTGCAAGACCGTCGCTTCGATTTATTGGTCATCGGCACCAAAGACTCGCTTTACAATGCGGCTAATGGGGATACCCTCTTAACCTTTTCAGCGATTTACCGTTTGCGAATGGCCGGTCAAGGCGCCTACAGCCTTTCCAATGCCCAGATTGTAAACACGATTATCCATCCTTTTTACTACACCGAAAGCAATCCTATTCGTCGTACGGTTGATTTTGTGCGCTTTATGCAAATTGGAATTATTGGGAATAATCAAGATCCTAGCCGCAATAATCAGTATTACGTGAGTCGGCAATATGTGCGCAATCCCGACCCCGACCCCAGTAACCCTGAGGTGAGCAGTGGTCCCTTAGGACCCAACGATGCCGTGCTTCATTTTGCCAATGATGATGTGTTGATATCGCCTATTTCTGTGCAAACGGCATCGGGCTTCTTTAACGACTTCTTCTCCTATCCTTCGGGAATTACCACCTTTACCCAGCCTCCTCAATTTGGTGCAGTTAGTGGAAGCAACTTTTTATACACTTCTTTGGAGCCTAATAATGCCCTTAAAGTGCAGTACATCGAGTTCATTGAAAGTGAATTTGGAGCCGAATACCGTCCTCGGATTTTGGCCTCCGGAGACACCTCTCAGGCCGATGGTTTTATTAATTCCCCCAATAAGTTTAGCGCCCCCAGAGCGATAACTTTTGCGGGCGATGGAACTCAGTTTCTGTTTGTGGTGGATAGCGAAACCGACTCTTTATACCAATTCTCCTTAAATGGTTTTGAAGGTATTCGTCCCCCCGCGGCAGCCGGAATTGATCGCTATGTAAAAGCAAGCTTTGGAGGCACGGGTGTGGGTTTAATGCAGTTCAACGACCCTGTTGGGGTGGCTTATTATAACCAAATCGTGTACGTAGCCGATGCGGGTAATGGACGCATCATGCGCTTTAAACTAACCCTCGATTTCGATTAATAAACCTGAGCCTCCTTTACTCATTAAAAGGCTCTTAGAACTCATAACCCAATCTCGTTTAAAGGGAAAAAGCTACATTTGAAATTCGAGAATGCGGAAATTTATTTACATAGCACTGTTCGTACTTGCTCTTGGTCAAGTAACTGCTTGGGCTCAAAGTCCCCAAGGAGGTTCATCTATGCAGCAATCCGCTCTTTGCCCACTATACATTCCCAATGCCTTTACACCAAATGGCGATGGTATTAACGATCAGTTCCAAATTCGCATCAGCGAAAACTGTGAGATGGTGAAATTTAACCTTCAAGTATTTGATCGTTGGGGTCGTCTGGTGTTTCAAACCACTAGCTTAGACAATGACCAGAGTTGGGATGGCAAATTCGAAAATCAAGATCTGCAGCAAGGAGTTTACCTCTTTAAATTAACCGCAGAAATGTTAAGCTACAACAATCAGAAGTCCGAACCGGTTAAGTATAACAAACAAGGTTCTGTCGTTTTGATTCGTTAAGCATGTTTCCACACCTTTTTCTCCTCTTATTTTATTCCTTTTACCCAGCTCAGGAGAGCTTAAACCTTACTATCAAGGTAGATGGTATTGAAGCCATCGAGGGTAAGTTAATGTTCAAATTATCAGATGCCAAGGGTAAGGTGATTAAGAAGTTCACGCATCCGGTTGATGAGAATCCCGAGACCCTTACCATCAAACTTGCGCCTGGGCAATATGCCATCGCTTGTTTTCACGATGCCAATGATAATGATGAATTGGACACTGGGTTTACGGGAATCCCCACCGAGAATTATGCCTTTAGCAATAATGTACGCGGCACCTTTGGTCCACCCGATTTAGCAGAGCAACTTATTACCTTGCAAGCCGCAAAGACCATCCAATTGCACCTTAAATGAGAAAGCTGCTCTTCCTATTTCTCCTCAGCACTGGCCTCCCCCTTCAGGCACAAAATCCATTGGAGGGTGACTACCTTTTCTTCAGTTTAGGAGCTAGCCTCGATCAGTTTAACGACGCTTATGTTTCTCCCAATAATTACCGTGGCCTCTCCGGTCAACTGGGATTAGGATGGCATACCTATTCGGGTAAATGGATGAGTAATTTGGATATTACGGTTCATGGCGGTTGGCAAAATCCACTGGCCTATCCCGAGCAAAGCAATCAAACCTTTAGTTTGGGCTTTAGAGGACATTACAGTTTACGCTATCGTTTCTTGGAGCGCGGGAAACATCAAGTTTTAGCCGGCTTGCATAGTCAAAACATTTTTGTGCTTCGCGAACACAACCTTTACCGCAATAGCGCCCAAAGCTTCAGTGGTTTTTTTGGTTATGGCCCAAGCTTGGCCTACACCTATCACCGCGAAACAAAAATCTTCGGTGCCACCTGGTCCTGGTCTTGGCAAAGCGAATGGAATATCCCGCTGGGTACTTACCTCCTTCGACCCAATTACATTCGTCAGTATTCTGCCGGCGAGATTGGCGATAGAGGAAACCATTTCTTAAACGACACTTGGCAAACCGATTTCCGGCATAGTCTTATTTGGCACCGAGAAAATGGCAATCAAATTCGCTTAATGTACCAGTGGGAGTACTTTCAGACGGAGCGTTTTAACCCCTCCTATAATGGCGGGCACAGTATTCACTTGCAATTATTTTACCGCTTATGAAACGATTGTTAGTGCCCCTAATCGCCATAGCCCTATTTTCTTGCGAGCGCCAAATGATGCCCGAGGATCCTGGAAATGATCCCAGGGCAAATTTTAATAGTCTGGTGCAAACCGTGGGTAATAAGTACAGCTTTTTCGAATTTAAGGGCATTAATTGGGAACAAGAAGCCCTTAAACAAAGTAGCAAGGTATCAGCGGGAATGAGTGATGAAGAACTATTCATGGTTCTCGACAGCTTGCTTTATGTTTTAAAAGATGGGCATGTAAACCTTACCTCGCCCTTCAATACCAGTCGAAACTGGCAGTGGTATTTAAATTCGCCGGATAACTTCAATGAAGAAAGTTTGGAGCGCTATTATTTAGATAGCGACTACCGTTTTAGTGGCGGATTTCGCTATCGTTATCTCCGCGATAGTATTGGCTATGTGCATTACGGCAGCTTTAGCTCCACCTTTAGTGAGGCCCAAATTGAAAACCTCTTTGCCTACTTTAAAGGGGCTAAAGGACTTATTCTCGACTTAAGAAACAATGGTGGGGGAAGCCTGAATAATACCTATCGCCTTGCGGGTCGTTTTACCGATGCCAGTGTTTCCGCACTAATTATGGATGAAAAAACTGGTGCGGGTCCCCAAGATTTTGGAAATGCAGTTTCGGTAAGCATTCCCGCCTTAGGGGCCAATCCCTTTCTCAAACCGGTTGTATTAATCACCAACCGAAGGTGCTATTCGGCCACCAACACCTTTACGGCCATCACTAAAAGTTTCCCTCAGTTTTACCATCTTGGAGATACCACTGGTGGTGGAGGTGGTATTCCGATCGACTACGAACTACCCAATGGTTGGCGCTATCGTTTTTCCGCTACCCGCACATTTTTACCGGATGGTTTTAATATTGAAGGAGGTATTCCCCCCGACACGGCCTTCAATTTGGATCCCGCTGTCTTATCTGCAGGGCTTGATGGCTACATCGAATATGCCATCAACCACCTTAATTAAAAGACCTTTAAAGCTTTCGAATTAAGCCCATTTCTGCGACGATTAACCAATGAAAGTGCTTATTGGGCACATCGTTTCGCGAAGGACTTAAAGAGTGCTGGCCTTGCAAGCCAAGGTCGAGGAGCCAACTATTGCTAAGCTTCCAACGGTATCCCGCTGCTAACTGCCCCTGCAATTGTAATCGAAACTGATCGCTGCTATAGAAGGGGGAAGAGTCTCTGGAAAGGTCTTCCGAATACAAACGGATTTTACGGCTGCCAATTTCGTAGATTAAGTTAAGGCCTCCGGCGAAATACCAAGCCTCTCGACTGGGGTCTAAAAAATAGTTCCAACGCAAAGGAATTTCGAGGTAATGCGAGGAACTCACCACCCGAAAGGCCCCCTTTGAAGAGCCTTCGCCTTCCTCGGGTACAAAACCATAATACGGATCAATAGATTCAGGGAAATTAAGAGACCATTCCTCTTTGGATATCACCGATCTTCTTTGATAGTGGAGCCCTAAATCTAAAATAGAATTCTTGCCAATCGCATACTGCCAAGATATACCCATTCCATAGGTCCATCCCGCTACATCCAATTCATTAAAGAGGTCGACCGAAGACGAATTAGGTCCGCTTAACCAATCGGAACCAAATCCGGTATTTACTCTTAAAATAAGGCTTGATTTAGCATCTCCATACTGACCATAAAGCGGTCCAGTCAAGATAAAAGCGAAAAGGAAAAAGCGAAGCATTTAGTTGGTTTTAATACTAGTCTAATGTAAATAATCTACGACTTGGGATCTTCAATCCAGGAGCTATACATCACGTAATTATTAGCAATCCGATTAATTTCACCCGAGATCAATTCGGGGGTTATGTCCTTCACCTTCTTCGCTGGAATGCCAGCATAAATACTCCCACTTGGAATGTGGGTTCCCTCCAAAACAATCGCGCCAGCGGCCACGATAGAATTGGACTCTACCACACAATCGTCCATCACAATGGCCCCCATCCCAATTAAAACATTGTCGTGTATCGTGCAGCCATGCACAATGGCATTATGCCCAATGGATACATTATTGCCAATATTTAAGGGGTGCTTTTGATAGGTACAGTGTAACACGGCATTATCCTGCACATTCACCTTATTGCCCATTTTGATATAATGGACATCCCCGCGAGCCACGCTATTAAACCAAAAACTGCACTCCGAACCCGTGGTAATATCTCCAACGAGGGTTGCATTATCTGCAATAAAGCAGTTCTCCCCTAGCTGGGGCGTTTTTCCTTTTACCGATTTTATCAGGGCCATATTGATTCTCTTTATCACTTCAAATTAAAGATAAATGAGTGGGCCCCTAAAATGACAGCTCCCCTATCTTTGCAAAAAATTATTCCCATGGATACCGCGAAAGCTCCGGCAAGTGTATATGCAGAAATGACCCCTAACCCCAGCGTTTTAAAGTTTGTTGCTAATAAGCGCTTAGTAGAGGTTGATTCGGTTGAGTTTCGCAATATTGAGGAGGCCCAGCCCTCCCCGCTAGCCGTGAAGTTATTCCACTTCCCTTTTGTAAAAGAAGTATTCATTAGCGCCAATTATGTGGCCATTAGCAAGTACGAAATTGTCGAGTGGGAAGAAGTGACCTTAGAGCTGCGTGAGCTCATTCGTGATTTTATTGCTGATGGTGGAGAAGTTCTCAACGAAGCCGCATTACAAGTAAAATCGGAATCCGGAGCGGAAGAAGAAAATGAAGCGAGCCAAGCTAGCGCTGGATTCGTTCATCCTGAAGAAACCCCTCAGGAAGACTGGGATGCCATTGACGAGAAAATCGTTTCGCTCTTAGAAGAATATGTAAAACCCGCAGTGGCTAATGATGGCGGTAATATCAAATTCTTAAATCATAAAGACGGTGTAGTAAGCGTGCTTTTACAGGGCGCCTGCAGTGGATGCCCAAGTAGCACAGCCACCTTAAAACAAGGTATTGAGGCCATGCTAATGAACTTTTTGCCGGGTCAAATAAAGTCGGTACAAGCCGTTAACGGCTAAACCAAATTCTCTGCTTAAGCTAGTTTACCACTTCCGTAGATGCGCAAGCTATTGAGATGCGCTTGCACTGCTTGCCAAAGGGTTTTATGCTCGTAATAGGGCAGGCCAAATTCCTTGGCGGTGTCTCTCACGATTTCGCTTAAAGCCGGATAGTGAATATGGCAGATATGAGGAAAGAGGTGATGCTCCACTTGGAAGTTCAAACCGCCTACAAACCAACCCACTAATTTGCTTCTACGGGCAAAATCGGAAGTAGTTTTTAATTGATGCGCTAAAAACTCATCGTCCATAGGCTTTCCATCTTCTGGTAAGTGGGAAACCTCTACATGATCTACTACATGCGCCAATTGAAACACAAAGCTGAGTACAAAGCCCGCAATGAGGTGCATCACCACAAAACCTAAAATTATCACATACCAAGAAGCTGAAAGGAAGATGAGCGGTAAAACGAGGAATAAACCAAAGTAAATCACCTTAGTGTAGATCAGTTTAATCCACTCTTTGCGCAAATCGGCATCGCTCAATTTTGCAACTCCTTCTTTTTGATATCGTATGAGCTGAGCAAAATCTTTCATCGTAACCCAATTAAGGGTTAAAAGACTGTATAGGAATGGGGCATACCAAACCTGATAACGATGCGATTTTTTAAGAGGTTGATCAGGATGTAAGCGCAAAAGCCCATGCGTATCCAAATCATCATCCAAACCTTCGATATTAGTGTAAGTGTGATGCAATACATTATGCTGCAAACGCCAGGTAGTTAAATTACCTGAAATCAGGTAGATGCTCGAAGCGATGAAATCGTTCACCTTTGGACTGCGATGATAGGCGCCATGGGCTGCATCGTGCATTACCGACATACCCACTCCCGACATACCAAAACCCATCAGGGCGTAGAGGCCGAGTACCCATCCCCAAGCCGGGTTGAAAACGAATAAGGCAATAAATGGAACGAAATAAAAAGACAACATGGCGATTGTTTTGAAAAACATCGCGGAATTGGCCTTTGGATTAAGAGAATGCTCTTTAAAATACTGGTTTACCCGGCTGCGCAAAGTCTTACTAAAAGACTGGGCCTCAGCTCTTGGGAACTTGATTTTATGCAGAGGATAAGAAGTGTTGGGCATAGAATTAATTTCATGGCTAAAATAATAAGGAAGATTAACTTCGCAGACGATATAGACTAAGACTTTCGAACATGTTGCAAGGTATCGATCCCAGCAAAACAACCGCTTGGCAGAAGCTGAAAGAAAAAGCAAAGACTATTGAAAAAACGCATATCAAGGATTTATTTGAATCCGATGCCCAGCGTTTTGAAGAATGGTCTCGGCAACATAAAGACTTACTGTTTGATTTTTCTAAAAACCGGATTGACGCCGAAACACTTAGCCTTTTAGAGGAACTGTTTGAATCCTGTGCCGTAAAGGAGGGCATTCAAAAGATGTTAAATGGAGAGCGCATAAATGAAACTGAGGACCGGGCCGTTTTACATACCGCCTTGCGCGATTTTAGTGATCGTGAGATTAGGGTTGACGGTAAAAATGTTCGCGAGGATATTGAAGCGGTATTAGAGCAAATCCAAGATTTTTCCGACCTACTCATTTCTGGTAATTGGAAGGGTTTCTCTGGGAAAACCATTAAGCATATTGTTAATATCGGGATTGGAGGCAGCGACCTTGGTCCCTTAATGGTTTACGAAGCTTTAAAGCCTTACCAAAATCACCTAAAGTGTCATTTCGTTTCTAATGTCGACGGTGCCCATATTAGTGAAACCTTAAAGGAATTAGATCCTGAGCAAACGCTTTTCATTATTGCCAGCAAAACCTTTACGACCCAAGAAACTATGACCAATGCCCATTCGGCGAGAGCATGGTTCTTGCGGAGTAGTGCCTCAGAAAGTGATATCGCCAAGCATTTTGTGGCCGTCTCCACCAATCGCGAAAAAGTGGTTGAGTTTGGAATTGACCCTACCAATATGTTTGTTTTTTGGGACTGGGTTGGCGGACGATACTCGGTATGGAGTGCTATCGGCCTTAGCCTCGCTTGCGGATTAGGTTATAAAAACTTTGAGAAGCTATTAAAAGGGGCGCATGGAATGGACCTTCATTTGGCCAAAGCTGATTTTAAAGATAATATACCCATGTTAATGGCTGCCTTGGGCATTTGGTATGTCAATTTCTTAGGGGCCGAAAGTGAAGCGATTATTCCTTATGATCAAAATATGCATCGCTTTGCCGCTTATTTCCAGCAAGGGAATATGGAGAGTAATGGGAAATACATCAATCGCAATGGCCAAAAAGTAAACTATGCCACCGGCCCAATCATTTGGGGCGAGCCTGGCACGAATGGTCAGCATGCCTTTTTCCAGCTTATGCATCAAGGAACCCGGTTTATTCCGGCCGACTTTATCGCTTTCGCAGAAAGTCATTACGAGATCGGCGATCATCATCAAAAACTACTATCTAACTTCTTAGCCCAAACGGAAGCCCTAATGATGGGTAAAACTTCAGGAGAAGTAGAAGCGGAAATGCGTGCCCGTGGGGATTCCCAAGAAAAGATAGCCAAAATTGGACCTTACCGCGTATTTGAAGGCAATAGACCGACCACTTCCATCCTTGGAAAAAAGTCGGACCCCGAAAGCTTAGGAGCGCTAATAGCAGCCTATGAACATAAGATTTTGATTCAAGGCATCGTTTGGAATATTTATTCCTTTGATCAGTGGGGAGTAGAACTGGGAAAACAACTCGCCGGAACCATATTACCACTGCTTAAAGAAGACCTTGAAATCGACAAAGACGCGAGCACTAAAGGATTAATTAACTACATTAGAACAGCCCAAAAGCACTAAACACGACCAAAATGTTAAAAAAATTAGGCATCATCTCCTTAAGCCTCATAATTTTTACGGCTTGTAATCAGGAAATAGAAGCAGAGAATGCACGCTTAAAAGCAGAAGTAGATTCTTTAAAAACGTATAGTGCGGATCAAGAATCGGCTATTACCGAATTCATGGCCACCTTCGATGATGTGCAAAGCAATTTGGACTCGATTCGCTCTCGTGAGGAATCCATTCGTGAAGTTCAATCTGGAAACCCTGAATTTAATAATAACACCGGCGATCGTCGCGCAAAACTGATATCAGATATCGAAGCCATCAACTCCTTATTGGAGGAGAATAAATCAACCATCGACGATTTGCGTCGCAAATTAGCATCCAGTCGCGGCGATACGCGCAAGTTTCAAAAAATGGTGGAGAATTTGAACCGCCAAATTGAAAAGAAGAACGAAGAAATCGTGGCCCTTTACACCCAATTAAAGGAGGCGAATTTTCAAATTGATCAGCTCAACACCAAAGTTGGCATCTTAACCGAAACAGGTTTAGCTCAGCGCAAGCAAATCGACAAACAAGACTCCGAACTGCATAAGGCCTATTACACTATGGGCACCTACAAGGAACTTAAAGAAGCTGGAGTGGTAGATAAAGAAGGTGGATTTATCGGCATTGGCCGCACCGAAACGCTAGTGGATGATTTTAATACTGAATACTTTACCCAAATAGATATTCGTAATTCTACCAATTTGAGCTTTAATGGGGAGTATAAAAAAGTGGAGTTAGTAACAAACCACTCCAGCGATACTTACGTATATGAGGAGGAAGGAGATTTAAAAAAGTCTCTAAAAATTACAAATCCCGAAAAATTCTGGGAGAATTCGAAGTATCTAGTAATTTTGCTAGATTAAGAGGGACAGGCCGCCCACACTAAAATTGGGGCTGGTATTTTTTTTATGAGTGTTGATAACAAACGTTTTTTTCAGGCGATGAAATGGGTGGTTCGTCTACTCATGGCATTAATCGTATTCGACCTTTTCTTATCATTATTAAAAGGAAGTCTTTCAGATATTTTCCCCCAATCACGAATTGGCCATAGTATCATTAGCACTTTTATTAATTCTTGGTTTACTGCGGTTTTCATTCTTTTCTTACGAAGATGAGTACGAGATTATCCATATTGATACCCGTAGTTTAGTTTTTGGCTTTTTGGAAAGCCCGAAGCATAAGCATTACGAGTTTGCTAAAAACATCTTAGCGGATTATAGCATTCAAAAAGGATTCTTGAAGTATAAAGTGATCATTACCGTACATTCCAGCACAGGCGACAAGAAGCTTCGCCGATTTGACCTCTACTTCCTCGATCAAGCTAAGCGCGATTACGTAGAAAATTCTCTTAAAAAAGTCCTCGAGCATAATCGCAAGTAGTGGATTACTTGATTGCTTACCTTTGCAAAAACGATTGCAATGCAAACAGGACTGCTACACTTACATAGCTCACTACCCTATCTATTTTTACCTTTATTACTGATTAGCATTATTAGCTTTTGGATTAAAGTAGGAGGCAAAGCTGAATTCGGTAAAACCGATAAGCTACTAGCCCTTTTTACGCTAATCCTCAGTCACTTGCAATTAGTTTTCGGACTATTATTATACTTTATTGGCCCCAAAGGATTCCAATACTTCTCGCAAGAAGGCTTTATGAAAAATGATATTGCCCGTTTCTATGCTGTAGAACACATCAGCATTATGATTATCGGCATTGCCCTGATTACCGTTGGGTATTCTGGAGCAAAGCGCAAATCAAGCAGCCCAGCAAAATTTAAACATCTGGCGATTTACTACAGCATTGGAGCCGTACTCATTTTATCTCGGATTCCTTGGGAGGCCTGGCTTTCCTAAATTATGATTGAAACCAAAAAGAAAACCTCTAATAAGCGTGAAAGCGCGGTTTTAATTGGTGCGATTACCGCATTTCAGAGCGAAGAAAAAGTAAATGAATATCTGGATGAGTTGGCCTTTTTGGCCGATACTGCCGGAGCAGATTCATTAAAGCGCTTCACCCAAAAATTAGACGCTCCTAACCCAAAGACATTTTTAGGCTCTGGGAAAATTCAAGAAATCGCCGCTTACATTAAAGCGGAGGAGATTGACTTGGCGATTTTTGATGATGAGCTCTCCCCTTCCCAAATCAAGAATGTGGAACGCATTTTTGAAATTAAGGTCTTGGATCGCACCAATTTGATTTTAGACATTTTCGCCGCAAGGGCCCAAACCTCCTATGCGAGGACGCAGGTCGAATTAGCACAATATCAGTACCTCCTGCCACGCCTTACGAATATGTGGACCCACCTTAGTAAGCAAAAAGGGGGTATTGGAATGAAAGGTCCTGGTGAACGCGAAATTGAAACCGACCGAAGAATTATTCGCGATAAGATCTCCCTGCTTAAAAAGCAATTGGTGAAAATCGACAAGCAAATGGCGGTGCAACGTTCGAATCGGGCCAGCATGGTGCGAGTAGCCCTGGTAGGTTACACCAATGTTGGTAAATCTACCTTGATGAACCTCATGAGCAAGTCAGAGGTCTTTGCCGAAAACAAGCTCTTCGCTACCCTCGATACCACTGTGCGAAAAGTAGTGATTCATAATCTCCCTTTTCTCCTTAGTGATACAGTTGGTTTTATTCGCAAGCTCCCCACCCAACTGGTGGAGTCCTTCAAATCAACTTTGGATGAGGTGCGCGAGGCTGATGTTCTCCTGCAAGTAGTGGATATTTCCCATCCTAACTTTGAAGAGCATATTGAAACGGTAGACCGAACCATCGCTGAAATAGATGGAACGGATAAGCCAACCATCATGATTTTCAATAAAATTGACGCCTACGAACCAGAATATCGCGATCCAGATGATTTGACGGAAGCGGAAAATAATCGACATTTAAGCCTCGACCAATGGAAGGCTACTTGGTTTGCCCGTACCGACCGTCAAGCTGTATTTATATCGGCTACAGAAAAAGAAAATGTGGAGGATTTACGCAATCGCTTGTACGAAACGGTGGCCGAAATTCACGCCAGGAGGTACCCAAACAATAACTTCCTGTTTTAAGTTAAAAACATATCATGGCAGCTAAAATAAGTAAGAAGGTAAGCCTGGAGTACCACGCCCAAGGGCGCCCCGGGAAAATTGAGGTGATTCCTACCAAACCCAGTAACTCGCAAAGGGACCTATCCATTGCCTACTCTCCGGGAGTGGCCGATCCTTGTTTGGAAATTGCCCGCGATAAAGAAAACGTGTATAAATACACGGCTAAGGGAAACCTGGTTGCCGTAATCTCCAATGGCACTGCCGTTTTGGGTTTAGGTGATATCGGAGCCGAAGCCAGCAAACCCGTCATGGAAGGAAAAGGGGTTCTCTTTAAGATTTTTGCCGATATCGATGTTTTCGACATTGAGATTGACGAAAAAGACCCCGCCAAGTTTGTAGAACACGTAAAAGCTATATCCCCCACCTTTGGAGGGATTAACCTCGAAGATATCAAGGCCCCCGAAAGCTTCTACATCGAAGAGCGACTTAAAGCCGAACTAGACATTCCGGTGATGCACGACGACCAACACGGTACGGCCATCATCGCCAGTGCAGCCCTGCTTAATGCGGTGGAGTTTGTCGACAAAAAGTTAGGTGAAATAAAAGTGGTTTTTAACGGTGCCGGTGCCAGCGCCAGTGCTACGGCCAAGTTATTTATGAGCTTGGGCGTAAAGCCCGAAAACCTTTTAATGGCAGATAGCAAAGGGATTTTAACCAAAAGGAGAAAAGACCTCAAAGAAGAAAAGGCCTACTTCGCGAGAGAAACAGATCGCGATACTTTGGAGGAAGCCTTGGTCGACGCCGATGTTTTTGTTGGTCTTTCGGTGGGCGGAATTCTTAGTCAGGATATGGTGCGTAGCATGGCTAAAAACCCGGTCGTTTTCGCTCTTGCCAATCCTAACCCCGAGATTCAATATCACGAAGCCAAACAGGCGCGTAAGGATATCATTATTGCTACCGGTCGATCCGACCATCCTAACCAAGTAAATAATGTGCTGGGCTTCCCCTTCATTTTTAGAGGCGCTCTGGATGTACGAGCAAAAAGCATTAATGAGGAAATGAAAATCGCCGCCGCCCGGGCGATTGCCGATTTGGCGAAAGAGCCCGTACCCGAAATTGTAAACCTCGCTTACAATGAAAGTAACCTTCAGTTTGGCGCTGATTATATCATACCCAAACCCTTTGACCCTCGCCTAATCACCAAAGTAGCAAAGGCAGTAGCCAAAGCGGCCATGGATAGTGGAGTTGCCCAGGAGCCCATCAAAGATTGGGACGCCTATCGCGAGCAACTCTTGAGTCGCCTAGGTAGAGACGATAAATTTATTCGACTGGCCCAGGAAAAGGCTTCGAAAAATCCGCAACGCGTGGTACTGGCCGAAGGCGATGATTTAAAAACCTTAAAAGCTGCTCAAATAGTGGTTGACGAAGGTTTGGCTCGTCCGATTCTCCTCGGAAAAAGAGATAAAATCGCTGAGCTAATCAACGAAAACGGACTGGAAGACATCGCTCATTTACCGGTAATTGACCCACGCGAATCAGGACCTAAATCCGAGGCCTATGCCAAATTGCTTTACGAGAAAAGGCAACGAAAGGGCATTACTATGTACGAGGCGCGCAAGTACATGCGCGATCGGAATTACTACGGTGTGGCCATGACCGAACTAGGCGATGCGGATGCCTTTATCTCGGGGACCACCAAACGCTATAAGGAGGTGATAAAACCCATCTTTAAAATTATGGGGGCCTCCGAAGGGGTTAGTCGAATCGCGGGGATGTACATTATGCTCACCAAGAGAGGGCCGATGTTCTTTGCGGATACGACGGTAATCAAAAACCCTAATGTTGAAGATATCGTCCAAATCACAAAACTCTTGGCCGAAGCCATTCGTCGGATTAATATGCAACCCCGCATTGCCCTTTTAGGCTATTCTAATTTCGGCAGTACTGGAAACGATGAGGTGTCGACAACCATGAGCAAAGCCACCGAAATTTTACATAAGGAAGATCCCGACTTAATTGTAGATGGTGAGCTGCAGGCTAATTTTGCGCTAGATCAGGAACTCCTGAAAGAGAACTTCCCCTTTAGCACTTTGGTCGGCAAAAAGGTAAATGGCTTTGTATTTCCTGATTTAGCCTCCGGTAACATTGCCTATAAGATGCTCCAGTCCTTTGAAGCTGCCGAGGCTTTAGGTCCGATGCTGCTAGGAGTAAATCGCTCTGCGCATATTTTACAAATGGGAGCATCCGTGCGGGAAATCGTAAATATGATTACCTTAGCATGTATCGACGCCCAAACGCGTAAACCGAACCTAAAACGCTAAAAATGAACATTTTAATCCCTACCGATTTTTCCGATAATGCGGAATTAGCCACGGAGTTTGCCTTTCAAATTGCAAGGGCCGGCAATGGACATGTAACTGTTCTTCACGCTTACGACCTTCCCTATTCCGATCGTTCCATGAGCACCTCACTTTTGGAGGTGATGAAGGAAAATGCAGAAAGCAATATGAAGGATTTGGAAGCCAAGTTGAAAGATAAATATGGTTCTGGCTTTGACACGCTGGTTCGTCTTGGTAACCCCATCCGATTAATTTCCGAATCCTCCAAAATGGAGAAAATTGATCTGATCGTAATGGGAACCAAAGGAGCTAGTGGTTTAGAAGAAGTTTTAATTGGCTCCAATGCAGCAAGCGTGATTCAAAACACGAAAAAGCCGGTTTTAATCATTCCTCCCGAGGCGGTATGGAAGGGCATTAAAAAGATTGTTTTTGCTTGTGACCTCGATCCAAAAGTTAAGGAGCAACCCCTGGAACGTTTACGGAACTTTGCTAAAACGCTGGGCGCGAGTGTGGACATTGTACACGTGCAAAATGAAAAGGCTCCAGCCGATGGAAGTCGTGCCTTTTACACCAAGCATCTAGCCGAGGTTACCCACGAGTTTAGCATCTTAAAAAACTCGGATATCGAAGAAGCCATCACGGCGGAAGCCAAGAAAGAGGACGCGAATGTAATTGCCGCAATCGCCAAGCGCTATGGCTTTTTTGAAGGAATGTTCCACCGCAGTGTAACGAGCAGACTAGCCTACCACACCCAATTACCTTTATTGGTACTTCATGAACCTAAATAAGCTTTAAACCTTATTTAAGTAGCTTGATATCCAATCTATGCAGATTGAACCTATTGAGGCGTGGCTGTCGCCTAAATCCAGCCCATTATTAATTGCCGGCCCTTGCAGTGTAGAAAGCGAGGAGCAGATGATGAATACCGCTGATTCCTTAGCAAAATCAGGCTTGGTGTCGGCCTTTAGAGGTGGGGTATGGAAACCCCGCACAAAGCCCGGTTCCTTTGAAGGCATTGGGGCACCCGCTCTTAAATGGCTCAAACAAGCTGGTACCAAGCATCAGATTCCGGTAATTACTGAGGTGGCGAATGCCAAGCATGTGGAAGAAGCCCTAAAAGAGGAAATCGATATGCTGTGGATTGGGGCGCGCACCACCGTAAACCCCTTTTATGTGCAGGAAATTGCCGATGCCTTGGAGGGTACTGATATTCCTGTTTTCATAAAAAACCCCATTCACCCAGAAGTGAAATTATGGTTGGGGGCTATTGAACGTCTCCAACAAGCCGGACTAAAAAAACTAGCCGCCATTCACCGCGGTTTTTTCGCTTATCAAAGTCAGCCCTTCCGCAACGAACCTAAATGGGAGGTGTTTTTTGAACTCCGCCGGCTCGCCCCAGATTTACCTGTTATTTGCGACCCCAGCCATATTGCCGGTCGAAGCGAGCTTATTGGAGAAGTTTGCCAATCGGCCCTCGACCTTGGAATGGATGGTTTTATGATTGAATCGCATATTGAACCCCATAAGGCCCTAAGTGATCCCTTGCAGCAACTGCGGCCCTACGACCTAGACTTAGTTTACAAGGCCCTTGAAAAGCGGGAAGAAGCCATTGACGATGAGCGCTTTATTTCCAAATTAGAAGAACTTCGTCGTCAGATAGATCAAGTTGATTCCTCCATCCTCGATTTAATCGCCCGTCGGCAAGATTTAGCCAAGGCCATTGGACCGGTGAAGTACGAAAACCAAGCTACCATTTTCCAAATGCGTCGCTGGTTTAAGGTGCTCGAAAACCGTAAACAAAAAGGCCTAAGTCTGGATTTAGAAGAAGAATTGGTGCACGAATTATTTCAACTGCTCCATAAATATTCCATCGATACACAGATTAAAAATCACCATTAATGCGAATTGCCGTTTTTTTCCTTCTTAGCCTTTTTGCCCTTACTACTCAGGCGCAAAACCTCGACACCAGTCAGTCCAAGGTAAGTTTCGAAGTTCAAAATTTAAAGGTGAACACCGTTGAAGGGAGCTTCTCGGGCCTCTCTGGCTGGGCTTACCTCAACCCCGACGCGAAAAAGAAAAACCTATTAAAGGTATGCTTAGACGCTAGCACCATCCATACCGGCATTAGCATGCGAGATAAAAACCTGCGTGGTCCTGATTTCTTTGATGTGAGCCAATATCCCCAAATATGCTTCACCGGAAAAACCTATAAGTACCTGGGTGATAATAGATGGGAGGTAAAGGGCATCTTGCAAGTAAAAGATCAAAAAAAGGAAATCACGGTTTGGCTTATTCAGAACAACCAATTGCTTACTTGTCAATTTACGATTAACCGACTCGAGTACGGATTAGGACCAGACTACAGCAGCTTTACTATTGGGGAAGAAGTAACCATCAAGGTTCAGCTGCATCACCGCTAAAAGAAACGCTTAGAAATCATTTGAAAAGGTTTCAAGCCTTGGCTCTTTGTACCTTTGAAACATGATCAAAGCGAAAGAAATCCAATGGCTACCCAAGCCACAATCTTCCCCCGAGAAGCTCCAAAAGCTGAAAGAAGAATTGGATTTGGATCCGCTCATTCTGGAGCTGCTCTTGCAAAGAGGAATCCATGACTTTGAAAGTGCCCGCGCTTTTTTTAAACCGAGCTTGACGCAACTGCACGACCCCTTTTTAATGAAGGACATGGATCGGGCGGTTAGGCGCCTCCATCAGGCAAAAACCCAGGCAGAGCGTATAATGATTTATGGTGACTACGATGTTGATGGCACCACCTCTGTAGCCTTGATGGCCAATTTTCTAGCTCCACACTACGATAATTTTATCACCTACATACCAGATCGCTATAAGGAAGGCTATGGGGTTTCCCTCGCCGGAATTGATACCGCTGCCGCGGAGGGGGTAAGCTTAATCATCGCCTTAGATTGCGGCATTAAAGCTTTGGAGCAGGTTGGCTATGCCCAGGAAAAAGGCATCGACTTTATTATTTGCGATCACCATACTCCCGGACCCAGCCTACCCGAAGCAGCGGCCGTGTTAGATCCCAAACGGAAAGATTGCCCCTATCCCTATAAAGGTTTAAGTGGTTGTGGAGTGGGCTTTAAACTTTGCCAGGCCCTTTGTAAAGAATGGGAAATTGATGAGGCTGAAGCCTGGCGTCAATTGGATTTATTGGCTTTAAGTATTGGCGCCGATATCGTGCCCATGACTGGTGAAAACCGGGTGCTAGCGCACTTTGGATTAGAAAAAATTAACTCCGACCCCTCCGAAGGAATTCAGGCTTTACTGGAAACCTCCGGAAGTGTAAATAAGCGTTTGAGTATTGGTGATGTGGTTTTCATTCTCGCTCCGCGCATTAACGCGGCTGGTCGACTGGCTCATGCCGGAGAAGCAGTAAACCTGCTGCGCGGACAAGATCTGAGTCTCCTACCCGAGATTGCCAAGGAAATTGAAAACCGAAATCAAGAGCGCAAGGAACTCGACCGAAGCATTACTAAAGAGGCCCTAGCCCAAATTGAGCAAGACATTCCCGCGGAAGCTTATAGCACGGTGGTTTTCGACCAATCGTGGCATAAAGGCGTTATTGGGATTGTGGCCTCCCGCCTGATTGAAAACTGGTATCGCCCCACCATCGTTCTTACCCAATCTGGAGATAAACTAGCGGGCTCGGCTCGTTCGGTGGAAGGTTTCGACCTCTACAAAGCTTTGGAGGCCTGTGAGCAAGAGTTGATTCAATTTGGAGGTCATGCAGCGGCAGCAGGAATGACGCTAAAACCCGAGCAACTACCTGCTTTTAAAGCCGCCTTTGAAAAAGCGGTTCGCGAACAAATTTTACCGGAGCAAAGACTGGAGCGATTGCACTATGACTTGGAAATAACCGCCGAGGATATTGACGCCAAGTTGTATCGCCTTATTCAACGATTTGCCCCCTTCGGTCCCGAAAATTTAGCGCCTACCTTTCTCATTCGCGGCTTAAAAGACCAAGGCTCACGCGTGGTTGGCGAGGAGGGTAAACACCTAAAATTAAACTTGGTAGATCCCGATAGCGGATTGTGTATTGAGGGAATAGGCTTTAACTTAGGCTCCAAGCTAGCTATCTTACAAAAGGAAGAAAGTGTAGCGCTGCTCTTTCATTTAGAGCTCAATGTATTTAGAGGTCAGGCCAGTTTACAAATGCGCGTGCTCGACCTTAAAGCAAACCAAGAATTAAAAGATGAGCATGGATAAAGGAACTGTTTTTATAACCGGGGCCACCAGTGGCATTGGCAAAGCAACTGCCGAGCGTTTAGCGCAAGAAGGCTATAAATTGATTTTATGCGGCCGACGTGCGGATAGATTGGAAAACCTTAAAGCAGAGTTATCCGTTTCTACTGAGGTGTATAGCCTAGTGTTTGATGTTCGCGACCGTGAAGAAGTAATCCAGCAGATAAACAGTTTACCCGAGGCCTTTCAAAACATTAGCGTACTCATCAACAATGCCGGAAACGCGCATGGCTTAGACCCCATTCAAAATGGCAATTTAGACGATTGGGAAGCGATGATGGACATTAACGTTAAAGGTTTGCTGTATGTCTCAAAGACCATTATGCCTCGCTTTATTGCCGCTCAAAAAGGGCATATCATTAATATCGGTTCAACCGCAGCTAAGGAAGTTTACCCGAATGGAAACGTGTATTGTGCTTCTAAACATGCGGTAGACGCTATCAATCAAGGCATGCGAATCGACCTCAACAAGCACAATATTAGAGTGGGTGCGATTCACCCCGGAATGGTGGAAACCGAATTTAGTGAGGTCCGATTTAAAGGGGACACCGAAAAAGCCGGGAAGGTTTATAAAGGGTTTAGACCCTTACAAGCCGAGGATATTGCTGATATCATTTCCTTTGTGATTAGCCGGCCCTATCACGTAAATATTGCCGACCTCGTGGTGATGAGTGTCGATCAGGCCAGTAGCACCATCGTTAATAAAACGACTTAAGACTGCTTTTCATTTAAGCTCGCCAAACGAAGCTTGGGCTCATCTGGCTCGGCTAAAGGAAGTTCGAGCGAATCAATGCGCTTTTTCAAGGGCTTCATGAAGTCCATATAATCAGGCATAAATGCTTCACTGATGGGTTCCGCTTCAGGCAGGTCTTGTCGTAAGGGATCCACTTGTTGTCCATTTACCCAAAAGCGATAACATACGTGTGGTCCGGTAGCTAGTCCGGTGCTTCCCACGTAACCAATTACATCCCCTTGACGCACGCGACTTCCCTTGCGGATGCCTTTGGCAAACTTGCTCATGTGCAAATATTGGGTGGTGTAGGTACTATTGTGACGCACCTTAACGTAGTTTCCATTTCCACGGGTGTAGGCCGCTGCGATAACTTCGCCATCGGCGGTAGACATAATGGGCGTACCGTGCGGTGCCGCATAATCGGTTCCTAAATGCGGTTTCACCCTTTTTAAAACGGGATGAAAACGGCGCGGATTAAAGCGTGAGGAAATTCGGAAGAAATCCAAAGGCGCTTTTAAGAAGGCCTTGCGAAGACTACGCCCTTCCTCATCAAAATAGTCGCGGTAGGTCGTATCATTATCGTAATAGAAAGAGTAGAAGGAACGATTGCTATGGTGAAAGTTAGCCGCTAAAATGCGACCCATCCCCACCAATACTGAATCCTGAATGTATTTCTCCTCATAAATGAGTTTGAAGTAATCGCCCGGTTGAATGCGGAAAAAGTCGATGGTCCAAGCATAAACCTTAGACAGCTCCACCGCGAGGGCTGGAGAGCCTCCTTCTTCGATTAAGCTTTCATATAAAGAGGAGCTAATTACGCCACTGATGGACTTTTCTTTAATCGTTACCTCTTCCTCTCCCAAGTATACTTCGCCGCTATCTCTTAAATCGAATACCACATAATTAATGGCCGAAGGGCGGTACACCATATAACGGGCTACTTGCGAACTATCGCGATTCTCGGCGAAGATGGTGTAGTTTTTTCCGCTGCGAAGGTTCCGTACATCAAATACCTCCTTGTAATTGGTAGCAATGCGGTGAATCATACCGTAGTCGATACCAAACTCGAGCATGATATTGCTGAAACTTTCCCCATTGGCAATAACATCGTCGATAAGCTCAAAAGAGTCGACGGGTAAACCATAACGAAACTGACTTTCGGGAGTTTCAAGGAGAGCGGTTTCTTCGAGGAGTGGCTCGGTAGCCTGACTATCGCTAGCTACAAAACGGTCGAAAACGCCGAGGTTATTTAATATTAGCAAAGGGGTGGCTAGTACCAAAAGGACTAAAACCAACTTTATCTTTCGCTGCATAGGAGTATTTGACTAGTAGGTGGTTGCAGGGCGGCAAATATACAAAGCCCGAGGGTGTAACGAACGCAAAATAAGATTATTGCCGCGCCGCTTCATTTTTCTTTACCTCTTCTAAAACTTCGTGTACCCAAGACTTACCCCATTCATCCTTTTCTTGTTGCGTCCACAGTTCGGGATAGAAAATACGTTTTTGGAAACGGGGTGGTAAGTATTTCTGCCAGTTGGTACCCCCGGTTGCGCGCACATCTGCCGGACGGCGCGCTAAATAAACTACCGAAGTTTTGTAGTGCTGTAAAGGCCAATACACGTTTACATTCAAGTCGAGTAAACGCATCTGATCTTTAAGCCCTTGATCCTGCTGCTCTTCTTCCGAGAGTAGTAAATACTTCTGCCACAGATTGGTATGGTAAAACTCCTTGGCATGACGGATAATCATGGCGGAGTATTTCTTTTCAAACTGCTTTAGGGTTAGGGTCTTATGGCCCGATTCGGCAATGGTGGCGCCTTTCTTCCAGTAGATGTATTCGTACATCTGCTCAATGCTGGGATCGTGCTCCTGCATAGCATCACGGTGGTCCTTGTCGACCAAGTGAATCATATCCGTAGCACATAGTTCTACCAAACGGTATTGCACCGACTGAAAACCGGATGCCGGAATTAAGGACATCCGAAACTTGAGGAATTGATGTCGGTCCATCCCTTGCTCCATGATTCCGAAAGAACGTGTAAGCGCTTCGAAATAACGATTCACGCGGAGAAGCTTGGTTCGCATCGATTCGGCCGTTGGACTTACTTCATCTGCTAACTGCCGAAACTCATGTAGGGAAAGCTTAAAGTACAGCTCCGTGATTTGGTGATACATGATGAAGATCTCCTCATCCGGAATATCGGTGATTGGCGTTTGAAGGGACAAAAGCGTATCGAGGTGTATATAGTCCCAATAGGTATTGTAATCTTGATACAGCAGACCATCTAAAAAGTCCAGTAATTCCTGGCCACTCGCCTGGTATTTATCGGCCAAACGATTGAGCCGATCCTGAATATCGGGGGTGATCTTAATATCTTGAGGCATGGTCTTTAATTTAGCTCTGTAAAGCTAATACAAATGCACTACTTAAGCCGCAATTTGTGGCGAAGACCTTTGTAGCCACTCAATTCTACCTTTACGGTACCAATAAATAAGGAAGACTCAATAAGCACTGGAATTTTATTGGCATCATCACTTACGTAGATGGTCATGCCCTCCTCTTCTTTAAACACTCTTCCCTCCTGTAATTTGGGACGTAAAGCAAGACAAGGAACCATTCCCCATTTGGTTTTGATATTCTTTCGGCCGAGGATGAGCAATTTGAAAGGAAACTGCTCGTGATCTAAAAACATGGTAAAGCTTATTTCATCACCTTTCTTAAGCTTGCTGGCGTCCCAAGAACGCGCAAAGTAAAATGCGCTAATCATATCTTGAGCGTAGGCCTCATAGCTAAACTCCCCCTTGTGTGGGGCTTTACGATCGACCACAGTTTGGGCGTACTGATCAAAAATCAAATGTCTTTCAATCTCATAACCACCTTCATTCACATCGCGAATAAACTCCCAGGGCACCATCGCTTCGGCGTCGATATAGCTCTCATAGCGATCGCGAGTTTTAAAAAACCATTCGGTCATCCCCACCGAACGACCGGTACCCACTACATGGTAACAGGGTCGATTGGCGCGTTTGGCCATTTCCTTTACTTCAAGCTTGGCGGTTCCCGCTTCAATAAGTCCGTAGCGGATATTGTATTCGAGTACCTCGCCGGGACGGAAGGCCGATTGCCCTAAATCACGAAGTTCATGCACCCGATTTGCTTGCGGTTCATCTGCCGAAAGGCTAGTCCAAAAACTGAGGGGCACGATACTGAGAAGACTGAGAAAAAGGGATTTCATGATTGGTGTTTAGCTTAAGTATAGCAAACGCAATGCCAGAGCAAATTGGTATTAGAATCCGAAGAGCTCCGATAAAAAACCACGCACGGCTCCGTAAACATCATCGACCGCACTATCGTAACCGGGAATTAAGTCGATATGGTAATACTGCTTGATCTCCAAAAGGGCCAAAGCAAATACTACAAACCAAATAATCAGACCGGCTGATTTGAACAAGTAGGAAAAAGCATCTTGGATTAATAAGCGCTTCTTTTCCTTCTCGTCCTTTCGGCGGGGCAATATGCTCGGTGGTTCCGGTTTCATGCCTCGTAAAGGTACGAGAAAGGAAAAGCTAGTAAGAAATTTTAATCCCGAAAAGCTGGAGATTAAAGTACAATGTTCACGATGCGACCGGGAACCACAATTACCTTTTTAGGCGCTTTACCATCTAAATACTGCGCGGTTTTGGCCTCGGCCATTACGGTTTTTTCCACCTCATCCTTAGGCATATCTGCCGGAAGGTTAAGGGTAAAACGCACTTTCCCGTTAAAGGAAATGGGGTACTTCACCGAACTTTCGACCAAGTACTTCTCTTCATGCTTTGGATAAGGTACTTCATTAATCGAACCCGGATTACCCAATCGATTCCAAAGCTCCTCGGCAATATGTGGAGCAAAGGGCGAAATAAGAACCGGCAATACCTCCAATACCCCTCGCTTATTGCATTTCTGATCGGAAAGTTCATTTACGGCAATCATAAAAGCACTTACCGAAGTATTGAAACTAAAGTTGGCAATGTCCTCATTTAGCTTTTTGATGAGGGTATGGAGGGTTTTTAATTCCTTCTCGTTCGCATCAGCATCAATCAAATTCCAAGCTCCTCCTTGGTGATAAAGGCGCCAAAGTTTCTTAAGGAAATTGTGCACTCCACTAATCCCGGCGGTGTTCCAGGGCTTACTTTGTTCTAAAGGCCCGAGGAACATCTCGTATAAGCGAAGGGTATCAGCGCCGTATTGGGCAATGATATCATCGGGGTTTACCACATTAAATTTGGACTTCGACATTTTCTCTACCTCACGGCTCACTTTGAAACTGCCTTCGAAATCAAATTCGGCCTCCTTTAAATCATCGCGCCATTTCTTAAAGGCCTCAATATCCAATTCATCGGAAGCATTCACTAAGCTCACATCTACATGAACCTTGGTGGTTTTATGCTCCTTTGCCTTTTCGGCAGAGACATACACGTTGCTGCCCTCGATACGATGAGCAAAAGCCGAGTAGCCTAAAATCATCCCTTGGTTGATCAATTTCTTAAAGGGTTCCTCGCTTTGTAGGTAACCTTTATCGACCAAGAATTTATGCCAAAAACGGGTGTATAATAAGTGACCGGTAGCATGCTCCGAACCGCCAATATAGAGGTCAACGTTTTGCCAGTAATCCAATTTCTCCTGATCGGCAAAAGCCTCCCGATTATGCGGGTCCATATAGCGTAGGTCGTACCAGCTACTGCCCGCCCAACCGGGCATGGTGGTGGTTTCTAAGGGGTATCCTTCCCCGGCCGGAACCACGCCCTTATCGGGATGATAGCTCCACATCGAAGCCCGCGCTAAAGGCGGCTCTCCATCCTCCGTGGGTAAAAACTTATCGACCGCTGGAAGTTCTAAAGGCAAATGCTCCTCCTTCACCCGACGGGGCAAGCCATCCACATAGTAAATGGGAATAGGTTCGCCCCAATAACGCTGCCGACCAAATACGGCATCACGGAGACGGAAGTTCACTTTTTCGGTGCCTAGCCCTTGTTCCTCAATGGCTTCAATGGCCTTGGCAATGGCCGCTTGTACCTCCAATCCGTTAAGGAAATCGCTATTCACCAATTTGCCTTCCTTGGCATCGTAGGAAGCTTCGGTTACATTTCCGCCGCTCACCACTTCCAAAATGGGCAAATCAAATTTATCGGCGAAAGCCCAATCGCGACTATCATGACCGGGTACAGCCATAACCGCTCCGGTGCCATAGCCGGCTAACACATAATCGGCAATCCATACCGGAATATCCTCACCACTAAAAGGATGCTTAACATAAGCCCCGGTAAATACACCACTTACCGTTTTTACATCGCTCATGCGATCGCGCTCGCTCTTTTTTGCGGCGGCTTCCTGATATTCTTTTACGGCCTCTCGCTGTTCCTCGGTCGTTATTTGATCAACCAAATAATGCTCCGGCGCCAAGACCATAAAGCTTACGCCAAAAATGGTGTCGGGACGAGTGGTAAATACTTCAATTTTTTCATCGTGATCCTTTAAAGCGAAAAACACGCTAGCGCCCTTGGATTTACCAATCCAGTTGCGTTGCGACTCCTTTAAAGATTCGGACCAATCGATGCGATCTAAACCATAAAGCAAACGATCGGCATAGGCCGTTATACGCATGCTCCATTGCATCATTTTTTTCTGGATAACGGGGTGTCCACCGCGCTCGCTAAGGCCGTCTTTTACCTCATCATTGGCCAAAACGGTACCCAAGGCCGGACACCAGTTAACGGTACTTTCACTGCGGTAAGCCAAGCGGTAATTTTGTAAAATCCGTTCGCGGGTTGCTTCATCATAGCCCTCCCATTCCTCGGGGGTAAAATGCAAGTCTTCCTCGCAAGCGGCATTTAAACCTTCGCTCCCATTTTTATGGAAATGCCAAACCAGTTCTTCGATAGACTGTGCTTGCTCCTGATCATAATTATACCAGGAGTCAAAAAGCTGTAAAAAGATCCACTGTGTCCAATGGTAAAAATTTGGTTCCGAAGTGCGCACCTCCCGACCCCAATCGAAGGCAAAACCAATCCGGTCGAGTTGTTCCCGGTAGCGCTTAATATTTTGCTCGGTGGTGATGGCCGGATGCTGCCCGGTTTGGATGGCATATTGCTCCGCCGGCAAACCAAAGGAATCGTAACCCATGGGGTGGAGCACATTATAACCTTGATGACGCTTATAGCGACTCACAATATCGGAGGCGATATAACCCAAAGGATGCCCCACATGAAGGCCCGCTCCCGAAGGATAAGGGAACATATCTAAGACGTAGTACTTCGGCTTTTCACTGTTTTCCTCGGCGGCAAAACTTTTCTGACTCGCCCAATAGGCTTGCCATTTTTTCTCGATTTCTTGAAAATTGTAATCCATGGGTCTTTGGCTAAATCGCAGCGCGAAATTAAAGTCTTTCGCGCGCTTAGCCACAAGGTATCGCCCTTTAATTGAAGGGAGTACTCAGAAAACGAATGGGAAGAAAGGCGCTTTAAGCCTTATGGATTTACATATTGCTGCTTCAAGCGTAAAACGCGCAACACTTTCTCATCAATTAAGGCTTCGGATAAGTCCCCTTCCTTTACGGCCTGTACCACCGCATTATAAGCATCGGCCTGCTTTTGGGGAGTACTGGAAAAAAGCAGAATATCTACGCCGGCTTTTAGGGCGGTTACCACCGCTTGGTCCATAGCGTAATTACTCTCCATGGCCTGCATTTCCATGTCATCGGTAATAATCAAACCCTCATAACCTAGGTCCTCCCGAAGGTAATCCAAAATCGTTTTCGAAAGGGTAGCAGGGTAAAGACTATCTACCGCGGGATACATCACGTGGGAGGTCATAATCATTTGCGGTTGATACGGCATTAGGTCGGCATAAGTAGTCACCAAGGCTTGCAGGGAATCGGCACTTAAGGGTTCTACCGGTAAACCTTCGTGCGAGTCCATAGATTGATCGGTATGTCCGGGAAAATGTTTGGGCACCGCAATAATACCGCCTTCGGTGTAGGCCTTTACCATGCTTCCAGCCAAAGCGGGAATGGCCTCCCTATTTTGCACTCTAAACACTCGCTTAGCTAAAAAGGAGGTGGTATCCTGAATGTATTCTACTACGGGAGCGAAGTTGATATGAATCCCTAAATCGCTTAATTCCTTAGCTCTACGCTGGGCAACTGTCGCTGCTTGGCTAGAGGATTGGATGTCCTTTTGGGCGGTAAACTCTTGCATCCCTTCCAGCTTGGCGCGGGTCACTACCCCACCCTCCTGATCGATGGAAAACCAAAGAGGAATAGCCGGTCCATTACTTAAAGCAGTCGCTTGAATGGTTTCGAGCATCTTCAGCGTTTGGTCCCGATTGTCCATATTGTACTTCATCAGCAAAACACCGCCCACATTACGCTGCTTAATCATTTTATTGAGGTAATAATTGGGCTCAGGACCGTAAAAGCCAATCATAAACAACTGCCCTACCTTTTCCTCCAGGCTTAAGCTGGCCAGTACTTCTTCGGCCCCATCTTCCATGGTTATGGGCTGGGCTTCTGCCATTTGGCTGGGGCTTGGGTTTTGACAAGCACTGAAGAAGAGAAGGGCAAGGAATACGAAGGAAAACTGACGCGACATGATATGGATGTGAGATTTAGGAGCCCAAAGGTAGAACTATTCCCGCCTCTGGAAACTGGCTTTGCTTGCTTATAAATTGCTAGCCAAAGCCATGATTCCCCATGAAGAAAAGCTTATCTTCCTAAGCTCATCTCAAAGCTCAGTTTATGCTCAACTTCAATAGAATCAAATGGCTGGTAGGCATCCTTTTGGTATTTGCGATTGTTCTGGTCACCAATTTAGTAGACCGTAAAAACTTCCATAACATTAAGGAGTCGGTAGTTACCATTTACGAGGATCGCATTGTGGCCAGCGACCTGATTTTCCAGCTTTCGAATCTGATGCATCAAAAGGAAATTGCTCTATACACGGCCGACAGCGTCCTAAATAAGACGGCGGAGCAAAACGCCCAAATTGACAGGTTGCTAGAGGCTTATCGTCAAACCAAAATCACCAAATCGGAGCAAGAGCTCTTCACCCGCTTTGAGGAAAACTACGCCGAGCTAAAGCGTTTGGAGGGGCAGCAAAACAGCAACTTAGCCCTCGAGAAAATAAAGCGGATTGAAAAAACCCTTTACGACTTATCCCAAATTCAGTTGCAGGAGGGCTATCGACAAAAAACCATGAGTGAGCGGAGTCTGCAGAGCATCGACCTGTTTACCAAAATTGAAATCGTTTTTCTGGTCCTGATTGCTATCGGCGCCCAAATCTTTATTCTGGTCGGACCTAAAGCAAAAAAAGAAGCCTAGCCGCCCAAGCCAGCAGTGCTTCGCTTTTGTACCTTTTCATCATCAAACCACTTTAGCATGACCACCCTTTCCTATCTCCGAAAAACATGGCTTTTCTTGGCTGTAGTATTCATCGGCTCCCAAGCCCAGGCCCAAAATGCCCTCGATTTTGACGGCACCAACGATCAAGTAATCGTTCCAGCAGCTTCGGCTTTGATTGCGAATAGTCCGGGAATGACCATGGCCTTTTGGGTGTACCCCACCAATAACAACAATGGCTGGCCCGACTTTGATGGATACGCCGGCTTCCGCAATGATGCCAATGCGGATTTTTACATTCTGCAATTAAGTGGTAGTAATATCGAAGCGCGTCTGCGCAATAGTGCGGGCACGGTGTACACCATCACCTATAATGGCAATCTCAACCTAAATACCTGGAACCATTTTGTGCTGAGCTATAATGGCAGCACCCTTACTTTATATCACGATGGTAGTTCGGCCAGCTCTATCCCGGCCACCGGAACCATAAGCAGCATGAATGAAGCCTTTAATATTGGCCTTACCCCCTTTTCGGGAAACAACTTTTACTTTCAGGGGCGGATGGACGATTTAGGACTTTGGAGTCGGGCCCTGAGCAGCAGCGAAGTAAGCACCTTGTACAATGCCTGCGGACCCGATTTGAGTGATACTACCCTTCAATTGAGTTTTGATTTTAATCAGGGTTCCCCCGGTGGGAATAATTCGAGTATCACTACCCTTAACGATGGGACCGGAAATATTAATGGGAATATGAGCGGTTTTAGTCTGAGCGGAAACGCCTCCAACTTTGTAAGCTCTCCCTTGCAGGGCATTTACAACCTCAATTTGAACGTAAATTCCTGCGGCCCTTACCGTGCACCCAATGGGGTAGTATATAGTGCAAGTGGTCAGTATATCGACACCATTAGTCCAGTGCAAGGCTGTGATACCATTATGGACCTCAATTTAACGGTTACCCTGCTAGATTCCTCTGCCCAGCGGATTGCCAATAATCGACTTGAAGCCAATGAAACCGATACCGCCGCTAGCTTTCAGTGGTTAAATTGCAATACGAATTACAGTCCCATTTTTGGAGCCAAAGGCAAGCAATTCACTTTTGTACAAAACGGTTCTTATGCGGTAGAAGTGAGCTTGGGCAATTGCGTAGACACTTCGGCCTGCATTACAGTGAACAATGTAGGCTTGCCGGAACTGTCGCAGAGAGTGGCCCTCTACCCTAATCCTAGCCGAGAGCAAATCACCTTGACGTATCCCGCAGGAAGTTTAACGCACTATCGTTTAACTGATCTGCAAGGACGAGAACTGGCTATAGGCTCATTAGACCCTAAGGGAACCCAGCAGCTCTACTTGGATTTCCTACAAGCCGGATTTTACCAAATCACCCTAAGCGGTGGCGAAGGAAAAGTTGAAAAACTGGTACAGATTCTCCGCTAAGGCTTAGGGGAGTTGAATAGAAGAATCGGGATTAAAGAATAAACCTGCAAAAGGGTAATCCTCCTTAATATAGAAGCGGTACTCTAAAGTTCCCTTAGCCTGATAGGCATACACAAAGGCCACCATCATTTGATTGTTTTCATCATTGTCGGTCCAATGGTAGAGGTAACGACTGTTTGCCCCGGCGGTATTGCGGTTAATTTGCTGCAGCAGAGATTGCACCTGCGCCTCGGGGTATTTACCCTCTAGTAATTGATACACCGCTTGGGCGTTCTCGGCTGCCACCAGGTCGGCCACCGGCGAAACTAATTTATGGGCAAGCTCCGGCTCTTCTCGCCAATCGGGTTCCTCTAAAAAATGCTTCAGCAGATGACCGTTCAAAAACTCGGCACTATAGTTTATTTTTTCTCCTTTGGCATTGGTGATTTCATACTCATACTTCTGAGTGACCTGCTCCTGATAACGGCCCGTGGATTCCTCTAAGAGGCGGGCCTCCACCAATTCGCCATTAAGCTGCTCTTGCATTTCCACGATAGCCAAGAACACCTCTTCCGAAACATAATTCTTCATTATTGTAGAAGCATCGGCATAGATGGCTTCATAGTCGCCAGCCAAAAGGTGGTCGAGGTTTTGCTCGGCCGCTGTGGCGGGATCTTGACTTACTTCGGTATTAAAGTTACAGGCCGAAAGGAATAGGGCGGCCAAGCTAAGGGATAGGATTTTTCTCATTGTTAAGCGCTCTGAATAGGCGGGCTAAGCTAGTTTATTTTTGGTTTGGGGGAGCGGTAAAAGAAGCTTCAGAACCCATTTCAAAATACTTGATTTGTCAAGGCAAATAATTTGACTTTGGTCGAGCTCGGATTAATCGCTTAATTTTAAGGGCACTACTAAGCTGATTAAATCCACAATTAGAACTGCTGCTTTTTTGAAACCCTTCACCTAAACTTAAATGATGCTCGAAATTGACTCGAATGATAGAATCGTCATGCAGTCCATCCTATTTGGACAGCGCTTTGGGTATTTTGGGCTAAGTTTAGAAGGGATCATTGCCTCGGGCGATGCATTTGACCGAACCATTCATGGGTATGAAGATCTGAAATCGGCAATGGTTAAACTTTTGGCCGCGGGTCTTATTGAAATTAGAAGAGACAAAGTGTATCTAAGCTCAGCGTATCGTAAGCTTAGGAAACAAGTTAAAGCTGAAAATGGCAAGTTTGACCATGAAACGGATTTAATCGGGTACGTATTAAAGGAGTTTGAATCAAAGGAAATTAGACTGGAAGATGATGTTTTATCAGGTTTTTTAAGCTTAGCTAAATGGAATCTTGCTTACTCAAATTACCAAGCCGGCTTTCAAAAATAAACAGAGACCTAAGCATAAGGAGCTGCTATACGCCTCCAAATTAAACCGGAACCGTGGAACATCCGCCGCAATCAAGAAAATGACCAATTACTACGAAGTTCTAAATATCCCCAAACACGCTGGAAAAAAAAGAGCCTATACGGCTTTCAAAAAACGCTTTTTAAGAGAAGCCTCTAAAGAAGTTAAGGTCGAGCTTTTAACAGGTTTCTTGGTCATAATTAATGAGCGCCAAAAATTTTTGGATATCCTTCTGGCCCAATCCGAAAAAGGAAGGAAACTCACACCCAAATACTTGGCGGTAATTGGCTCCGAAAGAAAAAAGGCCGCAGCCGTCCTTGCTGATGAATCAAGGGAAGCGGAAATTCGAAGAATCCTAAAGACCTATCCCTTAAAAGAGTCCCTAGGAGGATTGGCGCACGTAATTTTGCCCGGCGCCGATCAACATTACTTAAAAATAACCTATATCGCCCTATTTATAGGAATAGTCCTAATGTTTCAAACTGCTAATGGTTTACCCTTACCTTCTATTGGGATTAGCTTAATCTTAACAGGAGTAATTGCCCACCTTAGATTCATCAAGTCCATTAAGATTAGCAAGCTCATTAGACTTAGCCACCGAAGGATTCATTGATTCGCTCTTAGCGGAAGGCTCCGTCCCTGCTTCCGCATCACGGCTTCAAAACCACCTGTGCTTTTTAAAAAATCCTCAAGGGCTTTCTTCTAAAACCTCTTGTACTTCTTGGAAAAACCCCTTGAGCTTTTTAGCAGATCTTCCGCAAGCTTGCTAAAAATGCTCCGCAAGCGCAACTTGATACTACCTAAAGTCTTTGTGGTGCAAAAAGGAAGGAAGCTTAAAACTTGCTGGCTAAGGCTAAAAGACCTTGCCCCTAAGTTTGCCGTTTGTTAAAAAATCAGTTCTCAATTCGCGAATCGCGAATTGAGAATTGTGTCGCTCCTAGTCGATAATTGCTAAACCTTGTGCGAATTAGCCCTAACTCCCCAAACTAACATTTATCATACTTCCCGATTTTAGCTTTCGTATTTTTGCCAAAATTTCGAAAGTATGGATCCTAATGCCGGAAAAAAGGGCCTCATCAATCGCTTTAGTCGTGAGGAGCTGCAAGCCCGTTTGGAGGCCGAAGATTTTAAACGCATCACCGTTTCCTTTTACCGCTACGTAATTTTGGAAGATGCCCAAGCGATGCGCGACCAACTTTACCAAGAATGGTCGGAGCTTAATTGCCTGGGACGTATTTACGTGGCCCGCGAAGGCATTAATGCCCAAATGAACGTGCCCGAGCATAACTGGGAGCGCTTTGTAAAAGAGGTGCATGCCAAGCCGCAGTTCAAAGACATTCCCTTTAAAATTGCGGTGGAAGACGATGGTAAATCCTTCCTGAAATTGGTTATCAAAGTGCGAGAGCGCATCTTAGCCGATGGCCTGGAGGATGATTCCTACGATGTAACCAATGTAGGGCGTCACCTCGATGCCGATGAATGGAACCGCGCCATGGAAGAAGGTGCAGTGGTCGTAGATATGCGCAATCACTACGAAAGTGAAATTGGGCACTTCGAAAATTCCATCTTACCCGAAGCCGAAACCTTCCGCGATGAACTGCCAGAAGTGCTGGAAAAACTCAAAGGTCAGGAAGACCAAAAAATCCTCCTCTACTGCACCGGTGGCATTCGCTGCGAAAAAACCTCGGCCTTCCTTAAACACCATGGCTTTAAGGATGTTAATCAATTACACGGGGGCATCATCGACTACGCCCGGCAGATAAAAACCAAAGAGCTCCCCAATAAATTCCACGGTAAAAACTTTGTGTTCGATGAGCGCTTGGGCGAAGGGATTTCCAATGAAGTAATTTCCCACTGTCACCAATGTGGCGAGCCTTGCGACACCCACGTAAACTGTGCGAATGTGGCTTGTAACCTGCTCTTTATTCAATGTCCTAATTGCGCAGCGAAATACGAGAAGTGCTGTTCGGAGGAATGTCAAAGTGTGGTACACCTCAGCCCCGAAGAACAGAAGGCCATTCGAAAAAACACCGAGCAAAAAAAGCGCTTCCATAGTCATCGACATTGGGAAGAAGTGCACCCTCAGGCAAAAAACTGACAAATGTTCTTTTTCAGCTCTGCGACAAAATGAATATTTGAAACCTCTTAAAAAAGACGACTATGCCATTTTATCAAAAACTAGGAAAGATTCCGCATAAGCGCCATACCACCTTTAAAAAGGAGGATGGAAGCTTACATTATGAGCAGCTCTTCGGCACCGAAGGCTTTAGCGGAATGTCATCCTTATTATACCACCTCCATCGCCCCACCATGGTGAAGGATGTAAAAGCCGGAAAAGATGTAAACCCTAAAGCGGCCCTCGATCATAATATCAGCAGCCGCATGCTGCAAGGTTTTCAGGTTCCCCCTAAAGAGGACTACCTCGAAAGCCGCATTCCGGTACTCTTTAATAATGATGTACACATTTCCTTAGCGGCCCCCACCAAAAGCCTCACCGAATATTTCTACAAGAATGCCGATGCCGATGAAATGATTTTTATTCACCGCGGCACCGGAACCCTTCGCACCATGATGGGGAATATCAAATTCGGATACGGGGATTACCTTGTTGTTCCGCGCGGCATGATTTATCAAATTGAGTTTGATTCGGAAGATAACCGTCTTTTTATCCTCGATTCTTACCAACCGATTTACACCCCCAAACGCTACCGCAACTATTTTGGGCAGCTCCTAGAGCATAGCCCCTTCTGCGAGCGTGATATGCGTACTCCCGAAGAATTGGAGGTGCACGATGAAATGGGTGACTTTATCATCAAGGTAAAGAAAGAAGGAATCTTACATGAGATTACCTACGCCAGTCATCCCTTCGATGTGGTAGGCTGGGATGGCTATAACTACCCCTACGCCTTTAACATCAAAGACTTTGAGCCGATAACCGGTCGAGTACATCAACCACCACCCGTGCACCAAACCTTTGAGAGTGCCCAATACGTGGTTTGCTCCTTTGTACCGCGCTTATACGACTACCATCCGGAAGCCATACCGGCACCTTATAACCACAGTAATATCGACAGCGATGAGGTGCTCTATTATGTGGATGGCGACTTTATGAGTCGGAACCATGTTGATAAAGGCTTTATCAGCTTGCACCCAGCCGGTATTCCTCACGGTCCCCACCCCGGGGCTTATGAGCGCAGTGTGGGTCAAAAAGCGACTGAAGAATGGGCGGTAATGGTGGATACCTTCCGTCCGCTTAAAGTAACCCAAGCGGCATTGGATATTGAAATTGCCAACTACCACCGTTCTTGGCTCGAAGAATAAACTTCTACCTTTGCAAAAAAGCGCACTAATTATGGAAACTACATACGATAGCACCTCTCTAAAATTAAAAAAGGAATTTCCCGATGCGGAAGATTTCCTACCCCTAAACGGCACCGATCACGTAGAACTATTCGTGGGAAATGCCAAGCAAGCGGCTCACTTTTACAAAACAGCTTTCGGCTTTCAATCGGTGGCGTATGCCGGATTGGAAACAGGCGTAAAAGATCGCGTATCCTATGTTTTAGCCCAGGATAAAATTCGCCTGGTGCTTACTTCTCCGCTCGGACCGGGTGGTGAAATTAACGAGCATATCGACAAGCATGGCGATGGCGTAAAAAACGTGGCCCTCTGGGTTGATGACGCTACCAAAAGCTTTGAAGAAACGGTTAAGCGTGGGGCCGAAGTAGCCTTTGAGCCTTACACTCGCGAAGATGCCCATGGAAAAGTAACCCTAAGCGGTATTAAAACCTATGGCGAAACAGTTCACGTTTTTGTGGAACGTTCGGAGTATGATGGTCCCTTCCTTCCGGGCTACAAGAAATGGGAGAGTCACTACAATCCAGGCGAAGCCGGCTTAAAATACATCGACCACATGGTAGGTAATGTAGGCTGGGGCGAGATGAACAAATGGGTTGACTTTTACGCTCGCGTAATGGGATTCGCCCAATTGGTTTCTTTTGATGATAAAGACATCTCTACCGAATACACCGCTTTGATGTCGAAGGTAATGACCAATGGCAACGGTCGGATTAAATTCCCGATTAACGAGCCTGCGGAAGGAAAAAAGAAATCGCAAATCGAAGAGTACATCGACTTTTACCAAGGAGCCGGCGTACAGCATATTGCCGTAGCTACGGATGATATTATCACCACTATCGATCACCTCAAGGCCAATGGCGTAGAGTTCCTTTACGTTCCCGATACCTATTACGATGATCTATTAGATCGCGTGGGTGATATTGAAGAAGAAGTTGAAGAACTCCGCAAGCGCGGTATTTTGGTCGACCGTGATGATGAAGGCTATTTATTGCAGCTGTTCACCAAACCGGTAGCCGACCGTCCCACCCTCTTCTTCGAAATTATTCAGCGTAAAGGAGCCAAGAGTTTTGGTAAAGGAAACTTCAAAGCCCTTTTCGAATCCATCGAAAGAGAACAAGAAAGTCGCGGTACTCTATAAACCGTACCATCAAATTTATTCAAATCCCGATTCTTTGCAATCGGGATTTTTTTTGGACCGATACAACCGCTGAGGTATCAATAAGTGTCATTAACTTAGAACGCGCTTATGAAGAACTTTGTACTCCTCTGCATTTTTAGCCTTCCGCTTTTCGCCCAAGGTCAAAACTCCGTAAAAGGCCGAGTGCTCGACGAATCGGGTGCCAGCCTTCCTTTTGTGAATATCACCATAAACGAAGGTAAACAAGGGGGAACCACCGATTTAGATGGCTATTTCGAGCTGCAGAGCTCAAAGCCCATTCAGAGTTTACACTTCTCCTATATCGGCTTCGAATCCAAAAGCCTAAGTGTCCAAGAGCTAAAGGCCCTAAATGGGGAGGTGGTTTTAAAGGAACAAAGCACCACCCTGCAAGAGGTTACTGTTTTACCAGGTGAAAATCCCGCCCATCGCATCATTAATAATGCCGTACGGCAGAAGGACGAAAACAACCCTGAAAACTTACCTGAGTTTAGCTACTTCTCCTACAGCAAGTTTCTGGTTACCCTAGATATCGACTCCATCGACCCCAGTATAGATACAGTGATGTTATCTGAAGTACTGGACAGTATTCCCGAAGGACAAAGCGATAGCATTTCCCGAATCGACAGCTCCAATTTTGAAATCCACCAGTTTTTTAGTCAGCGCCACCTCTTCTTTATGGAAACACTTACCCAGCGTAAGTACAAAGACCCCCGCGATAATGAAGAGGTTTTAGCCAATCGCACTTCCGGGTTTAAAAACCCCATGTTCTCTTTACTGGTAACCCAATTGCAATCCTTTTCCTTTTATGGCGATTACATCGGAATTAGTGGCAATGAATACCTCAACCCTATTAGTAAAGGCAGCACCGGACGTTATTACTTTATTCTTGAAGACAGTCTTTTTACCGAGACCGGCGATACCATCTTTACCATAAGTTTTAGGCCTCGTCCTAATAAAGGCTTTAAGGCCCTTGCTGGGGTAATCAATATCGATTCCCGCGATTGGGCGATTGTGAATGTTCGCGCCAATCCGGCAGCAAACGATGCCCTACCGATTGAAATTCGTCAGGAATACCAACGCTACGGCCCCCACACTTGGTTCCCCATCAGCTTCGAAGCCGATATCGACCTCAATATGGTTTCGGTAAATGACTTTAAACCCAAGGCTATCATGCGCCGAAAATTGATGCGCATTAATCTGGATCCCAAGCTCAATAAAAAGGACATCTCCCGCACCGAACTTACCATTGCCAAGAAAAAAGAAGAAGAAGTGGACTCCCTCCTGCAAGCCTTTAGGGGAGAGGAATTAGACAGCATGGCTGCTAATACTTACAGTTTTATCGATAGCATTTCGGAGGAGGAAAACCTAGAGCGCAACCTCGAACTCCTCCTCACCCTTACGAGAGGTTACATCCCTTATAAGTTTATCAATATCGACCTTGGCAAGCTCCTAAACTACAATGTGTACGAGGGCTTTCGTTTGGGAGTAGGTTTCGAAACCAACGACCAGCTTAGCGATTGGTTTAGCCTTAATGGCTACTATGCCTATGGCTTTGGCGATCGGGCGCATAAGTACGGCGGTGGCTTTTTGCTGGAGCTGAATAAAAATCTCCGTTGGGAGGTCTTTGGACAATATAGCAGCGATTTGATCGAAACTTCGGGCTTTAACCTCCCGGGATTGGAGAGCAACTCTTGGATTGAGAACAGCTACCGCCGGATCTACATCGAACAATGGGATTACCAGCAAAAGACAGTTGGCGGGATGCGCATCGACCCCTTACCCAATATTAGTGTGGAACTGCGGGCCTCGCACGAGAGAAGACAAATAATGGGAGATTACCTTTTTATTCCCGATGCGACTTTAGACGGAAATCCCAATCCCCGCTCTCAATTCCGCTTTACCGAACTAGGTTTGAGTTTGCGGTATGCTCCGCAAGAGAAATACGCCGAAACGCCCTTTGGTAAGATCCGCATTGGCCGCGCCACACCGGTTTTCCTTTTAGACTTTACCCAAGGTCAGCAAGGACTTTTAGGCGGGGAGTTCCCCTATCAACGCATTATGTTCCAAGCGGATTACAGTCGCTTAAGCAGGGGTTATGGCGAGAGTATTTTCCGCTTTAGGGCGGCTGGACTATTTGGCGATGTGCCCGCCGCAAAATACTTTAGTCCCGCTGCCAATGGCCGAAACGCCAATCAGTGGTATGAGCGCAATATTGGTAGTATCTCGGATCGCCAGTCTTTCGAAACCATGCGTTTTAACGAATTCCTGCTCGACCGCTTTGTTAGCCTTTCTTACCGCCAAGATTTTAAAAGTACCCTTTTCCGTACCGAGAAATTTGCTCCGCATATAGAGATGGTGCATCGCATCGCCTTAGGAACTTTGTCGAATCCCAACTTACACCGCAACATTGGGGTTAAGGAGCTCCGTAATCCCTATTTGGAAAGTGGCCTGGAATTTAATCGACTCTTAATTGAAAATTTCGTCGCCCTCGGAGTAGGCGTTTATTACCGTTATGGCGCCCAACAACTGCCGGAGCCTATCGACAATTTCGCCTTTAAGCTCACTTCCAAGTTTAGCTTCTAAGCCTTTTATAATAGGCTTAAGAAGAGCCGTCGAGTTTTAGTAGTTTTGCCCAAATTCTATTTTGGCATAGCCGAATGTTCACTTTTATTGCCCGACTTATACTTCGTAACCGGATTATGGCCCTCAGCTCCATCTTGCTGTTGAGCTTTTTCATGGCTTGGGAAGGGCAATACGTAGATGTGAGTTTTAAATTTTCGCGGCTTTTGCCTCGCACCGATAGCGCCCAGGTGGAATACGATATTTTTCGAGAGCGCTTTAATCAGGTGGGGAATACAGTAATCCTGGCCATCGATAGCTTCGATGTTTTTAATCCTCAACTTTATCCGCAATGGCAAAGGTTGCAAGATCAAATGAATGCCATCCCGGGAGTAATTGGGGTACTTTCGGCCATTAATGCTCCCGAACTTCGGCGGAACGACAGTCTGCAAAAGCTCTATTACCAATCCTTAAACCCTGGCTTTAGGACCGGCAAGCTAGATAGTATGCGGCAACTTTATGCCGACCTGCCCTTTTACAAAGGATTACTGCAAAGTGATGATGGCATGGTGCCACTTATGTTGGTGCAAATTGATCCGGAGCGCCTTTACGTGCGAGACATTGTACGCATTGTAGAAGAAATAAAGGAAACCACCGAATTGGCCGAAGACGCCATATCTCGCGACATCAAGATTAGTGGCCTCCCCCATATCCGCATGGCCAATACCAAAAAAATCAGTCAGGAAATCTTCCTCCTGGTTGGCCTGGCCATGCTGGTAACCGCAATCATCCTCTTCATTTTCCTCCGCAGTTTCCGAGCCATGCTTATTTCCCTAGGGGTAGTGATACTTGGGGTTTTTTGGTCCTTTGGATTAATCTCCGTGCTCGATTACGAGATCTCCATGTTGAGCTCCTTAATCCCCTCTTTGGTGATTGTTATTGGTGTACCCAATTGCATATTCCTCATTAATAAATACCACTCCGAGTTTAAAAACCATGGCAACCGCGTTAAGGCCCTGCAAAGGGTGATTCGTAAAATTGGCGCAGCCACCATGATGACCAATGCCACCACAGCCATGGGCTTTGCCTCCCTTATCCTTACTGATAGTATTATTCTTAAGGAGTTTGGTATTGTGGCCTCCATAAATGTGATGATGGTTTTCGTGATTTCCATCATTATCATCCCCGTATTTTACAGCTATGCCCGCAAGCCCAAGCAAAGGCATTACAAGCATTTGGAAAAGCGCTGGATTAAAGGCTTTATCGATTGGCTGATTCGCTCTTCCATGTACCACCGTAAATACGTTTACCTGGGATTGTTTGTACTTCTTGCCATTGCTTTTAATGGCATCACCAAGATTTACACCACCGGCAACCTAAGTGAGGAGTTTAAAAAAACCGACCCCGTTTTTAAAGACTTGCGGTTTTTAGAAGACCGCTTTGGCGGAGTAGTGCCCTTGGAATTGGTCGTAGATACCAAACGACCGGGTGGGGCTTACAAAAGCAGCACCTTAAAACGGATGGATCGTCTGCAAGAAGCTATGGCCGCAGTGCCCGGAGTAAGTCGAGGACTTTCGGTTGTTGACGGTCTTAAATATGCCAAACAAGCCTATTATCGGGGCGACCCCCAGTTTTACGAGCTACCCAATAGTCAGGACCGCAGCTTTGTAATGTCCTATATCCCCCGCGAAAATTCATCAGCCAACAGCTTAATGGAATCCATGGTGGATAGTACCGGTCGCTATGCACGGATCAGCATGCAGGTGCAGGATATGGGCAAGGAAGAATCCGCCTACCTGCAAGAAGCCCTGCAAACGAATATTAGCGAACACTTGCCGGCCGACCGTTACGATGTTACCGTTACCGGAGCCTGGATGGTTTTCCAAAAAGGAACCACCTACCTCATAAAAAACCTAATGCTAAGTTTGGGTTTAGCCATTGCCGTAATTGCTTTGGTGATGGCCTTTATCTTCCGCTCCTTTGCGATGGTTTTAGTCTCCCTGGTGCCCAATTTATTCCCGCTTATTATGACGGCTGGAATCATGGGTTACTTTGGTATTCCCTTAAAACCCTCTACCATTTTGGTATTTAGTGTGGCCTTTGGAATTAGCATTGATGATACCATTCATTTCCTAGCCAAGTACCGACAAGAACTTAAAATTACCCAGTACAATATTGGGCAATCGGTATTACTAGCTATTCGCGAAACCGGGGTAAGCATGTTCTATACTTCCATCGTTTTGTTCTTCGGTTTTAGCGTATTTACCGCCTCCAGCTTTGGTGGCATAGTCGCCTTGGGAATATTGGTGAGTATTACTCTGGTCATTGCGATGATTGGGAATTTACTCCTATTACCAACCTTATTGCTTAGCTTTGAAAGGATGATCATCAATAAATCCTTTACCGAGCCTTATATCACTATTTATGAGGAGGACGACGATGAGGATGATGATTTAGAAATTGGAGATTCTCAACTGGAAGAAGAAGTCTATCAACCTTAATAAAACCGCCAGTCATGAAAGGAATAATATTAGCCGGAGGCTCAGGAACACGCTTACACCCCCTAACCCTTGCGGTGAGTAAGCAGTTAATGCCGGTCTACGATAAGCCCATGATTTATTATCCGCTAAGCACCTTGTTGCAAGCGGGAATTCGAGATATCCTTATCATTTCCACTCCTCATGACATGCCCCTTTTCCAAAAACTTTTGGGAGATGGAAGTCGCATTGGCTGTAACTTTTCCTACACCGTACAGCACGATCCCAATGGACTGGCCCAAGCCTTTGTTTTAGGGGAAGATTTTATTGGTGGCGATAGTGCCGCTCTGGTTTTAGGAGATAATATTTTTTACGGCTCCAAAATGGCCGACCTCCTGCAAAGCAGCAAGGACCCTGATGGTGGGGTGGTATTTGCCTACCAGGTTTCGGATCCCGAACGCTATGGGGTAGTTGATTTTGATGAAAACCTCAAGGCCATTTCTATTGAAGAAAAGCCCGCCAAACCCAAATCGCGCTACGCCGTACCTGGACTCTACTTTTACGATAATGAGGTAGTAAGCATTGCCAAAAACCTCAAACCTTCAGCGCGGGGTGAATATGAGATCACCGATGTAAATAAGGTTTACCTCGAAAGAGGCGCTCTGCAAGTGGGAATCCTCGACCGTGGAACGGCCTGGCTCGATACCGGTACCTTCCCAAGCCTTATGCAAGCCGGTCAGTTTGTACAAGTTATTGAAGAACGTCAGGGCTTGAAAGTAGGTTGTATTGAAGAAATTGCCTGGCAACAGGGCTTTATCAATAATGCCCAATTAGAAGAAATTGCCGAGCCCTTGGTAAAAAGCGGCTATGGTAAGTATCTGCTTAACCTGATTAAAGAAGATTAGTTAATGGATCGTATCCAAGCGTTCGTAAAGCAGGTGGAGGCCGCCTTGCAGGAACAAGATTTCAGCATGGAGCCTCGTGAGCTTTATGAACCTATGGGCTATATTTTAAACTTAGGCGGTAAGCGATTACGTCCCGCTCTTAGTTTAGCCGCCTGCGCCCTTTTTAAAGAAGACCCGAAGAAGGCGCTGATGCCCGCATTGGGAATTGAAGTCTTTCATAACTTCAGCCTGGTGCATGACGATATCATGGACGAGGCCGATCTTCGTCGCGGGAAGGCCACCGTTCACCATAAATGGAACCGCGACATAGCCATCCTTTCGGGAGATGCCATGTTGGTGAAAGCCTACCAATATATTGCTCAGGTTGAACCACAGTATTTGCCAGAGGTGCTGGAAACCTTCTCGCAAACTGCTTTAGAAATTTGTGAGGGACAGCAGCGCGATATGAACTTCGAATCGCGCTCCGAGGTCGCAGAAGAAGAGTACCTTTTGATGATTCGTCAAAAAACCGCGGTCCTACTGGGTGCGGCTTTAAAAATTGGTGCTTTAGTTGCTGGGGCCGGAACCGAATCGGCCAATATGCTATACCAGTTTGGTATAAATGCCGGATTGGCTTTTCAAATTCAGGACGACCTCTTAGATGCTTTTGGGGATCCCGAAAAAGTGGGTAAAAAACCTGGGGGCGATATTTTACAGGATAAGGAAACCCTCCTGATGATTTATACCCGTAAAATGGCACCTAAGGAAATCAAAAAATTAGAAGCGAAGGATCTTACCGGCTCGGAGAAGGTTAAAGCCTACACCGAGCTTATTACGGCCTGTGGTGCAAAAGCTGCGGCTGAAGCCAAACGCGAAGCTTTACTTAAAGAAGCGCTTTTCGACTTAGAAGAAGCCCATACCCAAGACACCGCGCTTAAAGAAGAACTGGCCCAGTTTGCTACCTGGCTCAGTCACCGTGATCGCTAAGATGAAATATTGGCCGCAAATACAAAGCTTAAGCCGGCAGTATAATCTGGTCCCCGAACTCCGGGCTCAAATAGCCAAAGATCTAGGCATTGCACTCGCCGAGGTTCCCGAAAAAGAATTAGTAGAATGGCTCAGGAACTGGATTGAAGCGGAGGCCAACAAACAGGATTGGGCGCAAGTCTTGTATCGCATCGACCTTCAGATCCCATCTGCCGAAAGGCCAGAAGAATGGGCGCTTGCCATTTTAGAGCGAGAAGCCCAAAAGGTCATCTTTAGAGCGCAGTACAGCGGTCGAATTTAGAAGTACACCTGAAATATGGGTGCCCAGGAAGTGGAGTACGGCGAGTCAATATCATGCAAGAGATTGATGCGCAAACCAATGAGCATCTGTCCTTTAGTTCCCACTTTTTGCATGTAGCCCCCTTGTAAAAACCACACTGGGGTCCAGGTATTTTCAATATCGAAACTCCCCCTCAGCAAGTTGTAGCGGTAGTAATCGTGATTTAAATATTCGATCTGAGTACCCAGGAATAGCGTTTCCCAAATTCCCAAATTAGCGAAGATATTTGGACCATGAATCTGATTGGTGAAATCTACCTCCTGTGTACCGTAGGGCGTCCAAATCACCGTCCAGCGTGCATAGTTATACATATAACCCGCGCCTACCGTAAGGTTATCGGTCACCTTGTAGCCAATCTGAGGGGCTAGGAAAATATTGGTATTGTTCCCAAAACTCAATCCGGCTCCACCGCCAAAAATGATGCGGTCCATTAATCTTGGTGGTGCCTCGGCAACCGCTTGCTCGCTAGGCGGCTTTTTCTCCTGCTTGGGCGTGTTCTTCTTTTTAAAACGATCGCTTTGTCCAAAGGCCTGACTGAAGCCGAAAATCAGGAATAGAGCTAAAAAAAAGGGCTTTTTCATGTAAACAAAAATAAAGACTAGGAATTATCCATAGCAATACTTGATATAATAGTGTGTTGAGAACTTAACGCATTATATTTATCCTAATTTTGTAGCCAATTTCGCGACGCGTAAATCATGGACAGATTTTCCTTTCTTGGAGGAGTACACAGTACCTTTATTGACGAACTATACGAACGTTACCTCAGCAGCCCCGACAGTATAGAACCTAGTTGGCGTGCTTTTTTTCAGGGATACGATTTTGCCCGAGAAGAATATGGGGAAGAAGAGGCCCTTGGGCTTTCTTTAAACCACGCTGAAATTGTGGAGGAAATCCGCAAAGAGTTTCAGGTATTAGCTTTAATCGATGGATACCGTACTCGTGGACACCTCTTTACTGCCACTAATCCGGTACGAACCCGTAGACAATATGCCCCCACCCTTGCCATTGAAAACTTTGGTTTGAGCAAGGATGATATGAATTCGCCCTTCCAGGCGGCGAAGGAAATTGGCTTTAAAGACTCGCAACCCTTAAGCGCTATAGTTAAGCGTTTGGAAGAGGTGTACTGCCGTAGTATCGGCATTGAGTACATGTACTTGGGCGACCCTGAGAAGATTAAGTGGATTCAAAACGAGATTGATCCCAACAATAATTATCCGGTTTATTCCGCCGATGAAAAGAAGCTCATCATTCATAAATTGAATGAGGCAGTAGCCTTCGAAAACTTTGTGAACCGCAAATTTGTGGGCCAGAAGCGTTTTTCTATCGAAGGAGCCGAGAGCTTGATTCCCGCCTTAGAATTTGGTATTCGTCGCGCCGCCAAATTAGGCGTTAACGAGTTTGTGATGGGCATGGCTCACCGGGGGCGATTGAATGTGCTTTCAAACATTTTTGGAAAAACCCAAAGGGATATTTTCTCCGAGTTCGAAGGCAAGGAGTTTATCGATGATGAGTTTGATGGTGATGTGAAATATCACCTCGGATACACCACCACCAAGGAGTTAGACAGTGGTAAAACCATTAAGCTAAACCTTTCTCCCAACCCCTCGCACCTCGAAGCAGTAGATGCAGTGGTAACCGGAATTGCCCGGGCTAAAATCAATACCGATCACGATAAAGATAAATCCAAGGTAATGCCCATCCTCATTCACGGGGATGCTGCAGTAGCGGCCCAAGGGATTGTTTACGAGGTGCTGCAAATGGAAACTTTGGATGGTTACCATACGGGAGGAACGGTACATATCGTCATCAATAATCAGGTAGGTTTTACCACCAATTACCTTGATGCACGTTCCAGTATTTACTGTACCGATGTTGCCAAAACCGTACAAGCCCCGGTTTTACACGTAAATGGTGATGATGTGGAAGCGGTAATTCACGCCACCTTATTCGCGATGGAATACCGTCAGCGCTACAACCGCGACATTTTCATCGATTTACTCTGCTACCGTAAGTATGGTCATAATGAGGGCGATGAACCGCGTTTTACCCAGCCTTTGTTGTATAAACAAATTAATAAGCATCCCAACCCCAAAGAGATTTACGCTAAGAAGCTACAGGAAGAAGGGGTTATCGATAAAGCCTTTTTAAAGGAACTCGAGAATGAGTTTAAAGAGGTATTGGAAATGCGTTTCGACGAATCCAAGAAAATCGAGAAGAACACCATCACCCAGTTTATGGCGGATGAATGGGAGGGGTACCGCACGGCCCAGCCCGAAGATTTTGAGGAATCGATCGACACCTCTTTCGACATCGATAAATTGAAAGATATTGCCCGCACCATTACCACCTTGCCGGAAGGCAAAAAATTCTTCGTTAAGATTAAAAAGCTTCTCGAGGATCGTTGGAAAATGGTGGATGAGCGTAATAACCTCGATTGGGGTATGGCCGAGCTTTTAGCTTACGGCTCCCTGATTGTTGATGGTTACAATGTGCGGATTAGCGGTGAGGATACCGAGCGTGGTACTTTCTCGCATCGTCATGCCGTAATTAAAGTAGAAGACTCTGAAGAGGAGCATATCCTTCTGAATAATATCCCCGGTCGCGAAGGCCGTTTTGCCATTTACAATTCCCTGCTCTCCGAATACGGGGTTTTAGGTTTTGACTATGGCTATGCCATGAGTTCGCCCGAAACTCTGGTGGTTTGGGAAGCACAGTTTGGTGATTTCTTTAATGGCGCCCAAATTATTGTCGACCAATTCCTATCGGCCGCTGAGGATAAATGGAAGGTACAAAATGGTCTGGTTCTTTATCTCCCCCATGGTTATGAAGGTCAAGGAGCAGAGCACAGTAGCGCCCGCCTCGAACGTTGGTTGCAGCAATGCGCCCAGTACAATATGCAAGTGGTAAATATTACCACCCCCGCTAACTTCTATCACTTATTACGTCGCCAAATGCATCGCGATTACCGCAAACCTTTGGTGGTAATGACCCCCAAAAGTTTATTGCGTCACCCTAAGGTACAATCGCCATTAGAAGATTTGGCCACCGGGAAATTCCGCGAGTTAATTGACGATCCGCGCATTGAAGACCGTAGTAAGGTGAAGAAAATCTTCTTTATGAGCGGGAAGCTCTACTATGATTTGGATAAAGTTCGGGATGAAGAGTTGGTGGAGGACCGCGCCTTTATTCGCTTAGAGCAACTTTATCCATTGGCCGAGGGGCAAATTGAAAGCCTCATCGCCTCTTACCCCAATGCCGAAAACATATACTGGGCTCAGGAAGAACCGATGAATATGGGGGCTTCTTGGTACATCCAGATAAACTTCCCGGTTAAGATTAATAAGGTATTTGCAACACCGGCAAGTGCCAGTACCGCGGCAGGCTCCTCCAAATTGGCAGCCTCCAAACAAAATCAGTTGATAAAAGATATATTCAATAGCTAGATATCCATTTTACCATGAGCGTAGAAGTTAAAGTCCCTTCACCCGGAGAATCGATTTCCGAAGTAGAAATTGCCAGTTGGCTAGTTGCTGATGGCGACTACGTAGAAAAAGATCAGGAAATCGCCGAAATTGATTCCGACAAAGCCACCCTTGCCTTACCGGCAGAAGAAAGTGGGGTGATCAGCTTGATTGCTGAGGAGGGCGAAGAAGTTTCCGTTGGACAAGTAATTGCCACCATCGACACCGATGCAGCCGCTCCAGAAGGAGATTCGGCACCCAAAGCGGAAAAAGAAGAAAGCAAACAAGAAGAAACTAAGAAGGAAGAAGCTCCAGCCCCTTCCTCAGAGCCTAAGAAAGAAAGCTATGCTACGGGCAGTGCTTCTCCAGCGGCAAAAAAGATTATCGACGAAAAAGGCCTCGACCCATCCAAAATTAGCGGTACGGGTCGCGATGGACGCATTACTAAGGAAGATGCGATTAAGGCCGAAGCCAGTATGGGTAGTCCTACCAATGCAGCACGTCCGAGCAGCACCTCTCGCATGAGTAGTTTACGTCGTAAACTCGCCAAGCGCTTGGTAAGCGTGAAAAACGAAACCGCTATGCTCACCACCTTTAATGAGGTGAACATGCAGCCTATTTTCGATTTACGCAAAGAGTATAAGGAAGACTTTAAAGCGAAGCACGGCGTAAGCTTAGGCTTTATGAGCTTCTTCACCTTGGCCGTAACCCGTGCCTTAAAGGAGTTCCCACAGGTAAACAGCATGATTGATGGCGACAATTTAGTGAGCTTCGATTATGCAGATGTAAGTATCGCCGTTAGTGGACCTAAAGGGCTTATGGTGCCCGTTTTACGCAATGCCGAAAACATGAGCTTTGCCGGCGTAGAAAAAGAAATTAAGCGTTTAGCCACTCGGGTTCGCGACGGTGAAATTACGGTTGATGAAATGACCGGCGGAACCTTTACCATTACCAATGGTGGGGTCTTTGGCTCCATGCTTTCTACGCCCATTATTAACCCACCGCAAAGCGCTATTTTAGGAATGCACAACATTGTTGAGCGTCCAGTAGCCGAGAATGGGGAGGTGGTTATTCGTCCGGTAATGTATGTAGCTTTAAGCTACGACCACCGAGTAATTGATGGCCGCGAATCGGTAGGGTTCTTAGTTACCGTTAAGGAGGCCCTTGAGAATCCGGCAGAATTACTGATGGATAATGAGATTAAGAAGGCCTTAGGTTTATAAACCTAGCCCTATATTGAATAGAAATCCCGAGTATCGCTGGTCGATAGCTCGGGATTTTTTTATTCCAAAGCAGCTTAATTATAGAGGAATAGCATAATTTACCTTTTAGAAATAACGTTCTCTTGCTATGCTGAGACCAAACAAAAATCTATTCTGGGGACTAAGCCTAACTCTCATGGTCCTTATTGCCTGCGATCGCGGTGAAGAGGAGGAGAAAATCTTCGAAGGATTTTTTAGTGAGGCAGAATTGGCCATCCTCAATAGAACCCTCAATTTGGGTCCTGAGCCTTTCAATTATCGGAATCCCAATCTCCCGGCTCACTTTAGGAGTGATGAAGCGTACGAATCGGATAATACCCCGGAGAATAATCAGATAACAAACTTCGGTGCTACCCTGGGTAGAGTGCTGTTTTACGATAAAAATCTATCGATTGATAAAAGCATCTCCTGCGCCTCCTGTCATCAGCAAGCGGCAGGCTTTTCGGATCCCGAAAAATTCAGCATCGGGCTAAACGGACAACTAACAAGGCGCAACTCCATGACGCTCCTTAATGCGCGCTACTATGAAAATGGGCGCTTCTTTTGGGATGAAAGGGCCCGAACCTTAGAAGAACAAGCCTTGATGCCCATTCAGGATCTCAAAGAAATGGGAATGACTTTAGCGGCTTTGGAAGCGCGCTTGCAAAGTCTTGACTATTACCAAGTACTTTTTAAAAAGGCTTTTGGCTCTGATGATGTGCAGGCCAATCGCATCGCTTTAGCCCTCTCCCAATTTATGCGCTCGATGGTTTCCTTTCGCTCCAAATTTGATGAAGGATTTGCTTTGGTTGGCTTTCCAGAAGATGAAGAGCAGATGCCGGACTTCCCCAACTTTAGTCCTCAAGAGAACTTGGGATTAGATATTTTTTACCGGGGTCGTAAAGGAGCGACGTGTTTGTACTGTCATGGCAGCGCCCAACATGTAAATGATGCGGCTAAGAACAATGGACTAGACCTGAACTACGTAGATAAAGGGAAAGGCGAAATAACCGGGCAAGCCTCGGATAACGGCTTATTTAAGGTTCCTTCTCTCCGCAATATTGCCTTAACCGCACCCTATATGCACGATGGTCGCTTTGCAACTTTAATGGATGTGGTAAATCATTACAGCGATAGCGTACAAGATCACCCTAATTTAAACTTCCGACTCAAGGACTCCGACGATCCCTCGCCTAATTCCCAAGTACTACGATTGAATTTAAGCCAGGCCGAAAAAGAAGCGCTGGTGGCCTTTCTCCAAACGCTGAGCGACCCCAGCATCACTACCGAAGCAAGGTGGAGTGACCCATTCAAATAAATCTAGCGCATCACCGCTTTAAAGGCATCAGATGCAATTCATCCCATACCAAGAAAGTCTGTATCCTTGGTATCTTTAGAAAATGGAAATTCACTTTAGGAGTAAAGAAGAGTCGAAGCGGGAGCAAGAGGAAGCATTCTTAAGCCTCTCCGGCAGTGAGCGTGTGGAGGCTTTTATCAAGCTATCTATGACCATGAATAAACTTTTTCCTAGTAAAGGGAATAAAAAGGAGGATAAAAACTTTGTGATCTATAAAGACACTACAAACCCACCGGTTCAGCCTCAGAAATCACCTGAGGAAAAGCCGCTTTAAGCTCATTCATTTCCTGGGCATTTAAATCGCCTAACTTTCGTCCGAAGCGTGCTTGTCCGAGTTCAGCCCGAAGTTCATTGTAAGCTGCCACTAATTCATTTTGCACGGAGATATAGGTCTTATAGTCTGTAGCCCGATCATTTTGCAAGGAAATTACCGCCTTTTGGGGATTATCGGAAGAGCTGCTTAGGCCCGCGGCATTCAAACAGTAAGTACAGCTGCCATCGCCATTATTGCTAATAAAAGCCTTGGCCTTGGTTCGTAAATCTTTAAGTTCGAGATAATCACCTTCTACGAGTAGTTGGTTATCGGCATTCACCAAGACCGTGAAAATATTCCGCTTATGAAGGGTATTGGCTTGTGGTACGAGGGCCTCTTCGAAGGGAGGAAGTTTACGGGTAATTCCCGCATCCACATCCATAGTGGTGGTTACTAAAAAGAAGATGAGCAATAAAAAAGCAATGTCGGCCATAGAGCCGGCATTAATTTCGGAAGCGCTTCGTTTAAAAATCATGGTAAAGCAGTTTTAGGTTAATACAGTGCGATGGGGAAGGACCTTTTTAGTCTAAAGCACTTAAAATTAAAGCGTTCCTAAGGTCGAATTATTGCGAAAAGTAGGGGCAAAAAAAACATCCGCCCCCAAAAGAGGAGGCGGATGCTTCAACAAAAACTGTATTTCAGACTTATCGTCTATCTTCAAAAACCTCGCCCTTACGGGTAGAGTAATTTATTTTAAGAGAGTTTGCTTTTCGCAACTCTTGTTTGATGTCGGTAATCAAACCCATTTTCACATTTTCATCTGCTTTAATGGAAACCGTCATCAAGGGTCTTTCGGCTTCGTTGATTTCCTCACGTTTGGTAATCACAAAGTTGCGGATTTCGTTTACGCGGGCGATGGCGTCATCGAGCTGTAAAACAGGCTCGCTACCCAATTGGGCTTCATAAGTTTTAGTTGGCTTCCCTACGTAGATATAGGTAACCAAAGACTTACGCTCCAATTTCTTAATCTCGGTTGCAAAGGGCTTCTCGTTTTTCACTTTTAAGGTTACTTCACGCATTACGGTGGTTACCATAAAGAAGAAAAGTAGCATAAAAACGATATCCGGAAGGGATGCAGTTGAGATCGCGGGTGTACCTCCGCCGGTCTTTTTCTTAAACTTTGACATATTATCCTAAACTTACCGGTTCAGCTTCGGAAATCTTCTGAGGATAGGCGTTTTGCACTTCCTTTTGTTGCTCCTCGTCGAGGTCGTCGTAAGACTTCCCGTACAAACGATTGGAGAGCTCTTCCCGAAGTTCATTATAAGCAGCCGCTAGTTCGTTCTGCACAGAGATGTAAGTCTTGTACGAAGTACCGCGGTCATTCTGTAAGGAAATAATCGCTTTGCCAGGATTATCAGAGGAAAGCGGGTTGCGCAATCCACCACTACAGTAGTCACAAGATCCGTCGCCATTATTATTAAGGAAGCGCTTGGCTGCCTCGCGAAGATCGGCCAGTTCCATGTACTCATCCTCTACCAATAATTGGTTTCGAGAGTTCACAAGAACGGTGAAGATGTTCTTCTTTTTAATGGGGGGTGGATCGTCGAGTTGTTCTTCATCCCATGGCGGCAGCTTACGGTTAATCCCCGAGTCAACATCCATAGTGGTGGTAACCAAGAAGAAGATCAACAGCAAGAAGGCGATATCTGCCATCGAGCCGGCATTAATTTCTGGTAATGCGCGCTTTGCCATGATTGAATTATTTACTGAATAAACGAGAAACTTCTACGTAAAGAATCGCTACGATTGCCGCGGCGGTTAGCACATAAAAGGTTCCTAATCCCATACCCACTCGCTTTGAAGTGGTTTCGGTAATGCCCATGTCGGCAAACTCCGTGGCGGCATCAGAGCCATCGCTCAGTACGTAAGTCAAACCGAAAACAACGATTAGACCAACGAGACCGAACAATCCACTCTTAGCACCACCGGGGTTCTTTACGACGTTCACCAAGGAAAAACCAAGGATTCCAATAACGCAAATTCCGATAAGTACATAAGTGATATAAAGTCCAGTATCTACTAGCATGCTCTAAATTATTTGTTTTCGAAACGTACCAACATATCTACTAAAGAGATGGAAGCATCTTCCATAGTGTTCACGATAGAATCGACTTTAGCAATAATGTAGTTATAGAAAATTTGAAGGATGATCGCTACGATCAAACCAAATACGGTAGTAAGAAGGGCTACTTTAATACCTCCTGCTACCAATGAAGGAGAAATATCTCCGGCTTCTTGAATCGCGTCGAAGGCGTCGATCATACCAATAACGGTACCCATGAAACCAAGCATCGGAGCCAAGGCAATGAAAAGAGAAATCCAAGATACGTTACGCTCTAAAAGTCCCATTTGTACAGAACCGTAGGATACGATTGATTTTTCAACCATTTCGATTCCTTCGCTGTGACGCTCTAAACCTTGGTAGAAAATGCTGGCAACAGGACCACGAGTATTGCGACATACTTCTTTGGCTGCTTCAACACCACCACTCTGTAGGGCATTCTCGATTTCAGCTAATAATTTTTTCGAATTAGGAGTTGCCATATTGAGGTAGATAATACGCTCAATACAAATGGCCAAACCAAGAATCAGGGCAATTAGTACAATTCCCATAAACTCTGGACCACCGTCGATGAATTTTTCTTTCAATACTTGGTGGAAGGTTTGTTCCTCTTCAGTGGCTTCTTCTTCAGTTGCTGGTTCAGCAGGCTCTTTAGAAGCTTCTTCGGCTACTGCGTTGGAGTCGCTAGCCATCGCGGTTGAATCATTGGATTCGGTTGCAGTGCTGTCTTCATCCATTACTTCTTCACTAGTTGCAGCGGCGTCTGCAGCGGCATCTTGTGCTTTAAGATCAGTAGTTCCAAACATAATGGCTAGTACCGCCAAAATAGAGAGTGCTCTTTTCATTACAGTGTTCGTTGATTAAATTTTCGGTGAAAATAAAAAAATGGCTCGAAAGCTTAACGCCCAATCGCTTTAATTATTTGGGAATTCCTTTCGAAGCGCCAAAACTACTATTCATTTTGGGCTTAATATAATGGGAAGCTTAATTTTCTTGTTGATATTTTCTACTTTCGCAGCCCATTTGCAATTAGCCTTGCATTTTACCATTGGAGAGGTGCATGAGTGGCTGAAATGGCACGCCTGGAAAGCGTGTGTGCGGGAGACCGTACCGAGGGTTCGAATCCCTCTCTCTCCGCAAGAATCCCGCGCAGCGTGAGCTGTTGCGGGATTTTTTTATACACCACGACTCTGAGCGAAGCTCAAGGGAGGGGTGTATAAAAAAATACCAGGGCATGGAGCGTAGCGAGATGTCGGGATTCTTGATGACGGTACCCCCTTAGGGTTCAGCGACTGTAAGGGGCTAATCCCCTACCTAAGTATAACCTAAATTGAACCCAGCTAATCATATAGGTGCTCAAAAAAATACAAGGGCATGGAGGGTAGCGAGATGTCGGGATTCTTGATAACAGCTCCCCCTTAGGGTTCAGCGACTGTAAGGAGCTAATCCCCTACCTAAGTATAACCTAAATTGAACCCAGCTAATCATAGAGGTGCTCAAAAAAATACAAAGGCATGGAGCGTAGCGAGATGTCGGGATTCTTGATGACGGCTCCACCTTAGGGTTCAGCGACTGTAAGGAGCTCATCCATTACCTAAGTAAACCGTACTCTGAAACCAACTCTTACCAGAGGTGCACAAAAAATCCCAAGGCATGGAGCGTAGCGAGATGTCGGGATTCTTGATGACGGTACCCCCCTAGGGTTCAGCGACTGAAAGGAGCTAATCCCTCTCTCTCCGCCTTCGCTTGCTGAAGCAAGCTACGGCGGACAAGGTCCGGTGTAGCAGCGAAAGCAATGCTAACTTCTACGAATCCTCATCATTTTTGGTGAGGATTTTTTTGTTCCATTAATAAAATAGTTCGGGGCTTAGAGCTTCGCTTGCTGAAGCAATGTAGGCTTCCCATTAAGATTAAAAAAGAAGAGCCGAATTCCTTCGACCCTTCTTTATACTTCCTTGCTTAAATCTTTCTCCGGCAGCCGGCCCAGAACAACCAAACCGCAAAGCCCAACTCACCTACCGTCATCGGTAAAGCTAAAATCGACTCTAGGTACTGTAGATAGTCGGCATCCAAACTACTGTAGCGCTTTAAGCTATGCACCAAACTGTAACTGCCGCCAGCAAGGTATAGAAGGTAGGCCCATAGCTGAGGAATGCGTGGATCCTTATGCACCGCCTGGCCCAGCACAATTAGATGCAGTCCAAATAGAATTAAGCCATAAGACCAAATACGATCAAAAGCGGCTCTTAAGTGTACACTCTCCTCTGCCGAAAGGCACGGAGCACCATTTAATAAGGGAAATAATTGCCCAATAGCCAGACCGAGCACCAGACTGTATAAAACACGCAATGCCAATACGGCAAAGGCTCGGCCCGGCTGTGGATTTTTAAAGATCCGCCAAAAGGCCCAACTTACCAGAAGGTCTAAACCTAATATCGTGAGCCAGGTCCCAACTTCCATTGTCATCCAGAAGGGTTCCCTTTGCAAGCGCGCCCAAGCCTCCATGGGCTCGCTTGCGCTGTAAGTAAGATTCCGTAAGTAGCCAAAGGCAAACCCTGCCATTACGGCCATCAAGATTAAGCTCCAGGCGGCCAAGAGCGCCGATTTTCGAGAAGATTGGATGGAAGTTTTCATTTTCGTTTTGTTTTAGTTTTTGAAGGGGTTTAGTTCTGCTTAATTCCTTTGATTAGGAGAAATAAACAGAAGGACAGTTCACCGAGCACACTGGGAATAACCACCATCATTTCGAAGAAAGCCGTGTATTGATTGTAATCAGGCATGCTAAAGCTGGCCACCGAATCGACCACATAAACCAAACCTGCCGCTTGAATAAGCCCGCCAATCCAACTTGGGAAATGAGCCGAACGAATCATTAAATAGCCCATAATCAGAAGGTGGATCCCAAAGAATACGAGACCCAGTAACCAGGTATCATCGAAACTCTGACTAAAGTGATCAACCTGCCGCAGAAGAAATAGCTCGTCGCCTTGATAAGGCTTATCTAAAAGCCGACGAAGGGAAATCAAATCCATTAAGGCGACAGCAAATACGGCAGCGTTTACCAGCCTTAAGGCTGAGGAAATTTGCGCTAAGCTTTGGTTCACCGACTTTAAAAGCACATAAAAAGGAATAGCTAGAACAGCATCGATAATCACCATTAGAATAAAGCTCAGAATGGCCCAGCTCAACATTTGTGGGGCGGCTTTAAAATTGGCCCAGGTAATGCCGGCATCCGTGGGATCTACCATGGCTTCGACCACAAAGCCGGTGGCAAAAAAAGCGGTAATAAAAATCAATAAGTATCCGAGACCCGACCAACGGGCCATTTTCTTTAAATCTTGCATTGTAATTGGTATTTGGAGGTTTAGACTAATTATGCGTAATAATCAAGTTGCCCTTCTTATGTCCGGCATCGATATAAGTATGGGCTTCGGCTAGTTTCTCGAGCGGAAACTGGCGGTCGATAATGGTTTTATGTTTGCCTGCCGCGATGATTTCCAATAAATGGGTAAACATGGTACGCAACTCAGCCGGCTTGCGTAAACCAGTGGCCGCAAATACGGCTTTCTTAGCGCTAAACAAGGCAGTGTATAAGGACCAAGCTAAGAGCGGAAAACTCAATACTGGAGATAAATAAACGCCCTCGGGTTTTAAGGCCGCTTTCACCTGGGGGTAGGAGGTTTTGCCTACCGTGTCGAAAATCAAATCGTAGGCAGCGGTATGGGTACTGAAGTCGGTTTTCGTGTAGTCTATAACTTCATCTGCCCCGAGCGAGCGCACCAAACCTACATTACGGGTGCTGCAAACAGCGGTTACCTTGGCCCCATAATATTTTGCTAGTTGTACGGCGGAGGTTCCTAAGCTACCAGAAGCACCATTAATAAGGACTGCCTGACCCGCTTTAATTTTACCCACTTCCTTTAAAAAGTTGATAGAAGTAATGGCCCCATCGCTAAGTGGTGCGGCATCGGCAAAACTGAGGGCATCGGGCATGTGCATAACCACCGCATCTTGAGAGATGCTCAAATACTCGGCATTGGTTTTAAAGTTAGTGGCGGATTCGCCAAACACCCGATCACCTGGTTTAAAATCGTTTACCCCTGCTCCTACCGCGGTAACGGTTCCAGCGAAACCAGTTCCCGGAATAGCATTTTTAGGTTTACGTAATCCGGTAAAGAGTCGACCAAAGTAGGGCTTACCGGTGCGCATCATTGTTTCGGCACGGGTGGCCGAGGAAACTTCAACTTTAATTAGTAAGGTGCCCGCTTTAACCCTTGGCATGGGCACAGTTTGCAATTGAAAAACCTTTGGAGATCCGTAGGCCGTGGCCACCATTGCTTTCATAGTTGGATTTTGCATCGTCATGGTATTTCGTTTTTGGTTATTGAAAATTGACGAGGCAAAGGAAGCCTGAGGCCGAGCTTCAAAAGTTCGGTATCCTAAATGGGGGGTTCGGAATTATAATTCGGAACCAAAAAAGGCTGAAATGGGGTCAACTAAGCTTTATGCTGATTCACAAAAACTTTGGGGGTAAGGCCGGTTTCCTTTTTAAAGCTCGTATTAAACACGGTCTTAGAATTAAATCCGCTTTCATAGGCCAATCCTAATAAGGAGATATGGGCGTTCTTATCATCCAGCGCCAAAGCCTTAAAATGTTTAATGCGGTAGGCATTCACAAACTCATTGAAGTTCTTGCCAAAGCCTTCATTTAAAAGCCAGGAAAGTTGATTGGGGTGCAAGTCCATCTGACTGCTTAAGCTTCGCAAGCTCAATTGCGGATTTAAAAAGGGTTCTTCCTCTACCATTAAACGCAGTAAGACCTCCCGCTGACGCGTTTCATCTTCCGGCTCCAAAAGTCTCGACTTCGAATCTTTTTCGCTCTTTTTAGGCAGCGCCCCGTAAATGCGATGATGGTAAATGGCATACCGCATATCTTCACGTAAATCTTCCGCTAAGGGGTCGCTAAAAGCCAGCTGGACGATAGCACTTTTTATTTCGATGCAATGGTCTAACCAATGAAAAGCCTCATCAAAGCGACCTAAGTTGACCAAGCCTAAAAAATAGTAGATGTGCTGCTGAAAGGCCATGGGTTCTTGTGCTTCAGTCTCCAATTGCTCGAACTGCTTTTCGAAACTGGGGTCGCCTGCAAACAAAAAGGCCAAACATTGCAATCCCAAACCGTCGCCCGAAGTGATTTTTGCACCCATTTCCGAATTTAGCTGCTGCTGCACCGCTTGAGTCTTTCCTAATTTGAGCTGCGCATATTGCAGGGTTACGATAGCGGGCAGGTTATTTTCGTTGCGCTTCAAAAGGCTAAGCAATAGCGCTTCACTTTTGGCATACTTAGCTTGGCGGTAGAGGAAGTAGGCTTGATAAAAAAGCGTTTCCTGGTTAAGCGGATCGAGGTCTAAGGCACGGTCGAGATACTGTCGTGCTATTTGCATGGAGCCATAAAGCATATGTAAAAAGGCTACGAACTGCAGGCCTTCCGGATAGTTGGGGTCGCAACTTACCGCCTTAGTTCCGTGCATATAGGCTTCTTGAAAATCAAACTCGGTAAAAAAGGAAATATTAGCCAATTGGTAATAGGCGCCTGCCGATTGGGAATCTATTTTTAAAGCCTGATGAGTGTGTTCAATCGCTTTGGGCCAGGCTTCCTCATAGGGCAGCGCTTGAGTGGTAGCCATAAAACCAAAAGCATCGGCTAAACCCACATGGGCATTGGCTAAATCGGGATCAATGGCCAAGGCCTTTTGCCAGTGTTCAATCGCCAATGCACAATCGCTGGCATTCCATTTATTAAAGTGATAACGCGCTTTAAGGTCGTGCTCGTAAGCCGATAAATTTTGGGTCGCTGGAACGGCTAATTTATCGTCAAACTCCATATGACCAAACTGCTCCCGTAAACGATCGGCAATGTGCAGACTGATTTCATCCTGTATTTCGAATATGTTTTCGAGTTTCCGATCCCAGGACTCGGTCCAAATATGCTCGTCCGTTTCCACTTGCACTAACTGGGCCGAAACTCGCAATAATTGACCGGCTAAGCGCAAACTCCCTTCCAAAACCACCTCTACTTTAAGCTCCTCAGCTATTTCTTGCAGGGGCACATCCTTACCTTTAAAATAAAAACTCGAGCGGCGAGAGGTCACCTTCAGCCCTTCTACCCGAGTTAGCGCATTAATAATCTCCTCGGTCATTCCATCGCTCAAATAATCGTACTCGGAACTGGGGCTTAAATTCCGGAAAGGCAAAACAGCAATAGAAGTTTTGGACATAAGGATGGTTTGGTGTGGAAAGGTAACAAGGAATTAGAATAAAATTTGACGCAAGGCTCTTAGCAGGGAGAAATGAACTTTTGGTAAAGATTTTGCTTTTAGAAAAACTAAAATTCATTGCACTATGAGGATACCGATTATCATTATGAATCTATTGGCCTTGACCTTTTTAAGTAGCTGTTTGGCTTACCACCAAGGCGGCATGCAACATGCTGGCTACCCCGACCCAAACTTTCAAAAGGTCGGAAAAGCCTACGCCCAAGTGAGTACCAATCGAATACTGTTTTTTGGTGGCTTGGGAACAGATGCATTGCTGCTAGAGGCTCAGCAGAAATTAGAGACTTTACACCCTTTAAAACCCGGCGAGCATTTCATTAATTACACTTACGATTACAAGCGGAAGTACCACCTCTTAGGTAATCAAACGGAATTAACCATAAGCGCCGAAGTAGTGCGTGAAAAAAGTTTTAAACCTGATTACAGTCAGTTCGATCCGATAAGCGACCTGCGCAGTGGTGATACCATATACATTAAACCGCTTGGCGATTATTATGAAATTAGTCCCGCAGCCTATATCAGTCACGAACACAACAAACTGCGAGACGGATTCGAATTACAGTTCTTTTATTTAAACGAAAGGCCACTATTCTTAAAACAGCTTATCCCTTTAAACCGAATTTTCTTCTCCAAAATGTCGGTCGATGATGAAGCCTCAACAGGTTATAAGATTGGACAAAAGGTAATGCTAGAAAACGAAGAATATCGCATAGTTGCCTACCATCGTAAGGAGTTCATCCTTCGAAATAAACTAGGAGCTCATCGCAGCTGGGTACCCGAGCAAGAGGTTTATTAAAACTTCAAATGCCGGATGGTTTCGCCTTTATTGATGAGCTGCCGCAAGGAATCGATACCAATGCTTACGTGCTTATGGTCATGCTCCCTTGAGTTTTGGGCATCCTTCTCCAAGGTTTTTACCCCTTCGGGCACCATGGGCTGGTCGGTCACTAAGAGCAAGGCTCCGGTTGGAATTTTATTGTAGAATCCAACCGAGAATAAGGTCGCGGTTTCCATATCAATGGCATAAGCACGCACTTTGCGCAGGTACTTTTTAAAGTTCTTATCAAACTCCCAAACCCTACGGTTGGTGGTATACACCGTGCCCGTCCAGTAATTGGTATTATGGTCGCGAATGGTGGTACTAATCGCCTTTTGCAGGGCAAAGCTTGGCATGGCCGGCACCTCTAGTGGAAAATAGTCGTTGGAGGTACCCTCCCCGCGAATGGCACCAATGGGCAGTACCATATCACCAATCTTATTGCGCTTTTTTAAACCGCCGCATTTACCTAAAAAAAGCACAGCTTTAGGTTTTATAGAAGATAAAAGGTCCATTATAGTAGCGGCATTGGGCGAACCCATTCCAAAATTAATCATGCTAATTCCATCCTGAGTAGCCGATGACATGCTCTTATCTCTACCCCTCACCTCGGCGCCCGTCATTTCGGCAAACAGAGAAACATAATGCTGGAAGTTGGTTAGGAGTATATAGTCGCCAAAACTCTCTAAGTCCACCCCAGTATAGCGTGGCAGCCAATTGTTTACAATTTCAGATTTCGTTTTCATAAGGTGTTTTTAAGGCCCATCAATATAATGCCTTTACCGCGGCAAAAATAAAATGTAAACTAAACTTGACTTTTGTAAATATTACTTTACATTTGTCAAGCGAACTTTACAAATTAAAACATGAAAATGAACGAACTTCACGAAAAGCGCAAAGCCGCGCAAGGAAGTGCGACCCGGCAGTTGGCCATTTGGACTACCGCTTGGTTATTAAGTCAGGCCCTACTCACCTTTGGATCTAAACTCTTTTGGGCCCACTCGGATATGGCCAATGGTCTGGCCCTGATTCTCTATTTAGCCATGGGCTTTAAAATGGTTTTGGCCAATCGAAATTTGCTGAAAAGTTTGGATGAGCTGGAACGTCAATTGCAATTAGAATCCATGGCGGTAACCCTTGGCTTAACCCTCGTGGTGGGATTGGGTTTTTCTACTTTGGATATCATCAATATGATTCCATTTGATGCGGAGATTTCCTACTTGGTAATCTTCATGGGACTGAGCTACCTCACTACCTTACTCATCAATAAAAAGCGCTACCAATGAAAAACAGGATTCGAGACCTCCGGGTACAAAAATCCTGGACCCAAGAAGATTTAGCCCAGGCGATTGGCGTGAGTAGGCAAACCATTAATGCCATCGAAAAAGGCAAGTTTGACCCGAGTTTGCCCACGGCCTTTAGGCTCTCCCTATTGTTTGAAACTAAAATTGAAGAAATCTTCAGCTTTGAAGAAGACTAATCGCTGAGCTCTCCGCTCAGGTTTTCCCGAAAGGCGATGGCAAATTCTTCACCTTGTAGGCCGCTCCCCAAGAGTACCATTGCCTTGGTAAGGGCGGCCTCTAAAATCATGTCCCGAGCCGAAAGCACCCCAATCTCCTGATATTTTCGACCGGCATCATACTTCGCCATTTCCACTTCTCCGGCGGCGCATTGACTGACATTAATAACGGGAATGCCCGCTTTGATTACCTCGGCCAAGGCCTCCAGTAACCAAACTTCACCTGGGGCATTTCCGCTGCCAAAGCTTCGTAAAATAATGGCCTTATTCTGTGGGTTTTGAATTAAGGGCAAATTTAAAGAGGCGCTCATGCCGGGGTAACAGTGTAAAATGGCAATCCGCGTTTCCAAATTCTCCAAAACCTCAAAGCGACTTACACTGGCCGTTTGAATAAAGTTTCGATGGTATTTGATTTGCACTCCGGCTTCTGCTAGCAAGGGATAATTGGGCGAGCGAAAGGCCTCAAAATCTTGAGAGCTCACCTTTTGCAAGCGATTGCCCCGGTACAAATTATATTCAAAGTAAACCGCTACTTCCGGAACTAATGGCCCCCCTTCATCATTCGTTGCCGAGGCAATCTCTAAGCTGGTCAAAATATTTTCCCGAGCATCGGAGCGAGGAATACCTACTGGCAATTGACTACCGGTTAGAATTACCGGCTTCGACAAATTGCGCAGCATAAAGCTTAAGGCCGCCGAAGTGTAGGCCATGGTATCCGAACCATGCAGAATCAAAAAAGCATCGTAGGTATTATAGTCGTGCTCTATACGCTTTGCAATGCGGCGCCAATGTTCGGGGGTCATGTTCGAAGAGTCAATGGGCTCATCAAAACTATCCACCTCTATTTGTGCTGGGAATTGCGCCAACTCTGGAATTTGACTGCTTAGATTTTCGAAACTGAAAGGCTCGTAGGATCCATTCTCCTTGCGAATCATACCGATGGTTCCTCCGGTATACAAAATGAGGATGTGGGCCTGCTTAGTCAATTTGGAATATTTTTCGGGCATTGGCTGTAGTGATGGCATCCACCTCCGCCAAAGGCCGCTGATGTAAATCGGCAATTTTTTGTGCGATATACTTTAAGTAGGCAGGTTCATTGCGCTTACCGCGATAAGGCATTGGCGCTAGGTAAGGCGCATCGGTTTCTAAAACCAAATCTTCGGTTTTCAATTCGGCCACCACCTTATCTAAACCCCCATTTTTAAAAGTTACCACGCCGCCAATACCTAATTTTAAATTTAGGCTCAAGGCCTGATGGGCTTGTTCTAAATTACCAGTGAAGCAGTGAAAAATGCCAAATAAATCTTCGCCACGGTTGGCTTCTAAAACTTCAAAGGTTTCGGCAAAAGCATCCCGACAATGAATAACGATGGGCAGGTTTAGAGCTTTGGCTTTTTTAATCTGCCGATCAAAGGCATCCTGCTGTTCGGCGATATAGGTCTTATCCCAGTATAAATCGATACCAATTTCCCCTACGGCATAGTAGCGAGTTTCTTGTTTATCCAACTCCTCCCAAACAACCGCCAATTCTTCTTCATAATCGGCCTTTACATGACTCGGATGAAGCCCCATCATGGGGTAAATATGCTCGTGTGCGGCGGCTAAGCTTTTAAGTGCCGCAACCGATTCCTTATCGATATTGGGTAAAAAGAGCTCTTGCACCCCGGCTTCTTTCGCCCTTTGTAAGAGCTCGCTTCGATCGTCGCTAAAGTGATTTAAATAAATATGGGTGTGGGTATCAATCATACTGCTGCGAAAGTAAGAAAATGGCCTTGGCCAAAAGCAAAAAAGGCGGCCTCTATGAGACCGCCTTCCTGGATAACCAAAAAGCTATTATATAGGATTAGAAGCTTATGGTCGCTTCAAGTACCGCTCCGTTGAAATTACCATCGTTAAAGATGCTGTTTCCACCAGTAGCAGGGAAATCGTTGTAATCTTGATTTACATACTCGGCTTTCAACATCACGTTAGGTGTCATATACCAACCGGCAGCAATCGCAAAGCGGCTGATGCTAATTTCGGTGGCACTAACGGTAGGGTTAAAGTTGGGCAACTGTCCGCTAACGGTGTTGTAACGACCCCCCACATAGTACTGCTCATCGGCACCAAAACGGTATACTAACTCCCCGTAAATCTGGGTGTAGGTACGAGTTTCTACTTCATTGCTAATCATACCGCTGGTTGTTTCGAAGGCACCTAAAAACTCAAGACCTTTGTACTTCACAAATGGGTTAACCATAATAGAGGTTACCTGATTTATAAAGCTTGGGCTCCAGCGGCCACTGCGGTAACTAGATACCGGAGAAGAACCTTGTGGCTCCATTACTAAGTAGTAGCGGCTACCCCCACGATCGCCAAAGTAGAGGTAATTGGTTTTACCCTCGGCAGAAGTGTACAGAGAGGTGGTTAAACGAACCCGTAGGTCATCATTCATTTGTTTATCCCAACCCACTTTAGCTAAGAAGGCAGGCGTATAAGGAGTTACCGTATCGGTAGCTACACTTTGGTTCAATTTACCATTGGTAGCACCCACCATAAAGATGAAGTCTCCAGGAGTAAGGTAAATCTCTGCTCCAGCTTCGGTATTAAAGGCATCCATAATTAGGTTACCTACGAAGGGGTTGTAAATGGCACGGGCATTATCGGTTCTACGGAAGTGCATATCCCCGTAGTTAATTTCCATCAATCCCATTTTAATGGTGGTGATGTCCATGATATTCTCCAAAAGACCTTCAGATATCCAGTTTAGGTTATGGATTTGGATATAACCTCCTTTTACCCAGCTTTCGGGGTGGTGACGGGCAGAAAGGTAGGTCCGTAAGTGCATACGCATACCATCGGCCAAAGCCACATCCACGTCTAAGTTAGCGGTAGGAAGGTTAAAGTTATTGCCAATTAAAGCAAGGGTATCGGTACTTCCGTTAGAGTGAGATAGGGCTTGCATTTGCACGGCAAAGGCACCGCCTAAACGTACTTTGAAGCCATCCCAAGGAATGCTGCGATCCAAGGCTTCGAACTGGTTAATGCCGCGAAAATCACGGTAGCGATATTGAGAAATATCTCTCGTATCAAGTTGAGCAAAAGCTGATAAGGAAACAAACAAGAACCCAATAACAGCTGAAATTTTGGCTAGTGGTTTCATAATTGTGGATTTGAAAAGATTAATTGTATTTAATGGTAAAATTGATGGTGATCTTATCTCCAGTGGTTACCGCTCCCATCATAAAGCTTGGTGCTTCCACATCGAAGCTGCTCATGTTAAAGGTGGTACTTCCCGAAAATTCAATCCCCGAATCGCTTACTTGTACTTCAATGGGTACATTAAGAATCCGTGTATTGCCGGCCACAGTAAGCTTACCGCGACTAAGCATTTTAAACTTCCCGGTAGCTAGTTTTTCCATCTCGGAAACAGATACCAATTGATACCGGATATTAGGATGATCTTTTTCTTTTAGGGCCTTATAGGCATTGTTGTCCATCGCGGATTTTCCGCTACGCAAAGCTTCCACCGGAACGGTGAGCTTCAATTCATTAATCTTTAGGGATTCTTGGTACACATCAACATCGAGTGTACCTTGGAGGTCAACCGCTTTCATCTCCCAATCGTGCAGGGTTGAAGTACCCAAAATCTTCATGGTAGATGCAGCCGCATTGGTTTTGTAAGTCCGTAAAGCTTCCTTATCCGCAGAAAAGGAGAAGAGCATTATTGTGGCTAAAAGCAGTGTGGGTTTCATGCTATTACTATTAATAGCACAAAGGTGATACAGGTCACCAGCCTAAAAAATGATTATGCTCATATAAAAACCTGAGTTTAATCAGGTTTTAGCTTCTCCGAAATAGGCCTGGTAGGCCGGATGTAGTTGTCGCTCAAGCTCCTGCAAACTAAGCAGGCCATTGGCGCGAAAAAACTCCCGTCCCTCCACAAAAAATAAAATTCCTGGCACACTCAACATTCGATGCTGCCCAGCTAATTCGCGGTGATCGGAAGCCTTTAAATAACGATAGGGTAAATGAGGAAAAGAGTGCTTTAGCAGGCCCTCCACTTTTGGCCATAAGGACTTACAGATAGAGCAATCGTCGTTGTAAAAGTACCAGAGTTCCAAAGCTTCCATTGGCCAAAATTACGACCTTTAAGGCATGGATAGTGTGAAGGCCGATTTAATCGAAAAATTAACTTGGCGCCGACCCAAGGAGGAAATGCAAGCCCTTTGCGAACGGGAAGAATTTCGTCCTCATCTAAGGGCGGTATGCCTTAGCGATGACCTCAAACTAAATTGGAGGGCAGCCTGGATTTTAGGCAGCTTCCCCCAAGAGGACCTCGAGCAAATATTCCCCGATCCGGAGGTACTAATTGCCTGTTTAAACCGGCCCAGTAAGAAGGATGGATACTGGCGAGAAATCCTAAAGATCATCGCCCGCTTGCCCCTAAATGAAAATCAGGAGGGCTTGCTTTACGAAGCCGCTTTAAAACTTTGGGAAAATCTAGCTTTGGCCTCGGCAGTGCGCCTCCAAGCTTTGTATGCCTTAGCTCGAGTTGCCCGAAACTATCCCGAGCTTAAACAGGAAATCTTAGCCTACCAAGATGCACATTATATGCAGGGCATTTCTCCGGGGATTAGCAATCAAGTTCAAAAACTATTTGCCCGCTTATCTTAAGGCCCGCTTGGCGCGATGAGCCGTGTAAAGCGAGGTATACAATACCACCGTAACCGAGGATATCGGCATTAAGATAGCCGCAAAAACCGGACTTAAATAACCAGCTGCAGCCACCCCTATACCCATAAGGTTATAAGCAAAAGATAAGGTGAAGGCCCGATATACAATTGGCTTATAGCTGCGGGAAAGCCCTAAGAAATGATGCAGCTTGGGGAAGGAATCAGCCATCAACAAAGCATCACTGGCCGGAAAAAAGCTGATATCCTTTTCACATAAACTAACACCTACTTCACTTTGCTGCAGAGCGCCAGCATCATTCAAACCATCGCCCAACATCAGGACCTTTTTCCCTTGTGTTTGCAAGTTTTGCAAATGCGCCAATTTATCGTGCGGGCTGCAATTAAAGTGGAGCTCCACTCCCGAGCCCAACAATTGTGCAAAGCGCCGTTGTTCGGCGGCATTATCGCCACTGAGCAGACTAAGGCGGTAATTCGTTTTTAAATCACCGGCAATTTGCTCTAAGGACTCTCTCGTTTCTTGGTAGAAAGAGAAATAGCCCAGGACCCGTGCGTCTTTTTCGAGGTATACGGCGGTAGTCGCAGCTTCATCACTCAAACCTAAAAATGAAGCCTTGCCTAGGCGGTAATAGGAAGCACGAACTCGAGCCCCCACCCCTTCACCACTGGCCTCTTCAAACTGCAGCACCTGGCTGGCATCGGCCTCATCAATTTGCAAATGGTTTAATAATACTTTAGCTAAAGGGTGTTGCGCATTTAAAGCCACCGTAGCCACCGCCCATTGGTCCTCAAAACTGAGTTGATCGCCATGCCAATTGACCACAATTTTATCGCTGCGGGTAAGGGTTCCGGTTTTATCAAATACAATTTCATCTACTTCGGGCAAGCGCTGCAAAACCTCGGCATTTTTTAAAAAGAAACCAAAGCGGCCAAACCAGCGCATCATGGACCCCGCGGTAAAAGGCTCGGCCAAAGCCAGGGCACAGGGGCAAGCAATAATGAGTACGGCCGTAGCAACCAAGACTGCTTTAGAGGGATCTACCGACCACCATGCCAAGCCCGAAACCAGGGCAATCACTAAAATGGCGGGGGTAAAGTATTGACTAATTCGGTCGCTTAAAGCGCGCGACTTCTTTTGGGAGCTCTGTTCCTTAAAAGCTTCCTGCGACCAAAGGGAACTTAAATAAGAATGATCCACCGACTGTTCTACCGAGAGGCTAGCCGCCTTACCCAGCAAACGCGCCCCGGCATATATTTTATCGCCTGCCTCCTTATGCACGGGCAAGCTTTCACCACTTAAATAGCTGTAATCAAATTTTGCTGAGCTTTCTAGTAATCGACTATCAGCCGGTAAGACCTCCCCTTGACGAACCCGAATATGATCTCCTTCTTGGAGTTCATCAATGCTTACAGCGCGCTCTTGCCCATCTGCCGAAAGGCGATTGGCAGCCAAGGGTAAAAAGGAACGTAAATCGCGATCGAAGCTAAAGTTTTGATAGGTTTTAGCTTGATACCATTTACCAATGAGTAAGAAGAAAACCAAGGCCGTAAGACTATCGAAATACCCCGAGCCGGTGCCGCTAATTACTTCAAAAGCCCCGCGTCCAAATAAGACCAGTATTCCTAAGGCAATGGGCAGGTCAATGCTTAAGGCCCCCGCTCGCAAAGACTTCCAAGCGGTTTTAAAGTAATCCTGGGCCGAATATAAAACTACCGGCAGGCTAAAGGCCATCATTAAATAGCGGAAAAAAACTTGCAGCTCCGCATCGTATTGAAGACTCGTATCTAAATAATCGGGCAAAGCTAAAAGCATGGTATTGCCAAAAAAGAAGCCGGCCACCCCTAATTGGATCAAGAGCTTATTCCGTCCTTTTCGGCTTTCGCCGAGATGCGTTTTAAAGTCGGGTTTATAGCCAATATGCTCCAAAATCGCCGCTATATCCGAAAGCTTAATGGCCTCCTTTACAAAGCGGATGTCCGCTTCTTTTTTTGGGAAGTTCACCTGTACGGCTAGGATACCCTTTTCAATATTCGCTAGGTTTTCCAGGAGGTATATGCAGGAGGAACAATGAATCGCAGGTAGGTGAATGGAAATCCTCGCTTGCTGCTCATCCTCAAATTTGCAAAGACGGGTTCGAATACTGGGCTCATCTAAATAAAGGTAGGCCTGAGAATCGATGGCCGAATGATCAATAATGGAAGCATCGCTATCCATGAGCTCATCCACCACTTTGCATCCATAGCAACAATACACCTTCTCTGCTTGGTTCCCGGGAACCCGCTCAACTAAAGGCTGGTGGCAGTGACTGCACTCCGTGGCCATGGAAGTTTCTTTGGACATAGGACAAAGATGTTGTACCCAATTTAGTTTGAAAATGACAATTATCATATCTATCTTTGATAGGCCAAACATTAAAACACCTTAGCTCTTGGACACCCCCAATCATTGTCAGTTCTGCGCTCAACATCCCGACAGTGCTTTCCATGGTTTAAACCGTGAAGGTCTGGAGGAAATTAGCCAGCTTAAAACCTGCGTAAGCTTTAAAAAAGGACAAGTCTTAATGCATGAAGGCGCTCGACCGCAGGGCGTTTACTGTTTGCACCGAGGCAAGGTGAAATTGTTCACTTTGGGCACAGAGGGAAAGGAACAAATTATTCGATTTGTAACCAAAGGTGATTTAATCGGTTATCGAAGCATTTTGAGTGATGAGCCTATTAGCGCCTCCGCAGAAGCTTTAGAAGATACCTTCGCCTGCTATATTCCAAAATCTTCGTTCTTCAAAGTGATTGAAGATAATCCCAAGTTTTCCTTAAACCTCTTGAAATTATCTTGTCATGAGCTTGGGGAAGCCGGTAAGATGATTACCAGTTTAGCTCAGAAAAACGTGAAGGAGCGTTTAGCGGAAATCCTATTGATTTTAAACACCACCTTTGGGGTAGATGAGGAAGGTTATATCGACATTAATCTTACCCGCGAGGAAATTGCCAACATGGTGGGCACCGCAACCGAGTCGGTTATTCGTCTAATTTCCGAACTTCGTAAAGAGGGGTATATCCGCTCCAAAGGCAAGCGTATCGCACTGGAAGATCGTTCGGCCTTAAGGCAAATGGCCTCCGTTTTCGAATAACTGATAAATATCATAGCCCCCTTTTTGCGGAGGTCATACTTTCGTCTGCAAGAACTTAGAATTGTGGGCTTTTTAAACATACCCGATAAAATACGCGAAATCATTCCCTTTGAGGCCTCGGCCTTTGTGGTGGAAGAGATTACCCTTCAAAGTAGTTTCATTCCTTTTTATGGTGCCGGAGAGGTACTCTTTAAAAAGGGAGACCAAGCTTTGGGCTTTTATTGGGTTCTGAGCGGGGAAGCCGAAATCATTATTCCCGGTAAACGCTCCATCATTTTAAGTGCCGGTGCCATGGCTGGTTTAGACTCCTTTTTAGAAGGCGGCACCCTCCCCTTTGATGTGGTGAATCGCGGCCAGCATTTAAACTGTCTTTTTATTGATCGTCGCTGCTACAATAATATGCGAGAACACCACGAGTTTAATCGTTATATGAACTCCATGGTGATGAACTGCCTTAAAAGCTATCGCAATTTATTAGTTCCTGCTCCGCGCACCTATCTTTAGACTTCGCCTTAGTATATTTGGCCGGATTCAAAATAAGCCATGCAGAAGGTCGATGTACTGATTGTTGGAGCAGGCCCCGCCGGCAGCACCCTTTCCCACTTCTTACACAAGCTCAATATTGATCACCTTTTGATTGATAAGAAATCCTTTCCCCGGGATAAAATCTGTGGGGATGGTCTTACGGTAGATGTGCTGAATGTTCTAAAACGCATTAGCCCCGATTTACTCGAGAAGTTTAAACACGAAAATGAAATGCTGCCCAGTTGGGGATTTTGCTTTCATGGGCCAAAGGGGCAACAGCTGCGTTATGACTTTAAAAACGCTGGCTTTCCGATTGCTCCCTTTTTCACTTCGCGACGGATAGACCTTGACCACTTTTTAATCCGAGAGCTTCCCCAAAATGGTAGCGGTCGTTTTTGGCACGATACCGAACTCAAAGGACTGCGCCGAGAAGGAGAGGGTTTTATTGCAGAGCTTAAGCAAGTGGAAGGCAATCGAAACCTGCAATGTAAAGTGGTAATTGGGGCCGAAGGCGAAAAGCCTGTCGTAACCCGCTACCTGGGCTTGGAGCATTTTAGAGAAAAAGAAAACCTCTTGGCTGCGATTCGTATTTATTACAAAAATCTCCAAGGCTTTAATGAGGGAAATCACTTAGAGTTTTTCTTCGACAAAGACCTTATTCCCGGCTACTTTTGGACCTTCCCCCTTACCAACAATGAGGCGAATACCGGACTCGGCATGTTAAGTACCGCTATCGCCGCTCAAAAAGTGAATCTCAAAAAAAGCTTTGAAGATATCATTCAAAACAACCCTTACTTAGCCCCACGTTTTGAGGGCGCCGAGGCCATCGAAAAACCGCAAGGATGGGGCTTACCCACCATGACGCCCAAGCGAAAAATTGGCGGCGAAGGTTATGCCCTTATTGGCGACGCTGGAGGGATGATTGAAGCTTTTACCGGCAAAGGAATTGGACCGGGCATGATGAGCGCCAGGATTGCTTCCGAGTATATTGAAACGGCTTTCCAAAAAAATCAGTTCGACTTTAGCGACTACCATAATCATATGTACCGCTATTATCGCAACGAAATTAAGAACACCTACCGTTTGCAAAATGGACTGCAAAATATTTGGGTTTTAAACAGCGTAATGAGCTTAGCCTCTTGGTCGCCGATCCAAAAAGCCGCCCGCGACAAAATGATTCGGGATTTCTTAAAATGGGTTTAGGGAAAGATGTAACTTCCTCGCTTAAACCCTAAGATCATGCGTAGCGAAAAAGTTAGTTTCCAAAATTCAGAAGGTTTAGAGCTCGCTGGAAATTTGCATTTAGCCCCCGGCTACCAACATGGCCCCACCGCTATTTTTGCCCACTGCTTTACCTGTGGCAAAGATTTAAAAGCGGCCCGCAACTTAGCCATTGCTTTAAACCAAAGGGGAATTAATGTTTTACGCTTCGACTTTTCCGGTTTGGGGCAATCCGAAGGCGATTTCGCCGACACCAATTTTAGTAGCAACTTAGAAGACCTATTTGCTGCTGCTGAGTTTTTACGGCAACGTAATTGTGCGCCCGAAATACTAATTGGCCATTCCTTGGGGGGAGCGGCAGTATTAATGGCCGCCGACCGACTGCCCGAAGTAAAAGCCGTTGCGACCATAGGAGCTCCGGCAGAGGCACATCATGTAAAGCACCTCTTTGAAGAACAACTGGAAACTATAAAGGGAGAAGGTTCGGCGAAGGTGAACATTGGGGGACGACCCTTTACCTTAAAGCGCGACTTTATTAAAGACCTCAATCGTCATGAAGTGGGCGAGCGCATTAGTAAGTGGCGTAATAGAGCCTTGTTGGTTTTACATTCTCCCCAGGATCAGATTGTGGGCATTCAGAATGCCAAGGAAATCTATGAGGCCGGTCACCACCCCAAAAGCTTCGTATCCTTAGATGGTGCCGATCACCTTTTGAGTAAAGAAAGTGATTCCCGTTATGTGGGCGAACTGGTCGCCGCTTGGGCCGAGCGCTATTTAGAGTCGGGTAAGGATAGTGTGCCCAGACTAAAAAGTGATAGCCTGGTTTTAGCGCAAACAGACGACGAGGCCTTCCTCACTCGCATTAAAGCTGGGGAGTTTTTCTTAGTAGCCGATGAACCTGAGTCAGTGGGTGGTCAAAATCGAGGACCCAGCCCCTATGAACTTTTAGGCGCCTCCTTGGCCGCTTGCACCAGCATGACCTTGCGGATGTATGCCGACCGTAAAGAATGGCCTTTACAAACGGTAAAGGTGCACGTGGATTATGAAGCGGATTATGTCTCTGACCTGCAAAATTGTGAGAATGAAAAAAGGCGCTTAGGTCGCTTTATCCGTAAGATTGAAATCTTGGGTGACCTCGATGAAAAACAAGAAAAACGCCTGATGCAAATTGCGGACAAATGTCCCGTTCATCGGACCCTAAGCGAAGGGGTGGAGATTCACACGAAAAAAACGTCAGGGTCTTAACCTTGAATTAATATCGTCTTAATAAATTTTTAATTTTGTGCTCCTCCAATTCTGAGCATGAAACGATTGACCATCTTCCCAATCAACACTGTGATTCGCTTTTCAGAATCCGATGTTCGGCAATTGTTACTGCAAACCCTTTCCAGTCATCTCAAAATAGAAATCGACTCCGATCCGGCCCCCGAGCTTAGTAATCACCAAGCAATTTTGGAGCATCTCTGCGAAGTAAATGGAATCGTCCTCCCCGATGAAGCCGCTCAGGAACAAATTCGTAAGGACCTAAAAAAAGCGGTTAAAAAGCTCTACTTAGCTGATGAAGATGCCTTTGAGGTGCGACCCGGCGTGCAAAGTTTATTCAATCATTTTGAGAAGGAAAAAGGCTGGAAATACGGGATTATTAGCGACTATTGGAATGATACTACGCAGTTCATCATGCAGTCTTGTGGCGTGTCCAGTAAAAACAAGTTAACCGTTTGTGCCGAAAGCGCAAATTCTGCGAAAGCGCAAATCGACATCTTAATTGATCGTCGGAGTAAAGGTAGTCAGGTAAAGGTTCATTTAGTATGCCTTAGCAAAGACTGCTCCTTCCAAAAAGAGTCCTTCAAGCTCATCCGCCCCAAGGCCTCCAACAAGGAAAGTAACTATTACGTTTACCCTAAATTCTCCGAGCTCTTTAAAACGAAGAAGCGAAAATCGAAGAAAGGGAAAAGCAGTTCTTAAGAACCTTCTGTTTGCGATTAGGTTTGCTAACTTAGAGCAAGCTTAATAAGATGTCGCAAATTACCTTACACCGTTCCCAGTTTACTAGTGAAGAGATTAGCCATCTCCTGGAGGACCAAAAGGATTTCTTTAAAATGGGAAAGACCTTTGAGCTCCGCTTTCGGAAGGAAATTCTGCAACAGCTTAAGCAATTGATAAAGCAGTATGAACCGGAGATTTTAAAGGCGCTCGAACAGGATTTAGGAAAGCCGGCCTTTGAAGCTTATGCCTCCGAAATAGGCTTTGTTTACGAGGACCTCAGCCATACTTTAAATCATTTAAAATCTTGGGCTCGACCCAAAAGAGTGAGCAGCCCCATTAGCAGCTGGCCTTCTCGTTCCTATGTTATTCCGCAACCCAAGGGATGCTGTTTAATTATTGCCCCTTGGAATTACCCCTTCATGCTTTTGCTTTCACCCCTCATTGCCGCAATTGCCGCTGGTAATACCGCAGTACTCAAACCCTCCGAACAAAGTCCCCACACCTCCAACCTCGTGAGCCGAATTTTAACCGAGCACTTTGATCAAGAGCTTATTTGCGTATTGCAGGGCGAAGGACATGTATTAATCCCTCAACTGCTCGAAGCCCATCGATTTGACCATATATTTTTTACCGGCAGTACCGAAGTAGGCCGCAGCATCGCCCTTCAAGCGGCCCAAAAATTGAGTCCGGTTACGCTGGAACTCGGTGGTAAAAGTCCGGCCATAGTCGACGAAACGGCTAAGCTAAATGTGGCCGCGAGGCGCATCGCTTTTGGCAAATGGCTCAATGCCGGACAAACTTGTGTGGCTCCCGATTACCTACTGGTTCATCGCAGTGTGCACGAGGCCTTTTTAAAGGAGCTTAAAACTTGTATAGAGGAGTTTTACCCCGAAGGGGCCTTACAGAGTGAGAGCTATGCCAGCATCATCCACGATAAACACTTGCAGCGCATGCAGGAGCACTTAAAGTCGATGGAAATTTATTTTGGTGGAAAGGTAGACTTGAAAAACCGAAGGATGGAGCCTACTCTGGTGCTCGAACCGGCGGGAGATAGCTCTTTAATGCAAGAGGAAATTTTTGGTCCAATTCTACCCATCATTGCTTATGATTTTAATGAAGAAGCGCGTGAAATCATAGAAGCGCGACCCAAACCTTTGGCCTTTTATCTCTTTAGCTCAGATAAGAAGAATCAAGCCTATTGGGAAAAGCTTCCTTATGGCGGTGGAGCGATAAACAATGCGATTATTCATTTAGCCAATCCCAATTTACCCTTCGGCGGCATTGGAAATAGCGGCATTGGTGCCTATCACGGTAAATTTGGCTTTGATACTTTTTCGCACCCAAAGGCCTTAATGAAATCGGGAACCTGGCTGGACCTTAAAATGAAATATCCGCCCTACAGCCCTTCGGCCTACAAGATTATTAAACGACTATTCTCCTAAGATGAGGTGGCTATTTGCCTGGCGCAAAGTTCTATTAATCATCGTTCTCATTAGCGGAGTGCTGCTCTTCCCAGGATTGCAGCAAGCCTTAAAAATCGATAATAGCTTACGATCTTGGTTTATTAAGGGCGACCCTGCCCTAGAGAACTACTATAAACTACAAGACCACTTTGGCAACGACGAGCTTATTATCCTGGTCCTATTTGGGGAAGAGTCGGTTCTTGAGCCTAAATCCCGAAATCAGGTTAAGCAATTAATAAGCGCTTTAGAGGCGGATAGCGCCATTGCCTATGTTTTGCATCCTTTTAATTGGGAGCTCCCGGATTTAGCTAGTGGTGGACTTCTAAGCCAAGCCTTTATTCCTCCAACAAGCATGGAAGCCGAGGCGGTAATTGCCAAGAACGAATTCCTCAAACAACAGTTCTTCGCCCAGGAATTAAGGGCCACCAGACTCTATCTAAAATTAAAGAACAGCGAAAACTTTGAAACGGAAAGGGCTGGCATCATTCGAAATATCTATTCCATCACCAATCAACACTGGCCCAAAAACCAAAAAGCCTTTGGGGGCTTAGGGGTGATTTATGAAGCGCTTAATCAGCTTTCGGCCCGGGATTTTGGCACTTTCCTAGGACTGGGCTACCTCTTGATGTTTAGCCTGATAAGCTTGCTTTACCGACACTGGAAATTCACGCTTTACGCGATGGGTAGCGTGGCTTTTGCCGCCTATTTCACCATTGCCATTTATGGCAGCTTTGGCTTTCGCCTGAATTTATTGAGCACCCTCATTCCCACCATCATCATATTATTGGGAATAATGGATGTGATGCACATTCTCAATGAGTTTCGAAAGCGGGAGTCCTCCAGTACCCAGCAAGAAGCTGCTCTGGGAGCCCTAAAACGAATTTGGAAACCCTGCCTTTTTACCAGCATTAGTACTATGGCCGGCTTTCTTTCCTTAATGATCAGCCCAGTTGCTATTTTGGCTCAGTTCGGATTATTTTCAGCCTTGGGCATAGGTCTCGCCCTTTTCTTTTCTTACCTCTTAGGCGTTTTTATTTTACCCCAAGCGCCAAGCATTCCAACCGAAGATAAGAGCACTAAATTGCTTGGAAACTTACAGGATTGGGTGGTTCATCATCCCAGGCCCATTTTGAGTTTTCTGATTGTAGTGTTGATTGCCGGAGCGATATCCATTCCCCAGTTAAAAGTAGATACCGACTCCATCGGTTACCTTCCCGAGGACCATGTAGTTCGCACCGATAGCGACACGATTGAAGCCTTATTCGGCCCTTACATGCCCCTAGATTATTTGATCGAAAGCCCCCAGCAAGATTTAAATGAAGCGACTCTCCAACAGGAGCTCTATTTCCTGGATCAAGACTTAAGTGCGCTGCCGGCTATTGGCTCCATGACTGGCTATCACGATTTAATGGCCGCCTTGCTTAAGGGGAGAGATGTTGCCTTAGATGAAAATTGGGAAAATGATCCCTTATTGGATTTTGAATTGGCGAATATCGAAGCTTTGAACCCCGAGTTAAAGGCAGCTTTTTTGGCCCAAGACGGACACTTAGGACGTTTTTACCTCAGCGGTGAGTTGATTAGCGCTGGGCAGTTAAAAGCTACTTTAAGTGAAGTAGACTCCATCGCGAATGTCCAGTTAGGTCCCAATATTAAAATCAAAGCGGCCGGCTACCAGAGCCTCTATGCAGAAATCGTAAACTACATTACAGAAAGTCAGGTGAAAAGCTTCTTACTGGCCGGAATTATGATATTCCTCTTGCTTTGGTTATTCCTGCGTGATTTAAGGTTAAGCCTGATTAGTCTTATCCCTAACTTCTTCCCCATCATTGTGCTTTTAAGCACCATGGTTTGGTTTGATATTGCCTTAGATACCGCCACCGCTTCTATTGCCAGTATCGTTTTAAGCTTCTCCATCGACGATACCATGCATTTTATTTGGCACTACCGCAAAAGCCGTCATTTGGGACAAGGCCCGGCCGAAGCCCGTAAAAAAACAATGACCCACGTAGGGCGGGCCATTGTATTTACCTCATTGGTATTATTTGCCGGCTATGCGCTGATGTGGTTTGGGAACCTCAAAACCGTAATTTATTTTGGCACCTTAACCGCATCATCAATCATAGCGGCACTTCTTAGTCAGCTTTTTTTCTTTCCCTTATTATTGGCAAAGTTCGACACCTAATTTCAGTTCAGAAATTTACGATTTGGTCCATCCGCTTCAATTGAATTCATGAAATTCAATACAGTATCCTGATAGGGAGAATTGAAAAAGAATTCAATGTAATAGCGCTGTTCATCTTCGGCTTGGACAGCCAATAGATATTTAGGCACCATCTCCCCGTTGGAAGGACTGAGATAGGAATCTTGCTCTAAGAACCGATAACCTTTATGGATACTCAAATTCTCAGGTTTATAAACTTCGCCATTAGTTCCTTTGGCTAAATGGTCTTCCATCACCTTTAAGGGCTCTTCGAAGCCGGCATCTGCTAAATTGCTTTTAGCCTTTTGCCAAGAGGAATAGGGATCTTTGTTGGGACTGCTTAACTCCATACTCTTATTTTTCGTTGAAGCTTCTCCACATCCAAGCCGCTTTTTCATGCACTTTCAATCTTTCGGTGAGCATATCAATACTCACTTCATCTTCATATTGATCGGCTACGGCCAATGCTTCACGCATGTTGCGAATGATATTCTCGTGGGAAGCCAACAAATCGGCGGCCATCTCTAGGGCCGAAATTCCGGCTTTCGCCTCTTTGATTTTACTTAAACTGCTGTATGCTTCAAAGCTACCGGGGGCATCAAAACCTAAGGCTCTAATGCGCTCTGCTATTTCGTCGATGGCCCCAAACAAATCTTCATACTGAGACTCGGTTAAGTCATGCATACTTTTAAATAAGGGACCACGTACATTCCAGTGATAATTATGCGTTTTGAGCATCAGCAAGTAGTGATCTGCCAAGATTTCGTTCAAGTGGTCCACAATGCTGGCGCGTCCGCTTTCGGATAAACCAGTTTGTAAAGGAACTTGATGTTGATCAGTAGGTAAATCTAATGCTGTCGTACTCATATTGTAATTTCTAATTTTTGGTTACACTTAAATAACGCAATCAAATTTCAGATTGTTCATTAAATATCAGATTTCTAAATATTTATATATTATCAGTTCAATAAATTATTTAAATGAAAAGCATTAAGTTCAGGATAGGCGGTTTAGTTCAAGGGGTTTACTTTAGGAAATATACCGAGGCCAAAGCGCAGGAACTTGGATTAAATGGTTGGGTACGTAATCGCCTTGATGGCTCGGTAGAGGTGCTTGCTCAGGGTTCGGAGCAAAATTTAAAGGCTCTAAAAGAATGGCTGTGGCAGGGCTCCCCCGCAGCGCAGGTGGGCAGCGTAGAAAGCGAAACCATAGATGCCGAGGCCCTAGAAGGCTTCGAGGTATTGCGCACGGAGTAGGCCAAGTCCTTATTTTTAAAAAACACCAATCTGTGAAAGGGTATTCGTAATTTTGCCACATGGATGGAAGTAGACTCGATAAATTAGAAAGACAGGTTCAGAAAGACCTCGCTGAAATTTTCCGTGAAATAGCGCAAGAGCATTTTAAGGGAATCCTACTTACGGTAACTCGAGTTCGCATAAGTCCCGACCTATCTATTGGTCGCATCAACCTAAGCTTATTTCCTGTAAAGGATAAGGATGTAGTGATGCAATGGGTGCGCGAGCACGGCAATCAAATAAAAGATCGCTTAGTGCGCAAAATGAAAGGGAGCTTACGCAAGATGCCCGACTTCCACTTTTACCTTGATGAATCTATCGATGCCGAAGCGGAGATTGACCGCATCCTAAAACAAGGGGGCGAAAGTCCGATTAAGTAATTGAATTTTAGCCGCTACATAGCGCGGCGCTACTTCTTTGCCAAAAGCAGTAGCAATGCGGTAAATATTATTACCGGCATATCCTTATTGGGAATTATCGTGGGCAGTGCGGCCCTCATTATTGTCCTTTCTGCTTTTAATGGTCTCGAAAATTTGGTGCGGGGTTTTTACGAAGATTTTGACCCCGATTTAAAAGTCCTTCCGGCAGAAGGGAAGTTTTTCGCTAGTGAAGGTCTGGATAGCAAATTGGAAAGCTTTGATTTCCTGCAAGCCTATAGCAAAGTTCTGGAAGAGAAGGCCCTCTTTAATTTTCGCGAAAAAGACTATATCGCCACGCTCAAAGGGGTGGATCTTCACTACCTAGAAATCAACAACCTGGAAGAGCACATTCCTTTTGGCGACTATTTCTTAGATCAGGAATCGAAGGTACCTACCGCAGTCATAGGCGCTGGGGTCGCTTATTACTTGGGTTTCGGTCGTTCCGATTTCCAGGAGGGTGTGAATGTTTTTATCCCCAAAGACGTGGGTAAGGTAGGCACCGAGAGTTTTCAAAGCGACCGTTTGTATCCCATGGGGATCTTTTCTATCCAACCTGAATTTGATGAACAGTTCATATTGTGTCGCCTCGATTTTAGTCAGGAATTACTCCATCGTGAGCGCCAATTAAGTGGCATTGAAATCGCTTTAAAAGAAGGGGAATCGATAGAAGACGCCAGGGAGTACATCCAAACAAGCTTGGGACCCGATTTCCGGGTTTTAAGTAGAGATGAATTACAAGCGGGCTTTTTAAAGGTAATGCGTACCGAAGGCCTATTTACCTTCTTAATTTTTGCCCTCATCCTTAGCATTGCCACCTTCACTATTGCGGGCAGCCTCACCATGATTATGTTCGAAAAACGTCGCAATCTCTTCACCCTTTGGTCCATGGGTACCGAAGTAAAAGACCTGCGTAAAATCATTTTGCAGCTGGGGCTGATTATTAGCTTCTCTGGAGGGCTGATTGGTATTTTCTTAGGAAGCCTTATTGTATTTGGGCAAGAGCACTTTCAGTGGATCTCGGTTGGCGAGGGCTATATTGTAGATGCCTATCCGGTAGCCTTAAAGCTGAAGGACATTTTCACGGTTGGCCTCACCGTATTCGTGCTGGGCTATTTAAGTGCTTGGCTTAGTGCGCGGCGTTTAAATCTTAAACTGCTGCAGTCCTAATTAATAAGGATAGGCCATTTCGAGGTCGGCAAACTGATGCAGGATCTCCTCTAAAACATCCAAAATTTCTTGAGGCTCATCGGAGGTAACCAACTTTTGGCGGTATTCTTTAAAATGAGGAATGCCCTTAAAGTAATTGGTGTAATGGCGGCGGGTTTCGTTAATACCCAAGCGGGTCCCTTTCCAGTCGAGGGCCATCTCGAAATGACGTCGGCAGGCCACCACCCGCTCCTCTAAGGTGGGGGGAGCTAAGGTTTCCCCAGTGGCAAGAAAGTGCTTGATCTCTCTAAAAATCCAAGGGTAACCAATCGAAGCGCGACCAATCATAATACCGTCCACCCCATAGGTGTTTTTCATTTCCAGGGCCTTCTGCGGACTGTCTACATCGCCATTGCCAAAAACGGGAATATTCATGCGTGGGTTTTCCTTCACCGCACGAATTAAACTCCAATCGGCCTCGCCTTTATACATCTGCTTACGGGTCCGCCCATGAATTGAAATGGCTTTGATACCCACATCTTGTAAGCGCTCGGCTACTTCCACAATATATTTGGAGTTCTCATCCCAGCCCAAACGGGTTTTAACCGTCACGGGCTTATCAACTGCCTTAACGATTTCGGCAGTCATGCGCACCATTTTAGGAATGTCTAATAAAATCCCGGCACCAGCGCCTTTACAAGCCACCTTCTTAACCGGGCAGCCGTAGTTAATATCTACAATATCGGGATTGGCCTCCGCGGTAATGGCCGCAGCTTCTCGCATCGAACTGATTTCATCACCAAAAATTTGAATGCCCAAAGGACGCTCGTATTCAAAAAAATCGAGCTTTTGCACACTCTTGGCGGCATCGCGAATCAAGCCTTCCGAGGAAATAAACTCCGTGTACATCACATCGGCCCCTTGTTCCTTGCACAATGCCCGAAAGGGAGGATCACTCACATCTTCCATTGGCGCAAGGAGCAAAGGAAATGCTCCAACTTCTACCTCTCCAATTTTAACCACAAGACGGATTTTATCAACTTTGCAAAAGTACAAAAACACTTTGCCCATGCTAAAGGGTCAGTTTGCCGGTGAATCGATATTCGTGCAAATCCTCATTTTATTGATTCTCATTTTAGTGGGGATGTTCTTCTTTACCGGCTTCTCCTTAGCCCTGGCCTCTATATTATATGAGGTTTCGGTGGCAGAGGCCTTGGACACCCTAAGTGAATTTCACCGTGGGGGAAGTCGGGAAGTTTTTAAACTCGTGCAAGGTTTTACTAGCCTCGGGACCTTTCTTTTTCCCGCTTTGGTCGGTGCTTACTTTTTTAGCAAGCAGCCTAGTGATCTATTAGGCAGTCAAAAATTTCCTAAGCCTGCGCTTTTTATTGTCATTTGCTTAATCGCGATGGCTTACAGCATGGGGGCCCTCAGTGATTTACTTTTCCGGTTTAGTAGCACCATTCCCTGGCCAGAGGCTTTTTTAGAAAGTTTTGAGGAAAGTCAGGAACTGATGCTTGGCACCTACGAAAATATACTTCGTATAAGTGGACCAATAGACTTTGTGCAGGTCCTTATAATCATGGCCTTTATTCCGGCTTTAGCGGAGGAGTCCCTATTTCGTGGGCTGCTTCAGCCGCTCCTAGCACGACATATTAATCCGCATTTTGCCATTCTCTTAACCAGCCTAGCCTTCGCGCTTCTTCACAACCAACACCTGGCCTTCTTATCCATTTTTGTGTTGGGCATTATTCTGGGTTATTTAAGGCATTGGACGCAAAGCATCTGGCCTTCCACCCTCTTGCACCTTTTTAATAATGCCAGTATTGTTATTCTGGTTTATGGTTTCGACTATGATTATCGGGCGGCCCTCGAAGCACAAAGCGGAGTCAATTGGTTTGAAACCGGCAGCTTGCTTGTCGTATTTGGGCTGAGCTTGTTCTTCTTTCGCCGCTTAAGCCTTAAACAAGTAATGGATTAATTCTAAATAAGACCCTGTTTTTCAGGCAATACCCTCCTTTCTGATAAAGCTGACAAATGTCATTTTATCAGCTTCAGCATGCCGATACATTTGAAACTCTAATTAAAGGGACCATAATGTCGGCCATTTACATTCTTATTTCCATCAGTTTCATCGTAGCGATTGGCTTCCTTGCTGCATTTATTTGGAGCATTAAAAACGGTCAGTACGAGGATGACTATTCCCCTAGTGTAAGGATGTTAAAGGACGACAAGAAACCGAACGACAGACCTAAATTGTAAACTATGCATGCAGAAACCTTTTATTACGATAATAAGATCGTAAGGAACTTCACCATCGCCACTATTATATGGGGCGTAATTGGCCTACTGGTAGGCATCTGGGTGGCGTTCTCTCTGGTTTTTCCAGAAATGAACCTCACCCCCTGGCTAACTTTTGGACGTTTAAGAGCACTTCATACCAACGGAGCGATTTTCGCTTTTGTGGGTAATGCCATTTTTGCGGGGGTATACTACTCGCTGCCTCGGCTCCTTAAAACTCCGATGGCCTCTAAACTCCTCAGTAATATCAATTTTTGGGGTTGGCAGTTAATCATCGTTTCTGCGGTTGCCACCTTACCTTTTGGGATTACCGGATCTAAAGAATACGCCGAACTCGAATGGCCTATTGACATTGGCATCGCCCTAGTATGGGTTGCCTTTGGGGTTAACATGTTTTGGACCATCTTAAAACGTCGGGAACGTCATCTCTACGTGGCCATCTGGTTCTACATTGCCACCTTTGTTACCGTTACCGTTCTGCATGTAGTTAACAACCTGGAACTTCCCATTTCCGCCTTTAAATCCTACTCCATTTTTGCCGGTGTTCAAGATGCCTTGGTGCAATGGTGGTATGGCCATAATGCGGTAGCCTTCTTTTTAACCACTCCGGTTTTAGGTTTGATGTACTACTTCGTACCTAAAGCGGCCAACCGTCCGGTATACTCTTACCGCTTATCTATTGTACACTTCTGGGCCTTGATTTTTATCTACATCTGGGCTGGACCCCACCACTTATTATATACTAGCTTACCCGATTGGGCGCAAAGCTTAGGTACAGTATTCTCCATTATGCTCATCTTCCCTTCTTGGGGTGGTATGATTAACGGATTGCTTACCCTGCGTGGTGCTTGGGATAAAGTGCGCGACTCTGCAGTATTGAAATTCTTCGTAATTGCGATTACCGCCTATGGTATGAGCACCCTAGAAGGACCATTATTGAGCTTGAAAAACATTAACGCCATTGCACACTATACCGACTGGATTCCAGCTCACGTGCATATCGGAACCTTAGGTTGGAATGGCTTCATGATCTTCGGTATTATCTACTGGCTAATGCCTAAGATGTACAAAACCAGCTTGTTTAGCGAGAAACTGGCCAATGCCCACTTCTGGATTGGAACTACCGGTATTTTATTCTGGGCGCTACCCATGTATGTTTCTGGTTGGACCCAAAGCTTAATGTGGAAAGAATTTAATCCTGATGGAACGCTCGTTTACGGTAACTTCCTGGAAACCGTTACCCAACTCATTCCACTTTATGCCACGCGTGCTATTGGCGGTAGCCTCTATGTAGTAGGTATGTTGATCATGGTTTACAATGTAATTAAAACCGTGGCCTCCGGATCCTTCCAAGCCGAAGAAGAAGCCAGTGCCCCTGCCCTAGCGAAAGACTGGAAAGCGCCTAAAAATGATTACTGGCACCGTCTTATCGAGCGCAAGCCTGTTCAGCTAATGGTATTTGCCACAATCGCCATTCTTATTGGCGGTATCGTAGAAATTGTTCCAACCATTATGGTTAAGAGTAATATCCCCACTATTGAGGATGTAAAACCCTACACGGCTCTCGAGCTTGAAGGACGCGACCTTTATATCCGCGAGGCTTGTAATGCCTGTCACTCGCAAATGGTTCGACCTTTCCGTTCGGAAGTAGCCCGTTACGGGGAGTATTCCAAAGCCGGTGAGTTTGTTTACGATCATCCCTTCTTATGGGGTTCTAAACGTACCGGACCCGACTTACACCGGGTAGGTGGAAAGTATCCGCACAGCTGGCACTACAAACATATGGTACAGCCTACTTCCATGAGCGCCGGATCTATTATGCCCACCTACGAGTGGTTAGCAACCAACGAACTGGATACTGAGCTCCTAAGTAAGAAGCTCCAAGCTATGCAAACCCTAGGGGTACCTTACAGCGATGAGTATATCGCTAATGCAGATGCTCATTTGATGGCGCAAGCGGAAGAAATCGCCGCCGACCTAAGCAAGGATCTTGGTCAGGAAGTTAGCCCCAAAGAGGAAATGGTGGCCTTGATTGCCTACTTGCAACGTTTGGGAATCGACATTAAAGGAGAGCACAGTGAGCATGTGAAAGCCACTACTGCCGGAGGAACTTTAACCGCAGAAAAGTAGGATCATGCTAAAGTTCATAAAACACAATATGGAGACCATAGATGGGGTATCGATTTACCCCATCATCTCCTTCCTTATTTTCTTCAGCATCTTTATGATTGCCATTATATATGTGATTCGTAAGGACCGCGCCAGCATTGAAGAATCCAGCCTATTACCACTTAACGACAATGCCAAACCTCATGAAAAGACTAAATAGAACCATCATAGTATTTGTGGTCTTGTTAATGGCCGGAGCCGCCAGCCTGACCACCCTCGAGCAAGGAAGCTCTTTAGAAATAATGTCGAATCCCACCAATTGGCTTATTGTTATTTCGGCCTTCTTCTTGGTGATTGCCTTTATGGCCACTTTCGAAGCATTAGACGCCATGAAGCGTATGGTTCGCGGACAGCAAGGAAGCGAAGCCAGCGAAGTGGAGGAAGAAGAAAGCGACTGGGTAGATGGCTTACTGCATAAACTTACCGATGCCACTCCGGTAGAAAACGAAGAAGAAGTTGAAACCGACCATGAGTACGATGGTATTCGTGAGCTCGATAACAACCTTCCGCCATGGTGGTTAGCCGGGTTTTATATTTCCATTGCCTTCGCCATCATTTACTTAATGCGTTTCCATGTACTTGGTACCGCGCCTCTCAGTCAGGAGGAATTAAAAATTGAATTGGCTGAAGCCGAAGCGGCAAAAGAGGAATACCTAAAAACAGCTGCCAATTTGGTAGATGAAAGCAATGTAGAAGCTCTAAGCGATGAAAGTCGTTTGTTAGCGGGTGCCGATATCTTCATGAAAAACTGTGCGGTTTGTCATGCCAATGACGGCGGCGGTGGAGTTGGACCAAACCTTACCGACCCTTATTGGATTCATGGAAACGACATCAAGGATGTATTTAAAACCGTGAAGTACGGGGTTCCCGCCAAAGGGATGATTCCTTGGCAAGATCAATTGAGCGCTTCCGAAATGCAAGAGGTAGCCTCCTACATCCTAACCCTACAAGGTACTACTCCTGCCGACCCTAAAGAACCTCAAGGTGACTTAGTAGAAGAGAAGGTAGAAGCGCCTGCAGAAGATAGCGCGGTGGATAGCACCGCTACCGAGGTGGTGGAAGAAGCCGCTGCCAGCTTATAAAAACCCTATAAAGTTCAAACCATGAACCCTAAGGACACGGAAGAAGTACTGAAGGAGACCCTGGAGATGGATCAATCCTTCCGTGATTCAGTAGGGACCATAGACGCTAAAGGATCAAGAAACTTTCTCTTCCCTAAAAAGCCTAAAGGTCGCTACACCAATCGACGCCAAATGATGAGCTACGTGCTCTTGGCCATTTTTTTCAGCATTCCTTTTATTAAAATAGGAGGCCAACCTTTCCTAATGCTCAATGTACTTGAGCGCAAATTTGTAATCTTCGGGCAGATTTTCTGGCCCGAAGATTTCTTCATTTTCGTAATCGCCATGATTACGGGCGTTTTATTTGTGGCCGTTTTTACGGTGGCCTTTGGACGCCTCTTCTGCGGCTGGGTATGTCCGCAAACCATTTTTATGGAACACGTTTTCCGTAGAATTGAATATTGGATTGATGGCGATCGCAATCAGCAACTTCGGCTCGCCCGCATGCCATGGAACGGAGAGAAAATCCGCAAACGGGTTTTAAAAAATATCATCTTCTTCGGAATCTCTTTTATCATCGCCAATTTCTTTTTGATGTACATCATCGGCACAGGCGATTGGTGGGAGATAGTTAGTGATAGCCCCTCCCAGCATATTGCTGGCCTTTCGGGAATGCTCATTTTTTCGGGGGTATTCTTCTTTGTTTTTGCCTGGTTCCGCGAGCAAGCCTGCATCATTGTTTGCCCTTACGGCAGATTGCAAGGCGCCCTCCTCGATCGTAATTCGGTGGTGATTGCCTACGATTACCTTCGCGGCGAAAAAAGGGGGAAATTTCGCAAGAGCGAAGATCGTGAAGCCCTAGGTAAGGGGGATTGCATTGACTGTAACCAGTGCGTTGATGTATGCCCTACCGGTATTGATATTCGTAATGGCACCCAATTGGAATGCACCAATTGCACCGCCTGTATGGATGCCTGCGATAATATCATGGAAAAGACCAACAAACCCAAAGGTCTTATCCGCTATGATTCGGAAAACAATATTGCCAACGGCACCGGAGGGAGAATCTTTACCGGCCGGGTAAAAGCCTATATCGCTATTCTGGTACTGCTATCCTCCTTCTTTGTTTACCTATTGGCCAGTCGGGCACAGGTAGAAGGTATCTTCCTTCGTTTACCCGGACAACCCTTGGTTAAGGTAGACGAAAACACCTACAGCAATGCCTATAACTTTAAGCTGCTAAATAAAACCGCCGAAGACAAAGTGTATCAATTCCGGGTTTTAGAACCTAGCGAAGGCATCACCTTAAAAACGGCCGGTGAAAGTGAGCTCATCAAGGTGAAGGCTTCTGATTTAGCCTCGGGGGCCGTATTATTGTACCTTGATACCGAACAGATGACGGGTTATACGACCGACATTAGCATTGGTATTTTTGAAGGTGAAAACCTTATTGAGACCCTCGAAACCTCCTTTACGGGTCCATTTATTAAACCTAAAAAATAGGCTGCCATGAAATTTAATTGGGGAACCGGCCTAGCCTTAACGCTGGGTATCTTTATTATCGGAATGGGTATTGTGCTTTACAAGGCCCTTAACCAGAGACATGATTTGGTAACCACTGATTATTACCAACAAGAGCTTGCCTATCAAAATACCATCGATGGGAAACGCAATGCCCAGGAACTAAGCGGCACTTGCGAATTAAAAGTGCGTGATCAGGAATTGTATATCGACTTCCCCGACGATTTAAAGGGTGAAACAGCCGATTTAGAAATTACCATGTATTACCCTACTAAAGCGGAACTCGACTTTGAACTTAAGGAAGAGGCCTGGACCGTGGGTAGCTTAGCCGTTCCGGGGGATAAACTCACCGGGGGTAAGTGGATTGCAAAAATTAGAATGAACCTAGGCGATAAGGATTATTACTTTGAGCCTCAAATAGTGCTGTAATGCTCGCGCTCGCCTTTACATTTGGGCTGCTTTCTTCTTTGCATTGTTTAGCCATGTGCGGACCCTTGCAAGCGGTGGTTATGGGACAATGGCTGCGCAGTAAAAATACCGCGCATTGGTTTTTGTATCACAGCGGTCGCATAGCGATGTACATGAGCTTGGCGGTAATCGCCTCCCTTATTGGCAGTATTTTAGGAATCCCCAAGCTGCAGGGAAGCTTTACCCTTATCGCAGGCCTGGTGCTTCTCTTTGGGTACTTCGGCTTTAAAGCGCTCAAATGGGATCGGAAGATTATGCAAATTATTGGTCCTTTTTTAGGGAAGATGCAGCGTAAGGTGAAGGGTAAAAAAGGAGGGCTATGGTTTGTGGGCAGTGGTGCTTTAAATGGCCTCCTTCCTTGCGGGATGGTATATGCGGCACTAGTTCCGGCCCTCGGCTTGGAGCAAACCTTTGACGCAATTCTTTACATGGCCGCCTTTGGACTGGGCACCCTACCCCTCTTACTGGGCTTCAATTTATTTTCCAATAAACTGATTTTACGTTTTGCTCCTTTCTTAAACCGATTGGTGCCGATTAGCATCGTGCTCATTTCGGCCCTTTTAATTTTACGTGGGCTGGAGCTCGACATCCCCTATCTATCCCCGGAACTCCCCAAACCCGGAGCATCGGCCGAAACCTGCGGCTGAACCAACTAAGTCATAAGGTGTTAGTTTAAAAAACACCCTATGAAAGCTGCCATTTACTTTTCATTCGTCTTTCTTGGCGCCTATGCCCTGAGTATTTTCGTCGGACATACCCAAGCCGCCTTATTCCTTATGGGACTAAGTCCGCTGGTGGTACTCTATACCGTTTACAAGGTTCTCCGCGATCCAAATGAAGTAAAAGTGACCTTTGAGGACCACTTCTACCAGGATGAGAAATTTCCGCGCTCTAAAGACTAAACCGCCTTACTAAAGGTTGGTTTTTGAAGGGAGCCGGTGCTTAAACGTCGATCTAAAACCGAACAAACATTACGGATAAAAGCCTGACCCTTGCGCGTCACTTTTACGCGATAGGGGAAAATGCGTAATAATCCATCCGCTTCGAGCAAACGAAAGCGAGGTTTAAGGTATTGGTCGAAATAAGCCCGGTCCTCGAGCCAGTCGCCTTCAAAATGACAAATGAGCTCCAGAAGTTTAGCGCGTGTCTCGAGGTCCTCTTCGGTGTGGTAATGTGATTTAATAATGGGCGGAAAGTCTTCGGAGTTTACTCGCTGGAGATAGTCTTTCAATTTCTTTTCATTCTGCGCAAATCCCGTCCAGGCATCCGAAATTGAACTAGCCCCTAAGGCTAAAGCCAGATGCGTATGATGAGGGGTATATCCCATAAAGTTACGATGCAGCTTGTGCTTGCGGGCCGATACGGCTAAATCATCCTTGGGCAAAGCAAAGTGGTCCATGCCAATTTCTTGGTAACCCATGCGTAAAAAACCATCTGCTCCCAAGCGATATAACTGCCATTTATCCTCTCCTATTGGGAGGTCATTTTCATCGTAAGCCCGCTGACTAGGCGCCACACCGGGTACATGGGCATAGCTATAAAAAGCAATGCGATCCGGCTTTAGTTTAGATACCCAATCCAAATTGCGGCGAATGTTTCCTTGATCTTGTTGGGGCAAACCATAGATAAGATCAAAGTTGATGGAATCATAGCCAATGGCCCTTGCCTTGCTTACAATGTGCTCCACCTGCTCCTCGGTTTGGAAGCGGTTAATTAAGCTTAAAATTTTAGGATCAAAATCCTGAATCCCTAAACTGAGGCGATTAAATCCCAGTTTATACAAGCTCTCTAAATGCGCGTCGGTGGTACTAAAAGGATGGGCCTCAAAACTAAAGGAATGAAAATCGGCCACCTCAGCTTCGGCGAGAATACCCGCAATCAGCATTTCTAAATTCTCCGGACTAAAAAAGGTGGGCGTTCCTCCACCGAGATGAATCTCCCTTAAAACCGGCTTTTCCGGAAATCGACGGGTGTACATGCGCCACTCCTTTAATACGGCCTTGATATAAGGCACTTCGACCAAATGGTTTTTGGTAATATGTTTATTGCAACCACAATAGGTGCAAAGACTTTCGCAGTAAGGAAGATGAATGTATAAGCTTAACTCCCGATCATTTTCAAAGGCTTGCAGGACTTCATGCATCCAGCGCTCACCCGATACATCGGCATTATCCCACAAGGGAACTGCGGGATAGGAAGTATAGCGCGGTACGGCAACATTGTATTTTTCTACTAAGCGGTAATCCATAGCTCTTGTTGAATTATAAGGCAAATCTAGCCGCCCGACTTAGGGCTCGAAATGACAATTGTCAGCCCTAAGGCGCTATTTTTGTCAAATGAATTGGTACTTCTTTTTTAAAGCCCTCCACATAATTGGATTTGTAAGTTGGTTTGCCGGACTCTTCTACCTGGTACGACTATTTGTATACCACCGCGAAGCCTGGGAAATGGGCGCGGATCAAGTCGAAGGAAAAGTTTTACGCAAGCAATATCATATTATGGAGCGTCGACTGTATTCCATCATTCAAAACCCAGCGATGTATCTCACCTTGGTTGGTGGCATTGGCATGTTGAGTATGAACAGCAGCTGGTTGCAAAGTGGCTGGATGCACCTCAAGCTGTTTTTGGTTTTGGCGCTGATGTTTTACCATTGGTCCTGCCGGAGTCATATAAAGGCCTTAAAAAACAAGGCCGGCGGAATTAGCAGTTTTGGCTATCGACTTTACAATGAAGTTCCCACCCTAATATTGATCGCCATCGTGATGCTCGCGGTATGGAAAAACCTCGCTGGACTATGGTTTGGCTTGGGCGCTTTAGTCGCTTTAGGAATACTTTTCTTTATCGCGGCAAAACTTTACAAAAGAAAACGTGAAAATTGATGAAATTTTTAGGGTTGAACCTCAACATGTTAAGCCAATGTTAAGTTAAAAAGTGCGGATTGCCCATTTTTTTATTTGCAATATTTCATTCAAGTATCATATATTTGTCTCAGCGAAGCAGATTAATCAGGTTAAGGTTTTACCCCGATATCCTTTCTTGGATGTCGGGGTTTTCCATTTCTAGACCCTTCCCTTACACAAATCCACCTTTAAACCAAGGTCCTGCACCTTGGTACTTTAGGTTCAAAATTTGACGGTTTTATTCCAAGAATAATAGCTTAAATGAAAGGCAGTACCGTTTTAATAATGTATATTTGAGTCTGCGAAGCAGATTAATCAGGTTAAGGTTTTACCCCGGTGTCCTTTCTAGGATGTCGGGGTTTTCCATTTTTAGGCCCCTCCTCTTGGCGATAAAACCGCTCCTTAGTTGCAATATTTAATAATATGCTCATTTTATGTATTAAAATTTGCCAATGAGTTTGGTGGTTTAAAAACTTATTGTACTTTAGCATCAGCGAAGCAGATTAATCAGGTTAAGGTTTTACCCCGATATCCTTTCTTGGATGTCGGGGTTTTCCATTTCTAGGCCCTGCTGCAAGGATACAGCCCCATAAGTTTTTATTTATTTCGAAGAAGCCCTATACCTCCTGAACCGGATACAGTACCGGACGAGAGGGAGCCGCGTCATTATGCAAAGGAGCAATCTGCAGATTCACAAAATAAAAGCCCTCCTTAAGATCTTTTGGAAAGTAGGCCAGCTCAGTAATACTGGCCGTCTCCCGAGTGTTTTCAGGATACTGCCAAAAGGCGCGGTGAGCAGCCAGCGCCCCGCCATCTTCCTCGCGATCCACCGAGGGTAAATCCACAATAAGATGCTGAACCCCCGATTCGGCTAAAAAGGCACAAAGCTCGGGTTCCAAATAAGGCGGATTGGTATTGCTAAACTTCCCAGGAAAGGGCAAACCATCTGCCGCCAAGGCCACAAAAGGAGGGAAACCCTCTTCGGGCAGCTTTAAGTCGGCCAACTTTAAAACGCCATCTTGCCCTTCCGCACGAATAGGCATCCGCTGAAAATAAAGCCAACCATGCTGTTCCTTTATAAGCTCGTTTACTTTTTGCTGACCTTTATCGATATGACCATAACACTCGGTATGGGTGCCATTACCATGGGGATTGAGCTTCACTTCAAAGAAGTTCACACTTCCTCCTTCGGCTACCGAACCTACCCAATCGCCCATCCGCACCGGAAGGTTGGAAACCGGCTCAACGTACCAGGCCGAAGGTTCTCGTTCTGCATCTCCAAAAACACTACTACACACAATTCCGGCCTTGAGGTTTACTTCAAAGGTTTTATCGTTTCTGGAAATCTTAATCAGCATAATTCTTAGGATATATAAAAAAGTTCCGCGGCAATACCATCGCTAAAAAAGCGCTTCTCCAAAGGAATGAAAATTCGACCCTCTTGCTCCTGCAATTGACCTTTAGCGATTAAACGTTTGCTTTGTTGGTTAAAGTAATCCCCCAACTCAATGGGATACTGCGCCAATTGCGCTAAGGATAGTCCCTCCTGCAATCGCAAGCCCGTCATCAGCCATTCATTATAGCGATCCTCAATACTCAAGTGTTCCTCCTCCATGGGCAAATTCCCCTGGGCGATAGCTTTTAAGTAAAGGGCATTGTTCGCCACATTCGACTGTCGGCTACTTCCATTATAAGAATGAGCAGCAGGTCCCAAGCCCAAGTAAGCTTCGCCATGCCAGTAGGCGGTATTATGCTTGGCTTTAGCATCCGGGCGTGCAAAATTGGAAAGCTCATAATGGGCGTACCCATGAGCGGAAGCGAAGTCCTGTAATTGCTTAAAATGCTGCGCCGCCTGTTCCTCGTCCACCTTAAGCTTTCCCGAGTCGACCCATTTCGCTAAGGCAGTCTTGGGCTCCACCGTTAAGGCATAAGCCGAAAAATGAGGCACCTCAAACTGTAGTAGTTGCTCTAGTTGCCACTGCCAATCTTCTGGCTTTTGATGGGGTATCCCGTAAATTAAATCAATACTTAAATCCTTAAAGCCATACGCCCGAGCCAAATCCAAACACTGCCTTGCCTCGGCTGCATTATGCGCTCGGTTCATCAATTGCAAATCCTCATCCTTAAAGCTTTGAATCCCGATAGACAAGCGGTTTACCTCCGTTTGCGCCAGGCCTTTCAGGTAGGCATCGGTTAAATCATCGGGATTTGCCTCCAGGGTAATCTCGGCCGTAGCCGAGCACTGATATACCTGCTTTAGGCCATCGATTAAAGTCTGGATAATCTCCGGTTGGAGAATACTGGGTGTGCCTCCCCCAAAGTAAATGCTATTGATTTCTTTACTGGGCAAATAATCCTTGCGCAGATTCAATTCTTGCAAGATCGCCTGGGGCATGGCCTCGCGATCGCGACTTAAAGTACTAAAGTGAAAATCGCAATAGGCGCAGGCCTGTCGGCAAAAAGGAATATGCACATAAACACCGGCCATTAAAAGCTAATTCTCGGCAGTAAGATGCGAAAGGTCGTTCCTTCATTAACAATAGAATCGGCCACAAAAATGCGTCCGCGATGATAATCCTCTATAATGCGCTTGGCCAAACTTAAACCTAAACCCCAGCCTCGTTTTTTGGTGGAGAAGCCCGGACGAAAAACCGAGTTTAATTTGGGCGCCGGAATACCTTTACCGGTATCCTTCACATCAATCTGAATATTTTTATCGGTGCTACTCAAGCTTACATCAATGGTCCCTTCGCCTTCAATGGCGTCGATGGCATTGCGCACCAAGTTTTCAATTACCCATTCAAAGAGGGGTAAATTCACTTCGGCATATACCGGTTCGTAGGGCAAGTAACAGTTTACGTCGATTTTCTTGGGACTGCGATTTCGTAAATACTCCACTGCCTGCTTGGTACTGAGGAGCATGTCTGTTTTTTGCAGCGCCGGTTGAGAGCCAATTTTTGAAAAGCGATTGGTAATGGTTTCCAGGCGTTTGATGTCCTTCTCCATTTCACGAACCATTTCCGGATCGCCGTTTTGCATTTTCAAGAGTTCGAGCCAACCCATTAAAGAACTAAGGGGTGTCCCAATTTGATGCGCGGTTTCCTTGGCCAGACCATTCCAAACCTGGTTTTGTTCTGCCTTACGGGCTCCGCTAAAAGCAAAGTAAGCCACCAAAATAAACAGACTAATCACCACTAAAAGCACAATGGGGTAAAAGCGCAATTTGGTAAGTAAGGTGGAGTTCTCGTAGTAAATGATGTTCTTCTGGTTGGGGGCAAAATTGACCTCAATAAAATTCCCCGCCTCCTTCATTTCCTGCACCTTTTCGCGTAAAAAGGCCGCCTCATTACTGCGAGGATGCTTCAAGTTATTGGTGTTTATCACCGAATCGTTCGCATCGGTTTGAATGATGGGAATCGTGGTATTCGATTGAATAATCTGTATCGCTAAGGCGAGATTGGTTTGATCGTCGGCCCGCTGAATGAAGGTCATGGCATTCGCCCACTGATTCACCTTTTTTACTTCCTCATTACGAAGGTCCCGCAAAAAGCTTTCGGTATAAAATAAGGTGACCAGTCCAATAAGGATGGCAAAGAGAAAGAGGAAAAATTTCCAGAGGTTTTTGCGTCCGTAAAAATCCATAGCAAGCTCAACAAAGTTAGTTGAATATTATTGCCTTTGGACCGGTGCTAATTTGCCTCCAACAATTGTTGTAATTCGCCTAAATCGGGGGTGATAATGATTTCGGTACGACGGTTTTTCGCCTTGCCTTCGGGGGTATCGTTATCCGCAATGGGCACGTATTCGCTTCGTCCGGCAGCGGTAATATTCGCTTTATTCACCCCTTCGTTGGCAACTAATATCTTAACAATACTGGTGGCGCGCATCACACTTAAATCCCAGTTGTCCTTCACCGCGGTACGCCCATTAAAGGCATCACTATCGGTATGTCCTTCCACCATCACCTGTAAATCGGGGTTTTCGGCTAAGACTACGGCTAACTCCTGCAAGGCCACTTTTCCTTCCGGCTCTACGGTCCAACTGGCCGAAGGAAACAACAAGCGGTTCTCCAAAGACACGTACACCTTACCATCGCGCTCCTCTACAGTAAGACCTTTACCATCGAAGTTGCGAAGGGCATCGCGTAAGCGCTGACGAACCATTTCCACCGTGCTGTCTTTGCGAGCCATGGCCGATTCCAGTTCATAAATTCGGGCTTCGCGCAATTGAATCTCACTGCTTAATTTTTGCAAATTATCATCCAGCTTGCGCAATCGATCGTTCTCCATTCGCAAGGAATCCTCCTTGGCGGCCAATTCGGATTGCAACTTATTGAGCTTCTCTACCAGCTTCTTGTTTTCGGCTTGATTGGAAGCTAAAAGCTCATTATTATTCTCCAAAAGGTATTCGTAGGAGCGGTTTAAATCGGCATACCGACTGTTTAAGCTTTCCAATTCCTGACGGGTTTGGGCGCTCTTTTTGCGCAAGGCTGCCAACTCACTTTCTAGGTTACTGATTTTAGACTGGGCCAATTGCTCTGCCGCCTGCGCCTCATCGCGCGTTTTACGTAGAGCGGTATTCTCCGCTTCTAAATCGGCAAATTTTGCTTGAAGGTCCTTGTACACCTTACTGGTTACACAAGAGGTGCTGGTAAAAAGCACCAAGGCAAAAAGGGCTAGCTTTTTCATAGTCTTCATTTGCCTCAAAAGTAAATGCTCCTTTACTTCTCTATGGCAGTGCTGTCATTATTTAACAACGACTCCCTGTTAATAGCTTTAGGGCGCCGATACCGCCATTCGAGGTCTAATTCCCAATTGGCCCGAATTTCCAATTCCTCCATATACTTCACTCGTTTTTCGGGCTGTCGCGCCAATTCGAAATCACCGGTAGTATAGCTACCATTGCTATCCAAGTCGTGAATAAGATAGGCGGTTAAGGTGGAGGGAATAACATTTCGATACGTCACCTGAGTGGAATCGCTAAAGGCGCGTTCCAAAATCAATTTCTCCTGTGGATTAAAGATTTGCAGAATCATGTTTTCGCCGGGCTCGGACACTACCTTAAAGTTGAGGGAACCTAAGTCTTCTCCTTTTAAAATCTCCACACTAAGGTCAAAGGAGTCTTTTAAACTGCGCTTTTCAGCAGATAGGGCCCCGGGCTTAAAGCGCAAGCGATAGGGTTTCTTTTGTGGAGGCAGGATATACCACTGAAAGGGGTCGGCCGAATCGGCTAGCAGCGATAGGCCCGAAGTCGTATCCTTCTCTGTAAATGTAAAGATGGAATCTGGATTTACCTTTGTAATTCGGGCCGGACTGCGCAAGAACACGGTATCGCGAGAACGGTATCGATTGGAACTAAGCTTAAGCTTTAATGGCGGTAAATCCATCTTGCGTAAGCGTACCGTGATTACCGAATCCACAAAAACTGTATCGTAATTTAACCTAAAATTGAGGGTATCGGCCGCAAAGCTGAAGTAGTAATTTAGGGTATCGTGATTTTTATTCCAAAGCGTAAAAGCCGAATCGGGCTTACCGTTAATATCTTCAATTTTAAAGCTATCGGCCGGCAGATTGAAGGCAAACTGCACCCGACCGGCGGCTTTCTGACGCGCCCCTAAAAATCGGAATCGAGCCTCGGGTTCAAAAAGTTGAAGATCGTAGCGATACAAGCTGTCGGGCTGCAACTTAATGGTATCGGTCCAAAAGGCTACCGGCGCATCTTTCTTTGGTAGTTTAAAGGTGCCGCCTTTATCTTCAAAAGCAGCCATAAAATAATTCCCAGCGCCGAGGTAGGACATTCCGAAAGAACCCGATTCGTCGGTAAAGGCGTAATAATCGGGCCTCGACTTTAGCAAAAAGGAATCCCGAGATGCCATCTTCTTTACATCGTATAAACCCACTAAGTGGTTTTTAATAGGCTCGTTGGTGTAGGCATTTTTTAGGGTACCCGAAAGGTGCAGGCTATCTAAGAAGCTTCCGGTAGAAAAAACGTACTTAAAGTTCTTATTCTCGTTTCCTTCGTTTAAATCGGTAAGACTGCTACCAAAAGAAATAATATAGGTGGTATTTGGACGAAGACTGTCTTTAAGTAAAATCTCCACCTTACGACCGCGAGAAATTATTTCGAGGTCTTCCGCTAAGAGTGGACTAATATTGATTTGTTGCTGAGGACTCTTAAGATTGAGGTACTCATTAAACTCCAAAACAATGCGCTCACTATTAAAATACAAGCTCTTATTGGGAGGGTAAGAGGTGTCTAATCGCGGGGCCACCGTGTCTTTAGGACCACCATCTGGACTGGATTTACTGGCACAGGAACTCAAGGATAAATCAAACAAGGATAAACCAAGAATTAGGACGAGCAAAATCCCTAGAGCTTTCCAGTTCTTGTAATTATTAGGGCGGCTATTTTTTAGGTTCACAAGCTTCTGATGTCTTGGTAAATAAAATCTGTAATTTTGAGAAATTACTAATCCTTAATCCATTTCCCAATGCGTTTGCAAAGATTACTCTTTTTGGGGGTATTCCTATGGAGTACTTCCGCGGCATTTGCACAATGCCCCAGTCAAAGTCTTCCCTATTCCGAAAATTTCAATTCCAACCTCGGCTGCTTTACGGTAACCGACGGTGGAACCACAACCGACACTTGGCTGCAAGCTGGCCCTGGAGGGGGAACTACTGGCGGAGACCTCGATGGTACCGGATTGGTAATCGTGGATAGTGATGATGCTGGCAGTGGTAATACCCTCGAAGAGTGGCTCAGCAGTCCCTTTATCGACGCCTCCAACCTTAATGGCACCTTGTACTTGGAGTTTGATCATTATTTCCGTTCGCTTAGTACCAACGACAGTGGTATAGTTGAAGTATGGGATAGCACGCAATGGGTAAGGGTTTATCAAACTGGAACCACCGTGGGGGCCTTTAACAGCCCTGATCATCAGCAAATTGATATTAGTCAATATGCTCACGATAGCCTGCAAGTTCGCTTCTATTACAAAGACAATGGCTCTTGGGCCTGGTGGTGGGTGATCGATAATTTTAAAGTAGAAACCGTACTCTGTCCTCCCGCATCCATCCAAAGTGTAACTGCCGCAAGCGATACCTCTTTTACCATCGATTTAAACTCCTCCGTAGATAGCCTTGCTTTTGAGTGGGGACCGGTTGGTTTTAGTCAGGGTAGCGGTTGCATTGGAACAGTAGCAACCGGTGGCAGCCTTAGCATTAACATTAGTAATAGCGACGCCTCCTCCTGCTTTAACCCATTAGCTTCTGGGGCTTGCTACGATGTATACATCGCCCGTTCCTGTCCAGGGGGTGGATTTTCAAATTACGATGGGCCTTATACCATTTGCACGGTGTGCACCACGGTTAATTTACCGTTTACCGAAAACTTTAATACTGGTCAGGGATGCTTTACCATTACCGATGGCGGCACCAGCACCGATACCTGGCGTCCTGCTCCAATGGGCGGTGGTAGTACAGGTGGCGATTTAGATGGAACCCCGCATATGGAAGTGGATAGCGACGACGCGGGCTCCGGCGAAACACTCGACGAAATTTTATCCAGTCCACCCATAAATGCCGGGAGCATCACCGGAAGTTTAATTCTCGAATTCGATCAGTATTACAATAATATCGGCGCCGATTCTATAGCGGTACAGGTGTATGATGGAACAGTTTGGCAAACCGTTTACAGTGCCCAAAGCGATATTGGCGGCTTTAATAATCCCGACCATCAAAACCTCGATATTACCAGCTATGCCAATGCCAACTTGCAAGTGCGCTTCGTATACCGCGATAACGGCTCTTGGGCCTGGTGGTGGATTATCGATAACTTTAGTGTGAAGGAAATCCTTTGTACCGCTTCCAGCAATTTTAGCGCGGCGTATGTCGGTAGCGATAGCGTGCACCTCAACTGGACCCCAGGTTCGGCTGCTGGCTTTGTAGTCGAATACGGACTAAGCGGTTTTAATCCTGGCAGCGGCTTTAAATCCACTACCACTACCGCAAACAATATTGGCATCAATGCCCTCAGCACCAATACCACTTACGACTTTTACCTACTCGATTCCTGCTCCGGCTCTTTTAGCGATACCCTGGGACCGATAACGGTTTCAACCGCCTGCTTAACGCAGAATATCCCCTATAGCCAAAACTTCGATGCCGGAATCGGTTGCTTTACCATTAGCGATGGTGGCAGCACTTCCGACACTTGGGTAAATGCCCCCAGTGGTGGCTTAACAAGTGGTGGTGATTTAGATGGCACCCCCATGATGGAGGTGGATAGCGATGCTGCCGGTAGTGGCGGAGTTACCATGGTCGAAACCCTTACCTCCCCAATATTAGATGCCACGTCCTATATGAGCGCGGGCTCCTTAAGCTTAAGCTTCGATCAGTATTACCGCCATTTAGGTTCCGGATCTGCAGATGTAGAAGTATTTGACGGCACTTCCTGGCAGCAGGTGGCCAGCTTTAGTTCTACCCTAGGCGCTTTTAGTGCTCCCGACTCGCAAAACATCGATATCACCGCTTATGCCAATCCTAATTTACAGGTTCGCTTTGTGTATGACGATGGCGGCTCTTGGGCCTGGTACTGGTTGGTTGATAACTTTAAAGTGGAAGGTCAGCCCTGTGGTGCCGTAAGCAGCGCCGATACCCTAAGTGTGGGTACCAACAATATCAACTTTAACTGGACCTCTGCGAATGGCAGTTTATGGAACATCAACTGGGGACCCCAAGGATTTCGTCAGGGTACCGGTACCAGCGGCAATTACATTAATGGCCTTAGCAGCAGCACTTATAACCTCAGCGGATTACAGTCGGGTACTTGTTATGATATCTATATTCAGGATACCTGTGCCGGAGTGGGCAGCGGCGCTTGGTTTGGACCTTTAACCGTTTGTACCGACATCAGTTGCTTCGCGCCTACTAATGCTCAGGTAACTGGGGTAGGCACCAATTCGGCTAGTGCTTCGTGGGTAGGTTTTGGTACAAGCTATCAATATGCTTTGGTTCCTAATAGCTCTGCCAGTCCGAATACCGGAATTATTGGCACCACCAGCTCCCTCAATGCCAACCTTACCGGTTTAAATGCCTCCTCTTACTATTGTTTTTACGTGCGGAGTATTTGCAGCCCGGGCGATACTAGTGCTTGGGCCGGACCGATCTGCTTTAACACCGCTTGTCAAACTTTAACCGCGCCTTACCTCGAAGACTTCGAAACGGGCACTGCGGCTTGTTGGACCAATGTGCAGATAAGCGGCACGAAGGACTGGACCATCGGCTCGGGCTCGAGTGGGGGTAATATTACGGCTCCTTATGGGGGCACGGCAAATGCCGTATTTACCAGTTCCAGTGGGGGTCCTTATGTAACCCAATATGTATCTCCAATTATTGACGCCAGCGGATTAAGTGCAACCGAATTAAGCTTTTGGTACGGACAAGAATCTTGGGCCGGAGATCAAAACACCTTAACGGTTTACTATCGTACTTCCCCAAGTGGCGCTTGGACCCAGGTGTGGCAGGATGTAAATAGCGTTTCCTCTTGGACTCAGGCCATTGTAGCCATTCCTTCTACCAGCAGCACCCTGCAAATTGCCTTTGAAGGAAGTGATGATTGGGGTCGGGCCAATGTATTGGATGATGTCCGTATTGACATCCCTGGTGGTTCGGTAATTTGCCCGCAGGTAACGAATGTAAGCAGCAGTAATCCTGATTGTAACAGTGTAGATCTTAACTGGGTTTCGGGCTCTACCGGCTCCATCATCGAATATGGCCCTAGCGGCTTTAGCCCCGGTACCGGAAGCTTTACTGGAACGGTTACTCCGCCCTATACCTTAAGCGGCTTAATGGCCAATACCGCTTATGATGTATATATCGCTGATGTGTGCGGGGTGCAAGACACTGGCGCCTTTAACGGACCTACCGCTATCAGCACCAATAACAATGGGGTAGCGAATGCGAGTTTCACCTACAGTAATAATCCGGCAAGCATTTTCGACTATACCTTCGATGCTTCGGCTAGCACCGGATCGGTACAAAATTATGTTTGGGACTTTGGTGATGGCACCGTAGGTAATGGCGTAAATTCTAGTCATACCTATGCTAGCCCTGGCGCCTATACCGTAGAACTTATTTTGGTGAGTGATTGTGGCAACGACACCTTGGTACAAACCATTGCCGATGTAAGCAGCCTAGAATATAGTACCGAAGATTGGAGCGTTTATCCCAATCCTGCCCAAAACCAACTTTGGATAAGGATACCCTCCGAGCAAGATGCGCAAATAAGCTTGCGAGATGCCAGTGGTCGTTTAATCCAAACCTGGGAACAGCATTTTGAAGCAAACCAAGATGCGCCATTTAGCCTTGAAGGATTAGCAGAAGGAGTTTACTTCCTCGAAATTCGTGCGGATGGGAACGAATACCGGGAACGAATTCTGATTAAATAAATTACAATGAATGTTTTGGAAAGAAGCCACCTTTATACGGGTGGCTTCTTTTTTGAGCAACGCTTTAAATTCAAATTCGTCTCAACACCTAAACCCCTACCATGAAAAAAATTAGTCTTCACCTCCTTGTACTCTTTCTCCTTGTTTACCAAAGCGCCTCTGCCCAGGAGCAGGAAGCCTATATAGAGGTTACCGGAAAAGCCGTACAAGAGATTGTCCCCGATGAGCTTTATCTCTCGATTGAGATCATCGAAGTTCAGGATGGTAAAAACGAAAAAACGATTGAAAGTCAGGAGGCCCAGTTAAAGGAGATATTGGCCGAGCTAAACATCCCCTTAAAAAAGCTTCGGGTAACCGGCTCGAATAGTCACCTGCGCTCCAGCGGTTGGTTTCAATCGGATGAAACCCATATCTATAAAGAATATGAACTTCTCCTTTCCACCGCCGAAACCATGCAAGCGGTTATAGAAAAGCTTGCGGCCATTGAAATTCTTGAGGTTCGTCTTGTTCGTATCAGCCATTCTCAATTACCGGAGCTAAAAGAACAACTCCGGGTTGAAGCCATCAAGGATGCCAAAGCAAAGGCCGACTATCTCTTAAATGCCTTAGGAAGCAAAACTGGAGCCCCCTTAATAGTGAGAGAGCTAGGTGATGCCGGAATCATTACTGGCGGCATGGTTAGTCAATACGGCAATGCTAATATCCGCGGCAGCCGGGGCTCAAACACCAATTATTTCATTGATGGAATCATGTATGACCCCCCAGTCATCCAAACCAATCGCTTTCAGGCATTAGAATTCAACAACCTAAAAATCGGTGCTTCCCTATTTGTGCGATTTGCCATTGTAGGGCCCTAAGCCCTTGCCAAGCTTAGCACCGAAAACCGACTGCCCTTGGCCTCTTGCATCACCTGTAAGCAAGCCTCTAAGGTGGCGCCGGTAGTTATCACATCGTCGACCAATAAAACGTGTTGGTCTTGGAGGGCCTCGGGTCGACTAAGTGCAAATACCGCTTTTACCTGCTCCCAGCGGTTAAAGCGTTGTTCCCGGGTTTGGGAGTTTTTATAAACCTTGCGCTCCAAGGCATCCAAAACCAAAGGTTTATTAAGCACCTCAGCAATTCCTCTAGCAATGGCTTCCGCCTGATTGTAACCCCTTTTACGACGTTTTCGCGGATGCAAGGGCACGGGGACAATCAGATCAGGAGCGCTTAAAATAGGCGCCTCCCGCCATTCTTGGGCCAAGGTTTTCCCTAGCTGCCGCGCAAGGTCGGGACGATTTCGATATTTAAAGGCATGCATCAAATCTTGCACTAAGCCCCCTTTTTGAAAATGCAACCAAGAGGCGGCATACTCTAAAGGAAAGCGCCCCACAAAGCTGCGGTACACGGGGTTTTCTCTAAACTTCTCGAAATCGGTACGCGGAAGTTCCGACCAACAGCTGAGGCATAAATCACGTTCGGGGGCATAGAGCCGCTGACCACAGTTAAAACAGAGAGGAGGGAAAATAAAGTCGAGTACATCACGACCTAAAACTTGCCATTTCATAAGATTTATTTCCTCGCAAGTACGTCCATGTGCAGTTCTAAAGCCTGCGCTTAAAAGCTTATAAATGCTTACAAAAATGCTTTTACCTGCACGTTTCCGGTGTGAATGGCAAAGCGGTCGGTACTAAACCGCCCATTGTAATTAAGGCTAATCACAATGTTCTTTAAAAAGGTCTTTTGCAGGGTAAGGCTTAATCCAATATTATCGCCCGGACGAAAGGCCTGTAGCATCTCGAAGGCCGCCGGGCTGTTCACATCGCCCTCAAAATCATTTCGAATGTAGGCCGCCGTACTTTGCAGGGCTATGCGCTCGGCAATATTGTAATTGAGCTCCATTCCAAACTCACGTGCATTAAGGGTGTTCTCGGCAGCCCCGGTGCTCTCTGCCAATCGCCATTCGGCAATTCCGCTTAAGGTGAGCTGCTGTCCCTGCTGGTAGGTGAGTTTTAATTCCTGCCCAAAACTCTCCGAATCAAAATTGCGTCGCGTAAAATTCCCCGAGCGATTCACTTTATTTTCCAAGCTTGCTTTATAGCGTAAAATAAAGGCAGTGCTAAAACCATAGCGCAAACCTAAGCGGTGGGCATTTACCCTCCGTTCCTCTATACCAAAACTCAAAAGATTTCGATTCCCACTAATATTATTACTGTAGTCGGCCCCAAAGCCCTGCTCGGTACGATTGTAAAACACACTTTGCCTAAAAGTTTGATTTTGGGCCACCAGTAAACTATCGGCCTCCAAACGCCCAAAAGGATTAAGCTCATTTACCCGCCCTTGCAGCAAATTGCGACGTTCGGATTGAAAGGAGCTGATCATCGACAGTTTAGTGAGCCATTTTTTAAAGCTATTGGAGGTGCTATTCCATGAGCGTGGCGCTTGTAATTGGAAGGTTTGTCCAAACTTCAAAATGCTGGTGCGCAGAAACTCCAAGTTCGGACTAAACACCCGCACAAAGGTGGCTAGGTCGGGCGTAGGGGCGATTTCAAATTCGTCGAGTTCGCGAATGCCATTCCCATTATAGTCAACGTGCGTATGAGTTCCCGTTCCGGCCGGTACTTCCACAAAGGTAAAACTGCGTCGAGGCTCGGTTCCGGCGCCACTTTCGTAGAAGGTTTGACTGTATAAGCTGCGATCCCAAAAGTGCTGCTGATAATTGAAGCGACTGGTTAAACTGCGTTGCAGGGCCAATTCCTCAGGCTGTAAAATTTGGAGGTTTCGATAATAGACTGCAGCGCTAAAGCGGCCATTACCGGGCGTAATCCAGGTGCCCCGACCAAAATAGGTATAGGCCTGCGTAAAGGGTTGCAAGTCCTTTACCCGCACCGAATCGTCGAAACGCTGCAAGAAACCCAATTCCAAAAAGCTGCGATTCGTATCGCCAAAACCCTGAAAAACTTGGTACTCGAAAAAGGAATAGGAGTTAGCCGCCAAACTATCCGCGCTAAGCGATTTTAAGTTCCACTCCCCTACTGACCTAAGGCCCAACCAAGCTTGGGGTAGCCAATAGAATTTTTGCTGGAGGCTTTCGCGCCAAAACCGTTCCTGCAAGCCCATGCCTTCGGTTTGGGTTAAACTCAAGTTCAGGCTCCCTTGCCAGGTACTATCTTGCCAATTAGCTTCTGCCGACTGTCGCCAGCCGCTGCGTAGGGAACTATTCATTAATTCCGTGCTGGTGGCCAAATGCAAAGAATCCCGATGATAGCCAAACACCAACTTCCCATATTGGAGGGCTTCTTGATAATTGAGCGGTAAGTTCCAATCGCGGGCAAATTCCACCGCATAAATTCGCTCTACGGTTGTAAAGCCAGCATCATTAAACTGGTACAAGGCATTAAAATCGCCTTTGCCCTTTTTAAACTGCGGTTGCCAGCGGTATTGCAACTTCCCGGCATAGCCATCGTCGTTAGCCTGGTCGCGATCCGAAAATAAGTTTAGGTGATTATTACTGGCCGAGAGCTCGGTACGTAAAAGATGCTGCTTTTGCGAACCCCAAGAACCCGCGGTTTGCCAGTTTAAAATTTGCAGTCGGTTGGGGGCCACCAAAGTTTTAACCGGAGCATAGGAACCCTGGGAAACTCCTCCTTGGGGGGCTAACCACTCGAACACCCGGCCGTTGGCATTACTTGATATTAAGCGGTAATCTCCCTTTCCAGCGCCCACAAAAGCAAAGCTCGCATTGTACAAATTGGCGGTGCTATCGGTGCTAAAAACCAAAACCGAATCATATCCCAAGCTATCCACCAAGCGGTACTGTATTAAGCCCGGATTGTAAGCGGAGGGGTTAATGGTAGAGGCAAAGGCATCCTCCAAATTATCGCCGGCCGCGGCCAAGATGGATTTCTCGGCATCACTTAATTCGGTGGCCAGGGGCTGGTCCTTACTATCCTGCTCGGTATAGTATTGCACCCGGGTTTGCCAATTCTTCTTGCGGGCCGAAGCCTCCCCGTAAAAAACCGAACGCAGGTAGTTTTGCTCCGTATATTGAAACTCCACTACAATCCGCTTATCGCGCGTAATCGGTTGCAAAGCCGTGAAGGTAATTTCCCCCGCATTATAATCGATGATATAGTCGTATTCCTGCCCCCGTTTTTGCAAGATGCCATCAATGTACACCCGCTCCGAACCCGAGACGATAATGATAAACTGCTCCCCGTTATTACCACGCAATTTATAGGGACCTTGATTGCCCTCGCTTCCTTGAAAACGATTTCGCGCAAAGCGACCGCGCGCTAAACCTCCTTCTAACTGCAGGCGGTAGGGCTTTGGACTTTCGGCGGTGGCTTCGGAGCTAAGCAGACCGCCACCCGAAATACGCTTCTCGAAGTTTAGGAAGGTACTACGCTGGGGACGGATATTGTAATCGCCCGCGCGCAACATCCCAAAATCCGGATTTTCGAGCTCCAGGTAAACCCGATCAAAATCCCGCAATTGCTGGGTATAACCCTCTGCTTGCACCGGCACCGTGTTATCCGAAATACTGGCTCTAATACGGGTATTATCGCCCAGCTCGCCACTAAGCTGTAGGTTTAAGGAAGAGTTTAAAACGGCATCCTGATTATTTCCTACCGCTATGCTGCGGCTAAGGGAGCCCTGGGAGTATAAGGCTTGAAAAGGATCAAAGCGAGAGGAAGATTCTAGGCTGTATAATTCTTGATTTTCCAAGACGGCATTGCGACGTTCTTCGGGTAGGATTAAAAGGGTATCGCGCAAAGCGAAATAGGCGGGAGGTACAAAGCGAATGCTTTGAAAACGTACAACAAGGCTGTCCTTTAAAGCAGGCTCAAAAAGAAGATAGGATGGATTTCCGCCCCGAAACTGGTAATTCGGGAAGAGCGTATCACCGCTAAGGCTAAAAAACTGGAGGCTCTCGCGCAGCACCGGCAAGCTACCCAAAGCAATGGAGTCGGTAGGAGGCACTAGCAATTCCTGCCCCTGAGCCCGCAGGAATGGGCCGGCACTTAGCAGCAACAGGAAAGCGAAAATCTGTACTCGGGCGCGGATAAAGCTGTTATTTTGCAAGGACTAACGACAAAAATGCATAAATAAGGTTTCATGAAGATTTATTCTTACAACCTCAATGGTATACGCTCCGCTTTGCGCAAAGGTTTAACTGATTGGTTAAAAGAGGCGAATCCCGATGTTTTACTGATTCAAGAAACCAAGGCCCAAGAGGAGCAAATTGAGGATTCGGAATTTGAAAACCTGGGTTACTACTGCTATTGGCATAGTGCCGAAAAGAAAGGCTACAGTGGCGTAGGCATTCTTAGTAAGGTAAAGCCCGACCATGTAGAGATCGGCTGTGGCATCGACTATATCGACCAGGAAGGTCGTATCCTAAGGGCCGATTTTGGGGACTTAAGCATTATGAGTGTTTATGTACCGAGCGGCAGTAGCGGCGATGTACGTCAGGAAATTAAAATGCAGTTCCTGGCCGACTTCCAAAGCTATATAAAGGAATTGCTTAAAGAACGTCCCCATTTAATTATCGGTGGCGATTTTAATATCTGTCATACCGAGATTGACATCCACAACCCCAAGAACAATAAAAACACCTCGGGATTTTTACCAGAAGAACGGGAATGGGTAAGCGGCTTTTTAGCCGATGGCTTTATCGACAGCTTTAGAGCGGTGCATGGCCCCGAAACCGATCGCTACTCTTGGTGGAGCTTTAGAGCGAATGCCCGCAACAATAACAAAGGCTGGCGTATCGATTACCAAATGGCCAGTGAAGGGCTAAAGGATCGCATTAAGGATGCTGAAATTTGGCCCGATGCCAAGCATAGCGACCATTGTCCGGTAAGTATTGAAATTAGCTAAGGGTAAAGGAATCACGGTCCTTTAGAAAGGCAAACTTCTCGCGTAGGCGTTTAAGCTGAGAGTAGTAAAGCTCCACCACCTCTACCGATTCCATATGCGGCTCGGTTTCGGAGAGCTTGGTTCCCATGGGATCGTAAATAGCCGAATCGCCAGAATGATAAATGCCATTGCCATCCTCGCCCACGCGATTTAGGCCCGCCAGGTAACATTGGTTTTCAATGGCGCGCGCCTTAAGAAGGGCCATCCAAGCTTCGGAACGACGCTCGGGCCAATTGGCGACGAAAAACTGCAAATCAAAATCCTCGGTATTGCGACACCAAACCGGAAAGCGCAGGTCATAGCATATTTGAGGATTAATTCGCCAACCCTTGTATTCGAGGACCAGTCTTTCGCTGCCCCCGCTGTACACATTTTGCTCGCCGGCCAAGGTGAATAAATGCCGCTTATCGTATTGTTTAAAATCCCCGTTGGGGCACACAAAGTAAAGGCGGTTGTAATAGGATTCATTCTCCTTTACCATCACCGAGCCACTAAAAGCGCAATTGTATTGGGCGGCTTGTTCCTTTAACCACTTTAAGGTCTCCCCACCCGCGGCTTCGGCTAAATCCTTGGCATGCATGGTAAAGCCCGTGGTAAACATCTCGGGTAAGAGTATTAAATCGGCGGGCTCCGATTTGGCGATAAGCTTAGCCAGGTGACGACGATTGGCCCCAGGCTCCTCCCAAACTAAGGGCGTTTGAATCATACCTAAGCGAAATAATTCGACTGCTTCCACGATTTAATTTTAGGGGGTGTTTCGCAAATCTACAGATTTCGAGCAACGGTCATCAGATTCGATGAAGGGATTTGGAGCACCGAAAAAAATGCGTACTTTTGAAGGGAAGAGCACACGAAGTTTTTTCATTTTTATGTTTTAGTTTTCGTTGAAAGCCGTTCGTTAACCGCGAACGGCTTTTTTTTGTAATTCACTATGAAATGTTAAAAAAAGTTGTAGATTAGTCTCAACTTAACAGGGTTCTTCATTTTATAGGGAAATAGGGTTAGTAATCTACAGATTCCAAACACTGTTAAGGTATTTTAAAGCGGGAGTTGCAGAGTCTCCCGCTTTTTTTGTGCCCTAATTTTGGCTCGACTTAAAACTCGCGTCGGCGTACCTCCTCTAAATTTCCATGCATTTCACGAACTAAATCCTTTGCTTCGGGATGGTAGGTCCACACATTATCAAAAGCGGCAATCACCTCTTCATTCGCTTGATCACTAATTACTAAACTGTGGAACTGAGTGCCATTATTATGCTGCTGTTTTTCCATGCCCGACTGCAAATCTTCACTTAGGCGGTACATAATAAAGTCGCTAATTACCAATACATCCGCATCTTTATAATGATGCGTTTCCAATTGCTGTAAGGCCTCACTAAGGGCTAAAGAAATATCGGTTCCTCCGTGAAAGGAGCCTTGTAAAAAGCCCGCCACCTCATCAATGCTATCCACCAAATTGAGCAAATCGATGGTGTGAATGCCACTGCTGAAATTAATGAGATAGGCGCGACGCTGATCGGCCGCAGCCATTTTTAAAATCCCAAAGCACAGCACCTTGGCAATGCGTTCGGGCTCCCCTTCCATACTCCCACTGGTATCCACACAAATAATAAAAGGACCCTTCTCCTTCTTCTTTACTCGCTGATAGGATTCGAAATATATTTTGTCGCTTTTAACCAGTCTTTGGTCTTCAAAATGATTGACCTGTAACTGCTCATCTGCAAAGCGTTTTAAAAACTGCCATTCGGTATCACCGCCAAAAAGGGCTACTTCGGAAGGAAGTAAGTGGTTCAAATCCTTACCGGCCCGGGTACCTACAATTTCGGAACGTAGGTTCGGATCGCGCAGCCACTCTTTAAAAACCTTGGTCCGTTCATAGCTCACTTCCTCCGTTTCAATTTCGGCTTGTCGCAAGCGACCCAATAGATCGGCTAGCTTGCGCAGTTCGTCCTCCTTTTTTAAAAGCGCATCATATTGCTCCACCAGATCGAGAGTAGCATCTTTCCAAAGCGCCCGCGATAAATCCCAATACTTCGAAACATGATCGGTAAAGGGCTTAATTAAACTGCTCAATTTTTGGAACTCCTGCACCTTGGCGCGCAACTTCTCCTGATAGCTCTGCTTTTCTTGCTTCAATTTCGACATCTGGTAATCGAGAATCTTAGCCTGCAGGCGAGCGTCCCATTGCGCTAGTAAATCGCTGTAAATGCGCTCAGCCTGCGCAATATCATCTTCCGTAAGGGCCTCGTAGTCCTTGGTTCCGAGGTAGTGTTTAAACTTTTGAGCGTGAAAAGAAGCATCAATCTCCTCCTTGGGGTAAAAGGACTCCACCTTCCGAATCAGGAAGTTCCAGGATTTGCTGAACTGACGCATATGCCGCACCCCCCAGGACTCTAGTTCTTGCTGTTCCTCTTCAAAAGGGTGTTTTTGCGCCAGCTTTCCATAGGTTTTCCGAAACCAATTAAGGGTATCGGCCAAAACTTGCGCGCCTAAAACTTCGTGTTTCCGAGCAACCCTTTGCAGGTCTTCATCGTCAAAAAGATCGTGCAGGGCCGATTGAAAGTACCGAAAGTAATCGCTCTGCAAATCTTCATCGGGTTCTGCTCCGGTAAGTTTAGATCGTAAATAAGCCACGAAATAACGCCGCGTGGCCCGGTCCATTACCGGAGCGAATTCGATAAAGCGCTCATACTCTTGCTCGAGCTTCGATAGTTTATCCTTCATATTCTATCTAACCCTAAAAGCGCTAATAGGTTTTGCCTTTCGGCAGATGCTTTATGCAAGAAAAAATTGATTAAAAACCTGATAAATACCCTTGCTGCACTTCTCCTCAAAGTCTACTTTCGCGCCATTATTTAAAATTAGTCTAAATAAATAATCAACATGAAACGCCCTACCCTACTCGTTTTCATCTTTAGCGCTCTTTTGAGTAGCTCCCTTTTCGCCCAAAATCTGCAACTTAAAGGGGACCTTAAAAGCAGCTTTGATCAATCGCCCCTCGAAGGCGCTGCTTTGTTCCTCGAGCCTGGTAATCATCAAACCATTAGTGATGCCCGCGGCCGCTTTAGTTTTGATGGACTCGAAGCCGGTACTTACACCCTTAGTATTCGCCACATTGGCTTTAAGGGCTATAGTGAAGAAGTAAGCGTAAAAGCACCCCATACCGACATTTTCATTGTTATGGAACCCCAGTTTGAGCTGATGCAAGAAGCGCAGGTGAGTGGACGCAGCTTAACCGGTGGCGAAAGAGGGATTAAGGAGCTTAGTGGCTCGGCCCATTACATTGGTCTTAAAACCCTCGAAACCTTTGAGTATAATGATATTAACCGTGTACTGCGCCAAATTCCCGGGGTGTACATTCAGGAAGAAGAAGGCTTTGGTTTACGTCCCAATATTGGGATGCGTGGTACGGGAGTGGAGCGCAGCTCTAAAATTACCTTAATGGAAGATGGTATCCTGGCCGCGCCAGCGCCCTATAGTGCCCCATCGGCTTATTACTTCCCTACTACGGGACGAATGGAGGGAATTGAAGTACGTAAAGGAAGCGCCCAAATTGAATACGGCCCCTACACTACCGGTGGTGCCTTAAACTTAATCTCTACTCAAATCCCTAAGGAGTTTCGGGCCAAGCTCGATCTCCTCGCGGGGAACTTTGGTCAGCGTCGCTTGCATGCCCATGCCGGACAGTCCTTCACCAATTTTGGTTTTATGATTGAAACCTATCAGGCGCAGGCCGATGGCTTTAAGGAACTCGACTTTGGTGGCCCTACCGGTTTTGATATTGCCGATTATCAAATGAAATTTCGTTTAAACACCGGTCCCGAAGCACGCATTTACCAAGCACTTGAATTAAAATTGGGACAAACCATTAACAATAGCGATGAAACCTACCTGGGATTAAGCCGCTCCGATTTTGAGGCCAATCCCTACCGTCGTTATGCCGCCTCTGGCCTCGACCATATGGCCACCGAACAACGTCAGTATCAATTAAACTACCGCATTGAACCGATGTCGGGCCTAAATATTAGCGCCACCGCCTACCGCAATGAGTTTAATCGGAACTGGTATAAACTGGATAAAATCTTCGCCGAAGGCAGTACCGTGAGCATTGCCAATTTAACTGAGCAGCCCGGCGATTACCAATCGGCCTACCAAACCCTAATTGGTCAGGGGGACGATACCTTATACCTGAAAAACAACAATAGGGCGTACTACTCCCAAGGTCTACAAACCAAGGCCTCCTATGCCTGGGGAAGCACCTACTCCCAAAGTATTAATTTGGGTTTACGCTATCACGAAGATGGTATGGATCGCTTTCAGTGGAACAACCTATTTACCCTTAATGAAGGCGATTTTACCCTTATTGAAGCGGGCACACCAGGAACCGAAAGTAACCGCTTGGAAGACGCTCAAGCTTGGGCCGCCTTTGGGGAATATCAATTGCATTGGAAAAACTGGACCTTTAATCCGGGCTTGCGTTACGAAAACATCACTATGCAACGTCGCGATTACGGAAAAGCGGATACCGAACGCTTAGGTACCGATCTTAGTCAGCGCGAAAACCAAGTGGCAGTATTTATCCCCGGCTTTGGATTGCGTTACGATCTTAACCGCGATCAGCAAATTTTTGCGGGGGTACACCGGGGCTTTTCGCCTCCCGGAAGTGTATCCGGTAGCAATCCGGAGTTGAGCATCAATTCCGAAATAGGTACCCGTTGGAACACAGGCTGGGCGCAAATTCAGGCCACCTTATTTTACAACGACTATCAAAATCTGTTGGGTACTGATATGGCCGCTACGGGTGGCGTAGGAACCAGCCGCGTATTTAACGGAGGCGCCGCCACCGTGTACGGATTAGAAGCTGAAATTAGCAGTCAGTTTGGAGGCCAAGCCAGCAGCTGGACCTTCCCCATCAGCTTAAACTACACCTTTACCCAAGCTCAGTTCGACAATAGCTTTGAAAGCGATTTTGAAGCTTGGGGCGATGTAGTATCGGGCGATGAATTCCCTTATTTGGCCGAGCACCTGCTGAACTTGCAGTTTGCCGCCCAACGAAAACGCTTACTCCTTACCGCCAATGGCAGCTTCCAAAGTGCGATGCGTACGGTTGCTGGCCAGGGTAGCATTGCCGCCGACTCTGAGATTCCCGCCCAGTTTATGATCGACCTTTCGGCCACCTATCACTTTAACAATCACCTCAGCTTATTTGGCTCCGTGCGCAACTTAAGCGACGAGGTAAACTTAGTATCCATGAGACCTGCAGGACTACGTCCGGCCATGCCTCGCTCCTTCCTCGTAGGCATCAAAGCACGCTGGTAAAATTTTTTAGATGTGTTTAGGATTGAAACCCGTCTTGCGCAAGTGAGGCGGGTTTTTTTGCTATAATTATATCTCCATCCTCATCACCACTCTTCTCATTTTCAAATAAATAAAGTGACAGTATTACTTGGGGATTGCCAGAAAAACTTATTTTTATCCCAAATCCCCAATTGTGCGATCTATTACCCCCATTTTACGCATCATGATTTTAGCCGCCCTAGTCGTGGCTTGTTCCAAAAATCGTGATTCCGATCAAAACATTAAAGGCAGCAACCGCGTGCATCAAACCGATGTAAGCACGGTAAGTAATGCCATCACCAATATTAGTGAGCATCATAGCATGAGCTATAAAAGTATGGCCTCTGTTTTAAGCTATGAATATCAGGCCTTAGCCAGTCCGCCCGCTTTAGATTACAATCAAACCTCGGCCACCTGTATTTTACGGGATGGTAATTTGGTGTATATCGGCTGGCACACGCACGATCCTGCCAATTACAATGGCTTTGCCAAGTATTCGGGCGCGGTAAGCTGCTATGAGGTTAGCGGCGGTACTTGGAGTTTAGTAGCGCAATTGGAATTTGATGAGATGGACATTCACGAAATGGCTTTTGGGGCAGCCGGTGAATTGTACATTGTGGGTCAGTCTAACCCCGATGCCAGTGGTTATACAACCGCTTGGGGTCACCGCGGGGCGATAATCGGCAAGGTGGAGCTGGATGGCAGTGGCTATCCTACCGCTACCAATTATATCGAGAAGCCATTAACCAGCTTTGGCGCTAACAGTGTGCTATATGTAGGACCTAATGAGATTTACACCGGAACGGGTAATCACAGCGGCCATTTCTACAAATTAGACAATGCCCTTACGGTGCTCGACTCATCCGCTTTAGGAAATGTGAAGTCGATTAATGGCAATGACCTTAGCGGTAAGGTGGGCATCCTAAAAGGGAACCGCGGCAATCCTAACCGCATGGCGAAGTTTTACGAGTTTAACGTGGGCGGCAGCCTGCCTTTAGAAAGTGCTGGAACCGATATGCCAGGCATCACCACCTACATTCACGAACGGAATGAAGGCGCCTATTACAACAATTTATACCTCTCGAGCTCCAATCAAGGACTGGTAGAAGTGGACCCAAGTGGACCCTCGGTAACTACTGTATTTAGCGACGACCTTACCTTGGGCGTGGCTTGCGATACAGATAATGAGTTTATTTATGCAGCGGCCCAGCGCGAAGGTTTAAAAGTACTTTGGGGCAGTCGCACGGCTAATCAATATGATTTGATTGGCACCTTTGCTCCTACCGCCTATAATCCTGGGGGTTGGTATGTTTCGGATGTGATTTACGATCAAAATAATGTGTTTATCGTATCCGGTTATGGCAATGTGATTTTCACCGAACTGTATCCCGTTACGCATTACCTCACCTTAAACAACAGCAATTTCGTAAACCCCAATAGCGCTACTAATAATCCAGCTATTGCAGGCTTAAACCTCGGCTTAACCGGTGGTTATACCTACGATGTAGAACTGGTGTCGAGCACCGCTAGTTTTGGCGCCGGCTTTAGCGCTTGGGAAGGAGTTTACATTCAGACCAATGAAACTACCGCTGGTGGACAGATTACCGACAATTACTTCCGAACCCTTAATGGGGTAGGCGATAAAGTAACCATCGATTTAACTAACCAAGCGCTTGGTTTCCCATCCTATACCTATGGATTTATGGTTCCAGGCACTCCCGATATTGATGACTCGGGGAACAGCCTCCTTCAGGTAACTAATAATACCACCATGGCCACCTCCTTTTATGCGGTTGATATGGTTAACCATCGCATTACGGGCGACATCACGACCGCGGGCAAGACGGTAAGTTTAGATCCGGGGCGCTATGAAATTACCATCACTAATTCGAATTTCCGAGTTAACCCAAGTAATGCCAACAACTGGCAAGGGGTAATGCTGTACACCTACGAAACCGGCGCAAGCGCTACAGACCCTACGCCAAACTACCAGATGACCTTAAACGGCCTATCGGAAGTAGTAACCATCGACCTCAGCAATAAAGTTGGGGCCACCGATTTAGTTGCCTTTTTAGTGGACGATGATCCTGCGGCTAATGAAAGCGGTTCGGTGACCATTGAAATTAGGCTTTTACACGATTAAGAAAGCTTAGAAAACAGTATTCAAGCCGTTTGATGAAAATCAGGCGGCTTTCTTTTTTTGAACCTAGGGCAATCGCTTACCTTAGTGCAATGCACATGTCTCGCAAAAAGCCCAACTTTCCGGTCCACGATGAACTACGGACCTACCTTAAGAAATACCGCCGGGATGGTCAGTTGGCCGCCACCTATGAGGCCTTACAGCAGTTTAGCAATTCGGTGCCAATTCTCGACCAAAACGGAAAGGACACCCTTTGGCAGAGTGTGATTTACGATAATTTCCTGCAAGATGAAGTCCAAAAAGCCTTGGTGGAAATTTACGCGGCCTTAAAAACCGATGGCGATAAAAGCTTCATGGGTCAGCTGCGCACCGACCGTATCGATCACTGTTTATTTGGCAATTCCAATCCTTTTCGAATTCGGATTGTGAATACGGTAAATGATAATCACGATTACTACTACATTAAAAAAGCTGATGCTTCCCGAATTTACGGTTTGGAGCTCGAGCATTTACTGAGCCCCAATCGCATTGGTTATTTGGTAGATGGCGATACCTTGGTGGAAGAACATATTGCAGGCATCCCCGGCGATGTTTTCTTAGGGCATTATATGGACCGCCCCAGTTTTGCCAAAACCCGAATGGCCAAGGAATTTGTGAAATTCAACGAACGCTGCTTTACGATGTTATTAGGTGATATGCGCTCCTATAATTATGTAGTGGATGTTACGCCCGACTTCGACATGGAGCAATACCGGGTGCGCCCCATCGACTTCGATCAACTCACTTATGAAGGTCGGAAAAACCACTACCTCCCTCAGTTTTACAAAGAAAACTTTGAGGTCATTCAGTTTTGCATGGACATCCTTTCGCCCGAAAATGTGGATCAATATCAAACCGAGGAGCGCACCTTAATCCGCAAGCGCTATGCCCTGGCTAAGGACCAAATTGAAGAGTTGCTAGATTCCATGTCGGCCGTACCCCTTTCCACCCCCGAAAAAATCGCTTCCCTTGCCAAGGACCTCAATACCTTTCACCGGAGCAAAGCTTTTACAAAGCGCAAAACCATGGGCGGCATCTTGCGCTTGCATCTCCAAAAAATGATGGAACGCACGGAAGGGAGGCGTTATTTGGGGAGGACGTCGTTTAAGGCCTAAGGCTGCGCCTTAGGCGGTAGTGAGATTTGAGATTTGAGATCGGTCGCGGGGCTCCCTGTTAGACTTTATCATTCTTTAGTACTGCTACTTTACTTCCAAAGGATAACCTCTTGTTGCGGAGACCGTCCCCTTTGCGGGGCGAAGGGGTGGATTCCGACGTAGGTCAGAAAGCGGGGTAGGATAGCCTTTCAGAATCGAAAAATAACCTAGCTTTTCGAATTTGGCGACCTGATTATAATCTCCCTAACTTCTCCTTCCTTTCATTTTTGCTTGATCAACCGAGAGCTTTGCTCGAGCTCACGGATTCCATTGAAAATTAAGGTGACATCCGTAACTACCCGCCGCCGCTAAAGCTATGGCGAATTAATCCCGCCGACGTTAAAGCTATGGCAAATACTACCCGCCGCCGCTAAAGCTATGGCGGGCGAAGAAATCAAGGCTTGGAAGCTCCGCCTCAAAAATGTTTGTAGTCTCCTGCTTCGGTGCACGAGTTAGATTGCTTTTTTGGTAAGCTAATATTGTTCTCTTTAACAGTTCTTTTCTTTCATTTTTTCTTGATAAACCGAGAGCTCTGCTCGAGCTCACGGATACCATTGAAAATTAAAGCGACATCCGTAAAAACGAAACATCCGCCAGAGGCGGACAAGAATAATCAAGGGCCCTGAAAGGCAATTTCGCGAAGCAGCCTGCGGTATGCTCCGCAAACCGCCGACTCTTGGGCTGGGCCAGCACGATTAAACATTTTACTTGATTCGGACATCATCTCCTGTGGCTTTATCGAGTCCTCCATACTGCCCTGCGAGCGGGCTATTGTCCTCCAGAGGCGGACAAGCTCCTCAGGTCCCATTCTCCTCCGAACAAGAACGGCCTGCTTGATAGAGTTTTCCCCTACAGTAGTGCGAAAACAGCGTTTTAAGTTCCAAATTCACCTATGGAAGCATCCGGCCTTTCCCCGGTGATCGTAAGGACCTGAGCAGCTTGTCCGCCTCTGGAGGAAAATTGCGTCCGCCTCGGGCGGAAGAAGCATGGAGCGATTAGGGCCGAACAGTTTTGCCGATTGAAGTGAGGCGAAAATCACCTAGGGAAAGGCCTAGCCTTTTCCGCCTGCCAGAGCTTTAGCGGCGGACAGGTTGGATACTTTTTACAAACGTATCTGTTATTTATAAGGTGTTTGTGAGCTCGGCCAAGGCCTTCGGTTTGGCAATGAAAAAAGTATCGTAAAAACTCAGCTAGTCGCCTACTTCCATTTTTTCGTCTACCCTTCCTAGGCCGAATACCTCCTCACAGCGTTTTAAACTTAAATGAAAACCTTTGGAATTCTAGTTCATCTATCGTGTAACGTCCAATTACCAGTCAACCAGTCAACCAATCAACCAATCCACTAATTTCCCAGCCACCAATCAACCATTCCCCCACTCTACATCCCGCTTTTTAAACCTCCGGGCCCAAATAATCATGCCGGGTACATATAAATTATAAGCCATGCCCGCCAGGATGGCTGCTAAGGCCAGGGAGTAGTTTTTAAGCACGGCGCTGGTGAGCACCGAAATTAGGGGAACCGAAAACATGATGGCTAAACGCCAAAGCTGCTGCCGCGTAAACCAAACTTCATAATCCGTGAACCCCAGTTTTTCGTGAATCCTATAGGCCCGCCAATGCAAGAGAAAAAGTAAAATGTAAAGACCCGTAACAATGAGGCCATAGTAAATCATTAAATCGGGGACCTGCTCGGCACTGAGGCCCAGCTGCACATGACTGCCAAAAAAGAAATTGGTTAAGAAAATAGTGAGGAAGCGCAGGGGGTACACGTAAAAGATGACCAGACCAATAAACAAGGTGTTGAGAATAATCAACCAAGTATCGCCAAAGCCATACAACCGCGAAAAATTAAAATGCTCCTTCCAGATTAAAACAATAAAGGAGATGCTTAAAAGAAAGGCTGGCAAGGTTTGGGTAAAGCGAAGCAGGGTTTCGAAGGAATCGGGATTCTCCAAGTTGAAAATGAGGAGGGTAATAGCGATTCCAAACACTGCATCGGTCAAATTATCGATTCGGGAGGCTTCCAAACCTCGGTACTGCAATCGATCATCCAATTTAGAGGGGTTTACTTTTCCGCGTATCATTTCATCTTACTTAAAACTTGCACCCCTTCCCGCTGCTTTAAACTTAAGGTCCCTTGGTCCCGGTTTAGGATTAAATGGATATCGGCGGTGGGAAAATACAAGGTGCTGTCATTTTGGGGGTAAACTTCAAAACTTGGCTGACCAATCGCGGCGAAGCGCAGGGAATTTCCTTCCAAACGAAGGCGAAAATCTTGCAGGCCGCGTAAGGTGTAACGACCGGTATCGGCTGTCCATTGGGGGGCCTTAAAAGGAATAAGGTAACCTACATAATCGGCATAGGGGTCGCCCTCTGGTTCCAGGCGCTTGGAAATCTCAATCAAGTTACGCACGGTTTTCATGCGGGCCATGCGCAAGGTGGCGTACATATTATTGATGGCATAGGTGCGGTAAATCTCGACCGAATTTCGATAGTAGGGGCTTTCGGCCATATATAGAACCGCCTCTTCAGGGAGTCGCCCTCTGGCAATTTGATAAAACCATTCCTTTTCCTCCGCCCAAGCTTCGAGACGATGGATCACGTAATCCTCCAAGCGCTCCTGCATGCTCTCAATCGCCGCATAATCTTCTCCATAAAGTTCCTCCAAATCACTGTACAGGGTATCATAGCCCTGCGAAAAATAGTCTCCGTGCCGGTTCATATTCTGCAAGCCATTGCGCTGGACTTGCACTCGAGCATAGGTCATGATGAGCCCCGCATAATTAAAATCCCGACGGTAGTCCTCCGCCCGAACCGAATCCATCATGATGCGTCGGATAAGGGAGTCTTTTTGGTTAAGCAGATAGGCCACCCCTTTCATCTCCTGCAGGTTGGCCCGTAAATCGCGGCGCACCTCGGCAAGAATAGCCAGGGCCTTTTCGTCATTCTTAGCTTGCTCGTTCCGATTATTGATTTCGAGGGCAATGAGAATACCAGCCACCACTAAAACCATCTCTAAAACCACATACACCAAGTAGCCACCAAAGCCCTTAGTTTGAAAGAATTGAAAACGTCCCTTACGAAATAGTTTAGCCATGAGGGGAAGATAGTGAATTGGAGGATTGGGGGAGAGGGTATTGGTGGATTGGTGGATTGGGAAATTGTAGACTGGGAAATTGGTGGATTGGAAAAATGGTGTTTGGGTTTTCGCCTGCGGCGAACTTAGACCGGTCGCGAGCCTGCGGCAGAACCTAGACCAGTCGCGAGCCTGCGGCAGAAGTGAGATTTGAGATTTGAGATCGGTCGCGGTGCTCCCTGTGAGACTATATTATCCTTGGTACTATTACCTTTCTTTCAAGGGAAAAGCCAATGTTGCGAAGACCGTCGCCTTCAAGGGTTTATGGACTGTGAAACGGGGTAGTTGCCATGTTAAAAACAATCTGGTTTTTCGAATATGGTAACCTGATTATGAAATTGAAAATAGATCGGGCGTTCGTAACCGAGAGCTCTGCTCGAGCTCACGGATTCCAATGAAAATTAAAGCGACATCCGTAACAACGAAATTCGCCGGCGCTAAAGCTATGGCTAATACAATCCGCCTTCGCTAAAGCTATGGCGAATTAAACCTACCGCGGCTATGGCTATTGCAAATACTACCCGCCGCCGCTAAAGCTATGGCGGGCGAGGAAATCAAGGCTTGGAAGCTTCGCCTCTAAAATGCTTGTAGCCTCCTGCTTCGGTGCACGAGTTAGATTGCTTTTTTGGTAAGCTAATATTGTTCTCTTTAACAGTTCTTTTCTTTCATTTTTTCTTGATAAACCGAGAGCTCTGCTCGAGCTCACGGATACCATTGAAAATTAAAGCGACATCCGTAAAAACGAAACATCCGTGCCCGCCATAACTGGCTGTGGCAGGCGGGAAAATCAAGGGCCCTGAAAGGCAATTTCACGAAGCAGCCTGCGGCATGCTCCGCAAACCGCCGACTCGTGGGCTGGGCCAACACGATGAAGCATTTTTCTGGATTGAAATATTTTCTCCAGTGGCCTTATTGAGTCCTGAATGCTGCCCTACGAGCGGACTATTGTCCTCCAAAGGCGGACAGGCTCCTCAGGCCCCATTCTCCTCCGAATAAGAATTGCATACAGGAAACGAATATCCCCCTTTTTGCAATCTTTAAAGATGGTCTTAGGTTCCAAAACTTACCTATGGAAGCATTCGGCCTTTCCCCAGTGATCGAGAGGACCTGAGCAGCTTGTCCGCCTCTGGAGGACAATTGCGTCCGCCTTGGGCGGAAGAAGCATGGAGCGATTAGGGCCGAATAGTTTTGCCGACTAAAAAGAGGCAAAAATCACCTAGGGAAAGGCCTAGCCTTTTTGGATACTTTTTTGGCAATGAAAAAAGTATCGTAAAAACTCAGCTAGTCGCCTACTTCCATTTTCTTGGCTACCCTTCCTAGGCCGGATACCACCTCACATGATATCAGATTCAAAAGAATGATTTTAGTAATACAGTACATTTCTCGTGTATCGTCCAATTACAAGTAAACCAATCTACCGATTCACCAATCCACCAAACATTTACTCCGGATGACCATCCCCTTCATGCGGCGAAGGGGTGGATTGCGACGCAAGTCGGAGGACGGTGTAGGGTTAACTTCCCAGTTTAGAAAAATTAAATGAGGATTGGGTTAAGATATCTTTCCCAGCCTTTAACGAACACTAGTGGGGACTACCCCGTTTCACAACCCACAAACCCTTGAAGGGGACGTCCCCCTAAGCTGATTTCGTAAGTCAAAAGGAAGTCTAAGAATCTATATCTTTGATTTATGTTGGATTTATTTCAAGATAAGCGCGTCGAATTAGAGTCAATTTTTGCTGCCCATAAGGTAAAGCGCGCCGAAATCTTCGGCTCTGCAACAACTGATGCCTTTAGCGAGCGCAGCGACATCGACCTATTAATCACTTTTAAGGAGGATATCGCACTATTAGACTATGCTGATAATTACTTTCTTCTTAAGGAGAAACTTGAAAAACTATTAGATCGTAATATCGATCTCGTGTCTGCAAAGTCTCTAAGAAACCCTGTGCTTATTGAAAGCATTAATAAATCCAAAGTGAGCTTGTATGCAGCCTAGGATCAATAAATACACTCTAGATATTAAAGGGTATATTCCTTCTGTAGGTGAATCTAGCGCTTCCTAAACCTATACTCTCATAGGAATTGGCGAAACCTTGGCCTTAATTACTTAATAAAGCCATAATTGCCGGGAAAAAACTAGAAGGGTTATCCCGTAAATTCTTAAAGCCTCTTGCTTCGGCACACAAGATAAATATCTTTTTTTGTCAGTTGTTATCGTTCTTTTTAAGGGTTCTTTCCTTTCATTTTTTCTTGATAAAAAACGAAACAAAAAATCAAGGCTTGGAAGCTTCGCCTCTAAAATCTTCGTAGTCTCCTGCTTCGGTGGGCGAGCTCCTGATGTCGCTTCCCATCTCAGCTAGTCGTCTACTTCCATTTTTTCGTCTACCCTTCCTAGGCCGTATCACCTCCTCACAGAATTTTGGACTTAAATTGAAACCTTTGGAATTCTAGTGCATCTATCGTGTATCGTACAATAACAAATCAACCAATCTACCGATACACTAATACACCAATCTACTAATCCACCAGCACCATGCAGCAATCCAGAATTCCCTAAATTACACCATGCGAAAAATACTCTGTCTTTTCCTACTCTCCATTAGCCTTCAAGCGCAACCCATTAATGCGATAATTGGTGACACCGCTTGGTATGTTAGTAACGACGAATGGCCCTCAATGCAAGAACCGGAGCAGGAGCGTCTTCGTAATCACCTGAGCTACGTCTTGGAACGCCTAAGGAGAAAGAACCCTTCCCCATCCAAGGCCCGAAGTCAAAATCTGCAGCATCTAGCGCAGTACATCGCTCGGCAGGAGTTCCCGCAAACCTTCCAACACCCGGATGCCCGTCGGCCATGTTTTATTGATGACGAGGGTCGTTTATGCGCCGTGGGCTACCTCATTGCGCAGAGTGCCGGTTTGGCGGAAGCGGAGCGCATCAATCAAAAATTTCGGTTTCATTACTTGCTGGATATGCAAGACTCGGCCCTCCTGGCTTGGCAGCAAAGTAGTGGCCTAAGTCTTCGCGAACTAGCAATGATTCAGCCCGCCTATGGCTGGGAACGCATGGACCTCTTTTACGTCTACCAAAACCCACGTACCCAGAAGTATGGTTTAAAGAAAACTAAGAATAATCGCGTGGCCGTGCGAGCCCGTTACGACCTTTTTCGCTACGACCCATCCCTACCCTTTATGTTTGCCCGTAAAGGGGATGTTTGGCACATCTTTGATCAGGAAGCGGATCGGATTAACTCCAAAGACTACGACACGGTAAGCTTTGTGCGTCATGGTACAAGCTACCGCCTAATTGCTGCCGATGGAGAAAGTATTGAAGCCTATAATGCCGCCGGGGAGCTGCTTTGGGAAGTAGAAGGCAAGATTCAATTGCTCAGCGTTTTTCGTCAAGATCAAATTAAGGTCGGCACCGAAAAAGGACGTGGGGCTCTTAATTCCCGGGGCGACTTCGTTATTCCCGCCATTTACGACAGCTTGATCGGGGTAGCCAACCTCGATTACCGCTTGGCGGCCTGGCAAGTACTGGGTATGAGTAAACAACATAATCGCAAGAAATGGGGGATTATCGACACCGCCGGCAAGATGATTATAAAGCCCGCTTATGATAAAATCGAATACCGGCGCGGGGTCTATATCGCTCAAGATGGGCGCCATCGGGAAATCATCGACCATCAGGGCAACAGCGTTGTGGGCTGGGGCTTACAGAGCTTGCAAGATGGTTTATGTCGTTATTGCTTGATCATCGAAACTGAAAAGGGATTTGGTCACTTTAACGGAGCAGCCAGAGCTTGGGATCATGAGGGACTCTATACCGAAATGCGGGTGGAAGATCGCGAGTACTACCGTATTCGTACGAACAAGGGCTATGGTTTTATGAATGTGATTGGTCAGACCATTATTGCGCCGGAATATGAAGCCGTCCGCATTCAAAAGCAATTCATCTTCGTTAAAAAGCAAGGCAAATGGGGCTTAAGAGGCTACCGGGGCGATAGTTTAATTCCCCCCATTTACGATACCATCGGGGTTTTGGCGGAAGATCAAAATACCAGTAAGCCTTCAACATTACTCTTTGCCCGGCAGGGGTCCAAGTTTAAAGTATTCGCGCCTAATGGCCTGGACATCAGTGCCCAGTACCAATGGGAAGACTTTGAAAGAATCAGTCCCAATATCATTCAGCTTATTAAGGGCGACCGTAAGGTGCTGGCCCAGTATCATCAAGGGCAGCTGGTTTACCATCAGTTTATTGAAATCGATTACGCCCGACCCTTGGGTTCCTGGAAAATGGCCTACGGTATAAATGGTAAAGAAGGCATTTGGAATCTCGCCTACGGACAGGCACTGCAAAAACATCATTTTAGAGCCGCTCAATTTGACACCATCGCCCCCGCCGAAAGTCAGTATCACGATAAGTATCTGGTGCAAAAAGACGGGAAATGGGGCATTTACAGTTACAAAGCTGACTCCCTGGAAATCCCTTGTGAGCATGAGGCCTATTTCCCTAAAGACCGGAATACCCACTCTGGTTGGATTTACTTCCGTAAGGATGGGATTTGGCAGGGCTATTTTTATACCGTACCCAAGCTCCAAGCTGTTATGCCCCGCACCCAGGCTAAGATGGATGAGTGGTGGGCGGAGGAGAAATGAAGTGCCTGCGGCTTCGCCTTCGGCAGAAGTGAGATTTGAGATTTGAGATCGGTCGCGGGGCTCCCTGTGAGACTCTATTATCCTTGGTACTATTATCCTTCTTTCAATGGATAATATCATGTTGCGGAGACAGTCCCCTTCGCGGGGCGAAGGGGTGGTTTGGCCTTCAAGGCCAAAGCGGGGTAGTTTTAACATGTTAAATTCGAAGAACAATGTTATCGTTCGAATTTGGTAACCTGATTTCTGACTCCTCAACAACTCTTTCCTTTCATTTTTTCTTGATAAAAAACGAAACAAAAAATCAATTGAGCTGGAAGGCAATTACTCTAAGGCTCGATGCCTTAGAGTACCACAGAGTCTCAGGCCAGACCAGCCTGAGGAAATTCTTGATTTAAGTTGTTTTATCTCGACCTCTTAAGAGTTAGGTTCTTGATACTGCCTTTCGACCTGTTATTGCTGCCCAGCTCAAGGGTCCTCCGAACTTAGCATTCTGTATTCAGATGAAAACCTTTGGAAATCTAGTGCATCTATCGTGTATTGTTCAATTACTGGTTAACCATTCAACTAATTCACCAATCCACCAATCCACCAATTCACCAATCCACCAATTCACCAATGCCAAAAAAAAGAGGCCCTCAGGCCTCTCTCAATTAAATATGTACAGGAACTACTTCTCCACGATGTCTTTCAACATCCCCAAGCCCTCTTGGAAGGAAGGACCCATGGCCTCTTCGGCGGTCATGAAGAGGTTGATGAGGTTCATCGGGTAATCGAATTCGCTTTCCATACGCCAGGTCACCTTGGTGCCCGAACCGGATTCTTCCAATTTAATAATGGCCATTCCGGTTGATTCCTGCGGACGGCTAAAATCCAATCGGGTTTCTAGCAAGTAAGGTGCGCCTACTTTGGTAATGGTTTGACAACCGGCCCCTACTTCGGGGTGCTGACTGTCCCAACAATTTTTAGCGCCCACCGTTCCGGGAGCCCCTTCAAAGGTTTGCTCCAATTCAGGATCCTTCTTGGTCCAAGGACTCCAGGCGTCCATTTTCTTTAGAGTATTGGTTTCATTCCATACCTGCGTAACCGGCGCATTAATCACCAAGCTCTCTTCGTGCGAGAAATCTTTGTCTACAAACAAGGCAGTAACCAATGGAATACCAATCAGAATCACCAGAATGATAAGGATAATTTTTAGTGCTTTCATGTTTTAGAAATTAGTTGATGAGGAAAGCAATTTAGGGAATTTTTGGATTGGGGGATTGGTGGTTTGGGAAAATGGAAATTGGTGGAGTGGTGGAGTGGTGAGGTTACAGGAACCTAAGCAAGCAATAGTCAAGAAAAGAATATCCTTGTTATATTTGAGGAAAGCCCCCTGAATGAATCTTTTTGAATATCTGCAAGAGCGGATGTCCATGTCCCATATCTACCAACCGGTGATGATTCGCACTTTGCTGCGGAAAGGTGGTCGTGCCCATAAAGACGAAATCGCCCAAGAGATTCTTTCTTACGACCGCTCGCAAATCGAATATTACGCTATTCGGGTTAATAATATGGTCGGTAGGGTTTTGCGAAAAAATAAAGTGGTGCTAAAGGAAAAGGATGACTATCAACTCCTTGACTTTAATCGCTACTCGGCCGAAGAACTTACCGAGCTAGAACGCTTATGCACGGAGAAAATATCATCTTTCTTGGCAAAGCGAGATTCCATTTTTGAGCATCGCAATCACAGTCGTAAAGCCATTTCGGGTAGTATTCGTTATGACGTTTTAAAGCGCGCTAAAAACCGCTGTGAGCTCTGCGGGATTCCAGCCGAACAACGCGCCCTAGAAGTCGACCATATTGTTCCTAAAAGTTTAGGTGGTGAAGATGCGATACATAACTACCAGGCCCTTTGCTATAAGTGCAATGCCAATAAAGGGAACCGCGATCAAACCGATTTTAGAGCGATAGGCAAGCGCTATGAATTACGCCAAGAAAACTGCCTGTTCTGTAAGCAAGAAAGCTTTAGCCCCATCGCGGAAAACAATTTAGCCTTTGCCATTTACGATGCCTATCCCGTTAGTGAGGGGCACTGCCTCATTATTCCCAAAAGGCATTCCAAAGATTGGTTTGAATTAGACCAAGCTGAGCTGAATGCCCTAAACGACCTCAGCCAAAAAATGAGGACTAAACTTTTAGAAAAAGACCGGAGCATTAGCGGTTTCAATATTGGCGCTAATGCCGGCGAAAGCGCTGGACAAACCATTTTTCATACGCATGTACACCTTATCCCCAGAAGAGATGGAGATGTGGAGAACCCGAGAGGTGGGGTGAGGCATAGTGTGATGGGGAGGGGATTTTATTAAGTATTTGATTATATTTTTGAGTTGGCACCAATATAAAAGCAAGAACTGAATAGATGAGCATATTCTTTGGATTTAGTGACGAATGCGGTACCTATAAAAAAGATAAGGGCAAAAAGCATTTAAAGGTACATCCTCATTATATCCGCAGTACCCTATTAATCAAAGCAGAAGAATGGAAACTTTTAAAAAAGGAGTTTAACTTACTAAAGGATAAGTTCGGATTACCAATTGAAAGAGAAATAAAGTGGGCTTATCTGTGGTCTTTAAGAAATTATCAAAAGAACGGACAAAAAATTCCTAAAAAGAAGGACTTCAAATTTTTAGAGAATTATGACTATCACGAACTAATCGATTTTGTTGAGCAATGTTTAAGTCTTTTACATCAAATAGATTACACAAAAATTATTATCACCCACACGGACAATACAAGTTGCCCAAGAATAGACGATAAGAATATTCTAAAAATGCATCTTCAAGAACATATGCAGAGAGTTGAGATGCAAATTCAAACTCGGACTAAGGAAAACTTAGCTGTTCTATTTTTTGACCCTGTAAGCGAAAGTACTGACAAACACTTAAGAGATATATACTTCGAACTATTCAATTCTGGTGATTTCATAGACTCATATAAACACATCAAAGACAGTTTGAATATTGAACACTCTCATCAAAGTGTTGGAATTCAAATTGCAGATTATGTATCTGGAACTTTTTCAGCAATTTTAAAGGGACAAGGAAATTCGAACTATGATCGGGGAAAGAGAATGTTCTATGATCATGTTCATCCATATTTAAGGAAATACAACGGAACTATTTGGGGTGTTGGAATAAGAGAAGTTCCATCTGATATGACTTACAGAAGAAAACTAGCAACAGAAATGAATAAGGAACTAAACAAATAAAATACTGGTGCGAACATCGGTTATAGCAAATGCGGGCTTTGTGCTTAAAAATGAAGAAATTACAACTAAATAAAGTTACGGTAGGCAGACAAGAATGCGGTTTCAAAACCCCGCACTTGCCACAGCTAGGGCCGTTGTGGTTAAGAATAAATAAAAAAATATGGCAGAAAATAATGACATTGAAATTGAAGAAGTAATTGAAGAAGGCGAAGTATATCAAACCTTTGACATAGCAACGTATCCATCTGACTTTACCTTAAAAGGTATAGTTGAAATGTGGAATAGTAATGATATTACAATTCCAGATTTTCAAAGGGAATTTGTTTGGTCAATAAAACAAGCATCTCTTCTGATAGAATCTTTTTTATTGGGTCTACCAGTCCCTCCGGTTTTCTTTTATATAGATGAGGAAAACTCAAATCTTGTTATTGACGGTCAACAAAGAATTTTAAGTACTGTCTATTTCTTCAATGGATACTTTGGGGGAGAAAGTAAAAAAGGTAGAAAACAGGTATTTAGATTAACCGGACTAAATGAACAAAGTCCATATTTTAAGAAAGCGTATGAAGATTTGAGTGACTCAGATAGACGAAAACTTGACACCTCAGTTCTGAGAGCAATAAACATTCGACAATTATCACCAACTGGTGAAAGCACTAGTATGTATCACATTTTTGAAAGATTGAATACAGGTGGTACACCGTTAAAGTCTCAGGAGATTAGAAACGTAGTATTTAGGGGTGAGTTTGTGAATGTCCTTCGAGAACTAAACAGAGATGAAAATTGGAGGACTGTTCTTGGTGCAAAAAATGTTAATAAACACCAGACAGATGTCGAACTTATTCTTAGACTTTTTGCTCTTCATACAAGACTTTCAGAATATGAAAAACCAATGAAAGAATTCTTAAATCTTTCAATGAAAAAAAATCAAACAGGTGACACCAAAGCTGTTAGAGATTTTTCAGAAAAGTTTCTTGCAGCCTGCAAGATAATTGTTTTACAAATAGGAGAAAAGCCATTTCATATACGAACCAGATTAAGTTCCTCAACCCTTGATGCGGTCCTTGTAAATCTAATGCAGAATTTAAACAAAATTCCAACTGATTTTGCAGAAAGGTACAATCAAATGATTAAGTCCAATGAGCTTGAGGAGCTTACAACCATCGGAACAACCGACCCAACAACAGTAAGGAACAGATTCAAATTTGTTAAACAAAACTTATTCGGATAGATGGCTTATAGTACGCATTTTACTATAGCTGACGACATGATAACACATTTGAATTCAATAGTCGGTGGAACTACTGATCCATTCATGAGTTCTAGATATGTTGGCTTTGTCTCGGTCAGTGCTGTAACTGTATATGAGTTAGCTTTAAAAGAAATTTTTGTTGAGTTTGCAAAGAAAAAACATAACGTATTTGGCACTTATACAAAAAGCCATTTTGATAGGATTAACGGAAGAATAAAAACTAGCCAAATAAAAGAAGACTATGTAAAAAAATTCGGGAATAAATACTTAAGGCGCTACCAAAAAAAAATGCAAGAGGCAGAGCGTCATTTTCTCCGAACACACGGTAAAAGCGTACTCTCTGCATACAATAACCTTATTACGTGGCGCAATGACTTTGCTCATGAAGGACATATCCCAAGCACAGTTACTTTTAATGAAGTTGTCACTTCATATACTTTAGGAAAAGAGGTTATTAGATGTGTCGCAGAAACAATGAAAAGATAGAACTACCAACAAGAACATCTATACACGATAACTTTTGGGGAATTGACCATAGTTACACCGCCGTGTAGTATACTGAATAAGCTGATCAGACTATTAAAGCAAAAGGTATTGAAAATACCCAAATACATCTTAGAAAAACAATGAGAGCTACATTGTTCTATATCTGACATATTAAAAAACGCAATACTTAACTGCTGAATAAATAACTAAATCAAAAAATTCATGAATCCTAATAATAAAAATCAATTATTTAGATTATCGGCAGTTCTATACGCAGACAACAATTACCTTGTATCAAGCAGAACTACTCTTAGAAAAATCATTGAAACTGCACTTTTCGCTATGGAGCGAGATTCCGTGAGCATTCATGATTTGATTGACTTTATATTTAATAATTATAACCTACAAATTGCTGAAGTAGAACTTGAAGAAGTTATCCTATCAAAAAAACAGGATTCTTTTTTAGTCAAAACTACTGAAAACGGTTATGTCTTAAGTATTACAGAAAAACGAAAGATACAAATACAGTCCAAAATTGATGAAAATACCATTGAATATTACATAGACCTTTTCATTAGTGATAATAATATTCAGTTTTCTAGCACCGAGCTAAAGGAGCTAATATATCGTTTCCTTTATGACATATTATCAAGCAATATTGAGAGTTTTAAAAAGCTCATCGATAAAAATAGCTCCGTTGAAGCCCTGATCAATGTAGATTCCCATAACTATTCACTAGAGGAAAGAGAAGCAATAAATAATTTTTTAAAATGGGATAATGAAGGTAAAAATAAATCAGTATTTGACATTGCAAGCTTTGCAATCGAATACTGCCTTATTTCTAATCACTCCAAGCAAGGTCTTGAACTTAAAAATTTAAAAAACAAAGTTTTTTACCTTGACACTAACGTAATTTTTAGAGCACTTGGTATTAATGGCGAAGAAAGGAAAAAACGTTCTCTAACCTTCCTGAAACGCTTTCAAGAAACCAACACAAAACTCGTTATTTCAAAGTATACAGACAAAGAATTCGTTGCTACAATTGATTACTACATTAATCGCCTTGGAAACAAACCGTTTAAAAATGATGTGAACCCAAGCCTTTTCAATCACCCCTATTTTTCCAAATTAAAAGATATTTATAATTACTATTACCTATGGCGGATAGGTAAACAGAACCATTCGCTGGAGCTTTTCAAAGCCGAAGTTATAGCTAGATATAAATTGTTTACATCTAGTATGAGAATAGATGTCAATTACAAAGACAGTCTCAAAGAGGATGAAAACGAAATTTCAGAAACCATACTCGATTACACGTCTTCGATAAATACTCATAAGTCATCTGATTCGAGTTCAGCAAATTATAATGGATTTGAGTTTGACGCTAAGAATGTCTTGCTAATTGAGAAACTAAGAGACTCTAAAAACCACAGCATTTTTGATACTAAGTATTTTTTCCTTTCAACAGATCAATCTTTAAGGAGGTGGGATTTTCAAAGAGGAAATAAAACTCCTTTGGTAATTATGCCAAGCGAATGGATGAGTTTACTACTCAGGTACCAAACACGCACAACAGATGATTTTAAAAGCTTTGTTAGTTTTATAAACTTACCAATTCCAGAGAAGCAAATAAGTAGTGAAAACATACACAATGTTTTAGCGGGTATTTCAGAGGTAACATCAAGTTATGAGCAACAATCGTATATCGTTGAGCAATTGGTCTCACAAGGATTTGATAAAATAATGCGCAGAACCAATGATTCTGATGAACTTTTCGACATAACTGTGGAGTCTTCCGAAAGTATATTGGAAAAGCGACTTAAAGATTTAGAAAAAAAGCAGGAAGATTTAGCTCAAAAAAGTAACCGAAGAATTCAAAAACTCGAAGAGCACAACGAAACTAAGGAATCAATTATAGGTCAGAAAGAGAGCGAGATTGAAAGGCTCGAAAAGGAAAATTATGCTCTTCATGAAGAAAGGGAAATCAGGAAGTTCCAGAAGCCAGCATTGAGATATTATATTCCATTGGCAATTATACTTTTAGTGGTAATGCTTTTATGCTTTACGTTTCAAACGGCCGATTGGAATTTCATTAAGCATCTAATTGATTTCATCGATAAGGAGCCAAGTCAGACCAAACAATGGATTTATCGTATTGGAGTAAGCCTTTTTATTACTGTTATTATCTCTGGTCTCATAAAGTCTTCTTACGGCAGATTGGCGAAACATAAAGTTGAAGACTACAAAGACAAGATTAGAGCACGGTATGAAAAGTAGCCAAATCCTTTCCATCCATGCTCATTGGCAAGTCGCTCATAGCAGCCTTATAAGCTAAAACTCGTAAAATAGTATTGTTGCCCAACACAACAGAAAAGGAAAAAGCATGGTTTACAAGATTAAGGATAGGCAAAAGCGGATAATTCTATGTTAAAACGTGTAATCTTAGATTAAAGATTGCGAAAGAACCGAAGTCTTTTCTTCAGCACCAATCGATATGGTTTATATAGATTTACTCGAAAGTTTGAAAGAAGCTCAACTCTAAGCATCAATAATGGGCTAAAGGAAGTATTTTTGATCTTAATGATTGAGAAATACTCTAAACTTAAATTTCAAGATAGAAAACTTGGATTCACTACGGAGGATGCAAGCTTCACCCATTACTTACATTCTTACGGTACTACGGAGGCAAAGTACTTTGAAAGGAAAGCAACTCCAATACTTGAGGCATTAACCTCTGAATATCGACAGGTTAAGCTTCCTATTGAATTCGACGTTCCTTTGCCTCCGCCTGAAGAACCGCAGTTCTCATTTATTGACTTGTTTGCTGGAATTGGTGGTTTTAGAATAGCTTTCCAAGAGCTAAATGGTAAATGTGTCTTTTCATCAGAATGGGACAAGTTTTCTCAAAAAACCTATGAAGCAAACTTTGGTGAAGTGCCTTTTGGTGACATCACTAAAATCAATGAAAAGGAAATTCCAGAACATGATATTTTGGTTGCTGGGTTTCCATGCCAGCCGTTTTCTATTGCAGGAGTATCAAAGAAAAATAGTTTGGGTCGAGCCCACGGTTTTAAGGACGAAACTCAAGGCACCCTATTTTTTGACATTAAGCGAATAATCAAAGAGAAACGTCCAAAGGCATTTCTTTTAGAGAATGTAAAAAACCTAGTATCCCATGATAAAGGGAATACTTTTAAGGTAATCCATAAAACTCTTAAAAAACTACGTTACAATATTCACTTTCAAGTTTTGGATGGAAAGTATTTTGTGCCTCAACATCGTGAAAGGATTGTAATCGTTGGGTTTGATATGGAACGATATGGTACAAACGATCGATTTCAATTTCCTGAAATGCCGGATCAAACTTTGGCCATTGAAGAAATTTTAGAACCCAATCCCGATCCAAAGTATACTTTATCAGACAAACTCTGGAAATACCTTCAAGACTACTCAGCAAAACACAAAGCTAAAGGGAATGGCTTCGGTTTTGGGTTAGTTCAGCTTGATGGGATAGCAAGAACTTTAAGTGCTCGATATTATAAAGATGGATCAGAGGTCTTGATTCCGCAGGATGGACAGAATCCAAGAAGACTAACTCCTAGAGAGTGTGCTAGGCTTCAAGGGTTCCCTGACAAATTTGAAATTCCAGTTTCAGATACACAGGCATACAAGCAATTTGGGAATTCCGTAGTTAGCCCTCTAATGAAGTCGGTTGGATTTAATATTGTTAAAGAATTAGCCAAATTAGATGAGCATATTAGAGAAAGCCATACAATCAGCGCAACAATCTGAAATTTCCTTTAGTAAATTTATAAAACCGAACGACACTGGTTCCACTGGTGGTCATCAAGCTGGTTTCCACATACCTAAGAATTCTTGGCCATTGTTTTTTGAATCACCTGGAAAAAAGGGAGAAAACAAGGACAGGTATGTTACGATTCGCTGGCATGATGATTTTGAAACCAACAGCAGGTTTATCTATTATGGTGTTGGTACTAGAAACGAATACCGCCTAACAAGGTTTGGTAGAGGTTTTCCATTTTTAACAGATGATAATGTTGGTGATCTACTTGTCATAGTAAAAAAGTCCTCAGACTTTTTTGAAGGGTTTGTATTAAGTAGTGACGAGGATATTGAAGACTTTTTTACTTCCTTAAATATCTCATCAACAGAGACAAATGGAATTATACCAAAGCAAACCTCACTGTCGGCCGAAGCCATACTGCTAAAGTGCTTTATGGCTTATATACAGTCTCTTCGAATTGATTTCCCAACCACGATCGACCTTGCAAATAATGCAAGGGACTGTTATACCAAAGCCTATGGCATCACTCCAAACGTCGTCAAAAGAAACCCTGACCAAGAGCTTCTAAGTTGGATTGAAGCTGAATATGGGCTTTTTAAGACTATTGAAAATGACCGTTATTCCGAGTTAATCCAATCCCCTTTCGAATCAGTTGAAGCACTAGTAAAAACTGCTAACACCATTCTGAATCGAAGAAAAAGTCGAGCCGGAAAATCCCTTGAACATCACTTAGAAGAAATATTCAAAATTTCACAATTGACTTTTCAAACTCAAATAACCACCGAGAATAACAAAAAACCAGATTTCCTTTTTCCGAACATCGAAGCGTATAAGGACCCCAATTTTAATATTGACAAGTTGTTTGTACTGGCATCAAAAACTACCTGCAAGGATAGATGGAGGCAAATACTAAACGAAGCAGATCGCATCAGAACAAAGCATCTCTTCACCCTTCAGCAGGGAATTTCAAAGAATCAGCTAGATGAAATGAATAAATATGGGGTCCAACTTGTTGTGCCAAGGATGTATTTATCAAGTTTTCCTGCCGAGCATAGGGAAAACATAATGACTTTGAAACAATTCATAAGTCATGTGAACGCCGTTCAAGCCTAAATATTAGTCGGGCAGCCTAGTTTTATAAATCCATTCCGTTTCCTACTAGCCTTCCTGCACTACTCTAGCACCCCCCTACAACTCAATCTTCCTCAACTGCCCATTACCATCAATAATATACACCTCCTTCTTCACGACTTCCTTCTCAACTTCTTTGGGGGGTTCGGGTTTTTCGGGACGAGGGTCTAGTTGCAAAACCAGTTCGTATTCCATTTGCACCACGGGCTCTAAAATGCTGGGATTCTCCACAAAATCATAGCCCTTGGCCATTTTAGGCATGTAAAACTCGCTGGTGGTTTTAGGCACTTCGCTGACGCCCGCTCCGGCTTTCACATTAAACTTATTGCTTACATAGGCGGTGTAGCTTTGGTATTGCTCAATGGGGTAATGGAGGGTAAAGCCTTCGGCCATGCGGCGGCGTTGGTTCTTGAAATCTTCGCCAAGCAAGCGTTGGTAGCGTCCTATTTTCGCTTGTAAGAGGGTTTCGGCCTTGGCCACCATTTGGCGTTTCAGGGCTTCCATGTCTTCAATAAAATAATCCACGCGCACCAGATCGTAGATTTCGTGCTGGGCGCAAAGACTCAAAATTTCGTTGAGCACCGCCGGATCCGAATAGCGAAAATGGAGGTTCTTCTTTAGTTCAAAACCCTTGGGGATCTCATTATAGGTGTTCTTGCTAAAAAGCTTTCGCGAAAGTTCCACTTCAAAGATGGGGATGAAGGAAATCATATCCACATACATTTCGGTTTTAATCCCCTGCGCAGCGAGCTTGGCCAAAATGCTATCGGTCTTGCCTTGTACTAAGGCACTGGTTTCCTCCTGATCTTTTCCTACTTGGGTTAAACTAAAGATGGCCAAGTAACTGCTGGGCTTGCAGTTCATCAATCCCCGCACCCGAAGGGTATTGGTGCCATGCGCTTCTAAACTGGCCAAATAAGAACTTTGAATGAGCCGCGATTGATTATGGATAAAGCTGTTTTGCACCGAGCGGTAGTCGTAATTACCCTTAGCCTGGCCAAAAGCCAAGCTGCTTGCCAATCCGAGAACCATTAAAAGAAGAGGTTTAAATACTTTCATCTGTTTTCCATTTAAATTAGAAGCTCAAAAGTGTAGCAAGGGGCCTGCCCTGCCTTGTAGATTCCTTGTCTTATACTTGTAAATTGTTTTACAAGACCTTTACAAGGACTATAGAAGGTCGTCTAAGTAATTTTGAAACGCATGCCCCAAAATCCAGCCCATTGTCTGGAAGCCCTAAAAGTGGAACTGCAAAAGCAGATTGCCCGGCGCTTGGCTATCAACAAGGACTTTAGCGATTATAGCGGTCAGGATATTAGCCTTTTTCAGGAGGATTTGCTGGCCGAATGCCAAAGCAGCGTGAGTGAAAAGTGGTTTTACACCCACCTTAAAAACCAAAATCCCAAGCTGCCGCGCATCGATGTTTTGCATTTGCTTTCGCGCTACTGCAATTATGCTTCTTGGGAGGAATTTTGTCGGCAGCATGAAAAGGAGCCGCTAAAAGCCAGCCCCAAAAGGACAAAATTTTGGCTGTTACCGATTGTGTTCCTCCTCATGGCCGGACTGAGCTATTTCCTCTGGCCCCAAAGTCGGAAAGTGAACTTAAAATTTATAGATGCCTATACCCAAAATGAAATTCCTTTAAAGTCCTTGAGCATTCAAAAAATCAATCAGGAGAAGCGCGGTCTTAGTCTGCCCAGAGCGGAAGCGGAAGCTAATGACAGTTTAGAGATCAAAGGCGCTTATTATAAAACCCAAAAGGTGCAGGTGGCAGAGGTAGATACCCTACGTATCGCTCTCTACCCCGACGACTATGCCTTAATGCTCAATTACTTTAGTCGCAGTGATGTACAAGATTTGAAGAAACGACAAGAACAATTGCTAGAAGCCATTCATCCCGAAGCGAAAATCTTCCAAAGTCACCCCGACTTTCAAGGCATTGAGCTACTTAACCGAGAGGAGTTTATCGAGCGATTACTTTTACCGATAGACCCCTTACGAAATTTAGAGATTCAAGACATTGTATACCGCGAAGGCAGTATTTACCGCTTGCGCTTCGTACAAAAAAACGATTAAAATGAAGAGCCTAAAATTAGGGATAAGCCTAGTGCTACTCACCTGCCTTAGCGCCTATGCGCAGTCCTCCTACGAAAGTTTAGAAAAACGCTTCGTAAGGCAGGACTTAAGCAAGGAGGATAGTTTAGCCTTTACCAAGCAAGGTATCCAAAAGGCCAAATCCCTTTTCTTGCGGGGCAATAAACTCTACTTGTCCAACCAACATCGGCCAGCCAACCAAGCCTATATTCAAAGTACTTTGCCGAGCTTGTTTCAACCGGACCAGGCCGATTCCTTGCAGGTGGATTCCCTTTTCGAGCTCTTACCACAGTTTCAACTCGCCCCCGGCTCCAGCGATGTGGAGTTTAAGGTTGTAGAAAGCTCCGATTACCTCTGCCATCTGGTTTCCACCAATTTGAGCCCAAGCTTGGAGCTGGATGTGGTATTGGTTTTAATCGAAAAATCCTTTGGTGCGCAAAGCGAAAAGGTATGGCAGGTGTTCTTGGCCAATCCGCTTTGGGAGGAAAAATCGAAGAGGAAAAAAGGTTAATGCTGTGGTCAATAGTAGGAGGTCTTCTTCAGATAAGAACCAAGCAGGCGCCCTAGTTCGGCTTCTTGCTCCAAAGAACGTCCCCCAAGAGAGCTGGCTTCGTGAGAAGCGCCTAGCCACGAGAAACCATCTGATTCCCTTACCTTTACTATTCGATTTCAGCTCCTATGGGCATATGCCTTAAGGCCAAATCATTTTAGAAACCATGAAGGTGAAGCCCTAAAAAGCCGTAACCCTCAATCCTGAACCATTAATTTGACTGCACCGATATGACCACTTTAAAAAGAGCTCTGCTCGCTTCCACCCTCTTACTAAGTCAAGCGTTTTTTGGGCAAGTTCACGACCATGCCCTTTTTGGTGAGCACAATCGAAGAGTATCCTTCAACCCTGCTGAAGTTTACCATATCCGCTTGGATAAAAATGGAGACTTTTACCCCAATAGCTACATTTTAGATTCCCAAATCGTCGCGAGCTCAGGAGCAAGTCTCCGATCTTGGGCAGAGATCCATAAAGACGAATTTGCCTCGATTTTAAAGACTTATAAGGTAAAGGAGTCGGGTTCCTTTCAAGAGAACTTTAATACGCTTCAGGATAGCATTATTGCCACCATCAGTAGGGAGATCAACAAAAACGCACAAGGTTTAAGTCAGACCTGGCTCATACACGGATACCGCAAGCGGCTTTATCATTACGAAAGCAGGAACACCGATGCTACTTCCCTACATGATAATCAGGAGGTTGAAAAAGTGATCAAACAGTATTGTACTGTAAACCAAATTACCAAACCCTACTTCGTGCATGTATACTGGGATGGTCGATATCGATTCCTTAATATATATACCGCTTTAAGTTTGCCTGGACTATTCACAAAAGCAATCCCCAATGCTCAAAATTGCGGTTACAGCTTAAGAAAGATTTTCAATAGACTTGATAATTCAAATGTCAAAATAATCACCCATAGCACGGGGACCTATGTAGGGGCAAATTTGTTGTTTGACCAAGATGGAAAAAGAGTGTATCAAGAACCTGCACCTCGCCAAAAAATAAGCTGGGCTTTAGTGGCTTCGGCTTCCCCAGGAAAAAAGCTATTTAAACGGTACAGCCAAAGAGGTGGCCGGCAATTAACACCTGAATCAATTGATAATTACACCATTATTAATGTATATAACAAGGGAGATAATGTACTTATAATCAATAGCATTTGGCCCTTCTCCCCCTCTAGTAGCTTGGGTTGTAACCGATGGCGGTCATCATTTAAATTGAATGAATTTTTCTCTGAAAATTACCCTTCGAGTAAATACCTAGACCAAGCGGTGTTTCATCAAGATGGGCAGGTGCCTCATTTTTTTAATAACTACGCCAATAGCCCCGGCTTTCAGGTTGTGCTAGATGTCCTTTTCAAGGACAGTTAAAAGGGACTTTGCCTTCTTTTAATAGATGACTTCAACTAAAAGCTCCAACCAAAACGAAGCTGTCCCCAAATCATATCCCTAAAGTCGCCTCGACTCTCATCAACGTAGACTAAATCGGCCGAACGAAAATAGCCCCCATATCCCAATTCAAAATAGTTGATGCGAAAAATAACGCCAAGAAAGGCCTCACAAGTAAATGGATTTAACATGACCTGATTTTGGTCCTTTGCAGCATCTTTCGATTGCCAATAATGCAAGGCCCCGGGTCGGTCCCAAAAGTGACTGGTAGAATTTCCGGTTATAAGGCCATTATCAAGCCAGGCATTAAAGTTTAGGTCATAATGTAGATAGAGTTCAAATCTTTTGGGTATCCAGTTTACGCTTGGTAAATAGGGCGGACTAGCTTTTTCAGTCTTGGAAAGGGTATCCAATTTTTCATGATGCTCTTTTAGGATTCCCTCGATATCTTCCTGGAGCCCTAATTTACGCCGCCACCGCTCTATATACTCAATATCAGCAATTCCTTTGTTGATAGGCCCATTCACATCGTCTTGGAAATACCATTTCCTATTAAACCACCCTAATCTACCTTCAACCCCTACCGCTCCTCTGGTGTAATATCCAAGGGAAGTTGTGAGTTTAAAGGTCAATTGAAAGTAATCCTTTGCAACTAAGTTTTTAAGCCAATCTGCCTGATATAGAAAACTAAGTCCAAAACCGTCGGCAATTTGATTATCCCATCCCATTGGCACTGGCCTTCTTCCTGGAGGGTAGCTGGGCGTGCCATTACTATCTCTTTGGGCCATCAGGTAATGGATGGAAGACTGAACCGCATTGCCAATCCCGAAGCCTAAAAGACCGACTCCAAATCGGGTTCGAAGTGCTAGGGTAGAATCCTTTGCACTCCGATACGTCCGAGAAGATTGTAAAACCAAAGGCCCCGAATAAGGACGATCATCAGCAACCACCTTCGCTAAACTCAATGAATCTGGAGTAAAAGCCGCATATCCAAAATGAAACCCGGAAACCTTTAGGCTTTTTTCCCCCATAAAAGAGGGCCAGATTAGCTGGTCCAAATGACCTAAAACAATTGGCAAAACAAATGTTTTACGTCCTGTTGCCGGACCATACCAATTTAAAGTAGCACCCATGGTATAGTTACGATCCGAGCTTCCCGGCCAAAAATAATCTTGATCGGTAACAAAGTTGAAGCCTGTAATCCTCCTTGGCCCTAGATTCCCTTTTTGCGAATAAAGGGGCGAAATAAATAGCAAACAAAACAGCAGAAGGCAGGCATTTTTAAACATGTAAAGAAGCTTTATTATTCTGCAAGATAAACCTATTTATTACACCGATTTAAGGCCTCCATATCATTATTCCCGCCTTAACTCCAGAAAATAATCCGTTTCCCCTACCTTTATCCTCCGATTTTCCCTCTCATGCGCAAGTACCTCATTTTCGCAGGTTTAATCCTGCTGGGTTTGGACATTGCTCCCAACCTTAGTCCGCGAGACCAGTATGCTCTGTTTCTTAAAAACCACCCTTTTAACAATCGTCCCCGCTTAAGTCCGGAGCAATGGAAGCAAGTCCCCAAAGAGGACCGTCCGGATCTAGCTTGGGAGCAAAACTTTTTAGCCACCATGGACCCGGCTTTGGGTCGACCGGTGCCCGAACGTTTGCAAGCGGTTTACCAAATAGTGGACCAACAGCAAAATATGCCCTTACCGGGAATTCCAGGTTCGGCCGGGCATCCTTGGGTAGAACGAGGTCCTGATAATGTGGGGGGGCGTACCCGCGCCTTGATGTGGGACCCCAATGCCAGCTCGGGAAATAAAGTTTGGGCCGGCGGGGTTACGGGCGGATTGTGGTACAATAACAATATTACTTCCGCTAACTCGGCATGGGTTTCGGTGAGTAATCAATGGGATAATATCGCCATTACGGCTATTGCCTACGACCCTAATAATACCCAAACCTTTTATGTGGGAACTGGCGAAGGCTGGGGAACCGGCGCTTCTCGGGGTGCCGGGATTTGGAAGTCGACCGACGGTGGAGCCACTTGGACCCAACTAGCCAATACCACCGGCTATCATTATGTGAACGACCTGGTGGTGCGCGACGAAAATGGCACAAGTGCAGTGTATGCCGCTTGCCGCGAGAATTTCTTTCGGGGTACTTGGCATGGCGTCAATGGTTTATTCCGCAGTGTAAATGGCGGTAGCTCCTGGACCCAAGTGATGCCTAATGCTCCTGGCTCTTCGCAGCCCTATGCGGTGGCCGACTTAGAAATCGCCGCCGATAATCGTATTTGGGTAGGTACCCAGCAAAATTCCCAGTTAGACGGCGGAGGTCGAGTAATGTACTCCGATAATGGCACCACCTGGACCGTTTCCCGCACCATCGCTGGGGGCGAACGGGTAGAAGTTGCGGTAGCGCCCTCCAATTCCTTTGTGGTGTATGCCCTTACGGAGAGCCAGGGCCAAGCCCACGAAATTGCCCGTTCCACCAATAAGGGCAGCTCTTGGTTGGTACGCAATGAACCTAATGATGCCGATTTAGGTATTCCCGCCACCGACTTTACCCGTGGTCAGGCCTGGTACGATCTTATCTTACAGGTAGACCCCAACAATCAAAACACCATTATCGCCGGGGGTATCGACCTTTTCCGATCGACCGATGGAGCAGGCACCTGGTCGCAAATTTCCAAATGGAGTAATAATAACAATCTGGCCAACCTCAGCTGCAGCTATGTGCATGCCGACCAGCATCAAGTGCAGTTTAAACCCGGCTCTTCCTCCACCGTAATTTTCGGTACTGATGGTGGGGTATTCTACACCAGTTCGCTAGCTACGGCGGCTACTTCCAATGTAATTAGCGCTCGTAACCAAGATTATAATGTTACCCAGTTTTACGCCGCGGCCCTGCACCCTACTGCGGGGAGCAATTACGCCCTTGCCGGAGCCCAGGATAATGGCACCCAGCAATTTACCGCAGCCGGTTTTGGTAGCACCAACCGCGTAACCGGGGGCGATGGCGCTTACTGCTTTATCGATCAAACCAATCCCAATTACCAAATTACCAGCTACGTTTACAATTACTATTGGCGCAGCACCAATGGCGGTTCCTTCTTTAGCAATACCCCCATCCAAAGTGATTTTAATACTGGGCGATTTATTAATCCGGCCGATTACGACGATCAGCAAAATATTCTCTATTCGACGCGTAATGCCAGCACCGTTAACCGGATTAGCAATGTTACCGGTAGCCCTAGTGTGGGCAGCATTAGCATTAGCGGCATGAACTCTTGGGCTTCCCACTTGCGAGTTTCCCCTTATACCACCAGCAGCACCACCTTATTTGTAGGTACGGAAGCAGGCGATTTATTTAAGGTGACCAATGCCAATGCCTCCCCCAGCAGCACTAATATTAGCGGCAGCAGTTTCCCCAATGCCCATCTATCTTGTGTAGAACTGGGTGCCGATGAAGATGAAATTATCGTCACCTTTTCCAACTACGGTGTTACCTCGGTTTGGTTTACCGATGATGGGGGCAGCACCTGGCAAAACAAAGAGGGTAACTTACCGGATATGCCGGTTCGCTGGGTCTTGTTTAATCCCAACGACCGCAATCAAGTTATCTTGGCCACTGAAGTTGGGGTATGGTCCACAAGCAATTTTAATAGCAGCAGCCCCAATTGGGTGCCCAGTAATAGCGGCCTATCCCGGGTGCGGGTAGATATGCTTCAAATTCGTGATAGCGATGATGAAGTGATTGCCGCAACGCACGGCAGAGGCTTATTTAGTTCCGATGCTTTTAATGCCCCTCCCTTGCCAATTGCCGATTTTTACCCCCTCCCTGAAGTGGCCTGTTTAAACCAAACCATCACCTTAAGCGATTCGAGCACGGGTGGCCCTACCACTTGGAACTGGAGCATCAGCCCCAATACTTTCAGCTTTGTAAATGGCACTTCGGCGAGCAGTCAGCATCCCGAAATTCAACTTAGTGCCGCCGGCTCTTACGATATTACCCTAGTGGTAAGCAATGCCAATGGCAGTGACACCCTTACTAAAATCGGGGCCCTAAGGGGCGGTGGTTTACCCCTGCCCTTTACGGAAGATTTTGAGGGCAGCACCAGTTTTACGGTCGACAATCCCGATAATGGCATTACTTGGTCTTTATATAGCATTGGTGGTACCTCCCCGGGCAATACTGCCGCGGGCATCGACTTTTTTAATTACAATGCTACCGGCGAGCGGGATGGACTCATTTCTCCTCTTTTAGACTTTAGTAATTACACTTCCGTAGATTTAGATTTCGACTACGCCTATGCGCGCTACAGCAGCAGCTATCGCGATAGTATGGCCATTTTTGTGAGTACCGATTGCGGAGCCACCTACAGCCGCGTGGCCAGCTATACTTCGGATGCGGGTAGTAACTTCGCCACCGTTTCGGATCAAACTTCCCAATTTAGCCCCAGCGTAAGTAGCGAATGGTGTGGAAATACCCTTATCCCCAACTGTCCCAGTATCGACCTCAGCGCCTATGCCGGTCAGGCGGAGGTAATCATTAAATGGGAGGCCATTAATGGCTATGGCAATAATCTGTATATCGATAATATTAACATCAGTGGGGTGCAAAATACCACCACTCCTATTGCCGATTTCAGTGTTGACTCGGCCAGTATTTGCGTAGGGGGTACGGTTAACCTCAGCGATCAAACGGCTAATACGCCCACAGCCTGGAGCTGGAGCATCAGTCCCAACACTTATAGCTTTGTAGGCGGTACTTCGGCCAGCAGTCAGAACCCCCAGATACAGTTTAATGCCGCGGGTAACTACCAAGTAAGTTTAACCGCCACCAACGGTTTTGGAAATGATACTAAAACCGTCGCCAATTTCATTAGTGTGAATGCCTTGGCCAGTCCATCGGTAAGCATAAGTGGTAATGCAAACTCCTGGTGTAGTGGTCAAACCGCCAGCTTCAGCGCTTCGCCCAGCAATGGCGGATCGAGCCCCAGCTACCAATGGAAGGTAAATGGTGTAAATGCAGGAAGCAATAGCGCCAACTTTAGCAGCAGCACTTTGAACAATGGAGATGTGGTGACTGTGGAAATGACCGGCAATGCCTATTGCAGCTCTAGCGGCAGCGTAAGCAGTAATAGCATTACTGTTCTGATAACGCCCCTAGTGGTACCCACGGTAAACATTAGCAGTAGTAGCACCAGCCTTTGTGCTGGCAGCAATGTGAGCTTTAGCGCCACGGTTAGCAATGCCGGTAACAACCCGGTGTACCAGTGGAAAGTGAACGGAACGAATGTGGGCAGCAACAGCAGCAATTTCAGCAGCACGGGATTGGCGAATAATGATCAGGTAAGCTTAGAAGTTACCGGCTCCGGTGCTTGCGCGAGTCCTGTGGCCGGAGTCTCCAATACCCTAAGCATGAACGTGCGTCCTTTGCCCGTCATTACGGTCCCCTCACCTCCTTTCGCTCCCCTTTGTCCGGGCGATAGTTTAGTCCTCACCGCTACCGTAAATAATCACGGTATTCCCGGAATTTTAACCAATTGGAGCGGACCTGGGGTGCAGAACAATGTGTTTTATGCCGACTTGGCCGGACCGGGTAACCACACCCTAAGCGTGGGCTATCTCTACGCCAGCAGTCCGGATTGCCCGGTAAATGAAAGTCTGCAAATAAGCGTACAAAATTTCCCCAGCCCTAGCATTAGTCGCAATGGCTTAACGCTTACCTGTAATCCGGGGGGCTATAATTACTTATGGTTATTAAATGGTAGTCCCGCCCCGGGAACTAATAATCAGCAGAGCTATAGCTTAACCGTTAATGGCAGCTATACCGTGGAGATGTCGGGCGCCAACTGTGTTTTAGAATCCGATCCTGAGGATGTGATTGATATGAGCCAGGAAGATCTAAGGGCGACCTACGTTTGGCAGGTTTACCCCAACCCTAGTCGGGAGCAGGTTTACTTCAGTTTACGAAATCCTGGTGCTTCGAGCATCGAAATCCGTTTGCTCGACAGTCGTGGTGCCCTGATGCGCAGCGAAACCCGGCAGGTTAATGGCTCCGAGATAAAAGAAAGCCTGCCCCTGCAAGGCTTAGCCGAAGGCGTTTATCAGCTGCAAGTTATTGTGGGTGAGCTGCGCTTCCAGGAGGCGATTCGGAAGATTGGGAGTTAGGGGTTTGGTGTTTGGTGATAGGTGGATTGTTGGATTGGGTTTTGTGGGATTGCTTCAATGTGATGTTTGCTTCAACGCAGGGAACGCAGAGAATATAGAGTTTCGCAGAGGCTGTTCCTTTTGAGCACAATATCAGCTATAGGAGACCTCCCCTTCAAGGGTTGAAGGGGTGGCGCAGCCGGGGTAGTTGCTTCTCTAGTTCCTTAAGGCTAGGAAAGACATCTTAATCCAATCCTTATTTATTTTCTCGAAACAGGGAAGTTAAGCCTACCCCGTATTACAACCCGTAATGCAATGAAGGGACTGGCTTCCGACATCCATCGCAATTCACCCCTTCGCCCCGCGAAGGAAAGGTGTAAGTCCCTCTAAAAATCCAAGAAAATAAAAGTGTGTAACTTTAGACTGTTGACCATATCCAATATAGCTTAGATCCGATGAGAGGAATAATTAGTGCTTCCAATTATTTTTATCTCTTAATTACTATGACATCAAATTTGTTACTAATTGGTAATATTAAGGGACAAGATTTATTCAAGTGTGAAGTAGAGGAAATTCAGAAATTTGATTTCAGCATTAAGTCTTCTAATTGTAATTTTTACTACAATCACCTGACTAATTCTTACGATTCTCTATCTCTCGATTTTGGAAGAACCTTATCAGATTTTTATATTGAGCTTTATACTTATGAAAGCTTAGGTTTTTGTGAGTATATGGTTTATCTTATTGATTCGGTAATTGATTCAACGGGCTATATTTTGGTGCATTATGCTAGATTGAATTTAGAGGGAAATATAGAAGGACCAATACAGGGTTATGATGCGTTTGGTGACATCATGTACAACGGATATTTTGAGGGTGATCAGAACCGAGGAACGGTAGTTTATTATTGGACGATTAATCCTGGTGAAGGCAAAATATATAGGCCTATACAAATAGTTACATACGAGAATTATTTAGAAGTAAATGTGAAGTCATTTTTTTAAAAGGAATTTTAAGAACATAATTTCAGTATAGTGAATACATAAATCACATGTTCTAAATCTGTTTAATTGTCGCCAATATTGGCGACTTTTTAACACAAACCAACCTTAGTAAAATGATGCATTTTTTGATAAATTGCCAATCATTAATCGGGTTGTTTCGGAAAATCTATTGTGTAAATATGTTCAAAAGTCTGGCCAGAGACTCTGTTGTACTCTAAGGTGCCAAGCCTTAGAGTAATTGCCTTTTACCTCAATTGATTATTCTCGCCCGCCAAAGCTCTAGCGGCGGCATTAATTCGCCATAGCTTTAGCGAAGGCGAATTTCGTTGTTACCAACGCCCTATCTATTTTCAATTGAGTTCGTGAGCTCGAGCAAAGCTCTCGGTTGATCAAAGAAAAATGAAAGACAATAAATGTTGAGGAGCCTTTAATCAGGTTACCATATTCGAAAAACCAGGTTGTATTTCATATTTGAAAAGTTAACCCTACCCCACTTTCCGACCTACATCGGAAACCACCCCTTCGCCCGCGAAGGGGACGATCTCCGCAACAGAAGTTTTTCTATTGGAAGAGAATAGGTACTACTAGAGAGCATATAGTCTAACAGGGAGCTTACGACCGCTCTCAAATCTCAGATCTCACTTCTGCCGCAGGCTCGCGACTGGTCTGGGGCGAGCCTACAGCTCGCCCTAAAAAAACAAATTAGGCAAATCATGCCCCATATCGAAGCCCTTTACCGCGCAGGATTTTTTATAGGTCCGACATAAATTACGGCCACTAAAGCGCCAGGTGATGCCAATCTCCGCCGAGCCATAGGTCTTTTCTTCACCGAGGGTAGAAACGGTCCACTCGTAAGATACCCCCACACTTAAATCGCCCCAGCGGAGCATAAAATGCGGAATAACCGCATCCACACTGCGATCGAGGAAAAGGAAGTTTTGCCGCCGCACGCTCAAACCAAAGCTCATGTATTCGTTTAAGTCCTTAAAAACCGATAAGGTGTGATGCTGCAAGCCCTGCTGATAATCGGCCAGGAGACCAAAGGTCCAATAGCGTAAATCGCGGGTGCGGCCCCTTTTCGAATTGCCGAGGTAATAAAAGGTGTAAAAGGAAAAACGGGGCTCTAATTTTAAATCGCTTTCCAAAAAACTTTGTACCGGTCGGTTTAAGTGAAAGGCTGAAATACCCGCCGAAAAGAACTTGGGCCGCCGACCATCACCAAACTCATAGGTTCCGCGTATACCCGCCCCTACATCTAAATACAAATTAGAGCTGCTTTGCTGCTGCAAAATAGTACTGGCGTTTTGTACGCCTTTAAAGTAAGGGGAATACTGATCGCTAAAGGTGAGTCGACTCCAATCCAAGTATTTTTGACCCATACCAAACTGCACCCCACCGGCAATTAAGCCTTTATTTACCCGATGCTTGGTATGCACCTTAAAGGGAAAATTAGCCGATAGCTGCCCCGAAACATTAAAGGTTTGCAAGTAACCCGCGCCCTCCACATTGTGATAAGCGATGAGGCCCATCCCCAAACGGGTTTCCTCCTCGCAAGAGATATTAGCCGATAAGGTGTGGGAAATTAAAGGGTCCGATAAACCCATGTACTGGGCCCGAGAATTTAAATGCGCAGTAAGGTCGTTGGTATAACCCGCGAAGGCCGGGTTTAAATAATTGAGATTTAGGTAGTATTGCGCAAACACCGGATCCTGCGCCATCCCCCGAAAGGGGAGCGCCAAAAACAAAGCAGCGAGCAGGTATTTAGCGAATGAGTGTAACACTTCCTATATTTTTTCGGGTTCTACCATTTTCTTGTCCCAGCCAAATACTACCATCGTTAAACACCGCATCAATCCGCCAGGTATAGGCGCCCATGGGCAAAATGCTTCCATTCCCTTGATGCGTACCATCCCAGGCTTCCACGGGTTTCCCCTCCTCGTCAAGGGCGGTAGTTTCGAACACAATATTGCCCCAGCGATCGTAAATCCGCAGGCGATATTCCAATAGCGAATGTCCTTTGGGCAAAAACACATTCGACTCGGTTCCACTAATCACATCAGGGGCTAAAGCACTGGGGACATTAAGCTGTAAGGACTCTAAAAGCAGCTCCTGGCAAATAGTATCCCCGCAGCCAAAGCCGTTTATGAGGTATAAGCAAACTTCAACATTGCGTGGCCCGAGGGTGAGATCGTAAGGGAAGCGGTGACGTGGATTGAGCGCTCCCGAGCCAGTACCATCGCCAAAGTCCCAAAGGACGACCGTACTGCTATCTATATTGCCCGATAAGCTGGTAAACTGTACTTCACGGGCGGTGAGTTTCTCCATCTCAAACCCAGCACTAGGAGTCGGATACACGCGAATAGGATCGCCTAAAATGGTATCCGAACAACCGCCATCCGTTTGCACAATTAGGCTAGGGGTGTAAAAGCCTTCTTCGAGGTAAATATGCTGGGGATTGGGGTCATTAGACTGCTTACCATCGCCAAAGTCCCAAGTCCAGGAATTGATAGCGCCCCCGCTAAAGTTGTAATTACTGGTATCCACAAACTGAACCGCTAAGGGCTCGCATCCCAATTCGGTGGTGGCGCTAAAGCCGGCCTCCGGGGCAGGACGTATAGAAACCATTTGAATGATCGTATCACTACATCCAAAGGCATTGCTTACGATTAAGGCTACCTCATAAATTCCGTACTGATTAAACTGAAACTGGGGATTGGCCACAGTGGCAGTATGGACCCCGGGATTATTGGCGAAATCAAAATCCCAATAAAAGCCTTGCGCCCCGCTGCTAGTGCTGGTAAACTGTAAAACTTGAGGAACCGAACAGGAATCACCACTTAAACGCTGGTAGCGATAATTGGCCACCGGTTGGGGATAAACGTTCACATTAAGCTGAGCAGAATCGACACAGCCATTAGAGCTGGTTTTGCTGAGCGTGACCGTGTATAAACCCGGGCTGGCATAGCTGTGCTGCGGATTTAAGCTGGTGGAGGTATTTCCATCACCAAAGTCCCAAAGCGTGCCTACAATACTTCCGTTTATAAGGGTAGTGGAATCGCTAAACTGTAGGGGCTGCTGATTAAAACAGGCGTTCTGATAACCAAAGTTTACCTCGGGTTTGTCGAAAATGGTGATGCTCTGACTAAATGTATCCGGACAAGCATTGGAAGACTGGATAATCAAAACTACCTCCATCACCCCGGCGGTATCGTAAATATGCACGGGGCTGGTTAAGGTGCTGCTATCGCCATCGCCAAAATACCAGCGGTAAGAGCTAATGAATCCCCCATTGGGCGTGCTTAAGTCGTTAAAGAAAACCGAATCGCCCTCGCACACAAAGTTGTTGGAACTAAAATTGGCTAAGGGAGATGGGTTTACGGTTATTACCTGAAAGGCGGTATCGTAACTACAACCGTCATCCACAAACTGCGCTACGATATAGGTACCAGCAGTTTGGTAAGTAGTGCTAATGGTAGTCCCCGAGTTTACCGGCTGGTTGCAGCTTCCGCTGATGGGGTCCCAATCTAAACACCAAGAAACGGAAGTTCCCCCAAAGGAAAAATCGGTGAAGCTTACTTGTAAAGGGGCACAGCCCGATACCACACTAGCCTGCATAAAGGCCTGCACTGCCGAGGGCCGCACCGTAATGCTTAAGGATACCGTACTGTCGCCACAATCGTTCACCGCCCGTAAACTGGGATAATAGGTCGTGTCTACAGCGCTGGGGTTTTGGTATAAATGAGTGGGCTGACCAAAAACGCGCACGCTATCCCCACTGGGGTTCACAATCCAGCTAGGATTAAGGGTGTCTACTTGTCCATCGCCATAATCGAGGACCAAATAATTTGGGGCTCCGGTAGTTAATCCGTCGATCTGAAAGTTTACCGGGAAAGGAGCACAGCCCACATTCGCACTGGGCAAAAAGGCAGCCACCGGATGCGGAGCTAAAGTGATGCTTCTAACTAGGGTATCGGCGCCACAGCAATTACTACTAATAAGCTCAAAGTAATAGGTGGTGTCTTCTCTAAAACCCGATTGCAGTAAGAAACTCTGATTAAGCTGGGCATTGGTATCGGTGTGCATCACCTGCCGATTGCCTTGTGCATCGCGGGTAAAAATGGTCCACTGTCGCGCGTCGATGCGCCCAGTACTGCTATTACTTAGGTTTACGGAATAGGGTCCACAAGCCTGCACCGTATCGAAGCTGAAATCACTTTGGGGCAGCTCAATCACCTTAAAAGTACGGTAAGCGGTGTCTCTACAACCAAAGGCCGTTTCTACAATAAGGCGCACTTCTTTAAATCCGGTGCTGGTATAAGTATGATTTGGATTCTGAACGGTATAATCATCGATACCATCTTCATCAACATCCCAATACCAATTGGTAATGGGCGCTCCTGCGCTCGCTACGGTGGAGGAATCGGAAAGGCTAATGCTTTGATCGCGACACCAACGTAAAGGCTCGCAATTACCCAATTTACCGAAGGCCGCAAGGGGAAAGGGATACACCTCTACGGTATCGCTAAAGCTAGCCGAACAGCCTCGATCGTCGGTTACGGTTAAAGTTACCTGGTGAGGCCCCACTCCCGCATAAAGGTGACTGGGATTGGGGAGGGTATCGTTATTGCCATCACCAAAATCCCATTGCCAATGAATAATGCTACCCAAGCTTTGCGATAAATCGGTAAAAGAAATGGTATCGCCCTCACAAGCCACGGAAGCACTAAAGTTAGCGATGGAAGAGCCGTATACGGTTACCGTGCGATGGCTCGTATCCGCACAGCCATTGCTGGAAGAAACCACCAAACTGATTTGGAAAGTGGTATCGTTTAAAGAGCCATTGTGCTGCAAATTAAGACTGGGGTTAAGCTGCGTGCTAAAAGGACTGCCATCTAAAAACCATTGCCTAGTTTGGGCGGCCTGCGAGGAATCGCTAAGCTGAATATTTAAAGGACTACAACCTGCCGTATCCGACAAACCAAAGGCCGAAACGGGATTGGCCAAACTGTAATACCACTGCTCTAAGGTATCGGGTGCACAGCCAAAGGGTCGACTCACAATAAGGCGCAGTAAAATAGAATCCTCGGGCGCCGTAATCGTGTAAGCAAAAGCTTTGGGGCCATTAAAAGAAGTTCCGGGAATGGGATTCCCTTGAGGGTCAAAAGCCTGCCAGTCATAATTACTTTGGGGTGCCCACTCTATCGCACGCACAATGGAGGAGTCAATCACAAAGGGCGCGCAATCGCTAAAGCCCGTGGTAATTAAGGAGGCATTGGGAGCCGCCCTTACGATAATACTATCGCGAAGGGTATCGCTACAAGCAAAGCTATTTTGGGCAATCAGCTGTACATAATAGGAACTATCGGTGTTGCCCGAATTAGAGTAAAGCAGTGGCCCGGGATTCGCCAAGCCACTACTTTGTCCATTTCCCAAATCCCAAGTAAAGCTCATACTCCCCTGACCCAATCCACTTTGTCCGCTGCTACTCAAATTGCTAATCTGCAGGTTAATAGGTCCACAGCTGTCGCGATTCGACAAGCTAAAAGCGGCACTAGGCTTAGGGTACACAGTATACGGTAAGGAGAAGGTATCGCCGCAACCGCCCGCGTCGGTCACACTTAAGAAGATGCGATACACCACCGAATCATTGGTGCTTATCGGCAAATCAAACTGCGGACTGGCAGTATTAAGCATAGTGCCCGCTACCGCTGGATTGCTCGTCCAAGTATAATTAAGACCAATCCCGCTAGACAAATTTTGGGGCAGTAAGGACACCGGTCCACAGCCATTGGCGGCCAAACTAAAAGAAGCGCTGGGGCGTGGCACCACCGTAATATTTTGCTGAAGAGTATCGCTACAGCCATCCACCGAACGCACAAACAGTTGCACACTATAGGTTTGTGCTCCTCCCCCTTGCTGGTCGGGAATTATCAATTCGCTCGTGGGCAGATGGGTATTGCTCACACTTAGGCCGGCACTAGTGGTCCAAACCAAGGTATCCAGCTGAGTCCCCTTAAATAAACTAGTACTGCTTAATAGTAGCGTATCCCCTGCGCAAACGGTATCGGCTAGGCTAAAGGCCGCCTGCGGTTTGGGGTAAATAATTAAGCTGCGGCTGATGGTATCGCGGCAATTAAGTCCCGCCTGTCCTACCACCAATTTTACGGTATAGATCGCATCCTGACTAGGCGAAGAATTAGCAGGGCTAAAGCTTATCGATAGTCCGCTGCCAATTAAAGAGTCGTTTAAAAACCATTGATGATTTAAAATGGGGGCCGCCGTAGAAGTAGCGGTAATGGTACTCCCCACGCAAGTGGCCGTATCACTTAAATTAAAATTACCGCTAGGGGAAGCAATGACCGTAAGATCGAGACTATCTAAATACAAACAGGAGTTTCCATCTTGGTAGCTGTAATACACCCGATGCACACCCAATCCGGCCTGCGCGGCATTAAACTGCCCTTGCACATTTACATGAGCCCCAGACCAAGCACCACCCGTTGGACTGGCGGCATAGTTTAAATCAACCAAGGCCGGACCATCACAAACTAAGGTATCGGGACCCGCATTCACGTTTTGGTAAGGGTGCTGACTAAGATTAATAGTATCATAATGCAAGCAGCCTAAGGAGTCGGAAACCTCGAGGATATAAGTTCCGGGAATACCTAGGGAGTCGACCCATGGGTTTAGCACGGTAGTATCCGAAAGATGGGCCACCTGGGCGCCTAGCCAACGAAAGTTGAGGCTTCCCGATCCGCCGCCAATGCTCACATTTAGCTGGGTACTATCATTATAACAAACCGGTGGATGCGCTTGCACTTGCGTGCTGATATTCGAGACCCGCAGCCAAAAACTTCCTGAGTCTACACAGCCTGCTGCATCGCTTAGATATACCAAGATCTTTTGATCGCTGCTCAAGTTGTTCAATTGAATGCTTCCGCCTGGGTTTAGGCTCCCACCCTGTGTTTGCCAGGCAAAACTGTAGGGTAAACTACCTTGCTGCGCCCCTAGGTTTAAACTAAAACTGGAACCCGAACAGAGGAGAGTATCATTGGGAATATTCAATAAGGGAATGCTATTGATATTTACCTGCAGGGTATCGCTTTGCTGGAAGCAGCCATTATCCGCTTCTAAAATCAATTGATAGTTGCCAAAGCTCTGAAAGTCGATAATGGGCGTGCGGGAGTTGGCATTGGTCCCAGCGGTAAATGTCCAACCGCTACTGGGGCTAATTTGCCAAGTGTATGTATTACTTCCTAAGCTATCCTCAGTAATTATCGGACGACTGGGATCATTTAGGTTAAGACTGGCTAAACCACAAATCGTCGTATCGGCCGGCAGCTGCACCAAGGGGGAACCTACCACCCTAAGAGTTACCGTATCCCTACTAGCTCCACAAGCATTACTGGCTTCAAAAATTAATTGGTAATTCCCACTGCGATGAAAGCTGAGCCCTAAGGCGGTGTCATTTAAGCCTCCCGACATAATTGTCCAACCCGTGTTTGGAACCACTTGCCAGGAAACCGAAGTATTTAAGCAAGTAGTTACTAGCGGCGCTAAGTAGTTCATGTTAAGATTCTGACCGGTGCAAATAAGCGTGTCGGACAGCGCATAACTACCACTGGAAGCTTCGTCGATGCAAATGGTTTTGGTGATGCTATCAATGGCACAAAGCGAAGAACCCGAAATCACCATTTTAACGGTATAGGTTCCGGCCTGGGTAAAGCGGATACCCACCGTATCGCTACCAATAACCCAGGTGTTGGGATTATTCAAATTACTGCGAAAACCTATTTGACCGCGATCCACGATATAGGTGGAAGGGCTAATCTCCCACACCGTATTGGTGGTCGAATCGCAAAGGTAATCCCCATTGCCCCCCGCTCTATTGAGGGCCGAAGGGCTAAAGCTTAAATTGGAACCGGGGTCAGAGATATTAATCAGACTTACGGTACTACCGCGACAACTATCTAGGGGCATCGAAAAATCGGCCGTGGGGGGCGAGGAAATGGTAATGGGATCAAAAACCGGAGCGGAGGAACCACAAGGGTTTTCGGCCGAGAACCGCACAAAAAAGGAATTGTTGTAAGTAGGCGAATGGGCCGCACAGGAAGCCAGGGAATAGGTATGACTAATGGTAGGGGGCGGCGGATGACTAAACACCTGCGTCGTGCTATCATCACTAAAGTAAACCCGGTAAAGGGTACCTGCCGGGTTTTGACTAAAATTACTGAGGTTATAGGTCATGGTGGCCGTTCCTGTAATCGGATCGATACATAAACCATTACTGTTGCCTACGCTACTTATTTGGGCCGCCGGACCGCGACCAAAAAACACTTTTAAGGTATCGCTATCTCCAGGGCAGGGACCATTAAATAGGTTTAAAATCACGGTATAAATCCCCGGTTGGGTATAAAGGTGATTGGTGGTATCCCAGGTACTGCCCGTTTCTAAAGCACTACCATCGCCAAAATCGATGGAATAAGAACGGTAGCCACTGGAGAGGTTTTGAAAGTAAAAGCGAAAGCTATTATCATTGGTACATACCGTGTAAATGTCTTCCCCATTAAATTGCAAAAGCGAACCACTACTAGCAAACTGCGCTTGCGGAAGGGAGTCACCCACGCGTACCGAAAAGGAATCCTGATCTAAAAGGGCGCCGCCACCCCAAACCTTAACATAGCTTTGAAAATCGCCGGCTGTTAGGTAAACCGGACTAAAGGGACCGAGACCTATAAACTTCGGGTTTTGAGCGCCGGCCAAATCCCAAACCACACTATCTACTGCCGGACCGGTAAAGCTGGCTTGTAAACTGAGACTGCTACTTTGAGGCAGACAGATATCTATATTCCCATTCTGAATAGCGGGACTGCTGCTCAAGCTCAGTTGCCCCTGACCAAAGAGGGGCAATAGCAAAAAGATAAATATGCGAAGCTTGAGGCGCATCTCGCTTGTTTGGGGGTTGATTATAAGTCATTTATAGAGCTTTGAAAAGTAAAAAACGCGAATTGCTTTAAGGTAAAGGGAAGCTTAAAAATACGACCACTAAATGTTGCCTTATAAGAAATTAAACATCAGCTAATTAACTAATAGTCAATTTAAAAAATGATACTTGTAGAAAAAGTGATAGTGTTTTTACTACAAGCTAAAGCCCCTTATTGGCATTGGAAATAATGAAAAAGAAGAAAAAGTGATAGTGACGACATCCGTTAATTGTCGAAGAAGAAAGTAAACTTTATTCTAAAGTTAAAAAGCGACTATTTTTCGCTTACTTCTGGACTTGAATCCAGTCGATTAAAAGGTCGAATTCTTCTGCTTTGTAATTCGCGATTAAGAAGGCTATTTCTTCAATTTTGCTGCCCTTAAAATTGGACAAGTCCAGCTTTTGCCCTCTAAAGGAGGGGTAAAAATCGGCGAGGGGCAGCTCAATTTCCTGCCATTCGCCACTGGTTTCAAAATACTGGATATAAGAGTAGCGCTTGCTGGCTTCATCCTTAATTCGCAATTGATAGCGTTTGCCATCCCCTTTTAGGCGCAGGCGAATACTGGCATACCCTTCCACTGAAGTATTGCTAGCAGAATGGCGAACCGAGGAAAAGCCCCCGTTGTTCTCCAAAGAAACGTAGCCATGGAAATGCCCATGCCCTTCCGCATTAATCTCGAAATTTCCGGAGGAACGTCCGCCCATCACCACATCATCCACTATGCGCCAATCGGTAGCCGGCGATTCCGCCTTAAAGTCATAAAGGGTAGCAGGGCTCATAAACATGTTTAAAAAGGTAATAATGAGGAACATCGGGAATTTTAGAAACCTAACTAGCTTCCCTAAAAATTGTTCAGTTTTTCTTGCACTCTCAGGCTCTAGCCTTTTACTTAGCGTAAAAAGCACACTTTAGATGTATACCACCGAAGCCTACTTAAACCCCGCCCAAATCGTTCAAGACCAAGAGTGGTTAAAGAGCGAATTGCTCTCCATCCTTAAGGAAAGTGATGCTAAAAGTCTCCTCAACGAAGAAAGTGAGGACTGGTCCCTGCAGCGCATCAAGTTTTACCTTACCCTCTTTCAGCTCTTTAACTTGGTAGAGGAAAACGCTCATCAGCTGAACCGCCAAGCCTTAAGGGAAAACAATAAAGGCAGCGAAATTTCGGGAACTTGGGCTAAGGTTTTTAAGCAACTCAAAAATGCGGGGATTCCCCCCAGCGAGCTGGCGGCAAAAATTGGGGAATTGCGCTTGGCTCCGGTTTTTACCGCCCATCCCACCGAATCAAAACGCTTTACCATTCAAGAGCACCTCCGTAAAATATTTGTGCAGGTGCAGGAATTAAGTCGCATCCCCCACGCCCAAAGAAGCAGTCACCCTAGCTACCCGCAGTTTAAAGGCAACCTCGAAATTCTGTGGCGCACGGGTAACATCTACCTGCAAAAGCCGACCCTGCAAGCGGAAGTAAAGGAAAAGCTGTACTACTTTAAAAAAGCTTTACCCCAAGGAATTTTAGATGTGGATCAAAAGCTCGAAAAAGAATATGCGGCACTGGGTTTAGCGCCTTCCGACTATGCCTACCCGCATTGGGAGTTTGGAAATTGGGTGGGCGGCGATCGCGATGGACATCCCCTGGTAACCGATGAAGTGACCCGCGATACCTTTGCTGTGTTTCGTCGAAAGGGCCTCGATTTAATTGATGATAGTTTGGCCAAATTGGGGCAAAAACTCAGTCTTAGCGCTGCGATGCATCCTATTCCCGATTGGATGCAAAAGCATTTAAACGAGCTTAAAGACCAGCAAGGTCCAGGGATAGCAGAAACCCTCGAACGCAATCAGCATGAACCTTGGCGGCAATGGGTTTCCCTCTTACGTAATGCGCTGCCCCAGGAGCCTTCCGAAAGCCATCACTTTAAAGACCATAAAGAACTCTTGGCCGAGCTAGAGCTGATGCAGCAAAGTTTAGGGGCGGTAGATTGCGAAAATATCGCGAAGGTTTTCCTGCGCCCGACCCTGCGAACAGTTGAAACATTTGGCTTCCACTTGGCACGAATTGATATTCGACAAAATAGCCACACCCATGATTTGGCCCTCAGTGAAATTTTGGCCAAAGCTGGATTTGAGCGCAGCGACTTTGTGAATTGGTCGGAAGAAGAACGCTTGCGCTTTTTAAGTGAGGAGTTACAAAGAGCCCGACCCTTTTTGGTTAAAGCTGAGGAAGCTGGTCCCCATGCTCAAAAGGTTATCGCTGCCTTGCGGGTGATGGCCGAAATTTACCAGCAACACGGCAGGGCCCCGATTGGCTCTTTAATCATTAGCATGACCCGCTCTCTTTCAGACTTACTATGCCTCTTAAGTCTGCTGCGGGAAGTAGGTCTTTGTGGTTACGACCAAGGCACCTGCTACAGCTTTCTGCCGGTGGTTCCCCTATTTGAAACCATCGACGACCTGGCGCGCAGTCGCCATATTTTAGAAGCTTGGTTTCAACATCCAACAGGAAAGGCCAGCCTTTTTAAAAATCTGCAAAACAATGGCCGCCCCTTGCAAGAGGTAATGGTAGGCTATAGCGACAGCAATAAAGATGGGGGCAAAACGGCCAGTATTTGGGCCCTGTATCAAGGTCAGGAACAAATGGCCAATTTGGCCGAAGAATGCGGCATCGACATCCGCTTTTTCCACGGACGAGGAGGAAGCATTAGCAGAGGGGGAGGTCCCACGCATCGGTTTATGGAAGCCCTCCCTCCGGGAACCCTAAGTGGGGGCATCCGTTGGACCGACCAAGGCGAAACCATTGCCTTAAAATATGCGCAACGACCCACTCGAAGCTATCAATTAGAACTTTGGGCCGCCGGCAGCTTACGCAGCACCCTGCTTCCTAGCGCCCAAGAACGACTTGCGGCTAAGTGGCGAAGTTTGATGCAGTTTACCGCCGATCGCAGTTTTAAGCATTACCGACAATTACTAGAAAAGGAAGGCTTTGTGCAGTTTTTCCGTCAGGCCACCCCCATTGATATTATCGAGCAAAGTAGGATTGGTTCCCGTCCCGCCAAACGCAGCGGTAAAAATAGTCTTGCCGATTTACGCGCTATCCCCTGGGTATTTAGTTGGTCGCAATCACGCTTTATGCTTTCGGCCTGGTATGGATTTGGGTCGGCGATGGCCGATTTGGAACGGGAGCGTCCCGAGGATTTTGCCCTCCTAAAAGCAGAAGGCAGTAAACACCCTTTAAGCCGCTATTTGCTCACCAATATAAGCATGGGCATTATGCGGGCCGAACCCGACTTGATGGAAGCTTATGCGGAGCTTGCTGAGCCCTCGATCCGAAAAACTTTCCTGCCCCTGATTTTGGAAGAGTACCGCCAAGCCTTGCATTATATCGAAGTGGTTTACGGGGAAACCTTAAAACAGCGACGCAGTCGAACCACCACGATTTTAAACTTCCGCAACCAAATTTTAAAACCGCTGCACAAGGAGCAAATTCGCCTTTTAAGCCTGTATCGTGCGGCAGACGAAAATGGAAAAGCCGACTTAATTGACTCCCAACTTCACCTCTTAAGTGCGATTGCAGGTGGCTTGCAGGTTACGGGCTAGCCTGTGAAAAGTCATACTTTTTCCTTTATGGTTACCTTAGTTTAGAACCCTTTAACCGAAGCACAAGCGATGCGATTGCAAGCCAAAATTCCAGAAGGACCACTAGAACAAAAATGGACGCGTTACAAGGCGGCAGCCAAGCTGATTAACCCGGCAAATCGCGCCAAATACAAAATTATTGTTGTGGGCACTGGCTTGGCGGGTAGCTCCTGCGCAGCGAGCATGGCCGAACTAGGCTTTCAGGTGGAGGTATTTAGTTTTCACGACTCACCACGCCGGGCCCATTCGGTAGCGGCCCAAGGAGGCGTAAATGCAGCCAAGGATTACAAGAACGATGGCGACAGCGTTTGGAGGATGTTTCACGATACCTTAAAGGGTGGTGACTTTAGAGCCCGGGAGGCGAATGTTTATCGCTTGGCAGAGTGCTCCGCCTCCTTGATTGACCAAGCTGTAGCCCAGGGTGTGCCCTTTGCTCGAGAATATGGCGGCTACCTTAGCAATCGGTCTTTTGGTGGGGTCCAAGTAAGCCGAACCTTTTACGCCCGTGGTCAAACTGGCCAACAACTCTTACAAGGCGCTTATCAAAGCTTAATGCGACAATCAGGTTTAGGAAAATTAAAACTTCATACCCGCCATGAAATGTTGGACCTGTTGCTACACAAAGGACGTGCTAGCGGCATCGTTTGTCGCAATTTGGACAATGGCAGCATCGAAAGCTTTGAGGCCGATGCGGTAGTATTGGCGACTGGTGGATACGGTAAGATATACTACCTCAGTACCCTAGCCATGAACTGCAACGCCACGGCAATATGGAGAGCCCATAAAAAAGGAGCTGGTTTTGCAGCGCCTAGCTGGACACAGTTTCACCCTACCTCGCTTCCGCAGATGGGTAGCCACCAAAGCAAACTTACTTTAATGAGTGAGTCGCTTCGAAACGACGGTCGAATTTGGGTCCCAAAAGCAAAGAATGACCAACGGTTGCCCGGAACCATTCCCGAGGAAGAAAGGGATTACTATTTAGAACGGAGATATCCCTCTTACGGGAACTTAGCCCCTCGTGACATTGCCTCCCGAGCAGCGCTAGATCGTATTGAAAAAGGCTATGGAGTAGGGCCCATGCAAAATGCCGTGTACCTCGATTTTAAGGACGCTTTAGAAAAGCATGGTCGGGAGACTATTCGTCAACGCTATGGCAATTTATTCGGGATGTATCAAAAAATTACGGGCATTAACGCTTATGAACAACCGATGCTTATTGCCCCAGCGGCCCACTTTTCCATGGGTGGACTTTGGGTAGACTACGGCTTGATGAGCAATTTGGAGGGCCTCTTCGTATTGGGAGAAGCCAATTTTTCGGACCATGGCGCCAATCGATTAGGGGCTAATTCCTTGCTGCAAGCCTGCGTTGATGGCTATTTTATCGCCCCCCATTCCCTAATGGATTTTTTAGCTCGCTCCGGGGCTATCGAAATTACCGCCGAACGCCAATCTAATGCCCAAGCCTCGAAAGCTCAAATCGAAGATCAGCTCCAAAGCCTGCTTTCCATAAAGGGTAAAACCAGTGCCGAGGAATTCCACCAAGCCTTAGGTAAAATCCTTTATGAAAAATGTGGCTTGCGGCGCGAACGTGAAAATTTAGAACATGCCCTTAAGGAAATTGAAGCCTTACGAGAGCGCTTTTACCAAGATTTAATGATACCGGGAACCGCCAAGGAAATCAACTTTGAATTAGAGAAAGCCGGCCGGCTTGCCGATTACATCGATTTAGGCGCTCTTATTGTGCAGGATGCCCTACAAAGAGAAGAATCCTGCGGGGCCCACTTTCGGGAAGAACATCAAACCGAGGAGGGAGAAGCACGTCGAAACGATGCGGATTTCCAATATGTTTCCGTTTGGGAATACCTAAAGCCTTTAACCTACCAATTGCACGCTGAGCCGCTAACTTTTGATGCCGTGCAACCCAGTCAAAGAAGCTATAAATAGTATGGAACTGAAATTAAAAATCTGGCGTCAAAACAGCCCAGAAGAAAAGGGTTCTTTTAAAGAATATCAACGTTCGGACTTCGACCCCGCCATGTCGATTCCCGAAATGCTGGACCATCTAAATTTACATTTGATGCGAGCAGGGGAGCGACCCATAAGCTTTGAAAGCGACTGCCGGGAGGGTATATGCGGACAATGTGGCTTTATGATTAATGGGCAAGCCCATGGACCCGAAAAAGGAAGTACCGCTTGCCAAACCCATCTGCGGAGTTTTAAGGATGGGGATACCCTTTGGTTGGAACCCTTTCGCGCCCGTGCCTTTCCCTTAAAACGCGATTTAATGGTAGACCGCAGTGCTTTCGACGATATTATTGCTGTCGGTGGTTTTATTAGTGTCGACACCGGACCGGCTCCAGAAGCAAATAGCATTTTAATTGCTCATCAAACCGCCGAAGATGCTTTCGATGCGGCGGCCTGTATAGGCTGTGGTGCCTGCGTTGCAGCTTGCCCGAATGCTAGTGCCTCTCTCTTTACCGCTGCCAAATTGAATCACTTGGCCCTCTTGCCTCAGGGCAAAATCGAAGCCCAAGAACGTGTGCTACAAATGGTTGAAGCCATGGACCTAAAGGGATTTGGCGCTTGTAGTTTAATTGGCGCCTGTGAGCTGGTTTGTCCGCAAGGGATTTCACTCGATAATATTGCCAAAATGAATGGAGCTTACCGTAAAGCGAATTGGGGCTTTTAGGCACACGGTCAAGTCAAGACTGCTCTTTTCTTGACTTTTGAAATCAGGCTACACCATAAGAATAGACAGTGCAAATTGAGCTAACTAGAGCTTTATAAGCTTACCGCTGCTTAAACCGCCGTATACCGAAATGCGGTAAATATAAGTGCCGCTGGCTAGGGAGCTCAGGTCGAACTGCTCTCCCGAGCTTAATCTTTGCCGATGCATCAAGCGACCGCGTAAGTCGTAAATCTCTAAACTTATGGGCGCGGGAATTTGCGAAAACACCTTATACACCCCAGTACTAGGATTGGGGTATACAAAAACCCCAAAGGGATTATCCTCGGGGTTTGCGGCCTTACCGGGAACACCAGGCTCACCGCTTCCTAAATCGTAATAATTGCTTAGTTCCTCTTTTTGAAGAATGCGCTCCATTAAAATGGCCCTCCCGTTTTCAACTTTAAAGACCAAAAGGGAGCTGGGATAGGTTTCCCCATCGGGACCAATGCCGAGGTAAATGTACTCCCCCTCGATGGCAATGCCGTAAATATTTCGCGGATCAAAACGGCAGTCCATGCGGTATTTATGTAGAATTTCACCATCGCGGTCGACCACCGTAAACTGGTCTACATTATCGCCATCACTTGAAGAAGCAAACCAGGCTCTTCTTGCCGCATCCACTGCAATATCGGCGGTTCGAACTTCAAAATTGAAGCCGATAAAATGGGAGGAAAAACCATCGTAATAATAGATGCGGGCTAAACCCTGCTGACTGGTGAGAAAGTAAAAATCGAAGTTGGCCGCTCCAATGCCAATAATATTCCCTTCAAAGTCGCCCAGGAAGCGGGAACGCCAGTTTTGACCATCCCAAAACTCGAAGGTATTGGCGTAAAAATTATGGATGAAATAGGTCTTAAGGATTGTGTCGCCTGCCAAACGAACCTTGCCGGTAGTAAGGCTGTGATAGTCGAAGGAAAATTGCGTTTCCGGCGCAAAGGACGACCGCCAATCTATTTTCCAGGCCGCCAATTTCCCATTTTGCATGCTAAGCAAGCATTGGGAGCAATCGAGCAGGTTTACTTCCACTTGAGCACGCATCAAGCCAAGGGAGCTAAGCCAAGTAAACAGCGAAAGCAGGAAGCACTTTTGTAGCGTGCGCATCAGGTAGAGATTCGAATTGGAGTAAGCTTAGGCCAAAATATTCAATTTAATGCGATTCTGGACTGGAAGATTAAAACCTATGTGACAATCACTTTCCCTATAGAACCAGGTGGGATTCAATGAAAAGTGAAGGACGGATATCCAAAAACGGCCTTAGCTGCGTATCTCTCGGAACTAGTAGATAGCCTCGATAGGCAGTCTATGGTTATTAACGGCAGTTGACCCTTTCTTTAATTGCCAGAGCAGGACAATAATTGTACATTTACAACTAAGTCGGTGTAAAATTACAATCATGACAGAAAGATTACTAGGAGGCAAAAGACGGGGGGCTAAAAGTGGTGATGCTCCTAAAGCAGGGAACATAAAGCGTCCTGAAAAGTTTTCTCCGGCTTGGGTGGTGGTCCATTCCAAGGATGCACCAGGATATAAGTTAGAGTTAATTAAGCGCATTCGTAGAGGTGTTAAAAAATCAGACTGGAAAGACTTAATCCTTAAAATTGGTCATTCCGAAAAAGACTTAGAATCTCTGCTCCCTTCCTCCATTAGCAGTATGCAGAAGAAATCGGTTTACGGAAAGGAAACGTCTGAGCGAATTTACGAGTTAGCCCAGCTCTATAGTTTGGGATACGCGGTTTTTGATTCTGAACAAAGCTTCAAACAATGGCTTCAGTCGCCCTCTAAAACTTTGGGGGGTAAAAAGCCCTTTGACTTACTGGACAGCAGCTTTGGCTTTCAAGTGGTTGAAAACGAGATTGTGCGCATTCAGTATAATGTTTACAGTTAATGTTTTTATATCGCCTTGCCCACGCAAAGTATAAAGACGCCACCCTATCGGGCCTAGGTGCCGAAAAGGTGGGAGGCCGATGGAACGAAGTAGGCACTAGGGCCGTTTACTGTTCCGAGAATATCGCTTTAGCGCTATTGGAATATTATGTGCATTCGGAAAACATCGCCAGCCTACCTAAGAATATTCTGCTAGCCAAGATTGAAGTACCAGAGCCAATTAAAATTGAAACTTTAGAGGTTTTACCGGAAAAATGGGCGCAGTACCCCTACTCCCCGCAAACCACCTCCGTTTTTACACAATTAGCAAAAAGTCGCGATTTTTTCGCCCTTAAGGTGCCATCAACCATCGTAGGATTGGAATATAATTACATTTTAAATCCTCTATATAAAGACTTTGGGAAGGTGCGGGTGAGCGGGTTTTTTGAATTACCGATAGATCCGAGGTTAAGGGAAAGTGAAAGGTGATTCTTTGTTTATAAGACAAACCCCTTCCTATTGTACCTCGTTGAGTTCCTTTTAGAAGTTCCCGAAGCGCCGCGAATAAGCTTCCATTCCTTTTCTCAGAATTAAGCATCTTTGCCGCTGGCAAGCCCCTGATTTATGAAATTCCAAGCGGGAATACTGGGACTGATTGGTCTAATGATCTTCAGTCTTTTTTTCTTCAATTTTAGTCTTTGGCATTTTCCGGAACTCAATTCGGACCATGCCCTGCACATTCTGATGGCCGAAGACTTCCACTTTGGGAAAGATTGGTATTACTGGGGACAGAATCGCTTGGGCAGCTTTTTACCTTTTATCGCTCATCTCCTTACCTATTTGGGTTTATCGGCCTTTAATGCGGTGGGCATTGCTCAATTGCTCTTACTTGCCGGTAGCCTCACCGCCTTGCGCGTGCTGATAAAAAATCCTTGGTGGTTTTTAGCGGGCGCTGCGGTGCTAGCCTTACCCATCTACCCTTTCTGGATGCAGCTTAGTCCGGGGCATCCCTATTTAACGCAAAGCTTCTTTTTACTCCTTTTCCTAGCCCTGCTTTACGCAGATGGAATCTCCGCTCAGCGCAAGGCTTGGTTTTTACCCTTTATCTTCTTTTTGGCCCTTTGGTCATCCGAAACCTCAGTGGCTTTTTTAGGCGCCTTGCTCTTGGTTTATTTAAAAGATATTCTGCCAGCGGTAAAAAAACATTGGCTGGGACTGAGCCTCTCCAGCTTAGTAGGGGTGCTTTTTATCTTGGTGATTAAAAACCAAGCCACCAAAGTGGCCGGATATCATCAGCTTTTTGCCGCCCCCGATCAGGTTTGGTTGTCTTTGCAAAAGCACCTTAAGGAGTTCGACAGCCTTCTCCGCTTTAGCGCCAATAAACCCTTTAATGCCCGTTTGTTTTACTTTTTCACTTTGCTATTACTGCTCAACCTGGGCTTGGGGATGACTCGCAAAACCAGACCGAGTAAAATCAGCTTGGTATTTCTCCTAACCGGGGTGTTCAGCTATTTCCTAATTCACCTTTCGGGCTGGAATGCCCAAATGGGTATGCCCTTTCGCTATTATACCTTTTCGTGGATATTCTTCGCTTTGGGACTTCTACTTTGGTCGGAAGCCCAAATCCCTAAGTTTTTTCGCATTCCCCTAAGTATCGGCCTAATCGCCAGTATTGGCTATGCCGCCTGGTATTTCAATAGTGCTTTCGAAACTGGCAGCGAAGGGCGAATCCGTCGTCAGGAAGCCGAAATGCTCATCAGTGAAATTGAAAAGGAAGTAGGAGACCTTAATCTGGTATCGGTAATTGGTACTTATTGGAACAGTCACCTCATCGATGCTCTTTCGCCCGAAATTACGGCCATTCCGCACCAAGGGGAACAATTACGTCAGGGCCGCCTTATTGCCAAAAACCAGGCGCGTAGTCGCTTTCTCCTCATTCGCAATGGTTGGCTCGATAGCTTCCCCGATCAAATAGAGCAATGGGGCATGCTGCTGCAGATGGACAGTCAGCCGGTGAAGTATGGTGAATTGGAGTATTGTTGGTATCGACGTATCGAGGACTAGGGCCTAAGAGCTACGCCATTTTTCCATTTCCCGTTTGTTGGGAAGCCATAACCACAAGGCGATAATCCCTAAGCCGAAGAAACCCAAAATAATCAGCATCCAGGTTTTATCGCGCTTGGCATTATTGGCTATTGGTAGTCTTTGCCAAGTATACCAAATACATACTGCTGTTAGGATGTTACCGTATAAATAAAGGAGCATACTTAAGATCTGCCCATATTCACTGTAAGCTATTTCCTTCTCAAAAAATAGGGCTCCCAACCACCATAGTTGAAATACGGTAAGTAGGATTAAAAGGACTTTTAGTATGAATAGACTGTGCTTCATAGTTTAATGGTAGGGCGGTTTCCAAAGACAAGATCCATAAATCGAAACTCTTTTTCGATAAACGGTCGTTTATCTTCGATTAATGGTTTTTCCATAAAATTCCGATGCTCCAGGGGGGATATAAGTGGCGGAAGAGAGCACCTAGACACCTAATGAAGGGTGTGCCGAATTTTGGGTATCTGCAAAAGCCTGACTAAAAAATGGTATCTGACATAATCCACCCCAAATAACCTATTGCACCCTCAAAGTCTGAACTAGTTGTTTCATCTGGATCAAAAAACGCACCTTGCGCCTCGTTCAATGGATACTGCGTCTTTATTAATAAATCAAAAAGCTGTTCGGAGTAGGTATCTACAATTACGTAATAGGGTTTTCGCATATAAACATGGCAGTCTATGGATTCGTTCCTTTTCAATGGAACGGAAAACAAGGCAGCCTCTTTTCTCTGGGATTTATACCCATCAATTTCAACCCAGGCATTTATTCTGTCCATCTCATAAACTGCCCTCTCGTCAATTTGGAGATCATAGGAAAATTGCCATTGAAAAGTATTGGGCTCACCAAGGTTTACGACCTTAAAGTGATGATGGTAGACTAACAAAGAATCACCAAAAAAACCGCTATCCACCCGGGTGGTGCTCATAAGATTAAATTTAGGGGTTTCAGGTATGCTTACCATGCTATTAAGCAGGCCTAAATCTTGATGCCAAGCAGTGAAATTGAGGTCCTCCGAAATATTAAATGAATCGAGGGGTTCATAAAAGATATAATTTCCCTCCGATTGATAGATCGCCGAATCCTTAGTTCCTTCTATGTCGCTTAGAACAAAGGAAGCATCAGAAATTGGTTCTAAAAAACCTTGGTGAGGGCCCAGAAGCGCCTTCCCATAAAAAACCTGAGAATGGGGCTGTAGGTTACCTCCACGCACGATTACGGTGAGGGCAATTTTCTCGTTGTAATCCTGAAGATCGGCATCATACCTTGTACATCCAGCCAATAGAAATCCGATTATCAAGTACAGAAGTCCTTTCACATTCATCTCCATTCGTATTTATAACTAATACTTGGCGCAAAGGGCAAGTTACCCTCTGATTGAAATGAAGCTTGGGTTCCTTGCTCATTTTGACTCCAAAAATAGGAGCTCACCAACGGGTTTAAATAGGCGTTAAAAATCGCTATTGAAATCGTCCTTCTGCCCTTTTCACCTTCCTTTACCGAGCTTAGGACTAAGTCCAGATGATGTATGGCCGGAAGAAGCGTCGAATGTCGGCTCTGTAAGAACGGGATTGAACCTTCGGAAATGTTAGTGCCACTTATTCCTCCAATAGGCAAGTAATCGATTGGAAACTGGGTTGGAAGGCCGCTGCCATAAAACCAGGACACACCCAATTTATAAACCTTGTTTATGGAGTTCCTTTTAAAACTATAGTTCATGTTCATCCTAAAATCATGCTCGCGATTGAACAGGAAAGGATAGGACCTTCCTTGGTTGAGAATTTCACTTTGTCGAAGAGATTTCGACCAGGTGTAAGCTCCATTAAAGGAAAAGCTTCTGTAAGCATAGACGAGACCCATTTCCACTCCAAAACTTTGACCATTTACTGGGACTAGACCTTGAGCTGGATTCGTAAGAACTGAGCCATTGGGCAAATAGTGAAAGGTCTGAAAGAAGTTTTCTTGGGAATAGTCGAAATCGAGTTGCCCTTCGAGGTTTCGGTAGAATGTATGGATGTCGATTTGTAGCCTATCATGCCTATACAAAGCTCCAAAAACCAATTGTCGGGTTCTCTGAGGCTCCATGAACTCGGTGGCCGGAAAAGTTAAATCCTGCCCTGAAAGGGCAACGCCGCGTCTAAAACGATGGTATGCCTGACTTAATTCATCATAGGCCAAAAAAACATCAAGACTCCCTCCTAGTTCCTTGATTAAGGAAATTCGCGGTAATAGGTAAAAATCAAGATTGCCATCCCCAAGTCCATGTAATTGCCCTCTGAGACCAAAAGCCAAACTGTATCCTTTAGGTAGTAAATAAAGGTCGCTGTAATAAAGAGATGCGTCAAGCACTTGTACCTGATTTCCTTGGTGTGTTGTATCTAAGCTGACGACAGGTAATGAATTTTGATAAGACCAAGAAGGAAAAGAAAAAAACCTAAGATTTAAGTCTGTGCCAATTTTTGCTGTCCTTGAATCCGTTTGATAGATCTCAAAATGGGTGTCGTAACCAAGATGATTTAGCCGGGTATCATAGGCAAACCGGGCACCACTTTGTAAACCTACTAAGCTAGGAGTCTCTGCTACTTGGGAAGTGTTATTTGTTTTGAAAGAACTGTAGAACACCCGATTATTGAATAATATGGACTTGGATATTCTTCTTTTTATTACCAGGCCCATAGCCGCATTCCACTCTTCATAATTACTAAAATCAACAGATGCAACACCCACCCCATTTCCTGACTCCCTTTTTCTGTTGAGATAATCCCTTGAAAAATATGATATCACTTTAATACTTCCCATATGATTGCGCATCCTATGGGAATAGTTTAGAAGGAAATCTTCAAAACCCACTTGAAAGACATTCTCCTCTTCCAAAAGAGTAGCGATTCCTGTTACTAGGCCGAGGTTACTTAATCGAGCAGATAAGTGTAGCGCAGATCTATTTTTACTAATGGGTATCGATACACTTCCGCCAACGGTTGCAGTGCCCAATGAAACTGCGCCCCGGACATGGTCGGGCACACCGCTTTCCAAGGTAACATCAATTAAACTACTCGAACCGCCGTTAAGGTTAATTGGTACGTTTTCCTTGTGAATTGTAGCTGAATTCAAACCCATATTGGGTAGCGGTGAACTAAAGCCGTTTAGGTGTGTGAGATTATAAATGGGAATCCCTTCTAACAACAGTATGTTCTGATAATGGCCCCCACCTCGTAAATGGATGTTTGAGCTTCCTGGGTTTCCACCTTGTACACCAGGTAAAAACTGTAATGCTTTTATAATATCCTCTTCACCTAATGCTAGTGACAAGGTAGTAAGAGAACTTTGGTAAACCTTAGGTGAAAAGGCCACTTTTTGCAATTGCAAAGCCCCTCCAGCCCCCTTATCAGAAAGTATTTCCGCTTCGGTTAATAAGATTGATTTTCTACGTAGGTAAATTACACTTAAGCTGGAATTAAAAATGAAACAAGTATCATGGTAAGCCATTAGACTTATACATAGTGAGTCGATGGATTGCTCCTCCCACGGAAAATGGACAATACCTTCGGAATTGGACCGATAGGCAACACCTTGAAGGAATAGAAATGCATCAGAAAGAGGCTCTCCATCATCGGAATCCACAATTACAAGTGAGGACTCAGATTGTCCAAAAATGGTCCCAAAACAAACTAGGCAGATAAAAAATGTCTTCCAATAACCAGCGGTCATAAGCGGATGAAGAATCCTAATTGTAAATATCCTCCCGCCATTTGCAAGACCTCCTGATAAGGTTCACCATTCACTAAACCACCTTGCCTTAGGATATAATCCTCACCTTCAGCAAAATTTAGATAAACATCCTCCACCGAAACCCGCTCGGGCTTAAATTGATAAGTAGGGAATACAAAAGCGGTAAAACGAAAACCCCATTTTGAGGTAATGAATTCCTCCAACTCCAATCCAATCAGTGGTCTGAGCAAACGATCTGAGCGCTCATAAGTTAGGCGGTTCATCAAAACATCATCCGGTAAGCGATACTCGGAGAGGTAATCGATCCTTCTAAAATAACTTGCCTCCAGGCCCAGTTTCACTCTGAGTGCTTGGTAGGGATCCTTGTACAAGAGGTCAAAGGCCATCATCCCCGAAAAAGAAAAAAACTGCTTTCTGAAATATCCCCAAGCCTGGATTTGGTTTTCTACGCCATTAAGATAACGGTAGTTATCATTCGGGACTCCAATCACCTCACTCCTACCCTCACGGTAGCTTATTTCCGTAGATAAGGAAAGCCAACCATAAAATTCCCTGGAATAATAAAGTGAAAAGCCATGCAATGGAATCTGTGATTCTCCCCGATCGATTTGATAGTTCGTATCGATGGGATGAATGATGGAAAGCCCGCTAAAGCGATAGTCGGTGCCGAAAGCGTAGGATAAACCTAAAACTTTATTTAACTCGTAAACAGAATCAGTCTTTAACTGGGCCCGAACCTGCCTGGGCATCAAGGCTCCATAAAAGAACAGGCATAGGCCAAAATATCTCATCAAAAAGGATAACATCAAAAATGAAAATATAGGGTCACGAAAAACTCATGACCCTATTATGTATTGCTCTAATTCACCTTAAATCTACGGGTTATAGTAGTGAAATCGGCGAAAGTTATCTTTAAAATATAATAAGCAGGTGTATTTGTGAAATTCGAATTGCTAATCACATGGCTTGATACAGGATTTATTCCATCAAATGGACCTGCGTTATATACACGCACACCTTGCATGTTAAACACCTCAATAATAAACTTTGAATCATTTGATCCATCGTTGCTTGGGAAGTTTGGACACTGTTCCCAATTGATCCAATCTAATTCCAAATCTAGGCCTGTTTGCAAACCTGTTTCTGAAAAAGCATTACCTGGTATTGGCACTAAATTCATGTCGAAACAGTCCAGCCTAGATTGACTTGACCCACAAGGTAAGACGGTGAAAATTGCAACAACCGAGCAACCTTCACTATGAGTGAATTCAAGCTTATAAGTTATTGGTTGCGAAGTTGTATTAATCGGTATGTCGAAGGTTTGAAAGGGGTAGGCATTAGGTGAGCTGTTTGGCCCTGGTAGGATTGCATCCTCCCAGCGAACTCCTCCAAAAGCCTCGTCCGACTGGACCGTAACGGCTACGGAGCCTGGCGTAGTCTGCATCTCTCCAAAATTAAGTACCTCAACCTGCAAGAATTCCCCACATGGATCACCTGTCACCTCGACAATTGGATCCCAAAGTAATGGAAGCCCATTTTCATCATTATACGGCAGTCTAAAATAGTCACAATTTCCACAGGCCAAGAAATCATAAGCATACCCACTTTGGTTACTCCCGTCAACGTAAAGGACATCGCCATCTATAACTGCTACACCAATACCCTCAGAATATTCTAATACAGGTGACCAGCTAGGACCGATATTCATTGCGTCAACAACCACGTCCTTCAACTCATCATAACGCGGTGTGTTGTTCACAGCATCGAAAGAGAATCTTGCGAAATCACCATTACAGCAATATGAAAACTCAGGATCAGGATGAGTTGGGGTTGGATTACCTAGGCCTAGCTCACCGTATTGATTGTTCTTAGATTCCTGATAGCTATCAGTTTGTCCTGGTACGATTAGTGTAGTCCAAAAGTTTCCATTAGCCAAATGCCTCGCATTAGCCTCATTTCCGTCAAATTGCATCCTTGAGTGAATAGAACTAGCAAAAACAAAAACCTTAGGTACGTTTGCCCTTAAAACTAAAGTATGCTCTATTGCCTGAGTTAAATCACTTTGCGTATAGATTTCATGATCATAGGAAGTATGGAACAAGTCATAATATGGTTGGTCATGCGGGCTTTCTCTTCCTAAATCTTTTAAAAAATTTCCTCTAGTAACGTTGGCCAAATAATTAATGTTTGGATTAAAAGATGTAAGATGGTCGTGGATTCTCGCGAATGGTGAAAAATCTGCGTCAATCTCCCAATCAATATCCGTTATTACTGGAGGCGATAAATAATCATCTCTTCTCTTCCGTCCAACTTGGTAGACCTTTGCTGAGATGGGCTCAAATTTAAAATTAGGATGTATTAAGTTATTTGGATTGAAATTAACAACGTCCCTATCAGCTTCAAAGCCAAAGAAACCCACCCTTAGTTGGGAATTAATCTCACTATTATTTTGCGTTACTGCGGATCGATGTGAAAAATCAAATTGAAATTCTCCTTTTAAAACTGCCAGCTTATCACAATTACATTTGGAGCTTCTTCGTCCTTGGATTGTACACAAATAGAGTATTTCGAACACCTCATGGTTATCCTGATGATAAGTTTCCTCTCTATTAGTTAAGTCATCAAAAAACACTTCATGATGGAAATCAAAGGCAATACCCTTACTGTGATAACCTGTAGTTTTAACTACCTCTCCTGAGCCAACATTTTGGACATTTGTGCCTAGGAAATCACTAACCTCAGATTTTAAAATCGGAGAATCATCTCTGGGTATTACGCTTTTGCACTCGCAACCTGTGTAAGGCTCATTATCATTCTCATTTGTCGTTTTAGCGTTAATACTTGGCTGTCGCTTTGTTAACCCAGAATAGTATTGAGAAACAAATCTTTTTACCTCAGACTTTTCCGCGAAGGTTGAAGTAAGTAAATAATGATCCAAAGTCTGCTCTTCCGATTCCTCCATGGATAACCATGTAAGGATTTCGTTGTAAAGATCTCTACTAACCAAGATTGATTCCTCCTGACCTTTAAATCCTTGATTATCTAATTGATCGGAAAGCTGAGAATCCTGGGACCGGACTCCACCTGACAAGGAGCAAAGAAAAAGAAGCAATAAAATTGATGCGAAGTTGGTTTTTTTAATCATGGAAAATTTAAATTTTTTGAAAACTACAAAATCGATCGATTCCCATTTGATTTATTTTCTAACAATTTTAGCTTTCATTGTGAAAAACAGAATACTTAACTTAATTGGACGTCTGAGTAACTATAAAAAGAGAAGTATTGCTTGCTTATTAAATTAGTTTTACTGTTAAACTGTCGCGGTGTCCTCTGAGTGGAAAAGAATGAACTTTAAACAGAATCATTATTAACTATCTTTTTTTAGATTGAAATTAATTCCAATTAAAGGCTCAGTTAAATGAGGAGGGAAGTGAACATTGTATTTAGTCCAGGAGCAAGAGACTTTATTGAATTAAGGAAGAGATTATAGTAGGGAATATGAAGCAGGAAGCTTTGGAAGGATAAAACTTGCTTAAATGAATGCCTGCTCCAAAGGAATTGACTTCCACAGGACCTGTTGGAGCATGTTTATCAATTCTTCTCATCCGTCGTTAGGCAGCAGCCGACAACGGGGTCTTCTATCTCGGAGAATCGCCTAGCCCTTCGCTTGTCGGGCTCAGTTTGTCATTTGGATTTGTCTAGACTTCACTTGACCTAGACTCCCATATTGCACTGCACTTGCGTTTCGGAAGAATAAGGGAGATTCTAACTCTTTGAGGGCTTCGGGGAAGATAGGTTTAGTTTTTCTCATTCAGGGGCTTCCGGCTTTAGCAGAATCGAAATGGCCTTCTCTGTCCGATCAAGCTAAAGATGGAAAGCCTCCTAAAAAGAATAACCAACTCCATACGACACACATAGGCCGGCTCCAAAGATTGCGAAGGTGTAAAAACAAGCAACCCCAACTGGTAAGGGTAGGGTTGGGTCTGGCAGGTCATTAAAAGACTTTCCAGTGGAATGGGCCCTGCTGGACTTGATCCTGAGACCAAGTGATTATAAGTTACCTTTTCTAGCCAGCTGAGCAATAGGCCCGCATGGGTGGCAAGTTTAATATTAAAAAAGAATGCAGCCCCTTCTCTGCTTGCACTGAAAAAAGATTTGCTAGACCATACAGACCTTCCGATAAACGGCGAAAACTTTCGATAAACGGTCGTTTATCTTCGATTAATGGTTTTTATGGGCCTTTGTCACCTGGGGTTGGCTAAAAAAAAAGACCGCCTTAAAGGCAGTCTTTTCACTAATTCTATAATTCCAATTATTGGAAAATCTTACTCAAGTCTCGATTGCCAGGGGCATCGGTAAACCAGTTGGTGGATGCTGAACCGCCAGACTGTGCCCAATTGGCAAAGTTTAAATAGGCATCTAAAATATCTACTCTCTCCGCAGGATAGTCGAAAGACTCGCTGATTTGAATAGCCCAAGGAAGGTTATCGGCGGTTTTAAAGTAGCGCTCACTGGCCGGGTCACTGTCATCATCCTCTTGACCAAATACACTTTGATCCATAAGATCGGTTGGTGCTTTATCGGCTAGGTGAATTTCCTGTCCACGTGCCTTGTAAGCGAAGATGGAGAAATTACTCGCATTAGCCATGCTTTGGGCATTGGCAAAAGTTACATCTACCGTAAGGGTAATATAAGTTCCCTGAGGCTCGCCCGGCACTGTATTAAAGAATGATCCACCGGCACGAGTAATCACCTGCTCAAGGTCATCACAAGCGATAATTACCGCATCGGTTTGACCGCTTTCGCAACCGTTGGCATTAACACTTATGGTTCCGGTAGTTAAGCTGTTCCCGCTCACCGCTGAAACATCCGCCACCGCGATATTGGGAAAACTTAGGCCGTATCCATTAATTAAAACCCCACCAATGGCGCGCACCTTAAACTGGAATTGCATACGGCTTACATTGTTAGAGGCATTTACCGTGTAACGAACATTGTAATCCAGTACCAAGTCATTAAAATCGTAGTCTCCTTTAGCAGGATATAAATCTTCGAAGGCGATGGTACCAAAGCTGTTTTGACTAGGGCTATAAGTATCATAAACGGCATTGGGATCGTTGGGATAATCGTCTTGGTCATCGGCCACGCCATCAAAGTCGCTATCAGCTACCTGATTGGCTGGCTTACAGTTGTTCGCCGGATCGGAAGCAAAAGTCCCGGGAATAGAAATATCATCAATTACCGCTCTGCGATTACGGTTACCGCTAGAGCTTTCGAAGCGGAAGTACACTTTGTAGGCATTACCATCATTGGCTAGGGCCGATGGTACGGGGATGGTTACCGCTTGCACATTACTTTGAGGGCTAGTGTAGGTATAACTAGAACCCGTTATGATATTACCTTCCCCTGCATTATCTGCAGGATCGTGGCTAATGAAATCTACATATACCACGTATTGTCTGGAGCCATCATTGCTATGAATACGGGTATTAAAAGTGATGTTTCCAGAACTTAAGATTACGAAGGGGGACTTAATCCAAAAACTACTCGGATTCGTGTTTAGAGAACCCGAACGAGCGGACCAACCATTAATAGGTTGTCTGTTGCTAGCATTTTGTAAGGAGAAGCCACCAAAACCCCAACAGGTTTCTGCGCCGCGATTCCCGTTGCTAGTTTCAAAATCAGTTGCTACCGTTTGAGCGTTCAAACTTAAGCTCAAGGTTAAAATGGAAAGGATTGCTATCTTTTTCATGGTCTAATTCGTTTGGATGTTCTAATTATTGGTCGTCCGGATCAAGGTCTGAAGTATCGTCTACTGGGATGAAGTCGAAATGGAAGACCCCATTTTGTAGCGCACTTTCTTTAACAATACTGCCAAAGGTAATCTTTACGATTTCCATGCCGGCGGGAGCCACAAAGCTCAGACTGCGGTCTTGAGAAATTTCGGCTAAGGTGGTGTGCACCCGCTTTCCATCGAGGGTTTCGATGCTTAGCTGCTTTTTAACCCCAAAAGGCATATTGTCTAAACCCTTAAGCTCTAAGGTATAATTTGCTTCGGTACTCCAAGTAAAGCTGTCATCCACCTTTAGCTCCTCAAAGCTGCTGGCTTGATTAATGGGGTTAGCCATTAGATTGTCTGATTCTTTCTGACAAGAGGCTAACACAAGGCCTAGAAAGAATATGGTAATGAATGTCTTTTTCATGATTTTTAGATTTTGCTCTTTAATAAGAAAACGACGTGCCATAAGATGCCAAATACTGATTATAAGCAAGTTGCAAAAAAACACCCCTGTTAACTCGTCCCAAATAGAGACGAATATTAACTTTATTCCCAATTATGGAATAAAGTTCACTTTTTTGCAAAACGGGAAAAAGAGCGTTTATGTTTCCAAAATACGGAACCACCTACCCATAATCAAATATCAGAACGAAAGTAAGAATTAGTGGTCTTAGGTAATCGAAACAGAAGGGGCAAAAGGACCAAGGCATAACTAAAAAGAAGCCATTCGTGATTTCGAATAGCTTTCCCGCGGGTCGAGCGGCGGCTTATTAGATCGTCCTTTTAAAACTCCAAAATCCATAAATCGAAACTCTTTTTCGATAAACGGTCGTTTATCTTCGATTACTGGTTCGAGCGGGCTTTTTGAGGGTCTTAACTTCACCGGTCGAAATCCTTAGCCATGTTTAAAAGCCCTTTCTATTCCTGCCTACTCCTACTTTGCAGCCTTGCTCAAAACCTCAGCGCCCAAAAAGATCTTTCCCTCGGCCTTAGTCTGCCCTTTCCCACAGGATTAAACAATGGCTTTTATTACCCCGAGGGCAGCTCCTTTAATCCTTATGAATACAGGAACCTTGATCGTTTTAGTTACGGAAACCTCGACCCCGGCCTAAGTTTAAGCTACAAAGGCTTCACTTTAAATTTTTATTGGCGCTACCAATATGGAGGTCAGGCTACTGCCGAAGGAGGATATCCAGTGCAATACCCTTATCGACACCGCAGTCAGTATTACAATTACCCCAGCAAACTGCACGATCCTTTTATCATGCAGCGCGATGGCTTTATGTATTTCAATTTGGGCTATCAATACATCTTTAATAAACAGGATACGCTGGATAAAGTGAGACCCTTAGTCGGAGCCTATCTGGGCTACAATAATTTGGAAATAGCCACGGGACTCGACTTCAAGCACGGTCGGGTCATGCTTTACAGTCAGCTTGTTCCTACAACAGGCTATGATAGTCAGTTTCTCTTCCAAGGCGATATTCATATTCAGGGCGGAATCCGTACCCAGATTAAATTGTTTTAAGCTTTAGTGATGAGAAGATCCTTACTAATCCTACTACAAATGGGGCTGCTGCTCGCTTCTTGCGGAAGAACGGAAAAGAATGATTGCTATCAATACCTTGACGTTTTTGAATACGGTGAGGCTAATGCCCAGGCCGGACATGAGGCTTGCCAAGAGTGCAGTTTAAACGGTTACACGGATATAGGCTTCTTACGCTTTGACCTCAACAATGGCTGGAACGCGCGCGATGACTCCTTAATGCGCCTAACGTACCGAGCGGCGGGTATTAGCCTACAATCCAATCTCCGGGCTTTTCGAAAATTAGTGATTGAAAACTACTGCACTGGAAATTTAGATACCGCCTATTACTTTGATATGGTTTCCCCCTGCTTAAGCTGCCCCAAGGGACCCATTAATTACATCCGCGAAATTCAGCGGGTAGATTATTACCTAAATGCGGAGGGCGATACGGTGGTGTACTGGTATAATCCGGCCCCGGAGGGTTGGTAGGGAAATTTTAATTCAGGTAGTACTAATTACAGTTTCAGACTGACAAGGATTCTAAAAATCTGGGCTTGGGATTCGCTTAAAATAGAATTATAACCAATATGACTAAATTAGCCCTGCTTTGCATCTTTTCGTAACTTTTTCCTGGCCATGGATAAAAAAACCCTCTCCGAACGCGACATCTGCACTAAGTTCATCACCCCAGCAATTGAAAAAGCAGGCTGGGATAAGCAGACTCAACTCTTGGAAGAAGTGTCGTTCACTGATGGACGGATATATGTTCGAGGGAAGCTAACTGCCAGAGGGAAAAGGAAAAGAGCAGACTATATTCTCTACTTCAAGCCTAATATTCCAGTAGCAATAGTAGAAGCAAAGGATAATAAGCATTCCGTGAGAGCAGGGGTACAACAAGGCTTAGAATATGCTCGAATTTTGGATATCCCATGTGTCTTTAGCAGCAATGGAGATGGTTTTGTTTTCCATGATCGCTCAAGTAAAGAGGATATTGAAACTGAACTCAGCCTTGATGAATTTCCATCTCCGACGGAACTCTGGGCGAAATACAAACAATACAAAGGAATCGAAACGGAGGAAGCTGAAAAGGTGGCTTCACAGGACTATTTCTTTGATTCTTCTGGACGGAGCCCACGATATTACCAACAGATTGCAATTAATAGGACGGTTGAGGCCATCGCTAAAGGACAAGATCGCATCCTATTGGTTATGGCTACTGGGACGGGTAAGACCTATACCGCTTTTCAGATTATTCACCGATTATGGAAAAGCCGTGCTAAAAAGCGAATCTTGTTCTTGGCAGATCGAAATGCTTTGATTGATCAAACACGACGGGGAGATTTCAAGCATTTTAAGGATAAAATGACTGTTGTTAAGAATCGAAAAATCGATAAGAGCTACGAGGTTTACCTAGCCTTATACCAAGGTTTAACCGGCTATAACGATGACGCAGATGCTTACAAGCAGTTCTCACCTGACTTTTTTGATCTCATTGTTATTGATGAGTGTCATAGAGGAAGTGCAAAAGAAGAAAGTGCCTGGCGGGAGATTCTTAGATACTTCTATAAGGCAACGCATATTGGACTTACTGCAACTCCAAAAGAAACGGATAAGGTTTCTAACATTGAATATTTCGGTGATCCAGTTTATACTTATTCGCTTAAACAAGGAATTGATGATGGCTTCCTCGCTCCTTATCGTGTAATCCGAGTAAACCTAAATATTGATACAGAGGGTTGGAGGCCTGAGCAAGGAAAGACAGACAAAGAAGGTAGAGAAGTTGAGGACCGCATTTATAACCGAAAGGATTTCGACCGAAATTTGGTGATTGATGAACGTACCCGAAAGGTTGCGGAAAAGTTATCTGAATTCCTGAAAGGCTACGATAGATTCGCGAAAACGATTGTCTTCTGCTCAGATATCGATCATGCAGAGCGTATGCGTCAAGCTCTTGCTAATCTAAACGCCGACCACGTAGCCCAAAATCACAAATATGTGATGCAAATAACGGGTGACAACGACGAGGGAAAAAGGGAGTTAGACAACTTTATTAATCCAGAAGAAACCTATCCAGTTATTGCCACCACTTCCGAGCTTATGACCACTGGTGTAGATGCCCAAACTTGTCGTGTTATTGTTCTCGATGTCGAGATAAAGTCTATGACTAAGTTTAAACAAATTGTCGGTCGAGGCACACGGATAAACGAAGAGTTCGGAAAACAATATTTCACCATTCTAGATTTCCGGAACGTAACCAATCTGTTTGCGGACCCAGAGTTTGATGGTGATCCCATACGCGTAAAGCCTGTTGAAGAAAAAACCGATCTCTCTTTAGTTGTTCAGGAAGAGGAAGATGATAAGCTAGTGGCAATTGATGAAGAAACCGGCGAGGAAATCGAATTCAAGAAAGTGGGACTTCGATATCCGGATGGCACTAATGTGAAAGGTAACTGGGCAAGAGTAAGTGAACCACGCGAGAAGGTGTATGTAAACGGTGTAGATGTCTCGGTCTTATTGAGCCGAGAAATGTACTTCGACAAAGACGGCAAGCCAATCACCACCAGCTTAAAAGATCATACCAAGGAGCTCATTAAAGGCCAATATCATTCACTTGATGACTTTTTAAACCGATGGAATAGCACCGATAAAAAGGAGGTCATCATCAAAGAACTCGAAGAAGAGGGTATACTAGTTGAAGCTTTAAGAGACGCGGTAAACCACGAAGTAGATCTCTTTGACCTAATCTGCCATGTGGCCTTCGAACAGCCCCCATTAACGCGAAAAGAGCGCGCAAACAACGTAAAGAAAAGAGACTACTTCACTAAGTATGGAGAGCAGGCCCGTAAGGTCTTAGAGACCCTTTTAGAGAAGTATGCTGATGAAGGCATAACCAATATCGAAAGCATGGATATCTTAAAAGTGAATCCACTTACCCAGTACGGGTCCCCCTTAGAAATAATCCAGAAATTTGGCAGCAAGGGCAAGTATCTAGCGGCAGTTAAGGAATTAGAACAAGAACTTTATAAACCCGGTGCCTAATGAGAGAGCAGCAGGAGATCATTATCTACAATACCGAAGATGGCCGAACCTCTGTAGCCTTATTCGCGAAAGATGGTGACGTTTGGATGAATCAAAATCAAATTGCGGAACTTTTTGACACCTCTAAGCAAAACATTGGTCAGCACATTAAAAACATATTGGAAGACAGAGAGTTGGGTTCTGATTCAGTTGTAAAGAATTTCTTTACAACTGCCAGTGATGGCAAACAATATGAGGTGACTTACTACGCCCTTTCGATGATTTTAGCGATTGGCTTTAGAGTTCGCAGTAAACGAGGGACGCAGTTCAGGGTTTGGGCAATTCAAAACCTTGAAGATTATATGGTTAAAGGGTTTGTGATGGACGATGAGCGCCTAAAGAACCCTAATGGTCGCCCCGACTATTTTGATGAACTGTTAGAGCGTATTAGGGAGATACGTTCTTCGGAAAAGAGATTTTATCAAAAGGTTCGAGATTTGCTGGCTTTAAGTAGCGATTACGACTCAAGTGATAAAGCCACTCAAATGTTCTTTGCAGAAACCCAAAACAAACTTCTATATGCTGTAACTAATCAAACCGCAGCGGAACTCATTGTGGACCGAGCTAAGGCTGAGGCTCCAAATATGGGCCTTACTTCTTGGAAAGGAGCAAGGGTGCGCAAGCAAGATATTATCATCGCAAAGAATTACCTTGAAAAGAACGAGCTAGACACTTTAAATCGTCTTACTATTATCTTTCTGGAAACTGCCGAGCTGAGAGTTAAAGAGCGTAAAGACATTACTCTGCGCTTTTGGCGCGAAAATGTAGATCGCATCCTCCAATTTAATGACAAAGAGATCTTGCTAGATGCTGGCTCAGTTTCGAAGAAGCAAATGACAGAAAGAGTCCATTCCGTATATGATGATTTTGACAGCAGAAGGAAGAAAGTTGAAGCCGAACAAGCCGACTTAGAAGATTTAAAAGCACTTGAGCAAAAGGTTAAAAGCAAGAAAAACTAAATGACAAACCTCAAAGGAATACTCGACAGTATCCGCAAAATAATGTGGCAAGACAATGGCCTGAACGGTGATGCCCAACGCATTGAGCAATTAGGCTGGATGCTTTTTCTTAAAATATTTTCTGACAAAGACCAGGAGCTCGAAATCCTAAAAGACGATTATGTGAGCCCAATTCCTGAAGAATTTCACTGGGACGCCTGGGCAGGAAACGACGAAGGAATCACCGGGGATGAATTGCAAGCTTTTGTGGATCAGAAATTGTTTCCGGCTTTGCGCAATTTACAGGTAGGAATTAGTAAGGAGCTCTCTAACCAGCGTGCCCTCTTGGTGCGAGAGGTGTTTGAGGGCAATAATAACTATATGAAGAGCGGGATTAACATCCGCAAGGTCTTGAATAAGCTTAATAAGATAGACTTTAACATAGCTAAAGACCGCCACGCCTTTGGAGAGTTGTATGAGACTATTTTAAAAGAGTTACAAAGTGCGGGTAAAAGTGGAGAGTTTTATACCCCCCGTGCTATTACTGAGTTCATCTGTGAAATGATGAACCCACAATTAGGAGAAAAAATCTTGGACCCTAGCTGTGGAACTGGGGGCTATTTAACAGCCGCCATTGAGCATCTTAAAGGGCAAGCAAACAGCATAGAAGAAAGGGAGAGCATTTCTGAGAATATTATTGGCTGGGAGTATAAACCGCTTCCCTACCTTTTGGCAACCACCAATCTGATTTTGCACGATATGGAGGTTCCGAATATAGTTTTTCGAGATAGTTTGGATCAACCTTTGTCCTCCTACACCGAAAAAGATAGAGTGAATTTAATCTTGGCCAACCCTCCCTTTGGGGGGATTGTGGCAAATGGAAATGAAGCCAACTTCCCAGGATTTAAGACTAAGGAAAGCGCGGATTTATTTCTGGTGCTTATGATTCGTTTACTTAAGCAAGGAGGCAGGGCTGGAATTGTTTTGCCAGATGGCTCTTTAACGGGGGAAGGGGTTAAACAGAGAGTGCGCGAAAAGCTCTTGAATGATTGCAATTTGCACACCATCATTCGGCTTCCCAACTCGGTTTTCCAGCCTTATGCCACGGTAGCTACAAACCTGCTTTTCTTCACTAAAGGGGAGCCTACCAAAGATGTTTGGTACTATGAGCATCGCCTTCCTGAAGGACAGAAGAGTTACAGCAAAACACGACCTATCAAACTTCGAGAGTTTGAACCCATAAAGAAATGGTGGAACAAACGTGAAGAGAGCGATATAGCCTGGAAGGTTGATATAAAAACCATCCAAGAGCGCAATTATGATCTTGACATAAAAAACCCTACTAAACAGGAAGAGGAAGTCATATATAGCAGTTCTGAAATTATTGAGATGCTGGAAACTAGCATAGTAGCTAGCAATGAACTTTTATTCAGGTTAAAAGAGTCCATAAAATGAACTTGACACCTATAAAGACCTTATTTCACGTTGAAAAGGGAAGTTTACAAAGTTCAAAATGCACGCCTGGTAGCTTTAACTTCATTACAGCTGCTGCTGAATGGAAAACACACAATGATTATTCACACACGGGTGAAGCATTGGTTTTTGCAGCAGCCGCTTCCGGGTCTCTAGGGAGAACACATTATGTCAATGGTGATTTTATAGCCAGCGACCTTTGCTTCATACTTACTCCCAAAGATGAAAAACAGCACCCTGTTGATCTGAAGTTCTACCATCTAATATTTAATACTCTTCGAACAGAAATTGTTAGAAACACTAAATCTGGTACATCCAAGGAGGCTATCGGTAAAACTGTTTTCGGCAACTATCAGATACCATATTTTCAAGTGTCTAGACAAGTCTCAATTAGAGAACAGTTCATGTCCCTTCAAGCGGATAGTTTGAAGCTTGAGAATGAGCTCACTCACCAACTCTCCCTTGTCCAGCAATTACGTCAGGCTTTCTTAAGGGAAGCAATGCAAGGGAAGTTGGTCCCACAAGATCCAAATGATGAGCCTGCCTCGGTATTGCTTGAAAGAATCAAGGCAGAAAAAGAGCAGCTGGTCAAGGAAAAGAAGATTAAGAAGCAAAAGCCTTTACCGTCGATAAGTGAAGATGAGATCCCATTTGAGATCCCGGAAAGTTGGGTTTGGTGTAGGCTGGGGGAGATTGTTAATTTGATTACAAGTGGTTCACGTGGTTGGGCTAAATATTACTCGAAAGAAGGAGCAAAGTTCCTACGAATGGGCAATCTTTCAAAAGATAGTTATAACCTTAGATTGGACAACATTCAGCTTGTCAACCCTCCAGATAATTCTGAAGGTAAAAGAACCCAACTAAAAGAAAATGATATTCTGGTTTCAATCACTGGAGAGGTTGGAAACTTAGGACTTATTCCAAAAGATTTTGGTAGATCGTATATAAATCAACATACAGGATTGATTCGGTTGAATAAAAATATTCTTCCTCTTTTTGTTGCAAATTGTTTCTTATCTCCATTCCTAAAAGAACAATTCAACAAGCCACAAAGAGGCCTGAAGAACAGCTTTCGCCTAACTGATTTAGAATATCTTACTATCCCACTGGCTCCAATAAGCGAGCAAAAACGAATAATAGCCAGTTTGCGAGAGATAATGTCGTTTTGCGATAAAGTAGAATCATGCGTAAAAAAAAGTAAAAAGCAGAATAACATGCTTTTGCAGCGGATTTTAATGGAATGTCTTAATAAGTAACAAGGAGTTTATGTTTGGTAAAAAGAAAATAAAACACTTTAAGCTCGGCAAGGCTGAAGCAGAAGCTGAGGTTTCAGACCCAAGGTTCGAGGCTTGGTACCAAGATCCCTTCAACGTAGAGGAAAGGATAATTCAAGACGAGATATTTATTATCACCGGCCGAAAAGGCTCTGGGAAATCTATGACAGCGAACCACCTTCTTCACAAAAGCCGTTCAGATCAAAATCTCTTTGTAAAGATCGTAGATCTACAGGAAGTTGAAAGAATTAACTCTATAGCATCTCGGACAAATGAATCCTTAGAAGACAGAACCTTATTCAAATGGTTATGCCTAGTAGAGCTTTGCAAATTGATTATAGCTTCAGATAGAGCGAGTTTTAGCAACGGAGTAAGAAAACTTAAACAGTTTCTAGCTACTAATAGCAGGATTGTCGATATAGCAAAATTTCAAGTTACAGACATTGTAGAAGAAATAAATAAAGGGGCCAAAGCCCATGTTCTAAAACAGGGGTTTAGTTTTCTTTCAAAATATATTGGCAATAAGCAAAGAGCTCCGATTGCTGAATTACTACCTGGGCTCGAGGAAGTGGTCACTGAAGTTCTACAATATGAGGACTTAAAAGACTTAAGGTTTATAATCTTTATAGATGACCTGGATTATAAGCTTACAGCTAAAAGCAAAGGTAGAATTAGTTTAATGCAAGATATGGTCTCTACCATAAAGACCATGCGCTCAAGTGTTTTATACGGCACTAAGGCATTCATCGTTATGCTACTTCGAAATGACGTTAAAAGACTGCTTACAGGTGATGATAGGAACTTGGGGAAGACATTTAAATCGAGTTCTTTCAATTTAAACTGGTTTTCAGATGATTCTGAAAGTATTTATGAAACTCCTCTATTCCTATTTATCCAAGAAAGACTTAAAACCCAAAATACGGCAGATAAGAGTTTCTTGTCACAAAATGATATTCTTGAAAGTCTTTTTGATTCATCAAGAACCGATGTTTTTTCAGAAATAAGAAAACTTACAAGCTACAGGCCACGTGACTTTATCCTGTTTTTCAAGAAATGGGAAGGCCAAGACGTATACATTATGCAAAATGAAGATGAGTTTCAACGCCTGGTTAAGGACTATGTAAAAAATTACTTCGAAGAACTAATTGATGAGCTTAGTTTAAGTTTCCCAGAACTCGAAGAGCAAGTGTTTAAACAGTTTATACGGTTAGTTTATGATTACTGCAAAGGAGGAGGAGTCTATATTTCATATCAAGAATTGGTAACCCAAGTAGAGGAAACTATCCAGGAATACTCGCCCCATGGTCTGATTAAAGCGTTAATTAACTATACAGTCTTGACCCCCAACTTCTATAACCGAGAAGTTATTTTCCAAGAAGATAACCCATCTGACGCTTTCAATGTTGAAGGTGTGGGTTATAGCCTCCATCCGGCGATCTACAGATACTTTGCCATCAATAGATAACCTATGCATATTCTATGCACAAAAAAAGCCAGTAAGCACATCTTTCAATGCAACCTACTGACTTTCAAGTGGGCCCAGCAGGGCTTGAACCTGCGACCAAGTGATTATGAGTCACCTACTCTAACCAGCTGAGCTATGGGCCCGAAAGGGCGGCAAATTTAGCATTATTCAAGTAATTATCCCGAAGCATTTTTGAAGAAGATTTTTAATGCCCTGTACCTTTACCGATAAACGGCTAAAGCTTTCGATAAACGGTCGATTATCTTCGATTATCGGTAGACCTAAAATTCATCTACTTAATATTCAGTTACTTAAGACTTCAGCGAACTTCCGTTTATCGGTAAATGGTGGCGCTTAAGGGCTAATTTGTTTCTTTGCAGCAAATTGCAAGCCATGCCAAATAACCTTCTTTTCGACTTTGGAGCGGTGCTCATTCCTATCGATGCTAAGCTCAGCTATAAGGCCTTTGAAGCTTTAGGTGCCAAAGTAGAATTGGAAAAACAAGAGGAACTCTTTCATAAGGTAGAGCGAGGCCAGCTGGATAGCCGGGCTTTTCTTAGCGCCTTACAACCTTTCTTCTTTCGCAAAAACATCTTTAAAAAGGATTTAGCTGCGGCCTGGAATGCCCTTTGTTATGAGCCCATTCCCAGCGAAAACATTGCCCTGCTTAAAAGTTTGCGCAAAAAGGGATACAAGCTGTACTTGCTTAGCAATACCAACGAATTGCACCTCCAAAAAATCAAGGCCAATAGCGGACGCTTCGATTATGCGCAATTCCTCAAACAGTTTGATGGCATCTATTTCAGTCATGAAGTCGGACATCGCAAACCCGAACCTGCTTTCTACAAACAGGTGCTTAAGAAAGAAAAGCTCAAAGCCGATGACTGTTTCTTTATCGATGATCGAGAAGAAAATATCGAAGCGGCGGAGAAGCTGGGGATAAAGTCATGGCATTTTGACCCCGCCAAGGATAAACTTTCAGACATACTCAAGAAAGTAAAGTAGCCTCTGCTATTAAAGAGCGTACTTCTTAATGGCCCGGGCTTTATACAATAACGGAGGCCATCCACCTTTACCTAAGGTTATCTACTAGAATAAGAATATTGGTATTTAAGAAGATAGTAGTCTAACAGGGAGCACCGCGACCGGTCTCAGTTCTAACAAGGAGCGCAGCGACTGATCTAAGTTCTTAAAAGCGACGCAAGGAGCTTTTACACTTTCCCCAACACCACCATCTGATCTAAAGTGGGGCTTTCACTACCTCCGCGAGGCTCGAGGGTAATAGCAAAGGCATCAGCTTCGGCAAAGCCAGCCATGTCTTGCAGCACGATGCTATTATCATCTACCGAAAGGAGTCCGGCGCTTACCGGCTTACCTTTTACAATGGCCCATAATTGATATTGACCATCGCCCTCGGTTGGCAATTCATCGCGGTACAAGAAGGTCTCCTGCTTCTCGGGGTTCCAGTACACAGTGGCTAGGGCGGGTTGATCTTCACTTACCGCATTCAAATCAATTTTGCGAACCCCCGGTTCCGAAACCGCCGCCCATAAGCTTTCGTATTGCTCTTTATCGGCGGCCGTATTTTGCAGTTCCTTTTTAAGGTCTTCCAAGGCCTCATCCTGAGCGAGAATTTCCTCTTCCATGGCGCGCATGAAGTTCAGGCTATCTTGCCATTGGTAGGCTAAGAAAAGGGACAATATAATCGCGGCTGCGGCAGCAATCCAACCAATGGGGCCTCTACCTACAGTATTCGATGAACCACTATTAATGGAACGCACAGGCGCTTCAGACTTCGCTTCAGAAACCACCTTTAAAGGTGGTGGAGCCATGGGGGCCGCTTCCTGCTCCCCCAAATTGGCCATAATTTTATCCTTAAGACCCTCAGGTGGACTCACGGCCAGGTCCGCTCCCCAAGTAGCCATCAGGTCTTCGGCCTGACTAAGCGCATCGTTAATCTCCGGATAGATCTTGCTCAGGCACTGCACCTCTTGGCGCTCTTGCTCTGAAACGAAGCCCATCACGTAGTCCTCGATAATTCCGCTTTCTATGTACTTCTTAGGATCCAATGTCTTTGGCTAAAAACCGCTTTAATTCATTTATTGCCTTGCGAGCACGGGTTTTCACCGTACCCAAAGGTACATTTAACTTCTTCGCAATCTCTCCCTGTGTAAATCCTTGGAAGTAGGCTAACTCCAAAACTTTACGGTCCTCCGGCCGCAATCGCTCCAACTCCTTTTTTAAACCTATATGGTCTACCGGTAAATCGGTTTGATGAACAGCGTCGACTTTATATACGTTGGTCTCGACATCTTGGATTTGTGGACGACGATCATTTTTTCGAATTTGATCAATACACGCATTGCGGGTAACATTCATCATCCAGGTATACAGTCGAGCTTTATTGGGATCATAAGACTTTGCATAACGCCAAATCTTAATCATTGCTTCCTGAAAAACTTCCTCGGCATCTTCCTTGGAACCCATCATGCGCACGCACAAGCCGAAGAGAACCGCCCCATAATTATCATAAATTATAGAAATCGCCTCTTGCCTGCCATCCTGCAGTAGGCCTACGATTTCTTCTTCCTTGGGGGCTTTGTTTTTCAAAAAAGTTGGGGATTAATAAATCCGGTTTGATGGCTTTGCTCGTAGATAATAGTGAATTCAAAAAATGAAAAACAACATGATCTACTCGAATGATTCAAAACTATTAAATTTTGGCTTAGCAGCCATCCTCGCCTTTGGAATTACTGCTTGTAATGAAGACGACGACAACATGGAGCCAACGCCAGAACCTGAAGTAGCAACCTTAGATGTTAGTACTCAGGTGATTTCACAAAACATGGTAGAAGTAACTATGGTAGATGTTCCTGTCGATGGTTGGATTGTAATCCACGCCGACAATGGAAATAATGGTCCGGTAGTACCCGATATTATCTCCGAACCCAAATTTGTAGAGGCCGGTGCCAACCAAAGTGTAATGGTGCAAATTGATGGCGATGCAAGCATCTCTGACGGAGACCAAGTATGGGTAATGCTGCACGAAGACACTGGTGCGGATATGCAGTATGAGTTCGATGGTAACAACGACCTCGATCCTCCTTTCATCGCCGATGGTGCGCCGGTAATGAGTCCTATTAATATCAACTCCGCGATGATTATGTCGCCTGATATGGACATTACCAACAACACCATTACCATTCCGCAAGTTACTGCTGCCGCAGATGGTTGGTTAGTGATTCACAATGACGATGGTATGGGCGGTATTGTACTACCCGGCATTATTGGAAAAGCTATGGTAAGCAAAGGGGTAAACACCAATGTTACCATTCAGCTGGATGCCAACGTGACCTACACTGCTGGTCAGTCATTATTCCCAATGTTACACTTGGATAATGGTCAGATTGGAGTTTACGAATTCGATGGCAACAGTGCCTTCGATGGTCCGGAAATCTTCGGTAACGACCCCTTCCCAGGGAATGTAATCTTTACCAGTTTCACCGTACTTAACGTGAACTAAGAAAAATAATCCCTCCCCCCATAGCCCCTCTTGTGAGTCATGCCGCAAGGGGGGCTTTTTTTCTTTAGGCCTCTGGCCTAAAGAAGAGCCTAGAACTTAGACCGGTCGCTGTGCTCCCTTTTAGAACTTAGCGTTTTCACGAACTTGATTGGGAAATCAATTTGTTTCAAGGTTGTTGCGAAGCCAGTCGCGATGCTCCCTTTGAGAGTTTATAATTCCTAAAAGGAATATTTCGGTTCTAAGGGAAAGGTCATCGATTCCTAGGACCGTCCCCTTAAACCTTTGAAGGGCTGTGAAAAAAGGAAGTATCGGTCATGGTACTCCCAGTGAGATGTGAGCCTATACCCTCTCCTGACAAAGCTCTACTAAAACACCGTGACTGCTTTTAGGGTGTAAGAAAGCGACCAGCTTGTTATCGGCGCCAAGCTTGGGCTGTTCGTTAAGAAGCCTAAAGCCTTCTTTTTGCAAACGGGCGATTTCCGCTTCAATATCTTCCACATCAAAAGCAATATGGTGAATGCCCTCTCCGCGCTTTTCAATAAACTTAGAGATAGGACTATCCGGATTCGTTCCTTCCAGTAATTCGATTTTATTAGGACCCACTTCAAAGAAAGAGGTCATCACCCCCTCACTTTCTACCCCTTCCTGCTTGTACGATTCCTTCCCAAATAGGGCGGCGTAGGTTTTATTAGCTTCTTCTAGGTTTTTCACGGCGATGCCGATGTGCTCGATCTTGCGCATGATGTATTTAGTTTAATTTGATTTAGGCGAAACTCTGCATATCTACCAACTTTTGGTAAATACCTTGCTTTTCTAAAAGTTCTTGATGACTGCCCCGCTCGGCAATCTTTCCTTCATTAATCACAATGATTTCATCGGCATGCTGAATGGTACTTAAGCGGTGGGCAATCACCAAAGAGGTGCGATTTTCCATCAATCGGTACAAAGCATCCTGAACCAGCTTTTCCGATTCCGTATCAAGCGCCGAAGTGGCCTCATCTAAAATTAAAATGGGCGGGTTCTTTAAAACCGCGCGCGCAATACTCAAGCGCTGTTTTTGTCCTCCGCTCAATTTTCCTCCAGCATCGCCAATATTGGTATCATAACCTTGCGATAAGCGCTCTATAAACTCGTGTGCATTGGCAATCTTGGCTGCAGCGGCAATTTCTTCATAGCTCGCCTCGGGCCTGCCTAAAGCGATATTATAAGCCACACTGGCATTAAACAACAAGGTCTCTTGGGTTACAATTCCCAAATGGGAGCGCAGGTCCTTTAACTTCACTTGGTCTATAGCTAAGCCATCGATGCTCAATTTCCCAGAGGAAATATCGTAAAAGCGTGGTACCAGATTGGTGAGGGTGGTTTTTCCGCCTCCACTCTGCCCCACTAAAGCATAGGTTTTTCCTTTTTCAATCCTAAGATTGATATTCGATAAGACTTCCTTCTCCTGATAGGAGAAACACACCTCTTCAAACTCTATGGCCTCTTTAAACTCTGGAAGCGGCTTGGCATCTGGGGCGTCCTGAATGGGATTCTCAGCGTCCAATAATTCCAAAACCCTTTCGGAAGAGGCATTTCCCCTTTGAATTTTATAACTGGCCTGCGATAAGGCTTTGCTCGGCGGAATAATTTGATAGAAGAGCAATACATAGGCAATAAACATCTCAGCGGTAAAGGCATTTTCCTCCATCACCAAACTGCCGCCATACCATATAATGACCGCCATTACCAAGGAGCCCATAAACTCCGAAATGGGAGAAGCTAAGTCGTTCCTACGAATCACCTTGTTCATTAAGCGGAAGTAATTATTGGCTGCCTTGTCGAACAACTTCGTTTTCTGTTCCTCTGCCGTAAAGGCCTTAATCACCTTTAAGCCACTAACCGATTCTTCGGTGAGCGATAAAATATCACCCATCGATTCCTGCGCCTTAGTACTGGCCCGTTTTAAACTCTTACCAATGCGGGTAATTAAAAAGGATACTACCGGCAATAACAGAAATACAAATAAGGTAAGCTGGGGGCTCATCCACACCAAAATTGCCAAGGAGCTCAAAATGATAAAGGGCTCGCGGAAGAACATCTCAATGGTCGCCAAAACGCCATTTTCAATTTCCTTGAGGTCGGCGGTCATCCGCGACATAATATCCCCCTTCCTTTGTTCGCTGAAGTAGCCAACCGGGAGGGCCAAAAGCTTTTTGTGGAGATCTAAACGAATATCGCGGGTAATCCCATTTCGCATGGGAGCTAATAGAAACAAGGCCAGGTATCGAAAAATATTCTTGAGGAAAAAGGCGCCAATCACCAAGAAACATACGTAGAGCAAGGCCTCTTGCTGACCGGTAGTTTCCATACGTATGCCAATCTCATAGGCCAAGCTATCTTGGGCAAAGGCCATGAGGTCTCCATCAAAAACTGGAGCTTCCTTGGGCGCCTTGGTATTGTCAAAAATGATCTGTAAAACCGGCACCACCAAACCGATACTAGCCAAGGCAAACACGGTGGCAAATAGATTCGCTATTACGCTTAAAATAACCGTCCCTTTGTAAGGATAGGCATAGCGTACGATGCGCCAAAATGCTTTCATTGGGGCAAAGGTAGTGCTTCTCCATCAGCCTTATAGGCTAAACTTATCTTAAGATTTTAATCCCTCCCTAGCTGTTTTATTGGTTTACCTTTGCCTCTATATCTAAGCACCTCTCATGAAAAGAAGACAGTGGGCTATCATTGGCGGCTTTGCCATTTTGGTGATGGCGTTTTTAGTTAAAAATTACCTAGCCGCTTCCGCAGAAGAGAAAGCACCCGTAAAGCGCAGTCAGGGCAGCTTGGTGATGTACCAGGAAATTAAAGCGGATTCGGTAGCCATTTCCATTCCGATTGACGGGCCGGTTCAGGCTTTTAATAAAATTGAATTGTTCTCTGAGGTTAGTGGCGTGGTAAACCGCAGCTCAGCCAAGTTTAAAGAGGGACAAGCTTACGCTGAGGGTGAGGTGTTCCTCGATTTGGACGACAGCGAGGCCAAGAGCGCTTACCGCAGTGCTCGCAGTAACTTCATCAGCTTAATTGGTCAGGTTTTACCAGATATCAAACTGGATTACCCCGAGCGCTATGATGCTTATTACAAGTACTTACAGGTGCTTAATCAAAGTCAAAATCTGCTTAGTCCGCCCCAAGAAAATTTAGAAAAACTTAAGCTCTTCCTTTCGGGAAGGGGCTTTTACAGTTCCTACCAAAGTGCCGAATCCGCTCGGGTGCGCTTAGCTAAGTATCAATTAAAAGCCCCATTCGATGGCAGTTTAACCGAAGCCCTGGTGGAACCCGGTCAGCTGGTGCGGGCCGGACAAATCCTAGGCGAGTTTATTGGCGAAGGTCAGTTTGAGATGCTGGCCAATATTAGCCCTTCGCAAGCCCGCATGATTTCCATTGGCGATAGCGTTTCCCTGCACAGCACGGATGGTCAGCGCGAATACCGCGGAGTCCTTTACCGCATTAACGAAAAGGTAGATCCCGCCACCCAAAGTATCGGCGTTTTTATCCGTCTGGAAGGCGCTGACATTATCGACGGCGAATACTTACGCGGCGACCTCTCTGGCAACAGCCTGGCCAATGCTATGCAAATTGATCGCAAGCTTTTAATTGATGAGAACAGCCTTTATCAAATCGTGGACAGCAGTCTGCAGGTTTTGCAAATAGAGATATTGCATAGCGATCCGGAGCACATCATTTTTACGGCTCCCGATTCGGTACTGCGCATTCCCAGTGGTAAAATCCCCGGGGCCTATCCTGGTATGAAAGTACGCCTCACTAAAGCCGACCGTCTGTGAAACGCTTTCTCGCCTTTTTCATCAAATACCCCGTTACCGTAAATGTAATGATGGTCGCCGCGCTCATCTTTGGAGCGGTGGCCTGGAGCAGTTTAAATTCTACCTTCTTTCCGCTTATTCCCGAGCGTTTTATTCTAATTAATGCAGTATACCCTGGAGCCTCACCCGAGGAAATTGAGGAAGGGGTGGTAAACAAGATTGAGGAAAACCTAAAAGGAATTTCCGGGATTGATCGCTTTACCTCGAGCAGCAGCGAAAACCTGGCTACCATTACGGTGGAGGTTTTGCGCAACTCGGATAGTAAGGAGGTTTTAGATGATGTAGAAAATGCCGTTAACCAAATCCCTTCCTTCCCGGCGGGATTGGAACCGGTCACCGTTTTCCTGCGCGAAAACCTCACCTTAAGTATCACCTTTGCCATTCAGGGGGAAAACCTCAGCCTAAGCTCCCTAAAAGCGGCTGCTCGAGAAGTAGAAGACGAACTGCGTAAAATGGATGGCATCTCTAAAGTTGAGCTCTCAGGACTCCCTGCCGAAGAAATTGAAATAGCCATCAATCAAAAGAAGCTCCGAGCTTACAATCTTAACTTCGAACAAATTGGTCAGGCGGTAGCCTCGAACAACATTGACATTACCGGTGGTAAAATTGAAACGGCCGAAGAAGAAATGCTCATTCGGGCGCGGTATAAGTCCTATGAACCGGAGGACCTTTTAGATATCGTGGTAGCCGCCAATCCTCAGGGTGCGGTGGTTCGCCTAGCCGACATTGCTACCGTTCGCAAGCAGTTTAGCGATGCTCCCGCTACGGTGCAGCTCAATGGGGATCCTGCGGTGAAAATACTCATCAATAATACCGATAGCGAAGATATTCTAAGTACTGCCGAGGCAATCCAGGCCTATGTAGCCGACTTTAACGAAAGGCAAAGTGTATTGGAGGCACAGGTGGTGAATAATCGCTCCGATCTGCTTTCCCAGCGTAAAGCCCTGCTTATTGAGAATGGTTTAATTGGGGTCGTTTTAGTGCTCATCTTACTTAGTCTCTTTCTCAATTTCCGAGTGGCCTTTTGGGTGGCCTTTGGCTTACCCATCTCCTTTTTCGGCATGTTTATCCTGGCCACCTATTTTGGCGTAACCATCAACGTTATCTCCCTTTTCGGGATGATTGTAGTGGTGGGTATTTTAGTAGATGATGGCATCGTTGTAAGTGAGAATATTTACCATCACTATGAAAAAGGCAAAAACCGCATACAGGCCGCGGTTGATGGAACCTTAGAAGTTTTACCCGCGGTAATATCGGCGGTTTTAACCACCATGATTGCCTTCTCTACTTTCTTTTATATCGATGGACGGGCGGGTGATTTCTTCTCCGAAATGTCGTTCATCGTAATCGCTACGCTAGCGGTTTCCTTAATCGAAGCGCTTATCATTCTACCTTCTCATATCGGTCATTCCAAGGCCCTAAGCCTTCGCTATAAAAAGAATGTTTTAGAGCGGGGATTGGAACGTTTCTTAAAACGCATGCGCGAAGGTTTTTACCGCCCTATCCTAAGCTTCGCCCTCAAGTATAAGTTTTTGGTCTTTAGCATTGCTGTGGCGGGCTTTTTAGTAACGCTTGGAGCGATGCAAGGCAAAATGATTCGCATTAGCTACTTTCCCTTCATTGACCGCGACAATTTTGCCGTAAGCCTAAAAATGCCTGCAGGCACGCGAGAAGAAGTGACCATTTCCTATTTGGATCAAATTCGGGAAGCAGCGCTTCAGGTAAACGATAGTTTAAGGGATCAAATTCCCGGTGGCCAAGATGTAATTCGCATGGTGGAACTCAGCACGGGACCCACTACCAATGAAGGCAGCTTAGACGTTATCCTCCTCAACAGCGAAGAGCGCATTATTAGCAGTACCGTGGTGGTAAATGCCTTACGGCAGATGACCGGCCCGATATATGAGGCAGAAAACCTCACCTTTGGAACGGTTGGCGCTTTTGGAAAGCCCGTTTCGGTTTCCCTTTTAAGTAAGAGCTACGCCGATTTGGAGGCGGTAAAACAGCGCCTTAAAGCCGAGATGATGCAGGTGGCCGACCTGCGCGATATCGTAGATACCGATTTGGAAGGGGTACGCGAGATTCGCTTAAAGCTGAAAAACAAGGCCTATCTCCTGGGCTTAAACCCTGCTTCCATTATGCAGCAAGTACGTCAGGGTTTCTTTGGTTTAGAAGCACAACGCCTGCAAATACGGGAAGATGAAGTTAAAGTGTGGCTGCGTTATGATGATGAAACCCGTGCCTCCATCTACAATTTAGAAGATATGTATATCCGCGCTCCCCAAGGTGGCAAATACCCCTTGCGCGAATTAGCGGATTACAGCATAGAACGAGGTCCGCTTACCATTAATCACCTCGACGGCGAACGTGAAATTAAGGTGGAGGCGGATTTAGCCGATCCCAATGGTTCGGCCCCCGATATGATTGCCTACGTGCGCGACGAGCTCTTACCGCCCATTATTGCGGACTACCCCGGAGTGTCTTACCTCTTCGAAGGTCAAAATCGGGAGGCCCAAAAAACAATAGTTTCAGCGCAAAAGACCTTCCCTTTTATTCTGGTGCTTATTATCCTAGTGATCACCTTTACTTTTAGAAGCTTCTATCAGGCAGTGGTCATTTTCACCCTCATACCCTTGAGCTTAGTTGGGGTAGCCTGGGGGCATTATTTACACGGTATTCCGCTTAGTATCTTTTCCTTCCTGGGCATCATTGCCTTAATTGGGGTTATTGTGAATGATAGTTTGGTTTTGGTAAGTAAAATGAATGCCTACTTACAAGAGGGTTTAAATTTTGCCGAGGCAGTGTTCCAAGCCGGACTCTCGCGTTTCCGTGCAATCTTGCTTACCTCGGCGACTACCATTGCCGGTTTAGCTCCCTTAATTTTAGAGAAATCAGTGCAGGCTCAATTTTTAATTCCCATGGCTATTTCTCTGGCCTATGGAATTTTGGTGGCGACCTTCCTAACCTTAGTGCTATTACCGGTATTACTATCTTATCTAAACCACGCTAAGGTTTATGGCCTTTGGTTTTGGCGTGCTAAAAAACCCAGTCATGAAGAAGTGGAACCGGCCATCATCGAAATGCAAGAAGACTATGAATAGGTTTCTGCTCCTCTTTTTAGCCTTAGGGTCTGCGATGCAAGCCCAAGAATTACCTGCGGCTCCCTTAAATTTAGAGCAAGCGGTAGAAATTGCCTTATCCCAAAACTTAGATATTCAAGTGGCGAGGCAAAGTCAGCGTATTGCCGACAAACAAGAGAACTGGGGACAAGCGGGTTTTTTACCCAATGTTAGCGCTAGTGCTTCCTATAATTACTCGCAAACCGATGTTCAGCAACAGCTGGCCGTGGGTAGTGACACCTCTGGTGCTCCTGCTCCGATTCGCGAGTTTAACGATGCGGTGGCAGAAAACTATTCGGCGGGAATCACCGCTTCCTATGTGTTGTTTGATGGCTTGGGGCGGATTAACAATTTGCAGAAATTACAACTGCAAAAAGACTTGAGTGAAACCCAATTGCGCTTCACCATCGAGAACACGCTTTTGGGCGTGTTTAGTGCCTATTTTGAGGTGGCCCGACAAAGTGAACTCTTGAATATCGCGCAAGAGTCGGTGCATATCTCCCATCGCCGCTACCAAAGGGCCCAAGCAGCCCTGGAGCTTGGTTCTCAAAGTCGATTGGAGTCTTTAAGCGCCCTGGTCGATTTACGTCGGGATTCGGTTAATCTATTCAATGCTAAAAATGCCAGTGACCGCGCTTACCGCGAATTAAATCGCTTACTCAATTTCCCCATCGACAGCTTATACGAAGTGGAGGAAGAGTTGGAATATCGCGCTGACCTAGAATACGGCGCACTTTTAAGCAAGTCTTTATCCAATAATGCCGCTTTAATACAGGCACAACTAAACCGAGAGATTAACCGTAAAAACCTCAACATCGCGTGGAGCGAGCGCTTGCCCGAGATCGCCGCGGTAGGGGGTTATAATTTCAGTCGACAAGAAAACGAAGGTGGCTTTCTACGCTTTACCGAAAATACGGGTTGGAACTATGGCCTTAATGCCCAATGGAATTTGTTTAGCTCTTACCGCTCTCAAACTGCGGTGGAAGTAGCACGCATAGCGGTTTTTCAATCGGAGTTAAACCAAGAAAAAGCCCGTCAGCAGGTGCAGGTCGACCTTTCCAATGCCTGGTTAAATTACCACAATGCCCAAAAGGTATTGGCCATCGAAAAGCGCAATTTAGAAGTCGCTGCTTTGAGTTTGGAAAGAAGTCAGGAAGCCTTTGCCCTGGGCAGCATTACTAATGTACAATTACGGGAAGCCCAGTTGAATTACATTAATTCCAAAGCTGCACTTAACAATTTGAGCTATCAATTAAAATTGGCGGAGATTGAATTGCAGCGGGTAGCTGGGGTTTTGATTGAGTGATGATGTAGATTTAAGATTGTAGCATCCACCATATTCGAACAACCTAAAAGGCTTTTGGAATTTAGCATTACCTAATCCATTCGTATAAAAGTCTAGCTTCTATCAGCGACCAAAGGGAGCGGTCTAAGCTCTAGGTTCTGCTTTAGGCCAAAGGCCTAAAGCAAAAAAAAGCCCCGACTTTCGTCGGGGCAGTTCTAGTGTTTGGAAGATAACCGATTATCATTCACAGCCGAGCTCGGCAATAATATCATAACTCGCTCGTGAGCCGGCACCGGTAAAGACGCGCCGCATCACATACATGGTAATTTTGGTAATGCTCTTATCAGAAGGAACATTAAAGAACTTACGCGGCACAAAGTATACCTTGTAAATTCCATCACCATAATGCGTCATTTGTAGCTGAGGGAAACTCCCTACGCTAAACACATTTGGAGCAATCTTAATGGTCGTGCTGTCGCTTAAGGTCGCTTCGGCAAAGAACCACACATCATCGGTGGCCAAATTCTGCATGCCTTCTACTTGCTCTAGCTTATTGTCGTAGTATAACATCACCAAGTCGTTGTCAACAAATCGTCCGGGGAATAAAAAGGCCGGATTACGTTCGGTAACAGGAGGATCAACCAATAAGGTTAAATCGGTCGACTTACGATCGGGGTCGCCATAACCACCGCCGTCTTTTGGTTTTACAAGGAACTTTATGTCCTTATCGAATACCTCTTGGGCAGATACTTCATAAAAGTCAACCGGGGTCATGGTAAAGGAGTAAATGTTCTCCGCTTCCTTGGTCATCTTCAAGGCTTCGTTACTCTCCTTCCAAGGCTGACTACCCGTACCGTTCACCAAAGGGTGAGGATCCTGATGTTCGGCTGGACTCCAAGTCCAAATGTAAAGGTCTAAACCGGCTGCTGCATCTGCCTGAAGGTTTTGTACATGATCTAGGCTAGCGTCGAGCTTAGAAATGTCTACTATAATCTTCACCTCGGTAGTTGGATCCTGATACTCGGGGGGATCCGTGCTTACCTGTGCGGTAGCCATGGAAGAGGCGGTAATTCCGAGGGCTAAGAACCCTAATTTATACATCCAATTCTTCATAACTAGTTACTGCGATTAAAGGTGTAGATATAACGAGCGTAAACTTCATCACAAGAAGATTTCATCTCTTGGAAAAGCATCATAGGATCGATGGTACGTACCATATTTCCTAATTCTACCGTAGTAGTATCCGAACTCCCAGGTGATAATAAATACATGTTCTTGGGGTATTCGGGATCATCATAAGCGTAAGTACCACTCATGGCATCGAAAGGCAATCCATCTAAGGAAGCTGCTGTAATTTGATAGGAGTTCGAATTCGCATCAATCTCCAAGCTCACGGCATTGGCATTTAAGAAGTAATCGCTTACTTCACGGGTCTCCCACTGTGGGAAAGAGCGATCCTCTATCTCCACCTTGGTTAAGGTCCACTTGCCATCGATACCGGTAGTTACCGAGTAAGGGGTTCCGATTTCGGAATAGGCTTCGGGTCGACAGGCCGCTAAAGCAACCAGCATCAATCCGAGGGCGATTATTTTCTTCATCTTCATTTTATTTTGGATTAGCATCCTCCAGTAGGATTTAATTCAAATTCCGTCGTTTGCTCTGAGATTGGGAATTGAATAATCATTCCATTGCAATCCCAGGGATCATTGCGCACTTCCGTATTCTCACCTTCAATGGCTCCGCGACGCTTTAACTGTTGAATGCGGTCACCTTCACCAAACATTTCGATACGACGCTCGTAACGAGCGGCCGCGATAATTTCGGAAGCGGAGGCACCCGAAGGTAAATCATTTAAACTAGAATTGTAGGCGCGCTGACGAATATCATTCACATCTTGAATAGCCACGCTCAAATCACCGCCGCTTTCGGCAATGGCCTCAGCGCGAAGTAATTTAAGGTCGGTAAGGTGAATAACCGGAATATCAAAAAACTCCTGATTAAACTTCTTAACCAATACTACTTCCTCATCTACCAACTCGAAGAAATCTTTAATACGACGGTCGCTCGTATCAGCGGCGTAGGTATTATAAAATTCCAAGGTGGCTTTAAAGATGGGATCGGCATTTACATCCGAACGGTAATTATCGGTAAAGCCAGTAGAACGGAAATCGCGTAAAGTGGAGTTAGAAGTGGTGCTAAACACCGCCTCCGTTACATTTACGGTATCGATTTCAAAACGATCGATGCTGGTTCCCAAGCTGTAACGTCCACTATTAATAACGGCATCGGCATGCTCAATAGCTTTGGTATAGTTACCAGCTTGGAAGTAAATCTTAGCTAAGTAACCATTGGCCGCATCTTGAGAAGCGTAGTAATCGGAGCTTTGAGGAAGGTTGGGAAGAGCCGCCTCTAAATCGGCAATAATGGCAGCATAATTCGTTCCCACTGGATCCCGAGGTACAATCTGCTCCTGCGTAGTGGTTTTATAAATGATACCATTATGCCCGTTGTTATTCGTAAAGCCGTAAGGCTGGGCGAATAACTTAAGCACCTCCCACTGAGAAATCGCTCTTAAGAAGCGCGCCTCCGCAATAGTTTGAGCCTCTTCAGCCTCACTAAAATCGAAGTCCGCTAAGACCTCTATAATGCGATTGGCGCGGAAAGCAGTGATATAAGGATCTTGGTAAATACCTCCAATAGTTCCGTTAAAGAACAAGGTATTGTGATTGTAAACTTCGGTGAGGTCCTCATTAATAGTGGGCTCAACCAAGTTATCGCCCAATAGCTCACCGAGGTATTGGATACGACCATTGTATACATTGGCCGTTACATCGTAGCAGCTTTGCAGGATATCTAAAACATCTTGCTTCGACTGGATGGCTTCTTCCTCGGTAAGGTCGGCACCTTGTAATTCGGTTTCTAACATCTTTTCGCAGCCTGCGCTTAAAAGAAGGCCACCGATCAATAAAATGGAGCTTAATTTTTTCATGGCTTCAGGCTTAGAAATTAACATTTAAACGAATAGAATAAGTACGCTCCTGAGGAGGCGTTAAGAAAGTGATGTTCACACTCATGTTACGGTCGGTCGCGTTTTCGAAGTCACGCGCAATTTCGGGGTCCAAACCAGGGTAATTGGTAAAGGTTAAGAGGTTGGTTCCGATAAAGGAAATCTGACAACCTTTAAGTCCCAATTTGGAAAGTTGATCGCGGTTTAAACGATAGCTTAAAGTCACATTACGCAAGCGTAAGTAGCTACCATCGTGTAACCATAAATCGGTGTTAATCCACGGGGTGGTCGAACCTAAGTTGTTTTCATCTAGCGTAAGCGCTGGATACATAGCCTCATCACCAGGAGCTCTCCAACGATCGAAGATATGACGGGTTTTATTCCAATCATCCATACGTCCTAACTGACGCTTAGAAGAAGAATCGTAGATATCAGAACCAATCACGAACACAAATAGGAAGCTTAAATCCCATTGCTTATAGCCAAAGGTATTGGTAAATCCACCTACCGCATCGGGTAATACATTACCTACAGGCACCCGGTTGGCCGGATCCCAAATAAAGGTTGGATTACCATCGATATCTAAATAAACCGGACGCCCGGTAGTAGGATCAACATGGCTAAAGCGTACTAAGAAGTTAGTTCCTACGGGCTCGCCAATAACGGTACGGGTATCATTAGTACCACCCCCTACTGCATCGGCAGAATAGCCACCTAAGCTTACAATCTCGTTGTAGTTATAGGCGATGTTAAAGTCGGTGGTCCAACGGAAGTCTCCTACCAAGTTGCGTGATTTTACCTGGAACTCTACTCCTTCATTTAAAAGGGCACCTACGTTATCGTAGAAGTTTCCGAATCCAGATACGCGAGGCAAGCTTACGTTTAAGAGTACATCGGTGGTATTCTTGCGATAGTAAGCCAATTCACCGGTAATGCGGTCTTCGAATAAACCATACTCTAAACCAAGGTCAATAACCTGAGTCGTTTCCCAACGAAGGTCGGGGTTAGGGTTATTTAAAGGATATAGAATATCACGGCCATCATAAGCCGCAGCATCGCGACGGTAACGCGCCGCAAACTCAATATTGGTTAAGTTGGCATTACCAATCCAACCAATACTAGACTTCAATTTTAAGTAGTTGATGATGCGGTTTTCCTTCATCCAGTTCTCATCGGAAATAATCCAACCTGCCGAAACAGAAGGGAAATAACCGAAGCGGTTATCGGGTCCAAAGCGTGAACTACCATCGGAACGTAAAACCACCTGAGCAAGGTATTTGCCTTTGTAGGTATAATTAATACGTCCGAAGAAGGACATAAAGCGACTGATAAAGGAAGTGGTTACCGAGTCGAAATCGTAATTGTTACGTAAGTCCGCTTCGGAATAGAAAGGACCCGGGGCATCTTCAACGAAGTTACGCACGCCAATTACATTGTTGGCACTATCGCGTAAGGTCATTTGATAGGTACGGGTAAAGTTCTCTTGGTACTCGGTACCCGCCATAAAGGCGAACTTGCTATTCTCGTTTAAATCCCAATTGTAAGTACCGGTTAAGAAACCATTGTAGTTGTACGAACGTTGTGGGAATCGATCGGCAATACCACGACCAGCAGTAGGCGAACCTACATTGGTAGTATTCGGTCCAGCCGGATTGTAAATATCCTCCATCGACTGGTAATAGTCCATTGAAGCCGAAGCTAAGATGTTGAAGTTTTTAAAAGGATTGTAATTAACCTTGATGTTGTTTACCGCACGAATGTCGGTGTAACGCCAATCTTTTAATTCGCGCTGAGCAACGGGGTTGTTATTAGCACCAGCTTGCAACCAATAATCACCAGGACGATTAAGGGTGTCCCCGCTTTGGTTCACATTGTAGCGATCCCAGTAAATTGGGTAAATTGGTAAGGCGGTACTCATGGCCGAACCTAATCCACCGGCCCAAGCATTATCTACCCGGTCGTAAGTTGCTTGCGTTAAAGAGGTACTGGCGCTCAAACTCAATTTATCGCTAAAACGGTAATCGCCGTTAAAGCGACCACTTAAACGATTGTATTGGTCGCCAACTACGTATGATTGGTTTTGATCGTAGGAAATCCCAGCATAGAAGTTGTACTTATCGGTTCCTTTGGTAACGCTAAAGTCGTAGAAGGCTTTGTAGCCAGTACGAATCACTTCATCTACCCAGTCGGTATTTACGCGCTGTGCATCATCCCAAGCTACTCCACGCTGTAAAACGGGAGTTCCGGTGTTGCCATCGTTAATCCAGGCTTCGCGGTATAGTTGCAAGTACTCTTGAGAGTTAAGCATATCCGGACGACGGGTAGGCTCGGAAATACCTTGGGTGGTAGAGAAGTTAAACTGCAAGCCCCCTTTTCTTCCGCGCTTGGTGGTAATCAAAATTACCCCGTTCGCTCCTCGCGAACCGTAAATGGCGGTAGCCGCGGCATCCTTGAGGATTTCCAGCGACTCAATATCATCGGGATTTAAAAAGGCCAGCGGGTTTTGGTTCATACCACCGCTGTTGCCACGACTAAAATAATCTTGGTTTAGCTGCACCCCATCAACAATATAAAGGGGGTCGCCACCAGCACCAATACTGGTAATGCCTCGCACCCGCACTACGGATGGAGATCCGGCCAAACCACTACCGGTTACAATCTGAACCCCAGCCGCTTTACCTTGAATCGCAGTTTCGAAACTGGGCGCCGGCATATCATTTAGCTTTTTGGCATCTAGTTTAACTACGTTTCCGGTCATGTCGCGACGGCGTTGCACACCGTAACCCACTACCACGATCTCATCCAGTTGCGAAGAGTTCTCCGCTAAAACCATATTGAGATTCTTGGTTTCTCCTGCCGCAATTGTGATTTCAACCTGTTTGGTTTCAAAGCCAATAAAAGAATACTCGAGTGTAATCTTTCCAGCTTTAATTCCTTCCAAGATGTAATTTCCATCGAAATCGGCTGCGGTTCCTACTCCGGCCTGACCAACAACAATAACGGATGCACCCGGTAAGGGCTCTCCGGCTTTGTCGGTAATCTGACCTTGGACTACCTGAGCCTCCAGACTCCACACCGCTATGGAAAAAAGCAATGTAAGAAGAGACTGTAAAGTTCTTTTCATAAAGGTTACATTAAGATTGGTTCTCCAAAAGTAGAAAAAAAGCATTAAGTGTAAAAAGTACACTACAATAATTCTAAATTCGCTTAAATTCAGTGCTAGCGCCTAATTAGCCTATGCCATTTTTTCAACCTTGCTAATGTAGCAGATGCACTTAAGAGCAATTATGATTAAAATCAGCCTAAAAACTATATTCTCAGGCCTCCTTTTTATGCTATTAAGCACGGTCTTAAAAGCACAATTAGTTGGTGACTTGCGCAGCATTTCAAGCTTCCCCTCCAGTTATGTTAGCGACCGGCGGGTAGACATTTGGCTTCGGAAACACAGTGAAGGTCCTTATCAAGTACTCCTCATGCACGATGGGCAGATGCTCTTTCAAGCCGATTCGACCTGGAATAAACAAGAGTGGGGAGTAGATGAGTGTTTGGATTCGCTCTACCAGCAAGGAAGCCTACCAACCCTTATGGTGGTTGGCATTTGGAATATATATGAGGAACGGCATCAAAACTACTTTCCTCAAAAGCCTTTTGAGGCCCTGCCAATTAGCACCCAAGATAGTTTGCTGGCCTTGAAAAAAAACGGGCAAGATGCACCGCTTATCGCAGCCAGTCCTAATTCTGATGACTATCTGCGCTTTATTTTCGAGGAACTGCTGCCTTGGCTAGAAGCCGAATATGAAATTAAAGACTCCTCTACCTATATGATGGGCTCGAGCATGGGAGGCTTGATCAGTATGTATGCCGCCATGGAGTATCCTAATCGCCTGCAAGGGGTGGCTTGTCTATCTACCCATTGGCCTGGGGTATGGAGCAATGCAAACAATCCCATTCCAGATGTCTTTATTAATTACCTAAAAACCCATCAGGCGGAAGCCGCAAAAACGAGATGGTATTTTGACCGTGGCGATGCCACCCTCGATAGTTTGTATAAGCCCCATCAAGATCGGGTGGATGCCCTTTTTGAATCCTGGCCACTTCCCCAAGGACAGTTTCGCTCGAAGGCCTATTCTGGGGCCGCCCACCGCGAGATCGATTGGCGAGCCCGCTTAGCCGAAATTCTACTTTTCCTGCTGGGCTCCTGAGTAAAAGATAAAGCATGCGAGGGCAGGAATTTGCTTGCGCTCCTCAAATAATCGCTTTTGATTTAGGGCCTCATCAACAGTAAGGGAGAAGCCCTCCAGGCTTTTTTGGGACCAATCAAAATACTGTGGGTATAGACTATTATTAATTACCACGGTATTGGTATCATTCCCATAGATGCGTTGATACACCAGCAATTTCGATTGCGGCTCTGTGGCAGGGAAGACGAGGGTTCCCCTGGACCAGATGGGCTCCTTTTTGCGCATGGCAATTAAATCCCGGTATTCTTTAAACAGGGTTGTGTCGAAGCGTGGTTCATCAAAACGCAAATCCTCAACAAAGGGATAGGATTGCTCCACTTCAAACTTAAATTCGGGCCATATCAAGGGCTTGCGATTACCGGGATCATCTTCACCCCACATGCCCATTTCGTCGCCATTGTAAATTTGAGGAGCACCGGGCATGGTAAATTGCATCCACAGGAAAAGCTTTTGTCGCGCTCTCGCTGCTGCATCGGGCTTATGAATTTTATACTCGAAATTATCGCGATTAGCTCCTTGTTTATAGGCGTTTCTATTTAACATGGCCGTGGCTAATCGCGGGGCATCGTGCGAAGCACTCATGTTCATCCATGCGCGACCGTGGGCCGCATCTGCGCAAGCGAAATAAGATTGAATAGAGTCGACATAAGTACCAACCGGCATACTATCGGGAGCGGCCCTAATAAACTCCCGGGTGGAGCGAAACCAGCGGTAATTCATCACACCGTCAAAAATATCGCCCGCTAAATAAGGCTTGGGATTCATTAATTGATCGGGCCATTTTTGCCACCAAACTTCTCCTATTAAATAGGCCTCGGGGTTTATCGCCCGCACCTCGCGACGGAAATCACGCCAAAAGTTGAGCGGCATTTCCGCGGCCACATCCAAACGATAGCCATCTACCCCATCGCTAGGGTCACCATCACCATTAGGATCGAGCCAACGTCGGGCTATGTTAAAAATATGGGCTTTAGCCTGGGCGCTTTCCACATCCCCATTAAAGGGTCGTACCTCCGTACGATGATCTACATAGGGTGTATCCTTAATTTCGGGCAGGGATGGAACGCCTAACCATCCGGTATAACTAAACTCATTTTCTGCCGTCTCGGGATCGTCCCATTCATCGGTCCAATACCAATCCTTATAATCGGAAGCTTCCTGCTTATCGAGCAAGTCTTGCCAAGCCCAAAATTGGGTACCCGTATGATTAAAGGAATAATCTAGAATCAGACGCATGCCCCTGTCGTGAATGGCTGTTATCAATTTAAGAAATAAAGAGTCGGCGGTGGTCCATTGCCAAGTTTGCGGGTCGCCTGGATTTTCGGCTGCCATAATACGCTCATCAACAAGAGGCTTAGGACCAAAATTGCGATCGATATGCCGCCAATTTCGGGCATCATACTTATGCAGGGAGGGGGCGTCGTTTAAAGGATTGAAATAAATAGCCGTGATACCCAAAGAATCGAGGTAATCGAGCTTTGCCATTACCCCCGCCAAATCACCGCCATAGCGGCGTAATTGTACCTTCTGATTAAAACCCTGCACATAGTTTCCAGACAGGTCTTTCAGGCTATCGGTTTCCTGCAGCCAGGGCTCGAGGCGATGCCACTCCCAGGTCCAGGGCGTAGTATGCCAGCCTTGGGGAACAAAACCGGGATAAGCTCCTTTAAGGTCCTTAGCCTGAGGGTCGTTGTTGGTATCGCCATTGTAAAATCGCTCGGGAAAAATTTGATACCATATGGCATCTTGGGCCCAAGTGGGGACTTCCTCTTTAATGTCTATTGCCGTTTCCTCCTTAGAATTAAGTTCGGCAGTACAGGAAATCAAAGTAATGGCTAAGGCCAAAAAAAGCAGCCTCCTCATTCTAAATATTATCGTGGTTTAGCTCGTACAAGATGGCCGGCTTATGAAGCACCCCCGTTTGCTTTTCGTTGGTAGCGGTAACCAATTTTTCCTTTAAGATTTTCTTTCTGAAGTTACGCTTATCCAACTCCTTACCGAGGATAATCTCGTAGAGCTTCTGAATTTGCCCTAGGGTAAACCGCTCGGGAAGCAATTCAAAGCCCGTGCGGTGGTTGATAAAATCATCGCGAAGGCGATCTAAAGCCTCCTCTAAAATTTGGTTGTGGTCAAAAGCCAAGGAAGGCAAACTTTGCAATTCTTGCCAAAAAACCCGCTCGGCAAAGGAGGAAGCTTCGGGTTGGAAGTCGTCCATTTTAACCAAGGCTAAATAGGCCACAGTAATCACTCGAGCCTGAGGATTTTGCCGGTAGCTTGCCAACCAATCTAAATCCTTAATATCCGAAACCCGATTAGGATCTCCGAAGGCTTTAAACTGTCGTAAAAAGACCCCCGAGATATGGGTGATCTCCTCCAGCACACGATCGGCCGCAGCATCTAAGCCTTCATCATCAACAATCAAATCACCGGGTAAGGCAAACTGAACTTTCTCTTTATTCGCCATCTTTTGCTCGATGAGCAAAACATTAAGCTTATCATTATCAAATCCAAATACTACGCAGTCTACCGAGACATTTGGATTAACGTTTTTCACCTGATTTGTCACAAGCTTTTATGATTGGGTTTGGTCTATTGAATATCGAGCAACAATTTAATAAAATATTCCCCAAGTGTAAAAAATACACTAAGTTTGTCGAGTCACTTGAAATCAATGGCAAAGGAAATAAATTCTATTGGAGTACTCACTTCTGGAGGAGATGCACCAGGCATGAATGCCGCCATTCGTGCGGTTGTGCGCGCTGGTAATCACTACGGAAAAAAGGTACATGGTATTTACGAGGGCTATCAAGGGCTTATCGAAAACCAAATTCTGGAACTTAATGCCCGTTCGGTAAAAGGGATTTTAAATCGGGGCGGGACAATCCTTAAGTCTTCTCGCTCGGAAGAATTTAAAACCACCGAAGGCCGAAAAAAAGCTTTCCAAAACCTTCAAGCGCGAGGCATCGACGCCCTGGTCGTTATTGGGGGTAATGGAACCTTTACTGGGGGCATGTACTTTAGTGAAGAGTTTGATATTCCGGTAATGGGATTACCGGGTACTATTGATAACGACCTTGCTGGAACCGATTTTACTATTGGCTTTGATTCGGCTTGTAATGTGGTAGTCGATTGTGTAGATAAAATACGTGATACTGCCGAGTCGCATAACCGTCTTTTCTTTATTGAGGTTATGGGTCGTGATAGTGGTTTTATCGGACTTCGAGCCGGTTTGGCCTCGGGAGCTTTGGATGTGGTTTTCCCCGAAGAAACCCAACCTCATGAGGACTTAATTTCCGAATTAGAACGAGGCGCTTCCAATAACAAAACCAATCGCATCATTATCGTTTCAGAAGGCAATAAGATGGGGAACATCTACGAGATAGCTGAAATGGTAAGAGAGCGTTATCCGCAGTGGGAATCCAAGATTACCATTTTGGGTCACTTGCAAAGAGGCGGTGCTCCTACCTGCACCGACCGCGTGCTCGCCAGTCGTTTGGGCGTGGCAGCCATAGAAGGCCTTATTGATGGTCGTAGAGGAGAAGCCATTGGCATTGTAGACAATAAACTTGCATATACCAGCTTCGCGGAAGCCATTCGCAGCAAAGCCAAGTTGGATATGGAACTCAATCGAATATTAAAAATCCTAGCATCTTAAAAAGAGATAGTCATGAAAAAAATCGCAATCAACGGTTTTGGCCGCATTGGCCGCTTAAGCTTTCGTAATCTTCTAAGTAAAGAAGGTGTTGAAGTTGTTGCTATTAACGATTTAACCGATCCTAAAACGTTGGTTCACCTTTTAAAGTACGACTCCATTCACGGTCGTTTTCCACATAGTGTTTCCTTAGAAGGAGATGTTTTAAAAGTAGGTGATTACAGCATCAAATTATTTGCTGAGCGCGACCCAAAGCAATTACCTTGGGGCGACTTAGCGGTAGATTTAGTTTTGGAGTGTACCGGAATTTTCCGTTCGGCGGAACAGCTCGAACTACACCGCGAAGCCGGAGCTAAAAAAGTGCTTTTAAGCGCACCCGCTAAAGGTGGGGTTAAAACAGTAGTATTAGGTGTTAACGATGAGGAGCTAAGTGCCGAAGACGTAGTGGCTAGTAATGCTTCTTGCACCACCAACTGTTTGGCGCCAATGGCTAAAGTATTGCATGAGAAATTTGGTATCGTAAAAGGTTTTATGACAACCACCCATGCCTACACCGCCGACCAACGCTTACAGGATGCACCGCATAGCGATCTTCGTCGTAGTCGCGCTGCTGCTTTAAGCATTATCCCCACCACCACTGGTGCCGCTAAAGCAGTCGGTTTGGTTTTACCCGAATTGAAAGGAAAATTAGATGGCTTCGCTTTACGCGTTCCAACCCCCACTGGATCGGTTACCGATTTAACCGTGGAGCTTAGTAAAGAAGCCAGCAAAGAAGAAATTAATGCGGCAATCAAGGCAGCAGCAGATACTTATTTACAAGGCATCCTAGAATACACCGAAGACCCTATAGTTTCGGCTGATATTGTAGGTAGTAAATACAGCTGCATTTTCGATGCTGATCTTACCAACGTAAATGGAAACATGGCCAAAATCGTAGGTTGGTATGATAACGAAGCCGGATACTCTGCAAGACTAGCTGATATGGCCCTTAAAATGGCTTCCTTATAAGAGAAGCCCCAATTTTTAGCGTATGATATACCTCGCAGAAAGCGGGAGCACCAAGTGTGATGCCGTGTTCCTAAGCAATGAGGGGGAGGAAATTAAGCGTATCCGCACCATTGGTTTTAACCCCTATTTCCACGATGAGCAGTTTGTGGCGAAGGAAATTATTAAAGTTCCTGAGATCGCCGAAATGGGCGCTCAGGTAGACCAGGTTTACTTTTACGGTGCTGGCTGCTCCACTCCGGAACTCAATGCCATTATTGCTGAAGGCTTAAAAGCCGGATTCCCCAATGCCGAAATTCAGGTGGGTCACGATTTACGTGCTTCGGCCTATGCCACTTGGGATGGCTTACCCCAAATCACCTGTATCCTGGGCACCGGTAGTAATTGCGTGTATTACGATGGTAAAACCTTAGAGGCTGGCCGTTCGGGTTACGGTTTCATTATTGGCGATGAAGGCTCGGCAAGCTACATTGGTAAACGCATTGTACGCGCCTATTTATACCGCCAAATGAGCGATACCCTGTGTCGCGAATTTGAAGAGACCTACGGTGTAGATGAAGAAATTATACGCGAGAAAGTATATGCGCCTTTTGGAGCCAATGTTTTCTTGGGAAGCTTTGCCCCGTTTGCCCATAAGCACTTAAAAGATCCCTTCTTTTACCAAATTGTGTTTAACGGCTTTCGGGAATTTATCGAAACACAAGTGCTTCCATTTCCGCAATCAAAAAAAGTTCCGATTAGCTTTGTAGGATCAATAGCCTACCATTTTGCATCTGTGCTTAAAGATGTCCTCGACTTCTTTGACCTGCAAGAGGGTAAAATAATTCGTCGGCCAGTTGATGGTTTGATTGATTATTACAAGCGCTATTTAATGAACCTACAAAAAATCGATCATGGCAACCATTAAAGGCTTCCTCTTTGACCTCGATGGGGTTATTGTGGATACCGCCAAGTTTCACTTTAAAGCTTGGCAACGTTTAGCGCAAGACCTGGGTATTCATTTCTCGGAAGAAGAGAATGAACAACTCAAAGGCGTTAGTCGCAAAGAATCCTTGGAAAAAATCCTCTCTTGGGGGGATAAGAGTTTAAGTGCCAATGAATTTGAAAAGCGCATGGCGCAGAAGAATGAATGGTACTTAGAACTCGTGCAACATATGGGAAAAGAAGAAGCGCTCCCCGGAGCCAAGTCTTTTCTCGTAGAAGCTACCAAATTAAACCTGTCGATTGGCTTGGGATCAGCAAGTAAAAACGCCTTGCTTATTCTCGACCAATTGGCCATCACTCCCTTGTTTCAAACCATCATTGATGGAAACAAAGTAAGCAAGTCCAAACCCGATCCCGAAGTATTCCAAAAGGGCGCCGACGACCTCGGCCTGCCCGCGGAATCTTTGGTGGTATTTGAAGACTCCCTAGCCGGCATTGAGGCGGCACGTCGCGGCGGCTTTCGCACCGTTGGCATAGGCAGTCCCAAGGTTTTAAAAGATGCCGAAATTGTGGTGAGTGGTCTCGATAAAATTAGTCCTGTCGAAGTAATCAACCAACTGAATTTCTAAGCGACATGCACAACAAATACCTACTAACGGACGAATGGAAAATCATCGAAGATCGATGGAATCCAAAACTGCATCAGGGCTCCGAATCTCTTTTTAGTATTGGCAATGGCTTTATGGGCCAGCGCGCTAACTTTGAGGAAGATTATTCGGGCCAAAGCCTCCAAGGGAGCTATATCGGTGGGGTGTATTACCCCGACAAAACGCGGGTTGGCTGGTGGAAAAACGGCTACCCCGAATACTTTGCCAAGGTTTTAAACTCGGTAAACTGGATTGGTATCCGTTTTCGTGTGGATGGCCAAGAAATTGACCTGGCCCAGCTAAAGGTTTTAAATTTCCGTCGGGAGCTCAATATGAAGGAAGGCTACCTCTTCCGAAGCTTTAGCGTGGAACTAGCAGAAGGCAAGGTTTTTAGCGCCGAGGTGATGCGCTTCATCAGCATGAAGCGCAAAGAAATTGGGGCGATTCGCTATAACTTCAAACTGGAAGGTTTCTCTGCTCCCGTAGAGATTGTTCCTTACCTCGACTTCGATGTAGAGAATCACGACTCTAATTATGATGAGAAGTTTTGGGAGGGCATTGAAGAGAACGTGGCTACCCAAAAGGCAGTCATTAAGGCCCGCACCAAAAAATTGGATTTTGAGGTTGCGGCGGCCATGCGTTACGAATTGTACCAAGGTAGTGGCGAACCTTTACCCCTTTACCCCAAGGAAAGCAGTCGCGATAAATACGCTGAAAATGCTTTTACCATTCAGGCGAAAGCCGACAGCACCTACTCTTTATATAAATATGCCGCCATTTGCTCCTCTTTCCACGATCCTAAGGAAAGCTTGGTTCAACGGGCTGATGAATTAGCAAGTCAGGCGCGACGCGATGGCTTTAAAGTATTGTTAGAAGAGCAAATAAACGATTGGAAAGCTCGCTGGGAGCAAAGTGATATTATTATCGAAGGGGATAACGAAGCGCAACAAGGCATTCGTTTTAACATCTTCCAACTCACCCAAACCTATACGGGTGAGGATGCCCGATTAAATATTGGCCCGAAAGGTTTTACCGGCGAAAAATACGGTGGTTCAACCTATTGGGACACGGAGGCTTATTGCCTACCCTTTTACATGGCTTCTGCAGGTAAGGATGTAGCTCGTAACCTACTAATCTACCGCTACAACCACCTACAAAAAGCGATTGAGAATGCGGCCAAGCTCGGCTTTACCAATGGGGCCGCATTATACCCTATGGTTACCATGAATGGTGAGGAATGCCATAATGAATGGGAAATCACCTTTGAGGAAATTCACCGTAATGGTGCTATCGCCTACGCCATCTTTAATTACGTGCGGTACTTTGGCGATGAAGCCTATTTAGCCGAATATGGCTTAGAGGTTTTGATGGGCATTGCTCGTTTTTGGGCTCAGCGCTTCAATTGGAGCGAAAGCAAGCAGCAGTATGTGATGTTGGGGGTTACGGGACCTAATGAGTACGAGAATAATGTAAACAACAACTGGTATACCAATTACCTCGCAAAGTGGTGCTTAGAGTATGCGGCCGACTGCCATAAATTAGTTGCTCAGCAATCTCCGGCCGACCTTAAACGCATTGAGGCCAAAGCCCAATTTAAGGCTGAGGAAGAACTAGCTTTATGGAAAAAAATCAGTAGCGCGGTTTACCTTCCGGTAGATGAGAACCTAGGTATTGTTTTACAGCAAGAGGGCTACCTTGATAAGGAGCAGCGTATGGCCGACGACCTTCCTAATGAGGAACGTCCGATAAATCAACACTGGAGTTGGGATCGCATTCTTCGCTCTTGCTTTATTAAACAAGCCGACGTATTGCAAGGGTTTTACTTCTTTGAAGACCACTTTAGCAGCGAGGAGCTCAAGCGGAATTTTGAATTTTACGAGCCTCGCACCGTTCATGAAAGTTCACTATCGCCCTGTGTTCATGTGGTTCAAGCCGCTTCTCTCGGGATGATGGATAAGGCCTATGAGATGTATTTACGTACTTCGAGGTTAGACTTAGACGACTACAACCGCGAGGTGCACGAAGGTTTACACATTACCTCCATGGCTGGTACCTGGATGAGTGTAGTTGAAGGATTTGGCGGAATGCGAGTTCGTGATGGGCGATTGCATTTTAACCCTCGCTTACCCGAACACTGGCAAGGAATTGCCTTTAAAATCAACTTCCGAAATTCTGTTTTAAAGGTGCATCTTCATGCCGATAAGCATCAAATTGAAAAAATAAGTGGCGACCCGGTAGAAGTAATCGTACATGGGGAAACCATCAGCCTATAGATTTACGCGAAATACGAAAAACCGTCCCGATTGCTCAGGACGGTTTTTTTTTGAGCAAGGCCAAAGGAAGCTTCTTTCTCCCTAGCGGCTATCCCCCTCTCGATTATTTCAAAATCCTGTAATTTCCCCTATGCGCTTTATTCGACCCATCATCAAAAGCATCTTGGGGCTTTTTAGTCTGTTGCTACTAGGCATCATCACCATTCATCTTCACGATTATTATCAAACGGTCTACCTCCGCAGCGATGATCTATTTGACAGCCCGGAAGAATATATTCTGACTCAGGTACACATCCTTCCTATGGATCGCGACACCCTCCTTAAAGGGCATAGCTTACACATAAAAGACGGCCACATATTAGCTGTATTGGATACAACTCCACAAACAGATTTACCGGTAATAGATGGAGAAGGAAGCTACTTAATGCCGGGCTTGATGGATATGCACGTGCACGTTTGGGACCGACAGGAGCTTGGCCTCTACCTAGCCAATGGGATAACCACCATTCGCAATTTATGGGGAATGCCCCTGCACCTCAGAATAAAAGAGGATTTAGCCGATAGGGAGCTTATGGGACCGAGCTTTTATACCGCCGGACCAAAGCTCACCGGCAAGGAGTTTATTGGCGACGACAACCTCAACCTCTATTCCGTTGAAGAAGCCAAAGCCCGGGTAATTAAGGATATCGAGGCGGGATACGATATTGTGAAAACATACTACGGGCTGGAAGCCAATCAAATGGAAGCGATTCTCCAAATTGCGGAAGATCGTGGCATTGAGATCGCCGCGCATCCCAGTCAAAAAGTGGCTTATACCGATCACTTTCACCCCAACATCATCAGCCTTGAGCATGCCGAAGAAATTGTACAGCAAGCCTTAAACTACCGGCTCGACACGAATGCCTTTAAAAAATTGCTAGCCGACTATAAAAATAGTCCCCATGCACGATTATGCCCCACCCTCATTGTTTTTGAGAATATCCATAAGCTGATTCGTCAGCCTAACATTCTCGACTCAGCCGATCTTAAGTATATCAACCCATTGATTAAAATGGTGGATAGCCAAGAGCAATTTAGTCGTTGGCAAGGTCAACAAAGCGAAGACGCAAACACCGCAGCACGAATATTTGCCCAGCATCAATTTCACCTGTATGCGGTAGGAGAATTGCATAAAGCGGGCGTCCCCATAATTTGTGGAACCGATGCTGGCATTGGCGTAACCCTTCCGGGTTATTCCATCCATCAGGAGCTTGCTTTTTATGAGGAGGCAGGTTTAAGTTTATTCGAAGTTTTGCGCACTGCCACTTGGGCCCCTGCTCAAAGTCATCGCTTCTTGAATGACCAAGGGAGCATCGAAGCGGGGAAAAGGGCTAATTTAATTGTACTAAATGGCAACCCATTAGAAGATTTAAAGCACCTCCAAAAGCCCAAGTATGTGATAAAGGATGGACAGATTTTAAATCAGGAGGATTTGCGCCATTTTGAGGACCAAGCCAAAGGGCGGAATAACTTACTTGCCACCGCTTTGCAGTACGCCGAGTACTTACTGTTTAAATAGTAGGTAAGTTCCTCGCCTAAAAAATGTAATTTCCAAAAATGATCTCGAGACGCAGTAAAACAAGCCTGAGCTTTATGGCCTTGTTCTATTTAGGCCTAGTCCTAAGCGCTGTGGCCCAAAACTCCGATCACTCCGAGAATTACATTCAAGACCTGCAAGAATCTCTGGCCTTAGACATCAGCCTCAATAACCATTACAAAACCTTTAGTATTGGGGGGCCAAATTTCCGATACGACATTGCACCAAATAGTAAAAACAGCCTGCGTCTGGAAGCCAACTATCGGTTCTTAAGCCTCGGCTTTGCTATTAGTCCCGCATTTTTGCCTGGTAATGGCGACGAAGATCTTAAGGGTAAAACCCAAAGCTTCAATCTGGGCACCACCATGGTGCTATCAAACTTTATCCTTGGGGCCGAATTCCATAATGTGCAAGGCCATTACCTGCGAAACACCTCCGATTTTATCAACTGGCATGAGGGTGACCCCTACATCCAGTTTCCCAACCACAGAATGCGGGGTATCGATTTCCTCTTTGCTTACACTTTAAACCAGAACTTCTCCTATCGAAGTATCTATACCCAAACGGAACGACAGCTAAAAAGTGCCGGTTCCTTTTTACCCTTATTTGAATTCGATTACTACAGTTTTGGCGATATCCAGAAGCCTGTGAACAGTCAGACCTCCCAAAATTTCGAATTTATCCTTTGTCCGGGCTATGCTTATAATTACGTTTTAGGCGAGCATTTCTACGCCAGCCTAAGCGCCCATTTAGGAGGAGCCTACTTGCATAACCGGATTCTCAGCCGTCTAACTGATGGTGATCAGCTGAGCCGCCAAAATAACTGGGCTTGGGCCTGTCGGGCATCAGCTTCCATTGGCTATAATGGCCCTATTTGGTACGCCGGTATTCGCTATGATGGAGCGGATTTATACTACCGACAAGAAGGAAGCCATGTGCGCAATGAAGAGTATCGTTTGGACTATTCCTTTTTTCTGGGCTACCGCTTTTCGGCACCCGAATGGATTAAAAAACCAATGGACTTTGCCGAAAACCTTATCCCCTTTCTGTAAACCCCTTTTAACCAACAAATTATTATAAGTGTACATTTTACACATATGTTTATATTTGTAGTCATCAACCTAGTATGAAAAAAACTTTTTACCTCCTTGTTTTGAGCTTGTTCGGCCTGTTCGAGTCCGATGCTCAAGTAGCCTTAGGTGGATTATATACGCCGGTATACCTCAATCCCGACACCACCGAAATTATACTAAGAGATTATTTAGCCGACTTAAAACCGGGCGAAATTCATCTGCCGCAAGGCTTGATTAATGAAAGTGATGATGAAGACCGATTGCTACTCATTGGTAATCCCCTGCAAAAAATCAGCACCCTTAAAATTGAAACAGCCGAAGGAGAGAAAGCCCTCGTTTTAATTAAATCGGCCGCCAAGGAAGTAGTGTTTACCTACGATCGTGATGATATTGGTAAAAACCGCGATGCGCGATTAATTGGCACCTTTAACAATTGGAATCGCGAATCGAAACCCATGAAATACCGCCGGGGAACTTACAGCAAAACCTTGCGCTTAGAACCCGGTCGTTATGAATACAAATTGTATGTAGAGGGACAGGAGGTGCTCGATCCCAATATTAGTCAAAAGGTGAGCAATGGCCTGGGAAGCTTTAACAATGTGCTTTATGTAGAGGGAGACTCTATTCAAGCAGCTCCTTACAGCTTAGCCCAAGATGGAGATTATGTTTTGGTAAAACACCAGCAACCTTCGGGACAAATTGTTGCGCTTTGGAACAATAGCGAGCTCAAGGTTCCATGCAAAAAAATTATGCCTCCGGTTTGTAATATTCGCATTCCGGAAGAGGCCAAAAGTCTTCCCCGTTCTTACCTACGGATTTTTCAATACTTAGGTGAAAATAAAGGTCGAGATCAATTGATTCCCTTGGAATACGGGAAAGTGATTACAGACGCCTCCACGCTCAATCGTAAAGACTGGCACACGGCAAGAATGTATTTTATTATGGTGGATCGCTTTGCTAATGGCGACCCTAAAAACGATGAGCCGGTTCAAGACAGCACCATCCATCCTAAAGCCAATTATCAGGGAGGCGATTTGCAGGGCATTCAAAACACCCTGGGTCAAGGTTACTTTAAGAAACTTGCCATTAATAGTATTTGGGTTTCACCTATTATTCAAAATCCTACCGATGCCTGGGGCTACTGGGATAAAGGACGTGTAAAAAGCACCTTCTCTGGTTATCATGGCTATTGGCCAATTAGTAATATTCGTATCGACTACCGCTTTGGTAACAAGGCCATTTTTACCGGCCTCATAGATTCGGCGCATGCTCAGGGCTTTAATGTAATCCTGGATTATGTGGCTAACCATGTGCACTTACAGCATCCTGTATATCAACAAAATAAAGATGCGGGCTGGACCACCAACTTATATTTACCCGATAGTACGAAGAATACCGAGAAATGGGATGAGTATCGCCTTACCACCTGGTTCGACGATCACTTACCTACCCTCGATTTGCGCAAATGGGAAGTGGTAGACCCTATGGTAGATTCGGCCATGTACTGGCTAAAAAACTTCCAGTTGGATGGTTTTCGCCATGATGCCACCAAGCACATCGACGAACTGTACTGGCGCACCCTAACTTACCGTATTCGCCAATTGCGGGATGAACCCATCTATCAAATCGGAGAAACGTACGGTAGCCCTGGCTTGATTAATAGCTACATCTCTACCGGAATGTTGGATGCTCAATTCGACTTTAACCTTTATGATGCCGCGGTAACCACCTTCGCGAAAAGCGAAAATGCGGAGAACCTAAAGGCCGTTCTAGAAGCTAGCCTCGCCACCTATGGCGCCAACCATTTAATGGGCAACATTTCTGGAAATCAAGATCGAGCGCGGTTTATTTCATATGCTAATGGTGACGTTCGCTTTGATGAGGACGCGAAGCTTGCGGGCTGGGATCGTGAAATTGGAGCCGCCGGGCCTAAAGCCTATAAGCGTTTAGCGATGCTGCATGCTTTTAACTACAGCGTACCGGGCATTCCCTGCATCTACTATGGGGATGAAATTGGTTTACCTGGAGCGAACGACCCCGACAACCGTCGCATGATGCGTTTTGACGATTGGAATGAAAAGGAGCAGCTATTGTTTAATCAAGTTGCGGAGCTTAACCAATTACGCGCCAGCGAAATGCCTCTTCTTTATGGAAGCACCGAAATTTATGTAGAAGCTTCCCTTTTGATTGTTCGACGTGAGTATTTCGGCCAAATAATAATTACCGTGTTCAACCTTTCGGAAGAAGCACAAGAAATCATTTTACCCTTTGAGTTTGAAGCTAAACGCAGTCTGAATAAGGTTCGTAACGCCTTAGTGAACGACGGAATGGAACGGGTCGGTTTAGCGCCCATCAAAGGATTATCCTACCAAATCTTTGCCAACTATTAAATCGCCAAAATGAAAAAAATCCTACTTTTTACTATCGTTATCGGCCTCTTAGCGGCTTGTCAAAGCCCAAGCCCAGAGCCCCAAACCGAAACGCAAGCCGACAGCACTTCCGTTTCGGAAAACCCATTAGCCTGGACCGAGCATGCGAATATTTATGAAGTAAATATCCGCCAGTATACCCCCGAAGGTACCATCAATGCCTTTGCCTCCCATTTAGATCGTTTGGAAGAACTTGGGGTTGATGTGCTTTGGATTATGCCCGTACAGCCTATTGGCGTAAAAAATCGTAAAGAAGGCTTGGGAAGCTACTATTCCATTTCCGATTATACCGCTGTGAATCCCAATTTTGGTAGCATGGAGGATTTTAAAAAATTGGTTGATGATGCCCACGCCCGCGGCATGAAGGTTATTTTAGACTGGGTGGCTAATCATACCGCTTTTGATCATCATTGGACCCAAGAGCATCCCGAATGGTATACCCATGATTCTACCGGAGCCATCATTCCGCCCGTTGCCGACTGGAGCGATGTAGCCGACCTTAATTATGAGGATAAAGGATTGTGGACTGCCATGCGCAATGAAATGAAGTTTTGGGTGGAAGAAGCAGATGTTGATGGCTTCCGTTGTGATGTGGCCATGATGGTTCCCCTTCAATTTTGGAACGAAACCCGTGTAGCTTTAGATTCCATTAAGCCGGTATTTATGTTGGCCGAAGCGGAAGGACCAGAGTTTCATTCGGCTTTCGACATGACTTATGGTTGGGAGTTACATCATATCTTAAATGAAATTGCCAAAGAAGAAATGGACTTCGGCGATTTATGGACCTACCTCGAAAAAGAGGACAGTTTATACCAAGCCTCTGCCCTACGCATGAATTTTGTGACTAATCACGATGAAAACTCGTGGAATGGTACCGCTTTCGAGCGGATGGGTACCAATGTTCAGAATTTCTATCTGTTTTGTTTGGGATTGCCTCGCTCCATGCCCCTCATTTATTCGGGACAAGAAGCAGGTTTAAATAAACGCTTAGAATTCTTCGAAAAAGATACCATCGATTGGTCAGATGAAAGTCAATACCCATTTTATAAAAAGGCCTTGGCTCTTAAAAGGGAGCATCCTGCCCTAAACAGTAATCCGGAGGTTTCCGAATTTGAAATAATTACCACCGAAGACCCAATGATCGTGGGTTATAGCCGCAGAATTGATGGCCAACAGGTAAGTTTCCTAATGAATTTCAACAGTGCCTTTACGCATATGGATATAGACCTTAGCAAGTATTGGTCGGCGGGTGAAGCGATGGACTACCTCAAAGGTCAAGATCTCGACCTAAGCAAGCCCTATAAACTGGCGGGTGGTACACACCTAATAATGGTTTCTAAATAATCGCCTATGCAATCGGGTACTTCTGAATTAAAAAGCACCGGCGCCGAGAAACCCAACTTAGGCCTGGGTTCCATTATCAACCTAAGCATGGGATTTTTGGGCATCCAAATGGGCTTCGGCTTGCAAAACGGAAACGCCAGTCGAATCTTAGCCAACTATGGCGCGGATGTGCATCACCTTAGTTGGTTTTGGATTGTAGCCCCCTTAACCGGTTTAATTGTGCAACCTATTATTGGCCATATGGGCGATAATACCTGGGGGAAGCTTGGGCGTCGTAAACCCTACTTTTTGGTAGGGGCCATTTTAGCTGCCTTAGGCTTAATCTTTCTGCCTAACTCCAACATCATTGGCGGTGAGGAAATGTCGGCCGCCGAATTTATGGGCATCTCCGCCATTCTTTGGATTGGTATTGCTTTTTTGGCCTTGATGGATGTCTCCTTCAATATTTCGATGGAACCTTTCCGGGCCTTAGTTGGCGATATGCTGCCTAAGAAACAAGGTACTTTGGGTTTTAGCGTCCAAACAATCTTAATTGGTGCCGGAGCTATACTCGGTTCCTTACTACCTTGGGTTTTGCACAATTGGTTTGGCTTAGCAAATACTGCAGCCGTGGGGAGTGTGGCTCCAAATGTGATTTGGTCCTTCTACATCGGGGCCTTAATCCTTATTGGCACCATCCTCTACACTATTGTTACGGTAAAAGAATACCCGCCCGAAGAATTTGCACGCTACCAAGGCAAGAAAGAGGGCTCTGGAAAACCGGAAAAAACGCCGATGAGCGAAATTTTTGTCGACGCCTGGAATATGCCCACGCGCATGAAAAGGCTCGGATTGGTGCAATTTTTCTCCTGGTTCGCCCTGTTTACGATGTGGGTGTATACCACCTCGGCCGTAGCCACACATCACTATGGATTAAGTCCACAGGATACCAGCTCTGCTACCTTTAATTCTGCCGGTGACCAGGTAGGTCTGCTCTTCGGTTGGTATAATTTCTTCGCCCTCATTTTTGCATTTATCCTAACCCCATTAGCCAAAGCTACCAGTAGGAAGTTTGTGCATATTCTAGCTTTATTGTCAGGCGGCTTGGGATTAGTTTCGATGTATTTCATCTCCGATCCATCCTACCTCATTATTTCCATGGTGGGTATTGGTTTCGCCTGGGCCAGTATTTTAACCATGCCTTATGCGATGTTAATCGACAGCTTACCCATTAATAAGATGGGCGTTTACATGGGAATCTTCAATTTCTTTATTGTTATCCCCCAAATTATAAATGCCCTGATTGGTGGACCCATAGTACACGCCTTCTTCGAAGATTATGCGATTTACTACCTCGCCTTTGGCGGTGTATTGTTCATCTTAGCGGCCTTGTTTACCCTGCGTATTAAAGAGCCTCTTTTTGGAGAGGCTAAAAAACTAGCTGCCACAAGCAACTAAACGATAGAACCAAAAAGAAGGCCCCGGGTATAAACACTCGGGGCCTTCTTTTTTATACTGATTTCCCTTAGCGGGTTCGGCTAAAAATCCGAATCGACATGGGCTCCATTTCCAATGAATCCATTGGCCCAGGTTCTCCCGTAAGGACATCGTAACCCGAGTCCATCACCGACCAAACTTCTCTAAAGCGATTTAAGTCTACTATTCGGTTATCGTTCGGATGGGTATTAATAACCACCATAACCGTTTCTCCCTCGTGAATGCGGAAGTATACATAAACATCATTCTCGGGAACAAAGTGCAAGAAGCTACCCTGGGTTATAGCTAGGCTTTTTGCCCGCCAAGCTAAAAGCTTCCGCATGTACGCATTAACCTCCGCCTCTTGTCCCTTCAAATTGGAAGGATCAAACTTATTAAGGGCATCGCCTTTAAATCCACCTGGGAAATCCTCCCTAATTACGCCATGGTGCTCGGTGGCCTGCATTAAAATTTCTGTACCGTAATAAGTACATGGAATTCCGCGCATCGTGTACAATACGCCTAGGGCCACTTTCATTTTATTGATGTTACCATGCAATTCTCCAAAAATGCGAGGCTCATCGTGGTTATCAATAAAGGTGATCAGTCGAGAGGGATCCGAATACATATGGTCGGCCGCCAAACGGTAATAAAGTTTGGCCACGCCACCGGTCCAAGATTGGGTATTGTCCAAGCTCTCCTTTAGGGCATATCGAAATTGGAAATCGGTTACCGCATCAAGACGGCTATCGTTGGGATTGTAAGGATTACCACCGGCAAAGTAGGACTGTATTTCGGGGTAGTGTACCCATATTTCGCCAAACATAAAAAAGTTCGGACGCTCCAGTTTTATCCTGCGAGCTAGCTCTGCCATAAAGGACTGATCGGGGTAGGCATAGGTGTCGATACGAAAAGCGTCGAGGCCATACTCTAAAATCCAAAAGAGCGAATTTTGGATAAGATAGTTTGCAAACTGAGGCTGCTTTTGGTTCACGTCGGGCATATGATCATCAAACCAACCCTCACTAAACTTCTTGACATCTGCTTTGGAAGCATGTGGATCCATCACGTTTACCGCCCTGAAATTGCTGCGGGTATGCATCATATCGTAGTGAAAGAAAGAGGAGTCGGGCGGATTAAGATTTAAGAAATGCTGCGATCCGGTGTGATTATACACTACATCCAAAACCACCTTCATTCCACGGGCATGAGAGGCCTCTACATAACTGCGGAAAGCTTGTTCACCTCCCAGACGGGGGTCTACTTCGTAATGGTTGGTTATGGCATAGCCATGATAGCTCTCTTTAAATTCGTCGTTGGTCATTACGGGAGAGGTCCAGGTGGCGGTAAAACCCATTTCCTGGATATAGTCGAGATGATTGGTCACCCCCTGTAAATCGCCTCCGTGCCGACCAAAATCATGTTTACGACCATATTTGGTTTCATTCATGTTTTTCGACACATCATTTTTTGGATCCCCATTAGCAAAGCGATCGGCGGTAATAAGATAGATGGCATCCGAAGGTACAAGTGGCTGGGGCCGATGGGCATTTGCCTGCTTAAGCTGATAATTATAAGTACTGCCCTCAATTTGCACCTCAAACCCAGCTTTGGCGAAGCCCTTTAAGTCGAGGTTTATGAAAATATACTTTGCACTTCCGGCTGCTCCACTCGGACGGTAAACCGTAAAAGGAAGGTTTTCGCTTAAACGAACCTGAGCCTCTTGAGAGAAGCCTTGTTCGTTGTACACCATGATTTCGAGCTTTGTTTCCTTTAAGCCTTGAAACCAATGCGGTGGATAGAATTGATTTTGAGCACCTAAGCTAAAGGCACAAAAAATTAACAGTAAAAAGTATAAACTATGATTTTCTTCAGTTTTCATACGTTAAAGAGGCTTTATCTTGGCCACAATATTAGCGCAAAGAAGATATTTTTTCGTTTATTTGTGCAATAAATGTAATTCTTACACTTACTAAATCGGAACTTAAATCTTTTATTATGAAGAAAATTTACACATTGATGTTGGCCATGATGATGGCAGGTGCAGCCTGGGGCCAGCGTAGTGTTACTTTTCAAGTAGACATGTCCGGTCAAACTGTTAGCGCTAATGGCGTTCACATTGCCGGTGATTTTCAGATGGCTGCTGGTGCAGCCGGTAACTGGGATCCTGCAGCTACTGCATTAAGTCAGGTTGGTACTTCCAACATCTATGCGGTTACTGTAAACATCCCTGATGGATTGTATCAGTACAAGTTTATTAATGGTAACGCTTGGGGTGATGACGAAGGCGTTCCTGCTCCAGCACAAGTTAGTGCCGGCTTAGGTTTTGACGGAGGTAACAGCAACCGTTGGGTTCAGGTTACTGCCGATGATACTTTAGCAGCGGTAATGTTTGCTGGTGCTGCTCCAATGGGGCATTCTGCCGTTTCTATGGTGCTTGACATGAGCCTTGAGGCTAGCATCGACACTGTTGTTTCGGTAGCTGGTGACTTCCAAGGATGGTCTCCTGGAACTACCGAGCTTTATGACGTTCTAGGTGACTCTATCTACCGTCACATTGCCTACATCCCTACTACCGATACCATGAACTTCAAGTTCGTTAATGGTTCTGCTTGGGGATCAGATGAAGGCGTACCTTCTTCTTGTGCCGTAAACAACAACCGTCAGCTTATTATTGCTGCTGATACTGTATTTGGTCCTATTTGCTACGCGCAATGTGGTCCTTGTTTTATTCCTGACACTTTCGACTTAACCATTCAGGTTGACATGAGCGGTGCGCTTTGTGATTTTGATCCTGCTACCGACTCAGTTGATATTGCTGGTCCATTCAACGGATGGAGTGGTGGTGACTTCTTATCTGATGGCGATGGCGACTTAGTGTATGATATCACTCTTCCTGCTGTAGCTCCTGAGTTCCAGTACAAAGCTCGTATCATTAAAGGTGGAAACGCCAACTGGGAGCCAGGTAACAACAACGTAATTACTTTTAGTGGCGATACTACTATTGCTCCACGTTGTTTCGGTTTACCTAGCGGTTCTTGTTCTCCATTACCTCCTCCTGCCGATGTTACTTTCCAAGTAGATATGACCAATGGTCCTTCTAGCTTCGTAAAAGTATTCTTGATTGGTAACTTCACCGATCCTCAGTGGCAAGGTGGTGCTATCGAGCTTACGGCCTCTACTACTCAGCCTGGAGTATTTGAAACCACCGTTACCCAATTATGTCCTGGTCGTATCGCCTTCAAATACATGGTTGAAGACGGAAGCGGAAATCAAACAGAAGAAAGCTTTGTTGCTGCTACTGATACCTCTTGTTTAGAGCCTAGCGGTACTGGTGACTTCAACCGTTTCCTAGTTCGTACTAGCGGTAACGCGGTAGTAAACAGTGCTCCATGGGAAGACTGTGCTACAGTGAGCGTAATCGAAAACGAAGTAGCGCAGTTGAATGTGTATCCTAACCCATTCTCTGGAACTACCACTATCGAATTACCACAAGGTACTTACGATGTTAAAGTATACAACCTTACTGGTGCGCAAGTAAGCGCTATGAACCAAGTAGAAGGTAAAGTAGAATGGAATGCCAACAACCTTGAAGCAGGTGTTTACATTGTAAACGTGAGCAACGAGGATGGTTTCGTAGCTACTCAAAAAGTAGTTTTGAAATAAGCACTTCTTAAATCATTCTAAAAGCCCTCTTCGGCCCTGGTCGGAGAGGGTTTTTCTTTTCCCTAAAGGAGCGAATAAGTACCTTGCCCCAAATTCAAGCCATGCCCGAAACCACTCCTTGTCCCGAATGTAAATCACCCTATGCCTACCCCTTAAACGACGCTCTTTTTGCTTGCCCAGAATGCGGCCACGAATGGGATCCCACTAAAGTGGAGCAAGGCCTCGAAGTAAAAGATAGTAATGGTCAAGTTTTATCGGATGGAGATGACGTGATTGTTCTAAAAAACCTTCCTGTAAAAGGATCTCCAAAGCCCATTAAGGCGGGCACTAAGGTTAAAAACATCCGTCTTACCGAAGGCGACCACAACATTGATTGTAAAATCAGCGGCTTTGGAGCTATGGCCCTTAAATCGGAGTTCGTTAAAAAGGCTTAGTGGAACACGCGCGCTTTCATATCGCCAAAATGGACTGTCCTTCCGAGGAAAATTTAATCCGCTTAAAACTGCAGGATTTTAAAGGAACCATTCACTTTTTAGATTTTGACCTGGAACAACGTGAGTTAGCCATCTGGTATGAAGGAGAATTCCCGCGCTTGCAGTCTTTAATTGCCGACTTGGAGCTTAGCGATCGCGTACTCAGTCGAGACTGGCAAAAACCCCCTGAGCTTAAGGAAAACCCCCGACGTGAACGACGGCTCCTAATATATGTGCTGCTCATCAATTTTTCCTTTTTCTTTATTGAGCTTTTTACCGGACTGTATAGCATCTCCTTTGGTTTACAAGCCGATGGACTCGATATGCTAGCGGATGCGCTCGTTTATGGATTGGCGCTGATGGCCTTAAATCGAAGCGTCTCGCTGCAAAAACGGGTAGCTTTGGCTGCGGGTATACTGCAAATTAGCCTCGCTGGTCTTGGACTTTACAGTTTGGGGATTCGTTTTACTGCAGCAGACTATACTCCCTTAAGCTCGGTTATGATTGCTACCTCTTTTTTAGCCTTATTGGCCAATTCCTGGTGCTTATACCTACTTCATTCCCACCGCTCTAAAAAAGCATCTTGGCAAGCGAGCACTATTTTTACCTCCAACGATGTAATTATAAATGCCGGGGTCATTACTGCAGGAGTTTTAGTTTGGTACTTTCAAAGCCCGTGGCCCGATTTACTTATTGGCTTAACAATTTTCTTAATTGTGGCTTATGGCGCTTTTCGAATCTTTAAACTAAGTAAAACCTGATGGATCAAGATTATCTTAAGTTCAACCGCGAAGCATGGAATGCCAAGGTGGAAAGTCACCTCAACTCCGACTTTTACCAGATGGACGCCTTTAGATCTGGCTGGAATTCGCTTAGCGAAATCGAGCTGCCGCTGTTAAGCGATATTAAAGGGAAGAGCCTCCTTCATTTACAATGTCATTTTGGACAGGACACCTTGAGCTTAGCAAGAATGGGGGCGAATTGCCTAGGAATCGATTTGTCGGATGAAGCCATAAAAGTTGCGCAGAACCTAAATAAGGAATTGGGCTTAGACGCCGAATTTCAAGTTTCGGATGTGTACAGCGTTCCTCAAACGGTAAACCGCCAATTCGATTTAGTTTTTAGCTCTTACGGGACCATCGGTTGGTTGCCAGATATGGATCGATGGGCGAAGGTCGTAGCTCAATCCCTAAAACCTGGCGGGGCCTTTATTTTTGCTGAGTTTCATCCAGTGATCTGGATTTTTGATGGGCAGTTTAAGACCATCGAATATTCTTACTTCAATCAAGGTAAAATTGAAGAAGTAGAAACCGGGACCTATGCCGATCGAGAAGCGAAAATTGAAAATCGCACCATCAGTTGGAATCACAATTTAGGGGAGGTAATTTCCGCCTTGCGCAAGAATGGTTTGCAACTAGAGTCTTTCGACGAGTTCGATTTTTCGCCCTATAACTGCTTCAACAATATGCTTGAAGTTGGCCCGCGTCGTTATCAAATTAAGGGCTTGGAGGGGAAGTTGCCGATGGTCTACCGCTTAAAAATGGTAAAGCCTCAATAAAAAAAGCGACGCCCTTCGAAAAGAGCGCCGCTTTGCTAAGCGAACAACCAATCTATTTTCTGGAACGGGCAATGTTAAACCCGAGCATAAACCCTACTACATGAGAATCGAAGGTGGGTACCTGAGAATAGTATATGTTAACCGGGAAGTTGATGTGTCCCGAGCGGAAGGTGTATCCTGCGGCCACAATTAAGCCGGTGGTTAAACCTAGGTCCCCTCTCTTATCAATATTGCGAATCAACTCGTAGTTCGAATTCTCGGGGAGTGGCCCCATATTCCAATCTCCTTCGGCGTCGTAGTACCCTTCGGCAGTACGGTTAAATCGGAACACCGGACCAAAGCCAATCTCCCAGCCGCCATAGCGAAAACCGTTTAAGAGGGTAAGACTCGGACTGGCGTACTTGGTTTCTATGGCATTAACAGAACCAATGATCTCTAATAGCGCTTGAAACTCCCCAGAGCTTACATATTGCACTTCCTGCTGATAGGCAAAAACCGTTGAGAAATTAGGCGAGTTGTAACCTCCTTGAGATTCTGGAGCGGCTAGTCGGTCGGCTAGTCGACCATTAATTACCTGCATCCCAAAACGAGGTCCGTTTAAACGCAGCGTTTGTCCTTCGGTAATTACGGGAATCTCCACATTGGTCAGTTTTGCTTTAAGCTCCGCGTCTACCTCCAAGTCTAAAAGGCTTGCAATGGAAACCTTCGACATCAACTGCAGGTAATCTTCATCGTAGATGTATTCTTGTACATCGGAGCGCGTAATCTTCTCTTTTTGCACATCAATTAAACGTAAAATAAAGATGAGCTTAGAACCGTAGCGCTGCACCGAGCCGCTTAACATATAATCGGCCTTAATCTTACGTCCGATATCAATTAATGCCGATTTCCCAAAAGCATGATTTACATCAATATCACGCTCTTTAACTTTCGCTTCTACATCGTACTTATCAAGTACTTCAAACTTTTGGACTTTCTCCAACTCAAAGCGAATCAAATTGGCCATCGCCACATTGTCGAGATTAATCCCGTTGGCATCAACACTTATAATAGCTATGCTTTTATAGGGCTCCATAGTAGCCTGGGCTCGGAGTGAAACCGTTAAAAACCCTAAAAGCATTAAACTGTAAACTAACTTTTTCATGACGATTGATTATTTAATAATTATACCACAAAGCTATGCGTGCATAAGAAGTACCGGAAACGACCAAACGCACGTCCCGTATAGGTTTTGGCGTATTTTGCGAATAAATCGATCCTTACCATGAGCGCTTAAAAACTATCGCGGTATTCCTGAAGCTGGTAGACGGGATTTGCGAAAAGTGCAAAATCAAACTGTGGTTATTGCGGTTTATGCGTAATTTAGTAGCATGAAGGATGAGGTGAAATTGCAGGACCTGTTCATTAACCGCCTACAGGAGCTACTTCCCCCGGGACAGTCACTGGCGCCGGTTATTGCCGAAGGATTAGAGGTGAGCTTGGATTCGGCCTATCGCCGTATAAAAGGCAAGACCAACTTTAGCTTGGAAGAGGCAGTCATGCTAGCATCCAAGTATAATTTGAGTTTAGATGGCCTTAGTGATCCCAGTCAACAAAATGCCCACTTTAGCTTTCAAGACTTACAGCCCAGTTTCGAAAGCTTTAATGAATATTTAGACCTACTACTGGCGAACCTGCAGCGACTAGCAGCAGCACCAAAATCGCAGTTGTACTATTCTTGTTTGGATATTCCCATCTTCTTTAACCTAGGCAGTCCGCACATTGCGGCTTTTAAAATGTTCTATTGGATGCACTCTGTTTTAGAAGTTGATGAACTGCAAACCAAAATCTTTGAACCCGAACTTATCCCCGATTATTTTATTGAAAAAGGGCAGTTGATTTACGATACTTATTGTAAAATTCCTTCCATCGAATTGTGGACCACCAATACCCTAGATAGCACCTTGAGGCAGATTGAGTTTTACAATAATGCCGGGCATATCCGATCGCGAGAAGTAAATGAGGCACTATTTGAAGGTTTACATCAAATGTTGAATCGCCTTAACACCATGGCGGAGCGCGGAACAAAGGTAATAGACCGGGTGCCTGAAGAACAGGAGAAAGACAATTATAAGCTCTACGAAAGTGACATTGAGCTTACTGGAAACGGTGCCCTGGCGCTAGTTGGTAATCGGAAGATTAGCTTTATTGGCCACCTCACCTTTCACACCTTAACCTCCGAACATCCGGCCCTAAACCATAAAACCCAACTTTGGTACGAGCGATTGGTCCGCAAGGCCAACTTGATTAGTAGCATTTCGGCGAAGTATCGCTACCAGTTTATCAGTCGTTTAGAGCAAGACCTGGAAGCCACCAAAAAACGGGTCTTAGGTTAATGAAAACTTTAGCTACACTCGAAGCGCTCTGCCAAGAATATCAAAGTGCCCAAATTCGCTACCTAAGCGGTGAGGGAATTCTCAGTGAACGTAAAGTCAATCCCTTAGCCCTTTGTTTTCAAAACGGCGAATGGTCTTTAATTGCCTATTGCCATCTGCGCCAAGCAGACCGGGAGTTTAAATTAGAGCGCATTAAGTCCCTAAAAACTTTAGACGAATTTTTTGCTCCGCGCACCGAGGTGCTCTACCGTTTCTTTAGTCGCTAGATTTAGGTTTTTTATAAGTTTCAAAAAAGGAGAATTCTTGCAACTTTGAAAAAAAGCAAATGCCTAGGTTTCTATTCCTCTTTCTCCTTGCCCCCCTTTTGGTTAGCGCTCAAAGCCTAACCACCCCTGAAGCACAAATTTCCTTTGCTAAGGAAAAGCGCAGTATCGAGTACTATGTTGCCCAGGCCGACCTCTGGTGGCAGGTCTTGGAAAAAGATAAGGGAAACTCCATGGCTTGGTGGAATTACTACCGCGCTTGTCGCAATGTTCAAGGGAGCTATAACTGGTCGGACGATTTTGTGAAACTTGGACCCAATCTGCGGTTTGGGCACGAAATTGTCGACTTAATGGAAAGGCACATTCCCAACACTTTTGTGCACCACTTTGCCAAAGGGAGCACTGGCGGCGTTGATTCCGAAAACGGAGCGCATTTGCTCAAGGCCTACCAGATGCAAGCCGACTTTCCGGGCCTCCTCGCCAGTGTAGTGACCTACGCTATTAGCACCGGAAACGATAGTTTAAGGCAAGAAGCCAATAAGCGTTGGTTTAAAAATAGGGGCTTTAATGCCAACTGGATGGACTTTGCCTATAACCTGTTGCAATCGGTTGCTCCTAATGGCATTCTTTTTACTCAAGGTGATAACGACAGTTACCCCCTATGGATGCTGCAAGATGCCTTAGGTATTCGCCGGGATGTATTAGTCATTAACATCGATTTCCTAGTTTTTGAAGCTTACCAGAAACCGATTTTTAACCGTTTGGGCTTAGCGCCTTATTCCTTTGAAGAAGTAGACCCCGACATTTATGAAAAAAACTGGACCAGCGTTTGTCATTACTTCCTAGAGGAATATCAGGGTCCTAGGCCCATTCATCTCTCTTTTACTTTAAATCGCCGCTTTTACCAAGAAATTCCAGCGTCCCAACTTTACCCGCGTGGATTGTGCTATGCCTTTGCGGCAGATGGTATCCCGGCCAATAACAATATCCAACTCTATAAATCCGTGTTTCGCCTCAATAGCTTGGAGCAGAGTTTAGTTTATGACTCATCTGCCGAAAGGCTCGACGAACTAAATGCCCATTACCTGAAGTTTTTTACGGCACTAATGCAGTCCAAAGACTTTGGACCTACCGCAGCGGAATTAAAGCAGATTGACAGTATTAAAAAAAACCTTAAGGCCTTGTAATCACCTCTGGACTACACTAACTTGGGAGGGTTCTTCGTTGCATTACAAAGCCCCTTCATTTTATGACCAGCCAACGCCTTTCCCTACTGTTATTAAGCCTCCTTTTTATTGCCTGTAATCGCCAGCCCAGCATCCCCGAAAATGACCCCGGTTTTGCTGATTTCATCAGCGCCCACACCTCGGGTATCATTTCCAGGTATTCCGAAATCGAAATTCACCTCACTCAGGATTTAAACCCTGGAGTAAAGCCCGGCACTCCAATTGAGGCGGAGCTCTTCGACTTTAGTCCAAACCTAGAAGGCCAAGCCGTTTGGGAAGCAAGTAACCTCATTAAATTTATTCCCGAACAGCCCCTCGAACAAGGGGAAATCTATCAAGCCGAATTCGAGCTTGCCGCCATCGCCACCGTAGATCCTAAACTTCGGAGCTTTGAGTTTAGTTTTCAAGCCATTGAGCAAGACTTTAGCCTGCAACAGTTTAAAATTCAACCTTACCAAACCAAGGACCTTATTTGGAATAGCCTCCAGGGCGAAATACGCTCGGCCGACCTAAGCAATGAAACCGAGCTCCAAGAGGCCTTAAGCTTTGGAGATTTAAAAGCCTCACAAATTAAATGGTCTACCGGACCGAGCGAACACCGCTGGAACTTTAAAATAGACTCGGTAGAAAGGAAGGAGGAAGCTTACGAAATTCCGATTTTCTTTGGCGACAAACAGCTAGGGCAGTTAAGGGTGCCAAGTCTTTCCGACTTTGAAGTGATTGCCGTGTATGTGCAACAAACACCGGTTCAAAAGGTAAGTGTCTCCTTTTCCGATCCCCTCAGTGAAAAGCAAAGTGCTACCGGTATGTTTCAAATCGATGGACAAGATGTTGCCTCCTTCGAAATTGAAGGCTCGGTCGTGCATTTATACCCTAAAAAACGGCTTAGTGGTGCTGTTCCTCTAAAAATATACCCGGGCATTAAGAATATCTTGGGCTATAAATTTCCCAAGGAATACATAGGACAAGTAAGCTTTGAAGCACGTAAGCCCGAAATTCGATTTGTAAACGAGGGCACTATTGTACCCACCAAAGGTTCGGTAAACATTCCATTTGAGGCGGTTAGTTTACGCGCTGTCGACATCAAGGTTTATCAGATTTATGCCGAAAATGTACATCAGTTTTTACAGGTAAATAAACTCTCGGGAGAAGATGAACTGCGCAGGGTGGCAAGACCCATTCACCAAGAGCGAATTCCTTTGCAGGGCGAAGGCCTAAACCTCTTGCAATGGAATAACTATGCCCTTGACCTCGATAAAATAATTGAACGAGAGCCCGGCGCGATTTACCGCATCGAACTGAGTTTCCGGAAATCCTATTCCCTTTACCCCTGTGAAGGGGATGCCAATCAAGAGCTATCGAGCTTAGCAGAAGCCACCTGGGAAGAGGAAGAGGAAGACTTTAGCTCGTATTACTACGAACCCTACTATTTTGAAGGTTATGATTACAAGGAGCGGGATAACCCTTGTCATATATCTTATTATAACCGTCGCCGTAAAATAGAGCGAAATGTATTGGCCTCCGACATTGGCTTAGTGGTTAAAGGCAACGATGCCCAATGGTATACCTACGCCCAAAGTATTAGCACCGCCAAACCATTATCCGGCTTAAAGATTAAGTTTTACAATTATCAGGGACAGCTAATTTCGGAAGGCAATACCGATGGCTCGGGATACTTAAAGCTGAAGCTCGATACACGCCCTTACCTGGCTGTAGCCGAAAATGGCGCCGAAAAAGCGTACCGCAGTCTCGAAAATAGCAGCAGCTTATCCATTTCCAGCTTTGCGGTTGGTGGTAGAGATATGAGTACTGGGATAGAAGGCTTTATTTATACGGAGCGCGGAATTTGGCGTCCCGGGGATACCATCTTTTTAGATTACATCTTAAATGATGCTAAAAGTCCGCTTCCCGAAGGTCACCCCATCGTTTTAAGCCTTAAGGACCCTAAAGGACAAGAAATTTACCGAACGGTTAAATCGCGGGGAAAAAATCAAATCTTCAATTTCCCAATCACCACCTCCAAAGATGCCCTTACCGGAAATTACTCGGCGCAGGTGAAGGTGGGAGGAAAAACCTTTTATAAAAACCTTTCGGTAGAAACCATCCAGCCCAATAGGTTGGATATCACAGTGGAGAGTCCGAATAAAGTGATTGACGGAAGTGCCGAAGGAAAGGCCCTAATTAGCATGGATGCCGAATGGCTTACGGGGGCAATGGCATCCGAGCTCAATGCTGAATTAAAAGCTCGCATTGTCGCGAACCCAAATGCTTTTAAAGAACAACACCCCCTCTTCGATTTTTTTGATGAAACACGATCTTCTCCTAGCTTGCCAAATCCTTTGCTTTTTGAGGGGCAACTAGATGCTTCGGGTCATGTCGACATAGAGGCAGACCTAGGTTATCTTAAGAACAGTCCGGGGATGCTACGCTTAAATTTAGGAAGCAAGGTTTTTGAACCTGGTGGTCGTTTCAGTATAAATAGCACGAGCCTCGATTTGGCGCCATTCTCCTCCTTTGCGGGTATCCAAATGCCCGAAACCAATCAATATGGTTACCTCGAAACGGAGAAGGATCACCCGGTAGGCTTATTACGAGTTAACCAAGCTGGAGAACCCATAGCAGGTTCCGTGAGGGTAACCGTATACAAAGTGCATTGGTCGTGGTGGTGGTCGGCCCAAAGAGGTCAGGCAACTTACCTAAACAATGAAGTGAGTAATCGCATTCACTCGGAAGTAGTTAAACTCGAAAATGGCCGGGGCCGTTACAATCTAAATATTCCGGATAACCACTGGGGACGCATGTACATTGTGGTAGAAGACCTCGAAAGCGGACACCGCAGCTCCTCCTTGGCCTACATCGATTGGGGTTGGGGTCGTGATCGGAGCGGCAGAGCTGGCGGAGAGTCGGTAAGCGTGCTTAATGTCCAAACCGATAAGGAATCCTACCAAGTTGGTGAAACTGCTAAAATTAGCGTTCCCAGTGCTGCGGGGGGTCGACTTATTTTGAGCTATGAAAACGGTCAGGGACAAGTAAGCCAAACCGTTCTTAATACACAGGCTGGTAGCACGGTGCACGAGCTTAAAATCACGCCGGAGATGGCACCGAACTGTTATGCCCACGCCATGATTCTACAACCGCATAGCGCCAAGGGCAACGACCTTCCATTGCGCTTATACGGTATCATCCCCATTATGGTGGTAAACCCCGAAACGGATTTAAAGCCCATCATAGAAGCGCCGGCAGAAATTAGACCCAATAGTGAGTATACCATTAAGGTGCACGAAGAAAGCGGCCAGGAAATGGAATACACTTTAGCCGTGGTGGATGAAGGTCTACTCGGTCTCAATAATTTCAAAACCCCTGATCCGTGGTCGCACTTTTACAGCAAGGTAGCCCTTGGCCTTCGCACTTGGGATATTTACGATGAGGTGATCGGCGGCTTTAGTGGTGAGATCGCTAAGATGCTGGCTATTGGTGGAGATGCTGCCCTCCTAGAACGTAATGAAGAAGATGCCGATCGGTTTATACCGGTGGTACGGCATTTAGGCCCCTTTAAATTAGCAGCTAGCGAAACGGCGGAGCATAAATTGCAAATGCCGAATTACCTGGGTCGGGTAAGGCTTATGGTAGTAGCCGCCAATTCTAAAGAAGCCTTTGGTTCGGCCGATACCAACATTCGCGTAAAGCAACCTTTAATGGTACAAATGACCTTGCCACGGGTTTTAGGACCTGAGGAAGAAGTTAAAATTCCGGTAACGGTCTTTGCCATGAAGGAAGGCATCAAAACGGTTAAGCTCAATTTAAGCGCCAGCGGAAAAGTTGACCTTATTGATAAAACGAAGGAAGTGAGCTTCCCTCAAACCGGGCAAAAAACAGTGTACTTTAAAGCGAAGGTTCAACGAGCCTTGGGCAAGGCGAAGCTTAGGATCACTGCCACTTCCGGTTCTGAAAAGAGCTTTGAGGAAATTGAAATTGCGGTACGTAGCCCCATGCAAGCTCAAAGGCAAACACACTATGAAGTAATCGATGGCAACACGGCCTCCTATGAGGCGGAGCCCTTTGGCATCAGCGGAAGCAATCGATTAACGATTACCATAAGTAGTCTACCAAAGCTGGGCTTGAGCAAGCATATGGAATATCTTATCCAGTATCCACATGGTTGTTTAGAGCAAACAACTTCAAAATGCTTTGCCCAGCTTAATTTGGAAAATTGGATGGAGCTCGAGGCGGACCAAAAAGACGCTATCCAAGCATACATTAATGCGGGAATCACCAAAATTCGTGGACTGCAATTGAGCAATGGTGGATTTGGCTATTGGCCTGGCCGAAGCTATGCAGATGCCTGGGCCAGCACCTATGTGGGCCACTTCCTAATTTCTGCCGAAGCTGCGGGGTATAAATTACCCGCCGGCATGAAAGATGCTTACCTGCGTTATGTCCGCAACGAAGCTCGGATTTGGGGCGGCAGCAGTATTTACCGAAATAACAACGATCTCAATCAGGCCTATCGCCTGTACGTTTTAGCCTTAGCAGGAAATCCCGAAATGGGGGCCATGACTCGTCTTCGAAATCGCGGAAACCTATCGCGCTCGGCGGCATTCCGCTTGGCCAGCGCCTATGTTTTAATCGGGGAGACCGAAGCGGCCAAAACCCTCATTCAAAATCAAGATTGGTTAGTCCCTGAGTCTCGATATTACTACTATTGCTACGGTAGCGCTTTACGCGATAAGGTCATGCAGATGGAAACCTATTATGCCATTGGCGATCGAGCGGAAGCATTAAACCTCGCTCAGGAAATTGCCGAAACCCTTGGTGAAGGCTGGCATAGCACCCAAACTATCGCTTATACCCTTCAGGCCATGAGCCGTGTATTTGGAGAGGGCTCCGAAAAAATGGAAGCGACCATCACCATAAATGGTAAAAGCAAAAGAATTAGCAGCGACCTAAGTGTATACCAGATGGAAATCGAAAACTTTGAAACAGATCAAAGTATTACGCTTAAAAGCGATAACGGCAAGCCTTTATACCTCAACATCCTGCGCGAAGGTTTACCGGTGTATGGATCCGAGGAAGCCCAAAGTAATCGATTGGAAATAAGCCTCAGTTACACCGATCAAGCGGGCCGTAGCCTCGACCCAAGTCGATTAAAAATAGGCACGCCCATTATTGCCATGGTTACCATCACCCGACCTAGCTTGTCTAAAGACTACGAGAACTTAGCCGTTAGCCAGATGTTCCCAAGCGGTTGGGAAATTACCAATAGCCGAGTTTTAGCGGCTTCCGAAGCAAGTGATATTGGACTCGATTACCAGGATATTCGCGATGATCGTGTTTTATCCTATTACAATGGCTACCGATATGGCAGTAAAACCATTAAGGTAGAATTAACGGCGAGCTATCCGGGAAAATGGTATTTACCACCTACCTGGGTAGAAGCAATGTATGAGGGCTCAGTGAGTGCAAATAGCAAAGGACAATGGGTAGAAGTCGTGGTCGACTAATCCGGCGGCGAATTTACCTCCTCACCTTCCTCCTATTTTTGGTGTGGTGGTGGAACTGTTTGCCAGAGCCTCTTTTTAGGGCGCCCTATAGCACGGTTACGGAATCGAACGCTGGACACCTGCTTGGGGCCCGAATCGCCAAAGATGAACAATGGAGATTTCCGCCCGGAGATTCCGTTCCTAAACGGTTCCAGGAAGCTATAATCCTGTTTGAAGATGCTCATTTTCGCTACCACCCGGGGGTCGACCCGCTAGCTATTCTTCGAGCCCTATGGCAAAATTGGGAAGCAGGCTCCATCGTATCGGGGGGCTCCACCATTAGCATGCAAGTGATTCGTTTATCCCGTGCCAACCCTCCACGCACCTATTGGGAGAAAGTGACTGAAATTTTAAGGGCTATGCGTTTAGAACTGCGCTACAGTAAGGATGAAATTTTAGCGCTTTATGCGGCTCATGCTCCATTTGGTGGTAATGTGGTTGGCCTCGATGCTGCTGCTTGGCGCTATTTCGGCTTAGCGGCCCATCAATTATCATGGTCCGAAATGGCTTCCTTAGCGGTGCTTCCCAATGCGCCGGGAGTCATTCACCCAGGACGCAACCGACAACGTTTTGCCGAAAAACGAAACCGTTTGCTTCAAGAGCTATTGCAAGAAGGACACTTCGATTCCCTGGCTTATCGCCTAGCCCTAAAAGAGCCTCTTCCCCTCGAGCCTTACGCTCTGCCCGATTTAGCACATCATCTTACCGATATGCAGGCCAAAGAACTTCCGGAGCAGCGCATCCAAACCAGCTTAAACCGCAGCTGGCAAATGCGCGTAGAAGAAATGCTGGATCAACACCTGCTCCGATGGCGAGGAAATTCGGTGCACAATGCCGCAGCCTTAGTAATGGATTTAAATGATGGCGCTATTAAAGTGTATGTGGCCAATACCAGTCGGCGTACTACAGATGGGGCCGAAATTAATATGCTCCATAAACCGCGCAGTACGGGAAGCATTTTAAAGCCGATGCTCTATGCTGATGCCTTTGCCAGCGGGCAACTAAGCCCATACGCTCTCGTTCCTGATATCCCAACGCGTTTTGGTGATTTTACCCCTAAAAACTTCGACTTAAAATACCGGGGAGCCACCCCAGCATATACGGCCCTACAGCAATCCTTAAATGTTCCGGCCGCCTGGGTTTTAAAGGATATGGGAGTACCCATTTTCCTGCATCGCCTGCAGGCATATGGCCTCCAAGGTTTAAGTGCAGACCCCGATCATTACGGACTGTCCTTAATTTTGGGGGGAGCCGAGGTACCTGCCGAGCAGATTGCCCAATTCTACCGTCGGTGGTTATGGGCGATGGAAGAGAAAGAGGAACGCACTGTTTACGATCCTTTAGGTCGGCCCCTAAAATTTGACGCCTTACCCAAGTCTGACCCCGCAGCGATTTATGCCAGCTTAGAAATAATGGAAGGACTAAACCGACCTAAAGAATGGCAAAACTGGGGTTCCGAGCGACGAATGGCCTGGAAAACGGGAACCTCTTACGGCTTTAGAGATGCCTGGGCGTTAGGTACCGATGGGCGTTGGTTAGTAGTTTGCTGGACCGGCAATGCCAATTACGAAGGAAGGCCCGGTGTAATTGGAGTGGAGACCTCCGCACCCCTTCTATTCCGAATCATGGACTACCTCCCAGCCGGCGCCTTTTTTGAGCCTCCCTACGACTGGCAGGTTCAACAGGTAATCTGCGCCGAAAGTGGCTTTTTAGCCCAGGAGCATTGCCGAGAGCACGATACCATCTACGGAAGTAAAGCGCCCCTAAAAACTTGTGGGTATTGCAAACCCATCTTACTGGATCAAGATTTAAATCGCGTACATAAAGACTGTGGTCAAGGGCCATTTATCGATAGCTCATGGATGATCCTTAGCCCCGCAATGACATGGTATGCCCAACGATCTAGTTTAAACTATGAAGCCCCACCTGCTTGGAGCGCCTTATGCGAAGCGGCCAACGAAGAAACCTTGGAGTTTATTTACCCCGAAAAGTTCGAGGTCGTCCGACGCTCACGAGATTTTGAAGGCCATCTAGGCACCGTGATCCTCGAGGCCGGCCACCGCCTGGGGGAGGTTCCTGTTTACTGGTATGTTGATGAAGAATACCTCGGTACCACCGAGCATCATCATCGGATGGAAGTGGCCTTAGAGCCTGGGCTACATCAGCTTCTTATTATGGATGAAGCCGGGAATACCGCCCACTCTCGTATCAAAGTTGTCCGCTAAGCACATGTCTGCCGAAAGGGAATAATAACTACCTTCATAGGCCCCTTTGCTTTTGATGAAAGCCTTAGTCAGAAAAAAATACGGTCCCTACGATTCCCTGCATTGGATGGAGGTCCCTAAGCCCGAGATCGGTCCCAAGGAGCTCCTCATTAAGGTTCATTGCAATACCATATCCCGCACCGATTGTGGCCTATTAGAAGGCAAACCTTATCTGCTGCGGTTTTTCAGCGGTTGGCCACGTCCACGAAAAAAAATATTAGGCAGTGATTTTGCCGGAGAAATTATCGATATCGGAAGCGAGGTAAGTAAATTTCGTCGCGGGGAAAAGGTCTTTGGATTTAATGATATTGGCTTGGGCTCTCAAGCGGAGTATCTCGCCCTATCGGAAGACGCTCCCATCGAACACATTCCTGGTCAGCATAGCTATCGCGAAGCGGTAAGCAGTATTGAAGGTGGACACTATGCCTTAAATATGCTGAGGCCCTTAAAGCTGCAAAAAGGCAGTAAGGTTTTAGTGATTGGCGCCACTGGGGCCATCGGCTCTGCGGCTATTCAAATCCTGCGTGCCCGAGGCATCCGTGTCGACGCGGTGGGCCCCGAAGCCTATCGCGACTATTGGCAAGTGCGCGGCGTAGAAAGCTACTGGGATTATAAAAAACAGGATTTCTGCAAGGCCAAAAGAAAATACGCGCATGTAATCGATGCCGTGGGGAAAAGCCATTTCTTTAAATGTCGCAAACTCTTGCTCCAAAATGGGGTTTACGTCTCTTCAGAGTTAGGTCCATTTGCCTCAAATGTTTGGCTTTCTTGGTTTGGCTTTTTTATGCCGAAGGGCAAGGTGGCCTTTCCCATCCCTAAAAACATTCCGGCTAGTTTAAAAGAAATGCAAAGCCTAATGGGCTCCGGTAAATTTGAGGGGCTCATAGATCCTACTAAAATTAATCCGCGCCAAGCAAAAAGTGCCTACCAATATGCCGGCTCGGGCACCAAAATCGGGAACCTTCTTTTAGAGTGGCACCAAGACTAATCGCAATGCCTACCTTCGCGGCATGCCGCTAGAAGACCTCATTTATGTACTCGACCTCCTGGGGACCTTGGTGTTCGCCATTTCTGGAGTTATCGCTGCGGTAGAGCAAAAGTTTGATTTAGTTGGGGCCTTTATTATTGGCTTTGTAACCGCTTTGGGTGGAGGCACCACGCGTGATTTACTAATGGGTGCTACCCCGGTAGCCTGGATGCATAATTTGGATTACCTCCTTATTGTTTCCTTGGCCATGATTCTTTGCTATCTCTTTTATCCGCGGCTCAGTAAAATTCGCCGAAGCCTCTTTATTTTCGATTCCATCGGCTTGGGCCTCTTTAGCATCCTTGGCTTTCAAAAGGCCTTGATTGCCGAATTAGACATTCCCATCGCTCTTATTTTAGGAATCGTATCCGCCGTTTTTGGCGGCGTTATCCGCGATGTACTTACCAACCAAGTCCCCTTAATTTTTAGAAAAGAAATCTATGCCCTAGCCGCATTGGCGGGAGCGGTTTTGTATTGGTTGGGAGGACTACTGGGTTTATCCGCAGGGATCGATGCGGTAGTGTCCATTTCCTTAGTTGTGCTCATCCGCAGCTTGGCGGTGGCCCGAGGTTGGCAAAGTCCCTTTTTACCACTCGGGAGTAATTCGAATTCGAAGGAGGACTAATCCATTTTAGCGGCGTACCTTCGATGCATGTCCCTTCCTCTGTTTAGCAGTATTCATTTAAACCGACTGTGGTTTTGCCTAAATCAAAGCTCCTTTTTAGAGCTTCCCGAAACGGTAAACTACTTTTTAGATGATGGGCACCGAATGGATTTTTTGAAGCGCTTAAAAGAGGCTGATCAAAACCCTGAAGCCCTTGAGACTCACTTCGCAAGCTTGGGACCAATGCCCATGGGAAGGTACTTCGAACAACTTTTAATTTATGGATTAAAACAAGATCCGAATTACCGTCTTTTAGCCGCCAATGAGCAAATTATTGTCGACAAAAAAACCCTAGGCGAGATAGACCTCATCTTAGAAAATACCCGCAGTGGTGAACGGCAACATTGGGAAGTGGCCTTAAAGTTTTACTTGCAAACTGCCCCTAAAAGCGATTATAAATATTTCTTGGGGCCGAGTGAAAAAGATCATCTCGCGCGCAAAATGAAGGCGCTCTTCAAGCGGCAATTAGCCCTAGGGGAACACCCTCAAATTAGCCAGCAGTTCGGTAAGTTAAGTCCTAAATTGTTCTTAAAAGGACAGCTCTTCTATACCATTGGACGAGAGAAAATTCGAGCCCAAAACTGGAATCCCAAAGCCCAGGCCGGAACCTGGTTGAATATTAAAGCCCTTGAATCCAGTCCTCTTTCGGAGGCTCGCTATTTCCACATTTTGCAAAAACCGGAGTGGATGGCTCCCTATTATTGTTCTTCCAAGGCGGGGCTCCTTTCCCCGTCCACCTTAATCCCTTCCCTAGTCGATAAGTTTGCCGAAACCCGCAGACCTCAATTAGTGGTCATCCTCGAGAAGGAAGCCGAGGTCTACCTCGAAAAAGAACGCTTTTTTGTAAGCCCCCAAAATTGGCCATCTTCAATAGTGTCAAATAACTAAATTCGCTAAAAAGCTGATTTGTACCCCCTCCGCTCCATACTCGTTTTGCTACTCTTTTTCTTTGGCCTTCATTTCATTGGAGAGTTTATCGTAGGGCCTTTGATGGGCGATGATATTCCCACTTGGAAAATTGCGGCCGTAAGTTTGATTTCGGCTTTAAGCGCGGCCATTCCCATGCAAAAGCGCGGATTAAAACCGGGCGACATCCTAAAGTATTTTAAGCGTAGCTACTTTGTTCCGGAGCTTGAACTGAGCAGTATTTTCCCAGCGGTAGCCGCACAGTTTCCCAGTCCAAAGTTTAAACTCAAACTCGATGAATCGAAAAACCAATTAGTGATTATTCGCAAAGCCAATATGCGAAGCTTTGGCGAGGTGCTTAGCCTACGTCGTAAAGGGGCGGAGCTCGTGGTTAGGGTACGACCAAAGTTTTATATCGACGTTTTTGATCAGGGCCAAGCTTACGAAAGCCTATTGCGCATGGAACAGATAATTCAAGGTCATGAAAAATAAGACCCTAGTCCTTCTTTCCTTTCTTTGGAGCCTCAGTGTTTCGGCCCAGGAGCTTCTCATTTTAGGGGTGGCCCAGGATGCTGGTAAGCCGCAACTAGGCTGCGAAAAGTCCTGTTGTAAAGGAGATAGTAATCGAGGTCTGGTAGTGTCTATGGCCATTTTGGAGCCCGAAACAAAGAAGTATATCCTGCTTGAAGCTACTCCTGATATTACCGAACAATTGGCGATGGTTCCCGCGGAATACGATCGCCTGCCTTATTCCGTATACCTCACCCATGCGCATATTGGTCATTACACCGGACTCATGTACTTTGGTCGCGAAGCCGCCAATAGCCATAATATTAGCCTAAGTTGCGGAGAGCGTATGGCCGATTTTTTAGTCCAAAACGGACCATGGTCACAACTCTTTCAACTAAACAACCTTAGGCTATTGCCCATTAAGCCCCAAGGAAATTTAGAGCAGCTCCCGAAAGCGGATAGTGGGGTCCTTATTATTCCCTTCTTAGTTCCTCATCGGGATGAGTTTTCCGAAACCTTAGGCTATTACATCTCTGGTCCTAACAAAAGCCTGCTCTTTATTCCCGATATCGATAAATGGGAGGCCTGGTCGCAAGATTTGAAAGAGCTCTTACCTGCGGTTGATTACGCCTTTATTGATGGTACTTTTTTCGATAATCAGGAGTTACCGGGCCGGGATATGAGTGAAATCCCACATCCCTTTGTGGTAGAAAGCATGAAGCGATTTGATCATTTACCCGCCAATCTTAAAGACAAAATTTACTTTATCCACTTCAACCATACCAATCCGCTCTGGAATCCTAATTCGGAAGAAAGCAAAAGGGTACAAGCCGCGGGTTACCATATTGCGCGACGAGGCCTAAATTTTAAGTTATGAGAAGAATACTTAAAGGGATAGGCATAAGTCTTTTAATTCTAAGTGGCTTAGGCGCTTTAAGTGGCTACCTATGGCTCAAACAGAAACATCCTGCCTATGCTAAAGATTTTTACATTCCTCACGGTTGGTTCGAGTCGGAGGAAGAGGTCCTCGCCTTAGTGGAGCTTTCTGATTATCAACAATACCAGTATGCCCCCAAAGCGAGCCATCGCGTATTGCGCCTTAATCAAAGTGGCGATTGGGAGGTCCCGACTTCTTTAGTCGAAGATCTGCCGGAAGGCCAGTCGCTCATCATAAGCTTAGAATGTTGGGGCAGTAGGTACTGGCCGGTTTACCGCAGTGCGCCCCTAATTGCTGTTGCAGAGGGTGTGTACGACCAAAAAATCACGGCGCTAGCGAAAATGCTGGATCAAGAAAACCGTCCCATATACTTGCGCTTCAACCCGCAAATGGAAGTGCCGGGACGTTACTATCCCTGGCAAGAATATCCTTCCATCTACATCGAGGCCTATCGCCATGTTTATCAATTACTGAAGTCCCTGGCCCCCAAAGTGCAAATGGTTTGGGCCCCCGCAGGCTACCCCGGATTGGAAGAATTTTATCCAGGTGATGCCTTTGTTGATGCCATCAGCATTAATTTGATTGGGGACTCGGAAAGCATTTTAAACGTTTACCCCAAGCAGGAAAGTGCCGTAGAACTGCGGAGGCGATTACACCGCTTGCGCTTTTTCAATAAGCCTTGTTTCATCCTCAGCGGTCAGGCGGCGAATATCTCGGAGCCAGACTTAACAGCGCTTGTGCGCTATCAAAAAGAGAATGACCATTTATATGGCCCCTCCTACTATACTAGGAGCGAGAAGCCGGTGCCAAGCAAGGACAGTTTAATCATCGGCGTTTACGACCCCGATAAGAAGCTCCAAGCTTTATCCGCTATTGATTGTGAGCATCTGTTTATCAATCTAGCCACCTTTGAGGAAGAAGGGTTTTTTGAAGCCTATAAAGCGATTAAACGAGGGGATCGTGATTTAATCATTACCCTAGAGATCATTGCTGATCGACAGTTTAATCGCGATGATCAGTGTTTGGAAAACTTCTTGGCCGGTGAATACGATTCCGATCTTAAAGAACTCCTCGACACCTTAAAAACCTTTCCTCGGCAGCTGTATTTGCGCTTTTCTCAAGAAATGGAAATCCCCATTCATCGCTACCCTTGGCAAAGCAAGGAGCCGAAGCTGTACATAGATGCTTATCGTTACCTGATGGAAAGAGCGGATACTGCCTTAAAAGAAGTAAAGATGGTGTGGGGTCCAGCTGGCGATCGGGGCTCTTTAGAATGGTACCCGGGCGAGGATGTGGTGGACTACATTAGTATTGCGATATATGGTTTGCCCGATAAAAACATTACCGACCCAAACCTGCAGGAGCGTTTTGCGCAAATTTACCGTCGGAAATCCTGGCGGATGCGTCAGGCCCAAAAGCCCATTTTCATCACCGAATTTGGCGTAAAAGGTCCCGAGGACTACCAGGAAGCCTGGCTGCTGGAAGCCAGCGAAACCATAAAAAATGCCCCAGAACTAGTTGGAATCTGCTATTTCAATATGCATGATGTTCCAAAGGCATGGGGCGATATTGCTCCCCCCGATTGGAGTGTAGAAGCCGAAACTTTTGAAAGGTTTATGCAGTCTCTACGTCCATAACATGCGGCCTTATAGTCATATTTAGAATCTATAATTTCTCATGTATATTGGGACGCCCTAATTTTTGCAATATGAATGTACGATTGACCTTGGTTGGCCTAATGCTTTTAGGCGCCTTTTTGGGTTATGCTCAAAGTGGAAGTAATGCAGATTTAAAAGAGTTAGAAGTAGAAGGTTGGTTTCAATATACCGGAAGCGAATCTCTTAGTGCCGAAGCTTTCTTGCAACAATTCCATTCCGATTTAGGACTGGGTATTCACGACGCTTTAGTTTTAAAGCGCACGAGCCATGGAACCGATGGCTCTGTCCACAAACACTATCAACAAACGCATAAAGGAATTCCCGTTGAAGCGGGCGAACTCATTGTTCACCTAAGAGATGGCGCCGTTTACCTTGCGAATGGAGAAATTATTCCAAATTTAGACCAAGCCAATAGTGCCGACCTCGATGAGCTTGCCGCCTTTCGTCAGGCCCTTAGCTATTTCCCTGCCGACCTCTACCGCTGGGAAGCAGAAGGCAAAGCTCGTCCGCAAGGGGAACTTATTTACATAGACCGCAATTTTAGCAAGGATGCTCAAAAGTATCGCCTTAGCTATAAGTTCGACATTTTTAGTCTGGCCCCCGAAGATCGGAACTGGGTGTATATCGACGCTCAAAATGGGGCTTTAGCTTTAGCATTAAGCCGCATTCATACTGGTGACACCGGCACAGCACGAACCAAATACTCGGGCACCCATACTATATACACCAGTTATTTTGCCGATTCGGCCCAGTACATTTTACACGATAGCCTAACCGGTGGCGGCATCTTCACTTACAATATGGAAAAGCGCACCAATAAAAATACCGCCGTCGATTTTTATGATGCGGATAACTATTGGGCGAACTTCAATGCGAATTTTGACGAGGTAGCTGGAGACGCACATTGGGGCACCGAACGCGTGTATCACTTCTTTAAAAATCACTATAACTTTTTAAGTTACGATAATCAAAACTCCCCCATGTATTCCTATGTGCATTACGATTCGAACTACGTAAATGCCTTTTGGAATGGACAGGAAATGACCTATGGAGATGGCAATGGGATTGCAACCACGCCTTTAATTAGTTTGGATGTGGTTGCGCATGAAATTGCTCATGGAGTTACGGAGTTTACCGCTAATCTCATCTATCAAGGCGAAGCGGGAGCCCTCAATGAATCCTTCAGCGACATTTTTGGTGCCGCGATTGAATTCGCTTACGATTCGGCCGGAGGTGATTGGAAAGTGGGGGAAGACTTTTTTAATACTGGTGCTGGTATCCGGAATATGAAAAATCCCGCCCTCTTTAATGACCCCCATACCTATCGGGGTAACAATTGGGGCGTTGGACTTTTTGTAGACTATGGCTACGTGCATAGCAATTCTGGGGTCCAAAACTTTTGGTACTACCTCCTTTCGGATGGAGATACGGGGGTAAATGACAACTCCGACAATTACGATGTTCAAGGACTAGGCTTCCAGCCTGCGGCCAATATCGCCTTCCACAATCTTAACAATTACCTCACGCGTTTCTCCGACCATATGGATGCGCGTATGGGAAGCATGCAGTCGGCCATTGATTTGTTTGGCAGCTGCTCTAACGAGTACATTCAAACCACCAATGCCTGGCACGCGGTTGGCCTTGGGGAACCGACTGGTACGATTGATCTTAGTTTAGATGGAATTGAATTACCCAGACGTGCTTGTGGTTTAGGAAGCAGCGAAGATGTAATTTTTGCCATCCGCAATAACAGCTGCTCTAACAGCATTCCAGCCGGAGCTAGTATCAACCTCAGCTTTAGCGTAAATAATGGGGCCCTACAGACCATGAGCACGACCTTAAGCAATGCGCTGCCTGCCGACAGTGTGGTTTACATTGTGCACAACGCCAGTGCCGACTTAAGCAACCTGGGTAACAACGATATTTTTGCCTCCATTTCTTATGCGGCCGACACCCTCAACGGGAATAATTTCGTGGAGCAACGTGTTCGTCACGAAAATTACCAGAATGCCGAATGGAAGTTATTGCAAATTGTGAGTCCTAGCTCTAGCTGTGAACTTTCCGATAGCACGGCAATCACTGTAAGAGCGGTCTTTTTAGGTTGCGATAGTTTAGACCCCGCGACCACCATTGATTTGGATTATAGCTTAGCTGGAAACGCTCAAACCACCAGCCTTAGCTTGGGTCAAACGGTTCACTATGGAGATACCTTGGATCTCACCTTCCCGGCCAGTCTAAATTTAGATGCTCGTGGTCGTTACTCCATGAACTTCACCTTACAGTTCCCCAATGACCCTAGTCCAGCTAATAACCGCATCTTCAATTACTCTGTGTTAAAACCCTATGAGCTTTTAGGCGGCAAAATCAGCTTCGAAGATTTTAGCTACACCGACTCGCTAATTGTTAGTGCCGGTATTAACAACGGCAACCGTAGGAATAATGTATCCAGCGTGGGTAACAGAGGACTGGAAATTGTAGGTGGACCTCTAATTAATTACGATGGTCCCTTTACTGTACCCCGCATCGACAGCTTGGTTTGGAAAAGTAATCCCAGCTTCCGTTCTACTTTTTGCACTTGCGTAGATGCAAGTAGCGAGGGTGCATTGGAACTAAATTTTGATTTGAAACAAGCTTATACCCGCGTTATCCGCCGCTTACGCACCGAGCCAAGTAATAGTGATTTTACTTCTAGCTTAAGAGTTTTAGCCAATGGACAGCAGGTTAGTCCAACCTTCACCCCACTTAGTCAAAATAGTGACCCCTTCCGCACCCAAACGGTTAACCTAGATGCTTTTGCGGGTCAGTACTTCGAACTGTGTTTCGAAACGCATTTATTGGTTGATGAGCGTGCTAATTTTATTACCAATGATGGGGATATCATTAACCTCGACAACATCTACTTAAATAGCAGTGGCATTGGCCTCAAGGAAACTGAGCTAAGCAAAGTGGGCTTCAGTATTTTCCCGAACCCTAATAATGGTAATTTCCGTTTAGAATGGAATGAAGCCGATAAGGGCGACTATCGCCTTTGGATTCAGGATGCACAAGGAAGAATCGTTTTCCGTCGCAATATTGCTACTCAAGCCGGTGATCAGCGTTGGGAGTTTAGTAGCGCTTTAAGCTCTGGAATCTACTTTATTCAGGTGCAAGCCCCTGGCGGTACGGTGTACAGCGAGCAGTTTATTGTTGACTAAGACCAAGCATTAATTTAAAATACGACTTAAGCGGCCAAAGCTCTCATTGAGGGTTTTGGCCGTTTTGCTTGTATCCTCCAGCGACCAATAAAACTGTAGGCTATCTCCTTTTATATAAAGGTCCATACTGCGCATCACATTGCCCTCGACTCCTTCGTAAGAAGGCAAGTTTTGTACCTCTAAGGCAATGGCTTCCGCAGCCTTCCATTCTTGAGGTGATAAAGTATCTGCAACCAGCCCTTGGGTATTAAGGACCGTTCCATCAGCCCGAAGTTTTATCGGCCCAAAGCCACCAGTAAAACCACCGGCCTCCTGAATTTTAAGAGCTTGTAAATCCTTACTGCTAGCCCCTTGAGGAGGAGCGGAAGCCTTACAGGCAGCGACCATAAACAGTATGAGAAACGACTTTTTTAGCATGCCTTAAATTTAAGGATTGGAAGTACTTCTCAAACAAATTGAGCTCGCCCTCCTTTTTATAACTAAACACCAAACAAATGCGTACTAATTTTATCATCCTGAGCTTCACATTATGTAGCTTCTTCGGCTTTAGCCAAGATCGGATTACAGGAGCCTCCTTCGCCACACGTTCCGAAGTAATCGCCACCGAAGGCATGGCTTGCACCAGTCACCCTTTGGCCAGCCAAATTGCCATCGATATTCTTAAAAAAGGGGGGAATGCGATAGACGCCGCCATTGCCGCCAATGCCGCTTTAGGATTAATGGAACCTACCGGCTGCGGAGTGGGCGGCGACTTGTTTGCCATTGTTTGGAGTGCCGAGGATCAAAAGCTTTATGGTTTAAATGGCAGTGGTCGCTCTCCAAAGAACTTAAGCCTCGAATATTTTAAAGAACAAGGCTATACCAAAATCCCGGCCTTTGGTCCACTTCCGGTAAGCGTACCTGGGGCGGTTGACGGCTGGTTTAGTTTGCATGAAAAGTTTGGTCGCCTGGAAATGGAGGAGCTACTAAATCCCGCCATTCAGTACGCAGAGAAGGGGTTTCCCCTTAGTGAGTTAATTGCTTATTACTTGGAGCGCTCGGCCCAATATTTTGGAGAATACCCCAATTTTAAAGAAACCTTTCAATATCAAGGTCAGGCCCTAAAGAAAGGAGCGATTTATAAAAACCCAGCCTTAGCAAAAACCTATCGCGCTTTAGCCAAGGGCGGCCGGGATGCTTTTTATGAGGGGGAAATCGCGGCGACCATCGCCAACTTTATTCAGGCCCAAGGCGGCTTTCTTTCAGTGGAGGATTTGGCCGCGCATCGCTCCGAATGGGTGGAGCCACTATCTATCGATTATCGGGGTTACGAAGTATGGGAACTTCCACCAAATGGACAGGGGATTGCGGCCCTGCAAATTTTAAAAATTTTAGAGGCTTATGATTTAGCGAGTATGGGTTTTGGATCGGCCGATTACATTCATCATTTTGTAGAAGCCAAGAAATTGGCCTTCGAAGACCGTGCAAAATACTATGCGGACCCTGCTTTCAACCAGCTCGATTATCGAGACCTTTTGAGCGAGGAATATGCCGCTCAGCGCAGGGCCCTTATCGGAGAACGTGCTGCCCGTCGCTATGATGCTGGTAAATTGGAACAAGGCAATACGATCTACCTCACGGTGGCTGATGCCGATGGAAATATGGTCTCCTTAATTCAAAGTAATTACCGTGGTATGGGCAGCGGCATGGTTCCTCCGGGCCTGGGATTTATGTTGCAAGATCGGGGAGAGCTCTTTTCCTTAGAAGAAGGGCATTACAATGTGTACGCACCCGCCAAGCGCCCCTTTCATACCATTATCCCTGCCTTTATCAGTAAAGATGGAAAGCCCTATATCAGCTTTGGCCTAATGGGGGGCGCCATGCAACCACAAGGTCATGCCCAGATTGTAATTAACCTCATAGACTTTGGGATGAATTTACAAGAAGCCGGTGACGCCCCAAGAATTCAGCATGAAGGGTCTTCGGAACCTACCGGCGGAGAAATGACTGATGGCGGCACCGTATTATTAGAAAGCGGTATCGACTATCCGGTAATTCGGGCCCTCATGAAACGAGGACATAAGGTGGCCTTCAGTTTAGGTTCTTACGGTGGTTATCAAGCTATTCTTTGGGATGAAGAATACGGTGTTTACTATGGCGCCAGCGAGTCGCGTAAGGATGGAATGGCCATAGGTTTTTAGCTTATTTAGATTGCCTCTAGGCCTATGTATTTCGTAACTTAGAGCTTTAACCAAGCCTATTTTATGTACACACGCGAAGACCTCTTAAAGGTTAAACAGCGTAAAGACCTTATTTCCATTTCAGAGGAAAAAGGAATTGATTTGCGAAAAACCATTCGTAATCAACGCTACGAAGAAGAATTACATCTCTTACAAACCGAATTGGTTAACCTTCAGCGCTGGGTAGCCAAGAAAAAACTGCGGGTTGCCGTTTTATTTGAAGGTCGGGATGCCGCGGGAAAAGGCGGCGCCATAAAACGCTTTGTGGAGCATTTAAACCCCCGTTCGATGAGGGTTGTAGCATTATCTAAACCTACTGAAGTCGAAAGTGGACAATGGTATTTTCGCCGTTATATTAAGGAACTTCCCAACCCTGGTGAAATTGTGTTTTTCGACCGTTCTTGGTACAACCGGGCGGTGGTAGAGCCCGTGATGGGTTTTTGCTCTTCGGAGCAGTACGACCGGTTCATGGTTCAAGTGCCAGGCTTCGAGCATATGCTTTATGAGGATGGGGTGATTCTGATAAAATTTTGGTTCTCCATTAGTAAATCCGAGCAAAAGAAGCGCTTTAAATCCCGCATGGCTAACCCTTTAAAGCAGTGGAAGTTTTCACCGGTCGATATGAAAGGGCAAGAATTATGGGATCGGTATACCTACTATAAGGAGCAAATGTTCTCTAAAACCCATACCACCTTTAGTCCGTGGATTATTGTAAAAACCAATAATAAGCGGGAAGCTCGCTTGGAAAGCATTCGCTATGTGCTCTCCAAATTTCCTTATCAGGATAATCGCAGCAAAAGCAAAACCACCATTTTACCCGATCCCAATGTTGTGGCTCGGTATTATCGGCATATTGAACAAATTGACATCTAATGAAAGCGGAAGTAATTAAAAACTTAAGTGATGCCGATTTGGAGCTATTAAACAGCCCGCTCGGACTTAAATACCTTTTTGCCGACAAAAAAACGGATGTGGCTAAGGCCCTACGCCTGGCAAATTATGAAACCCGTCTGCGTGACTTACAGGCTGAGCTTATTAAACTACAAGAATGGGTTATCAGTGGTAATCGCAAAGTAGTTGTCCTTTTTGAGGGACGAGATGCGGCTGGTAAGGGCGGCGCTATTCGTCGGATTACGGCACATATCAATCCCCGGCAATACAAAATTGTGGCCCTTCCAAAACCTACGGAGGAAGAAGCTGGTCAGTGGTATTTCCAACGCTATGTGAACCGCCTGCCTAAGCCGGGCGAAATGGTCTTTTTTGATCGTTCCTGGTACAACCGAGCGGTCGTTGAACCCGTGAATGGCTTTTGTACCGAGGCACAGTATCAAACCTTTATGTCGGAGGTAAACGACTTTGAGCGTATGATTCAAAATGCCGATACCTATCTCATTAAATTCTACTTTTCCATTTCGAAGGAGGAGCAGGCACGCCGTTTTGCAGATATCAAAAGCAGTCCTCTAAAACGCTGGAAGATGACCCCGGTAGACGAAGCTGCGCAAGGCCTTTGGGATGAGTATACGCGTTACAAAGAGGCCATGTTTACCAAAACAAACACCGATAATGCTCCTTGGAAGATTATTCAGGCCGATCAAAAAACAAGCGCCCGATTGGAGGCGCTAGAGCATGTGTTGGAAGTTTTGCCTTATGACAAATAGAAGTCCCTTAAATGGGACTTAACCATTGAATTGATTCATGGTGATATCAGGTCCCGCCAAAGCAAAGCTCTTAATGGCCTCGGCGGCTTTATCCATTTTGGGATCTACCACATCCCATTGGGATGGACTCCATCGGCCCAAGACATAATCAACTTGTTTTCCTCTGGGAAAGTCGCTTCCAATACCAAAACGCAAACGGGCATAATCCTGCCGACCTAAAACCTGATTGATGTTTTTAAGTCCGTTTTGACCGCCATCACTACCCTTCAGTTTTAAGCGTAAAACTCCGGGATCTAAGGCCAAATCGTCGACCACCACCAATAATTGTCGCAGGGGAATTTTTTCTTGTTGAAGCCAGTAATTTACGGCCTTGCCACTCAAATTCATATAAGTGGTAGGCTTGATGAGAATAAGCTTCTTATTCTTCACCTTTAATTCCGCGCGACTGGCATAGCGCTCGGTAGAAAAAGAAGTGCCGGAGCCAGCAATAAGCCGGTCCAGCACATCAAATCCTATATTATGACGCGTTCCCTCGTACTCAGGGCCGATATTTCCTAATCCGGCTATGAGGTATGAGTTCACAGCGAAAGTATTTAAGCTTCTGCAGTCTCTTCAGCAGCTGCTTCAGTACCCTCTTCGCCTTCGCCTTCTTCCTCTTCATCGGCATCATCAACCGCATTACGAGAAGTACGAACAGCTACAATAGTACGAGTAGGCTCACCGAGAATTTCATAACCTTCGGTATTGAGGTCTTTAATACGCAAGGTTTGTCCAATACGTAAGTTCTCAATGTTCAGGTCAATCATTCCAGGCATGTTTTCCTCAGTACCTAAAACCTTAACACGACGCAAGGTGAATTTCAATTTACCACCATTACGAACCCCGCGAGAGTTACCTACTAAGTTAACAGGTACGATTGCTTCGAAAGGCTTTCCGTCGGTAATTTGGAAAAAGTCCACGTGCTCAACCTCGCTGCTTACAGGGTGGAATTGACTGTCGCGAACCACACACTTGTATTCGGTGCCATCAATATTTACCACAACCAACAAAGCTTCGGCAGTGTAGAGTATATCCTTGAAGTTACGGCTGTCGGTGTAGAAATGAATATTCTGACCCGCTCCATAGATTACACAAGGAACCATTCCCTCGCGACGCAAGTTTTTAGCGCTCTTGGTACCGAGCTCCTCTCTTGATTTACCCTCGATGCTAATTGATCTCATTGTATCTGGGATTTTTAATTTTCTAAAAAGTGTGAACTAATTGATTCGTGATAATGCACTTTACGCATTACCGCCGCAAATAAGTCAGCCGTTGAGATAATCTCAATCTTATCTGATTTATGATTTTGCGGAATAGTATCGGTAATTACCAAGCGGTCAAGCTTGGATTTTTCGATTCGTTCAATGGCTTTTCCAGAAAGCACCCCGTGGGTACAATAGGCTTGTACACTTTTGGCGCCTTTCTCTAAAAGCATGTCGGCCGCTTTGGTTAAAGTTCCGGCGGTATCAACCATATCATCGATTAATACTACGTTCCGTCCCTCTACATCACCAATTACCGTCATCTTATCAATAACATTGGCCTTTTTGCGCTGCTTGTAGCAAATTACTACCTCGCTTTCCAACCACTTAGCATAATTGTTGGCGCGCTTGGAACCACCCATGTCTGGAGAAGCAATGGTTAAGTCCTCTAATTTTTGCTGACGGATGTGATCCACAAAAATGCTGGAAGCAAAAACGTGATCTACGGGGACTTCAAAAAATCCTTGAATTTGATCCGCATGCAGGTCCATAGTCATAATGCGGGTGGCGCCAGCTGCGGTTAGCATCTTAGCGACCATCTTCGCTCCAATGGGAACCCGTGGTTTATCCTTACGGTCTTGACGAGCCCAACCGAAGTAAGGCATCACTACCGTAATATGCTTTGCAGATGCCCGCTTTGCAGCGTCACACATTAAGCACAATTCCATTAAATTATCGGTAGGCTGCATGGTAGAGCCTACTAAAAACACCCGACCACCGCGCACGGTCTCTTCAAATGAGGGTTGAAACTCCCCATCACTGAATTCATTAATTTCCACTTTACCTAAAGGCATTCCATAAGCATCGGCCATTTTCTGGGCGATTCCCATAGAACTGCGCGTGGCAAAAATTTTCGCTTGTGGTGTCAAGTGTCTAAAACTTTGGAATTGACTATTTTATGCTTCCCTAAAAAAGGGCTGCAAATGTAACTAATTATACATTAAGTTATCAACATGTATCTAGAAATATCTGTCAACAAATATAAGTTCGTCTCGAGCGACTGAAAATTTTAAATTTGGGCCATGCTGAAAATCGATATGCACACTCACATTCTCCCCGAAAAGCTTCCCAATTTTGCGGATAAATTCGGCTATGGAGACTTCATTTATTTAATGCACAACCAAGACGGTTCTGCCAATATGATGCAAGGAGATAAATTCTTCCGACGTATCCAGGCAAACTGCTGGGATGGGGACCTTCGGATAAAGGAATATGAACAGCACAATACCCAGGTTCAGGTAGTTTGCACCATTCCGGTGATGTTCTCCTATTGGGCAAAAGCCAAGGACACCAAGGCCCTCAGCGAGTATTTAAATGATGATATAGCGGCGCTTTGCGAGCGTTACCCTCAAAACTACCTAGGGCTAGGGACCTTGCCTATGCAGGATGCCGACCTTGCGATTAAGGAGCTGGAGCGTTGCAAAGAAATCGGCTTATTGGGAGTGCAGATCGGCTCCAACATTAACGATAAAAACCTAAGTGAGCCGGAGTTCTTCCCCATCTTCGAAGCCGCTCAAGAATTGGATATGGCTATCATGATTCATCCTTGGCAGATGATGGGCATGGATAGTATGCGCAAGTATTGGCTGCCTTGGTTGGTTGGGATGCCGGCCGAAACCTCACGTGCGGCCTGTTCGCTCATATTTGGTGGCGTATTGGAGCGATTACCTCATTTACGCGTATGCTTCTCTCACGCTGGTGGTTCCTTTTTACCCACCTTAGGTCGAATTGAGCATGGTTTTAACTGTCGGCCCGACTTAGTAGCTATTCACAACAATGTGAACCCAAGACAGTACGTCGGCGAATTTTGGGTAGACAGTATTACCCACGATCCGAAACTACTCGAATACATTCTAAGTATGCAAGGCTCCAAACGCGTGATGCTGGGCAGCGACTATCCTTTCCCTCTGGGGGATTTAGAAATAGGTGCCTTTATCGAAGAAATGGATTTAGAGCAGCAAGTGGTGGAAGATATTTTCGCTAACGCCGCTTTAGAATGGCTAAATATTGATAGTAGTAGATTCGAGATAGGCGGACCCAATAAAGATAAGCTTGCAGTTGATGAAAAGGGCTAAATTTGCAGCCTCTTAAAGACCCGTCATGAGCGATGCAATTACTCACGAATGCGGCATTGCGCTGGTTCGTTTAAAAAAACCCCTCTCCTACTATCACGAAAAGTACGGTTCGGCCCTCTACGGCGTGAATAAAATGTATGTGCTGATGGAAAAGCAGCACAACCGTGGTCAGGATGGTGCAGGCTTAGCCAACATCAAATTGGATATGCCTCCGGGGAAGCGCTACATCAGCCGCTACCGCTCTATCGATAAAACCCCAATCCAGGATTTATTTGAGCGAATTAATCAACGGGTGGCCGAAGGTTTACAAGGCGATGATTCTAAAATTCACGATGCGGAGTGGTTAAAACAAAATGTGCCTTTTATTGGTGAACTCTATCTAGGTCACCTGCGCTATGGCACCTATGGCGGACAAAGCATTGAAAACATACACCCCTTTTTACGTCAGAATAATTGGTTAACCCGTAACCTTATTTTGGCCGGTAACTTCAACATGACTAATGTTGATGAGCTTTTTGGCAACCTGGTAGAACTAGGACAACATCCTAAAGAAAAAGCGGATACGGTAACCATTTTGGAAAAAATTGGTCACTTCCTCGACGAGCAAAATGAAAAGCTCTACCGGAAATACAAAAAGGCTGGACTTAGCAAAATTGATATCAGCCCTAAAATTGCCGAGGAGCTCGATATTCCCAAGATATTACGGAAAAGTGCCAAGCGTTGGGACGGAGGCTATGCGATGGCCGGCTTATTCGGACATGGTGATGCCTTTGTATTGCGAGACCCCAACGGAATACGTCCGGCATTTTATTATGATGACGATGAAGTTTGCGTGGTAGCCAGCGAAAGGCCCGTAATTCAAACTGCATTTAATGTGCCCTTTAAGGAGATTAAGGAAATTGACCCTGGTCATGCTTTAATCATTAAAAAATCGGGAGAAGCATCCCTCAAGGTAATTCGTGAACCCGGCGAGCGAAAGGCCTGCTCTTTTGAGCGTATTTACTTTAGCCGCGGTAATGATGCCGATATCTACCGGGAGCGCATTGAATTGGGCCGACGTGTTTGTCCGGCCATCTTAAACGAGGTAGACAAAGACCTTAAGCATACCGTATTTTCCTTTATTCCCAACACCGCCGAAATTAGTTTTTACGGAATGGTGAAAGGCATGGAGGAATACCTCAATGAGGTAAAGCGCGATAAGATTTTGAAGTTTGAAGGCAAGCTTGATGGAGAGAAACTCGAATCCCTGCTTTCAATTCGCCCACGGGTCGAAAAGTCTCTCTGGAAGGATGTTAAAATGCGCACCTTCATTACGCAGGACAACAGTCGTGATGAGCTTGTAAGCCATGTTTATGATATTACCTACGAAACGGTAAAGTCCGACGATAACCTGGTGGTTATTGATGATAGCATCGTTAGAGGCACCACCCTTAAGCAGAGTATTCTAAGTATTCTTGATCGCTTAAACCCCAAGAAAATCATCGTGGTGAGCTCTGCTCCGCAAATTCGCTATCCCGATTGTTACGGTATCAATATGTCTTTATTGGAAGACTTCGCTGCCTTCCGCGCGGCAATCGAATTATTGAAGGAGCGCAATATGGCGCATGTGATTGAAGAGACTTACCAAAAGTGCCTTTCCCAAAAAGAGCTTCCAGAAGACGAAGTGCAAAATTTTGTAAAGAATATTTATGCTCCTTTCAGCCCTCAGGAAATCTCGGATAAAATTGCCGAGATGCTCACACCTAAGGGTATGAAAGCGGAGGTAAAAATCCTTTTTCAAAAAATCGAAGACTTACATGCCGCTGCGCCAAACAATACTGGGGATTGGTATTTCACCGGTGATTTCCCAACGCCTGGAGGGATGCGTGTGGTAAACAAGGCCTTCCTTAATTACTACGAAGGCAAGCGGGAGCGCGCCTATTAGAACAATTTAGCGCCTGCTTCCTTAAAAGTAAATGCAGCGCTTTACTCAGCTTTTTCTTCAACTCGATCAAAGCAATAAGACCAAAGAAAAGGTTCAGGCCTTGGTGCGCTATTTTGAAGAGGCCGAAGATCAAGATAAAGTTTGGGCGATTGCTTTGTTGAGTGGTAAACGACCTAAGCGCAGCATCCGCACCAGCGATTTACGAGAATGGGCCTGCGACTTAAGCGGCTTGCCTGCCTGGCTGTTTGAGGAAACCTATCATATTGTGGGTGACCTTGCCGAAACTTTAGCCAAGGTGCTGCATTTCGAGGGAAAGGAAAGCACCAAAAGTTTAAGTGAATGGATGCAGGCCATCCTAAAACTGAAGGATTTAGAACCGGAAGCTAAGAAAGCCTTTATTCTCCAGTCTTGGAGTGAAATGGATGAATGGCAGCGTTTCGTTTTTAATAAAATGCTGATGGGAGGCTTTCGGATGGGAGTCTCTCAAAAACTTACCGCGCGAGCTTTAGCCCTGTACACCCAAAAAGAAGAAAGTGAAATTGCCCACCGCCTAACCGGCAATTGGCAGGCTCAAAATACCAGCTTTCAAAAACTCATTTTAGAAGAAAAAGCCGCCGACGATTACAGTAAACCTTATCCCTTTTACCTGGCTTATGCTTTAGAAGACAAGCCGGAGGAACTTGGTGATATCCAAAATTGGCAAGCGGAATGGAAATGGGACGGCATTAGGGGGCAAATCATTTTTAGAGGAGGCCACTTTTATTTGTGGAGTCGCGGAGAGGAGCTGATCAGTGAAAAGTTTCCCGAGTTTGAAGAGCTGGTTTCCCTTATTCCCGATGGCACGGTGATCGATGGAGAAATCCTCACATATAAGGATGGGCAAATTCTTCCCTTCCAGGATTTACAAACCCGGATTGGTCGAAAAAAGCTGAGTCCGAAATTACTCAAAGAACATCCTGCAGTATTAAGGGCTTACGACCTATTGGAATGGGAGGGAAAAGATCTGAGAGGCTATCCCTTACAAAAGCGTCGTGCCCTTTTGGAAGCCCTTTGCAGGCAAAACCATCTGCACGAAAGTGCCTTACAACTAAGCACGGTACTACAAGCAAAGAGCTGGGAAGAACTAGCCGAGCATCGAGCTACTGCCCGCGAACAACGCAGTGAAGGCCTAATGCTAAAGCGACTGGACAGCATTTACCAGCATGGCCGTAAAAAAGGAGATTGGTGGAAATGGAAATTAGAACCCCTTACGATTGATGCCGTTTTGATCTACGGAATGCGTGGGCATGGTCGAAGAACTAACCTTTACACTGATTACACCTTCGCCGTGTGGGATGGTGCTAAGCTCGTGCCGTTTACCAAAGCTTACAGTGGTTTAAGCGATGCTGAGTTCCGGGAAGTGGATCGCTTTATAAAACAAAATACTTTAGAGCGATTTGGCCCAGTGCGCAGTGTAAAGCCCGAACTGGTTTTTGAAATTGCCTTTGAAGGTATCCAGGCTTCTAAACGACATAAAAGCGGCATTGCCTTGCGCTTTCCACGGATGAAGCGTTGGCGAAAAGACAAACCTAAAGAAGAAGCGAATAGCCTGCAGGATTTAAAAGATATGCTGGAAATTTACGGGAGCTAAAGGCTTTTTTTCGACCTTTAGAAGCATGAAAAAAGGGCTCTTCATTTTCCTGTTCCTAGCCGTGGCTTGTCAAGGTGGCGGTGAAGCCCCGGCTTCCTCCGAGAGCTCTAAAAGTTTGCCAAGCCGGCAAGCGCCCAAAGTAGTTTCGAAAGATCCACCTGCTCCCGATACCCTGAGGTCCTTTAGTGGGCTCGTAGATCTAGAAGATAGCCTAGGGAGCACTTATCTTGATTTTGGTTCGGCGGCTTTAATCCTTCAAGGACAGTTTCCCCTGGAAAGAAATTCGGATACCCTGCAAATTCGGGAATTACCCATGAGGTTTGTTTACCAAAAACTGTTGCGCTCTGAAGTTTTGGATCCCAAGCTGGAGCTTAAGGCCTACCTCAGCGTTTTAGAGCAAGTAAATCAAATTTATCCCTACGCTCCCGACGACCCCAATCGGGAAGACTTTGAAAGCTGGAAAGAGACCCAACAACATTGGCAGGCCTGGTCTGATTTTAAATACCTTCCCTTAGAATCGGGTCATTATCGCCTACCCATGTTAAACCGCGGAAGTAATGAAGATCCTCCCGCTGCTTTATTTAAGTCCTTGGCTTTAAAAGACACCCTCATTGAATACCCAGGTGATATGGGAGGCAACAAGGCCGAGTTCCTCTTTATTGGAAAACCAGCAGCCTATTTTATTCCCCGGGCGCTAATCAAAGTCGAGCTTTATGATGGGGAAGTGCTGAAGTCCGAACGTTACCTCTCTATAATCTTTAGTTATGGTTGTTAAGGGGTTTAAGAAATGGATTCTTCTTATTGGCGTAATTGGTCTCACCGCTTGTTCTTGGGAGTACCACCGTAGTCATTATAAAACCCCATTTCACAATCCGCAGCCTGGAACTTTTTACACTGCATTCGATTCTATTGTAAACTCGGAACATGGAAACTGTTCTCGTAAACGGTTTTACATTAAGGATGGCGATTGGCTCCATATGTCGAGTTGTGAGTGCGAAGACCTCTGGTTAGTGGATTCGGCCTTCGATGAAAGGGGTCGACTTTATATAAGCTTTAACCGCCATTTGGTGAAGAGTAAGCAATACCTCTATGACAGCAGTGCCACTGTATACTACGACCGTAAAGGGCGCCCTTTAAAACGGTATATTGATATTAACCAAGCGGATACGACTTATGAGTATTGGCATTATTACGATGCCCTTGGAAATCCAGAAGCGGAGAAACGACCGGTAATTTATTCAATCCTTGAAGGTGAATAATCCGATTGGCGACAAACGTATTTTAATCGAAATCGTCCAAAAAGAAATGCCTTTCGGTAAATATGCCGGCAGAAAGCTTTGCGATTTACCCACCTATTACTTGGAATGGTTTTATGCCCAAGGATGGCCTAAGGGACGATTGGGCGCCCAGCTCGAAACCCTTTTTGTGATTCGGACGGAGGGATTACAAGATATTTTGGAGGAACTGAAAAGAAGGTACGGAAGTCAATAGTGGTATCTGCATTGAACGATTCGGATTTGATTATCCACTACCCGATATACCAATCTGTGTTCTAAACTTATTCTGCGAGACCAGTAGCCCGAAAGCGCATATCGCAAAGGCTCTGGCGAACCTAATCCCTGAAAGGGAGTGCGCATGATATCTTTAATAATTAAATTTATTCTCTTTAAAACTTTGGGGTCTGTCTTTTGCCAATACCCATAATCTTCCCAAGCTTCTTTACTAAAAAGCAAGTCCATTGCTAGTCTTGAAAATTGTGCTCCTTTAAAGCTCCACTTTTATCAGATTCAATTGACTTTAAAAGTCGTTCTGCATTTTTAGGACTCTTTAGCAAATGGAAAGTCTCTTGCATGCTATTGTATTCACTCTTGCTCATTAAGACTAAATCAAGGCCTTTGGGTCTTGAAATAAATAGGGGTTTACCCATTTCCAACACCTTATCAAAATAAGACTTCATGTTGCGACGGAATTGCGAAAGTGTGGTGATTTCCATGCTAATTGCTTTTTACAAATATACAAATGTACATGTTGGTGTACATGCTTAAAAACGTTTAAAACAGGCTTGTAATTATACGCTAGCTTCTTAGCTATATTCCTTATAATCGCTGCAAATAGACGCGCATTCTATGGATTATTTCTCCACTTTTGCCCTCACATTGCTATGGAGAACTCAGACAAAATAAAAGCCCATTTAGCCTTAATCGCCGTTGCCTTGATTTATGGGCTTAATTACTCTATTGCTAAAGACGTTATGCCCGACTTCGTGCAGCCGCGGGCCTTTATTTTGCTGCGCGTTTCGGGGGCGGTAATTCTCTTTTTCGCCTTGGGTCTCAATATGAAAAAGGAAGTTGTGGCAAAATCGGATTGGTTGCGCATCATTGCCGCGGGCTTTTTCGGTGTGGCCGCCAATCAACTGCTCTTTTTTGAAGGTTTAAATATTACGACCCCCATCTCTGCAGCAGTAATCATGACTACAAACCCCATTATGGTTTTAAGTCTTTCCGCGATTTTTTTAAAGGCTCCCCTCACCTGGCCTCGGATTGGAGGTATCCTATTGGGGATCAGTGGTGCCCTCTATTTAATTACCAAAGGAGGCGATTTTCAGAATATTTTTCATGCCGGCGAATCCTTGGGTAATACCCTCGTAATGCTTAACGCCCTTTCTTACGCCTCATACCTCGTAGTAGTAAAACCCCTAATGGCTCGATACCGGCCCTATACCGTAATCAAATGGGTATTTTTAGCCGGCTTGGCCTTTGTTATTCCCTTTGGAATTGGTCAAGTCCCCGCCATAAACTGGGCCGATATGCCCCTTAAGATTTATTGGGAAATCGCTTTTGTGATTGTGGGCACAACCTTCCTCGCCTACTTACTCAACATCTTCGCCCTAAAAACGGTGAGCTCTACTACGGTAAGTTTCTATATCTACCTCCAACCCTTGGTAGCCACCTTAGCCGCCATTGCCCTTGGTAGCGACCAACCCGAATACCATATGCTCGTATCGGCAGCCTTAATTTTTATGGGCGTATATCTCGTGTCCTTCTACAAACGCAAGAACTTGCAATAACTTAACTTTGCCGCCTATGACTTCCTTGTACTCCATGACCGGCTTTGGTAAAAAGGTTTTGCAGCTGCCCGGTAAAAAAATTAGTATTGAAATCAAAAGCCTGAACAGTAAGCAGGCGGATATTAACCTTCGATTACCTTCTCTATACCGCAGCAAGGAAGGCGACATTCGTCAGATGATAGCCCAAAACCTAGTGCGGGGCAAGATAGATTGCAATATCAATGTAGAGATTACGGGCCTTGAAAGCGCTCCTCAAATAAACATGGACCTTGCCGAAGGCTATTTGAACCAATTGAAAACATTAAGCGAAAAAACGGGCCTAGAAGGCGACTTTTTAGGTTCGGTGATGCGCTTAACGGATGTTTGGCAAAGTGGGCAGGACGAAATTTCGGACGAGGAATGGGATCAGCTTAAGTCGGGTATGCAAGAAGCCATCGATGCGTTGATGAATTTCCGGGCCACAGAAGGTGGTCGACTAGCTGAAGACCTAGAATTACGCTTGGCCAATATCGAAGCCGCACAAGCTAAAATTGAGCCCCTGGAAGAAGAACGCCGCCAACGCGTAAAAGATAAATTACAGCGCAGTTTAGATCAGTTAAAGGCCGAAATTGACCAAGATCGCTTTGAACAAGAGTTGATTTATTATCTCGAGAAGTACGATGTAACCGAGGAAAAAGTGCGCCTAAGTACCCATATCCGTTACTTCCGCGAATTGATGCAAGAAGGGAAGATGGTGGGCAAAAAATTAGGCTTTGTGAGTCAAGAAATTGGCCGCGAAATAAACACTTTAGGCAGCAAAGCGAACCATGCGGAAATGCAGCGGTTAGTAGTAGAAATGAAGGATGAACTTGAGAAAATTAAAGAGCAATCTTTAAACATCCTTTAAACCAATAAGGCCATGTCGGGCACCCCTAAAATGATCATCTTTTCGGCTCCTTCTGGAGCAGGAAAAACCACCATTGTAAGACATCTACTGAATCAAGAAGAGCTAAACTTGGCTTTTAGCATTTCGGCCACCAGTCGGGAGCCGAGGGGCAAAGAGGTGCACGGAAAAGACTATTACTTCTTTAGTAATGATGACTTTAACAAAAAGGTGGAAGCCGGTGCTTTCTTGGAATGGGAAGAAGTGTACTCTGGTACTAAATACGGAACCCTCCGCTCGGAAATTGAACGGCTTTGGGATGAAGGCAAAAATGTAATTTTTGATATCGATGTGGTAGGAGGCTTAAACCTTAAAAGTCTTTATGGCGAGCGTGCCCTGGCCGTTTTTGTAATGCCTCCCGATGAAGAGGAATTAGAGCGTCGCCTGCGCGGAAGAGCTACCGATAGTGAGGATAAAATTCGCCAGCGTATGGCAAAGGCCCGTAAGGAGATTGGTCGCGCCGATCGGTTTGATCACATCCTCATGAATCGAGACCTTGAAACCGCCAAGCTCGAAGCCCAAAACCTGATTAAAATCTTCCTTGGTAAATGATGAAAAAGGTTGGCCTCTACTTCGGAACCTTCAATCCTATACATGTTGGGCATTGCATCATCGCTCAATACATGTTGGAGTTTACCAACTTGGATGAAGTATGGTTTGTAGTTACACCCCACAATCCTCATAAAAAGAAAAGTAGCCTACTTGATGATCGCCAACGTTTACATATGGTAAACCTAGCCATTGGCGAACATTATAAGTTAAGGGTGAGCGATGTGGAGTTTAGTTTGAATCAACCTTCTTATACGGCTGTTACCCTGGCACATCTTCAAGAACAGCATCCGGAGTTTCATTTTAACCTAATTATGGGGGAGGACAACCTCGAAAGTTTTCCGCGTTGGCGCAATTACGAAGCTATTCTCGCTAACCACGAGCTTTACGTTTACCCTCGCATTGGCAGCGATGGCGGTCCTTTAGCGGACCATCCAAAGGTTCACATTACGCAAGCGCCCATTATTGAGATTGCTTCTACCGATATCCGCATGGCTATTAAGGAAGGCAAGGATGTGAGCTATATGCTACCCCCCCGAGTTTGGGAGTATATTGATGAAGAGCTTTTTTATCGAGAATAAAAAATCCCGATCTAAGCGAACTTAAATCGGGAAAATTTTGTGATGACCGGGTCCCTAGTGTTAATACGCCCTAAGCCATCAACTATCCTATTTCAAGTCAAATGTAGGGCGAGGTAAAAGGCTTGCCTTGTCAGGCCTTGCGCAATTTTACTAGGTATCGGCTTTTAACAATTTCTTGATGATGTTTGTCGTGGCCTGGCAAAACAAAGGCCAAGGCCGCAACACTTAGGGGACCCGCCTCAGTGCGTCCTTTAGCCTCCCACTGCTCTATGTTTAAGCCCGCAAAGAAGTCGAGGCTCGCTTGCTTCACTTGCTGATACTCCTGTAAAATGGAAGCCCAAGCCCGCGCGTTTGCCCCACTATTTGCGACATAGGCATTGTGATCAAAACCAGGCAGCGTCTTCTCTTCCCCGCGGGAAATACAAAGGGCGCGGTACACAAATACGCGTTCGGTATCGCAAATATGGCTAAGCATCTCCTTTAAGGTCCATTTCCCTTGCTCATAGGCAAAGCTGGCTTCTTCCTCAGCGATATCATGCCAAAATGCAAGCGCATCCTGCATCTGATATTGTAAGGCCTCTAGTATGGGACGCTCGAAATCCGACCACCGAAAATAATTCTCGTAATAATCAGGATAATCTCCTTTGGCGGGCCGTTCTAAACAAAAATTTAAGGGATCCACTTGATGTCTTTAAAGTTTGGTTTACGCTTCTCCAAGAAAGCATTACGCCCTTCCTTAGCCTCCTCGGTCATATAAGCTAAGCGCGTAGCCTCCCCGGCAAATACCTGCTGTCCTACCATGCCATCATCCGTAAGGTTAAAGGCAAACTTGAGCATCTTGATAGAAGTAGGCGACTTGGCTAAAATTTCTTGGGCCCACTGATAGGCTTCGTCCTCCAATTGATCGTGCGGAATGGAAGCATTTACCATTCCCATCGCCTCTGCCTCATCAGCGGAGTAATTACGACCTAAAAAGAAAATTTCCCTGGCCTTCTTCTGACCAATCATTTTAGCGAGATAGGCTGATCCATAGCCACCATCGAAGCTGGTTACATCGGCATCAGTTTGTTTAAAGATGGCGTGCTCTTTACTGGCTAAGGTTAAATCGCAGACCACATGTAAACTATGACCTCCGCCAACAGCCCAGCCAGGAACAACGGCAATAACCACCTTAGGCATAAACCGGATCAAGCGCTGCACCTCCAAAATATTGAGGCGGGGCATGCCATCATCATCCACATAACCTTGATGACCTCTCGCGTTTTGATCGCCTCCGCTGCAAAAAGAATATACGCCGTCTTTGGGAGAAGGGCCCTCTGCACTAAAAAGCACTACGCCAATTGACGTGTCTTCTCTGGCATCTAAGAAAGCTTCGTACAATTCCGCTACGGTTTTGGGACGAAAAGCATTGCGTACTTCCGGACGATTAAAAGCGATTCGAGCCACGCCATCGCCAGATTTTTTATAGGTAATGTCCTCGTATTCTTTAACTGTAGTCCAGTTTGCCGCCATAATTCAAATTTTGCGCAAAGATAAGCGCTAGGCCCAGAAAGGGGACGACATCTGCTTCTGAGTTTAAAAGTGAAGTTTGAACCTAAAGTCGAATTAAAAGCCGCCCCCTTTAGGAGCGACTTTCAAAAGCACTAGGCGGCCTCAGGATTAGAGCCTAGGAAATTAAAGCTGTTGGCTACGATTTCGGTGAGGTAGCGCTTCTCTCCCTCCTTGGTGGAATAAGAACGGTTTACAATTTTCCCTTCCAAGATGATGAATCGCCCTTTTTTCAGATGCTTTTCCATCACCTCTGCTAGTCCGTTCCAGGCCACTACATTATGCCATTGCGTTTCGGTGATGCGCTCCCCTTTTCCATTTTGATAGGTCTCATTAGTAGCCAATGAAAACCTGGCCAGCTTTCCCTTGGAATCGAAGCTCTTAACTTCTGGGTCACCACCAACATGACCAATTAAGCTAACACGATTTCGTAAATCACTCATAATAAAAGGTTTTAAAATTATTGGTCAAAAATAACGTTTAGCTAATGGCTAGTCCTACAATAAGCGTTTGGTAAATGCTTTGTACAGACAACCATTTAGCCTAGGTCGGTCTAAAAAGAAATGCCTTATGCAAATCCAGATTAAATTTCAGTGCTCCGAAAATTGGGATAAAATGCCCCTGCTTTCCCAAGGTAGATTTTGCGACTCTTGTGAAAAGGAAATACACGACTTCAGCACTTGGAGCGACGCTGAACTTGCGAAACGATTGCAAAGTGGTGAAAAGCTTTGTGGGCGAATCTCAAAAGACCGGCTAAACCGTGGTTTGCATTACAAGCAGCCCAAAAGGAGCCCTATCATGACTTTAAGCGTATTAACTGCAATGGCAGCCTCGGGAAGCTTGATGGCTCAAGAAAAGCCCCAGCCTAGTTCACAACAGGCAGAGTTAAGGGCCCAGGGCTTTACGGCTTTGGAACATGCGGAGTTTGCCAACCCCACTAACTTAGAAGAAATCGTGCTCACTGGTTATGTAACTGATGCCGAACTAGGTGACTCCCTTCCCTTTGTGAATATAATTGTTAAGCAAGGGGAGCAGGTGATTGCCGGAGCAAGCACCGATTTTCAAGGGAAGTTTAGCTTACAAATAAAAGATTACCAGCCCGATGAGTTAATCGAAATTCAATACCGCTTTATTGGTTATCGGGATACCATAGTTCGTAAAATGTCAGGGGAATTACTCGAGCAAATGAAACTGCAACCCACCGCAGAAGTTAGTGGTTCGCATATTCGAATGGAGATGAAAGAAGAGTCCTACATTTTGGGGATTATGATTCCCCTGGAAAGTGAATACTACAATGCAAATGGAGAAGCCCGAAATTGGTTCGGACGAAATGCCTATCGCCTCAAGCGGTTTTTCTGGAAATAAAGATTCCCCCTAGAAAGCGCCCTTAATTGGCCCTTCTCCTTAAAGGATTTTTACCTTTACCCCCATGACAAGGATCGTCTTGATTGTAATACTTTGGACGAGCTGCTTCAGCCTAGCAGCTCAATCGGACTCACAAGCCGCCCTGCGCATTGAGTCTGGGTTTTGGAAGCAAGACTTCTACCAAGACAGCCTGCATTATGATTTGGCCGATCTGATTGATTTATTCGAAATTGACGCTCAGGCCCACGAGCTAATTCGTAAGGCCAATAATCAACATGACCTTGCTTTGTTTTGTCAAATTTCGGGCGGATTCCTTGCCTTATATCCCCTATTTAATGATGCTATTGGTCGAGAGCCAAATTACAATATGACCTATATCGGCTTAGGCCTGATTGGTGTTTCAGTACCTTTAGAAATTAGCTCTCGACATAAAGCCACTCAGGCCGTTATGCGCTACAACCAAAGACAAATGAGCTCCTTAAAGGCTTCTTTAAAGCTTAGCCCAAATGGATTAGGTTTGAGTTTACGATTTTAGATCCGGTGGAAAAAGTTGCCTTAATTGAATTCGGCTCATCGCATGATGAGGTCATTTACCCACAATATCAATTTATTGCTCAGGACTCCCGCTTAGAGGCCCACCTGTTTATCTCCGAAGCTTTAAAGCCACGCTTGTTTGATTATCCGGCGGATCGCTTAAACTTTATCCCTGAAAAGCCCACCTTTAAAGACTATCGCCATCTGCATCGGGAACTAAAACGCCGCGGTTTTTCCAAGGTTGTTATTAATACGGCTAGCGGTAAAAAAGTCCGCAACTTCGTTTGGGCGCGCCTTCAAACTAAATTTGAACTTATTGGCATTCTACACCATCTGCGAAAGCTTGAAAAAAGTACTACCCAAAAGCTGATTAGCTTTAAACTAAAGAAGTATTTCTTTTTGGCGGAGTACCTACAAAAGAAAGCTCTAGCACTTGGAACCGAAAACCAATTGGCCTTCTTCTACGCTGGCTTCTTGCCTCCGTTTCCCATACCCGACTCGTTTCGAAAACCGGCCGGTGAAACCTGGGTGGTGATTCCAGGGCAATTGGAGTATAAGCGTCGCGATTACCTAAGTCTATTGGATAGTCTCGCCAATATAGACCCAAATACGCCCCTGCGGTTTATCGCCCTCGGTAAGTCGAAACACGCTCACGGTGACGGACTCCATTTTGAAAGGGAACTTAAGGCCCGAGGTTTGGAAAAGTATTTTTTGACTTGGGATAATTTTGTACCTAATGAGGCTTTTTACGCCTATTTGCAGCAGGCCGATTTTGTGTTGCCCCTTATTCATGCCAATAGCCCAGGTGGACGTCTTTACGAAAAGCAAATTTCCGGAGCCTGGAATATGGCGATGGCCTACCGGGTGCCGCTCTTAATGGAGGCCCAATCGGTAGCCGCGGAGGAATGGAAAGATGCCGCTCATTTTTATCAGCCTCAGGAACTAGCTGCGCTTTGGCCCAAGCTGGAGGAGCTTAAGCAGTTAAAGCGCTATCAATCCCCTAAATGGGAACTAAGCCATCAGGCGAAAGCCTATTTTAGCTTTCTCCAAAAATAAAGGGCCAAATGCCTTTCGGCAGATGACCCTATTAAAATTGCTTTCAATGCTTACTTTTTAATCGTAAGCTTTACTGTTTTTGGCGCTTGATCGGCGTTTTCAATAACCAAATTATAGATACCATTGCTTAAATGCTCGAAGTTCAAGTTGATTTTCTCATTAGCATTGGCGGTAATCGTTTGCTCATATACCAAAGCACCAGCAGCACTCCATACCTTAAGTTGATATTTACCGGGCTGGCTTAATTCCAAGGTTCCCTTTCCGGTGGTTGGATTAGGGTATACCGAAAAGCGCTCTAAATCTTCTTCCACTAAGGAGATGTTTTTCGGCTTAGTCACAATTAGGCGATAATGGGGCGCCTCGTAAGTGGTGCTATTCGAAAATCCACTAAACCAACTGCCATTGGAATTCTGGAATACCGAAGCGTAAGAGGGCTGACTCCAATTCGCGCTATTGGCAAAACGAATAACCCCGTTCGCCGCATTGGGGAACATGCTCGTGATGATGTAATAAGTACCGGCAGATAACTCCAAAGGTCGGCCTTGGGCGTCTTCGAAAGAGTAGTTAACTAGGTTACAAGGCACGCTGCCATCGAGCGTAAACACTCTACGGAATTCGGCCTGCGTTCCAGAGGGAAATCCGGCATTAAAGGCAAAACCAGCCGAGTCGTAAATGGCAATTTCCATGTCGGCGGTGGAGTCTGTTAAACAACTCATTTGCATTTCTATCCCTTGCAAATAAACCATACCTGGGCTAGCATTAGGATCTTGATCTGGGTCTTCCAAATTGTACAATACTCCGAAGGCAATCATGCCATTAGTACCGGTATTGGTTCCAAAGTAGTTATCGGCAACCTTATCGTCGAGGGAGTATTCTGCTCCTACACTTAGGTTAAAAGTATCGGCTGTTGCGGTGCTGGAAATTGCTATACTATCGGAAATAGCCTTGTATACTATTCTAAAGTCACCATCAAAGGGCGCCGTCCAAGCAGCGGTAGTTAAAGTGGTATAATAGGCCGTATCAAATGGTGCTAAAGAAGCCACTGTCGGTGAAAGTACGGTTCCAACAACGGCATCATTGGAATCCAAAATTTCAACTGCCAAGCCAACATTGGTTTGGGTATTGGTCCCGTAATTGTAGATGTTACTATCGAAGGAAATGGGCACCGATTGTTTGGAGGCCAGGTGCATGTATTTTGGATAAGAACCATCCCCATCAAAAATAACATCATGAGCAGGTGCCTCTCCGGTGGTACCGGGAGCGGTAGCCCTAGTAAATACCAATAGGTTTTCGGGAGGCGTAACCAACTCAATATCATCAATCATCCAATAATAGCGACCTGAGCCATTGCTATTACTTACTGTTCCATCAAACACGAACTCTAAAACCACATTGGGTTCATTGGCCACATAGCTCGAAATATTGGCTCGGAAATAAGCATTAGTAGCGGTAGATGAGTTTACGGGTAATTCGCTGGCGGGGAATACTTCAACCGAATCAGGGAAGGTTACACCTCCATCTCTACTGATGGCAACATACCAGGCAGCTTGAAACCGTCGGGCGTACATGTAAAATCCAATCTCGGCCCCAGCTTGATTGCTTAAGTCGATGGTATCGGTTCTTAAGCGACCCACGTGTGGCGCGGGAACGGCACCTTGACCATTGGTGGCTCTATCGCCATCCGAGTGTAAATAATCGGAGTCGAATATCATAAAACCATTGCTCCGACTGGGAGAATTAATGGGTGTCCCTAAGTTTCCAGATTGGTTTGGACCGGCCCAACAGCCTCTCGAACCTACGGTATCTGGTGGAGCGGTGTTGGGTCCGCGGTATTCCCAAAGGGCTTGCGCGGGCGTTCCATTTTGGGACCAACCCATCGGTATGCCATTGGCAAAATCTTCGGACCAAATCACGGTTTTACCGCGTAAATCTTGCTTATATGGCGCAGCTACCGTGCGGGGCTTGGCCTCCTGATATTCTTCTGAAGGTTCTAACTTTGGTAAGCCTTGACTTTGGGCACTAAGTCCAAAACTTAGGCCTGCCATTAAGCTGAAGAGTATTGGTTTTTTCATAAAGTAGGATTTGATTTAATGCAGGAAATTAGTTTATTCTTGCTTCACTTTCAGTAAGCTAGCCAATTTTAACATCTTGAGCAATAGAAAATGAGTTGGCGCATATTGCCGTTTCAAACTTTAGGCGATGGTCTGAATATATTAGCTAGCTTCGCTGGCAAAACTCCCCCTTGGCGAAGTCGGACTTAGAAATATGGATTGACCAATACAGCGACGAATTGTTGCGCTGGGCCGAATATCGTTTGGGTGATCATGATCTCGCTCAGGACTTAGTGCAAGAAACTTTCTTAGCGGCCTACGAAAAATTCGACACCTTTAAGGGCGATAGCTCCCCTAAAACCTGGCTCTCCCGGATTTTACGCAATAAGATTACCGACTATTTCCGCTCGGCTTATTACAAACGTAATGTCTTCGAAAAGGAGCAAGGTGAGGATGAAGGGGAAAGTCAATTTTTTACCCCCAAAGGCCATTGGCACACCGAGGATTTTGAAATGGGTTGGGAGTCTCAAAATCAATTAATGGATCGAGAAGACTTTCAAGTATTGTTTAAACGGTGTATGGATAATCTTCCCCAAACTTGGCGGGATATTCTCGCGGCTAAATTTTTTGCCAAAGAAAGTGGAGAAGCGATAAGTCAGGAGTTTGAGATTAGTACGTCCAACTATTGGCAAATTATTCATCGCGCCAAGCTGTCGCTTAAAAATTGTCTTGAAGTTTATTGGAAATCATGAAAGCTTTTCCCTCCATACTCATCACTTGCAAAGAAGCAGGTACCTATATTCAGCAAAAAGAGCAGGGCAATCTTAATGCCTGGGGGCGCTTTCAATTGAAGCTACACCTATGGTACTGTAAGTTCTGTCGTGCCTATGCCAAGCAAAGTGCCAAAATTAATCAGTTCCTAGAGCGGCATTTCCAAGAAAAGACAAGCCCTCAGAATGAAGCCTTCAAACAAAAGTTAAAGGCGGAAATTCAAAAAAAAGCAAATCAATAGTGTAAGGGATAAAAGGCCCTCTCGTCCATAGTACGAATTAATAACACTGTACTATGTCACACCTATTCCTTAGTTTATTTCTCCTCCTTAGCGCGCCGGCCGCAATGGAAAACCCGGCCCCACTGCCCGCATCCCAAAGTTTAATTGTAGTGGTGAATACCGCCGATTGGTGCCCTGTTTGTCAAAAAAATGGTCCCCGCGTCGAAAAAGAGCTCCTAAGCGAGTTTATGAAAGATGATGCCTACACGATTGTTATCAATAACCTCAGCACCGACGACACTAAGGCTATGGCTCAGGAAAAGTTAGCGGCTTTAGGATTAGCTACATTTAGCGAAGAGCATAAAGGAACGGGTAAGATTTACTTTATTCACCCCGAGAGCAAAGAAATCATTGAAGATATCAGTGTTCGAAAGAGCACCGAAAAAATTAGAGCTGCTTTTGAAGAAGCCCTAGCCACCCTATAAATGTGGGAAGGATGGAGTCGGGTACTTTTGGTTCTTCTAGGCCCGACTCTCTCCTCTTCCATTTTTCTTAGCTTTTAAAACCTATTTCCCGCGCTTATGAAAAGTATATTCCTCGGTTTAAGTCTCCTCCTCAGCACCGCTTACAATGCTCAATCCTTAGATAGTATCCATGGACTGCCCGTTGGCACCAAGGCCCCTCTTTACACCCTCCAAAACCTATCTGGAGATAAACTGGACCTTAAAGAACTTAATGCCCAAGGGCCACTTCTCTTGGTTTTTTACCGTGGTCATTGGTGTCCTTATTGTAATCGTCACCTTTCGGAACTGCAGGAAATTGCCGACAGCCTAAATGAGCTCGGAGTAAGCCTTGTTGCCATCGCACCCGAAAAACCGGAATACCTGGCCGAAATGAAAAATGAAACCGGTGCGAGCTTTACCTTTCTCTATGATGAATCTTATCGCATGATCAAGGCTTACGACCTGGCCTTTTTACCCTCTGAGGCTACGCGCTTGAAGTACAAAACCCTTTTAGGAGCGGACCTTAGTGAACTATCAGGCGACAGCCGAGAGTGGCTGCCTGTACCTGCTACCTTTTTAATTGATAGTGAGGGCATTATCCGCTGGCGACATTTTAATCCCGATTATAAGGAGCGCTCCGAGCTTGCAGAAATATTGGAAGCTTTGGCCAAGCTTAACCTGAATTAAACTAAGATTGAGCATCTTAAACAAGAGAGAATAATATCTTTGATGCAAAATCTTTGCTATCAAACCTTTCGCCTGCCTCCTTCTCTGTCTTTCTGTTCTGTTTTCTTATGCCCAATCGGCTAATAATGTAGGCTCGGGGAATGCCCTAGTTTTTGATGATGTTGATGACATTGTTAGTCTGGGATCGGTTTACAACAACGTAAGCCTACCCGTAACCATGATGGCCTGGGTTAAGGTAGGCACCTCCAATTACAATCCTATTTTTTCTTCTTCTCAGCACCCCAGCTCCTACCATGGCTTTTGGATGAACTGCGGTCCCAGCAGGGTTACTGGTGCTTTTGGGGATGGAACCGGAGGCTTCACGCCTGCTGCACGAAATAGCAAATTTGCCAATCTCAGTTTTACCTTTAATCCTAATGAATGGTATCACATTTGCGTGGTGATTCGTGGCGCGGGAGACATGGACATTTACGTAAATGGAATCGATGTTGGTGGTAGCTACAGCGGCAGTGCGAGCAGCATGGTAAACAACCCTTCCGGAGATGCCAATATCGGGTATCACCGACGGCAAACGCAAGAGTTTTACGAAGGCACTATTGATGAGCTCAAGGTTTTTGACGCCGGCTTAAGCGCTACCGAGGTACGTACTGAAATGTGCAGGAAAGCTGATCCCAATAACCCAAATTTACTCGGAGCTTGGGACTTCAACGAACCATTCAATGCCCCTCAGTTTGATGATCTTTCGACTAATGGAAACGACGGCAACCGCTCCGGGGGTGCCTTAAGTGTTATATCCGGCGCCGCGGTAGGCGACACCTCCGTATTTATCTATCCATTAACTATTAATGGCACCTTAGACTTAGGGCTAAGCAATATCGACATGGTTTCGCTTAGCGTAGCCTCTACTGTTGATGGCATGCAACTTTACCGGGTGGATAATCTACCGGTTGATCAAGATAGTATTCAAGTGGCGCCAGGCATTAACCATTATTACGGGGCTTACAGCACGGGAGCAGGCGACCTATACCAATTAGACTATCTCGCTCAGCCCGGATTTTACCAAGCCAACACCTACAAAGTAGCCTATCGCAAGCAAAATGACAGCCCTTATTGGACTGAATTTAATGGCTTTTTAAGCCCCTCTTATTCCAGCAGCCCAAACCGTGTGCATCGCGAGGAATATGTATTAGTAGGGGAGCCCCCCTGCACTGGACCAAGTCAATTACCAGCATTTTATACCGATTGCGATAGCCTGGTGATTAGTTTACCCGCAACTTTTAATAATCCGCAATGGTCTGATGGCTCCACGGCCAGTAACCGAACTTTTTACCAAAACGGTTCATTTATTATTACTGGCACCGATGATAATGGCTGTTTGATTAGTGATACTATTGCCATTCAAGTTAACACGGCTGGTTTTAGTCCTATTCCCGACCAAGACTTTTGCGATAGTATTACGATTAACCTTGACCCTAATTTGCAGGCGGTGCAATGGTTCGATGGATCCCTTAATCGTCAACGTCAATTTTTTACCGCTGGCACTTATTGGTATCGAGCCCAAGACCCCTTAAACGGCTGTGCTTTTAGCGACACCTTCGAACTCAGCCTTTCGAGTAATGGTGTAGTTTGGAACGAAGTGTTTTCGGACCTGGATGTATTTTGTTTAGGCGATACCATCAAACTTTTTCCGCCGCAAGGCACCCAGATTGTATGGCCCAATAGTTCCGATAGCAGCTTCACAGTTTACGGACCCTCAACCATTACTGTTGATCTTTCGGCAGGCTGTAGTGACACAACCTTAAGCATAGATGTCGATTTTACCGATTGCGATTGCCGAGTGCATATCCCCAATGCCTTTACGCCAAATGGTGATGGATTAAACGAAAAGTTTCGTCCACAATCGGCCTGTGAATTCCTTAGCTACCACCTTATCATTTTTAATCGCTGGGGGATTAAGGTTTTTGAAACAAGCGATCCTCAGCAAGCTTTTGACGGGACTTATCGCGGGCAGCCCGTACCGCAAAGTAGCTTAGTTTATCAGCTAACTTATACTTCAGCTCGAACGCAGCGTTCTGTGCAAGGGATTGTTAACTTGCTGCGATAAACGCAGTCCTTTTGAAAAGCTTTCTTTCTTCCGTTGCTGAGTTTTTACTGCAACAAGACCATCCATTACACGAGCAAACGGTAGTGCTTCCCAGTCGGCGTGCGGCCATCTTTTTGCAAAGAGAACTTATAAAGCAGTGTGATCGACCGCTTCTGGCTCCGCGGATGATGAGCATTGAAGACCTCATTTTTGAAAGTACCGGACTACAGCGTATTTCTCGACCCGAACTTTATTTTCAGGTATTTGAATGCCTCAAGAAAAACGGGCGGGCCGATCTCCAATTTGAAGAATTCAACCGCTGGGGAAAAGCACTCATCCAAGACTTTAATGAAGTGGATCGCTACCTAGTTGATCCCCAAGAAATATTTAGCTATTTAGGCGATTTAAAGCGAATTGAAAGCTGGAACCTTGAAGCTGGAGAACATACCAGAATGCTGGACGACTATCTGAAGTTTTGGCCTAGCCTTGCCAAGGTACATACCGCCCTTCAGGCGAATTTAAAAGCAAATGGAAAGGCCTATCAGGGTATGGCTTACCGCGCTTTCGCAGATGCGAGCTCAAGGGAGGTAGATCGATTAAAAGAAGCATACGGCCATTTCTACTTTATTGGCTTTAATGCTTTAAATGCCGCGGAAGAAAAGGGACTTTTAAATTTGTATGAAGTGGGTATTGCCAGCTTTTATTGGGATGTAGATCCCTATTACTTTAAGGACCCAAAACAGGAAGCTGGTTTATTTTTACGACAGTCTAATTTGCTGCGTCAATTGCAAAAGAACGGCGCCTATTATGGTTTAGAAGATAGCTTAAGCAAAGACCCCCGTAGTTTAGAAACTTATGCCATTGCCGGGCACAATTTGCAGGCCGTTGTATCGGCTCAAATTCTAAGTGAGCTAGATGCCGATGCTTTGGAAAGTACCGCGGTTATCTTAAGTAATGAAGGGCTTTTACCCGCCTTTTTAAACAACTTTCATCCCAAGTTCCCAAAGCTGAATTTAAGTATGGGGCTCAGCTTGCAAAACAGTCCTATGGCCGGCTTCTTTGAAATCCTCCTGGATTTCCCACTCGATGCCGAAAGACATGCCCGCAAGGATAAAGCAAATTGGAGCCGGTATCATTATAAACGCTGGGAAGCGCTACTTCGGCATCCCCTGAGTGTAAAGCTCACGGCCGATCAGCCCCAAGCCCTTCGCGATAGTTTGGCCGAAATAAAAAGACGAAACCTACTCTATCCAAGCTGGAAGGATTTAGGCCTCTCCAGATTAGGAGCCTTAAGCTTAGATTATTTTAAGGTTGAGCAGCCGCCCGTGGAGCAATACCGTCGATTAGTCGATTTTTGTGAGCAGTCCTTAGCTATTTTGGCCAATCAGAGCAGTTTGCAGGAGGCCTTATTTGGCTTTCATCAATTGTTTAAGCAAACCGCCGAACTTTTGGAGCAATATCCCTATGTCGAAAAGTTTGAAACAAGCCTACAGTTTTACCGGGAGATGCTACCCGAATTAAGTATCGACCTGAGGGGAGAACCGCTCCAAGGAATGCAATTAATGGGTTGGTTGGAAACCCGCTGTTTGGATTTCGAGAATTTAGTGGTACTCAGTTTAAACGAGGGAATATTGCCTAAAGGACGCAGTGAAAGCTCCCTCATTCCTTTTGATGTAAAGCGAAAATTTAAGCTACCTACCTATCTCGAAAAGGATGCCGTGTTTGCTTATCACTTTTACCGCTTAATGCAACGCGCAAAAAACATTCATCTCCTTTATAGTACTGCCGAAGCGGCCCTCGGGGTGGTGGAGCCTTCCCGCTTTTTGCGACAACTAAGTTCCGAATGGCCCGAAAAAAACCGGAGGCTGGAAATTAAAAATCACAATGTAACTGGCTATTCCGACACCAATCGCCGACCCGAAAAAGTTTCTAAATCGCCAGCCGTTTTGGAGCGTTTGGCAGAAATGGCCGAACGAGGATTTTCACCGAGTAGTTTGATTAAATACTTACGAGATCCCCTCGAATTTTATTATGAAAAAGTGCTAGGCTTAAAGCCGGAAGAAGACCTACAAGAAGAGTTGGACCTGCCTACCCAAGGCTCTGCCGTCCACCGCTATTTAGAACTGCTCTTTAGCACAGAACACCCCGAGAACCCAGAGGATCGTTTAGCCCGCACCCCCAACCCAGAAGACCCTATATTTAGTCAATCTAGAGAGGCTATAAAGCACTCACTTAAAGAACTAATGCAGCAGGAAAGCCCAGGCTTAATTCTCGATCAAGGACCGAATTTATTACACCTCGAGTCGATGAGTAGCATGCTTCAAAACTTTTTAAACGAGGAGCAAAAGCGCATTCGTAAAATTGCTGCAGACTGGAAGGTATTAGCTACCGAAAAAGATCTTGAGGGTAAAATCACCTTGGATGATGGACGTGAAATTAAGCTCTTGGGGAATGCCGATCGTATTGATAGTGAAGCGGGTGTAATTCATATCATCGACTATAAAACTGGTGGGGCAGCAGCAAATAAGTATAATGTTTCCAACTGTGATTTAGAGAGTTACATTAAAAAACCGGAAGCCCTGCAGTTGCCCGTTTACGCACTGATGTACGCGCAAGCGCAAGCTGAACTCGACATTCGTGCTTCCATCTTTTCCCTGCGCAAAGTGAAGCAAAACCCCATTGCTATGAAGTTTGGTAAAGAGCGGGTTTTAAGTATTGAAAAAAAGGAAGAAATTACCACAGTCCTAAAGGAACTCATAACCGAGCTTATGGACCCCGAAATACCCTTTCAAAGCAGAGAATGATATGGAAGCTTTTAGTCCTGAAATTATCTTGGCCGCAAGAAAACGAATTGCCCCCTACCTGCATCGAACCCCTGTTTTAAGCAGTAGCCAAATCAATGAAAGGCTAGGGGCAGAATTGTACTTTAAATGTGAGAACTTTCAAAAAACGGGGTCCTTTAAAGCACGCGGGGCCACCAATGCGATTTTACAGCTTGAGGCCAGTGAACGAGAAAGAGGCGTGGCTACGCACAGCTCTGGCAATCATGGTCAGGCCTTAGCTTGGGCTGCCGCTCGATTAAAAGTTCCTTGCCACGTAATTATGCCTTCCAATGCTCCAAAGGTGAAGGTGGCTGCGGTAAAAGGATATGGTGCCAAGGTGCATTTTTGCGAACCCAATTTGACCGCTCGGGAGGCTGGCCTTAAGGAGGTGCAGGAGCGTTATGGCTTAAGCTTTATTCCCCCTTTTGATCACGTAAATATTATTGCCGGCCAAAGTTCAGCTGCCGCTGAGTTGATTGAGGACCACCCAAACCTCGACGCGATTTTTGCGCCGATTGGCGGCGGAGGCCTCATGGCGGGGACTGCGCTATCGGCACACTACTTTTCGCCACGAACCAAGGTGTATGCCGGAGAGCCGGAAGGAGCCGATGATGCCTTCCGCTCCTTCTACAGTGGAGAGCTGGTAACTGAACTACAAGCCGATACTATTTCGGATGGATTACGAACCTGCGTGGGTAAAGTTAACTTTCCGATTATTCAAGCTTTGCTAAGTGATATCATCACCGTTACGGATGCGGAAACCATCGCTGCTATGCGTTTGATTTACGAGCGTTTGAAGATTGTAATTGAGCCCAGTTGCGCCGTTCCCCTAGCCGCAGTAATACAGCAAAAGGAGCGTTTTAATAAGCAAAGGATAGGCATCATCCTTAGCGGTGGAAATGTTGATTTGGAGCAACTTCCTTTTTAAAGGTCGTATCGAACGCCAAGGAGTAAGAACCTGGGTAAAACAGTGTAGGATGTGGTGCTAATTAAGTTTGCACTTAAAGCATCTTCGCGAATAAATGTGGTGTTCAACAGGTTTAAAGCCTCAATGCTAAAGAGCCACTTACTGTCCTTTTTCTGATACTCTAAACTGGCATTTAAAAAGTCGTAGACCGTTCGCGTTCCTCCAGGGTTTCCGTAATTGTTGTAGCTGTATTCGGACCTAAAAACAAAATCATCCCAAAGTACCGCGGTAAGCTCAATCCCCGGACTGTGATTGGTAAATACGCTATTGTTAACCGCCCCAGAGTAATCGTTACGGCTAAAACCATATTGCAGTTCGACATTGGGCCATTTGGAAAAATTGGTACCAATTTCCCCGCGATAGCTTTGCGAAAAAGTATTGTTGCTATTCTGCCGGCCATTTACCTCGGTGTTAACCGTGCTGTAATTAGCATTGGCCCTCGCCTCTAATCGGATGTATTTAAACTTTTTTGACCAAGAACCAAAGCCACTTATGTTTTCATTATAGCCGATAGCATTTATTGGACTAAAAATTTGCTGTAAGCCAATGTATTGAACCGCATTGTTTATGGGGTCTAAGGAGCGTGAATAATTAATCCCAGCAAAAAAGGTGGTAAAGTTAAAGAGGTTAAAATCGCGATAGAAGAGACTCACATTATGCAAGCGGGCAAAATTGAGACTGTCGTTTCCCGTAAATAAACTGTTGTAGGATCGTACGATAATACCATCCATAATTTGGTTAACATCATTAAACTGGGCCGACATATTATACCGAAAATCCAAGCCGCGGCTACTGCTAAACTCATAACGCAGTAAAGCATCAGGCAAGACTACCTGATAATCGCGAACATCCTCAACAGAAGCTTGGAGGTCGCGCACTTGATAATAGTGATAGTTTAATCCAGGACGGAAGGTGAATTTACCAAACTTGGTTTTATAGTGTAAACCCGCAAAGCCATCTAACAAACTAAAGTCCACTTCATTTTGCAAGCGTGGGTCATTAAACGGATTGGCATCCGATACATCCCCCTCAGCTAATCGATTGCTGTAATCTTGCGTATTGTAAACCGAACCGAGGTTGAACTCAAAGTGGTTACTTCCGTTTAACACCCAGTAGTAACTGGCCCGCCCTTCGATACTTTCACTAAGCACTTCTCTGGTTTGAACCAAGCGATAAGCATTGCTATCATTAAAGATAAAAGGAAGACCAAAAGGCTGTTGCGCCGATTGCATCGCAAAGCTAGGATCTTGGAATTTTCTTAGGTGTTGGAGCTCCACGGCAAATACATTATCGCCCTGGTTTTTAAAGAACTCCAAGCTTTGTTGAATGGACCAAGGGCGTTTAGCTTCTTGGCTCGACAAGTTATTACTAAAGCCAAAGTCACTGAAATTGGAAAATAAACGCGAAGTACTCAGCTGGTCGGAGATTTTAAGAAAAACATCATAATTAAGATACATCTCCTTGCCGGGTTCATAGGTAGCAGAAAACTTAGCCAAGGCCGCCGTCGAATGCTGGTAGCTTTCGTTGCTTAACTCCTCAACGCCTCCGCCGATGCTATCTAAACCAATATAGGTTCGGGTGGTGGTGTAGGGACTGCTTAATACATTATCGCTGCCAATCACAAAGCCCGATAGCGTTAAATCCTTACGTGGGTTATAGCTAAAGTTCGCCGCCCCAAAGCGACCAATAACCTCATCGGCGCGATTATTTTGACCAAGAGGAATTCCCAAGTCATCTTGGGCAAAGTTGAAGTTGAAACCAGAACGGCTGCTTAATTGGCGGAAGCCGCCGCTGAACCGGAAATAATCACGAGCGGTAAATGCCGCTTGACCAATGTTGTTTAAGTCGCCGATAAAATTAAAGCTAGCCTTCGGGCTGTAGTAAAAGGCATTTCCGTGGGCAAAATAACGCTCTGGATCCCCGGCCTTTAATTCGGCATCGCCAAACCACAAGTTTTTCTTCCCCTCTTTTAGTTTGATGTTCAATGCAATTCGATCGTCCGAGCTGAGACCTTTTAGAGGAGATATCTCTTCATAATTGCGTAAGACTTGTACCTTATCGATGGCATCGGCAGGGATGTTTTTGGTCGCTACTTTCGAGTCACCATCAAAAAACTCCTTGCCTTCCACCAATACCTTTTCAACCGTTTTGCCTTCGACCTTAACTTGGCCATCATCGTCAATTTCGAAACCTGGTAGCTTCTCAATTACGTCTTCCAACTTCTTTTCCTCCCCATTGGTGAAGGCGTCGGCCTTATAGCTAATGGTATCGCCGCTCACCATAATGGGCATCTCTTCTACCACTTCCACTTGCTCCAGCAACTGCTGATCTTCCTCTAGTTTAATTTTCCCTAAGTCTCGATCTTCCGTACCAAGCACCACTTGCATTTCCAAGGCTTTGTAGCCGAGGTAGCTGAATTTTAAGATGTAGGACTTGCCACCCTCGACCCTAAAACGGAACTGCCCATCACTATTGGTAAAACCATAGGTTACCATGTTACTATCACTGGCCTCTAATACTAATACATTGGCCATTTCGAGACCGGCATCATCACTGCCAATTAGGGAACCTCGTAAATCAATTTTCTGAGCCGAAGCCAATAAACTGATGCTGCTAATGGCGATAAGAAAGACTAACTTTTTCAAGCGGGAAAATTTAGGATTAGCGACCGATTGTTATTTGGAAACTTCGATTACCGCCCCGCCCTCTTTGACCATTGCCAAAGTTTTGTTGCATCTCTTCCAGTTTCTTTTGGGTAATTTCTTCAAACTCTTCACTCGAAACTTCCTCGCCATCATTAGGCTCTTTTATTTCCGTTTCGGTGTTGGTATTGAGGCTAACCTTAGTACACAGAATGGTATTCATGCCATCGTTAAGCTCGAGGATGAGTCCCGGTAAACCGAAATACTGGCCAGGACCGTGTGATACTGGGATCTGCATAGTGAACCAAGCGGTAATAAAAACTGTATCCACCATAACCGAGTCGGTAAATCCTTCTCCGCTGTTAGCGGTAATTTGGGACACTTCACGAATACGCATGGCCGTTGCCTTTTGGCAGATGTAATTTCCGATGGACTTGGTTTCTTTCTCAATCTTCCATTCGAGCTGAACCAAGCTGTCTTTAATAAGAAAAGGCTTACCAAAAAATTCGGTAGCCTCCGTGTAACGTTCTTCTTTGAGGTTCTTATAGTAGGTGCCGGTTCCGCCAGTCATCATCGCTAAAAAGCGCATGCCCCGCTGCCCTTCCTTTTCCATCTCCACTACCTCTTCATAAAGGGATTCGTTGCGGTTAAAGTTTAAGGTAAACTCCTTCTGCATCGCCTTAGCCATGCGAGCTTCAATCATCTTACGTTGATCGGGACTCATTTGATCGAAGTCCATCTCAAAATTGAGCTTACCGGCCGTTTTATAGGTTGCGGTACCGCCAACGTTTTGGGCAGTTAAGGAAGTGGTGAAAAATGCTACTAATAGAAGGAAAAGGATTCTTTTCATGGGAAAATTGGAAATTAAGGCTCAAATATCTTGCATCATGAGCGAATGCTCTGTTAGAGGCAAGTTAAAAGAGATGGTTTAATCCCAATCCAAAAAAGCTTGCAAAAATTTAAGTGAACTTGGCAATCAGATTCTTGAGTGCGGCAACGTCGATAGGCTTGGTGAGGTAATCGGCCATTCCGGAATCCATGAAACGTTCGCGGTCGCCTTCCATCGCGTGAGCAGTTAAAGCAATAATAGGTGGTGCAGAATCGCCCAATTCTGCCTGAATTTTTTGGGTGGCCTCCAGACCTCCCATAACTGGCATTTCAATATCCATGAATACCAAGTTATAATCGGTGGACCTTGTCTTTTCCAGCGCTACAGCGCCATTTTCAGCAAAATCGAGATTTAATCCTTGACGCTTGAACAAGAGGTCCGCCAACTTGCGGTTTATCTCATTATCCTCCGCCATCAGGAGTTTAAAATTTTCCCCCATGAAAATTGTTCTTCAATCGGGCAAAACTAACAATAATTCCTTGACATTAACTTCTTAGTCTAAAGCGAGAACCCGGTAAAGACTCAATTATTCCTTTCAATTCAATTTGCATTAAAACTCTTAATAATTGCGCATTGGGTAAACCGGTGTTATGTTGAATTAAATCGAGTTGCATGGCTTCCCGGCTCTTCCCTAAATAGCGTACTACCTTTTGTTCCTCGGGCAGCAAATCCTCAAATATTTGCAACTGTAGGCCTGGCTTCTCTTGATCTAGTAATTCCCAGCGCATGGTATATTCAAGGTCCTTAAGGCCGGCCAGTAAATGGGCCCGGTGACTTTTAATCAGATTGTTACAACCCTCGCTTAAAGGATCATCAAACCTTCCTGGAAGGGCAAAAACATCTCTGTTGTATTGATTGGCCAGGTCTGCCGTGATTAAAGCTCCTCCCTTTCGAGCGGCCTCCACCACTAAAACCGCATCACAAAGACCAGCCACTATTCGATTTCGTTTGGGAAAATTTTCACGATCCGGATTTGTTTGGCAAGGAAACTCCGTAAGCATGGCACCGCCATTTTGAACAATATCCTGCGCTAAGCTGCGATGTAAACCGGGATATACTCGATCGAGCCCATGGGCCAAAACCGCGGCATTTACAATTCCATTCTCATTACACATTCGATGTGCCCAGGCATCAACGCCGTAGGCTAAGCCGCTCACCACTAAAACTCCGTAGGGCACTAAGTCCCGAACAAAGTTTTCTAAAAAGTGCTTTCCATAGTCACTCATATTTCGACTACCCACTATTGCTAAAACCCGCGAAGCATTTAGCGGCATATTCCCCTTTTGGAATAAGATTAGTGGAGCGTCTTCGCAATGATGTAAGCGTCGCGGATAAGCACTATCCTGAAAGTAATGAATCTGCCAAGCTTCCTTTTCGGCACGTTCCAATTCACGATCCGCTTTCACCAGGTAATCCTGGTTCTTTAGGAGTTTAATTAGACCTTCAGCAAAGCCCGATAGACCCATTAAATCCTTATTAGAAGCTCGAAATACCGATTCTGGATCACCAAAGTGTTGGATTAATTTTTTTGCGCGAATAGGGCCAATGCCTTCCGCGAAGCTTAGAGCCAGCGCATACCGCATGGCTTCTTGAGAAATTTTCATAATTCAGATTAAGGTCGTTGAAAAGGTACTGAAAATCGAAAAATATCAGGGTGGTATTGAGATTCCTTTAATTTGCGCAGGCATTTTACTACTTTTGGATTTGCGGAATTAAGATAGTCAGCAATGGTTAAGCATACCATAGATCATTACATCAGCAACTTATTGTACTACAACGAATGTGTTGTTGTACCGGGCTTTGGTGCCTTTTTAACCCGCTATTACTCGGCTGAGATCAACGCCGCTACTCATATGTTCCGCCCACCTTCCAAACGAGTGGCCTTCAATGCCCGTATTCAGGAAAACGACGGTTTATTGGCCCAACACATCGCCAAAACCGAAGGTGTGAGCTTCGAAAAAGCCATGGAAAGTATTGACATTTCTGTCCGTAGTTGGAAGAAAGTTTTGCGTTCCGGTAAAAAAGTGAACCTCACCGGCATCGGTCGCCTATACATGAGCGACACCGGTAAGCTTCAGTTTAACCCTGCTCACGATATCAATTATGATATTAATTCCTACGGCTTAAACATCTTTAGAGCCAACGCCATGGATCGAGAACAAGAAATTAAGCGCAGCGTCAATAAGGCGATTGAGAAGCATCAAAACAAAAAAAGCAGTCCTGCTAAAAGACGGGAAAAGCAAAAAAACAGCGGTACCGAGCGTAGTATTAGCCTCCGTCCTTGGGTAGGAGTATTGGGTCCCGTTGCTGCTTTAATCTTAGTAGGCGCATACATCTACATCAATCCAGGAACCGCTAACACGGTAAAGGAACAAGTGAGTGGTATCTTTCGCTTAGACAGCATTGCTCAAAGTTCTGATGAATTTCAATCCATTGCCAGTAGCGAATCTTCCATTGGATTTAGTGAAGGAGAACGATTAAATGGTGACTTTGGCCCCGAAGACGATGTTCTTTCTGAAGAGGAGGCCAATACCGATTTTTCCGAAGAGAGCAGCTTAGCAGCTGAGACCGCTGAAGATGCAGCGAACGATACTGAAAACGAGCCCTTGGCCACCTCAGATGAGGCTATTAATGAAGTAGACTCAGAGGATATTCCTGCTTTTAGGGATGCCGACGAAACTTTTGCTGATAATGCTATGACCACGCCTGTTGTGGCTGAGCCTCAGGAAAATCCTCAAAATTCAGGGCCTTCGATTTCGGAGATGCTCGAAGATGATTTCTACTTACCCGAAAAACCGCTCTATAACGTTAAAAAGCGCCCGGAGGAACAAGCCTCGAGCCATACTCCTTCTCAGGCTAAAATGACTTATCAGTCTTACGAGTCTACAAGCAGTAAAGGCCTGGTTGACTATCAAAAGGAAGAAAGTCCGGCGACCACGAATACGGCAAGTACGCCTAAATCTCAAAAGAGCTCCCTTAAAGAAAGTAGCTCACCAGCGGCCAAACCAACAGTAAACCCTCGCTCAAGCCTTAATGAACAAAAGACCACCGCTAATTCAGTTGCGCCTAGTGCTGGTTATCAAGTGGTAGTTGGAGCCTTCTCCAGTTTAGAGAATGCCAACAACTACGTGCAGCGTTTAAAAAGTGAAGGTTGGAGCGCTTACACGTATCGCTCTGGAAATTTAAACCGGGTGGCGATTGGCAGTTTACAGGATGAGCAACAAGTGCAAAAGCTTTTAAAAGAAGTTAAGCAGCTTGTTAATGCGAATGCCTGGGTGAACCAACTCTAATAGTTTACTTTTGCCGAAAATTTCGGCATGAAAGCGAAAACCCCTGCAGAGTCTTTAACGGTAATGACCGAGATCGTTCTTCCGAACGATACGAACAACCTTAAAAATCTTTTTGGTGGCCAATTGTTAAGCTGGATGGACCGTTGTGCGGCCATTGCAGCGCATCGCCACTGCCGTAGAATTGTAGTTACCGCCTCAGTAAATAATGTTTCCTTTAATCAAGCTATTCCTCAGGGAGCCATTGTAACCTTGGAAGCGAAGGTTTCACGAGCATTTAGTTCCAGTATGGAGGTCTTCGTGGATGTTTATATTGAGGATCAAACTATTTCCGGTAAAAAAACACGAGCTAATGAGGCGATCTACACCTTTGTTGCGGTTGACCAGCTAGGGAACCCCATCAATATCCCAGCGATTAGCCCCGAAACTGATTTGGAGAAAGAGCGTTTTGAAGGCGCTCTACGAAGACGACAATTATCGCTAATCCTAAGCGGAAAAATGGAGCCCTCAGAAGCTAGTGAGCTAAAGGCCCTCTTCCTAGGGGAAGAAGAAAAAGCTTAGGTAAGCCAAAAGCGGCAAAAGCAATAAACTGTCTTTTAACCAAGGATTTTGGATTTGTTGAATGGCTTGTGCGCCAAGATTTGCCGCTGGAAATAGGATTAGGCCCAGCCAGAAATCGGCATTGTCGAACAACAAAAAACCCGCAGACCCCACCAGGGCAAAGTAAATCCAAAAGTTAAGGTGTTGGCGTTGCTCGCTATTTAGGTGATGTCCTTGAGAGGCGTTTATCAAAATGGATAAGGCTAAGAATAGGGCTAAAAGCACCAAAGGAACAAGCCTTTGATAATCTCTTTGAAACACAAACAAATCAAGGCTGGAAAAATTGGTTGTCCACCTCGAAATTAAGTCCGTTTCAAAAAAGTAATCGAGACTAAAAGCTAGGTAAAGACAGGCGCCATATCCTAAGATCAATGCCATAAGGCTTCGCCCGTTAAAACTGCGCATCGCTAAACTTAAGCCTATCGGCAAGAGTAAAAGGAAAATAGCGTTCCCGTGAATAAAACCGGCAATAGCCACTAGAAAGCCACTGGGAAAGTTTCGTCCAGCATGGCGTGCTTTGGGTTCTAAGAGTGGCAGTAAATGCAAGGTGAAAAAGGCAAAGAGCGGCATGCTCCAAAGCTCGGTAGCGGCATCTAAGGGGTAAAGCCAAACCCAAAAAAGGACTCCTGCAATTAAAAGGCTTAGGTATTGCCCTTCGAAAACATGGCGCCGATTTATGGACTCTGCAAATAGTAAGGAGGCCCCAATAGCCACTACGCTAAAGCTGATAAAAGTCCCCCAGCTATTAAGCAGCGGCCAGTTTAAGTCTGAAACCGGATACCATAAAGTGTCCGCGCTCGGGTAAACCCAAAAGCTCAAGCCCAAAAGGAAAATGAACGCTAAGGCATTCAATAATTTTCGTGGGCTGATATTGTCGAACAGTTTTGCGAACATCAGAGCTTTTTAGCTATTTTTGGGCCAGAAAAAAATTAGAGACATGCAATTTAAAGAAGTTGTATACGGCTTAGGTGAATTTTTAACTTGGACCTTTGGTCTTTTAACCGAAGCGAAAAATATACCTAACATTTTCTTCTCCGCAGTGATTGCCATTCTTTTCCTTTATTGGATGCGCGAAATGGCAGGCCACGCCAAAGCCGGTGAAAAGTAAATTACTTTAGGTCAAATCCAATATCCTTGCGGTACTGGATTCCCTCAAAACATATTGTTTTTGCAGCCGCATAGCTTTTTGCTAGAGCGGCTTCTTTGTTGGCCCCCATGGCACTTAAGGCAATAACACGACCACCATTACTTAGCACCTTATCGCCTTCCAAGCGCGTTCCAGCATGAAAAGGAATACAGTTCTCAAGGTTTTCTAAACCGCTGATCGCTTTGCCTTTTTCATACGAGCCGGGATAGCCTTCCGAAACCGCCATTACCGTTGTACAATACTGGGAATCGATTTCCGCTTTCTCTTCGTTTAAACGTCCCTGGACAGCGGCGGATAAGTGTTGCAGTAAATCGCTTTTCAACCGGGGCATTACCACTTCGGTTTCTGGATCACCCATTCGAACGTTGTACTCTATGACCTTTGGTTCACCCTTAACCTCAATGAGTCCAAAAAACACAAATCCTGTGTAATCAAATTTTTCAAGGCCAATACCTTTAATGGTGGGCTTAATGATTTGCTCGATGGTTTTAGTCCAAAGAGCGTCATCAACAAAACTAACCGGTGAAATAGCTCCCATGCCACCCGTATTAGGTCCAGTATCGCCCTCGCCCACACGCTTATAGTCTTTTGCAACGGGTAAAATGATTTCCGATTTGCCATCGGTTAAGGCAAAAACAGAAAACTCCAGACCCTCTAAAAACTCTTCTATAACCAAGGTCTCGCTAGCGGCTCCAAATTTTCCACCAAGCATGGATCGTACTTCCGCTTTGGCCTCGCTTAAGTCTTGTAAAATCAAAACTCCCTTGCCGGCAGCTAAGCCATCTGCTTTAAGCACATAGGGAGCTTGCAGCGTTTCCAAAAAAGCCTCCGCCTCTGCCTCTTGTCCGGTAGAAAAGCTTTGATACGCGGCCGTTGGAATTTGATACTTTTCCATAAACTCTTTGGCAAACTTCTTACTGCCTTCGAGTTCCGCTGCCGCCTTATCAGGACCAATAATACCGATGTGCTGAAGGTCGACATCCGCTTTGAAAAAGTCCACAATTCCCGCTACTAATGGTGCCTCCGGGCCTACCACCACCAGGTTAATTTCTGATTCCAAACAAAAGGATTTTACCGCGTCAAAATCTTCGGGAGATAAAGCTACATTTTGCGCCATAGCACCGGTTCCAGCGTTTCCTGGAGCCACATATAACTGTTTGCAAAGAGGGCTTTGGGCAATTTTCCAAGCTAAGGCATGTTCACGTCCGCCTGATCCTAAAATTAAAACGTTCATGGTAAAAAATTTGGGCCTCAAAAGTACTATTTAAATACCGTTTGCTCAATCTCTTGAAAAATTAGCAAAGCCTTAATGGTTGTTGAATTTGGAATAATAAAAATCCTACTTTTGCCCCATAATTAATGCATAATCTATGTCTGCAAATTACACCTCTCAAATCGACGCTTTCATGGATAAGGTTAAGGCCAAAAACGGTCATGAGCCTGAGTTTTTACAAGCTGTGCACGAAGTGGCCGAAGCCATTGTTCCATTTATGGAAGAGCACCCTAAGTACAAAAACTCCAGTATCCTAGAGCGCATCGTTGAACCCGAACGCGTAATTATGTTCCGTGTTCCCTGGATGGACGACCAAGGAAACCCTCAAGTAAATCGTGGTTACCGTGTAGAGTTCAACTCCGCAATTGGACCTTACAAAGGTGGATTGCGTTTCCACCCATCGGTAAACCTTTCCATTCTCAAGTTCCTAGGATTTGAGCAAATTTTTAAAAACTCCCTAACTACCCTTCCTATTGGAGGCGGTAAAGGAGGTTCAGATTTCGATCCAAAAGGAAAATCTGATAATGAAGTAATGAAGTTCTGCCAATCTTTTATGACCGAACTACAACGTCATATTGGTCCAGATACAGATGTACCCGCTGGAGACATTGGTGTTGGTGGCCGTGAGATTGGTTATATGTTTGGTCAATATAAACGCTTACGTAATGAGTTTACCGGTGTTTTAACTGGTAAAGGCATCAACTGGGGTGGATCCCTAATTCGCCCAGAGGCTACCGGTTATGGTGCGGTATACTTTACCGCCGAAATGCTTAAAACCCAAGGTCAGGATTTAGGTGGTAAAAAAGTAGCTATCTCCGGATCTGGAAATGTGGCTCAGTTTGCCACGCAGAAAGTTCAGCAGATGGGTGGAACGGTAATTAGCCTTTCCGATTCTTCTGGTTACATCTATGCAGAGAAGGGCATTACTGAAGAAATGCTCGCCTTTGTGATGGAGCTTAAAAATGTACGCCGTGGCCGTATTCACGAAGTTGCTGATAAATTTGATGGGGTAAGCTTCCACGCTGGAGAACGCCCTTGGAGTTTAAATTGCGACATCGCCATTCCTTGTGCTACGCAAAATGAATTAAATGGTGAAGAAGCGGAATTGCTTATCAAAAACGGTGTAATGGCCGTTTCGGAAGGAGCAAATATGCCTTGTACGCCTGAAGCGGTGAATGCTTTCCACGCAGCAAAAATCTTGTTTGCCCCAGGTAAAGCAGCGAATGCTGGTGGGGTAGCAACTTCAGCCTTGGAAATGGCTCAAAACAGTATGCGCCTAAATTGGACCGCCGAAGAAGTAGATCAAAAACTGCATAGCATCATGGTTAATATTCACGAAAATGCCGAGAAATATGGCAAGGGTGAAGATGGCTATGTAGACTATGTTAAAGGCGCCAATATTGCCGGTTTCGTTAAAGTTGCCGACGCTATGATTGATCAAGGACTGGTGTAAACCATTTCAAATACCTTTTAAAAAGAAGCCGTCTGGATGTACTATCTATGACGGCTTTTATTTTTATTGGGACAAAAGATGATAAGCCTGCCTCATTTGGGTTTAAACCACTTAGAACTGATAACGATAACCTAACATCATGTTGGCGCTTAGCGGGCCCGGTAAAGGGCCTACGGCGGGAACAATACTCCCCAAGTTTACCTTGCCATAAAACCGTCGGTAAAACAAGCTAAGATGGGCCGCTCCATTCACGTGGTACCCTGCCCAAAGGGCTGGTACTTCCTCGTATGAATAGGTAATGATACCCAACCCGAAAGTGAGGCCAAAGTCTCCTTGATGCACCGCAATTTCGGAATAGAGCTGAGTGCAACGAAAATCGGAGGAGCTCGGAATGGTAAAGTATTCAGATTCGAAAAAACTAGCATTATTACTATCAATAACAAACTGTCGGTAGTCGCTATACCGGCCCGACTCCAAGGCATAGGTGTATTGGAAATTAAGGATACGCCAGGCTATCATACCATCATCAATGGGGTAATTTAAATCAAGGGAAAGGTTTAAACGTCCGCCAAATCCACTGTAAGCTTGTGTTCTACTTAAACCATAATCCAAGGTTTCTTCGGGACCAACTGCGCGGCCCGAGTATCCAAAACCACTAATACCGCCGCCAATGGCCGCCAGCCCGCCTTTGTTAAAGGGCCGCGAAAAGCTTAATGCAGCTTCTCCAAAATAACTTCGCATAGCCAAACTATTCGCTAAGCCAGGAGTATCTCCGGTAAGCGGATCAACATCATAATAGGCCACCCCTCCAGTGATAGGAACTAACCAAGCAATTGATTCGGTCCGCTTGGCGATTGGTTTTTCTATGGCATTGGCACCTAAAGGATGGGCGGAGTGGGGAATGGTAACGCATGCACTGAAAAGCAAGGAAATACCCCCGATTAGGAAAAGCTTTTTAATCATGGATTCTGGAAATAGTCGGTTAAGATAATCCTTTACTCAAATACAGGAAGTTAAACCTCAAATGGAAATTGATCCTATTTTAGGTGTTGGCTAAAGAAAGCCCTTATTTTAGAGGTTCTCAATTTTTGTATAAGATGCGTGGACGCTTCCTACTAATAGGGATTCTATTTTTCGTTTGGGCTTGCGGGCCGAAGCCATCGCGTAATGATTACGCCCCTAGAAGTTTGCATTTTGCCGATAGAGAGTGGTGGGTAAAAACAGGACCCGAAAAACAAGGGCCCGGAGACAATCTGTTCTATTTTCGTAATGCCTATGTCGACTGGCTTGGGCAGCTGCATCTCAAAATAAAACGGCGTCGGGGAAATTGGACCTGTGCCGAGGTCTTTTCCAAAGATCGGATGGGCTATGGACGCTATCAAATGACCGTAAAAGCCGAGCTGGGCGATTTGGACCCTAATTTAGTTTTTGGCTTTTTCACCTGGAGTCCATCTTCCTTTGAAAGTCAAGCAAATAGTGAAATTGACATTGAGTTTTCGCGGTGGGGATACCCCCTAGCACCGCGGGTCTTGCACTACTCGGTTCATCCCGTATCCTTGCAAAAGTTGTTCTTAGAACGCTTTCAGTCTTCCAACTCCAACCCTAAAAACTGGAATGGCTTAAGCACCCATGTTATCGAATGGCGCGACACCTCGGTAAGTTTCTTTTCCTATCAAGGAGCTCATACCAAACAACCGCCTCTCGAAAGTTTTCATTACAGCTTTAATAACCCCCCTCGAAAAAAGGGAAAAGAAGGCCAACACAGCGCCGCTATTACTGTTCCCAAGCCGGGAAAGGACAGTCAGGTAAGAATGAACTTTTGGATTTTCGGAGAGGCAGATGCCCCCTTAAATCAAAAAGGAACGGAGCTAATAATTAAAGATTTTCGGTTTGAGGCTTACTAATCCTTCTCGCGCTGTAAGACCTTAGGAACCCGGAAGTAATCACTATCCTTATCCGGGGCATTTTTGAGGGCCTCATCTTTGGTTAAGAGGGTTTTTGAAGCGTCCTCGCGCAATACATTTCGCTCTTCACTTAAATAAACCAAGGGCTCCACCCCTTCGAGGTCTAACTCATTGATTTTTGCTACAAAACCCAGAATCTTATCCATATCCCCCTGCATTTCCTTCATCTCCTGTTCGGTAAACTCCAAACGGGCCAAATGGGCGAGATGACGGATTTCGTCGATGCTAATCTTCATAGGTGCATTGCTTTTGAGATTGCAAATATGCTAAAATTAAAGTCCAGAATAAGGGTTTACTTTTTCTTCCCCAGCCCTTCTATGAGGCTTTGAAGGAAGCCTAGCCCGTTAATACTATAATCACTAAAGATTAAGCCTATTTTTCCTTTTGCTTCAAACTGCTAAGAATGTTCTGATAGCAAGTTTCACGTAAGCGATCGATCTCTTCTTGACTATCTTCTTGGGGCTGTAAAAAAGGTAAAACATCCACTCTTAACAAACCCGGCCTCCCTCTAAAGTTATCGTAGGGCAAAAGGCGCTTGCAATCGTGAAAAGCCGCCGGAATGATGGTTACTCCTCTAGAGGCCGAAAGCTTAAAAGCACCATTCTTAAAAGGGGCTAAGGTGATTTCTTCTCGAGGCGCCATGCCTTCGGGATAAATACAAACCCCCATTCCTTCATCTACCTTGGCCGCCGCTAGTTCATAGGTTAGTTTGCGACTGCTGTAACTCGAGCGGTCTACCAAGATATTGGTCCTTTTGTAGAAATAACCAAAGAGCGGTAGCTTGGTGAGCTCCTTCTTTCCAATAAACAAATAAGGCATCGGGAAAACCGCCAGGGTTAGCATGATGTCTAACATACTGGTATGGTTCGGACAAATCAAATATTGACCCTTAGGATCGGGCTTTTCGGCCCAATTTACCTTCCAGCGAAATCCACATAAAATCAAAACCAATTTAGCCCATAAACGCTCGAAGTAAAAGAACTGTAAATAGGTCTTTGGACTTAGCGAAGTAAGGAAGATAAAAGGAAATAGGATCATAATCGCGATGAAGTTCGCGAGGTAAAACCATACTCTAAATAAAGGGGCCAGTACGTAACGCATAATGGAAATCGCGGCAAAAATAACAGATTGCTCCGGTCTAGCCTTTGTGCTTCTTACATTTGTGGCCCAAAAGCTAATTAGACCATGGCTCGAATCCTCACCGGAATTCAAAGTACAGGTGTTCCACATCTTGGTAATGCGCTGGGTGCGATTGAACCCGGCATTGAAATGTCGCAAGACCCCGGCAATGAATCTTTCTTTTTTATTGCCGACCTGCATTCTTTAACCGCCCTTAAAGACGCTGCAAAACGTCGCGAAAATGTATATGCCGTGGCTGCTTCTTGGCTAGCCTTGGGCTTTGACGTGGAGAATAACTTTTTCTATCGGCAAAGTGATATTCCGGAGGTAACGGAGTTAACCTGGTATTTAAGCTGCTTTACGCCCTACCCCATGCTGGCTAATGCGCATAGCTTTAAGGATAAAAGTGACCGCTTATCGGATGTAAACGCTGGCTTGTTCACCTATCCGGTTTTGATGGCCGCCGATATCTTGCTTTATGATGCCGACCAAGTACCGGTAGGAAAAGACCAGAAGCAACATTTGGAAATGACCCGCGACATGGCCGGTGCCCTTAACAATGCCGTGGGCAAGGAAATTTTAAAGCTGCCGGAATCGGTAATTCGCGATTCGGTGAAAACCGTGCCCGGAACTGATGGTCAGAAGATGAGTAAAAGCTATGGCAATACCATCGACATCTTTGCACCCGCGAAAGTTTTGAAAAAGCAGGTTATGGGGATTTTAACGGACAGCACTCCCCTGGAAGAGCCCAAGGATCCAGATACCTGTCATGTGTTTGCCCTTTACCAGCTCTTAGCCGATGAGGATCAAATTGCCGAAATGCGCCAAAATTATTTAGGTGGAAATTACGGCTACGGCCATGCAAAAAAGGCGCTTTTAGAGCTTATCAATACCAAATATGCATCTGCCCGCGAGCGCTACCAGAGCTTAATGGAAAGTCCCGAAGAGATTGAGCAATACCTGCAGGTTGGGGCAGAAAAAGTGCGACCAATCGCCCGCGAAGTATTAAGTCGTGTAAAAAGAAGTTTAGGCTTTTAACTTAATCGTTCAGCTTAAGTACCGCTAAGAATGCTTGTTGGGGGATTTCCACATTTCCAACCTGACGCATGCGCTTCTTACCCGCTTTTTGTTTTTCCAAAAGCTTACGCTTTCGCGAGATATCACCACCATAACATTTGGCCGTTACATCTTTACGTAAGGCGCTTAGCGTTTCACGGGCAATAATTTTGGCTCCGATAGCGGCTTGGATGGCAATCATAAACTGCTGACGCGGAATAAGTTCCTTGAGCTTTTCACAAATCTTTTTACCAATATCGTAGGCATTGCTACGGTGAATCAAAGCGGATAATGCATCTACGGGCTCCCCGTTAAGCATTACATCTACCTTCACCATATCGCTCTCCCGATAACCGGTAGGATGATAATCGAAACTGGCATAACCACGGGAAATAGACTTTAAACGATCGTAAAAATCAAATACAATTTCTGCGAGGGGCATATCGAAAGAAAGTTCTACCCGCTCAGAAGTAAGGTAAACCTGATTGGTTAAGATCCCCCGTTTTTCGATGGCCAAGTTCATTACGGCCCCAACATAATCGGCCTTGGTAATAATTTGAGCCTTAATGTACGGCTCCTCCATCCGTTCCATTTTAGTGGGATCCGGAAACTCGGAGGGGTTATTTACGATGATGCGCTCATCGGGAGCCTTCTTCATAAAGGCGTGGTAGCTCACGTTAGGAACAGTGGTAATTACGGTCATATTGAACTCCCGTTCCAAACGCTCCTGGATAATTTCCATGTGCAACATACCCAAGAAACCACAACGGAAGCCAAAGCCAAGTGCCGCAGATGATTCGGGCTCAAAGGTTAAGCTAGCATCGTTTAGTTGAAGCTTCTCTAAAGAAGCTCTCAATTCTTCAAATTCGTCGGTATCTACCGGATAAATACCCGCAAATACCATGGGCTTAACGTTCTCAAATCCAGCAATGGGTTTTGCGGCCGGGCGCTCTACCGAAGTAATGGTATCACCCACCTTCACTTCCTTGGCTTCCTTAATTCCCGAAATGATATAGCCTACATTACCGGTGCCAATTTCCTTGCGGGATTCTTGACGTAAGCGTAACACCCCAATTTCATCAGCATCATACTTACTGCCAGTATTCATAAACTTTACCGCCGAACCATTTTTCATGGTTCCATTTACCACCTTAAAGAAGGCTTCAATTCCACGATAGGGATTAAATACCGAATCAAATATTAGAGCTTGCAATGGCGCATCGGGGTCACCTTCTGGTGCAGGAATACGATGAACTACTGCCGATAAAATTTCTTGAATACCAATACCTGTTTTGGCCGATGCCAAGATGATATCCTCATCCTCACAACCAATAAGGTCAATAATCTGGTCTTTTACCTCCTCGGGGTTAGCGCTAGGGAGGTCTACTTTATTGAGCACGGGAATAATTTCCAAATCATGCTCCAAGGCCAAGTAAAGATTCGAAATAGTTTGGGCCTGAATCCCCTGGGCGGCATCTACCACCAAAAGTGCCCCTTCACAAGCGGCAATGGCGCGCGACACCTCATAGGAGAAGTCCACGTGTCCGGGAGTATCAATTAAATTAATGGTGTAATCCGTTCCCTCGAAAGGAAAGTTCATTTGAATGGCGTGACTTTTAATCGTAATTCCACGCTCACGCTCCAAGTCCATATCATCGAGCAGCTGACTTTTCGCCTCTCGCTCCGAAACCGTTTGCGTATGCTCCAATAGACGGTCGGCCAAGGTACTTTTCCCATGGTCGATGTGTGCAATGATGCAAAAGTTTCGGATGTTCGTCATCTTCATAAAAAGCCCAAATTCTAATGAACTGCGAAAGTAATATAAAAGCAGGCGCAAAGAAGTAAAAATGCTTTGGTGAAGTCTTAAACGAACCAAAAGCTGTCGATAACTTTTGCAAAATCACCTCGACTTTGGATACTAAATGCTATGCCTTACTTTTACCCATCTAAAGAAAGACGGCATGAAAACTTTTAAACAATTAGGCCTTTTAGGTTTCTTGTTCTTGTTTCTGGGAAGTCCCGAAGCTGAAGCTTCTCACTTCTCTAGTGGCGAGATTTATTACCGCTGGGCACCTACTGCTAACGATTCGAGCCGATATGAGGTTTTTGTGAACTGGTATCGTAACAACGGTGGAATTGGGATTACGCAACCTACTCAAACTGTATGTATTACTAGTAGTTGTTTCCCGAATGTGAACGCAACCCTAAACCGTATTATGCCCCCTCCCGGGCAGGCCTCTCCCAATGATAACAATGGGGGCTGGATTGTACCAGGCCTAGACGAATGCGCCAACGCTACCGACCCAACCTATAAAGATCTTTCGGTGCATAAGTTTTCGGGCTTTGTAAGTTTACCCGGTACCTGTGGTGATTTTAAGTTTACTGCAAATGCAGTTTGTTGTCGTGACCAATCAACCAATTTGGCCACCTCACCTAATATGTATTTGGAGGCTAAACTGAATAACACCTTAGGGGAAAGCTCTTCTCCCGAAATTCAGGCACCAGCCGGTAAAGCCTTCTGTTTAACCCAGCCTGGCGCTAAGCCTTTCCAATTTATTCAGGCGGCTATTGATGCCGATCTAGATTCCATTCGTTATCGCTTTGGTCACCCACAGTCGGGTACGCTATGCGGCCCTGGAACTAATATTAACTTCTCTGCTGGTTACACCGTTAATGCTCCCTTCCCTTCTTCTACCGGTATTATTATCGATCAAAGCACGGGAATTTTCACCTTTAGCCCTAATCAGCAAGGTTCGTATGTAGTTAAGATTATTGTAGAAGACTGGCGTTTCGACCCCGTAACCCTTCAGTGGTTAAATATTGGTGAGTCGGTTCGGGAAATTCAAATTCCAGTAACAGCTAACTGTAACCCTGCTTCCGCAGATGGACCACGACTCTCCCTAACAGCGGCGACCAACAATGCTTCCATTCAGAACTACAGTCAGGCCGATATTGACAGCATGAAAACCCAATACGGAATGCGCGAGTTCCGCGGGGATGATAGTATCTCCAATGGTACCGCTACCGTGCATCAAATTCCCGTTTTCCAAGGGTATCAGTGTTTCGATTCCATCGTTTCGATTGAGTTTGATAACAATATTCGTTGTTCTTCTGTAGATCCAACCGATTTCCGTCTTATCGGTCCTGATGGTATTGCCCGTCCGGTTGTGGATGTTGAAACCAACTGTCAGTTCCTAGTAACTCGGGTACTCGATTTGAAATTAAACCAGCCCCTTGATGTAGACGGTACCTATGTACTGCAAATTCGTCGGGGTAATGATGGTACCACCTTGCTGAATGAGTGTGGTATTGAGCTCTCCGAATTCTATACCTTCCTGATTCCGGTGAGTGGCTGTCCGGCCCCAACCTATACCATGGATGGTTTAAGTGTAATCAACGACTTAGATGTTCGTTTAGACTGGTCCGGTAATGCCGCCCTACAAGATCCTTCTATTATCGCCACCTTCAATTCTTGGAATGTGTATCGTGCCGATTCTGGAGTGCGTCCCTTTACCTTAGTTAAGGTTATCGACGATCCTAATGTGCGCACTTTCGTAGATAGCTTTGCGCCGAATGGCTATTATGTAGATAATTTCATTTACGATTATCAAGTACAATTAGTGTACAACGGCAAGGGTCGTACCCCAAGTCGTTTCTGCTCTACCATTAACCTGCGTATTGATAGCGCTAATCGTACCGATAATAACCTTCCGCTTTACTGGAATCATTACAACTGTATCGATCAGTCGGTACGTAATTACGATGTGTTTAAAGGAAAACGCGATACCGCGGTACCTCCCCCCGGAATTACCTGGGAGTTGCAAAGTCAAACTACCGACTCCACGGCCAACTTCGCCATCCCTCCAGCCGATAGCGCAACGGAAGGAACTTATGTGGCTCGTGTGGTAGCGCGTAATGTAAACGGCAATACCCGCGCCGATTCCTCCGAATCTAACTGGGTGTACTATTACATCGTGTACTTCCCACCCGTTATTCCACCACCCCCACCCGAAGTTGGTGAGGTCTTAATCCCCAATATTATCACTCCTAACGGTGATAATATCAACGACCGATTCTTTATCGAAGCCCCAAGCGATGGTGGCGTACAATACGAGAAAATCGCGGTAAGCTTCTTTAACCGTCACGGAGAACGTGTTTACTATAACGAAGACTTTGCCAGCATTAACGACCGTAACCAAGGTTGGAATGGGGTTAACAATGCTGGGCAAGCCTTAGCCTCCGGAGTATACTTCTACATTATCCAAATGGATAACCCTGCTACCGGAGAGTCGCAAACCCTACAAGGAAACATTACCATCAATACCGGCGGCATGTAAGCCTTTAACTCAATAAAACAATCCTAAACCCTCGGCCCTGTGGTCGGGGGTTTTCTTTTACTCATTGAAATCCCCTCTAGAGTATTTTATTGACTAAATTCTTTGTTTTTAATCCTACTTTAGCCATCCACAAATTACAGGTAGTATGAAACTCTTTAAAGCCCTTGGCCTTTTGGTCGTTTTACTGATTAGCACGGTTGATCTGCAAGCCTCTCACTATTCCAGTGGGGAGATTTATTATAAATGGCGCCCTACGGCAAATGACTCCAATCGATACGAAGTTTTTGTAAACTTTTACCGTAACAATGGCGGTGCAACAATTGGCAACACCCCTTTAACCATTTGCATTACCAGTAGCTGTTTTCCTAACGTTAACGCCACTTTTCAAAAAGTTTTACCCCCTCCCGGTCAAGCCTCTCCTGGGGATAACCAAGGTGGTTGGTTAGTTCCTGGTCTAGATGAGTGTGCGAATGCCTCTGATCCTACCTATAAAGATTTATCTATCCATAAATGGAGTGGCTTTGTGAGCTTACCTGGAACTTGTGGTGACTTTAAGTTTACGGCTAGCCCACCTTGCTGCCGTGACCAATCAACGAATTTATCGGCTTCACCAAACTTATACTTGGAAGCCCGACTTAATAACACTTTGGGGAATAGCTCCTCTCCAGAGATTCAGGCTCCAGCCGGTAAAGCCTTCTGTTTAACCCAACCAGGCGCTAAGCCCTTCCAGTTTATTCAGGCGGCCATTGACGCTGATGGGGACTCCATTCTTTACCGTTTTGGACACCCACAATCAGGTAACAACTGCGGACCTGGAACTAATATCGCTTTCTCCGCCGGTTATACGGTTAATGCTCCCTTCCCTTCTTCTACCGGTATTATTATCGATCAGAGCACGGGTATCTTTACCTTTAGCCCTAATCAGCAAGGTTCTTATGTAGTTAAGATTATTGTGGAAGACTGGCGTTTCGACCCCGTAACCCTACAGTGGTTAAACATTGGTAATACCGTTCGGGAGATTCAGATTCCAGTAACGGCTAACTGTAACCCCGCTTCCGCAGATGGACCACGACTCTCCCTAACAGCGGCGACCAACAATGCTTCCATTCAGAACTACAGTCAGGCCGATATTGATAGTATGAAAACCCAATACGGAATGCGCGAGTTCCGTGGGGATGATAGTATCTCTAATGGTACGGCGACCGTGCATCAAATTCCCGTTTTCCAAGGGTATCAATGTTTCGATTCCATCGTTTCGATTGAGTTTGATAACAATATTCGTTGTTCTTCTGTAGATCCTACCGATTTCCGTCTTATCGGTCCTGATGGTATTGCCCGTCCGGTTGTGGATGTTGAAACCAACTGTCAGTTCCTGGTAACTCGGGTACTCGATTTGAAATTAAACCAGCCCCTTGATGTAGACGGTACTTATGTACTGCAAATTCGTCGGGGTAATGATGGTACCACCTTGCTTAATGAGTGTGGTATTGAGCTCTCCGAATTCTATACCTTCCTGATTCCGGTGAGTGGCTGTCCGGCCCCAACCTATACCATGGATGGTTTAAGTGTAATCAACGATTTAGATGTTCGTTTAGACTGGTCCGGTAATGCCGCCCTACAAGATCCTTCTATTATCGCCACCTTCAATTCTTGGAATGTGTATCGTGCCGATTCTGGAGTGCGTCCCTTTACCTTAGTTAAGGTTATCGACGATCCTAATGTGCGCACTTTCGTAGATAGCTTTGCGCCGAATGGCTATTATGTAGATAATTTCATTTACGATTATCAAGTACAATTAGTGTACAACGGCAAGGGTCGTACCCCAAGTCGTTTCTGCTCTACCATTAACCTGCGTATTGATAGCGCTAATCGTACCGATAATAACCTTCCGCTTTACTGGAATCATTACAACTGTATCGATCAGTCGGTACGTAATTACGATGTGTTTAAAGGAAAACGCGATACCGCGGTACCTCCCCCCGGAATTACCTGGGAGTTGCAAAGTCAAACTACCGACTCCACGGCCAACTTCGCCATCCCTCCAGCCGATAGCGCAACGGAAGGAACTTATGTGGCTCGTGTGGTAGCGCGTAATGTAAACGGCAATACCCGCGCCGATTCCTCCGAATCTAACTGGGTGTACTATTACATCGTGTACTTCCCACCCGTTATTCCACCACCCCCACCCGAAGTTGGTGAGGTCTTAATCCCCAATATTATCACTCCTAACGGTGATAATATCAACGACCGATTCTTTATCGAAGCCCCAAGCGATGGTGGCGTACAATACGAGAAAATCGCGGTAAGCTTCTTTAACCGTCACGGAGAACGTGTTTACTATAACGAAGACTTTGCCAGCATTAACGACCGTAACCAAGGTTGGAATGGGGTTAACAATGCTGGGCAAGCCTTAGCCTCCGGAGTATACTTCTACATTATCCAAATGGATAATCCTGCTACCGGAGAGTCGCAAACCCTACAAGGAAACATTACCATCAATACCGGTGGCATGTAAGCCTTTAACTCAATAAAACAATCCTAAACCCTCGGCCCTGTGGTCGGGGGTTTTCTTTTACTCATTGATAGGCCTTCTTAAAGATTCCGCCCTTGAGACTTGTGTTTGCAATTTCTACATTCGAAGCAAACCAAATTTATTATGCTTCCTAAAACCATCCGACTGGTCGTTCTTCTGTTTATCTCCTTTCAAGGATTTGGCTCACACTTTAGCAGCGGTGAAATTTATTATAAATGGTCCCCCATTGCCACCGATAGCAGCCGTTATGAAGTTTTTGTGAATTGGTTTCGTAATAATGGCGGAATTCCAATATCGCAGACAACTGCCGCTGTTTGTATTACTAGTTCTTGCTTTCCAAACATAAATCTTACTTTAAACCGTATCATGCCACCACCGGGACTGGCCTCCCCAAATGATAATGATGGCGGCTGGCTGGTAACCGGAATAGATGATTGTGCCGACCCTACTGACCCCGCGTATAAAGATCTTTCTGTTCACAAGTTTTCCGGCTTTGTGAGCCTTCCAGGGGTTTGTGGGGACTTTAAATTTTCTGTTAGTCCTCCATGCTGTCGTGATCAGTCAACCAACTTGAGCTCTAGCCCCAATCTTTATATCGAAGCGAGCCTAAACAATACTTTAGGCGAAAACTCCTCCCCCGAAATTCTAAGCCAGCCAGGAGTTGGTTTCTGTGTGCAAGGAATAAACGATCCGCCCGTACAGTTTCAGCAAAGGGCTGTGGATGACGATCTTGATAGTATCATTTATCGTTTGGTTCAACCCGAGTCAGGTCCCCAATGTGGCCCCGGCATTTTAATTCCTTACGACACAACCTATACAGCCACAAACCCCATCCCTAGTTGGACGGGCTGGCATATTAATCAGAATAATGGCGTTTTTACCCTCTCGCCCTACCAACAGGGCTCCTTTGTGGTTAAAATTGAAGTAGAAGATTGGCGCTTTGATCCCGTAAACCTTCAATGGCTAAATATTGGTAGTTGCGTTCGAGAAGTTCAAATTCCAATTACCGCTAATTGCAATGCCTCCGCCCAATCCAGAAGCATTGGACTGGGTTTGCAGGTAAACAGTTACAGCCCAAGTAATTTGGACAGCTTGGCCTTAGATAGCCTTAAGCAACACTACCAGCTTTCCGACATTTACAAGGATAGCGCCCTAACACTAGTTCCGGAGCTCTTTAGCTATTCCTGCTTTAGTAATAAGGTGCGCTTGGCTTTCGAAACGCCCATGAAAGCCAATTCCATAAAACCCACTGATTTTCGCCTAATTGCACCTGATGGAAGTCCTAAACCCATCATTGGGGTCATTGATAGTTCCAATGGGATTTATACTTCTGAAATTTATTTAGAGCTCCTCAACCCATTGGTTTACAATGGCAATTACCTCTTACAACTACGTCGTGGAAACGACGGCAACAGTTTAATTAGTAAATGTGGTAATGAGTTTGAAGAGTTTAGCGTAATTCTTCTCCCCGTGCAAGGATGCCCCATTCCCAATTATCAAATTGATCGGGTAGGCGTTCGGCAAGATCAAGAGATTGTAGTGTCATGGTCTGCCGACACTACGGTACTAAGAAATCCTGGGATTAACCAATATTTTGGGGGTTGGGACCTCTATGTTAGTGAAAACCAAGGACCGTGGATATTACAACATACCGCTAATCAAAAGAACGACAGCAACTATGTAGTTGGCTTTAATGGTAGTATTTATCCGGTGGACCATAATAACTATGAATTCTTTGTGGAGCTTCGCTACGGTGGAGAATCATGGGGAAGCAGTAACTATGGCGAAAGCATCTTGCTGGAACAAACGGGAGTGCAAGTTGGTGCTACTGCTGATGACATTGAGTTATCTTGGAATCACTACCCCCTTATTCCTGCTAATCGTCGATCCTATTTAGTGGAATATGGAAAATATTTCCGTGTTGATTCAGTAATCTGGCTAAGCTCCATTCAAACCAATTTAGATAGCATTAGCCTCAGTCTCCCTAAGGACACGGCGCTTTCGGTATATGCCCTGCGAATTACAGCCTTAGACCTTCAAAGGCAATTGCCAAACGCACAATCAAATTGGGTGCTGTATAATCCGGGTAACCTACCCATCAGTTTAAATGAACATCAAAGCGAACTGCTTATTCCCAATGTACTTTACTCCAAACAAGGAAGCAGGACTCCCTTTTTAGTTAGCGCCAAGAATAAAGGGGAATTAGGAGATTTTAGTCTCGCAGTTTACAATACGCGTGGCGAGCTGGTGTTTTACGACGCTGAATACCATAAACGAAATCAGGCTGGCAGTGCCTGGACTGGGGAAAGTACACAAGGAAACTCCCTACCTACCGGTATGTACCTCTACCAATTGGAGTTCAAATCGGCAAAAGATCAAAAAATAAAGCAGCTTTCGGGAAGACTTACGATTCTCAAATAAGCATAAAAAAAGGCGACCCTAATTTAGAGTCGCCTTTTATACTTTTTATCGTGTAATCCTAAGATTTATAATCGAAGGTTTCCATAAACTTGGTGGTGTAATTGCCGGCAATGTAATCCGGGTCGTCCATTAAGGCACGATGAAAAGGAATCGTTGTTTTAATTCCTTCAATTACGAACTCATCCAAAGCACGACGCATTTTGTCGATTGCCTCTTCGCGAGTTTGCGCTGTGGTAATCAGCTTAGCAATCATCGAATCGTAATAAGGAGGGATTGCATAGTCTGCGTAAACATGGGTATCTAAACGTACGCCATGTCCGCCCGGTGCATGGAATGTAGTTATCTTACCAGGAGATGGACGGAAATCATTAGCCGGATCTTCGGCATTGATACGGCACTCAATGGAATGCAATTTAGGCTCGTAGTTTTTACCTGAAATTTTAATTCCGGCGGCCACCTTAATTTGCTCACGAATTAAATCGTAGTCAATTACCTGCTCGGTAATAGGATGCTCCACCTGAATACGCGTATTCATCTCCATAAAGTAGAAGTTGCGATGCTTATCCACCAAAAATTCGATGGTTCCGGCTCCTTCATACTTAATATGCTCACAAGCTTTCACCGCTGCTTCACCCATTTGCTTGCGCAATTTGGCGGTCATAAATGGAGAAGGAGTTTCTTCGGTAAGCTTTTGGTGACGACGTTGGATGGAGCAGTCGCGTTCGGAAAGGTGACAAGCTTTACCCGTTTGGTCACCTACGACCTGAATTTCAATATGGCGTGGCTCCTCGATGAGCTTTTCCATATACATGCCATCGTTGCCAAAGGCGGCTCCTGCTTCTTGACGAGCCGACTCCCAAGCCTTTAGGAGGTCTTCTTCCTTCCAAACGGCGCGCATCCCTTTTCCACCGCCACCGGCCGTAGCCTTAAGCATTACGGGAAAGCCAATTTCCTTGGCAATCTTCATTGCTTCATCAAAGGAATCTAAAAGACCCTCTGAACCAGGGATGGTAGGTACACCGGCCGCCTTCATCGTTTCCTTGGCGGTCGCTTTATCGCCCATGCGATCAATCATCTCTGGAGAAGGACCAATGAATTTAATGCCGTTCTCCGAACAAATTCGCGAGAAGCGAGCATTTTCGGAAAGGAAACCGTAACCCGGATGAATAGCATCCGCATTGGTAATTTCCGCTGCGGCAATAATATTGGGGATATTGAGGTAGGACTCGCTGCTGGCCGCTGGACCAATGCATACTGCCTCATCGGCAAAACGCACATGCAGGCTGTCCTTATCTGCCTTCGAGTAAACCGCTACGGTAGAAATACCCATCTCGCGACAGGTACGTAAAACACGTAAAGCGATCTCGCCTCGATTGGCGATGAGTACTTTCTTAAACATAGGCTAATATTAAGATGGATCCACCAAGAACAGAGGCTGGTCGTACTCCACTGGAGATTGGTCGTCTACCAAAATCTTTACAATCTTTCCGCTTACCTCGCTTTCAATCTCATTAAAGAGCTTCATGGCTTCAATAATACAAACCACAGTTCCTTCCGAAATTTCATCGCCAACGCTTACAAACAAGTCTTTGTCTGGACTTGGACGGCGATAGAAAGTTCCAATCATTGGTGACTTAATGGTGATGTACTTGGAGTCATCTTCTGCAGCGGGGCTAGCAGCGCTAGGAGCGGCCGGAGCAGCTGGAGCTTCCGGAGAAGGGGCTGCTGGGGCTGCTTGAGCAGCAGGAGCCGGAGCAGCAGCCATAGGCTGAGGCATACTGATTACTTGCGTTTTATTCTCGCTAGCAACAGCCGATTCCGTTTTAATATTAATCTTGAAATCTTCAGTTTCGAGGTTTACCTCAGCGGCACCGGAACGGGCCACAAACTTTATAAGATTCTGAATTTCTTTTAAGTCCATGGATGGTGATGTTTAAATTTCAGGGTGCAAACAAAGCTAAAAAAATTTACTTGGCGTCGATAGCCCACTTGAGGTAGATTGCTCCCCAAGTAAAACCGCCGCCGAAAGCTGCAAAAACAAGGTTATCACCTTTCTTTAATTGGTGCTCATAATCCCATAAACAAAGGGGAAGGGTACCATTTGTAGTGTTTCCATAACGGTCAATATTCAACATCACCTTATCGGCTCCCAAGCCCATTCTTTTGGCGGTAGCGTCGATAATGCGCTTATTCGCTTGATGCGGAACTAACCAAGAAACATCTTCAGATTGAAGATTATTGCGCTCCATAATGCGAGCACTTACGTCGGCCATATTGGTTACGGCAAATTTGAAGACCTGCTGACCTTCCTGATGCACAAAGTGCTGCCCTAACTCAACCGTTTCCTTGCTGGGAGGATACATCGATCCACCCGCTTTAATATTTAAATACTGACGACCAATACCGTCGCTGCGTAAAATACTATCCTGCACGCCTAGGCCCTCTTCGTTGGGCTCTAGTAATACAGCGCCACAGCCATCACCAAAAATCACGCAAGTGGTGCGGTCATTATAATCGATAATCGAGGACATTTTATCGCCGGAGACAATAAGTACTTTCTCGTACCGACCGGATTCGATGTACTGGGAGCCTGCATTAAGGCCAAATAAAAACCCCGAACATGCTGCGTTGAGATCGTAACCAAAGGCCTTGTTCATTCCCATTTCGGAAATTACAAAGGAGGCCGAATTGGCAACGGGCATATCTGGGGTTACCGTACAAAAGATTACGGCGTCGACTTCTTCGGGCTTTACATTGGCTTTTTGCAAGCACTCTGTAGCGGCTTTGATGCCCATGTAGGATACGCCTTTGCCTTTTTCTCTTAGGATACGACGTTCCTTAATCCCGGTGCGGGTAGTGATCCACTCGTCGGAAGTATCTACCATGGTTTCCAATACCGCGTTGGTTAAACGGTATTCGGGAAGGTATCCTCCAACGGCAGTAATTGCTGCTGTTCTTGCCATACTAAATGGTGCTAGATGCGGAAATTTGCTCCGCAAAATTAGCTGATGCAAATGACTCGGCCCCTAATATCATACTTTTTATCGCTTCTGGGCCCGATGCGCCATGCGCCAAAAGCACTTTTCCTTTGATGCCCAAGATAGGGGATGCGCCGTACTTTTCGTAGTTAAGACGCTCTAAAAATTCGTGATTCAATCCCAGGTCTTGACTGAGGCTAAAGAAAGATTCCGTTTGCTTAAGAAGCATATTGCCTGTAAAGCCATCACAAATTAAAACCTCCGCCTCAAGCTTAAATAGATCTCGAGCCTCGGCATTCCCAATAAATGCGGGCTCCCGGTCTTTCAAAAGCTGATAAACTCTTTGGTATTGCAGATTGCCCTTTGACGCTTCGGTACCGGTGTTTAATAGGGCCACCTTGGGGTTCTCTTTATTTAGCACTGATTGCGCATAAGCCTTACCCAAACGGGCAAATTCTAAGAATTGCTCGTCCTTAACATCCACATTAATCCCCACATCGAGAACAACAGTTTGCTCCCCATTCATTTTTGGGAAGAGGGAAATTACTGCCGGACGACTAATCCCTTCATGCAAACCTAGGGCCTGCATCGATGCTACCATCAGAGCACCCGAATGACCAGCACTGGCAAAGCAATCGATCTTAGTCTTCGCTAGGTCGCTTATTCCTCTTAATAAGGTAGAGTCGGGTTTTTGCTGAAGCGCACGTACTGGATGTTCATCCATGCTAATGTGCTCGCTACAGGAAACGGCTACACAGGACTCAGGTAAACTTTTTAGATCATCGGAAAGGCCATAAACCCATACTTCCGTGTTTGCCTTTAGCTCGGGCATCGCCAGTTGCAATCCCGCTAGAATAGCTTCCGGAGCATGATCTCCCCCCCTTATATCAAGCCCTATCTTAGTCATAACAAAAAAAGGCAGACGCTAGGACTGCCTTATAATAATGTATTCAAAGAACTGGTTAAGCAGTTGCTTCTTCTTTCTCCATTACCACTTTACCCTTGTAGTAAAGTTTTCCTTCGTGCCAGTAAGCACGGTGGTAAAGATGCGCTTCGCCGGTAACGGAACAAACCGCTACGGTAGGCATGTCCGCCTTGTAATGCGTTCTTCTTTTATCGCGGCGAGTTGTACTTTGTCTGCGTTTAGGATGCGCCATTTTGCTCTATTTTAATTCAATAAGTCCTTTAATTTATCCCAACGAGGATCAGTTTCCTCATCGTCTTTCTTTGTTTCCGGTTCTTCGGGGCTTAAAGCCTCCAGCTTAGCGAGAATCTCCTGACCTTTTTCGCCGGATTCTACCTCCGGGTGCACCACTTTTAAAGGCTTGGCTAAAACTGCCATCTCATAAAAGTATTGCGCCAAATTTAGGCGGTGTTCTCCATGCGGAAGAATCAATAAATCCTCTTCACTATCATCGAATTCCTCTCCAAATTTTACCTGTAAAGTAGCCTCTGCCTCCAAAGGAAGCCAAAACATTTCGTTGGTAATATCGCAAGGCACCCACACCTTACCCTCCACCTGCATTTGCAAACGAAGCTGGGTTTCACACTTCAAAAACTGCACATTAGCCGTTAAATCCGCCTTCTGGAAATCCGAATATTCAAAAGCTTCAAAGAACTTAGCATCGATTTGAAAATCAAACTGATGCTCGCCCAATTTCAAACCGGAGAACGCAATGTCGAAGTGTTTCAATCGATTCTCCATGCCTGATTTTTTAGGGAGCGCAAATGTATAAATAAATCCTCAATCACAAAGGTCTTTTACTTTTTTTTGCCTTTGATTTTTAGAGGGTTGGCGGTTATTTCGGCACTAATGGCTCGGGACCGAACCAAATCGATGGCTGCAAAGAGGGCCGACCGGAACGAAGCGGGATCGGCGGTGCCCTGGCCGGCAATATCAAAGGCGGTTCCATGGTCTGGGCTTGTGCGAATAATCGGTAAGCCCGCCGAGTAATTTACCCCCTCTCCAAAGGTTAAGCTTTTAAAAGCCACCAAACCTTGGTCGTGATACATCGCTAGTACCGCATCAAAGTCTTTATAGGAAGAAGCGCCAAAAAAACTATCTGCCGGATAGGGACCAAAGGCCATAATCCCATCCTCGCGTGCTTGCTCTATGGCTGGTAAAACAATTTCCTGATCTTCCTTACCCATTAGGCCTTGGTCACCAGCATGTGGATTTAAAGCTAATACCGCAATTCGGCCTTTCGGCAGATGGAAATCCATCTTTAAACTTTGATGTATAGACTTGAGCTTTTGAATGATGAGCTCCGCACTAATAAGCTCGGTTACCCGCGCCAGTGGCACATGTACGGTAGCCAAGCCCAAGCGCAACTCCGAAGAAAGGAAGAACATGGTGGCCTTGCTTTTAAATCGACTTTCTAAATAATCGGTATGACCCGAGAACTGAAAATCAGAGCTTTGGATACTCTCCTTATTGATAGGTGCCGTAACAATAGCATCAACTTGCTTCGCTTCAACCGCATCGCAAGCGGCCTCCAAACTTTTAGCGGCATATTGCCCAACCTCAGAACTCACCTGCCCGAAGTCTATTTTAACCTCTTCCTTCCAACAATTTACCAAATTAGCCTTGCCCTCTAATGCCTCCTCCGGGCTTTGAATAATGTGAAAGTTAAAATCGCGCATATCCACCGCATTTCGGTGGAAAGAAGCCACCTTAGTGGATCCAAAAACTATTGGGGTGCACAGGCTTAATACCTCTGGATCGGAAAAGGTCTTGATGATAATCTCCATTCCAATCCCGTTAAGGTCACCTATGCTTATTCCAATTCGAGGGAGTCGTGCTTCACTCATACCTTCGATTTTAAGAAATTATACATCAGGCGAACGCCAACCCCGGTACCTCCTTGAGGACGGTAATGATGGGCCGCGTTTAAAAATGCCGGACCTGCAATATCAATATGGATCCATGGGTAATCGGTGAATTTCTCTAAAAACTTACCCGCGGTAATGGCGCCGGCTTCGCGACCTCCAATGTTCTTCTGATCAGCAATGCTAGACTTCAACAGTTCATCATACTCTTCCCAAAAAGGAAAGCGAGCGATGCGCTCATAGGCCCTATCACCTGCAGCCGATAAATCGGAAAACTCTTCTTCCTTAGCAGTTCCCATGGCTACCACTCCATACTTCCCAATGGCAATTGCGGCAGCTCCGGTTAAAGTGGCCAGGTCGACTACTAATTGCGGTTTGTAATTTTTAGCGTAGGCCAAAGCATCTGCTAAAAGCATGCGACCCTCAGCATCTGTATTTAAAACCTCCACAGTAGAGCCATCGTACATTTTAACGACATCCCCGGGCACATAAGCGTTTAATCCGGGACGATTATCCGTAGCAGGTACTAAGCCAATGACATGTACGGGAAGTTTATTCGCTGCAGCAGCGGAAATAGCGCCAATAACGGCAGCGGCTCCCCCCATATCACTCTTCATGGAGTCCATGGAGTTAGGGGTAGGCTTTAAGCTTAGTCCACCCGTATCGTATACCACGCCTTTACCTACTAAGACAATCGGCTTATCCCACTGGCAATCTGCCGATTTGTACTCCAAAATGCTGAAGCTTGGCGGGTCCACACTTCCTTTATTTACGGCAAGTAGGCCTCCCATTTTTAGGGATTCAATTTTCTTTTTATCGAAGACCTCTACTTTAAAGCCATGCTCTGCTCCCGCCTTTTTGGCTTCTTCACCCAATTGCTTGGCCGTTAAAAAACTCAAGGGCTCATTCACTAAGTCTCGAGCCAAGAAGGTTCCCCCAACTACCGCCTGTAACTCTCGAAGCTGTTCCGAAGAAAACCGCTCATCAAGAAGAATAGTAGCCAAGCTGGACTCTTTTTTGGAAAAGTACTTATCAAAGCGATAAGCCGATAAAGCCAAGCCTTCGGCGAAAGCCATCGCTTTATCCGAGGCCGCTCCAAGAAGGGCAAGCTTTGTACCCTTGTGGTTTTTAAAAACCTTGTGGGCCAAAATCCGGGCCTCTTCATAAGCCTTTGGACCATCCCCTTCCGGAAGACAGGCAACGCTTAATTCGGGTTTGCGACTAAAATGAACCTGGGCTCCCGCCTTTAATTCGCTCTCGAGGTAAGCCATTTCCGAGGGCTCTAGGTCGAGATTAGTACGATCTTCCAATCGTTCTAAGAGGTATATTTTGTGATCCAAGTCTTGCTTGGCATCAATGGTGCTGAAAGTCAACATAAGAATCTTTAAATTTGAGCAAAGTTACCAATTCAAATGCGTCGAAAATAAACGCATTTACCCAACACAAAACCAACCTTTCTACGTTAAGGTTACGGAATAGGTATTATCTGCTATGAGAAAAATCTTACTGCTATTTTTCTTTTTAATCGGACTCTCGGCACAAGCGACTCATAATCGCGCTGGAGAGATTACCTATCGTTGGATCAATGGACTTACCTACGAAGTCACCATCACTACCTACACTAGGGCTTGTCAACTTTGCGCCGATCGCTGCGAATTGGCCATTGATTGGGGTGATGGTTCAGGCGACACCCTAGCCCGTGCCAATGGTCCAAGCGTGGTTTGCCTTACCGCTCGCGATGGCGAGATTATCGACGCCCTGAATCAGATTCGGAAAAACATTTACGTTGGCTTGCACACTTATGATGCCCCAGGTATCTACACCATAAAAATGGAAGACCGGAATCGTAATGCCGGGATTAGTAATATTCTTAACTCCGACCAGGTTCCTTTTTACATCGAAACGGAGCTTTTTATATCTCCAAGTTTAGGGGCCAATAGTTCCCCTGTTCTTACCAATCCTCCGGTAGAAAGAGGTTGTGTAGGGAAACGCTTCGAACACAACCCGGGTGCCTACGACCCTGATGGCGATAGTTTAGCCTATCGATTGGTTTTTTCTAAAGCCCAAAACGGCGACCCTATTCAAACTATTTACGACCCTCAATATGTCCAAGACTCGGTAAAGATTGACCCTAATACCGGAACCTTTTATTGGGACCTACCGCGTAATGTGGGGCAATATAACTTTGCCTTTGAGGTGGTGGAATATCGCAAAAACAGTCAGGGACGCTACGTACGAATAGGCTTTGTAACACGAGACTTACAGGTAGACATTGAGGATTGTGGCAATAACCCCCCAGAAGTAAATCCGATTGGCCCTTTTTGTGTGGAAGCGGGTACGAACCTCAACTTTATAGTAAACGCCAGTGATGTAGATGGGGATGACCTAACCCTAAGTTCTTTTGGCGGTCCCTTTGAGGTAGATATTCCTAGAGCCACCTTTAATGAGGTCAGCGGGCCCACCCCAGTATCGGGTTTCTTTAATTGGAACACTCGCTGTTTACACGTCCGCAAGCAGCCCTATCAAGTGCACTTTAAGGCGGTGGATATGCCCCCGGACCCTGATGATATTCCTCTATCCGACATTTACACAACCGAGATTACGGTTATAGCACCCGCTCCTGAAAACCCAGACGTTCAGCCCGAAGGCTTTGATTTACGCTTAAATTGGGATCGGTCGATATGCGGCCAAGCCGAAGGTTATTTGGTATATCGACGGGAAGCCGAATATGGCTTTGTGCCGGGAGCTTGCGAAACGGGAGTTCCCGCCTATACAGGTTATGTTTTTTGGGATAGTATTCAAGATGTAAATACCACTACCTATCTCGACACTACGCAAATTGAAATTGGTAAGGAATACTGCTATATGGTAGTTGCTTATTTCGAAGACGAGGCCCTAAGTTATGCCAGTGAGGAATTTTGCGCCTCCTTGCCCCTCAGCTTACCCATGTTTACCAAGGTCGATGTGGAAACAACAGACCCTGCCAGCGGAACTATCGGGGTAGAATGGATTGAGGCCCCTGAATTCGACAGTACCCTTTATCCGCCCCCTTATCGACTCGACCTCATGGGTCGCGCTGGAAATGACGGTCCCTTTAACCTATTGTTTAGCGCCAATAATTTAGATGCTGGCAGTTTTAGCCACCAAAACTTAAATACTCAAGCCGAGCGATATGAATATCGCCTCGACGTGTTTGCAGGACCTAATTTGGATAAGGTAGGCTCTACAGCCATTGCTAGTTCTGTTTTTAATTTGGCTAGTGGTAGTGACCAAAGTGTCGATTTGGAATTCGACTTTGATGTTCCTTGGCTTAATGAGCGATTTATTATTTACCGCGAAGAACCCACTGGATCAGGACAGTTTGATAGTATTGGTGAAAGCTTTACACCCAATTACCGAGACACCGGTCGAGTAAATGGCGAGAACTATTGCTATTATGCAGAGGCTTATGGACGATATACCGCAAGCGACTCCCTTCCTCGTCCTCTTATCAACCGAAGTCAGGTTGCTTGTGCCACCGCCCGCGACACTACTGCTCCTTGTATTCCGCAGTTTACCATTAGCAATGTTTGTCCGGATACCATTTACTTTTCTTGGAAATTGGGCTTAGGCGATGATTGCTCTAACGATGTAAAGCAAATCAATATTTATTTCCGCACTGGCGAAAATGCTTTTGGAGAGGTGCCTCTGCTAAGTATTCCTGCTACCGGGGATTCTACCATAAAATATGTGAGTGACGGAACCATTTTTGGCTGTTATGCCATTTCGGCCGTAGATGATGCCGACCAAGACCCCGGGGGCCAAGCCAATGAAAGTGCTTTAAGCGAAGAGCTTTGTATTGAAAGTTGCTTTAGCATTGGTTTCCCTAACGTGTTTACCCCTAATGCGGATGGGATAAATGACCGCTTCCTCCCTTGGCAAATAGAACAGGTTTCTCGCTTGGAAATTGAAATTTACAGCCGCTGGGGAAATTTGGTTTACCGGAACAATAACCTGGAAGACTTTCTTAGTAATGGCTGGGACGGCACTATCCAAGAAAATGGGCAAGATGCCGCCGAAGGAGTTTATTATTACGTTTGCCGCTATCAAGCGGAAAGTATTGGTCCTTCGGTCGAACAAACCGCCTCAGGATTTGTCCATTTACTCAGATAAAGTTTCAAGATGTTTACTGGTATTATCGAAAGCCTAGGCAGGCTCGAAAAAAAAGAAACAGAAGGTAGCAATGTGCATTTTACCTTCTCTTGCTCCTTCACCTCCGAATTAAAAATCGATCAAAGTTTAGCACATAATGGCGTTTGCCTTACTGTGGTTGAAATTATTGGGGAACAGTACACCGTTACCGCGATTGACGAAACCCTTAAACGCAGTAATTTAGGTCGCCTTTCTATTGGTGATGAGGTGAACTTAGAGCGCTGCATGCAAGCCAATGGACGTTATGATGGGCATATCGTGCAGGGCCATGTAGACACTATGGCCGAATGCCTCAAGGTGGAAGAAAAAGACGGAAGTTGGGAGTACCTCTTTAAGCATCCCAAAGGCCAGCAAAACCTCACGGTAGAAAAAGGTTCCATCACCGTAAATGGCGTTAGCCTAACCGTGGTGCATTCTGATCCTGAGCATTTCTCTGTGGCCATTATTCCCTACACCCATGAGCACACCAATTTCAAGAATTTTAAAGCCGGTACACTGGTGAACATAGAGTTCGATATTTTAGGGAAGTATGTTGCACGGATGTTAGGAAAAAGATAAAATACTATTCTTTTCCTTAAGCCTATCCTGTGTAGTTTGGACGTTAGCAAGAGAGCATATCCTTGTATCCTAAGCCTCAACAAATCTCGCTGGTTTTCCCACCATGACAATGCACTTAGGTGGGGGCATTTAAAATTACGGTTTTAATTTACTGAGACACACAATCGGCCTGTACCTGCTTATGACGCCATTGTATCCAATGCTCTTGTAAACCTTCTGGGGTTGTTTTTAAGCCACTGATGGAAAGCGCATCTCCTGGAAGCAGGGCCTTAGCTAATTGCCTTCTTCGGGCCGCCAAGGCAGGAATATGATTCCAGCCGCCTACATGGTCAAAAGCAGTATAGGCCTCACAAGCGGTTGGGACGGCTTTAAAGGGTATTTTTAAAAAGTAAACCACGGTTCCGCTTCCCATACCCTTCGTGCTCATTTCAATCTTACTGAAATCAACCTTCACGTAATTTCCATTTCGGTACAAAAGCTTTAGCTGGTCACCTACCGCAGCAGCCATGGTATTCGAGAATTGATGGGCCACATCCGATCCGCCAATAAACTCTGGACCTTCATACTGACCGTAGCATTGGCCATCATCGCAATATATCGCCCCGGGTTTCAGCGCTTCTTGCTTCGGACCAAGATTTCCAAAAAGGAAAAATAGACTAATAAATAAAGGTTGTAAAAACATGGTAAAGCTTTGCCTATAAGGTAAGCTTTATTTGAGGATTTACTTCTTGCAAAGCTGCAATAAACGCATCTTCCTTGGCCGGAGAAACCAATTGACTTTGGAAGCGGCCGTATTTAAGCTCTAAGCGCTGAAGAGAAGCGGCCGGAGCAGCCAGTAAACTTCGAGACCTCCTTATTTCGTATATCTCCGAAATTGCAATTGGCGGATATTTAAAGGGCCCAACTTTAGGGATTAGAAAGCCCCCCTTCAAGGTATAAGAAGTGTGATAAAACAAGTATATAATAAAGCAAAAAAGAAAGAGTAGCAAGCCGGTGCTAATCAGCCATTTTGAAGAAAAGCCTTCTTCTTGCCAAACCATAAAGAGGGGGCCGAAAAAAGCCAGAGCAATAAATAACAGTAGACCGTAGGATACTCCAGATTTAAACTCCAAAACTATTTTTTATAAAATTAATAAAAGCTTAGGGTCCCTCATCCCTCCAAACTTTTAAAAAGGCCTGCCAAGCCTAAACCCGCGCGATTTAATTGTCCTGCGCGACTGTCGTGATCCTGAAATTCCCTTGGCAGCAAATGGGCACGATAAGCTATAGATAGGTACTCTTCGGCAATGAGCTTACGTAAATCAGCATCCATACTGCCCCCCGAAGGATTCTCATCCACTAAAACTACCCGCTTCGCTTGCCTTAACTGCTCCCGAATATCCCCTTCTGGAAAAGGTCTAAACACCGGGAGGTGCAAGTGTCCCCAAGCCGATTTGGTAGCAGCTTCTTGCACTAAGCTGGCCGTACTTCCATAAGAAATCAAGACCTTTTCTTTACTTGCCTCATGCCACCAATGGGGGCGGTAAGATCGCCATAGGTCTTCGTGGTCTTGGCGGTAGGAGTCTTTGGGATAACGTAAAAATAATGGTCCTTGCAAATCATCGAAAGCCCAGTCTAACATCGCCTTTAATGCTTTACCATTGGCCGGGGCCCCTATACGAATACTAGGTAAATCGGCTAACATGGATTGATCATAAAGCCCATGGTGAGTGGGCCCATCTTCACCCACTAAGCCGGCTCGGTCGAAAATAAAAATCACGGGCAGGGATTGCAGCACTACATCATGCACAATTTGATCGAAAGCTCGTTGGGCAAAAGTGCTGTAGAGATGTACCAGCGGTTTCATACCATCTGCCGCAAGGCCCGCCGCCATAGTTACCACATGTTGCTCTGCTATGCCGACGTCAATTACCCGATTGGGAAAAGCGGACTTGGCTTCTAATAAATTAGCGCCGGCTAACATGGCCGGACTTAAAACCACCAACTTGGGATCTTGGGCTAATCTGTCCAAGATAAAGGAACCAAAGTCGGCTTGGAAACTTGGAGCAGAAGGCGCCTTCTTACGTTGAATATCTTGGCGAAAGCCTCGGCCTTTTTCAGTATGGAGATGTAAAAATACTGGACCCTCTGTAGATTGGGCCTCATTGACAATCTTCAAAAGGGCCTGTAAATTATTGCCTTGCTCTTCAAACAAATACTTGAAGCCTAAGGAAGAGGCCCATTCCCGGTAAGAGCCTAAAGCTTGCAAAGCCCCAACATTGGGGTCGATGCTCCCTTGATTATCGTTTAAAATCACCAGACAGGGAGCCTGCTCCGAACCTAAAAAATTGAGTGCTTCAAAGGCCTGACCACCCGTTAAAGCGCCATCGCCAATTACGGCTACGTGCCTACGGGAATGGCCTTGCAGCTGAGCTGATTTTATAAATCCCGCTAAGGCCGAAATTGAGGTTGAGGAATGCCCCGCTCCAAATGGATCATAGCTACTCTCGGACCTCTTCGTGAAACCTGAAATCCCGCCTTTCTGACGGTTGCTGTGAAAATTTGTCCGTCGTCCCGTTAAAACCTTATGCGCGTAGGCCTGATGACCAACATCCCAAATCAAGATATCCTCAGGCGTATTAAAGCAATAATGAAGGGCTATGCTTAACTCCACCACTCCTAAACTGGAGCGAATATGGGCTTCCTTAGTTTGGGTTTCCTCCTGGATAAACCTCCGTAAATCCTCCGCAAGGGCAGGGAGGTCCAAAGGATCCAATTTCCTTAAATCGCTCGGATCATTAAGCTTTGTTAAGAGGGGATAGCTCATATACGGCAAAAGTACATTTTAAGCACACAAAAAAAGCCCCAACGATAAACGTCGGGGCTTTGTCAACCAATTAACCAAACCTTTAACCTAATCTACTGAACGCGTCCGAACCAGATTCGGAGGAGGCGGTTAAAACGCTCCAGCACCAAGTATAATACTGGTACTACGATCAGTGTTAAGAATGTAGCAAAGACTAGACCAAAAATTACGGTCCAAGCCATTGGAGACCAAAAAATAGCATTGTCGCCACCAAAATAGATATTAGCGCCACGGCCATCCAGTAATCCAATAAAGTCGATGTTTAACCCTACCGCTAAAGGAAGCAGGCCTAATACGGTAGTAATCGCAGTTAACAATACCGGGCGTAAGCGGGTCATCCCTCCAATCTCAATCGCTTCCACTAGTTTATTATCACCAAGTTCTTCGCCTTCGGGAAGGTTGGCCTCCTCACGTAAACGGGCGCGACTTAGTTCAATAAAGTCGATAAGTACAATACCATTATTTACTACGATTCCTGCTAGGGAAACGATACCAATACCGGTCATAATTACCACAAACTCCATTTGGAAGATACCAAGCCCTAAGAACACCCCGATAGTACTGAAAATTACGGTTAAGATGATAATGAAGGGCTTAAGGGCAGAGTTAAACTGCGACACCAAAATAATAGCGATCAAGGAAACGGCAATGAGCATAGCCAGGGCTAAAAACTCAGCACTTTCCTCCTGCTCCTGTTGGGATCCTGTAAACTTAAGGTCGTAACCGGTAGGCAGTTTATAATCGGCCAATACCTCCTTAATTTCATTGTTGATTTCCGTTTCGTTGAAGCCTTCAATCACATTGGAGTAAACCGTAATTAAGCGCTCCGAATCTTTCCTTTTAATGGAATTATAGGAACTCACAAACTCGTAGCTCGCCACAGCGGAGATGGGAACCTACACGATTTGACCGCTGGCCTGAGAGCGGAAGGTTACCAATTGATTCATCAAGCTAGCCACATCGTAGCGGTCTTCTTTCTTCAATCGCACTTCAATCGGGTAATCATCCTCACCCTCTTTATACTTGCTAGCCTCAGAGCCATAAAGTGCAGTTCTTAAAACAAGCGCAATCTGCTGCGTGCTCACCCCTAGGCGACGAGCGCGATCCCGATCAATACGCACCAACATCTCCGGCTTATTGGTTTCCAAGTCAATCTGTAAACCTTCAATTCCAGGAATTTCAGCCTCATCAACAATTCGTTTAACCTCATCTGCTTTAGCGATAAGTACATCGAATTGCTCACCGGTAATTTCAATGTTAATCGGTCGGCCGGTGGGCGGTCCGTTGTTTTCCTTCTCCACACTGATGGTAAGCCCCGGTAGCCAATTGCTCAGCTTTTCGGTTACCTCGCGCTGAACATCAGTGGTTTTGATTCCATTTCGGTATTCAAATTCTACGAAGGAAATAGTGATCCTAGCTTTGTTGGGCGTGTTCTGGCCGCCGCCGCCACCAAATTCATTTTGAGAAGCCGTTTCGGCACCCACGTTGGTCACCACACTTTCTACTAAATCCTCGTAGGGAGCTAATACCTCTTTCAATTTATGCTCCACTCTTCGAGCTACAGAGTCGGTAGCCACCACATCCGTTCCCAAGGGCAACTCAACAAAAACATTGATGTAGTTAGGCTCATTAACCGGGAAGAATTGAATGGTAGGATTCGAGTTGAAATAAAAGTTAATCGACCCCATCATCATCACCACCGTACCCACAATAATCGCGGCAGGTCGCCAAGAACGTAGAGAATACGCTAAACTCTTACTGTAAAACCGCTCCAACCTAGGTAATAGAACCTGCTGGAACCAGGCCGATAGTGGATTTAAAGCATAGGTAAAGAGCAATACTCCAACCGCAATAGCCAGTAATAGGTTTCCTAAGATAGTTACATAAGCCAAATGGGCTCCAATACCCGCAATTAGGAATATGACAAACCAAATAAGGGCCTTGCGGTGATTTTTATCCGCTTCAAAATCTTGCTTCTTAATAAAGGCCGCGGCGATAACGGGATTAATAACCAAGGCTACAAAAAGGGAAGATCCTAACACGATGATAAGGGTTCGAGGCAGGTAGCCCATAAACTCACCGATAATGCTATCCCAAAAAATTAATGGGAAAAAGGCCGCCAAAGTGGTGGCGGTTGAGCTAATAATAGGAACGGCAATTTCCCCTACTCCTTGGCGGGATGCCTCCCAGGCCGTGAGCCCTTCTTCGGCATACAGTCGGTATATATTCTCAATAGTTACAATCGCATTATCCACCAGCATCCCTAAAGCAAGGATCAAAGAGAAGAGTACGATGAAGTTTAAGGTTACTCCCGAGGCGCTCAAAATGAGGAAGGAAATAAACATCGAGAATGGGATACTCAATCCCACGAAAGTGGCATTACGCAGACCTAAGAAAAACAGTAAGGTTAGCGTTACTAAGATTACCCCCGAAATAATACTGTTCTCGAGGTTAGCAATTTGGTTCCGCGTTTGCTTGCTCTGATCATTGGTGATGGTAATCCGTAAATCCTTAGGCAATTGGGTGAGCTTAGCCTGCTGAATGATCTTACGAATCTGGTCTGTCGCTTCGAGGAGGTTTTCGCCCCCTTTCTTAATTACGTTTAAGGAAACCACCGACTCTCCATCAAGACGAGCCATGCTTTCTACTTCCTTATAAGTAAAGAGTACCTCAGCGATATCCTTGAGGTAGACAATATTGCCGTTTTCGTGCTTGATAATCACATTACGAATCTCCTCCATGGAGCTAAACTCTGCATCGGTACGAATGCTACGTCGGGTTTTCCCTAAGAGGATATCCCCCGCCCCAATATTGATGTTTTCAGCCGCTAAGGCATTTTGGACATCGTTAAAGCTAAGCTGATTGGCCTGTAATTTGGCCATATCTATATTCACCTGAACCTCCTTCTCTTTGTCACCGGTAATGGTGGCCTCGGAGATTTCACTGAGTTCTTCAATATCGTCCTGCAAGAGTTCGGCATAATCCACCAGGTCATCAATGGCATAATCTCCGGAGAGGTTAATATTCAAGATGGGAATGCGGCTCAAGTCAATATCCAATACCACCGGATCTTGGTCGAGGTCGGTCGGTAAGTCGCTCATCGCACGATCCACGGCATCTTTCACATCCTGCAGGGCCTTTTCGGTATCGACATCAATATTGAACTCAACGTTAATAATTGACACATCCTGAACGGACTCCGAGTTGAGGTTTTTAATTCCATCAACCGATTTGATTTCCTTTTCCAGGGGTCGGGTAATCAAGTTCTCAATATCCTGAGGTGTATTCCCAGGATAAGGCGTTTGCACGTAAATCAGTGGGAATACGATTTCGGGAAATGATTCCTTAGGCATGGTGATATAAGAAAATACCCCAAAAAGAATCAAGAGCGCCGAAAGGATAAATACGCTGATACTATTGCGAAGGGCTAGCGTACTGAGCCCAAAGTTTCGATTTGTATTAGTCGCCATAAATTTTGTACTTACTGGATGTCAATCTGCTGACCTTCACTTACAGAGCTTGCGCCCACAACAATAACCGAAAGGCCGCTTTCCAGTCCTTCTTTTATTTCGGTCAACTCCCCAAAGGAGCGTCCTAATTTTACGTAGCGTTTACGCGCTACTTTTTGTCCTTCCTCCTCCTGGGCCAAATACACGTAATCACCTTTCAGGTCTTTAAGCACCGCCATATTGGGTACTACAAAGGCCGACTCATTTTCATAGTCCTTCAAACGCAATTCCGCTAGGAGGTTTGGCTTAATCAACTCATTATTATTGTTTAAGCCTACTTTAATGGTAAAGCTGCGATTTTCGGGATTAATAAACTGGCTGGCAAAAATGACTTTCTCCATCTGGCGAAGACCTAAAGAAGGAATACGCACCTCAACAGAATCGCCCACTTGTACCGATTTAAGGTAGTTTTCAGACAAATCCGTTTCTAATTCTAAATTGCTGAGGTCTACCACACGGGCGACCGGTGTTCCTGGACCTACGAACTCGCCTTCGTTAACCCTTACCAAATCGAGCGTACCGTTTACGGGCGCTTTAACAAATGTATTTTCGTATTGGGCTTGCACCTGCTTTAAGCGGTTTTGCGCTGCCTGAAAATTGGTTTCAGAATTCAGAAACTCTATTTCCGAGCCGATGCTGTCCTTCCATAAGCGGGCGCGGCGCTCGTAGGTGGTTTTGGCTAGTTTAAAGGCGGCCTCTGCTTCTTTTAGCTGACCTTCAATAAAGTCGCTTTCTAAGCGCAAAATGGTTTGACCCTTGCGTACTTTATCTCCTTCTTTGGCGGCAATGGAAACCACGCGGCCGTTTCCTTCGGCGCTAAGCACCACGTTTTCCTTGGAGCTCACAGTAGCGCTTAATCGCACAAAGTGACGGAAAGCCTCGGGCTGAATAGTTTTAGTTTCAACCGGTGGGATATTTTCTTCGCGCTCCACCTTAGTGGTATCTAGGCGCGCAATCTTCGCGGTTAAGGAGTCAATCTCAACCTGAAGTTCGGCTAAGGCCGTTTTCTTTTCGGAGAGATCCCCTTTTAAAGTTTTTAGGTCGTTAGGGTTTTGGCAGGCGGCCAACAATCCTATTGCGAGTAAAATGCTTTGTTTTTTCATGGTGTTCGAAGAGCTATTATTATTTCCCCAAGGCATATTCGAGGGCTTCTTTGGCGTTTAAGACATTTAAAATTGCGCTGATATAGCTGCGCTCAGCTTCCAAATACTGGTTTTCGGCTTGTGTTAGTTCCAAGCTACTGGCCAATCCTTCTTGGTATTTACGAAGGGTGCGATTGCGAATACGCTCGCTTAAGGTGCGATTGCGCATCTGGTTATTCAAGTTATCCAATGCAAAGTGGTAATCGCTAATGGCCTGATTATACTGCATACTCAACTGCGTTTCGGTCGCTTGCTTCGCCACGCGAATGCGGTCGAGGTCAATTTTAGCTTTTTGCACCTTGGCTTGACGCCCAAGGCCAGCAAAGATGGTCCAGTTTACACTAGCACCAATGGTCGTTCCCGGTATCCAATAAGTATCAAAACTAAAGGCGTCGGAAGCCGTATTAGCAAAGTTGCTTTGGGAATGATTTACAAATCCGCTGATGGTTGGGAAGTACTTGGCCTTTTCATTAGATAGCGCTAAGCTGGCTCCTCGTTCCTGAGATAATAAACTGCGAAAAGTTATATGCTGATCTACCTGAAAGGGGGTGGCACTTAAGCTTGCATCATTTCGCACCGGACTAATTACATCATCTAAAGTAGAACTCAGTACAATTTCCTCCTCCAAGGGAATACCCATATTAAACTTAAGGAGTTGGTAAGCAAGGTCTACCTGACGTTCTGCATTGCGCAAGTTGTTTTGCAAATTGTTAAGCAAGAGCTCCATCTGCGTTACGTCTTGCTCCTCCACAAATCCGTTTTCGAAAAGCTTTTGGGTTTCTTCGTAATTAGACTTAATGGTTTCTAGGTTCTTACGTAAAATATCGCGGGTTTCCTGAGCCACTAAAGCGCCATAATAACTCTGCGCGGTATTTCTTCTTGCTTCAATTTCGGCTTCTTCCTTTTCCAAAGCCTTGGTTTCCTTAAAAACTTTAGTTGCTTGTAAGGCCACAAAGTAGGAACCATCAACAATAAGCTGGCTTAATTGCACTTGCGCTTGGTTTTGATGTGCTACTCCAAAGGCTACCGTGGCAAATTCATCTTCGGGAGCGTTGGGGTCAAAAAAGCGAGCAGGAATAGGTTGCTCGGGAATTTGAGCATTATAGCTGTAACCAAATGAGCTGGTAATTTGGGGTAAACCCATAGCCGCCGTTTCCTTAATGGTTTTACGGGCTTTTTCCACCTCAAATATTTTATCCTGAACGGTGTAGGCATTTTGGGCGGCAAAGTCCTGTGCCTCTTGTAAAGAGAAAGGTTTTGCCTCCTGCTGGGCCATGATTGGGATGCTAAGGAGCGAAAGTCCCAATGCTAAGTAGTTTCTCATAATTATGTATTAGCAGTAGTTGTCTTTAGTTTTTCTTCTAGGTAGGCGACGCCTTGTTGATTGGAGATGCCACGAATGTGATAAACCAATATTTCACGCATCATTCCGGGAATGGAGCGATCGGAGAGGTAATTTAAATCGGCCTCAGTCATGGTGCGGGTGCGACTGTAATACAAAAAGGCCACAATCTCCTTGTCTAGCTCCTTGCGGAACAAGCCTTCTTGAATTCCTCTTTCGATGTTGGCACGCATCATTTTAAAAACCAATTCTCTCTTTTTCGACTCCAAATAAGCGCTCACCTCGGGGTAATAGCGCTCTAATTGAAACTGCATACTGTGATCATGCCTTTCAATATTGGTGCAAACAACCTCGTCCATCGCGAAAAGCATATCGATGGCATTACCAGCACCATTAAGCAAAGTGAGCATCTCCGATTTAATGTTCTCGAAAATGTCGTCCACCGAACGACTTACAAGATCTTCCTTATTGGAAAAGTACTTGTAGAGGGTTTTCTTAGAAACACTCATCTCCTTGGCGATATCGTCCATGGTAACCGGACGCAAACCATATCGATGGAAGAGCTCCTTCGCCTTGTCCAAAATCTCTTTCTCCATATTCTCCATTTCGGCCGCAAAACTAGAAAAGGAAATTCACATGGAAACTATTTTATTAAAAAAGTTTCTTGGTGTTAAGGTTTCTTTAACATTGCACTAAGGCAAAGGAAAAATTGTGAAATTTGCCGCCCAAACATTGAGCAATGAGTTTATCCATCAAAGATATTTTACAACAAAAGCCTGTAGGCACCACTCATGAGGTAAAAGGCTGGGTTCGAACCTTTCGCAGCAATCGATTTATTGCTTTGAGTGATGGATCTACCATTAAAACCTTGCAGTTGGTGGTCGACTTTGAGCAATTGGACGAAGCCACCCTTAAAAAAGTGGCAACCGGAGCGGCGATTATAGCCAGTGGCGACTTGGTAAGTTCTCAAGGTAAGGGTCAGGATATCGAAATGCTGGTGAGCAAGCTTGAAGTTGTAGGCGAAAGTAATCCAGAGGAATACCCTTTACAGCCTAAAAAGCACTCCTTAGAGTTCCTGCGTGATATTGCCCATTTACGAATGCGCACCAATACGTTTGGGGCCATAATGCGCGTACGACACCATTTGGCCTTTGCGGTGCATGAGTATTTTCATAAACGTCAGTTCTTCTATTTACACACGCCCATTATTACCGGCAGTGATGCCGAAGGAGCCGGGGAAATGTTCAATGTTTCCATTTTAGATAAAAAGAACCCTCCCCTTACGGAAGATGGACAGATTGACTACAGTAAGGACTTTTTCGAAAAAGAAACCAACCTTACCGTTTCGGGCCAATTAGAAGCCGAGCTTGGCGCGATGGCGCTTTCTAAGGTTTACACCTTTGGACCTACCTTTAGGGCGGAGAACTCGAATACTTCAAGGCACTTGGCGGAGTTTTGGATGATTGAACCTGAAGTAGCTTTTGCCGACCTGAACGACAACATGGACCTGGCGGAGGACTTTTTGAAATACGTTATCTCGAGCACCTTAAATCATTGTGTCGACGATCTCGAATTTTTAGAAAAGCGACTTTTAGACGAAGAGAAAAGTAAACCCGAAAAAGATCGCAGTCCGCGTCCATTAAGAGAGAAGCTGCAGTTTGTGGCCGAGAATAACTTTCGTCGGGTAAGCTATACCGAAGCCATTGACATCCTGCGAAACTCTAAGCCCAACAAAAAGAAGCGCTTTAAATATATCATCGATGAATGGGGGGCCGATCTGCAATCGGAACACGAGAAATATTTGGTGCAACATTTCAATGCTCCGGTGATTTTATTCGATTACCCTGCTAAAATTAAGGCCTTCTATATGCGTCTTAATGAGGACGAGAAAACGGTACGCGCCATGGATATCCTTTTCCCAGGTATTGGCGAAATTGTTGGCGGTTCGCAAAGGGAAGAACGTCACGATGTACTACTCGGTAAAATGAATGACTTTGGTATCGACTCCAAAGAGCTGCAATGGTATCTCGACACCCGAAAATTTGGCAGCTGCGTGCACAGTGGCTTTGGTTTGGGCTTCGAACGCCTGGTTCTTTTTGTTAGCGGAATGACCAACATTCGCGATGTGATTCCCTTCCCAAGAACACCAGGTAACGCCGAATTTTAATTTAGGCAAGTCCGCTTAAACCGCGCTGGCATACCATTTGTTAAGCTTGTGCAAAAACGGCAAAATTTTTGATAAGAGGCCGCCGCTTTTTGTATTTTCACCAAGCCAAGACAAAGTATGCTCAAACAACAACTCAACCAAAAGCTTCTACAAAAGCTCAGCCCGCAGCAGATTCAGCTCATGAAGCTGATTCAGTTGCCCACCTTAGCATTTGAGCAAAAGATTAAAGAGGAATTGGAGAGTAATCCCGCCTTAGAAGAGGGCAAAGATGACAGCGACGAAATAAGGGCTGATGAGGAGTTTGAGTCCTCCGAAGAGCAGCGCGAAGATGAACGCATCGAAGCGGAAGATATTAATGTCGACGATTACCTCAGCGACGATGATATTCCAGATTATCGCCTGCAGGCGAATAATTACTCGGCCGACGATGAAGAAAGCAAAGTGCCGATTACCGGTGGAAAAAGCTTCCATGAGTTCTTGATTGAGCAGCTGGGCACCTTTCCCTTGGAAGAACAGGATCGTAAAATTGCCGAATATCTGGTCGGCAATATTGACGATGATGGGTATATCCGCCGTGATTTGCTGGCCATTGTTGATGACCTTGCCTTCACCCAAAATATTTTTGTGGAAGAGGAACACCTAGAAAAAATCCTCAAGCTTATTCAGTCATTGGAGCCTGCAGGCGTCGGTGCACGTAACTTGAAAGAGTGCTTGCTCATTCAGCTTCGCGAGGAAGAAAAGTCCTTTCACCAAAGGCTTGCAATTGAAATCCTGGAAGATCATTTCGATGAGTTTATCAAAAAGCACTACACTAAATTAGTGCAGCGCTTGGAAGTTGACCAAGAAGATCTTCGCAGGGCCATTGACGAAATTACCCGTTTAAACCCCAAGCCCGGCAATAGCACAAGCAATAGTAGTCGTGATGTGCAAGTGGTGGTTCCCGATTACACCCTCCGAATTGTAGAAGGCGAATTAGAGCTTAGCCTTAATGGACGAAATGCCCCAGAGCTGAATGTGAGTCGCGAATACCGCGAAATGCTCGAAACCTACCGTCAAGGTCAGAAAGAAAATAAAGCCCAAAAAGAAGCTGCTTTGTTTGTTAAGCAAAAGCTCGATGGGGCCAAATGGTTTATCGAGGCCATTAAGCAGCGACAGCAGACTCTTATGCTTACCATGGGGGCTATAATGGAGTATCAAAAAGAATACTTTCTAAGCGGCGACGAAACTAAGTTACGCCCCATGATCTTAAAGGATATTGCCGATGAAATCGGTATGGATATATCAACTGTTTCGAGAGTGGCCAGTAACAAATATGTGAGCACTCCCTATGGCACCTTCCTTATCAAGGAGTTCTTTAGTGAGAGCATGAAAAACGAAGCTGGTGAAGACGTAAGTACGCGTGAAATCAAAAAGATTTTAGAAGACTCGGTTGCCGAAGAAGACAAGCGAAAACCCTTAACCGACGATAAACTGGCCAAGCTTTTAAAAGATAAGGGTTACCCCATAGCGCGTCGGACAGTAGCAAAATACCGCGAGCAGCTCGACATTCCCGTTGCCCGCTTACGCAAGGAGCTCTAGCATGAACGAGCGTCTATCAAAACTAATCTCCATTGTTTTTCACCCGGCAATTTATCCCTTGCTCGGTCTCTACTTCATTTTCGAATATCTACCCTATCATTATCCCAACAAAGTCATTTTACTTTCCTTGGTGATGGTCTTTTGCGGCACCTATCTAATTCCGGTTTTAGTGAGCTTATTGCTTTACCGCTTTGGCCTAATCAGCAGTTTAATGATGGAAAAAGCCAGCGATCGCAGATGGCCTTATGTGGCGGGCGCTTTATGCTTTTACTTAACGGCGCGCCTTATAGAAAGTGCCGGACTGGCGGCAGAGGCGCATCACTATTTACTCGGAGCCGCTACGGTAATTCTATTGCATCTCATCTTGTTGCCCTTCTTAAAACCCAGTGCGCATTTGGGAGGATTAGGCGGTTTTCTGGGTCTCTTTATGGCCGTTTCAGCTAAATACGCTTTAAACCTTCTGCCCTTTATTGGCCTGCTAATTTTAGTAGCGGGTATTATCGCCTCGGCACGCCTACAGCTGAAAGCGCACAATGGTAAAGAACTACTCCTAGGCTTTTTAAGCGGGGTGCTTATTGTTTTTGCCACGGTTTACTACTTACCTTAAAAAGAAAATAGCGAGCCGAAGCCCGCTATCTTGCTAATTGAGGGGGGAAGAAAAAACTATTGCGCGTTGCGCTTAACAAAGCGGGCTATATCATCCCAGTATTCGTGGTGTAAAGAAGCCTGGTTAGATCCTTTATACTGAGAGGCACCACTGATGCGGATATACTCTAAATCTTGTCCATCTACAAAGCCTTTGTTTCGAGCCGCTAAGGCAATAGGGTCGGTGCCGTAGCCAGGAACAGTGCCGGTATAATAGGTGCCAATTATCCGGGTTCCATCATTAAAATGGGCATCCCAATGGTTAATCAACATCATAGCGGCATCACTTCGATCAATCATATTATTATCGAAAGAATAGGTAAACATTCCGATATATCCCCGCACCTTGCTACTTGCACCCGGGTTATCAGAATTATCAAAGCCCAGTTGGTTTACCGCATTGGTGATCATCATACGATGCGCTCCAACTCCAATAGTGGCAATCTCCGACGAATCTAGGTAGGCTACCGAAAAAGCTGTGGCTGCCCCCGTACTCCAACCACCAATAAAGATATTGGCTGTGTCAACCGCATAAGCTTCTGCGTTTAAGCGGAAAAAGCGCACTGAAGAACGAAGGTCCTGAAAGGCCTTTACATAAGTGTTGTAACCAGGGTTTCCCGTGGCGTACTTAACAATGGCGGCATTAAGTCCCTTTAAGGCTAAATTACTGGCCAGCTGACGAAGCTTAGGCATCTCGGTATAAGTAGACCATCCTCCTCCTGGAGCGAGTATTACTAAGGGGCGGTCGCCACCAAACTCAGAGGGTGCTGTAAAAAACTCCACTTTATGATGGTTTAATGGACCATACTGAAAACGCTGGCTCACCACCGCCTCGGCTAAGCGTTCGTTGGTACTATCGGGGTTTAAATGCCAGTTGCTTGGCTCATTGTGGATACGGGCTTCGGCCTCCGCTTTAAAACTGTCGTTGTCGTTTTCACAAGCACTAAAAGTGATTAATACCAAGCTTGCTAATAGGCCTTTGATAAAGTTGCTAATGGAAGTATTCATGTCTTTAAATTTTTGTTTGAACAAATTCACTGCAGCAAACCTAGCTTGCGAATACCCCCTCTTATAAGCAGCTATGTTGCGAATACTTGAAGGCGTTCACAAACTTCATTTTTTAAAGTCGTTCCCTTCTTAAACACATGTTGCAAGCTCATTAACTTATGATGCAAAAGCCCTTTTTCTCCCTGAAGTGTAGTACTTTAGGAACGGATACCCACCCAATGCCAAACAAATCCCCCATATCAGTAGAAGCTGAGAACAAGGCCAACTTATCGATGGACGAGCGCTTTGTTCTTAAACTTCGTGATCACATTCTCGAAAACCTTACGGTAGAGGATTACAGTGTGGAGGATTTAGCGCAGGAGGTTGCCTTTAGTCGTTCCCATTTGTATCGAAAACTGCAAGGTCTTACCGGCCTATCTATTAGTCAGTTTATACGAAATGTTCGTCTGGAAAAGGCTTATGAGCTGCTAAAAGCCGAGGTAGCAACGGTATCCGAAATTGCCTATCAAGTGGGCTTTGGCAGCAGCACCTATTTTAGCAAATGTTTCCACGAGGTATATGGCTTCCCACCAGGAGAACTAAAGAAACGCGGAACGGAAACCCAAACGGAAGTCCCTCCGAATAGCGGTTTAAAAATAGAGCGGAAACAAAATCCGATTGAGGCCCTACACCCCGGTGGAAATGGGGAATTAATCGAGGAGCTTTTTAGAGCGCTCTTACCTTTTAAGCCTAGTTTGGAAAAATTCCTTTTAATCGATGAAGAAGAAGGGGAAAGTTTAGATCATCGCCTACTGGCCTACCAAGCCATAAAGTGCTTCCCCTGGCCATTAGGAGTAGAGTTAAGACGTTTGTTCTCCGCCAGCTTTAGAGAGGTATCTGAGGAACGTTACCAGCAAAGCCTAAAAACCTTGCGGAAAACCCTGCGCTTCTGTTCCTTTTTAATGTTGGCGGAAATCTTAGAGCATTTAAACGCTGAGGGCGCCGAACTGCAAAGCTTAAAAGGACAAGGCCAGAAACTCGTTGAAGCCATGGAACGCATGGAAGATGATGACCTCCGTTTTATCTTACAAAGCTTTAAACCTGCCCTGGAAGAGTGTTCTAGGCTTTTTATTCCCGAACTAAAGTCCTTCCTCGATTCGGTTTTACTTTTAGAAGTAGAAGACTGGCTCAGCAAATCATCAGGCGAAAGCCTAGAACTGCGCTGCCAAACTTTGGACCAGTCACTAAACCTTATCCTAAAAAAACTAGGCTTTCTGGCGCGCTACCGCTTAGTTAATATTAGTGAAATCAGGGTCCTTAAAGACAAGTTTGAAAGCGCCTCCTTCGAACATCAATACCATTTTTTAAATGCGGTAGATGCCGATTTTAAGGTCCACTCCGAAAGACTGGAAAATTTTGCCGATTCGAGGTCTGTGCTCCTCATGCATAGCATTAAAGATACCGGCAGCTTTTTAAATCTATCCCCCTTTTTGGTCGACACCTTCGAGTCGGACCAAAAAAGTGGCAGTACCAAACGCGATGTATTTCTCCTTTATAAGGTAGAAAAAGGGCAGCTCTATTACGAGGGCTCCGACCTAAACCGCATTGAGGACTTAAGCAATAGTAACCATTATCCGATTTGGCTCCGCGCCTTTCAGCGAAGCATGCAATACCTACGGAAATTATGAAAAAGCCGAACGCTCCATCACCCTATAAATTCCTCGATGCCTATACGCGCGAGGATGCCGCCTTTTTCTTTGGGCGTGAGCAGGAGGTTGAGGAAGCCTACACCAAGGTTTTTCAAAGCCGTATCCTCCTGGTTTACGGCGCCTCGGGCACAGGTAAGTCGAGCCTCATTCACTGTGGCTTAGCCGATAAGTTTAAAAACAGCGATTGGCTACCAATATCCATCCGGAGGGGGGGTAATATATCCCGCTCCCTAAAGGGACAGTTGCAGCGAATGCTCGCCTATCCTGAGACCGCGGAAGGTTCAACTAACTCTTCGGCTACTGAAATTCGGAACTTAGTGCAACAGGTCTTTCTGGACCACTTTAAGCCCATCTACTTTATTTTCGACCAGTTTGAAGAGCTCTTTATCTTCGGTGATAATGACGAGTGGCGGGCTTTTGCCCATACCCTTCAAACGCTACTCAAGAGTGAGCTCGACCTACATTTCATTTTTGTGGTGCGCGGCGATTATCTAGAGTATCTAAACGAATTTGAAAAGCATATCCCAGGTTTCTTCGACAATCGTCTGCGGGTCGAAAAAATGAGCCCCCACCAAGCGGAACGGAGTATTATGGGTCCGGCAGAGAAGGCCGGTATTAAGATCGAAGCCGGTTTTGCCGAAAGCTTATTGCAACGCCTAAGCGGACGCAGTAAAACCGTAGAGCCAACCTTTTTACAGGTTTACCTGGATCGCCTCTATCGCGAGGAACAGGCTCGAAATGAAGGGAACAATTTACAGTTTAGCAAGGCCGGTCTCGACCAGATGGGGCCCATCGACGACATTCTCGCGGAGTTTGTTGATGAGCAGGTTTATAAAATGGAAAGCCCCAAATTAGCTTGGGATATTCTAAAGTGCTTTGTTTCGCTAGAAGGCACCAAGATTCCTTTGCGAAAAGAGGAAGTGCGCCAAGCCCTCAATCAGTTGGGTAGCGCCTGCAGTGAGGAGGCCTTAAATCGAAATTTGGAAGAACTCGTTTCTAAACGCATACTAAAATCTGCCGATGAAGAAGGGCGTTTAGAGCTGCGGCATGATAGCTTAGCCCTGAAAATTTATGAGCGCATTTCCTTGCAAGAAAAGGAACGCCTAGAAGTTCAACGGTTTTTAAGTCTCAGCTTTAAGGAGTTTCAAAAACGGGGCACCCTTCTTAAAGAGGAAGACCTCGCCTATGTTCTGCCGCATCAGCGTAAGCTAGATCTTAGTCCCGAAATTCAATCCTTTGTACAACAAAGTCAGAAGCGCTCTCGCAGCGCCCGGCGTAAAGCACGCAACCAACGGATTATTTTGCTCCTAATTTTACTATTGGCTCTGAGTTCATTAGTTGGCTGGTATTATACGGGGCAGGAAAAAGAACGTGCTAATCGAGCGGCTTTAATCGCCCAAGAGGCATCAGTAAAAGCCCAAGCAGAGAAGGCCCGGGCGGAGCGGGAAAAACAGAAAGCCGAAATTCAAGAAGCGGAAGCCCTTAAGCAAGCCCAGTTGGCCTCCGCCGCTCGAATTAGGGCGGAGCAGGAATCTGCCAAAGCATTGGCGGCAGAGCAACAAGCCTTACGGGAACAAAACTTGGCCCGAGCCGCGGAAACAAAAGCCTACGAAAGTGCAGAAGAGGCTCTTAGGCAAAAAGGGATCGCCGAGAAGGCCCGGGCCGAAGAGGAGCGACTAAGAAAGCTTGGCTTGGCTCGACAATTAGCCTTACGTGCCCAACAGATGGAATACCCTGCTCGTGCTCAATTGGCTTTACAAGCTTATAAAATTCATATAGATGAAGGGGGCTCCAAGCGAGAGCCGGCTCTGTACAGTGCCCTACTCAGCGCTTATCGCGGCGCTCAAGATCAAGCCTTTTTACAGGGAATTATTCCCTTTAAAATAAGCGCCTGGCAATTGCTTAACCAGAAGCTTTATTTGCGGGATGAAGAACAAAAGGTTTATCAGTGGGAGGCGCCTCTCGCAAAGGAAAGCGCAAGTGCCACTCTTGCATGGCAGTCCAAACATCTTCTGCGCAAGGCGTCGAGTCAAGAGCTTTTTTCGGTGGAGCAAAACCAACTAAAAGTAAGAACGAATTCCGAGGAAAAGATTCTCATTTCACGAAACGGCAGCGACTTTAGGGAATTAGCGCTCCAAGCCCGGCAAATGACTTGCTTAAAATTGAGTGCGGACGGCAAGTGGCTGGCTTGGGGACAGGAAGATGGAAAAGTATTTTTATATCAGATTGCCAATCAAAGTTTGAGGCAAATGGCCTCGCATTTTAGTGCGGTAACAGATTTACAATTTGACCCTAGCTCAAGCCAATTTGCCAGCTCTGGTTACGATCGCATGGTGCAAGTGTGGACTCTTGATAATCTAAGCCAAAGTCCCTTGCGCATTACTGACCTCGCTTATTGGGTTGCCGCTCTCCAGTTTGAGGGTGGGGAACATTTGTGGATTAATACTTTCGAAGGACACTTGTACCGGATGCCACTTAGTAGTGATCGACTATTTGAATTGCTCTGTGACGAAAACTTATCGGCGCCAAGCCAAAGGGAATGGCAACAATGGACCGATGGACAAGTAGAACTCCTTAAAGCCTGCCAACCATGAAACACCTATTGAGCATTCTGCTGGGCTTTAGCTTTATGGCTCAAGCCCAAAACTGTTCGCAAAACTTGGAGGAAGCACAAATCGCCTTTTTCAACGGTCGCTTTCAATCTTGTATTGAGCTCCTGAAACCCTGCATAGAGACATATGCTATTAAGGAAGACCGTATTATGGCCCTTGAAATTTTAGCGAAATCGCAACTGATGCTTGGTCAAAAAACGGAAGCCGAAGCGAGTATGTATCGTATTTTAAGTACCGACCCTTTTTACCAAGTTCGCCCAGATTTAAGCGTTTCCTTAGAGGAGCTTTATCATCAATTCCGCCTCGTTCGGCAATGGCAGCTTGGCTTTAATCTTTCTTACTTGGCGGCAAAGTACAGCCTACTTAAAACCTGGTCTTTCTCGGGAGTAGTTGAGGAAAGTACCGCCTATGAGGCACGTCCCTCCATGCAGTTTGAAACCTGGGGAAGCTATACCCTATACCGGGGGCTTCAGGTAGAGGCCGGACTTGCCTTTCAAGCCATGAGCTTTTATCGTGCTGAGCTCCAGCAAAACTACCTCTTGCAAAGCAGTCTAGAAGATTATCAGTTTATTAGTCCGCGGTTGGGCTTGCAGTACGAGTATGCTGGGCGCAGTTTTAGTGGCTTTGTAAACTTTGGTGGTAGTATGCAAATTTTACAAAGTGCAAGAGCCGATATGGCCCTAAATCCTCAAATTGGGGAGATACCTGCTGCCTTTGGGGGTTACCCCGAAAGTCAGGAAAACCTCGACCTCAGCTTTCAAAGAAAAAGCCTGTTGAACAATCTTTACGCTGGCATTGGCTTACGTTATGGACGCGGCCATCATCGTTTCGAGTTGAGTTACCGTTTTCAGCATGCCTGGACCAATATGGTTATAGATGATCAGCGGTTCAGCGATGCTAATTTGCTTAATAATCTAGCCTATGTCCCGGATGATTTTAGCTTTAATTACGGGCTTTGGCAAGTTGGCTATTTATACACCTTCCTAAAACCCCAAAAAAAATGACCAGACTTATAGCACTTATTCTGGCAGGTATGTTTTTGCTCTCCTGTAGTCGGGATGAAGGTCATTTTGCCGATCGTTTTGTGCGCAATTTTGCCTTGGAAGGAAATAGCAGCATGAGCGATATAATCGAGCTGCCGAATGGAAACCTGCTTCTTTGTGGACAGCTGGCTAAACCCGCCTTTAACAGCAATGTGAGCAGCGAGTTTTCCTCCTCCGACCTCGAAGAGTCGGCTCCGGCTTTAGTGCTTACCAATGCCGAAGGTTTAGTGATTGATTACTTCTTATACCCCATTGGTAACATTGACATTGACCCCATTATAAATCTTTCGGACCTCACTGGCAAAGCTCGTTTTCTGGAGATTGAAAGCCTGGCAAACGGCGGCTATCTTGTGCATGGTGAGTTTCGCAATTTTGGGATCAGTGTTGGTTTTAACAGTCCCGACCCTGAACCCGAGTCACGGAATACCATTCCTTTTTTGGTGAGGATAAACGCCAATTTTGAGCTCGAAAGCTTTCAGCAGTTTAACGGACAGGCACCTTGGGATGGCCATTTTAGATCCAGCGGTCGCCTAAAGGCCAAGCCTGACGGCAGCGGCTTTATTTTTATGATTGGCTTTGATTATCACGTACCCACAGATCGGTTTTTAGGATTTGAACTCCACGAATTGGATGCCGATGGGAATTTTGTTCGCAGTGCCGATTTCGACGAACAAAGCCTCGATAAATTCGCTCGCGATTTTTGCTTCCTTGAAAATGGCAAAATTGGAGTTGCCGGATCAAGGTTAGGGAGCTATTACCTTTTTGAAGTGGATGAGGCCAGTTTGAGTCAGTCTAAGCGAACCTTCCTGGGAGACGATGGCACTGGCGAGCGTTTCAATAACAACTTAATTTTGGTTGAGCCACTTAGTGATGGGGGCGTTTTTTGCTTTTACACCGACCCTGTAGAAATCAACTACATCCACCATTTGGACGCTCAGGGCAACACCCTCCGTAAAGTAGATTTAGCACCCCATCAAATTGATCAATACCCCATCAACAGTTCGGTTTGCCAAAATGGTGATGTTTTACTCACTTGTAGTGATTTGGAAGATCCTAGTTTGGAGCGAGCTGTTGTATATCGCATTAACCCCGAAGGAATCAGTCGTTGGTCGAAAACTTTTGATGGTCGAGTACTTAGCATAAAGGAAGCTGAGGACGGAGACCTTTTTGTGCTGGTAGACCTAATTTATGGCGCCGGTAGTCGCAAAGCAACCTTATTTAAACTCGATCCTCATGGTGCGCTCTATTAAGCTTTTAGTCCTAGTCCTAATCCTAGCTGCCTGTCAGGATGATGAAGATGTATCGGCCCCCGAGCCACGCAAGGCTATGGTTGGTTTATGGCAATACGACCACATAATTGTAGAAGATATCTTAGTGACCCCTTTTGCCGATAATAAAATGGAACCGGGCAGCTTTAAAGGCAATTTAGGTGGGGAGCGGGCAGAGCTTAACCGCCGGCGTGTGCGCTATTATGAAGATGGGACCTATCAACTACTCTGGCTCGATCGCGGTGCCTATGAATTGGGAACCGATGGAGATCCAAATTGGCAGCCCTCCTTTGGCATGTATCGGACCAATCAGGGAGAAGATAGCCTGATTCACAACAGTCCACTTTTTTACGCACAAGCCTACTCGCTTAGCTTTAATGGCGACACCCTTATTCGCACCTCTTACCGCTATATGAGTAGTAATAGTAGAGATAACAACAGTGGCGCCTCAGCTAACCTTTGGCAGCCTGGCGATACCGTTAAATATCAAGAGGTTTTCCATCGGGTTTCTGACTAAAAAATTAGGGACTAAAAAGAACACCTCCAGCCTTAATAGAGGGTTTCTCAATTGCTTAAGCCTATAAACCAAATAAAGCCTTTATGGGCTTTCACTCTAACACTCAGATTTTCGGTACTTTTGCGCGAAATTTCAGGACATGAGTCAATCCCTTTCCGAACAGGAAATCCAACGTCGCGAATCGCTGCAAGCCTTACGGCAGATGGGCATAGATCCCTATCCTGCTGCCCGTTACGAAGCGAGCCATTTTTCTACTGATATCCTCAGTGGCTTTGAAGCTGATGCCGAAGCTACCGAATGGGAATCGGTAAAGATTAGCGGTCGTATTATGACCAAACGCATTATGGGTAAGGCCTCCTTTATTGATGTAATGGACAGTAAAGGGCGCATTCAGGTTTACCTAAATCGTGATGTGCTTTGCCCCGGTGAGGAAAAGGAGCTCTACAATTCTGTTTTCAAAAAGCATCTTGATATTGGTGACTTTATCGGTATCACCGGTAAGGTTTTTCGCACCAAGATGGGTGAGGTGACCCTTGAAGCTGATAGTTTAACCGTTTTAAGTAAGAGTCTTAAACCCTTGCCTATCGTTAAAAAGGACGAAGAGGGAAATGTATACGATGCCTTTACCGATCCCGAGCAACGTTACCGTATGCGATACGTTGATTTAGTGGTAAACGATAAAGTTAAAGACACCTTTATTACTCGAACCCGCATCATCAACGCCATGCGTGAGTTCTTTAATCGTTATGATTATTTGGAGGTGGAAACCCCCATTTTGCAACCCATTCCGGGAGGGGCAGCAGCGCGTCCCTTCATCACCCACCACAATGCTTTAAACATTCCGCTTTACTTGCGTATTGCTAATGAACTTTACCTCAAGCGCCTTATTGTTGGCGGCTTTGAAGGGGTGTATGAGTTTGCAAAAGACTTCCGTAACGAAGGTATGGACCGGACCCATAATCCGGAATTTACCGTGATGGAAATATATGTGGCCTACAAGGACTATTTCTGGATGATGGACTTCACTGAGCAAATGCTTCAGCATGTAGTGAAAACTATCAAAGGGGGCGATTCCAAAGTTAGCCTCGGTGGGGTTGAGCTCAATTTCGAGGCTCCTTTTGCCCGGGTAAGTATGCGACAAGCGATTTTAGATCACACCGGTTTTGATATCGATGGTAAGTCGGAGGCAGAACTACGTGCCGCTTGCGCTGATATGGGAATCGAAACCGAGCCCAGTATGGGTAAAGGGAAGTTGATTGACGAAATTTTCGGTGAAAAATGTGAACCGAATTATATCCAACCCACCTTCATTACTGATTATCCGGTGGAGATGTCGCCTCTGTGTAAAAAACACCGCGATAACCCCGAGTATACCGAACGATTTGAGTTGATGATTAATGGTAAGGAAGTGGCTAATGCCTATTCGGAGTTAAATGATCCCATTGATCAGCGCGAACGTTTCGAAGCGCAATTACAATTGAGCGAAAAGGGCGATGATGAAGCCATGTTTATTGACCAAGACTTCTTACGAGCCCTAGAATACGGGATGCCTCCTACCTCGGGAATGGGCATTGGAATTGATCGTTTAACGATGATGCTAACCGACAATGCTTCTATTCAGGAAGTCCTTTTCTTCCCTCAAATGAAACCGGAAAAAACGGTTAAAAAGGTAGAGCTCAATGATAATGAAAAACTCCTTTTCGAACGCCTAAAAGCAGAAGGAAGGATGCCTTTAAATGACTTAAAAGAGCAGCTCGGACTCTCTAACAAACAATGGGATAAAAGCTTAAAAGGACTTAATAAACTGGGCTTAAGTAAGGTGGAAAAAACCGATGAAGGCCTTTTTATTGAACTGCTTTAAGAAGCTCCCTAAGAAGCTGCCCGGTCAAAGACCAATGCAGAATTTCTTGTAGTGATAATTTGACTTAAGTCTCGACGATTCCTTACAGGATATCCTAGGAAGGTTTCGCTATTTTGTTTTTACAAAAGCACTTCTCCTTTAGTGTCCGCCTTAACCTATACGATAACCAGGGGGTATTCTATAGTAGCGCGGTGAGGTCAGTGGGGGTTGATTTGACCTCAGAGTGTTTTTCCATTTCAGAAAAGGTCGGTTGATGAATTTCAGCCGGCCTTTTTTTAGCACTAAACTTTAGCGGCCTACTTAAAGCGCCGCTTGCTAGGTCTCAAACTGCCAAGTGTTTTAAAAGGCCAAATTGGTTTTATCAGCCTTCAAAGCCAAGTCGTTTATGACTACCATCGCAAAAGGGCTTATTGGCCGATCCGCCGCAGCGGCATAATACCGGATTGTGCTCCACCGAGCTACTGCCGTCGGCATGACTAAACTTAATATCGCCTTGTAACATTATAGGACCATTGGGCATTACCTTGGCGGTGATGGGACCTGCTTCCAGGGCTTCCCCTTTGGTTTGGCCAACATAGCTTAGCGCTCCCGAAGGACATTTTTCAATTTGGGCACGTATAACCTCGCCAGAAGCCCCATTTGGGTCAACCCAGGGCTTTTTTCCATAGCGAAATACTTCTGGTAAATTTCGCCAGCAGCGTTCTGAATGGATGCATTTATGGGCTTGCCAGATAATGGTGACCTCTTCACCGGTATACTCTTTTCGAGAAGGTTTTACTTTCATATGCAAAGGGGGATTTTGCCAAAAGGCATGAACCTCATTTGCATTAAATGTAGGCAATAATTTGAGGCCTACCTAAAGGATGTCTTCGCTAAACTCGGTGTAAGACAAGCACAGCTTTAGTTCCTCCCAGTTTTCCACAAAATCACTATACTTTTGCGGACTGATTTTTTGTAGGCTGCTCTTTGGCTGGATAAACCGCAAGCCTAAAAAATGACTCAGGCGGTCGTATAAACGGAGCCGATCAAATTCCTGCAGTAAGTCCTCTTCATAGTTAACTTCAAAATAGCGTAGGCCTTTCAGGCATTGCTTTTCATATTCTTCGAGCGCCTTTCCAGCTCTTAATTCGATTAAAAAAGCAGGAATGTCCACGGTCATTTTTTCGATTTGGCGCTGGGCTTCCGCCTGATGCCAGGTTTGACGAAAGCGAGCATAATGCTTGGAAAGGGTTTGCCGCACCAAATTGCTACGGCTCAGGAATACGATTTTATACCCTTTTTTTTCGCTGAGGTAGCGCAAGAACTCATGGCCATCCTCCTGATTTAGAATCTCCTTTAACTGATAGGAAAGGAGTTTAAAACCATAAACCTTCGATCTAAAAACACGATTGCGGAATTTTAAAAACAAGCGTGGAAATAACACCTTGCGATTAAAGATTTCTTTATCACAATCCACTTCATGCGACTTATTAAGCATGTCTGTTAAAAGGGTGGACCCCGTTCTTCCTCGTCCAAACAAAACGAAATGTTGCTGATGATTAGTAACAGGATAAACCAAAGCGCGATAGACCGCCACGGCCTCCCGCAAATAACCACCCAGGTTTTGATTTAAGCTTGAAATAAGATGAGGCATGAGCTTGAATTTTGATCAAATGTAAACCTCGGTTATCGCCATTTTTTGACTTTTCGCTCGCTCGTCAGATTTAAGCTTTGAACTAACCGCTTTAGCCGATAAATGGAAATCAATAAAACCAATGTTTAAATAGACTGGTTTCCGCGCGAACAGTCTTTATTTTTGCGCAAATTATTGGTTTGCAATTATTCCCACCCGATTTGGCCCAAGCTCTAGATTTCCCTTTTATTAAGCGGGAAGTAGCACGCTATTGCTCTAGTAAAGCGGCCAAAGCGCAGGCACTCGACCTCCTGCCCTTTCAAGATCGGGAAAAGCTTTTTCAAGCCATCCGCGAAAGCGATGAAATATTGGCCCTGCTCCTAAGTGAAGAACGCTTTCCAACGGCGGAGCACCCTGACCTTAGTGCCTTTTTATCGAAGCTTAAGGTGCGTGGACATGCCTTACGGGAAGAGCAATTTGCCGATATCCGCAGTTTGGCGATTAATTACCGTCATCTCTTTCAGTTTATCCAAAACAAACAGTTGCGCTTGGCCTCCCTTTGGGCCCGTTTGCAGTTTTTGATTCCGGAAAAATTTGTGACCGAGGCTATCGATGCGGTACTCGACGAAAGAGCCCAAGTACGCTCGAATGCTTCACCTGAACTGAGTAAAATTCGTCGGGATCTAACCCGCAAGCGCGCTTCGGCCGATCGGATTTTCCAACGTATTTTAAAGAAGTACCGCGATAAGGGCTATGTCGCCGATTTTGATGAGAGTGTGTCGGAAAGTCGACGCGTATTAGCAATTACCTCCTCCTTTAAAGCTCAGGTGCAAGGGATTTTGCACGGTAGCTCCAATAAGCATAGCATTGCCTTTATTGAACCAGGGGAAACGGTAGAGATAAACAATGAAATTTCTGAACTCTTAGAGGCGGAAAAAGAAGAAATAAAACGAATTCTCCGCCAGCTAAGCACCGACCTTAATCCTTACCACGATTACATTAGCAGCGTTCAAGAGACGATGATTTGGCTTGATTTTAGTCGGGCCAAAGCCCTTTTTGCCGAAGCTCAACAATCGTGCTACCCCGAAATAGTAGAACATAAAAGCGTTTACCTCAAGGAAGCTTATAACCCCGTTCTTCGTCATTTTAACCAGGAGAAAGCGAAACCCACGGTACCGCTACACCTTAACCTAGATAAGGAACGGCGCATATTGGTTATTAGTGGCCCTAATGCGGGTGGTAAATCCTTGTCCCTTAAAACCGTTGGGCTTTTGCAGATCATGTTGCAATCGGGTTTGGCAATACCCGTGCATGAAGAAAGTAAGCTGGGTCTTTTTGATCAACTTTTTGGCGATATCGGCGATGCCCAAAGCATCGAAAATGAGCTTAGCACCTATAGTTCTAAGCTCCAGAAAATGGATCATTTTTTAACCTACACCGATTCGTCCACCTTATTATTAATCGATGAGTTTGGTAGCGGCTCTGACCCGGAATTGGGTTCGGCCTTGGCCCAGGTTTTTCTCGATCGACTCAATGCCTATGGGGCCTATGGGATTATCACCACGCACTTTAACGCGATTAAGGCTTTGGCGGCCGAAATGAAAGGTGTGGTTAATGGCGCCATGCTTTTTGACCAAAAAAGCTTCGACCCCCGATATGAATTACAAATTGGGCAACCTGGCAGTTCCTATACTTTCGAAGTTGCGCAAAGAAGTGGCATTCCCTCCCATCTTATTGATGATGCCCGTAATCGGGTGCAGCAGAATACCTTAGAAGTAGATAAACTACTCGTCCAAATTCAGGATGATAAGGTGGCGATTGAGAAGGTACGTACCGCCCAACAAAGGGAACTTAACAAGCTTCGAAAGCTAGAGCGTGAGCAAGAAGAGCGCATTGCGAGCTTAGAAGATAAGGTGCAAAAGCAGCGGCGAATGAATGAGGAGCAAGATCGCCTTATTTATTGGGGACAGCGCTTTCAAAAGTTGATTGATTCCTGGATGGATCAAAAAACGCAAAAAGACAAAAAAGCGGTAGTCGCCCGGTTTATCGCCATGCTTAACCAACGATCGGGTGAAGTCCAAAAAGAGGAACAAAGCCATCACCGCAAGGAAGTAAAGCAACACCGCAAAGATTTAGATCGCTTTATTCAAGAGCCAGTGCAGGTGGGCATGGAAGTGAAAATTCTGGACTCGGGAATTAAGGGTACCCTCATAGAACAAAAAGGCGATAAGTACCTAATTGCCCTTGGTGGTAATATGACCACCCTAATGGAGCGCAATAAATTTGTTCGCGCCTCTGCCGAATTAGGGGATAAACCGAAAAAGAAAACGCGCCGCAAACCCAGCCCCAAGAAGGACGCTAAGTCCAGCCAAAAAAAGGAAACGAAGACACCAAACAAAGCTAAACCTGAAGTCAAAGGCAAGTCCCAAACCAAGCAAGATGGTTTAAAGCAAGGGGGTTCACAAGGCGAAAAAGAGCAAACAAAAAAGGGGGAACCGGCGCATAAAAAAGCCGAGCAAACCAAGGACGAAGACCTAAAAGCCAATCAGCTTAAAGCAAAAGGATGGGATGTGAGTCCCGCTCGACCAGGAAAAAAAGGTAAGCCCAGTAAGAAGTCGCTTAGGCCAAACCAAAAGAGCGAAGAGCCCTCTAAGCCTAAAGAGGAGAAACCAGATTTAGAAGCCAAACCGGAAGCTAAAAACGTGGCCGATAAGGCGGCTGAATCGAGCAAAGAAGAGTCTTTAAACATCGAAAAGTTGGCGGATTTAGGCTGGACGGTGAGCCCGGCTAAGAAGTCAAAACGACCCCCTTCTAAGAAATAGGGCATTCCTTACATTTGGGGCACAAACAAAACACCCTTATGGAAGAAGTTGTATCCGACATTCCCTTAATCACCAACGACGCGGTGGTTTTTGGGATTCTGATGACCCTTTTACTTTTAATTTTCCGCAGTAGTGAAATGCCGGCCTTTAAAAAGTTTTACGCCGTTATTCCTACCCTACTCCTTTGCTACTTTTTGCCTTCGGTTTTTAGTACACTGGGCATTATCTCCCCTCATTGGATTGACGTTGCGGCGGCTAAAGATTTTTTAGCGGGCCAAGGCTATGATATTTCCAGCCTCGAAAGCTTTAAGGACTTTAAGAACTTCGTAATTAATCAAGAAATAGATAGCCACCTACTGGAGCCTTTTATGGGGGAGTCTCGTTTGTACTTTATGGCCTCCCGCTATTTGTTACCGGCCAGTTTAATCTTACTCACTTTAAGTATCGACTTGAAGGAGGTCTTTCGCCTCGGACCCAAGGCCTTGATCATGTTCGTTACCGGTACCTTCGGGGTTATAATAGGAGGGCCCTTGGCGATTTTACTGTTTAGCGCCATTGCCCCTGAAGTTGTGGGAGCAGGTAGTGATGAAATTTGGCGCGGGATGACCACCATCGCTGGTAGTTGGATTGGTGGCGGTGCCAACCAAGCGGCGATGTATGAGATCTTTGGTGAAAACGGACAGATTTCGGGTAAGATATTCTCGGTGATGATTACGGTAGATATCATCGTTGCAGAGATTTGGATGTTCTTCTTACTCTTGGGAGTAGGAAAGGCTGATTCTATTGATAAATTTTTTAAAGCTGACGCCTCAGCCGTTACTGCGCTTAAGGATCACATGCAAGAATTTTCATCACGCATTGCGCGTATCGCGTCAACTGTTGACCTTTTTGTGATATTTGGGATTGCTTTAGGGGCTACTGGCCTGGCTCATTTGTTGGCCGATATCATTGCTCCATTAATCTCCGAATATTCCCCTTTCCTTACCAAGTACTTTAGCATGGGAAGTAAGTTCTTCTGGTTAATTGTGATTGCCACCACATCGGGAATTGTGATGTCCTTTACCAGATTACGCGATTATGAAGGTGCTGGTGCCTCCAAAATTGGCTCCGTGTTTATTTACATTCTGGTCGTAACTATTGGTATGAAAATGAACATCATGGGTATTTTCGAAAATCCGGGTTTATTCTTAGTAGGATTGGTTTGGATGATTATTCATGTAGGACTTTTATTCCTTATTGGAAAGCTAATCCGGGCACCCTTCTTCTTCTTAGCGGTTGGGTCTAAAGCTAATATCGGAGGAGCGGCCTCAGCTCCAGTGGTAGCCGCTGCCTTTCATCCCTCTCTTGCGCCGGTGGGTGTTTTACTAGCCGTATTAGGCTATGCTTTGGGAACCTTTGGTGCACTCTTATGTGGAACACTTATGCAAATAGCCGCTACCTAATGAAAAAGATGTTTATCGCCCTTTTTGTGGCCTATAGCTTGGCTCCATTGAGCGCTCAGGATCAAGATGCCGCTATCTTTAAAAGTATTTATTCGCAAGCTTTAAGTGAGCAACAAGGCTTCGCTTGGCTTACAGAACTTTGTAGCATGGGCCCCAGGTTTGCCGGGAGCGAACAGGCTACAGAATCGGTTCTTTACTTTAAAGAAGTAATGGACTCCCTCGGTTTTGAAACGAGCTTACAAGCGGTAAAGGTGCCTCGCTGGGTGCGTGGTCCGCAGGAAAAGGCTTGGTTGGTACAGGGGATTGATCAAACAGAAATGGCAGTTACCGCCTTAGGTGGATCCATTGCTACACCCGAAGGCGGCTTAAAAGCCGAAGTGATAGAAATCAAATCATTTGAAGCCCTAGATAGCTTAGATCTACAGGGTAAGATTGCCTTCTTTAATATTGAGATGGACCCCACTTATATTAGTACGGGCTACGCATATGGCTCGGCGGTAAAACAACGTTGGGCCGGAGCGATAGAAGCCTCCAAACGTGGCGCTATAGGAGTGGTTATCCGATCTTTAAGTAGCAGTATTAACAAGTATCCGCATACCGGCAGCATGGCATATGCCCCCGATGTTAAGCGCATTCCTGCGGCGGCACTGAGTACCTTCGATGCGGAGCTCCTCAGTAAGCAGTTAAAGCAAGATCCCGACTTACAGGTAAAATTGGACATGGCCTGCGAATGGCAGGATTCCGTGTATTCGTATAACCTCATCGCTGATTATCGCGGGAGCGAGCGTCCCGAGGAAATAATTGTAGTTTCTGGTCATATCGACTCCTGGGAATTGGGAACTGGCGCTCATGATGATGGCGCTGGAGCCATGCACGCCTTAGAAAGCATCTACCTTTTAAAGGAAATGGGCTTTAAACCCAAGCGCACCGTTCGACTAATCTGGTATATGAACGAAGAGTTTGGTTTAAGTGGTGCCCGCGTGTACGCCAAAGCAGCTAAGGCTGATGATAGTGAACGTCATGTTATTGCCATTGAAAGTGATGGTGGTGGATTTACTCCCAAGGGCTTTTCTATCGACGCTAGTCCCGAAATGGTAACTCGAATCAAAGACTTCCGTTCTTTATTCGAGCCTTATGGAATCTACCAATTTTCGAAAGGAGGTTCTGGGGCCGATATTGGCCAGCTTAAAGCAGATGATATTGTACTTATCGGCTTGCGCCCCGATAATCATCGTTATTTCGAAGTACACCATTCCCAATTAGACAACATCTCGGCAGTAAATGCACGAGAATTTACGCTGGGCTCGGCCAGTTTAGCCGCTCTAATTTGGATTATGGACCGGGATGATGTATGCATTTCTTGTACGAAGTAAAATTTTTGCTCCTCATTTTCAGGAGTTTACATATTTTTCACGAAAAACTTTAGTTCTCCGTGAACCCAAAGGCCTTGTCCTAGTTATTTAGACAGGTTAAGGTTTGGTTAATTGTTTTGATTTAGTTTGAAACAAGGGGAGACGTGAGGACGTCTCCCTTTCTTTTTTTACCCATGCTTAACCTTAAGCTAAAAAGCCTTTTGAAAATTTTTTAGCAACTTGAGGTCCATGAAGTTAAGTTCGGACCCGCAGTTTATAGATCATCAAAATCAAATCATTTCAGATACCCGACAATTCGTTCAAAGCTGGTTAAAGGAACACCCTCAAGGAAGGGTTTTTGTAGGTTGTGATTCTAAAGTTAGGGGTGACCTTACGAAATACTGCACCGCTATTTGTCTATGGAATATCGGACGTGGTGTAAGTGAAGTTTATAAGAATGAAGTGGTGCCCACGCCGCCCGACGATTATACCCGACTTTGGACGGAAGTTGAAAAAGCAGTTGCGGCCGCTGAAAAACTAAAAGACCTAGGCCCTATAACCGTGCATGTTGATATCAATAGCAATCCCAAATACCGTTCGCATAAATTATACGATGCTTCCATAGGCCTTATTAACTCCCTGGGCTTCGAAGGAGCCGGAAAGCCCTTTTCATGGGCCGCAAGTTGCGGTGCACACCGACATTGCCAATAAAGTTCATTGGCCGAGGTCAACTTGTTGACAAACTGTTAGTAATCTAGGCTGTTTTTAACCCCCTCAGATTTATTTATAAAATAAATACCTGATAAATAGTCCCTTAAACTTGCGATTCTAAATCTCACTTTTTACATTAGGAGCAAAGATTATAGGGGAACATGGGAATTATTAACACTTTTTCTACAAACAAATCGAACGGCAAGCTGCAGCAAGGGAACTGCGAGATAAATAATCGAAGGAAGGGTGGGGACATTAGCCCGAATCGAAAAAAACTGTTTAAAAAATTTAACTACCGCTTCAAAATACGACGTTTCGAATCGGTAGCCAGTTGAAACTAAAAAGTCCAAGCCATTATCGCTTGGACTTTTTTTATGCCTTATGGGTTCGCCTTATTAATAAGCTGCGAGTTCTTCTAGCTTCGCTTTTACTTTATCCGCATTAGGAATCATGGTCGCCTCAAGCGTACTATTTAATGGAATAGCGGGCATGTTCTCCGAACCAATCACCATTACGGGTGCGTCCAAATCTTGAAAACACTCTTGCTGTATCCAGCCCGCTAAACCCTGACTAAACCCATTTCGGGAAGGCTCCTCGGTTACGATTAGTACTTTAGAATGCTTGCGAACATACTCTAAAATCATCTCCTCATCTAAAGGATAAAGGGTTCGAAGATCGAGCACTTCCACCTTTTCGTTCAGCGCCGCTCTGGCCGCTTTAGACCAGTAAACTCCCATACCATAGGTGATTACTAAAAGGCTTTCTCGATTTGCTACACTCTCGGCTGATGCGGGATAAGCAATCCTTGCCTTTCCGAACGGAAGGATATAGTCCTCTCCTGGGTCTACTGTTTTCGCGTCTTCTGTGCCCTTAACCTTGCTCCAATAAAGTCCTTTATGTTCGAGCATCACCACTGGGTTGGGATCGTAAAAGGCTGCTTTCATCAGTCCTTTTAAGTCGGCTCCGGTACTAGGATAGGCAATTTTAATCCCTCTGATATTGGTAAGCACACTTTCAACAGAGCTGCTGTGATAAGGTCCTCCGCTACCATAGGCGCCAATCGGTACGCGAATAACCGAACTAACGGGCCATTTGCCGTTAGAGAGGTAATTACTGCGACTTACCTCAGAGAAAAGCTGGTTTAAGCCTGGCCAGATATAATCGGCAAACTGTACCTCCACAAAGGGTTTTAAGCCAACGGCACTCATTCCAACGGTGGATCCAATAATAAAGGCCTCTTGAATGGGGGTATTAAACACTCGGTCATCCCCAAACTTTTGCGCCAGGGTAGCGGCTTCCGAAAACACGCCCCCTAAGCGGCCCCCTACATCCTGACCGTACAATAGGGCTTCAGGATGTTTTGCTAGGGTTTCTTGAATGGCGAATAAGGCGGCATCCACCATAACGGTTTTATCCTTGCCGGCGGGACTGCGGTCTCCTTTCTCCTCCGTAATAGGGCTAGGCGCAAAATCGTGGGTAAAGAGGTCCTCCGGGCGCGGGTCTTCCTGTTTTAAGGCTTCCTCATAATCACTCTTAACGTATTTTCCGGCCTCTTCATTAATGGCCTCAAGCTCTTCTTCTGAACTACCGTTCTCGAGCAACCATTGACGAAGTTTTGGCCAGGGGTCACGAGTAGCATGCTCTTCTAGGTCATCGCGATACCGTTCCTTACGCACACCTGAGGTGTGGTGCCCTAATAAGGGGACGCGGGCGTGGATTAGGAAAGGACGACGTTCCTCCCGCATGATTTCCAACACCTCAGCTACCGTATTATACGATTCTTCAAAGTTACTTCCATCAATACTACGTACCTCAATCCCTTTAAAGCCCTCGGCAAATTCGGCTGCATTTTGGGCGCGGGTTTCTTTAGCGTTGGCCGAAATATCCCATTCGTTATCCTGCACTAAAAACAATAAAGGAAACTGCTTAAGCGCTGCCATTTGAAGCGCTTCCGAAACCTCTCCTTCGGTCATAGCGGCGTCTCCAATCGAACAAACGGCGATCGGCTTATCCTCACTTTCTGCCAGTCCCATTTTCTCGCGATATTGCAGACCCATAGCCACACCTGCGGCAGGAATAGCCTGCATTCCGGTGGCCGATGATTGATGTGGGATTTTAGGCTTATTCTCATCCTTTAGACTTGGATGAGAATAGTAGGTTCGCCCCCCACTAAATGGATCATCACGCTTGGCCAATAATTGCAGCATGCACTCGTAGGGAGACATTCCAATGCCCAGTAAAATAGAATCGTCCCGATAATAAGGTGATACAAAGTCGTAAGGTCGAAGCTGCATGCCCAGCGCTAACTGAATCGCCTCATGTCCGCGTGAGGCGGCATGAACATATTTAGCAGTAACCGCCTTGTTTTCCTCATACAGCTCTGCCATATGCTTAGCAGTGCTCATTAAGGCAAAGGCCTTTTTGGCTATATCAATAGAAAGTTTTGGTGCTTTATCGGTAGGTGCAGACATGCTTAAATTTTTGCTGCTGCAAATATCGTAAAAGCCGAGGGAAGGATTTTGCCTGAAGCTTTAATTCCCTAGAAGGAAAAGAATCGATTTAAGGTTTTGATTATTTTTCGTCGACCGCCGCACCAAAATCGTAGCTAAAGCCAATGCTAAGCACCTGCTTAAACTGAGAGCGAGGAACGCCAACGGTATTCGGGTCATCGTCGAGATCGAACTTCACATCATGGTCATAAATATAAGCCAGTGCAATATTCGCTTTGATGTATTTATTGACCTTGAAGAAAACAATGAGCTCCGAGTTGATATCAATTAAACTTGGGTCTTCCACATAGTTAGAGAACAGGTCGATTCGCCCTTGCAGGTCAATGTCTTCCCACAGTTTACGTTTGTAGGTAATATTTGCGTAGCCCCCAACCTCAAAGCGCACTCCGCTAGAATCAACACCGTAGGCGCCGGCATTGGCTAAGCGCTCTACCATAACGAAGGTCCCTTTAGCCGTTACCGGAGAAAGGAACATGGTAAACCGTTTATTCGGCTTATGGGTAGTTCCCAAACCAAGTAAGAGGTAACCCGGCGCCATAAAATCGGAAATCTTGATGTCATCTCCCTGCTCACCAGGCTTTTCATAACCCGGACGAAATTGAGTACGGAAGTTGGCTAAAGCAGAATAAGACCAAGTTTTACTTTGCAGGTAATCTATCCTCGTTTCAATCTCAATCCGATCGTCGGTTTTATTAAAGATGGTATCCTGGTAGTTCACTCCATAACCCAGGGTTACGGCATTACTCCACATCCACTTATTACCGCTTAGGTAATTGGCAAAGCCATTAAAAATAGTGTTGCCTGCAATAGAGTTCACACCACCCGCTTGCCAGTTGCTATAGGAGGCCTGGGAGAATTGTAATCCGTAATTACCCCCTATTTCCCACATACTGGTGTCACTTGCCGCGGTGCCCAAACGTTTTAGGGATTCACGACGAAACTCCATGATATCCTTCTCTTGAAACCAAGCACTATTTTGGGCCGTAAGGGCAAGACTTAAAACGCTGAAGGCGAGAAACCAAAGCTTACGCATTGTAAAAATTTTGGCAAAATTATTATTTCTTTTTGAAGGCGTTGATGGCATTGCGGGTAAAATCGGATAAAACCAGTTTTCCGCTTACGGCGGCCCGCTCCGCTAAAAGCGCGTCCCAGTGCTCGCTGCCTTGCCAAAACGCTTCTTTCAACTGCTTCATGGCCTCGGGGTTAAAGCCCTTTAGGCGTTCAATTAATGCGGCAATTTCTTGGTCCATTTCTTCCGCACTTTCGTGCAGATGGTAGTAAAGCCCTTTTTGGTGCGCCCAATCAGCACTGCGCCATTCGGTAGCATTTATAGCCAATTCACTCATTCCGCTAAGGCCAATTTTTCGTTCCACCGCTGGCCCTACAACAAAGGGCCCAATACCCACTGCTAATTCACTTAGCTTAACAGATGCATGGCGGGTGGCAAAACAGTAATCTACTGATGAAGCCAAACCTACCGCCCCACCCACGGCCTTACCGTGCACACGTCCAATGATAAACTTAGGACATTTACGCATGGCGTTTATCACATTAGCAAAGCCGCTAAAGAACTTCTTGCCTTGTTCTAAATCTTGAATGGAGATGAGTTCGTCAAAAGAGGCTCCCGCACAAAACGCACGCTCTCCAGCTGAGCGTAGTAGAATGACTTTAACTTCATCGTTTTCTCCAGCACGGGTAATTGCTTCTGCCAATTGAGACAGCAGCCTACTCGGTAATGAGTTACTTAAAGGATGATAAAATTCTATGCTCGCTAAACCATCAAGCACTTCACTTTTAATATATCCTTGCATTAGAGCTTCTGACATTTTTCTCGATTTTCCGGCAAAGGTAAGGGGATTTGATGGCTTAGTTATAAAATGCAATCAGTCGGCAATGCTTAAAAAGTATCAGCCCTTGGGTTAAATCAATTTCAAGTTAATAGATTCAACTATATTCAAACCAAAGTTTGAAAACAGATATGCAGTAAAGATGAAAAGTGAAATCTTATTTGGCCTGATAACTTCTATTGCTGGTTTCTTAATTGGCTTTTTTGGTAACTATTTCATAGCTAAGTATAATGCTCGAAATGAACTTAAAAAATCCATGTCTGAGCATAGGGCGAAGTTTTATTTAGAGCTTTGGAAACTTTGTAATCGCCAGATTGATGAACGAAATCAGCAATTGGAAAGGAGGAAAGAGATTCAAGCGTGGTATGAGAAAGGGGGTGGTTTATTGCTGCCTTTCAAAGCAACCGACCGATTGATCGGCGCTTCAAATATCCTTGAAATATCTCAGAATCGGGCTTTAAATGAAAATGAGCTCGCGCATCTAAAAGAGAATCTCTCATGGCTTAGAACAGAGATGAAATTTGCTGTTGGCTCTTACTCTCGAAAAGAAGCGCACAGAACTTTACCCAATCTGAACGCTGTTTCCCAAGAATAAAAATGAGCTCCTTCAATCGATAAAAATATAAGTCAGCGCAACTCCTAAAATAAGCCTGTTTGGTAACTGTTCTTTACACCTTTTATTTGGTGCTATAAGAGCACTTAGCTCATCTCTAACCAAGTCCCATGCTCATTACTACTTTCTACTTTGCAAATCATGCTATGATAATAGGCATACCAGGTTTTTGCTCCCGTCTTGGCTGACCCGTGCTCTAAATTTGCCCGCCATTTGGAAATCGACTCCTGATCGCGCCAGTAGGAAATAAATATTCCCTCTTTTTCATCACCCTTGGATGAATACCCCAAGTATCCATCTTGCTCCTGGACTAATTGCATCATCCGTTCATCCATTTCGGGGTAGCCTTCCAATTCGGAAGACTTCTTTGAAATAAAGATTACCGCGTAATAGGGGGCTTGAGGAGCATTTGCCTTCCAATGGCTTATCATGCTGATTGATCCAATTTTTTAACCATGGTGAGGATGGTCGCCAAAGCCACTGTTTCCCCTTCCTCATCATAAACATCAACATTAAACTTTACGATGCCCTTGGCAATGTCGTCTTCGCTACGCTTCTCCTGATCGATTTTCTCCTTAACGGTAAACTTAACACCGATAGTCATACCGGGATAAACCGGTTTGGTAAAGCGACATTCATCAATACCATAATTAAGCAGTACGGGGCCTTTGCGTGGGTCCACAAACATACCGGCTGCTTTGGATAAGACATAATAGCCGTGTGCCACTTTACCTTCAAAAATGGTTCCTTCTAAAGAGGTGGCATCCACATGAGCGTAAAAATTATCCCCGCTTACTTGAGCAAAGCTGGCAATATCGGCGTCTGTTACCGTATGTCGGTGGGTATACACGGTTTCGCCCACTTTAAGCTCCTCAAAATGCTGACGGAATAAATGCTTCTCTGTTTCGGGACGGCTAGCTCCAGGTTGATAGACTTGGGTAATTTCTGTGATCGTATCGGGGTGCCCTTGAATTGCGGTGCGCTGCAGGTAATGCAAGATTCCTCGCTTTCCTCCCATTTCCTCGCCTCCACCGGCCCGACCAGGCCCTCCGTGGGTTAATAGCGGCATAGGTGATCCATGGCCAGTACTTTCCTTAGCACTTTTTGCATTGAGCACCATAATCCGGCCATGCATATGAGCTGCTTCTACCACAAACTCCCGTCCGATTTTATCGTCTGCGGTAATTATAGAACTCACAAGTGATCCTTTACCCATATTTGCCAAGTCGGCAGCTTCGGCAAGACCTTTATATGGAATCAAGGTGGACACAGGGCCAAAACATTCTATCTCGTGTACATCCGTATTCTTAAATGGATTGTTGTTTCGGAAAAGCATGGGGCTCACAAAGGCACCGGTTGCTCTTTGAGCGCCAATTACTTCAAAGTCATCATTTGAATACACCAATTCTTGGCTCGCCTTTAGTCGATCCACATTCTCCATTAAGCGCTCTACCTGAATATTCGCGGCTAAGGAGCCCATGCGTGTTTTCTCATCTCGAGGGTCACCTATTGCGGTTTTTTGCAAACGAGCAATGAGCGCCTCTTGAACGGCGTCAATTTTATTCTCGGGCACTAGAATTCTGCGAACTGCGGTACACTTCTGTCCGGCTTTAGTAGTAATTTCACGTTGCACCTCTTTAACGAAGATGTCGAACTCGGGCATTCCAGGTTCAACATCCGGACCTAATACGGATGCATTTAAGGAGTCTGCTTCTAGATTAAAGTTTACCGATCTTTCGATGATATGGGGTAATGCCTGTAATTTTTTACCCGTCGCCGCACTTCCTGTAAAGGTTACGGTATCCCCGGTTTCTACGTGATCAATAATTCCTCTGCCTAGACCGCTAATAAGTTGCAGAGCTCCTTCGGGAAGAATCTTAGAGGCGATTATTTCGCGCACCACATGTTCCGTTAAAAAGGAGGTGTATTCCGAAGGTTTAACTACGGCCGGAACGCCGGCCATCAGGTTTACAGCAATTTTTTCAAGCATCCCCCAAACAGGGAAGTTAAAAGCGTTAATATGCACCGCTACTCCCCGCTTGGGTACCATAATATGGTGGCCAATAAAGGTGCCTTCCTTGGATAATGGCGCATGCTGACCATCTACATAGTAGGGTAAATCCGGAAACTGTCGACGGAGAGAAGCGTTGGCAAATAAGTTTCCAAATCCGCCTTCGATATCTACCCAGGAGTCAATTTTCGTTGCTCCGGTTTTAAAGCTTGTTTCGTAAAACTGGTTTTTAATTTTAACCAAGTGCAAGGCCAGTGCCTTTAGCATTCTACCGCGTTCTTGAAAGGTCATTTTCCTTAAGGCGGGACCTCCGACACGACGTCCGTATTCTAAAATGGCTTTATAATCGAGTCCGGCACTAGAAACAATGCCTATTTCGGTTCCATGGATGGCATCGCGTGCAATGAGTTCCTCGCCTTCGCCAGAAACCCACTCGCCCATTACATAATTTTGGATTTGCTGCATGTGTGCTTTTTTGAGTGGGCTAAAGGTACGGTTAGCCAAAGGGTAATACAAGCTTGGGATCTGGGAAGCATTTAGGGGTGGTTAAAAACGTTTTATTTAGCGTTTATAAGCGCTTATTTCTCGCTGTTTCTACGTGGATTTCCATTAGTTGCGGTGAAAAATGAAGGATGCATTAACAAAGGAAATTATCGCCGGATTTTACAATGTTTATCGTGAATTGGGTTACGGCTTTTTAGAGAAGGTTTACCAAAATGCGCTGGAAATCGAGTTTCGGGAATTAGGTCTGAGGTATGAACGCGAACGAAAATTAGTTGCAAAATACTCTGGGCAAACGGTGGGAAATTACAGAGCTGATTTTATCGTGGAAGACAAGGTTATTGTTGAGGTGAAGGCCGGTGCGGAGTTACATGTGGGTGCTAGGTTTCAAACTTTGAATTACTTGCGGCTAGCTGGTCTGAAGGTGGGCTTGGTGCTGTACTTTGGGCCTGGCCCGGTTGTTAGAAGGGTGGTGTCTGATAATTGGGAGGATTGAGGAACGCGGATGAGAAGATGACGTAGTTGGAAAAACCTTAAGAACTTCATTTCGTCCTAAAATCTATGTTCAAGTAATTAAAACCGTGAAGGTGGAACGCGGATGAGGGGATGACGCGGAGGGCTTAATCTTAATAGCTACATCTCATCCATTTATCTGTGTTCAAAAATCAAACCCCATTGGAGGAACGCAGATGAGAGGATGACGCAGTTGGAAAAACCTTAACAAGCTCATTTCGTCCTTTAATCTGTGTTCATAAGTAATTATGTGAGGAACGCGGATGAGAGGATGACACGGAGGGTGTATCCTTAATAGTCACATTTCATCCTTTGATCTGTGTTCAAATAATTATTACCGTGAAGGTGGAACGCGAATGAGAATATGACGCCGTTGGAAAACCTTAACAACTTCATTTCGTCCTTTAATCTGTGTTCAATTTATTATTACCGTGGAGGAAGAACGCGGATGATCGGAGAACGCGGTTTGGAATAGCATTATCCGTTACATTTCATCTGTGTTCAAAAATCAAACCCCATTGGAGGAACGCAGATGAGAGGATGACGCAGTTGGAAAAACCTTAACAAGCTCATTTCGTCCTTTAATCTGTGTTCATAAGTAATTATGTGAGGAACGCGAATGAGAGGATGACACGGAGGGTGTATCCTTAATAGTCACATTTCATCCTTTGATCTGTGTTCAAATAATTATTACCGTGGAGAAGGAACGCAGATAATTGGATGACGCGGTTTGGAATATTATTCGCTGTTGCGTTTCATTATTTAATCTGTGTTTAAGTTGCTATTACCATGGTAAGAGGAACGCGGATGACTGGAAAACGCGGTTTGGAGTATCATTATCAGTTACATTTCATCTGTATTCAAAAATTAAAACCCTATTGGAGGAACGCTGATGAGAAGATGAGGCGGAGGGTGTATCCTTAATAGCCGCCTTACATCCTTTGATCTGTGTTCACGTAATTAAAAACGTGAAGGTGGAACGCGGGTGAGAAGATGACACGGTTGGAAAACCTTAACACATTTCGTCCTTTAATCTGTGTTCCTAAGTAATTATGTGAGGAACGCGGATGATAGGATTACGCGGGAGGTGTATCCTTAATAGTCACTTTTAATCCTTTCGTCTGTGTTGAAATAAAAACCTTAGGGGAGGACGGGATTGGTTTACTATAATAACCTCACTACATGTAATCATCTGTCTCTCCTGACTAAGATGGGCTTGGAAGCGACACGAATAGGAACGGACTTCTAATTCGCATTATCCCTACTTTTGCCAAATATTCTAAACAATGGAAAAGTTTCTTCTGCGTCTATCCATAATCGTACTTGTGCTTTTTAGTCTCTCCGTGTTTGGTTGGCTCGTTAAGCATCACAGCCAAGGAGATCCTGTTTTAGGCGAGAAAATTGGTAAAGGTCTAATCTCTTATGTAAGCTTCCTCGATCTTTTTGAGCAGTCCGTAGAGGAAGTGCAAAAGCTGCCCGAAACTTTTATTCCTACTCCAGAGGGGTTCGAGAGCCTGAATAAGCTTGAGCAAGATGTCTTAGCCTTAATCAGTTACAGCAATAAAGACAAAGGTCGGAGTGTTGAAATTCGCAATTTGAAGAACGATGAAACCCTGCATCAGTGGGATATTCCTAACCCCTATCAAGCGCATGACCGTATAATGGATCCGCTGCTTTTACCGGGAAAACGCCTGGTTTATTCTTATAATGGAGTTACAGGGCTCACCTGCCTTGACGCGGAAGGAAAAGAACTATGGAAGCAGGACACCATCGCACATCATCATTCTTTAAACCTGGATAGTGCCGGCAATATTTGGGCTTGCAGCTACACTAAGGAAAATGGCGGCTTTATAATTTATAAGGGCTTTTATGATCTTGATGGTCGCGAACTGGTTTACATCGACAATACTATCACCCAAATCGATTCGGAAACTGGCCATATTAAATTTCATAAGTCGATAACGGAGATTTTAAAGGAGAACGAACTCGAAAACCTATTGGTAAAGTCGCCCAATATCGAAGACCCTATTCACCTAAATGATGTTCAACCCGCCCTTAAAACCACCGCCTACTACCGCGAGGGTGATGTTTTTCTGAGCTTCCGAAACACCTCGGCCATTATTCACTATCGCCCCTCTACAAATAAGGTGATCCGACTTATTGAAGGTTTATTTTATTCTCAGCACGACGTTGACTTCCTCAATGACAGCACCATTATCTTTTTCAATAATAACTCTCATACCCATTGGTCGGGTAGACCCGGAAACTGGCGTGTGGCTGATGAGCGGATTGACGCCGGTGATTTTTATTCCAATACCATGGCTTACGATTTAAAGAATGAGAAACTATTCGTTTATGAATCGGAGGCTTACAAGGCCAATGGTATCCATACCTTTACGGAAGGAATGCAAGAAGTGCTGCCCGATGGAAGCTTATGGATTGAAGAACAAAATAGCGGCAAGCTCTGGATTTTTAAGGATGGCGAACTGCGCTACCGTAATGTATTAAAGTCGCACCACGATGGACATCATCACTTGCCAAACTGGACCCGTATTTTAACTTCGCAGCCATGATTTACACCGCCTTATACATAGGCCCAGGAATGGGTACCGGAGCTTTAATCCTTGTTTTCTTAATTGGTGCCCTCGTATTATTCTCCTTGGGATACATTGTTTACCTGCGCCTCAAAAGAATGGGGAAAAGGAAAAATAAAAAATGACCCTCGACCTTCTCGTTCTAGGAACTGCAGCATTACTAAGCTTCGGGCTTATCCGTATTGGCAGAAGCAGCTTTTATCGGCTGGCCATAAGTAGCACTGGGGTTCTCAATGTAATGTTGGGAAACCAAGATGAAGATGAAAAAATTGAAGAGCTCCAGAACGAAACCCTAAACCTCCTTCTTCGACTTTTTACCTTTTTAGGCCTGTTACTCGCTTCGGGCTTACTTTTTGTTCTAGTTTGCCATATAGCTATTCTCAGTTTAGCTCTTCATCAGGAAGCTCTCTTTAACAACATTAGCTCTTGGCAGGGTATTATCGCACTCTCCATAGGCGCTACCCTTCCCTTTATTATCCCCTTTAAAAAATCAAAATCGGGTTATACCGAATTGGGGATGCTTCTGCATAGAATGGTCCTTAACAACTATCATATTGGCTTGAAGCTATTTAGACGAGAAGTAAAAAACCGACAAATACCCCTGCGTTCGGATTTTCTAATTGTTAGTGGCTTAGCCAGAGCTGGCACGACTAGCTTAATGGATCAAATTGCGCAAATTGAGGGCTTTCGCAGTTTGAACTACGCTAATATGCCCTTTCTTTTAAGTCCTAATACTTGGGCAAGGTTTCACAAACCCAAGAACGGCCAAACCAAGGAACGTAGCCATAAAGATGGCATTCAAATTGGCTTACAATCGAATGAGGCACTGGAAGAATATTTTTGGAAAGCCCTTTCGAATGACTCCTATATCGGTTCCTATTTTTTAGAGGAATACGGCCTTAAAGCCGAGGAAGCTGAAGATTATTTACGCTATCAAAGCTTAATTCGACAGTCGGAGAGTGACATTTACCTTGCTAAAAACAATAACTTTTTGCTGCGGTACGAAAGTTTAAGGCTATTGAACCCCAAGTTCAAGATGGTGATTCTCTTTCGCGAGCCCTTGCTTCATGCCGCCTCTTTATTGGAAAAACACAAGCAGTATCAAAAACTGCAAGAGGAAGACCCCTTTGTTAAAGAGTATATGGATTGGCTGGGACATCACGAATTTGGACTGGGGCAAAAACCTTTTGTCTTTGAAGAACAAGACCCTCCCGAAGGGGATAAAAACCAGCTCGATTATTGGCTAAAAATTTGGATTAATTACTACCAAAAAGCAAATAGCTTATCGGACGATAATATTCATTTTGTGGCTTATGAACGCTTCTGCGCTGATCCACTGGAAACCCTACAGAAGATTGTACGCGCTTTTGACCTATCCGCCGAAAGGCTAAACGAAAAACCCTTTGTAAACCAAAGACCGAAGCCAGAGCGTCCTAATTTAGACAGTCTTAATAAAGCGGAGGAACTTTATCAAAAACTCTTGTTAAGAACCTAAACCCGATAGGTAATCGCATTTATACTCATCCCTGCTCCAACCGAGGCCAGCAGAATTACATCTCCCTCATTTAGGTCATGCCCTTCGAGCTCCCCTTTGCGCAGCAAATCGAGTAAAGTGGGGACGGTGGCTACTGAGCTATTCCCGAGCAGATGAATACTCATAGGCATAATGCCCTCTGGTTCGGGGCTGCGATATAGCCTAAAAAAGCGCTTGATGATAGCCTCATCCATCTTTTCGTTGGCCTGATGAATTAAGACTTTCTTCACCTGGTCAATGGATAGTCCTGAACGATCTAAGCAAAGTTTCATAGCTGCAGGGACCTTGGTTAAGGCAAATTGATAAATTTTTTGACCCTGCATTTTAATGTAACGGGTATCGTGCCCTACTTCCGGATTGTAACTTTCGTCGTAGTTTAGAAAGTAGGCCTCTTCTTCGGTAAAGGTTTGGGAAGCGGTACTTAAAATGCCTTTTTTCAAATCCTTGTCGATGGCTTCTACTACCGCGGCACCAGCCCCATCAGAAAAGATCATCGAGTCCCGGTCGTGGGGGTCAAGCTTACGCGAAAGCGTTTCGGCTCCAATTACCAAATAATGCTTGCCTTGTCCAGCTAAGATGTAGTTATAAGCTAAAATCATGGCTTGCACCCAACCAGGACAACCATATAAAATATCGAAAGCAATACAGTTGGGGTTCTTGATTTTTAAATCATGCTTTACCCGGGTAGCCAAAGAGGGCAGGATGTCACTTTGTATCTTCCCATATGGGATATTACCAAAGTTATGGGCGACGATAATACCATCTAAGGTTTCGGGGTCAATCCCCGAGTCCTTTATTGCTTCCTGAGCGGCTATCGTGGCTAAATCCGAGGTTTGTTGACCGGGGGTAGCATATCGTCGCTCGCGAATACCGGTAATTTCTTGGAATTTTTGGATAATCGTTTCCCCATCCTGATCAATGCGCTGTCCATCGCGCGTAAAAAACTGATTGCCTTTAAAATCATCATTGGGGACCTTAACTGTGGGGATGCAGCTGCCCGTTCCGGTAATTTCTAAATTCATGATGTGCTTATCTATATCAAAGGAAAAAAATATCCGCTAAAAAAGGATAGCTCATGGAACTTATTCGAACAGCCTATTTAATAGCTGTTCTCATCCAGTTTAACCTTGCCTCTAAAAGTGTAAAACACAAAAGCAGTATAGCCCAAGATTAGAGGTGTGCCAATAGCGGCAATTAAGAGCATAGTGCCCAATGATTTTTGAGAGGAGGCCGCATTGTATACATCAATATGGAAAGCGGGGTCGATGGTGGAGTACAAAAGCACCGGGTAAAGCTCAAAAGCCAGTACTCCAAGCATAAGCGCGATTCCTAAGGCGGAAGAGATAAAGGCCAGGATAAACTTCCTTCGCTTTACCCATTGTGGAATGCTTAAGATACTGAGCACGCCAAAACTTGGGAGCAGCCAGAAATAAATGGAGTTTTGTAAATCGTCGCTAAGCTTTGGATAGGTGTAAAGACCATATGCGGAGGCTAAGGTAAATGCCGAGAGGAATAGCAACACCGCCCGATTTAGCAGGATGCGGAGTTTAGCATAAAGTCGCCCTTCTGTTTTAAGCAACAGATAAATAATCCCGTGCATAACAAACAAGGCCAAAATGGTAAAGCCCATCAGAAGGGCATAGGGGTTTAGCAATTGCAGCCAAGAACCAACTAGGTTTCCCCGTTCGTCGAGAGGTAAACCAATCATTAAGTTCCCTACCACCACTCCGAGCAATAGAGAAAGGGAGTTACTGGCAATAAAATAAGCGATGTCCCAAAAGTTCCGCCACCATTTCATTTCTTCTTTACTTCGAAACTCAATGGCAATAGCTCTAAAAATGAGTAGCACCAAAAAGAGCATGAAGGGAATGTAAAAGGCCGAAAAAAGAGAAGCGTAGGCCACAGGAAAACCCGCAAAAAGAGCTCCTCCCGCAATGACCAGCCAAACCTCATTACCGTCCCAAACAGGTCCAATAGCGTTTAAAGCAATTCGACGGCTTTGGTCCTTCTTCAAAAAGAGGTGAATACTACCGGCACCCAGGTCAAATCCGTCGAGGATGGCATATCCAGCAAAAACAGCCCCTACTATCAGGAACCACCAAGTGGGATAGTCTATGCCTAAAAAATAGGATAAGCTTGTTTCCATATTAGCTCACAATTCCTTTAATACTGCGTTTAGGGGCATCCGCATAGTTCCTTGCCGCAAGGTCTTCTGGCCCGTGCTGAATCTTCTTGTTTAGCAAATAAATAAAGAGCAGAAACAGGAAGAGGTAAACTATAAAAAATAGAATCAATGAGAAAAGAACCTGTTCCGCTGTAACCGCTTCAGACAGGGCCTCACTGGTTCGCAATAATCCATATACCACCCAGGGTTGCCTACCCATTTCGGCGGCAAACCAACCAAATTGATTCGCGATTTGAGGAAGTAAAGCCGAAAAAACGAAGATGACCAAGAGCCACTTTTTTTCAAAGAGCCTACCTCGCCACCAAAAATAAAGGGCCATCAGGCTTAAGCCTATTAAGGTAAACCCAATGCCAACCATAATATGGTAGAATTGAAAAATGGCATTTATCGCTGTAGGACGTTCATTCTCGGGGAAGCTATTGAGCCCCAAGATTGTGTCTCTACCTCTTTCTTTATGCGTAAGGATGTGCAGCATGGAGGGAATCTCGACGCCAATGGTCTTTCGCTCCTCTTGATTCACCCAGCCAAAAATCATAATTCCTGCATCATCGCTGTCTTCATACTGACCCTCTAAGGCAGCCAGTTTAGCCGGTTGGTGCTTGGCCACCACATTCGCCGAGGAATGACCACTAAAAGCTTGCGCAAGAGAAAAAACAGCGGCGACCACTAATGCAATTTTAAAGGCCTTTTTACTTAATTCGAGGTGCCGCTTTTTTAATATGTAATAAGCAGAAATACTAAGGACCAAAAAAGCACCTGCTAAAAAAGAGCCGTTCCATACATGCCATAAACGGTCTACTGAGGAAGGGTTAAAAACCATGGCCCAAAAATCCGTGATTTCGGCTCGGGCGTTGAGACCCTCACCTACTACATGAAAGCCTGTGGGGGTTTGTTGCCAGCTATTGGCTACAACGATCCAAACGGCCGAAAACATGGAGCCAATTAAAACCATAAGGGTGGCAACAAAATGAACCCAGGGTTTTACCCGATTCCAGCCAAATAATAATAGTCCTAAAAAACCCGACTCCATCGCAAAGGCAAAGATGCCCTCTGCTGCCAAAGCGGAACCAAAAACATCGCCAACGTACCGCGAATAAACGGCCCAATTGGTTCCAAACTCAAACTCCATAACTATTCCGGTAGCTACACCGATTCCAAAGGTGAGTCCGAAAATCTTCGTGTAAAAACGGGCTAATTGCTCGTATTGGCGATTGCCGGTGCGCAAAAACAAAGCTTCGAAAATCACCATCAATAAACCTAGGCCTATGCTAAGAGGAGGATAGATGTAATGGAAGGCAACGGTAAAGGCAAACTGAATCCGAGCGAGAATTTCTACATCCATAAAAGCGACTTAAGGCTTATCAAATATATTACAGGGACCCCGTCGTTGGAGCTTTAATCCTTATTTTTAAGATACTGTTTTACTATCACAGCCAAGTTTGTATCGATATCTGAATGAGGCATTTGCTTTTTGGAAAATATAGGTTTGCTAAGCTTCGTTTCTAAACAAATCACCAAATTAGCATTGGCGTAATTAAAAGCTCCCTATGAAAACTTCCCTGCTAAAACCACTCCTTTTACTTTTGGCTTTAAGTCTTTTCTCGGCCTGTTCGGATGATGATGATTCGGATACTGATCCCAATCCCGCAGCTACCGATCTCACCGGAAAATTAAATGCCGACAGTCGCTTTTCACTATTTGTGGATGCCTTAAAAAGAACGGGCTTAGACGCTAGTCTCGACGCTGGTACCTATACGGTTTTTGCGCCTACAGATGCTGCATTTAATGCTTGGATTTCGGATATGGGCTATACCGATTTGGACGCCCTTGAAATGGGCATGGGTTCGGAAGCCCTCCAGCGCGTGGTAGCCTATCACATTATTAAGGGCCGCTACCTATCTACCAGCCTACAAAGTGGCTATTCTAAAAGCTTAGGCATAAATAACGCAAAAGACACCCTCCGTTTTTATCTGGAGGCTGGAGCCCAAATCAAGTTGAACGATCAGGCAACAGTGGAAGATCCAAACTTGGTGGCGAGCAATGGCGTGATTCACGCGCTTAACGGTGTTAATATGCCCCTTTCGGTATATGGCTTACTGGCGGTGAATCCCAGCTACAGTAGCTTAGAAGCGGCTATTGGACTCGCTGATGGAAACCTCAACACCGTATTGGCTGATCCTAGTTTAAGCATCACTTTATTTGCCCCCAATAATACCGCTTTCGATAGCCTGGTTGCGCAAACCCCAAATGTGAACATCCTGTTTGAACTGGTTGCTGATATGGGAACTGATGAGCTAGCTACGCTGATTTATTATCACGCCTCCGGACAAGTTTTAATGCGCTCCGAACTGCAAACGGGATCCTTAAATACTTTGGCCGATAATGGCAGCGGAGGGAAATTAAGCGTCTTTATCAATATTGGTAGCTCCATCCGAATCATAGACAATAGCTCCACCACCGAAGACGCGGTCCTTACAAGCGCCGATATCGTTGGAACCAACGGGGTGCTGCACCTAATTGATGGGGTACTATTGTTCCAATAATTGGATTAGACCCAACCTTTTCTTTTGTTTAACGTTTTGGTTAATAAGTTAAACAAAAAGAAGAACACTATGAATTTCTTATTTCGTAAAGCGGCTCTACTTATGATGGGTGCCGCACTTGTATTGTCAAGCTGTTCAGAGGACGATGACCAAACCACTAACCCTACGGAACCCGGCCCTCAGAGTTTAACTGCTACTCTTTCTGCCGATGCTCGTTTTAGTGTTTTAGTCGACGCCCTGCAACGTACCGGCTTAGACGCTAACCTAGATGCAGGTGGCAGCTACACGGTTTTCGCACCAACCGACGCCGCTTTTACCGATGCTTTAAATGCATTGGGCTATGCCGATCTAGATGCATTAGAAGCTGGATTAACCACTGCTGGATTACGAAATGTGCTCCTGTACCATGTGCTTGGCGCAGAAGTGCGTGCGGCTGATGTAAGCACGGGCTATGTGAGCTCGGCGGCTACTAATGAGGATGGTGACGCCTTGAGCTTCTATATTGAAGCTGGCGCTGAGGTACTCTTAAATGGCGGGGCTACCGTTCGTGAAACAGATATTGAAGCGAGCAATGGAGTAGCACATGTTATTGATGCCGTTATTTTACCCTTGAGCATGTATGAGCTTTTGAGCTTGAACGACAACTACAGTAGCTTAGACGCTGCTTTGCAGGCCGCAGACGGAGATTTGGACGCCACCCTTTCTGGGGCTGGAGCCTTTACCTTGTTTGCACCCGATAATGCGGCTTTCCAAGCGGTAATTGACGCTACTCCAGGAGTGTCCAATTTAACCGATTTGGTAAATGCTTTAGGTACCGATGGATTGGCCAATGTTCTCCTTTACCATGTAACATCAGGAATTATCTTGTCTGAAGATTTACCAAACTTAAGTTCGAATACCGTAACCACCTTGGCCTCTGATGGCATGGGCGGTAACTTTACCTTCGACTTGGATCTTGGTGCCAATGAAACGCTCATTATTGATAATAATAGCGATACCGATGATGCCGTGATTGTAGCTACTGATGTTGTAGGCACCAACGGAGCTATCCACTTTATTAACGCTGTAATCTTGCCTGAGTAATCACCATTTGCAGCCTACTAATTAACCCGTGACAGGCTTAAGCTTGTTGCGGGTTTTTTTATTTCACAAAGTAATTGGTGATGCTATCCCAGTTTTCAGAAGCGGTATCCTGAGTTTGGGCATCCAATAATTCTTTTAAGCGTAATAAGCTGGGCTCATCACCCTGTTTTAGCAATAATTCTTGGACCATAACTCTCGCTTCCTTAAAAACTCCCTTTTGATATTTTTCGAGCAGACTTTCATAGGCATCACGAAACTGAAGAACATCGGGGCTTACTTGACTTTTTAAGCCCAAAGGCTCGTATAAATTCACGGCCTCGCTCTTTCCTTTCACGCGCACACAATCCACTTTTCGCCATTCAACGCGATCTCCCGCTAGTTGTCGACACTTTTGGGAAACCAGTAAACGGGTTCCATAAAACTTGTTCAAGCCTTCTATCCTACTGGCTAAATTTTCGGTATCCCCAATGGCGGTGTAGCTCAATCGAGATTTAGACCCTACATTCCCAACCATCAGCATGCCGCTCGCCAAACCAAAGCGGGTTTTCAGTTCGGGTTTGCCCGCTCTTTTATAGGCCAAGTTGAGCTCTTCGAGCGCTTTTTCGCAGGCCAATATCGCTACCACCGCTTTTTCGGCGTGGGATTCTAGAGGAGTAGGAGCGCCCCAATAAGCTTCTACCCCATCGCCAAGAAGTTGATTTACCTCTCCGCCATGGAAGCGAATGGTCTCTAAAAGAATCTCGAAATAATCAGAAAGTAAGGCGGTAACCTCATCGGGCCGTCTGCCTTCTGAGATGCTCGTAAAACCTTCGATATCAGTAAATAAAACTGTAATCTCCTGCATCTTCCCTCCCACCTTAGCCACTTCCTTTCGGCGGATAAGCTCTTTTACGATGTCCATCGGTAAGTATCGCACAAAAGAATTTAAAGCCGTACGCGCACGTTCCTGTTGCGTTTGCAAATCCCGTAGCTCCTTAATTCTACTGGGTAGTTCGGTCTCCTTATCTAATTGCAAGCGCTGAATTTTGCGAGATGAGACCACTAAAGCTTCTAGGGGTTTAGCAAATCGCAAGGCCACAAATCTTGCTAGGAGAACAGCACTAAGAAGGGCTAAGAATGCCACAAATCCTATTTGTCGCATTTCTTCGGCAAAACCTTCAATAAAATCGGATTGGGGGGCTATAGTTCCTAAAAAGAAATCATTACGACCCACCTGTATGGGTTTAAAGCTACCGAGCCAATTCTCCCCTTCGTAGTGGAAGCTAAATTTTTCTGGTTCGTCAACTTGGCTTGCAAAAACCTGAACGGCTGTATCAAGCGCCGCAAGACCAGACAAGCCTGCAAGCGGTAATTCGGGGGCGGCATCCGGGTTGAGGCTATTAGGGTCTGCTGCCAGTAATGCTTTGCGAATCGCTTCTATATCCAATTCTGCTGCACCCGAGGGCAAGGCCACTACTCGCTTGGGTTCTTTATTACTGATTAAGAAAGCCTTGCCATTAGCACTAAAATCGGCCTGCATTGTAAGGTAGCATAAGTCCAATAAGAGTAAATCAAAACCTAAAACCAAAGTGTCTTCTCCACTTGTAAAGCTGCGCACTGCTGTAATGCCTGGGTCTCGAGTAACAAAAAATATCCCCGGCTCTGTCCATGCTACTGCATTACCCACGCTCCGAATGGCCTCTTGATAGTAGGTCCTTTCTAAGGTATTGTATTCTAAGTCTACATAACGCTCTTGTAAAAACCCTTCAATACTATCCCATCTGCGGATGCGTGCTTTACCCCTAATCTTAGGGTCAACCCAGCGGGAAAGCCATTTTCTGGGACTTTTGGGGTCTTGTAAAAAAAGTAACTCTCTTCCTTTGGTATCGGCCACCATGATGGAAGACACTCTTGGGCTGCGATTGATTAAGGGAATTAATAAATCGCCTAAAGCATGGTCGTCTTCCGTATTAAGCTCTGCAGTTTGAATCCAATCTTGCACAATTAGCATGGTTTGCTCCAATTGCAAGAAGTAGTCTTTAACCTTCACCTCCATGGCTAAGGCCGCCTCATTAATCACTTCCTCGGCTAATTTTTCGGAAGCTTTGAGGGCACGGAAATAAGACGCTCCGATGGACAATCCGGCAATAAGTAAAACCAAAAAAGTGAGGGTAAGAGTTAAGCTTCCTCGTATACTGTATGTTTTTCCTTTTGCCACATCTAAATATAATGCAAAAAGAAACCCGGGCACTATACACTGTATAACACCCGGGGCATTTATTATTGATAGGATTGCTGCTTATTGCGCTCCTTCACTTGCATATGGATTAGGTAGGCTGGTATACCCCATATTGTATAAGGTAAAGGCCCACTTATCTACTTGCTCCTGAATAATCTTATCGGTGGGTTTTCCCGCGCCATGTCCGGCATTGGTTTCGATGCGAATTAACATTGGGTTAGATCCACTGTACTTCGCCTGTAACTCGGCCGCAAACTTAAAGCTGTGGGCAGGTACCACACGGTCATCATGATCACCGGTAGTTACCATAGTAGCTGGATATTCTACTCCTTCCTTAACATTATGTAATGGGGAATATCCTAGTAAATACTCAAACATCTCTTTGCTGTCATCTGCCGTTCCGTAGTCGGTATGCCATCCCGCCCCAGCGGTAAACTGATGATAGCGTAGCATATCCAATACCCCTACTGCCGGCAAGGCCACGGCCATTAAATCAGGACGCTGCGTCATTGTAGCACCAACCAACAAACCGCCGTTAGAACCTCCGTGAATGGCGAGCTTTTTGGAACTGGTGTAGCCTTCAGAAATTAAATACTCTCCGGCCGCAATGAAATCATCAAATACATTTTGCTTATTCATAAGAGTTCCTGCCTGATGCCATTCTTCACCATATTCGCCACCACCACGTAAGTTGGCCACGGCGTAAACACCACCTTGCTGTAACCAAATAATGTTACTGGTGCTGAAATAAGGGGTTAAACTAATATTAAAACCGCCATAGCCATAAAGCATGGTGGGGTTCGTACCGTCCAATTCAATACCCTTTTTATAGGTGATGATCATTGGTACTTTGGTACCATCTTTAGAGGTGTAAAATACTTGCTTCGACTCATACAGCTCGGGGTCAAAGTCGACTGCCGATTTGCGGTAAAGCTCAGAATTACCTGATTCGATATCGTATTTAAAAGTAGTGCCCGGATAAACGTAAGAGGTAAAGCTGTAGTAAAGCTCCGTATCATCCCACTTTCCACCAAAGCCTCCAACCGAACCAGGTCCGGGAAGTTCAATTTCACGTTCCATTTCACCATCTACCGAGTATTGGTAAACCTTGTGAATGGCGTCAATCATATAAGTGGCAAAGAACTTTCCACCTGCCGTACCAATGGTTAAAACATTTTCTGTTTCGGGTATTACATCCACCCAGTTCTGGGGCTCCATCATTCCGAACCTCACCTTAACAACTCTTCCGTTAGGTGCATCTAAATTGGTTTTGATGTATACTTGATCTCCTTCAGTATGAATCACACTTTGATCGCTTTCAAAACCAGTAACTATTGAAACTATTGGTTGATTAGGGGTATTGAGCTTCTGCATATAAAGCTCATTACCGGTAGTAGACTCGGCGGCCGAAATCACTAAATAGTTTTGATCTTCGGTTACATATCCACCAATATAGCGTCTCTTCATTCTTTCTCCACCAAATACTAATTGATCTTCGGACTGAGCTGTTCCTAATCGGTGGAAATAGAGCTTATGCATGTCGGTCATGGCGGTAAGCTGACTGCCTTCCTCTGGTTTGTCGTAAGAGCTGTAATAGAATCCTTCATTACCGCGCCAGCTAAGGCCAGAGAACTTCACATCTACAAGAGTGTCGCCAATTTGCTCTTTGGTAACAGCATCAATAACAATCACCTTACGCCAGTCGGAACCGCCTTCCGAAATTTGATAGGCACAAAGGCTGCCGTCTTTAGTAAAGCTCATGCCTCCTAAAGATGTACTGCCATCCTTAGCAAAATTATTAGGGTCAAGAAAAACCTCAGCATCTTCCATACTGCCACCCTCGGTTTTGAAGCGATAAACCACGGATTGGTTTTGCAGGCCATTATTCTTAGAGAAGTAGGTGTAATCCCCCCGTTCTGAAGGTGCTCCAACCCGTTCGTAATTCCAGAGCTCGGTTAATTTCTCTTTGAGCTCATCGCGGTAGGGTATAGTTTCCAAATACCCGAAGCTCACCTTATTTTGCGCTTCAACCCAGGCTTCTGTTTCGGCGGCTCGGTCGTCTTCGAGCCAGCGATAGGGATCGGCCACTTCGGTTCCAAAGTAATTGTCAACGGTAGAATCTTTGCGTGTTTCGGGATAGTCGAAAGCAAATGACTTTGTTTCTTCTGTTTCCATTTTCTGTTCGTTACAGGACAAAAGCATGCTTATTGCTGCCAGTCCAGTAATCATTGGTCCTTTTTTCATGTTAAAATGATTTAATGAGGGGTGGGTTGAATCGGCCTGCACAAATATAAAGGAAGAAAGGGATAAGCCATTGATTTAGTTTGCTTCAAGTAGATGCTAATTGTAAGTCTATAGAATAAAAAAACCCCGCCACTCTGTTAGGAGTGACGGGGTAATAATTAAGTATTAAGGACTTAAGCTTATTGCTTCATGATGCGTTTCACATCTAAGCCCTTGCTTGAGTTCACTTTAACGGTGTAGATACCGGCGGCGTATTCGGAGATATCCAAACGGATCTCCTCACCTTCGGCGTATTCTTCAGAAATCATCAATTGACCATTTCCGGCAAATACTTCCACTTTGATGTTACCGCGTACATTTTCGTCATCAATCTTAATCAGACCCGTAGTTGGGTTTGGATAAATATTGATGAAGCCTGTACTCAACTCTCGAACGCTTACATCGCAATCGTCCACATATAGGGTAACGGTGATAGAGTCATCACCACAAGCAGACATCACCTTATACTGGAAGTTATAGCTGCTCATATTAGCTACTGCTGTAGCGTCGAACATATTTCCACTTAAGGCTCCGGTTCCACTTAGGTCGGTCCACATACCTCCTGCCGTTGCAGATGCATCTAAGAAGGTGTTTAGGTCTACCATAGACTCATCGTCACATACAGTGTCGCTTACAGCTACACCCGCAGATACTGGATCGTCCACTGTTACAGTAATGGTCGTTGTATCGGCCGGACAAGCAACTCCTGAAAGGATATACTGCATACGGTAAGTACCAGCAGTAGCATTATTGCTATTGAATACACCGGTATTGGTATTTAAGGCTCCAGAACCATCAACATCTACCCATGAACCACCAAAGGCAGTACCGGTAAGAAGGTTACGAAGGATCTTAATTCCACTACCCGCACAGTAAGCTGCGCTAGTGTCAACACCTCCAAATGGAGCTGCTTCAATTTCAATATATACTTCTGCGGTATCACCGGCACAACCGTTAACACCTGGAACAATGTAACTGAAGTGGTAAATGTTACCCGCAGTTAGCATGGTCGCATCAAGGATACTATCGGTGTTTGCACCTGTAGCGTCATTGTCTACCCAAGTACCACCATTATCATGAACGCCTAAGAAGGCAGCCATATTAGCAGCATTATCGGAAGAACATACTAGGCTGGTATCCGAGATACCCGCGTTGGCGCCAGGAACTACCGCGAAGGCTTGTGCTGGTGAGCCAATACAAGCTTTGCTTACAGTAATATCAAAGGTGTAGTAAATACGAACTTGAGAGGCGAAGTTGGTTGAGTCGATACTCATTAAACCTGCTAAGTCGTAAGGATACTGAGCTCCTCCCGTGGCACGGAACAAGGCTCCGGCTCCTGAAAGGAAGTCAACATTCATAAAGTACACCCCGGGGGTAACAACCATATTTACTGGAACTCGCATATCGGCAGTAATACTGGCTGGAGTACTGAAGGTATCTCCTCGCTGAAGCACATTCGTGATGCTAGCATCCCAAAGTTGTGCAAAGGCTATTACATCACCTTGGTGACGTACGGTCATACTATCAATATGGATCGTATCATGAACAGTAATATACTGACCATTAGAGAAGTTACCGAAGCCAGCCGTAGCAATATTAGTCATCGGACCAACATGTAAAGCAGGGCTTGTGGTTACATACTCAGCAACGTCGAAGGCAGTAGTGAAGGAAACGGAGTCGGTGTTATAGGTATCACCAGTCTCGCGCACAATACCGTTCACAATCCAAGCCATATCATTGCTAGTGCTTGAAGTTGCCATCAAGGTAGTTGGACCACCATCACAATCGGTAGTGTCGTTAGTCGTGCTGCTTGGTACGCTGCTAATGGAACAAGAACCAATGGTACAAACCGTGATTGGTCCTACCCAGTTGGTAGCGGAAGAACAGCTGTCCATTACATAGAAGTCGTAGCAAGTAGAAGTCGCTAAACCTGTTACCGTAAATCCACCTGGGGTAGCTGATACATTGGTACCGCTTCCTAGCATAAAGCCTGGGGCTCCATACTGAATGGTAGAAGAAACGATATTGGTGTCGCTATTCCAGCTTAAGCTTACACTGCTGCTTGTAGCATTAGTAGCCATAAAGTTAGACGCATCCACACAAGGAGGTGTTTCACGAATCATGATATCGTCAAGAGCCGCATCACCATCGAAGCTCGCACCACGCACGCTTAAGAAACGTAGTTGAAGTGCAGTATCGGTTGTGTAGGCAGCAAGGTTCACACGGGCTTCTAGCCAGGCGTCGCCATTGCTGGTTTGCTGTTGACCAACGATATTATTCAAGCTCACCCATGTCATGGTGCTGCGATCATAAGCTTGGAAGTCCAAGTTTACAATGTCTGCACCATACATGTGGTAGTAATAAACAATCTCAGGATTGCTTAGAGAAGTCATATCAAACTCAGCAGTCCATAAGAAGGCACTATCACCAGCAGCGGCTGGAGAAGATGCTTCCACATACATATACCAACCGGTTCCGGTAGTATTATCACCAGCAGGACCGGTGTTTGTAGAGGAAGTAGGACCACTATTTGGACGCCAGGTATAAGCGCTACCGGTAGCGGTTTCACTGTAACATGGTGGAATTACACCATTGTCAAAGTCTTCCATATAAGGGAAGCTGCTAATTGGCGCACAAAGTGTAGCAAAGGTGGTACATGCCGCCATACTGGTATCTCCTAAAGAAGTACAGATGTCGTACACACAAGCTTCGTACAAGGTACCAGGCATTAAACCACTTAGGGTAGTTGCACTAGTTGCTGGGTTTACAACAGTTCCGGTACCGGGAGTAAATCCAACAGGACCGTACTCAATCCAGCTAGAACTTGCGTTGGTTCCAGACACCCAAGAGATATCCGCACTGGTAGCGGTAACGTTCATCGCCATTACACTATCTGGCATGCTACATACAACAGCAGCATCAGTAATTGATAAGCTATCTACTACGTTAGCACGACCCCAGTTGTTAATACCCTCAATCGCAATTTGGTAAGTGCTACTTGGGTTAGGTAAGCTCATGGTTGCAAGCGTCCATGCGGACTTATTCGTGTTGTCACCGAATAAGAAGGTCCAAGGATCAGAAGCAGAAGCACGGTAATAAACATTGGTAATGTTTTGGTCACCGAACCAGTCTTCTTGAGCATACCAGAAGCTTAGTTGTGGAGACAACAAGCTGGTTAAATCAAGTACTGGAGATACTAAACGAGTAGTGTCGGCCGCACCTGAAGGTCCTTGTGAAACATACACAGCGTTGTTGTTACCAGCATAAGCGGTAGTAATAGCACCACCACTAGACCCTGTTCCGATGGTCCATGCTAAAGAGGTATCAGATACCGCTTCATTGGTCCAACAGGCAATACTTGGAGAGTTTATTTCAAAGCTCTCGAAGAAAGGAGCAGGATATGTAATACAGCTAGAACAGTTACTGGTAAAGCTGAACAAGGTGTCTCCTGTTCCAACAGAGCTGCTCGCTACGTGTACACCAGCGGTATCACCGTTAGGCTGGATAGCAATTACGCCAATCTCCGATGGCCAACCACCTGCTGGATCAAGGGTAACTACAATCGGTTGATTATCACAAATGGAAACTAAGTTGCCAAGAGAAGAGTTACCAGCGGTAAAGCTGCCACCTAAGCTGGCTACTTGAACACCATTTTGGTAAATCTTAATCTCACCACCGTTCCATCCATCACCGAAGGTGTCGAATAAGTCGAAGGTATAGTTACACTGATCAGCTAAAGGACATGCCGCTGTAGTGAAGCTTCCAGGACCGGCAGTGGTTGCTACGCCATTGGCGCCACAGCTATCGGTTACATAGAAGTCGTATGCGGTAAGAGCGGTTAAACCAGTAATGGTTAGGGTATCATTGGTAGAGTTGACCATGGTTCCCGTTCCTGGAGTAAATCCAGCAGGACCATATTCTACATCCCAGCTCGTACCCTGACCAGCGGTCCAAGTTACGGTAGCACTGGTATTTCCGGCAGAAATTAAGCTCAAGTTAGATGATGGGAAACACTGAGGCGCCTCTACAATAGAGAAGTCATCAATGGCCATATCACTGTAGAAGCTGCTTCCAGCCACACCTTCAAATAAGATGCGGTAGTTACCCGCAGGTAATCCTGTTAATAGGATGGTTTTCTCTAACCAAGCATCGGCACCTGAGAGTTGCTGCTGACCAACAATACTATCTAAAGCTGTACGAACACCACTAGCATCTTCCGCCCAAATGCGCAAGTTACCCATGGTTTGACCGTACATATGATAGTAGAAGCTCAACATTGGAGAAGTCATTCCGCTCCAATCAAATACTGGCGAGTACAATACATTGGTATCACCTAAACCTGATGGAGAAGAAGTCTCTAGGTACATATAAGTACCGGCTGAAGTGCCTAAGGTATTATCGGCATTCGGTCCGGTAGAACCAGATGAAGTACCACCCGCATCAGAATACCATGCTGGATTAGAACCTACGTTGGTCGTCCAACAGTTTTCGTAAGACGCTAAGTTTCCAAAGCTAATTCCTTCGAAGCCATTGCTATAAGGAGCTGTTAAAACTGGAGCACAAGCGGTGTTGAAGTTATAAGGTCCAGACTGTAAGGATACATCGCCGGCTCCGCAGCTATCAGCAACATAGAAGTCGTAGCTGGTAGCGGCCATTAACCCAGATAGGCTAACGGTATCATTGCTTGCAATCATAGTAGAACCCGTTCCTGGGGTAAATCCGGCAGGGCCGTATTCTACAATCCAGTTGCTTGCGCCTCCGGTAGTCCAGAAAATATCAGCAGAAGACGCGGTGATATTGGTAGCACCTAAGTTAGAAGGCGTAAAGCACGATGGGGCTTCGTAGATACGAATATCATCTAAGCCATTATCACCATAGAAGTCAAGGCTATTACCACCAGACTCGGCACGGAAACGAAGCTTTAATAAGCCACCGCCGTAAGTAATGCCAGCAGGAATAGTATCCTCAATTTTTTGCCAGCCATTGGTTGCAAAATCAAGCGTATCGGCTGTTTGCCAGCTCATACCATCCCAGTATTCAATAATAGTGATGTTCACTGGAGAGTATCCTGATCCACACATAGCGTAATAGAATTCAATGTATGGGGTGGTTAAACCAGAAACATCAATTACTGGCATTTCTAGGCTAACACTATCATCCGATCCAGATTGATCCATCCAAGCATAGTTTCCGCCGTTTCCAGTGTTATCTGGAATAGCTGCGCAGTTTACACTGTTGATACTAGTGCTGAACAACCAGGGTCCACCAAGACCGGCAGACTGAGACCAACAAGTTGGAGTGCTGGTGCCATCGAAGCTCTCGTAGAATGGAGCAATTAGAGCCGGACAAGCGCTACAATCGGTATTGAACATTACTAAGGTGTCGCCCTGGCCCAAGCCTGTAGTGGCGTTATGAATTCCTTGTACAGCCCCTAATGGGTTGCTTAGGTTGAACTCCATTTCTTGTGACCAAGAAGCCAAAGTGCTCAAGGTAACATAGGTTGGTAGTCCATCACAAAGGTCGAGGGTAATACCGGTTAGAGAGTCACCTCCGTTTACAGAGCTCGTAAAGTTGGCACCATAAGTACCTACAGGTACACCTGCTTGCCAAACGGTAATCTCATTACCGTTCCAACCGTCACCATAGGTATCGTAAAGATCTAAGGTGTAAGTACACTTGGCGCTCGCCAAACAAGTTTCGGTGTAGAAAGTAAATGGACCGGTGAAGGTTGAAACATCACCAACCGCACAGCTATCCGCAACGTAGAAGTCATAAGCCGTAGCAGCAGTAAGTCCGCTAATAGTTACGGTATCATTGGTCGCAATCATGGTAGAGCCGGTTCCTTGAGTGAAACCTACAGGACCATATTCTACAATCCAGTTGCTAGCATTTCCTGGTGTCCAGTAAACATCAGCAGAAGTAGTGGTTGCCGAAGCAAGTCCTAATGCTGATGGAGGGAAACAAGTAGGTGCTTGAGTTACACTAAAGTCATCAATCGCCATATCACTATAGAAGGAAGAACCTGCTTCACCTACAATTTGGAAGCGGTAAACACTTCCGGTCAGGCCGCTGGCTACGATAGACTTCAGGGCCCAAGGATCGCTATTGCTAAACTGCTGCTCTCCAATTACACTGTCAAGTAGCGTTCTAGAACCAGACAGGTCCTCGGCATATACATAAATATTACCCATAGTTTGACCGTACATGTGATACCAGAAATCAACCTGTGGTACAGTTAAACTGGAAATATCGATGTATGGAGAATAAAGTACGTTGGTATCTCCTAATCCTGAGGGAGAAGAAGTTTCCAAATACATATATATACCCGTGGAGGTTCCTGAGGTATGGTCTACTGACGGACCGGTAGAACTAGAGCTGGTTCCAGCAACATCAGAATACCAAGCGGGATTGCTTGATACCATCGTGCTCCAGCAGTTTTCGTAATCGGCAATATTACCTAAGGAAATATTCTCGAAGTCGGTGCTATAAGGAGCCATATAGGTAGCACAAGCGGTGCGGAAGGCTCCTGGGCCAGACTGACTTGCGGTTCCGTTAGCACCACAATCAATAGTTACATAGAACTCATAATCTGTAGCCGCCATTAAACCAGTGATAACCACGAAGGTATCTGGATGCGCGGTAATTAAAGTACCCATACCTGGGGTAAACCCTGCGGCACCATATTCGATGGTGTAGGTATTACCAGTACCGTTAGGATCAGCCCAAGCTACGCGAGCGCTGTCCGCATAAGTAGCGATGTCGGTAAAGCTTAAAGCCGGTAAACAAGAGGCTGGAGTATACTCATCCGCACCGATATCTGGAGTGGTGGCATCACGCATATCTCCGTCGATATCCATAGTTACCGCGGCAATTGGTGTGGCAGCGCCATTTAATAAACCACCGGCAACGTGAAGGTCGCTCGCTGGATTTACAAAAATGGGGTCACCAGCTACTGAGCTCGCGTTGTTACCAGCACGAGCGGTTTGCCAAGCAGTTAAATCTGCCTGAGCACCTGCATCATAAGCTAGGTTAGAACCGCTAACTGTGTAATAAGCATTGTTATCCACAGTAATAACTCCCGAAGTAGTTCCAGCAGAAGTAGTGTTATCTGAGAAATAAACGGCGTAAGCCGACTCCGAATAGAAGACATTGTTTTTAATGTCGAGGTTATAGAAGTCGTTAAAGTAAGCACCGTAAGCAGAGGTTGAACTTGAACCGCTAACTACACAAGAGTTGTAATAGATATTGGCGTCCTCTATATCGTCACAATACAAGGCTTCATCGTTAGCCGAGACAATCATGTTGTTTGTGATGTTGGATGTTCCGGGAGGAGTTCCATCAAAGTTTCCATCAGAGATGTAAATACCCCAGTCTGGACCTTGAATATTGTTGTTATTGATTTCGAAACCAATAACATCATAAATAGCCACTCCATAACCAAAGCTGTAAGCCATACCTGAAGCGGTATTACCATTAAAGGTGGTCATGTAGGTATTATCGCTCATGAAATAGCGATAATAGTTGCCTTCAAATACGTTGTTACTAACTACAATGTTGGAGTCTGTAAAAGTGCTTGTTGTAGGATCATCAGATTCAAAATGCACACCGAACGTTCCATTAATGAACGCACTGTTCGTAATGGTAATGTTATCACCCGCTTCTGTTTCTACATACTGACTAGTAGCCGACCCAGAAGAACCCAAACAAGTAATTTCAGAGGTTGATGTTGTAGCGGGCATTTCGATACGACAACCATCAAGATTAAAGTAATCATTGTCGTTGGTCATACGAATACCCCAAGAATCAGTGGTACCACTGTGGGTAATAGTTAAACCTTTAAAGGTTACATAATCCGCTCCATCCATAAGGATAACCGCACGCTGATTGTTAGCGGCAGTATTGTAAGCCAAGCTAGTGGTGGCCGAATCACCACCATCAAATAAAATGGTGTTGGTAGCGCTAGTACCCATAATCGCTGGCAAGTAAACCGTATCGGTGTAAGAACCTGCTGCAACGTTAAAGGTTACCGCTCCAGAAACGCCTAAGCTTACCAAGTCTGCCGCCGCGGCAGAGAAGCTCGCATAATTGCGGCTACCTGACCCAGCTGGATCGATGGTATAAACGCCCGACATTGCGGTGTTTAAGGTTCCGAAAACAACATCATCAATATAATAGGCTTTAGCACCCGCGGTATTCCCATCTGTTCCGAAGTTGGGGAACAAGGAAATTTTATCGTAGGTATTCGCCGTGTTTAAGGCTGCCGTTCCAGAAGCTTCATTATTAAAGTCGAAGGTTAAAACCTCCCAGGCACCAGCCATAGAAGTGGTGTCCTCGGTTTCAACCGAGATGGCAGCATTTGAGGCATCCTCTACTTTTAAACGAACGGGCACGTTGGCATCAGGAGACCAGAAACGAACCTGCATAATATTCGCTCCTCCAGAAGTAAACGGAAGGGCGGAAGTATTAGTAAGTAAGGTCGTTCCCGCCCAAGTTTGCGTACCTAAGCCTTTATCTTGCTTAAGAACAGTATTACCTGGATCTGTAGGATCTGGCTTGATGCTATCTATAATACCACCAAAGCTAATTGGGGCATAAGAAATAGTAGCGTCGTCCCAGTCTAAAGGTAGGCTCGGGGGTGTAGTAACTACTCCAGTACATGCACCGCAAGACTCGTAGCAGTTTACGGGAAGGGTAACATTACTGGTGATAACCAAAAATCGGTTCGTAAAACCGAAGCTGGTCTTGGTACAGCTTGTACCGGCCGTGAGGTTTTCTTGTCCCGCCCAGTTATCGAGGGTATACTTAAACTCGATAGAATCGTTGGTAAGGGGTAGAGAAACCTCCCAAACCCCATCACTGTTGGGGTCTGACATTGCATTAGCATTACCACTCCAGCCATTAAAATCGCCGCTTACGTAAACAGTGGTGAACGACCCAGCATAGTCATTCATGTCCACCTGAAACGTAACCGTGTTTTGGGCCGTCATTACGGTGCTAAATGCAACTAATAAAACTAGTTGTATAAAATTTTTCATAAAAAGATTTAGTTACTGATTGAAATGCAAAGATTTTGATCTTCATTTTTCCAAAAAAATTTCGGGGGAGTCGATGCGACTAGGGCCCAGAACGGGACCCTACCGAGGCAAAGCTCGGGGGTAGTAATTTCCTCATAGTTGATTTTAGTTAGTACCTATTAAACTTAAAGTATTGAGTACCAAAAGCATACGAACGTCCCTGTAATTCGTGTAATGCTAATGTTAAACTTATCCCAATTTCTCGTTTCCGAATGTACTAAAATGAATGATAACCTGTTAGCGACAAGCTTACTTTTTAGCTTGTTGCTCGTTCCAAGTTTCGAATAATTTTTCTTGCTGCGGACGATTTTCCTCTACTTCTCGAAGGGGTTCGCAGGCTTTTAAACTGGCATAAAGTTCTCCAGGAAGTTCTTGATAAAGCGCGGTACCTTTTGTTTTCCACTCCAACATGGTGTCGCTCACTTCCTTAATAACTTTAGCGGGGTTGCCAACAACCAAGCTTCGCTCCGGAATAGTGGTATCCGCCTTAATGAAACTTAAAGCACCAACTATAGATCCCGCACCAATGGAGCTGCGGTCCATAACAACGGCATTCATTCCGATAAGCACGTTTCGTCCTAAGTTGGCCCCGTGGATTATAGCGCCATGACCTACATGAGCCCCTTCCTCTAAGCGAATACTAACCCCCGGAAACATATGTACCACACAGTTTTCCTGAATGTTGCAGCCGTCTTCTATGATAATTTGCCCCCAGTCACCGCGCACCACTGCCCCTGGACCGATATAAACCTTTTCACCAATAAGAACATTGCCAATTATTACCGCGGAATCGTGGACGTAAGCTGATTCTTTAATTACGGGCTTAAAACCTTGGAACTCATAAATCATACACAAAGAGGCTTGGGCCTCGAAAATACGCGCTTTCTTTTAAACCTGCGCTAGCTGTGTCCTACGGATGTTTTTAAGATTGTAACTTCAGGAAGTTGTACTCGTCGATATAGTAAACGCGACCTTGCCAAACCTTCGTTTCTTTTGCAAATAAGGACACCTTGCTTCCGGGGAGAATTTGTCGGCCCGCAAAGGGATGCAGGTAAATCATCCCCCGCTTTTCTTTAAGTGCATACAGTTTTCCGGTACGGTAATCTTGTATTATTAGGGGGCTGTGAAAGTCTTCATCAATATTAAAGGGAAAACGATCCTTTTCATGACCTTGGGCGTCAAATACTACAATGACATCCGTAAAGCGATCAAAAAGCCAGTATTCCGGACCTTGTTGAAATATTGGCACCGGCAGTGGCTTGGCATAATACATTCGGTAAATCTTTTGCGCCTGGTCCATGTCAAACAGCTTCTCGTGCTGCCAAACCCCATACTGGTCATAGAATCGCTCCATGCTTGCCGCGATATTAAAGGCGTCCATAAAAGCATCGTGCGCTAAAAGTAATGATGCCGTATCCACACTAAAATAGAAGGGCTTTGGCTCCTCGCCCTGACGGTAAATGTAAAGTTCGACTCCTTGATTGTGATAGGGTGGGAAACTCATGCTCTTGCCTTGATTACCCGGACGCATGGGGCTTATTGGCAGCGGCATTTGCTCAGGCCGGTTATTTCGCAAAACCAGAGCGGTGCCCATTTCGGCGGCCAATGGCTCAATATACGTTTGATACTGGTCGATACTTACCGCGGGGTAGAAGTAGATATAGTTACTGCGGAGTAATACCTGATTGGCACTATCTTCTGAAAGTAGGAAGAGGTTGCCGCGAACATCGCGTTCCAGTCGTTCAAATTCTTGAAGGTTTTCTAAGGTCCAATAAGCCTTGAGATCGGGTCCCGAGACCACGAGGTAATCATAACCTAATACTAAAAGCATCGTATCCTGAAAGTCAAAATCGAGGACCCTCAAAGTATCGGTAAAGGGAATCCTTTTGGCGCTTACCGTGATTTCCTCAAGGCTGATATCGTTTGGCTGTAAACGTAGGATGATATCTTCGGAAGGAGGCGTTTGCCAATCCAGCTCTAAGACCTTAATATAATAGCCCTCTTTAAAAACCTGGACCATTGAACCCACTTCAGGCGCTAAGTTTCGGATGTATCCGGAAGCATCACTAGGACCGTACTCTTTGCCGAGGTAGCTTATGATTACCACTCCCTCAATAGGATTATTTTGAGGGTCGACAAACTGAACGTTTTGCTGGGCCTGAAGCTGTTGACTAAGACCGAGAAAAAAAAGTAAAACTAAAAATCGCGACATGTCCTTCAGACGCAAACTCCGAAAGGAGGTTGCTTAAGCCCGCTCTAGCACTACAGCATAACCTTGACCAACACCAATGCACATGGTACACAAAGCATAGCGACCCCCCGTTTTTTGCAATTGGATAGCGGCCGTTTGCAAGAGTCGGGCACCACTCATTCCCAAGGGGTGTCCTAAGGCGATTGCTCCGCCATTGGGATTTATGCGAGGGTCATTATCCTCTAATCCCATTTTGCGGGTTACCGCTAAAGACTGCGCGGCAAAGGCTTCATTAAGCTCAATAATGTCCATGTCTTTTAAGCTAAGACCGGCCTTTTTAAGGGCTATTTCGGAGGCATATACCGGTCCGATTCCCATAATCCTAGGCTCCACTCCGGCTACCCCCATCGAAACCATACGGGCCAAGGGTTTAAGGTTTTGATTTTTAATCCCTTGCTCCGATGCAATGAGCAATGCCGCTGCTCCATCATTTAGGCCAGAGGCATTTCCTGCCGTTACGGTCCCTCCTTCTTTACGAAATGCTGGGCGCAGTTTTCCTAAAATCTCTAAGCTCGATTTAGGCTTGATGAATTCATCTTGATCAAAAACTAAATCTTCCTGCTTACGACGCGGAATACTTACCGCTATGATTTCTTCTGCGAGGCGTCCGCTCTCCCTGGCAGCGGTTGCTTTTTCCTGTGACCAAAGGGCAAATTTATCTTGATCCTCGCGGCTAATGCTGTATTGATCAACCAGGTTTTCGGCGGTTTCCCCCATGGCATCTGTGCCGTAGAGCTTAAACATCTGAGGGTTTACAAATCGCCAACCAAAGGAGCTATCGTACATCTTTGAATCAGTACCATAGGCCTTGCTGGGCTTGCTCATTACATATGGCGCACGGGTCATGTGTTCTAAACCGCCGGCAATAAAAACATCCCCGTCTCCATTGCGAACCGCGCGCATCGCTTGTGCTCCGGCACTCATGCCACTGGCGCAAAGTCGATTTACGGTTTCCCCGGGAACCGAAAAAGGAAGTCCGGCAAGAAGAAGCGACATACGAGCTACATTCCGATTATCTTCTCCAGCTTGATTGGCACAGCCCAGGATAACATCTGCAACAGCAGCGGGATCTAAGCTTTGGTTTCGTTCCACCAAGGTTTTTATCACTAAAGCCCCCATATCGTCGGCACGGAGTCCTGATAGACTGCCGCCAAAGCTTCCAATAGGGGTACGAATTCCGTCAACAATAAAGGCTTCTTTCATGAGAGGTGTTTTTAATCAGTAGGAACTGAAAGGAGCTGCGAATATCGCAATTGCTCCGCAACTCACCTATTGATAAACGAAATCGTAACCTTCGAGTGATAAGGTTCGATATTTCTTTTCATCGAAGCGGAATAAACCGGAAGGACGTTTAGCCCGAGGGGAACTGCGAACGGTTTTTCCGGTTTCAATAAGTAATTCGGATTTGAGAAGCTTCCTGCGGAAATTTCGTTTGTCGAGTGTTTTACCCAAAGCACATTCATACAAACGTTGAATTTGATTTAGGGTGAACTCTCTGGGCAACAAACTAAACCCAATCGGACGGCGCTTTACTCGACGTTTCAAGCGTTCCTTCGAATAATCAACAATATCGTTATGATCAAAGGCTAAAGGTGGAATTTGATCGGCTTTAACCCAGCGATATTCAGATCGTTTTAAGTTCTTCTCGAGGTCCTCGTTTAATCGAAGCGTGCCATAATAGGCGATGTTCACCACCCGGCCAACGGGATTGCGGTAAGGATCGGCAAAAACATTAAGACGCTCAATGGGCCAATCATCAAAACCGGTGATGCTGCGCATGAGCTCTCGAGCAACCTGCATGGGATCCTCCTTGGGCTTTACAACTTTAGATGGAACAATGTCTGCACCTTTATATGGGTCATTAGTTTTTGTGCCAATTAAAAGCTTAAGGTCTTCACCATCAAAACCATATAACACTACGGAAGTGGTAAGAGCAACTTGGAAATCTTCAGGCGCAAATTCTACGTTCATGACCAGGACGTCTAAGTGTCAAAGATACACGTTCTTTTGGTGCTTTCTACCATTTGTCTTCTTTGCGGAAGACGGTACCTTTAAAATGAGCAACAAGCTCATCATTCTGATTGCGAACCTGAACCTCATAAATTCCGATACTCCGGCTTTTACGAATCTCTGTAGCCACCGCGGTAATTCGATCACCCAGTCGAATGGGTTTAGTGTGTGAAATCGAAGTTTCAATTGATAATGCATGGCTTCCGTGTCCATTACTGGCAAAGGCCAGGGCGCTATCCGCTAAAGAGTAGCTTATACCCCCGTGGGCAATTTTGAAGCCGTTGGTCATTTCTTCGCGAACTTCCATACTCAGCTTACAAGCACCCGCTTCGGTATGTTCCACCTTAATGCCTAACCACTGACTAAAAGCATCGCCAGTATACATGATGTCTACAACCTCTGCTGCACTTTTCATTCCTTGGTTTTTTTCTGTTGCTGGTCGTAATCTGCCATGCGCTCAATTGCGGTAATTAAGATATCCAATACCACATTATAGTTTGAAAGCGCCAAGGGGTCGTCCACATTAAGGTCGGCCTTAACGATGGCTAGGTTTCGAAGGTCCTGAAATACCTTTGGGTTGTCAGAGGCCTCTGGCAAGAGGGGGTCGGCGTTTTGGTAGGCTTCGGTACGCTCTTCGATTACCTCATGAAGTGCTGGACCAGGAACCGAACTTACAGGCATCCCTGCAGACACAAAGGCATTTAGTAGAATCATAACTGAGTCAACCAAGATTTCGTGTTGGTCATCACTAAACTCATCGGCAATGTCGGTAAGGAAGCCCATCAAGTAGGGCTGGTCTTCCATTACACGAGCTACCAAGGCTCCTTGTTCGGTGGGCTCCATCGCCATATACTCAGATATGGATTCGGCTACGTAATCATGATTTTTTCGCATGCTGCAAAGGTAGGGAGGCTAAAAATTATGGCCCCGCCTTTTGCGTATTAGAAAAAGATTTGGCTTCAATTTTAAACGGAAGGCCCAAGAATCACTTCTTTTATTCGAGGCATAATCCGCGAAACCCTTCCCTTTAGGATTTCTTCTCTCCCCAAAAGCCGGGGTGTTTCTTCAACTTTAAGGAAGTCTCTACTTTTATTTGGCAGGCCAAACGCAAGGCTTGATCCGCTTTATGCGGGGGAAAGTTTAAGCGCCACTTTTCCACGCCTTTAGGGGGTGGCGCCTCGCCAGATAAGAGCTCTAGCGCACAGGTGCCACAAGTTCCCATTCCCTGGCAGTTTAACCATTTCGCCTGGCCCTTATACGGGCTTAGGCCTTTATCCATTAACGCCTTGCGCAAATTAACTCCTGACGGAACTGCCCATTTTTCCCCCTCATATTCAATCTCCGGCATACTCCCTTTATTAATCGGAGACCTCCTCTGTTGCCGTATCGGCAGGCGAGCCTCCTCGAATCTTTTGAATAAAGAACTCTTCCAGTTCCTTTAAGGTTTGTTCGTTGGTGTGGATATCCTTTACAATTTGCCCGTGATCCAAAATCACAATTCGCTCACAAAACTCTGCCACATGGGCTAAGTCGTGACTTGAAATAAGCAGGGTCATGTCGGTCTCTTTGTTCAGTTTATCCAGTTCATCGCGCAATCGAAACTGGGTCGAAGGGTCCAAATTAGCGAAAGGTTCATCTAAAATTAAGATATCTGGCTTGCCCAATAATGCGCCAACAACCCCTACCTTTTTTTGGTTTCCTTTTGATAAATCGCGGATATACTTCTTTTTACCGCGAATTTCCCCCGCGAAGAAATCTTCATACTTGCTAAGGACTTTATCTAAATCACCAGCCGTTAAGCCATGTAAGGAGGCAATAAACTGAAAGTACTCATCGGGTGTGAGGTAGTCGATTAGAAAGCCCTCATCAATAAAACTACCGGTATAATGCTTCCAGGCTTCGCTCTTAGCCACATCCTCTCCCTTGCTGAGTACACTTCCGCTGTCTGCCTGAATTAAATCTAAAATGAGTCGGAATAAAGTGGTTTTACCAGCACCGTTATTCCCAACCAGACCCAAAGATTGTCCTGCCTTAAACTCCAAATTGGGAATATCCAATACCGTTACTCCGCTGTACGACTTCTTCAGGTTTTTAATATCTATAATTTCCATTTTCAATGTTTTTAGTCTCGCTCGCGGTATCCCGCAGCATTAATGTATTTTTTCTCTTTAAAATTCTTGATGGTTTCCCTAATGAATATCTTATGGGTGGCCAGGCCCACTACTCCAAGTAGAGCTAAAAATGCCAAGCCATAATATTCAAGGTCAAATATTTTAAAGCCCTGAAAGGCCAGTAGAGGCACCACCATTAGCGGGATAACAATTACAAATTGAGCCGCACCTGTTCCTTGATAGTTAAAGGCCGAGCCTTTACTGAGGTCCACTGGTTTCTTATTATAGGTGCTGGCAAATAATAATACGGCAGTATTAATCCCTATGTTATACAAAAAGGTTGCTGTATTAATATAAAAGGCATGCACCCCAAAATAGATATAAGGTAGGGTAAGTAGGTACATAACCACACAGGAAAGAATCATGAGGTAATACTTGGCCCGGTAAAATTCTTCCATCGAATAAGCGCGGGTTAAAATTCCATCGAAGTAGGCGCTCTCCCAGCTTACCAAGAACTGACCATAATTAATCATGAAAATACCGGTCATGAAAATACCGACAAACATTAACCAGGTGTAATTATCGGCATAGGTTTCATTCCCGTAAAAAATAAGTCCATAAAGGGCGAAAAAGCCGCTCATATACAATGCGGTTTTCGTCCTGCGATTTCGGGTAATGAGCTTTAGTTCGTTAGCCATCATCAAGCCCAAGGGGCCTCGCTCCTCTAGGAAACTGAAGCGGAAGGCGCTGGCTTCCTTAGCTTTAGTTGACCAGCGATCAAGGTGTGTCATTTCCAATAAAAAGCGGTAATTCACTAAGTAAACCAAGATCATCAGGCCAATAGGCCAAAGGCCTAAAATGTGGTTCTGCGCGAGGGGCAAATAAACGGCTTTAGAAAGGGCGGTTAAATCGATTAGCTCAAAGTAGTGAGCGGCATATAAAGCCCCTAAGAGCGCGGTGATGGCCCAAAATATTTTGGCTTTAATGGCTAATACTCGTTTAAGGTAAATGGCTAAATAATGGTTTATAAAAACCACTGCCAACATACTAATCGGCCAAACTATTTGATGGGTTAAGCCATACTCCTCAGGAATAACCCTAATCGCCCAAGGCACGATAAAGAGGAGCGGTAAAAGGTTAAAAAAGTTGAAGACCGAGCTTTGCAGTAAAAAGTGCACGACTTTTTTCTTGCTGATGGGCTGCGTAAGGTAGTGCTGTACGGTAATGACATTCAAATCTTGAAGAAAGAACCGCATAACTAGGTCGGCCAAGAGATAAAACAAAAGCCCAGAGCTAAAAATCGGAGTAAGCTTTTCGGCATCTTTAAATGCATCCTGAAGTATTTCCTTCATGAAATACCCTAAAAAGCCAAAAGAGGCCAGGAAATAGACAGCCACTAAAAACAGTAAAATCTTTACGCCCCAACCCTGTCTAAAAAAGGTGCTTCGTAAAGTTTTCTGCCAGCGGTGCCGGAATAAAGTGAGGTACATTGGCGTTGATTTGTTGAGTTAGTACTGCTCGGTTCCTCTAAATTACAGCAATCCCAACAAATTTTCGCAAGTCCTTGATATTGTGTTAGAAAAACTTCTTGTTTGCGGCCACCATTCGGCGTAAAAGCACAGAGGCGCGATAGCGGTCTTCGCGATAATCGTTGTATAAGGCATCAAGCCTATTGAGCACAAAGTCCAATCCTAATTCATCGGCCCAAGCCAAAAGACCTTTGGGGTAGTTCACACCTTTGGTCATAGCCAAATCAATATCCTTGGCCGAAGCGATTCCTAAGTGAAGCGCATCTGCCGCTTCATTGATAAGCATAACTAGTATGCGTTCTAAAATAGCTTGTCCAAGCGCCTCGTCTTTATGGGGCTGCGGTTTACTGGCGCCTTCACGGTAATCGTAAAAACCTCTACCCGTTTTACGTCCTAGCAAACCGGCTTCAACCAATCGCTTCTGACTAAAATTGGGTTTATAGCGCGGATCGTAGAAAAATGCGGTAAATACACTTTCCGTTACCGCATAATTAACATCGTGACCAATAAAATCCATCAAAGTAAAAGGGCCCATCCTAAACCCGCCTAGCTCGGTTAAAGCCCAGTCAATGGTGGCTATATCGGCCATTCCCTCTTCGTAAATTCTCACTGCCTCTCCATAAAAGGGACGAGCCACACGATTTACAATAAAGCCCGGGGTGTCTTTAGCGAGAACCGTTACTTTTCCCCAGGCATCGATTAAGGCCTTGGCCTGATTCACGATTTCTGAATCGCTCGTAATGGCCGGAATGATTTCCACCAAAGGCATTAGGGGCGCTGGGTTGAAAAAATGGATCCCTAGCACACGTTCGGGCTTTTGACATGCTGAGGCAATGGAAGCAATGGAAAGGGAACTGGTGTTGGAAGCTAAAATGGCATCATCACCACAAAGGTCTTCTAACTGCTTAAATAGCGTTTGCTTTGTATCAAGGCGCTCCACAATGGCCTCTATAACCATGCCGCAGCCTTGTAAATTCCCCATCTCGGTTTCGTACTTCAACCTTTGTAAAATGGTTTGATCTTCCCCTTCGGTGAGCTTTCCTTTTTCCACTAAACGCGCTAAAATCTTCTGGTGACCTGCTTTCGATTTTTCAAGGGCAGCCCGATGGTTATCAACGATTACAACCTGATGTCCGTTTTGGGCGGCAACTTGCGCAATCCCTGAGCCCATGGCTCCGGCGCCAACTATTCCAATTTTCATGCTTTTGTTTTTATGCTTTCGCTAGATGCGAGTTTAACATTACTCTCCTTTAAACTCCGGCTTGCGTTTTTCTAAAAATGCTGCGGTCCCTTCGCGGTAATCGTAGCTTTGTCCACATTCGGTTTGGTACTTGTCCTCTAAGGCCAATTGATCCTCTAAGGTATTTTGATAGGTAGCGTTTAGAAGCGCTTTTGTCCGCGCCAAGGCCAGGGTAGGCATCGTACTCAATTGGCTAGCAATTTTCTGTGCTAGATCGTAATATTCATCAGCGGAAGCGACTTTATAAACCATTCCCATTTCCAAAGCCTCTTGTGCGCTAAGCTTATCACCCAGCATCATTAATGCTGAAGCACGTTGCAGGCCAACCAGCCTTGGTAGGGTGTAAGTACCTCCACTGTCTGGGATGAGACCAATCTTCGAAAAGGCCTGTATAAAAGAAGCGGCCTCGCTAGCCACTACTACATCACAAGCTAAAGCGATATTCGCTCCTGCTCCTGCCGCCACGCCATTTACCGCTGCTACAACGGGCTTTTCTAAATTTCGAACCGCTTCAATAATGGGATTATAGTGCTCGGTAACAATCTTAGTGAGTTCTGGACCCTGGGGATCGGTTGCTTCGGCTAAATCCTGCCCCGCGCAAAATGCTTTACCATTACCGGTGAGAACCACCGCTCGAATGCTCTTATCTACTTGTGCTTTGGCAAATTCTGCTTGAAGGGCCAAGGCCATTTCGCGCACAAAGGCATTGTATTTATCCGGACGATTTAAGCGAAGGGTTAAAACGCCACCATCTTGTGAAGCCTGTATAAATTCGGACATGAGAGTTCTTTTGTCGCGAAGTTAGGGATTGAGCAGGAGTTTAAAGGCTTGGAAGCGGGTGCATTAATCAAAGTGTAGAAAGGCCCTGCCCACTAAAGGTCACAGGCACTTGAAATAGTCGAAGGGCTCCTTGCAGTCTTCACATTGATACAAGGCTTTGCAAGCGGTGGAGCCAAATTGAGAAATCATCTTGGTATTGCGCGACTTGCAACGGGGACACATCACCTTTTTTGCCTCGCCAAATAATACGGACTTATCGGCTGAGCTTCCCTCAGGTGGCGCAATTCCATACTCCTGAAGTTTTTGTTTTCCCTCTTCGGTCATCCAATCTGTGGTCCAAGGAGGAGAAATTAGGGTTTTAACCTCAACCTCATTATACCCTGCCTCTTCTAGGGCCCAGCGAATATTACTTTCTATTTCATTCATCGCCGGACAGCCAGAGTAAGTGGGGGTTATGCTAACGGTTAATTTCCCATCTTGCTCTTCAACATCTCGAACCACGCCCATATCCACTACCGTTAAAACCGGGATTTCAGGATCGGAAACGTTTTTTAATATGTTCCAAACTTTATCCAAAATTCTCTTGCTTTAAGGCTAAGGATTTGATCAGGGTAAGGTCCTCAAGTTTGCTTTTTAAACTAGGGCTTTGCTGTGTTCCATCAGAACTGATTGCGCTTAGCGCTACCACTCGGCCTCGGGGTGCATGCGTGGAAGGTGCTGCATCTCAGCTAAAACATAGCCCAAATATTCGGAGTGTTCTCCTTGTTTACCTCCGCTTTGCATCCAACCGTCTTCGGGCTTTGTAAGGGTTGCCATCTCTATAATCTGACTCACCTTTTGGTCCCATTGCTCTTTGATGCGGTTTAAATCAACGCCAATGCCGGCTTCCAACATGGCCTTATCTACCTCATCCATCATGAACATTTCGCCAGTCCATTCCCAAAGGTCGTTTAAGGACTCTTGCACGCGGCGATGACTTTCCTCCGTGCCATCCCCTAAACGGATTAGCCACTCGGCGCTCCACTGAGCGTGGTAAGTGATTTCCTTAATTGCTTTTTGGGCAATATCCTTTAAACGCTCGTCGGCAGATGAAAGTAAAGCGGTATAAAAGAAATAATTGTAGGTGTCGAATAGAAACTGACGGGCAATTGTTCTGCCCCAGTCACCGTTCTTTAGCTCTACCATCAAGCAGTTGTGATACTCGGTTACATCGCGGAAAAAAGCCATCTTATCCTCCGTGTAACCTTCTCCTTTTTGCTCGGCAGCGTATTGCATCAATAAACGGGCCTGTCCTAGTTGGTCGAGAGCGATATTGGTGAGCGCAATATCCTGCTCTAAAATGGGGCCGTGTCCGCACCATTCACCAAGTCTTTGTCCAAGGATTAAGGCATTATCGCCAAGCCTTAAGGTATATTGTAATAATTGATCTTTCAAGAGGATGATTTTTAAGGAGAGGTGCCCTACATGTGGCCTACCTCATCCGGAATTTCATAAAAGGTAGGATGACGATAGACCTTATTGTCGGCCGGAGTGAATAATGGTTCCGACTCATCAGGAGATGAGGCTGTTATCTCATCCGAAGGCACTACCCAAATGCTAATCCCTTCGCTTCGACGCGTATATACATCCCGGGCGTTTTTTATGGCCATTGCTGCATCGGGAGCGTGCAAGCTTCCCACATGTTTATGGCTTAGGCCGTTGCGGGAGCGAATAAAAATCTCCCAAATCTTCCAGTTATCTTTTGAGCTCATATTTAGAGGTGGTTTGGTCTTTTCTTTAAGCAGCACTGCCTTCCTCAGCCTTGCGAGCGGCTTGCTTCTCAGCGTAAGCATTGGCGGCTTCTCGTACCCAGGCACCGGCATTGTGCGCATCCTGACGAGCTTTCATTCTCTGTTTATTGCATTTTCCGTTGCCGGAAATTACCTGATAAAACTCCTCCCAATCAATGGTGCCAAAATCGTAGTGGCCTCTCTCCTCGTTCCATTTTAGATTTTTATCGGGAACCGTTAGGCCCAAATACTCGGCTTGCGGAACTGTTTTGTCGATAAACTCTTGACGCAACTCATCGTTACTCTTGCGCTTAATCTTCCATTTCATGGACTGCGCAGAGTTTGGTGAATTATCGTCGGTAGGGCCAAACATCATTAAAGAGGGCCACCACCAGCGGTTAAGTGCCTCTTGTGCCATTTTCTTTTGGGCAGGAGTTCCTTTTGCCAGCGACATTAAAATCTCATAACCCTGACGCTGGTGAAAACTTTCTTCCTTACAAATGCGAACCATGGCTCTACTGTAGGGCCCATAGGAGGTTCTACAAAGCATCACTTGATTGGCGATCGCCGCACCATCTACTAACCAACCAATGGCGCCAATATCGGCCCAGGTGGGAGTGGGATAATTAAAAATGCTGGAGTATTTGGCTTTTCCACTAAGGAGGTCCTCCACTAGATCCATGCGATCGGCACCAAGGGTTTCGGCGGCACTGTATAAGTATAAACCATGGCCGGCCTCATCTTGGACCTTTGCCAAAAGCGCCACTTTTCGACGCAATGAAGGCGCTCTAGTAATCCAGTTTGCTTCTGGCAACATGCCAACAACCTCGGAGTGAGCGTGCTGTGAAATTTGACGGACTAGCGTTTTCCGGTACTTTTCCGGCATCCAGTCTTTGGGCTCGACTTTATTCTCTCCATCAACATACGCCTGAAAGCGTTCCTCTAAATTCATTTCTTTAGTCATATTCATCTTTTTTGAGAGCGTCACAAAGATAGTATCTATACTTAAAACTAAAGGGCTCGCAAATTGTTCCTAAGCCTATTAGAATGTACTTTTGCGAAAATAGATTGAATCTATGCTTAATTTTTTCAAAAAGGCGAAAAGCGCCTCCACCTCTCTTTTTACTGCCGAGAAGCCTAAAAGCCGCCCTAGTTTCCACAACTTGCGTGTTTTAGATATAAATCGAGAAACTGCCGACTGTGTTTCCGTTGCCTTTGATGTTCCCGAAAATCTTCAGGAAGATTATCGTTTTATTCCGGGGCAATATTTAACCCTAGAAGCTGAAATTGATGGCGAAGCGGTTCGTCGCTCCTACTCTTTATGCTCCAGTCCTTTCGATGGGGAACTTCGTGTGGCCATTAAAGAAGTAGAGGGAGGTCGTTTTAGCAGCTGGGCAAACCAGAAATTACAGGTGGGCACCGAAATGCGGGTAATGACTCCCGACGGGAATTTTAATGCCCCCATTAATGAAACCATCGCTCACAACTATGTGGGCTTTGCGGCTGGCTCAGGGATTACCCCGGTATACAGTATTCTGAAATCGGTACTCGAGCACGAACCCAATAGCACCTTTACCTTATTCTATGGTAACCGCACCGCCCAGTCGGTTATCTTTAAAGAGCAAATCGAAGCCTTGAAAAACCGCTATATGAACCGATTAGAGGTTCATTATGTGCTTAGTCGCGAGGATCAAGGTAGCGACTACCTTAAAGGTCGTATCGACGAAGCAAAGTGTAAAACCTTTGCCGAGCGCTTTTTTGATGTTAATGAAATTCACGACTATTTCCTTTGCGGGCCAGAGGAAATGATTAAGAGTGTTAGTGAAAGCTTAAAGGACTTAGGCGTCGATAAAAAGAAAATTCATTTTGAACTGTTTACCTCTCCTGCTCAAAGCATTGCCGGTAAAACAAAGGTGAGCTCCAAAGGAGAAACGCAGGTTGACGCTCAGGTAACCGTTATCCTTGACGGAGAAGAAACTCATTTTGGCCTTAACACTAATGGCGATGCTATTCTAGATGCCGCATTAGACGCTGGCGCAGATGTGCCTTATGCTTGTAAAGGCGCAGTTTGTTGTACCTGCAGGGCCAAAGTAATTGAAGGCGAGGTAGAAATGGATATGAACTACGCTTTGGAAGACGATGAGGTTGAGGACGGTTACGTGCTTACTTGCCAAAGTCACCCGCGCAGTGAAAATGTCGTAATAAGTTTCGACGACTAAACTTTACAAGGCAAAATACTTCCCAAAGTCAGTCTATTCCGACTGGCTTTCTTGGTTTAAATCCAGCACCATATCCACGTGCATTACCATTACATCGGGATAAGATTTGGTAATGATTTTAAAGCCAAAGGCGGCGTAAAAAGAAGCTAAATATTCCTGCGCTTGAATCTTCACTCGACTATCAGGATAGTTCTTCTTTAGGTCCGTTAAGCAACGATTAATCAGCGCTTTTCCGAGGCCCTTATTTCGCTGCTCCTTATGGACTACAATTCGGCCTAAACTGGGCTCAGGATAAACGGTATGGGGCGGACAAATACGGGCATAGCCAGCGAGCTCTCCTTCGTCCCAAGCCATTAAGTGTCTACTTGGGGGGTCGTGCTCATCTACCTCTGGATAAGCGCAGCCTTGCTCTACAACGAAAACGTCGGTTCTTAATTTATAGATAGCGTGAAGCTCATCTACCGTAAGGTTTTGCCAATCCTTTAGTTTCCAATTCATGGGCTAAAAGTACAAATTGAGACAGGCTTAAAATAAAAAAAGCGATCCCCTCCAAGGATCGCTTTCCAATCTACCCAGCACACGATATGGGTAGAACTTTTTGGTCTAATTAAAAAGTAAAGCCTAAGCTTATGTTCGCCATGTTATAGGCTGCAGGTCCTCTGTTTGCTTGGAAAAACTCATTTAAATCATAACTGGCAGTTATCTTAAAGGAGCCATATCCAACCTGAGCTAATAATCCGTAACGGAACTGATTGGTAAAGAAGTCTGCTTTTACTTCTTGGCTTACCTCATCAAAAGTTGGTGTGCTGTATTCCAACTCGCGCTCAGCCATAAGGCGAACCCCGCCATAACCACCTACTCCAATGGTCCAAGACTCATCGCGATCACCAGCATCGCTAAAGTCAAGCTGCAACATTAATGGAATATTAAAGTAAGCGATGTCGTATTCATTCTCCTCATAGCTAGCTGAGGGACCAATGTTGTTAAAGAAAGAGCTATCGGCATCCATATCGAGAACCTCATTTCCCGTTAAGGCGAAGTTGTGCCAAGAGAAATCGATTCCATATTTTAGGTAAAGCTTGCTGTAAGGGCTGCCAATCCGAGTTTTATAACCAAATCCAATATTAAAAGAGTTGGATAACCAAAAGTCAAGTTCTCCAGGGGTGTTTTCTACAAGGAACTGACCGTCTTCTAATTGTTGATTGAAACCGTAGGCGATGTCAAAATAGTCTTCGGTTCTGCTGATAGACCTAGATTTCTTACGCTCTCCGCGGTTGAAGAAGTCTCTGGCGTCGAATTCGATATCATCGTCTTCCTCTTCTTTTTCGATGATAATTTCCTCGTCACCGATGATTACTCCCTCTTTGGAGATGATAATTTTCTTCTTACCGGAATCCTGAGGAGCGTCTGGCATGGGAGGCATGGGAGGCATAGGCGGCATAAGCGGTGCTTTTCCCATTCTGCTCGAATCGCCAGATTCCATTTCTTCCTCTAACTCTTCCGACCAAACTTCCATGCTTTCCTCATAGCGCTCGGCCCAGGCTTCCATACGTTCTCCATAGGCTTCGCCCCAGTTTTCCATCATTTCTTCGAAGCGCTCCATGCTCGTTTCAAAGCTTTCTTCTGCTTGGTCTAAGAGTTGATCCGCTTCTTCATCGCTTAGCTTTCCAGCTTCTCGTTGGGCTTCAATTTTTTGAACGATGCGCTGATGGTTGGCTTGTAACTTGGCCACCTGTTGGGTTGCGAAACCAATCATAGAAGCCAAGTCTTTTTGGCTCATATCCTCATCAGCGTCAAAGCTTAAGGTGTTCTCTTCAATTTGAATTTCAATTTTCTTGCGAACGGTAGTGTCCGACTGGGCCGAAAGCCCGAATCCGAAGGCCACTAAAAGGGCCATTAAAAGTGACTTTTTCATTTTCATTTTAGTTTTAAAGTGTTCTGTTTTCATTTTTCGTTCTCTTTATCTGGTTTTCCTCGGTGCTCAATAATCTCGCTGATGTCGCGGGCTATCGAATTTATAGCAGAGCCAAAGCTCTTCATGCTTTCCCCAAACGAATCGGCACCTTCTCGAAGCTGTTGCTTCTGTTCTTCGGTCAGATCGTAATCCTCGCTAAGTTCTTTGCTATAGGCCTTAATTTTTGTTGCGGTTTCTTTAATGGCCTTCTTGCTCTTATCAATGCGTTTTTGCAAACTGTCTTTTTGCAGCTGAGTCTCTACTTCTGTCGCCATTAACTCTGTTAACTCTGCCACTTGCTTAGAAAGGATTTTGAGTTCCTTTTTTAACTCCTGCGAGAGTTCTTCTTGGCGTTCTTCGCTTTGGGCTTGCGCCTGAAAAGTAAAGGCTGCTATGAATAGTAAGCTTAGTAGTGTTCTCATTTCTAATTATTTATTGAATCGTCGATTAATAAAGTCGGGTAAGGGAATTTCAATCTTCGCATCGTCGGTATTGGGGAGCTCTACTTTTTCTCCCGCCCGCACTCTTTCGTACTGGGTAGAGGCGTAGGCCCACATACGCTGACCCAAATCTGCTTTTTTGGTTTTTCGTTTACTGTAATCCCCTTTTAGTTCGGGCATTTGTAAACGAATTCTCAAAACATTACGATCTTCAACTGGCTCTCCTTCTTCTAGGGGAAGGTCGAAGCTCACGGGCTCCAAATCATTCATGGCTAAAACTGGATCCGAAATGGTTTGTTGAAGCACCGGAATAACTCGGGCACTACGCTTCTTGGCACTTGGCTTTTCGGTTTTCTTGGGTTCCTTTTTAGGCTCACTGGGGCTTGTCGTCCCTTGGCTGGGCTCCGCCTTTGGTTCGTCGTTCTTAGTGCTTGGAGTATTATCAGGACCTGCGGCAATCGACTCCTCAATTAAAGTGGGAGTGCTCACTTGTAATTGCGAGCTATTGCGATTAAAGTAAAACAAGGAGCTTATGCCAACCAATAGGGCCACTGATGCGGCTCTTAAAATAAAGAGTCCTTTTTTCGAAGAACCTTTGGCTTGGGTTGCGGAGGCCACCTTCTCCCAAGCGGCTGCGCTAGGTTCAATTTTGTGCTCCTTGAGCTCCTTCTCAAAGAGGGCGTCTATGGGGTGCTTGGAACTCATATTAATTCTTTTTAGCAATCAATTCGTATTCATTCAATTTGGCTTGCAATTGTTTGCGCGCCTTGCTGAGTTGGCTCTTGCTGGTATTCTCTGAAATCTCCAACATCTCGCCTATTTCTTTATGGTTGTAGCCTTCTATGGCAAAGAGGTTAAAAACCGTTCGGTAGCCCGTGGGTAGCTCGTTGATCATACGCATTAGATGCTCGGCATCATAGTGATCTTTTACGCTGCTATGTCCAAACTCGGCCGTTCGCTCTTCCTCAACCTCTACAAACAGGTTCTTTTGATAGCGGATGAAGTTTAATGCTTCGCGAACCATAACCCTGCGGATCCAGGCCCCTAAGGCCCCTTCGCCTCGGTATTGGTCTAAACGACTAAAAACCTTTATAAAACCATTTGAAAGAACTTCCTCAGCATCCTCTAAACTTTGGGTGTATCTTCTACAGGCGGCTAACATTTCCCCGCTGTAGCGATCGTACAATTCTCTTTGCGCCTCAGCATTCCCGCGAAGACACTGCTTCACAAGTCGCTTTTCGGTGCTTGGTAGATTTCGTACAATACCCATTTCTTTGGAGGCTTCAGTAAACTGACACTACTCGGATAGGCAAAGGTTGCCTGAACTTGAAAAAATTTCTTCAATTTAAGCTAAAACTCTGTTTAGCAATTTGTTTATCGGTCGTGAAATTCCGCCCATTGGTCGAATTTCTGCTCGGCTGGCATAGTAAAAAACTTTCCTTCGCATAACTTTATGGAATAAATCAACCGTCATGCGTCAGTTTCTTGCTCTCCTCCTTCTACTTAGTCTTAGTGTTTCTTGTAAAAAAGATTCCGAAGACACTAATCAAAGCCAAGATCCAAATGTTTCTATCGAAAACCTTAGTGTGGACCCCAATTTCGACTTTAGAACGGAAACGGATGTAAACCTCACCATTAACGATGCTGATACCTACAGAGTAAAGTACACTGTATTTGCCGCTTTCGACGGACAGAAAGAAGAGAAGGTGGCCAGTTTCTTTCCTCAAGGAAATACCAGCCAGATTAAAGTGGTGCTACCCCTCTTTTGCAAAAGAATTAAAGTAGAACGTAATGCTAATGGCGCAATTAGCGTCGATTACATTTCCATTAATGGCAACTCTGCTTCCATAAGCTATAATAAGCGAAATGGTAAAGCTTTAAACTGCGCCGAAACACTTTATGCAGTAAATGGTCAAGGTGGGTTTTATACAATTGATGTTGAAAGCGGCAATTATAACGCAACCGCACTCCCTAACCTTGTTGGAGGAGGCTCTATTGCCTGTGCCGTTGATCAAGAGAATGAAATTGTTTATTACAATACGGGCACAACCTTAAGGTATTACGACTATCAAGCCGGAACTTTTCACGTCGCCCACAATGGCAATCCTTTTGGTGGAAACTATCCTCGAATGGAGTACAACCATGTTGACAGCCTTTTATATTTAGCGAAAAACGAGGTGATGTATACCCTCGACCCCCAAACCAATCAAGTGGTTCAACAGTTTAATATCATAGGCCTGGAATCTCCTGTAGGTGGTGGTGATGTGGCTATCTCTCAGGACTCCACCATTTATATGTGCTGTTTCTCGGGTTTATACAGAATTGATATTAATGGAACCACGGCCAATGCCACCCGGATTAGTGCCGAAAACCTTCCTTTTCAACCCACCTCCATGGCCATCGACCGTAACGATAGGTTATACCTCGCAACAAACGATGCCAATTCTCAACTAATTGAAATGGATAAGTACGACGGCGCTTGGTCGGTAGTAAACACCTATCCACATAAAATAAATGACCTCGGTTCTTATAAATGTGCCATACAAGACCTTTCCAACACAGACACCGATAATGACGGTGTTATTGATGCGCTAGATGACTTTCCAAATGACCCCAGTGCCGCAGAAGCCACTTACACCCCTTCTGATATTGGCTGGGGCTCATTAGCTTTTGAGGACTTGTGGCCCTCACAAGGAGATTACGATTTTAACGACTTGGTTGTAAATTACCGATTCACGCAAATTGCCAATGCCAACAACCAAGTGGTACGGTTAGAGGCTAAATTTCGAATTAAAGCTATTGGCGCTTCTTTTAGAAATGGACTCGGGTTTAAAATGGATATCGACCCCGCTTTAATCAGCTCTGTAACGGGAACCAATCTTACCGAGAACTACATTAACCTCGACGCCAAGGGCTTGGAAGCAGGGCATAATTCCGGAGCAACCATAATTGTTTTTGATGATGCTTACGATAACATCCCAAAGCTTGGTAATGGGCTTTACATAAACACCGAAAGGGGTCAACCAATTTCTGTTGGAAATGAAATTAACATCGTTATTACCTTCGTGAACCCTGTAGACCCCTCCATTTTAGGTAGCGCTCCTTATAATCCATTCTTAATCATCGACGGTATTCGCGGACGAGAATTGCATTTAGCAGACAATGCCCCTACCGATTTAATGGACCCCTCATTCTTCAATTCTATTCACGATGACAGTAACCCTGGTAGCGGCCGCTACTACCGTACCGAAAATAGTTTGCCTTGGGGGATCAATATTATTCATGAATTCCGCTATCCTGAGGAGCAAAAGCCCATCAATACCGCTTACAATTACTTTAACTCTTGGGCACAAACTAGCGGAGCGAGCTATGCCGATTGGTACAAGGATAACTCTGGCTACCGAAACACTGGGAATATTATTCTTAATTAACGGCTTTGTTAAAGATGAAAACTCTTTCCTTCTTCGAAAGCAATATCTCGCCAAGAGTTGTTTGTACCGAAGTTGGTCAATAATATTTAAGGATTTCAAACTCCCTTAACTCCTAGCTTAAAACACATCTGTACCTTCGCGTTAAGATGAAACCAAAAAAAGCGAATAAACGCCTGAAGCGTTTGGCCAAAATCGAAAAGGCGATTTTGGGGGTCTTAAGAGAAGACCGATTAAAACAACTGAATTACAAACAACTATCTGCCAAACTTGGCATCAACGATCATAACGAGCGCGATATGGTGCTCCAGGCCTTGGCCTCTTTGCGTAAGCAAGATTTAATCGAAGAGCCGGCACGCGGAAAATACCGCTACAAGCACAGCGACCATTACATTACGGGTAAAGTAGACCTAACCAGTAAAGGTTCTGCCTATGTGATTAGCGAAGAACTGGATCAAGATGTATACATCACTCCGAGAGCGACCGGAAATGCCCTGCAGGGCGACATCGTTAAGGTATTGATGTATGCCCAGCGCAAAAACAAAAAGCCAGAAGGGGAAATTGTAGAAATCCTCGAACGCGCGCGTACCGAGTTTGTTGGAACGATAGAACTTTCTAAAGAATACGGCTTCTTAGTTCCAGATAGCCGAAAAATGTTAGTGGATATTTACATCCCCAAGGAAAAGCTAAACGGCGCCAAACACGGTCAAAAAGCGGTAGCAAAAATTACCGACTGGCCGCCCAAAGCCTCTTCCCCTTTTGGAGAAATTACCGAAGTTTTGGGTAACCCAGGGGACCACGAAGTAGAAATACATTCCATTTTGGCAGAGTTTGGTTTACCGCGAGTATTTCCGAAAGAAATCGAATTGGAAGCCGAAACCATTCCTGAGAAAATTAGTGAGGCGGAAATCGCTAAGCGTCGGGATTTTAGGGACATCCTAACTTTTACGATTGATCCCGCCGATGCAAAGGACTTTGATGATGCCCTTTCTTTCCGAAAGCTCGAAAACGGGAATTATGAAATTGGAGTCCATATTGCCGATGTGAGTCATTACATTCCCGAAAACTCGGCCCTGGATAAGGAAGCAGTAGAACGTGCCACTTCGGTTTACTTGGTCGACCGAGTAGTACCCATGTTGCCCGAGAAGCTTTCGAATGGGGTTTGCTCCCTGCGACCACGAGAGGAAAAACTTTGTTTCTCGGCGGTTTTTGAAATGGACCATCAGGCCAGAGTCCTTAATAAATGGTTTGGACGTACCGTAATCTTTAGCGATCATCGTTTTGCTTATGAAGATGCGCAAGCGCTTATCGAATCCAAAGAGGGGCCTATTGCCGAAGAGGTAAATATCTTGAACGACCTCGCGCTAAAAATGCGGGCCGACCGTATGCAAAGTGGTGCTTTAGCTTTTGATCGAGCAGAGGTTAAGTTTCATTTAGATGAAAACAATCAACCCACGGGCGTATATTTTAAAGAGTCAAAGGAAGCAAACCACTTGATTGAGGAGTTTATGCTTTTAGCCAACCGCTCGGTGGCGGAGTTTATCGGCAAAAAAGGCGATAAGCCCAGTGGTAACACCTTTGTGTATCGAATTCACGACGATCCCGATCCGGATAAATTGCGAGACCTAGGCACCTTTGTGAAACAATTTGGCTACGAGGTTTCCTACACCAATTCACGAGCCATCAGCAAAAGCTTAAACCGAATGCTAAGTCAGGTTAAGGGTAAGCCGGAAGACAATATGATTTCCAAACTGGCGATCCGCTCCATGGCCAAAGCTATTTACAGCACCGACAATATCGGCCACTATGGATTGAGCTTTGAGTATTACACCCATTTCACCTCACCCATTCGTCGCTACCCCGATGTGATGGTACACCGATTATTGCAACATTATTTAGAAGGGGGTAAATCGCCCGGAAAAGATCACTACGAAATGCTTTGTGAGCATAGTTCGGACCGTGAACGCGTGGCCACCGAAGCAGAACGAGAGTCTATAAAATACATGCAGGTGAAGTTTATGGAAGACAAAGTTGGGGAAACCTTTATGGGGACCATTAGCGGTGTTACCGAATGGGGTGTATTTGTGGAGCTTCGCGATAATCATTGCGAAGGGATGATTCGCATTCGCGATTTTAAGGACGATTACTACAGTTTTGATGAAGCCAATTTTTGCATCGTTGGCGATCGATATGGTAAGGTTTTCCAGCTGGGAGATGATATTGCAATCCAAGTGAAAAACGCCGATTTAGAGAAGAAACAATTAGACTTTGTTCCCGTATAAAAATCTTTACTTTTAAGCACGCAACCGGACAAACCATCGGGTATGAATAGAAAAAAAATGGAAACCTTGGTTCTAGTAGTTGGAACCTTGGTTGTAGCGGCCGCACTGGTCATGTATTTTGTGTTTGGAGATAAGCCACAACGCGCCGTTTACTCCAATATCATCTTTGCCTTGGGCTTTTTATTTTATATCGCCTACAATACCATCACTACTTCAGGACTGCAAAAGGAAATTAAAGAGCTCAAAGGACAAGTAGATACCTTAAAAATAGAGCTTGATAAAAAACGTAAGGAGTTGGCCGACTTGCAAAAATCTTATCAAGACAGTCAAGATCAATTAATGGCCAAAACCCAGGAAGCAGAAAAGTTGGAGGCCGATTTACGAGCCCTCCAAAAAGAGTACGATGAACTAAAAGCCGCCCAAGAAACGGAGGAGGAATAAAGCTATCTCGATCTTTTGGAGCTTCTCTATGCCTTACCCTTGGGTCTGAGTTTAAGTTTCGCTGCCGGACCTATCTTTTTCGTGATTATTGAGACGAGCATTTCCAAGGGAAAGGTATCGGCTTTGATACTTGACCTTGGCGCCGTAGTCGCAGACATCCTTTTTATTCTACTCGCCTATTTTGGCAGTAGACCCTTATTGGAAAACCTCAAGTCCAATTTATGGATTGGCATTTTTTCGGGCTTAGCGGTGATGTTTTTTGGTGGTTACTACCTGCATAAGTCGAAAAAGCCTAACCAACTAAGAACGGGTCCAAGCTTAAACCGTCGCGGCCTACTCTTCGTTAAAGGGTTTCTCCTAAACTTCCTCAATATTGGCGTGCTCCTCTTTTGGTTAGCGACAACCATAAGCATTGGAAATCTACTTCATAATGAACCCCAACGAATGCTAGTATTTTATACCGCAACCATTGGGGTTTATTTAGGATTTGATTTTTTAAAAATCTACTTCGCCAACCGCTTTAAAAAGAAGCTGGCGGGTAGAGGAATGCAAATCATGGAAAAGATTATTGCCCTCATCCTCATTGGCTTTGGGCTCTTCATCAGTCTCCGTGCACTCCACGAGAACATTTAACTACTGCCCTTCTTCACTAGGGTAACTATTATTGCTACGATTTACATCGGCCATAAAGCCTTCCTCATCAATTACTATCGATTCGATCTGATCCAGCTCAAATGGTAGATTAATTTCATGTTCGGGATGGGTCCAAGGCCAAGGCTCGAGGTTTGCCAATCCTTCTTGCGGACAAGGACCGTACTGCATTTGGGTGGGTATATAATAATTAAACTCTACTCCATCGCGCAGGTAAACCCTGATTCGGAGAGGCATCGACATCGTTCCCAAACGCTCCAAAGTAATGCGGGTGTTGCCCTTGCCACCGTCAACCTCCGCAATGCCATAGTCAATAAGCTTAGTGGTTTCTACCCACTGGTGGTAATACCAATCTAGCTGCAAACCACTTTCCCGCTCCATAATTCGCACTAAGTCCCAAGGTTCGGGATGCTTAAATTTCCAGGTTTCGAAAAAGCGCAGCATCGCACGATTAAAGGCGTCTTCACCTACGATATATCGCATTTGAGCTAGGAAAATCTCGCCGCGGGAATAGGCATTTATCCCATAACTACGGTTGCGCTCATAACGATCGGCCATCGTGCTCATCGGTTCATTTTGCTCCGGCTTGGAGGCTAAAAAGGCATGGGCCGCAAATGAGCTTGCATGTGGGTTTACCTTAGGTTTTGGGGTGATGGCATTTAAAACCTCACTTTCGGCAAAGGAGGTAAAGCCTTCGTCCATCCATGGAAAACGGGTTTCATTGCTTCCCAAAATGCCGTAAAACCAGTTGTGCGCCCCTTCATGTACGGTTACCCCTACCAAACCACTAATTTTTCCGGTGCCCTTAAGCATAGTGCACATGGGGTATTCCATTCCACCATCACCTCCTTGTATTACCGAAAACTGTGGATAAGGATAGCGACCAAAGCGGGTATTCATCTCTCTAAAAAACTGAGCGGTATATTTTGGAAGGCGCTCCCAGGTGTCGTCGTACTTTTTTAAATAAAAGAAATGCAGGTTTAAGGCCGAGTCTAAAGGCATCATGGTATGCTCATAATCTGGATCGGCCCCCCAGGCAAAATCGTGCACATCTTGGGCGGTAAAAGTCCAAGTGCGACGGTCGGCGTCAACTTCTTTTAACTGCATAAACTGCAGTCCGTCAACTTCTCGTTCTTCTTGCCAGTAGTCCGAAAAATTCTTTAAGCTTCCGGTAGCGGCCACCTTATAATCACTTGGCAAGTCGATGTTAACTTCAAACTTTCCAAAGGGAGCATAAAACTCTCGGGCCACATAAGGGTAAGCGTGCCAGCCCATATTATCATAAGCAGCAATTTTCGGATACCATTGGGTCATAGTATAGTCGATTCCTTCTTCATTATCGCGGCCACTACGACGAATTTGTTCAGGCACTTGGCCTTTAAATACCATTTGAATTTGGGCCGTGTCTCCCGGTAAAATCGGTGATTGTAAACTCACCTTTAAAACCGTCTCTCGCATTTCGAGGAAGGCAGACTCCCCATTAACCCTCATGCTCTGCACTTCCTGAATACCAATTTCATCCTTCTTCAATTTTGAAATTCGGTCTTCCACGCGCTTATCGGGGTCCGGTAAATTTCGAGAGCGAACGTCCATCATACTATTTGGCTGGAAGGCATTAAAGTAGAGATGGAAGAATAGCTCATTTAGGGTATCGGGAGAGTGATTGATGTAGCTCAAGTCCTCACTTCCTTTAAAGCTGTGATCTTCGGGGTAAAGTGAAATATTAATCTTGTAATCTACTTCTTGCTGCCAGTAACCAGGAGGAACTTGGGCCACTAAGCTAAAGGGCAGCAAAAAAAGTGCAGACTTAAATATAGACTTCATTTAATCGGGTGTTATTGGAATTGAAATGTCTCTTAAAAAATGCTTATAAGTTAAAATCCTCTAAGCGGAAGGTTTGTTCTAAACGAGGGCCTTTTTCGGTCATTTTTAAGCTCGCCATTTGATTCGCCGCGTCGTGTTCAAAAAACATTTTCATACCCTCATCGGTGATTTTTTGCAAGACCGGAGCCTTTTCGGCCATTGTTTGCAGGGGCCGCACATCGTAGCCCATTACATAGGGTAAAGGAATATGTCCAACGCTTGGTAAAAGGTCGGCCATATAAAGTACCTTGTGTCCATTAACCTCAAGGTAAGGAAGCATTTGCGCTTCGGTGTGACCGTTTACGACCAGGACCTTAAAAGGGAGCTCGGTATCGTACCAACCGGTTTCGGAGGGTAGGTCAAGGAAGTTCATTTGGCCATTGGCCATTAAAGGCTCAAAGTTTTCTTTTAAGAAGGAGGCCTTTTCTCTCGGGTTGGGGTTTACTGCCCAGTCCCAATGATGTTTATTGCTCCAATATTTGGCATTCTTAAAAGTGGGGACAAGTTTATCGCCCTCCATACTCACGGCACCACCCACGTGATCAAAGTGCATATGCGTTAAAAAAACATCGGTTATATCATCGCGGTGAAAGCCATGCTCTGCTAGTCCTTTATCCAAATCATGATCGCCTCCACGGAAATAATAACCAAAGAATTTTTCGCTTTGCTTATGCCCCATGCCGGTATCAACTAAAATTAAGCGATCACCATCTTCAATCAAGAGCAATCGCAGGGCCCAATTACAAAGGTTGTTCTCATCGGCGGGGTTGGTGCGCTGCCAAATAGATTTGGGCACTACGCCAAACATCGCTCCGCCGTCTAACTTAAAAGTTCCAAGATTTACCGAATATAATTTCATAGCTTAGTTTGCGGTTTCGGCCAAAAATAAGTTTTAAATACGGGCTCTTAAATTTTAGCATGCGATACCTCTCTGCGATTCTACTTGTTGGTCTCCTCTACTCCTGCGATTCTCCGCCAAAAGAAAAGTTAAGACCCCAAAGCATATCCTATGAGTTGGATACCTTAAGTAGGGTGTATCCCGAAGATAGTTCCTTCCATTGGCTCGAAATGAACATCGTAGATTTAAAGCTAATTTCGAATGGCGACAGCCTGATTGAAAACATTGCCGATACTATTCATCAGCAGCTTATTCTTAATAACCTTAATTCGGACCTAAACCCAAATTCTTACGACGGCCTGTTTAAGGGTCTTTCGACTGAAATTAATCAGCTAATTGCTGAAGGGACAAGCTTTCTTGTTCCATGGCGCTTAGAGCAAAGCGTTCATGTTGACCTCAACCAAAACGGTTTATTTGGCTACCATAGTTTTCATGGCAGTTTTACGGGCGGCGCTCACGGTAATACCTTTAGCGATGCGGGACTCTACCGCTTAAGGGATGGCGCTCGGCTCAGCATCGACAGTCTGTTAAGCCCAGGTAGTAAAGCCGAGCTACTCCTAATTGCGGAGGGCGCTTTTAGACAAAATTATGGCCTTGGCGAAACCGCTAGCTTCGAAGAGCAGGGCTTTTGGTTTGAAGATGATGTATTTCGTTTGGCAGAGACTTTTACCTACGATACCACTGGACTGCATTTTCACTACAATACTTACGAAATAGCCCCTTATGCTAAAGGAAGCTTTTATATTGACCTTCCTTACGATTATATTTTACCACTCCTTAAACCCGAATATCATTTAGAACGAGCCTCAAGCTCCGAAATCGAATCTTAAATCTTCAAAATATGCGATATCTAATCCTAGCCCTATGTCTAAGCCTTGGCTTGCAAGCCGAAAAAATTGAATTCCGAGACCTTTCTTTTAAAGAAGGTTTAGCCGCTGCCGCCGCAGAGGGGAAGCCTGTGTTTATCGATTGCTATACCACCTGGTGTGGGCCCTGTAAATGGATGACCGCAAATATTTTTACCGAAGCCAGTGTGGCCAAGTACTACAACGAAAATTACGTTTGTTTAAAGATTGACATGGAGAAAGGGGAAGGTGTAGATATTGCTAAAAAGTATGGCATCCGGGCCTATCCCACCCTGCTTTACCTCGATGATAAAGGCGAGCGTCTTTTAGTGTCGGTTGGTGCTAATCGCGATCCTCAAAGCTATATCGACAATGGTGAGCAAGCCAAAGACCCCAAACGAAACCTTCCTTATTTAGCCGAAAATGTAGAGGAGCAGTTTGGTAATGAGGAGTTCATGCACGACTACTTTAAAACCATGAGCGCGGCCAATATGCTGCCCGCCGGGAAGGTAGACCGCTACTTCGAGCAGTTTGCTCCCGATGAGTGGTTTAAGGATATCAATTGGGAAATCCTTCAGGGAAGTGTAGACGATATAAATAGTGAGACCTACCGTGCTGTGTTGGCCCATGCTGATCAATTAATTGAAGCCCAAGGGGAACAAGGAGCCAGTTTTATTGAGCGTACTACCTTTTACGGATTGGCGAACATGCTTTATCGCGCTCGCAGCGAGGAAGCTAAAGCCAAATACCAAGAGAGTAAAAACGCCATTTTCGCCCTCGACTTTCCGGGTGCGGAAAAGGTGCGCTTCCAGCTCGATTTGCTGGGTTTTCAAATGGAAGAGAACTTTGAGGAGTATGCAGCCTTAGCCCGCGAAAATGTACAGAAGTATTATTGGGATAATGCGGATGAGCTTAACAACATCTCTTGGACTTTCTATGAAAAGGTAAAAGACCCCGAGGCCTTACGGGACGCCCTATACTGGGCCGAGCGGGCTGTGGAGCTCAATGAAGCCCACCATATTTTAGATACTTATGCCCACCTTCTAAAAGTGAATAATCAGCCCGAAAAAGCCTTGGAAATGGAGCTTAAGGCTTTGGAAATTGCTCAGGGTGAAGGTGCCAATACTAAGGCTTATCAAGAGTTTATTGAGGAGTTGAAAGGTTAAAACCAAGCTTTAACCTGCTGCTTCATTTATGCCTTATCATCAACCGGAGAAAATCGGGATACCGCCAATTCGCTTTTATGGAGGCCTCTTCCTTGGTTTAGCCTTCGGCCTGGTTTTCTACCAATTTGGTATTCTCCTGGCCGAGCTACTCCGCTTTATGGCCATGGACCATTATTTTCAGTTTTGGCCATTGACCTCCGAAGAGCGGCTTTATTTTAAACTGTTCTTTGCGGCCTTGGGCTTCATTGGTGGGTTAGGAGTCATTTTTGACCTCTGGTTTTATCGCGCTCGGACTTATGGCTCGAAAGTGCCAAGTTTCCGTAGTAGGGTATACAATGATCACACTGTTTTACAATGGAGCTTTCTACATTGGTTTATTAAGCTGGGCTTCCTTTATATCACTTTTTTAGGTTGGACCTTTTTCTCCCCAAAAGACAGCCTTAACTTTTATGAAAATTATTTTTGGTTATTTCCCGGTATTCTGTTGGCGCTCTTCCTTAATATGTGGAAAAGCCTACTGCTTAAATACCGTGGCACCGCCTTTCGTTATATGGGCTTAAGTGCCCTTCTTATTGCGGCATTAAGCGGTTTGGCTAGTCAATGGGACTGGGTAAATGCTGAGGCCATTGAAGCCGAAATAGCAAAGAACAACCCCTACAAGCGATTCGATGTACAAATTCCTATTACAAGCTATGGGGAGAGAGACAGCAGCTTTCGGGTCTTTTATCAAGAGTACTTTTTAGTCCCTTCCGACAGTTCAAGTTTTGAAATTTATAAGAGCTTAAATAAATGTGTGGTTTCCCAAGCTGAGTTTTTAATAGGGCTGCATGATGCCTATTTTTATAGAGCTCATTTTATTCCTCCTTATCGTCGCTTGCGTTGGGTAATTGATAAAGACCTCATCATGGAATCGGTTATAAAGGCCCACTTTTTACTACCCGATTATATATATGCGCGTGGCATTAATTATGCCGTTCAGCCTAAAGCAAATACTAGGGCCTTGGACTATTTCAATTTCCAGGTATACTATTATGGTAGTGGTCTTGATGCTGAACTCAATATACCCCTTCCTCCACCATCTCCGTTTGTAGCTAAATTATATGAGTATGAACTTAGGCTTGAACCCGGAGTAAAAAACCGAATAATTGTTGATGGTCGTGAAATCGGTATAAAAGAATTAGAAGCGCTCATCCTGCAGCGTCTAAAAAACAAAGAGCCGCTCGGTTTTCATTTTTCGGGCTGGCAGCAAAAAAGATTTGGCAATTATTTTAAGGTGCTCGAGACCATTCGAAGGGTTTTAGATAATTCTTCCCAGCTGGGACTCAGAAAAGAGAACACAAGCATAAATATTCGTTTCGACGATCAGGTTACCAAGTCAATGAGTTTTAAACCGATTAACCGTTAATCTTTTCGATAAACGGTCGTTTATCTTCGATTAATGGTAGACCCGCCAGTTATAGCGCTATTTATCAGTGTGTTATGTTTTTCGGTAAACGGTCGTTTATCGGTAAAGAGCCATTACCTTGCTTTAAAATAGGATCTATGAAATTGCTTTTCTCTTTTTTAAGCCTCTCCCTCCTTTTTCTTCTTAGCACCACACCTCAGGAAAACCCCTTAATTGAAAAAGACTTTAGTGAGGCGCTGATGCCCCAATGGGAGTTTTTAGGTTTTATTGGAGAGGAAAAGCAACGCATCTACATCCAGTTTACCGATCTAAAACAAGACCCCAGCCTTCCATCACTTTATCATTTGAGCGGCTTTACCACGGTAAAAGGCAATCGCTGTGACTTTAAAGGGAGCCTTATTCTTGAGTCCATTGAACGGCAATCCCTCGGGGGTGATTCCCTCCAAGGTGTGCTCCGTGGGACTTATCGCCTAGCCGAGGATCCTCGTCAACAGCATGTAGGTGTTTTCCAAGGCCGATTTTGGGCCCATTGGCTTTCGCCTGATGGCATCCAAATAGAATACTTCCAGCCTCGTCGCTATACAGATGAGTATAAAAATAACCAGTACCAAGGAAGCTGGACTGCTTATGGGGACTCTATTCCTAAAGTCTGTAATTGGGGGGAGCACCGCATTCCTCAAAGTGAAGACTTGGATATTGGTGCTGCCGAATTTAGCGCCAACCCGAAATACCGAAACCGAGGTTGGTGATGTGTTTTCCGTTTACCGATAATCTTTTCGATAAACGGTCGATTATCTTCGATAAGCGGTAAATAGGTTATTTAACGACGTGATAAAGTCTTGCCTATGCGCTGCGATTTTTGTAATTTATAGTCGCAAACCAAACCTTTAAAAAATGAAGCCTTCTTATTGGGCACTTGGGCTGTGTGTGGGGCTGGCACTGCTTTTAGGCGGGTGCGCCCCTAGTGCCTACACCGAGCAGCCTGCGGGTTTTTTTAGTGGACTATGGCATGGTTTCATCATTCTTTTTTCAGCTTTCGGTAAGCTGTTTAGTTTCGATGTGGGTATTCATGCCTCCCATAATACCGGTTGGCCCTATTGGTTAGGCTTTATTCTAGGCTTAAGCATGTCTATAGGTGTTGGCGGAAAGGCTGGTCAAAAAGCGCGTCGAAGTAAGTAGCAATTGTTTGAGCCCCCTAAATTTGAGGCCATGAAAATAAACGTTCAACATCCCCTTTTTAAACTGGTTCTCAACCCTAAAACCTGTCATCAGCTTAACTTGTCGGCAGACAATCCAGACCTTAAGTACATCGACAGTCAGGATAAACTGGGAAAATATATCCTGCAGCGTATTCGCCAGGAACACGCCTTATATGCCATCGGTGGTTATGCCGAAAATCGCAAAATATACAGTCAGTTCGAGCACTTTGACAGCGAAGGAGGCAAACGCAATATTCACTTGGGGGTTGATTTTTGGGCTCCGGCCGGAACGCCCATTTTTTGCCCTATCGATGCGAGGGTCCATTCCTTCCAGTATAATGATAATCCCGGCGATTATGGAGCGACCCTAATCTTAGAGCATCAGCATAAAGGGAAAGCTTTTTACACCTTATACGGTCATATTTCTTTAGCGGACCTTGAGGGCCTCGAAAAGGGAAAAGAATTTAAAGCCGGTGATCGCATTGCTCACCTAGGAAAAGAGAACGAAAATGGAGGCTGGCCTCCTCATCTTCACTTTCAGGTAATCAAAAACCTGGAAGGAAACTCGGGGGATTATCCCGGAGTAGTGGCTAGCCATCAGGCGAAAGCCTACCTAAGCAACTGCCCAAATCCGGAGCCTTTCTTTACCGGAGCCTAGTTGTATATTGCGTCATCCAGAACCAAACATCAAGAATGGAAATTAGTATTGGGATAGATATTGGCGGAACAAATAGTCCTTTTGGGATTGTGAACTCCGAAGGGGAAGTTTTGGCAAATGGCTCGGTTAAAACCCGAGATTTTAATCATCCAGAAGACTTTGCCGCCGCGATAAGTCTCTTAATTAAAGACAATTTAAAATCCTTAGGCTCCGATCTTAAGCTCTTGGGAATCGGTATTGGCGCACCTAATGGGAATCACTTTCAGGGTACCATAGAGTTTGCCCCTAACCTTCCCTGGAACGGCGTTATCAACTTAGTCGTACTCTTTCAACAACACTTTGAGGCACCCATCTTTGTAACCAATGACGCCAACGCCGCGACCATCGGGGAGTTCGTTTTTGGTAAAGCCAAGGGTTTAAAGGACTTTATGGTGGTTACCCTTGGAACCGGAGTAGGAAGTGGCTTTGTTAGCAATGGTGAGCTCATTTACGGTCACGATAGTTTCGCAGGGGAACTTGGGCACACCATCATCGTGCATGATGGCAGAGATTGCGCGTGTGGACGTAGGGGTTGTTTAGAAACCTATGCTTCGGTTACCGGATTAATGCGTACTACCCAGATTATGCTGGCCAAATCCTCCCAAGACTCCATGCTTCGCGAAGTTTCTTCGGATGAGCTTAGTGGTAAGCACGTTAGTGATGCAGCGGCCAAAGGAGACGCCTTGGCTGTTAGTATCCTCGATTATACCGCCAAGAGGCTGGCCTTTAGTTTGGCTAATGCCGTGGCCATTACGAGTCCCGAGGCGATCTTCTTATTTGGAGGAATGGCCCGAGCTGGAGACCTGCTTTTAGGACCCACTAAAAAATACTTCGAAGAGTATTTACTCTACCTCTATAAAGATAAAGTGCGCATCGAAATTTCGGCACTAACCGAACAAAATGCTGCGGTCCTTGGTGCAGCAGCCCTTGTTTGGAAAGAGTTCCAAGCTAAATGAGAAAAACAATCCTATACCTCGCCGTCCTTAACCTTTTGCTTTCTTGCCACTCGGAGGAAACGGCCAGCCCTAAAAACCTAGCCTACCTCGTAAATCCCTTTATCGGTACCGGTGGTCATGGTCATACCTATCCTGGTGCGGCAAGCCCTTTTGGTTTTATGCAATTAAGCCCAGATACCCGACTTACGGGTTGGGACGGCTGCGGAGCTTACCATTATACCGACTCTATTCTTTACGGTTTTTCACATACCCACCTTAGTGGTACCGGGATTTCCGACTATGGTGATCTGCTACTCATGCCTTACACCGGGAAAGGGCATTTCGATAATGGCTCTATCAAAGGCGTAGATCAAGGATACGCCTCCCGCTTTTCGCATCAGTCGGAACAGGCCCATGCTGGTTATTACCAAGTAAGCCTACGGGATTATAATATTAAAGCCGAGCTCACCGCGGCTCCGCGCTCGGGTATGCACCATTACCTTTTTCCTAATGGGGAAAAGCCGGGTTTAATGATTGACCTTGAACATCGAGATCAGCTATCGAGCTTTTCCTTGGAAATAATCGACAATCAGACCTTACGGGGTCACCGTGTTTCGAGCGCTTGGGCAAGGGAGCAGCATTTTTATTTTTACCTCGAGCTCTCTGAGGCCTTTACCGAAAGTTCCTATAACCAGGATAGTACCAAGCTGATGCTAAGCTTTGGAGACATCGAGGAGCTTTTTATTAAGGTGGGCATTTCTGCGGTTTCTACAGAGGGGGCGCAAAAAAACCTGGCCGCCGAAATTCCGCATTGGGATTTTGAACAGCTGCGAAAAGAAACAGAAGCCGCCTGGAATAAGGAGCTCTCCAAAATTGAAGTGGAGATGGCCCGAGCAGAAGATGACACTATTTTTTACACGGCGCTTTACCATAGCTTTTTAAACCCCAATATCTTTTACGATGTTGACGGCCATTATCGGGGAACCGACCTTAAAGTGCATCAGAGTGATTCGGTAAAACAGTATACGCTGTTTTCGCTTTGGGACACTTACCGTGCCAGTCACCCCCTATACACCATTACCCAAGTTGAAAAAACCAATCACTTCATCAATAGCTTTTTAAACCACTATCGCGATGGCGGGAAGTTACCGATGTGGGAGCTGGCCGGCAATTACACCGGTTGCATGATTGGTTATCACAGCGTTCCCGTGATTGTTGACGCTTATGTGAAGGGCATTCGTGATTTTGACGCCGAGCTTGCTTTGGAAGCCATGCTTGCCACGGCCAATAGCGATGACCTAGGAAAGGCCTATTACCGCACTTTTGGCTACATCGCTTCCGATGAAGAGCATGAGTCGGTATCAAAAAACCTGGAATACGCCTATAATGATTGGTGTATCGCTCAATACGCTAAGCTGCTGGGAAAAGACAGTATTTATGAGGTGTTTATGGAGCGGGCTCAGTTTTATCAAAACCTCTTTGATCCTCAAACGGGTTTTATGCGGGCTAAACGCAAGCAAATGTTTTTAGCGCCTTTTGATCCTTCTGAGGTTAACTTCAACTTTACTGAAGCCAATTCCTGGCAGTATAGCTTTTATGCCCCACAAGATGTAAGCGGGCTGATGCGTTTGCACGGCGGTCCTGCGAACTTCGAGGCTAAGCTCGATGCGCTTTTCTCTGCTTCAGAGGCTACCTCAGGTCGCAAGCAAGCGGATATAACCGGTCTTATTGGTCAATATGCGCATGGCAATGAGCCGAGTCACCACATGGCCTATCTTTATAATTACAGCGGTGCGTCGGCTAAAACTCAGGCCATGGTACGCCGTATTTTAAAGGAGATGTATCGCAATGCTCCGGATGGCTTAAGTGGCAATGAAGACTGTGGTCAGATGTCCTCCTGGTACGTCCTTTCCGCCTTAGGTTTTTATCCGGTAAATCCCGGAAGCCCCATTTACACTATCGGTTCTCCCCTTCTTCGGGAAGGTCGAATTAAGCTTGAAAACGGCAACACCTTTGAAATCAAAGTGGCAAATCAAGGGCCCGAAAACCCTTATATCCAATCCATGAGTTTAAATGGGACACCTTACAAAAATGGCTGGATAGATCATGAAACAATTATGGCCGGCGGCGAATGGAAGCTTACCATGGGGCCTAAACCCGGGCCTTCCCTAGTCGCGCCTGTATCGGAAATTAAGGAACACCTCATCACCCCTGTTCCTTACATTAAAAATGAAAGCGGCGCTTTCCGCGATAGTTTGGTGCTCAGTCTCCACTGTGCCGATCCAGAAGCCACCATCTATTATACCCTAAACAGTGGAAACCCCGATACCACAAGTATGGTGTATGACAAGCCCATTGTGATTAAAAACAATCGTGTTATTAGTGCCATCGCTTATCGTCCGGGTAAAAAAATGAGCAAAAAGGCGGCAACGGTATTCGTTAAACTAAAAACGAACCGGAAGATGAGCTACTCTCAGGCCCCGGACCCCCAATACACTGGAGGCGGTGAGGCTGGGCTCTTAGATGGTATTGACGGAGGCGAAGACTTTCGAACCGGAGCTTGGCAAGGCTGGCAAGGTGAGGATCTAGAACTCATTATTGAGCTCGGGGAAGAAGGTGAAAATATTGGAGAAATCTCCACCTCGCATATGCAAGACCTAAAGTCGTGGATCCTTATGCCCAAAGAGGTACGCTTTTACGCTTCGCGCGATGGAGAGAATTACGAATTTTTAGGAAGTGCCCAAAGCGAGACCGCCGATACCGCCTTTGGCTTTATAGAAGATAAATACCGCGTGCATTTTTCCCGAAGACGCGCCTATTTCATCAAAATCGAAATTGATCATTACGGCCCTTTACCCCCGGGACATATCAGTGCCGGAGAGCCAAGCTGGTTGTTTATGGATGAGGTTTTTATTCGTTAGAAAATAAGGCCTCGATATACCGTAGTTCTAAATCCCGCTGAGCCTGCTTAGTGGCCGGCTCCTCCTCCAAGTTTATCCGATAAACCCCAGGGGCAGTAAAGGCTTTGCTGATACTAATCGATTCCGTAGTTTTTTCGGGCCTGCGGTAACGTAAGGTGAGGTTTAATTCCAGAGCCTCTTCTACCACAAAGGTTAAAACCGGGCCATCGACCCGCCAATAGTTTTTCCCAAAACCCTGACGCACTGTTTGATAGGCGGCTTTCTCTTGACCGTAATAATCGATTATACTCCAAGAAGGGCCTGGCCAGCAATCGTTTAATTGCCAAATTAAAGAGCCCATGCAATACCCTTGTTGGGTGCGATGTGCGGCTATGGCTTTCTTTAAGGCCTTTTGCTGCACCTTTTGACTGAGCACAATAAACTGTTCAAAGTCCTCAGGTTCCGAATAGTACCTTTTTACCTGTCGTAAAATTTCTTGGTTACCCACATAGCTCTTCTGTCGGTTCTGCATCACTTCCGAATCGAGGTGCATATTTTCGAGGGATATCACCCTTCGGAGGTTACGGTAATCGGGGAAGGATTGGAAACCATATTCCACCATAAATCGCCCCACATTATCTGCAAAGGCTTCGAAGTTGTCCCCCCCGTGCCAAACGCCCCAATAGTGCATACTGCTATGCTTAAAGTTTTCTGCGTGCCCCCAATTACTTAGGGGGCTGGTATGAACATACGGTCGCGGGTTCGAATCGAAGGCTTTTAATTTTTTGGGAATTAAAGAGTCGAAAAGAGATTGATAAGCACGCCATAAAATGGTGGAGTCGGCCTTCGAATAGCCATATTGCTTTTGCCAGCCCCAGTTCTTCCAGGCCACCTCAATTTCGTTGTTTCCACACCATAAAACTATACAGGGATGCTTGCTTAGCCTTTGAATATTATCTTCTAATTCCGCTGAAACATTCGTTAAAAAGCTCTGCTCATTTGCAGGGTACATAGTGCCGGCGAACATAAAGTCCTGCCAAACCATAATCCCCAAGCTATCGCATAATCGGTAAAAAATTTCCTTTTCATAAACCCCTCCGCCCCAAACGCGCAACATATTCATATTTGCCGCTTTCGCCTGAAGCAATAACCGTCGGTACTGCTGGTCCTTTACCCGAGGCAGGAGCATATCCTGGGGTATGTAGTTTGCCCCTCGAGCAAAAATGGCTTTACCGTTAATTTTAAAGTAAAATGGCGTTCCTAAGCTATCTGCCTCCTGAACCAATTCTACCGTGCGCAAAGCGTATTTAAATGGATGTGTATCTATTAAAGAGTCGCCTTTGTACAACCGAAGCGTATCGTGGTAGAGGTAAGGCTCTCCATGGGTGTGGGGCCACCATAAGCGTGCTTTACGAATCGCTTTGCGAAGAGGCGCAAATTGGCTCCCGTCCGAGGTTTTGCGCTCCAAATCAAATCGTTGGGATTGAAGTTCAATTTGATATCCCTCTTGGGCTCCTTCGATATCATAATCCCACTGCACAAATACCGTAGAATCACGAATAGCTAAAACCGAGGTGGTAATCCCCTTTATATAGGGCCCTTGAGAACGCAAGTACACTTTACGATAAACGCCGGCGGTAACTACTCGTGGTGCCCAGTCCCAACCAAAATGGTAGGCGGCCTTGCGGCAGAAGGGACTCACTTTAAGCGCCCCCTTTTCGGAGCCGGCCGGTAATTGATACGGGTATTCTTGCACCTTTTTACGAAGGTGCTTGTAGGGCGAAATGAACTCTATGCGTAGGCAATGCTTCCCTGCCGGTAAACCCTTTAGGTCGAACTCCCATTGCCTAAACATATTGCTGGCAAAGCCCAGTAAAGAGTCGTTCAGGAAAATTCGCGCATAGGTATCCAGACCTTCAAACACTAGGGTTTGCGGTCCGGCCCCTGCTGGAATGGTGAATTCGGTGCGATAAAGCCAGTTCTTGGTTTCAATCCATTGGTAGCGCAGCTCATTATTCTCATAGTAGATATCCTCTATCTGCCCCTGCTTTATTAAATCTTGATGCACAGTTCCCGGTACTTCGGCCGGCCGCCAAACTTGATCAGCGGAGTCCATTTTAAACTCCCACCCCGCATGAAGCATTTGAATAGTTTGGGCCTGACTTAAAAGGCTAAGTATTAGGGATGCTATGCTTAAACGCCCTTTCATTTTTTAAAACTCAGGATGGCCTTTACCTTCTCTTGATCGGATAGTAAACGTGCCCCCATGCCCAGTGGAAGACCCTCCTCAAAAGTGCCAACGGTAAAGTGCACAGCATCAATTTTACTTTCCATAAAGTGAACGATGTTTTCGGGCATTACTCCAGAGCCCGCCATAAGCTCAATCCTTCCTTGGGCCTGAAGATGTAGTTCCTTAATCAAGGATAATCCGGAAATCGCTTTTGGCTCCAGCCCAGAAGTAAGTAATCGCTTAAAACCCAAAGCAATAATTTCTTCTAAAGCCTCCTGGGGTTTGGGGTTAAAGTCAAAAGCCCGATGGCAAACAGGAATAAGCTTATGCTCTTTCGCCTTGGCAATCAAGCGGGCGTTAGCCTCTATATCAAAGCTGGCATCTGAATTTAAAAGACCGAAAACCACTCCTTTGGCTCCGCCCTTTGCCATTTCCTCAATTTCCATCAGCATTAGCTGTATTTCCATTTCAGAATATTGAAAACCGCCAGCCACCGGGCGAATCATAGCGAAAATATCTAGAGAGCAATTGGCCTTCACTTGTTTTAATAAGGCCGAGCTCGGGCTCAAGCCTCCTTCATTTAATGCAGAACACAACTCTATTCGGTGAGCCCCATACTTTTGGGCCAAGAGGGCTCCCTCCAAGGATTCTACGCAAGCTTCAAATTCCATTTAATACACTTCTATTTCGTCTACAAAAACCCAAGCCGAAGAACCCGCTGCCTCGTGCCAGTCGGGTACCACCTTTAGGGAGCTAATTTCTATTCTTAAATAGGCCGCCCTCACCTGCTTGCTGATAGTAAACCGTTCTATATGCTGGCCTCTTTCTTCGGGTGCCAAATGCGGTTTTACTTTACCCAACCTCTTCCAGTTATTGCCATCTTCCGAGTAGTATACCTTGAGCTTTTGGGGTAAGAAGATCCAAGCATTATTGTACTGATAGAAATTCATGGCCAGGCTATCTATTACCTGCAAACTATCTAAGTTAAGCTGAAGGTCCACATCTTTACCGGCAAAACCTTGCCACTGTCCGTCTCTAAAATTAAGACTCCCTAAACGGCCATTTACCAAAGCTAAAGACCCACCCGCCGGATAATAAGTCGAAAACTGTTCTTGGTAGTTCACCTCTGCCGCCAAGGCTTTGTGAAAAGCAAAAGCCTGACTGATGGATTGTCCATAGGGGCGCCCGGCCTTAGTAGCCTGTACCTTTAAAACACCGCTTTCTTTAAGGTCGAAGCCCCAGGGGCCGCTAGTGTCGTTCCAGCTTACGGAGAGGTTTAGGTCTGCTAAGTTTCGTTTGGCGCCAATAAAGACCTTGTTGCTATCCGGATATACATCGGCGTAAATAGTGGCTGGAACCGTTTCTGGACCATAGTTCACCGAAAGTCGGTCTAGCAGTGGATAATGATTTTGCAAGCGCTGGTAAAAATCAGCAAAGTCCCTCTTTTCGGGGTAGGTCCACAGTACTTCCGCCAGGGCCTGCATGCGGGGGTGAATTTTTTGATCGAGGGTATTTTCATCTGGCACGTACTCGGTCCACATATTGCATTCCCCACCTAAAATAAGCGCAGCTTTAACAGGGGAAACCCCCGTAGGAATTGGATCAAAGGAATACACTTTTTCCACATCGATACGGTCTAGGCCATAATCGAGGTAACAATGACTGGTGGGCGACATTATTGCTCGGTTCCCTGCTTCTAAAGCCTTTAGCCCTCCTTCCATACCGCGCCAGCTTTGAACCGTAGCGGTAGGGCTTAAGCCTCCTTCTAAAATTTCGTCCCAGCCAATCAGCTCCCGACCGTTTTTATTTAGGTAGGCTTCAATGCGACGGATAAAGTAGGATTGCAGTTCATGTTCGTCTAAAAGCCCTTCCTCAACTATACGCGCCTGACATTTAGCGCAATGTTCCCAACGATATTTGGGTGCCTCGTCGCCTCCGATATGGATAAATCGAGACGGAAAAATCTCCATTACCTCATCGAGGATGGTTTCCAAAAACAAAAAGGTGGAGTCGTTGCCCGCGCAATAAATTTCTTTAAAAACACCCCAATCGTTGGCGACCGAAATAGCAGCATCTGCTCCCAAGCACGAAAACTGCGGATACGCCGCTAGAGCTGCCTGTGCGTGCCCCGGCAGTTCAATTTCCGGAATCACCTTTATGTGTCGATCTTCTGCGTAAGCCACAATTTCGCGAAGCTCCTTTTTGCTGTAATATCCGCCGTAGCGACTGCCGTCCTTTTCTATTCGCCAAGAACCTATTTCATTAAGTTTTGGGAAAGCCTCACTTTCCAGTCGCCAGGCCTGATCTTCGGTAAGGTGTAAATGCAAAACATTCATCCGATAAAGCGCCAGAAGATCAATCTGCTTTTTTACCGCTTCCACACTGAAAAAGTGGCGACATACGTCCAACAATAAACCGCGATGTTCAAATCGTGGGGCATCAACTATTTCAAACGGTGGAAGGGACCAATGCTGGGTCTTGGATTCTTCAAAAGCGGGCGCTAAAATTTGGCGAAGGCTCTGAATGGCCCGCATTAAGCCCTCTCCGGTAGAAGCCGATAAGCTAAGCTGATGTTCGTTAGACCGAATAGTATAGCCTTCCTTAGCCTCGATTTGGGAATTATGCCTCAAGTATATTCCGCGCAATGGCCTTTCGGCTGAGGATAAAACTAACTTTGGTTCTTGGTCAATACCCGAGGCCAATAAACATTTTAAATAAACGGCCTCACTACTAAAGCCTTCATCGTAAAAAATGGGTAAGCGCTGTTCCCAGTGGAAGTCTTTGCCTTTTAGGTAGTTAAGAGACTGAACCTGAGGAATGAGCTTAAAGGAAATGTTTTCGCTTTCAGCCGGGTCCTTTAAGAGCGCGGTCTCACTGGCATTATCTGCCGCACTATAAAGGCTTATCGCTAAGAGTAAAAGGTATTTTTTCATCTACCGAGCTTATGCCCAAAGTTGATGATACTTTTTTAATCATTTAATGCCCCCGGCCTCTTTTCTAGCTTTAGCTAAGGTACAAGCAAGGAGGGTAAAAGGCGGCTCGGATAGCTTTGGGCTAATCGATTACCCGCTTCTCGATATAATCAGAATTAAAGAGCGTTAAGGCCCCCATATACTTAAGATGGAAGGGAATAAAGTCGCCCACCTTGTAGCCTCTTTCGTTATCGTGAATGTCGATTACTAACATATCGCTACTGGCGCCCACAAACTCAATCGCTTGATCCTTAAAGGGAATTAGGTAGTCACTGGAGATGTCGAGACTGCCTAAGTCGAGGATAGCCCGGTGGGTTGTTTTTCCATATAAGCTCTCGTCGATCTCAAAAGTTTCCCCTTGGGGGTTCGCTTCCAGCTCTCCAATGGGCAACATTGGTTTTTCGTTAATCTCAATTATCTGTGCGTAGAGGGTAATTACATCTTGCTCCATGCCCTCCATCGGTCCATGGTGTACGATATCCGTTCCAAAGTAGAGGGTTTCCCCTACTCTAAAATGATTAATCCCCATGGGCAATTGATGGGTTTGCAAAAGGGGAATAACCACCGAGGTTCCGCCCGTTACCCAGGGAATTTTTCGTCCAAACTTGGCTTCCACCAGCTGTTTGTATAACGATAACTGAATCAGCTTATCGGTACTTGGCATAACGCCGTGCAGGCAATTAAGGTTAGCGCCGATTCCGGTAACGGTGATATTGGGAAGTTTAAATACGGAGCCATAAAAATCAATGAGCTCCTCCCCCATAATTCCTTCCCGCAAATCCCCCAATTCAATCATGATTATGATTTTATGGACTTTGCCTTGTTTACCAGCTTCTTCACTAATCGCTTGAATGGTGTCGAACTCAGAGTTAAAGCTAGCGTCGGCATATTTCACTAAGTCTGGAATGCTTTCGCCCGCCGGGGGTTTAATGTAAACGGTTTGTACATCTTCGGGAGCGTTTTCCTTAACCACTTTTAGGTTGCTAATCCGCGCATCACATATTTCTTTAATGCCCAGATCAATAACCTCTTGTACCAGAAGTTCCTGGCCACAGAGAAGTTTGGTCACAATCGACCAGTCAATTTTATGCTGCTCGAATAAGTTTTTTAAGAACCGGTAATTGTGTCGCAATTTTCCGCGACTAAAAGTTACATAGGCCATATTTATTCGGTTACGATTCTTGGTATATCCAAGGGTAATCGTGTTAGTAATTCGTAATTCATTTGATCGCTGTACTCGCTAAAGGAGCTTACGCTGATTTCTTGATCGTCTTGAGTACCTATTAAAATAACCTCATCTCCGGTTTCAATGTTTGCAAGGTGGCTCACGTCCAACATCATAACATTCATATTAACCACGCCAATTACCCCTACTCTTAGTCCGCGAATGAGGGCTCGACCAGAGTTGCTTAAGCTGCGACTAAAACCATGGGAGTAGCCTACTGGTACTGCAGCCACGGTCATATCCTGCGTGGCTAAATAAGAGGTGCCATAGCCTACATACTCTCCTTTTTTTACTTGCTTAACATTCATCACTTGGCTTTTCCAGCTTATTACCCTTTCCAGTGGGTCGTGGTCGGAGCCGTCCTTGGTTTGGGTATGAATGAAGGTTTCCATATTGGGCCAAAAGCCATACTGTAAGATGCCCACCCGAACTAAGTCAAAGTGGGTTTTAGGAAAGCGTAAAACCGCAGCACTGCAAGCCGCGTGCACTTGGGTGGCCGGTAGGCCTTCTTTTTTAAAGTACGCACGGCCTTTTCTAAAACGTTTAATTTGGTCTTTTACCCGAAGATGGTTCGCGATACTTTCGGCACCTGCAAAATGAGTACATAGTCCCTGGAAGTCTAGGGCATCGGCATTCTGACGTAAATAGGCAATGGTTTTTGTCCAGTTTTCTGGCGCAAAGCCTGTGCGGTTCATTCCGGTTTCGAGCTCAATATGCACCCGCGCTTTGCGCTTTAGCTTACGAGCAACCTTAACCGCTTGTTCTAAACGATTATGATCAAAAACAAAGAAGCTTACCCGATTATCAATAACCCATTCTAGTTGTTCCTCGCTAATCATACCCATAATTAGTACGTCTACAGAACGGTCTAAGGCTTTTAATACGGCCGCTGCCTCATGGGCGTCAAACACCGAAAAGTGATCGGCCCCAAGTTCCACAGCCAAAGGGACAAAAGGGTCTATTCCGTGGCCATAGGCATTACCCTTTACCACGTGGGATAAACGGGCTCCCGGCTGCAAATGCTTTCTGATGTAATCAAAGTTATTCGCTAAAGCACTGCGGCTTAATTCAATTCGGCTCGTGTTATCCATGTTTATGATCCGCTATCAATTGCATAAAAATCAAAGCGCCCTTCTCAATTAGGGCATCTGGGAAATCATATTCAGGATGGTGTAAAACCGGGCAATCTTCCCCCGAGCCCAAACCGAACATTAAACCCTTTTTATCTTTTATGAGTAAACCAAAGTCTTCGCCCCAAGAGTAGGGGTAATCTAATTCTTGATAGTTGATTCCCAGCTTTTGGCAAACGGACTTGAGGTGTTCCTTGCTATCCGCATTATTGATTACCGGCCAAAACTCTTCGAAGCGCTCAAATTTTAAATCAACACCGGCTGCCTTGGCGCCTTTTTCGGCTTTCGCCTGAAGGGCTTTCACCTGATCATTCAGCAGCTCACCATCCCAGGCGCGGCTGGTAAAATGTAAACCGCCAATTCCGGGACTAATTCCATAGTTTTTGGCCCCTAAATGGCTATATACCGGGGTGCATAAAAAGTAATTTGCTTGCTTGGGGTTTACCTCTTCCTGGCTAAGGGCCCATTGCACTAATTCGGCAATCTGCCCTGCGGGGTTCTTTCCTTCCCAAGGATGAGCGGCATGTGTTTCGAGTCCTTGGTATTCGAAGGATAAGCTACAAACGCCAGCATTAAAGTTTTCGGTTTTGCAAAGCACTGTGCCCAAGGGCGCGCCGGGAATATTATGCAGGGCATAAGCATATTGATAGGAGTACTTCGCGAAATTCTCATCAGCTAAAACCTTAGCTGCGCCCTGACCATTTTCCTCCGAGGGTTGAAAAAGCAAGTGTACTTTACCCCTCTCGGGAGTGTGTTCTTTTAGGAGCTGGGCACATCGATACAAAATCGCGGTATGACCATCATGACCACATTTATGCCCTTGGCCCTCAATAGTGGAGCGATAGCTGAGCTCATTGGGTTCGGCTATTGGTAAGGCATCGATATCGGCTCGAATTAAGATCGCGTCCCCATCGGCTTTACCTTCGAAAGTCGCTACCAAGCCGGTTTCCCCTACGGTTTCCAAAGCATCTGGCTTTAGTTCTGCTATAAGGCGGTGAAGTAATTTGTGGGTTTCAAACTCCTTACCGGACAGCTCGGGGTAGCTGTGCAAGCGATGCCTTAGTTCTTGGGCGTCCATTATTTTTGGTAACGCATTTCTAAGTACTTACTGGTAAAGCCAAGCTTTGAGTATAAGTGGCGCGCTGGATTATCGGGCTCCACATGCAAAGCTACCGCCCCATCAGCATGCTCCAAAGCCATTTGCATGAGGCTTTTACCAAGACCTTGCCCACGGGTTTGAGCATCTACAGCAATGTATACCAAGATATTCTCGGGAATGTAACCGCTCATTCCGGTATTATTCACAATGGTGGCGCCCATAATTTCCTGCTCATCATTGTAGGCCATGGCCACAAAGCCACCCTTATCTGGGTTAAAGACATAATCGAGGCAAGCCAGAATCTGGTCTTTAGGATCGCCATATTGTTCCAAGTGTTTAAACAGGAAGTTGGCAATGCGCTCTTCGTTAAAGTAATCGTGAGGCCCCGAAGCGCCTTCAATGAGTAGAAAGTTCATTTGTTTGTGTTTTAGTAATACTTAAATATGTGATAAGGGATGCACTAATCCCAAATAAATTAGGGTCTAAACCTAGTGGCATAGCAATCCAGCCTTTCATTTTAGCTATCTCCAGACTTAAGGTTAAACCTCCTCCTATTAAAATAGACCACCATGCCGCTTTCGCAGATCGGGTTTTAAAGAATAGGGCCGCCAGTATGGGGATAAATAAACCACTAACCATAAAGCTGTAAGAGAGTAACATCAAATCGAGCACATTGCTCATTTGGGTGGCCAGTAACAGAGCAAGTCCGCCAATAGCAAAGGTTACCCATTGTGAATAAGACAGCAGTTTTTCCTCTGATACCTTGGTGTAGCGACCAATGATATCGCTTAAAACATTGCCGGAGGCCGCCATGAGGCAAGAGTCGGCCGTGGACATGATTGCGGAAAAATAGGCCGACATCATTAAACCCATCAGACCCACCGGTAACACGCTGCGCAATAGTAAGGGTAAGCCCATCTCGGCATCAATACTTCCGAGTTCGGTATAACCGATACTCTCGAACATTCCTTGTTGTAAGGCTACGCGCGCAAACAAGCCTAATAGTACTCCCATAAAGGCCAAAATTGGCCATTCGAAAATACCGGCTAAAAACCAGGCTTTACGAGCGGTAGCTTCATCTCGGCTCGCGTAAATACGTTGGTAGAGGGTCATGCCAATAAACCAAATTGGAATTATAGTTAAGGCCCAATTAAAGACCTGCACCCAGGAGAGATTAAAAATGTCGAAAAAGGAAGGGTCGAGGGTTTCCCGTATACCATCATAACCGCCAACGGCAAAGTAAGCCATGGGGATACCGATAAAAATAAGCCCGGCCATTAATAAAATCCACTGCACCGTATCGGTATAGATTACTGCTTTTAAACCGCCAAAAACAGTGTAAACAACCGCCGTGATTCCCATGATCCAAACGGCCGTAAGGAGGTTCAAATCGGGAAAGGTAGCCGTGGCCAATTTTGCCCCTGCCAGTATTTGAGCTCCGGTAAACCCGATGTAACCAATTGCGCTAACTAAAGCGGCTAAAAAGGCCACTTTACTATTAAAGAGGTGGTAAAAAATTTCGGGGAAGGTAAATAGCTTGTGCCTGCGCAGCAGGCCGAAAATTTTAGGAATCAAGAAATAGGCTGAAAGCCACGCTCCTATGAGGCCCGTAAATAACATCCAGCTCCCAGCGATGCCTATGGCGAAACCTAAACCGCCTAAACCGATGCTAAATCCGCCCCCTACATCTGTAGCGACTACACTCAATCCAATGTGTCCGCTACTCATTCCGCGACCGCCTACATAATAATCATCGATATCTTTGTTGCGACGCATAAAGTAAAAACCCACGGCGAGCATCGCAACTAAATAAAAAATGAATATGGCTAAGTCTACAGGATTCGGCAAAACCAGCACAAAGGTGCAAAAAATCATACGAACCGCCCTTTCGTTCTTACTCCTACTTTTTGTTTTAAGCGCCTGTAAAAGCAAGGTTCCCGTGCAGCGTACGGCCTATGTAGACGCCTATTTGAGAGACAGTATACCTTACAGCTTAGCGCTACAGGAAGAGCCCTCAGATCGACTACTCATTTTTTTAGCCCCAGCCTTAGATACCGTTCAATTTGAGGAAACCGGGCTTTATCAAAAAATATTCGCAGCGGGCTATAACATCCTATGTATCTACCAGCCTCCGGCTTATGGCTCGTTTTATTACAGCAGAAAGGCGATGGAGTTTAAAGGTCAGCAAATTCAAAATGCGCAAAACCTTATTAGCCATCTGCGCAAGCGAAAGCAAATACCCAAAGCCGAACACACCGTACTCATGGGAATTGATCAAGGGGCCTATATGAACCCCTTGTTAATGGCCAATAACCATATTGATACGGCCATTTACATCAATGCCAATCCCTTTAGTATGTACATGTCTTTACAAAGGATTGCGGATGGGCGAATGGAGTGGAATGAAAAGCGCCAGGACTTTATGAAGCGAAAATTTGGTATTGACTCTTTTCCCACCTTTAAGCAACGCGTGGCCGAAGTAGAAAGCACCGGCTCCGAAAATTACAGCTTAGGAAGTTTTAGCAATATGTATTGGATGAGTTATCATGCCAACTATATGCTTGACGAATATCGACAAACTCCCGGACACAATTATTGGGTCTTTTTTAAGGATTACCCCTTGTTTAAAAACAGCGATTTGGAATACCTGAAACTGTTAGATAAAACACGCAATGAGGGTAGCGGGAACTATAATGTGCTTGACAACTATCAGGGTTTTAGCCCCGAAAACTGGGAGGCCCTGGAAGCGGCAATCTTACCATATTTTGTTAAGGAGCAATCTTAGCTACCCGGCGTTGGTGGCGGCCCCCTTCAAAAGATTCCTTTAAGAAAGTATCTACAATAGCTAAACCTTCCTCTTCACTTATAAATCGTGCCGGCAGCGCTAAAATGTTGGCGTCATTGTGCTGACGTGCTAATGCGGCTAATTCTGTATTCCAGGCCAGGGCCGATCTAATATCAGCATACTTATTAACGGTCATATTAATACCATTGCCACTTCCGCAAATAACAATACCCAAGTCCGCTTTTTTGCTAAGAAGCTCTTTAGCCACAGGATGACCAAAATCAGGATAGTCGACAGAGTCCTCGGCATCCGTTCCGAAGTTGTGTATTTCGTGACCTTCCCCCTCTAGTTTGTTAATAATCGCTTTTTTTAAAGCTACAGCAGCGTGATCTCCTCCAATGGCAATTTTCATAAGTGAGTATTTTTTAATAAGTCTCTAATCGACTGGTTTTCAATTAAACGTTATTAACAAGCCGTAAAAAATCGCGGCAATGAATTGTTTATTACTTCTTAAAAAAAGCACTTGACTTTTTAGTCGAAATGTTTCTATAGGCAAATATCTGATTTTTGAGGGGCTAGTTATTGTTTTTTACCCCAACAATTTTAACCGACCGATTGTAGTTTATTAACCGCGAAGCGGCCAAAAATTTTTTCGCTTTTTCCGGTGTTTAGAGATTTCAACAATTGTGAATAGCAAAAGCTTTGTGCTAGTAAATGAAGCATTTATACTGTAAGTTAGCTCTGATTTGTTGTGAATAATATTTAATAGATGAAAACTGCAAGCTACATCTCCCTTTTTTATACCCCTTGTTCACAGCACATCATTAACATCATAGATTATATATTCTAAAAAGAACTACTATATATGTTATTAAGAACCTTGACTTTAATTCTGCTCTCGGGAATTCCCCTACTTTCGTTCTCGCAAGCTGCTGCAGATAGTCTGGTTCCAACCCAGTACTTCTACGAAAATGGTCAGGTTAGCAGTGAAGGGGGACTGCGAGATGGCAAGCCAGATGGGTATTGGAAAAGTTATTACCGCAGTGGCGTCCTTAAGGCCGAAGGTAATCGGAAAAATTTCAAATTAGACGGCCCTTGGATATTTTACAATCGGGAAGGTAAACCCAGTTCGGAGATTAACTATGCAGCTGGTCAAAAGCAGGGTCCCAGCAAAGTTTATGAGGATGGCGTTTTAGTGAAGATTGATCTTTTCGAAGCTGATGAGCAGGTGGGGATAAGTACCTTCTTTTATCCTGACAGTACCGTTCAAAAAGAGGTGCCCTACGAAGGAGGTCAAAAGGAAGGCTTAGGTTTTGAATATTCTAAAGATGGCCGCATCATTACCCTCCTGTATTTTAAGAAGGGTAATCTTATCCGGAAGCAGAACATCAATCGTTTTGATCAACAGGAGCAAAAACAAGGCTTATGGATGAGCTTTCATAAGAATGGGCAGAAGTCAAAAGAAGGGCCCTATCTAAATGATCTAAAAAATGGCTACTGGAAGTTCTACAAACCGGATGGTAACTTAATTCGAGTAGAAAAATGGGTTAATGGCGAACTACAAGAAGGGGCTACCGAAGTGGCTAAAGTGGAAGTTCGACGAGAAATAGATCCCAAAACCGGAGCGGTAATTTTTAAGGGAGCCTATCAAAATGGGGAGGCAACTGGTGTACATCGGGAGTATAATACCGAGGGTGAAGTTATTGCCGCCAGGGTATACGATCAAGGGATTAAACTTTATGAAGGTATAATTGATGATCAAGGTCGCAAACAAGGTCCCTGGAAGGTTTTTTATAGAGATGGTAATCTAAAAGCGGAGGGAAGCTATAAGAACGATTTAAAAGTAGGTCAGTGGCGCTACTATTTTCCCAATGGTCAAATTGAACAACAGGGAAACTATTTAGCAGGAAATCCAGATGGTTTTTGGTCGTGGTTTTATGCTGATGGTCAAACCTTAAGGGAAGAGGAATATGTGAATGGCCTAGAAGATGGAATGTCTACCGAATACAATGATACCGGAGCCGTAATTGCAGAAGGATCCTACATCGATGGGATGAAAGAAGGCAACTGGACCTATACAATCAACGATCATAAAGAAACGGGTCCATACTTCGAAGGAAGGCGTAATGGACTTTGGAAGCACTATTATTTAAGTAATGATCAGCTAAGCTTTGAAGGTGCTTATGAGAACGGCTTGGAAACGGGCTTTCATGTTTATTATTGGCCGAATGGTGAAGTAAAGCGAAGAGGTAATTATAGCGGGGGGAATCGCGATGGTCTATGGGAGTTTTTTGATCAGGAAGGAAAACGCATTGTAACCATTGAGTATGAAGACGGGGAAGAAGTTCGTTACAATGGTGAGAAAATAGATTACGGTAGGCGCTACGAAAAAGCTGTAGCTGAAGAAAGGGCTCAAAAAAACCTTTCGGAAGGGGAAGATTAGCGTTCTTTGAGCTTTAAATTTAGAAGCATGAATTTTCCACGTAAAGCCGGGGATTGGACCGAATTAGATCGCGAACGGGTTTATGAAAATCCCTGGATTGAAGTCCTGCACAGCAATATGCTCAACCCCAATGGCGGAAGGGGAATTTATGGGAAGGTGCACTTCAAAAATCTGGCAATTGGCATCTTAGCCATTACCCAGCAAGACGAAATTTATTTAGTAGGTCAGGAGCGATTTCCATTTGATGGAGCCTATTCTTGGGAAATTATAGAGGGTGGTGGACCTTTAGAAGATGATCCCTTGCTTAGTGCTAAAAGAGAATTGAAGGAGGAAACGGGCTTAGAAGCCAAGCACTGGGAATTGATTCAAGAAATGCATTTGAGTAATTCTGTTTCCGATGAAGTATCCCTTTGCTTTATCGCCCGGGATTTAATTCAAAAGGAAGCCGAACCAGAAGATTCTGAAAAGCTGAAAATAAAAAAGCTTCCCTTTCAGGAAGCTTTAAATATGGTCTTAAAGGGAGAGATTAAGGATAGTATTTCCGTAGCGGCAATACTTCGTTATGCCCTAATCCAAAGAGGTGTTTAAGCCTCAATTTTAAATTCAACTCCTGTTTTATCCCAATACAATTCTACCAATCCCTTTTTAGAAATGGTGATCGTAAAGGCCTCGGTAACTTCCGATTTAGTTTCCACGGCTACCTTAAAGCTAATCACATCTTTACTTGCGTCATAATTGTAGGCACCCCATTGGTTCCACACTTTGTTTAAAATAATGGTCCACTCTTCTTCTCCAGGGATGGTGAAAAGGGCATATTTCCCAGCCTTAACTATTTGACCGTTAATAGTAACATCTTCAGAGAATTCAATAACGGTAGCTTCATTAGCTCCGGTTCTCCACACCTTTCCGTAAGGCACTAAATCGCCGAAAATAGCTCGACCCTTTTTGGAAGGCTGACCATATTCGATATTGATTTGGGTACCATTTACTTCGGCACTTGCTTTAACTAAGGGACTAGCACGTTTTTCCTGTGCTTGTAAGTTGCTGAAAAAGAATACACTAACTAGGGTTAATACCAGATTTTTCATATATTACAATTTAGATTAAGCTAAGCTAACAGAATTTTCGCTGTAGGCTATGTTAATTTTTTTAATATTGATGCAGGGCTGGGCTTATAGAAAGGGTAATGATATCGAAACTCGCGAAAGTATTTGGGATTAAGGATAAGGAGAAGTATCGCGCTCAGAAAGTGCGTACGGATGCTTGTCAATATAATTTCACCGCAGTTAATATGCGCTTCAATAAGGTGAAGGGCTTTTTTAAGGAAGCCAAGATTGAGGCTGATTTTAATATTCATGAATTGGAGGAAAGCTTTCTTCATGCTCGGTGGCCAGTAGCAGGTATTAGAACCGGAATTCCCGAACGCGATAAGCAATTAATTGAAGCGCCTCACTTTTTTAATGGTTTGGAATATGAAGAAATCGTATTTAAAAGCCATTCCATTACCAAGGAATCAAAGAATCAACTCGTGTTTACCGGTGATTTGTTTATTAAAGAACACCGTAAAACAATCGCCATGTATGTTGGTTATCAGCTAGATAAAACGGGCTACCAGCTATTTGTAGATTATAGCCTCGATCGTTTTGAGTTTGGTATCGGGGAGAGTGGGAGTTTTGCAATTGGTCGTCAAATCGAATTGGAATTTGACCTCTACCTTGAATTCGAAACTCTCTAGAAAACAGCTTATTAATTACTTGCAAGGGCTAAAGTAGTATCTTTGCATTTCATATAAGGGATTGAAGTTTAAAAGTATATATACCCCGGGCTTAATATTCTTAGTATTATGCCCATTATTATCGTGGTCTATTGATGCCAAGAAAGCGCGTAAATGGGACCTCGATAGTCTTTATTACAGAGCCTTTAATGAAATTGGTAATCATATTAGGAAGGGCCAGATTGAAGGCGAAAAATTCTATCAAGCCGCCTTATTACTGCAAGATAGTAACCAATTAGCTTATGCTCTTGATTTAAAGGGATGGGATTGTCATATTAGGGATAAGATTGATTCTGCTAAGTATTTCGCCAATCGTTCCATCGAATTATTCAGGATAACCAAGGATTCTAGTGGTTTAAGTACAGCTATTTACAATCTGAGTAATTATCACGAATATTTAGGTGAGTATTCTTCTGCCTTACGATTATTGCATCTAGCGAGAGAAATTGATATTAATATTGGCGAAAAGGACTATAATGATGTCTTTTATTATAATCGTCTAAGCGAAATTTTCTACAGCCAGGATCAATTGGATTTATCCCTTAGGTATCTTCATAAAGCTTGGAACGCTCACGTGGAAAGCAACTATTGGCATAATTATTTTACTCCTATTCTACATCAAAATTATGCTTGGCTTTATGTGGATATGGGCATAAATGAACTGGCAGAATACCATGCAAAACGAACTTACTCCCTAACGAAGCCAGATTCCTTACTAACAATTCGGACCAATGCATTAGATGTATTAAGTATTGTCGCTCAGAATAGAGGGGATAGGGATGCGGCCTTGAATTATGCGAAAAAATCGTTGGAGCTCTGTAAGCAATACGGTGATCCCTATTACATCATATACTCTCATCTCTTTTTAATGGAGTTGTATGCCGATATGGAGGATATGCAAACGGCCCAGGCCTATGCGGATTCTGTGCATCAGTCCATGGAGCCTTATAATATAAATCCAAGCTTTAGGGCAGATATGAATGAGGAACTCTACAAGCATTACAAAAAAAAGGGGAATGAGGCCTTAGCCTTAAAGCATTTAGAAATTAGTTCTGAGGCGCAAAATTCTATCAACAAGATTGATGGTTTGGCAGCGATGAAACAATTCGACGAGGAGATGGCCAATCGCTATCGGGAATTGATGAAGGCAAAATCGCAGTTACAAGAGGAGGAATTAAACCTGCGGAATACCCTTTTACTCTCAACCCTGCTGGTTTTAGGAGGGGTATGTGTTTTCCTTATTTTCCTCTTCCTTTCGAACAAGAAGATTCGAGTGATTAATGCCAAATTAAGGGAGAAGAATCTGGAGATTCATAAGCAAAAGCAAGCTCTGCAAGCCCAACAAGAGGAATTGGAGGAGCGAAATTTGGACTTGGAGAAGTTGAATGCTTCCAAGGACCGTCTATTCTCGATTTTAACGCACGATCTGCGACAGCCTTTTAACCAAATTTTAGGTGTTATTGATGTTGTGGAGCACAATGAGCTTGAAGCCAAAGACCGCGGTGATTTGATGAAAGCTCTTAAAGAGTCGGTGCAGGATACAGCGGATTTAGTTTCGAATGTGCTTACTTGGAGTAAAGCCCAATTTGCGGGGGTAACGGTTAAACCAGAGAATTTACCGCTTGCGAATGCAGTGAAAAAAGCACTGCTGCATTTTAGTATTGCTCTAGATAAAAAGCACATTAAGGTTGTTTTTGATATACCGGAGGATTTATCGGTTGTTTTTGATAAAGATCATTTTGAAAGTGTGTTGCGAAATATCTTCAGCAATGCCTATAAATTTTCAGCAAAGAACTCTAAGGTATACCTAAAAGCTTGGGCCGATGAAAAGGCTAAACGCGTGTATTTGGGTATCCGTGATGAGGGAATGGGAATGGACCAACATCAAAGGGAACTTCTAATTAGTGGAGAGGAAGCAGTAGACTCCCTAAGTGGAACCTTAAATGAACAAGGTACCGGTATTGGAATGGTTATCGTAAGAGACTTTTTAAAGGAGAATAATTCAAGCTTTGATATCGAATCCCAATTAAATGAAGGCACGAACTTCATTTTAAATATGCCTTTAGGAAAGAAGGTAAATTATAAACCGAGTAGCAATCTAAAGTCGGTACATGATTTTCTTTAGAATCTAAGTAATCATCTTTTCCAATACATCCCCTACCCAGTAAGCTAAGGCTGCCGCTGCGGCCCCTAAGAAGAATGTTTCGAGGATACTGCGAATAATTTTGGTTTGGTTCACCATCGCTTTTAGATAACCGATTAATACAAACACCAAACCGGTTAGAATAGAAGCATATAGAAACATGTTTTCGCGATCGCTAAATAGCTTTAGGTAGTCGAGCACAAAAACTAGGAGGGGAATAAAACCAAAAAGCTGAAAGCTGAGAAAGGTAACCGCTCCCATAGCCCAGGGGGACTTTGTTTCTTCACTCATCTCCAATTCTTCCTTCATCATTACATCCACCCAGCGATCACGATCGGCCGTAATGGTAGCTACAATGTCTTCTAATATTTGACCTTCAAATCCTTTCGCGCGATAAATGTCCCGGATTTCTTCTTTCTCCTTTTCGGGTAGATGATCGACTTCCCAATATTCAATTTTCTCGTGTTTCTTGTAATTTTCCTTTTCGCTTTTGGTGGATAGATAGCTTCCTACAGACATCGCAAAACCATCCGCAAATAAATTAGCGAAACCCAAAATAATAACCACCGAGCTTTCGAGAGCAGCACCAGCAGCACCGGCTACAACCGCAAAAGTGGTTACGCTACCATCAATCCCGCCGTAAACGAATTCACCCAAATATTCTTGGAATCGATTAATCAATGGATATTTGCTACCATGAATTTGATCTTCGTGGGCTTTAGGGCTCATGCTTGATAAATTAGAACTCAAAGATATTCAGGATTTTGCGGAATAGGATTAGTTTAAACTGCATAGTAGTTGGGCTCTGCTTATTTAATTTCATTCCTAAGAGTACCTTCGGCCAGGAGCGCATTGTGGATGGCCTTTACTGGTTGCGGGTCCAAACCAATTTTGAAATTAATGAACTATGGACGGGGAGCTTTGAGTTAGAAGAACGTCGCTTTTTAGGACCGGATCGAGCGCATCAAAGAGTGTTGCCCGAGTTTAAACTTTTTTATAAGCTCAAGGATCGCTATCAATTAGGAATAGGCTATACTAATTTTAGTATCCGCGGTCCCCAAACAGCCGAATTAGCTATTGAACAGGTCCTAAGCGAACAGCGCTATGCCTTTATAGCAAAATCTAAATGGAAATGGCTTAATTCCAGCATCGTAACTCAGTTTAAAACGGAACTTCGAAATTTTGATCGAGACCCTTTAAACGGGCAATTGAATTATCTCGACTATTTAATTCGTCTGCGCTTTTTAGGGGCGTATCAGTATCCTATAGCTAAAAATTGGCAGCTAAAAATTGGGGATGAATTGCATTTACATACCCTGGGAAATGTTGATTATCAGCTTTTTGATCAAAACCGAATTTTTACCGGGCTGAGCTTTTCAAAGGGGGATTGGAGCTATGGGCTCGATTATCTTTACTGGTATCAAAAAAACCGCAAGGGTAGCGTGTATTACCATCGCCACATCTTGCGGTTCACTTGTATTTACAGTTTCAGCTTTCGCTGATGAATTTTAACTAGATATCAAATTCAATTCCTTGTGCTAGGGGAACTTCCTTAGAATAGTTGATAGTGTTGGTTTGTCTACGCATGTAAGCTTTCCAAGCATCCGAGCCACTTTCACGGCCACCACCGGTTTCTTTTTCACCACCAAAGGCCCCGCCAATTTCGGCTCCACTAGTACCAATATTAACATTGGCAATACCACAGTCGCTACCGGCTGCAGAAAGGAATAACTCACTCTCACGCATATCAGTAGTCATAATAGCGGAAGAAAGTCCCTGAGGAACGCCATTTTGAAGGGCAATGGCCTCATCAAGGTCCTTGTACTTCATCACATATAAAATGGGAGCGAAAGTTTCGTGTTGTACAATAGGGTAGTGATTCTCCACCTCAGCAATGCAAGGTTTTACATAGCAGCCACTGCTGTACTCTTCTCCCGAGAGTACTTCCCCTTCTACAATCATTTTTCCGCCTTGCTCCACAATCGCTTTTAAAGCGTTTTGATATTGCTCTACCGCTAAGCTGTCAATCAATGGACCAACATGATTATGGGTATCCAATGGATTACCAATGCGTATTTGAGCGTAAGCTTTTTGAAGAGACTCAATTACCTGATCGTACTGACTTTCATGAATAATTAATCTACGGGTGCTGGTACATCTTTGACCTGCGGTACCAACCGCTCCAAAAACTGCTCCCACTAGGGTAGATTCGATATCTGCCTTTTCGGAAATGATAATGGCATTATTTCCACCTAATTCCAAAATACTGCGGCCTAAGCGAGCCGCTACGGTTTGCCCTACAATCTTACCCATACGGATAGATCCTGTGGCGGAAATTAGCGGTAAACGAGTGTCGGTTGTTAACCATTCGCCAACTTCTACACCACCATTTACCAAATTTGAAATTCCTTCGGGTAAGTTGTTTTCCGCTAATACTTCATTAAAGATATTTTGGCAGGCGATACCGCATAAAGGCACCTTTTCGGAAGGTTTCCAAACGGTAACATCGCCACATACCCAAGCAATAGCCGCATTCCAGCACCAAACAGCAACTGGGAAGTTAAAAGCCGAAATGATACCTACGGTCCCAATGGGATGCCATTGTTCGTACATCCGGTGCATGGGACGTTCCGAATGCATGGTTAAACCGTATAACTGTCGGGAAAGACCTACCGCAAAATCGCAGATGTCTATCATTTCCTGTACTTCACCCCAGCCTTCTTGGAGTGATTTACCCATTTCTAAGGAAACGAGTTTACCCAGTAGGTCCTTATTCTCGCGTAACTTTAAGCCGTACTGACGTACAATTTCACCCCGTTTTGGAGCAGGCATAGTGCGCCATACTTTAAACGCTTCTTGGCTTTTAGCGATAATTCTTTCGTATTCTTCGCGACTGGTTTCCGTTACACTTCCGAGTTCCTGACCGTCGATGGGGGTATAGGAGGTAATTTTTGGACCGGATCCAAAATATTCCTGTCCGGTAGAGGAGCCCGGGTTTTCTTTGGCCACACCGAGTCCTTCTAAAATTTCATTGATTTCTGAGAGGTTCATGATATCTTGTTTAGAGCAACGAAATTAGGTTTTCAAATGCGAAATAAAGGGGATTAGCTTGTTTTTTGAAAACCTTCTACTGAGTCTAAACTTGCACTGGAATCGACACGGCTAAGTTTAGTTTTACCAATTTATCTCCATGTCCTTAGGATGACGTATTTCGTAGGAAAACGATAAGATTTCTTCGGATTTTGATTCGATATCGAGGGACCAGGTCACGGTTCCAGTTTTCGAATTCCATTTGGCACCATCGGGAAGCTCAGATTTAATGGTAATATCCTCGTGTTGACTAATCGGAACTTGATCAAAAACTCGGATAGAAACAGGACCTTGTTTACGGTTCGAAACGGTGATTTTAAACTCGTATTCCAAAATCCGATTAGCCCCTAAAAAAGAGCTACTCTCTTTATTAAATAGGCGTTCGCGTTTGATTTGAATTTGAGGATCCTTACCCAAGGAAGTGAATAAACTATCAGAACTAGCACTAAAGTCGGAGTACACTCGACCTACAAAAAGTCCTTGATTATAGATGCTAATTTCACCTTTAAGAAGCTGGTGTTGTTCCCAATCTTCCCATTTGGCCATTAAAAAAGCGGCCGGCTCTAAACTAGGTGTAGACTGATACTCGTATTGAGCTTTGATCTGAAGTTCGCGCACCACAATAGCCTCGGTGGCTCTATGTTTTAAGGAATAGCGCTCCTGGGCTTCAAACTCCATTCGGTTAACTTGATTAGCAGAACTTAGGGTGGTGTAGTTCGCTCGATTGGAGGCGTCACTTGTTACTCCTGCGGCTTGACTAGCCACGGATTTTATTTCGCGAACTTCCATTTCTGTGTATCCTGGCGAATCAGCTCTACGGAACACTTTGTTGATATACCTCGGATAGAGCCTAGGCATATTGATATTTTCGCTTGGATTTCCCGTAACCAGGGTAAGTTTAACATTGTCCCAGTCCTCGCCAGTACCTTGGTATATTTTGGCCTTGTGTACCAGCTTAAGATTTTGGTCTAATGCTTTGAAATAAAGATTGTAAGCGCTGTACCAGGATACATTGCTTTGGGTACTATAGTGAATACTGAACTTGTTGTTTTGACTGCGAGGGGATTTTAGTTTTATAATCACCTCACCCGAAGCCATGCTGAGCGGCTGCTTTAAATTGGTGAGTTCATTTTGCAGCTCATTTTGTCTGCTATTCAATTCCTGCAGCTTGTTTCTCACTTGCTGCATAGAAATCTCATTCTTCCTTTTTTGATCGCGGGCAAAGGCACTAATTTGCTGCAGCTCTGCTAAACTGAAGCCATTGTTTCCGCCTAGTTGGGTGTTCTTAGAGAGAAACTCAGCTTCCAGTGCAAGCGCTTCCATTTCGGCGGATAGCAGCTCTTTATCGGTTTTAATTTGGGCTAATTCCGCTTCAACCTTAGCATAAGCGGCTGGTTTTTCACGTAAGTCGAAAGGAGTATTACCAACACCGATACTGATAATTTCTATTTCCTCAGAGCTCCCAATTTGAATGGAGGAGGGTTCGAGGTTTATAGGTAAACCATAAAAAACCAAAGTTTGAATGCCTGGTTTTAAATCCACGTTAGCAAGGCGCGAGAAGCTGGCGCCTTGCTCAAAAACGGTAACCGCGTCTAGCTTTGAAGAAACTCGCTTGGAGTTCTGGGCAGCTAAATTGATGGTGCACAAAGAAAGGAATAGGAGGAGCGCGTTTTTCATGTTGATGCGTTTTAATCATCAACGAAGGTACACGCAAATTCTTATTCTATGAGGGGCTTACGGCGGGGCTTTCTTTCCGATTTATAACATTCCAAAGCACCAAGATTAGGGCAAGAATGGCTAACTGCCCAATGGTTGTTTCCCAGGTGGGATAAAAGCCTAAGGCCTCAATTCGGAAGTCGATGGGCATTACACTAATGGAAATACTTCCCGCTTCTTGAATAGCGCTCAAGCCCTTACCGGTGAGGATAACTGCTAAACCAGAAATAATAATGGCCGAATACTTAAAGAGTTTTGCAATGGGTAGCTTTTTCGAGTAACGCATGATTAATACGCTAATTATACCCAACATGGCAAAAGCAAACACAATTCCTCCGCCAAAGGCAGCTTGCTGACTATCACCAATTTCTAAGCTCAATGCAGATAAGAATAAAACCGATTCAAAGGCCTCTCGGAAAACCACAATAAAGGACAAGAAGGAAAGTCCGATCAAATTTTCAGTACGAGCTAGATTTTGAATCTTGTCTTTAATATAGGCTTGCCATTTACCTGCCTCAGATTTACTATGCATCCAAAAACCAAGGTAGAGTAAAACACCTACCGCAAACAAGGCAATTAGACCCTCCATTAATTCCCGCTGCGCACCGCTAAAATTAAAGAGGTTACCAGCAGCTAACCACATTAAAAAGCCAGAGGCAATGGCCGCGAGCCAACCAACGTGAACATAGGTATTCGCCTTGGGCAATTTTAAAGCACGAATTACACTTAGCATGGTTATTACAACCAAAAAGGCCTCTAAACCTTCCCGTAAAATAATAGAGGAAGAAAGTAGAAAAGCTAACCAGGCAGTAAAGGTTTTGTCGCGTAGTTTCTGCTTGGCTTGGTAGATCATTTGAACACTGGCTTGGATGGCATCGCTCACTTCCTCAGGACTCTTACCCGATTCAATGGCACTGCGAACCTTGGCTAATTGGCCTTCTAATTGTGCAGAGAAACTAGCATCATTTGCTCTTAATTGAATTTCCACTGGCTCAACTCCCTCAAGATAGGCGGTTAAAGCAAGGGTGCGCGCTTTGGCAATATCTCCTTTTTGGTAAGCACGATCAGAGGCCTTTAATAGGTCAATGGCTTGCTTGAGGTAATCTCCCTGACTTTTCTCGGCAATTTCTTTAGGATATAAACGTAAGGCTGAAATAAGTTCCTGAGCAGCAGGACCGGGTTGTAAGCTCTCTAAGAATTCCTGATTGCTCTTGGATGCGAGTTTTTCCAAGTTAACCTGAAAGTCGATTTCTTGCTTATCTAAATTAACCTCCGTGGCTGTATGGGGCAGGCTAAGGACATAAAAAGCAAGATCCCATACTTCATCATCACTTAATTCATCAAAAGCCCGCATTGCGGTATTATCCACCCCTAGTCGAATGGTATTGTAGGCTTGGAAAGGGGAAAGCCCATTGGCTTTATCGGGTGCGTGGAAATTGGTAGGTGCAGGTTCTAAACCTTCGGCTAAAAGGCCTTTGCCATTACCATTTTCGCCGTGACAGCTTTTACAGTTCAAAGCGTAAAGCTGTCGTCCATTATCTAAATCGGGCCATCGTTTTGGAGCAATTTCCAATTCATAGCTCGATATAATTTTTTGTTTGATACTATTGGAAACGGAGGCTATTTTTTCTTGGGAAGCCTTGGATAGGATGAGTTCGTTGAGTACATCTATATCCGCACGAACAGCAGCAGGTGCACTTATTCCTAGGGTATGGATGGTGGAAGCGAACTCCTGCATTTCGGAGTATTCGTCATTATTGATGACCTTTCCTTGGTTTACCGCCATCGAATAATCAACCGCGATGTAATCCAAAAGGTGAACCATCATTCGAGCATTCTCATCATTAGCTTTCAGCAGATTGAAGCTGCCAAAAAGCATCCCTAAAACCAAACTAAATCGTAAAACTCGAGCCATCTAACTTATTTAGACCAATTAAAAATAGAGGACAAAGTTATAGAGCTATTCTGTAATAGAAACTAACATTTATCACTTTTTACTTACGCTCAATCGGTTTCGGATATAGAAGCGATAGGGAAGTAGGGCATCAGCCCTAGCGTAATCAACGCCAATCCTAGGACAGGCCTCAATTTGAGACGGAGGAAGCACGGGTTTGTCCAGAATCTTTAGCTCGTTTTGAAATATAGATTTACCGTAAAAATCACGATTAATTTCGAGTTCTTTAGTTAGCAAGCCAGGACCACTTAATAGCCGGTGGACTGGTTTTTTCGCTCTTGATTGCGGATGGATATGCTCTAGCCCTTCCAGTATTTCTGCGGCCCGAATTAGGATGGCCTCCGGTTTACCATTTTGATGGCAAGTTATATTGCATAGTTCATGGATTCCGTAAATGAGATAAACATACCATTTACCTCCAGGCCGAAACATGATCTCCGTTCGTGCTGTACGTTTACCGTTTGCGGCGTGGCAGGCAAGGTCGTTTTCAGCCAAATAGGCTTCTACTTCCGTGATTTCGGCTTTAATAATCTTATGACCGATTTGGCGGACCAATACCTTCCCCAATAATTGAGGGGCTAAGTCTAAAGCCGAACGGTCTTGAAAGAATGTTTCGTTTAAATAGATCATAAAAAAATCCCGGCGTTAAACCGGGATTATTTTGAGGTTCCGAGCGGATTCGAACCGCTGTACATGGTTTTGCAGACCATTGCCTAGCCACTCGGCCACGGAACCAAACGAGGACGGCAAATATAATAATTAATGATCGAGATAATGCTTGCGTTTCCGCTTTAATTCGATGCTCACATGCTCTACATCTCCATTAATTGGAGGGCTAAGTTTGGCTACCTTAATCTTCGCTTTTTGAACGATGGGCATTGCTTTAAAGATGTCTTCCAAAATTTTGTTCGCCACAGTCTCAATTAGTTTATGACGAACGGCCATGTGTTCCTTCACAATGCGGTTAATGGTCACATAGTCCATGGTTTGAGAGAGATCATCGGAGTGGAAAGCTTGTGTGATGCTACCCCAAACCGCGACGTTCACCTCATACTCAGTGCCAATTTTGCCCTCCTCTTCTAAACAGCCGTGGTAAGCATAAAGGCGAATACCATTAACACTAATCTTATCCATCTAAGGAAGTTTTTCCAAAGCAAGTTTGAGTCGACTTAAGGTTTCTTCCTTGCCTAATATTGCGCAAATTTCAAACATGGAGGGCCCCATACCTTTACCAGTTACTGCTAAGCGAAAACCGGGTCCTACTTTGCCAAAACCTAATCCATTTTCTTCGAGGTAAGCTTTAAAGGAGCCTTCTACATCTTCAGGGGTAAAGCTGCTTAACATTTCAAAAATTTGATGAAGCTGAGACACATGATTACGAGCATCTTGGTTCCACTTTTTCCGCAAGGTTTTTTCATCGTATTCAGTAGGAGCTTGAAAGAAGAATTCAGAATCTTCCCAAAGATCTTTAATGAAATAGGCCCTTTCTTTCATTAAGGCAGCAATAGCGGCAGCTTTAGCCTGATCAATGTCGTGACCTGCTTTTTGGGCTTCTGCGCTTAAAAGCCTGCCCAGCTCTTCATCTGATTTTAAACGTAGGTATTGTTGGTTAAACCAACGCGTTTTATCGTGGTCGTAGCGAGCACCTGCTTTGTTTACTTTCTTAAGGCTGAAGGCTTCGGTTAACTCTTCTAAACTAAAAAGCTCTTGCGCCGTTCCGGGATTCCAGCCTAAAAAAGCCAGCATGTTAATAAAGGCCTCAGGGAAGTATCCATTTTCGCGGTAACCGGAAAATACTTCACCACTTTCCTTATTGTGCCACTCCAGTGGAAATACTGGAAAGCCTAAACGATCCCCATCCCGTTTACTTAATTTTCCATTTCCATCTGGTTTAAGTAGTAGGGGTAAATGTGCAAATTGAGGCATGCTATCTTCCCAACCTAAATAACGGTAAAGCAAAATATGTAAGGGAGCCGAAGGGAGCCACTCTTCACCGCGAATCACGTGGCTAATTTGCATGAGATGATCGTCAACAATATTAGCAAGGTGATAGGTAGGCATACCATCGGACTTAAAAAGCACCTTGTCATCCATATTATTAGTGTTCACACTAACCCAACCGCGCACAATATCTTCGAACTTAACTTCTTCATTACGATTTAGCTTGATGCGAATCACATAAGGTTCTCCAGAGTCAATTCGTTTTTGCACCTCACTTTGCGATAGGCTCAAAGAGTTTTTCATGCTATTCCGGGTAACATGATTGTATTGCCAGTTTGGAGAGCCAGCATCTTTAGCTAACTGACGTACACGCTCCAAGTCTTCGGCGGTGTCAAAAGCGTAGTAAGCATGGCCATTATCAACCAGTTGTTGGGCATATTGACGGTACATGGCTTTACGTTCACTTTGGCGATAGGGTCCAAAGTCACCTCCTACCCCTTGACCTTCATCAGGACTAATTCCACACCATTTTAAAGAATCGATAATATATTCTTCAGCACCGGGAACAAATCGAGTTTGGTCGGTATCTTCAATACGTAAAATAAAATCGCCACCTTGCTGTTTCGCAAAAAGGTAGTTGTAAAGAGCAGTTCTTACACCGCCCATATGAAGGGGTCCGGTGGGGCTAGGTGCAAACCTTACGCGTACTTTAGCATTATTCATCTTAGGCCTTTTTTAGGGGCGGCAAAGATAGTGTTTCTGTCTGCTCTTTACCTTTGAAGCAATTTGGAATTATGTCGGGACTTGATTCATTAAAAAGCAAACTGAACCGTTACATTCGGGCTTTCTACGCCAGACGGGTAATACGGGGTTTGGTGTTTTGGTCGGGACTAAGTTTGAGCACCCTGTTGATATGGATGGTTTTGGAGCATATCGGTCGCTTTCCTAGCGGAATCCGGGCCTTGATGTTTTGGGCCTATTTAGGACTCTTCACGGCTTGGTTACTGATATACGTCTTCTTTCCGCTCTTAAAAATGATGCGTTGGTTAAGAGGGATAGATTATCGCACTGCAGCACAAAATATAGGCTTGGTTCTAGAAGGAATGGATCACAAGATTCAAGATGCTCTAAGTCTTCAGGTTGTTGAACAGGATAAGGCATTAAGTTTAGCGGCTCTCGAGCAAAAGCTTGACAAGCTTGAAAATGTTGATTTTAACGCTGTTCTGGATTGGGGGGATTTAAAGCGAAGTTTGCCTTATTTAATAGTTCCGGTGGTGGTTCTTCTGCTCTTAATGCAATGGAGTGGAGGAAGGGAGGTATTGGATAGCTCCAGAAGGTTGGTTTATTATAATCAGGATTTTATCCCGCCAGCACCATTTAATTTTATCCTACCCGATAACCAAAAAGTTTTATCAGGTGCCAACCTGGAATTAGAAGTAGAATTAAGGGGAGAGCAAATACCATCTACAATTAGTGCAATTATTGCCGGCAATGAGGTGCTTCCAGTAAAGATAGGTGCTGGCCGGTGGATCGTAAAATTGGAAAATCTTCGAGTGGATGCCCAAGTAAAATTTGAAGCATTAGGCTACAACAGTGAGGCGGTATCCATAAAGGTGGTGCAGAAACCGGTAATCGCTGGGGTTAATCTGCGCATTGTTCCTCCTGCCTATACTGGTCTTCCAAAAGAGGATATTCCTCTAAGCGGTTTACATCGGGTACCAGTCGGAAGTACGGTGGAGCTTGAACTTAAGGGGGCTTCGAATTTAAATGAAGCATTTCTAGTTAGAGAAGATACCAGTTTACCGTTTAAAGGTGAATCTCTTGGTTTAAGGGTAATGGAATCAGAAAGTTTCGGATTGCTTTTAAATAACCAAGAGGTAAGCCTTGATGTATTTCAGGGAAGTCGTTTTCAGGTGAAGGAGGATTTAGCGCCGGAGGTAGAAATTATATCTATGGATTCCATTGATTTTATGTCATGGAGGCTGACCCTTAATTACGGCGATGATTATGGTATTCGGAGTCTGGAAAGAGTTTTGGTATTGGACGGAAAGGAAAGGGTAGTAAAGCTGCCAACCAATAAAGCGGGGACCTTCCGGGACCAGTTGGCTTTAGATAGCTTAAGCGAGGATTATTCAAGCATTAACCTTTATTACAGAGTTTGGGATAATAATGCTGTATTTGGTTCTAATTCTGCGACAACCAAAAGATTTAACCTGGCTTTGAAATCTCGTGAAGAGGTTTTGAAGGAACAGGCAGAGGAGCTTCGTAATTATTCCAGTTCTACCAGTGAGCGCAAGCAAAGTTTAGAGGAACTAAACAAAGAACTGGAATCATTACAAGAGGATTTAGTGGATCGAAAGAACCTTGATTGGAAGGCTAAACAGGATATAAAAGACAAGTTGAAGGCCTTAGAGAATCAAAGGAAAACCGCTATCGAACAAAGGGAGAAACTAGAAAAGACCTTGGAAAATCTTAAGGAAGAGTCTTTACAAAAGGAGGAAGTGCAAGAGCGCCTCAAAGAACTGAATAAGGAAGAGGAACGCTTAAAGGATTTGGAGGACGAGATTAGAGAGCTGATGGATAAGCTCGATATGAAGGAATTGAAGGAGAAGTTAAAAGAGCTTCAGCAGGAGAATAAGGAACAATTAAGGCGAGACGAAAGACTGGATGAATTATTAGAGGATTTACTGTTTCAAAGGGATTTATTACGGGAAGCAGAGCGGTTGAAGGATTTAAGTGAGCAATTAAAGAAACAGGCCGAAAAGGATGACTTAGATGCTGAAGAAACACAACAAGCAAAGCAGGATTTAGAGGAATCATTAGAACAATTGGAGCAACTGGCTGAACAAAATAGTCAGTTGAGCGAAAAGCTAAATTCAGAGGAGTTTAAAAAAGCGAGTGAAGAGGCTAAGGAGGCTTTAGAACAGGCTTCGGAACAAAAACAAAATCAAAAGGCTTCTGAGGCTAACGATTCGGAACAAAAGGCTTCCGAACAAACGCAGGAGATGAGCGAAAGCTTAAGTTCTTTAATGATGCAGATGCAGAGTCAGGCTTTACAAATGAATATGGAAAGCTTACGGAGGCTTCTGGAAAGTGTTAAGCAATACAGTTTGGATGTAGAGAAGAACGGCCTTGAGGTGAGTGAACTAGGTAAGGATGATCCTCGTTACCGGTTTTTGTTAAGGGAACAAAGTCGTTTATTGGCAGGAGCCGAGGTAATCAGGGATAGCCTGGTGGTTTTAGCCAATAAGGCACCTCAGATTAAGGATGAGGTTTTCAAAGAGTTAAGCAAGATGATGTCTACCCTTCAAAGTGCACGGGAGCATTTGCAAGAACAAGAGAAGCCGCAATCCGCGGTTCAACATCAGTATAGTATGATGGCGGCTAATACACTTGCTTTAATGTTGGATAATAGCCTTCAGAATATGATGAGCATGATGGCGATGCAGAAGGAGGGCAACCAGAACTGTGAAAAACCCGGAGGGGCTAAACCAAAACCAGGACAAATGTCGAAGCAGCTTTCGCAGATGGGTGAAAAGGTGGAGAAGTTAGAAAAGGGCAATCAAGAAGGAAAAGGTAAAGACGGAAAGGGTAGCAAGGAGATAGCCGAAATTATGAGTGAGCAGGAGGCCTTGCGTCGAATGATTCAAGAATCGGAAGCAGAGGAGTTGGGTGCCGGTGGTAACGGAGATAAAGAGCAGAAAGAACTGTTGGAGGAACTAGATAAGATGGAGGACTTGCTACTGGATCGTGAATTATCTAGGTATAAGGAGCGTTTGAAGCGTATAGAAACTAGGCTCTTAGAAAATGAAAGAGCCAATGAGGAACGGAAGCAAAAGGAGCAACGTGAGGCTGAAACCAGAAAGGGCTCTAAAGCTCTTAACGGGGACGCGAAAGACAAAATTGAGAGAGCACCAAGTATTGAGAAATTGACTCGAGACCGCTTACAATTAGTTCCTTTCTACAATAGACTTTCTGGTGGATAGAATTAGATTTTTAGGGGAAGTACCAGAGCTGTTACAAGCGGATCCAAAGCATTGGCAGGATTGGCTTTCGATGCTCTCGCAGGAAAGAGGCTATCAAGTATCACGGGCGGAGTATAACTTTCTTAATCAGCAGGAGATTCATGAATTAAATAGGGAGCTACTAGACCATGATTACCCAACAGATATCATCACCTTGGATAGTAGCAGGGCTAGAAGGCTGAGAGTTGAGATTTTTATTGGAGTTCCGGTGGTAAAGGAAAATTCCTTGGATTTAGGTATTGACTTCAGCTTGGAATTAGCGCGTGTGATGGTACATGGTTTATTGCATTGCATGGGCTGGGATGATACGAACGAAGACTTAAAGGCTCAGATGCGGGCTGAAGAGGATAAATGCTTAATTTCGCGGCCCAAATAGCTGAATTACAGATTATTTAAAAGTTTCACGTGAAACGTTATGATTAATAAGGAGTACGATGTCATTGTTGTAGGAGGCGGTCACGCCGGGGCAGAAGCGGCAGCTGCCGCTGCGAATATGGGAGCATCAACATTATTGGTCACGATGAATCTGCAAACCATTGGGCAAATGTCCTGCAATCCTGCAATGGGAGGTATTGCTAAGGGACAGATTGTCCGTGAAATCGATGCTTTAGGTGGTTTGTCCGGGATTATTAGTGATATGACAGCCATTCAGTTTCGAATGCTGAATAGAAGTAAGGGTCCAGCAATGTGGTCTCCACGGGTTCAAAGTGATCGTTGGCGATTCGCTGAGGAGTGGCGTTTAGCCCTGGAGGCTATTCCAAGCCTCGACTTCTTTCAGGATATGGTTGTTGATCTCATTGTAAAGGAGGGTAAGGTAAAAGGCGTTCGCACAGGAATGGGCGTTGACATCTTTTCTAAGAAAGTAATTTTGACGAATGGGACCTTCCTTAACGGCTTAATTCATATCGGCGATAAGCAGTATGGTGGGGGCCGTGCAGGGGAAAGGGCGGCAACTGGAATCACAGAAAGACTGGTAGAACTAGGGTTCGAATCAGGTCGAATGAAAACGGGGACTCCCCCTCGTGTAGATGGACGCTCCCTAGACTATAGTGTGATGGAGGAGCAGAAAGGCGATGAGAACCCTGAAAAATTCAGCTTTAGTAGCAAAACGAAGGCGCTTACAAATCAGCGCAGTTGCCATATAACGTATACAAATACGGACGTTCATGATACGTTACGGGAAGGCTTTGATCGCAGTCCCATGTTTAATGGCGCTATACAATCAACAGGGCCAAGATACTGTCCGAGTATTGAAGATAAGATCGATAGGTTTGCGGATAAGGATCGTCACCAGATTTTTGTCGAGCCAGAGGGTTGGAAAACGGTAGAAATCTATGTGAACGGTTTTAGCACTAGTTTACCCCAAGAAATTCAGGAGAAGGCGCTGCGACAGGTTAGGGGCTTTGAGAATGTGCGAATTTTCCGACCAGGCTACGCTATAGAATATGATTATTTTCCCCCAACTCAGTTGAGGCACAGCCTAGAAACTAAATTAGTTAAAGGCTTATATTTTGCTGGTCAGATTAACGGAACAACTGGCTATGAAGAGGCGGCTAGTCAAGGTTTAATGGCAGGCATTAACGCAGTTCTTAGCCTCAGGAATGCGGAGCCGTTCGTCTTGGGAAGGGAAGAGGCTTACATTGGGGTCTTAATAGACGATTTGATTACCAAGGGCACTGAGGAGCCTTATAGGATGTTCACCTCTCGTGCAGAGTATCGTATTCTGCTTAGGCAGGATAATGCCGATGAGCGTTTGTCTGAAAAAGGCTACGCTTTAGGTTTATTACCCGACTGGCGTTTACGTGAGTTTCACGTGAAACAATCAAAAACGAAGGCTTTAAAAGATTGGGTTAAAAACTACTCCATAACCATGGATGAGGCTAATCCCATTTTGGAAGCAAAGAATCTAAGCCCCATAAAGCAAACTTTAAAGATTGAACGCTTAATTGCGCGTCCACAGCTGTCATTTGATGATTTCAAGGATTTAGAGAGTTTTAAAACCCTGAAGGCTGAAGAGGAATTAGAGCAGGATAATGTGGTTGCGGTGGAAATAGAATCAAAATACTCAGGGTATTTAGATAAGGAAAAAGAGGCTGCAGCTAAGATTGATCGTTTGGAGGATCTAAAGATTCCTGATTCATTTGATTACAGTAGGCTTAAATCCTTGAGTTATGAGGCTAGGGAGAAGTTGCAATCGGCCAAGCCGGCTACAATCAAGGAAGCAAAGAAAATTAGCGGGGTCAGCCCCGCAGATATTAGTGTATTATTGGTCTTTATGGGCCGTTAGTTTCACGTGAAACATGAATAAACATATTAGTTGTCCCTCTTGTGGAGGAAGCGATTTTAAATCGGTTAGAAAGCCATACTATTATCGCGGGAAGCGGGAGGAGTTTAATATCGATGCCTGTGGTGATTGTGGTTTTTGGTTAACCAATCCCTTTCCCGAAGGCCAAGATTTGGCGGCCTATTACGAGACAGAGGATTACGTGAGCCATACTGATGGCAAAGGATCGGCATTAGACTGGGTTTATAATATTATTAGGGCGAGGGCTATTAAATCTAAGTTTAGATTGATAAATAGCTTTGTTAATGGTCAACCAAGCTTAGTTGACTATGGTGCAGGAACCGGGGCGTTTTTGTCGTTTTGCCAAACTCAAGGTTGGAAGGGTATGGGCTTTGAGCCATCTGCTGTGGCTAGGGAAAATGCAGCCACAAAAGGCTTAACCTTACTTGACCCCAGTAAGCGGGACGAATTGGAAGTGGATTCTGTTGATGTATTTACGCTTTGGCACGTTTTAGAACATATTCCAGACCTTAACGATACGCTGAGGTACTTTAATTCTAGACTAAAGTCGGAGGGTTTATTAGTAATAGCTGTACCAAACCATGAGTCGTACGATGCACAAAAGTATAAGGACGATTGGGCTGCTTATGATGTTCCTTTGCACTTATGGCATTTTGCCAAAAGTGACATTTCCAATTTGGGCTCGAAACACGGTTTTAAGGTAGAGGAAATAGTGAACATGCCTTTTGATAGCTTCTACGTTTCTTTATTAAGTGAGAATAACCGCCACGGATCCATGCGTCCGATATCCGCCTTCTTAACCGGTCTTAAATCTAACCTACGAGGGGCTAAGTCTAAAAATATGAGCAGCTTAATTTATATCCTCCGAAAGGCTTAAGCTTCTTTTACCCTTAAGAGGTTACTAAACTTAAAACTGGCATCGCTAAGGATGATTTTAGCGTTGCCATTGCGGCTTAGGTCGTGTATTGCCTGCTCTAGCACATCGTAGGCGGTTTTACTATTTAGGGTATGTAAAACCGAGGCAAAACCATCGAGCTTAAAGGATAGATTCTGATAAATAGGGTGCTGCAAGGAGCCATTCATTCTAGGCTTAGAAAAGGCTAGCTCTAAGGTTTGGAGGAAAAAGCGGAGCGCTTCTTTTTGACTTTCTTTATCTAGTGCCGCAAACTCATCAACAAAGGCAAAAATTTCCTTAACCTTGGCGCTATAGCAACCGCGCATCCAGTTCTGAAAAAGACGACCAAAACTTAAATAACGATCGCTGTCTTGGGCAATCTTAAGTGCTAGATCTAGTTGACCTTGTGCTACTGATGATGCTGTGCGAGCGGCTTCCTCAGTAATGCCGATGCTTTGGAGATGCTCTCTAAGCTCCACTTCACTCGGTCTGGAGATGTAGAGCTTTTGGCAGCGGCTGGTGATAGTTTGAAGCAGGCGTTCTGTATTTTCAGATATTAAGAGGATTATACTATTATCGCTGGGCTCCTCTAAGGTTTTAAGCAATTTATTAGCGGCCGAGGGGTGTAAATATTCGGGCAGGTATAGGATAATGAATTTGGGACCTCCGCTGTAGGATTTTAAATTAAGCTTCTGTATCAAGCGTGTAGCTTCATCCACATTAATTTGGGCTTGTTTATTCGCTACATCCAATTGATTTAACCAATCGTTTAAGCCAAAGACCAAACGCTTATCAATGAACTCTAACCAGTCTTTCTGAAAATATTCACAGTTAAGTTCCCTTGGAGCCCCGGCTACACGCGCAAATGGAAATGAAAAATGCAAGTCCGGATAGGAAAGCTTTTGAAACTGTTTGCAGTGATTACATACTCCACAGCTATCCTCATCACCAGGGTTTTTGCAAGCCAAGTATTGTGCATAAGCTAAGGCTAAAGAGAAAGAAGCCGTACCACTTAAGCCGTAAAAGAGTTGCGCATGACTATTATGTGCTCTGCGGACAGAGTCTAATAGCTTCTTCTTTTCTTCTTGGAGGCCTGGGACATCTTTAAATAACATTGGGTTTGCTGTTTCTTTAGTAAAGCGCTGTATTTTCGCTGTAAAATTACGAGAAATGCCAAGCTTAAATGAATTGAATTTTAATGGTGCACGAGTTTTAGTGCGGGTTGACTTCAACGTTCCTTTAAACAAGGATCAGAGAATTACGGATGATAGCCGAATGCAAGCCCATATACCGACTCTAAAAACTATTGTGGAAAATGGGGGGAGACCAGTAGTAATGTCTCACCTTGGTCGACCAAAAGACGGACCCGACCCGAATCTGAGTTTAGGTATTCTAAAGGCCCACTTGGAGGATATAACTGGGATGGCGGTGCAATTTATTGATGATTGTGTTGGCGAAGCAGTTGTGAAAGCGAGTAAGGAGCTTCCAGAAGGAACCATCTTACTACTAGAGAACCTACGCTTTCATAAAGAAGAAACAAAAGGAGACATCGACTTTGCACACCAACTTGCGCAAAACGGAGATTACTATATAAATGATGCTTTCGGTACCGCGCACCGTGCTCATGCCTCGACCGCAGTTATCGCCAGATATTTTGATAATAAGAAAGCATTTGGTCATGTGCTTCAAGCGGAAATTGATAATGTAAACAAGGTGCTTAAAGGAGGTCAGAAACCAGTGACGGCAATTGTAGGTGGTGCGAAGGTCTCTTCCAAAATTTCTGTGTTGGAAAACCTCCTTCCAAATATAGATCATTTAATTATTGGCGGAGGTATGGCTTTTACATTCTTAAAAGCACAAGGTGGAAAAACCGGAAACAGCCTAATTGAGGATGATTTTTTGGATACAGCACGTAAAATTATGGAAAGCGCTGAAAAACAAGGGGTTAAGATACATTTACCCATCGATTCCGTGATTGCCGATGATTTTAGCAACGATGCAAAACGCGAAATAAAGCCCTCTAAGGACATTCCTGATGGATGGATGGGTCTTGATGCCGGTCCTGGGACGATAAGCGCTCTGGCGCCAATTATAGAGGCCAGTAAAACGCTACTTTGGAACGGCCCCCTCGGAGTCTTCGAATTTGAGAACTTTTCGGAGGGCACTGTGGCTGCTGCCAAGTTAATTGTAAAGGCGACCGAAGCTGGCGCTTTTAGTTTAGTTGGTGGAGGAGACTCCGTTGCGGCGATTAAGAAATTTGGATTGGCGGATCAAGTGAGCTACGTGAGCACCGGTGGAGGAGCGATGTTGGAATTTTTGGAAGGTAAAACCCTTCCAGGGGTCGCTGCCATTCAAGGCTAATTATCCCGCGTCTTTAATTAAATACTGTTGATCTACTAAGTCGTCAAAGCCAATTGCTTTGGCGGCTTTTTCACTGTAACCCAAAAAGCGTTGATACACCTTACTTTGCTTTAAAGTACTCTTCTGAAAAATCGTGCGATTCTTTTGAACCTTGTTTAAAGAAAAGACAATCAAGGTTAAAATAACAGACCATTTTAGGGCGCCAAGAATAGCCCCAAGAACCCGGTTTATACCGTTAAGGGCAATTAACTTTAAAGTACGGGTTAAGAGACTGGCCAGAGAATTAACCAAAAGGATGGTACCAAAAAAGACCACCACGTAACTAATAATCTTTAGTTCAAAGTCAACGGACTCGAAGTAAATGGTGAAGTACTTAAACACATTATCAGCGAGGAGGTAGGCGGCTATAATTCCTATGAATATTCCTAAAATAGCGGCAAGTTCGCGGATAAAGCCCTTCATAAAGCCTTTGATTATCCCAAAGACTAGCGGTGCTAAAAGCACCATATCTAGCGCGTTAAAATCCAAATTAACTAAGGTGTTCTTTACTCAGCAAGATAAATACAATTACGGAAATGCTTGAACAAGACAATAGAAATAAATGGACCCAGGTTTTAAGCTTTGTGAAAGAGCGGTTTAGTGATGGGGAAGAACCTGATTTGGATGTGGTTCTTTTCCTCATTGGGGTCCGAGAATTAGGGCAGCCTCCAAAGCGCAAGAGTTTTAAAAAAGACGAGAAGATGGCCTTAATGCATATCGCGATTTGTAGATTGCTTGTGCCTTATGGTTACTACAAGCTTGTAGGTCAAGATGAGGATGGCTGGCCCCACTATGAACTGCAGAAAAAACTACCGTTCTTAAAACCAGGTGAGCAAAGTATTCTGATGAAAGAAGCGGTGATTCGCTATTTTGAAGAGGAAGTCTGGTAGAGGAGGGTCAATTAGTCGAAACTGCAACCAATTAAAAGCGTATCGTAAGGCTCGATGTAAACGTTTTTGGTGATGTGCTGATTCGGAATTAAGCGGATTTCGGTACAGCCTATCCAAGTATAATCAGGTCTTTCTCCCCGGCTGGCTCTAACACTTAGCGTGGCCGCTTGATCATATTCAAAGGATACTCGTCCTTCCTCATCAGTGTAGCCTTCAATAAATACAGTATTTCCAGCGATCGGTGCCGCAACCTCCACAAAGGTATTTTGCGCTACGGTCGAATCTGCTAAAGTTTTTACCACGATGGTAAAGGGGTATTCTGGGTTTAACTCTTCGTTTTCACAAGACCAAAGAGCAACTATACTCAGTATGCTAAATCCAAGAATGAGCTTTCTCATAATTATTGATCGTCTCTACATCCACTATCAGGGTCACCTGAAATAGTCATGTCTAAATAAAGGGTTTTTACACCACGTTCCAATTCTGCAAAAGAACAGCTTTTATAAGGCCTTTTAGTAGCAACGATTTCAACAACCGCTTTGTTTTTTAGGCTGATAGATACCTTTCCACTTTCGTCGGTATATAAAAAATAGTCGACCGAGGAATTATCCACCGGAGCATAGATGTGAACTAGGGCGTTTTGGGCGGCAATGGTGCCGTCCTCAACGGTTACATAAAGGTCCAAAGCGAAGTCTCGGTCATCCTTAGAGCAAGATACCAGAACCGTGAATGCTAGGCCCAGAACAAGTAATGATCGGTAAAACTTGGACATGACTGTGCTAAATAATTATCATCTTTGCGGTTCCAAATATAATAATTAACGCAGGCGAACCGCTGATTAGCATTAGAGAATGAAAGAACGCATCGAATCCGTCTTAAAACAAGTGGAGGATTTTGGGTCAAAAACCGCTTCGGAAATAGAGTCCTTTCGAATAGAAATGCTTGGAAAGAAAGGGCAAATCACCGCTTTGTTTAACGAATTTAGATCCTTGCCTGGAGAGCAAAAGCGGGATTTTGGAAAACCCTTAAATGAGTTAAAGAAAAAGGCTTCGGAGAAGGTTTTAGCTTTAAAGGAAGCCGCCGAACAAAACCTCGACCATAGTAGCGGCCTCGATTTAAGTCGTCCTGCGAATTTTAAATCCCTAGGTTCTCGTCATCCGGTAAACCTGGTGAAAAACGAAATTGTATCCATTTTTCGACGTATCGGTTTTAATGTATCAGCAGGTCCTGAAGTGGAGGATGACTGGCATAACTTCACCGCCTTGAATTTTCCTGAGGAGCACCCTGCACGCGATATGCAAGACACCTTTTTTGTGGCTAGAGACCCAGATTGGGCTCTAAGGACGCATACCTCCAGTGTTCAGGTACGGGTAATGGAAAACAACGAGCCTCCTATTCGCACTATTTCACCTGGCAGGGTTTTCCGAAATGAAGCAATATCAGCGAGATCCCACTGTTTCTTCCACCAGGTTGAAGGCCTTTATATTGATAAGAAGGTAAGCTTTGCGGACTTAAAGCAAACCTTGTTATTCTTTGCACAGGAGTTTTTTGGTCCGGATACCAAAATACGATTACGCCCATCTTATTTTCCGTTTACCGAGCCCAGCGCTGAAATGGATGTATACTGGGGTCTTGAAAATGAACGGGATTATCGAATGACCAAAGGAACCGGCTGGCTTGAGGTTTTGGGCTGTGGCATGGTAGACCCTAACGTGCTAAAGAATAATGGAATAGATCCTGAGGTTTATTCAGGATATGCCTTCGGTATAGGCGTGGAGCGAATTGCCCTGCACCGTTATCAAATTCCAGATATTCGAATGTTATTCGAAAACGATTTACGCTTCTTAGAGCAATTTAAAGCAGCTTATTAATCGCCTCTGCGAGTCCTAAATCTTTTTTTGTGATGGTGTTTCCTGCATCATGGGTGCTGAGCCTTAATTTAAGGCGGTTATAGCGCAGTTCGATGTCGGGGTGATGATGATGTTCCTCGGCAAGCAAAGCCACCTCTTGGAGGAACTCAAAAGCAGAACGGAAGTCTCCAAAAAGAAACTCCCGTTCTATAGTGTTATGGTTTTCTATCCAGCCCTTAGGACTCAATACTCTCAATTTTGAGCATATTGGTCATACCCTGCGCATGGATCGGCATACTCGCAATTTTTACTACCAAGTCACCCTCACTTACCAACTTAGAGTCTACCACCATTTGTTTGATATCCTCAAAAGTCTCATCGGTACTTACCATCTTATTGTAGTAAAAACCACGCACTCCCCACAAGAGACTCATGGTGTTCAGAATATTGCGGTTTGAAGTAAACATTAAGATAGAAGTCTTGGGACGGTGAGCGGAAATTTTAAAAGCGGTATAGCCACTAAAGGTCATGGTTAAAATAGCCGCAGCCCCAACCTGATCGGCAATCTTACTGGCATTGTAGCAGATGGAATCGGTGATAAAGCGCTTATTGCGATATCTAGGGGGGTTTTCTTCTCGAACACCTACTTGTCCGCTTTCCTCAACATGAGCAATAATTTTACTCATGGCCTTAATAACCTCTACCGGGTTTTTACCCACGGAGGTTTCCCCACTAAGCATTACCGCGTCGGCCCCATCAAGAACGGAATTAGCCACATCATTAACCTCTGCCCGGGTTGGAGTCAGGTTCTCAATCATGGTTTCCATCATCTGCGTGGCAATTACCACCGGTTTTGCCATTAAGTGACACTTATTGACAATCATTTTTTGGATTAAGGGAACCCCTTGCATGGGCACTTCCACCCCTAAATCACCTCTTGCTACCATAATACCGTCGGAAGCTTCAATGATTTCGTCAATCTCAACAACCGCCTCAGGCTTTTCAATTTTCGAAATAATGTGACAGGGAGCGTCGTTTTTTTGAAGGATATCACGCAGCTGATAAACGTCGTTAGGATTACGTACAAAGGAGAGGGCCACCCATTCGGCGCGGCATTCCATGGCCACTTCCAAATCGGATAGGTCCTTTTCCGTTAAACAGGGCAAAGAAATTCGCGTATTAGGCAGGTTTACCCCCTTTCGAGATTTCAAAGGGCCACCCTGAATCACCTTCGCCTCAACCTCATCTGTTCCGTTGGTTTTAACGGCCTCTAGAATGATTTTACCATCATCTATTAAAATGCGATCACCCATTTTAACATCCGCAGCAAAGCGCTGGTAGGTCATAAAAACCTGTTTGGCACTACCCTCTACATCTTTATTCGTGAAGCTTAGGATATCTCCCTTTTTTAGAACCGCTCCTTCTTCTACTGTTCCAACGCGAAGCTTTGGCCCTTGTAGGTCTGCCAGTACGGCAATATTGGTGTCTAGCTCCTCATTAAGTTTTCGAACCTTAGCGACAATTTCACGCGCAGCATCATGCGAGCTGTGGGAAAAGTTAATTCGAAAAACATTCACACCTGCGTGAACCATGCTTTTCATTACATCGTAATCGTCGGAAGCAGGTCCTAAAGTGGCTACGATTTTTGCTTTGTTATAGGCCATTAGTGTATTTTATTAGTTTATTTATCTTATTCAAGTACTTAGTATCTAGGGCGTTTGCTAGATTAATTCTACTGCAAGAACGGAGTTTTTCCTCAAGACTAAGTGTAAAATTTACATTTTCTTTATTTCCCTCAAACCAAAGAAAAAAATTGTAACCTTCCTTAAAGCTAAGCCAGTTTTTTTCACTCTCCGGAGCGATCTCAAACAGGGTTTGTTTAGGGCCCGCTTCTTCACTGCGATAGGAGCGGTTTTCCAAGAGCTTAACCTCAAGGTTCTCACGGGAGTCCTTAAAACCGAAGAGGCGATAAAAGAAGCGGATGTCTTTGTAGTCTTGATAAAGATCTTCCCGCAGACGCTCAAATCGCAATTCGGGAATTTCGAGGTTGAGATGATAGCAAAGCTCCAGTGCGCCGCTATTGCTTCTTAAACCAAAGCCGGCCTCAATATTAGGAGATAAATCTTCAAGGTCGAGTTTGAACTTCGCCATGCCCCAAATGTAAGCCTTCAAATGCTGCTTTAGCGGCAACCTCCTCTGCTTTCTTTTTGGTTGGACCACTTCCTTCTCCAAGAGCCTGTTTGCCAATAAGGCAAGCAACATGATAGAGCGGATCGTGGCTTTTTCCTTCCGTGCGAATTAATTCAAACTGAACACTTTGCTTTTCTTTCTGACCCCATTCTAAAACCGCACTTTTATAGGAAGTGTAACGCTCGGCAAGCTTATCGAAATCAATTTTCCGTAATATTTTCTTTTCTAAAAAGCGCTGGCAGGCCTGGTAATCATAATCGAGATAAAGGGCTCCAATTAGGGCTTCAAAGGCGTCGCCATTAAGCGATTTTGCTCGGGTTCCCCTACTGGCATTATAGTTTAAGAGACGCTTAAGCTCGAAGGATTCCCCGAGTTCATTGAGGTGTTTACGACTCACCAGTTTACTGCGAAGGCTCGTGAGTTCACCCTCTTCTTTATGAGGATAGATCCTGTACAGATAATCGGTAATCACCGCTCCTAAAATAGCATCGCCAAGAAACTCCAGGCGCTCATTACTTTCTTTAAGGCCATGTGCGTTCTCAACCGCAGTAGAGCTGTGGGTAAAGGCCAATTTATAGAGCTGGACTTTTTTAGGAGGGTATCCGGTTATTTGTTGAATCTGAAACAAAAAATTCCCGCTCTTTTCAGGGCGGGAATTCCATTTTTTAAAGAAAGAAAACATCAAGCGACAGACGTTTATTAACTCAACTTGCGAAATAAAACGGAGGCATTATGTCCGCCGAATCCGAAAGTATTACTAATAGCCGCGCGCACTTCACGCTTTTGGGCTTGATGGAATGTTAAATTCAAATTAGGATCAATGTTGGGATCATCCGTAAAGTGGTTGATGGTCGGAGGAATAATATTATTCTGAATGGCTAAAATTGAGGCAATAGCTTCAACCGCTCCGGCAGCACCTAAGAGGTGGCCAGTCATTGATTTTGTTGAGCTAATATTCAATTTATAGGCATCTTCTCCGAAAACCTCTTTAATGGCTTTTAGTTCCGCTACATCACCTAATGGGGTAGAAGTTCCGTGAACATTGATATAATCAATTTCCGAAGGCTTCATACCGGCCTCATCCAGAACCTGCTTCATTACTCCCATGGCCCCAAGTCCTTCGGGGTGAGGAGCCGTGATATGGTGTGCATCAGCACTGATACCACTACCGCAGATTTCGGCATATATTTTTGCGCCTCTGGCTTTGGCGTGTTCATATTCTTCCAAAACAACGCATCCGGCACCTTCACCTAGTACAAAACCATCGCGGTCTTTGTCAAAAGGTCGGCTGGCCGTTTCGGGAGAATCATTGCGAGTACTTAGTGCGTGCATGGCATTAAAGCCACCCATGCCTGCCTCATTCACAGCTGCTTCACTACCTCCCGCTAAACAAACATCTATCTTGCCTAAGCGGATATAGTTGAATGCATCAATAAGCGAGTTGGTGGAAGAAGCACAGGCTGAAACAGTGGAATAGTTAGGACCGCGGAAACCGTATTTAATACTAATGTGACCGGGTGCTAAATCGGCAATCATTTTTGGAATAAAGAAAGGATTGAAACGAGGTGTTCCATCTCCCTTCGCAAAATTCATGCACTCCTCCAAAAAAGTATCTAAACCCCCAATTCCTGAACCCCAAAGAACCCCAACGCGGTCAGGATTTAATCCTAAACTTTCAATTCCGCTGTCTGCTACCGCTTGGTCTGCCGTTACTAAGGCATACTGAGTAAACCGGTCCATTCGGCGGGCTTCCTTGCGGTCAATAAAGTCATTGACATTAAAGTCCTTAAGCTCGCAAGCAAACTGGGTCTTAAACTTTTCGGGGTCAAAACGGGTGATTCGGGCCGCACCGCTCTTCCCTGCTAGCAAACTTTGCCAGTAGGTTTCGATGTCGTTACCGATAGGAGTTAAAGCTCCTAATCCTGTTACTACAACCCTCTTCAGTTCCATGGAGATGAACTTATTTTTTGGCCTCTTCGATGTAGGCTACAGCTTGGCCAACAGTGGTAATGTTTTCTGCTTGGTCATCAGGAATTTGAATGTCAAATTCTTTTTCAAATTCCATAATTAGCTCTACGGTATCTAGAGAGTCTGCCCCTAGATCATTAGTAAAGCTAGCTTCGTTGGTTACTTCGTTTTCGTCTACTCCTAGCTTATCTACGATGATAGCCTTTACTTTAGAAGCGATTTCTGACATGATAATTTGTTTAAAATTATAAGCTGCAAAGAAAGGAAATAAATCAAAATGCACACGCTTATTTGACTTTCGTTTATTTGCTTTTGTATTTTCGTCCTGTAGACTTTTGCCATGAAAAAAATAGTAATCCTGGCCTCCGGATCAGGAACTAACGCCGAAAACATCGTGCGTTATTTCGAGGAAAGCGATTTGGCACGTGTGGTTGCCATCGTTACCAACAACCCGAAAGCAGGGGTTTTAGATAGAGCTCGAAAGCTAGGAGTACAAGCCACAGTCCTTAGTAATAATGAAATAGAGGATGGTACTCTTCAAGCAAAATTAGAGGCCCTTCGCTGCGATTTAGTGGTTCTTGCTGGTTTTTTACGCAAGGTGCCCGAGGCTTTAATCAAAGCTTTTGATCAACGAATAATTAATATTCACCCAGCTCTCTTACCCGATTATGGGGGTCCAGGTATGTACGGCAAGCACGTTCATCAAGCGGTGGTTGAGAATGAAGATGAGGTTTCGGGTATAACTATTCACTACGTAAACGAGGATTATGACGAAGGAGAAATAATTTTCCAAGAGGAGGTTGAAGTGGATTTCGAAGACACTTGGGAAGATGTTGAATACAAGGTTCGCGAGTTGGAGCTCCGTCATTACCCCTCGGTAATTGAATACCTGCTTCCCAATTTATAGATGCATATTTTCCTATACACCGACGGCGCGGCCAAGGGAAATCCAGGTCCGGGTGGCTACGGTATTGTATTAGAAGCAGGGCCACATCGCAAGGAAATGTCGCAGGGATTTCGAAGAACCACCAATAATCGGATGGAGCTTTTGGCGGTTATTGAAGGCCTTAGGGCTCTTAAGCACTATGGCTCACAGGTGACCGTTGTATCAGATTCCAAGTATGTTGTGGATGCCATCAATAAAGGATGGCTGCGCTCTTGGATTAAAAAAGATTTTAAGGGTAAAAAGAATGTTGACTTATGGCAACGGTTAATCCCTCTTTTACAAAAACACCAAGTGCAGTTTCAATGGGTGAAAGGTCATAATGAACATCCCCAAAACGAAAGGTGCGATCGATTAGCTGTGGCGGCAAGCGAAAGTCCAGAATTGCGAATCGACCAAGCTTACGAGGCTTCCGAGTCTTAAAACAGGATATATTCCTGCGGGTCTACCGCATAGCCATTATACCACAGTTCAAAGTGGAGGTGCGGCCCTGAGCTTAACTCTCCCGAATTGCCAATTATCGCTAAAGGCTCACCAGAACTTACTTCTTCGCCCTGCGATTTTAAAAGAGCGGAATTGTGCTTGTACACCGAAATAAATTTTTCGGCATGCTGAATAATAATTACGTAGCCCGTTTCAGCCGTCCACTCAGCGAAAATCACTTTCCCATCTTGAGCACACTTAATCACTTCATTTTCCTTGGCCACGATATCAATTCCCAAATGGTCCTCTTCCGCGTTAAATGAATTTGTAACCAAACCCTTTATTGGGGTAAAGAAATTAAGACCTTCCAAACTTTGCTCCGTCGTGTTTTCAACGGGAACGTTAAAGCGCTCTTCCTCTTCCACAAGCTTTCTTAATGCAGAGTCCTCATCACTCCTGCTAAGGTCTATCTGTGCTTGCTCAAGACTATCAATTACCAGGCTATCACTTACGTCCAATGGTGGCTTACCACTTATAATACCTTGCAGGTTTTGAAGGTAGCGGGTATTAAAGTGCAGTTGACTTTCGATACTATCCGTTACTTGAGCTAGTCTAATCGCATCCCGCTTCAACTTGGTGCTGGAGTATCCAGGAATATATTCCCTTAAAGGGGTAAAGGCAATTAAAAGTGTAGTGCCAGCAATTAAAAATATTCCGGTTAATCCCGAAACCACAAAGACATTGAGCCTACTAAGTTTAAAACTCAGTTTTTCCTCAAAGGTGTCATCATTAAGAATTACCAGCCGATACTTATTACGGAGCTTGGTAAATAGCTTTTTGTTTTCCTTTTTTTCTGATGCCATGGATTGCAAATATCACAAAATCCCCAGGCATTAGATTGACGCCTGCGAAGATTAATCTTTTGGTAAAGGATTAAAACTGTTAGGATTTCGCGCTTAGTATTGAGATTACAATATTTTTGCGCTTTGTTTGTTATTTCACCCCAAACCGACATTACGCGCGCAACTTGAAATTACTACGCTCATCATTATTTATTCTCTTGGCAATAGCAGTCTTGGGAGCTTGTTCGCGCACTAAAGACACCTTTACAGCTCGTACTTACCATCGCATGATTAGTAAGTACAATATCCTTTTTAATGGAGAGCAAGCCCTCTTAAAGGCCCAAAACACCTTAGTTACCCAACATAAAGATGACTTCGACGATTTCCTCAGCATTTTCCGAGAAGGAAACGAAGAGACGGCCACCGCAGTAAAGCCGGATCTAGATAAAGTGCTTGAAAAAGGCAGCAAAACCATCCAAAACCACTCTATGCTAATCGAAGGTGAGCAAAAGAACACCTATATCGATGACGCTTATTTATTGATGGGAAAGGCGCACTACCTGAATCGGAATTATGAGGCGGCCCTGGAAACCTTCAACTTTGTGATTCAAAAGTTCCGCGCCCCCGAAATTCGTGCAGAGGCGGAACTCTGGGCAGCAAAAACGGAAACGGCTATGGAGAACTTTATTCCGGCCAAAAGTCGTTTTGATCGTCTTTACAGTAACACGAGCTTATCCCAACATTTAAACGCCCAAGTTTTTGCCGCCTTTGCCCATCTAGAGTTTGTACAGGGCAATTATGAGAGCGCCTATCAGCTTCTTATTCAGGCGGCAGAAAAAACGGATGATCGCGAATTAGAAGTCCGCTGGCTGTATATATGTGGGCAACTGCAAGCGCGACTAGGTAGGGATTACGAGGCCAGCCAGCTTTTTCAAAGAGTGATAAAAAAAGGACCCCCTTATGAGCTCCTGTTCAACGCCCAGCTTAACGAAGCCCGAAATTATGATGTGGAGCTCATGGACCCGAGCCAGGCCTACGACCGTTTGGAAGATATGCTTCGCGACGAAAAGAACTACGATAATCGCGATCAGATTTACTACGTGATGGCCGAAGTGGCGCAAAAACTCTTGGAGGAGGATGAGCGCGACCATTTTTTAAATCGATCCATCCGGGTGAGCACCCAAAACACCAAACAAAAAGCACTGAGCTATTTATGGTTGGCCGAAATTCGTTTTGATGAAAAGGCCTACGAAAAGTCACAGGCCTACTACGATAGCTGTCATCAGTTTTTACCTAAGGACCACCCTAAATACGAACAAGTATCGGTTTTAAAAAAGAGTTTAGGACGCCTCGTCGAGAATCTGCAAACGATTGCCTTACAAGATAGCTTGCAGGCCTTGGCCCAAATGTCGGAAAAGCAGCAACTGGCGGTTATCGATGGTATTATAGAGGACATTCGAGAGGCCGATGAAGCGGCACTCATTGAGCAACAAAGAGAAATGGACCAATTGGCCTTTAATGCCGGAAACAATAATGGTCAATCCGGAATAGGAGGACTGGCGGGTGTGGGCTCGGCCAATCAGCAGTTCTACTTTTACAATCCTACGATGCGCTCTTCGGGGGTTTCAAGCTTCGTAGCACGTTGGGGCAATCGAAAACTGGAAGATAACTGGCGCAGGAAGGACAAGTCTATTGTTCAAGCGGATCCGGACGAGTCGGGTGGAGGCCAAAACTCGGAAGCCACAGCTGATGGGGAACAGGAGCTGGACCCGCGCTTTGATCCGCAAACCTATTTAGCGCAAATTCCGTCCGATTCTGCAGCCATGGACTCAAGCCATCGCTTGATTCAATACGCTCTGGTGGATAATGCGCTATTGTATAAGGAGGAGATAAAGGACTTAATGGCTGCCGCCAATAGTGTGCTCGATTTATTAAAGCGTTATCCTAATTATCCCGACCGGGCCCGAGCCTGGTATATTTTGTACCGGGTTTATGTGGCCATGGAGGATGAGCCGAATGCCAGCAAGTACAAAAATTTAATCTTGAGCACCTATCCAAAATCCGAATATGCCTACCTCATTTTAAATGAAGGTAGAGAAACCGAGGAGGTTGACGAGTCCGAAGCAAAAAGAGCATATGCAGCAGCCTATCAAGATTATGAGTCTAAGCGTTATCGGCAGGCACTAAATGCTGCAGCTGATGGTTTTACGGCTTATGAAGATAGCCGCTTTGGGGCTCGTTTTCTATTATTAGAGGCGTATTGCGTAGCGGCCCTCAGAGACTTCGATAAGCTAAAGCCCCTATTGGAGCAGGTAATGAAGCGCTTCCCTCAAACTCCAGAATCGGCGGAAGCCAGTAAAATATTACAGGCGATGGGTAACACCATTGCGAATACCGAAGCGCAGAAAAACAATAAACAAGCGTCAAAATATCGAACCGACTTTTCGGCGATGCATCGTTTTGTGCTCATATTTCCCAACAAACGAGTGAATGCCAATCAGGTGAATATTGCCTTGTCCGACTTTAACCGGAGCTTTTTTTCCAACCAAAAGCTTTTGGTAAAGAGTATCCTTATGGGCACCGATCAACAGGTAGTAATGGTAAGCGGTTTAGCCAATAAGGCTCGCGCCGAAGAATATTTACGCACTTTAGTTAATGAGAAGCCCTTGGAAAAATTACTCTTAACTATAGATTATAAACAATTCGTAATTTCGAACGCTAATTTTACAGACTTCTATAAGTCTCAAGATATTGCAGGCTATATGGCCTTTTTTAGAGAACACTATAAATAATTCGCAGCATGATTAAGAAAACCAAGGAAGTTAATGTAGGACCGAGCAGCAGCAATCGGATTTTACAAGGGACCTCCATCGAGGGGAATGTGCACTCCGAGGGCGATTTTCGTGTAGATGGCGAAATAGTGGGTAATATTAGTATCTCTGGCAAATTGGTAATCGGCGAAAAAGGCCGTGTTAAAGGAGAGGTAAAATGTGGCTCCGCCCGTGTTTCTGGTAAGTTAGAGGGTACCATGGTGGTTGAGGACCTTTTAAACCTCGAAGCTTCTGCCCGTGTAGAAGGGGATATCTTTACTGTAAAATTAGCCATTGAACCCGGTGCAGAGTTTAGCGGCTCTTGTAAGATGGGTGCCGTGGTTCGGGATATTCATAAAAATGAAGGATCCAAAGAAGACAGACGATCTGAAAAGATCTCTTAAAACCTACTCTAAATATTCGGCTCTAGGCCTCCAAATGGGCGCTCTTATATTTATAGGGGCCTATGGCGGCAAATGGCTCGATTCCTACTTCGAGTTTCAAAAACCCTGGCTCACCATGATAGGGACCCTCTCGGGAATGGGCAGCGGACTGTACATCTTACTTAATGGATTAAAAACCGACGATAATGATTGATCGCGTTTTGCGCGCCCCACAGTTGTATTTAATGGCGCTCCTGGTTCTGGTTTTTGCGATTCATGCAGCCTATTTGAACCTCCATAATATCCCGCTTTCCGATAATCTGACCTGGCAGGCCTATATTTTTAACGCCTTAGCAGCAGTTCTTATCTTGACTTTTATGCTTCGTTTGGCCCAAAAAAGTAAGGACTATTTGGGCTTTGTTTTTATGGGAGGAAGTCTTTTAAAGTTCTTGGTCTTCTTTGTTTTCTTTTACCCAGTGTATAAGGCCGACGATAAAATTCAAGCCCTCGAATTCAGCTCCTTTTTTATCCCTTATCTTATCTGTTTGTCATTCAAATCATTTGTGCTCTTAAAGAGCCTAAATCGGCCCTAAAAAAAGAAGCTTTTAAAATTAGGCGCTAGCAAAGCAAATATGTTTACTTTTGCGCTGATTTTTAAACGACCTCTGAACGCCGAGTTATGCAGATTAAAAGATTCGGATTCTTTGCCTTCCTCCTGGCATTTTCCATTTCCAGGCTGGCTTTTGCAAGTGATGATCATGAAGCCCATGGTGACCATGATGAACCTGCGGATAAAGGAATCAAAGAACAGATCGAAGAAGTTAAGGACCACCACCTTAAGGACAGCCACAGTTTTCACCTATGGGGAGATCATGCAAACGGCACTTCTGTAGAGTTCCCTTTACCGGTTATTCTTTGGGACGGCGAATTGCATTTTTTCAGGTCGTCCGAGTTTCATCACAACGAGAATCAAGTGGTGGAAAGCAAGGGGTCTTATTTCCGTCTGTATCACAGTAAAATCTATAAAACTGACGCCGAGGGTACTATTCATTACGATGAAGAGCACCACGCCACTAATGAGCGTCCGTTAGATTTCTCCATAACCAAAACCGTATTTAGCACCATCTTGGTGGGTCTTTTAATGTTGTGGTTGTTCGGATCAGTGGCTAAGCGCTACAAGAAAGACTTGGTGCCTCGAGGCATTGCCAAGTTTATGGAGCCCTTAGTGATTTTGGTACGTGATGATATCGCCCGTCCCAATATTGGAGAAAAGGACTACAAGCGCTTTATGCCTTATTTGTTAACGGTATTCTTCTTTATTTGGATCGCTAACCTCATCGGTCAAACCCCGTTGGGAATTAATATCACAGGTAATATTGCTGTTACCTTAGGATTAGCCTTAATCACCTTCTTCATTACTCAGTTTTCGGGTAAAAAGGATTATTGGGCTCATATTTTTTGGATGCCAGGAGTACCGTATTTAATGCGGGTGGTGCTTATGCCTATTGAGCTTTTAGGCTTATTTGTAAAGCCCTTCTCGCTTATGATTCGTTTGTATGCAAACATCTTAGCGGGTCACGTGGTAATCATGAGTATCATCGGATTGATATTCGTGTTCGGCGCTTGGGGTGCTAAAGGTGCTTTCTTTGGATTAACCTTCTTCTTATCTATTATCGAATTGTTGGTGGCCTTTTTACAGGCTTATATTTTCACTATGTTATCGGCCCTGTACTTCGGTTCAGCGGTAGAAGAACATGATGAACACCATTAAGAGTTTTATTAATGCTTAAATCACACAAACCATGGAAATTCCAGCTATTGTAGGTGCAGGTTTGATCGTAATCGGTGCCGGTATGGGTATCGGTCGTATTGGTGGTTCCGCTATGGAAGCCATCGCTCGTCAACCTGAAGCTTCCGGTAAGATCCAAACTGCGATGATTATCGCTGCGGCACTTATCGAGGGTATTGGTTTCGCTGCTCTATTTGCAGTTTAAGAAATTAAGAAGACCAAAGGTGCGCAGCGGTTGGCTGTCGCCTTTGGTTCCCTTTTACAAGAACAAACCGAAAAAGATTATAAAGTGGCATTATTCGAAGATTTTTCAGTTGGCCTATTTTTTTGGCAACTCATTTTATTCCTTGTTTTACTATTTGTCTTACGCAAATTTGCTTGGAAGCCAATCCTTGGTGCAGTAGAAGAGCGTGAAAAGAGCATAGAAGACTCTCTAGCATCTGCCGAAAAGGCGCGCGCCGAAATGGAGCGTTTGCAGTCCGACAATGAGCGCATCTTAGCAGAAGCTCGCGCGGAGCGTGATGTTATCTTAAAAGAAGCTCGCGAAATCAAGGAAAAGATGATTGGTGATGCGAAGACCGAAGCCGGTACCCAAGCAGAAAAAATCATCGCCAACGCGAAAGAGCAAATTCACAACGAAAAGATGGCTGCAGTTACCGAGCTTAAAAACCAAGTAGCTGAAATGTCCATCGAAATTGCAGAGATGGTATTACGTCGTGAACTAGACGACAAAGCCAAGCAAGGTGAATTGGTAAAAGACCAGCTCGATAACTTTAAATTGAACTAACGATGGTGGTAACCAAGTTAGGCAGAGTATACGCTAAGGCATTAATCGACCTTGCTCTAGAGCAGGGTCAAGTTGAAGTTGTGCGCGAAGATATGCGCCTAATTTCAGCGGTTATTTCCGATTCTCGGGAATTAGCCAATGTAATGCATAGCCCTATTGTGAAGGCCGATAAAAAGCAAGCCATCTTAAGCGAGATCTTCAAAGGGAAGATTAATGAGATGACCGAGCGCTTTTTGAAAATTGTTCTGGACCACGGAAGGGAAGGATCAATTTCACTTATCGCCGAAGCCTTCGAAAACATGTACTTACAACACAAAGGCATTGAAAAAGTTAAGGTGACTACCGCCTATGCCTTAAGTGATGCCGAAGTAAAAGCTGTGAGTGAAAAAGCAGCGGCTTACACCGGCAAACAGGTAGAATTACACCAGCACCTAGATGAGTCAATCATCGGCGGGATGGTATTACGCGTTGGCGATAAACGCTACAATGGTAGCCTGGCGCATCAATTAAAAACATTGCGTCGTCAGTTTAAAGACAATCATTACATCAAAGATTTTTAAGGATCATTAAGCTCAAGCAACATGGCTGAAGTAAAATCCGCTGAAGTATCAGCAATTTTGAGAAACCAACTGTCTGGTTTCAAAAGCGAAGCAGACCTCGAAGAAGTAGGAACTATTCTCCAAGTAGGTGACGGTATTGCCCGTGCTTACGGATTGAGCAATGCTCAAGCCGGTGAATTGGTAGAGTTTGATTCCGGTTTACGCGGAATCGTTCTTAACCTAGAAGAGGACAACGTGGGTATCGTATTGCTTGGTGCCGACGACAATATTAAAGAAGGTTCAACCGTAAAGCGTACCGGTCAAATTGCCTCCCTTAAAGTAGGTGAAGGTATGTTAGGTCGTGTAGTGGATACTTTAGGTAACCCTATCGACGGTAAAGGCCCTATCGAAGGGGAAACTTTCGAAATGCCTTTAGAGCGTAAAGCTCCGGGTGTTATTTACCGTCAGCCTGTAAACGAGCCATTGCAAACTGGAATTAAGGCGATCGACGCCATGATTCCTGTAGGTCGTGGTCAGCGTGAGCTTATCATTGGTGACCGTCAAACCGGTAAGTCTACGGTAGCCCTTGATACCATCATTAACCAACGTGAATTTTACGAAGCGGGAGAGCCGGTATTCTGTATTTATGTGGCTATCGGTCAAAAAGGTTCTACCGTTGCGGGTATTGCTAAAACCCTTGAAGAGAAAGGAGCTTTAGATTATACCGTTATCGTAGCAGCAAACGCATCCGACCCTGCTCCAATGCAGTTTTATGCTCCATTTGCTGGTGCCGCTATCGGTGAGTACTTCCGCGACACAGGTCGTCCTGCCTTAATCGTATATGATGACCTTTCTAAGCAAGCGGTAGCTTACCGTGAGGTGTCACTTCTATTGCGTCGTCCTCCGGGTCGTGAGGCTTATCCAGGTGACGTATTCTACCTTCACTCTCGCTTATTAGAGCGTGCCGCTAAGGTTATTGCGGATGATGAAGTAGCGAAGAATATGAACGACCTTCCTGCCTCTTTAAAAGATAAAGTGAAAGGTGGTGGTTCATTAACAGCATTACCGATTATTGAAACCCAGGCGGGTGACGTATCGGCCTATATTCCAACCAACGTAATTTCGATTACCGACGGTCAGATCTTCTTGGAATCAGACTTATTTAACTCGGGAGTGCGTCCTGCAATTAATGTAGGTATCTCGGTATCTCGAGTAGGAGGTAATGCTCAGATCAAGTCGATGAAGAAGATTTCAGGTACCCTAAAGCTTGACCAAGCACAGTACCGCGAATTGGAAGCATTTGCCAAATTTGGTTCTGACCTCGACGCAGCGACTATGGCGGTAATTAACAAGGGTAAGCGTAACGTTGAAATCTTAAAGCAAGGTGTTAACAGCCCGCTACCAGTTGAAAAGCAAGCTGCCGTAATTTATGTGGGTACTAAGGCGCTATTGAATAATGTACCGGTTGAAAAGGTACGTGAGTTCGAGGTAGAGTTCTTAGACTACATGGACAATAAACATCGCGATGTTCTTGATCAGTTAAAAGCAGGTAAGCTTACTGATGAGATTACAGGAACAATTGAGAAAGTTGCCAAAGAATTGGCAGCGAAATATTAATAAGTTTTTGTTTTTAAACCGATTTGCTTTTTAGCAGATCGGTTTAAATCCACTAAGCCCTAAAGTATGGCCAACTTAAAAGAACTTCGGAGTCGGATCACATCGGTAGGAAGTACCATGCAGATTACTTCTGCCATGAAAATGGTATCGGCCGCCAAGTTGAAACGCGCCCAAGACGCCATTACCCAATTGCGCCCTTATGCTCAAAAACTAGAAGAAATTCTAGTGAACGTAAGTGCAACTTTAGATTCTTCTGAAGGGGTTTATAGTCGTCAGAGCGAAGAAGTAAAAAAGGTATTATTAGTAGCGGTTTCCTCCAACCGTGGTTTATGTGGTGCTTTTAACGCTAACGTGGTAAAACGCGTAATGGCTTACCAAGCCGAAACCAAGGCTACAGTAGATACTTTTTTCATGGGAAAAAAGGCCGGAGAAATCCTGGTAAAAAGAGGTTCTTCTGCTCCTATCGGAGAACGCAATGCCATTTTTGATGACCTGAGCTACGAAAACGCAAGTGAGGTTGCAGAAATGTTGATGCAAAAGTTCATCGATGGCGAATACGACCGCATTGAGTTGGTGTATAACCAGTTTGTAAACGCGGCGACTCAAAGAGTTCAAGTGGAACAATTCCTTCCTATTCGTGAGGTTAGAAGCGAAGGGAATAATAGTGGTGAGTATATCTACGAACCCGGCAAGGAAGAAATCTTAGAAGACCTTATTCCGAAGTCTTTAAAAACCCAAGTCTTTAAAGCTTTATTAGATAGTAATGCCGCAGAGCACGGCGCTCGTATGACCGCAATGCACAAGGCAACAGATAATGCCCAGGAGCTTAAGCGAAACTTAAGTCTTGAGTATAACAAAGCACGTCAGGCAGCGATTACTAACGAGATTCTTGAAATCGTTGGTGGTGCCAATGCTTTGGCCGACGGATAATTTTCTTGTTATTTTTTTAAAGACCCCGGCTTTTGAGTCGGGGTTTTTTATGCCCTAAGGATTGAGTTGCAGGGGTGGGCGGAGCTTAAGCTTTAAAGCAAATAAATTACGGCCCGCATTTTGCTAACTTCCCCACGTGATTAAAAAGAGCTGGATACCCCTTACCTTACGCGGTCGCATCTTTTTTTCGATGCTTCTGATTCTCGCGATTTCCTTCCTTTTAACGGGAACCATTTCCTTTTATCACTTCAAACAGGAAAATGAGCAATACCACGAAGAGCGACTAAAACGAAAGGAGTCGGCCGTTCTTGAGTCGATTAAATACTTCCTGAGAGATCAAGATATTACCGACAATACCGATAGCATCGTAAGCTTGTTTGATACTAAAGTCTGCGACCTGGCCCAGATTAATGGTCTAGAAATCAATATTTACGGCCTCAATGGAAACCTCCTCATTGCTAGCGCGCCCTATCTGCATGAACAAGGCATCATCCCTACCAAGATTGCTCCGGAACTCATGGAGCGCCTCTACCAAACCTCCGATCAGGTATTAAGACGCTATAAAACCGATACGGCCGACTTTCTCTCTACCTACGATTTTATCCGAAATTATCAGAGTAAGCCCGTCGCCATTATTAACCTGCCTTATTTCGACGCTGAGGACCTTAGCAGAGAGGATTTAAGAGACTTTCTCTGGCGTCTTACGGAAATATACTTCTTACTCTTTTTAGGGGCAGGACTTATCGCCTATTTCCTTTCGAACTACATAACGGGGTCTCTGCAGTTAATTGGTGACCACATAAAGGCTACCCGCTTAAAGGGAGGTAATTATCAACTAGCCTGGAAGTATAAAGATGAAATTGGTGATCTGGTAGCCGAGTACAACCGGATGCTTCAAGAGCTCGAACGTTCGGCGGCAAAACTGGCGCAAACCGAAAGAGAAAGCGCTTGGCGCGAGATGGCTAAGCAGGTGGCACATGAGATTAAAAACCCCTTAACGCCAATGCGCTTAAATGTGCAGTATCTCGAGAAAAGTATCCAAACCGATCAGCCCGAAAAGCTCAAGGAGTTTTCCGAAAGTATGATTCACCAAATAGATACCTTGAGCAATATAGCGGCGGCCTTCTCAAGATTTGCCAGCATGCCCGAGCTCAGGCCAAAGCTCTTTCCGGTAAGTGAACTGGTGAAAAGAGTGGCCACTCTTTATCCCGAACACAATGTGGAGTTTAAGGCCCTGGATCAGGAATTGCAAATTTATGCCGACCCCGATCAATTGATAAGGGTGATGAACAACCTCATTAACAACGCCTTACAGGCAATACCTGAAGGGCGAAAGGAAAAAGTGGTGGTGAGTTTAAGTCGCGAAAACCAAGAGGCACTCATTGAGGTTTGCGACAACGGAAGCGGCATTCCCGAGAATCAACAAGATAAGATTTTTGAACCTCGCTTTACAACGAAGTCTAGCGGTATGGGACTGGGGCTCGCCTTGGTAAAACGAATTGTAGATGGTTTTAAAGGGCGGATAGAATTTAGTACAAAGCTTAACCAAGGCACTTGTTTTAAGGTATACCTCCCTCTTTCCGAAGAAGGCACGGAAACGAGAGTTTCGTAAATCCCTAGAAATCGTTTCTTTTGCATTCCACCCAATTAAATGCAAATGGAATTCAATAACCTACTTCTCGAGATAAGCGATAAAATTGCTCTTCTAACCATAAATCGCCCCAAGCAACTAAACGCTCTCAATAAAGAGACCATATCTGAATTACATCAGGCTTTGGAAGGGCTAAAAAACAATGATGAAGTACGCGCAATTATCATCACCGGAAGTGGAGAGAAGTCCTTTGTAGCCGGTGCCGACATAAAGGAGTTTGCCAATTTTTCGGTAACTGAAGGAACCGAACTAGCTGCACAAGGACAAAGCTCTTTGTTTGATTATATAGAACACTACTGTAAGCCGGTAATAGCTGCCGTTAACGGCTTTGCCCTAGGTGGCGGATTGGAATTAGCCATGAGCGCTCATATACGCATTGCTTCGGATAATGCTAAACTGGGTTTACCCGAAGTTACGCTAGGCCTAATTCCCGGCTACGGAGGCACGCAACGATTAGCGCAATTAGTGGGTAAAGGCCGAGCGCTCGAAATAATTCTTAGTGCTCAGATGGTTTCGGCCGAGAGAGCCCATGAAATGGGATTGGTTAACCACCTGGTAAGCCAAGCCGAACTGCTAGAAACCGCGCGCGGTTTAGCCGCTAAGATTGTGCGCAACTCTCCAAAGGCCATGCACAGTGCTATTAAATGTGTTAATGCCGGATTGACCGATGGCATGAATGGTTATAAAGTGGAGATTGAGGAATTCGGAAAGTGTTTTGGCACCCAAGATTTCGTAGAAGGAACCACTGCATTTTTGGAAAAACGCAAACCCCAATTTTGAGTTTAAGAAGAGATTTTAAAATAGAGCGAACGGCTCGTTACTATCTAAGTAGCGAGCCGTCTTCGTTACAGCGCTACCTCTGTTTTGTATTGCACGGCTATGGTCAACATCCGGAGTATTTCCTAAAAAAATTTGAAGCGCTAAATCGCACCGACATATTATTTATAGCTCCCGAAGGCTTGCACCGATTCTACCTTCAAGGCTCATCAGGCCGAGTGGGATCGTGCTGGATGACCAAGGAGGACCGCTTAAACGATATTGCGGATTACACTAAAATGCTGGATCAAATTGCGGAGGAAGTTTTAGAATCTTCAGGCTTTAAGCCCGAAAAGACCGTGATACTAGGTTTTTCGCAGGGGGTTGCCACCGCTTGCCGTTGGGCCAATAGCACAAAGCAGAAATATGACGCCTTGGTAAATTGGGCAGGGGCTTTTCCGCCAGACTTAGACTTTGAAACAGCTCATCAGAACTTGAAGCCTAAAGCGCTTTACTTGGCATGTGGGGATACCGATAAATATATTTCGGAAGAAAGACTACAGGAGCACCTAAGGTTTTTAAAAGCCCAAAGCTTAGAGCCCAATTTAATTCGCTTTAAAGGAGGTCACGATATTTACCCAGCGCCCCTAGAGGACTTGTTTCGTGGGCTCTTCCCCGCTTAATCATCACCATCAATAAAGTCTTCCAAATCTCGGCGCTCTTTTTTTGTGGGGCGGCCCGTTCCTCTTGGTCTACTCAATTTATGCATCATCTGAATGAAGCTTTGTTTTTCGAGCTCTTCCTCGGAGGTTATATCGCGAATGAGGTCGGGAACGAGCTTAGCTCCCACCCTCGATTTGGGAATAGCTAATACCTCCAGGCTGTAAGTAACGCTGTCTTTTCGGTAACTAAGCTTATCCCCCACCTTAACCTCACGTGAGGCTTTTACGAGCTCATCATTTATCATAACTCGGTTCTTTTTTAAGGCATCACTCGCAAGGCTGCGCGTCTTGTATTTCCGAACGCACCAAAGAAACTTATCTATTCGCATGGGTCAAAAGTAAAGAATCCCGACAGTGGGTGCCGGGATCCTTTGGATATAGTGGGGGTAATTAAAGTACGTAGTTAGAGGGGGTAAAGAATCCCGACAGTGGGCGCCGGGATCCTTTGGATATAGAGGGGGTATATTTACTATTTACGGTACACCACTTTTTGGGTGTAGCTCTGAGTTTCGGTTACTACTTTCATTAGGTAGATTCCTTCTAACAACTCAGTTTGAGGCTGGTAAACCATAGTGCTGGTTCCACTTAACTGGTATCCCATAGCCTGGAAGTCAACCATTTTACCACTTAGGTCATAAAGCTCTACGCGTACATCACTTCCTTTGCTAAGGTTTAAGTCGATGTGAGCGGCACCGCTAAATGGATTCGGATACACATTTACATTGCTAGCTTCTTGGCTATCGTATTCGATGTTTCCAATACTTGCGCCGTTTTTATTGAACTCTAGGTTGGCAATGTCGAAGGTTACAGGAACAAAGTTGTTATAGTTACCTACGATAGAGAAAGTTACGTTCACCACCTTACTGAGGTCGAGTGGAGTGTTTCCAGCAGAAACCAAGTCGGCGAAGTTTACAGTATAGGTACCCATTGCTGCATTTTGAACCGGTACAGTTACACGGTACTGCTCACTCCAGTTAGTGATGTCGGCAGTTACTAGGGTTACAATCATTTCATTCATTCCGCTTAAGCTAGCTTCAAAGCTTAACTGGTTGAATTCGCTTAGGTCGGTAGCTTTATGACCAGGACGAAGCATGCGGTATACACTCACATAGTTCTTCACATTTCCAGCGAATTGAATATCGCGCTCTACATGCTTAACATCGCTGTTAAAGGTATAGCCGGTTTCGGTTGAGGTAGTAAAGCTGGTGTTGTTAGCACCTACTACACGCTCGTAGTCTACACCCCAAGCACCGTCGGCGAGGTAAAGAATATCGCGACCACCACCAACATCATTAAGGATTTCAAATCCAGCATCAAATAAGTACCCGGTATTCCAAACGATGGTTTCTTCGGTTTTAGAAGGGTCTAAGCTAACTTGAGTACCAAACTGTGTACGAGTAGCTTGCTCATTAATGGTGCGGTTTGCCATAATATTAAGCTCTCCGGCGCCCATGGTATTAACCATGGTTAAGTTGATTTTTCCATCCTCGTAATAGCCAGTTTTAACATAGGTAGTTGGAATAGCCACGTTGCTGCTGGTAAGACTGCTTACCGAACCTTCAAGCTCCATTAAGCTAATGATGTCTTCTACCAATTCGCGTGTTAAGCTTTCAGATACGGACCAAACCTGGAAGTTATATACCTTATCAGAAGGCTGAATGTTATATTCTCTTTGGTTCCAGCGTGCATCAATCTCGAATGAACCGTTTGCTTTTTTGTAAGCCACAAAAGTGATGGCCATATCTACTAAACCGTCGCCCTGATCAAGGTGAGACATAATAAAGGTGTGCCCTTTAATATTTACTAGACGAATGTCCTCAAGAGTAGCACCATTTAAACGGTCACAAATCACTTTGGTGTGGTTGTAAACCTCATTGCTGGTTTCAATCGCCAGGATACTTCCCAAACGATTTTGAGCATTGTTCAAATAGTCTACAGAGAATACGTTAAGGGCGTTGGTAATTCCAATTAAATCGGTTGGGCTAGCGATAACGGCAGGAGCATTGTGAGGTCCTACTGCAGGAAGGTAATCGCTCAAAGCAGCAGTTTTACCCATCATATCATTGCGGTAATCGCTTAGCATTGGCGCTTCATCGATACGATCGTAGAAGGTGTGCTTACCGGTGATAATACGCTCATAGTTACGAGCAGCGATTAAACGAGCCATAGAACCTTCGCTTTCGATACCACCGTTATTGGAACCGGAAGAACCAGTGGCGCAGTTTTCGGTAGCGCTGTTGTTGCTGCTTACCGGATCGGGCTGGTTTTGACTTACCACATAAGCGGTGTTGCTACCATTGCCATTAACCTGTACGGTAATTTCTAAGGTCTGGGTATTTCCAAAAGTAACTTCTGGGATGGTCCACAAACCAGTAGCAGCATTGTAAGAACCACTGCTTGGGCTATTGTGACTAATATAAGTAAAGTTCGCATCGATTAAGTACTGAATTTGAACTGCCGTGGCAGGAACATCAGTAGTAAGGTTGTCGATGTTAATGGTGAAGGTAACCTGATCACCCACATTAGGGGTGTTGTTGGTAACCGACTGAGTTACTCGAAGGTCGGCAGGACAACGTACGCTGTTAATGTCGGCAGTAATGGTAGTTCCTTGTAAGTACCAGCTTAAAGAGCTGATAGAAGGGAAGCTTACATTAAATACATTGCACTGAGTACCGGGAAGGAAAGTAGTATTCTGACCACGGTTTTGAGCGCCAGGAGTAAAGTAGTTGTTAGCACCTACGGGAACGTTCACGTTTGCGCCATTTTGGTTACGGTAACCAAAGCGAGCCACGATGTTTCCGTTAACGTCAATATAAACACAGTTCAACTCGGGAGTTACATTTACAGTTCCAGAACCGCCTGTGGCAGTAAAGGCTCCGCAAAATTCAGAAGTACCGTTATTAGGAAGGTAAGCCGTAGCAGTTAGTTTCTCACCGGCAACCACTCCTGCTGGAAGAGCTACAGTAAATTCAAAACGATTTGCGTTGGTCTCTGTTCCTTGGGCAATGCCATTTACCAAACCTGGACCATAAGATCCGGTGGTGGCATCCATATCATCGCCACTTCCTTCAATTTTAGAGAAAAGGAAGGTTTTACCTTGAGGCATAAAAGCACCACTGTATTCGTCGGCCAAGAAGAACTCTACTAAAGAGCCGGCAGGAGCAAATCCTTTTACAGTAAGGTTAGAACCGTTAATAATTACCGCGTCAATTACGGGGAAGTTTTGAAGGTTGTTTCCGCCACCGTCAACATCATTATTGTCGTTTAAGGTTACAAAGTTGCTTGTTCCTTTACGGTGATTGTCGGTAGAGGCCAATAGGTCAATTCCAATTTGGTTAGAAGTTGTTTGAGGACCTACATGTGGTAAAACATTACCATTATTATAAATACTGTTTTCGGTAATCCAATGCTTTTTGGCAGCGCTGGTTACCATAATACCGGCACCTACGTTATCATATACTAGGTTTTTACGGATGGTGTCTCCATATGAACCGTAGATACGCATACCATTGGTTTCATTACAAAGGATACCGTTTCCGAAAGAAGTGTTGTTTTCAATTAGGTGTGAACCGGTAGCATTGTAGGTGTCTAAACCATTTGCACCATTGTCGCGGAATACGTTTTCGCGAACCACACAAGCTTCGGTAAAATCGGCAACGTCTAAACCATCACAAATAGGGTTAACTAAACCATTGTGGGCAAAATCGTTTTGGTATACTTCCCAGTTGGTACATCCGGTGCGTAGAAAACCTCCCATGGTGTTGCCATAAGCAAGGTAAGAGTGGTGAAGTTTACCGTCACCAACTTGTAAAGCTTGGAAGTTAGGAGCGCCGTTTACATCACTGTTAGGGGCAGCGTCGGTATGTGCTTGAGATCCTAATACTAAATTAAAGCCATTAAAGTCGCGAGCACCACCTCTTACTAAAAGGTTAGCCTCGTTGTAGGTGAACCAGCTGTTACCAAAGCTGTGGATACAAATATCGTTGATTGTGAAGTCGCGCTCAGTTGCGTGGATACCCCATTTAAGGTTACCTACACCGTCTACGATTTCAATTTCAGGACCGTCTACTTGAGCCAAGCTAATTCCATCGGTACCAACTGTTCCGCCAATACCAAACTGAGTTGTATTGGTGTTTCCAGTAGCGGCAGTTTGTGTGCTTCCGTCGATGGTTAAAACACGGTTACCAATAGCCGGCAACTCGGTGGAGCTTACGGTAATGGTAAACACACCGGTAGTGGCATTGTAGCCCGCATCGGTGGTGGGAATATTAAACTCGATGCGATCAATGCTCCAGTTGGCATTTGCATCGGTGATAGCCTGACGAAGAGAACCAGGACCAGAGTCGGCCGTATTGGTTACTGTTAACACCTGACCTTGAACAGTCAGTGCGAACATCATCATTAGTGTTAAACCCCAGATTTTCATAGCTGATAACTTTAATTACTCAGCAAACCTAGCGTCCTTATTAACAGGTGTTAGTAATTATTAGATGAAGTGCAAAATCTGTCGATTAGTGGTAAAACTGGCCTCTAAAAAAATACCTAGATGTCTTCGCAGAGCCTTTGTTTACAAGGGATTTGAGGCGAATATAATTCATTCCTTGTTTGTTAAGCATTTTAGAGCCATTTTTGTTAGGAATTTCTCCCCATGATGAAATGTATCGTTGTTGATGACGATCCCGTACAACGGGAAGCCATAAAATCCTGCATTGCAAAAGTGAAGGACCTCGACCTTGTTGGGGTATATCCGAACGCCATAGAAGCGCGCATCGCCTTGCAAAAGCGTGAGGTCGATTTAATTTTCTTAGATGTAGAAATGCCGGAAATGAGCGGCATTGAGTTCTTGGCCAGTTTTAAAGAAGTTCCTCAGGTTATTATGGTAACCGCTAAGAAGCATTATGCCTTCGAAGCTTTTGAATACGATGTAACCGATTACATTTCGAAACCTATTGATATGGACCGCTTTTCTTCTGCGGTTCAGCGCGCTCGATATTACGAGGAAAACCTCAAAAAGCAAGATGTCGAAAACACTTTATTTATAAAGTCGGATGGTGTTTTGGTAAAGCTTAGCGCTGATGATATTTCCTTTGTTGAGGCTTTAGGAGATTATATTAAGGTGGTTACCGAGGATAAACGCTACATCGTGCATAGCACCATGAAGGCATTTGTTGCTAAACTTCCGGATAATTTCTTGCGCGTACACAAATCTCACATCATTAATTTGGACCGCATCCAAAAACTAGAAGAAAATACCGTTTTCCTCGCAGGCCAAGAAATACCGGTAAGTCGAAACAATAAGAAAATCCTTATTGACCGTATTTCGGAAGGGAAATAACCCTCTTTTCTAACACTTTTTAGTCCAACTCCTCATTTTCAGTCTTGTGCGTTGTTGATATTTTTTTAACTTCACCAACCTTCAACCAACCAAACAACAACTGTATGAGGAAAAGCTATTCTCCTCCCAAAAATTTATTCTTTTTCATTTTTCCTGATACCGAGGCTATTGCCCGCGGTGCGCCATAGCTATGATGTTTAGCTAACCCACTCCCTACATCCCACTCTGCCTTTTTCCCAATTCTAACCACTCTCAACTAATTGCAAAATGAGAAAGGCATTATCTTACCTTTTCGGGCTCATGGTTTTAACCATGTGGCAACCAAAACTTCACGCCCAGTGTAATCCGGGGGAGAACGAATATGTAATAGAGGTTACCACCTTAGGGGCCACCTCTTATCCATCAGAACTTCGTTGGGCAATCCTTGATGGGACGAACACTCAGATCGACACATCAAATAATCCAAGTTATTCTACCAACACGGTATACACCAGTACCATTTGTTTAACAGATGGGGCCTCGTATACCTTTAGGGCTTATGATACCTATGGAGATGGCTGGAACGGCTGTACCTATAGGATTTACCGTTCTTGTGATAATAGTGTAGTTGCTGATAACGGTGGCGCTACTCCTGACAATGGCTCTGGCGGTTCGAATGATTTGGAGGTCTCGGAGGCCTTTAACGCTTTGTCGACCGCATGTCCGAGCTGTACCTTTCCCTCTGGTTTAGGAGCTTCAAATATCATGGCTACTTCTGCCGACCTAAACTGGACCGCAGGAGGTTCCGAAACCCAATGGGATATCGAATACGGGGCGCAAGGGTTTACCCAAGGCGCTGGAACGACCGTTTCTGGAATTACCAGCAATCCATATACTTTAACAGGTTTGAGCTCCTCTACAGATTACGACTTTTACGTTCGTGCAGACTGTGGGGCGAATGGAACGAGCCCATGGGCGGGCCCTTTTTCTTTTAAAACAGCTTTTCAATGTCCAACGGGTGCAGTTTGTGGCACTTACACCTCTGGTGATATCGATACCGATAGAAGCTTCACTAGCTTAGGGGGTTCTTCCACCTGTGCCGGTAGCATGGTGTTAAACATTCCGGTAGGCGATTGGATCGACTCGGTTGATGTTTATTATGATATGTCGACCGCCTCAAATGGATGGATGTCGGAGCAACGATCTTGGTTAAACTGCCCAACAACCGGAAATGGTGAAGCAGCAATATACAGTGGTACAGGGAATGGCGGAACGATGTCTTATAACCGCAACAGCTTAAATATAGCTAACACTGCTATTGGCGCCGTTACTTTTGAACTGCACGCCGGTCGTACCTTTGGAGGAAGTGGTTGTAATGCCACTTATAATTTAGTGGATAATGGTACCTGGATAGTGGTGGCTTACCATAGCCTTGCCCCTGCATGTACCCCCCCAAATTCATTAACAGCAAGCAATATTACTTCAAGTACTGCCGATTTAGGCTGGACCTCAACCGGTACGGAAACCCAATGGGATATTGAATACGGAGCTCAAGGCTTTACCCAAGGAGCAGGAACCACAGTTACTGGGGTAACTAGCAATCCTTACAATTTAACAGGCCTATCGGCAAACACCGCTTATGATTTTTATGTAAGAGCAGATTGTGGTGGATCTACAAGCAACTGGACCGGTCCATATTCTTTTTCCACCCCATGTGTTACTCCAAATCCGGCGACCTTACCTTTCGTAGAGGATTTTGAGTCGATTAATGGAAGTAGCCAAACCGATGTGGCAATCACCTGTAATACCTCGGTTAATATTCAATACACTAATGATAACCAAGGACTAGGCCGAGCCAGATGGGGAACCAATGCCATTACCGCCATTTCAGGTTCAGGGGCAGTTACCTTAGACATGAACCCCAGTGGAACCTTTGTAACCAACTATTTAGAGTTTACGGTTAACCTAAGTTCCTACACAGCTAATACAGATCTGGAACTTTTATTCGATTATCAAGACCATGGTGACGAAGATCAGGCTCAGGATAGCGTTTGGATTAGGGGCTCCTCCTCCGATTCATGGGTAGGGATTTATGATCTTAATCCCACGGCCCTTACTAATGGTACTACGGCAAATGTGGGACCAATTGACATTGATGCAGCACTTACTGCTGCGGGTCAAACAGTAAGTAGCACTTTCCAAATACGTTTCGGCCAAAACGATAACTTCCCTGCTACATCAACTACGGGTAGCGATGGATTTACCTTTGATAATATTACAGTTCGGCAAACGCCAAGCTGCTTGAAGCCGGATAACCAATCGGCCTCTGGCCCAACAGCCTCCTCCTCAAACTTGTCTTGGACCGAAAACGGAACTGCCACGACGTGGATTATTGAATACGGTTTATCGGGTTTTTCTCAAGGAAGCGGTACCACAGTGGTTGTCAATAGCAATCCTTATACTCTAACTGGTCTTAGTGCTGATACAGAGTATGATTATTATGTAAGAGCCTTTTGTACTGTAGGTGATAGCTCTTTCTGGGAGGGACCTTATACTTTCCGTACAGCCTGTAACCCCTTTACAGCGCCCTATTCTCAAAACTTTGATGGGGAAACAGCACCGGCAGTGAACTCTTGCTGGACGGTGATAAACACAGTTAACTTGGCCCGTCTTCAAACCGATGCTACGCCTTTGGGTACTTCGGCAAACTCAGCGCCAAACGCGGTAGAGTTTTACAACTATACAGGAACAAACCCTAGCGATCAAATCTTGGTAAGCCCGATGTTCTCGGATTTTGATAATACCAAGCGGATTAAGTTCTACCTCTACGATTACAGCAATACCTCGGATATGATTATTGGTACGATGAGTGACCCCAGTAATGCGGCCACCTTTACGCCTTTCGACACCATTACCGAGGCTGATATGGATGATGATACCTGGGAGGAGTTTATTGTCAGCTTTGCTTCTTATACCGGAACGGATAAGTACGTGGCTTTTGCTCACGGTATGAATACCACCTTCGACTATATCCATTTAGATGACTTTGTTTACGAAGACATTCCTTCCTGTCCAGATCCAACCTTATTGATGGGTTCTAACATTACGAGCTCTTCAGTAGACTTGGATTGGACCGAAAATGCCGGAGCAACAGCTTGGCAAGTTTCCTATGGTGCCAGCGGAACCACCGCAACTGCCGGAACAAAAGTTTTAGCCGGAACTAAACCATATACCCTATCCGGTTTAATGGATAACAGTACTTATGATATCTACCTACGGTCTATTTGTGCCCCGGGAGACACCAGCCCATGGACGGGACCTGTGAGTATCACAACACTGTGTAATGCCTTTGTCGCCCCTTGGAGCGAGAACTTCGATAATGGAGGGTCAATACCAAGCTGTTGGAATCAAGGCTCAGGAAATTCCGAAAACTGGAACTTTGGAACGAGTGCGCAGTATGGCCCAACTAGTGACAATACCAGTGGAAGCGGATATTTCGCTTGGATTGATGATAGTTCCCCTCACAACACCAGCACGATTTTAGAGTCACCGTCGATTGACCTTACAGCTCTAACCGTGCCTATGTTGCGCTTTTACCTCTGGTCTGAGAACCATGGAAACACCACCACCTTCTTACTTCATGTTGATGTGGATAATGGTTCGGGATGGGTTTTGGACAGCACTTTAGATATTGAAAATACGAGCTGGGAATTGCAGAGCTTGGACTTTTCTGCTTATGCTGCTCAAACCATTCGCATTCGTTTCCGTGGCGAAGAAGTAGGGACAGGCTACCAAAAGGATATTGCCATTGATGATGTTTCAATAATTGAAGCCCCAAACTGTCCGGAGCCATTCTCCTTAATGGCAAATAATATTACAGCCACTACTGCCGATTTATCTTGGACCGCAGGCGGAACAGAAACCGCTTGGGATATTGAAATTGGCCTCAAAGGATTTACGCCAACCGGAACGCCAACCACCGCAGGGGTTACCAATCCTTATAACGCAACTGGCCTATCCGGCGCTACTGCTTATGAATATTACGTTCGTGCTGCTTGTGGTGGTACGGATGGCAATAGTACCTGGGCGGGGCCTTTTGAGTTTACTACCGCCTTACCTAGTCCAAGAACCATTAATTGTACAAGCGGGTTTGCCTCGGCCGTTCTTTCACAAGAATGGGACGCTCAAAGCGGTTGGACAGCCACTCCAAGTTTTGGAAGCGGAAGTACCGCTAGAAGATGGAACATTAACTCGGGAGGGACAACCAGTGGATCAACCGGTCCTAACGGGGCCCATTCCGGAAGTAACTATGTTTACTTTGAAACGAGCTCTGGTTCAGGTACAGTTGGAACCTTGGTAAGTCCCGCTATCGACCTTACTGGTTCGGTGAACTTTGCTGAGCTTTCATTTTGGCTACATGCCTACGGAGCCACAACAGGGACCCTTGAAGTAGGGGTGGCAACTTCTTCAACCGGACCCTTTACCAACTTATTAAGCTCAAATGGACAAATACAGACCTCTAATGCCGAGGCTTGGACAAATGTGGGTGTAAACCTAGACGCTTATGTGGGTCAAACCATCTACCTAGAGTTTAAGTATACCATGGGCTCTAGCTTTACGGGTGACTTGGCCTTAGACTTAATTGAGGTGAATACTTGTGTAAGTTGTCCGGCGCCTTCGGCCTTTACAACCGATACGGTTCAAATTACGGAAGCAACCCTTTCTTGGACCGAAAATGGAACTTCGACTACATGGTTAGTAGAACATGGACCCTCAGGGTTTACTCCAGGAAGCGGTACCGAAGTGAGCACAGGTTCTAACCCTTACACCATCACAGGCTTAACCGAGAATACCGCTTATGATGTTTATTTAAGATCCTTTTGTGCGGTAGGCGATACCAGCACGCGAGTAGGGCCTTTAAGCTTTACCACGCTCTGTGCCTTAATTAATACGTTCCCATACACCCAAAACTTTGATGGGCTCACCCCCAACAATGGTTCGGTGGTTTGTGCAACTACTGATAATCTTGGTGATTGTTGGTCGAATGAAGGAAATTCTGATGATAAGGATTGGATTCCACGCAGCGTAGGAACAGGCTCATCCAATACGGGTCCATCGAGTGATAACACGGGTGGCGGCAACTACCTCTTTATTGAAACGAGTGGTTGTTACAATCAGAATGCCGATCTATATAGTCCGGTATTCGACTTCACCACCAATACCGCTCCGCGAATCCGCTACTATTATCATATGTACGGTGCGGCAATGGGCTCACTCGAATTAGCCTATTCTACCGATAGCGGCGCTACATGGTCGGCTCCCATTGCTAGTGTTTCTGGAGATCAAGGAAACAACTGGAATCAAGATGGAGCTTTAATTCTAAGCTTAGCGGGTGAAAACGCGGTTATCTTCCGCTTTAGGGCGACTTCGGGCACGAGCCTTACTAGCGACTTAGCAATCGATGACATCATCGTAGATCAGGCTCCTCAAGATGAGGTGGGCGTAACCAATATTGCCATTGCTGGCGATGGTTGTGGAACCAATCAAGTGGTAACCGCTACCATTGGTAATTTCGGAGCCGCAACGCAAACCAGTATTCCAGTTTCCTATGAAGTAAATGGCAATACCATTTCGGCTACATGGACGGGTAGTTTAGCGCCAGGAGCAAGCACCACCTACGCATTTACTCCAACCATTGACGCTAGTGCCGCAGGAGCCTACAATATTGCAGCATATACCGCTTTGGTGGGTGATGCTGAAAACAATAATGATACTTCCTACTTCACGATTAACACCCCCGTGCGTTACAGTACCGATTATCTAGCCGATTTCGAATCAGGCCTTCCGGCAGATTGGAGTACAGATGGAACCGTAGGAACCGGACACAACTCCGGATCGGGAGTGCTTTATCGTAATATGTATAGTAGTGTACCTACTTTCACTTCTACTTCTTCTCGTATTGAGAACATTGCAGCAGGGGATGTATTCCGCTTTAATTATCGTTACACCAATTGGTCAGCGGGAACCGTAGGAACTAGCTTGGGAACAGGCGATACCCTTAAGGTGGAGATTTCTACCGACTGTGGCGCGAACTGGACCTTGCTCGATACTATTCATGCCGGTAACCACACCACTAGTGCAAGCGTTACCCGCAAGGAGTACGATATGAGTGCCTATGCAGGTCAGGTGGTAGTTATTCGTTTCGACGCCAAACGCGGCACCGGAGACTACTGGCTCGACCTTGACAACTTCTACCTCGGAGAGGGACTAAGCACCACAACTTCTGTGGTATCAAACTTTAATGGCCGCGACATTTCTTGTCATAGTGCCAGCGATGGTGAAGCTGAGGTAAGCACCTCGGGAGGGGTAATGCCTTATACATATGCTTGGGATGCCAATGCGGCTAACCAAACGAATGATACGGCCAGTGCTCTTACAGATCGTAAGTACTACGTTACCGTTACGGATGCCTTGGGTTATGAGATTATGGACTCCATTACCCTTAACCAGCCGGATACCATCAGCGTAAGCGTAAATGCCACCAACCCTACTTGCGCCACCAACTTTGATGGTGCCTTGGATTTAACCATTACGGGAGGTACCTTGCCTTATACCATTAGCTGGTCGGATGGCCCTGCCAGCACCGAGGATAGGGCAGCAATTGATACGGGTTCATATACCGTAACCATTACCGATGCCAACGGTTGTAGTTATACCGATACTTACACCTTAATTATTGAGGATGTAGTGAACCCAACCGTAGTTACCCAAAACATTACAGTGTACCTCGATGGCAGCGGAAACGCATCCATTGTGGGTGCCGACGTAGATAATGGCTCTTCCGACAATTGTGGAATTGCCAGCTTAAGTGTGAGTCCTTCCAACTTTAACTGTTCGAGCGAAGGAGCCAACACGGTAACCTTAACGGTAACCGATGTTAATGGAAATCAAAACAGCGGTACCGCAACGGTAACAGTTGTAGATACTATTTCGCCGGTAGCGGTTTGTCAAAATTTAACGGTTTACCTCGACGGAGCAGGAAATGCAAGCATCACAGCATCGGACCTAAATAATGGTTCGAGTGATAATTGTACGGTAGCTTCACTTAGTCTAAGTCAATCGAGCTTTAGCTGTGCCGATGAAGGGGCCAATAATGTGACCCTAACCGTTACGGATCAAGCGGGTAATCAGAATACTTGTGTAAGTGTTGTAACCGTAGTGGATTCTACTGCTCCAACGGCGGTTTGCCAAAACCTAACGGTTTACCTGGATGCTAGCGGAAGCGCTTCTATTACAACAGGAGATCTTGATAATGGCAGCAGCGATAACTGTTCGATTGCCTCGATGAGTTTAAGTCAGTCGAGCTTTAGCTGTGCCGATGAAGGCGTGAACAGTGTAACGCTTACCGTTACCGATCAGGCTGGAAACAGTAATACATGTACCGCCAACGTAACGGTAGTGGATACCATTTCTCCAACTACCATCGCCCAAAATATCACCGTTTATCTTGATGGTTCAGGCAATGCCACCATATCGGCAGGCGATGTAGATGCAGGTTCTTCGGACAATTGCTCCATTGCGAGTCAGTCGGTTAGTCCAAGTGTATTTAGTTGTGCCGATGAAGGCGCAAACACGGTAACCCTAACCAATATTGACCAAGCAGGAAACACGAGTAGTACAACCGCTACGGTTACGGTTATGGATACCGTATCACCAACGGTGGTTTGCCAAAACTTGACCATTTACCTTGATGGCAGTGGAAGCGCCACTATTACCGCCAATGATGTAGACAACGGTTCTACTGATAATTGTTCTATTACAAGCATTGACGTGGATAAGGCAAGCTTTAGCTGTGCCGATGAAGGGGCTAATAATGTGACCCTTACAGTAACAGATCAAACCGGTAACCAATCAACCTGCACGGCAGTGGTTACCGTAGTTGATACGATTTCTCCCACCGCGGTTTGCCAGAATTTAACGGTTTACCTTGATGGAACGGGAGCCGCCTCCATCACTCCAAACGACGTGGACAATGGTAGCTCAGATAATTGCTCAGTGGCCTCTTTAAGTTTGGATAAGTCCAGCTTTACTTGTAGCGATTTGGGTGCTAATACCGTAAGTCTTACGGTAACCGATCAGGCAGGAAACCAAAGTACCTGCTCTGCCACGGTAACCGTGATGGATACGATTTCCCCAAGCTTAGCGCTGCAAAACCTTACTATTTACTTAGATGGAAATGGTCAGGCAAGCATCACCGCAAATGATCCAGACAATGGAAGTACTGATAATTGCTCCATCACTGGGCGTACGGTTAGCCAAACAGATTACAATTGCGACGATTTAGGAGCCAATACTATTCTGTTCACGGCAACCGATCAATCCGGAAATCAAACTTCAGCGAACGTTACGGTAACCGTTGTTGATACCATTAGCCCAACCATCAGCACCAAGTCTCATACCGCTTATCTTGATGCCAGTGGAAACGCGAGTATCCAAGTGATCGATGTAAGTAGCGGGACCTCCAATGCTTGTTCTATTGATACGGTATTCCTTGACATTTATGATTTCACTTGTGCCGATGTGGGTACCAATAGTGTAACGGTAACTGCTCAGGCCACTGGGGGCTCTGCTTCCAATTCGGCCATCGCAACGGTTACAGTTGTGGATACCATTTCGCCTGTGGTGAATACGCAGTCCTTAATTATGTACCTCGATGCTAACGGTCAAACGAGCATTAATACCGGAATGATAAATAACGGTAGTACCGATGCCTGTGGGATTGCCTCTTACGCATTAGACATCACCAGCTTCGATTGTTCCAACTTAGGAAACAACACAGTGGTTCTAACGGTAACCGATGTAAATGGTAACTCCGCCACCAACACGGCCATTGTAGAGGTAAGAGACACCATTACCCCAGTAGCGAAATCAAGAGATCGCACGGTTTACTTAAATGCTAGTGGTACCGTTACGGTTCCGGCCAGTACCATAAACAATGGTTCTACCGATAATTGTAGCATTACGCCAACTCTAAGTCAATCAGTATTTACCTGTGCCGACGAAGGTTTAAATCAAGAATACTTGATTATCACCGATGCGGATGGTAATGTTGATAGTGCAGACTTCTTAATCACGGTATTAGATACCATCAGCCCCAGCGTAATTACGCGGAACATTACGGTTCAATTGGGTGCTACCGGCTTAGCCAGTATTTCCCCTAATCAACTAGATAGTGCCAGTTCGGACAACTGTAGTAATCAGTTGTTCTACACCGCCACTAAGACCAGCTTTAGCTGTACCGATTTAGGTGTGAACACTGTTACCCTTACCGCTACGGATGTGCATGGTAATACAACCAGCCGAAACGCAACAGTTACCGTGGAGGATAATATTGCCCCAATTGTACAAACGCAGCCAGTTATCTTAAGCCTAGATGCGAGTGGTCAAGCAAGTCTTACCGCCAGCATGGTTAATAACGGCAGCAGCGACAATTGTGCTATTGACTCGCTTTGGATTTCGAAGGAAACCTTCGACTGCTCAAACCTGGGAACCAATAGCGTTACTTTATTTGCAAGGGACGCCAGTGGTAATCAGAATAGTAGCGCTGTGATTGTAACGGTTCAGGATCAAATGGACCCTGTGGCCGTAGGCACAAACGCGACTGTTTACCTCGATGCATCGGGTTCGGCAAGTCTATCGGCTTCAATGGTCGATGGAGGTAGTACCGACAACTGTGCGGTGAGCACCAGCTCGGTTAGTGTAAGCAGCTTTAATTGCAGTAATGTTGGTGCCAATTCGGTAATCCTTTCGGTAGAGGATGCTTCTGGCAATAAGAGTAGCACAACCGTTACGGTTACGGTAATGGACACCATCAGCCCAACGGCCACTGCTAAAAACGCAGTAGTTTCCTTAGATGCTAGTGGAGCCGCCTCGATTGTGGCCAGCGATATAAACGATGGTAGTAGCGATGCTTGTGGAATCGCAAGCTTAACGGTGAGTCCTTCTAGCTTCGGTTGTAGCGACATCGGTGCCAATACAGTGACCCTTACCGTTACCGATAATAATGGCAATGTTTCTACTACAACGGCAACCGTTACTGTTCAAGATAATCGCGCTCCAAGTGCGCTTGCGCAGAACACTACTATTATGCTAGACGCTAGCGGAAACGCGAGTCTTACCGCCAGTCAGGTAGATAATGGATCGAGTGACAACTGTGGAATAAGTACTTACAGCATTAGCAAGTCGAGCTTTACCTGTGCTGACCTCGGAAATAACACGGTAATTCTTACTGTTACCGACGGCAGTGGAAACACTTCAAATGCCACTGCGGTGGTTACCGTTGTAGACAACATTGCACCGACAGTAAGTACGCAGAACCTTAGCGTTTACTTAAACGCTAATGGCTCAGCTAGTATAAGTGCGGGTATGGTAGACAATGCCAGCAGCGACAATTGTAGCGTTGCTAGTTTAAGTCTAGACATTAGCAGCTTTGACTGCACCAATATTGGCGCTAATACGGTGACGCTTACTGCCACCGACGGCAGTGGAAACAGTGCGGCGGCAACAGCCACTGTAACGGTGATCGACACCATCAGCCCCAGCGTAAGTACGCAGAACTTTACCGTAAACCTAGATGCCAATGGGCAGGGAAGTATTACCACATCTGATATTGATGATGGAAGTACCGATGCCTGTGGTATTGCCAGCATGAGCCTGGATAAAACCAGCTTTAGCTGTGCTGATATAGGTTCTAATACCGTAAGCTTAACGGTTACCGATAATAATGGTAACGCCCAAAGTGGAACGGCTACGGTTACCGTAGTGGATAATATTAGTCCTACAGCGGCAGCGCAAAACATCACGGTTTATTTGGGAACAAACGGAATTGTAAGCATTGCGACCGCGGATGTTGATAATAACAGTAGCGATAACTGTAGCATCGCCAGCATGGGCCTTAGCAATACCACCTTCGATTGTGGAGATGTTGGCAACAACACGGTCGTGCTAACCGTTACCGACGGTTCAGGAAACAGCAGTAATACTACTAGCGTGGTAACCGTGGTAGATACCGTATCACCAAACCTTAGTACCCAAAACATCAATGCGTATTTGGATGCGAACGGGGTAGTTGCTGTAAGCGCCACAAGCCTTAATAATGGCTCTACCGATAACTGTAGCATTGCCTCTTATGCCTTGAGCAAATCGAGCTTTACCTGCAGCGATATCGGCGCAAACACCGTTACCGTTACGGCAACTGATGTTAATGGTAATAGCACTTCGGCTCCAGCCACTATTACGGTGATCGACACCATAAGCCCTACGGCCGTAGCTCAGAACATTACGATTAACCTCGACGCCAATGGTAATGCCAGTATTGTGGCCTCAAATATTTCGGCGGGTTCGAGTGATGCTTGTGGAATTGCATCGATGAGTGTAAGCCCATCGAGCTTTACGTGCACCGACCTGGGCGCTAATACGGTGACCCTTACGGTTACAGATGTTAATGGTAATAGCAGCACCGCGAGCTCAACTGTTACGGTGGTAGACGCCATCGCCCCAACGGTAGTTACGCAAGCGCATACCGTTTATCTGGATGCATCCGGTCAGGCGACTATTAGCACCACCGATATTAATAATGGTTCGACGGATAACTGTAGCATTAGCGCTTACAGCTTAAACGTTACTTCCTTCGACTGTAGTAATACCGGTCAAAATTTAGTGACCCTAACCGCTACCGATGGTTCTGGAAATAGCGCAAGCAGCGGTGCCATTGTAACGGTAATTGACACCATTAGTCCAAGCGTAAGCAACACCCCGGCCAATATAACGGCTTATGCCACCGCTGGACAGTGTGGAACAACGGTTACTTGGCCTACCATTACTGGTAGCGACAACTGTAGCGTAAGTAATATTACCGCTAGTATTCCAAGTGGTAGCTTCTTTAATAAAGGAGTAACAACGGTTAGTTTAACCGCCTTTGATCCAAGTGGAAACAGTGGAAGTAGCAGCTTCACCGTAACAGTACTAGATACTATAGCACCTGTATTTACCTCCGGAGTAAGTGGAATTACCGTTACTCCAAATGCTAACTCTTGTGATGCGGTAGCTACTTGGACAGCACCAACAGCAACCGATAATTGTAGCGGGGTAACGTATACGGCCAGTCAGGCCAGCGGCTCTACCTTCCCATTAGGTACAACGGCGGTAACAATTACAGCTACCGACGCCGATGGCAATAGCCGAGCAATTAGCTTTAATGTAACTGTTACGGATGTTGTAGCGCCTACCATCTCGAATGTACCAAGCAACATTACTGTGGGTAATGATGCAGGTTCATGTGATGCTGCGGTAACCTATACCATGCCAAGTGTAAGTGATAACTGTAGTGGGGCAACCATTAGCAGTTCACACCCAAGTGGTACCGTATTCCCGCTGGGAACTACTTTGGTGACCTTCACCGCGACCGACGCCGCTGGAAATAGCACCAATGCCACTTTCGAGGTAACGGTAGAAGACCAGGAAGCTCCAGTGTTTACTTCGGTTCCGCCTAGTGATACGGTAGGACAGTGTGGACAGATTTACAGTTTTGCGATGCCTACGGGTAGCGATAATTGTAGTGGATTGTTATTGGTTCGTCAAACAGGAGGTTTACCTAGTGGAAGTGTGTTCCCGCCGGGAGCAACTACAAACACCTTCGAGATTAGCGATCCGGCAGGTAACTCAACCACCACAAGCTTTACCATTGTTGTTGTACCACAAGGGCAACCTCAGTTGCCAAGCCTAATTGAGGCTTGTGTGAACGATGCCGCAGTGAACATCACCTTAGGTCAAAATATTGTTTGGTCAGGTAATGGTGTAGTAAACGGAGGAACCACCTTTGATCCTGCAGCGGCAGGAACGGGGCGTCATTTATTGACCTATGTGTTCACCGACTCCATGGGATGTAATGCCACGGGTAACATTGCCATTACTGTATTACCGAAACCTGTAACCCCAATTATTACCAAGGTGGGTAGTACTACCTTACAAACCGGTAATTACAATTCTTACCAATGGTATCGCGATGGAGTAGCTATCGCCGGCGCCAACCTACAATCGTATACTTACACCCAGAGTGGTAATTATCAGGTTGAGGTTAGTAATACCGTGGGTTGTTTCACTTACTCGGCCGGCTTTGTAGTTGGAAGCAGTGGCGGTGGAATCGGCTTACAGGATTTAGACCTACGTCAACTCGAGGTTTATCCTAACCCGAACTCCGGTAAGTTTAATATTGAGCTTAATGTTGAGGCTATAGAAGACATTCAAATTAGCTTGTACAGCCTCGATGGTCGCAAGATTTACGAACAGAAACTGCAAACGGACCACGACGGAAAAGTTCAGGTGGACGTTGGGCATTTGCCCACAGCGAATTACTTCTTGTATATCCGTACAGCCGATCAGGTTGCCGTTCGTAAAATGCTCATGAAATAAGAAACTACCAAAGGATTAAGAGATGAATAATATCAGAATTAGTATAGCAGCACTTTCTTTTCTCTTTCTAAGCTTTACTGCCGCAGCTCAAGAGAGCGGCGAAACGGAAAGCGAAGATCCAACCGTAATCCAAAGCTCCGACCTTCGTGGTTGGAGTATTGGACTGCGCGGAATGTGGTTGTATGACCTAGAGTCGACCCTCTACGATGGCAACATTGCCGAAGACCCAAGGGGCCTTAATGGCGACAATACCTCCGTAGACTTTGGTTTCGAGGTTTATGTAGAGAAGCAGTTTACGCCTTTTATGGGTTTGCAAGGAATGTATCGTTTGGGCGGAATGACCGGAGCCACAAGTACCGAGTACTACGAGAACAGCTTTAACGAGTTTCGATTGGGATTGAGCCTTATTTGGAGTAACCTTGATCCGAATCACGTTAATAGCAAATGGAATTTCTACAATGGCGTAGGAATGATGTTCGGTTCTTTTGAGTCGAACCGCTATTTGGTTTTCGACGATTCCGAGAATGGCTCCATCGACGACAATTACAACGGCTTTTACCTTAGTGGGGGCGTAATGTATGAGTTAGCGCCCTCCTTAAGAGTGGAGTTGGATTTGGCCTATAACATTGTACGTAATGATGGTTTTGACGGCTTTGATTATGCAACTGGTTGGGATCCCTATCTAAACGTTGGAATAGGATTGGCTTACACCTTTGGCAATAGCGAAGTACCCGCGATGTATGCCGGGAATTACTACGAGGCGCCCTATTACGATTTGGCACGAACCAAGGCTCGGGTTAATGAGCTGGAGGGCCGTGTGAGTAATTTAGAGTCTACAAGCCGTCGCAACGACGATAAACTTAATGAGATTAAGACAGAGGCCGAGAAGCGCGATCAGGAGCTTGCTAAAGCCGATAAGGCCATGGCGGATAAGATTGCCAGTTTGGAAAAAGGACCTGACAAGAGCTCTATGGCACCAAAAGCGGTGGTGTTCTTCGCCTTCGACTCCGATGTCTTAACGGCCGAAGCCAAGCAAATTCTTTTAACCAATCTTGCGGGTCTAAATGAGCCCTTAGTAATAAGCGCTTACGCGGATAATGTAGGTACGGAAGAGTACAACAATGAGCTTAAAATGCGCCGGGCCGAGGCGGTTAAGCAATTCTTAATTGACGAATTGAAACTTGACCCTTCCCAGCTTCAAATTGTTGATGGTAGTCAACTGGAGCTGAGCGATCAATTCTTAGCCCGAAGAGTAGAAGTGCGTTAAAACTTTCAACCTTCCAAGCAAAGGAAAGCCCCCCTAAAGTTAATTAGGAGGGCTTTTTTTTGAGTAGCGTTTTACTAATCTTATTTAGCAGCGCTGTAGTTTGCGGCAACGGCATCCCAATTAACCACATTGAAGAAAGCCTCAATGTAATCGGGACGACGGTTTTGATATTTTAAATAGTAGGCGTGCTCCCAAACATCCAAACCTAAAATGGGAGTACCTTTTACATCGGCAATATCCATTAAAGGGTTGTCTTGGTTAGGGGTGCTGCAAACTTGAAGTTTACCTTCGCCATTAACAATGAGCCAAGCCCATCCTGAGCCAAACTGAGTGGCGGCGGCATTGGCGAATTCGTTTTTAAAGTTTTCGAATGAACCAAAAGCGGCATCAATAGCGGAGGCTAAATCTCCACTTGGGTTTCCGCCACCATTTGGACCCATGATGTTCCAAAAAAGGCTGTGATTATAAAAACCACCACCGTTATTGCGTACACCACCACCGTGGGCAGAAACGCCGGCTAAAATATCTTCAATCGATTTTCCCTCGAGGGCGGTTCCTTCAATCGCTGAATTTAATTTACTGGTGTATCCTGCGTGATGCTTACCATGATGTATTTCCATGGTTTGCTTGTCGATATGAGGTTCTAATGCATCGTGTGCATAAGGTAGTGCTGGTAATTCAAAAGCCATGCTTGTAATTTTTAGTTAGATGTATTAATAAAACAATAGGCGTTCTAAAAGGTTTGTCGTCGATTAACAAAGCGTCTTTTTTGTTGAACGCGCATCAAAATTAACTATTAAAAAACGGAACATCGAAGTTTTAAACTATAACTGTATATTAATTTTTGATTACCGCACTTTTGCTTTAGCGATGATCCGTCATAAAATACTGGGCATGAAGGTGTAAAGGTGCACACCCCACACTTTTTTTCCCCCGATCAAGCTTAGGGCGCGATTGGCCTTAATTACCCTTAAGGCTTTTCGGGTAAACACCTCGGCTTTCATTCCTTCAGCTTGCGCTCGGTCCATCTGCCCTAAGGCGCTATTATCGCCCGTAAGGGCATTTACGGATACCTGGGTATGTATGAACCCCGGACAGATAATGTTAATCTTTAAGTGCGCGTGTTCCGCTCTGAGACTTTCAAAATAGCCATGCAGGGCATGTTTTGCTGCGGCATAGCCCGAACGATAAGGCGTAGGGATTTTCCCCACTAAACTGGAAATTATCACAATGTGTCCCCTATTGTCCTTTTGCCATTGCGGCAAAAAGGCCTTGCTTAAGGCTACATTGGCCATATAGTCGACCTCCATTAATCGACGGTATACCTTCAGCTCTGTTTCGATTACCAATGATCGCTGCGACAGGCCTCCGCTAAGGATTAAAATATCGGGAGCGCCCCACAATTGACGAACCTCTTGAACCGCGGCCTCCACTTCAGCACTATGCTCTAAATCAAAGGCGACTACATCTACCCCAGGTGAACCAAGGCCAATCAGGTCCTCTTTTAAGCTTCTAAGCAGTTCTTGGCGCCGTCCACTTATTACTAAATAGGCTCCTACTTTGGCCAAGGAATGGGCCATGGCCAAACCGATACCCGAACTGGCGCCGGTAATCCAAATTTTTTGGTCCTTAAAATTGATTTTTCCCATGTGATGTTGCCGCTTGATTATTGCTAATTTAGGCTCAAATCTTCAGTATGCCTGAGCGCTTTCTCATTTACAACGCTTCTGCCGGAGCAGGAAAAACCTACCAGCTGGTGCGAAACTATCTGGGAATAATTTTAGCTTCTAAGGACCCCTTGCGCTTCATGCAAATCTTGGCCATGACTTTTACCAATAAAGCGGCCAAGGAAATGAAGCACCGTTTGCTTAGCCAGTTGGCGGTTTTAAAACAATACCCCCAAGAGGATAAAGAATCGCGAGATTATACAGTTTCCTTTGCTCGAGAACTCGGCATTGAGCCCGAAGATTTAAAGTATCGAGCCGCTGCGGCCCAAAGCGGCATTTTACATCACTATGCGGCCTTTGGCGTATCTACAATTGACAGTTTTACAAACCGATTGATTAGAAGCTTTAGTAAGGATCTCGACCTAAACGGCACCTATGCTGTAGAGATGGACACCGACCGCATGCTAAACGAGGCGATTGATAGGGTATTTGAAGCCCTGCGAGCTGATGATCCATACACCGAGGTTTTAAGCCGTTTTATAGAAAGGCAGCTGGAACTCGAAAAATCGAATAATAGCAGAAGCTTACTGCAAGAAAAGAGCAAAGAACTTTTTAAGGAGCGCGCATTTCCCTTTCTCGAACGCTTAGCTGAAATAGACATTGAAAGCTTATTGAAGCAGGAAATCGTACTAAAGGGAAAAAGAAAGGTACACCTAAAGGCAATTGTTAATGCTGCAGATGGGTTTTTAGAAGAAGTTGAAAAACAAGGGCTTACTGTAAAAAGTTTTCACTCAAGTGGCTTGGCGCCATGGATTGAAAAACTAAGGAACGGTGACATTAAGGCCCCGACCGAAGCGAAACGCAGGCATCATGAGGCGGGTCCAGAGAAAGTGGTCACCGTGGCCGGAAAGAAGCAAAGCATATTAGGCGAGGCGCATTGGCAGGAGTACTTTCATCAAAAACAAGAAGAGCTACTCTTAAGCTTTCAAAGCCATTTTGAGCCCTACTTTATCATTGAAAGGTTACTGGATAGCATTTACCCCCTAAGCTTGCTTAGCATTATTGAAAGAGAGTTGGAAGCGGTTAAGGAGGAAACTGGGAGACTGCCCATTGGCGACTTCAATAAGTTGATTTCTAGAGAGCTAAGGCAACAGCCAGCGGCCTTTCTTTACGAGCGAATGGGCGACCGCTACGATGATTTCTTTATTGATGAGTTTCAGGACACCTCGCGTTTGCAATGGGAGAATTTATTGCCGCTCATCAATAATGCAATGGCCAGTGAAGGGAGTAGTACCATGATAGTGGGTGATGCCAAGCAAAGTATCTACCGATTTCGCGGCGGCGACCTTCAGTTGTTTGTAGATCTGTTTAAGGATAAAGACCCAAGCAACAAGACTTCGGCGGGCGAACTTTATCGGCGCAAGCTCATTCAGATGACGCAAAACTGGCGGTCCCGAGCGGGCCTAGTGGAGTTTAACAATGCCTTTTTTGCCAGCCTCAGTAAACACTTACCTAATCCCGAGTACCAGGAAATATACGCTCAAGGGGCGCAAGAGCCCGCTCGGGATCCAGGTGGTAGGGTGGTATTGGAGCTTATCGCCAAAGAAAGTACCCTTGAGGATGAAAATCAAATCTTGATAGATCACCTAAACGACCTTTTGCAACGTGGTTTTCGGCAAAGGGACATATGCATCCTCGGGCGTAGTAATGAAAACTGTACGAAGGCGGCTGCTATGCTTTTGGACCGGGAGGCCGATTTACAGTTACCAGAAGGTGAGCACCTGCAAATTTTATCAGTCGATAGCCTAGTGGTGGGCGCCTCACAAGAGGTTAGAGCCCTTATTTCATTTTTACAAACGGTAGAAAACCCAGCAAACCGAGAACAACGTAAAGACTGGATTGCCCTGGCCTTTCGGAAGTTTGCTAAAGAGGGTGAGGACCCACATGAGTTTAGGCGCACGCTAGCTCGAGCGGAAATGTCGGAAATATGGCAGCTACTGCAAGAGTGGGTGCCTCAGTGGAATGCCGAGGAATGGCTTGCCCAAGACCTGGTGGAGCGCTGCTATCAATGGCTACGATACTTTGATTTAAATTGGCAACAAGACCCCTACCTTCAATTTTTCTTAGACCAGGTTTCGGAGTACCTGGAACGACAAAGACCGGTGAGCCAAGAGTTTTTAGACTGGTGGCAAGATAAAGGGCGCGAGAAAAGCGTGGGCATACCGGAGTCTACGAACGCCATTCAAATCATGACTATCCATAAGTCAAAGGGACTAGAGTTTCCGGTGGTTATTTGCCTTTCGGCTGATGGAGCGCTCGATTCTGCAGGGAGTTTTACACCCGGTATTTGGAAGGAGCTTGATTCGGAGCAATTTGTTCTAGATTTCAGCTTTATTGAACTGAAAAAGCCCGAGGACCCCTTTTCTCAACCTGTTTATAATCAGTGGTATGAGGAGGAGATGTCTCGAGTGATGATGGATAATCTAAACGTTTATTATGTGGCCTTTACCAGGGCGGAACAGGAGTTAATCATACTGTCGAAGGAGCCGCCTAGTAAACCATCTAAATTGTATTTGGAAATGGCCCTAGCGGCACATTTTTCGGCCTCAGAGCCCGGAACTTACAGCATTGGGGAGCCCATAATACCAAAGGTGTCGAAGCTCGAAGAGCCCGGTTACACCTTAAACACTTTTAGTCCAGTTCCCTGGCAAGAACGATTGGAAATGCTCAGTAATGTTCCCAAGCATTGGCAGCATGACCGGCTTAAGGAGGCCCGCAAAGGGAGCCTTATGCACGCACTTTTAGCGCAGTTGAAGCATCCTCAAGACCTTACAAAGATTCTTAACCAAGCCGCGTCGGAGGCCTGGTTAAGTAAAGATGAAGAGGAAAGTTTAGCCCGAGACTTGGACAGCATATTAAGCGATTCTAAGCTTACAGCTTTATTTCATCCTCAGGCCAAGGTTTACAATGAGAGGAGCATACTTCTGCCCCAAGGTGGGCGTAAGGTTCCAGATCGCTTGGTGCAATATCAGGGCAAGTGGTATTTGGCCGATTATAAAACCGGGCAAGCATTAAGTACCCATCATGATCAGTTGCAGGAGTATGCCTATTTACTGGCCCAGTCGGGTATGCCCATCGAGCAAGCCTTTATCATTTACCTCGGCGATAAGCAGCAGGTAGAAGAAGTACCTATCAATCGTTTATTTTAAAACGCCGAGGTCTTTTCCCACTTTCGTAAAGGCAGCAATGGCTCGATCTAAATGTGATTCCTCGTGGGCAGCACTCAGTTGTACTCGAATACGAGCCTGTCCTTTGGGAACTACCGGATAAAAGAAGCCAATAACGTAAATGCCTTCTTCTAGAAGAGCATCTGCGAAACGCTGCGATAAAGCGGCATCGTACAGCATAATAGGCACTATCGCCGAATCGCCGTCTTTAATATCGAAACCAGCAGCACGGATTCCGTTCTTGAAGTAATTTACATTATGCTCCAATTTATCGCGCAGCTCTGTGGTCTCGCTAAGTAGGTCGAATACCGCAATAGAGGCGCCCACAATTGCTGGAGCCAGGGAATTGGAGAATAGGTAAGGACGAGAACGTTGGCGAAGCATTTCAATGATCTCCTTTCTTCCGGTAGTGAAGCCACCCATGGCTCCACCAAGCGCTTTTCCAAGGGTACCGGTGATAATATCCACGCGGCCCATTACATTTTTGAGTTCGTGGGTGCCTCGACCCGTTTTACCTATAAAGCCACTGGCATGGCATTCATCGACCATAACCAAGGCATCATATTTTTCGGCTAAGTCACAAATCTTGTCCAATTGTGCCACGTAGCCATCCATGCTAAATACTCCATCGGTTACGATAATTTTAAAGCGTGCAGTATCGGAAGCGGCTTGAAGTTGCTTCTCCAAGTCTTCCATATTATTGTTTTCGTAGCGATAACGAGCCGCTTTACAAAGTCGAACGCCATCAATAATAGAGGCATGGTTTAAACTATCGGAGATTATGGCATCATCCGCCGTAAGGAGCGGTTCAAAAACGCCGCCGTTGGCATCAAAAGCCGCGGCATAAAGGATGGTGTCTTCGGTACCAAGAAAATCGGCAATTTTTTGCTCTAAGGTTTTGTGAATGTCCTGAGTACCACAGATAAAGCGCACCGAAGACATGCCAAAGCCGTGACTGTCTAAGGCCTGTTTAGCCGCTTCAATTACCTTGGGGTGTGAAGATAAACCGAGGTAATTATTGCTGCAAAAGTTTAATACTTTCTGACCACCTTGCACGGATATTTCGGCACCTTGTTCGCCTGTGATGATGCGCTCTTTTTTGTAGAGACCATCTGCTTCAATCTGTTTTAACTCTTCCTGGAGATGCGCTTGTAGCTTACCGTACATGTTTTATTTTTTTGAGGTGAAGTGACAAAGATATAAAGCACCCTTTACGCCTGCATACTTTGACTTAATTTAGGAGCATGAATCTGCTAATTAAAGAGCTCGAGGAGGCATTTAAAAATAGTATTGAAGACTTAGTGCTTTCGAGGAAAGAGCGAAAAGACCTTAAGGAGCAATTATCAAATAGTCACTTAAAACCGAATGAGGCGGATTGGTTGCTTAGCCGATTGCGCGATTTGGCAATGGAACATGCTGGTCGAGCACACCCTGAGGTTTTAGTGGCTTGGTTTTATGAAGGCGCAAAGCTTCTCCGCCAAGCAACGGCTGCTACCGATAATCACTCTCGGGCCTACTTTAGTCCGGGAGAAGCTTGTCGCGATGCTATTTTAAGTCAATTGCGTGCGGCGCGAAAGCAGATAGACATTTGCGTGTTTACCATCAGCGATAATATTATACGCGATGCCTTGGTCTCGGCCCATAAGCTTGGGAAGCGCATTCGCATTATTTCGGATAATGATAAGAGCAACGATATGGGATCGGATATTCATTTTTTAAGTCGACTCGGTATTCCGGTTCGCCTCGATGAAACCGAAGATCACATGCACCATAAATTTGCCGTTTTTGATCGAAAGCTGCTCTTAAACGGTAGTTACAATTGGACCCGCTCTGCTGCCGAACGAAATTTCGAAAACATTGCTTTAACCGAGGACTCATCCTTGATTACCGCTTATCAAACGGAATTTGATAGACTTTGGAAAAAGCTAGCTTAGGCGCACTGCTTACAGGTCCCGTGAATTAAAACCTCGGTGCTGTTCACTTTAAAACCCGCAGGCACAGCTATCTTGGGAAAGGCTTGTTCTTCAAGGCAAAAAGTTTGCAAACAAGCTTCGCATTTAAAGTGCAGGTGGGTATCGTGATGGGCATGCGAATCGCAATTAGCCCTGCAATAAGCATATTTAACCGATACTTCATCGTCGGGCACCTTGTGCACTAAACCATGCTGCTCAAAATCTTGTAAGGTTCGATAAAGACTGGCACGGTCCATTTGACCCTCAAAGGCCTGGCTCAGGTCGCTATGCGAAAGGGCAGATTCCCTTTGGATAATAAAGTCGAGGACCTGAACCCGGCCTAAGGTCTTACGCAATCCGTGATTTTTAAGAATACTTCCGGCGTCTTTCACTTTCTCATATTACATAATATGCAGTTCACCTTTAAGAACTCCATAGTTTCCTTCGTTGTCCTTTGCGATGATTTCCAATTCATAGTGTCCAGTTTCTGCGGTAGCGGGAATCGCAATGTCCACGGTACTGAGGTCAAAGCTTGTATCGCTACTCCCAGTTAAATCTACATCATATTCGAAGATCTCACCACTGGCATTTTTATGATTGTGATCATCATGCGCTTCTTCCTTAACAACAATAAGCACTTCTTGCAAATCAACATCGTCGTTGATAAAGCCATTTATGGTTAAGGAGCTGCCTTTGTTAACATGCACCTCGCTGCTAAAATCCGGACTCGTAATGTCAAAGGTGGGTTGCTCGCCATTAAGAAGGACGAAGTTTAACTCCATAAAATCCGACTCGTTACCCGCGGCATCTAGAGCACGAAAAATAAAGTGGTGGGGTCCGGCAGTTACCGGGTCGGGTACATTAAGAGTGTGACTTACGGTTGCATTTGCACCCGAAACGCTGAGCACTTCTGTCATCTCCCAAGCACTGCCGTCTTTTTTACCATGACTATGGGCGTCGAAAACATCATGCACATCGATTTTTAGTTGTCCAAGGGCCTCATTATCACTTAGGTCTACTTCCAATTGCAGAGCATCGCCAGCATTAAACTCTAAGTCATGATCTTCCCCGTTAACTCTTGCCTCTAGAATTACTGGTGCAGTGGTATCTTGATTATCATCATCGTCGGTGCAAGCACCAAGAAATACCAATACTGCGGCTAATGGAAAAAATTTCTTCATCTCTTTTTGTTTTTGCAAACATAAGTTAAAAGCAACAATGTTGCAATTAGAATTTGTAAGAAAGTCCAAGGACCAGATTGCGGCCTTGCTCGGGAAGGTTTAGAATGCGGTAGCGCGATAAATGTTGGAGGTAGGCGCGATTAAAAATGTTTTGGACGCTGGCCGATAGTTGAACCTGATGACGTCCGCTTTCCCAGTTCCAACTACTTTTAAAATGAAAGAGGTGATATTGGGGGCTGGTGTTTTCATTGCGGTCCACCCGGTTTTGAGCGAAGGTATAGCGCCAATCAATACTTATACTCCAGCGCTCTTCCTCCCAACGCAAACTGCTGAGGTTAGACCATGGCGGGCTAAAAGGCAGGGGCAAGCCTGTTTCAAGGTTTTCATTTATAAGCAATTCACTCGCATTACTCCAATGTAATTTGGCCCAGGGGTGCCAATCAACATAAAGCTCAGTTCCTCCTTGGATTATGGGTGCCTGTTGGTACACATAAAGCTGACCCGCTTCTGGTAGCAGCGAAAATCGGGCTGTGGGACGGAGAAAAATATAGTTTTCAAAATAGTAGAAGTAGGGGCTTAGCCGAAGTAACAAGTCACGATTTTGAAACTCAATTCCTGCGTCAAGCTGCCAGGCGATTTCGGGATTAATCGTTGCATCACCAACTTCGTGTCGAAAGGTACCATGATGCACTCCATTAGAGCTTAGTTCGGCCACGTTGGGGGCTCTAAAACTTCGAGCTAGGTGTCCTTTTAGCAACCAACTTTCCTTTATTTGAAACACCACACCAAAGGCTGCGGCAATATTGGAGAAGCGACGGTTAATGGCTGGAGAGCGAAGAACCAAACTATCGATATTGTTCCACCAGGGCGTGGTGCTAAGTGCTGATTGATGTTGTTTGTACTCCCAACGAAGGCCACCATCCCACTTCAAGCTTTCGCTAAAGGCGCCTTTAGCAATGGCAAATATTCCCGATTGGTAAGAATTGTAGCTCGGAATTAAATACTCAAAACCAGTCTGTTGATTGTATTGAACCTGCTGACTACCACCTAAAACCAAATCGGCAGATCCCCAGTGGGATTTATAGCGAATATTGGCCTGTCCGGAATGCAGCAACAGGCCCAAGGCTAAAGTATTGTTGCTATCAAGCTCCTCAAAACCATGGGCATGTGGTAAGCTTTTTTCCGCTCGATCATTTAATTGATACCCAGCCTCAAGCTCTAGCCAGTGTTTACCAATTTTAATGTTCTGTAAGGTGTACAGTTTATAATGGTTGATTTCTTGGCGCGGCAAATCGATATCCCCGGTAGGACCAATAAATCCCACATCAAAGGCTCGAGGAATACCGGTAGCGCCAGAGTAAATGCCTTGTTTTTGTTGGAAAAGAGAAACCTTGTATCGAGCGCGGTAGGTTTTACGGTTCCAGGCCAATTCAAGCTGACCAGAGCTTTGTTGTCCGGCGGTATTTTTTAAGGTTTGGTCGGTAATGGGCAGTAGAAAACCGTTGTATACAAACTCTTCTGCCGGTACTCGAAAGTCGTGATATTGCTTATGGCTTAGCCGCAGCCTCAGGTTTAAACTATTACGACTATAGGCAGCGTAGCCCGAATAAGCCTGGGTATTATTGTTACTATGCCAGGCCGACTGCAAACCGCCGCTCCAGGTTTTCTCACTAAGCGGCTCGGGCAATAAGCGCAGGGCACCACCAATCGCATCGCTCCCATATTGCAGGGCGGCCGGACCTTTTACCAGTTCCACATTATATACCGAAAAGGGGTCCACCTCAAGACCATGGTCCATACCCCACTGTTGTCCTTCTTGTTTAATGCCTTCGTCAATTACCGCCACCCGATTGCCACTAAAGCCGCGCACCACCGGCTTAGAGATCCCGAGCCCCGTATTTAGGGCATTCACCCCAGGCATCTGCGAAAGCAAACTAGCCAGATCTAATTGGCTGCTTTTCTCCGCTTCGTCGGGGCTTAAGGAGATAATACTTTGGGAGTTGTTCCGCTTTGTCCGGTTTAAGAAACCATCTTCAATTAAAATTTCTTCCAGCTCAATATTGCTGGGCACCATCGAAATTTTCAAGCTAGATACAGCCGGGAAGTCGAGGTCGAGATCTTCGGCCAAATACTGAGTCTTTTCAAAATGCAAGTGATAGTGACCAGGCAGTAAGCTGAGCTGAAAAAACCCCTTACTATCGGTAAAAGTGTAGGCTTGATTTTCGTGCACTGTAACGCGCACCCCTTCCAGGGGCTTCGCGCTGGAGCCTTCGTAGATAAAACCTTTTAATACTTCTTCCTGAGCTACTAGCGGAGCACTAAAGAGCAGAAAGAAGCCAATCCAAGTCCTAATCCTTAAATAAGTTGAGGACGTCATTTCCATTGGCCAGAATGATCAAGGCGAGCAGGATAAAGAAGCCAACCATTTGCGCGTATTCCAACACTTTATCGGAAGGCTTACGACCGGTAATCATCTCGATTAAAACAAAGACAACATGGCCACCATCGAGTGCAGGAATGGGCAGAATATTTAAAAAGGCCAGCATGATACTCAAGAAAGCGGTAAAGCTCCAAAAGCGCTCCCATTCCCAAGTAGGTTCGAATTGAGAGCCGATGGCAATAAAACCGCCCACTTTTTTATATGCCTCTGTTTCGGGGTTGAAAATCAACTTTAGCTGTCGGATGTAGTTTTTAAGGACGGTTCCTGTTTTTTCAAATCCAGCGGGAACCGCTTCTGCAAAGCTGTATTGCTGAAACTCCACATCATAAAAATCCAAAATACTGCTGCGCCCTAAGGCATAAATACCAACAACGCCGCTATCGGGAACTACCATACTTACTTCGGCATAGGAGCCGTCTCTGCGCAGTCCTAGGGTTAAGCTATCGCCTGCAAGCGCCTTAATTCGGGGTGATATTTCATCGTGGTAGTTTAGCGGTTCCCCATTAACGCTTACCAGGGTGTCGTTCTCCATCAAACCTGCGTCACGGCCAGCAGATTCCTCCGAAAACGCGCCAATAATAAAGGGTACCCTTAGGCTAACTATTGATTCTTCGCCATCTAAAAGTCCTTTTTTCTGCTCCGCATCAATCGGAAGGTTTAGGGTTTCGCCGTCGCGCAGTACTGTTATATTCGACTCCCCTAAGACAAGCTCCATGTTTATCTCGGAAAAACGGACAATCTTTTTTCCGTCTACATGGGTTACCAAATCTCCTGTTTCCAAGCCAATCGCTTGGCCTTTTTCATTTACCAGAAGGCCGCTTTTAATATTTTCGACCGGCAAATAAGCTTCCCCATAATACATGAACATCCCAATATAAATTAGGATGGCCAAAATCACATTTACCGTAACGCCACCTACCATAATGATCAATCTCTGCCAGGCTGGCTTTGAACGGAACTCCCAGGGTTTGGGCTCTTCCTTCATTTGATCGGTGTCCATGCTTTCATCAATCATCCCGGCAATTTTCACATAGCCACCGAGCGGAATCCAGCCAATGCCGTAAACGGTTTCCCCCACTTTTTTCTTGAACAGGGAGAAACGGTAATCGAAAAAGAGATAGAACTTTTCGACCTTCGTTTTAAATATTTTTGCCGGAATAAAATGCCCTAACTCGTGCAGGATAATCAGTAGCGACAGGGATAATAGAAACTGGGCTGCTTTTATTGTAAATTCCATTCAGTGTTTTCAATTTCGGAAGCTGCAAAGCTACCAATTACAGTCGGTTCAGGGCTCTAATTCTTCGAGGACCTCCCGAGCCTTTTGCTTCACTTTAACATTAGAGGCTTCTGCTGCTAAGTCTTCAATGCTAGACTTTAAGCGAGCCAAGCCATTTGTATTTAGTTCCTTAACCTTCGACAAGCCCAAAAGTTGCAAATCGGGCTCCCCACTATCCAAGGCAATGCCTACCACGGTTGCTTTTAATTTTGGCGCAGCACTTTCCAAGAGCTCCAGTAAGGCGGCTCTTTGTAAAGCGGGGCTGGGAGCTTTAGATAGGTCATAGAGTAGATAATTTAGGGGTCGCTGCTCCTGCCAAATAAGAAGTCCTTCTGCGTCCTCTTTAAGATAAAGGGAGCGCGGCGCTTTTTCAATCGCTAGCGTGATGGTGTCTTCCGCTTTAAGGGCAGCATGGATACTGAAGGTCTTTTGCTGGTCTTCATAGTGAAGCTCGCCGGCTAAACGAAGGGGTAAAACTAAATTGGTATCGCCATGCTCGAGGTAGAATTCCAATGCTTGTTTTTGCATTTGCAGTCGGTAGCGAATAGAAATGCTTAAGGGTTTCCTTCGTGCTAAAAAGTAACGAGCCTTGTGTAAGCGCAAACTGTCTGTTTTACTTTGAGGCTTTAGGGTATCGGCCCATTGTAAATGGGCTTTCGCCAGATGACTTTTCAATCGGAATTGCCAAAAGAGGTAACTGGAGTCTCCTTCTACTTGATGCTTGCGCAGAATTTTTTGCCAATCCAGGCTATCCAATTGTTCTTGCCAGTAAGAAGCCCAATGTTGGGGCCACTGTTCATCAAAAGCATTTTCGACTAGCGCCAAGCTTATCCGGAGCTTTGTGGCTTCTCCGGGTAGCTCGCTTATTTTAGGAAAGCTAGGCTTGGTTTCGGAAGGGGCAAGAGCAGCAAGCTTTTTCAAGCCTTCATTAGTATAAATACGGTTTTGCTTTTCGCTGATGAAATACAGCACCTTTTTATAATCACGTTCAAAACGTTCGGCTCTCTCCGCCGCTAGGGCCTCGTTTTGTCGGGCAATTTCATCCTCAAGGTCATCCGCATCAAAGCGCCTAAACTCCCCAATCGCCAAATAAAAGTCCTTCATGCTTAAGGCTGTGCTGCTAAGCATGAAGTGTGCGATATATTCATCTTCCACCACTCGGTATTCTGTTTCCAAAGGGCTTTCAATGTTTAGGTCATGGTCTAACTTTAGGTTTAGTCGAAACCGCTGCGCGCGGCCTTCTAAAGGCGATGGAAAAAGTAAGCCTGGGCTACCACTCCCTGCTTCTCCTTCCATATTTAGGGCATTAATGACCAATCCGGGGTTTAAGAAATTTACGAAGGGGGAGCCTTCAAGACTTTGCTTTTTAAGTCGATAGCGAATATAGATTCGAGCACGGGGATCATGCTTAACGTCTAGGGTGATACAAAGCTCACTATTCGCATAGCGATAGTTTAGGGATTCCTTTAAGCGACCTTCGCTTAGCCGAACTTCCAAAATTTCGGCATCTAACAATAGGTAGCATGTTTCGAGACCGGTGTCGGTACTTAGATAAGCAGAAAGCTCCTGATCCGTCCCCGGAGTATAGTGCCAAAATACTTCCAGGCCTTGCTTTTGCGCAGAGACTTGTAGGTAGCAGAGAAGGCTTAATAAAATGGGCCAAAAAGGGGCTCGATGCATCGCTTATGCTTAATTTAGCTATTGCAAAAGTATGCTATCATGTCGAGCGAAATGTATCAAGTTAATGTCAATGACCGCGACTTTAAAGTTGAGGTAAAAGGAAATGGGGCCGAAGTGCTTTTAAATGGCGCAGCCTTAGAACTCGATTTAAAAGGAGACGCTAAAAAGGGTTTTCACCTAATCAAGGACCGTAAGAGTTACCAAATCCAGGTTTTAGAATCGGATTTAGAAAGTAAGGAGTTTTTGGTTGAGGTTAATGGGCAAACCTTCCCGGTGAAGGGTTCGGATCGTTTCGACCTTTTGCTTAAAGACTTGGGCATGGAGCACCTAGCGAATGCCGCCGTTAATGACTTAAAAGCGCCCATGCCTGGTTTGGTGCTAGATGTGAAGGTTGCCCCAGGTGATAGCATTAAAAAAGGTCAGGCTATTCTAGTATTAGAAGCCATGAAAATGGAAAATGTGCTTAAAGCAGAGAGCGATGCCGTGGTGAAAAGCATTAACTGCGAGACCGGCCAGGCCGTAGAAAAAAATCAAATATTGATTGAATTTGAGGTTTAATTCCTCACACTAGGGGTGCGCTACTGCAAAGCTCCCAAAGATGTTGTTAATCTCTAAAGTGGAGCCGTCCGCGCTTTTTAAAATGGCATTGCCGGAAAAGCTAAAGCGCTGATGGTTGTGTGCAGAATTACTATCGTGGTAGTCGCTAATAGATTCGATGTTAAAGTTCCCCTGACTTAAAGGATAAGCGCTAGAGTAGAGCTTGCCATCGGCATCGTAGTACTGAATTTCTACTGTTCTAAGGTTGTGTGGATTTTGCACCCGATGCTTCCTCTTTTGATAATCAATATTAATATCACAAGCGGAGCCACCTGGTAGGACCACCTTTTCTATTACTTCCACGCCGCCATCTTCAAACTCGACACTAGCTTTCACTTGGAAGCTGGCACTAAAACCAACGGCCGAATATTGCATGGTTTGTCCGTTCCCGGCATTTGCGCCGTCTACCTCCCAGGTAACCTTTTGGATTCTACCAATTCGTGCTTGTACTTCAGCGCTAAGCTCGGAATTACTATTTCTAGTGATATGAAGTTGTGCCTTAGAGTCTTGCCCAGTACGAATGGTGTGTTTTACCGAAGGGGTGCAAGATAACGGGCCGGCGCTTTGCATTTCCACGGTAAAGCTCTGTTGATTAGCCTGGTTTAAACCAATTAGGAAACAGCTGTCACCATAATAGCTAGAACTTGGAGTGTGCCAAATTAGAGGGATATGCCCATTTACGGAATCAGCGCTAAAATGATAATCAAAATGACCAGGGAGAGCCGTTAATCCGCTGGGATCATAAAGTGGAAGCGCTCCTTTTTCGAAGACATTTCCAGCACTAGGATAAGCCATATTACTGATTAATTCAGCTCCTCGAATATTTAACCGCAGTGCGTTTCGGTAGGCCGGACTGTCGGTAGCCAAAACGCCATACATGTGTAAAACCGAATCCTGTACCTGATAATTGGTATACATCTGGTAATTGCCTTCACCAGCTTTATAGCTGATGGGTAGTCCGTTTACAGTGGCATTAACATAAAATCGTGGACTTTCAACAAAGCTTGTCTGACTAAGCCCGTCGTCTTCTTTGCAGGCGGTAAAATTTAAAACTGCAAAGGCTAAAAGGAAGCGGTAAACCTTCTTCATCATTTCTCAAACAATCGGTATCTCAATTGAAGGTTGGCTTGGCTTGGCCGATGGTCGGCCTCAAAGTTTTGTGCTTGGTCGTTGGTTATATCATTTAGCGCCATTATATAACTAAAGCGAAGACTTAGGCGCTCGGAATATTGGTATTCGTAGCTAAGGTTGGCAGCAAGGTTAACGGGGTTAAAGCTATTCATCTGTTGGTCAAAATGGCTATGCTCAACTTTGGGGTCCTGCTTAAATACGGTAGTCGTTTTAGTTTGGTCCATTACTACGCTCAATAAAATATTAGCCTGAAGGCCTAAGCCAACACGATGTTTGGATGCCAGTTGATATTGATAGGCGATAGGAATTTGTAAGGTTTTAAGGCTTTTATAATGACGATGGGTTTGGACCTCAGTTCGACCAAGACCAAAGAAGGTGCTGTCGTGTAAGGTTTCGAGACCAATATCTCCACTTTGAGCATAAACCAAGCCGGTTCGTAAAGAAGCCTTATCACTCCAGCCATACTCATATTCAAGGCCTAGTTGCCAACCCGGGTTACCCATACGACCATTCATCGACTGACTTATTCCGGTACCTCCTATGGCATATATATTAGAGTATCGCTTCGGAACGTAAAGGTCCTCGATGGGCGTGTAAGGAACAAAAGAAGCCTCTTCAACCATTGCAACAAGAGTGTTTTGCGGAGGAAGAGTTTCTAAAGGAGTCCAATCCGTTTTTTGCGGTGTTTGAAGCATCGCCACCTCAGGGCTTGAGGATAAAGGACGCGCGCCAGAAATAAGAGCCCTTCCATTTTGCACGTATGTGTTTGGAGCAGAAGTGGCTGGAGAGGCCGCAGTATGGTTCGCAAGGGATGATTCTAGGAGAGCCGATTCGGGTGTGCTGGTACTAGGCTCAGCTATATTCGATGTTGCCTCCGCTTCATCCGTGGGCAGGACTTTATTTGGGGTTGCAGGCTCACTGCTGGGCTCAGGTTGGCTTGCGATTACCTCCTCATAAGCAGGACTTAAGGGACTTTCGTTTTGCCATAGGAAGAGTAAACTTAAACCAGCGGCAATAAAAATAACCGCAGCACTGCGCCAGAAGAAGGCCAGCGGCTTTCGTGTTCTCTGATCTAAAATAGCCTCCATGCGGGTCCAGTTATCCGGATTATAGGAAAACTGTGAGGCATCCATTTTTTTGCGGAAAAGATCGCTTAACTCCTGGTCGGTCATCCCGTGCTCTGGACCCAATTCAGATTCCAAAGCTTCCCAGTTATCTGGGTTAAAGGGGAATGAGGCAGCAGCTAGCTTATCGCGGAATAGCTTTTTATACTCTTGTTCAGAAAGCGGCTCCTGAGGATCCGACATTTGCTCAAATGCCTCCCAGTTGGCTTCGTTGAACTCAAAGTCCAAGCCCTCCAGCTTTTCTTCAAATAGTTTTTTAAGCTCTTTCTCGGTCATGTAAGGTTAGGCTACATTGTCCATTAGCTTTCGCATCATTTCTTGCAGCTTTTTTCGAGCGCTACTAAGGTGCCATTTACTGGTTCCCTCGCTCATGCCGAGCTGCTCGGCAATTTCTTTATGGTTGTAACCATCGATAATGTAGAGGTTAAAAACCTTCTGGCTCACCGGTGGCAACTTTTGCACTAAGGCTAATAGTTCTTCAGCATCAAATCGCTTTTCAGCCTCGTTGTAGTCCATCTCCGAAAGGGAGGCTAACTGCATGGGCTCTTCCACGTAATCTACCTTTGAACGTTGGCTTTTTCGATATTCATCGATAGCCGTATTAATCGTAATCCTCCGAATCCATGCCTCAAAAGGAACGGATGGGGAGTAAGACTCCAGATTATTCAGGATTTTCAAAAACGCCTTGTTTAAGAGAAATTCTGCATCTTCTTTATTACGCTCATAACGGAAACATACGGCCATCAAAATCCCATAGCAGAGCTTGTAAAGCTCATACTGGGCTTTGCGTTCGCCGCGTATACATCTTTCCAGCAAGTGCGCTTCGATATTCATAAATTCCCTTAACGGGGCTAATTTATTGAAAACGAATTGGTTTTTCGGCCTAAAATAAAAAACGTCGCCCCGGAAAAGGGTGACGTTTCTTGGTCTTATTAAGTTGGGTGGATTTAATTAAAATATTCTTTTTAGGAATACTTCACCCCTTTCTTCTCGTAAAAAGGTCTTGTTTTCAGCCTGAGGTTTACGAGAGTTTCATATCAAACTCGGTTAAATCTATAAAGCGCATAATGCGTTTGTGCAATTCGCTTCGATCGAGGTCTACTAATTTTTCGGTGCCAAAGCGTTCTACACAGAAGGAAGCTAGCGCAGAGCCGTAGATTATAGCTTGCTTCATGGTCTCGAAACTGTGATCATCGCTTTTGCAGATGTGTCCAATAAAGCCGCCAGCAAAGGTGTCTCCGGCGCCGGTAGGGTCAAAAACTTCTTCTAGCGGTAAGGCCGGTGCGAAGAATAGGTTCTTACCGTGGAAGAGTAAGGCGCCATGTTCCCCTTTTTTAATGATGAGGTATTTAGGTCCCATGGTAAAAATCTTCTCGGCGGCTTTCACTAGGGAATATTCACCACTAAGCTGACGCGCTTCTTCGTCGTTAATGGTTAGTAAGTCTACCTCTTTAAGAACCTCCTTTAGCTCGGGCATCGCAATGTCCATCCAAAAGTTCATGGTATCCATGATGACCAACTTCGGACGTTTGGTCATTTGCTTTAGAACCTTCATTTGAACCGCTGGCGTGAGGTTACCTAACATCAGGTATTCGGCCTCTTTCGCTTTTTCGGGTAAAACCGGATCAAAATCGGCTAATACATTTAGTTCGGTGGCTAAAGTGTCGCGGGAGTTCATGTCATTGTGATATTCCCCTTTCCAAAAGAAAGTTTTTCCCCCGTCCACACGATGAATTCCGGAGGTGTCAATGCCTTTATTGCGCATTAATTCCAATTTCGACTCAGGAAAGTCTTCACCAATGATGGAAACAATGGAAATATCATTGTAGATACCTGCGGCAGAAAGTGAGGCGTAAGTGGCTGATCCTCCGATGATTTTACCGGATTCTCCAAAAGGTGTAATCAATTCGTCAAAGGCAACGGTGCCAACGATCAAGAGGCTCATAAATTAGGGCTTAAAAATTTTGCTGCAAATATTGTGTAATTTGTCCGAAGGTGCTAATATTGCAGCCCTTTTATAAGGGAATCCAAATATGCTTCCTTAGCTCAGTTGGTTAGAGCATCTGACTGTTAATCAGAGGGTCCTTGGTTCGAGCCCAAGAGGGAGCGCAAAAAGTAAGAAAAGACGTCAATTGGCGTCTTTTTTTTTGCCCCTAATCAAGGACTAAAGGCGACTTCCTGGCCTATCTTTTTTTATTGCATCAAGCAAAAGCGGCCCCTTCTCATGCTCCTTCGATTACCGCTTCCAATTCCTATCTTCGCCCCATGCAATTGGCTGAGGGAAAGAAAATATATTTTGCTAGCGACCTCCACCTTGGAGTGCCCGATTACCAGTCGAGCTTAGAGCGAGAGAAACATTTCGTAGAATGGCTCGACCTTATTAAGGAAGATGCGGCGGAGCTTTTCTTGGTGGGCGATGTTTTCGACTTTTGGTTTGAGTATCGCAAGGCCGTGCCTAGAGGTTTTGTGCGTTTGTTGGGCAAACTCGCGGAAATTAGTGATGCCGGAATTCCCATCCACCTTTTTACCGGTAACCACGATATGTGGATCTTCGATTACCTTCCTAAGGAAATTGGACTTAAGCTTTATCGGGAACCTATAGAGCGAAGCTGGAATAACCAAGACTTCTACATCGGCCATGGTGATGGCTTAGGTCCCGGTGATCACGGCTACAAGTTCATCAAAAAGATATTCAAGAACCCCTTTCTACAATGGTCATTTGCTCGGCTTCACCCTAACTTTGGTATTGGCCTAGCCGATTATTTTTCTCGCAGTTCAAGAGCGAAAAGCGGTCATAAAGATGCGGTCTTCCTCGGTGAATCGGAGGAATGGTTGGTGATTTACTGCAAGGAGCTCCTAGCCAAGAAGCACCGCGATTATTTCATTTTCGGACATCGTCATCTTCCGCTCGACATTGTATTAAATGAGCAGGGTAGTCGTTACCTTAACCTCGGAGATTGGATTCAGTACTTTACTTACGCCGAGTTCGATGCTTCCGGCTTACGCCTGATGGAATTTCCGCTTAAGGCAAAAACCCCAATCGAATACTCAAAAAAGCCGTCCGCGGCAAAATAGGACCATATATATAGGAGGCATCCCTATCGGCGCCTCTCGGAAGGTCTTTTTGATAGGCATTAAAAATATTTTTAAGCCCAAACTTAAACTCCGCCTTCCATTGCTCACTGGCCTTCCATTGGTATTGGACTGCTGCTTGAAGATCCCAAAAGTCGGGGCTTCTTAACACTTCTACCGCTTCGGTTTCGGGATTTTTTAAGCGACTAAGCCACATGCTCCCCGTATAGTTAAGACTGGCATCTACCTGCCATGCCTTGCTTAGCTTGTAGGAGCTTTGAATGTAGCCATACCAGTTAGGACTGCGCAAAAACTCCCTACTTGTAACACTTTGATTTTCGCTTTCTGATGCCCAAAGAACTTGAGGGCTTAAGTACTCTGCTTCTTGCCCGGTAAGGGAGGCTTGAATTTGTAAACCATGTTTCCAGGCAGCTTGATAATCTAAACTAAAGCCGGCCACATAAGCTCTGTCGCCATTACTTTTTGTTTGCACTGCGGTTCCGTTGCTTAAGCCTTCGCGATCAATTAATACAAAAGGGTTTAACAATTGAGTGTGAAAACCTAAAAGAGTGAGCTTATGTTCGGACAAGTTATTGACAACCAGTTTTTCCAAAGACAAGTTTACACTGTGACTTTCTTCGGAATTTAGATTTTCGTCTAATTGAATAAACAGGGCGGCACCCCCCACGGTTTCAATGTGTAAGTCCTCATTAAAGACCTGCGGAACTCGGAATCCACGGGCATAGGAGCTGCGGATAACCCAGTTTTGGGCAAGGCTATAGCGAATATTTAACCTTGGGGAGAAGTTGATAAATCGCTTATCTTGATCAAAATCGCGCTCAACCAGACGGTAGGTTCCTTTTAAGTAATTGAGGTCAAGACGTATACCACCTTGTATTTTAAGATTTTTAAGGGGCTGATATTGCGTTTGAATGTAGTTGCCCAAATTATTGGAAGCTTGATTTATAAGGCGCTCGTAACCGGGCATTTCATCAAGCACCTCATTTTTTTGAAACTCAGATCCCAAGCTTAGTTGCCAGTCGTCCCTAGCATATAAATGGTACTGGATACCGCCAACAAAGTTTAAATCTTGGGTGTTCCCATAGGCGTTTAGGGCAAGCAGGTCGGCGTCGGTGATACTATCTTGAGGCCCAATGATACGCCCCCCTGCTCCGTAGTAACTTGCGCGCTGCGTGCTTAGAACAGAGGTATAGACTGCAAATAGGTGTCGGCCGTCTTTCGAAAGACTCTCCCATGATAGGTTGGCATTGTAAATTTCATGATCCAGCTGTTCGGCAATGGTACTTTGATGGGGTTTGAGGTCGAGATCACTACCACCTCTTCGATATTCGCTTATGCGATAAAGGTCCAGGCTTAGCTTTGAGCGTTTGCGCGGCTTCCAAAAGGCGCTTAACCCTAAACTCAGGTTTTGGAGTTCTGTAATTTCTGTAAACCCATCATTATTGGCGTCCCAGGCATCACGGTTGCGGTGAAAAGCGAAGGCTTGCAAACCGGTTTTTTGATCCTTGCTGCTCCAGCTTAGACCCAGGCTTTCGTTGTGCTCAATAGATTGCAGGCCTATGCCCTGCACCATACTTTGCAGTTCAACATGCGTTTGGTTTGGCTCTTTGGTAATAATGTTCACCGTGCCACCTATAGCATTGCCTCCGTATAAAGAGGACCCTCCGCCTCGCACCACCTCAACTCGTTCAATCATGTGGGCCGGGATTAGCTCTAAACCATAAACGGACATTAGGCCATTAAAAACGGGCCTGGAGTTTAGCAGGATTTGCGAATAAGCACCGTCAAGCCCGTTCATTCGTAGCTGGGTAAAGCCGCAGTTTTGACAGTTATTCTCGACGCGAAGGCCGGGGCTAAAATTTAAGCCCTCCGCCAAGCTGATGGCATTAATTTGCTGAAATAACTCGGGCTGGAGGGTTTGAACAATTATGGGGTTTTGACTCTGAGCCACGCCTTGTCTGGAACCGCTCACCACAACTTCCTCCAATCCGAGGGGGTCTTTTTTTAGAATCACATCGTAGTGTTCGGAGCTGTCACCAAGCTCAAGCCTAAGGCTGCGATATCCAATATGACGGATAATAAGTTCAGTGGATTGGGGACTGAGGCGAATGCTAAACGCTCCTTGTGAATCAGTTATAACCCCGGTGGTGCTTGTAGGGTCCTCTACGCTCGCGCCTATTAATGCCTCGCCCTCCTCATTGTGAACATGACCACGATAAGTTTGAGAGGCGAGATAAAATGGTAAAAGAAATATTATCAGAACTTTTAGTACCCTCACGAATAAATTTTAGGCAAATCTAAAAATGATTTTCTTAATTTTGAAAACGATTTTAAGAACTATCTCAAAGTGCAGTTAAGTTTAACGGAAGAGAATTACCTCAAGGCGATATTTTTTATTAGCGGAACCGAATCTAACTTGGTGAACACCAACGCTGTAGCCGAAAGGTTAGATACTAAGGCCGCCACAGTTACGGATATGCTTCGCAAGCTGAAGTCCAAGGATTTAATCCATTACGAACCCTATAAGGGCAGCCGCTTAACCCTAACAGGTAAGCAGCAAGCAGTGGGGATTTTGCGGAAACATCGCCTTTGGGAGACTTTTTTAGTAGAGAAACTAGGCTTTGGCTGGGAGGAAGTGCATGACATTGCCGAGCAGTTGGAGCACGTGCGTTCAAGAAAGTTGACGGAGCGACTAGCGCAATATCTTGGGAATCCCCAGTTCGACCCGCACGGCGATCCCATTCCAGACGCGGAAGGTGTTTTCCCACAACGAGCGAATCTAACTTTAGATAAGGCCGAGCTTGGTGAACGCCTGTATGTGAAGGGCGTAAAGGACAGCTCCCCAGACTTTTTAAACTATGTGGCCAAGCTTGGCATTCAGCTCGGAGACTCCTTAAAGGTTTTGCAAGTGGAACCTTTCGACTCGAGTATTCTGATTAAACATGATGAAAGGGAATTCAGGCTCTCCGCCCAAGCGGCTTGTAACATTTATGTGTCTCAAACATGAAAAAGCTTGCATTTGCACTTCTTGTCCTAGGCATAGGGTCATGTTCTCCACAGCCTTCTGAAAACAATCAGCTTCAAATCGTTTGTACTACTGGAATGTTGGCGGATATGACTGCGGCCTTAACGGAAGGCCTAGATTCCATAAATCTCATCTCCCTAATGGGGCCTGGTACAGATCCACATCTCTATAAGGCCAGCCAAGAGGATGTATTCGCTTTATCGAGAGCGGATTTAATCATCTATAATGGCTTACACCTAGAAGGGAAAATGCAAGATTTATTCGAAAAACTCCCCTCCGAAAGGGTTTACGCCGCGGGTACGGTTATCCCCAAGTCGGAAAGAATTAATGTTAGTGCGTTTGAAGCGGCTTACGACCCCCATATTTGGTTCGACCTTCAGTTATGGTCGAAAGTTTCAGCGGGTCTGGCCAAAAAGCTCGATTCATTAATGCCCGAGTCCAAAGAAATCATTCATAAGAACGCCATTAAATACCAGAAAAACTTAGACTCTTTACACCAATGGGCCTTAAATGCTTTTGGTGAAGTGCCTGAAAAACAGCGGGTACTGATAACCGCACATGACGCTTTTAAATATTTTGGCCGAGCATACGGTTTGGAGGTGCGAGGGCTGCAAGGTATTTCTACAACTGCCGAGTTCGGGATCCGGGATATTAGTGATTTAGCAAACTTCATTGTCGAAGCTGAGATAAAGGCAATCTTTATTGAAAGTTCCGTTTCACCACGCGCGATTGAGGCCGTTCAAGAAGCCGTGATTCGTAAGGGAGGGGAACTTCAAATAGGCGGTGAGCTATACTCTGATGCTTTAGGTCCTAAGGAAAGTGAAGCCAATCACTTCTTTGGGATGTTTCAGCATAATGTTAAAACTATTCAAGGGGCTTTGTTATGAGTACTGAAGGTCAATTACATAGAGCCCCCGTGTTGGAGGTGCACAATTTAAGTGCTAGTTATAATCGTAAGCCCGTTTTATGGGATATCGACTTTAGGTTAGAGGGCGGACAGATTGCGGGTATTGTTGGGCCAAATGGCAGTGGGAAAACCACCCTCCTTCGAAACATCATGGGCTTAATGGAGGCCGATAGTGGCTATGTAAAGCTATTTGGAGGGGATTTAAAGGATGTGCGTGAAAAGGTTTCCTATGTTCCACAAAGAGAGTCGGTCGATTGGGACTTTCCGGTTTCGGTGCGGGAAGTAGTGGAAATGGGTCGGTTTAGGTCGCGAAACCTCATGCGACGGTTAAAAGCCCAGGATCAAGACTTAGTGGACCAGGCCCTCGAAAAAGTGGGCATGCTTGAATACGCCCAACGACAAATTAGTCAGCTCTCGGGGGGACAGCAACAACGCGTATTCCTCGCGCGGGCCTTGGCCCAAAATGCCGATCTATATCTAATGGACGAACCTTTTGTGGGGGTAGATGCAGCAACAGAAGATGCCATTTTAGGCGTGCTCTCTGCTCTAAGGAACCAGGGGAAGACGGTGGTCATTGTACATCATGATTTGCAAACGGCCTATCAGTATTTTGATTCGATGATCCTGCTAAATACCCGCTTGGTCGCTTATGGTCCCAAAGAGAAGGTTTTTACCAAGGAAACTTTACAGGAGGCTTATGGTGGTCGCTTAACGGTTCTGTCCAAACTCTCCGAAGTTATCGCCCAATCCGAATTCCCGGTGCGTGAAAGAGGCTTCAAAGAAAATACTGGAAGTGGTGATGGAGGAGCTTAGCATTTGGTGGACCGATAGCAGCTTATGGCTAGTGGCAGCGGGAACATTTCTGCTTTCCGTTTCGGCAGCGGTTGTAGGAAGCTTTACTTTTTTACAGAAGCGTTCCTTGGTGGGCGATGCGGTAGCGCATTCTATCTTACCCGGATTGGCGCTAGCCTTTTTAATAAGCGGGACCAAGGATCCTTGGTGGTTGCTCCTGGGGGCGCTAATTAGTGGCTGGCTTTCCTTAATGGTAATGGACTACCTCAGTAGACGCACAAAGTTGAGTCAGGATACCGCAATTGCCAGTGTATTAAGTGTTTTCTTCGGTTTAGGTATCCTCTTACTAACCTATATCCAAAACCAGGCAAGCGGGCACCAAAGTGGCTTAGATCAATTTATGTTTGGCCAAGCGGCAGCTATGAGTAAACAGGACTTATGGGTATATATGGGCCTCTCCATGCTGCTTATCGCCATTAGCATACTCTTTTACAAGGAGTTTAAACTAATCAGCTTTAATCCGGATTTTGCCGTCAGTATCGGTTTACCAGTGAGGCTATTGCGAATCTTGCAAAATAGCTTGATGGTGCTGGCCATTGCCTTAGGGATTCAAGCGGTGGGAGTGGTTTTAATGGCAGCCTTGTTAATTACGCCCTCTGCAGCAGCGCGAAGCTATACCGACCGATTACGGTCCATGATTTTAATTGCCTCCTTGATCGCAGGAGTATCCGCTTTAATAGGAACGGCAATAAGCTTTAGCGCACCGGGCATGCCTACCGGTCCATGGATTGTTATGGGCCTCTCGGTTATTGCCTTGATTTCTTTGTTCTTAGCGCCCAATAAGGGGATACTTTCACGAGTACTACTTCAACGTCGAAACCAAAGGAAAATAAGCGATGAAAATGTGCTTAAGGCCTTTTATCATTTTGGAGAACGACAGGGCACCTTAGCAAAATGGATGGAACTGGAAGACCTTAATAAAGTAAGGGAGTTTAGACTTGAGGAGCTTCAGGCGGCCTTAAAGCGACTTTTGCGGAAAGGGCATTTACTGCGCCAAGGTGGTCGTTATCAGTTTAGTAGGGCAGGCTTAGATGAGGCCCGAAGAATAGTACGACTGCATCGCCTGTGGGAGATGTATCTCACCACAAGACTACGCCTAAAGTCGGATCATATTCACCCCATAGCCGAAACTATGGAGCACATTATTACACCCGAAATTGAGGCCCAACTTTTAGAGGATTTAGACTATCCCGAGAAGGACCCTCACCAAAGCCCAATTCCTTACCAGTCATGAGTATGGAGGCCTTTTATATCATATTAACCGGAGCCCTGGTGGCGGGTAGTGCGGCATTGCTGGGAAGCTTTTTGGTGCTGCGTAAAATGGCTATGCTCGGCGATGCCATTTCCCATGCGGTTCTCCCAGGAATTGTAATCGCGTTCTTAATCTCCGGGCATCGCGAAAGCTTGAGCCTATTAATTGGAGCGGCCGCCAGTGGACTTTTAGCCACTTTTTTAATCGAGCTACTACACCGAAAGGCTAGGCTGCAAGAAGACGCCTCGATTGGAATTAGCTTTACCTGGCTTTTTGCGATTGGGGTGCTGTTGATTAGTGCTTATACTGGGCAGGTGGACCTAGATCAAGAATGTGTATTGTACGGTGAGATTGCCTATGTGCCCTTAGATCAAATAAGCTTAGGAAGCTTAGGGTCGGGTCCCCGCCCCACCTTAATTGCCGGCGGCCTTTTTGTGCTTAGCTTAAGCTATGTTATCATTTCCTTTAAAGGCTTAAAGCTCCTTTCCTTTAATGAAGATTATGCGAAATCCCTGGGGGTACGCACGCAGCTATGGCACTTTAGTTTTATGGCCATGGTTTCATTAGTCACCGTTTTGGCTTTCGAAATTGTAGGAGCAATTTTGATTGTGGCCCTTTTGGTGGTTCCTGCGGCAACCGCTTATCTACTTAGCCGCTCGCTTATCCCCATGCTCGTTTTAGCCGTGGTTTTAGGAGCCTTGGCTAGCTTTGGCGGTTACTATCTTGCCGTGGCCTTAAATGGAAGTATTGCAGGCGGAATGGTTAGCCTTGCGGGCGCCTTAATGCTGATTACCGTGCTAGTATTGCGGTTTCAAAAAGCGAAAGCAAATCCCAAGGCGCTGAAATAGAGCATCATAAGCCCTAAAAAAAGATCTTACTCGCATTAGTTCCGGAAGTATATTTGCGCACTTTTTTTGTCGTAGATGAACTATACCCAAGCCTCCATTGCGGAGCTTGCCGATGCTCTGGCAGAGCAGGAGCTGGTAATATTGGATCAATTTTTAGCCCCTGAGGAATGGGAAGCCATCCTTGAGGCTTTTACTTTCTATGCCGATAGCAATGCTTTTAAGCCTGCAGGTATCGGAAATACTTATCTCTATACCCAAGATAAATCCGTCCGATCAGATCGCATTAAGTGGTTGGCTAAAAGCCCTGATAATAGCGCTTTGGCTGAGTTTAGTAAAAGGATACATCAATTGATGGAGGCCCTAAAGCCTCAGCTTTTTTTAAGCTTAAGAGATATCGAAATGCACCTGGCCGAGTATCCTCCAGGGGCCCACTACGATAAGCATGTGGATCAGTTTAAACTAAATGGTCACCGCATCCTTTCTTTTGCCTGCTATTTAAATCCCAGTTGGAGCTCGGGCGATGGTGGTGAACTTAGGATTCATCACGATGATCATTTTTTCGACATCAGTCCAATTGCTGGCCGACTGGTGCTTTTTAGAAGCGATACAGTTTTGCATGAGGTCTTACCTTCCAAGGCGATGCGGCGCAGTATTACTGGCTGGATGCTGGATCGACCCATTGACTACCCGGTTCAGGAATAGATTGCAAATTTTTATTACATTGTATAAGTTGCTAAAGGTCAGGTTTATAGCTTTTAGGAGCAGGTCGAAAAAAAAATCACTCAAGACTTGCTTTTTTTTGGCGAAGCCATACCTTCATGGTGCATATTTGTAAGTAGCAAAGTAGAATTACCCACTAAATTAGGAACCAAATAATTTAAGATGTCTGCCCCCAAACAATCGGAAGCAAAGCGTCGCATAATTGTGGATTACAAGAATGTAACGAACGAAATTTTAGACTTATTTACCGACCGCTACCCCTATGGTTACGATGATAGTGATATCATCCGCTTTAAGAACGCCAAGGGAGAAATGGTGCGCGCGGTCCCTTTTGAAACTGCCGACACCAAGTATCTTGTTAAGGTGAGCGTTCAAATGGATCAGCAGATTGAAGCCTTTCTGGAAGACGAGGATGATGATAGCGATTCGGGAGGGGATGATAGTAGCCCCGATCTCGAAGACGTGGCATCGGACGAGGATCTCGACGATTAATGCGCTTAAAACTAGTTGACTACCTATTAGTTGGTTTGCAGGGAGTATTATTTGTCGCCTACCTGTGGCCAGTTAATTTAAACTATGAGTTGCCGCAACTTCCCCATTGGCCCATGGTTTTGGTGATGATTTTTGCCGCTTTCTTAATTGTAGGGGCTCTGCTTCAATTAGGGCATACCCTTAGCCCTTTCCCCAAGCCTAAAAGTAATTCAAAGCTCCTCTCCGGAGGGGTTTTTGCTTTGGTTCGACACCCCATATACAGTGGTCTTATTTTAGCCGCCGGGGCTCGGGCTATCTATCAGCAATCCGCTTATCAGCTCATATTATCAGCCGTCTTTCTACTTTTCTTTTTCCTTAAAAGTCAGTACGAGGAGGCTAATATGCAAAGGCAGTTTCCCGAATATCAGGATTATAAAAAAAGAACGGGTAGGTTTTTTCCCCGACTATTTTCGACTCAACCAAAGTAAGGGGTTCACCGGCTTGTCGTCCTTCCAAACTTCGAAGTGCAAGGTGGTTTGTGAGGTGATAGGATTGGTGTAGGTGGTCCCTATCTGCTGCCCGGCTTCCACCTTTTGATCTTTTTCAACCGTAACATCTTTAATGCCCAAGTAAACGGTAAAGTAGTTTCCGTGAGAAATCACCACCGCAAGTTGGCCATTCGGTAATCGGAAGCGTCGGCTCACTTCTCCTCCAAACACGGCCTTAACGGGGGTGTTCCCCTCGGTGGAAATATCGACACCTTTGTTATCGATGATTACCGATTTAACAACAGGGTGACGTTGAGGCCCGAAATTCCCGGTAACCAATCCGCGCTCTACCGGCCAGGGTAAACGTTTTTGATTGGCCTCGAAGCTGGCTGCTAAGGTGCGAGCTGCCGGTGTTAACTCAAAGCTCTCGGGTTTGGCAATAGCGGGTTTATTTTCGGCCGCTCTGGCCTTTTCGGCAGATGCAATCAATCCTTCCAAACGTTCTTTAGTGGTGTTGCTACTAAAATCTCGTCCGCGTTGTAAGCCTAAAGCAATGGCTCGGTCTTCGAGCGCTTTTCGGGCCGCAAGAGCCTTGGCACGTGCAATTTCTTCGGCAATAACTTTTTGGATTTGAGCCTCTACCTTCGCCGCTTCTCTAATTTTTTCCTTGAGTTTTTTCTCAAGGTCCTTTTCCATTGCAGAATAGGTTTTTATCGCCTCCTCTTGACTGAGCTTTTCATTGCTTAGCTTTCGGTTTTCTTCCTGTAACTGACCCCGCACCGCATTTTTACGCACTTTTTGAACCCGTAAGCGGTCGATAGCGGCATCTAATTCTGCTTCTTTAGCTTCTATTTCCTTAATTTTTTGCTGTCGGAAAGCACTGTATTGCTTGAGGTATTCAATACGACGGATAGCTTGATTAAAGTCTTCAGAAGAAAGAATAAACATTAAGCGGCTGGAGTTTTTTCTGCTCTTATAGGCTTGTTGTATCATGTGAGCGTACTGCTTCTTCTGACGCTCCACTTGTACTCTCAAGGTGTCAATCTCCTCTTGCAGTTCCTGCTCCTCTTCTTCCATTAAAACTACCTCCCGATCGAGGGTGCGGATTAACTTTTCGCGGAGCTTAATTTTTTGCTGAACCGTTTCGATAGTACCGAGAGAGTTTTTTCGGTCTTTTTTCGTTTCGGCTAAGATGCGGTTGGCCAGCTCAATTTCATCCATTAAGCGAACCTTTTGCGCTTCTAACTCTTGCCGTTTCTCAGTCTGTGCCTGAGCCGAGCTCCATCCGATAAGGAGGATAAATAAGATTAAAATTAACCTAGATCGGCTCATATCCATCGGGGATTCGGAAAGGGAAGGAAAGGTTTTCGTCGATACTTAGATCGGTAACTTCTAAATCTAAAACAAGTTCAGTTTGGGACAGGTATTCCAAATGAATTTTACTGGGAAAACGGTGTTCCTCAAAGGATTGGTATTCTTTAAGGTCGATGACCAAATTTTGACCTTGTTCCGGGCGACGTAAGCGGTAGTTAATGGGGCGGAAAAACTCCGGTTCAAAACTTTGATGTATTTGCGGAACCCCCATACTTGGCGGACCTTGCCCCTCCTCGCTAGGGACATTGCTTAACTGATAGAATCCGGGCTGATAGTTTTGATACCACTGCTGGTCGTCCTTTAAAAACCCCGCACTTAACACGGCCATTAGGGGAGCAAAATCGAATTGAAAGCCAATTTTTTGAGCCAGCTCCTCGCTACTGCCGGAAGAGTAGGTCCGATCAAGCCGATTAAAATAAGAGCCCTCCTCAGCGCTAAGCAGACCACGAGCCACTTTTAAACCCAAAATAGGGTCGGCTAAGTCTATCCAAATAAGACTGTCTTTAGCAATGCGGATTTCGATGCGAAAGCTTTGGCGGCTACTTTCTGTTTGATAACGTCCTTTGCCCCGCAGTTTAAGAGTTTTAAACGCTAGGCTGCTATCCTCCAGTTTCTCAATTAAGTCTTTGGTTTTGATATACGGAGGCGCTCCTTCAGGGAGATTTACCTTAGGAGTACAGGCCTGCGTGAGCAAAACGGCCATCATAATTAAACCAAACTTTCGCATTAGGGAACTTGATTTAGTTTCTTCTTGAGACTTTCAGAGGCATTGAGCTCTAATGCTCTTTGATATTGGGACTTGGCTAATTCTGTTTCGTCCAAGGCCATAAGAATATCGCCGTAATGCTCCAAGATCTCCGCTTCATCTGGCCCCATAAACTTTACAGCCTTTTCAATTTTTTCCCGAGCTTCTTTTGGGCGTCCTAATTGATACAAAATCCAAGCTTCGGTATCTAGGTATACCGGATTATTCGGGCTAATCTGATTAGCCCTTTCACTCATTTGAAGCGCTTCCGTAAGTCGCTCTTTACGTAAGGAGAGGTAATAGGCATAATTGTTTAGGGCCCCGGCGTGCTTGGGGTTAACGTTTAAAACCTCCTCAAAATGGTAATCGCTTTCCTGGTGGTCTTCTAAAAAGTGAAACACTTCGGCCAGTTGCAGGTGAAATTCTGTTTGCAGGCGGGCATTATTAAAAACAAAGGCCAAACCGTCTTCCAGATAATCCCTGGCTTTACTGTATTCTTCCGCTTCCTTAAAGGCAATACCCCCCAAAAGGTAGGGTAAGGGTTGGTTAGGAAAGGCCAGCATCGCTTGCGGAGCATCTTCGCGTAAAGCGGCAAAGTTTCGGTTTTGAATTTCAATTAGCAGGATTTGCTCCCAAATCTGAAACTTCTCCCCATACTCCAAAGCCTTCTTGTAGTAGCGAACGGCCTCTTCATCTTTTCCATCTCGCGACAGGTAATCGCCATAAAGCGCATAAACGCGTGGGTCTTCGGGTTCCTGACTAACGATTTGATCGAGCAGCTGAAAGCTTTCGGCTCTCAACGTAGAATCGGCACTTGATGCTTCAAAGAGGCTCAGTAGAACCGCGATTTTACGCTCCATGTCCATTTGCTTACTCTGCATCGCTTTTTTTAGATGGTAAAGCGATTTTCTAAAGTCACCATTATTTTGATGATAGTTAGCTAGGTCCAGATGAGGCCGCGGGTCTAAGGAATCGACTTCCAGCATGCTTTGAAAAACGGCAAAGGCTTTTTCGGGTTTTCCATTTGCTTGATAAAGTTGCCCTAAAGCGCCCCGATAGTCCATATTTTTTGGATAGGCCTCAATCAACTTTTCCAGCTCTTTGCGGGCGCCATCAAGGTCACCGATTTCTAAATAGAGACTCTTCTTTTGATTCGAAACCTCCTCTTGAAGGCCTATGAGACCTTCGAGTCGATCGAGCTCCTTAATGGCCAGGGCAGGGTTGCCGTTTCGATAATAAGCTTCCGCTAATTGAAAGCGTAAGTCTTCATTATTGGGCTGCTTAGCTAGTGCTTCTTGTAAACTTTGAATAAGTAATTGGGACTTGCCAAACTGACCGTAGATCGATAGTTTCAGGCGGAGGTACCAATTGTTATCTGGTTCTAAAGCGGCGGCACGTTCGGCATAAAAGATGGCATCCTGCTCCACTTCATCACTCGCATACAGCTGGGCAAGCTCATAGCAAACCAATGCATTGGAAGGATCCTTTTGGTAAAGGGCCTCAAAGATTACCAATGCCTTTTCATGCTCTTCCCGCAACTTCGCATTTTGAGCGGCAAAGAACTGCTCATTAAAAAGCCGCAGCCTTTCACCAACCAGGGAGTCCTGGGCAGAAAGGCTGAGACCACTTAATAGAATTAAGGTGTAAAGCAGGTATTTATTCCAAAACGCTGTAATCACCAATGGAGATTTCCGTAAACTTTCCGTCAAACTTTGCTTTGTTACCAATCATTGAATTGCTCAAGTTGGCATTTTTTACTTCACTTTCTTCTTGAATTAGCACATCACTAAGGGTGCTGTCGCTAACTACTGTGCCGGCTCCAACACTAACGCGAGGGCCAACGGTGCTGTTGCTGATTTTGGCACCAGGGCCAATAAATACCGGTGGAATAATGGTGGCATTTTCCAATTGGGCATCTGGGCTAACCAATTCTTCTTCGCCTTCTAAGAAGCCAAGAATTTTACCGTTGGTTTCAACCGTTACATTTTTATTCCCGCAATCCATCCATTCGGATACGGTACCACTGGTAAAGTTTTTACCCTTGGTTTTCATGTTTTCAAGAGCATTGGTGAGTTGATACTCACCTTTGTCCTTAATGTCATTATCAAGCAGATACTGCAGCTCGTCGCGCAGATTCTCACCATCCTTAAAATAATAGATTCCGATAATCGCTTCATCAGAAACAAATTCTTCGGGCTTTTCGACAAAGTCCGTAATGATTCCGGCTTCATTCTTTTTTACGACCCCAAAAGCTTTGGGGTTGTCCACGCGTTTCGTCCAAATTACACCGTCACTTTGGGTGTCTAAACTAAAGTTGGCTCGGAAAAGCGTATCTGCAAAAGCGACTACTAAGTTGCCTTGCATACTTTCTTTGGCACAAAGAATGGCGTGTGCCGTACCTAATGGCTGATCTTGATAGTAGATGCTTCCCTTAGCGCCAAGGCTTTCGGCGATATTCTTCAAGTTACTTTCTACTTCGGCACCAAAATCTCCAATGATAAAAGCAATTTCATCTACTTTCTCACCGGCAACTTTCACAATGTCCTCTACCAATCGCTGAACGATGGGTTTTCCGGCAATGGGAATTAGGGGCTTAGGTACGGTTAAGGTGTGGGGGCGAAGTCGGCTACCACGGCCGGCCATAGGTACAATGATTTTCATATCAATGAGGGTGTTTGGATGTCAAGTTTAGTTACAAAATTAGGCTTTGCCTAATAATAGAAGGTATTATCTAAATCTTATTTAAATTATACTCCGGTACTCCCAAAACCGCCACTACCTCGAGCGGTATCATCGAGGGCTTCAACGGCTTCCCAATCGATCCGCTCGTAGCGTGCAAGAACAAGTTGGGCAATACGTTCACCAGGTTCAATTTTAACGGGTTCATTGGAAAGGTTTACCAAAATTACTCCCACCTCTCCGCGGTAATCGGCATCGATGGTGCCGGGACTATTTAATACGGTTAAACCCTTTTTGTAAGCCAAGCCGCTTCGCGGTCTAACTTGCGCTTCGGTACCTTCGGGGAGGGCCAGGAAAATGCCGGTTTTAATCAGCTCGCGTTGCAAGGGCTCGAGGATTATTGGCGCCTCAAGGACCGCTTGTAAATCGAGGCCTGCAGCATGGTCCGATTGGTACTTAGGCAATGGAAAAGGGGAACGATTGATTACGCGTACTTTACTCATCTTCGTTTTAAAGCTTTTAATTGGGGCCATTCCAGCCAAATCAATAATGCTAAATAGGCACTAAAAACTAAAAGGCCATAAACCCAGTAGTGATCCAGCAAATAGTAAACTACAATGCTACCCACTAAGGATACTCCCAGGTAAAGACTAATGGCTCGTAAGGGATAGCTGGTGCGATGGTGCTTCTGATTTAGATAAAAGGAGAAGCCGGTAATGGCCGCATAAGAAATTAGGGTGGAAAGCGCCGCTCCGGTATAATCAAAAACAGGAATAAGGATTAAACTACTAATCACCGTAAAGGCTAAACCAAAGAAGTTAATGTAGATACCCATGCGGGTTTTACTTTCTAGCTTATACCAAATGTTGAGGTTAAAGTTAATTCCTAAAAGAAGGTTTGCAAAAAGTAAAATAGGCACAATATGCCAGCCTTCCCAATATTTGGGGTGAATAAAATGGGTCCATTGTAGTAGGTCGGTAAAGCACACCAGTCCTAAGAAAATCAAGCTTTGAACCATCACGAAGTAGCGCATTACTTGCGACATTTTCGATTTAAAGTCCCCCTCTTGATTAAAGAAGAAGGGCTCGGCGGCAAAGCGAAAGGCTTGAATAAAGAGGGTCATGAAGGTGGCAATCTTCATCATGGCGGCAAATACCCCCATCGACACTTTATTGGTGTCTTCAGGAAGCAAGAATTTCATAAATGGAACTTGGGCCTTTTCATTAAAAACGCCCGCCAAACCAGCAATTACCAGAGGGCTGGCATAAAGCAGCATTTGTTTAATAAGACTAAAATTGAGGGCTAGCTTAACCTTTAAAAGCTGCGGCAGGAACAGCAACATCATAAACAAATTACCAATCAGGTTAAACAAGAAAACATATTTAACCCCCTCTTTTGGATCATATATTTCGTGCACCCAAGAATCCGCCGCTGCATCTTCGGCAAGCGAGTGAAACAGCCAGAAATAAACCAGGTTTAAGCCTACCATCAGTCCAATGGTGCTAAGCCGAATCTTTAAAAAGAGCATCGGCTTATTTTCGGCCCTTAAGCGCGCAAAGGGAACGGCGGCAATGGCATCCATAGCCACAATAGCCATCATCCACAACAGTAAAAAAGGTTGCTCCTCATACTGAAGTACCACCGCTAGCTTATCGTTAAAGAAGAACACGAGGCCTAGCAACAGGGCACTACTAAAAATCGTGAAGAGTAAAGCGTGGCTAAAAACAGTGTCGCTATTATAGCGTTCATCGCGGTTAAAGCGAAAGAAGGCCGTTTCCATGGCGAAGGTTAGAATTACCATTAAAAAGGCAATCATGGCATAGAGGTCGGAAATAACACCGTAGTCGGCCTTTGCAATAACATCGGTATGCAAAGGGGTAAGAGCAAAATTGAGTAAACGCGCTAAAATGGTGGTTAAGCCATAGATAACGGTTTGAGAAGCTAAACTGCGTAGTGATGACATAGGCGCTGCCTGCTAATGTAAGTCCTCTTGGGCATTGCTTTAATTGGAAACTTCGCATATTTCTACACGGCTGTATTAACAACGCCGCGCAGGCAATTTTTATATTTGAGGCCCTAATTAGAAAAGCATGATCCGAAAAATAGTTTGGCTCCTTCTTTGGGCCCCGGTTTTACTGGCCCAAAACAACCCATCCGAATGCTATGTCTTTCCGCGCGAATCGGTAGAATCCATCCGTAAGGATGTGAATTACTTGGCTTCCGACGCCCTAATGGGTCGCAAGCCCGGAACCGACGGCGACGCTTTGGCTCGGGAGTATATCGTGGGTCAGTTTGAGGCCAATTCCCTCCGACCCTACTTTAAGGGAGGCTTCTTGCAGGAGTTTTCGGTGCCTAATCGAGTGGATCGACCGGTAGATGGAAATTTCTTCAACTATAAAGGCCAAGCCTTAAAAATTGATGAGGATTATTATCCGGTAAACTATACCGCCAATGGTAGCTTTAAAGGCGAAACAGAATACGTTTCCTTTGGTATTGAGAGCAAGCAGCTGGACCGCGATGATATTGATGATGAGGACGTAAAAGGCGCAATTGCCGTGATGGAAATTAGTTCGCCCGATGGCATACACCCTCACTCTAAGTTTAAAGACTGGCACGATATCCCTAAACGCATCCGCTTACTTAAACGCAAAGGAGCGCAGGCGGTTATCTTGATTTTAACCGAAGGTAATGCCAATACACCCAAAGCGGATTTCAAATCCATGGAATCCTTGAACTTACCGGTGATCTTTGTTCGAAATGAGAAAATCGCCAAAAAGCTACGTCGTAGTCGCGAGGTAGAAGGAGCAGTTGCTTTAAACCCCATTGAGGACATTACCTACAATATCGCTGGACTTATCGATAATGGGAAGCGCCGGACCATCATCATTGGTGCTCATTTCGATCATTTAGGCATGGGTGCAGAAGGCTCCCGGTATACTGGCGAGGAGCCCCTAATTCACAACGGGGCCGATGATAATGCCAGCGGGACAGCAGGTCTCCTAGCAATGGCGCGCTTTTTAACCACCACACAAGATCCTATGATGCGTCGCTTTAACTACCTCTTGGTGGCTTTCTCGGCCGAAGAGATGGGGCTTTTAGGTTCTAAGTATTTCGTGGAGGCGACGGCGGCCCGACAAGAAGATTGGCATTACATGCTTAATATGGATATGATTGGTCGCATGGAGGAAGAAACCATAGCGATTAACGGGGTAGGGACCTCCCCGTATTGGCGCGATTTAATTGAGCCCATTCAGTGTGGATTAAACATGCAGTTTAGTGAAAGTGGTGTGGGCCCCAGCGATCATACCAGCTTTTATTACGCGAACAAGCCGGTATTGCATTTCTTTACGGGAACACATGCCGATTATCACAAACCAGAAGATGATGCCGAGAAAATTAATGTAGTTGGTATTTACCGAGTTTTGAGCTTAATGTGCAGTATTATCCGAAACACGCCCCAAAGTGCCGATTTTCCTTACAGCACTACCAAGGTGGAAAGCACGAAAGCGCCCAAGTTTACGGTAACCCTAGGTGTTATGCCCGATTACTTGTACAGCGGGGCCGGAATGAAAATCGATGGGGTGAGTCCCGATAAACCGGCGGCAGCAGCAGGCTTAATGGCGGGTGATGTAATTACCCAATTAGGAGAAGTTCAGGTAAGTGATATGCAAACTTACATGGAGGCCTTATCTCAGTTTAAAAAAGGAGATAAAGCCGATTTGCTCTACCGAAGAGAGGGTGAGGTGAAACGCGTACAAATCAAGTTTTAAGATGAATATTGCGGTAATTGGAGGCGGAAGCTGGGCTACAGCGATAGTTAAGATTCTTAGCGAAACCAGCGACTATGTGGGTTGGTGGATGCGCGATGAGGAGAGCGTGATGCACATTAAAAAATACCATCACAACCCTAAATATTTGAGTTCGGTAGAACTGCCCACCGAGCGCATCGATATCAGCAATGATTTGGACCATATTATCGCCAATGCGGATTGCCTGATTTTTGCCATCCCCTCGGCTTTTTTGAAATCAGCATTAAGTAAAGCTTCAGCAGAGCTCAGCTCCAAGCATGTTTTTAGTGCTATTAAAGGAATTGTACCCGACGAAAATGTGATTGTTGGCGAATACTTCCATCAATACCATAATGTGCCCCTCAAGAATATTGGCGTCATTACCGGCCCTTGCCATGCCGAAGAGGTGGCCCTAGAGCGCCTCAGCTATTTAACCGTGGCCAGTATTAATAAGGATATGGCCGAAAATGTTGCCGACAGTTTACGCTGTGACTTTATCCTTACCAAAACCACCGATGATATTTACGGTACCGAGTATGCTGCGGTTCTTAAAAACATCTACGCCTTAGCGGCAGGGATTTTTCATGGATTAGGCTATGGCGATAACTTCCAAGCGGTGTTAGTGAGTAATGCCATTCGGGAAATGAAAAAATTCATCAAAGCCGTTCACCCGGTGAAACGCGATATTAATGGTTCGGCCTATCTGGGAGACCTTCTGGTTACAGCCTATTCGCAGTTTTCCCGTAACCGCACATTTGGCAATATGATTGGCAAGGGCTACACCATACGGAGCGCCATGTTAGAAATGAATATGGTTGCCGAAGGTTATTACGCCGCTAAGCTGATCCGCGAAGTACGTAAGGAGAATGAGGTAAAAATGCCAATAGCCGATGCCGTTTACAAGGTGCTGTACGAGAATCGAAACCCTAAGAAGGTAATGGCAAAGCTGGCTAAGAAGCTTTCTTAAGCAAGCGAATTTCCTTTTTTATTTGGTTATTTTAGGCCTTAATCATTGCCCCTTAAAGCTATGCAGCCTAAACCGAAGTTTTTACCCTATGAACCTACTGAAAGCCTAAGCACGGAGGACTTGATGTTTCGGGCTAAAGGTGTATCTGAGCGTTACTTGCAACGCAGAAGCTGTCGGTTTTTTAGTGACCGTCCCGTTCCCCGTGAGGTAATTGAAGAGCTCTTGAGAATAGCTGCGAGTGCACCAAGTGGGGCCAATAAGCAACCCTGGCATTTTGTAGCGGTGGCTAATCCTGAGCTCAAGAAAAAAATTAGACAGGCTGCGGAGGAAGAGGAACGATTGTTTTACGAAGAAAGAGCGACCGAAGAGTGGCTTAAGGACCTAGAGCCCTTGGGAACGGATTGGCAAAAACCCTTTTTAGAGACCGCTCCTTGGCTTATCATTGTTTTCAAAGAGATTTATGGCGAGGATGAATCCGGAAACCGCAATAAGCATTACTATGTAAACGAATCGGTGGGAATCGCTTCGGGCTTCTTAATCTCTGCGCTTCACGAACTAAGCTTGGTTACCCTTACCCATACGCCCAGCCCCATGAACTTTTTAGCCGAAATTTTGGAGCGTCCACCGCAGCAAAAGCCTTTTCTCTTGCTACCAGTGGGCTATCCAGCCGAGGATGCCACCGTTCCAAACATCACTAAAAAGGCTTTAAAAGACCATAGCACCATAATCGAGTAATTTCCCGTTTATCGTGTTATAATATCTTCTAGTCGAAAGATTTAGAGGAGATTAAATGCCGTGCTGCACATTTGCCTTGTAATAGAGATTATAGGGTAATGTTAAGTATTGATCGTATTAAAGTTCCGGTATTCCTGCTGGTGGTGGCCATGGCCTCCGTGGTAGGTATTAACCAATATCACTTTGGGATGTGGAACCAGTATATTTCGTTACCCTGGTTGTACGAAATCTTAGATCCTTCTTCTTTTCCGAACGACTTACTAGTAGAGCAGTACAGTAATTCTCCCACCTTTTTCTTATTGCTTTTAAAAGCGGCACTTCCCTATTTTGGCAATAATATTCCGCTTCTTTTCTTTAGTGTTTACATCGTATTTCTGGGCTTAACCGTCTATGCTTTTTACAAAATGGGTCGGGTCCTGTTTAATTCGGCCGAGGCCGGAATTTTAGCAGTGGTATTGCTAAGCTTTGCCTTTCCAGTTATTGGCGATGTGAGTTTGTGGGATACCCTCTTAATGGAGCGCACTATTGCTTTCCCAATTTTACTCTTCAGCTTATTAAATATTTATAAGGGTCGTATGTGGTACGCCACCTTGCTTTTAGCTTTGGCCTTTAATATCCACCCCTTATCCGCTATTTACATTGCAGCAGCGGCAGGTGTCGCCTTGCTTTTCGCAGATGGCTTTAAGAAGGAATACCTCTGGCAGATCTTCTTTTTCATCTTAATGATTAGCCCGGTATTGATCTTAAAATTTACCACCGCTAGTAGTGCCGAGTCTTCTTTAACTTTTTCCGAAACCTGGATGGAAGTAATGCGCATGCGTAATGGTCACCATACTTTCCCATCCGAGTTCCCACCGATGATCTTTGTAAAAACGGCCTTCTTACTTATCAGTTTTTTTGTGATTGTGGAAATGGGCAACTTTGATTCACGGGCCAAGAAGTTTCTAAAGGCCTTTGGATGGACAATTATCGCAATGATGGTCATTGGTACGGTATTTACCGAAATCCTTCCGGTGAAATTGATTATTCAATTCCAGTTTTACCGTGCCTTTCTTTTCTTAGGAACTTTAACCTTGGTCTTATGGGCCGGGATGTTAATCACTAACCCTAAGCCCGTGTTTTATTTATTGGCCCTGCCTATTTTGGCCCAGTACGTTTACGGGGAGTGGGCAAAAACTATTTCTGCTTTAAGCTTAATTGGCTCAGCTTGGTTTTTAATTCGCTTTATTGGCTTTCGCCAGAAAAGCACCCTAAGTTTATCCATGGCTTACTTCGTGCTTGGCGCTTTGGGTTTAATTATGCGGGGTGGCCTGGATATTCACCAAGGCAGTCAGGAAAAAGATTGGTACGAAGTACAGGACTGGTTCCGCGAAAATACCGCTCAGGACGCCTTAGCGATTGTGCCTCCGGCCGAAGCTGGTTTTAGGGTGCGCAGTATGCGTAGTTCTTATGGCGATTGGTTTGATGGCACGAAAGCCTTTTTTAGTGAGGAGTATGCCGAGTACTGGTTAGATCATATGACCAATTTGAACTGCACGGATCCCGAGCAATTAGTAGAGAGCTATAGTGCTTTAGATCGCAGCGATTTTATGCGCATTTGGGATCGTGAGGAGCACAAACACAGCGAAGGTTATATTATTCATTATGCCAACCGAAGTGTTGAGCAATTGCCAGTGGCTTTTGTGAATAATCGATTTGTAGTGTATCAATTACCCTCCAAAGAGCAGCCGGTATTCTTGGCTAGCTTAGATCAATAAACCCGATTGGGACTTAAGTTTGTAAATCGCAAGGTATAGCTGAGGCCCCAAGAGTTTCGGAGTCGAATAACCGCATTCAAATTTCCAAGATAAGTGGAAGGCACTTCTCTAATCACGAAGCTAAGGTTGTCTTGATTTAATACCTGAAAGCCTTGCTCGAACTGGGAGCTGCTGCTGATAAGGCTGTCGCCTCTGTAAAACCAAATTCTTTCGGCCTTAAGCCAGGCAAAGGTTTGCCCCTCCTCTTCCCGATACAAGCTTAATATGGCATAAGGCTTACCATTAGCACCGGGCATGGCGTTTTCAATAATTTGAAAACCGCAGGACCATTCATCACCGAATAGTTCAAGTTTCGAATCTGGGGCTTGCTTGCGCGGTTTAGGTGCAAATAAAGCCGAAGCACACGAACTTAGGCTCAGAGTAGCTATTAGGATGATGGCTAGCTTTTTCATAGGTCCTGCCAAGCGATGGCCAAGCGGTTTTGAGCCACCGACTCGCCTTCAGCGCCCGGATAAAGGATTAAGCTATCTGCCGAAAGGCAAAAAGGAATCGCATATTCACGGCCCCTTTTAAAGGCCTGTTCATTAAAGCTTCGACGGCTATCTTCTGCGGCCCAGTTTTTAAATTCCTTTAAAACTTTAGCGTAAATGGTATCGCCTAAGACTAAGTCAAGGGGCGGAGCAAAAACTTCGGGCAGTTGCAAGGTTACCGGAAAGTAGGTTTTATAGGTAGGGCTTTGGCTGTTCTCTTTACTGCTGCGTATAATCTCAAGGCTTATCAAACTATCACTAAGACTGAGCAGTCGATAATGGGCGAGGATAACTTTCCGTCCCTCTTGTTCCTTTTCCAAACACGCGGCAAGCTCCCGCTCTAAGTGCAGCGCTTCGCGGAAGTAGCGATTAATACCCAGAGAGGTCATACTATCACTTATTCCAATAATTCGGGGGTACTGCTGATCAATGAGGCAATTTTCATCGTCTATCAGCACGCGAGACTCGGTTTGCACTTGATATGGTGACCGGGGTTCGCAGGCACTAAAAAGCAATACGCTTAGGCTAAGCCAGAGGAAATTTCGCATTGGCTAAAGGTACTAAAATGACCATTTTAGTCGAAGGTAAGTAGCGCTAACTAGCGCTTGCCACTGATTTTCGGCTAAGGGATTTTCGGAAATAAAAAACTGCCCTGCCAAAAGGAGGTCTAAATTGGTTTTTAAGGAGTAGCTAAAGCTGGGAAAGAGAATAGTGCTGTTCGCATCGGGGCTGTACATTAAAGCCAAGGTTCCGCTAATCAGCGGGTTAAAGGCATAGTTGGCGTTTATCACTGCTGTTTGCCGAAAAATAAAGGGGTTTTTAGGGCTTAATACCTGACCGGCACCGAGATTGCCAAAGTCGCCAATGCCGCCTTCTTGTGCGGCGCTTTCATTGTAGAGGTAGCCTAGCGAAACATAAAGCCCATTGCTAAACACATAGTCCAAATCGCTGCTAAAAATGAGTGCTTCAAGGTTTTGCTCATTGGTTGGCCAATAATAATTTAATTCTCCTTTAAAGCCCAAATTCCAGAGGCTACCAGCCCAACCGCCACCAAGCGTGATATTACCATTGTAATAGCCTCCGAGGGCTTGCAAATCGTAAATAAGGGCATTGTTGCGAAAGCGAATGGCTGCGGTGGAGTTTTCGATTTTTTCGGCCGGGGCTAGGGCCAGTTCCAATTGACTGTTGAAATTGGGGTAATACTGCACCCGTAAGGCATCGGTACCCGGGCGTTCTTCGTAATCGAAATCAAAAAAATTGTACTGGTTCAGGATGTCGTTGGGATTAAAAATACCGGTAATCCCCCAGTTTATTCTTTGGCGGCCTAGGCGATAGGACCAATCGCCACTTTCATACTGCAGCCAGGCCCGATCAAAGATGGTGTGCAAAACCACCTCATCGCTACGCCAATACAAGAAGCTTAAATCGACTAACCCGCGATCTTGATCTAGGGCATCGAGGAAGACATCCCCTTGTGCGGGGCTATTTCCCTGAAACAGCCGATTTCGCATACTTAGGGCACCGGTCCATTTCCCTTTAAAATACTTTAGGTTAAAACGGTTGTGTAGGAGTTGATCATAGCTTTCGGTCTCCATGTTGTCTTTTAGAGGAGGAGGGAAAAAGTTGCGATTAAGAACCGAGTAGGAACCTAAATACTTGAGATAACCATTAAACTCCCAAGGGCTTTCTTCTTGACTTTGAGCCTGCAGGCTGAGGCTGATACAAAGCAATATGAGAAGCCAGCGTGTCACGAGCGGGTATCGTTTTTAATTTTCCCATCTTCCACGTAAATAAGCCTTTCGGCGCGATCAATCACCCGCTGATCATGGGTGGAGAATAAAAAGGTAATCCCTTCTTCTTTATTAAGACGGTGCATAATGTCCAGAAGGTCCTCCGTGCTTTTGGAGTCGAGGTTAGCAGTAGGTTCATCGGCTAAAACAAAACTAGGCTTAGAGGCTAATGCCCGGGCTACCGCAACCCTTTGTTGCTGTCCTCCACTTAATTCGGATGGACGCTTATGCATTTGATTTTCGAGCCCTACCGCGGTAAGCAATTCCTTGGCCCTTGCTTCTCGCAATTGGGGTTTTTCGCCTTGCAGCAACATTATAAACTCCACATTCTCCTGGGCAGTTAAAACGGGAATTAGGTTATAGGCCTGAAACACAAATCCTATGTGCTGAAGCCGAAAGTTGATCAATTGGTTGTCTTTCAGCTCGTGGATTGCCTTACCATCTACAATTACGGTTCCTTCGCTGGGGCTATCCAAGCCACCAATAAGGTTAAGTAAGGTGGTTTTCCCCGAACCGGAGGGTCCAATGATGGCTGTAAATTCACCAGCCTTAACGGATAAATCTATTTGGTCGACCGCGCGAATGAGACTTTCCCCATCTTGGTAAACACGGCTTAAGTTTTTAGCTTCAATTACTGACATTTCAAAGTTCTTAAAGGGTTCGCATGGTTTCGATAGGGTTGAGCTTTAGCGCATGTCGCGCAGGGTATAGGGCCGAAAGGAGGGTCATGATAAAAACGATAGAGGCCGTGCCCCAATAAAAGCTTTCGGGTAGCGAAGGGTAAATAATAGTTCCAATACCATAATTGGAAAGCCCATCGCCAAACATGGCTAGGTTGAGCCCATGTTCTTGACTCGCCATTATGCTTAGGTGTCCGGCCAATATCCCCAAGGGGCCACCGAGCAAAGCCAAAAACAAGGTTTCGAGAATAATCATGGCGAATACCCGAGACTTACTCATGCCTACACTCATTAACATCCCCAACTCTTTACGGCGTTCGAGTACGGCCATCAGCATGGTATTAATGATGCCGAAGGATAGGGCCAACATGATAATTCCAATCACGAAATAAAGGCTGGTTGACATGATTTCATCAGCGTAAGCAAGTTCGGGCGCTAGTTCTTTCCAGCTCTCTACCAAGGTCTTGGGGAACTTAGCCTGGGCCTTTGCCCTTAAGGCATCCACCTGCTTATCGTCTTCGAGCAAAAAGGCTGCTTCATGAAAATCATCGGGCTCCAGCCCCAGTAAATTCTGTAGATCGGAGGCATGCACAAATACTTGCATCATCTCTACCTGGGAAGAAACATCATGATAAAAACCCTTTACCTTAAAGGAGGCCGAGATCAAGTTTTGTTTGGAATCGCTAAAACTCAGAATAACGCGGGAACCAGGTTTTACTTCAAGTTTTTCGGCCAAGGCTTCACCAATCAAAATGGGGTTTCGCCCTTTCCGCTCCGAGAAATACTGTCCACTATCTACCCGGTTTCCCAAGCCCGTAAGTTCATTTTCGAGCTGGTGTTTAATACCAATTATTTGCACACCACCACTGTAATGCGCCGTGGCCGCCATGCCATTTACGCGCAAGCGCGGAGCAAATTTTTCCACTCCTTGCTCTTGGAACCAGTTGATTAGTGTTTCGGGCTTCTGGAGTAAATACTCCACTTTTGGCTCTTCATTCCATTGCGGCTGATGCACTTGAATATGCGAGATTTGGTTCTCGATCATACTTACCTTCCGTTGATCGTTTAAGCCAAAGCTGAAGGCACTCACAAACACGCCAGACCAGATACCCAGTACGATGGAAATAATGACCACCAAACTTCTAAGCTTATTGCGCCATATGTTGCGCCAAGCAATTTTGATTAGAGTTTTCATCGGCGCATGGCTTTAACAGGGTTTAAACGGAAGATGGAGACAATCGCATAAAGGCTTACAATAAGGCTTATAATCAATACAATGCTGCCGTGGGTAAACCATATTTCGGGGTCAATGCTAAAGGGCATCAAGGGTTCCATACCGTAGTCTTCCATCATTGCATCCATATCGCCGCTTAACTCTATGGGATTGTTGTGATAATAGAGGGCAATTGGGAGGGCAAATAAACTTCCGGTAAGAATCCCCAGAAAGCTAAGGAAGGTAGTCTCCATAAAGGTGCTCCAAGCCAAGCGCAAGCGGTTCATCCCGATGGATAAGAGAATGCCAAATTCCGGCTTACGTTCGGCGGTAAGCATCAAAATAGTGCCGAGCATCCCAAAGCCAATCACCAAGTAAAGGATGAATAAGATCGCTAGGCCCCCGGCACTATCCGCTTCCATGGCTTCAATCAGCTCGGGCATCATCTCACGCCAAGTAAGCATTTCGGTGGAGCTCGTATCAATCTTCGCCGTCAAGCGATTTTTTAATTGATCCAGTTCATTGTGATCTTCGGGAATAATAACCTGAGCGCATACCTGTCCATAGGCTCCCGTGAGGAATTGCAATTCTTTTAAGTCGAAATAAACGGTCGATTTATTCGCTTGCGGGTTTTTTAGATCGGCAATGCCCAAGACGGGATATTTGCCATTGGCACTCATGCCATGATATCCTTGGCCAATCACAACTAAGGTGTCCCCGACATTAAGCTTCAAGGACTCTGCAAGCTTTTCGGCCAGGGTAACCCCAGTTTCGCCGCTTTGGGGTAGTCGGCCGGCTATTAGCTTTTCATTGAGATTGAAATATTGCGATTCGAGATGGGCATTTACCCCTCTTAAAAAGCCGGGTTTCGTTTCACTTTTATCGCTGGCCAGTAGGGCAAAACTTTCCAGGCGAGGTAATAAGGCGACCACTCCTTCTGTGTTTTCGATAGCTTGACGCTGAAGGGAGTCAGGAGCAAAACTTTTTTCTAAACTCTGTTTGTCCCAGTAGCCCTTAGCCTGCCATTGCATATAGCCTGTGGTAGCATTAATTACGGAGGAGTAGGCTAGGTCGTAGGTACCCAGTTGCATGCTCCGCATGATGATCGCAAAAAATAGGGCAAAAGCTACCGAAGCCAAGGTGATAAGGCTGCGTCGCTTATTACGCCATATGTTTCGCCAAGCGATTTTAACTAACATCTTAACGTACGCGTTTCATGTATTGGGTGGTAAAATGCTCCCTCGGGATATTTACTTTAAAGTCGAGTTGATGATACTCTAAAATGGTTTTATGACCCGGCTCAGCCACCGGCTCCATGACCAAAATAATTGGGAGGACCTTACCCCCAAGGTTGCCAATTTTTTCGGCAGTCATAACACTCACCAAGTCTCCCTCCTCATCGTAAAACTCGGTCTTTAAGTGCAGGTACTCCGCTTGATCAATATGCAGGACCACCTTACCCCAAACTACCGCTGCGTCTTCTTTGGGGCGAAGTTCGATTTTCCAGGCTTTACGGCCCTTAATTTCAACCTCTCCGATAAGTTTATGGGTATAGTCTTTTACCAGTGAGGATTCGGTAACCAGGTCGTCGTTGGTAAAGTCGGAGCCCATCCAGCTTTGGTTCATCATGCTGGGCGGGAGCTTTATTTGGCGCTCAATACTGGGAATCCAGTTGTAAATTTCTTTGTTCTTCTTTAAAAAGACAGTGCCTTTATCACGAGCGGGATGGGTGATAAGAATGAGGGAGTACTGGTTACCTCTGCTCCAGCTTTTCATGCGGATGGTGCGGTTCCAGGCCGGTCTAACGATGGTCATGGACATCTCTGCATAAGACTGCTCCCCGCGCAGTTTGTCTTCTGCTTTTTGCACAATGGTGGCTGGATCTTCCTGCGCTGCTACATGCAGTCCTCCAAAAAGCAGGCTGATGCTTAATAGAATGGTTTTCATAGCTCGTATTTGTTTAAGATTTTTTGATGCATGGCATCCAGTGGATAGTCTTTACCCAAGGCTAAAAACCCTAGGGCGGTGCCATCGATAAGGGCGCCAAATGCATAGGCCTCGGCCAGTGGATTTTCGTAGTCTAAGTCTCGGAAGAGATCGGCGTAAACCTCAATGTTGGTGAGTTTTTGCGATGCAATTAAGTCCTTGAGGTTTTCCGTTACCTCGGGCTGCAAAGCTAGAGAGGTCATGAACCGCATCGTATCGGGCTGCTCCTTAATAAAGCCAATGGTCATGTCGATCGTGACCTTAAGCTTCTCCTTGGCCGATTTACCCTCCCATAGGGACTCAATGCCATCGGCCATAGCCATGAGCATTTCGAAAATGCCATATAATAGGTCTTCCTTAGATTTAAAGTAATGGTAGCTCAGTCCTTTCGAAATTCCGGCCTCCTTAGCAATGTAGCTCATGCTTGCCGAGCCATATCCCTTTTCGGCAAATGCCTTGAGGCCAGCCATTAAAATTTGCTGACGGGTTTGGGCGCGTTGCGCTTCGTTTTGGGCTTTGTTTCGCGGACTCATCTTTTCATTGAACGATTGGTCAAAAGTATAAAACCTCTTTTAACTGACCAAGTGTTCAATGAAAAACTTTAGAACCAGAAACCTAGGCGAACGTAGGCGTAGATGTCGTCGTGATTGGTGCTGCCAGCGACATTTAACTCCATGGGGCCAATGATGGAGTTATAGGTATAACCTAAACTGTAGCCATCAAGAAGAATGTCGGAGGCAAAAATGTCTTCCAGGGTGGGCTCAAGCTTGGCAAAGTTTGCTTTCAAGTGGAAGTAGTGATTCTTAAAGGCTTCATAGTTAAGATCGGCGCGTACCATTACCAGATTTCGTCCGGATAGCTCCCAAAAGCGATAACCGATAAAAGGCTGAATGTAGTTGATGTAGGACTGTCCCATGCTACCTAAGTGAATCCGATAAGGTTCATCTAGACCTGGGCCAATGGTACTTGCTCCATATAGGCGGCTTACTAAGGACCAGTTTTTACCAATGGCCACCGCCTGCCTTAAGGAGAGGTCGATTATGGAACTGGGTTCTCTAAATACTTCAAAGCCATCTCTTTCTGCAATAATTCGATAGCTGGCGTTTAATTGGATTCCTGATTTAGGAAAATTGGCATCATCGAAGGAGTCGAAATCGATAAAACCATAATAGTTAATAAAGCCCTTTTGGAAGCGCTCGAAATTGGCAGCATCAAAATTTTGGGTGATGCCAATATCTTCAATTTGCAACCCCCCGCCAATAGCATAAGCATCGCGCCAAGTGGATTGTAAGAAGATGTCGAGTGAGTAGTCCTGATAGATGCGCTCGTTCTGAGCAATGCGGTTTTGATAATTTTGATAACGAAAACGGTAGGAGCGCAATTTTAAGCCGAGCGTGGGAATAAACCCGCGGTCCACGAAATAGCTGATCTCTCCACGGGGCATATCGCCCAGCGCTAAATCAACACTAAGACGAGAGTTTTTAAATAAGAGATTGCGGTTGGTATAATTTACCAAGAGGGCGGCATTAAAGTCGTCGCTGTAGTTGATTCCCACTTTTAAGGACTGGAAATAGTCTTTTTCGCGCAGGTTTATATTAAGGGTATAGCCCGTATCAGCAGGGATGAGGGTATAATCGATATTATTAAAGTACTGCGTACCATAGAGTTGGTCGAGTCCTTTTTCTAGGCGATCGATGCTGCATACCCTTTCTTCGCGAACCCGAAGTTTTCCCTTTACAAAGTTGGAGGTTAAGCTTTGTAGTCCGTTTACCTGAATATGATGTACATAGAACTCTTCCTTTGGCAGGGCTTTTTCAATTTTTCTTTTGGGGCCTTTATCTCTTTCGGCAAGCGCCACTAGGTCGTCCCAGTGCTTGCGGGCTTCTGCTTCTCCGGCCGCCACGATTTCATCGAAAAGCTCGAAAGTGGTAATTCCCGCTTCTGGGATTTTGGGCGTAATCCAAATGTCACTAAGGTTTTTGCTAAGACCAAGGTTTCGGGAGTTAAGGAAAGCGGAGGTTTGCTCTAGAACCCGCACCACACTGTTTAACTCCGAACGGTCGTTGAGGTAGTCCTGCATATCAACGCCTATGATAAAATCCATTCCCTTTTCGGTCATGGTGGTAATGGGGTAGTTCATCACTACGCCCCCATCGATGTACAGGCTATCTTCAAAAAGGTAGGGTGTAAAAAGGGAGGGAAAGGCAGAGCTGGCCCGCAAGGCATCTATTAGTCGGCCCTGCTCGAAGGTTCTTAAATGGCCCGTTTCCAAATTGGTCGCCACACAGAAAAAGGGAATGGGCAGTTCCGAAAAATCAATGTAGGGGTAACTTTGCTGGGTTATGGTGCTGAGTTCCTTCATGATGTACTGCGCAAAGTTTACCCCCCGAGGGATTTTAACTCCGGAGCTATCGATGGGGAAACTCAAAACATAGCGAGAGTCCGCTTTGCGATCAAAAAAGCTCAGGCGATTGCGGGGTACTTCATTACTTAGTAGGGCGTCCCAATTAACCTGACTCAAGTATTTTTCAATTTCATTGGCGCTGTAGCCCAGGCTATACATGGCGCCTACAATAGCTCCCATAGAGGTGCCGCCAATGTAATCTAATTGAATCCCTGCCTCCTCTATCACCTTTAAGGCCCCAATTTGCGCCATGCACTTGGCCCCACCACCACTTAAAACCAAGCCAATTTTAAGGTCTTCTTGTTGAGCCTGAAGGCCAAAACTTAAAAGCAGTATCAGGGTCAGTTTTTTCATGAAGCGGTATTCTGATTTTTAAAGTGTTGAAACACGAGCTTAGCACGGTTGGCACCGAGAACCGATTCGAGGTCCTCTAAAGAGGCCTCTCGTATTTTCTTTACACTTTTAAACTTACGCAGCATCAGCTTTACACTTTCATCACCAATTCCTTTAATCTCGCTTAGCTCACTTTTAAAGGTGCCTTTAGAACGGCGGTTCCGGTGATGTGTTATACCAAAACGATGCGCCTCATCACGCAAACGTTGGATTACCTTCAAGGTTTCGGAACGTTTATCGAGGTAAAGCGGATATTTATCGCCGGGAAAGAAAATTTCCTCCAGTCTTTTCGCAATGCCTAAGATGGCAATTTTCCCCCTTAGGTCTAAGGCCTCTAAGGCTTCCAAAGCAGCCCCTAGCTGACCTTTACCGCCGTCAATCACAATGAGCTGTGGCAAGGGTTCATCTTCATTTAGGAGTCTGCGATAGCGACGAAAAACCGCTTCGTACATACTGGCAAAATCATCTGGCCCCTCAACGGTTTTAATATTAAAATGCCGGTAATCCTTTTTACTGGGTTTACCATCTTTAAACACTACGCAGGCCGATACGGGGTTCGTTCCTTGAATATTCGAATTGTCGAAGCACTCGATATGACGTGGTTCCACCTTCATCCGCAGGTCTTGCTGCATTTGTTTCATCAAACGCTTTACATGACGATCGGGGTCTACAATTTGAATATTCTTGAGTTTTTCAAGTCGGAAGTAGCGCCCATTTTTAAGGGAAAGGTCTATTAAGGCTTTTTTATCTCCCCGTTGCGGATGATGCACTTTTAGATCGGGAATTTCTAGGTCGATGGAATGGGAGACATAAATTTCTTTGGTCTCGGAACGAAAACGCTGGCGTAATTCGGGAATGGCTAAAAGCAGGACTTCGGCGTCTTTTTCTTCCAACTTCTTTTTTACTTCGATGGTGTGGGATTGTAAAACCGCTCCATCCATGATTTTTAAGAAGTTGATGTAGGCAAACTCTGCATCGCTAAACACCGAAAATACATCGACATTACTTATTCCCGAGTGAACTACCGTGCTTTTCGCTTGGTAACGATCTACAATTTCGAACTTTTCCTTTAAGCGCTGCGCTTCTTCAAATTGTAGTTCCGTGGCGGCCTTTTGCATCTGCTCTTGCAACATGGCCTTAACCTTATTCAAGTGACCTTTAATGAGTTCTCTGGCCGCTTGTACATCTTCCAAATAATCGCCCTCGCTTTGAAGTCCTTCGCAGGGCCCTTTGCAATTTCCAATGTGGTATTCGAGGCAAACCCGAAATTTTCCACTTTCAATGTTTTCTGGACTCAAGTTGAGCTTACAGGTACGCAGGGTGTAAAGCTGACGGATTAAGCCTAAAACGGTTTTCATCACCTTTACAGAAGCATAGGGCCCAAAGTACTCACTCCCGTCTTTAATCGGGTTTCGAGTGGGGAAAATGCGGGGAAAGGGCTCCTTCTTTATGCAAATCCAAGGGTAGGTTTTATCATCCTTTAGATTGATGTTATAGCGCGGCTGATACTCCTTAATGAGGTTGTTCTCCAGAAGCAGGGCATCGAACTCCGTTTCGGTAATTATGGTTCGAATATCCTCAATCTTACTTACCATCACGCGAATGCGGGCACTGTCGTGTCCTTTGGTGAAATAAGAAGAAACTCGTTTCTTTAGATCTTTAGCTTTGCCGATGTAGAGAATTTTCCCATTCTTATCGAGATGCTGATATACCCCGGGTTTATTCGGGAGGGTTTTTAAAATGTTAGCGATCTTCTCTGCAGGCATAAGACAAAAATACTTAAATGCTATTCGAATATGATTGAAGTTGTGTGCGCGATTATTCTCAATGACCAAGGACAAATTTTTGCGGCTCGTCGCGCTACTGGTAAAAGTTTCGAAGGCTATTGGGAGTTTCCGGGGGGAAAGATTGAAGAAGGGGAGGACGCCAAAGAAGCGCTCACAAGAGAATTAAAGGAGGAATTGGGTTTGGCTTTGCAGGCGGGTGAGTCCTTGCATGCGGTTGACTGGGAAAATAAAACCGGTCACTTTCGATTGGAAGCCTTTATTTGTAAAGATAAGCTGCAGGGGATTCAACTTGTAGATCACGATGCTTGGGACTGGTTTGATATAGAAGAGTTGCTGGAGCTTGAAATGATGATTGCCGACTTAGCGCTTCTTCCTTATTTGGATCGCTATTTAGAAGCTCAGTCCTAAACCAGAGCCACCTCAAATATTTCGGCGAAGTACTTTTTGGCTTTAGACTCAACTTCAGTCATATCCACTTTATAGCCTAGCTCCTGTTCTAAGGAGGTCACCTCTTTATCGTGAATGCCACAGGGCACAATATTTTTAAAATAGTTGAGGTCGGTATTCACATTAAAGGCCCATCCATGCATGGTTACCCAGCGACTGGCTCGCACCCCGAGGGCTAAGATTTTTCGTGCCTTTGGCGTTCCCACGTCGAACCATACCCCGGTTTCTCCTTCGGAACGCTCTCCTTGCAAACCATAATCTGCCAAAACCTTGATAAACACTTCTTCCAGGTAGCGCAGGTATTTATGGATATCGGGGAAAAAGTGATCTAAGTCAAGAATGGGATAGCCCACTAATTGGCCGGGGCCATGATAGGTAATATCACCTCCGCGATTAATTGGGTAAAAGCTGGCCTCAATCTCTTTTAGCTGTGCTTCACTAACCAAAAGGTGTTCGCGTTTACCACTTTTACCGAGGGTGTAAACATGGGGATGCTCGCAAAATAGGAGGTGGTCTATCGTGGGCTCCTGTTCCTTTTCGGGCTTCTTACGATTGTTAAACTTCCGGTCAACGGTTTCCTGGAATAGTTGCTCTTGATAGTCCCAAGCCTCTTGGTAGTCGATAACTCCAAGTTGCTCAAAGCGAACTGATTTTAAAGGGGAAGTTTCGATAATTCGGATTTCAAGAGGTCGATAGATTTAATGTCCATAATATCCACCTCATTTAGTTCGGATAAATAGTAGGAAACCCAATCACCAAAATGCACGAGGTAAAGGGCTCTTTCAATATCACTATCACCTTTTGCCCATAGTTCAAAAACGTGGGGGGTCTTTTCGGCGATAATACCTTTAATGATATCCATGCGTTTTTGGTTGCGAGGATTATCACTTTCTCGTCTAAGGAACAGACAGCTAAACATTTTGTTTCCACCTTCCCAACCAACGAGCTCGTTGTGGTTCATTTCGGGAACCTCTGCTTCCCAGCAAAGCATCTTGGCATTCTCATTAAGCTGCTGTCGCATACGTGCGGCAACGCCTAGATTTCCGGAGCAAGCGAGAATCTGCACGGTGCTATCTTGGAGCTTTTGCGCCAATTCTTCGGCCGCCGCTTTAATGTTTTCCTGTTCTGCCTTGAGGAGTTTAATACCCGCTTGAATATATGCTTGCGCCTCCGTGTCGATTACACCATAAGCCCTCAGGTAATAAAGCAGAAAACTAAAAGGATAGGCAAACATCGAGCGGGGAGGGTTCCCTCCAATCATACTTAGGCAGTTCCAGCCGTTTTTTTCGGCCTTTGACTTTAAGGTTCCCCCAGAGCTAATACAGGCGATGATTGCGCCCTGCTCTTCTGCTTTTTGAACCGCCTGCAAGGTTTCTTCCGTGTTACCCGAATAGGAGCAGGCAATCACCAAAGTGTGACGACTCACAAAGGCTGGAATGTCGTAATTCTTATTTACGGTGATAGGAACTCTAGCCTCTCCACTTACGAGGTCGGCAATAGCGGAACCACCAATTCCAGAGCCTCCAAGTCCGGTAATGACTACGTTTTGGATGGCCCGATCGCTAGCGGTAAACTCGAAATTTTCAATTATCTGAAGGGCATCGGAAAGATGCTGACGGAAGTTGGCAATAAGTTCTTTCAAAGTTTGGGGTTTTTAGGCTTTTCTCACATTCTCCGTTTCCTCCTTTTTCTCATCTTGGAAAACGGATTTCTGATACAAAATTAACAAACCAACTCCGGTTGAGATGGCAGCATCGGCCAAATTAAAAACAGGTCGGAAAAAAATAAAATAATCGCCTCCTAACCATTCGGGTAGGTAGCCCTTGTAGAGGGGGAAGTAGAACATGTCTACCACCTTACCAAATAAGAAAGGGGCATAACCACCGTCTTCCGAAAAGGCAGAAGCCACGTGATTGTAATCAGACGCTTCGAAAATGAGACCGTAAAAGGCCGAATCGATGATATTACCCAAGGCCCCTGCTAGGATTAAAGCGACGGCAACAATTCCGCCTTGAGGAATTTGACGGGCTATCAAGTTTCGTAGCCAGTAGAAAATGGCAATTACTGTGGCAATGCGAAAAATGCTCAACAGTAATTTTCCCCAGCTACCGCCAAACTCGAAACCCCAGGCCATGCCGGGGTTTTCGGTAAAATGGAGAATAAACCAGTCGGCAATCACCAAATCCTCCCCTAAAGTAAAGGAGGTTTTCACCCAAATCTTTAAGGCTTGATCAGCAATTAAAACAGCTAAGATTATTAGCAGCGCTTTGCGCATATTATTGGCGGTTTTTAGCCTCGATGCTCAAGGTAGCGTGAGGAACAAGACGCAAGCGTTCTTTGCTAATTAACTTACCCGTTACACGACACACGCCATAGGTCTTATTTTCGATACGATTAAGGGCATTGTGGAGGTCGCGAATAAATTTCTCCTGACGGGCCGCAAGCTGACTATTGGCTTCCTTACTCATGGTGTCCGAGCCCTCTTCAAAAGCCTTAAAGGTAGGCGAGGTATCATCGGTACCATTATTACGATCGTTGGCAAAGTTCTCCTTAAGCACATTAAGGTCGGCCTCCGCTTTTTCAATTTTGCTAAGGATTAAATCCCGAAACTCTGCGAGTTCTTCATCGGAGTATCTTAACTTTTCTTCGCTCATAAGGCGTTGATTTTTAAAGTATTAAAAGGGCCCCTAGGGCTGTTTTTATGAATTGGCCAAATATAGAAAAAACCCCAAATGACTAGAGCAGCGCTAATCGGCTGTTAAGTCCTTCAAAATCAAGAGCTTCTCCTTCGAAGTCTGCTTCTTGCCAGTGAATGGCATCTGCAAGAACTTCAGCTTTAACATAATTTTCATTGGCTTGAAGCGCCGCTTTAAGCGTACTATCCTCTTTAAGGCGTAGCTCGATGCGATCGGTAACCTCCAAGCCGCTATCTTTTCGTAAGTTCTGAATGCGGTTTACTAGTTCCCGAGCAATACCCTCATTACGTAGGTCCTCGTCAATGTGAATGTCCAGGGCCACCGTCCACTTATTCTCGCTCATCACCAACCAACCAGGAATATCCTCGGTGTGGATTTCTACATCCTCAGCTTCAATACGCTGTAGCTTGCCATCTAATTCAATTTCATAGTATCCTTGGTTTTCCAAGGCGGCAATTTCACTTTGATCGAAATCACGAATTAGCGCAGCGATTTGCTTCATCTGCTTGCCAAAGCGAGGACCTAGTTTTTTAAAGTCGGGCTTTATGCTCTTTACCAAAACACCTTCTACCTCACGTAAAACCTCGAGTTCTTTAACGTTAACTTCGGCAATTAGTATGTCTTTAATACTGTTTAATAGCGATTCACTTTCATCGCTAAGGGCCGGCACCATAATCTTCTGTAGCGGCTGACGCAGCTTGATACCCTCCTTTTTACGCAGGGAATGTACCATAGAGCTCAATTGACGTGTTGTGGCCATGCGCTCATTTAAGCGAGCATCAATCGCCTTTTCCTGGGCTTTGGGCCAATAGCTGAGATGTACTGATTGCCCGGCGCCATTTTCTAAATCCTGATAAAGACGATCGGCAAAGAAGGGAGCAATAGGCGAAATTAATTGCGCCAAATTGCGCAAACAGCGATAAAGTGTATCGTAGGCCATCTGCTTATCCTCACTCATCTCGCCTTTCCAAAAACGACGACGATTTAAGCGAACGTACCAATTGCTCAGCTCCTCATCAACAAAATATTCAATGGCACGAGCAGCTTTGGTGGGCTCGTAGTCCTGATAGCTATTTTCCACCTTTAAAATAAGTTCTTGCAAACGGGATAAAATCCAACGGTCGAGTTCAGGACGACGCTCCCAGGCCGACTCCTTATTGGCATCGTAAGTATAGCCATCGATATTGGCATAAAGTGCGAAGAAGGAATAGGTGTTGTAAAGGGTGCCAAAGAAACGACGCTGCACTTCGGCCACGCCCTCTAAATCAAACTTTAAATTATCCCAGGGAGAGGCATTGCTAATCATATACCAGCGAACGGGATCACTACCAAACTTTTCAATGGTACTAAAGGGGTCTACAGCATTGCCCAGGCGCTTCGACATCTTAGCGCCATTTTTATCTAAAACGAGACCGTTCGAAACCACATTCTTATACGCAACTCTATCGAAAACCAAACCGGCTATAGCGTGTAAGGTGTAAAACCAGCCTCGAGTTTGATCTACGCCCTCAGCGATAAAATCGGCGGGATAAAGTTGGTCGAACTGCTCCTTGTTTTCAAAAGGATAATGCCATTGGGCATAGGGCATAGACCCCGAGTCGAACCAAACATCAATCAAGTCGGATTCTCGATGCATCGGCTTTCCAGAGTCGGAAACCAATACAATTTTGTCTACAATATGTCGGTGTAAATCAACCTGGGCATAATTGGCCTCTGACATATCTCCTGGCTCAAACTGGGCAAAGGGATGTTCTTGCATAAAGCCTTTTTGCACCGCTTCATCACAAGCCTCTTTTAGTTCGGCAATACTGCCAAAAACTTTCTGCTCTGTACCATCTTCGGTAGACCAAATCGGGAGGGGAATTCCCCAGTATCTTGAACGACTAAGGTTCCAATCATTGGCATTTTCCAGCCAATTGCCAAAGCGACCTTCACCAGTACTTTTTGGCTTCCAGTTAATGGTTTTATTTAAAGCAACTAACTGCTCGCGCTTCTCAGTCACTTTAATAAACCAAGAGTCTAAAGGATAGTACAAAACGGGTTTATCCGTTCGCCAACAATGGGGGTAGGAGTGATTGTATTTCTCAACCTTAAAGGCCTGATTGCGCTCCTTGAGTAGAATGGAAATTTCCACATCTAGGGAACGCTCGGGAGCTTCCCCATCTAAATAGTATTCGTTTTTAACGTACCAGCCACCAAAGGGACCAATACCCTCACGCATTCTACCTTGGAGGTCAACTAGGGGAACAGGATTATCATTATCGTCCAAGATCAACATGGGCGGCACGGGCGGATTGGCTTCTTTGGCCACCTTGGCATCATCGGCACCAAAAGTAGGGGCGGTATGCACAATGCCCGTTCCATCTTCGGTAGTTACAAAGTCACCAAGGATAATTCGAAAAGCATTTTCTGCCCCTTCATAAGGCTGCGCCCAATCGAGTAACTGCTCATAGCGAAGGTTTTCGAGCTCGGCTCCTTTTCCTTCCCAAACTAGGCGCCATGGGATTAGTTTATCCCCAAGTTTATAAGCCTCCATATCGGCTTCAGCTCCTTCGGCCTTAAAGTATTTACTTACTAAGCTTTTGGCTAAAACCACCTTTTGGCCTAAGCCGGTGTAGGGGTTAAAGCTATCGATCATTTGATAATCGATTTTAGGACCTACCGTAAGTGCGGTATTCGAGGGAAGGGTCCAAGGGGTGGTGGTCCAGGCGATGTAATAAACCCGGTCATCGCTTTTCACCGCCTCCCCAAATAGCGCCTTAAACTTTTCATCCTTTAGGGCAATAAACTGAGCGATGGCTGAGGTGTCTTTCACATCGCGATAAGACCCAGGCATGTTGAGTTCGTGAGAGCTAAGTCCGGTTCCAGCCTTTGGACTGTAGGGCTGAATGGTATAGCCTTTATAAATAAGTTTTTTATCCCAAAGCTGTTTTAAAAGCCACCATACCGATTCCATGTATTTAGGTTGATAGGTAACATAGGGATCGTCCATATCTACCCAGTAACCCATTTTTTCGGTCAGGTCGTTCCAGATATCGGTATAGCGCATTACCGCCTTTTTACAGGCTTCATTGTACTCCTCAACACTAATGCTCTTTCCGATATCTTCTTTGGTGATTCCAAGTTCTTTTTCCACGCCAAGCTCAACTGGTAAGCCGTGGGTGTCCCAGCCTGCTTTGCGTTTTACTTGTTTCCCTTGTAGGGTTTGAAAACGGCAAAAAATATCCTTAATCGCACGGGCCATAACGTGATGGATCCCCGGCATGCCGTTGGCAGAGGGAGGGCCTTCATAAAACACAAAGCTGGGCGCACCATCTCTACTGCTTATGCTCTTGGCAAAGCTGTCGTCCTTTTTCCAGAAATCGAGGATTTCACGGTTGATGGCGGCAAGGTCTAATCGCTTGTACTCAGGATAATTGCGGGACATTTTAGCGTCAATTTTTAAAAGACTGCGAAGGTAATGATTTCGAGTGGTTACACGGTCTCCCCTACAAGTTGTTAGACCACATGCTCCTTTGATGATTAGGGAAGGGATTTTTTGTGTTCCAGCAGTCGGCCTTCACCTAATCGCTTGGCTGCGGCGAAAGGTAAATCGGGCCTTGGATTTTGGCGAAGGATGCTCGTTTTTGCGATTCTTGAAATCAGGTATTTCCTATTACTTTAGAGGCCAAATTCCCATTTTATGAGATTTCGATTACTGCTATTTGCCAGTCTTTTAAGCGGATTAATCTGCGCGCAGGATTCTACCCTCACCATTGGCTTAAAAAAAACCCCGCCCTTTATTATGCAAGATGCATCGGGCAGACCATCGGGTTTAAGTCATAGCTTTTGGGAGCTCATCGACGATCAGGTGCCAGCCAAAATTAAATACCACTGGTACGAAGATGTTGAAAGTATGCTGGAAGCGGTAGCTCGCGAAGAGGTGGATTTTTCGATTAATCCCATAACGGTAACCGAGCAGCGCATGGATAGCCTCGATTTCTCGCAACCGTATTTTATCTCCGGAACCGCCATGGTACGGAGGGCCGAGAACTCTTGGATGATTTTCTTGGAGAACTTTTTTAGCAAACAGTTTTTCTCGGCTATTGCTATTTTACTGGGGGTGATTCTTTTGTTTGGAATCCTAGTTTGGCTTTTTGAACGTCAGAAAAAGGAAGGCACGCAGTTTAGGCGTAATTGGCGAGGAATTTTAGATGGATTTTGGTGGTCGGCAGTTACTATGACCACCGTGGGTTATGGGGATAAATCGCCAGAAACCGGAGGTGGTCGCACCATCGCCTTTATTTGGATGTTTACCGCCATCTTATTGATTTCGGGTTTAACCGCAGGGGTGGCCTCAGCGCTTACCGTAAAAAGTATGGAGAGCAAGATTGAAAATGTGGAAGACTTACGTCGATTTAAAACGGGTACTATTGATGCCACTGGCACGGCGGAATACTTGCGCAATTATGGTTTACCCGATGTCTACTTCGAAAGTGTGGAAGAGGGCTTTGCGGCCTTAAAGGCTGGGGAGATTGACATTTTTGTTTTCGACAGACCCGTTTTGCGATTCTATTTGGAAAAAGGCGATAATCAGGATTTGGTTTTAGATGATCGTAACTTAAAAACAGATTACTACAGCTTCACCTATCCCAAGCATAGTTCGTTACGTGCGGCTCTCGACCCCAAGATTGTTAAGGCCCTAAAGTCCGACTCTTGGAACTTTATTTTAAGACGGGCTAGTAAAACCGGCGATTAGCCAACAAACAAAACCCTTTCTTAAAACCTTATACAGAAAACGACATTAAGTATGAAAGCAAAACATCTATTCCCATTCTTCGCATTAGCAATTGCCGTAGGTTGCAATCAAAACGCCGGTTCCAAAGAATCTTCCGATGCCAAAAAGGAGGAGCCAACTAAAGAAGAAGCCAGCGCATCAGCCGCCAAGGCAAGCTTAGAAATGGAATGGGATAGTGAAGTCTATTACCCTACTAATGAGTCGGTGCTTTATGAGCCCAACCAGAATATATTGTACGTAAGTTGTATTGCGGGTAAACCCACCGAAATTGACGGCAAAGGGCATATTGCGCGAATGGCGGTCGACGGTAGCATTATTGATTCGGTTTGGGCCCGAGGCCTAAACGCGCCTAAGGGAATGTGCATTTTCGATGGTCGATTATATGTAAGTGATGTAAATAGAATCGTGTCGATAAACCTTGATAACCCAGAGGACAAGGTGGCTTATGAAGTGCCAGGCTCGGTATTTTTAAACGACCTAACTGCCGGTCTTCGAGGCGTGTTTTTCTCGGATATGCAAACCGGGATGCTCCATTACCTGGAATCAGGTATAGTGCATACCATCAACGAAAACCTTCCTAATTTGAATGGACTGGCCTATTTCGAAAACCAGCTTTATGCGCTTAACGCAGATGGTTTATTACGACTGTCGCCAGGAGGAGAAGTTCTTGAAACGGTAAATAGCACTGTAACCGGTGGGGATGGACTTATCCCCTTGGGAGATAATCGCTTTATAGCCAGTCGCTGGCAAGGCGAAATTTGGTTTATCGAGGGTCCAGAGGCGCATAAAATGTTCGACGCTACCGCTGATGAAATTCAAACTGCGGATATTGGTTATAACCCCAATACGCAAACCGTGTATGCGCCGCGTTTCTTTGCCAATAAAGTAACGGCCTTTAAACTGAAATAATTAAAGTCCTTTTTGAAAATAGAGGTATTGAATCCAGCGGTGAAGGATAGGGTCGCTTAACTGATAACCCTCCTCATTGCGGTAAATGTACTTGCTATCTAACAGGTTGCGAAGTGCCCGTTCCACCGAGCTGGCCGCCCCTAGTTTATGTCGAACGAGGAAATCAAAGGCATGGGGCTGACTCACAATTTCCTCGGAGGCCAGTGCGCGCAATAGGCGCCATTGCAAATCGGTAAACCTAGCTCGGAGCATTCTAAACTGCACCGCATAGGTTTTGTAAAAGTCGTCGGGCTTAAATTCGGAGTGCCGCTTAATATTGGCCTCCAAGGCTTTGAGAAAGGCTAGGTTGCCTTTGCAATATTGTAAAAGAGAAGCCTGTTGCTCGGTAGGGGCATCCCATACTTCTTCCAGGGCTGGGATCTCTAAGGCCAGATGTTGTTTTTTGGGTAAAAACGATTCTTCTGAAAGTACGAGTAGCTGAATATTAGCGGCGCGAGCCATATTACTAAAGCTATCCACTAACTGCCGACCATCGATTTCGGGCACTTCTGAAAACTCAGGGTTAATGAGGCTTATTACCAAATCGAGACCCACATTAAATAGTAGTCCGGTTAGGCTTTCGAGGTAGGCCAGTAAATCTGTTTTTTCACGGATTCGATGCTGAGGGTGTTCCTGATTTAGGCGCTTTACTTGGTATTCGAGGCCCGCATTTTGACGACAGGTTTCTTCGAGGCCCTCGCGCAATCGAAAGACAAGCTCTTCAAATTGAAACAGCCCCTCGAAGCCTAAACTTAGAATTAACCTTCGGCCTTCCAGTTTTTGCTTGAGCTGTGCCAGGAGATAGGTTTTTCCAGAACCAGCGGGCCCAGTCATTTGCAGATTTTCCCGGGCCATTATTCGATCGTAGGCTATTTGCAATTCGCTTGCGCGGATGCGGTCCTTCATTGTAGGGGGCTTTTTAGCGAATGTACTAAGCCTGTAGGTTTAAAAGTAAGACCAAGCTCGAAAAATATTTAGGTTTGATCAGCTCGCAGCAAACGCTCCAATAACATTTTAAGTTCTAGAATTTCCTCCCGACTGGATTCGTTCACATTTTTAGTGGTCTCTCGCCACTGCATACGAAGGAACTCCTTTCGGTCTAAAATTAAGAGCTCATGAACAGTAACCTCTAATATATCGGCGATTTGGTAAAGTCGGCGGACGCTCAATTTCGTTTCGCCGAGTTCAATTTTAGAATAGGCTCTAGTGCTTAGGTCCAACTCAATGGCCATATACTGTTGAGTTAAGCCTCGCCATTCGCGGAGCCACCGAATTTTTTGACAAAGTTGGGTTTCATTAAGTTCCATCACCCGGTTTCGAATTAACAATTTTTAAGTGGGGGTGTGGGGTTGAAAATGCCCTACTAAGGAAAATAATAATATCCTTTTTTAAAACATTTTACCGCGATTTTTTAAGCGCAATATTCTTATATAGAATATGAGTTTTCTTAAGCATTGATTATAAGGCCTATTCACTAAAGGCTTTCTAATCAATTTTTTAAATTTTAAAATTCGGAGAAGAAGCAAAAATTCATTTTAGGAATAAATGAATTTAAATGTAGAAGTAATTGTTCCTATTGTGGAACTAATTGTCTTGGTTAAAAAGGGCTTTTTTTCTTGATGGAGATGGGAGACTTCAAAATCAGCTCTCCATTTTTTGATGCCATTCGTTAAAAAACTGTTGAAGGAAGAACTCCATAAAAGCATGTCTTTGCGCCGCCATTTTTTTGGCCGTGGCGGTGTTCATACCCTCTTTAAGCTTGAGCAGCTTTTCGTAAAAGTGATTTATGGTGCTGGTTTTATCTTGATAATAGCTCTCGGGACTCATGCTATCACGCACCGCTAAGTCCGGATCGTAAATGGCTTGATTTTTATATCCCCCATAGTGAAAGGTTCGCGCTATACCTATGGCTCCTATGGCGTCTAGCCGATCAGCATCTCTTAATATTTGGAGCTCTAAGCTCGGTTCTTGAACATCAGCCTGCCCTCCCTTAAAAGAGCAGTTTTCGACCAAATAGGCCACTTGGAATATTATTTCTTCTGCTGCTCCTAGCGATTCTAGTATTTGCCGACTGGTTTGGGCTCCAGCCTGCAGCTTGCCCCCGTTAAACTTAGCGTCATCAATATCATGGAGAAGGGCGGCGAGTTCTATCACAAAGGCGTCGCCGCCTTCAATAGTTTGAAGGTGAAGTGCGGTATTTCGAACACGATTAATATGCTGCCAGTCGTGTCCTTTTTCCGCTTCCTTAAGGCGAGACCTTACCTCTTGTTCTAGTGCTTTTAGAAGGTCGGAATTAGTCATTCAATTCCGCAACACATTTTAGTTCAATGGCAATGGGAGTGGGTAAGGCATCTATGGCAATGGTGGTTCTACAGGGTTTGGGATCTACTCCTTCGAAGGCCTCCGCATAAATGCGATTAAAGGTTTGAAAATCCCTTTTCATATCTACTAAAAAAACCTGAACATCGACCAATTTATCCCAGCTACTGCCATGTTCCTCTAAAATAGCTTTCACATTAGCAAACACACTGTGCACCTGAGCAGCGAAGTCGAATGCTTTAAAATTTCCATTGTGATCTAATTGAAGACCCGGTACCCCCGAATCATGTTGATCACTGCCGGCGATGCGAGGACCCACACCACTTAAGAATAGTAGACCTCCGGCTTTGCGGGCTAGGGGATAGGAACCAACGGGTTTAGGTGCTTTACTCATGCTTTTTGCTTTTGAGCAAAGGTAAGAAAGCAGCTTGCTTAAAGGGACTTCTTTCTTTGGTATTCCAGCTCCTCTCGAGTGGGCGATAAAAGTTCAGGGCCCATGTAAAGTGGCGTTAGTGTGGTGTTCAAGACCAAGCAGTTCACGTCCAACAAAACAGCCATGAACCGGTTGATTTTAAACCAATTCTGCCAAATGGCTGCTACCTGAAAGGCCCTTTATTTGGAAGGGCTTGTTGTTAACCCAAAATCGCGATTGCCCTTCATGCTTTGCAATGTAAACATGGGCCGAGCTATTGAGTCGTTCGTTTTGGCAAGCCAAGAGAAGCGTGATGGGGACGATATAGCGAAGGAACCGAAGCATTTCAGCTGGGGGGAACAAAATTGTTTGAGGGTTGCATACAAACTTAATTTAGGAAGCCTTGTTAGCTAAAGGTGTCATTATTAATTATTAACAAGCTAGGTATTTACTGTTCACAAGGTGATTTTTACATTGATCCCTGGCGTCCGGTAAAGCGCGCTATAATTACCCATGCACATGCGGACCACGCCCGCGCGGGGAGTAAACACTATTTATGTCACCCCTTAACCGCTCCGGTATTAAAACAGCGCTTGGGTAAAGGTATTAACATTCAAACCCAAAAATACGGCACTCGACACCAAATTAACGGTGTTGAAATAAGTCTTCACCCGGCCGGTCACCTCCCTGGTTCGGCGCAAATTCGGGTGGCCTACAAGGGCGAGGTTTGGGTGGTGAGTGGAGATTATAAATTGCAGGAGGATGCATTAAGCGATGCTTTCGAACCGGTAGCTTGCCATCATTTTATTAGTGAATCTACTTTCGGCCTACCAATATACCGTTGGCCAGAATCGCAAGTGGTTTTTAAAGAGATTGATGATTGGTGGCAAGCGAATCAAAGCAAGGGGCAAGCTTCTATTATTGGAGCGTATTCCTTGGGGAAAGCCCAACGTGTATTGGCAGGGATTAATGCAGACATTGGCCCAATATATACCCATGGGGCGGTAAATAATGTAAATCAGCTTTATCAGCAAATGGGTTTGGATTTACCGAAGGCTCAATTAATTGATGAGCAGGTAAAGAAGAAGGATCTGGTAGGGGCCTTAATTGTTGCTCCTCCCGCGGCTTTAGGCAGCGCATGGTCCCGTAAATTGGGTCCGCAAAGCACGGCCTTTTGTTCGGGCTGGATGAGTGTGCGTGGAGCAAGGCGCCGACGAGCAGCAGATCGCGGTTTTGTGCTTTCCGATCATGCCGATTGGCCCGGTTTAAATGAGGCGGTCCTAAACTCTGGTGCGGAACAGGTTTACGTTACCCATGGTTATAAAGACATCTACGCCAAGTGGCTGCGAGAAGCCTACGGAATAAACGCCCAGTCGGTAGACACCCTTTATGAAGGAGAATCGCTGGATGCCGGAGATAGCTGAGCATTATGCAAGGGAATAAAGGCTAGCTGATCCCCCTTTTGAAAATCGGGGAGATCGCGCGCAATGACCATTATTTGCTCCTTTCGCAAAACGAACATGGGAATAATTTTCGATTGGTATTCTTTACAGATGGCTTCGTATTCCTCCGAATTTTGGCAGTTCTTTACAATTACCGAAGAAGCTTGTCGAACCGATTGCGCGAGGTTTAGATAATCAACCCGTCCACCAAAAAGTACCGAAGGGGGATGGTCTATTTCGTGATGCTCTTGTTCCTTTTTACTGCAGAGGCGATAGGTCTTATTGGGACCAAATTCTTCATCGAAATATTTAAGAGCCAAGCCATTAATCTCGGCACTCGAAGTCATGGCCATTAAGATTCCAATATTGTTTAAATCTAAATCTTCGTAAACATTATCACTCAGGATGCTGCCTTCAAAAACCTCGAAACCTTGACGTCGTGCTTCTTTCTGATTTGTTTTTGAGGTATCGGCTAAAATCACATCCACATTTTGAGATTGGAGGAATCGGGCCAAGAAACGAGAGTTTTCATTAGCTCCAGCAATGAGGAAGCCTCGAGGTTCTTCTCGTTCCACTTTTAAAAGTTTGGCAAATGGCTTCGCGGTAGCGCCCTGAATAACCACCGTGCCAACAATCATTAAAAAGGTAAGCGGTAAAATCAACTCTGCTTGCGCAATGTTAACATCGGCACGCTCGCCGGAGGTAAGCTGCAGGGCAAAAAGGGAGGCTACAGCGGCGGCCACAATTCCCTTCGGGCCCACCCAGGACATAAAAACAACTTCGCGCCAATTGAAGCTTGAGGCTCGGGTGCTAAGCCACACCGCTAATGGTCGTAAGATCAGAACAACTATTCCGAACAAGGCGAGGGAGTTAATTCCTAGCTTTTCAATTTGCTCGATATTGATGCGGCTGGAGAGTAAAATGAAGAGTACGGAGATGAGGATGATACTCACATCTTCCTTAAAGGATAAAATTTTCTTGAGCTCTTGCACCTTAACATTGGCCAGAATAATCCCCATAAAGGTGGTGGACATTAAGCCGGCTTCATGCGCTAGGAACTCGGCAAAGGTGAAAGCAAAAATCACCATACCCAAGGCCATTACATTTCGCAGGTAGGAGGGAATGCGGTTTTTCTCCAAGAGCCACCGCAGGAAAAAAGCGGCTAAGCCACCCACAAACATTCCGGCCGCAACGGTGAGGAAAAACTCTTTGAAAACACCAGTGGTGCTTGGATTGCTAAAGTCGGAGGTTTGGATAAACTCGTAAATTAAAACCGCGATTAAGGCACCTAAAGGATCGATCAGAATCCCTTCCCATTTAAGTACATTATTAATGCGAATATTAGGTCGAACATTACGCAGGATGGGCGTAACTACCGTTGGACCAGAAACAATAATCAAGGCTCCAAATAAAAAGGAGAGGGTATAATCCATACCCATGAGGTAATGCGCTGCTAGGCCACCACCTCCCAAGGTGATGATAGGTCCAAAAATGAGGAGGTTTCGAACGACCCCCGCTTGATGTCGAATTTCTCGAATTTTAAGAGTCAGACCTCCCTCAAATAAAATTACCCCTACCGATATGGATACGAATGCAAAGAGCAGGTCACCCGAAAAAATATGATCACCATCGAGCAGTTTATCACCATCGGGGGTAAAAAAAGTGGATCCCGGACCTAGGGCCAGGCCAATTATGATTAATGGTAAAATTGCTGGGATTTTAATCCTCCAGGCCATCCATTGCGCAAAAACGCTCAGGATCAGAATACTGGCTAACTCTGCCATTCCCTCCATACCGTGTGTTTTTTTGGTCCTTTAATATAGGGAAAGTCCTAGGAAAGTTGAGCCGCAATGAGCTCATTACTTTTTAGCTCGATTTTTCCGCGTAGTTCGCGGATGGCCGCTAAGCGATCCAAACCGCCAAAGCCCTCAATCGCGGCAATAGGCAAGAGCCGGATATCGGTATTGGGAAACTGGGATTGCACCGTGGGTAGTAGGTCTTCATCAAAAACCAGAATATGATCAAAATTGTGGCCGCTGTATTCTTTAAGGTCGTCTGAAGTTTGCCCGGCAATAACCACTTTATCCTCGGCCATCGCTCGAATCGCCTGGGGGTCCACACCACTGGGCTCAATTCCACAACTGTACACTTTGGCGCGATGCCCTAGCTTGGCTTTTAAATAGCCCTCTAGCATTTGGCTGCGAACAGCATTGTCCTTTCCAATGATTAAAATCTGCGACACTTCTCCTGCTTTGAACAATTTCGCTTCTTAGCGGATATGCTAATATTGCTTCGTGAATTTACAAAATTGAGTCTAGCAGATGAAGATATATACTAAAACTGGTGATAAAGGGGAAACTTCGCTGGTATCCGGGGAGCGTGTTCCAAAAAATCACCTAAGGATTGAGGCTTATGGAACCGTTGATGAGCTCAATGCTTGCATGGCTGTAATGAAGGATAGTGCAAGTTTTAAAGATTTTAATGCCGATTTAGAGCAAATTCAAAGTTTATTGTTTACCATAGGCTCGCATCTGGCCGCGACCGAGAAGAATAAAATGAGCTTGCCCTGTTTGCAAACCGAAGATATAAGCAAGATGGAGGAGGCGATGGATAGCATGGATGCCGACTTAGAACCTTTGCGGAATTTTTTGATTCCCGGAGGCGACTTGAGCAGCAGCTATGCCCATATGGCGAGAACCATCTGCCGCCGAGCGGAACGACGGGTAATTGATGTTATTAATGCGGGCGAAAATATTCATCCGGTGATTTTACCCTTCTTAAATCGCTTGAGTGACTTCTTATTCACCCTCGCGCGGTATTACACCTTTAAGCACGGTGCAAAGGAGACCCCGTGGAAACCGAGGAGCTAGTCCATTTGGCGAGTTCCTTAAAATCTTCTTGCACAGGTGCATTAAAAATTTATTTTTGCAAAAATTTTGACTCTAACACTTTAGCTAAAGCGTATGTACTGGACCTTAGAACTTGCAAGCTATTTGAGCGATGCTCCCTGGCCTGCTACTAAAGACGAACTGATTGATTACTCGATCAGAACCGGTGCGCCCTTGGAAGTGGTCGAAAACCTTCAGGCTATGGAGGAAGAAGAGGAGGAGGTATACGAATCTATCGAAGACATTTGGCCTGATTACCCCTCGGAAGAGGACTTCCTGTGGAATGAAGATGAATATTGACGTATTTATTATAAAAGCGTACTAATAAAGCCCTTCCAATTTGGAGGGGTTTTTTGTTTACTTAGGGGTATCAAAAATGTAATTAGGTGAGGCGTCAAATAGGAATACTACTCTTTAGCCATTTACTATTCGGATGCGAGGAAACTCAATTGAAGGGAAAGGAGACTTATTACCTGGAGATAGGTAACTACGCTTGTGATAGTGTGGTTTTTATGGGCGACGCAAAGAGTAATTACTATTTGCTTGGTTGTGCAGAGAAGGCCCAATTAGAAGGTCGGTATATGGAATACTTTGGCTCTGGTGATACTGTTCTTGGCTTCTGTTCGTATGAGTATGGCTTTAGGAAGAGTTTGGGTTTTTCTACGGACAAAGACTTTTATCTCGAATTGATGAGCTTTTCAAACGGGGCACTGAATTACCCTGAGATTAAGCAGTATGAGGGCGATTCGCTGCTTACGAGTAGTAAATTCTTTGATATTTCCACTACGGAAGATGCCGTTCATCTGGAACCTGTCGGGTATTCTCAAGATTCCATTTTGGTGCATTGGAAGGATTCCCTTCTATTAGGTACTTCAGGAAGGCATTTTTCATTGTCGAAAGATGTTTTGGAAAACCTCGTGCAACAATCTCCTTTAGAAATTCGCCTTATTTCCTTTAAGGAGAATAATAGAGACTTTGTTGCACGTTTACACCAATTGAACTACCAAAGGATAAAATACGCGGAAGAATTATGGAGGGTGCCAGATAGTATTGGAAGTGTAATTGTGAAGTTAAAAAAGTTGGGTCCCGTAGCTAAAGGCTTGATTAACAGTAAGGCTAACCGCTAATGCCTAATCAATTCAAAGTAAAATGCAATCCGCTAGATTAATCGTATTAAGCGCAGTCCTTATCTCGGTAGCCGCATGTGATAGTATAAGGGGCTATACACGTAATGATTGGGGTTACATCACACCAAATAATCCCAATTACAAGCTTAAAGGTCAGTTCCAAGATTCCCTCTGCCACTGCGATTTTCCCTTGGTATATGTTTACGAACAAGATTCAGCTTGGTGGCAACGAAATGGACTCGAGGTGCCTTCCTATCTTAATGTTTTGATGTTTTTTCGGGGAGGGCAGTCATTTTTCGGAACAATCAGTGACTCAACTATGAGTAGCTGCTCTAATCTGAAACTATACTTAAATAAAGTAAATGAACAGTACTTTATTTGTGCTGAAGAAAACAAATTAACGGTAGAGTATTATGCCTATAATGCCTCAATCAGAGGCTACTATATTCAAGACGATTATTACCTCAGTGAGCGTTTCCTTTATAACTCACCCAGTCGGTATTATCGCAGTGACTCTTTAATAGAAAGGGTCAAAGAATTAATGGACAAGTGCCCTCAGTTATTAGAGTGAGAGAGACACCTTAGCATTATTGTATGACCAGGACCTCAAGCAGTCCAATCCTTAGTATAAAGCTTCTTATTTCTGATCTTCGTGTATCTCCATACAGCGCGTAATCTCCCGTAGTAACTCTTCGCTTTTAAAGGGCTTGGTGATATAACCATTAAAGCCATTGCGACTTACATAGGTTTTGGTTTCAGGCATAGCATCGGCCGTAAGGGCTAAGATGGGGGTGTTAGTATTCCGGTTCGCTTGATCTTTGCGGATGGCCTGCACGGCTTCAAAGCCGTTGAGGTTCGGCATTTGCAAGTCCATTAAAATGATATCGTAATCCTTTTCCTGGCTTTTACTCACCGCAATATCGCCGTCATCGGCCAGCTCGATGGTGGCATTCCAGTTTTTACACACCTGCTTAATGAGCATTTGATTCACCTTATTATCCTCGGCCACCAAAATGTCAATTCCATTTAAGCCCATGCTGAGGTCAGCGGCTAAGTCGGCATCCTCCACGGGCTTTTCATCGCTAGCGCTGATTTTAATGCTAAAGAAGAAACTACTGCCCTTACCCATTTCACTTTCTACCCAAATGGTTCCTCCCTGAAGTTCCACTAAACGTTTTGAAATGGCTAAGCCTAAGCCTGTTCCCCCGAAATTACGGGTCGTATCGGTATAGGCCTGGGTAAAGCTTTCAAAAATGCTATTGAGCTTTTCCTGCGAAATTCCAATGCCGGTGTCGTGCACCTCAAACAGGAGCTCGTAGTGATCTTGTTTCTGATTTTTGAGTTTCACTTTTAAGCCCACCGCTCCTTCTTTGGTGAACTTAAGGGCATTACTCAATAAATTGAGTAGGATTTGATTTAGGCGATAGGGGTCACCCATTAATTGCTCGGGAACCTTAGGGTCAATCTCCAATTGAAGGTCTACATGTTTATGTTGAGCCTTAATTTTCCAGGTCGCCATGAGCTTTTCGCAAAGACTGGGTAAATTGAAGGGAATACGCTCCAATTCCACTTTATTGGCCTCAATTTTAGAATAGTCTAAAATGTCGTTTATAATCACCAATAAATTGTCGGCCGAGTATTCAATGAGCTCCAAGTTTCGACGGGCAGCAGCCGACATCTTTTCCTCCTGTAACAGAATTTCGGTGAGTCCCACAATCGCATTCATTGGCGTACGAATTTCATGACTCATATTGGAAAGGAAATCGGACTTAGCGGCTAAGGCCTGTTCGGCCAGTAACTTGGAGGCCACCAGTTCCTTCTCAAAGTTTTTCCTTTCGGTGATATCCATTAAGGTTCCGGTAATCACCTCGCCCTTACTTAAGCGGCCACGCTGTTTTTCGGCGCGTAGCATCATCCAGGCTTTCCCTTTGTTTACGGGCAGTTCTAGGTTTATTTCATGTCGATCTTTTCGCAAGGACTCAATCGCCTTGGCGAGTTCTGTTCTTTGGGGCTCGTCGACCGCCTGAATAAGGTCGTCGAGCTTGGGGTCGTTTTTACCCGGGTGATTTAAGAGTTTAAACATTTGAGGCGACCAATAGCTATTTCCTTGTGCTTGCAAGGGGTGCTCGAAGGAACCAAGCTTAGTAAGGGCTTGCGCCTGATTTAAGTTATTACTGGCCTGCCTTAGTTTTTCTTCGGCTACATAACGGGCATTGATATCGGTAAGCGTTCCGGAAGCGCCTAAAAGCCTTCCCTCGGCGTCGATGTCCAAGGTTACTATGGCCTCCGTCCACCTAACTTCTCCTGATTTAGTGATATAGCGTAGATTGTAACGACTAGTCGTTTCGGTGCCATTTACCAGTTCCGAAAGGTGGTACATGCTGGTTTCCTTATCGTCGGGGTAAACCATGCTAGTAAAGGTTTGCCCTAAACTCTCTTCTACACTATAGCCAGTAATTCGCTCCCAAGCGGCATTTAAAAAAGTCCAACAGCCATTGATATCGGTTTGAAAAATAACCTCTTGAACATTATTCACGATGCGCGAGAGTCGGATGCTTAGGGCATCGGCTTCGGCCACCTTGGTTTCTACCGTTTTTTTAAGCTCCCGGTTGGCAATGAATAATTCTTGAGAGCTTAATTCAAGGATGTTTTCGGCCTGCTTAACATCCCGATCAAAGTCGTGATAGGCCTGATTAACGGCTTCCAGAAACTCTTCTGGAACCGACTCGGCATTAGGCAGATACTTACGAAGCTGTCTTCTGAGTAATCGATGTAGGTTTTTGTCAGTCACGTTCTGAGAAGCTTGTGATGGTCATGGTTTGATTATGCAATTCGCATTCAACTCCACTTCTAAAGGGTGCTATTTCTCCGTAAGAATAGAAGCCGGTAATTTGACAATCTTCCCCAAGATGATCGCGCACGCCCTCTACTTCTTCTTCCACAATTTGACGAAGCACCAGTTTACGCCCTACACAACTAATGCAGATGGCAAATTCATTTACTTCCTGCATAGATAGTTTGGCCGCTTCTTCAGCGCCATCAATAAGCCGATCTACATTGGCTTTCATCAGTCGGATGTAAGAGCCCTCCGGAATATCACCGGCGAAGGTTAAACTTTGGTCCTCTTCTGAAATGCCCAAGATTGTTCGTACTAAAGGTTTTCGATCTTCGGAATATCGCATGCTAAGCGGAAACAACAAGCCCGAGGCCGGTAGGTTCGCGGCTTCTTCTCCTAAAAAGCTTTTATACAAGCCTAAGGCGGGCTGCCCATCTAATTCGTATAGAACATTGTTATCGCTCTTAGTAACCAAGCGCTCAATTCCAAAGGAGTCCCAGCCGCCCATGGAGCCATAGCTAACATTTACCGCCCCGTAAAAGCCTAATCCAATAATTAAGTGATCCTGTAAATTCCCTTCGTTATCAATCAATATAGTTTGCTCAAAATGAGGGCCGTCCCCTGCTAAACCTCCAGTTATTGCTACACCATCGGCAATGGCTTCCCGCATACCTTTAACGAGTTGACTACCGTTAACGTTAAGTCCATCACTTAACACAAAAAGGTGCTTAAACCCTTCTTTATCAAAAGACTTGGCTAAGGAAGCCCCTACCGATTCACTTTCGCTGCCTTTGGCGATGTGGGCTTCCTTATAAACCACCGTGCTATTTTTAAATGCCAAGAAATTAGCGGAAATCGATTCGTCCTTTACCTGGGTACCGCTAATTTCTCCAGAGGTAGAGCAGCCTGCCAAAATGGCCTGCGGAAATTTGCGGCGTATTTCTTGAACCCAATCGCTTTGTTTTAAAATGGTTTTTCCTCCAAAAAGGAGGATAAGCTGTGGTTCGAAGTCAATAGTATCGAGATCAGAATTTAGATTCTGATTGAGGGAAAGTTGATGACTAAGCATATGTTATGGGAATTGGTGCAGTTAAATTACGAATATTCCCGCTGTAATGGAGAAAATTACGGCTCTTGCTTAAAAATTACAGCCATACGCTATCCCTTTTAATAACTTTGCGAACCGTCGATTAAGACCAAAAAAGATATTCCATGCTGGGAAACATTCTCACGAAATTATTCGGAAATAAAAGCGACCGCGATATGAAGGCCCTGCAGCCTGTGGTTGATAAGGTAAATGCAGAATACGAAAAACTTAGTGGCCTAAGTGATAATGAACTGAGGGCTAAAACGTTAGACTTTCAGTCTCGAATCAAGGAAGCGGTAAAATCGGAAGAGGAGGCCATTGCCGAGCTTCGTGGCAAGCTCAATCAAGAAGAGGAGATCGAGGTTAAAGAGCGCTATTATGATGAGATAGACCAGCTCGAGACTAAAGTCAAAGACAATATCGAAGCCGTTCTAGAAGACATCAAAGCAGAGGCCTTTGCCGTAGTAAAAGAAACCGCGCGTCGCTGGAAAGAGAATGGACAGTTGGTGGTTACGGCTACCGATATGGATCGGGAACTTTCTAAAACCATGGACGGGCTAAGCATTGAAGGCGATAAAGCCATCTGGGCCAACCAGTGGACTGCTGCTGGAGCAGATATTCATTGGGATATGCTGCACTACGATGTACAGCTCATTGGGGGCTCCGTATTGCACCAAGGTTCCATCGCTGAGATGGCTACCGGTGAAGGAAAAACCCTAGTATCCACCCTACCAGTTTACCTCAATGCCCTTCCGCAAAAAGGGGTACACGTAGTAACCGTTAACGATTACCTCGCCCGACGGGACTCCGAATGGATGGGACCTTTGTATCAGTTCCACGGTTTATCAGTGGACTGTATTGACCGTCACCGCCCGAACTCCGAAGAGCGTCGCTTAGCCTATCAGGCAGATATTACCTACGGAACGAATAATGAATTCGGATTTGACTACCTGCGCGACAATATGGCGGGAAGCCCCGAGGATTTGGTGCAAAGAGTACACAATTATGCCATTGTGGATGAGGTGGATTCGGTATTAATTGATGAAGCACGAACCCCATTAATTATTTCGGGCCCTACCCCTCAAGGAGATCGCCAAGAGTTTAACCAGTTAAAACCCCATGTGGTTAAATTGGTGAGCGCACAAAAAGCTTTAGCCACCAAGGAACTTAAAGAAGCCCGAGAGCTGATTGCTTCGGGTGATAAAGATTCACGCGATGAAGGCGCCAAGAAGCTATTGCGGGTGTATCGCGGTATGCCAAAGAATAAGGCCTTAATCAAGTTCTTAAGTGAAGAAGGGATGAAAACCCTAGTGCAAAAAACAGAGAACTTCTATATGCAGGAGCAGAGTAAAAACATGCATATAGTAGATGATGAGCTTTACTTTACCATTGACGAAAAGAATAATCAGATTGACCTTACCGACCGTGGAATTGAATTGATTTCTGGGGATACCGATAAGGACTTCTTTATCCTGGAGGACATTTCAACCCAGCTTTCGGCCTTAGAAAGTGAAGAGCTTGATGCTGATGAGCGCGCTAAGAAGAAAGACGAAATCATGCGCGAGTTTTCGGTTAAGTCCGAACGCATTCACACTATGAACCAATTACTCAAGGCCTACACTCTTTTTGAGAAGGACAATGAGTATGTGGTGATGGATAACAAGGTGAAAATTGTGGATGAGCAAACGGGTCGTATTATGGATGGCCGACGCTATTCCGACGGTTTACATCAGGCGATTGAAGCCAAGGAAAATGTAAAAATCGAGGCTGCCACCCAAACCTATGCTACCGTAACCTTACAGAACTACTTCCGGATGTACAATAAGCTGAGCGGTATGACCGGTACTGCGGAAACGGAAGCCGAAGAACTTTGGGATATCTACAAATTAGAGGTAACGGTTATTCCAACCAATAAACCAATTGTGCGCGATGATCGCGAGGATTTAGTTTATCGCACCAAGCGGGAGAAGTTCAATGCCATTATTGAGGAGGTGAGCAAGCTCGTTGAGGCGGGAAGACCTGTTTTGGTGGGTACCACTAATGTGGAGATATCGGAGGTCTTGAGCCGTGCCCTCAAAATTCGAAAGATTCCACATAATGTACTGAACGCCAAATTGCACCAAAAGGAATCGGAGATTGTGGCCGAAGCCGGTCAACCCGGAAAAGTGACTATCGCTACCAACATGGCAGGTCGTGGTACCGATATTAAGCTTAGCGCAGAGGCAAAAGCCGCGGGAGGTTTAGCGATTATTGGCTCGGAGCGACACGATTCTCGTCGGGTAGACCGACAGCTACGCGGTCGTGCCGGTCGTCAAGGAGATCCGGGTAGTTCTCAATTCTTTGTTTCCCTAGAGGATGATTTAATGCGTCTCTTTAATTCGGAACGTGTGGCCAAAATTATGGACCGCATGGGCTTAGAAGAGGGTGAGGTTATTCAGCATAGCATGGTAACCAAGAGTATCGAACGGGCTCAGAAAAAGGTAGAGGAAAACAACTTTGGTATTCGTAAGCGCTTGCTGGAGTATGATGATGTAATGAACTCTCAAAGAGAGGTAATTTACCGTCGTCGCCGCCATGCATTATACGGAGAGCGCATGCAGGTAGACATTGCCAATATGTTCTACGAAACGGTAGAGAACCTGGTAAATGAGACCCAATCCTTTAAGGACCTTGAAGGCTTTAAATTGGAAATGTTGCGTGTGTTTAGCATCGACATCGACCTTGAAAAGGAGGCCTTTGAAAAAACCGCCACGGAAACCTTGATTAATCAGGTGCATGAGCAGGTGATGGAGGCCTATAGTGTGAAAAATAAGCGCATTGCACAAATGGCCCTACCGGTGATTGACAATGTGTATCGCAACCAAGGTAACCAGTATACCAATATTGTGATTCCATTTACCGATGGAGCCAAGCAAATGCAAATTGTGACCAACCTCGAGAAGGCGGTAGAAACCGAAGGTCGTCAATTGATTCGCGATTTTGAGAAGTCCATTACCCTGGCCCTGATTGATGAGAAGTGGAAGGAGCATTTACGCGATATGGACGACTTACGTCAGAGTGTAGGCACCGCCCAATACGAGCAAAAAGATCCGCTTTTGATTTATAAACTGGAGGCCTTTGAACTCTTTAAAGCGATGGTTGATGGCATGAACCGCGAGATTGCTTCCTTCCTGTTTAAAGGCCAGTTGCCCAATCAAGACAGCAATCAAGTGCAACAAGCAAGAGCGCCGCAACGCAGTGCTTACGATCAAATGCAAACCTCACACCCTTCCGCAGATGGCAGCCCATCAGGCGAAAGCCGACCAGCACCTAAGAAGCAGCCGGTGGTGGCCGAAAAGAAATACGGCCGTAATGAGCAGGTGACCATCCAGAACCTAAATACTGGCGAAAAGAAGGAAATGAAATACAAAAAAGCAGAGCCTTTGGTCGCTGCAGGTCAGTGGATTGTAATTGATTCTTGAATGTAAGTATCAGATAATGAAACCATTTAGAGGGCTTTCCAACGAAAGCCCTCTTTTTTTTCGTTACATTTAGGCAACGCTTCTATTATCGCTTCGTCTAATAACAAAGAACCCGAATATCCATTGAGCTCTAAACCCGACCATATCATGCGGCTAGAGGACCTCGAGGCTTACGTACCCCCGAAGGAAATCCTCCTAAACAACTCCGAGCAGGAGTTGGTGCTAGCTTGTGCGGCGGGTGAAAAGTTGGCTCAAAAGCGGGTTTATGAGTTGTTCTCAGGAAAGATGTTGAATATCTGTCGTCGCTATGCTAAGGATCAAGAGCATGCTCGAGATTTAATGCACGATGGTTTTATCAAGGTTTTCCTGAATATCGGCAAGTTTAAGGGACAGGCCTCTTTGCAAACCTGGATTACGCGAATTATGATTAACAATAGCATTAGTGCTATTCGCAAAGAAGTGCGTCGCGGCATTAAGGTAAACTTGGAGGATGTGCAAATTCCTGAACCAGACCCTCAGTTTTTTGAGGCCAATGATGCTGAGGAAATCAGCGCCAGGGAAGTTTTTGAGAAAATCAGCGAACTGCCATTAGGTTACCGAACCGTTTTCAGCATGTATGTTCTCGATGGCTACAGTCATCGTGAAATTGCCGAGGAACTCGATATTAGTGAAGGAACCAGTAAAAGTCAACTAGCCAAAGCCAAGAGACTCTTGGTGAAGAAATTGCGAGGTGAAGCATAAGTGAAAAAGCAATTACAACATATCGAAGATTTTGTCCGCAGCAAACTGGGTTTGCTCGAGGGTGATGCTCAAACGGATTGGCTGGATTTTGAGCGCAAACTGCGCCGTGCGACGCGGATTCGACAAATGAAGCGCGTGGCTGGAATGGTAGGCGTAGTCCTTTTATTAGGCTTTAGTCAAACTATTTTAAGTGGCGATTGGCCCCCTTTTAGAGAAGGGAAAGGTAGTTTGGATAAAACGGCCGAAGGATCTACACCAGCAGCTTTGGAAAAGGACTTAAATACGGCAACCTCCACCGAGGGCCTTAAAGTCTTACATGCCCCAAGTACCAATAATCAGTTAGTAGAGACCTCAACGAATAAACCTTCAGAGGAAAACCTTGGCGAAAATGGTCACACTACTGCACGAGCAAATAATACGCAGCCTACAAAACCCCAATCGGAGTCTCGATTGTTGGCTTTGGCGGAGCCCGAAGTTTCCAGTATGGCGCCCAAAGCAGCGGAGCCTATCGAAAAAAGTTTTCAGGAACGCATCAAACCCTTAACGGGACAAGCGAAACTAAAGCCCTTAAAAGAGGGCTCGGTGTATGTTGGGACCAATCGTTCTGGCGCCTCTAATTTGCCTTTCGATTACCATCAGCCTAAGCTGAGTTTAAATCAGGACTTAATGGCTGCCCGAGCCAAGGACTATATGCGGGCACCACGGGTTACCGGCCCCTACATTAGCCCCTTACAGGAAAAACGCTCTTGGACTTACAGCCTCAATATCTATCCCAATTTTGCCTTTAGGGAGTTTAAAATTGATCGTCAGAAACGCAGCTTATTGCATAGCGATTTTATTGATGCGATGCAGGCTTCGGAAGCATCTGGGGTAAACCTAAACATCGGTTTTGAAGTAAGTAAGCGCATTGGTCCCATTACCTATTTAAACACTGGAGTAGAGTACATTAACAATAGCTATAATGCGGAGTTTGATTTCCTAAACTTCCGCCATGCAAACTTCAATTCGGAAGGAGAGATTGTGGATTACACCTTACTTAAGGATCCGCAGCGCATTACCTTCACCGATCTTAACAGTTTTCATTTCCTAAACTTCCCGCTAAGCATCAGCTACCAACCTTGGGCCACAGATCACTTAAGAATTAACCTCGAGTTTGGCTTTAGCATGCTCTACTTCTTAGAGGCGAATGGATCTACTATTGATTACCGCACCTTGGAACCGATCGATTTATCCGAAAGAAGCTATCGGAAATACATGGCTTCCAGTAGCCTAAAAGTAGGGGTGCAGTATTACTTAAGTCCGAATATGAATATTGGTTTGGAGCCCACCTTGATGTACTTCACCAATAGCATTTACACCGAAGAGTATCCCTTCGAGGTTATTCCCTATTCTATGGGCTTAAACCTCAATCTGCAAATGAAGCTGCAGTAAGCTATACTTGAGCTAGCTTGCTCAGGGCGGCTTTTAGAGTGTCATCATTCTTAGCAAAACAAAGGCGAAGCACCTTATGATCTACTGGGTCGCGGTAAAAAGGACTTAATGGGATGCTGGCCACGCCATGATCGATGGTCAGTTTTTCGGCAAAAGCCAATTCCGAATCTTGCGAAAGATCCGAATAGTCTACCAGCATAAAGTAAGTGCCTTCACTAACTAAGGGCTTAAATCGCGTTTCCTCTTTCAAAGCTTTATAAAGCCAATCATGCTTGGTTTTAAAAACAGTGCCCAGCTCAACCAAATTGGCTTGAGGTAAATAATCGGCCAAAGCCTTTTGCAAGGGATGATTGATACTAAACACAAAGTACTGATGCACCTTTTTAAATTCGCGCATCATGTTTTCGGGGGCCAGGCAATAGCCAATCTTCCAACCCGTAAGGTGTACCGTTTTCCCTAAGGACCCCACTACAAAGGAGCGCTTTCGCAGTTCGGGGTATTGACGAACACTGCGCTTTTGATTCGGGTCAAACACTAGGTGTTCATACACCTCATCCGCCAAAATTAGAATACTGGAGTCGGCCACTATTTCCTGTAACTGACGGAAATCATCATCCTTCCATAAACGCCCAGAGGGATTATGAGGACTGTTAATAATGATCATTTTCGTGCGATGACTAATAAGCCGTTTCACCTGCTCCCAATCAACACTGTAATCGGGATGTTGCAATTTGATGGTAATCGGACGGCCGCCATAGAGCTCAATCATGGGGAAGTAGCAGTCGTAAGCCGGACTAAAAACCAAAACCTCATCTCCTTCGCGAATGGCAGTGGCCAATACAGTGCCAATAGCTTGAGTAGCTCCCGCGGTAATGCAAATTTCATTTTCGGCATTATAGGGACTTTGGAATTCGCTTTCGCTGATGTTACACAGGGCCTTTCGAAAACCCAAGTCTCCGGGCATAGGCGCATATTGATGGGGACCAACTTCCATATAATGCTTGGCGCGATCGAGTAATTCGGGGTCGGCCGGAAAATCCGGGAAACCCTGCGAAAGATTTACCGCTTCATGCTTTGTGGCCAGGGCACTCATTTTACTAAAAATCGTTTCCTGAACATGGCTAAGATTGCCATTGAGGCTGATGGGCTTATTGGATTCGGGCATCTTGGTCAAATTTGGCAGATTCGTAAACCTATAGGCTGCTTTCCGGTTGATAGGATATGAAGCGAATAGAACCGCATAAAATCGTAGAGCTAAAGTACGTACTTCGTGATGGAGGTGAAAGCGGAAATACCCTAGAAGTGATGGATGAGCACTGGCCTTTGAAGTTTTACTTCGGCTCGGGTCAAATGCTGCCAGCTTTCGAAGCGGCCCTTCTCGGTCTGGCCGAGGGTTCCAGCTTTTCTTTCACCCTTGAGGCTGCGGATGCTTATGGTCAAATAGATTCCAATTTAATTAGGGAAATCCCCTTTTCTGAAATGCCGGAGTCGGAACAATTTCCTGATCGGGTGTACGAAAGTGGCGACCGTTTGGTATTTAATATGGGGAGAACCAATGAGCAATTAGCTACCGTAACAGAAGTGCTCGAAGCCTCGGTCTTAGTCGATTTTAACCATGCCCTAGCAGGAAAGGACCTGCATTTTAGCGGTCAGGTGCTTTACGTTCGCGAACCCCGGCAAGAAGAATTAGAAGCAAAGCGCTATATCGAGCCTAATGGAATTCGTTCCGATAGCCGATTGCGGGATGAATAAAGCGGACTGGCCAAGCTATACCTTCGAAATGTTGAAACCCTTTTTTAAGGGTTATGACTACCAATTAATTGAGATTGACCATCAGTTCCGACGGGTCGGAAAGGCCGCCTGGCAGAATGTGATTCTCAATTTCAACTATTATCCCGATTGCTTTCTTGTGGAAGTGAGTTTTGGGGCTCGACTGGATATGGTTGAGGAACTTATTGCGCCTTATACTTATGGCGTAAGAGGCTACCAATTGGAAAGCAATACCTGTATTACCAATATGGCCAAGTACCGGAAGGAACCCCATTTCCGATTTAAGATTACCGAAGAGCAAGACCTGTATCGCATGGCGGCCTGGATTAGAGACTTTTTTCGTCGTGAAGGATTTGCCTTTTTAGATAGTTTGTTGGATTACCGCGAGTTAGATCGCTTGTTTAATGCCGAACCTAGCAAGGATTGCCTATTGAGCTTTAATAAGCAATTGCGCTGCTTTAGGGGTTTGGCCATTGCGGGCTTGCGGCAAAATCCGCATTGGGAAGAAATTCACCACAGTTACTTGGCGCTCCTAAAACGCTACGGCTCTCCCGAATTAATAATCGATCGCTATCGCGAGTTTAGCCGTCATTTAGCAGCAACGGCCCTCAACTAATGCTTATTTTCGCGGGCAGTTGATGAATTACTTATCCGTAGAAAATATCGCCAAAGCTTACGGCAGCCGTAAGCTGTTTGAAGGGGTGTCCTTTGGGCTGGCCGAGGGCGAATAAGCCGCATTGGTGGCCCGTAATGGCCACGGCAAAACAACCCTTTTGCACATTCTGTCGGGCAAGGAATCGCCCGATGAAGGACGGGTTACTTTTAGAAAAGGCATTCGGATAGAGTTTCTTGCTCAGGATCCCGATCTACAAGCAGAGCGCAGTATTCTCGAAAGTGTATTAGCCGCCGAAAACCCACTCACACAAGCCGTTTTAAGGTATGAGTTGGCTTTGGAAAACCCAGATGACACCGAGGCTTACCAAAAGGCCTTTGACGCCATGGAGCAACAGAAGGCCTGGGATTTAGAAGGACAAGTAAAAACAGTCTTGGGTAAACTGGGTTTGCACGATGTAAAACAAAAAATCAGCAAGCTCTCGGGTGGCCAAAAGAAAAGGGTAGCCCTAGCGCGAATCCTAATTGCTTCGCCCGACCTCTTAATTTTAGATGAGCCTACGAACCACCTAGACTTGGACATGATAGAGTGGTTGGAGTCCTTCTTGAGCCAAAAAGGAATTACCCTCTTAATGGTTACCCATGATCGGTATTTCTTGGAGTCGATTTGTGATACGATTTTAGAGCTGGAAGATGGAAAGCTTTACCGTCACCCCGGAAATTACAGCGACTTTTTAATACGCAAAGCCGAGAGGCAAGAAGTGGAAGCCACCAATGTGGATAAGGCCAAGAACCTTATGCGGAAGGAACTGGACTGGATTCGCCGACAGCCAAAGGCCAGAGGCACCAAGAGTAAAGCCCGGATCGATGCCTTTCAGGATCTTAAAAAAGAAGCCTCTAAGGATTTAAGTGAAGACCAACTGGAGCTGAACATCAAGATGACCCGCCTCGGTAGCAAGATTTTAGAGGTTCATAAATTAAAGAAGTCTTACGGCGATAAGCTTTTAATTGAGGGCTTTAATTACGTTTTTAAGAAAGGCGAGAAGATCGGTATTGCTGGGCCTAACGGTAGCGGTAAATCGACCTTGTTAAAAATGCTTACCGGTAAAGAGGAACCGAGTGGTGGTAAAATAATCATTGGCGACACGGTACAATTTGGCTTTTACACTCAAGGTGGACTGGAGTTTAAAGAGGAGCAGCGGGTTATTGATGTGGTAAAGGCCATTGCCGAATACATTCCCCGGGAAGGAAAGGGCGGCGACCTTAGTGCTTCTCAACTCTTGGAACGCTTTCTTTTTGATGGCGATAAACAGTACACCTACGTTTCGAAATTAAGTGGCGGGGAGCGCCGGCGCTTATATCTATGCACCGTATTAATGGCCAATCCAAACTTTTTAATTTTGGATGAGCCTACCAACGACCTGGATATTCTAACCCTGAATGTTTTGGAGGAGTTCTTAATGGAGTTTCCGGGTTGTGTATTAGTGGTTACCCATGATCGGTATTTTATGGATAAAATTTGTGATCATCTTTTTGCTTTTGAAGGTGAGGGGCGGATTAAAGATTTTCCAGGTAATTACACAGAATATCGCGCCTATCAGGAGGAAGAAGAGGCGAAACGCAAGCTGCGTAGTGAAAGCATGGTTAAGGTAAAGGCCTCAAAGTCAGAGGCTCCAAAAGAAAAAACCAAGCTCACCTATGCCGAACGCTTGGAGTTTGAGGCCTTAGAGGGGGAGCTCGAAGAATTGGAGGAAAAACGCAATCGCTTGGCTAAAGATTTAGAGTTAGCCGCTACCGATGCCGAAAAGGTTTTGGAGATATCAGCGGAGCTCGAAAAAATTCAAGCACAGTTAGAGGACAAGGAAATGCGCTGGTTGGAGCTAAGCGAATTTGCGGAATAAAAAAAGCGGTGCCTTTCGAACACCGCTTAGGGAATTGCTAATAATTATTTAAATCGCTTCGTGTAGGCATGGCAATAGGGCGTGCCTCCTTTCTTTTGATAATAATCGTGATGGTATTCTTCCTGTTCGCGGTAAAAGGTTGCTCCTCCGGTAATTTCCGTAGCCACCTTATAACCCAAGTCTTCCAGTTCCAATTTTAGCTTCTCGGCAATTTCTTTTTGCTCATCATTTAAGTAAAAAATAGCACTGCGGTATTGGGTGCCAATGTCTGGCCCCTGACGATCCACTTGCGTAGGATCGTGAGTTTCGAAAAACAAGCGACAAAGCGTTTCGTAATCGGTTACTTCTGGGTCGTAAATAACCTCTACGGTTTCGGCATGACCGGTTCGACCAGTGCAAACTTCGCGATAGCTTGGATTGGGAACTGTGCCGCCAGCATAGCCCACATTGGTTTCAATCACCCCCTCGGCTTGTTGCATATAAAATTCGGTGCCCCAGTAGCAGCCGGAGGCAAAAAGGGCGCGGGCGTATTGTTTAGATTCACTCATTTCTTGGGCATTAAGAGATAGGGCCATAAAGGAAATTAAAAGAATTGATAGTTGACGCATAATCTTCACTTTCCCTATAGACGAGATGCTTCCTTTTTTGTTCTGGTGTTTAGCGCTTTTTTAACATTCCAAAGCATCAGCCTCGTTTTGTTTATTTCGAATATTTCGTTTATTTCGTAGAAAGGAATGTGAAATAGCAGACAATGAAGTTTATGAATGAACTAAAGCGCCCCAATAAGGAGGAGCAGGCGCTAGCCCTTAAATCCTATGAAACCCTAAAGAAGAGTCTTGAAGAACTAAACAATAGGGATGCAGAGATTGAAATTGAGGAGACAAAAGAGCGCATTCGTTTGCCCCTTAATACCCTCAAGTTGCTCGCCCAAATTTTAAAGGCCACTGCGGAGGGGAAGCCGGTTTCCATTATGCCGATAGCTACTGAGCTTACAACTCAGGCTGCAGCCGAATTCCTTAACTGCTCGAGGCCGCATTTAGTTAAGCTACTCGAGTCTGGCGAAATACCATTTACAAAAGTGGGTAAACACCGTAGGGTCCTATTCGAAGAGCTGGTGGTCTATAAGAATCGCGTAAAGGCAGAGCAAGAGCAGCGATTAATTGAAATGATGCGTAAAGACGAAGATTTGGGATTATATGATACATAGTATACGGTTTACCGCTGTATTAGACACGAATGTGATCTACCCCATCGAGCTTCGTGATCTATTACTCTGGTTTGCCTTCGACGAACTGTATACCCCCAAATGGAGCCAACATATTTTTGAGGAATGGCGTAAGCTAATGCAAGAAAAGGGCTTGCCCTCTGCTGAAATCGAAAGGAGAGTAAACAATGTAGAAATGGCCTTTCCTGATGCTTCGGTAAAAAATTATCAATCCTTAATTCCAGGATTAGTATTGCCCGACCCTAAAGATTGTCATGTATTGGCGGCCGCCATTAAGACCAATGCCAATCTAATTGTAACCCAAAATTTAAAGGACTTTCCGGCCGATTACCTATCAGAGTTTGGACTTACCGCAAAGGGAGCCGATGATTTCTTAACCGACACTATTGATCTTAACCATAAGGCGGCAGTAAAATCGTTTAAAAGGCTGGTGGCCAATAAACGAAATCCATCATTAAGCGAGCACGAGGTTCTCCAACGATATCGCAAAATGGGATTGGTTGATACAGCGAATTATCTGCACGCTCTTATTTAAGCTACAATCCCTTTTTCTATCAGTAGCTCTGCAATTTGAACGGCATTGGTAGCGGCGCCTTTACGCAAGTTATCAGCCACTATCCATAGGTTTAAACTGTTCACCTGACTTAAATCCCGACGGATACGGCCAACAAATACCTCGTCTTTATTTTCGGCATAACGAGGCATCGGGTACTGATTTACGTCAATATTATCTTGTACCACAATACCTGGGCTTTGGGATAATAGGCGCTTTAAATCGCTAATCTGAAACTCCTGTTCAAATTCCAAATTCACACTTTCACTATGTCCGCCTTTTACCGGAATACGCACCGCGGTAGCAGTAACCTGAATGGCCGGGTCTAATATTTTATGGGTTTCATTCACCAATTTCATTTCTTCTTTGGTGTATCCATTTTCAAGAAATACATCGCAATGCGGTAAGGCGTTTTCGTGTATGGGGTAGGGATAGGCCATTTCTCCTTTCCGACCCGCTTTTTCATTCTCCAACTGCTGAACTGCCTTAACGCCCGTTCCCGTAATACTTTGATAGGTACTTACTACTACGCGCTTTAGACTATATTTCTGATGCAAGGGGGCTAAGACCAATACCATCTGAATGGTAGAGCAGTTAGGATTTGCAATGATATGGTGACTCGCGTTCAATTGCTCCCCATTTATTTCGGGAACCACCAAGGGAATGCCCTCTTCCATCCGCCAAGCAGAGGAATTGTCGATCACATAAGTTCCTGCGGCGGCAAAGCGTGGCGCCCATTCTAATGAAGTTGCACCGCCAGCCGAGAATAAGGCGATATCTGGCGCTTTGGAAACTGCTTCCTCTAAACCAATCACTTTTAATTTACGATCAGCGAAAGCGAGTTCTTTACCCACCGAGCGCTCCGAAGCCACCGCTAATATATCATGCTCCGCAAAACCCCTCTCGTGCAAAACCTGCAACATAACCGCTCCAACCATGCCGGTTGCGCCTACTACCGCTATTGTCATTGACCTAGATTTAAGCACGCAAAATTAAACTTTAAACCGGCCCAACATGCTTCGTTTGCCCAGCATCTTTCTGAGCTTAATTTTACCTCTGGCGCTACAGGCACAATGGCAATTGAATGAGGATTTTCTGGATAGCAATTGGGCATCCTCAGCCTGGTATGGTGATACCGCAACTTTTCAAAGACTGCTTCCTGGGATTAGAATTCGGGATAGCCTCGCGGGCAGTCGTAGTATTAGTCACCCCTGTCCTATAACGCAGTCGGCCACCTGGCAACTGCACGGCCGTTTCGACTTTAATCCCAGCTCTTCCAATTATTTAGATTTCGACTTAATGCAAGAACACCTCTCGCAAGATAGTAGCAACTTTGGCTATCGCTTGCGGATCGGAGGCAATAGCAAGGATCAACTGCAGTTTTACCGCTTGGATACCAATACCCAAACCCTGCTTTGGTCGTCCCCCGAAGACTGGCTTAACCGAGATCCGCTCCACTTTCATCTTAAGCTCTTTAGAGATTCCCTCTGGAACTGGTCCTTTTGGGCCGATACCGGTCAATTTAACCACTGGCAATACCTGGGGAGCACCCCAGATTCCAATCACCGTTTTAATCAGGCTATTCGCCTGCAGTTTAATTACACCAAAACCCGTAGCGACAAGTTTTATATCGACTCCCTTTTTCTTAGTGGTCGCCTTACGGCAGATGGCATTGCTCCCTACCTGGAAAATTATCAGCTTCAAAAGGACAGTCTCCTTCACTTGAGGTTTAATGAGAAACTACAAAGGCCATTTCCGAGCTTCTCTCATCCGTATTTAAATGTATCCAGTTTCTCTTGGTCCCCCCAACGACCTCGCTCACTTTTAGTCAGGTTTAATAAAGTCCTGCTTCCCAATACCCCTTACCAGTTAGCCTTTCAGGGAATTCAAGATCTGTTTGGGAATACCTTTCAGGATACGGTAAACTTGCTCCTCCGAGTCTTAGAGCCCGGTGATTTAAGGATTTCCGAGATCATGGCCGATCCCAGCCCCAAGGTAGACCCCTCCCCCTTAAGTTTTCCTGAAACCGAATACCTAGAGCTTTACAATGCCAGTCAGCTCCTCATTCCACTTGAGGGTTTGCAAATTCAAATTGGGAGCCGGCAGTACGAACTTCCACATTTCGACCTGCCCCCCGATAGTTTAGTGGTATTATGTACCGCTAGCATGATTCCCTTTTGGCCCAAGGCGATTATCGTTTTACCGATGTCGTGGTCTTCCGCGGCACTCAGCAACGATGGGACACAGATTTACCTTCGGGATAAGGATCAAAAAGTAATTGAGTCCTTGAACTACCAAAAAGACTGGTATCAAGACCCTTTAAAAGAAGAAGGAGGTTGGTCTTTGGAGCGACAAGATCTGCTCGTAGATTGTCAGAATCGATTTAACTGGTCGGCCAGTACCAACCCTTCTGGTGGAAGTCCAGGTCAAGTAAACAGCAATCAGCGCGCCTACCACGACAGCTTACCTTTAGTATTGGATTCTTGGGGCTTAGCCAAGTCAAATACCTTAAAATTGGAATTTAATCGCCGTTTCTTTTTTAGCGATTCGGCCTGGGTGTTTAATCCCAAGGTTTCCATAGATAGCATGGTGGTGTCCCCAGAAGGTCTTCAAATTAGCTTCTACTTTCAGGAAGCTTTGGAGGAGGGAGACCGTTACAATTTATCCCTGAGGGATAGTTTGCGCGATTGTCGAGCAAAGGGCTACTGGCTTGATTCCTTATGGATTGGCATTCCTCGTAAACCGCAAATGGAGGAGGTTTATATTTCAGAGTTGCTCTTTAATCCCCGTTCGGGAGGGGTCGATTTTGTGGAAGTCTATAATTCGGGTAATGCGTTTTTAGACTTGGCGGATTTACGCTTGGCCTTATGGGACCCAGAGACCCAGGAAATTGGAGCGGTTTACCCCTTAGCGCAAAGCTCGCGTATCATAGGTCCTAAAGAGGTGATTGTTTTAAGTGAGGACCCCGAAATTATTCGAGAACAGTACTCGAATATACCGGGCCGTCACCAAGAAGTGTTCGATCTGCCAGCCCTTCCTGACCAAGCGGGAGCGATTTGCTTATTGCGATCTGATCTACTTTTCTTGGATGGGGTGGCTTATGATGATGAGGCACACAGCCCCTTTCTCGCTAATACGGAAGGCTGTAGCATCTACCGATTGGATTATTCCAGTAATGCTATCCATCCCTGGCAATGGCAAAGTACTCCGGGTCAATATAATTATGCTAGTCCCGGTTGGATACCGGAACTTGGGAATCAAAAGGTTTCGGGACAGTGGTCCGCTACAACAGAATACCTTAGTCCTAATGCGGATGGATATAAAGATCACATCGAATTTCATTACCAGCTGAGCGATGCAGCCTGGCTACAGGTTTCCATTATTGACGGGCAAGGAAGTCCGCAGAAGGTTTTGGAGCCGGGAGCCTACCACACTGCTCAAGGTGTTTTTATTTGGAAAGGCGATAATGAACAGGGCGAAATATGTGCAGCAGGTGTCTATATCGCCTATTTAGAATACCGTTTGGCCAACGGTGAAATGGCTCGCCTGCGTTGCAGTTTTGTATTAAGTCGTTAATTTTCCAAGATGATCAGTATGCAGCAAATTCAGCAAATCCTTTTTCTCGACATCGAAACGGTAAGCAGCGAGTCGGAGTTTGAAAACTTGAGTCCCGAATGGCAAGGCTTATGGGCCGAGAAAACACGCTTTCAAAGGCAAGAAGAAAGTCCGGAGGATTTTTACCCCAAGCGCGCAGCCATATTGGCCGAGTTTGGCAAAGTAGTTTGTATTTCCTGTGGCTTTTTCACCTTGCAAAATGGGCACTGGGAGTTTCGAATCAAGAGCTTTGCGGACCACGATGAGGTTCAGATATTAAGTGATTTCGCCGCCCTATTGGAACGGCTCCCTAACTACAGGCTTTGTGCCCATAATGGTAAGGAGTTCGACTTTCCGTATCTCAGTAGACGCATGATTTGCCACGAAATAAAACTGCCTGGTCAGCTAAACAATGCGGGTAAAAAACCTTGGGAAGTACCCCATATTGATACGATGGAGCTCTGGAAGTTTGGCGATTTTAAAAACTTCACCAGCTTGAAGCTTTTGGCAGCCCTATTCGGAATCCCAACGCCAAAGGACGATATCGATGGTTCTATGGTAGGTAGCGTGTATTGGGAAGAGGAAGACTTAGAACGGATTCGGGTGTATTGCGAAAAAGATGTCATCACCTTGGCCAAGGTCTTTCTTAAAATTACCCAAGCGGAGGTCGACTTGGATTTTGAGCTTGTGAATAATCAAGAGGCCGAATAAATGCTTTCTTTTCCTTTTATACCTTGGGATTAAAATGGCCGAACAACATCAATATTCCCACGGACTATTTCATAGTTTAGCCTCATACAGTTTGGGCTCTTCAAGCCGGGTACAGGGTTTTGCGCAAGCGTTTAAAGCTATTTCTATTTCTCGATTATACCCTTAAGCGGATTTATTTTACAATGTATCTAGCTTAACTCACCAGATTCTGTAAACCTACAGAGCACCTACTGAAGCTTTAAAATAATATCCTGATGCGTCTTCCTCGGCCCGCAAGGGAAGCCGATTTGATACGATTATGGTTTTCGACCTAAATCAGGTTTTGGCCTTTGAAGTTCGTAATTATTTATGAATCAAGGTCTAAACATTAGCGGATATTCCCCGCTTAAAGGCCTAAATGATTCTTACTTTAGAGCCATGTCAAGTGAGGCCCTGCTTTCCGTTAAAAATTTGGAAATCCACAAGGAAGATCTTTCCTTGGTGCAATCCCTGAGTTTTTCTTTAGAGAAAGGGAAGACCTTGGCCATTGTGGGTGAATCCGGTTCCGGGAAAACCCTAAGCAGCTTGGCCTTGATGGGCCTCTTACCCGAGCGTTTAAAAATTAGCGGACAAATGCTTTTTAAAGGGCAGGATTTAGGGAAGCTGCAGGAAGCAGATTGGTCTGCTTACCGCGGAAAAGAGATTGCCATGGTTTTTCAGGAACCTATGTCGGCCCTAAACCCCTCAATGAAATGCGGTAAGCAAGTGGCCGAGATGCTAAGTAATCATGGGCAGCAAAATCATCTTCGCCAACGGGTTTTAGAATTATTTCGACGGGTTGAGCTGCCTCGGATTGAGGACATTTACGATAGTTATCCGCATCAATTAAGTGGAGGCCAAAAGCAAAGGGTGGTAATCGCGATGGCCATTGCTAATAATCCCGCTCTCCTTATTGCTGATGAGCCTACCACCGCACTTGACGTTAGCGTACAATCCGGAATTTTACAATTGCTCAAGAGCCTGCAGGCAGAGTTCGGGATGGCGATGATTTTCATTTCGCATGATCTTGGCCTCGTGCGCAGGGTTGCTGATGAGGTTTTGGTCCTCTATCAAGGCCAGGTAAAAGAACAGGGCTCGGCAGAGGCTATTTTTAAGGAACCAAAGGACCCTTACACCAAAGGACTTATCGCTTGCAGACCCGGACCCGATACACATTACCGGCGACTCCCATTGGTTCAGGATTTTCTTTTAGGTCATGTTCAGGATCTAGAGTTTATCGACCCTTCTAAAAAGGAGCAATTGGCCTTAAGTCGCACCAAGCTGGAGCCATTACTCGAAGTTCGGGCGCTCCATAAAACGTATAAAAGCAAAAAGGGCATTTGGGCCAAAACCCAATTAGTGCGAGCGGTGAATGCGGTAAACTTATCGGTTTACCCTGGCGAGAGTTTAGGCTTAGTGGGTGAGTCCGGTTCTGGGAAAAGTACGATTGGCCGAATATTGGTGGGCTTAGAGCAGGCCGAAAAAGGACAAATCTTTTATGAGGGAAAAGATATTAGTGGCTTTGATAAAAAACAGTGGCGTAAGCTAAACCGAGAGATCCAAATTATATTCCAGGATCCTTATGGAAGTTTAAACCCCCGAATTAGTGTTGGCGAAAGCATTGCCGAGGTGCTAAGGGTAAACCAGCATCTTAAAAAGGAGCAAGCACGAGAAACCGCCATTTCCTTACTCGAGAAGGTTGGTTTACTGCGCGATTATGCCAAGCGATACCCGCACGAGTTTAGTGGCGGACAAAGACAGCGGATTGGCATTGCGCGAGCTTTGGCCTTGCAGCCGAAATTTATGGTTTGTGATGAATCGGTGAGTGCCCTTGATGTGAGTGTACAAGCTCAGATTTTGAATCTCCTTAATGACCTTAAAGACGAATTTGGCTTTACCTACCTTTTTATTTCTCATGATTTGCAGGTGGTGCGCTACTTCTGCGATCGTGTGGTAGTATTAAAAAACGGGGAGCTTTTGGAAGAAGGTTTAGCCGAGTCTTTGTTTCAGTCTCCCAAAGAAGCGTACACGGCAAAGCTTATTGCCGATCAAGGCGAATAGGCTTTAAACCTAATTCCAATCCACTAGAATCGTATTCCAGTTCATAAACCGGGTAGGGCAGAGTTTCCAATTTGTGGCGCGTTTCTGCATCTATAGCTTCTTCCAAAATTAAATGCCGACAATAAAACTGGGCCTCCACATGACTCATATTTCGCGCCCCGAGAATGATTGCTCGTCCATCTAATTGCTCATCTAGCTCTCGATAAAATTGGGCTCGATGGATATTAACCGGGTAGCGCTCATCGAAATTCACAAAGGGAATCCAGGCCATTTGGGCCAAGGCCAATAGGACAAACAAAGGACTTAACCAGCGCGCGATTTTGCCCTGGGGTCGGTAGGGGCTAATCCCAATTACAAGCAAGCCCAGACCAATAAAGCTAAAGGCAGGAAGTTTAGTAGCGGCTATGCTGTAAAAAAGCAGTACGAAAGCCAAACTAAGCCAAGCGGCGCGAGCATGGGGCTTGGGGCCATTCGACTTTTTTAAGCCCAAGAGCCAGAGACCGATAGAAAAAGCAATCAGCAAAAAGAAATGACGAAACCATTGCTCTACATGAAAATACCAGGGGCCCGAATGATTTTCAATTACTTCGGTAAAATGACGACTATTAAACAGCATGGCCTCAAGCCATCGGTCGGGGTACAGTTGATAGGTATAGATATACCAGGGAATTATGAGCAATAGACTTAAAAGCGCGGCGGTAATTATCGGTTTCAGCTTAATCTCCTTTTGAAAGGACAGGACCAATCCCCAAAAAAGAAAGGCCAATAGGCCAGGCAGCCATTTAGTGAGAACGGCCATGGCCACGAACAAGGAAATAAGCAGAAGGCCGATGGTACTCGGTTTATGCTGGTAGCGTATTAGGGCCCATAAGCTTAAGCTGATGAAGGCGATGAAAGCCAAATCATTATGATCCATGCCTTGCCAGCCCATCATCAGTTTTAGCAGAAAAGGGTTAATCACTACCCCAAAGGCTAGCAGGGAGGCCTCAATGGTGGGCCAGTCTTTTAACTTCAGGATTTGCCACAAGCTAAAGTAAATAGCAAGCAAAGCCATCACACTGGGAAAGCGCATGGCAATAATCGAACTGCCAAAAAGTTGCATGGAAAGCGCTTGTAGGTAAGAGAATAAGGGAGGTTTGTGCAACCAAATCGGATCCTTATACCAATCTTTATCAGGACCTAAAATGGCTTCCAAATCCTTTGGATACAAACGGGTAATACTCGGGTCTTCTAGTAGGTTTTTAGCCACTAAGGCGTGAAAGCGCTCATCCCACCAAAACAAAAAATCGGCCAAGCCAATGAGGTGCAGCCCCAAGGCCAATAAAAGCAAAGGGAGAACAAGGGGAATAATCAGCTCCAGCCGAGCCCTCATTCCTCTTCTCCTATTAAGGCCGCATCATAATCTGGCGGATCCAAATACTTATCGTGATCCTTCACATAATGATCGATAAAGAATTGCTTCCAAAAAAGCTCTTTGGTCATGCTGTCCCAGTGAATAATGGTGCTCTTATATTGTTTATTCATAAAAACCGACCACACCGTTAAAAAGCTAATTACCAAAAGCCCGGGGATTTTTAGGAAGTTCTTTTGCTTATGCAGCCATTCCAAACTAAAGGCAAGGGCTAAAGCCATAAAAGGTAAAAACTCGATTAGGGGTCGAGCGCCAAAACTTCCGCCGTACCACCAGCACCACCAACTAAAGGTTACCCATAAGGCGATTACTAAGGTGGATAAAGTAGCAATAGCTTCCCAGCGAAATTTTTTAAAGAGTAAAATAAAGCCCGGTAAGGAAATGAAAAGTAAGGGACTGTAAACAAACCACCCCTTTCGGTAACTGAAAAGGCCTTTCCAAATTTCGGGATCTAAGAAAAAGAAGCCCTCCTCGGTGTAAGAGTAAACCACCCAATGACCGGTCATATGCTTCCAGTAAAAGAGTTGCGGAGAAACGGCTAACAGAATTAAAGCAATGGCCATACCGCCATGCACCAGCCATTGTTGTACACTTAAATTACGGTCTATAATTAAGAGAATAAGCGGAAATAAAAGCGCAATAATATTGGTGGGGCGAATTAGGATAATCAGACCCGCAGCTAAACCAATAATCACCACCTCGCGGAGGAGGGGCTGCTGTCGGTATACCTGAAAGCGCCATAGCACCAAACTCACCAGAGCAAAGCTAAATACATGGCTCATAGGCTCTACAAAGCTATAATGCGGCATATTGGTGCCGGCAAAAATGAGTACCGCACTTAATGCGGCTAAACCCGGCTTAACGAAATAGCTTAGGAAACGCTTTAAAAAGTACAAGCCTAAGAGGGCATAGGCTAAAGCAGCGGCAAGCAGGGCCATTCGGTAGGGCGGACTAAAGCCATCGGCAGGATGCGCTTCACTGAGGCTGGCCCAGAGGTGAGCCACAAAAAAGAAGGGGCTAAATAAAATGGCGGGTCCTGCGGTCATTTTCACGAAGCGATTGCCCTCGGCATCGGTTTTCATGTAAAAATGACGTTTGCCCCATTCCGCAACGGGTTCCTCAAAATGAAGATCCTCGTAAATGAAAATGGCCGGCAGGTAGTGATAGTAAAGGGTAATGTCCCAATCAATCACCGGCTTTTTAAGCCAAAATTGGGAGCTTAAAAAAACACCGATACATACCAGTACAAGGAGCTGGTAAATAGATTCCAGCCTAAGCCAGCGTTTAAGCATTAATCAAGTTTCATGGTGGGGATGTCGCCCTCAACAACCAAACGGCCTTCGGTGGCATTTCGAACTTCGTCGACACTAATTCCGGGGGCTAGTTCGCGCAAGTGGAAGGCATTATCTTTAATATCCAGCACCGCCAAATTTGTCACCACTTTTTTAACGCAACTTACCCCAGTTAAAGGCAGGGTACATTTGGTGAGAAGCTTGGACTCTCCCTTTTTATTGGTGTGCATCATTGCAACGATAATATTATCAGCCGAAGCAACTAAGTCCATCGCTCCACCCATGCCTTTCACCATTTTACCGGGAATTTTCCAATTGGCGATATCACCACCTTGAGACACTTCCATAGCGCCCAAAACGGTCATTTGAACATGCTGTCCGCGAATCATACCAAAGCTAGTGGACGAATCGAAGAAGGTGGCTCCGGGTAAAGCGGTAATTGTTTGCTTTCCGGCATTAATAAGGTCCGCATCCACTTCGCTCTCGGTAGGGAAAGGCCCCATGCCTAAAATGCCATTCTCACTTTGAAACTCCACTGATATTCCCTGGGGAATGTAATTTGCTACTAAAGTGGGAATCCCAATGCCGAGATTCACATAGTAGCCATCTTCCATTTCTTGAGCAATTCGCTGGGCGATTCCGTTTTTGTCGAGCATGCTAATTATTTAAGCTTGTGTTAATAGCTAGTACCTGGGCCTTCTTTAAGCTAAAACTTTCAGAATGAGGATTCCAAAGGAAGAGTTTTAAACTTTCACAATCTTCTTGCAGGTCTTTCAAAGCTACAAAAAGCCGCCATTCCTGCCATTCGGTGCTCCTTCCAAAGTAATGCTTGGCTTCATAGGCTTGGAAGTGGATACTTTCTTGGGCCTTATTGAACTGCTGAAGGGCGATACTTAAATCTTGACCAGGCCTTGGCAACCGCACCTTTAGCTTGATTTCGAGGTGTTCGGGTACTTCTTTTTTTGGCAAGGTAATTAGGGGAAGCGACTGGACTACTTCTTGTAATTCGCTTACATCTAGCAGTACTTCTTTTACTTGTTTTGCCCGCGGCTTATACCAAAGTTTTAAGGCCACTTTTTCGTAGTGCACGACTTCCTCATAAGAACTGTCAAGAGGCGGGCTTACCCATAAGTGGGCTTCCCCTAGCGCTTTATCTGATTTTTGAAATGCGGCTAAATCGGCCCCCTGTTTAACCTGATAAAAAAACCATTGCGGCGCCAGCAGGTAAGACCCGGAAATGCTTTGCAGATCACGAGCTTGCACATATTCATAGTAAGCTTCCGGGATTTGTTCTTGCGCCCAACCTTCGAAGGAAGCCTTCCCTAACTGCGCTTTTTGAAACCAGGAGATGGGAAACACCAGGGTCCAGAGTAGAAAGAAACGTAAACCTTTTAGGCCTTTAGCTTCAGCCGTGTCTAAAAGAGCCAGTTTGCTAATCAGCCCAAAGGCCATCCAGTATATTAAGGCTCTATCAAAGGGAAACTTTAAGCCGGTAAGCCAATGGCCTAGGGGGTAAAAAATGCTGATGGCTAAAAAGCCTAATGCCATTAAAAAACGGGCATCCTGCCAAGGAAGGCTCTGACACTTTCGTAGATAAAGCCCAAGGGCGATAAGGTAAAGCGCTCCGGCGGCCAATAGGATATCGAGAGGAAATGCCGAGCCTAATAAGGCCTGATTAAGCGAGCTTAGGCTATCTTCAATGAAGCCCTTTTCGCCACCGTAGTAAAGCTGCCCATGCGCTTTTAGGGCGAGACTCATCCAGATGGCGTAACTTAAACTCAGCGCCAGTGCGAGGTAGTAGGTCAGTTTAATAGGCCAAGAACGGTCTTTGCTTTGATAAACTTTTAAGGCACCAAATAGGGCCATTAATCCCGCTAGGGGCAAGCAGCTAATATTCGCCAACAAAGCCAAGCTCAAACAGCTCCAAAACCACCAAAAGCTTCGTGCACTAAAAGCGGTATTTAATTTTTGTAAATACACCAAGCTGCCCAGTAAAAAGCAAAGCATCAAACCATAACCGCGGGCATAGGCAAAGAACTCGAGGAGGTAATGACTGCTAAAAAACAAGAGTAAGGCCCACCATTTTAAGAAGGGGTTTTGCAACTGGCCTATCAGGCGAAAGCCAAACCAGGCCGCTAAAGGAAAGACCAATAAATTGGGGAGCCGCAGGACCCATTCTTCCATTCCAAAAGCTTGAAAGCTGAGGTAGGCCAAAAGTGAATTTAGAAAGTGATTATTGGCCGACCAGAATGCCGTTCCCGGTAAAAAGTTCCCGCTTTGGATATAATTGAAAAAAGTGGTGGCCTCATCAAAAACCAAGGGATTATGCAGAGCCCTCAGTATAAGGTATAAGCAATATAGCCCTGTAAGAACCAGGAAACTAAACGAAAAGGCCTTGGGGTTTTTCATGGCGCTTAGGCCGAGGGACGAACCGTGCGTTGCTCGATGCGTTTTTCGTAATTCGTTCCCTGGAAAATACGCTGTACAAAGATGCCCGGCGTATGAATTTGATTAGGATCTAATTCACCAGCTGGCACCAGTTCCTCTACTTCGGCTACGGTAATTTTTCCGGCCATGGCCATAAGGGGGTTAAAGTTTCTGGCAGTGCCCTTAAAGATGAGGTTTCCTGCCTCATCGCCTTTCCAGGCCTTAACAAAAGCAAAGTCGGCTTCAAAGGCATGTTCTAAAATATGGGGCTTACCCTTAAACCAGCGTACTTCCTTCCCTTCAGCTACTTCGGTTCCGTAACCGGCGGGAGTATAAAAGGCGGGTATTCCAGCTCCGGCGGCACGACAACGTTCGGCAAGCGTTCCTTGCGGAATGAGGTCAACCTCTAATTCCCCACTGAGCATTTGTTTTTCGAAGGTATCGTTCTCGCCCACGTAGGAGCTGATCATTTTTTTAATCTGTCGGGTTTGAAGGAGCAGGCCCAAACCGAAGTCGTCTACCCCAGCATTATTACTAATGCAGGTAAGCCCTTTAGCGCCATTTTCCCGTATGGCTAAGATGCTGTTTTCGGGGATTCCACATAGTCCAAACCCACCTAGCATTAAAGTCATATCATCTTGCAGTCCTTGGGCGGCTTCTTGGGCGTTTGCTACTACTTTACGAATCATAAGGAACGGCGTTTTGGTTTAGGGATTATCAAATTGATCGGGGTCCATACCGGTTTCTACCGAATCTACACCGAGGGCAGATTTATAGCGGACACAGTCTAATTCTATACTTAGCGGGTCAATAGGCCTTTCGAAATCAGCCTTGCTTATTTGCAGATTGTTATCGGCATAACACTTTTGCATAAACAGGGCCCAAACAGGCAAAGATACCGTGGCTCCTTGACCATAAAAGGTGTTGCGGAAGTGTGCAGAGCGATCTTCACAACCACCCCAAACACCGGTGACCAAATTAGGCACCATGCCCATAAACCAGCCATCAGCATTGTTTTGGGTGGTTCCGGTTTTTCCGGCAATAGGGTTATCGAACTTCCAGGGGAAACCCGTTACGACATCGTAGTTATAAGATCCCCATTTGCTACGCAAGCGCGCTCCGGTTCCACTTTGGGTAACTCCTTTCAACAAATCAACCACCACATAGGCATCCTGCTCGCTCATCACCTCATTGGTTCTGGGGCTAAACTCTTGTAAAACCACTCCATTGCGATCCTCGATGCGGGTAATGAAAATAGGTTCGGTATACACGCCCTTATTGGCAAAGGTGGTATAGGCGCCCACAATATCGTATACCGATAAATCTAAGGTACCTAGGGCAATAGAAGGCTGGGGGTCAATCTCATCATTAATCCCCATTTCATTTAACATCCGTATAACTGGAACAGGCCCTACTTGCTTCATTAAATAAGTAGTTACCGTGTTTACGGAGTTCGCCAAGGCATACTTTAAAGTATAAGATCCCCCGTATTCGCCATCCGAGTTTTTAGGGCACCAGTCTTTTAGGAGATTGTATTTTCCTTTTTCGATACAGGTAAGCACATTGGGCACCTCAAAGCAAGGCGAATAGCCTTTTTGGCGGATAGCGGTTGCATAAACGAAAGGCTTAAACAAAGAACCTACCTGCCGTTTCCCCTGGCGAACATGGTCGTACTGGAAATGACGGTAATCGATACCTCCGACCCAAGCTTTAATAAATCCGGTTTGCGGTTCTACCGACATTAAGCCACTTTGGTAGAAGTGCTTATAGTAGCGGATGGAGTCCCAAGGAGTCATCATGGTGTCGATATCGCCTCCCCAGGCAAAGACCGACATTTGGGTAGGTGTATGGAACACTTTTAAAATGCTGTCCATAGAAAGGTCGTTACGCCGCATGGTTCGAAAACGCTGGGTGCGACGCATGGCCGCCCCGATGATGTCTTCAATTCCGGCTTCACTCAAACTGTGGAAGGGAGCTTGTTTTCGACCCTTCTCCAATTTAAAGAAAACCCTTTGCAGATTGCTTAAATGCTCGTTTACCGCTTCTTCGGCGTACTGCTGCATCCGAGAGTCAATCGTGGTGTAAATTTTAAGTCCATCGGTGTAGAGGTTGTATTCCTCCCCATCGGCTTGAGGATTGTTCTTTATCCAATCCTTCATATACTGCCGTAAATATTCGCGGAAGTAGGGCGCAATGCCATCGCGGTGCCCCTGACGTTTGTAATCGAGTACAATAGGTCGGTTCTTTAAAGTATCGAAGGCTTCTTGCGCCAGCATATTATTCCGCATCATTTGCCCATAAACCGTATTACGACGATCAAGCATAAGCTCCATGTCGATTTTCGGATTGTACCGTGCTGGGTTTTTAAGCATGCCAACAAAAACTGCGGCTTCTTCTAAGCTAAGACTATCGGGGGTGCTGTTAAAATAAATGGCGGAAGCGGATTTGATACCATCGGCATTGTAGAGGAAGTCTACAATATTGAGGTACATCGCCATGATCTCCTGTTTGGTGTATTGTCTTTCGAGCTGCACCGAGATTACCCATTCCTTAAACTTTTGTTGAATACGTTCCGGCAAGCTTCGGGCGGGTTCATGAAAAAGCTGTTTGGCTAGCTGCTGGGTTATGGTACTACCGCCACCATCGCGACCTAGTTTTGCAATGGCCCGTATTAAGGCCTCTATGTCAATGCCACTGTGATTGTAATAACGCTCGTCTTCGGTAGCAACTAGGGCATTTACCAAATAGGGGCTCAACTCTTCATATTCGGCATGGGTACGATTATCGCGATAAAACTTGCCGAGGGTCTCGCCGTCGGCGCTGATAATCATGGTCGCTACATTACTCTTGGGGTTTTCAATTTCTTCGAAGGTGGGCAGGGGGCCAAATACGCCAAAGGTGGTTAGAGTAACGATTAAAGCAATTCCTAGAATACCGCTTAAAAAGAGAATCCACATCCAGCGGACGTAGCGGCGGTAATCCGTATCTGATTTGGTTTTATTATTTGGTTTCCGGGCCATTTTCCTGTTTATAGATGGTTAAACCAAGGTCTTCTATTCCGATAATAGGGTCCTCGCGCATGGCTTGTACAAACTCGAAGGTGTAGGTACCCGCTTTACTAAAGCGCAAAGGCTCCCGGCGGTAAACGCGTTGAAAGGTTTTTAATTCTCCAATACCATCGCCTAACCATCTCCCGTAAGGATCGGCCAGGGTTAAGTTAGCGGTATCGCGGTATTCTAAATTCCCATCCGAATAGATACTCCGAAAAAGGTACAGATTTGCTTTTGGATAATCGTTATTTGCGCGCAGATTAAAGTAAATCAGGTAGTAGCTAAGGGTGTCCTCAATAGTAACCTCAAAGCGCGCCGCACTATCGGCATACCAGCCGGCTTCGTTTACCGGAAGGTAGCTTTCGTAGTAAGGGGTTTCTTCGCAAGCCACTAGGCTAAGGCCCAAAAGCAAAGCAAAGAGGTAAACTTTAGCTTTTCGGAGCATCATTAGATCCGGGTTTGGCATTATTGGAACGACGACGATTATTGCGGTTGCGATTATTGCGATTCCGCGATTTATTCTCCCCTTCTGTCGGGGCTTTACCTTCCGCTTTTGGCTTCTGATTTTGACCTCTTCCGCCGTTATTTCGTTTTCCTTTTTTATTGCGGTTTCGGCTGTTGCGACGGTTACCACCCTTATTATCAAAGCGGGTAAGCTCATCCTGCCCTACAACGTTTTCGTAAGTCACCGTATCGGCCGAAGGTTTCTGAGCATTGTAATCACCTAGGCTTTCGGGCTTTTCGCCTTTTTCGTTCATCGCCATTACGCGCTTCACGTCTTCCAAGCTTACGGGAATCCACTCATTGTTCTTATCAGGTAAGGAGTACCAAAGGATTTCCTTAAAGATATCCATCTTTTGGAAGTAGGCCTTTCCCGCCTGCGTTTCCAAGTTTTTATTGGTATCCGGGAATTTTTTAAGGGCATCGAGATAGGTGTCTAACTCGTAATTAAGGCAACACTTTAACTTCCCACATTGGCCCGCCAATTTCGTAGGGTTTAAGGAAAGCTGCTGGTAGCGTGCCGCGGCTGTATTTACCGAACGAAAGTCGGTGAGCCAGGTGCTGCAGCAGAGCTCTCTCCCGCAGGATCCAATCCCGCCAATCTTTCCGGCTTCCTGGCGAGTGCCAATTTGCCGCATCTCTACCCGAATTTTAAACTCGGAGGCCAGTACTTTGATCAACTCTCGAAAATCGACCCGCTCATCGGCGATATAGTAAAAGGTTGCCTTGGCATTGTCGCCCTGGAACTCTACATCGCTCACCTTCATGTTAAGTTTTAAGTCCTTAACAATTACGCGACTGCGCACCATGGTATCATGCTCCCGTGCTTGGGCTTCCTTCCAAAGGTCAATATCACGCTGGTTGGCCTTGCGGTATAATTTTCGAATATCAGGTGATTCCGCTTTTAAGCGGCGCTTATTCATTTGCAGGCGCACCAATTCGCCGGTAAGCGAGACGGCGCCAATATCATGACCCGGATTTCCTTCAACTGCCACCACATCGCCCATGTATAGGCGAATTTGGTTTACATTCTTAAAATATTCTTTGCGTCCATTCTTAAAACGAACTTCCACAAATTCAAAGGGGGCCAAATGCCCCGGTTGTTCCATATCGCTCAGCCAGTCGAAAACAGTGTGCTTTTCGCAACCATTAACACCGCAGGAGCCATTACTGCGACAGCCTTTGGGAATTCCGGTACTACTACAACTTCCACATCCCATCTATAAAGGTCTAATAAAATTTAAAGCTCCGAAAAAATCGGGCTCGCGCAAAGATACCATTTCACATCTTTGGCAATTTAGCAAGGCCACTATCATTTTTAGCTACTTTTATCGTTTCATTGCCTAAACGCAAATTCTGCATGAAAATCCGACTCGGGCTTCTCCTTTTTTTTAATTCCTTATTCCTATCCGCTCAAGTGTCGAATAACCTCGGGGTATGGGTAGATCATTTCCCCTACACCAATACGGTCGACATTATCGAAAACAACGGTATTGCCTACGTGGCCACGGAGCAGGGATTGTACCGCTACGAGCTTAGGGACCGAAGTATTCATCGGGTGTCTAAGGTAAACGGACTGAGTGATGTGGGCCTAAGCTGCTTAGCCTACAGCGAAAAGTACGATCAGTATTTGATAGGATACGAAAATGGAAACCTCGATATTATTGATGGCCCAGAGGTAATCAGCTTCCCCGATTTACGCCTCTCGGGAAACTTTAGCGGCTTAAAGCGAATCAATGACATTCACGTACTCGATTCCGTGGCCTTTATCGCCACCGACTTCGGCATCTTAGCCTACGATATTGGTGCGGGCTTAATTCGGGAAGCCCCCTATATCATCGGACCCGGTGGAACCAATTTAGCGGTATACCATTTGGCGGATGACGGACAAAATTTATACGCAGCTACACCCGATGGACTTTACCAGGCGCCTTTAAATTCGGCCAAGTTCTTTTTTGGTTCTTGGTCCTTAGATCCGGGTATGTCTCGAGCCATAGATCATGTGGCTTGGTTCGACAATAAACTCTTTGTTAATCGCAATATTGAACCTAATGGTGACTCTATTTGGTTTAAAAATATCGGAGGTCCTTGGAATTGGTTTCCAGCCAATGAGATTGCCGATAACCGCGAGCTTAAAGAGTCGAGAGGTACCTTGGTGGTAGTAAATGCTTTTAGTGCCCGAGCTTATGATAGCAGCTTCCAATTTGTAAAAAACTGGAATAGCACCACCGTGGGCGATACGGCCTTTAATCCGGTTTCGGCCACGATGGGTAGCAACGAGCAAAACTTTTGGATTGCCGATGCAGGGGCCGGCATTTATCAGGTCTTTCAAATCTTTCCTTTACCCGTAGTTCCTAACAGTCCACGCACCAAGAACTCCTTTCGCTTGCAGCAAGAGAATGGCCGCATTTGGGTAGCTCCCGGTGGCTATGATGCGGTTGGAACCCCCGTTTTTAATAATGATGGCATTTTTCGATTAGAAGGTTTAGACTGGACCAATTTCCCCAATGCCGGTTTTGGCGGCTATAAGGACATCGTAAAAATTATTCCGAACCCTAATGTGGAGAACCGCTTCTTTGCCTCCTCCTTTGGAACGGGCTTATTGGAGCTTGAATTCGACGGCAGCAGCTTGCAACTTGTTCGAATTATTAATGAAGCAACTACCAATGGGGCCTTACCTTCTATTGGTGGTAATGGTTTGCATCGTGTTGCCGATATGATGGCGGATGCCGATGGTAATGTATGGTTTGGCAATGCCCTTACCGACCGTCCCCTAGGTGTGGTTCGTCCGGATGGAACCGTGGAGAGCTACGGCCTAGGTGCTTCCGGTGCTGGGGCCAATGTTTTAAAGCTGATGGTTACTTCCGGAGGGCAAGTGTGGCAACAAGTGCGTAACAATGGAATTTTAGTGACCCGCATTTCGGATGGCGTGCCCCAAGAAACCATTCGTCTGGCCGCCACCGAAGGCAGTGGTGATCTCCCTTCCGAATCGGTCCTTTCTTTTGTGGAGGATCAGGATGGTGAAATATGGATTGGCACCAACGAAGGTTTGGCGGTGCTCTTTAGTCCCGAAAACATCTTTGAACCCAATCGCAGTTACGATGCTTCTATTTTGGTGATTGATGAAGATGGCGATGGCAATGGAGAACGGGTATTAGGCTCGGAGGCCATTAACGATATTGAAGTTGATGGGGCCAATAAAAAGTGGTTTGGCACCGCCAATAGCGGTGTATTTTATACCAATAGTAATGGTCGGGTGCAGTTGCAACGTTTTAGCCGATCCAATAGCCCTTTGGCGAGCAATGTGATTTTAGACATTGAGATTGATGACATTACCGGCATGGTTTACTTTGGGACGGATCAGGGTATTGTTTCCTACCAAGGTCAGGCAACTGCAGGGGAGGAGCAGATGAACGATGTTTTTGCCTATCCCAATCCCGTTGAACCTGGTTATGATGGGCCCATCTTAATCCGCGGTTTGGTAACCAATGCCCAGGTTAAGGTGACCGACCTTGAAGGAAATATCGTTTTTGAAACTATTGCCGAAGGTGGACAAGCCATTTGGGATGGCCGAAACTTCGACGGTTTAAAAGTAGCCTCAGGGATTTACCTGGCCTTTATTAGCGATGATTTGGGGGTAAATACCCAAGTGGCCAAGATTATGATTCTCAATTAATGTCGGAGCTCAAGGAAGGTATCGTTTTACGCACCACTCCTTATGGTGAAAGCCGCATCATTCTTAATTTATTAAGTCCCGACCAAGGAACTTTCGGACTGATAGCCAGTATTTCAAAAACCGGCAAATCTGGACTTAAAAAGGCCCACTTCCAGAGTTTACAGATCTTGGAGGTTAAGTATGCCGAGCGTAATAAAGGGGACTTAAAGCGCCTGCAGGATGCGCGGATTCTCCATAGCTATCAGCATCTTTATTTTGATCCCATCCGATCTTGCCTAAGCTTATTTTTGGCAGAGTTCCTCAGTAAGGTGCTTCGCGAAGAGGAAGCTCAACCAGAACTCTATTACTTTATTAAAGATGCCTTATTGCAATTGGATGCCACCGAAGTTTCGCCCGCCAATTTTCACCTGGCCTTTTTAATGGAGCTCAGTGACTACCTAGGCTGTCGGCCTGATTTGTCGGGCAAGGAAACCCTATTTTTTGATTTAATGAATGGGGCTTGCGCCCAGATGGCTCCAGATCATCCCTACTTTATTGAAGCAGAGGAACTGGCGCTTTGGCGCGAGATTCAAGCAAAGGGCATGCAGAATTGGACCGAAATCAACTTACGAGGTTCTAAGGCTCGAAGGGCGGTGTTAAACAGCCTGATAGATTATTACCGGCTACAATTACACGATTTTGGCAGCCTGAAATCGCTGCAAGTCTTACGAGAAGTGCTTGCTTAGAGGATCTGGAGATCGCGGATAATGCTTTCCAATTCAAACAAGCTGCGACGCTTCTTCTTTTGAGGGGCCAACATAAAGGCCTCAATGTAAATTAGACGCTGGTTTTCCTCATCGTAAATGGTATAGCTCACAAAGGGGCCGCCCATAATATCACCTATGGTCCGCCATAAGCCACGCGCTTCCATAGCAAAGCGGCCTTGAATTTCCATCGGATTAAACTGAGGCTTTATCAGATCTTCGGTAGTCATATAGCTCCCTTCTCTCGATCCAGGAACATACAGCTGAGTGAGGCTATCGCGCAAGGGCACAATATTGTTACCAATTATGGCATCTTCCTCAGGCAAGTCGCCCACATAAACAATGATACCATTATCGGAGCGGGTGGTGGTTTTCCAGTAAACCACGACATCATCCTTGGCCACAGAGATTTCGAAGTCCTTGGGAATATTGAGGGACAGATTATGTTTCTTAAAAAACTCGGGGTATTCCGAATGCAACTGTGCCGCGATCTTTTGGCTTTGACGTTCTCTCTCTAAGCCGTTGATTTTATCGTCTATCGCTTGGCGAGTCTTTAAAACGAGCTTGCGTAAATTCTCGGTATTGTCGGCACGGAGGTGCACCACCAGCTGACCACGGGCCCATTTGTCTTGTTCGTATTTAAAAAGGCTGCTATCCGCTTCGGTGTCTAATAAAACCACGTAACGACTGCGTTTTAAAAGGTCGCTAAAGCTGGAAGCTTCCACCTGACGAACCGTGTACAAGGGTTCGGGTTGAGGCAGGCCATATACCATGCCGGTAAAATGCTCCTGAAAAGCCAATCCTGCGGCATCGTCCCAAAGCTTATCATCGCAAACCACCATGATGTCTAAAATACCTCCATTAGCGGTAGGTAAAGTATCATCAATCAGCATGCTTTTAATGGCGGAATCCTCGCCCTCTTGCTCATTACAAGACCAAAGAGTTAAGAGGCTAAGCAGAAGGAATAGGCTGGCTTTTTTCATCTTTTAACTTTGAGGGTAAATCTTTAAGGTCATCCCCGGTTTAAGGTGGCGGGCATTACTAATATTATTCCACGACATAATATTTTGCGCACTAATACCCGGGTATTTCCGTGCGATGGAGTAAAAGGTTTCTCCGCTGCTTACGCGATAGGTTTGATACTCCCCACTAGCGGAAGTCTCCACTTTAGTTGGTTCAGGTTTAGAACTAGCTACATTGGTGCTAGAGGGCAATTTACGCGGGTAAATAGTGAGGCGTTGTCCTACGCGAATGGTATTGCCACGCAGGCCATTCCAACGACGAATGCTGCTTACGCCCACCCCATATTTTTCGGCAATGGTACCCAATACCTCGCCGCGACGTACTTTATGACGAATGCGATCATTCATCTGCACTAAAGCTGGGGCTTCTACTTTATTTTGTGCAAAATGCTCCTTGGCAATGCTGTAAATGGAATCCTCATTGGCGATGAACAAGCCAATTTTATCGGCTGGTAAAATGAGACGATAAGGCGTTTTTGCCAATTTAGGAATCACCTTATAACGGTAGGCGGGGTTAAGGAATTCGATTTCTTCCTGACTTAAAGCAATCAGTTTAGAGAGTTGCTCGAAGCTTACCTGCTCGCGAATTACAACTGTATCGGTGCTAAAGAAGGAAGGCTTTAAATCGGTAGGGAAGAGTAAATGCTCTTCATGGAAATTCATGATGTAGTTTACCGCAATAAAAGCCGGCACATAACCTGCGGTTTCACGGGGAAGAAATGGCCTAATGGCCCAATAATTGGTTTGTCCGCCAGAACGACGAATGGCCTTGTTCACATTACCAGGCCCCGAATTGTAGGCCGCTAAGGCCAAGTTCCAGTCACCAAAAATAGTGTACAATGTTGTGAGGTATTTGCAGGCCGCTTCGGTCGACTTAATTGGGTCGTGACGCTCGTCAACATAGCTATTTACCGTAAGTCCGTTTAACTTCCCAGTAGCATACATAAACTGCCAAAGTCCTGCTGCGCCTACGCGAGAGCGGGCGGTAGGGTTTAGTGCCGACTCCACCACCGCTAGGTACTTTAGCTCTAGGGGCATGTCGTACTTATCTAAAGTTTGCTCAAAAAGCGGAAAGTAATATTGCGCCAAGCCCAACATACGGCTTACTTGCTCGCGACGTCTTTTGCTGTATAAATCAATGAAAGACCGCACCACGGGATTGTAATCTAAATCCATTGGGCTTAAAGCATCCAGCTCCTCCAATCGCGCTTCATAAACCGAGTCATGCCAATCGGGAATGGTAGTTTCCACCAAGAGGCTGGAGTCAATCTGAGCGATTTCGGCGGCCGTAGCTTGGAAAAAGTTTAGATAGAGCAAGGAATCTAAACGGGCGGCCACGGGATGGTCCTTTAAATCAATCGCTTCTAAGTCTAAGAACTTGGGCTTAATGATGGTATCCTTATCACCTTCTCCTAAACTAGGAAAGGCCTGCATTTGAAGGCCGGAAAATAGAAGGGCAAGAATGAGGGTCTTAGCTTTCATGAATAATAATAATGAATAGCGGAAAAGGTAGTAGTAATAGAAACCAATCCTGCTGTGGGTTTAACGGCTTTTTTAACCGCTAATTGTGAACTAATGTTTGCACGAAGCTCAGCAGTTCGGCTTCGGCATATTTAGCGGCAGTAAACTGCATCCCTAGCGGCAGGCCATTATCGTGTTCCGCCATAGGCACACTAATCGATGGTAATCCGGCGATATTGGCGTGAACCGTAAAAATATCTTCGAGATAAGCAGCCGTAGGATCGCTTTCTTCTTGGGCAATCGGAAAGGCAGTATGCGGGGTAGTTGGTGAAAAGATGAAATCGTAGTCTTTAAATAAAGCTTCGGTTTTTTCCACCACCAAGCGACGCACTTTTTGTGCTTTTCCATAGTAAGCATCGTAATATCCGCTGCTTAACACAAAGGTTCCCAGTAGAATACGACGCTTAACTTCCGGTCCAAAACCTTCGGTGCGCGAAAGTTTATAGGTGCTTTCCAAATCATGCGCATTTTCACTGCGGTAACCATAATGGATACCGTCGTAACGGGCCAAATTTGAACTCGCTTCGGCGGTCGTTAAAATGTAGTATACCGGAACCATGTGGTCTAAAAGCGGGAAATCAACCGCTTCAACCGTATGTCCAGCGGCTTTTAATTGCTCAATCACCGCTTCACTTTGCTTACGCACCGCGGGGTCGATATGCTCCGACTCCATTACATCCCGGAAGTAGGCAATTTTTTTAGGACCGCTTTCGCTGATGTCCTTGATGGGTGTTACTTCCCGTTGGCTTACGGTATTATCGTATTGATCGGCTCCGGCCATCACCTCGTAAAGTAAACCGATGTCATCCACCGATTTCGCGAAGGGTCCTATTTGATCAAAGCTGGAAGCAAAGGCAATTAAGCCATGACGCGAAATTCTACCGTAGCTGGGCTTAAAACCGTAAATGCCGGTAAAGCTAGCGGGTTGACGAATAGAGCCACCGGTATCACTACCCAAAGAGGCCAAACACATCCCTGCAGCAACGGCAGTGGCGGAACCGCCCGAAGAGCCCCCTGGCACCCGACTAGGGTCGAGCGGATTTTTCACTGCGCCATAGGCACTAAAGCGGTTGGAAGAGCCCATTGCGAATTCATCGCAGTTTAAGCGACCAATTATAATGGCATCTTCCTCGAGGAGACGCTCCACTACGGTAGCGGAGTAAAGCGACTGAAAACCCTCTAAAATCTTAGAGGAGGCCGATACCTTATGATCCTTGTAAACGATATTGTCCTTAATGCCAATTACCATTCCCGCTAAGCGACCGGCAGTGCCGTGTTTCAGTTTGGCATCTATCACTGTAGCACGCGCCCGAGCATCATGAGCGAACACTTCCAAAAAGGCGTTCAAGTCTTGATGTTTCTCAATTCGCTGGAGGTAATCCTCTACTAATTGCACACAGTTAATGGAACCTGCCGTTAAATCGGCTTGAATATCACTGAGCTTTTGGTAATCCTTCAAGGTTGGGGCTTTAAGATTTCTTTTCGGAATTTTCGTCTTTCTCGTCTTCCTTTACGGCGTCTTTAAACTCCTTAATACCGCCGCCTAAGCCGCGCATCAATTCTGGAATTTTACGTCCACCGAAGAGCAAGAGTACCAAGGCTACAATCAGGATGATTTGCCATGGACCCACGAAACCCAAAAATATGCTTGCCATTGTCATGGTTTCCTATTTTTTATGAGGCGCAAAGTTATGAATTTAAAGGGCGCAAACGCGATGGAATCCGCAATTGAGAGCGGAGGCTTTTGTAAGGCGTATTTGGGCTGAGGCCTGCTCATCATCTTCCATTGTCGTATCTTGCCGCATCAGAATCTAAAACATGGAAGAAATCATAAAGCTTCGCCAAATAACCCGTGATTTCCCCCTTGGCAATCAGGTGGTTAAGGTTTTAAAGGGTATCGATTTAAATGTACAGCGCAACGAATACGTAGCCCTTATGGGTCCTTCAGGTTCGGGCAAATCGACCTTGATGAATTTGTTAGGTTGTTTAGATACACCCACTGCTGGGGAGTACTGGCTTAATGGAAAGGACGTCAGTAAAATGACCGATAACGACCTGGCCGAAGTGCGAAATACGGAGATTGGCTTTGTATTTCAAACCTTTAACCTATTACCGCGGAGCACCGCCTTAGAAAATGTGGCCCTTCCGCTGGTGTATGCTGGTAAAAATGGTCAGGATCGCACCGCTCGCGCAGAGGAAGTGTTAAAGTCAGTAGGCCTCTCCGATCGTATGGACCACCGCCCTAATCAGCTATCCGGTGGGCAGCGTCAGCGGGTAGCCGTGGCCCGAGCCCTGGTAAATCACCCTTCCATAATTTTGGCCGATGAGCCAACCGGTAACCTCGACTCCAAAACTTCGGTGGAAATCATGAAGCTTTTTAGCGATATCCACGCTCGAGGAAATACCGTGATTCTGGTAACACATGAAGAAGATATCGCCCAACACGCGCATCGCATTATCCGCTTGCGCGATGGTTTAATCGAATCCGACGAAAGAAAAGAACATGGATCTTAATCTTAGTGGTAAAAAAGCCCTCATCTGCGGAAGCAGTGATGGTATTGGTAAAGCGGCAGCCGAAGAAATTGCCCGCATGGGAGCCCAAGTAACCTTATTGGCTCGCAATCGTGAAAAACTCGAAAAAGTAAAAGCCAGTTTAAGTACGGCGCATGATCAGGAGCATCAAGTGTTAGTGGCCGATTTTGATGACCTTGTGAGTTTGGAGTTCGAGCTCAATGCTCATCTCCAAAAGGGAAACGACTATAATATTCTAGTTAATAACAGTGGAGGTCCACCCGCCGGTCCCGCACACAAGGCCGAACTAGAGGAGTACGTGGTGGCCTTTCGTCGCCACCTAATGGCCAACCAGATTTTAGCCAAGGCCCTTATAGGAGGCATGCGCAAAAGCGGTTACGGTCGAATCATTAATGTAATTAGCACTTCAGTAAAAGCCCCCCTGCCTAATTTAGGGGTAAGTAATACCATTCGGGGAGCGGTGGCCAATTGGTCTAAAACCTTAAGCAGAGAGCTAGGTCCTGATGGAATTACCGTAAATAATGTGTTACCCGGTGCCACCGAAACGCTCCGTTTAACTTCGATCATTAGCAATAAGGCCCAAAAAACCGGAGCTAGTGAAGCGGAAGTTGCTAAGGAGATGACCGCCGAAATTCCTTTAGCCCGTTTTGCTCAGCCCGAGGAAGTAGCTAATGCGATTGCCTTTTTAGCTTCGCCAGCCGCTGCTTACATCAGTGGTATTAATGTGCCCGTTGATGGTGGTCGAACGCCAAACCTTTAAGTATGGAAAAACTGCAAAATTATATTGGTGGCAAGCTTCAGGCACCCCTAAGCGGGAGCTACCTCGATAATTATGAGCCCGCCAAAGGCGAAGTATATTCTTTAATTCCCCGCTCGGGGGCAGATGATGTAGCCCAAGCGGTAGCCGCAGCCGAAAAGGCTTTTCCCAGCTGGTCGGCCCTAAGTAATGCCGAGCGCAGCAAGCACCTAATGAACTTGAGCAATCGCATTGCCGAGCGTTTGGATGAGCTGGCTTTAGCGGAAAGTCGGGATAATGGTAAGCCCTTTAAATTGGCGCAATCGGTCGACATTCCACGGGCCCGCGATAATTTTGCATTTTTTGCCACCGCCATCCTACACGAGGAAGACGAGTTTCACAATATGGGCGGAAAGGGCTTTAACTATACCCTCCGTCAGCCCTTGGGTGCCGTAGCCTGCATCTCTCCTTGGAATTTACCCTTATACCTATTTAGTTGGAAAATTGCGCCGGCTTTGGCTAGTGGCAATTGCGTAATCGCCAAGCCCTCCGAGGTTACTCCCTATACCGCCTATTTGCTTTCGCAGATATGCATAGAAGTCGGTTTCCCAGCGGGAGTACTTAACATCGTGCATGGCCTGGGTGCCGAAGCCGGTCAAGCCTTGGTTGAGCACGATACCATAAAGGCCATATCCTTTACCGGAGGTACCGCTACCGGAGCGCGAATTGCCAGTATAGCCGCCCCTAAGTTTAAGAAGATGTCCTTAGAATTAGGCGGTAAAAACCCGAACATCATTTTTGATGATTGTGATTTTGAGCGGGCCGTAAAAATCAGTGTACGCGCTGCTTTTGCTAATCAAGGACAGATTTGCTTGTGCGGCAGCCGCATCTTTGTTCAACGCGGCATCTACGATAAATTTAAAGCGGCCTTTATTGAGCGGGTTAAAGGTTTAAAAGTAGGACCCCCGCAAGAGGAAAGTTCGCGCATGGGCGCCGTGGTTTCTGAAGCACACATGAACAAAATCTTGTCCTATATTCAATTAGCACAAGAAGAAGGAGGGCAGGTTTTACACGGTGGAAAGCGCGTAGCCATGCCGGCTCCCTACGATAAGGGTTATTTTTTGGAACCAACCGTTATCGAAGGCTTAAGCTTTGACTGTCGCACCAACCAAGAAGAGATATTCGGACCGGTGGTTACGCTTACTCCTTTCGACAGCGAGGAAGAGGTACTTATGATGGCAAATAGCACTGAATACGGATTGGCTTGCACCATCTTTACCCAAGATCTAAACCGGGCCCATCGGGTAGCTCACGAGATTCACAGCGGTATTGTATGGATTAACGATTGGCTGATACGCGATCTACGAACGCCTTTTGGCGGAATGAAAAACAGCGGAGTTGGCCGCGAGGGAGGCTTCGAAGCGTTGAAGTTTTTTACCGAAGCAAAAAACGTTTGTTTTAATTTTTAGCAGCCACCAATTTCAGGACTTTAAGCGGTCGTTTGAATCATGTCGGTTAAAACAATAATCAGGTCTAATTCGGAGAACCAAGATTTTCAATCTCTGGTAAAGCTGCTCGACGCCGAGCTGGTGATTCGAGATGGCGACATGAATAGCTTCTATCATCAGTTTAATGGTATCGATTCTTTAAAGCAGGTGGTATTGCTTTATTGCGACGAAGAGGCCGTCGCCTGTGGGGCCTTTAAAGCGATGGATAAGTCGGGAAAAGCGGAGCTTAAAAGAATGTATGTGAAGGAGTCCTTCCGGGGGCAAGGCTTGGCTTCTCAGCTTTTAGGCGAACTGGAAAACTGGGCTGGGGAATTAGCTTTTAAAAGCTTGGTTTTGGAAACCGGCATTAATCAACCGGAGGCGATTGCCCTCTATCAGAAGAACAACTATCAGCGCATTCCTAATTATCCACCTTATGAAGGGGTGGAGAGCAGTTACTGCTTCGAAAAGCGACTTTAGGCTTCGGACGTTTTTCACAGCCCCATTTCTTTACTTACCTTTTAGGCCTAATCAAAACAAATAAAAGATGAGACTGATTTTCTGTTCGCTATTGCTATTGGCCTTTACCTTACCCGCCGCTGCGCAAGAGTTTACGGTGCCTAAGAATCCAAAAATGGATAAGGCCGAAGATTACAAAGTCTACGAGAAGGATGTGATTGCCTGTGTTAATTGGTTAAGTAGTCACGGTCCGGAAGAAGAGGCCCTAAAACGCAAAAAAGCTTCTGCCTTTTTAATGACTTGGCTCACGGGCACTCCGGCCCTAACCATGGAGCTGCATGCAGGGGTGATGGAGTATGCCGAAAAGAATCCCGAATTACTCATTCTCTTTATGGGTGGCTGGGCCAAATATTATTTGGAAACCGGAGATGATGATGCCATCGCTGGGAATGTGGCTGGCTTGGAAGTAGTGATCAACTATTATTTACAATACAAGGACGATTTAAATAAGGATCGTAGCTTAAAAAAACTGGCAAAGAAAATGGAAGAGGGGGAACTGCAAGACTTCGTAAAGGAGGCCTTGGAATAATTAGTCCTCCTCCAAAAAAATTAAGGCCCCAATCGGGGCTTTTTTTATTTAGAATCGAGCTTCCATTTCGGCTGGCTTCTTTGGTCCTAAATCGGCAAACTTAAAAGCCCTTTCCGCGGAACTATTGGGCAGTGGAAATTATGACAGTTTTCGGTGGTTTATAATCGCTTGATTTACAGATTATAAATCGGATTGGGAATTCGAGGTCTCGATTTTTAGGCTTCGGTACTCTATTTGTAATTGAACATTCGCCTTTTGCGGTTTAAGTTATTGCTTAGGCCTTTGGCGGTGGAATATTCGTAGTTTTGAATTCTAAATCCTGAAAGATGCAGCTGCAAGCCGTAGATGTTGTAGAAGATATTAGCCCAGAGGAATTTTACCATCGTTATGTAAAAACACGCATTCCGGTTAAGCTCTTAAACTATACTAAAGACTGGGCAGCACGTGAGAAGTGGACCTATTCCCACTTGCGTGAAGTGGCTGGCCATCATAAAGTAAAACTACACGGCGCCTGGCAGGATAATGATCCTACCAAAATTGAGATGCCTCCGGTTAAGGAAAGTACTTTTGGCGAGTATCTCGATATGCTTGAGAATGATGTTCCTTCCGATTTACGCATTTTCTTGTTTAACCTTTTTAAGCTCGAACCTTCCTTACTGGAGGATTTTAAGTATACGCCCATAATGGAAGGTTATTTGGAGGACTTCCCGTATATGTTCTTTGGCTGCGCGGGAAGTGATGTTCGATTGCATTACGATATTGACCTTTCCAATGTTTTCATTTCGCAGTTTGGCGGTAAAAAGCGGATAACGCTTTTTGATCAAGACCAAACGAAATACCTTTATAAGCTTCCCTTTACCACCCATAGCGCGGCAGACTTAGGTAAGATTGACTACGATAAATACCCCGCCCTAAAACTGGCCTCGGGTTGGCAAACCGACTTACTGCCCGGAGAAACCTTATTTATGCCCAGTGGAATTTGGCATTATATCCAATACATTGACGGTTCTTTTTCGCTCAGTCTGCGCACTTTAAACCCCAGTCGGATGGGTAAGTTGCACGGCGCCTACAATGTTTTCGTTATCCGAAAGCTCGACGAGTACTTCAATAAGTTTTACAAGAACACCTGGAGTGATTATAAACTCCGCAAAGCCATTGAGCGCTCGAATGAGATTTTGGATAATCGCTCGGCGGAGGTCAAACCCTAAAAAGCTTTTCCCCAAAAGGTCTGTAGCAATACAGGCCTTTTTTTAATTTTAGAGAAATTCCAATGGGTGCATCGTATTCCTTCCATACATCATTATTGCAATCGTTGGTGCGAGCGCTGCACCTTACGGCAGATGTGTGGGTTTTTTCACGCCCAAAATGCCGATGGTAAAATTGAGCCTGGCGAATGGTCGCATCGGGCCCCGGAGAGCAAGGTCAGAAATGAGTTTCAGGATTTAGACTTTGCCGCTTTAGATCGACTGCCCGAGCAAATTGAAGCCAAAAAAAACCGCGGTGATTTTAATCCGGAGCATTCCGAAACTTTAAAGACTTACGACATCTGGAAGTCCTATTACGGTCAGGTATTAAAGGCTTTAGATACTTGGTGGAAGGAGGACGCCCAAGAAGCGGAAGATTTCTTGCGCAGCACTTCCTTTTTAAGGCAGTACAACGCTCGGGAGGTTTTACTGCACTACCGAAATTTTGTGGGTCCCAAGTTGCAAAGAGCCTTGGGCGGTCGCTTTGATGCCGGTGGTGTTATTCCCCCGCAAAGCGACTGGAACGGCAGCGCAAAGGTGGTTTGGCTGGCCTTGGAGCATATTAAAGAGGTATTGGCCGACCTTAAAAATAATGGCCCCGAGCTAAATCGCTTGGCTAAGGCTTGGGAGCTTTGCAACGAAGATTTACAGGAACAGCTCTTAACTGACTTCCCAAATCTTATGGCTTTTGAACGTCCCGGTTTTGAGAGCTTGGGAGGGAAGCGCATTGGGATGCAATAAATTGATTTTCGGCCATTAAACTTTTCCGACATTAGAGGTCTAAGTTCCAAAAGAGACTATGCTTCGTTATTTCCTTCTTGTACTTTTCCTTCCTTTAGCCACTATAAAGGCACAGTATTACTATCCCAGCAATGGGCAATGGGATACCCTCAGCCCCAGCGCCTTAAACTGGTGTCCACAGGAAGTTGCCCGGCTCGATAGCTTTTTATTGGCCAGCAACTCCAAGTCATTCATCATCCTAAAAAATGGCAAAATTGCCCACGAAGCTTATTATGGCAGTTTTACCCAAGATTCGGTTTGGTATTGGGCTTCCGCCGCCAAAACCCTCACCGCCTTCTTAATTGGCAAAGCCCAGGAGGATGGACTCTTAACTATTAATGATTCTACTTCCCAGTACTTAGGTAGTGGCTGGACCAATGCTCCCGCAAATAAGGAAGCCTTAATCACGATTAAGCATCAGCTGCAAATGACCACCGGCCTCGATTACCAGGTGGCCGACTTAGATTGTACCGCCGATACTTGCCTACTGTACCGCGCGGATGCCGGCAGTCAGTGGTATTACCACAATGCCCCTTATTTATTGCTTCGCGATGTATTGCAAACGGCTACCAATAGAGGCTTAAACAATTATACCCAACAAGTTTTGGCGGGTAGTATTGGCTTTAGGGGGATATGGTTGGATAATCTCTACATCTCCAATGCCCGCCAAATGGCCCGCTTTGGTTTATTGCTACTTTCTGAGGGACAATGGAATGGTAATGTGGTTTTAGGCGATACCGCTTACCTCCGACAAATGACCAGCCCTAGTCAGAACTTAAATCCCGCCTATGGCTACCTCACCTGGCTTAACGGCCAGAGTAGCTTTATTCAGCCCGGTTTACCCTGGTCCTTTTCTGGGATGATTATTCCCAGTGCTCCGGCCGATTTATATATGGCCGCTGGAAAGAATGATCAACGTATTTACGTGGTACCTTCTTTAGATATGGTGGTGGTTAGGCAGGGCAATGCGGCAGATTCGGTAAGCTTAGCCCTCTCGGGATTTGATGATCAACTGTGGACCTATATCATGAACTTGAATTGCCAAGGTATTGCCTTGCAAGAGGAGGAGCTGAAATCAGATTATATCTATCCTAATCCTTCTCAGGGGATTTTCCATCTGCCGCAAGGCAAGGTAGTGCGTGCCGTACTAAACGCTCGTGGGCAGACGCTAAGACGAGCGGCCAACTCAAGCCTAAACCTCAGTGGGCTTCCTCCGGGCATGTATATGGTGGTGTTTGAGGATGGTAGCTCACAAAGGATTCTACTAAGTCCTTGAGTCTTGTCAGAACTTCGCAAGTGTTATCTACCCAAGTGATGATTTCTTATAGAACATATTCTTCCGCCATCCTTATGATTATGAAAGAAGATGAGAATTAACTACCTCTGACTACTTTTTGACAAACTGCCAATTAAGATTTAAAATTAACTCTTGAGCTCATCGGATTTAATCCTCTCTGCTGAAGGACCTTTACATTTTGATATACGAGGACTAAAGCTAGAGCGGTACTGAGAATTTCGGTAATTAGTGTAGCGTAAAAAATCCAGTGAAAACCATAGTGAGGACCACCAAAATAGACTAGGGGCAAGAAAAAGAGAAACTGCCTGGCCATTCCTATGATCATGCTGTGCTTATCTTTTTTTAGCGCTGTAACAAAGCTTAAGCCATTAAACAAATAAGGATATAAGAGCAGCGTACTCAAGAAAGAGAGTGCTGCTAATTGGGTCTTTGAGCTTAGTTCATAACCGTCTCCCATAAATAGTGAGCCAAGAAATGGCGTCAGAGCTACACTTAATAGAATGAAAATAATCATCAGCCCCAAGCCTTTATGACTGAAATACCAAAAGCTTTCATTCAGTCGATCTATTTTTTGCGCTCCGAAATTGATGCCAATTACGGGAGAAAGGGCTCGCATAATACCAACTAAAGGCATTAAAAGAAAGAGCAGCATTCGATTAAGGCTGGTGTATAGGGCTATTTCCTCCAAGCTTGCAACTGCACCTAAAACAGAATACACGACCAAAGCTTGTAAAATGGACATTATCATGTTCAAGAAAGAGGGAAAGCCTAGTCGGATTACTTCATGTGCTTTTCGAATATTGGGCATAGACCAGCTTGGCCATTCCCAATGTAGTGTGCGATAATGGAAAACGTGTACTAGGCTTGTGAGAAGCATTCCCGCATTCGTGCCCCATGCAGCGGCAATAAGACCAAGGCTTGTATATTCTAAGAGAATCGGAGTTAAGATAAGATTGAGAATCAAGCCAGGGAGCATTAGCCATGCTGCTTTTTTTACTTTTCCCTCTGCACGAACGGTGTAGTTTAATCCAAAGCCAATAATCCATACCGGCGCAGCATATAGGCATGTATCTAGGTATTGAAGGGCTAGGTCGGTAAGCTCCGGGTCGAATCCAAAGGTTCTCAAGCTAAGATCGCTAAAGAATAAAATGGACCAACCCACTAGGCTGCCAAGAATAAAAAGATAAAAGCCAATTCCATTAAGTTGGGCTATGTCCTCGTCCTCTTTAGAACCTAAAGCGAATGAAACCAGCGTACCGAGACCCGTTCCGAGCCAAGAGCCTAATCCCATTAAAAGACTACTAAATGGTGCCGCAATTCCAATAGCAGCGAGGGCTTGGGGATTAAGAAAGACTCCCACCCATAAGGTATCCATAAAGGTATTTAGCCCAAAGATGAGCAAGGCCAGCATGGAGGCTGGGGCGATTTTACGGAAGACCTTCGAGATGGGAGCTGAAACTATAAAGTCTCGTTCACGATCGTCCATTCTTAGGTACGTAAAATGAGTTTCCCATATTGATAGGGAGCACAGAGAACCTCAAAGGCTTCGGGGGATTTTTCCAAGGGAAATACTTCACCGATACGGGGCTTTACTTTTTTATCGGCAATAAGTTGAAGTATAACTTTAAGGCGCTCCGGGTTGGCCTCAGCATTTAAAATGTGCATTTGCTTTCCTTCAGCGCGTTTACCCTTGCGAAGCAACCAGCCCATTGTACGGCTTAGGCTTTGATAGCCAACCATTACAGCACAGCCATTAGGTTTTAGTTGTTTCAGGATACTTTTAGCGGACCAATTGCCAACCAAATCGATGATAATATCATAGGTCTCATTTAGCTCTTCAAGAGAAGTGAATAAATAATCATGAGCCTTATTAAGACCTAGGCTTTTAAGGTAACCGAAGTTGGCCGAACTCCCAAAACCATCAACGGTAGCCTTAGTATTTCGTGCCAACTGAGTAGCCATAATCCCAATGCCTCCCGTTACACCATTAATAAGAACTTTTTCTTTGGGCTTGACAAGAGCTAGCTCTACTAAGGCTTGGTATGCCGTGACCCCGGTAAGAATACTAGCTGCTGCATCTAAATCATCAACATTCGCTGGGATTAAACATACTTCCTGGGCATTTAAAGCTGTAAATTCTGCTAATGCTTGGCCTTTGGTGCGCGTCGCCACTCGGTCTCCAACTTTAATACCTCTTACATCTCGACCAATTTGCACTACTTCCCCCACAATATCACCTCCCAAAATATTCTGCTTTGGGCGGAGGATTCCGCTCTCTAAGCGAGCAATCCAAATTTTTCCTTGTAAGGTGATGGCTTCGGAAGGGTTTAAGCCGATGTAGAGGTTTTTAATAAGTACTTCATGTTTTGCAGGCTCCGGTACCGGCTGGTCTTTTATATTAAGTACCTCGGTTCCACCGTATTGATTGTAGCTAATTACTTTCATCTTAGTCTTCTAGGGGTTCGTTTATAATCCCAATTTTATTGAGCTTATGAGTGAGCTCTATTTCACTTATATAATGCGCTACCTCGAGCCGTAAAACACGATCCTGATCTTCCCAGTCAACGGTCCATTTAAGAATGCCTCGCCGCTTATTTAAATAAGGTTCTAGGAGATATCGATACAAGGTTGGGTTAAGATGAGTACGTAAAATTATAATTTGACTCATGCTAAAGCAGCTTCATTTTCTTGCTTCCAGCGAGCTGCGTATACCATTATGAATATCATGCTGCTACATTCCACTATTGCGAAAAAGACGTATGAGATAGGCGTACTGCCTAGGGAAGTCATTAATGCTGGAACAACCACCCATAAAATGGAAAGACTAGAAAAAGCGTAATTGAAAATGCGATTCCATTTGCGTGTAACAAAGCGGGATATTGGAATCATAATTATGGGTACTTCCATTAAAACCGAAAAGAGAAGGATCACTTCCGGACTTAAGGTGGTACTCAGTTCCTGCAGGCTTTCTACATATCCAGGCTTAAGGGTGCCAAGAATATCAGCATAGATCATGTTCATCATTACAAAGACCCAAAGGGTGCTAAGAACAATGCGTGGATTTTTTGGTAATTGGATATTTGTCATTTCTAATAAGTTTTATTCGGGGCAAAGGTGCTGCTGAACCGAACTAAAGGCTTGACGCTAAAGCTCAAAGAATTGACAAGGAAGGTCTAAGGACTAGAAATTAATTTTTCCGATAGTTAAGGCGATAAGTAGAAGGACTTAAGCCGTATTTCTTTTTAAAGGCACGAGAAACTTGTTCGGGGCTGTTAAAACCACATTCATATCCCAGCACAGCCACAGGCTCTTCACGTAGTCGGATAAGCGTGGCTAGTTTTTCTAAGCGTTTATTTAGCAGCCAACGTGCGGGGCTTTCCCCATAAATTTCTTGAAACTGACGCTTAAAGCTCGATAGGCTCATATTTGTTATTGCGGCCAAACTGTTAAGGCTAATCGGTTCGTAGATATGAGCTTCAACTATCTCCCTAAAACTGAATTGTCGATCTGAAAAGAGACTTCGAAGAATGAGAAGGATGTCTTTGGAAGAGGAGGTTTTGAGAAGCAGTACTATAAGCTCCTTTAACTTTAAACCCAATAAAGTCTCATCCACCACTTGATGGTCGAAGAGCGTTTTCAGCGATGCGAAAAAACCTTGAATTAAGGCATTGGCACTTTCCGCAGCTAAGTATTTACTAACCGGTCGATCTAATTCTTGCCAGAACTCCGGCTTGGTATCAGCAAAAATTTCCTTTAGGAAAGTAGGATCTAGATGAGCAACTATAGAGCTTACTTTACCTGCTTCTTGTTGGGCAATAACATTCCCTAAGGTAAGTCCACATAAGGATGCAATGACCTGATCTTTCAAGGCTCGGATTCCGTAAGGGGCCGCCAAATCTTGGCCCTCTCCTTTAAAAATGTATGCATAGCAGGCACCAGGCCTTAAGGGAATCCCTTCATCGTTTGGCGTTTCGCTCTGGAAGTAACTAAAAATAGCTTTGCCTTTGTATTGAAGACTTTGAATGGCTGACATGGCTCAAAAGTAGAGATTGAAATTAATTAAAAAAGGGATAGTCTAAGGCTTGGTCCAAAGCGTCAATAAATTGGCCTATTGTGTCAAGTTATGAGGGGTAGCTAGCCGCACCTTTGCTCAAAATACAGAACATGGACCAAAGCATAGATCGAAGAGTTCTACTATCCAGTTTATGGGTTTTCATTTTAATCAATATCATTTTTAGAGATATTCATCAGATGACCTTAAAGAGTCATTTGGAGATGCTCTTAACGGGTTTTTATCACGGGCAGAAGATTACTGACCTTATTATTTTAATTGGCGGAATTGTACTGGAAATTCCCATTCTAATGATTGTTCTTGCCCGTGTGTTGAAACAACGTTTCAACCGTCCCCTCAATTTAGGAGCTGCGGTAATCACATTTGCCCTTATACAGTATGAAATGCCTACTGATATGGACGATTACTTCTTCCGTATTATTGAGAGCCTAGCTTTGGTGGTAATCTTTTGGAAAAGCTGGACCTGGAAAGAAGGGTAGGGGAAGTAGGGCCTATGGATATCTTTAAGGGACATTAAGATTGGTTAATCCTTTATACGAAAACTAAAACCATGGGTCTACTGTGGGGCCCCTAGAAAGTCTAGGGGCCTTTTTTTTCTTTAGTCTTCCTTAGCTTTTAAAAGAAATGGACTAATTAATACAAGAACGTACGCCCAGAGGACCCAGGCGCCTAAGTTGCTAACCTGGGCAAGATTAAGGCCGGGAAAAACCAGATCGTGAAATGAGATGCTAATCACATCGGCCAACATGCCCGGGATAGCGAGAGCTAAAGCACTTGTAGCTCGCTTACAATTACTTAAGCTCAACCTGGAGAATACAATCTGGCAAATCAGAAAAATTAGCGGAATTGTGAAGGCATAGAAGCTCAACATCAGCAGCTTATTTTCGACTAAGAAGAAGAGTGGTCCCCACCATCTAAAAGCGAGTGTGGCCATAAGCCACACACTAAGGCCGGTTAAGGCGCTGTATATTTTGTAGTTCATGGTTTATTTACCACAAAACTAGGGGGGCATGAAGAGGGAAGAATTGACTTAAGTTAATTTCGCTTAGCAATACGTTTCCGGATACGGCTTAGGCTTTCTGGACTAATGCCTAGGAAAGTGGCAAGGTGTTTTAGGCTTACCCGTTGTAACAGTGCCTTATGGTTTTTAGTTAATTCCAAATACCGTTCTTCTGGATTTAGGAATATTTGGTTAGAGAGCATCACTTGATAATTACCAAGCTCTTCTTCCAAAACCAATCGTGCAAAACGTTCCATTTTTGGAAAGGTATCTAAGAGCTCCTTTTCAATGGAGTTGGTAATGGGGATTAAAATGCAATCTTCGAGGCATTCCAGGTAGTGGTCTGCTGGACTTTTATTAACGAAGCTTCGCATAGAGCTTATGAATTGTGATTCTAAGTAAAAGGCAGTAGATTTTTCATTACCCTCAACCAAGTAGAATTGACGAACGCAGCCTTTAAGGTTGAAATAGGATACCCTGGCGGTTTGTCCTTCCCTAAGTAAAATGGTACCCGCCTTCTTTTTCTCTACCTTAAGGTAATTTGAAATCGACTCAATTTCTTCGGTATTAAGCTCGATGAACCGGGCCACGTAATCGAAAAAAGGCTGTAATTTATTCATATAATCAAGGAAGACTTCAAAAAATAAGAAGGGTAGCTCGATGCACTCGAGCTACCCTAAACTGAGAATGGAATCTTAACACTATACTACTTCTCAGGTTTTTAAAAACGGTACCCCAACCGGATACTTAAATTTTGAGCCTCTTGTTTATGCTCAAACTTGGAGTTTGTAGGATCTAAGCCTATTGCTTGTGCATCAGAAGTGAAATCCCCTAAGTACTGGTAGTGGACACCAAGGAGGTAATGCTCGGCGAAAGTAAACTCTAAGCCTGCATGGAAGCCGGCTGCAAATGCTGGATCAAACTCGACCCTTCGGTTGGCGGCGATTTCCCAATCACTAAGCTGCATATAACTAAAGCTAAAGCCGGCTAAGACAGAACCTCTGAATTTTTGACCAAGCGCCAGGCCTGCTTCAAGTCCTGTTTCTAATGGAATAAAGAAGTAGTTCGATGCATTTTCGTCGGCATCATTAAACAGGCGATCAAAATTACCTAAGCGGATTTGGTCGATGGCATTCCAGTGAAAGCCAAGTCTGTTACGCCACATCAGGGTTTCTTGGATTATATGAAGGCGATGAACAGCATTTACATTTAAGCCGCTTAAGGCACCTCCGCTGCCCATGGCTAAATCATTTTCCGCAAAGGCCCCTAACGGTAGGCTAAGACCCACTGTAGCGCTAAAATCATTTTGTGCAATAAGTCCGCTCATACTGCTCAGGCTAAGCAGCAGCGCTAATACTGTTTTTTTCATTTTTATGTTTTTAATTTAGAATTAGGTCTACTAGACATATCGAATAGCCTTACTAGACGGGTCAAAACTAGACCCTTTAATTCCCTTCTTTTTGATGGATTAGGCCAAGAAATTGATGATTTGGCTTGAGCAGCCATAAGATCACTCAGCCATAATAGGAACCTAAATCAGATTAACCCTTCTCAAGGGATTTTCCATCTGCCGCAAGGCAAGGTAGTGCGTGCCGTATTAAACGCTCGTGGGGAGAAGCTAAGACGAGCGGCCGAATCAAGCCTAAACCTCAGGGGGCTTCCTCCGGGCATGTATATGGTGGTGTTTGAGGATGGTAGTGCCCAAGCTGTTATGCTAAGTTATTGAATTTGAGAGTCGTTTTAGCGTCAACCAGCAGGATAGAGCAGTAAACCCCTTGTACCGACTTACAGCAATTAAGGCATTGTGAGGTGCAGAGTTGTGAGTGAGGAAAAGGCTGGTTCGGAGAATATACCATTACGCATCAGAATAAGATTTGGTTAGACGTGTAAGTGAGCAAAGCTTGGCGCTTTAGCCTTTTGCAAATTCAATGAGGGGTTTAATATTTCCCTGGTCAGCTTCTTTTAGGGCCAGGATATACTCCTTTCTAATGGAATTTGCTTTAACCATATTTGACTGATGCCACGAGAATATTTCATGGCCAAAGATGGACTCCATAATTATGTCGGCCATTATTCTAGAGTGTCTGCCATTACCATTTGGGAAGCAATGAATGGATACCAATCGGTGTTTGAATCTAATGGCTATTTCCTCAGGCGGGTAGGACTTGTTTTCTACCCAAAAGTTAGTATCGTCTAATAGGTTTTTTAATTCGAGTCCTATTTTGGTCCATGGAATTCCGATGTTTTTTTCCGTTCTCCTAAATTCGCCGGCCCATTTCCATACATCACTATACATTCTTTTATGTAGGTCTTTGATGAACTTTTCGGTCAAGATGTTTCTGGGTTTGAAGCTTGTGTGAATGGTCCATTCGACCGCCTTTTCTATGTTCAGTTGCTCAAATTCATCTAACTCGCCATGAGTGGTGATGGATTTTATTTTAAGACCATCCTTTTCTTCATCCTCTAGTGGTGTTTGTCCATCTTTGTACTGGAAATCTAATCCCATAAAGACTTTCTCATTTCTCGTTTTATTTCACTAGCTAGTTCCTTTATTGATTCGGCTAGCTTGTCATTTCCAATACCCTGATCTTCTAATTTCATATTTTGATTGGTCCGCGACACTATTTTTTGAGCCAAATGATTTGCTTTTGCCTCGATTAAGTCGTCTATGGTTCCTGCTCTAGGGACTAATGCATATACCAGTTTTAAATCGAGTGCTGAGGCAACATCCTTCAAGGACTTAAGCGTTATCGTGCCATTGGCTTCACTTTCTTCAATCCTTTTTACGCCTTGTCGGGTAATGTTTAGTTTGGCACCAAGCTGGGCCATAGTCATGTTAAGGGCGGTTCGAATGGTATTAACCCATCCACGTTCTGGAACTATGACCATTCTGCTATTAGAGAACGGTTTCAGCTTTTGGTCAAGTTGCTCGACTAAAAGTTTTCGCTTGTTTCTCATTTTTTGTAATCAATTAGGTTTACAAATCTATTGAAAAGTTAACCTATGTGTTTACAAAAAGAGATAAAAGTTAACTTATGTGTTTACGAATATGGTTGATTTTGCTTGCGAAGCCGGTACTAAAGGGAAGGCCTTAATTGCACCCATAGCCTCCGATATACTGCACAGCAGTTTTAGAGTTGTGCTATTAATTTCATGGGGCGGCCGCATCGTGATAGTATCATTTGATAGTATCAAACTTAGAAGTTTTTAGGATAGGGCCTCTTTAAATAGGCTTCATTTCCAAATTCGATGCAGCATTGGCCTTAAATAGGCGAGTGGTTGAGGAATAATTTAAGGGCGCCTTGAGAGGGTGGTGGAAAAGGTCTTTCTATTGCAGATCTTTCAATTTAATATCTCCATTAATAACGATAAACGTTTTTGTACCTATTAGTCTCTCGGCCCCATTAATCATGGTATAACTTGATATTTTAATCGTGTCCTCTTTCATTGGCGCTAAAAGATACTCCCCTGGACTGATTAATTGTAAACTTCCTTTATCCGATTCTAGCTTTAAGTCATCTCTTATCTGACCATTAGATGAAACAGATAAATAATTCTCTTGATTAGCAATAAGAAACTCTCCAAAGCGACTACTAATAACGGAGCTTGGTGGTCTAATCTTGATTGTATCAATCAACAGATAGGAGTGGCCATTTGAATATAGTTTAGCTTTAAACGGGAAGTCTCCAACTTTCATAAGTCTTGTGGCAATTTTCCCCTTATAGAGTTCAAGTTGAAAGTCAGGGTATTTAGTTGGCTTTTCGATTAGTTTTAAAGAATCGATATTCTTTAAGGGGAGGCTTACTATTCCTACTGTTGGGTCTCCAATAAATGAAATCCTTGATTCAGTTCCTAAACGAACTACTTGAACCTCTTGCCCTTTAGGATGATCAGCTGAATTATTACACCCTAAAAGCCCTATACCGAATATTAGGCTAATTATTCTTTTCATAATAAGTTTCAATAGGCACCAGCGGTATTAATAATTGCGGCGTGGCACCGTCCGCCGTGTCGTAAAGAAACGGAAGGTTTCTCTGTCAACCGAATAGCCAATGACGAAGACGTGTTAATACCGACATGCGTTTATTTTTTGTCGCCAGCAGTGGTTCTTCTTTTTCTTCAATCTTAATTGTTTCAACTGTCCTGAGATTTTTTTCGGAGTCCGTTCTTTTATCAAGATATTGATAATGACCGAGGTCGTCTTTTTCGCCAGTGGGGACAATTTTCTCTTCGACCAGCCATTTCAAGACTAATTGCGCTTCTCTTTTAACACCGGGATGAATTCGGTCAATTCGATTGTTTTTCTCCTTAATGCTTAAGTTTTCCCAGTTACTGTAGTCCCAAAAGTCTTCCGAGAAGGTTAAGCCGTAACCAAAGCCAAGATTGTTAAAGAAAAAGTAACCTAAACAATATAAGTTATAAGTGTCAATCAGTGACTTAGCGAAATCATCTGTCCGCTCAATGAGGTCGGTGAGAACCTTCTTTATTTTTCTTTCCTCAAATTTCCCCAAGTCCAAAAAAGGGTCTATTATTTTTCCCAGCTCATACTTGGCATGGCGCTCTTTGTAATTCAATGATATTAAATCGATATAGGTGTCGTGGTCGAGAAGTTGTTCGAGTTCCTTTTTTGAATAGAGCCACTTTTCAAACTCCTCTACGGAAATCTCCTTATTATAGACTTTGAAGAACTCAATTTGTATGTCAAGTGGCAATTTGCTCAAAGGGGTCTTTTTTTACATTGCTTAAAAAGGCTTGGACAAGTCCATTTGAAAGAACCTGAAACAGGCCTTCGTGAATTCGGGTTATAGGAGGCTTCAGCAAAGGCACCTTTTCTACAGTCGTTTTATTTTACCTTTTTCTGCTCTAAGGTTCTTTTTCCCACGGTATATGCATATGCGGAAGCGGGCATAAATTGAAATGATTTTTCCTTGTACTTAACAATTCCTTCTTTGTTTATGGAAGTCACGATAGGACGGTCTAAATTATTCTCCGTACAAAACTTGTGGAGACTTTTCAATTCGGAAGGTTTCTCGAAATACCGATTGGACCATTTGATTTCTAGAGCCCAAATGGGTTTAAGGGTGGAGTCACTGAGTCCGACCATATCCACTTCCCCTTGAGGCCAACGTGCGTACCAGGGGGTAAACCAATCGCGATGCATCCATTGAGCAAACACGGCAGTCTCTACCATATTCCCAATCATCTCGTCATCGGAGGTAATGGGAGAAAAAAGGGCACTTCTCAAAGAAGGATTGGTTAAATAAATCTTGAAGAAGTTATCTCTTTTGAATCGCTTGCCGCTTTGGTCAATCCTGCGGACTTGTTTAATTAAATATGCAGCTTCGAGATACTCTATGTACTTTTTAAGGGTGTTCTTGGGTACCTGCGACTGTCTACTCAATGTTTCAAGCGAAAACTCGGCTCCACTGTTGTAAGCAATAGTTGTGAAAAGGGAGTTTAGCTCTCTCGTGTCACTAATCCCGTAAAGGCTTGGCAAATCCCTAAGTAGCACTTTGTCAACAATATCTTGTCGAATATATCGACCCGGGTTGGCTTGCATTTTCTGCGAGAAAATGACCTCAGGATATCCTCCAAAGTTGATATAATCGATGAAGTGTTTGTTTAGCTCATCAAGATGGGTAGAGGTGTAAAAGTCTGTTTGCTGATCATTCCAAATGACGCCAAGGGGCTTAATGATTCGATCTAAACCTTTGAGCGAGATATATTCATTAAAGGTTAATGGTGGTAGTAAGAAGTCGGTGAAGCGGCCAGCACCACTTTCTGTGCTAGCAAATTTCAAGGCCGCCGCTGCAGACCCTGATACGATAAACTTATCCTTGCGATAGCTGTCCACCAGGGTTTTTAAGTGAACTTCCCAGTCTCGGCAGTATTGGATTTCATCAAATATCACGAACCATCCACTTTTATCCTCAAGGCCTGATGCCTCTTTCGCAAGTTCAAAGAGCTGTTCAAGTCCAATATTGTTATAGATCGGATTCTCAATCGTAATGAAGATGATTTTTTTGGGATCGATAGAACTATCAATGAGGTCCTTGATCAGGTGGTGTAGCATAACCGTCTTTCCAACTCGCCGGGGTCCCATTAAAACAACCGCGCGGCGGATATCGCGTTCGTAAACAAGGGGCTTGAAAAGGTCGAAGTAAAGTCGTCGAGGCATGGAATCAAAGTCCTCTTCGATTTCACCGTTTACCCACCAAGGGTTCTCAAATCGGATCCTGTCTAAAACCTGCTTCTTAGATATTTCGCGTATCAAAAATTTCTTATTTCAACCAAAAATACTAAAATAAGGTCAAATGATTGACTTTAAGTGGACGAAGTGTTTAATATAAGAGCAGGGTAAGGGGTGTATTTAAATAGCGGCTAACTTGTTTTATACCCTAGGCGGTATCTTGTAATAGGATCAGCTGCTAAGAATTAATAAAGGACTTCTTGTGCAGGTACTTTAAGCTGATCTGCGCTTTTGAGAATTGCGCTGATTAAATAGTGATTGCGTTTAACATCAACTTAGAAAAATCCTGATGATGTCATCGAGTCCGTCTCCAAGTTCGTCAATTAGTACTCGTATCATGTTTTTTCAAATGGCCGCTAACGGCTTGCAAATGGCTTGTGGCGGTTTCAAAGCACTTTTGTGTCCATCGAAACTAAAGCTAGCTATGGCTCGAAAATCTTGCTGGTAGCCGTTTACGCACCATAAGCTATGTCCTTCGTTACAAAACGTATTTTATTCTTCAAATAGACGTTCATTCTTATCAATGTCAATTTCCTTTTTCAGAACAACATATTTCAACCATTTCACCATTTTGTTTCTTAGTTTAAGAATCAATGCTTTGCTATTGTATTGGTACACTAAACAATCTTTTTTAATAAAATCCGGTGCCCCAAATTTTCCTATTATTTCAACGGAGTCTAATCCAACTAAGGCTAATTCTGGTAAATCAAAATCATTAAATTTTGCTTTTACTTGAATTAGTTCTTCAGTAGGGTCAATAAATTCATACTGGTATTTACCGAACTCCTTATAAACCGTAATTTCAAGTCCATCTTCCTTGCGGATAATTTTATCCTTATTAGTTCCTAGATATCCTTGAATTCGTGAAAAAAGGAAGTATCGATAATACATTCCTTTTTTAGTTGGTTTAAAAAAGTAGTCTTCGGGACTGCCACCACCACTATTAGACATCCTTTTTATCTTTTTAAATTGGTAAAGGTCAAAAGGGTTGTCCAGAAATTCATTAATCGAATCTCTATTTATGGATAAATCTTGATTTTCATTATCCATCAATTTTACTTTTTCCACTATGTCCCTTTTTGAAGAAGTTTCTGTAGAATCTTGATTAGTTTTTATCTCTTGATTTTGCTGACAGGACTGTAAAAAAATAATTGCTGATAATATGAAAATTAGGTTCTTCAATATGTTTGGTAAAGGTCCCGCATAAAATGCGTTTTAATGCATTTTATGCAGTGTTGGGCTTAGTTTATTTTATTAAATTCATAACTAGCGAAAGAGTCACCTCCTCCGGAAAAAAGGAAAATATTTCCAAAGTCACTTTTCCCTTGTTTCAAAATTAAATTACCACCCTTCGATATTGAAAGGATAATTTTTCTTTCTCGAGATGTGAAATAAATGAATGGAACTCCAATTACTTTTAATTTCCTTCTTACTTCAAAGTAGTCGTCTTTAATTTTTCCCTGAATTTCAACCTCACAACAAAGTGAATCAGCCTTCCATAGCTGGACTTGTAATCTTGATGAACTTAATGACTTAATTTTAACAAGTCCCTCCAAGTCTATATTCTCACCCCATTCATAAACTTTAAACGGAGCAAAAAAGAACTTTCCTAGAGGTTCACCTCCATTTTGGTTCAAAGTAATTGGTCTATTAGCAAAACTGCCATTTAGATCTTCTATCGAAAAATCTTGTTTCGGAACGTATCGTGATGCACTTTCATTTATCTTGTTTACCGTAATGCAGCTGCACAATAGGCTGAGAGAAACGATTGGTATACTAAGATTTTTTATTCTCATTTTAATTAAGCCCAACTTGTTTATATCTTGAACAAAACGCAGCAATAACAACTCAAAATGCGGGGATATGCGGAAGTAAAGACTACGATTAAATTCAGGTCGACGGTCCCTCTAAACTACGCATTTTTAAAACTTCCCTTCAGCCCCTAAAAGCCTTTTGCTTTTTCTTGGATTTTAGTTCCCGTCTTTCAATAATCCAAATCGTATTGTAATCACATACTTCGCGGTAACCGGTTCGCCATTACAAAGTGCGGGATTCCAATTAGGCATGTTCTTAAATGCACTTACGACCTTTTGATTGACAAGTTCATTTTTTGAATTCTGATAAAGACTTACCTGATCCATTTGACCATTTCGGTTTATGGTGAAGGTCACTACAATCCATTCTTTGTCTTTGTAATGATGCGGATATTCGATGTTATTCTTGAGATATTCCTGGGTCGTTTGTTCCGATCCACCGATGTTGGGCGGCTGATCATAACTCGTATAGATCTTTTCTCCCGTCAAGGAGTCGATCTCGAAATCACAGTCCTCATTTTGTCCCATGGAAAACATGGGGAATGACAGAATCATCAGGCTGAAAAGGAATCGAATGATCATTGGTTTAAAAGTGTGTCCTTGTTGTTCTGGAAGCTTACAAAGGGGGTTACTATTCCTAGATGCCAATGTTCTTTTTCCTCAGGTCAAAATGAACACCAACTTGGGTATGGGTGACCTTCCGGTGATTGAGAACTGAGGAAATCTGCAATCTGTTTTCCTAAGGTTGATTTTTCATTACAGCAGTAAGTTGAGCTATTGGAAATCTTTGCTGGTAAACAAGCCAGGTCTGAATGAAGGTATTTGGTTAGAACCTCTTTTTGCACTTCTGATAACCAGTCTTTTGGGGTGTTCTTGTTCCAGATTAAGCAGCAAATGCGTTGCATTACGGTGTCATTTATAGAGTAGTAAAGGCAACCACTTTTGTTAACTGAAATAGCCAAGCTAAAGTAGTCGGTTGGTTCCAATGCATTGAAATCATATTTAAGGACAATGCTCATTAAACTATCTATTTCGGATTGATTTAAACGGTGAATTTCTTGTCCACGCAGTGGATTAAATGTCCATAGAAATAGTATAGTGAGTCCAAGTGTTTTCATAATTATAGATGCTTATACCTAAGTGTAGCACGAGTTTATTCAAAATCGGTTTTGCTCAGTTTCAGTAGGTATTCAACTTCATCTGTCAAGAAAGTTCCGCTTTTCAGCACTTTATACTCCCAGTTTTTTCGGTCATATATGTCCTTGATCAAAGTCCGATTATTCATTTTTACAATTATAGTATCGATTCCAGAAAGAAAACCTTCTCCTTTATCGTGAGCCCTACCAATTTCGCCATATTCCGTAATTATTGTTGCCGCTTCAGGTTTTAGTTCAACCTTATCAACGGAATCTTTTTTGTTTACACTTCTATGTACAAAATTTAGCTTCGATTCAATTCTTAATACAGAATCGGTTTGATTTTCAACAACATATTTATTTACAACTCCGGGGTCGCAAGAAGTGAATACAATTAAAATCAAAATTGGAACTATTCTTTTCATTTGTTGGAAGCATCATAGTTTAATCAAAATCATTTTTTTTCCATTCCCTAGTGTAACTATCAAATCTCATCTGCACCCAAAAGCCTTTCCAATAACATATTGAATAGGTCTGGTTATTTTCGTTAACCAATATAGATACTCCTTCTCTGAAGGAATTAAACTCTTCGGCTGTACAAAACTCCAAGCCTTGGAGGCCTGAGTCTTCATCTGGTAGTTTATTGTTTGTCCTTATAAAGGTTTCAATATCGTCAATCATGCTTTCTGCATTACTCTTTAATGCCATTTGGTCTACTCTATAGGTGAAGTACTTTAATGCTGATGGTAGTATTGCCGAAAACGAAAGAATCGAAAGTGCAACACAGATGTTGAATGTCCTGAGGTTCTTTTTTAGAATAGCAGCTTTTGCCAACACAAGGAATACTAAGCCACACAAAACCGCCAATAATAAGCCGCCAAGACGATGGATAAAGTGCATATGGTTTATCAGAAGTATTCCAAGGATAATACCCATCATTGCAAAACTTACCCCAACAATAATCCTATTCTTCATATTGGTGCTAGCGGTTTCATTTTAAGTAAGCGGGCTTTACACTTTCTTATCAGTCGAGCCAAAACGCAGCAACAACAACTCAAAATACAGGGAAAATCCAGAAGTAAGCACTACGGTTAAATTCAGGTCAACAGTCCCTCTAAACTACGCATTTTTAAAACTTGCTTTCAGCTCCTAAAGGCCAATCGCTTCCGCTTAGCAAAATGCACGGAACGGCTGGGATATTCTTAAAGGGAATAATCTGTGCGTCAAGGGAGTGGCAATTTCCGCTTTCGATAGCCATTTTAAGAATCTTGCGGAAGAAATTCCCGATTCATGCGGAAGAACTTCCTTCTTCTTGCGGATGTTTTGCTCGGTTCATGCGGAAGAAACTCCTCCTTTATGCGGAAGTTTTAGGCCCAGAAGCGTATAAACCCAAAAAAAGCGCCCCTGCTTTGGTATCAGCAAGGGCGCTTCGAATATTAGAGGCTTTTAATTATCGCCTTGGTCTATAGTAGGAAGACTATCCGCCAAGTTTTTTTCGGAATAGTCTTAAAGGGAATACGGTATCAAGCGGGCTTTGGAATATCATGGCTAAGGCTTTTAAGTCAAACGCTCGCTTTGCTGGCCTATTGCCAGATTCGCAGCTAAAAGGCGAATGCTGCCTGTAGAGCTAAACCTGCGCTTGGTCTTCTTCGGGACTTGTGCTGATGCCGGTGCCCATTTTTAGTTTTTCCTCGGCTAGCTGACTGTAATACACATAATCCTTCTCAATGATGTCCATAAACTTAATGGGGTGCAAGTCACTTTCAATGCCCAATCGTTTTTCCACCATTTCCTTGGCGAGCTCCATAGGCTGACGATCTTGTCGTAAACGGAATAAGCGTACGGTGCGGCGGCAGATTTCAATTTCCTTGTCCGATAGGTCAAGTACATTGCTGTAACTGGGCTCATAATCATCGGGTAATTTTGGTCGACGGGCCAAATTCTGTTTCAATTGGCCTATGCTATTGCGGGTGCGAATCACCGTAGTGCCAGCCGCCATATCTCCTAATCTTTGTCCTTTGGGGTTTAAGGCCACCACCAAAGTAGCCAGACCGCCATAGGTCATAAAAATTTCAATTAAGGAGAGCAGCCAGCGCAAAAGCACATCGCCCACTCCTAAGGCACTGCCATCAATTTTAACCACTCGTAAGCGCATAATACGCTTGCCAATGGATACCCCATTAAAAAACAGTTCACTCAAGGGGTGATAGGTCAAAATCAATACATTATACCCAATAATCAGCCATACCTGAAGGCTCGAATCCACTAAGGCCCCAATAATGGAACTGCCAATTAAGGCCACAATAACCTGAATAATTAAATCTAAAAATCCAGCCACTATGCGGTCGCCTACCCCCGCTAAGGGTTGTTCGATTGTTACATTTTGTGCCGTTTGAATGCGAATGCTGTCCATTTTTGGTATTTTTCGAAGCCTTTAACTACCCCATGACGGAGTCTGCGTTTATTCGTGCTAATATAAACCGCTGGCAAGAATTTGAAGCCAGTTTAAAAGAGGCTAATGCCGAAAGTCCGGATCACCTCAAGAATTTATTTCTTCAGGCCACGGATGATTTGTCCTATGCCCAAACTTTTTTCCCCGGTGGCGAGGCGGCCTCCTACCTGCAACAGCTCACTTTTAAGCTGCAAAGTTCGGTGCATAAGCGACGCTCTTATCGCCTTCAAAAAATCAAGCACTTTTGGTCGGTCGAGCTGCCTTTAGTTTCCTACCGATACCGCCGCACCCTCCTGTATTCTTTCTTAATCTTTAGCCTTAGTATACTTATTGGCGCTTTTTCGGCCGCCAAGGATCCTACCTATACCCGCCTTATTATGGGCGATTATTATGTGGATATGACCGAAAGCAATATCGCTAACGATGATCCCATGGCGGTGTATAAGCATCAGGGACGAACCGAAATGTTTTTAGGCATCACCTTTAACAATGTGATGGTTTCCTTTTGGGCCTTTGTTTTAGGCTTATTTACCGCCGCCGGAACGATATACATCATGCTGAGCAATGGCATTATGCTGGGCGCCTTTCAATACTTTTTCTATTCTAAAGGTCTGCTTTGGACTTCCTTTTTAACCATCTGGATTCACGGAACGCTGGAAATTTCGGCGATTATTATTGCTGGAGCGGCCGGAATGATCTTAGGGAATAGCTTTATGTTCCCCGGCTCCTTTACCCGTTCCGAGAGTTTTAAATATGGGGCCCGGCAGGGCATGAAGCTGGTTATTGGCCTAGTACCGGTTTTTATTGCCGCTGGATTTTTAGAGGGTTTTGTTACCCGTTTAACCGGCATGCCCACCGCCCTTAAGCTCTTTATTATCCTAAGCTCCTTAGCTTTTATCCTATTTTATTTTTCTGTTTATCCACGAATGATACACCGCAGCTATGCCGCAAAAGACCTTTCTTAAACAAGATATTTATCAGTACCGCAGTATTGGCGAGGCCATTAATCAAAGCTTTACCATTTTACGCTCCCATGGATTTTCACTAATTGGAGCTATGCTAAAGGTGAGTGGGGTTTTGGCTGGCGCCTATTTTATCTTCGGCTACTTATCGCAACAAGAATTGATGGGGAATTTGGAGTCGCCTAACTTCGGTGGGGGTCTATCTTCCTTTTTCACCCTTACCCAATTGCTCAATGTTTTACTGTCGCTCCTCTTTAGTTTTTTAGCGCAAATGGCCGTTTATGCCTGGATTCGCGCCGCCCAAGAACAGGAGGAGGCCCCCCAGCTTAATCAGGTTTGGAAATACATTGGTAGTCGTATTCCCACTTTATTGGGGGTCGGTTTGGCTTTAATTGTGGTGTACGGTCTTTTGGTGGCTTTGTTCGTTAGCATGGGTGCAGCGGCCGCCATTCTCGTCTTCGTTTTACTTATTCCCTTTCTCTATGTTTTTGTCCGCCTGGGCCTTTTCTTTCCCGCGCTTATTTTAGAAGACAATCGACTTTCGGCTTTGCGTCGGAGCTGGAACCTGGTTAAAGAGGAGTGGTTTTCCACCTTTGGTTTTTTTATCGTTTTAGGGATCATAAGCTATGTGCTGATGATTGTGGTGAGTATTCCCTTTCTCGTAGCCGCGGGGGCCATCGCCTATTTTCAGCTGGGCGAGAGTCAGGGCTTTGAATCGATTTTTCTTTCCGACGCCTATTTTATGGCCAACAACATTTCGGGGGTATTAACGGTTTTTCTCAATGCCTTACTGGCGGGAGTGGGAAGCAGTGTTTGGTTTGGAAGCCTAGTTGATAAAAAGGAATCCGTACACATCAAAAAACAAATTGCCGAAGCGGCAGAAGAACACAATCAGACCGAACAAGAGGGTGAATATTAGAGTACTGCTTTTAGTTATTGGGCTTTCTTTTTCCGCTTTCGCTGAAGATAGCATTCCTCCGTATCGGGAGGTATCGACGGAGCTCGCCCAGGAATTGCAAGAGGATAGCGATTTCGAATACAAGTTGCATGTTCCCTCCGAGCAAATGGGGCTGAGCGATTTGCTGCAACGTCGTATTCAAGAATTTTTGCGAGGGCTTTGGAGTGGCCTGGGCAGTGATGCGGGGCGGGCCTTGGTTTATGGGCTTGGCGCCTTTTTGATTCTCTATGTGCTCTATCGCTTAATGGGCCCCGATCGGATTGGGCTCGCCACTAACAAGGAAATCCGGAACAGCGATGAATTTAAACACTGGGAAAAGAGTGTCGAAAGCTTGGAATCCCTCCTTTTGCGAGCTGAGCAAAATTCAGATTGGCGGGAGTTTATTCGCCTGCAGTTTTTAATGGGACTTAAAACTATGGATGCGGCCGGTTATCTGAAATTAAGCCCTAAAAAAACCGCCCTCGACTACAGCTATGAGATCAAGGATCGAGACTTAGCCCAGCAGTTTTTACACTTTAGCCGAACCTTCGAATACGTTTGGTACGGTGGCTTTGAAGCCAATAAGTCCAGGGCCCTAAACTACCGCCGTGAATTCCGTAAGCTCCCCGAACGATGAAGCAGTTTTTAGGTAGATACGGCTTTTTTATCGGTCTTGCTTTCGTAATCGGCCTGGCCTGGTACATCACTCCCGAGGAGGTGCCACCGGAAACCTGGCATGAGGACGATAAACGGGCTTTTGGCGGCTATATCCTACACGAATTTTTAGCCGATTATACATCCGACGAAGTAACCTCGGTATACCAGCCCATCAATGAATACTTTGCAGAAGAGGAGGATTTTGCGGCCAATCTGGTTTTGGTTTCCGATTATCTGGAGTTCAGCCGACAAGACTGGATCCGGCTCGAAAGTATGATAGAGGCTGGTAGCACGGTAATCATGGCCACGAAGGATGCCAGCTTTTTCTTAAGGCATTACCTCAATGCCAATATGAACACGTATAACTTTTATGGTCCCTTAGATGAAATCTTGGAAAGTCGAGAATCTTTACAATTCGAAAAGGCGCTCAATTTTCCGGATAAGCCCATAGAGGTGCCCGAGAAAGCGGCTTCCAATTATTTTGTGGAGGCCGACCTCGATGCCGACAGTGTATTGGTACCGCAAGTTTTAGCGCGCAACAAAGACCTTGATCCCGTCCTCCTGCGACATAAAATAGGTAAGGGACAACTGATTCTAAGTTCCATGCCTTCCTTGCTCAACAATTACTTTTTAATGGATGCGGCCTCTAGGGAATTTAGTCAGGGGATCTTCTCTTTCCTAAAACCCAATACCCCCGTTTACCATTTTGAATTTTACCACCTCGGCCGATTGGAAAGCCGCTCCCCTTTGCGGGCCACCCTTAAAGAGCCTGCTTTGCGAAATGCGGTGTACATCCTGGCCTTCTTAGCCCTTATTTACATTCTGCTGGGCGGTAAGCGTCGGCAAAAGGCCGTGCCCGAAAAGGTGGTGTGGTACAATGATAATCTCGATTTTTTAGAGAAGCTTAGTTTCCTTTACCATCGCAATGGTCACCATCGCAACTTACTGCAAAAGCGCATGCAGTTTTTCCAAGAGTTCTTAGAGCTGAATTACCGCATTCGCTTACGCCCCAATCAGCCAGAAGTTTTCGAAGAAATTATCCGCAAACTCGAGCCCCAAGCTCAGCTTATGGGCACCATCCGAAAGGCTTACGAAAAGCTTTACCAATCCGAGCAAAGCATTAGCGCCAACGAACTTTTACGAACCGAACAAGCCCTACACGAATTTTATCAAACATATCGACATGGAAGAAAACACTAATCCGGAAGAAGGAGAATTTAAGGCCCGCATCGACCTCAGTAAGTTTCAAGAGGGCATGCAAGCCGTAAGCGATCAGATTGCCCGGTATATTGTGGGCCAGCGTAAAGCGGTGGAGTTATTACAAGTGGCGCTTATCGCAGATGGTCATGTGCTGATTGAGGGCGTTCCCGGAATTGCCAAAACCCAGCTCGCGAAACTCATGGCGAGCTCCCTCGATTTACAGTTTTCGAGAGTGCAGTTTACGCCCGACTTAATGCCTTCCGATATTTTAGGAACTTCGGTATACAGTCCAAAATCGGGTGACTTTGAATTTAAGCAAGGCCCCATCTTCTCCAATTTGGTTTTGGTGGATGAGGTAAACCGCGCCCCAGCCAAAACACAGGCCGCCCTCTTCGAGGTGATGGAGGAACGTCAGGTAACCAAGGACGGGCAACGCTTTCCCATGGCCGAGCCGTATCTCATTTTAGCTACGCAAAACCCAATCGAGCAAGAAGGAACCTATCGTTTACCCGAAGCCCAGCTCGACCGCTTCATGTTTAAGGTCAATATGGATTACCCTTCGGCGGAGGAGGAGTTTGATATTCTAAAGCTGCATCGCGATTTAGCGGTTCCAGCCAGCGAGTCGGCCCAGCCGGTGCTTGGCGCAGAGGAGCTTAAAGCCCTGCGAGAAGTAGCCCGAAAAATTCATGTGGAAGATGCTATCCTCCAATACATCGCTTCCATTATTGATGCCACCCGAAACAGTGGCTCCTTGTACTTAGGGGCTTCCCCTAGAGCCTCCCTGGCTTTATTGCATGCCTCCCGAGCCCTGGCCGCCCTACATAATCGCGACTTTGTAAGCCCCGACGATATAAAATTCCTTGCACCCGCGGTATTGGCGCATCGGGTAATACTAAGCCCCGAGCGCGAAATGGAAGGATTGAGCAGCCTCGAAGTGATCAATCAAGTCGTACGTTCTATTGAAGTTCCTGGAAATTGAAAATCTTAGGTAGCCTCTATTTTCATCCGAACTTTTTTCGCATTGGTGGCGGCTTTATTGCGGCTTGGGTAGCGGCCTATATCCTGCCCTTTCTCTTTGTGCCGGTAGCCCTGCTAAGTTGGGCTTATCTATTGATTTTATTAGGGGAGCTGTATTTCCTCTTTCGGAAGTCGGCCCTAGTGGAAGCCCAGCGCAGTGTTAGTGAACGACTGTCTAATGGAGATCTCAATCCGGTGCAGATTGTGGTGGAGAATCGCTTGGCCATTCGAGCCCAAATACAGCTTATTGATGAGGTTCCGGATCAGTTCCAGTGGCGAGGGCAGTCCTTCTCCTTCTCCTTAGAAGCCGGGCAACAGCATCAAATAAACTACCAACTAAGACCCCAAAAACGCGGTCCCTATAATTTTGGGAAGATGCATTGCTATGCTTCGGTCTTAAGTCACTCCTTGCAGCGGAACTTCCAGCAAGAGGCCGAAGAAGCCTGCAAAACCTATCCTTCTTTCCTCGACCTGCATCGCTACGAATTAATGGCCTTTAGTGAGCATTTGCGTTTTCAAGGCCAAAAACGGGTGCGCCAAATTGCGATTAGTCAGGAGTTCGAAAAAATCGACAAGTATGTGGAGGGCGATGATTACCGTCGCATTAACTGGAAGGCCACGGCTCGCACCGGCGAATTAATGGTAAACCATTATCGCGATGAGCGCAGTCAGAATGTAGTAGCCGCCATCGACAAAGGTAGGGCCATGAAAATGCCTTTCGGCGGATTAACCCTTTTGGATCATGCCATCAACGCCAGTTTGATGATTGCCAATGTAGCCTTAAAAAAGGGAGACCGTGTGGGTTTAGTTACGGCCCAGCATAAAATTCAGGGAGAGGTTTTACCCTCGGGGCGGAATGCGCAAATGATGCATATTATGGAGCGCCTTTACGCCGAGAAAACCGCCTATAAGGAAACCGATTATTCGGCCCTTTACCGCTGGTGTAGCTATCGCTTAAAGGAGCGCAGCCTGGTGATGTTGTACACCAATTTCGAAACCCTTCACGGCTTACACCGCCAACTGCCTTATTTAAAGCTGATAAACCGGCACCACCGACTGCTAGTCATCTTCTTCTTAAATGAAGAGATTGAAGACCTAAGCTTTCAAGCGGCACAAAACCTGCAGGAGGTATACCGCAAAGGCTTGGCCGAAGATTTCTTATTGGAGAAGCAGCGCATTGCCAAAACACTAAGGCGACATGGTATTCAAACCCTCTTAACGCGCCCCGAACATCTAAACATTAAGGCTTTAAACAAGTACTTGGAAATTAAGCACCGGGGTTTGATTTAATGAATGGAAGCTAGGAGCACACAAGTAGGAAATTGTGTTTATTCCACGGTTAGGGGAGTAGGAGCCTTAATCACCTCATTCTTTCAATTATTTCAGTCTTTAGCCATTCAAAAGCTTTAGGCTGATTATATCCTATTTCAGGTCTTAAAAGGGCCTCCATATCTCCGGAGAAGTTTGGGTCCTTTTCCTTGGCTTCGATATTTTCCAAGAACTCCTTTTTAGAAGGTGCTCTTTTTCCGGTTGTAAACTCGATGTATTTATAAAAGCATTCCAATATTTCATCGAGATTAAGCTCCAAGTTTACCCATGCATAGTAAAGGTCAAATAAATCACGCCCTTTACTTCGCTGATACAATGCCCTCAGTTTAGTACCGAGGAGTTCATTTATATTGTAGGTTCTTATTTTACATTGGCCATGGAACCAGTCGCTCTCCACTTTATATGGGAAATCTGTCCATCCCAAAACATTGAAATGTTCACGACAATTGATCTCCAATTTTAGCCGCATGCGTATTTCTTCGTGCTCCGAAGTAAATCGATAAAGAGCTTTTACCCCGTGACCACGATTTTGTGTTTTACGGTCTTCTTCAAAAAAGGTAATTACTTCTGCAATACGCTGCAAGATGGGTTTAATTGGACCTGACTTTATCTGAACCAAATCAATATCCTCAGAATATCTTGGAGCCGGATTTAAGTACAGTTTATGTAGGGCGGTACCACCTCTAAATGCCAGATGTTCTCGCAGGAAGTCATCAGCGAAAATAGCTACCAATACTCTACTCATAATAAGGTCTTGTTCCACTTGGCCAAACTCCTTCCAGGGAGCCTGTTCCTGCCATTTTGCTATGTGCGGTTTGGCAATCATAGGTCGGATTCAAGTACTAGATTAAGATCAATTTTCCAGCGATTATCCGTACTGCCAGGTTTGTTGTCATTCTCTGGGCTCAAGAGGGTTGGATAAAAAGGTTCTCGCTTTAGTCTGTCAAAAATTAAATCCGAATAGCGGTTGGAGCCCAAAATCTCCTCTAAAAGAAACCCGGCTCGCTGTAAAGTACTTTTATGCTCGTACCAGGCCAATAATGCCTCCAGATCATGCTCCGAAAATGCTTCTGTAAGTTCTTCTAAAGAGGCCATCATACGATTGATTCCGCCAAGTTTAGACTGATAGTGGATGAGGTCAATAAAGGTGAGTTCGGGAGAGGCTACTTTATAAGCTCCCGCATCCGACCGTTTCTTTACAATATTGTTTCTGGGCCAATGCACCGTTGTATGAAATTGAAGGAGAAGGTTCTTTTTCCGAACCGTATTTAACTTGGGCGTCTCAATGATGATATAATCTCCATGTATTTGCTGATGACTGGCCCCGTGAATTTTGGCCGCAGAGTACAGTCCGATATAGTAATCTCGATTGAGGTAGGCAAAAAGCTTATGTACATATAAGGCTAGCGGAAGCTTTCCTATTTTGGAGTACCGGGGCGGGATAATGAGATAAAAGCCTCTTCTGAGGTTTACAATCTCTTTCTTTTCAATCAAACGGCTAAGCTCTCGTCTTACTGCCGTGATGTGTTTGGAAGTATTATCTAATACTTCATCAAGAGAAAATGAATACTCCTCTATTGAAAGTAAATGTTTGGTGTATTCCGCTACGGTCAACTTTAGTAAAATTTCGAGTAAGTTACGGTTTTTCGGTATAAATCTCAAAAAAGTACTAAAAGATAAGGACTGAGAAGAGGCCGTCAGCTAGAACTTCAACCAAGCTCAAAGTCCGCTAGGAAACCCAGGTTAAATCACCGTAAAGGTGCTAATGACGTAATGGTCAGTCTTATTTCCGGCTTTATCAAAAACCAATAGGCGTATCCTAAAGTCCTGACCCGACATAAAGGAAGCTTGTCCGGGAATGAGCTCAATGCCAGACTTCGATTGGGCTCCGCCTAAATCAACAGTGGTTTGATACATTAGGTTCCCAGCCGAATTGTTGTTCCACTCAATCAAGCTCAGTTCCATTCGATCGAGGGCAACATTATCGCTTAGTTGGTAAGCCACTTCAAAAGCAACATTAGGGTCTGAACTTAAAACACCCAAGGCCCCTGAGTTTAAAACTTGCGGTGCCTCCGTGTCAACCTGCCGAACGATAAAGGTCTTCTCCTTAATTTGTTCATTGCCGTCTTCATCGCGGCATTTTACCAAAATGTAATTGGTTCCTTTAATGTCTAATATTACTGGGTTGGGAACTGCAACCTGAAATTCCAATTCGTCGTTTAAACCCGCTAGCCCTCTCTGGGAGTTGTGATATACAGTATTGCCACCACTTTGGGTACCCAAACTCAGTTCGGTAAAAGTGAGTCCGCTGTTATCGCTGTAAACCACTTTTACGTCTATGCTGTCGCTGAGGTCTACCGTGTCTAAAGGATACACGATTTGGATTTGAGGCAATTCGGACTGCTGATTGTCACTATCACCATCGCTACCGCCACAACTGCCAAGGCTTAGCGCTAGGGTTACCACACAAAAAAGGTAAGTAAAATTAGGCTTCATCATCAAAGGTATCTTGAAGGCGATTGTCCAGTTTTTTCGAAGACTGTCGGCCGCCCAGTTCATCCAACTTTAAGGCCCGGCTAATTAGATTACCACGACCTTCCTTCAGCTTATTCATAGCCGCATCATAGGTTTTACGGGTGGTATCCATCTGCTGACCAAGCTTTATAAGGTCGTCCGTGAAGTTCACAAACTTATCGTACATCTTCCCGGCCTGACTGGCAATTTCCTCGGCGTTTCTGTTTTGCGCTTCTTGCCGCCAAATGTAGCCGATTGTCCGTAGGGTAGCCAATAGGGTGGAAGTGCTCACCAAAACGATGTTCTTTTTAAGGGCTTTATCAAAAAGCTCGGAATCCTGTGCTAAGGCAAGGTGTAAGGCGGGCTCATTGGCCACAAAGAGCATCACGTAGTCTGGCTGATTGGTACCGGGTAAGTCTTGGTAATTACGCTTACTTAAACCGTCGATATGGGTTTTTAAGCTAAGCAGATGTTCTTGTAAGTATTGGGCCTTTTCGCTTTCCACTTCGGTTTCGCTGTAGCGCAGATAAGCGGTAAGGGAGACTTTCGAGTCTAGGATTAAATGTTTGCCGTCGGGGAGATCCAAGATAAAATCAGGACGTTGATTCTGGTTTTCTTCGTTTTTAAAATTGGCTTCCTTCCGGTAGTGGATGTCTTTTTGCAAGCCGGCCGCCTCTAAAATGCCTTCCAATTGATATTCGCCCCAATTACCTTGGGTTTTACTTTCCCCGCGTAAGGCTTTGGTTAAGGACTGCGCCTCGGCCCGTAAGTTGGTATTGAGCTCTTGCAAACTTTTTATCTGCTGCACTAGGGCCGAATTGCGCTCGGCATCTTCCAAATTCGTGCGCTGCACCTTTTCCTGGAAGTCTTTAATCTTTTCGCTCAGGGGCTTGAGGATCCCCTCAATATTCTCTTTGTTCGCCTGGGTAAACTTGGCGCTTTTTTCCTCCAGAATTTTTTGCGCCAGGTTTTGAAATTCCTCTTTGAATTGTTTCTGCAGGTCGCTGAGCTCTCCCTTTTGTTCCTCGAGCCGCTGCTGCATATTTTCGAGCTTGGCCTCAAGCCGACTTTTTTCCTGTAAACTTTCGGCTAGCTTAGTTTGACTTTCTTGCGCATTTTTCTGCCAGTTTTGGCCTTGCGTTTGGACATTAGCCAACTGACTTTGCAGCACCTTTACTTCGGATTGAAGTTCTTGATTTTCGGCCTGAGCTTTGGGGTCCCCTTGTTTTTTGGCCAGCAACCACGAAAGGCCAAAGCCGAGGATAAAAGCCAAAAGAATGAAGATGTAACTAAGCATTAAGCAAGGTGATTTTCATAGAGTGAAAATAGGCCTTTTAAAAACATTTGTGCTGCTAAGGAACCTACCACCAAGCCCATAATGCGGTTAAAAACCTTGAGGCCATTATCCCCTAAGGTTTTTTTAATAAAGGGCATGCGACGTAAAATAAGGAGGGCCGCAATACTACAGATAATGATGGCGATGATGCCACTTACATAGTCTTGCCAAGTGGCGGCGGCAATACTCATATTAATGAGGGTGGTAAGCAATCCGGCGCCCACCATTACCGGAATGGCCAATGGAACAATGGCAATGTCGTCGCGCTTCTCGGCCGCCTTTTGGTCCTTCTCATTATGGTTCACTTTTTTGCCGTGCCCCTGCACCATGTTAAGGCCCATCATAAAGAGGATAGTGCCCCCAAAGATGCGCAGTCCATCGGGAGAAATCCCGAAGAATTGGAAAATGTAGGTCCCTAATAAAAAGGCCACCATCATCGCTAAAAAGGAGGCCCGGGCGGTTTTACCGGAAACCTGACGAATTTCTGATTTTGGCGCACCCTCATCCAATAAGCCCAACATAATTACCCCTACCGAAAGCGGGTTCATAATGGTGAAAATGGAGATGGTGTCGGATAAAATACTTCGGAGCAAGTCCAAGATCATAGGTCAAATTTGAAGCCCCAAATTTAGACATATTAAGGCAGGCCCTAAGGGAGTGCTTAAAAGATTAGCTCAGCAGAAATATTATAAGGCTGAAGGGCTAAGCCTGCCGAAGATATTGGCGCATTACGTATTTTTGAAACGATGGATTTTGAGTTCCCCAATCTGATCAATCAGGCGATTCCCTTTTTTGTGGCCTTTGTACTGCTGGAAGTGGTCTTAACCGCTTGGCGCCGTATTCCTACCTATCAGGCTAAAGATGCCTTAAGCAGCATCGCCATGGGACTGGGAAATGTGGCGGTGGGCCTCCTTAGCAAGGGACTTATTTTAGGAGCCTATGTTATCGTGTATCAGTACCGTTTTTTCACTTTGGAAAACACCTGGTATATGTGGCTCTTACTTTTCTTGGGCGACGATTTATCCTATTACTGGTATCATCGATCGGCCCATAATATCCGCTATTTCTGGGCGAGCCATGTGGTTCATCATAGCTCTCAGAACTACAATTTAGCTACCGCTTTACGGCAAACCTGGACCGGCGGCATCACCGGTAGTTTTATTTTTTACCTCTGGTTACCGCTTTTAGGCTTTAACCCGCTCGCCATCTTGTTTATGCACAGCATTAGCCTCCTTTATCAGTTTTGGATTCACACTGAACTAATTGACCGTATGCCCGCCTGGTTCGAATTCATTTTCAATACACCTTCCCACCACCGGGTGCATCACTCCAGCGATGCCAAGTATTTAGATCGAAACCATGCCGGAATTTTAATTATTTGGGATCGGATGTTTGGCACCTTTCAACAGGAAGAGGAGCATCCAAACTATGGCCTTACTGCCAATATCAAAAGCTTTAATCCCTTGTATATCGCCACCCATGAGTGGATAGCGATCTTTAAAGACCTCCGTCGCCACCCCAAATATTTTTGGTCCTACCTCTTTGGACCTCCCGGTTGGAGTCATGATGGATCTCGGAAAACCAGTGAGCAATTACGGGCTGAAATGCAAAAGAGCGAATGAGATTTTTGCTCCCCTTCATACTGCTCTCCTTTAGCTTAAATATTTGGGCTGCTAATCCTCCACGAGCCGAAATACAATCGGGCTTTAACCGTCGCTTGATTATGCAGCGTCCCGTCCCCAAAGGGGATTTCGACCGCGTGGTAATTCCGGTAAAACGGGTGGGAAACTTATTAGTGGTTGAGGCCACGGTCGACGGGATTAGGGGCAACTTTATTTTCGACACGGGCGCTCCTTACCTGGTTTTAAACGCCACCTATTTTAGAGATTACAAGGAAGAAAGCAGTCATGTCGCTACCGATGTAACCGGGAACCTCAGTCCACAGCGCACCACCGAGGTAGAGCGCCTGAAGATGATGGATATGTACTACGAGAATCTGGAGGCGGATGTAAGCGATTTGTCTGCCATCGAGAACCGCAGGGGTATTCAGGTCTTAGGATTATTAGGCGTAAATCTATTTATGCGCATGGAGGTCGAAATCAACTTGCGTGATGAGCAAATAATCTTATACCGAACCGATCGGGAAGGACACCGCTTGAGCCTACCCCGTAATTTTGGGAATAATGGCATTCTTAAAACCTTCGAACTGCGCAACAATGCGATTATTTCGAACGGAAGTATAGGGGGTGTTGACCTGGATATTTGCTTTGATACTGGGGCAGAGGCTCTGCTTCTGGACAATAACCTACCCGCCGAAGTATTTGAAAACCTTCGCATCATTCGCCGAACCCAGCTTACCGGTGCAGGTGGCCGCAGTACCGAGGTGCTATTTGGCGCTTTACGAGCGCTCAACTTTGGTTTGAAACTACAAAATTGTCAGATGATGATTGCCGACCTCGAGGAAATTGGGAAGGCCTATGGCTATCCGGTAGACGTATTTTTAGGCTACGATTTACTCAATAAAGGGGTGGTTACCATTAACTTTAAGAACAAGGAACTTTTCATCCATGCTTTTGATTCGTAAATCCATATACCGAAACTTTATAGTAGCCCTCTTGCTTTTGATGAGCGGCTTGCTTTCGGCCCAAGAAAAGGGAATCGAATACAAAATTGTGGGAACCGATTTGTATTGTGTAGTAGATCGTTCCTTGGCCACCAGTGTTATTGATAGTGTTTTAGGCACCTGTGAAATAAAACTTGAGGACTTGGAGAAAATGCATGCCGAAGGGAGCTTAAGTCCTGATAATTGGCAGGTGGATGACCTCAACGAAAAGCGCATTGTATTACGTAAATCGCTACATAGTTTAAAGGGAAAAGCCAAGGACCAACGGGAGCTCATTGCCTTAATTGACAATAAGAAAGCCCCCTCGGCAGCCGACTACAATTTTGGTTATAATCAATTTAAAAAGCCGGCGGTTACCGAACTCGAGAATGGCAAAACCCGGTTTTTCCTCAAGGTAGAGGGTGATCCCAAATCGATATTGATTAGCGGTACCTTTAACGAATGGAGTACCAGTGCCAACCCAATGACGCCCTGCGATAGTGGCTTTTATGTGGACCTTTCCCTTTCGGAAGGGGTGCACTATTACAAATACATTGTGAATGGCTACTGGTTGCTCGATCCGCGCAATTTACTTACCGAATCGGATTGGGAAGGAAACACCAATTCCGTTTATTTTAAAACCAATCACCGCTTTACCTTAAAAGGATTTTTAGATGCCCATCAGGTTAATTTGGCGGGCTCCTTTAACAACTGGAATGATGCGGATTATACTTTAGAAAAGAAGGATTGGGGCTGGGCGCGTGATTGCTACATCCGTCCCGGAACGCATGCTTATAAGTATGTGGTGGATGGAGAATGGTTTTTAGACCCTGGTAATGATGTGATTCGCGAAGATGGTATGGGGCATCAAAACTCTTTTATGGCCGTGGGCGACACCTTCTATTTCTATTTCCCCATCCACCTCGATGCAGACTTTGTAGTGGTGAGTGGCGATTTTAACGCCTGGAATCCGGAGGAGCTGCGCATGCAGAAAACCGACACCGGTTGGGTATTACCCTATGTATTGGCGCCCGGCAATTACGAGTACCGTTTTCGCGTAGCGGATCAAGAAACGTGGAAGCTTGACCCTTTAAACCCATTAAAGAGTGGACCGTCAGAGACCGCCAATTCTATAAAAGTGGTTGGTGCGAACCACCATTTCTTTTATCCCGCCAATCGTTCGGTAGAAGAAGTGATTGTAACCGGTGATTTTAATAATTGGAGCGAATGGGGTATTCAAATGGAACGACGCTCCGATGGTTGGCATGCGGATCTCCATCTGCCGAAAGGCAAAACCCGCTACAAGTTTATTTTAGATGGCGATTGGGTTCGAGACCCCTCCAATCCCCTTTTTGAGCCTAATGAATACGACGGTTATAATTCGGTTCTTTGGATAAAGTAAAGGCCCGGCCTGACTTGTAAAATCAGACCAAGCCTCTTTAATTCTAAATCAATAAAGTCGAATATTGGTTTCGTAACCATTTACCAGGATGCTATAGGCTTGTCCCGCTTTGCTCGCCTTACTTTTAAGGTTGGCTGAGGTATTGGAGCCATTTTTCATCACATTGGCCGTGTACTGCTCTTCGGGGTAATCCAAGTCCCCATATTGCAAGGAAGCTTGCAATTCGATAACCGCTTCCTCGGTATGAATTTCCGCTTTTAGGTATTTGCCATTAATGCTGATTGTTCCACCGGGTCCACTGAGTTTTTCAATTTGCAGTTCACACTCATAGCCTTGTAGGCTGTAGTCTTTTTCCAAGTCCTGAATACGATGCTCGCAGTATTTACTATTCCCCGCATCAAAGGATTGCACTTTCCGGATCCGCATTTGGTCTTCGTAGGCCTGACCGACGGTTATGGTTTGCACCAATTCTATCTCATAACGACTGTATTTGCTGTTTTTAAGCTGGGCCGATTTTAAGGTGTTGATGTTATAACGGCTTTCGTAGCTCGTGACTGCTAAGGCGTTCATTTGATTACATCGAAGGTCGGAGTACTTTAAATTACCACTTAAACTAACCACCTTTTGGAATTGCGCTTCGCTTTCGTAAGCGGTGAACTCTAGGCCGTCAATTTCATTAATCCGCAGTTGACTGTATTTCGCGTTGAGGTTCAGTTTACCGAATTGATTGCCACTGAGTTCATTTTCGTAGAGATAGATTTTACCAGCTAAAAAACGGCGGATATTCGCCTCGCCGTATTTCATGCTGAGGTCACCCTCATTAATTTGATCGGCGGCAAAACGACCGCTATACTGCTCTAAATTAAGCTTGTAAAGCGTACCAATAACGCGCAGATCGCGATAGGAATGGCGAATATTTACCTGCCCCTGAGCGGGCATTTTGATGTAGTACTGTAACTGTACTTCCTCGCGGGAAAAGGTGTATTGCACAATGGAGAAGTCCTCCCAGCCGATATTCACTTTTTTGGGAAGGGTGCGATAGGTTTGCAAACGCATCGACTCGGAACTTACCGATATCCCTTCCTTCACTTTTGCATCGAAGTCCTTTAAAAACTCCTCAATTTTTTCGCGGTGTTCTTTACCTCTAAAGCGGAAGGCTACTTCAATCTCCACTTTGGCTTGATCCCAAACTTCAATTTTAAGATCGGTATTGCTGGCATCAATATCAATTTGGGCATTGCGATTAAGGTCGTACTGGAGTTTGACCTTTTTCTCAATCGGATCCAGCTTGGCGGCCTCAAGGCTAAATAAGCCCAGGCTTAAGATTAGGCTATAAATTAATGTTCTCATTTTCAAGGTGATTTTGTTTTCGTTCTATTTCCATTTGAAGGCGTTGCAAGAGGCGCAAACGCTTTTCGTAGTAATCGATTAACACGGTTAAGAGCTCTTCTTGAGGGGCTAGGGCACCCAGGTCGGAGCGGTATTGTTTATTGATGGACTCGAGTTCGGCTAACTCTTCAAAAACCCAGGCGTATTCGGGGTCTTCGGCGAGCGATTGCAGATTAATATGCGACTCCATAAGCTTCAGGTCTTGCTGATATTCCGCTTCTTGGGCAAGGAAATTGGCGGGTAGGCTACACTCTTCCACTACTGCAGGCAATGAAGCCTCTTGGGGTTTAAACCACCAGCTAGCACCCAAAATAAGAATGGCCGCGGCCGACCACCAAAGCCAGGTTGAGGAACGTTTTTGGGGAGCAGGAACCGCTTTTTGGATTTCTGTCCACAGTCCTTCGGGGGCTTCTTCCTGATCAAAAGATGCCCGATTCTCCTTCATCCAATCATCGAGTTTCATAGGCAGACTTTAATTGTTCTTGCAAAAGCTTTTTGGCGTAGCGTAGTTGCGTTTTCGAGTTTGAGATAGAGGTGCTAAGCTGTTTTGCAATTTCCTCGTGACGAAATTCTTCGAGGTAAAACAGTTGAAACACCATGCGGCATCCGGGGGGCAGTTGTTGGATTGCGCTCAGAATTTGCTCGAAGGCAATACTGGGGAGCTCCGGTTCTTCTTCCGGCAAGCCCATCACCAATTGTTCTTCGAGGCTTGGCAAAGCATTTTTTTCTTTGCGCAAGTTTTGCAAAGCTAGGTTGATGGCTATGCGCTTCAACCAGGCTCCAAAGGCCCCTTCGTTTTCGAGAGTATCAATTTTTTCAAAGGCTTGAATAAAGCTTTCCTGTAAAATATCCGACGCCAGATCTTCCTTAGTTACAATTCTAAGGATACTGTTATAGGTGGCTTTAGCATAAGCTTGATACAGCTGGAAGCCCGCCAATTGATTTCCCTTGCGTAGGGCGCGGATAGTTTTTTTAAGGTCGATACTCTCGGCGTTCATTCACCTTTAGGATGCGGCTGGTTTCCAAAGGTTGTAAATATTTACAGGCTTTTTTTAGGATAAGAGGCATTTTAAGCCGGCACTCATAGAAAGGGACACTTTGAAGCGGATAAGAATGTTTCGAATAAGAAAAGAGCTTAAATACAAATGATTCTTAAGGCTGCACGAAGGGCTCTGGCATTAATATGAGACCTTTTTTGGGGAATTTGAGTCCCCTTATTTTCGAGCAGTTCTGAGTTTCGCAGCGTCCTAATGAGGCCGCTATTTTTGAGGGCTTTAAAGCCATTAGGTTTCCTATCTTTCGCTTGTGAGTTTATACAGTACGCCATTACAGTTTGCTTATCTATTTTGCTTGTTGCTTGCGGGGGTCTTCTTGATCCGTGGTTGGCGAAGGGAGCAATTAAATTTAAAGCTCTTGGCTCTCCTGATGCTCATTTTTGCTTTAGAGTTGCAGGATTACACCTTTGGCTTCTCGGGCATTAATTTTTTGTGGGAGGAAATGAACGGTTTTCCTAGGGGGGTGGCTTTACTCTTTGGACCCAGCTTGCTCTTTTATTTGAAGGCCCAGGTAAATCGCAAGTTCAGCTTTCAGCGTAAAGATCTTGTGCATCTCCTTCCTTGGCTGCTGTTTTTTGTGCCCGATGTGCTCACCTTTAGCTTTGGTCCTGATGCCGTAGCCGCCGCTTCTGCGAGTCTTTATGGGGAGATTAGAGGTATAGTTTCTATGCCCATTCGCTGGCTTTCCTATGCCTACTATTTCTTTCAGGCCTGGGTTCTATTAAGGAAGTATCGCCATTGGCTACAGCACCGTTTTTCGCAATTGGAAACCGTGCAGCTTTCTTGGTTTCGGAACTTCCTTTTGTTGATGTCTTTTTGGATTGTTTTTCGGGAGGTGATGAACCTGATTGATGCCTATTTAGATTTACCCTTCTCCCAAGATTGGTGGTGGAATTTAGCCTTAGCCGCTGCCGCTATTTATGTGGGGATTAGTGGACTTAGTCAGTCGCAACCAGCCGATATGCTCTTTGAAGGCGAAGAATTGAAGGGCCTCGAGGAGGAGCAGGATCAAAAATCCGGACTAATGGAGCAGGTAGATAAGCGCATGAAATCGGAGCGTTATTATTTGCAGCCCGAACTGAGCATCCGAGAATTGGCGGCCCAATTAAAAATACCTTTATCGGAACTGTCGCAGGCGATTAACCAAGAGCGAAACATCAATTTCAATGATTATATCAATGCTTGGCGTATTGACGAGTTTATAAGAGAGTATCCCAAGCCAGAGAATAGCGCTTACACGATCTTGTCGATTGCTTTAGACTGCGGCTTTAATTCTAAAGCCACCTTTAACCGCGCTTTTAAGAAACATACCGGGCAATCGCCCAAAGATTATTTCAGTGCTCAGGAATCGGAATAATCATATTTGGTGAGGCTTACTAGTAAAGACTTAGCCAGGGCTTTAATCCGCAGGTGGTCTTCATGTTCTTGATAAGCATCGAGGGCTTCATGATTGGTAAAGGTCATGATGACCACTTCATCAAAGTTGGCATTGGAAAGGATGACCTTTTTAAAGCGGATGCTTTCAAATCCCTCAATTTTACCGGGCAGGTTTTCAAATAGGGCATACACCTCTGCTTGGGCGGTGGAGTCGGGGTTTTCCACCCAATCTAAAAGTAAAACATGTTTAATGGGCACGCTTTGACTTTGGGCTATTGCGTTGCCCCCTAAAAGAAGGAGCGTTCCGAAAAGAATGGTTTTAAGACGATTCATGGGCTTGACGTTTTAACCAATGGTGATAACTGCGGTTTAAGGTAGGTCCTTTCCAACAATGTCTGGGTTTTTGATGGCCATAAAAAACCCCGACACTCTCTTCAGAATGTCGGGGCTACCAAATGTAACCTACTAATGAACTATTTGGTGATGATCAGTTTACGGCTTTCTGAGTAAAACTCGTTCGCTACCGTAATAAGGTAAATTCCATTATTGAGCATGCTTAAGTTCAACTCATTATTATTGAGCTCAGAAGCATTTACTTTAAGAATGCTACGACCGTTTAAGTCGGTAACTACCACTTGGAAGTCTTGTCCGTTAAGACCTTCTAGACGAACTAAACCATTACTTGGGTTAGGCGCTAAGGTCCAGTTTTGAGCCCAGCTAGCTTCGCTAATACCTACATTGGCATCGAACTCAATATCGTCGATGTAATAGGTTTTAGCACCCGCGGCAATACCAGGCGTACCAAAGTTCGGGAATACCACCACTACATCGTAATTGGCAGCTGGATCGAAGGCTGGGGTACCCGTAGGAGTGTTCGATAAGTCGAAGCTCAAGGTTTCCCAGGCGCCGGCCATAGTGGTAGTGGCAATGGTTTCGGCCGAAACAGTAGCGTCAGTAGCGTCTTCTACTTTAAGTAGGAAGTCGGTACCTGCATCTGGAGACCAAACACGCATAGTCATACCTGTTTCGGTAGCGGTGAAAGGAATCTTATTCTTCATACCACCAGCAGTTACAACAATACCACCCCAGGTTTCCGCGCTTCCGCTTTTAATAATGCGCATTACATTATTGGTGGGGTCGGTAGGGTCTACCATTAGGGTATCTGTACAACCCCCAAAAGCACCAGTAACCGCGTAATTTACGTTAGGGTCGTCGAAGGTAATCGGTAAATCTATAGTGTCAAGGTTCGGATTCGTTCCGCTACCCATCATCATAATATCATCTACATAATAGGTTTCGGCGGCGGTTGGGCTTGTTCCGAAATTCGGGAATACCGATACCATATCGTAGGTGTTCGCAAAATTGATAGCTGAGGTACCCGAAACATGTTGGGTAAAGTCGAATGTTAAGGTATCCCAGGCTCCAGCTTGAGTAGTGTTAACACTTACTTCTACGGAAATAGTTGGATCTGTTTTGTCTTCAACCTTCATAAGGAAAGGAGTACCAGCAGTTGGCGACCAAACGCGCATAGTAACGGTAGTAGCGTTAGCATTAAATGGGAAAGGATTCGCTAATCCAGTTCCACCGCCGCCAACAGAAACACCGCCCCAAGTTTGGGCACCGGCTCCTTTTTCGAGTTCCAATACATTGTTGTTAGGATCGGTAGGATCTACAACAATAGCACCCATCGCACCACCGAAATCGGTTAACGCATGATTTAAAGTAGTATCAGTGAAAGTAAGGGGAAGATCAGCTAAAGAAGCTACCGGAGCACCCATCATCATGATATCGTCTACATAATAGTCTACGTTGCTGGTAGGACTAGTTCCGAAGTCGGGGAATACCGATACCATATCGTAGGTATTGGCAAAGTTAATAGCAGCGGTTCCAGAAACTTGCTGTGAAAAATCGAAGCTTAAAGTTTCCCAAGTACTAGCTTGAGTGGTATTCACACTTACCTCTACGGAGATGGTAGGGTCGGTTTTGTCTTCCACCTTCATTAAGAAAGGAGTACCCGCGGTTGGAGACCAAACTCGCATAGTAACAATGGTATTACCCGCAGAAAATGGGAAAGGACTGGCTAATCCAGCACCGCCGCCACCAATAGAAACTCCACCCCAAGTTTGAGCACCGGAGGTTTTCTCCAACTCCAACACATTGTTGTTAGGGTCGGTAGGGTCTACGACAATGGCTCCATTGGCACCACCAAAACCAGTAAGCGCATGGTTTAAGGTAGTGTCGGAGAAAGTAAGTGGTAAGCCGGCATTAGTGGCACCACCACCACCGCTAGAACCACAGCTAGAGCATGATTCCCAACATACTACCGGTAAGATAGTATCACCCGCAGGGGTAAATACACGGTTGGTAAATCCACTAGTGGTAAGTACACAAGGGTCACCAGGAGTTAGGTTTTCTTGCGAGTTCCAACCATCTACGGTGAATTTGTATTCGATTTGAGTACCGCTAGTAAGCGCTAGAGTAATTTCCCAAACACCATCACCATCGGCATCCGACATTTGATTACAAGCACCGCACCAAGCGTTAAAAGTGCCGTTAAGGTCAGCGCTCGTGCCAATGGTCCCGGTAAAACCGGCCATATCTACACGGAACGTTACGCTGTCCGTTGTTTGCGCCGAGAGGGTGAAGGCGGCAAACAAAAAAGTAAATAATAAGGTAATCTTTTTCATTAGTATTTGAATTTGACGACTAAAATATAACTTTTGGTAAAAATGACATTAAGTATAGGTAAAAACTTTTCTAGGTGCTGAAAATGAGCACCTATCCTAAAATGTGAATCTCACACTTTTGGTAGGTTTTACTAAATGAAAATTTGTACTTTTGGCTACCTTCTAAATTCCGACTATGGCTGAAAAGACTATTGACCGACCCTTAACTGAAGTGAAATCGCAGTTTGCGGTACCTTATTATGAAATATCCTACGACAAGTTTTTTCAGTTTGGCGTATCGGTAGACTGTGTCGTTTTTGGATACCACGAGAATCGCCTAAAGATACTATTAATTAAGCGAGGGGCCGAACCTTATAAAGGAATGTGGGCTCTTCCGGGTGATTTAGTGTATCCCAATGAAAATATTGAGGTTGCGGCCCAGCGAATCCTGCGCGACCTTACCGGCATCGAAGACCTTTACATGGAGCAAACCAAAGTATATGGTAAGGTCGATCGTCACCCCGCCGGGCGCGTTATTACCACCGCCTATTACTCCTTAATTGATATTGCTAAACATGATCCCCATGCTTCGGCTTGGGCCGAAGGTGTTTATTGGCTCGACTTAGCCGAAATGCCTAAACTCGCTTTTGATCACAGCGAAATATTAAAAGACGCCTTAGTTGTTTTACAACAGAGGGTGCGGCATCAACCCGTAGGATTCGAGCTGCTTCCCGAAAAATTTGCTTTAGCCGATTTACAAGCCCTTTACGAAGCCTTGCTAAATGAAACTTACGATAAGGCCAACTTCCGAAAGCGCATTTTAAGCATGAATCTTTTAATCTCTTTAAAAGAGAATCAAAAGGATGTGCCGCACCGACCGGCCCGTTTGTATAAGTTCGATAAGCAACGTTATGATGAGCTCATTTCTAAGGGTTTCTCCTTTGAGCTCTAGTTCCCCCACATCAACCAAATAAGTACGCTGTATGAACCAATCGTATTCGAGAATTATTTTCATAATTGCCTTGATTGTAGCCCTGGGTGGCTTATTAATGGGGTTCGATGCCTCCGTAATTTCTGGGGTGGTTAAATTTATTGAAGCGGAGTTTGAACTCACTAAACTGCAATTAGGTTGGTCTGTGGCCTCCTTAACGCTAACCTCCACCGCGGCGATGATGATTGCCGGTCCTTTAAGTGATCGCTTTGGCCGTCGTTCGGTGTTACGCGTAGCCGCCATACTATATGCTATATCCGCAATAGCCTCGGCCTTGGCGCCAAGTTTTATCGCCCTAGTGATTGCGCGAATGATTGGCGGGTTTGGCGTTGGGGCATCCCTTATTCTTGCTCCCATGTATATCGCCGAAATTTCACCCAAGGAACTTCGCGGTCGACTGGTATCCTTTAATCAGCTCAACATCGTAATTGGTATTTCATTAGCCTTTTTTAGTAACTATTGGATCCTACAATTGGGGAAAAGCAGTGCCGATTGGGTGGCTAGCTTAGGCATTGCAGAGCATAATTGGCGCTGGATGCTGGGCTTAGAAACCATTCCAGCCGTGCTTTATTTCTTTGGTTTGTTCTTTGTTCCGCGCAGTCCGCGTTGGTTAATGATGCATGGTCAGCCCCAAGAAGCGAAGAAAGTGATGATTCGCATTACGGGAGAAGAACGCGCTGAAAGCGAGCTCAACCGGATTCAAGAAAACATTGAGCAAGACAAGGACCGCGATAGTGGTAGTATAGCGGAGCTTTTTAAACCGGCCATGAAGCTGGTAATTAGCATTGGAATTGTGGTTGCCGTTTTGCAGCAGATTACCGGAATCAATTCGGTTTTCTTTTATGCCCCCATGATTTTTGAGCAGAGTGGACTGGGTACCGATGCTTCCTTTATGCAAGCTATTTTGGTGGGCCTCGTTAATTTGGTCTTTACCATTTTAGCCATACTCTTTATCGATCGACTCGGTCGAAAACCCCTGCTTACCTTTGGGGTCGCGGGGATTGTGATTTCCATGTCGGTACTGGCCTATGGCTTTAATGCGGCGACCTACGAAATAAAGCAAGATGATATCGAAGCCCTTAAACTAGAGTCGGATATCAGCGCTATGCTGGGCACGAACTATGCTAAATCGGCCGATTTTGAAACCGCACTTTTAGAGTATGTGCAGGCCGAAGAATGGGAGAATAAGCGTCAGGATATTCTCAATGCCAGTATTGAGCTTAATACCATATTAATTTTAGGGGCCATCCTGGCCTTCGTTGCTTCTTTCGCAATTTCTATCGGACCAGTGATGTGGGTGCTCTTTTCGGAGTTGTTCCCCAACCGAATTAGAGGAATTGCCATATCCTTCGTGGGTTTAATTAATTCGGCGGTAAGCTTCATTGTGCAGTGGGTCTTCCCTTGGGAATTAGAAGTCCTCGGCAGTTCTACCACCTTCCTTATTTACGGATTGTTTGCCCTGGCGGGACTCATCTTTATCATTCGCGTAGTGCCCGAAACAAAGGGTAAGTCGCTTGAAGAGCTCGAAAGAACCCTAGTAAAATAAGACCTTATGAAACGTATCTGGATAGCTAGCCTCCTGCTAGCCACTTGGGCCTGTAATTCCAATCAAGAAGCGGAAGTGCTCGAGGTAGAAAAAGACCCCCTACATTTTTTAGCCTCGGATTTAAGTGATGCAGGCGATAGCCTTTTAACCTTTAGTGCTGGAGATGAGTTTGAGTTCCAGGTGCCCATCACGGAAACGGGTCGGTACCGCGTAAGTGTAGAAATGCAAAGTGCCGATTCGGCCTTGGTTTGGTTAGAAGACTACATTCTGAATACCGACGACCGAAGCTATAATATTACCGGCGACCTTTTAGCAAAACCCGAAATGAGCGTGGTGCATATCGACGGGAGTCCACTCGACACCGGCAGCCATCCCATTAGCCTTCACGTAAAGCAAGGCAGTGTAGCGATTAAGTCCATTCAGTTTAAGCTTCTACGCAAGTGGAAGGAGACTCCCCATTTTCACAAACAAGAAACAGAAGGGGATAGCTGGGAATTGGTATGGAGCGATGAGTTTAATGGTGAAGGCTTACCCGACACCAGTAAATGGTCGTACAACCTCGGTAATTGGGGTTGGGGGAATAACGAACCGCAGTACTATACCGAAGGACGCCTAGAAAACGCCAGACAAGAGAACGGTACCCTAATTATTGAGGCCCGTAAAAATGATATGGGGCAGGATTGGACCTCGGCCCGATTAAGTACCCAAGGCAAACATGCTTTTACCTACGGAAGGGTAGAGTTTAGAGCCAAAGTGCCTGTAGGCAGAGGAACTTGGGCTGCAGGTTGGTTGTTAGGCGATGCTTATCGCGATGAAATTTCCTGGCCTTATTGCGGTGAAATCGACGTCCTCGAATGTGTGGGATACGAAATAAACGATACTACCGGAAAGGGTTTAAATCACGCCACTTGTCATACCCGCGCCTATTATTTTAAACAAGGGAATCAAATTGGCTCCGAAATCGAAGTGGATAGCATGAACTCCGTTTTCCATACCTATGCCATTGAGTGGTACCCCGATCGAATTGAGGCCTATTTGGATGAAGAGCATTACTTCACCTACGATAAGAATGCAAATGAATTGGAATGGCCTTTCCATAACCCTCAGAATATCATCTTAAATCTTGCTGTTGGCGGAGGTTGGGGGGGTGCAAAAGGTATCGACCCCAATTGGGATAAGCATCAGTATATTTTGGATTATGTCCGCGTGTACCAACGAAAAGCAGCGGAATAATGCGGAAGCTGAGTCTGGTTTTAATCTCCCTAGCGCTAATGGCTTGCAATAAGGAAAAGCCCGCGGCTGATATCGAAGTTTGGCAAAGCACTGCCCAAGGGGATAGATTGCTTAAACTCGAGCCCCAACAGGCTCCTGAAACCAGATTGGCCATCAACCTGAAGCCCGAAACGCGATTTCAGGAAATCGATGGTTTTGGTGGAGCCCTTACCGAATCCAGCTCGCATTTACTGCAACAGCTTCCGGCCGAGCAAAGAGCCGAGGTGCTAAAGGCCTACTTTGATCCTAATGAAGGCGCTTATACCATTGCGCGCTTACATATTAATTCCTGCGACTTTTCCCTTAATTCCTACGATTATATCGAAGAAGGGGATACCAGTTTAAGCACCTTCGACCTTGCGCCAGATCGAGAAGATATTATTCCCATTGCCCGGCAGGCTCTGGAAGCGGCTCAGGGTAATTTGCGCTTTTTTGCTTCTCCCTGGACCGCCTCTCCCTGGATGAAGGATAATAATGCTTGGTTTGGCGGTAAGCTCCTACCCGAGTACTACGACCTCTGGGCGCGCTACTTTGTGCGCTACGCTCAGGAGTATCAAAAAGAAGGTATTCCCATTTGGGGCTTTACCGTAGAGAATGAACCTTTGGGCAATGATGCCAACTGGGAAAGCATGCATTTTAGTCCGGAAGAAATGGCCCACTTCGTGAAGCATTTCTTAGCTCCGCGACTGCAAGAAGCCGGCTTAGATGCCGAGATTATGGTATACGATCAAAACCGCGGTGAGGAATTGGTGGAATGGGCCGAAGTGCTGCTTCAGGATGAAGAATTAAAGCCCTTGATTTTTGGCACCGCCGTACATTGGTATACTAGTACTTTTAAATGGTTCCCCGAATCGCTTCAAGCCACGCATAAGCTGGCTCCGGAGAAGAAGATTTGGAATACCGAGGCTTGTGTAGATGCCGAAGTACCCCATTGGCAAGATGATGCCTGGTATTGGAAAAAAGAAGCCACCGACTGGGGATATACCTGGGCGCCAGAGGAAGATAAAGCCGACCACCCCAAGTACGTACCGGTTTATCGCTACGCTCGGGATATTATTGGCTGTTTAAATAATCGTGTATCCGCCTGGGTAGATTGGAACATCGTTTTAGATCGAGAGGGAGGACCTAATCATGCCTCCAATTGGTGTGTGGCCCCGGTAATTGCCGATACCACCGCGGGAGAGGTATACTTTACCCCCTTGTACGATGCCCTGCGTCATTTTAGTCATTTTATTAAACCGGGTGCCTATGCCATCGATTGGCGGGGAACTATTCCAGAGGGTCTTCACCTCTGCGCCGTTCAGAATCCGGATGGAAGCTTGATTATTCCTATCTTAAATACATCAAACCAAGATCTTTCATTTAGTTGGAAAATGGATTCCAAGTCCTTAGGCCAGAGTAGTATTCCTGCCGGTGCCTTACAAACACTTGTGATTCAGTTAAAGGAGCAATAGTATTATGATGCAGATTAAAATCGGCCAACAAAGCTTAAACGCCACCGAGGCTAATGTTGAAGGCGATTTCACAACTTTAAACGGTGTTGACTTTTACCGTATCAAGCGGGTAGATGAGATGCCTCCATTCTTTATGACTCTGGTGAGTCCCTTCGATCACTGGCTATTTATTGGTAGCAACGGGGGCCTATCAGCCGGAAGGCAAAACGCGGATAAAGCCTTATTCCCTTACTATACCGACGATAAGATTATTGACAATGCCGCTTTCACGGGTCCAAAAACGATTATTCGCTTACGCGATCCTCAAAATTCAGATTCGGCTTTCCTTTGGGAACCCTTTGATGATCGCGCCAAGGGAATGTACCGCATTGAGCGTAACCTCTACAAGAGTTTACGGGCCGAGCAATTGCATTTTGAAGAGATAAACCACGACCTCCAATTACGCTTTGCTTACCGCTGGTCTTTCTCTCAAAACTATGGCTTTGTGCGTCAGTGCTGGCTGGAGAACCTAGCCGATACCGAGCGGGATTTGGAATGCCTAGATGGCCTTGAAAATATTTTGCCTTTTGGGGTAGATGGCCTGATGCAAGATAGCCGCAGTAACCTGGTAGATGCTTACAAGAAGAACGAATTAGACCCCGAGAGTGGTCTCGCCATTTTTAGCCTAAGCTCCAATATTGTAGATAAGGCCGAGCCGAGCGAAGCCCTTCGCGCCAATGTAGTTTGGTCTACGGGTGCTAAGGAAGAACAATTGTTAAGTAGCCGTCAGGTAGAAAACTTCCGCATGGGAGGGGGCCTGGAAATGGAAACCTTTACCAAGGCTTCAAAAGCGGCTTACTTTGGCTTGCGCCGGATGCAACTTAAAGCCCAGGCCGGAAATAGCTGGTACGTAGTGGCCGATGTGGGTCTCTCTAGTGCAAAGGTGATTGATTTGCGCCACAAAATTATGGCCGAGGACCTCAGCGATGTTTTGGATGCGGAGATTAGAAATAGTCAGAACGAATTGGAAACCTTAGTGGCTAAGGCCGATGGTTTGCAATGTAGTGCCGATCGCTTGGTGCAAACACGTCACTATGGTAATGTGCTTTACAACATCATGCGTGGGGGAATTTTTGAAGAAACCTATCAACTGGATCGCAGCGACTTTAAAGATTACCTTAAAAAGAGCAATAAAGAATTATACGAGGGGCTAAGCGCCGAGCTCGAAGGCTTACCCGAGCAGTTTGATTACAACTGGTTACAGAATTGGTTGGTGGAAAAGGGCAATGCCGACTTACGCCGCTTAGGGGTTGAGTATTTACCCCTCAGTTTTAGCCGCCGTCACGGCGATCCTTCCCGACCTTGGAATCGCTTTAATATTCAGCGCTACAACCCCCGAGGCGAGCGTATCTTAAACTACGAAGGAAACTGGCGCGATATCTTCCAAAACTGGGAGGCCTTGGCGTATTCCTACCCTCGCTTTATAGAGGGCATGATTTTCAAGTTTTTAAACGCCTCCACCATTGATGGTTACAATCCTTATCGTATCGAAAAGAACGGTATCGACTGGGAGGTTATTGAACCACATGACCCTTGGTCGTTTATCGGCTACTGGGGCGACCATCAGCTTATTTATTTACTGCGCTTACTGGAGCACTGCGAGGCCCATTATCCTGGGATGTTAAAAGCCATGACCAAGGAGTTTAGCTTTGTTTATGCCGATGTTCCTTATCGCATTAAGCCTTACACGGAGATTTTAAAGGACCCGCAGGATACCATCCTTTTTGATGAGGCCCAAAATCGAGCGGCTGATGCTCGCTACGCCAAAATAGGCACCGATGGAAAGCTAATATGGACCGAGGAGGGCAGTCCTCTGAGGGCGAACCTGGCGGAGAAGATTTTACTTACGGTCTTAACCAAGATGTCCAATTTAGTTCCGGGAGGTGGCGTGTGGATGAACACCCAACGTCCGGAATGGAACGATGCCAATAATGCCCTCGTTGGAAACGGGCTTAGTATGGTAACCCTTTATTACCTGCGCCGTTTCATGCGCTTTATGGAAGGATGGTTAGCGGATCAAGAAGAAGATCTATACGTTAATGGGGCCCTTATGAATATGTTCCTTTCCGTTTCTGAAGTGGTAGAGGACTACTTCCAAAAGGAGACCTACACTGAGAAAGAACGCAAGGACTTTGTAGACCGAATGGGGCAGGCTGGCGAGCGTTATCGCGAAGCGGCCTATAGCATGGACTTAGGGGCTTCCCAATCCTTGGGTATAATCGAATCCCGCGAGTTCTGTGCCCGCACGATTCGCATGCTCGACCGCTGGATTGCCGAGAACGAAAAAGACAATGGACTGTACCATGCCTATAATTTGCTGAAGCAATCCGAAAAAGGCCTGGAGCTGGAATACCTCTACGAAATGCTGGAAGGCCAGGTAGGTGTATTAACCTCCCAATATTTAAGCCCTGAGAAGGCGGTGAGTGTTTTAGATGGTTTAAAGGCCTCGGCGATGTTCCGAGCCGATCAATACTCCTACATGCTTTACCCCAACCGGGATTTGGGAACCTTCCTCGATAAAAACAAGATTAAGGCCGCCAGCGTAGCGGGGAAAAAATTAAGTCCCTACCTACTCGAAAAAGACAGCTTAGGCGATTATCATTTCCGAGGACATTTTAATAATGCTAAGGATTTAAAACAGGACCTTGAGCAATTAGCAGCGTCCGGTTACCAAGCGGAAGTGGAGGCCGAAACGCAATTTTGGCTTGATTTATACGAAGACAATTTTGTACACCGGGCTTTTACCGGACGCTCTGGTACTTTCTATGGTTTTGAGGGCTTAGGCAGTATTTACTGGCATATGGTTTCTAAACTCCTTTTAGCCGTACAGGAGAATCTACGCTATGCTAAGAAGGTAAAGGCTTCGCCCGAAACAATTGGTCGATTAACGGATCACTACTACGAAATTAGAGCGGGTATTGGTGCCAATAAACCACCACAACTTTACGGAGCCTTCCCATTCGATGCCTATTCGCACACGCCATCCACCGCAGGTGCTAAGCAACCGGGTATGACCGGGCAGGTGAAGGAAGATATTATCAGCCGTTGGGCCGAGCTCGGAATGGAAGTGCAAAATGGTCAAATACACATTGATCCCTTCTTCTTGTCGGAGGACGAATTTTTAAAGGAGGAGCGTCAATTCCGCTACCTCGATGCCGAGGGCGTTTGGCAAGAGATTAGTCTTTCTGCCGGAGAATTAGCTTTTACCTATTGTTGTGTTCCTATCGTGTTTAAGCGAGCAGAGAAGCCGCAGCTTAGTATTAGCCTGGCCAATGGGGAAAGTGTAAAATTAGATGTACTGAAAGTTCCCGCAGCCCAAAGTGCGGAGATCTTTAAACGCAATAACCAAGTACGATTGATACGGGCTATGCTAGCCTAGATGTACGCACCTTTAAAGGTGAACTAAAATTAAGATAATGACTAAGACCTCTATCCTAAAAACATGGATGCTTAGCTGTTTGATGCTACTTGGAGGTCTGGTTCAGGCTCAGGTAGTTCAAACAGGCGCAGGCTCCTACACGACCAATTTCCCAGGCACAGATGCGGCGGGACGAAACGGCTACCCTGGTGGTAATCCCTTTGTAACTGGAGTGGCAGCGAATAAACCCGTGCCCACCAATGAGTGGTGGTCGCATAAGGTGAAGAACGCGCATTCCTCCAATCTCTTTAATTATCCCTTTACCCTAAAAACGGTAAATCAAGGATTGGTAGCCACTTATATTCCTTGGGGCCCAATCGACAATATCGAACCTGTGGTAGTGGGGGTTTCGGGCTTAAATGCCTCGGCGGCAAATGTTGCCGACCACGACGATTGGATGATTCGTTTGGATTGGCAAAGTGGAAACCGCCATTTTCAAGCACGAACCGGCGTAGGCATGCCTTTTTTGTATTTTGACAAGGACAGCAATAGCACCGCTCAGGTAGTGATTAATCAAGGGGCAGTAACCGACTCGGGCTCCTTCCTCATTGTTAAGGGAGTACGCAACGGAGCCGATTTTGTGATTTACGGCCCCTCAGGCAGTACCTGGCAGAAAAGCGGAAACACCTATACCTCTAGTCTAAATGGCAAAAATTATTGGTCCTTACTTTTCCTGCCACCGGGAGGAAATGTCGATCAAAAGGCTTCCAATATGCGGAAGTATGCTTTTGTTTTTCCTACGCAATGTATTGCAGATTGGAACTATAATGAGCAAACCTCGGTTGTGCATACGGATTTTATCATCCAAACCGAGGTAAAGGAAGGAACCGATACTTTATTCCTACAAGGTTTATTACCCCATCATTGGGATAATCTAGCCGCCGGAAGTATAGTAAATACCAACCATGTATTCAGCACCGTACGGGGCGATTTAAAGTTAAGGGAAGGAAACGCCTTTGCGGTAGAAAACACCTTTCATGGCATCTTACCAACCTTACCCAATGTAAATTGCCGCAGTGCCAGTTTCGATCCTTCGGCACTACAAGAAAAAATTGACCTTCTAAAAAATGAAGGTTTAGCCACTTGGACCGACTCTTACAACGAGGGGCAGGCGATGAATCGCTTAATTCAGACGGCACGTATAGCCGAGCAAATTGGCGACACCTCTGCCTTAAACAGTATTTTACAAACCATTCAAAGCCGTTTAGAAGATTGGTTATCCTACCAATCTGGGGAGGTGGCCTTCCTGTTTTATTACAATCAAACTTGGGATGCGCTAATTGGTTATCCAGCCGGGCACGGGCAGGACGTTAATATTAATGATCACCATTTTCACTGGGGGTACTTTATTCATGCGGCCTCCTTTTTGGAGCAGTATAATCCGGGCTGGGCTTCTAATTGGGGACCGATGATTCGGATATTGATTCGCGATGCAGCCAGCGCCGACCGTAGTGATAACCTTTTCCCCTACCTACGCAACTTTAGCCCCTATGCCGGGCATTGCTGGGCCAATGGCTTTGCGAGCTTCCCGCAGGGAAATGACCAGGAGTCAACCTCGGAGAGCATGCAGTTTAACTCCTCGCTTATTCACTGGGGAGCGGTAACCGGTAACGATTCTATTCGCGATTTAGGAATTTACCTGTATACCACCGAGCAATCGGCGGTAGAGGAGTATTGGTTCGATATGCATCAGCGTAATTTTGGTGCCAATCAGCAATACGGTTTAGTCTCCCGCGTATGGGGGAATAGCTATGACAATGGCACCTTTTGGACCGCCGATATTGCCGCCTCCTATGGCATTGAGCTTTATCCTATTCACGGAGGCTCTTTGTATTTGGGTCATAACCCAACCTATGCCGCTTCCATTTGGTCGGAAATTGAACAGCATACCGGTATTTTAAGCAATGCTCCCAATGTTAACCTTTGGCATGATATCATGTATCAGTATTTGGCCTTCACCGATCCGGATAAGGCCCTAAACCTTTACGATAATTACCCCAATCGCTCTTTAAAGTTTGGGGTTTCTGACGCCCAAACGTATTACTGGCTACATAGCATGAAAGTGCTTGGCACTCCAGATGCCGCGGTTACCGCCGACCATCCTTTGGCCGCCGCATTTATGGGCGATGGTAACCGGGTATACGTGGCTCAAAATTATGGTAGTAGTCCCCTAACCGTTAATTTTTCGGATGGACAGCAGCTTACCGTTGCTCCCGGTAAATTGGGAACTTCTCTTGATGCCAATTTGGAAGGGGAACTCTCGGTTTTATTCGACCGGGCCTACACTTGGGGGAATGCCCAGCTAACTTTTAACCTGCAACAAGGCAGTCCCGACTATATGGTGCTTTATCAAAACGGCGACAGTATTGCCACCTTGCAACAAGCGCCTTATCAGTATACGGTAGACAGTCTGCCTGCCGGGGTGCATGGCTTTTATGTGCAGATGTATCAAGGTGCAAATTGTGCGGTATCTAACCTCGTGCATGTAACCGTAGGGGAACAAGTGCCTTACCATGGAACGCCAGCCTTGATTCCTGGGAGCATTTTTGCTGGGGAATACGATCTTTTCGAAGGAGGTTTTGCCAATGGAATTAGCTATCAAGACCTAAGTCCGGGTAATAACGGGGACTTCCGCCTAAGCGAATGGGCAGATGCCTCTAACCATAATGCCGAAGGCGCGGTAGTAGGCTGGATAAACGCGGGTGAGTGGTTGGAGTTCACGGTGGATGTGCAGCAAGCAGGCAACTATGATGTAGATATTCGCTTTGCGAGTGGCAACAATGCCGGTGGTGGGCCTATGCGCATCGAGTCGGATGGTCAGATCGTAAAATCCGGGATTAGCTTTAATTATACTTCCGACTGGAATACCTGGAATACCAAAACAGTTACTAATGTCCCGCTCAAGTCGGGGGAGCAAATTCTTCGCCTGTATTTCGAGTCGGGAGAATTTAATCTTGGAGAGCTCGACTTTAAACTCAGTAGCCCTTTAAATTACAATCAGCCTATTGCCGATGCCGGACCTAATCAGGTGATTGTATTACCCACTAACCAAGCTAGTCTTGATGCAACAGCCAGTACGAACCCTGGCGGGGGATCTTTGAGCTATTCCTGGACCCAAGTATATGGTCCTAGCGCCGCCGCTCCGGCAAGTCCTAATGCCGCCTTAAGTAGCCTTAGCAATTTGCAAAGAGGAGTGTATAAATACCGTTTGCAAGTGGATAATGGTAGCTATCAGGATCAGGATGAGCTTTTCATTATTGTAGGTGATAATGCGAATGTTCCACCTACCGCTAGCTTTTTGGCACCTGCGCAGGGAAGCCGCTTTTTTGAAGGGGAGCAAATGGATATTTTAGGCACGGCTAATGACCTAAACGATAGTGTTCAAAAGGTCGACTTTTACCTCAATGGGCAGTTGGTGCAGTCGGTGGCCTCTCGGCCTTATAGTTTAAACTGGACGGCCGTTCTTGGGCCGGCCGAGTGGAAGTTATTGGCTTATGATTATCTGGGCGACTCCGCTTGGTCTGCACCCTTAAACTTGCAAATCGACACCGCACCATCCTGCGAAGGAAGCAGTCATAATGGGGATTTTAGTTGGAAGTTTTCGGCTGATGATAATAATCCGACCCTAACTTTTATTCCTTCTCAAACTGGTGTTGGCGTTCCCACCTGCATTTTATACTATGGCACCGACCCTAATGGCATGCCGGGCTATCCGGTAACGCCTAATGTGCCTTATCAAATCAACGCGTCCAAAGGAGATCACATCTATTTTTACTACACCTATTCCTTCCCTGGAGCAGGCGAACGAAACAATGCGGCCCATAAAGACAGTTATGTGATTGGCACCTGTAGTGATATCGGTTTAGATCCCTATTGGGAACAAAAAGTTGAGGTTTATCCTAATCCTACTCAAGGACAGATTAAGGTTGAGCTACCCTCGGCGGGAGCCCAATTAAGAATGTATGACGCTTGGGGAAGATTGGTATTGCAAAAGGACAATGCTGAATTACAGGAGCAGCTATCCTTCCCTTATCTAGGGGCCGGAATTTATTTCTTAAATGTTACTTATGAAGGCCATTCAGCGAATTACAAGATTATGCACCGGCCCTAAAATTATTGGGCTTTCCTTAATTCTAATCCTAACGGCTTCTTGCATGCAACAGCCTAAAGCGAAAACTGCCCGTGAAATTTTGGGAAACCCTCAATATCCCGCCATTGCTTTTGGTGGCTATCGCAATGCCGATCGGTCCGATGCACCAACGGTGGCGCAGTTAAAAGAAGATGTTAGCATCCTACACGCCATGGGGATTCGCATTCTTCGTACCTATCATGCCCGATTGTACGATCATGCCCCCAATCTCTTAAAGGCCATCGCCGAGATTAAAACGGAGGATCCCAATTTTGAGATGTATGTGATGCTTGGTGCCTGGATGCAATGCGAGGGAGCTTGGACCGATAGTCCCAATCACAACCAAGGAGACCAAGAGGAGAATAGTGCCGAAATCGCTAAGGCGGTTGAACTGGCCCAAAAGTACCCGGATATCGTGAAGGTGATTGCGGTGGGTAACGAGTCTATGGTACATTGGGCGGCAAGCTATTATGTGCATCCTCGTATCATTTTAAAAGAGGTAGATTATTTACAGGCGCTCAAGGCAGATGGTAAATTGGATTCAAGCTTATGGATTACCTCTTCCGATAATTTTGCCTCCTGGGGAGGGGAAGGGCCGGAGTACCACTTGCCCGCTTTAGATTCCTTAATAGAGGCGGTAGATTATCTGTCGGTACACGTTTACCCTTTCCATGATACGCATTACAATCCCGATTGGTGGTGGACACGACCTGAGGAAGAAGGCTTGGAGAAGGCCGCGAAAATTGATGCTTCGATGCAAAGGGGTTTAGCACGCGCCCAAAATCAGGTAGCCGCCGTAAAAGCCTACTTAAAAGATAAAGCCCTTGTTAAGCCCATTCATATTGGAGAAACCGGTTGGGCCAGTGCTGATAATCACTTGTATGGCCAGGACGCCTCTGGAGCGGCAGATGAGTATAAGCAGGCTTGGTTTTACCATAAGATGCGGGCCTACTGCTCCGCAGAGCAAATGGCCTGTTTCTATTTTGAAGCCTTTGATGAGCCCTGGAAAGATGGCGATAACCCCGGAGGTTCGGAGAATCATTTTGGACTTTTTACGGTAGACGGTGTGGCTAAAATGCCCATTTGGTCTTTAGTAGATCAAGGAATATTTGAAGGATTAAGTCGCGGTGCTAAGCCCATTCGCAAAAGCTTAGATGGCGATAGTGCCAAGGCCTTAATGCTCGCTGGAATTCCTACCAAACAATCCGATCAAGCGGCATTACGCATTTCCGATTCGAGCGCAGAGGCCTTGGTAATTGGCCCTAAAGATCTTCATTCGGATTTTAAGATTGAGCAGCTTATTACCCTAAACCCTTGGGAGGGAAGCTGTGCGGCTCGCCTTGCAGACGATGGAAGCTTAATTATCCAAACCGGAACGGGTGATTGGTGGGGTGCCTCTCTCGACCTGAAAGAGCCCTGGGATATGCGCGCTTGGGAAGATGGAGAGTTGATTCTGGAGATATCCGGAGATAGTGATTGCCGCTTTCAAATGGGCTTTCAAAGCGGCTTGTTTGCCGATGGCAGTCAAAAGGCAGCTATTCTTAATCTCGGGCCAGGCACCAAGTTTAAGATAGATGAGGAGCCCAGGCGCATTAGAATACCCTTAAGAATGATAAAAGCGGAGGCAAACCTAGATGATGTTCGCGCTCCGCTTTATATAAAAGGTATTTACGGTTTTGATGGCAAAGAAATTCGGATTCACCGCTTTGCCTATCGTTCCTAGTGTTTATTGAAATACCCGCACATAGTCTACTGTCATTTGCTGTGGGAATACGGTACTCGCATCCGGACTACCGGGCCAAATACCACCCACGGCAACATTAAAGATAAAGAAGAAGTTTTCTTTAAACTCATCTAATGCCGCTGGAGTAATATCGATTTGGTGGTACTGTACATCATCAAAATACCAAGTAATAGCATTTTGATCCCAAATAATCGTGTACACGTGGAATTCTTCGGATAACTTCCCATCTGTAGATCGAATAGATCCTCCAAAGTCGGCCTTGGTGCCATTATTATCCCAGTGCGCGGTACCAAAACAATATTCATCGCCACGATTTGGACCAGGACCTCCCACCATTTCCATGATGTCGATTTCCCCACATTGAGGCCAGCCAATGGTATTAAAGCTATCCCCTAACATCCACAAGGCAGGCCATAAGCCTTGACCTTCCGGCATGGCCGCACGAATGTCGATTCGACCGTATTTAAAGCTTTGTTGTCCGGCGCTAATAATTCGAGAGGAAGTGTAATTACGACCGCCAAAAGCCTCGTCGGTGGCTTTAATGATGAGGTAGCCATCGCGTACCTCGGTGTTCTCGGGGCGGTAATATTGTAATTCTTGGTTTCCCCAACCATTCTGACCCGTACCCACCTCATGGGTCCAGTCACTAGAGAGGGAATTGCCATCAAATTCATCGTTCCACACTAAGGTATAGCCCGGATAAGACATGGGGGTAGAATAACCTGAAGTTGGGATGCCGCCAGGACTTCCCTGACTTACCTCAACGGTTACGGAGTCGATTTGCTCGATATAGTATTCAAAGCTAGCATAAGCACGACTACGAATAGCGTAAGTGCCACTTTCGGAGAAGTTATAGCTTATTTTACCATCCTTTGCTTCGATGGTTACCTCTTCGTCCACGTCAAAAAAGGTTGCGCGGTAGAAATTGGCAAAATTGGCGCTTAATTCAACATCCACTCTTCCTTCAATGGTAGTGGAATTTTGGATATCGACCTGCAGGTTTGTAGGACGAATAATTTGGACCGTGCTGGAATCTTCCTCCCCGCAAGAAGCCAATATTAGCCCGAGGGCAAGAAATTTAAAATAGCGTAGGTAGTAGTTCATAAGCAGTGTTTTTAAGGAAAAAAAGGGGTGACAAATTTGCCACCCCTCAATTTAGGAATTATTCCTGTTTAATATCATCAACATAGAAGATGTCTGGCGTAGTAATACCCCATCCTGGGAAAATTACCAAGCGGTCAAAATCAGCTGGTGAACCGCTGAAATCGAAAGTAAGCTCTTGCCAAGTATTAGTTTGGGTAATAGAAGCGTCTACCTCAACAAAGTTGTTAGAGTTAGCTTGCTCCTCTAATTTCATGCGGAAAGTACCGGTATCAGAAGCCCAAACTTTTAACTTAATCATGGTTTGGCTGCTGAAGTCTAATTTGTCTTTCAAGTTCACAAACTGACCGGCCCAAGTTTCGTTACCATGCGTAACTTCCATAACGTTGCCACTAGTGTTAATACCACTGGCATCGGGGTTAGCGATGTACTGGTAACCACCATTACCGAAGGTAGTCCAAGAAGGAGTTACACTTTCGAAATCTAATGGAAGGTTAGGATCTTCGGCAGGATTAGGGTTACTGTTGTAACCTTCGGGTACAAAGCGTACGTACCAAGTAAGTCCTGGGTTAGCAGCTTTAGTATCTACAAAGCTCAACCAAAGCTCGTTCTCTTTCAAGCTTACGATTTTATAGGTACGGGTACCAGCCCAGTAGCCCATCATCGCATCACCACTAATGGTAAGAGTAGTATCTGCACCACTGTCGTCTAAGGTCCAAGTTTCACCCATTTGATCGGGGAAAGCTGCGATAAAGTCGGCAACCGGAGAAGCAGTAGTATCGTCGAATGGGGGAATACCAGCATGTTCAGCGTTTACGTAAACACCTCCACCTGTTACTTGGTCAAAACCAAAACCGTTTAAGTGGAAAGTATAACGGTCGTTATACATATCGGCACCAGCCTTTTCATTGGCATTGGCCGCATACCACTCAGGATAGTTACCTGCCGCACCAATTGGATCGGGACCTACACCAAAGTGGGCATCCGCGGCGGAGTCAACCGCCCAAGTCTTACTGGATCCACCAGTTAATAGGGTGAATAATGGATTGTTTACCAAGTTAGGATCATCCTGAGCGATGGTAATGGTTTGCGTGCTAGAAGCGCTACCACCAGAGTTTTGCACAGTAAGGGTAACATCATAGTCACCGGCAAAAGGGTAGGTGGCACTTACATTGGTACCGGTTCCGGTAGAGCCGTTACCGAAGTCCCAGCTTGCAGCGAGACTACCATTACTGGCGGTAAACTCAATTACATTGTCGCTGTTTGCAGATGCAGCATAGGTAAAGGCAGCATCAGCCGAGGTAGGAGGTTGTCCTAGGGTCGGGTTGTCGTCATCTTCTTTACAGGAAGTGGCGAATGCAATCAAGCCAATACCCATCCAAAGGCTCGATTTTCTGAAGAATGAATTAATGTTCATTATTTGAGGTTTAAACGTTAGGATTTACAAATTCAAGGAAGCGATTAATAGCCGGGGTTTTGACTCCAGTTACCACCAGAGAGGTCAATCTCTACTTGTGGAATAGGGAATAATTCGTGTTTACCGGTTTGGAAGCCATCAATCTCGTCAGCCGCTTTTCCGGTACGAACCAAATCGAAGAAACGATGTCCTTCACAAGCTAATTCAAGATTTCTTTCTTTCCAAATATCTTCGGTTAAGGCGGTACCGCTAGAGCTTAAGGCTGGCATTCCAACCCGAGCACGTACTTGGTTTACATAAGTAAGGGCGGGGCCATCATTACCATTACGGTTATGGGCCTCGGCGGCCATTAGCAATACATCTGCATAACGAATCACCTTGTAGTTTAAGGGACTGGTTAAGTCATCATCAGGTAAACCAATTTCGGCCTGACGCTTAATGTATTTATTGTTGTAATAACCGGTATGACCTCCACCACCAATGGCGTAACTAATATCGTTAGGATTGGGCTGAAGGTTGATGAAGGAATCAAGGTTTAGAACCGTGATATCACGACGAGGGTCGTTTAAGCTGAAGCTGTTGTAAAGCTTGGCGGTAGGCAGGTTGTAAGAGTTACCATCGCCGTAAACCGGACCTTCGTACTGACGAATACCGTGGAAGCCAGCGGCAGCGTTTCCTTCTAAACAGATTAAGCATTCATAGCTACCTCCTTCGAGGTTACTGTATTCTACATCGAAAACAGTTTCCGAATTGTTCTCATTGGCTTCGGGCCAAATGTCTTCGAAGTTTTGCAATAAGCTGTAACCGCCTTCATTAATCACTCGATCTAAAACCGTTGCGGCCTGAGCAAATTTATTTTGGTAGAGGTAAACTTTACCTAATAAAGAGAGGGCAGCTCCTTTTTCGGCCTTTCCTTTTACGGATTGCGACCAAGGAAGATTATCTACCGCATAGCGCAAGTCCGCTTCAATTTGAGCATATACATCAGCTTTAGAAGCCCGCTCAATTTCAGTTACCTGTTGAGCACCAATTCGCTCATCAATAATCAAGGGCACTCCACCGAAATAGCGCACCAATTCAAAGTAGTAATAAGCCCGTAAAAAGCGGGTTTCGGCAAGGATAACCTCTTTGCCATCAAAGTTGGTTTTGTCCTTGTACTCCATAATAAAGTTACAACGGGCAATACCGGCATAATTAAACCGTAAAACGCTACGGAGCTCATTATTTACCCCGTCGTGGGTCATATTATCGATTTGGTGTAAACCTTCGGTATCGGTTACCGATTCACCACCGGCAATCGAGTTATCAGAGGCAATTTCCCCAATCCATTGGGTGAGGTAAGAGGCCTGCAGAAGGTCGTAAGCGCCAATTAGGGCTAACTCATAATCTTCTTGAGAGTTGAAATAATTTTCAGCATCCTGAGCATAGGGAGGTTGCACATCCAAGTACTTTTCGCAGGAGGAAAAGGAGAACAGAACGATGAAAATGCTTAAAAATATTCTTGTTGATTTCATGATGCGTTTCCTTTAAAATTTCAAACTAAATCCACCCATAATGGTACGTGCTTGTGGGTAGAAACCATAATCTACTCCGGCCGCTAAGGCGCCACCAAAGTTTCCAATGTCGGGGTCGTAACCCAAGTAGTTGGTAAAGGTTACTAGGTTATTGGCACTTACGTAGATGCGTAAGGCTTCCACCTTAGCTGTTTTTAACCAAGTTTTAGGAAGGGTATAACCAAATTGGATATTACGAAGACGTACAAAGGAACCATCCTCCACATAGAAATCGGAGAATACATTGTTACGGGTGCTACCGGTAGTTAAACGTGGGTAGATGTCGGTAGAACCAGGACCGGTCCAACGGTTAATCACGTAACTCAACTGGTTGGCATAAGGCTGCTGACGCTCGTAGTTACGAATAATCTCCTGACCTAAAGCAGCGTATACATTACCGGAAAGGTCGAAGTTTTTGTAGGAGATATTAAAGTTGAATCCAATGGTGAAATCAGGGATGGGTGATCCAATACGCACGCGGTCGGAGTCGTCGCTAAAGCTAATTACGCCATCACCGTTTTGATCCACAAAGCGAAGGTCGCCTACTTGGGCACCGGCTTGAGTAACGGGTGCATTGTCGATCTCGGCTTGTGTTTGGTAAATTCCGTCGGTTTCAAAACCAATGAAGTATCCAATGGGCTGACCTACCTCGAAACGGGTGGCCGTTACCCCACCAACTCCAAAGGCCGCACCTGGGATAAAGTCAACCCCATCTGGTACCGAAGTTACTTCGTTGGTAAGCATAGTAACATTCACCATAGCATTAAATACCCAATCTAAAGCTGGGTTACTGTGGTATCCCAATTCGAATTCCATACCGCGGTTAGATACATCACCAGCGTTTACGAAAGGTGGGAAACCACCGGCACCATAAGTACCCAAAAGCGCGGAAACATCTGGCTGGAATAAAAGGTCGTTGGTATTTTTAATGAAGTAGTTAAAGGTGAAATTGAAATCCTTTAAGAAGTTGAAGTCTACCCCAAGGTTAAACTGATGGGTTGTTTCCCATTTCAAATCGGGGTTAGCGCCACGACCAATGGCCACACCATTGGTGATGATGTTATTGAATACATAAGCACCTTCTCCATTTAGAAGCGCACGGTAGGCGAAGTTCGGAATTTGGTCGTTACCGGAAATTCCGTAGCTCGCTCTCAGTTTACCGAAGTCTACCCAGTCGAGATTAAGTCCTTCCCAAAATACCTCGTCGCTAAACACCCAGGCACCAGAGAAAGCGGGGAAAATACCCCAGCGATTATTGGCACCAAAGCGGGAAGATCCATCCCGACGTACTAAGGCTGAGAATACATAGCGATTGCGATAGCTGTACTCGGCCCGAAGGAAGGCGGATAATAAGCGCTCTTCAAACTCGAAGGAACCTGCATTATTTAGGAACCCTCCATCAGCTTGGTTGGCTGAGATATCGGCGAAGTCTACCGAGTTGTTGGGGATGTTAAAGGCAGTGGCATTTAAGCCTTCACCGCTTCGGTTAAATACCGAAACCCCTAAGGTGCTCTTCACCTTATGAATTTTATTAAAGGTTTCCTCGTAGTTTAAGAAGCCCTCGTAAGTAAGGTCTACATAGGTGTCGCGGTTTTCATAAACGCTGGCACCACGCTCAATAAATACGCTATCGGCAATCTCTACTACCGGAGCATCTAAATCTTCATTGGCGGCGGTGTTTTGCGCCTTACCGGGGCCATACCAGGTTAGAGGGGAGAAGGTTTTACCGTCTACCATCGCGATGTTATAGTTAAAGCGATTGGTGAAGGTGAAGTTTTCGTTGATGGTAAACACCAGTTCTTCTTTACCTACAAATTTGTTTACGGTTGAACGGTTGTAGGTATTCTCCATCTGCGCAAGCGGGTTGATGATGTCGTTTACCAAGTTGAGGTAGCTGTAACGACCATCTTCCTGACGTAAAGGCTCGGTTGGATAGGCATTAATAGTATTGTAAAGAACTGAGCCAATTCCGTTTTCGGCGAGAGCACTACGTCCCTCATTAGTGTAAAGAAGTACACTATTTAAACGGAAGCGAGGATCAATTTCGAAGGATACGTTTAACCGCGCGTTGTAACGGCGGAAGTTGGCTTTATCGCCGCCTACGATTCCATCTTGATTGAAGTAAGAACCCCCAATAGAATAGCGGGTACTTTTATTACCACCGTTGATGCTGATGTTGTAGGACTCGATGGGTGCATTTTGAAAAACAGCCCCTTGCCAATCGGTTCCCTCTCCTAACGCTGTGTTGGCAAAAGGCTGTGTTTGCCCGCCGTTTAGGAAGGCATTGTTTTTAATTACGGCGTATTCGGTAGCGTTTAATAAGTTCAGCTGACGCGCCGTGCTTTGCATACCGTAGAATCCACTGAATTCAATTTGAGGCTTACTGTTAAGCTTACCCTTTTTAGTTTCAATAATGATTACCCCATTGGCCGCTCGCACCCCATAGATACCAGCGGTACCATCTTTAAGTACGTTTACCGACTCAATATCGGCGGGGTTTAAGGCATTAAGACCTTCGGAGTCGTATACAATACCATCTACTAGGATTAGGGGGTCGTTATCTCCAAAGGTGGATAATCCTCGAATACGAATGGAGCTAGAGCCCCCGGGCGATCCCGAGTTCGTATTAATGGTTACTCCCGAAACCTGACCTTGCAAGGCGGCATCGACCCGGGAAATGTTTAGCTTCTTAAGTTCGGCCCCTTCTACTTTGGCGGCCGCACCGGTTAATTCCTTCTTGGTAGAAGAACCATAACCCACCACCACGATTTCATCTAAAACGGAAGATTCCTCTTCCAGTTTAACGTCGAGGCTACGCGATTCATTAACCTGAATCTCAATGTTCTTAAAGCCCACAAATGAAAAAACAAGGGTGGCGCCCTTGTTGACTTTAATACTGTACTTACCATCCATGTCGGTGGTCGTTCCCTGGGTGGTACCTTTTACCACGATGTTCGCGCCAGGAATACTCATTCCGTTCGCCGCCTCGGTTACTTGTCCGGTTATGGTAAGCTCTTGCGCGAAGGCATTGGCGCCTAAAAAGAGCAAAACCGGCAGAAACAGGCCGCGTACTGCGCTGAGGTACACTTGCTTCATAGTCTATTTAATTGGTTGTTATACAAATAGTTAATCTTGAGAGTAGGTTTAATAAATGTTGGTTTAACATTTTATTAGCAATCAAATGTAGTTCTTTTGGTTAAATGTACCAAAAGCATATTTTGAAAAAAGTGCATTATGTCTTGCAAATAAGCATGGTGGCCTGTATAATCTTCCACTAATGGTTTGTTGAACTATTAGTAAGCCGAGCTTAGGGTCTCCTTCTAAGGAGAGCACCTTTCAAAAGGGAAAACCGAGGCTTTAGGGCAACAATTCCAAAAAGTAGAAATTAATAATTGGGCGAATGAAATTTGCTTTATATTTGCCATCCCAATTTTAGGGGCATTAGCTCAGCTGGCTAGAGCGCTACACTGGCAGTGTAGAGGTCATCGGTTCGACTCCGATATGCTCCACAAATCAACCCCCAACAAAAAGCTGTCTGGGGGTTTTTTTATGGGTGTTTTGCATTGGCGTCCCGAAGGCGTTCAATATACTTCGAACCTTTGCTCCACGATTCATTGCCCCATGGTTCGCATTTGAGTTAGCACTAGCCGAACACTTTCTAGTTTTATATCTACCGCTTTTAACCTGCAATTATCAAGTTAATTGGTCAATATGGAGAGAGCCAATTCTTATTGTGCGATATGGCGCAATTACTTCTCTTTGAGTAGCGTTATGGTTAGCTTGTAAGGCTTTTGATTAATTAGAATTATGTTCCCTTCCTCAAATCCCAGGTTTGCCAACCATTTTCCTTCAAGCCTAATTTCGGGAACGTTCGTGTAATTCAATTTCCTGTGACGATATTTCCGGTTTATTTTTAGCTTTCTGAGTACACTCATTGACCTTCTTGGTCCATTGGGATGACTATCTGGCTTTTAATGTTGGGATAAATTGATAAATATTATCAATCTGTTGGAGGCTAGGAGCTTTTGAGATAATCCTGTCTTGAAGTTAGTTTTTACTTTTTTTAGATATCTGCTGTTAAGGTTGGTCGGTTAATCTGTAGGATTTTAGGTTAATAAGACTAATTTTCGCGAGTCTGTTCATAAGGAGATTTAGCATTAAGTAAACTGATTAATCACTTTTGCTAGTAATCAATGAAGACTTGAAGTTTTCGATTTTTTCATCAAGCTGCAGTCAATTCATGTTAAACATATAATAACTATACTTACAAACCCATTGTCAAGTACCAATATTACTTGAGATTATCAAAGTAAAACCGATATTTATAGAAGCAACAGCTATATGTTGCTAATGCTTATGTCTGAAGAAAGAATCAATAGAATCAAGGAAATTCTGGTTATTCAGGGAAAAACTCAAAAGTGGCTGTCTGAGAACATTGAGAAAACTCCAACCACAATCGCAGCCATGAATGATTATGCAGTAGTTGATTTGTTCTGTGGTGTAGGAGGCCTAACACACGGTTTCGAACGAGAGGGATTCAACGTTGTTGCAGGTATTGATTTTGACAAGAGCTGTCAATATGCTTACGATACAAACAACCAAGCCCATTTCCTTCATCGAGACATTGGAGCAATGAGCAAGGAAGAATTAGAGAGTCTTTTCCCTGCTGGCTCGAAGAAAGTATTGATTGGATGTGCTCCATGCCAGCCTTTCTCTATTTTCAATCGGAGGAATGGAGGGAAGATGAGTAAGACGAATGATCAACGTTGGAAACTACTTTCTGCCTTTGCTGATCTTATTGTTAAGACTAAGCCGGAAATTATTTCCATGGAGAATGTTCCTCACCTCCTAGGATTTAAAAGAGGGGAGGTTTTTAATGACTTCGTCTCTAAATTGGAAAATGCTGGATATCATGTTTCCTATGAAATTCATGACGCCCAGCATTATGGGGTCCCTCAAAGGCGGCATAGATTAGTACTTTTAGGTTCACTTCATGGAGAAATAGAAATGATAGCTCCAACACATCGAGAGTGTCCCGTGACAGTGAGAGATGCAATCGGTGAGCTGCAGCCAATTTCTGCGGGACAAATAGCACAAGATGATACTTTACACAGAGCACGAAATTTAACAGAACTTAGCTTAAAGCGAATAAGAGCTACTCCTGAAGGGGGAGGCTGGCAAGATTGGGATGAGGAATTGGTTGCTGATTGTCATAAAAAGGAAGGAGGAAAAGCTTTTGGTAGTGCTTATGGTAGAATGAGTTGGGATAAAGTAGCTCCGACCATGACGACTTATTGCATTGGTTATAACAATGGCCGTTTTGGACACCCAGATCAAGATAGACCAATATCCATAAGGGAAGCAGCTCTGATTCAATCATTTCCTGCACACTATGATTTTGTAGACCCAGAGGTTGACTTTTCTTCAGGGCGATTAGCTAGGCATATTGGGAACGCTGTACCTGTCTTGCTCGGACAGGCCGTTGCAAAGAGCGTAATAGAACATATTCAAAAGATGGAGAATGCTTGATAGCCAGAAAACACTAAAATGGAGATTTGATGTAAATACGTTTAGGTTGCTTGGCAGAGAGCTTATTACAGATCGAATCACCGCTGTTTATGAGCTGGTGAAAAATTGCTATGACGCTAATGCAAAGAAGGTAACAGTTTCTTTTGAAAATGTGGGGAGGAATGCAGAAGGAAAAGCTGTCATTACCATTGAAGACGATGGTCACGGAATGTCTTTTGAGGATATTCGCGACAAATGGATGGTGGTAGGGACGGCTAGCAAGCGAGCTGAAACGTTTTCTCCAGCACCATTTAATCGAAGGTATGTAGGAGAAAAAGGTATTGGAAGATTTGCAGTTGATAAATTAGGGGGTAGGGTTCGTATTATCACAAAACAAGCCGGATCAGATAAAAGGCTTGTTGTGGTCATAGATTGGGATGAATACGAACGATTATCAAGAGAACCTCAATTAGAGTTATTTACAGATGTTCCCAATGACTTCCATTGGGAAAAAGCTCCTGTGGAAGAACAAGGAACGATATTAGAGATTTCTTCAATTCCGGAGCATGAGGTGTGGACCGATTTAGATATTAGGAGACTGGAACGTGAATTAGAAAAAATAGTTTCACCATTTTTCCCTTTAAATCCCCCTTTCAACATTTGGATTAAATCCAATGAAAACCAAGAATTTAATAAGAAATTAATTCAAGCTGAAACAGTCAAGTTTTCGAGTCACGAGTTTTCAATTGGATTCAACTCAGAGGAAGGGATTCAAGAAACTTTAACTTTTGATAAGGATAAAAGGGCTATTACAATTGCTGAGACCCCCTTAAGGTCTTTTGGGCCGGTTAAGCTTCATATTTTCTATTTTAATGAAAGGGCAAAAAAGAAATATAACGCAGCATATAAGAATGATGACTATCGAGTAGATGGGGTAAAAATTTATCGGGATGGTTTAATAACTACGCCCTTTGCTGAATTCGAACAAAGTAGGGATAAAAAAAGAGACATTCTTGGAATAGAAAAACGAAGATGGTCAGGTGCTTTTGATAAAATTGGTACTCGAGAGGTTATAGGCATCCTTGAGATCACAAATGACGGAAATCCTAAAATTCGAGACGCTACTAATCGGCAAGACTTTGTTGATTGTAAAGAATATCGGGATTTAAAAGAGTTCATAATTGCACAACTTAATGTGCTTAGTGAACTTAAAAAGCATGAACGTGATGTTATCAAAGAGGAAGTAGATTCAGCCCTTTTAAAAGCTAACATAGAAATAAAGGAATTTGAATCTGTAATCGCAGACATCAAGAGAGAAAACCCTACCCTCAAAACTGCTTTACAGCCTTTATTAAAGCAGGCAAAGCAAATCGACCGTTCACTAAAGAGAGGAATACAGCAACAACAAAAGGAGAGGCAAGAGCATGTTCGGAAAGAGAATATTTATTTGAGCTTAATGTCTCTTCAGGATTATGCAATCCACATTTCCCATGCTGTAAGAACCGCTTTAGGGAAAGTCAAACGCAGAGCTGAATTTTTCAAGGATAATTTTCCTAACACAAAGTATGATGATTTATTCGCTGATTATTCAATTGAGATTTATGAAGAAATGGCTAATCTCAACAGAATAATCGACTTCATGCTAAGTTATGCGGGATCTAACATTGACATGGAGGACTTTAATGTTCGAGACCTATTGATTGATTTATTTGAACGAGCTTATAAGCCTGAATTCGAATCTGAAAATATTCATGTGCAAGTTGAGATTAAAGACAACTTTATCATTCATGCAAATAAAAAGTTCTTTGAAGATATCATAGAGAACCTCATTTCCAATTCCGTAAAAGCCTTAAGAAATGAGAGTAATAAGATTATTAAGTGTACCGGTTTTATTAAGAATGATCATTTTATCCTCTACTTCTCTGATAATGGTGAAGGTATTGCACCAGGAGATGAGGAAAAAATATTTGAGATGTACCATACAACTACGGCAGACCTAGGAGGTGCAGGAGTAGGACTTTATATCGTGAAAACACGTGCTGAGTCCTTAAAAGGAAGTATAAAAGTTATCCGCAGTGAGTTTGCTCCAAAGGGAGCAACATTTAAAATATCATTTCCATTTAATAAAGAAGTATGATTGAGCCAGTACAATTACTCATTATCCATGACGATATGAGCGAAAATGATCCGCTCATAATTACACTAAAAGAAAGATATGGGGGTGATAACGTCAAACTTGAAAAAAGGTCAAGCAGAGGCTTGAGTTACATACACAATCACCTAATCAGCAAATTGATTGTTCTTTTAGACTTTGACTTGGGAAAGGGAGAGCCACATGCTCCAGAGGTGATAGAAGAAATCAGAAAGGAAACCTCTTTAATATACGTCATCATATTGACAGCAAAACAGTTTTCAAGCATTTCTCATGAAGCACTGATAAAATTTATCAACAATGAAGCACTTGGTATAATTCAGAGCACAGCAGACATTAAAGATATTGTAAGTCTGGTTGATAAGGCGGCGCATGAGCTAGATACAAGAGTTGACTGTGTTTTGGAACAATGGATTGCTAAAAGACAAAAAGGGGAAAGAGAGAAGCCTTATTTAACTACGAGGTCTGGAGAAACCTACACTTTAGATGATCTCATAATTGAGATTAGAAAAGAGACTGAATTAGGTAAGCGCATGGAGAGAGGTATACTTCAGTTGGCTATTGAGCAATTAACAAATGGTGATCGCAGGTTATAATGATTGAATTCGTAATTGCTTATGATGAACGCGATGATGTTCTCGGGTCTTATTTTCAAGAATGTAGAAATAATCTAGTTTCTGTAATCTCAGACCTACAAGAACTAGATCCCATTTTAAATGATGTACCCGCTAATAAGTGTAATAGAGCGTATTTAGATTATGTACTTGCCAACCTCCGAGATAAACCTTTTATAATTGCGGTGTATTGTCACGGAAATCCGAAACAGTTAGTAGTGAATGGTTCACTTTTTATTGATTCAGATGAAGACAATGAGTATTTCAAAAAAACGTTTTTCTACACTAATAGTTGTTCAAGTGGAAAAACACTTGGACCGAAATTAATTGAACAGAATTGTAGCGTATTCATTGGGTTCGAAAGGAACGTTGAATCCTTAATGGGGGATTACTACGAAGAGCTATCTATTAATTGCGACAATTTTGGAATCACAGCATTTCTTACACAAGAAATCACTGCATTTGAGGCATACGAGCAAATGATTAAAAACTATACTCAGAAAATACAAAATCTACAGAAGACCGGTGATATCTTAAGAGCTGGAATTTTTATAAATGCACGTGAAGCATTAGTGTTCCACGGTAATAAGGACCTTACGAAGGCAGATTTACAAATACCCCTTGGATGAGCCTCTATAAAAAGAGGGATTACAAATCATTGGTTCACGAATTGAATAACACAGGTCCAATAGGTAGGAAAATTTGTGAGAGTGTACTAATTAATCTGAATTTGCTTCACAATTTTCTAATAAACCCTAGACCAAACAATCTCCTCTCTCCCTACGAAATCTTATTCTTAATATACTCCAAGTCCACGCTTTGCTCAATCAAATCAATGGCGCGCTTGATTTTCCAAGGGGTATCGCGGTTAATCTTTACTTCAATCCGACTTACCTTTAACACCACACCATAGGTATCCAGTTCGGTATGGATTAAGGGCGTTTGGTAATAGTCAATCGCTTTTTGGGTTTCGGCATTAATCTCTCCCTGACCGCAAACGATGATCCCACTTAAAGGCCAATCTTCTAAAGCTAATTCGGCATTTATCTGCAGGATATTAGCAATCGATTCATCCAGTCGGTGGGTGCCCACCACCAAGAGTAAATTATCGCGCTTCTCTAACTTGGTACGGTCTAGCACGGTGCCCGCCAAAACATCGGCCACCTTGTTCTTTAAATTATGAGCATTGGAACGCACCGTTCCTTTTACGGCTTTACACACGGTAGACATTACCGGCCAGGCCAAAGTGCGATCATACGGCACTACCCCCAATAAAGGGATGCCTTGTCCATCCAACCACTTTTGGATATAGGGCCTAATCTTATCAATCTTCTCCTCGCGAACCTTATTTACAATCACCCCTAAAATGGGAACGCCCTCTTCTCTAAAAAGGGAAATACACATATTAATCATGTCGATGGTGGAGCCCACCCCACCTTCGGCAATAAAGATCACTTGCGCATCCAGCATTTTGGCTACGCGCGCATTACTTAGGTTAACCACCGAGCCTACCCCGGGGTGACCGGTCCCTTCGTGTATGGTGAGTTCCTTGCGACTTTCCAAAGCCACTTTGGCCTTCATGATTTTCTCCTCGTAGTTGAAGTCTTCTGGGCGGTCAATAAAATCGGTCGTGGCACCCGAACCCAAAATCACCGGACTATGAATTTCCGGATGAAGGTCAAATTGAATTAAATCGGAAAACAAGATGGTGTCCTTATCCACCTTTAGGTCGTTGAGGTCCACAAATTGTTGACCTACCGGTTTGCAGTAACCAATGTCGATGCCCAACCTTTGCAGGCAATAGGCCAATCCTAAGGTGGAAGTGGTTTTACCAACATGTTGACGGGAAGCGGCTACGTAGAGGGTTTGGTATTTTTTCATGCCCGAGGCTTTACTCAAAGCTAAGAAGCATTATTGGATATCTGGGAACCGCATCTTAAAAACTTGAAATTCCGAAAATGCTCCCGACCTTTAGGCCATGGATTTAACTTGGCAAAATTGTTACAGCCCCAAGCGCTTTGGCGATGATAAAATACCAGCCGATGCTCGCTCGGTATATGAGCGCGATTACGACCGCATCATCTTTTCATCAGCCTTTAGGCGCCTCCAAAATAAGACCCAGGTTTTCCCACTTCCCGAGCGTGTGTTCGTACACAATCGCCTTACCCATTCCCTAGAAGTGGTTTCGGTGGGCCGTTCTTTGGGAATGATTGTGGGGGAGGCCCTGGCGCAATTAGAGGAATTGGAAGGTAACAGCAATGCCCAAGACTTTTACCGCAACCAATTGAAGTCGGTCGTTTCGGCAGCTTGCCTAGCCCACGACTTAGGTAACCCAGCCTTTGGCCATTCCGGGGAAGAGGCTATTTCTAAGTACTTTTTAGATCGTCAGAACGATGCAGGCTTTCGAGCCGCTTTTACCGATGGAGAATGGGAAGACCTCATCAATTTTGAGGGGAATGCCAATGCCTTACGTCTTTTAAGTCGGCAGTTTAAGGGCCGCCTGCCCGGAGGTTTGCAAATGACCTATTCCACTTTGGTGAGTATTCTCAAATACCCTTGCGAGAGTAGAGCACGGGATAAATCGAAAGGTAAGCACCGCAGTAAGTATGGCTTTTTTCAAGACGAACGCGCGGTGTTTGAAGATATCGTTAAGGAACTACCTTTAAAAAAGGAGAGTGATGAACCCCTGGCTTACCGTCGTCACCCCTTCGTTTACTTAGTGGAGGCGGCCGATGACATCTGCTACAGCATTATCGATTATGAAGATGCCCATCGTTTGGGGATTTTAAGTTTTGAGGAGGTTCGTGATGATTTCTTGCAAATTCTGGCTCAGGATAAGAACACCGATCAGGCACGTTTGCGTCGAAATCTCGAAAACCTAAGAGAAGATAAAAATGAGTCGGTGGCCTATCTGCGGGCCAAGGTTATCAATACCCTGGTTCAAGCTTGCGCTGATGCTTTTTTGGCGCAGAAGGACCTTATTTTAAAAGGTGATTTTACCACCTCACTTTTAGATAGTATCGAGGCCTATGCCATTCCCTTAAAGCGAATTGAGAAAAAGTCGATTGGCCGCATTTACAATCACGATAGTGTAATGAAAATCGAATTGGCGGGCTTTAAAATTATGAGCGGCCTGATTGAAGACTTTGTGGAAGCCGCATTGCTACCCGCGGAGAATAGGCAAAAACGACATCAAAAGGTACTGGGCTTAATTCCGAACCAATTTCGCTTTGATGATCAAGATCGGCCTTACCAAAAGGTGATGTGCATCTTGGATTTCGTGAGTGGTATGACCGATAACTATGCTTTGGAATTGTACCGTAATCTGCGCGGAATATCCGTTCCAGGGATTTAAGGAATAGCCTCAATTTGCTTGCTCGGCAACCAGCCTATCTTACCATCGCTCAAGCGAATTTTTGTCCATGACTCAAAGGCTTCTACTTGCAAAGCCTTGGTACCAGCGTGTAAAATGAACAGATCTTCGGCCTCCGTACTCGGTCCGCTTTTAACATAGGCCGAGTCGCTCATTACAATTAATTCGGGGTGCTCGGCTTGATAATGGGCGTGACTATAGGCCATTACCAAAGAGAAACCCCCTAATAGGCTTCCCGCCAGTAGACTAATAAAACCGATTCGGCCCCAAGTGCTAAAAAGGTATAAGCCAAGTCCGATTAAAGCCAGGCCAAGCCATGCAATGCCTAATCGGGCCCAATTATCGGGGCTAAATAATTGCAGAATACTCAGGCGAAAGGCCTTAAATAAGTTTGGGGGCATCTCATCCAGGCGATCCACTCTTTTACTTTGAGCCAGCTTTAGGTTGTGTTGTATTTCCTCATCATCAGGCTTAAGTTTTAAAGCCCGCTCATAGTTTAAAATGGCATAGGCTAGGGCACCATTTTGATAATGGGAATTTCCCAAATTATAATACAGTTCCGCACTTTCATAATCTTCCTTATGAATACTATCGTAAAGCCGAATGGCCAAGGCGTAGTCTTCGGCTTGATAAGCTTTGTTGGCCGCTTTAAAAAGGTCTTGCACTTGGGCTGTAGCCAAGTTGCTCAGGCAAATCAAGCTTAATAAAATCAGCCGCATTCTCATAACTGCTTTTCGATTTTAGTGAGTACCGTTTGCGCTTGGTGGTAGTCCTTTTCCGCCGCTTCCATTTTAATGCCGGTAAATCGCGCCATCTCCGCTTTCGCCAATAAGTCAAGGATGCTTTTAATATCCTCCTCTTCGCAGCTGCCTTCTTTAAGTTTAGTGCGAATAAACTCTTTGCTCAAGCTGCTTACCCCAACTTGCAGCTTATCGCTAAAGAACCCAAGGATGGCTGTTTCCAATTCGACATAAAATACCTCCGCATCTCCTTGCTTTAGGGCTTTTTGCGCTTTTTGTAATTTTTTACGCGCCATTTTCCCCGCCCTTTGGATTCGCAGGGAATCACGGTTGGTAAGTTCTTTTTTCTTGCGGTTCCAGAACAGGATCAAACCTAAGGCTAAAATGAGAATGCCCCCTAAGCTCCCATAGAAAAGGGTACTGCCTAAAAAGCGATAATCAATAGATTTCCAATGGGCACCTTTGGTCTTAATAAAGAGGATATCCTGATTGAGGAAATCCACCGATTCCTGGTTGCCCGTGCTCGAAATACCTTTTTCCGTGGTATTCGCATTAACGGGCCCATCGCCAGTGATGGTGATGTCGTAGGATTCGGTCTCCAGTCTTTGGTATCGTTCTTTCTTCGGATCGAAATAGCTAAATACAATGGGTTCGATTTTATATTTCCCTTTGTATCGCGGCACCAAGAGGTATTCAATTTCCTTGAATCCCCGCATGCCATAAGGACCCACCGTGCTCGATTCTTTGATCTCAGGATCAAAAACCTCAAAGGCACTGGGAAACTCTACTTGCGGTAGATCGGCGAATTTGATGTTTCCCCGCCCTTCAATGCGGATGCGTAATCGCAGGCTGCCATCGGTACTAACTTCTGTGGCGCTGATGGAGGCATCCATTTTAAAATCGCCCACTGCCCCACTAAAGTTTTGAGGTTTACCCTTAGTAGGAAGAGGCTTTACAGTGATTGCTGGGAAAGAAGAACTAAGAGCTAAGTTACGTCGTACGCGTCGGGGGAAGCCCCAAGAGTCTCGCTGATTGGTTTGATAGTTAACCGGTAATTCAATCGCTAGGGGGCCGGGCTCCAGCTTCCCACTACGTTGGGGGATCAGTACCAATTCCCGAAGATTTCCCGCCTTATAGGCTAAACCATTAAAATACTCAATGTCCTCTTCAATGCGCTTTTGCTCAATTTGCTCATTGTAGAAACCTTCGAAATCGGGCTCGGCATTTAAACTTAAGGGTTCGAGGCCTAGTCCATCACGGTAATAAATTCGAAAGGCTCCATAAATGGGTTCCCCTAAATACACCTCCGTTTTACTGGCAATGAGTTTTAAAAAGGCCAAATCGGGTTGACCGGAAGTAGTGTTCTGTTTGGCCTCATGCACCGTAATCTTAACTTCTTGGGTGCGATAGGTTTCACCATTCACCTTAATGAAGGCTGGATCGATGGTGTATTCCCCGGGCTTCAAGGCCTTTAAAACATAACCATAGCTTATTTCTAAACGATGTCCACGGTTATCGCGGAAAGAGCTGTAGGAGGTATTGGGGCCGCCAAGTACTTTGAAACCTTGGAAACTTGGCGGACTAAAGTCGGTACCTTCTTGATTAACCGCAAACTCCACTTGAAAGCGTTGGCCAACGCTCACTTCATTTCTACTAAGCTTAGTTTTAAAACTTACCTGTGCCGCAAGACTGCTGCAGACCATGGAAAAAACTACTATGTAAAAGCGCATCGCCATTACCAATCTTTAGTACTATTCGAGGGTTTGTGCTTTATCTTCTTTTCGAGCAGCTTCTTCTGGGTTTTTTCTTCTTGACGCTCCAAGGCTTGCAATAAACGCTCGATGTTCTCACGGTTCATTTGCTTTTGGGCCTCTTGAGCTTCCTGTTGTTGCTGTTCTTTTTGGTTCGCATCGTCTTTGGCCTGTTCTTCTTTTCCAGATTCGGGCTGCTTCTGCTCTTGTTCTTGTTGCTCCTTATTTTGTTGCGAATCTTCCTGCTGGTCCTGCTTTTGCTGGTCCTTGTCTTCTTTCCCTTGGTCTTGCTTTTGCTGCTCTTTTTGCTGCTCCTGATCCTTTTTATCCTGCTCTTGATTTTTATCCTGCTGCTTTTGCTGTTGCTCTTCTTTGCGTTGCTGTTCCAGCGCTTTCGCTAGATTGTAGCGAGTTTCCTCATCGGCAGGGTTTTGCAAGAGGGCATTTTTATAGGCTTCAATTGCTTCTTTTAGCTTTTCCGATTTTAGATAAGAGTTTCCCAAGTTGTGGTAAACTTCGGCTTTCTGTTGAGGGCTTTGTGCTCGGCCCAGGCTTTCTTTAAAAGCAGCGATAGCCTCTTCGTAGCGCGCCTGCTTAAATAGTGCCGTTCCAAGATTATACTGGGTAGTAGCTAAATCCTTGTCTTTAGCCGCCTTGGCCGCTTCCCGGTATCTGATTTCCGCTTCGTCGTAGGCACCTTGCTCATAAGCTTGGTTACCCTGCTCTACTTTTTCGCGGGCCGCTTGGCCAACTGAGTTTAAAGCGAGCAGCATGAGGACAAAAAGACTAATCTTTTTCATTCCGATCAAATAAGTTTAAATTCTTAAACCACTGCGTTTTTCGCTCTAGTATAAAGGTGTCTAAAATTAATAAGAGCAATGCAGGAGCCAATAACCATTGAAATTGGTCTTGGTAATCCGTAAAGGTCATGGACTCGAATTGCTGCTTTTCCATGCCCGATATCTCATCAATTAAAAACTCTACAGTCGAGGTAATCGAGTTTCCATTTCGATACAAGCCTGTACCTTGTTCGGCAATCTTTTCCAAAAGCTCTTGGTTGAGCTTGGTGATTACAACCTCGCCCGATTGGTCCTTTTTATAGCTTTTGGTTTGGCCTTGGCGATTTTTAATAGGAATTGGTCCACCGCGCTCGGTACCTAAGCCTAAAGTGATAATGCGAATGCCTTGATTTGTGGCTCTTTCTATAGCCGCTTCAATTTCCGATTCGTGATCTTCACCATCGCTAAGAATGACTAGCAAGCGGTTCTTCTGGTCTTTATTGTCGAAGTATTTACTCGCTAAGTCGATGGCCTCACCAATGGCAGTACCTTGGGAGGGGATGAGGTCGGTATTTACATTTTTAAGGAATAAACGCGCCGCTCCGTAATCAGTGGTAATGGGCAATTGCGGATAGGCCCTGCCAGCATAGGAGATAATACCGATGCGATCGCCAACCATCTCATCCAGTGTTTTGGAAATCAGTAAGCGCGCTCGGTCTAAACGACTCGGCTGAACATCCTCGCAAAGCATACTCTTACTCACGTCTACGGCGAATACCAAGTCGATTCCTTCTCTCTGCACTTTTTCCATCTGACTGCCAATCTTGGGATTTACTAGGGCCAGACTTAAGAGTCCGATTATGCTGAGGGCTAAAATGAACTTTAGGAAAGGTTTATTCTGACTACGTTCCGGACTAAGTTGTTCAATAAGCAAGCGGTCGCCAAAGGCTTTTTGGGTTTTTCGGCGCCAAGCCAAGTATAAGCTGTACACCAATACCAACAGGGGTATCAGCAAAAGCAAGTAGAAGTATTCTGGTTGCTCTAATTGGTACATTACACAAAGCTTTTTAGTAGGGTGTAGCGCAAGAGCACTTCAACAAACAAGAGTCCTAATGCCCAAAGGGCAAAAACATCGAATTTTTCGTCGTAGGTGTAAAAGCGCAACTCTTGCAGTTTTGTTTTTTCCAGCTGGTCTATTTCCTTGTAAATCTCTGCAAGCTTTTGGTTATCCGTGGCTCGGAAATACTGACCATCAGTACGCTTTGCAATTTCTTTAAGCAGCTTTTCGTCAATATTTACCGGTAAATAGGCGTAGTCGTAATTATTGGCGCCACGCTTTCCAACTACCGTTAAGGCGCGTCCTTTAGTGCCAACCCCAATCGTATACACCCGAATGTTGAAGGTTTTAGCCCATTCGGCCGCCGTTAAGGGGTCAATCTCTCCCACATTATTTTCACCATCGGTTAGTAAAATGGCCACTTTACTTTTGGCTTTGCTATCCTTTAATCGGTTGATGGTGGTGGCGAGTCCCATTCCTATTGCGGTTCCCGGATCTATTAAGCCACTGCGTAGGGAGCTTAAGTCATTTTTAAGGATAGCATGATCGGTGGTTAAGGGCGTTTGGGTGTAGCTCTCCCCAGAATATACCACTAAACCAATACGATCGCTGGAGCGGCCTTCGATAAAATCGGTAGCTACTTCCTTAGTAGCTTCTAGTCGATTGGGTTTTAAATCTTGCGAAAGCATCGACACCGAAACATCCACCGCCAACATGATGTCAATACCTTCGGTGCTACTACTCTTACTTTTTTCCTCACTACTTCTTGGGCGGGCCAAAGCAACAATAACTAGTGCGATACTCAAAATGCGTAATACTCGCGGAAGCACGTGTAGCAAGGCACTGCGGTTAAACTTACTTTGCGCAAGGAAGGAGGCGTCGGGGAAGCGCATTTCGGGGTAGCTATCTTTGCGACGCCAATAAAACCAAAGGGCAATAATGGGAATGGCCACTAAAAGCCAGAGAAATTCGGGGTTTACAAACTCGTAATTATACATCGGCTTCAGGGTTTTGAATTTGATGTGACTTTACGAATTCACGGATACTCTCGAGGGCTTGAATATTGTCTTCCGGCAGGGGTTTCTCACGGGCAAACTTCACTAGGGCACTGAGCAGTAAACTCTCTTTCATTTGCCGGTATAATTGCTCATTCTTTACAATCGGTTTCATTCGGGAGACCAATTCTTCGGCAGTGAGTTCTTTGGTTTTTAAACCATGTTTACGCTCTAAGAAGATGCGGAGGATATCCACAAGCTCCGAGTAGTAGGCTTTATTTTTCCCTTCTTGCCACAGCTTTTTGGCCTCGAGGGAGCGCAGCGCTTCTAAGGCCCATTCTACCGGTGGAACTAAGGGGGCTTCGGGAGTTTTAGCTTGCGATTCACCTTTATTACGCAACCTTTTCCAGAGGAAGAAGACTATCAAGCCTATGCCAAGCAGGGCTAAGGCCCAATAAAGGATTTGCATTAAATCGAACGGAATACTACCAGGGCCTTTAATGTCGTAATAGTCTTGGCCGGCCTTTATATTGGGGAAGAAGACCCGTATCGCAATACTATCGGTTTCGCTTATCGAGCTATCCTCAAGGACTAGTTTTAAAGGAGGGATAAACACATCCCCACTATCAAAGGAAGTAAGGCGAACTTTTTGCTCGAGTTCCAAACCAAGCTCATTCTTTAGGCTGTCCACCGAGCCCATTTCAATAATCGAAATTCCAGGGAGCTCATTAAGGCTTGGCCAAGTGTAATTTTTACCGCTTGGGATGCTTGCTTTAAGATTTAAGTGAATGGGTTCCCCAATTTTTATTTGTTGGGTGTCGACCCGTGCGCTGAAGTCGAATTCTTGCGCCGAAACCAAGGTGCCCATTACCAGGAATAAACAAAGCATGGTATTTCTCATCGACTCCGCTTTTTAAAATAACCTAATAATGCAGCGGGATAGGATTGATCGATTCGAATAGACAATTCGCCAGCACCACTGCGTAAAAAGCTCTCTTGGTAATAATTACGGTAATCGCTAAAGCGCTCCTTCATTTTGTTTCGCAGCTTACGCGATCCGGTATTTATCCAATGGACCTTGCCACTTTCAGGATCGCGCATCGGCAGTAAGCCAAGGTTAGGTAAGTCCTCCTCCCGAGGGTCATAAACACGGATACCGGTTAAGTCGTGTTTTCGGCTAGCAATTTTAAGGGCTTGTCGGTAGCGACTATCCATAAAATCGCTGAGCACAAAGGCAATGGCCCTACGCTTTTGAAAGGCACTGAAGAAGCGCAAGGCTTCCCCAATATTGGTTTTATTGCTTTGGGGTTTAAACTCGATAAGCTCACGGATAATTCTTAGGATATGCGATTTTCCTTTACCCGGCGGGATAAACTTTTCCACCTGGTCGCTAAAGAAAATTACCCCTACTTTATCGTTGTTCTGAATCGCCGAAAAGGCGAGGGTAGCGCATATTTCGGTAATCATTTCGCGCTTAAGCTGATGCTTAGACCCAAAGTTTTCGGAGCCACTTAAATCGACTAATAGCATTAAGGTTAACTCCCGCTCTTCTTCAAAAACCTTGATGTAAGGTTCGTGCAGTTTGGCGGTCACATTCCAGTCGATGGCTCTAATATCATCACCATATTCGTAACGACGCACTTCACTAAAGGCCATTCCTCTTCCCTTAAAGGAGCTGTGATACTCCCCCGAAAAGAGGTGGTTACTGAGGCGTCGGGTTTTAATTTCTATCCGCCTAACCTTCTTTAGTAATTGTTGCGTTTCCATTCGACTCCCTCGGTTTAAGGTACTTCGATTTGGTCTACAATCTGATGAATGAGGTCTTCACTACTCACATTTTCCGCTTCCGCTTCATAAGTGATTCCGATGCGATGCCGCAGTACATCTCCGACTACCGCCCGAACATCCTCTGGAATTACGTATCCTCTGCGCTTAATAAAGGCGTGAACCTTAGCGGCTGTGGCTAAGGAGATGCTACCACGAGGGGAGGCGCCAAACTCAATTAAAGGTTTTAAAGAAGGGAGGCGATAATCTTCTGGTTTCCGGGTGGCAAAGATGATATCTAAGATGTAGCGCTCTATCTTTTCGTCCATATACACCTCGCGCACCATTTTTCGGGCTTTAAGGATGCTCTCCATTTTTACGACCGGACGAATCTCCTCAACCGAGCCACTTAAATTTTGACGCATTATTAAGCGCTCATCTTCCTTACTGGGATAGGTGATTACCGTTTTAAGCATGAAGCGATCACTTTGCGCTTCGGGTAATGGATAGGTACCTTCTTGTTCCACCGGGTTTTGTGTCGCTAGAACCAAAAAGGGTTCGGGGAGGCGGTGGGTTTCTTCTCCAATGGTAACCTGCCGCTCCTGCATAGCTTCTAATAAAGCGCTTTGCACCTTGGCGGGAGCCCGGTTAATTTCATCGGCTAAAACGAAATTGGCAAAAACAGGACCTTCCTTAACGGCGAATTCGTTCTTCTGGATATTGTAAATCTGGGTACCCACTACATCGCTCGGTAAAAGGTCGGGGGTAAATTGAATCCGACTGTACTTAGCGTCGATCGCCTGGGCCAATGACTTAATAGCAAGGGTTTTGGCTAGGCCAGGTACACCTTCTAAAAGTATGTGCCCGTTACCTAAGAGGGCGATTAATAGGCGTTCCAGCATTTCTTTTTGACCAATGATGGATTTGTTTACTTCCATCATTAAAAGATCGATAAATGCACTTTCCTGTTCGATCTTCTCATTCAAGGCACGGATGTCCGTTGCGCTCTGACTAGTTTCCATGGTACCTTCTACGTATTTATTTTTCTCGAGGGGGGCCTTTAACGACCGCATGCGAAAATGATAATTGACGGCATTTTCGGGCGTTAAAGCCTTGTTAAAAAACTTTTTCGAATTAACTGCCAATCAGGCGACTACCTTATAAATCGCATGAATCGACAAGTAACTCACTATCAAGGGACTAATTCCTTTTTAGTTCTTCACTTAACAATAGGCTAACGCTGCGGTTCAAGCCTTCTTTTTAGTTAACAGTTATTTATGCTTTGAGGAGATGGATTTTTTAAGAGCCGCTTCGGGCCAAGGTTTCCTATCTCTTTCTTTAAGGTTAAGACCCCTAGGATTTGATTACATAAGCTTAAGCTAGGGAGGACTTTCCCCTAATCTTGGCCGCTCATATTTGCGGCACATCCTAAACAAAAAATCTTCAACATGAAAAAAGCATTACTCTTTGTTGCCTCCATGGCAACAGCCTTAGCCGTTCAGGCGCAATCTTTCTCGCCCGAGATTGATGTAACCAATTGGGAACCTACTACCATTCAGGTTCCAAAGTCTCCGCTCATCACTCAATACCTTTTTATTGGTGGTCATGATGTGGTACAAACCACCCCTACTTATGGCAATCCTGCCGATACCGCTTTAGCCAAGCAATGGCACGATTTCATCGGCTTTACACCGGATAATAATGGATCCGACTTGGGTTGGATTTCGGTTAACCACGAAATGGTTGTTGCCCACGATAAGATTGGAGATGGCGGCGGAATGACCGTATTTAAGGTGCGCCGCGATCCTGCGACCGACTCTTTAGTAATTGTGTCTCAAACCCTAGCCGATGGCCGTAGTGGCGAATTCTTTGCCGTTGATTTTGCCAATACCGTTGGTGAAACTGGAATGAACTGCGGTGGAATTAGTGCCTCAGATGGTCGTATTTGGACAGCCGAAGAATGGTGGAGGGGTTCGAACTCAGACATAGCAGACCGTGATACCGGTGACTTCACTATCGGGGTGGGTACTTCCAGCTACGCCGCTCCAAATGGTTTTCCGGGCTACGATGGCCAAACCATTAAGAAGTACGAGAACTACAACTACATGGTGGAAATTGATCCGCGCGAAGCCAAAGCTATTCGTAAACAATACAATTGGGGTCGTCAGCCTTTCGAAGGAGGTTGCGTTATGCCCGACAACAAAACCGTTTACCTGGGCGCTGATGCTACCCCTGGCTTCTTTACCAAGTTCGTAGCCGATAATGCGGGTGACTTTACGACGGGTACCACTTACGTTTACAAGCATGATGCTATGGGAACGAAGTGGGTTGAGATTGACAACAGCGACTTTAACAAGATGATCAATTTTAACTCGGAGGCCGTAATGGCTGGTGCCACCATGTTTAACCGCATCGAGTGGGTAGTTGAAATTAATGGTAAGGTATACTTTACCGAAACTGGTCGTGATAACCCAGCTAGCAGATGGGCTCCAGCGGCAGCTCTGGGTTGTGTTTATGCTCCTCATCACATGCAGCGCGCAGCCGACCAAAGTGCCGAGTTTAATAAAACTATTACCCCAGATAGTGCTGAGTATTGGGATTACTACGGTCGCGTAATGATGTACGATCCAGCAACTGAGCAAACTTCTGTTTACCTAGAAGGTGGTCCTTACTTTAGTGTGGATCCTGGTGTATCGCAATATCCCGACAAGCACCTTTCTAACCCTGATGGACTTAGCAAGATTAACATTAATGGCAAAGACTATATGCTTATTAATGAGGACTTAAATGGAACTTCCAAAGGGCGGACGCCTGCGGGAATCAGTAACCGTACCTGCGAGCTGTTTATGTTGGATATGAGCATCACCAATCCTGGATTAAATGATTTGGTGCGTATTGCGGTTGTTCCAGTTGGAGCCGAGATTACAGGAGCCATTGGTACTCCTGATGGAAAAACCATTCTCTTTAATAGTCAGCACCCGAGCACTTCCAATCCTTTCCCTTACAACAACTCTATGACAGTGGCCATTACGGGCTGGGATCAGGTTACCATCGGTTTGCCCGAAGATGCTTTTGAAGGAGAGTCTTTCCAGATTTACCCGAATCCTGCTACGCGTACTTTATACTTTAATACGCTAAGCGATGTTGCTATTTACGATGTAAATGGTAAGCGCATCAATGTGTTCCGTCAGGTAGAGAATATCGACATTTCTCTGCTTAAACCGGGCGTGTACTTTATTCAGAATGCTGAAGGCATTACCCAAAGACTTTTAGTAAAGTAGGGATTATATAATCACCTGGATGGGGGTAGTGCAAGCTGCCCCCATTTTTAATTTTTAAGACTATGAAAGCGCGCTGGACGGTCCTGATTATCCTATTATTCGCTGTTGTTTTAAGTCAGTTTTCCTTTAGCCAAAGGCCTGATCCCATAGAGATGGTTCGGGCTAAGTACTTGGCCGACTTAGCGGCTTTCCGCGATCAAGGTCGGTATTTTAAAAAGGTACTGGAGGATGGGGCTAGTTCTTCCGATTTAAAAAGGGCTTTTGAAGATTTAAGGCGCAATTTTAAACGGGTGGAGTTTTTGCTCGACTATCTGCAAAATCAGGACGTAAAGGACCATATCAATGGAGCGCCATTACCAAAAACGGAACGGAATGCTCCCCGTTTGGTGATTATCGAGCCCAAGGGTTTGCAGCGCATGGAGGAGTTGGTTTATGCCGATAGTCTTGATGCGGCCCAATTACAAAAGCTTTCTACGGAGTTTAACTACCAGCTGGAGCAGATAAATCGTTTTGCTCAAAAAATGCCTTTTGATGATCGACAGGTTTTTGAAGCCATGCGATTAGGCTTGGTGCGGATTATGAGTATGGGCTTAAGTGGTTTTGATACCCCCGCTAGTGAAAGAGCCATCTACGAAAGTGCCGTGGCTTGGGAGGCCATTGGTGATTGTGCCGCTCTTTATGGGCTACTGCTTGAAGATAAAGCCCTTAAATTGAAAATCGAAGCGGAGTTTCAAGCAGGCTTAGATGCCTTACGGGCTAAGCCAGATTTTACTCAATTCGACCGGGCCTCATTTATCCGTAATTATTTACATCCTCTGTATGCCGATTTATTGGAGCTTCACCAAAAGCTACATTATGAAACCCTAGATGAGGTTTATCAAGGCGTGCTGGCCTTTGATTACAATAGTCCTGAAGTTTTTTCGGAGCAGTTTTTCAATTTGGAGTATTTCACCGGATTGAATCAAGAGGCACCGGAATTTGAAGCTCAGAAAGAACTCGGTAAACGGCTCTTCTTCGATCCCATTTTAAGTCGCGACCTGAACCGAAGTTGCGCTACTTGTCATAAGCCTGAGCTGGCTTTTAGCGACGGCTTGCCTAAAAGCGAGGCCTTAAATGGCGGCTTTTTACAGCGCAACTCCCCAGGGCTTTTTAATGCTTTATATGCCGAGCGGTTTTTTTATGATTTACGTGCCGATCGTATGGAGAGCCAAATGGAGCACGTGATATTTAGTCCGGAGGAGTTTGGAAGCTCCTATAAATTAATCTTTAATCGCTTAGACTCTAGCAAGGCCTATAAGTCCTTATTTAAAGCAGCTTTTCCCAAGCTTGGTGGTGGCGCCGATCGCTACAAGCTTTCGCGGGCAATTATGGCTTATATGAGCGACTTAAAGGCTTTTGATACTAAAATTGATCGCTATTTAAGAGGCGAGCGCACGGCCTTGAGCCCCGAAGAGCATCAGGGCTTTAATCTCTTTATGGGTAAAGCGGCTTGCGCGACCTGTCATTTTTTGCCCAGCTTCAGTGGCTTGGTGCCTCCCTTTTTTGAAGAGAATGAATCGGAGGTCTTAGGGGTGTTTACAGCTCCACAATCGGGAGTGCTGGACCCTGATTTAGGTCGTTTTGCGGGCGGAGTGGTTCAGGATGAAGCGCCCTTTTTTAGGCACTCTTTCAAAACCCCCAGCTTACGGAATGTGGCCTTTACTGCTCCCTATTTTCACAATGGTGCCTTTCCCGACCTGAGAAGTGTTTTGGAGTTTTACAATCATGGTGGAGCGCAGGGTTTTGGCCTAGCAATTAGTCATCAAACTTTACCTCCCGATTCACTGGGTTTAGATGAAGGTGAGCTTCAGGCACTCGAATCTTTTTTGGAGGCCTTAAGTGATACATCCGCTTTGATGCACCATTGATCATTTTTAGCAAAAACCTTAGCGTATTTCGTAAAACCCAGATTTATTGTGTTTTGGTTATCTAATTTTTAGGTTCGAATGGTTTGTTTCTGAGCGAGGCTTTTCGCAACTTCACTTCCCAAATCGAGATGAAACCATCCGTTTTCCCAATTTGAGAAAAAGTTTCCAGATGGGGGAATAATTGGTTGTTTCATTCTGATTTACTATATTGAAAATCAATTGTTTGTGTTTTTGGTAACGCACTTGCATTGTGAGGTTAGTTTAGCTCAATGAGAAAGATATTTTACATTTTCACCCTTATTTTTTGCTTCAGTTCCATAGGACTGCAGGCAAAAAATGTGCTTAATGGAGAAATATCTATCAATGAGCAGTTTTACGAGCAGGAAGAAGATGTTGTTTTAAAAGGCAAATGGAGGTTTTACTGGAAGGATTTAGTGAATCCTGCTGGTCCTCCCGATTTAGACCGCCGTCCGGTGTTTATGGACATCATGAGGCCCTGGTCGGAATTACAAAGCTTAAAAGATGATTATCATGCGCGCGGTTTCGCCACCTATGAGTTGGATATTTATTCCTCTCGCAAGAGCGATAAACTCGCCTTAAGGATCCCCGAATTTTATTCTTCCTATGCCCTTTACCTTAATGGAGAGCTCCTTGCTCAAAATGGTAAGGTGGCGACCAATATTGCTGATGCCGTTCCCTATTGGCTGCCAAAAGTGGCGGCTATAAAACTTAATAAGGGTCATAACCGACTGGTGCTTCATGTGTCTAACTTTCACCACCACAAAGGAGGTTCGGTGGCACCGATAGCCCTAGGTCCCTCCAATCGCTTTTTCTTTTTTAAGAATATGGCCATTAGCGGCTCCTTGTTTATTGCGGGAGCCTTATTGATATCCGCGGTTTTCTCGCTAATTGTTTTCTATTTCCAAAAAACGGATTTCGCCTTTTTGTTTTTCGGACTTTTCGCCCTAACCTATACCTACCGGATTGTTGGTACCGACACCTATATCTTCCACGAGATTTTTCAAGGATTAAGCTGGCAGGTAGCCATTCGTTTTGAATACCTGAGCTTATTCTTAAGTGTTATCTTCTTTACCTATTTCTATAAGAATTTAATTGCCCGACGAGCTCCGGAGTGGATTTTCCATACCATTGGAATTGTTTCCGCCCTCTTCTCTTTAGCCCTGCTTTTACCCACTCAAAATTTCACGGCCCTTATCGATTACTACCTCTTAATTGTGGCGGCCGGATTAGTGGCGACGAGCTTCTTTTACCTAAGAGCGATTCGCTGGTCGCATACTATGAGTTGGTTTACTACTGTAGCGGTAGGCTCCCTAATTATGGTGATGGGCTTAAAGATGTTCGCCTTCTTCGGGTTTAGTGTCAATCATTTGTTCTTATCCTTCTTTGGCTATTTCGCTTTTGTGGTGTCACAAACTATCGCACTCAGTCAGCGCTTTGGCTACAATATGCGGATGCACATTTCGCAATCAGAAACAGCCATGGTTTCGCAGCGAAACTTTATGAATTCGGTAAGTCACGAATTGCGGACACCTATGAATGCCATCATGGGGATGACCGACTTTTTATCGAAAACCGAATTAAAGCCTGATCAACAAGCCAAATTGGAAACCATCCGAAAGAATAGCGAGCAGCTAAATGGTTTACTGATGGACCTTCTAAACTTCTCGGCTATTGATTCGGGAGAGTTGAAACTGGAGTCGAAGAAATTCCAGCTTAAAGAAGTTGTGGATCGTGCCTTAGAACAGGCGGGCGTTAGTGGACTTAAAAGTAATGTGACCTTTAAACTCGATTACGACGATAATATTCCCGACGAGCTCGCGGGTGATCCCGAGCGTTTGGGTCAGGTTATTTACCACTTGGTGAATAATGCCATTAAGTTTACCCAAAAGGGAATTATCAGTTTTGACCTCCGCATGGAGAGTGTGGAAGGGAATCGTGTTCAACTACACATGAAAGTCTCCGATACCGGTGTAGGTATCAAACCAGAGGAGCTAAGCAAAGTAATTCAAGCCTTTAATCAGGGTGATGAAGGAAATACCCGTAAGCACGGTGGCACCGGACTTGGTTTAACCATTGCCGCCAATGTGATTGAAATGATGGACGGGGAAATGTGGATTGATAGTGATGAGGGTAAAGGAACTACCGTAAGGGCCGATTTTGTTTTACGCACCCCACGCCTCAACTTATCAAAGCACGCCGAAGAGATTAAGGAGGAAAACAAGACCAAGAAAATTGAAGGTCTTAAAATCCTTTATGCCGAAGATAACCCCATCAATCAGAAGCTATTGGTGATGATTATGAAAACCATGGGTTATGAGGTGGACATTGCCAACAATGGCTTGGAAGCTTGGGAAATGGCGATAACAAATAGTTACCACATCATCTTTATGGATGTGCAAATGCCAAAGATGGATGGTATTGAATCTACCCGAAGGATTATAAAAGATCAGCCCCAGCGTCCAATTATTATCGCGGTAACCGCTAATGCCGAGGTGGCCGATCAAAAACGCTGTATCGAAGCAGGAATGAATGATTTTATTCCTAAGCCCTTTAATGCCAAGATGCTTAAAGAGGCCATTAGTAAATGGTCGGGGCTATTAATGTATATGGAGGAGGACGCTCGCAATGGTAAACTCCGCGTCATTTCGTAAACAACTTGCAACGGCGCTTCATGCAGAGGACATTGAAATCCGGCAAGCCCTATCTGGCGGTGATATCAATGAAGCGTATCAAATTAGCTTAAGCTCAGGCAGGACCCTTTTCTTAAAGCGCAATAGGCAGTTCAAGGCCCACTTTTTTAAGGCGGAGGCCGGTGGCTTAGCGGCCCTGCGGCAGAGTAAATCCCTCCGGGTACCTCAAGTGATTTTGGTGGATTATATAGAGGATTCGGCGGTGCTCGTACAAGAGTATATTGATAGGAAGGCGCCAAGCGCTGATTATGCCCATCAGCTAGGGCTGGGACTAAGTGCACTCCATCGGAATACACATCCTAGTTTTGGTTGGGAGAAGGATAACTTTATTGGAAGCCTAGCTCAAAACAATACCTTCGTAAAAGACTGGCCCGACTTTTATGCTGAGTATCGAATTTTAAGTCAGGTACGCAGTGCATTCGATGCCAATTTACTTTCTCCGAAAGACTTAAAAATGGTGGAATCCTTTTTAAAGGCCTATCCCCATTTAGTGCCCAAAGAAAAGCCGGCCTTACTACATGGTGACCTTTGGTCGGGGAATGTTATTTCGGATGAGAAAGGAGCCCCGGTTTGGATAGATCCAGCAGTTTATTATGGCCATCGAGAAATGGACTTGGCCATGATGAAGCTCTTTGGCGGTTTCTCGGAAGCCGTATTTAGTACTTACCAAGAACACTTTCCCTTGGAGGCGAATTGGCAAGAACGCATTCCTTACCACCAACTTTACCCCCTCTTGGTGCACCTCAATTTATTTGGTTCTTCCTATTATCCTGCCTGCCGGCAAATTTGGTTAAGCTTTGCTTAGCTTACCTCAATTACCCGATCTTCGGCAATCACAAAAACCTGATCCCCTTTTTTAATCTTTAAGGCATGGGTCCCGGTAAACTCACCAAAGGCCGGTAATATACCTTGACGCCCACTAAAGTAAAAGCAAGCCAACCGAAGGCTTTGCCGTCCTTGCCCCCGTAAAACAACTCCAGGGTGTATATGTCCGCAAAGGTTGTAGCCTTCCCATTCTTCTAGGGGTTCATGACTTAAATAAAAGGGGGGCAGTTTTAAGCCATTAGGATGGTATTCTAACCTAGCCCGATAATAGCTTAGCTCGTCTAAAATGTCGTGATTTCCACCAATGAGGTGAAAGGTAGTGCTAGGAAAAAGGGCGATTACCTGCTTAAATCCTAACCACTCGCGGTTGAGCTCAGAATGAAAGAGGTCGCCTAGAAAATACACCGTTTGGGCTCGTGTTTCGAGGAGCAATTTTTCCAAGCGGTAAAGATTGGTTCGTGCCGCTTCTTCGGGTAATTTAATGCCGTGTTTGCGGAAATGGCTAATCTTTCCAAAATGAGTATCGGCAATAAATAAGCTTCGGGTTTCAGGCCAATAAATGGCTCGGTCCGGTAATAACCATAACTCTGCACCTTCAATCTCGATGCGTTCTTTCATGTGGGCAATTTTAAGGCCTAGCGCTAGTAGCTATAGATAGGGAGTCTTCCGGTATCAAACGACGATAATGTTCGTACCGTAAGAAGATATCGCGAACATACCGAAAAGGTTCTTCTCCACGCACCGGGCCGTAGCGTACTAAAGGATCGGAGTAAACTTTATACTGCCCCATTTTTCGTAGCCAATCGGCAGTGGCATTGTCGAATTGCAAAGAATCGAGATTGTTTTTTGCCGCCAAACGCTGAGCATCGAGGATATGACCATAGCCGCAATTATAGGCCGCCATGGTGAATTTTATGCGTTGCGTGGAATCGGGGATATGGGCGAACCTAGCTTGCAAGTCTCTTAAGTACCTCGTCGCTGCTTTTAGGTTTTGTTCCGGATTATAAGGGTCGGTGATTCCTAAGTCATCGGCAGTTCCTGGCATAATTTGCATAAGGCCACCCGCGCCAGCCCAGGAACGGGATTGCGGATCGAAACGAGACTCCTGATATACCTGGGAGGCCAATAATCTCCAATCCCATTTAAGGCTATCCGCGGCCGCTTTTATTAGCGCGTCGTATTGACTAATCTGACCACTATTCTTGCTGTAAAACTCACTTTGAACTCTGCGTTTGTAGGACTTCTTATGAACGTAGTACTTTTTATAAATAAAGGCATAGGTGCCGTTATTTCGCATCCCTTGAATCCAGCTATTTACCGCTTTTTCCAGTTGGGGCGAATTTTTTCGCAAGCCCCAAGCGATACGCTGGGAGAAGCTAACGGGTGTTTCCACATCTAGGATGGGGTAGAAGGTTTGGTTTATTGAAGCCACATTGTAATCCGCAATCGCGTATTTAATATCCCCATCAACCACCATTTTAATCACATCCTCAATATTATAGTCGCCCACAATGGTGTCGATATTAATGGTACCCCCAAGCTCTTCTTGTAAGTTGAGCAGTCGCTCATAATAAGAAGACCTACGGTGGACGTGCACGGTATCATCGATGAGGTCAATTACATCTCGCACCATCTTACGATCTATTTGATCGCGGGTAAGGCGTCGCCAATTTCTGGGTTTTCGTTGTACTAAGGCCTGGTGAGTCGTATAAAGGTAGTCGGTGAAATTGATGAGCTTTTTACGCTCTTCGGTGATGGTAAGGCCGTAGGCTATAATGTCGCCATCGCCCCGGTTGAGCATATCAAATACTTCATCAATATTATTAGCAAGCACAATTTCGAGCTCCAGGCCAAGGTCCTCGGCCAAACGCTTTAGCAATTCATATTCGTAGCCCATCGCTTCTCCTCGATAAAGGAAATAGCTGGTGCTGCTATACACCATAATAGCGCGCAATTTGCCATCAGACTGAAGGCTATCCAGGTCTCTATTAACGATAGGACCATCGAGTTGCGCTTTAGGTCCACGGTTTTGAGACTTGGCCAGCTTTCCTTGGTCGCAGGCACTAAACAGAAAAAGTAAAGAGAGTAAAAGGGTCCAAACTCGCATGGGTGGAAGTTAGCAAAAACTAATAAGCCGACATGATTACTTTCGAGGACCCTACAGGATTTTGAATCTTAAAACAAGGATAAAAAAAAGAGCCACTCGCATTCGCGAATGGCTCCTTAAAAAGCTTTTGATTTACAGCTTAGTTGAAGATACGACTAAACCAAGAACCTTGTTTTACGGGCTCTGTAATAATGGTCATTTCTTCAATAAGGTTGTTGGCACCCGCATATTTATCAATGATGAATAGCGTATAGCGCACATCTACTGAGATGGTACGTTGAATTTCAGATTCGAAATTAATATCACCACTCATCGCTTCCCAGTTACCATCAAAGGCGGTTCCGATTAACTCACCACGGGCGTTAATAACCGGACTTCCGGAGTTACCACCGGTAATATCAGTGTTATGGATAAAGCAAATGGGTAGTTCACCTTCGGCATTAGCATAAACCCCAAAATCCTTATTATCGATTAAGGTTTCGAGTTTGCTAGGAACCACAAACTCTGGATTGCTATTGTCTTTTTTCTCTAAGATACCATCAGCAGTAGTGAAGTGCTTGTAATGTACTGCATCACGAGCATCATAGCTTCCCACGGTACCGTAGGTTAAACGCATGGTGCTATTCGCATCTGGATAGTAATTGGTGTTAGGATCCATCTCGCGCAAGCCAGCGGTGAACAGGCGGTAAGCTTTTTCCAATTTATCGGAAACCTCAGCAGAAGTATTGGCGCCCATATAGGCGGCATACATTCCTTTACCCAGGGCAACAGCCATATCGGCCTGTAACACACTGTCTTGAGGGTTTTCCATGAAGGCCTCAAATTTTTCCTGACTAGCAAGGAAAGAGGTGCTGAAGAGCTTATCCGCATAGGCGGCAAAGTCGCCATCAAAACTGTCGGCTACAGCACTTAGCAATTCAGGGTGCTGATCTTTAGGAATATCATTGTAGTACAATTCCATAAGGCTGGCAGTCATTTCCTGATCCAAGGCCACATTGTAATCCTTGTAGAAGCCGCTAGCGTTTTCGAGGATGGCGGCTTTAAGAGCAGATAAACGCTCTTCCATTTCTGCTTTGGCCTCTGCGTCTTCGGCTTGTTTGATACCTGCCTCGGCGCCATAATAAGCCGTCATTAAGCGACTTAAGCGGAAGGCTTGCAAAGCGATTTCGGGACCGGTAATACCCGCCTCACGAGCGTATACTCCTGCTTCAACTCCGTCTTCTTTGGCGGCGTAAGCTTCGGCAAACATGCTTAGCACCTCGCCGTATTTTGCTTTGCGCGCTTCATCCGCATTTACCCACTTGGCAAAACGGTCTTCCAAGGCCTTTTTCTTGGCGTATACTTTATTGCTCTGCAGCTGCTCGGTTTGCCCGATGTAGTATTTCCAGTAGTTAGAAACACGAGCGTATTTAGAAGCATATTGAATACGGGTCGCGGCATCAGCTTCCATGTATTTTTTCATTACTTCCAATTTCAAATCGCGTACGCGCACAACCGCTGGGCCATAAAGTTCAATTTGCTCTTTAACGCCCCAGCTGGTTAAGTAACGGTCGGTAGAACCAGGGTAACCCATTACCATGGTAAAGTCACCATCTTTAACTCCGCTGATGTTTACAGGAAGGTGGTGCTTAGGTTTTAAAGGTACATTGTCCTCTGAATACTCGGCAGGCATCCCGTCTTTGTCGGCATAAACACGGAACATGGAGAAGTCACCGGTATGACGTGGCCACATCCAGTTATCGGTATCACCACCATATTTACCTACGCTAGAAGGAGGAGCTCCAACCAGGCGAATGTCATTAAAGGTTTCGTACACGAATAAGTAGAATTCATTTCCGTGGAAGAAGGTCCGCACATTAGCGTCGTAGTGCGTATCGGCAGTAGCTTCATCGGCAATTTCTTTACCAATATCAGCAATAGCTTTCTTGCGCTCAGCTTCGCTCATCTCGTCGTTTAAGCCATCAAGAACGCGGTTGGTAACATCTTCCATGCGTACCAGGAAGCGAACAAACAAACCTTCGTTAGGAAGCTCTTGACTTTTCTCGTAAGCCCAAAAACCATCGGTTAGGTAATCGTGCTCCGTGCTAGAGTGTGACTGAATTTGTCCGTAACCACAGTGGTGATTGGTGAGGATAAGTCCTTGATCGGAAATAATCTCACCGGTACAGAAACCACCGAAGGATACAATCGCGTCTTTCAGACTACCATTATTCACATCGTAAATCTGTTCGGGAGTAAGTTGTAAGCCATGGGCTTTCATGTCCTCATAGTTGCGGCCCAAAAGGAGGGGGAGCCACATTCCTTCATTTGCAAATGCTGGTAAAGCAAGCGCAAAAACGAGGATAAATGACAACAATTTTTTCATCGTTATGCTATGTTTAAATTTAAGTGACGCGAATTTAAGGATTAGCGCCTTAAATGTGGCCCTAAGCATTAAAAGCCTGAGATTTTAGAAGCTTTCTAAAACAAGCCTCGCTTTATTTCCTTCTTACTTTTGTGTGGCCTATACTATTGGTATGTCAAAACCCGATTTACATTTCAACTCCCTCACCATACATGGTGGCCAAAAGCCCGATCCCTCTACCGGGGCTGTAATGCAACCTATTTTTCAAACTTCCACTTTTGCTCAAGCTGCACCTGGGGAGCATCAAGGTTATGAGTACGCTCGAAGTAAAAACCCCACCCGCAGCGCCTTGGAGAAATCCATTGCAAGTTTGGAGGCTGCGGCCCATGGTTTGGCATTTGGTAGTGGCTTAGCCGCGATCGACGCGGTGCTTAAATTGCTAAAACCGGGAGATGAAGTTATCGCCAGCAACGATTTGTATGGAGGCACCTATCGTCTGTTCACTTCTACCTTTAAGCAGTTTGGAATTAAGTTTCAATTTGTGGATTTAGGAGAAGATGGAGCTTTAAAAGGAGCGCTAAATTCGGATTCCAAAATGCTGTGGATCGAGAGCCCTACCAATCCAATGATGAACATCGTTGATATTGCTGCCGTAGCAAAGGAAGCAAAGGAATCAGGCTTAGTAGTGGTGGTCGATAACACTTTTGCCAGCCCGTATTTGCAGCAACCCTTAAACCTGGGGGCCGATATTGTGATGCATAGTGCGACCAAGTATTTAGCCGGACATAGCGATGTGGTTTTAGGATTATTGGCCACAAATAGCGAGGTGCTGGCAGGGCGTTTAGCCTTTATTCAAAACTCCAGCGGTGCCATTTGCGGCCCCATGGATGCCTTTCTTTGTTTGAGGGGAATCAAAACCCTTCATCTGCGAATGCAAAGGCATTGCGAAAATGGTCGGGCCCTAGCCGAATATCTAAAGGAGCACCCAGAAGTTTCAGCGGTTTACTGGCCAGGCTTTAAAAATCATCCTGGACATAATGTTGCCAGTGCGCAAATGCGTGATTTTGGTGGAATGCTGAGCTTCCGCTTAAAGCAAGATACCAAGGAAGAGGCTGTTCGTTTTCTAAGGAAACTCCGGGTATTTACGCTGGCAGAATCCTTAGGTGGCGTAGAATCTTTAGCTGGTCATCCTGCCAGTATGACGCATGCCTCGCTACCGCCAGAGGAGCGCGCCCAATTGGGGATTAGTGAGGGATTGATTCGCCTCAGCGTAGGCGTGGAGGATATACGCGACCTAATAGCTGATGTAAGTCAAGCGCTTGATAATTTAAAATCTTAAAGACATGAAAAAACTATATATCACCGGGACTAGTTCCGGAATTGGAAAGGCTTTAGCAGAGGAGGCTTTGGCACAGGGGCATCGCGTAACCGGTTTTGCGCGTCGCAACCGCATCAATCATCCTAATTACCGTCATATTAATATAGACCTCTCCGATTTAGATCATTATTCGGGGATTGGTTTTGAAGGTTTAACGGAGGACATTGAAGAAGTTATATTGGTGAATAATGCGGGAAATTTGGGACCCGTGAAACCAGTGGCCCATATTGATCCACGTCGTACAGCAGATGCCTATCATTTAAATTTGGTGGCACCGAGCCTGCTCAGTAAACTCTTTCTGGAGAATCTTTCGGAGCAAACTCTGCCCAAAACCATTATCAATATTTCGAGCGGAGCGGCATCCTATCCGGTAAAGAGCTGGAGTGTGTATTGTGCTTCTAAAGCGGGACTGGCCATGTTTTCGGAGGTATTACGTCTCGATCATCCCGATATTCGGGTACATGCCATTTCCCCCGGAATTGTGGACACCGAAATGCAAGGTGAAATTCGAAGAACTCGGGCTGAGGACTTCCCCGATTTGCAACGATTTGTGGAGTATAAGCAAAACGACGAGTTGAGTTCGGCCCAAGAAGTAGCGCAAAAGATTTTATACATTCTTGATGCGCCCCAAAAGTTTACGGACGTGAAACTCAGCTTGCGCGACGTTCAACTGCCAAACTCTTAAACTTTTCTTAAAGACCTAGAAGGGCTTAAACCTTAGGGCTAAAAAGTACTCTTAGGAGCAAATACTAAATATTGAAAATCATGAAGAAATTAGTTTTTGCTCTAGCCTTAGGCATATTTGCATTGCCTGTTTTTGCTCAAGAAGGCCCTCGTGATGGCGCCGATCGTAGTCCAGAAGAAAGGGCTAAAATGATGGTGCGGAAAATGGCCGAGGAATTAAATTTAAACGACGATCAAATTGAGGCGATCAAGCCGCTTTTAGTGGAGTTCCAAAAGGAGCGTGCGGAGGCCAAGCAGGCCGATAAAAAAAGACATGAGGAAATGCGCGAAAAGTTATCTACCATCTTAACTGAAGAGCAGATGGAAAAGCTTGAAGCCAAAATGAAGGAGCGTCGCAAAAAGATGCGCAAGCACCGCATGCTTGCCGAGCCTCAACTTGAGTCTCAAGATCAATAGTTGAGCGCTAAGATTTAACCCCTAAGCTAAGGTTTAGGGGTTTTTTTATTGTCAATTTTTAGCCTAAAAGCTGCCGAATATCAGTCTACACCAAGCCTTTGTTTAGTACTTTGCGGTGTTTTAAAACCTATCAAAAGAAAGATTCCATGGCAAGCATGCAGGATAAGATCAAAGATCTTGAAGCAAAAATTGAGGAAGCTCAATTAGGTGGAGGGCAAAAGCGAATTGATGCCCAACACGCAAAAGGAAAACTTACCGCAAGGGAGCGTGTTCATTTTTTATTGGATGAAGGAAGTTTTGAGGAAACGGGCATGCTAGTGAAGCACCGCTCTAATTTCTTCGGCCTCGATAAACAGCAATTTTTAGGGGACGGCGTAGTAACTGGTTACGGTACTATTGATGGGCGCTTGGTGTATGTTTTTGCCCAAGATTTCACCGTCCTTGGAGGCTCTCTAGCAGAGGCGCATGCTGAGAAGATTTGTCAGGTAATGGATCTTGCCATGAAAAACGGAGCACCAGTAATTGGCTTAAACGATTCTGGTGGTGCTCGTATTCAAGAAGGGGTGGTTTCCTTGGGGGGCTACGCTGATATTTTTTACCGCAACACCCGCGCTAGTGGCGTTATTCCGCAACTAAGCGCGATTATGGGACCTTGTGCTGGGGGGGCCGTTTACTCGCCCGCTTTAACCGACTTTATCGGGATGGTAGAAGGTACTAGCTATATGTTTGTTACTGGACCTAATGTGGTGAAAACGGTAACCCACGAGGAAGTGACTTCTGAGGAACTCGGTGGAGCTTCTGCGCATAGTACAAAATCAGGGGTGACTCAATTTACCTATAGCAACGAGATGGCCCTGATTAAAGGCTTTAGGAAGTTACTATCCTACATTCCACAAAATTGCGAAGAGGAAGCACCCGCTATTGCCTATGAAGCAGGTGATGAAGAACGCCCCGCCCTAAATGAAATCATCCCTGAAAACCCCAATCAACCTTACGACATTCGTGAGGTAATTGATGGCGTAGTTGATGAAGATAGCTTCTTGGAAGTGCACAAGGATTTCGCCCAGAATATTGTAGTTGGTTTTGCACGAATCGCCGGTAAGTCTATCGGAATTGTGGCGAATCAACCGGCTTATTTAGCGGGGGTTTTAGATATCGACTCCTCCACCAAAGGCGCGCGATTTGTGCGTTTCTGCGACAGCTTTAATATTCCTCTGTTGGTGTTTGAAGATGTTCCCGGATTTTTGCCTGGTACCGATCAGGAGTGGAATGCCATCATTACTAATGGAGCGAAATTACTATACGCTTTTAGTGAAGCCACTGTTCCACGGATTACTGTAATTACCCGGAAGGCTTATGGTGGTGCCTATGATGTAATGAACTCTAAGCATATTGGGGCCGACCTTAACTATGCTTGGCCTTCGGCCGAAATTGCTGTGATGGGAGCTAAAGGAGCGGCCGAAATTATCTTCCGTAAAGAAATTGCCGCGGCCGATGACCCCGAGGCGAAGCTCAAAGAAAAAGAAGAAGAGTACGCTTCCATATTCGCTAATCCCTATCGCGCGGCCTCCAGAGGCTATGTGGATCAAGTGATTCGTCCGGACGAAACCCGTAAAAAGCTGATTAAAGCCTTTAAGATGCTTGAGAATAAGGTGGATACTTTACCCAAAAAGAAACATGGGAATATTCCACTTTAAGAATGTTAAAGTTAAGATAGAAGGAGCGTCCCAGTTTGGGGCGCTTTTTTTATTCTGTACTTTCCGAAAGCTAAAACTTTAGGACCCCAAAAGGGTTAAACGAAAAAACACCCATTATGAAATTAAAACTTCAACTAGTATCACTGATTGCCATCTTAGGCTTAGCTATGGCTTTTAAAGGCGACAAGCCCCTTTTGGCCTTTGGTGCAGAAGCGCCCCTTGCGGATGTGAAAATGGAAGACATTTCTGGAGCAAGCTATAGCCTGGATGACCTTAAAAAGGAGAATGGCTTATTGGTCATCTTTAGCTGTAATACTTGTCCCTTTGTATTAGGATGGGAGGATCAGTACCCTAAATTGAAAGAGCAGGCCGATGCTCATAATATAGGGATGGTTTTGGTGAACAGTAATGAGAAAAAACGCGAAGGTGACGACAGCATGGAAGCCATGAAAAAACATGCTAAGGAAGCCGGATATACCATGCCTTATGTGGTGGATGCGAATAATCGTTTAGCGGATGCCTTTGGCGCACGCACCACTCCACATGTATTTATGTTTAACGCTGCGATGGAATTGGTGTATCGAGGCAGTATAAACGATAAGTATGAAAATCGTTCGAAAGAAGCCGAAGAACATTTTTTAATGGAAGCCATTGAAGCTCTTGGCGCGGGAAAAGAAATTGACCCGGCCGATACCCGCGAGCTCGGTTGCTCCATTAAGCGGGTTTAAGCGATAAAATTTAATTTCTTCAATTGCGTTTCTTGTTCAAATTAAGGGAATGAGGAACGCAATTTTTTTTGGTCTTTGGCTGGTTTACTATCTAATCTTTTGGCAAGAAGCAGCCGGATTAAACCTCGCTTTGTTTGCCATTTTATTGGTGATCGGCGCTAAATGGCATCGGCAGTCTTGGCGCTTGCAAAGTGGGGAAGGGTATTACTTAGCGGCCATAGGCCTTAGCCTTTTTGGAGTCTTGTTTATCAACTCCGGACTCAGCATTGCTGTTTTAATAATCGTAAGTTTTAGCTATTACAGCTTTATTGGTGGGCCGCGTAAAAGTCCGCTCGAGCATTTCTTTTATGCCATTCTCCGGATGTTTAATGTCCAACAACCTCTATTGGTCGAAAAGTTGGGTAAAGGACCAAAGGGAATACGTGGACTGCAAAGCTTCTTAAAGCTGGTTTTCCTTCCTCTGGTGATTTTCCTTTTGTTCTTTATGTTATTCCGAGCGGGTAATCCGATTTTTAAGGAATGGAGCGATGTGTTCTCTAAGCAGTTTTGGTATTTGTTTGAAGACTTCTCCTGGGCATTGTTCTGGTTTCTCAGCCTCGGATTTCTTCTTTTACGATCGGTGTTTTTAGCCCAGCGTGCTTGGCCCAGTTTATGGACCGAGCAAGAATTTATTCAAAGGGGAGCTCGACGCGGAAAAAGAAAAGGCCTCAGTATTTTAGGCTTAAAGCGCGAATACCGCATGGCGCTTATGGTTTTTACCTCACTAAACCTCTTGTTGTTAAGCGTTAACCTGATTGATATCCGCTGGTTCTGGTTTGGCTTTGAGGTACCCAATCAATTTAGTTTAAAGGAGTTTTTACATGAAGGGGTAGCGTATTTAATTGCCTCATTGCTCCTGGCCGCAGCGGTGGTATTCTTCTACTTTCGAAATAACCTCAATTTTTATCCTGCCAATAAGGCCCTCAAGGTTTTGGGTCAAGTATGGATTATCCAGAATGCCATTTTAGCCCTATCGGTTTGTTTACGCACTTACTATTACATCGATTTTCATGGCATCGCTTATGGTCGTATTGTGGTGCTCAGTACCTTGGTTTTGGTCTTATTTGGATTGTTCCTCTTGCATCGTAAACTGTCTAAGTATCATACTTCGGCTACTGTTTTTCGTCGGGTTTCATTATTCGGAATGATGTTGTTGGCCTCGCTATCGGTGGTCGACTGGGATCGATACATCAGCCGGTTTAATCTGGCCCATGATCGAATAAATGAGATAGATGTAGATAATTACCTCAGGATGCATCCTCGCACATATCCCATGCTCTACGAAAACCTCAATCGGGTGCAAGCGCAAATTTCCTCTCATCAGCAAAACAAGCGCACCTGGATTCATTATGAGGATATTGATGCCTTTAAAGAGCGACTAGATCAATACAGTCGAAGCTTCATAAATCAGGAACAAGTACAAGGATTTTGGTCTTGGAACTATGCCGACGCATCTGCCTTAAGGCAATTAAGCGAATACCAAAGCGATGAAAAAGCGGGGACTTAAGTCTATTATCCTTCGTACTTTTGCCGAAGCAAAAATTCAAGACTATGAAAATTGGGGTAGTAGTATTTCCTGGTAGTAATTGTGATCAAGATATGATCTACACTTTACGCCAAATGAATCATGAGGTGGTAGAGCTTTGGCATAAAGATACCGACCTTAAGGGTGCAGAAATGGTGGTGCTACCCGGAGGCTTTTCCTATGGTGATTATTTACGCAGCGGCGCGATTGCCCGCTTTTCACCAATTATGGAAGAGGTAATTCAATTTGCTAAGCAAGGGGGTTTTGTGTTGGGAGTATGTAATGGTTTCCAGGTTTTATGTGAAAGTGGATTACTGCCAGGAACCTTATTGCACAATACCAGTCATACCTTCATTTGTAAAAATGTGCACTTAAAGGCAGTATCGAGCTCTGCAGCAATTTCTGCTGGTTTGGCAAAAGATCGTACTTACATCATCCCTATAGCGCACGGTGAAGGCCGTTACCACATTGATGAGGAAGGTTATAAGTCTTTACAGGAAAATGATCAAATATTGTTTCAGTACGCTGCAGCTGATGGCAGTGTAGGCGCCGAAAGTAACGTAAATGGATCCTTAGCTAATATTGCGGGAGTATGTAATTTGGCTAAGAACGTTTTTGGTATGATGCCTCACCCCGAACGGGCAGCCGATGCTAATTTGGGTAATGAAGATGGAGCGGCTTTGTTTAAAAGCCTATTTGAAAACTTAAGCGTTTCCGTTTAGACTAATCATATTGAATGAAAAAGGCCGCAATTACTGCGGCCTTTTTTGTTGAACTCCTAATTACTTAGGTACTTTGAGAAGGAATCCTATACTCGTAGGAAGGCTTGATTGCTCTTTATTAAGCACTGCGTGGTTTGATACCTTCTAGCAAGCCCATGAGCTCTTCGTTTTGCCGAGCCACGATATAAAGGTTGTATCCCAACCTTTCTTCCCATTGCGTTTTTGCAGCGGGGCTCTGGCTGTAAGGCTTTTTTGCACTTGGCTTGGCTTCCACATTCTCTTTAAAAAAGAATTGAGGGTCGGTATCTAGGTAATTCATGATTTGGATAAAGCGATCGAGGCTGAGCTTCGTTTGACCTTTTTCCATTTTGGCATAACTGCTCTGACTAAGACCTAGGGCTTCGGCAAGCTCCGACTGTTTGATTTGGCGTACCTGGCGAAGGCCTCGGATACGTTGGCAGATTTCTTGGGCATTCATTTATTAACTATTTGAACCCAAAGTAAAATATTGCCTTGCGCAACTTCTGTAGAAATAAATGCTTTCCCTTGTATGATTTATACTACAAGGATTTCAGATTTTAACTTCTAGCTGAACTCCATCAGCTTGCGACGGTAAACCGAGAAGAGTTTACTCTTACTCACAAAGCCAATATACTTTCCTTCTTCAACCACGGGAAGGTTCCAGGCTCCGGTCGATTGAAACTTCTTCATCACCTGATTCATGTTTTCCGTGCTCTCAATTAAAGCAGGAGGAGGGCTCATCAGCTCCGAAACAAAAGTTTCTTCATAGCGCTCGCTCTCAAACATAATACCCCTAAAGTCATCGAGGGTTAATACCCCTACCAGTCCGCCATTTTCATCAATCACCGGAAACAAGTTTCGTCGCGATTTACTCACCACCTTCACTAATTCGCCCAAGTTCATTTCGGGAGAAACCTTTTTAAAATCGTTTTCGATGACCTTTTTAAGGTTTAGGAGGGTAAGAATTGCATGGTCCTTATTATGGGTAATGAGCTCCCCTCGCTTGGCGAGCTGCATGTTATAAATAGAGAACGGCATCAAGTTTCGGGTAACCAAATAAGAAATGGTTGAAACCGTCATTAGGGGTAAGAACAAATTGTACCCCGCCGTAATTTCAGCAATCATAAATATCGCGGTAAGCGGAGCATGTAGTACTCCCGCCATTAGGCCCGCCATACCTACCAAGGCAAAATTGGTGGTGTTAATCTCGGCAATTCCGAACTCTACAATAATAAAGGCGAACACAAAACCCAAAGAGGAGCCCACAAAAAGCGAAGGTGCAAAAATGCCGCCCACCCCACCGGCACCCATGGTAAATACCGAGGCAAAAATCTTGATGAAAACCAAGCCCAATAGCAGACCCATTATTAAATAGGGTCCCTCAAAATTTTGGAATAAGAAGCTTTGCTCTACAATCGACAGTACATCGCCGTTAAGTAAGGCGTTAATGGTTTGATAGCCTTCACCATATAGTGGTGGCACCAACCAAATACTCAAACCCAAGCCTATTCCGCCAATGAGCAACTTCTTGTACTTACTCCGAATTTTCGTGAAGTAATCATCGAAAAAGAAATAGACCTTATTAAAGTAAACGGAAACTAAGGCGGTGAGGACTCCCAAAATTAGATACCAATGCAAGTCGCCAACCCGAAAGGGATCTAAAGAGGAGTAGTGGAATAGTGAGTCGTTTCCTTCAATAAAAATGGAGGTCACCGCTCCCGAAACGGAGGCAAGTAACAAGGGGACCAGCGAAGCTAGAGTAAGGTCGAGGCTAAAAATTTCGATGGTAAAAATAATGGCGGCAATGGGCGCATTAAAGATGGAGGAAATAGCTCCGGCCGTAGCGCAGCCTATCATTAAAATGCGTTGCCTAAAATTAAGGTGCATCATTCGGCCCAAATTGCTGCCAATGGCCGAGCCGGTGCTCACCGTGGGCCCCTCTAATCCTACCGAGCCCCCAAAACCAACGGTAAAGGCCGAAGTAATGACCGAGGCAAACATTTTATACGGACGCAAAAACCCACTGCGTCGAGAGATGGCAAAAAGGGTAGAGGGAATCCCTTCGCCAACATTGCCCTTAATCCGTGATTTAACGAGCAGGGTTAAGCCAATGCCTATAATGGGAAAGGCGAAGTAATAGATATTGAAATAAGGATCTACAAAATCAGAATGGATAAACTCTTGGATAAAGTGGGTGGTGTTTTTAAGTAAAACGGCCACCAATCCGGAGATCAACCCCACTACTACGCTTAGCAATAGGATAAAGCGATCTTGCCGGATGTTCTTAGCTCTCCAGAAAAGAAATTTACCCAGTATACTCTGCGGTTTTTGTCCCATTTAATCTTGCTGTGGGCGCAGGTCGATACCTAGCTCCTCAAGTTGTAAATTGTCTACAGCAGCAGGGCTGTTTATCATCAAATCACGACCGGCATTATTCTTCGGGAAGGCAATAAAATCGCGAATAGTCTCCGAGCCTCCTAAAAGGGCCACTAAGCGGTCGAAACCAAAAGCAATACCACCGTGAGGAGGAGCACCGTATTCAAAGGCGTCCATTAAAAAGCCAAATTGGGCTTGGGCCTCCTCCTTACTAAAACCGAGTACCTCAAACATTTTACTCTGAATGGCCCGGTCGTGAATCCGAATCGAGCCACCCCCAATTTCATTGCCATTTAAAACTAAGTCGTAGGCATTGGCCCGCACCTTGCCAGGATCGCTGTCTAAGAGTGCAATGTCCTCTGGTTTAGGTGAGGTAAATGGATGGTGCATCGCCTGGTAGCGCTCCGTGTCCTCGTCCCATTCTAAAAGTGGAAAATCTAAAACCCAAAGTGGGGCAAATTCTTCTGGGTTTCGCAGGCCAAGTTCGGCCCCCATGTGTAAGCGTAGCTCGCTCATAGCCTTACGGCAGATGGATTCTTTGCCCGCTAAGATTAATAATAAGTCACCCGCATTGCTTCCTGCCTCTTGGTGCCATTGTGCTTGAGTTTCCGCGTCGAAAAATTTATCGACAGAGGATTTATAGGTACCATCAGCATTAAACTTAGAATAGATTAAGCCTTGCATACCAATCTGCGGACGTTTTACCCAATTGGTTAAAGCATCCAATTGTTTACGGCTGTAATTAGCTGCCCCAGGAACCGAAATACCGACTACCAGCTCAGCTTCATCAAATACCTTAAATCCTTTTCCTTGGCAAAGCTCCATGAGCTCACAAAGCTCCATACCAAAGCGAATGTCGGGTTTGTCGTTTCCGTACTTCTTCATCGCCTCTGCGTAAGTGATACGAGGTACTTGCGCAATCTCTACTCCCTTAACCTCTTTAAGCAGGTGCTTCGTTAATCCTTCAAATTGATTGAGAATATCTTCCTGCTCAACAAAGGCCATTTCGCAGTCAATTTGGGTAAATTCAGGCTGACGGTCGGCCCGAAGGTCTTCATCTCTAAAGCAGCGAACAATTTGGTAATACCGATCGTAGCCCGAAACCATCAAAAGCTGTTTGAAGGTTTGAGGGGATTGCGGTAAGGCGTAAAACTGGCCTTGATTCATCCGTGAAGGCACTACAAAGTCGCGGGCACCTTCTGGGGTAGACTTAATTAAATAAGGGGTTTCGATTTCTAAAAAGCTGGCCTCATTTAAATAACTGCGCACCGCTTGGGCCACCCGATGCCTTAATTGAATATGTGCTTGAAGGGGGTCTCGGCGCAAATCTAAATAGCGGTACTTCATGCGAAGCTCTTCCCCACCATCGGTTTCAGTTTCAATGGTAAAAGGAGGGGTTTTAGCGGCATTTAAAACCTCTAATTTCAAGACCTTTACCTCGATGTCGCCGGTGGCCATTTTGGGGTTTTTGCTTTCGCGTTCCAGGACTTCCCCTTCAATGCGAATAACATATTCCCGACCTAATTTGCGCGCCTGGGCTAAAAGATCATTATCCCAGCCTTCGTTAAAAGCTAATTGAGTAATCCCATAACGATCTCGTAAGTCGATAAAAGTCATGCCGCCCATATTTCGAACGCGCTGCACCCAACCGCTTAAAGTTACGGATTCACCTACCTGTTGAACACGAAGAGCTCCACAATTATGAGATCGATACATTTCCTGGATTTTAGCCGGCAAAATTACAATATCAAAGGGGCATCCCTATTTTTGAAGCTGAAAATAATTACCGGATTGAAGTATGATTGAACCATTTGATGATGAGTACTTTATGCGCAAAGCCTTGGAGGAGGCCCAGCTTGCGCTAGAGGAAGATGAGATTCCGGTAGGAGCAGTGGTGGTAAGTAAGGGGAAGATTATTGGGCGAGGGCATAATATGACCGAGCGCCTTAACGATGTTACGGCCCATGCCGAAATGCTGGCCATAACGGCGGCAGCCAATTACCTTGGAGGGAAGTATTTACGCGACTGTACCCTTTATGTAACTTTGGAACCCTGCAGTATGTGTGCCGGGGCTCTCTTTTGGACACAAATTACCAAAGTGGTTTTTGGAGCCTCCGATGAAAAAAGAGGGTTTCGAGAATTTGGCTCGAGATTACACCCTAAAACCCAACTAATTGAGGGCGTTTTACGTGATGAAAGTAGCAAGTTGATGCAGGATTTTTTTCGGGCTAAACGTAAAAAATGACATTGGCTTGATTTTGGATTAAACCAAAACCCCAACTTTTACGTATATATAAAGCACCTAAAAAACTCTCATTCATGGTAATCACAAATTTGCAAATCCGAAAAACGCTTCAACTTGCTCCCATTATTTTGGGCTTATTGGCACTTGCGGATTTGGTCCTCTACTTTATACCCGAATTTTTGGGAGGATTAAAGATTAACGGTTACGTGACTAGCTTGATCCTCCTTTCGCTAATCGCCTTTTATGCCTACGTTGGATATCCGATGTTTAGCATGAACTTAAAAAAGGACCGAATCATTTTTCGCTCGCATTTAGCTCTCAGTACCTTATTTGGTAAAAGGTTAGCCGTACCACGCTTTAACCTTCTCAACCTCGAGCTCGACTCTTCAGGCTTTCGCGATAAGCTGGTGGTAACTTACCTAAACCGTCATGGTAAAGAGGCCAAGCAAAGTTTCTCCATCACCATTTTAAGCAATCGTAAAAAGGAAATGCTAAAGCAGGCAGTAGAAGATTTTAAACGGGAAAACTCAGCTCAGAACTTACATTTGTTTATCTAACAGATAGTTTAAACTTATATAAACCTCAGGCTTTTCGCTTGGGGTTTTTTTGTTTGTAATTTTGTGCTTCATAAAAAACGACACATTATGTACCCTGAAGATATTATTGCACCTATGCGCGCCGATCTTACCGAGGTTGGTATTACCGAAACCCGCAGCAAGGATGAAGTGGAGCAAAACATTAAAGCCGATGGTACCACTTTGGTAGTGATTAACTCCGTTTGTGGTTGCGCAGCAGCAAATGCTCGTCCGGCCGTTAAAATGGCCACCAAGCATGCTAAAACTCCCGATCGTATGATCACCGCTTTTGCCGGAAATGATGTGGAAGCTGTAAATACCGCTCGTGCGATGATGGCACCCTTCCCTCCTTCATCACCAAGCATTGCCTTGTTTAAAGATGGCAAATTGGTTCACATGATCGAACGTCATCACATTGAAGGTCGTCAGGCCGAAATGATTGCCGCTAACTTAACTGCCGCTTTCGACGAGTTTTGCTAAACAGCAAAAAATTGATTTTAAAAGCCACTCTTTTCAGGGTGGCTTTTTTGTTGAATTAGTGGGCCTCAATGAACCTGAGGCGCTTTAATAGGTTCTTTAGAATATGAATCGATCCGAAAAAATTCGAAACCTGATTAAGGACCTCACCACCGGACTGTACGAACGTGATGAGGTGATGAAATTGGCCTTATTGGCGGCGGTATCAGGCGAAAGCCTTTTTTTATTAGGTCCTCCAGGAGTAGGCAAGAGTATGGTGGCGCGCCGATTAAAATATGCATTTAAAGATGCACAATCCTTCGAATACCTAATGACGCGCTTTTCGACCCCTGAAGAAGTTTTTGGGCCGGTGTCGATTAAAAAGTTGAAGGAAGAAGATAAGTACGAGCGTAAGACGGAGCAATATATGCCAGGGGCTAATATTGTATTCCTTGATGAAATTTGGAAGTCTAGCTCTTCGATTCAAAATACCTTACTCACCATTATAAATGAAAAGGTTTACCGCAATGGAGAGCAGGAGTTCCCAGTAGATTTAAAAGGGCTAATAACAGCTAGCAACGAGCTCCCCCCCGAAGGTGAAAACTTTGGTCCCTTGTACGACCGCCTCCTGCTTCGGTATCACCTCCATGAGATAAAGGATGAGCAGGTTTTTTTAAAAATGATCACTCAAACCGAGGAGGTGTATTCTGATCCCGTTGCTGAGGAGCATAAAATAAGTGCTGGCGACCTTAGCGAATGGCAAGAGCATATTGATGCCGTTAGGGTAGAAGATGAGGTTTTAAGCCTTATTCGCATTATTCGCGATAAGCTTCAAGAGTATAATAAGAAGCAGGATAATCCTAGTTTGGAAATTAAGGTATTTGATCGACGTTGGAAGAAGATTATCCGCCTCTTGCGAACCTCCGCCTTCTTAAACGGTCGCGATAAAGTAGACTTGATGGACTGCTTTTTAATGCGCCATGCCCTTTGGAATCAACCCCAACAAATCGAGGTTATTGAGGAGATTTTAGCCGAAACTATTCGTAAACACGGCTACAGCATCGCGGTTGGCTTACCGATGTTACGCAAGGAGATTCGGGAGTTTGCCGAAGAAGTTGATCAGGAGGTGCGCATCAAAATTGCCCGTACCGAAGAGGTGCTTCGTCCGGTAGAAGAGGAATACTACGAATTGCAAAAGAATGGCGCTTCCTTCGCGGGGAAATACCTTACGGTGAAGGATTACAATAAACTCCAGCACTCCGAGGTTCCGGTGCTAAATTTATACGACGATGAATTTAAATTGGTCTCTCGTCTCAGCGCCGAGCGGACCGATGCCCCATTTGCTATTCGCTTAAAGCATAATGCCCAAATTCATCAATTACAATTGCGTACCTATCAGAAGGAGCGCTATGATTATCACTTTAAACCGCCGCATCCCTTGGTTCGCAACTACTGGGAGGAACGCCATGAGAAGCTCGAAGCCTACTTGCAAAAACAATTAGCGCGTTTAGAAAAAGAGAAGCCCGCCGAACTGCAGCGTGGTTCTGAGCACCTTTTTATTGATGAAGGGCTTTTTCCAATTGTAGAAGCGAATCACAGCGAAGTGGAAGAAGCGCTAAAGTCACTGCAGTTGCAACTGGAGAAAACCCAGCATGCCTACGACCGACAATTAAACTAGTCCGGGCCTCTATTTTGGAGAATGGAGTCTAAGGTTCAAAGAGTCCTGTAGATGTACCTAAAAATTTACCCTTGCCTAATTTTTCTAGTCTTCGCTTGCCATGAACTAACCGCTCAGGAGCCATGGTCCTCCATAAAAGGTGTGGTAAGGGAAAGCACCGATTCAAGCGAAATGGTAGGCGCTAAAATTGAAGTTCTTAATCAGGATAGCGTCCTAGTGCATGGTACCCACACTGATTTTGAGGGCAGGTTTAAGCTCTCCCCTCTACCTATTGGAACTTATAATCTCAAAGTTTCTTCCCCTACCTATAACACGATTTACTTAAAGGGCGTACTGCTTAAGGAGAGCTACCCTTATGTCCAGTACTTTTATCTCCAAAGGCAGGAGGGGGAAGTGAAGGTAAGAGTTGAGCGTTATCAGGAGCCCCAAATTGCCTCTCCCGGAATACGATTGGTCACTGCAGAAGAAGTGGCGAAAATGGCAGTTAGGGAATTGGATTCAATCAATGAGGGCGGAAAAGACAGTCTTAAGCAGGGCTCGGAGCAAAGCAATTGTCTCATTCGTTGCGTTTTATCCTATCCTCCGGATAGCAGCAACTATGGCATATCTCAAGAGTTTATGCGGGGCAGTCCCAGTCGGACGATTTTCACTTTTCATTAATTTTTTTGACAAGAAAAGGCAACTAAAGCAGCTGCCTCAAGTCTATAAAGTAACAGGCCCAAATACCTTTTCTGCAGATAAGGAGTGTCGAGGGAAAAACCCTCAGACTATTAATTCTAATTGCTTCGCCATGAAGAAGAACACTCCTTTTTATTTCGTGCTATTACTCTTTTTTGTAATCAGCCCAAACATACAAGCTCAACAAGCCCAAGGAAAAATTCGAGGGAAAGTTGTGGATGCTCAAACTAAGGAAGAATTGCCTTTCACGAATATTAGGCTATTAAAAGACAATGTAGTTATTGCCGGCGCCACAACCGATATGGATGGTAAATACGAGATAAATCCCGTAGCACCGGAAACCTATGATCTAAAAGCAGATTTTGTAGGCTACACCACTACCACCATAGAAGATATTCAGGTAAGCCCCAATCAAATCACCCAGCAAGATATTGAACTGCAACTGAGCAGTGAACTACTGATGGAAGTGGTTTTATCGTACAATGCACCCCTTATTGATAAAAATAAATCATCAAAAGTGACTAGTGCGGCTAGTATCCAGCGCATGGCGGTTAGAGATATTACCTCGGTTGCCTCACAAGCAGCTGGCGTAACCACCGATGCCAATGGTAATACCAATATTCGTGGTGCCCGCGGCGGAGCACAGATTTATTTTATAGACGGGGTTAAAGTGCGAGGAACAGTAAGCTTACCGCAAGCGGCCATCGCACAAGTAGAGGTTATTAGCGGAGGTTTACCTGCCCAGTATGGCGGCGGTGAAGTGCCCGACCCCAGTCGACCCGAGAACCAAGAAATTAGTCAAGACCAAACCGATTATGCCCTGCCTTCTCAAGAAGATATCTTCAGCCGGACCTCATCAGCAGTTTATGAGTATAATTCGCAAACCCAAACTTGGTCAAACTGGACCCCTGTTCCCAGTTCGGAAAGCGTTAATGATGGCTCCACCGCTTTTGCGGGGGAATATTACAAGTCGATTCCCGAGAATGATTTCTTGGGAAGCTTTTACCAGCCGCTTTCCACTTTTGGGGCGGATGTGGATGTCGCCTCCTATGCCAATGTGCGACGCATGTTAAAGAGTGGAAGTATGCCACATCCGGATGCGGTTCGCCTAGAAGAAATGATTAATTACTTTCAGTACGATTATCCCGAACCCAAACGTGGGGAGGTGTTTTCGGTAACCATGGACCAGCGCACCTGTGATTGGAACCCCAAGCATCAGCTTTTACGTATTGGTCTTAAAACAAAAGCATTACCTCAAAAAGATTTACCGCCCAGCAATCTGGTTTTCCTAATTGATGTGAGTGGTAGCATGGGGTCATCGGATAAACTGCCTTTACTGCAATCGGCTTTAAAGATTATGGTAAAGCAGCTCGATCCCGAAGACCGAGTGGCCATAGTAGTTTATGCCTCGGCCAGCGGCTTGGTGCTTGAGTCTACTCTAGCGGCTAACCAACAGAAAATATTGGAAGCTATTAATCAGCTACACGCCGGGGGGTCTACCGCCGGAGGTGCCGGAATTCAATTAGCTTATAAAGAAGCAGTACGCCATTTTATAAAGAAGGGTAATAATCGGGTAATACTCGCCACCGACGGCGATTTTAACGTGGGTGTTTCCTCCGATGCCGGTTTAGTGGAGCTGATAGAAGAGAAACGTGAAAGTGGGGTGTTCTTGAGTGTTTTAGGTTTTGGAACTGGAAATTACCAAGATGCTAAGATGGAGCAATTAGCGGATCATGGCAATGGCAATTATGCATATATCGACGGTTTACTAGAAGCCCGCAAAGTATTAGCTACTGAGCTGGGTTCAAACTTGCATGTAGTCGCCAAGGATACCAAGTTTCAAATTGAATTTAATCCCCAGAAGGTGAGTGCCTATCGCTTAATTGGCTACGAAAACCGCCTTTTAGCAGCCGAGGATTTTGACGATGACACCAAGGACGCGGGTGATATTGGCGCGGGCCATACCGTTACGGCCATTTATGAAATCATCCCTCGCATTCCGGAGGCAGATTCAATTTGGGTGGAAGAGCCACGCTTGCGCTACCAAGATAAAGCCCTAAGCGAGGAAGCCTATGGCGAGGAATTGGCCCTACTGAAAATTCGATACAAGGAACCCGATGCGCGTAAAAGCAAATTGAAAATCTATCCGGTTCGCGAAAATATGAGCACCGACCCTGACTTCGCCTTTCTCTCGGCGGTGCTTCAATACGGCTTGTTGATGCGGCAAAGTGAATATGCCGGCAACAGCAGCTTGGAGTCGGCCATCGCCCTGGCAGAGCGGCACCTGGGCCCGGACCCGCATGGCTATCGCCGAGAGTTTGTACAGCTCTGTAAATTAGCTAAGGATTTACAGTAGTTTCTAAAGCCATCTCATGATTTGGGATGGCTTTTCTCTTTTTATATGCTTGGGAACTCGCAGGTTCAGTGATGTACGAAATACTGTAGTTCACGCCATAGTCTTAAAATATAGGTGGATTCCTTTATTCAATTTTTGCATATCCGACAGAAATAGACTTTTTTTGGATATTGGAAATACTGTCTCATTAAAATTGGGACTAAAGTTCATGATTAAATCTCTATCTTTAACCCAATACACCCCCACCTTTATGAAAAACAAGTACTTATCCCTACTCGCGGTGGTCTTTCTGGCTGTCGCTTGTACCAAACCAGACGAAATCCTGGATGATTTTCAGGTACACATTTCCCCCATTTTTTACTCTTACGTAGTAGAAGTTGAAGTGGAGGATTTAGTTGATCCCAGCACTCCCATTACCGAAAATGTAGCCGTGTCTATCATCGGAAAAGATGGCGATGTGATTTACAACATCGATGGAACGAAAAATTTCGAAATCAACTTTGGGACCTTACAGTTAATGATCCCAAGAGATGCAGAGCCTACCCCAGGTGATCCGGTTGAGTTTACCGTAAAACTTACGGCTAATAACTATCAGTCTACCGAGGTGCCTTTCGCTATTAACGAAGGCGATTTCTTTGCCGCAGATGTGGCTCGGATGCTGAACTTAAATAACCTGCCAACAAGTATTGGTAGCAAAACTGCCAATGGTGGTATTGACCCAAACACCAATACCTTGGCTCAGCCACTTGTGGTTAATGCGGGTTCTCAAGACAGTGTGGCCAAAATCAAGATTACTATTCCAACCGATGTGAAGTTCTTAGATGCCGACGGTAACGAAATCGTAGGTAAAAAAGGAGGCACCGGTCTTAATGTAAACGTGCTTAGCTTATCCGATTCTTCCGAGGCTTCGCAGCAGGCTTTACCTGGCGGAACTGGACTTATCCAATTAGTAGCTAATGATCAGGGCGGTGTTGATACCGTTTTATTAGAGCAAGGAAGCACCTTTAATATCACTATGGATTTGGACGGAACTCCCGTTCGTGGATTTAGCGGTGGTAAAACTTCAGGTGGGGTAACTACGCGTTTCCCAGTTCCTGCAGATTCTTGGAATGCGGAATTTGACCGTGCTTACCAAGAAGGTGATTCTATCTCCTTGATGAGCTTGTCAGAAGGTGATGCCAACTGGTCGCCAGATGCTCGCTCTTTTGTAGTTAAGAAAGATCCAGTTACGGATGAATTGTATGTAGATGGAAACATCACGCACCTTTCATGGTGGCGTTGGTGGTGGCGTCGTTGGTGGAGACCAACTTACTACTACCGCGGAATTGGTGCCTATTATGTAGGAGCCAACGGTCAGCCTGATGGCTTTGTTAGTGGCCGCGTTTATGGTCGTTTATCGTACTTCCGTTACGGAAGATGGCGCTCTTGCTACCTTTATATTCGCGGAAACTTCGGTCCTAACTGGACCCGTAACCCACGCCGTTTCTGGAGAACCACCAGCCCCTATAATCCGGCTGTATTCTCTTACACTACCTTCTCACCATCGGTATACAACCTAAGCACCGAAGTGCGCGGAAATTATCGAGTATTGAAAATTCAAGCCAAAGAGCAACCCGTTTCGATTGGTTACCGCTTGTATTGTGGAAGCAGCAACACCCTAGTAGATCCACCAGCTGGTGTGCGTATGTTCTATCGTGAGAATGGTTCAGGTGATGCTTGGTCAACCCTTTACACCTTTACATCTCAAAACCAAGGTATTCGCTTTACCTCTTTCCCACAGCTTAAAGATCAAACGTTCTATGATTTCAAAGCACAGTGGAACGATGTAGAGCAAGAGACCTTGAATGTTCAGGTAATTGACGGTCGTATTTATGATGTGACCTTGCCTAATGATGCATGTAGTGCCTTAGGAATCTAATTTGACCAAACAAAACCATTCATTATGAAAAAGTTAGTTTTTACACTTCTAGCCGGTTTGGTCTTCCTAGGACCATTGGCAGCACAGGATGCTACCCCTACCGATTCTAGCGCTACTACTCCTCAAGGGGAGGATAAGTATATGATGTGGCAAAATCGTCATGCTTTGGCCTTAAGTGCCGGATTACCTGGCTTTGGCGTAGAGTATGCCTATAACCTCAATCGTAGTTTAAACTTAAGAGCAGGCTTTTTATCATTTGCTTTTAACGACTTTAACACTGATCTCGATATCAGCGGACAGTCGGTGAATGTAAATGCCAACCTAAGCTCACAGGTTTACGACTTATTTTTAGAGTATCAGCCATCTTCAAACAGTGCCTTTAAATTGGTAGCCGGTTTGGGTTATTTAAATAATGTTGGGGTAAACACCTTGGTATTGTTAAATAATGATATCGGCTTTGGCGATTTGAACATCGACAACGAGGAAATTGGTGAAATTGACATCAATGTTTCTTGGACGGCTTTGGCACCTTATGTAGGTTTTGGCTTCGGTCGCGCAGTACCTAAAAAGCGTGTAGGTTTCGGCTTAGAGTTCGGAACCTATTATGCTGGAGGTCCAGATGTAGCAATCACAGCTACCGAGATGCTTGAGAACACTTCAGAAGAGGCTGCTGAGCTTGAAGAAAACTTAGCTTCTTATGCTTGGGTGCCCCGCGTTATGGCGCGATTGGCTATCAAACTATAAGAGATTAGGATAATCTTTTTAGGAGAGGGCTGCACTTTGGTGTGGCCCTTTTTCTTTTTTAAAAAGGAAGGTCGATACAAAAGGCTTTGAAACCATCCTTTTGCTGCAAGTAAAGTCGACCCCCATGAGCCATCACAATCTTACGAGATAGGCTTAGTCCAATTCCGGAGCCTTTCTTTTTAGTACTAAAAAAGGGTAAGAAGATTTGATCAATCAAAGACTCCTCAATGGGTCTTCCTTCATCAATTACCTTTAGATAATGATAGCCATCCCCTTGATCAACTTGCAAAACCAAGTTTTGGCCCGGCCCATTGCGCATACTTTCTTGGGCGTTTCGGATCAGGTTTAAAAGCACCTGACTCATGAGCTCTCGATCGGCGTAAAGAGGCCTTTGTGATTCGAGATTCACCAGGCTCAATGTAAATCCATCCTTTTGCAGTTCTGCCTCGCAAAGTGATTGTATTTCAGCAAGGAACGAAGGCCAGTCAATTTCGGTTTTTTGGAGGCGAGGGAGACGCGCAAAGCGGGCATAGCGCTCTACAAAGCTCATTAATCCCGCGCTCCTTCTTTGGATGATTCCCGCGGTGCTAAGCAGGTCCTGATATTGTTCTTCGTTTAATTGGTAGCTCCCATTGCTAGTCGACTCGAGTTGAAGGTGATGCCCTAAAGTGTCGGCTAGGGAGCTAATGGGGCTCACCGAATTCATGATTTCATGGGTTAATACATGAAGTATTTTTTCCAAGGCTTGATCCTCATGACGCTCGAAAAGGGACTGTTCGTTACTAACTATAATGATCTTCTCAAGCTGCTTCCCCATACCGAGGGATTTTTGCTGAAAGCGCCATTTCTGCTTTTCACCATCATGCCTTAAGGAAATTACCCGTTCCCTTTCCTCACTTTCCAAAAATGTTTTGAGAAAGGGGAATATCTCGGGCCAATCCGCAGCCTTTAAATGATGTCGCATTCCAGGAAGGCCCTCCTCCTGATGATTGAGCGCGCTTAAATTTTGCTCCTTATCTAAATAGAGAATATGACCCTCTAGCTGATCCAAGACATTTTCCTGCCAAAGACTGTCTTTCTGTTGAGCCGATTTTAAATGTCGAATTTGTTGTGACCATAAGCTTAAAACCTCACCAATAGTAGCGAAATCCTTGTAGGGCCACACAAAGTTGTAATCCTCCATTTTCGAGTTGCGCAGAATTTTTTGCAGCTCTCTTTCGGGCTCATGAACACGCCGAATAAGCCAGCGAGCGGAGAAGGCCCATACCACGGCCGATAAAAGGCTAAATACTAACCAGGCTTTAACTACCACAAACCAGGCAAAGCCCAAGCCGCTTAATAAAACCAAAGCCAAGGGAAGTATAAGCCGCTTATGAACCATAGTGAATCTGGTATTTGTCTAACTTACGGTAAAGTGTATTGCGGTTAAGCCCAAGGTGCTTAGCGGTTTTACTAATATTTCCTTCATAATGGCGGAGCACCTTTTGAATATGATGCGCTTCCACCTCTTCTAAATTAAAGTGGATGTGGTCATCCTCCTGGGCTTTTCTTGCCTTTTCTTTCGATGGGATTAAAGAAGTGGTAAGATTCTCTGCATCGCTTAAAATCACTGCTCTCTCAATGCTATGGGAGAGCTCACGAATGTTGCCAGGCCAAGCGTAGGCCTTTAAAGCATTCATATCCTCTGCTCGCAATTGCAGCTGCTTTTGATATTGACGATTAAACTTATCCAAAAAGTACTGTGCTAGCCCCGGTAGATCTTCAGGTCGATTGCGTAAGGCTGGCCATTCTAAGCTTAAAGTATTTATCCGATAATACAGATCAGCTCTAAACCTTCCTTCTTCTATGGCTTTAGGAAGATTTTCGTTTGTAGCGCAAATCAATCGAATGTTACATTGTCGTTGCTCTTGAGAGCCCACTACCTGGTAACTGCGACTTTCTAAAAAAAGCAACAGCTTTTGCTGACTTTGCAAACTGCAATTAGCAATCTCATCTAAAAATAAGGTGCCCCCTTCGGCCTGAGCCACCAATCCTTCTCGATCCGATTGGGCATCGGTGAAGGCGCCCTTTTTATGTCCAAATAATTCGGTTTCGAAAAGAGATTCAGGTATAGCACCAAGGTCCACACTTATAAGGGGTTCATTTCGTCGCTTACTATGCGAGTGCAGGTATTGGGCGAGTAAGCTTTTTCCGCTGCCATTTTCCCCAAGCAGGAGTACATTGGCTTCGGTGTCGGCTACCTTCCGCGCCTGCTGCAAGAGGGCCATGCTTTGGGGGTTAAGGCAACTTTGCTCCAATTGCTTTTGGAGTTTTAAGGCGGAGGTATCTTGTTGTAACTGGTATTGCCGCAGCTTGCTTTGCGTTCGTTTCAATTCGTAGGCCCGCAAGAGTGCCGCTAGTAACTTTTGATTTTGCCAAGGTTTTAGGATAAAGTCGGAAGCCCCACTTTTTAAGGACTCAATCGCTAAATCGATATCAGCGTAAGCGGTGATTAATAAGACCATTATTTCTGGCCGAATCTCTTTGAGGTGCTTGAGCCAATAAAGTCCTTCCTGGCCGTCGTTTCGACCCGTTTGGAAATTCATGTCCAGGAGGATTAAATCATAGTTCTCTTGATTCAGGGCTTCATGGATATCCTTAGGATCGCCAATAGCACTTACCTTTTGAAAGTGGATTTTAAGGTATAGGGCTAAAGATGCTCTTAGGTCAGCATCATCATCAATAATTAAAACTCGAGCCTCACTTTTCACTCCGTAAAAATAGTTCCTGTAACGAAATAGAACACCCCACTGTTCCATTTTCGAACAGTTGAAAGGTTCGATTGACTAACAATTCTATTTAAGTACCTGTAAATCAGTAATTAGTTTTTGATGGCATAAGCTTGGCAAAGGAAGGGCCTAAGAATTCTTTGTTTTGGATCGAATAATTAAACCGGAGGAACGTCCCGGCTTTATAAGAAGGTATCGCTGGCTTATAATCGCCGTCCTGGCAGTGGCCTTTGCACTATACGGACTATTAGGTAGCGCCGGAGTGCACGAGTTGGAACGCGAACGTCTAGCCATAGTAGAAGTTAAACAAGGGCTATTCGAGGATGTGATTTCCTTCCAAGCTCAGGTCGAACCCGAAGTGTCGTTCTCTTTAGATGCGGTGGAAGGCGGTACCGTGCAGGAAATGTTTGCAGAGGCTGGTCAAACGGTTAGCAAGGGTCAGCCGCTATTGCGTTTAGCCAATACCAGCCTGATGCTCGACTTCATGAACCGGGAAACCCAAATTGTAGAGCAGATAAATAATCTCCGTAATACCCGCATGCAATTGGAGTTAAATGAGCGTCAGCTGCAGGAGCAGGTATTAGACCTCCGCTTTGAGCAGGAACGTATGGCTCGGCAGTTTGCGATCGATACCCTATTGTTTTCGGATAGTGTAATTGCGAAGCAAGAATTTGCGGATAGTAAAGCACGCTTCCTTTACCTTGAAGAAAAGCGGGAATTATTGGAAGACAACTTTAAAACCAATCGCAACTACCGGCAGCGGCAGCTTATTGCATTGGACCGTTCTATTGAAATGATGGAACGCAATTTAAAGGCGATTCGGAAAAACTTAGAAAATTTAGTGGTTCGAGCTCCAATCGACGGTCAGCTCACCACCTTTAGCCCCGACATCGGGCAAAGTATTTCCCGTGGTGAGAATATTGGCCGCATTGAGGATTTAGGCTCTTTTATTTTAAGAGCCAATATTGATGAGCACTACCTATCCCGAGTATCGGCAGGGCAGAAGGCCTTTTATGAGGCAGGAAACTTTCGTTGGAATCTAGCCGTGCAAAAGGTGTATCCACAGGTACAAAACGCTCAGTTTCGGGTCGACTTTAATTATTCAGATACCGTTCCACCCACCTTACGAAGTGGGCAGGGCTTAAACTTACGACTGGCTTTAAGCGCTAGTGCCGAGGCGCTTATTCTTCCCCGGGGTGCCTTTTTTAGCAGTACCGGTGGTCGTTGGGTTTTTGTGCTTAGCGCAGATGGAAAGCGTGCTTTCAAACGGGAGGTTCAGCTGGGTAGGCAAAACCCCGATTACATAGAAGTCCTTAGTGGTTTGGAGCCGGGCGAAAGAATTATCAGCTCCAGCTATGAGAGCTTTAAAGATTATGACGAATTAAAAATTATAGAATCAAGCGATGAGTGACTTAATTATTAAAACCCAAGGCCTTGAAATGCGGTATCGTACCGAGCTTATGGAAACCTTGGCCCTCAATCAGGTGGACCTGGAAATTCGTCAGGGTGAATTTGTGTCCATCATGGGCCCCTCGGGCTGTGGAAAATCAACCTTGCTCAATATCCTAGGGATGCTCGATCAGCCAACGGCCGGAAAATACTTCTTTGAAGGTAAAGACATTGCTGGCTTAAAGGAGCAGCAACGCGCAAAGCTTCGTAAACAAAGGGTGGGCTTCGTGTTTCAAAGCTTTAACTTAATTGATGAACTGTCGGTTTTTGAGAATGTTGAGCTTCCGCTTTTGTATCAAGGCCGTTCGGCTTCGGAACGCAAAGCCCAGGTGCATAAAATCTTAGAGCGCATGGGGATTGATCATAGAGCTGATCATTATCCCCAGCAATTAAGTGGTGGGCAACAGCAGCGGGTGGCCGTGGCGCGCGCTACCGTTGGGGAACCCTCCGTAATTTTTGCCGATGAACCTACCGGCAATTTAGATTCGGTGCATGGCGATGAGGTAATGAACCTCCTAAGCGAGCTAAATCGCGCCGGAACCACCATTGTTATGGTTACCCATTCCACTCATGATGCAGCCTTCTCCCAACGTTCGCTGCGCTTATTTGACGGAAAGGTTATCGGCGAAAGCCAGAATCGTTTAGAAGAAGTGCAGTCATGATGTTCCGTAATTACCTAAAAGTAAGTTGGCGTCATCTCCTCGCTGGAAAGGCCAATAGTGTGATAAGCATTTCGGGTTTGGCGGTTGGAGTAGCTAGTGCGATTCTCATTGCCTTGTATATTCAAGACGAACTGAGCTATGATCAGTTTCATGAGAAAAAGGACCGTATTGCCCGTATTGTAGAGCGCATAGATCACAGTGGTGAAATTAAGGCGGCACTTACGAGTTTACCGGTGGGTCCTCAGTTTTTAAGTGATTATCCCGAAGTGGAGAACTTCGTGCGCTTTATGTCCATGGGGAGCACCCTCACCATCAAGGTGGAAGATCGAATTTTTAGGGAGGATCGCTTTATCCGCACGGATAGCACCTTATTTGAGGTCTTCGATTTTAAATTATTGCAAGGCGATCCTAAAGCAGCGCTAGCTGGTCCAAATCAGGTGGTGCTTAGTAAAACCTTGGCCGAAAAGTTTTTTGGAAACACTACGGAAGCCATGGGGCAAACCATTTCAATTGGTACTGGTAAGTATACCGTAACCGGGGTGATAGAAGATGGCAACCGACCCAGCGATATCGATTATCAAGCATTTACCTCCCTAAGCACCTTGCCTCCACAAGCGCAACAAACGCTCAATGGTGACTGGTTTCGATTGGTTTGCCAAACCTATTTACTATTTAAGCAACCGGTAGATCAACTGGATTTTGACCATCAATTGGCCGATTTTACCGAGCGTATTATCAAGCCTTTTGTAGCCACTTTTGGTGCGAGTAGCACCGCCGATTTTAAACTTCAGCCGCTAGAAGGTTTGCACTTTGATAATAGTCGGGAGTACGACACCCCCAAGGGAAACCTTTCCTATCTATACATCTTTGGCTTACTGGGATTGTTTATTTTGGTTATCGCCACTATAAACTTTGTGAATCTGGCTTTGAGTCAGTCGGTAAAAAGAGCCAAAGAAGTGGGCGTTCGAAAGGCTCTAGGGGCAGGGCAATCCCAGTTGCGAAATCAGTTTTTAGGCGAAAGCGTGCTCATCGTATTTCTTGCCATGATCATAGGTTTGGGCCTAGTGGAAGTTTTGATTCCCACCTTTAATGAAACCACGGGAAAGCATTTTAGCTTTTCAAATCTCTTTAGTGTGGAAATGATCCTCACCCTAGTCCTCATTTTACTCCTTACGGCATTAATGGCTGGACTGTACCCAGCAGTGGTATTAAGTAAGTTTCAAAGTTCGGCCATTTTAAGGGGGAGTTTGCCCAAAATTGGTCGCTACGGAAATTTACGTCGAGTATTAATGGTAGTGCAATTGACCTTTAGCATTTTAATGATCATAGGTACCTTGGCCATCCAATCGCAAATGCGCTTTTTGCAGGATAAGGATTTAGGCTTTGATCAAGATCAAATCATTGTACTTAACGTACCGCAGGATACGGCGGTGTTTAACCATCTCAGTTCCTTTAAGGATCGAATTTTAAGTCATACCGAGTTCGTGGGCATTAGCGGTTCGCAAGGTATCCCGGGCTCCAATGTGGGGGAACTGATGTTTCGAATAGAGCAGGAGGCCGAAATGCTGGATAAGAGTATTAAGTTCATTGCGGCCGATGAGGACTTTTTCGAGATTCTCGGTTTAGAGCTTTTAGAAGGTCGTTTGTTTTCGCGCGATATTCAAAGTGATCAGCAGCAAGCTTTTATCATTAATGAGACAGCTGCCCAGTCTTTTGGTTGGTCCAATCCTATTGGTAAGAGGATTCAGTGGGGACTGCAAGGTAATGGTCAGGCGGCCAATGATGGTAAGGTAATTGGCGTGGTGGAGGATTTCCACTTTGCCTCCTTGCACAACCCGATGGAGCCTTTGGTCATTCTGTTTAATCCCAATTTCAGTTTGCTCTTTAGCATTAAAATTGCGGGCGGAAACATCCGTTCCGGTTTGGAGGTTTTGGAAGAAGAATGGCAGGCTTATGCGGGTAACCATCCATTGGAGTATACCTTTTTAGACGAGCGGGTCCAAACCCAATATCAAAGTGAGAAAACCTTGTTACAGATATTCGGCTACTTCGCACTTATTAGTATTCTTATCGCAGGCTTGGGTTTATTCGCATTAACCTCTTATACGGTGGAGCAGCGATTAAAAGAGTTTAGTGTACGCAAAATTCTTGGCGCCGACCTTAAGGATTTAGGTCTATTGCTTGGTAAAGAGTTTGCTTGGTTAATTGGTATTGCTTCGCTCATAAGTGTTCCGCTGGCCGCTTGGGGCATAAGCTCTTGGCTCGATGATTTTTCGTATCGGATTGATTTACCCTGGTTGAGCTTTGTGCTGGCCTTGGTGCTCATTGCGGTAGTTACCTTACTGGCCATGGCCTACCATGTAGTACGCTTGGCGCGAACCAATCCAGCAAGGATATTAAGGGACGAGTAGTAAAGTTTAGACCCCAAAAAAGGCGCTCTGTGATGAGCGCCTTTATTATATGTATTCAAATCGTATTATTCTACCGTAACCGATTTAGCTAAGTTACGAGGTTGGTCCACATTACATCCCCGCATTACGGCAATGTGATAGGACAACAGCTGTAGTGGAATGGTGGTTAACAGGGGCGAGAATACCTCCATAGTATCTTTCACCTCAATTACGTGATCCGCCATCTTAGCGATTTCGCTGTCTCCATCGTTAACAATGGCGATAACTTTTCCTTCGCGAGCTTTCACCTCTTGAATATTGGAAACAATCTTCTCGTATTGTCCACTTTTCGGAGCAATAACCACCACCGGCATGTTCTCATCAATCAAGGCGATAGGTCCGTGCTTCATTTCTGCTGCAGGATAACCTTCGGCGTGGATATAGCTAATTTCTTTCAACTTTAAGGCTCCTTCCAGCGCAACGGGGAAGTTATATCCTCTACCCAAGTAAAGGAAATTAGGTGCGTCCTTATACAGTTCGGCGATGTACTTAGATTGTGCATCGCTCTTTAGCATTTCCTCAATTTTATTGGGAATTTCATGCAACTCGCTCAGTAAGCGGTGGTAATAAGACTCCTTAAGAAGACCTTTCTTATGCGCAATCTTAATGGCAATCAAACTAAGAACCGCTACCTGGGCGGTAAAGGCCTTGGTAGAGGCTACCCCAATTTCGGGACCAGCGTGAGTGTAAGCACCAGCATGCGTTTCGCGTGCAATGGAGGAACCTACCACATTACAAATTCCAAAGATCGTGGCCCCGCGCTCTTTCGCTAATTTGATTGCCGCCAAGGTATCGGCAGTCTCCCCAGATTGCGAAATTGCAATGACCACATCCTTCTCGGTAATCACCGGGTTACGGTAGCGGAATTCCGAAGCATATTCTACTTCCACCGGAATGCGCGCTAATTCCTCAAAAATGTACTCGGCAACCAAACCGGCATGCCAGGAAGTACCACAACCAATAATTAATATACGATTGGCATTAATCAGTTTTTCTTGGAACTGATAAACACCATCCATTTGTATCAAGCCTTGATCGGGCAATAAACGACCACGAAGGGTGTCACCAATCGATTTAGGTTGCTCGTAAATCTCTTTTAACATGAAATGCTCGTAACCTCCTTTTTCGATAGAGGCCAAATCCATTTCCAATTGATGGATGTAGGGGTCGATAGTGCGATTATCAGGAATCGATAGAACTTCGATGTCTTGACCGCGATTGATTACCGCCATCTCATCGTCTTCGAGGTAGATGGCTTTCTTGGTAAACTCTAAGAAAGGAGTAGCGTCACTGGCAATGAAGTACTCGCCTTCGCCTACTCCAACTACTAGAGGGCTACCTTTTTTAGCAACAACAATCTGATCCTTATTATCCTTATCAAAAACCGCAATGGCATAAGCACCAATTACCTGATTTAAGGCAATGCGAACGGCTTTAGCCAAAGAAGTGTTTTCACTCTTCTTTACGTCTTCAATAAGATTTACTAAAACTTCCGTATCGGTATCGGAGGCGAAAGTATAACCACGCTGAATCAAGGCTTCTTTTAGGGAAGCGTAGTTTTCAATAATCCCGTTGTGGATTAAAACTAAGCTGCCATTATTTGAGGTATGAGGGTGAGCATTAACATCATTGGGTTCTCCGTGGGTTGCCCAACGGGTATGTCCAATACCAATATTGGCTTCTTTTATGCTGCCATTGATTTTAGCTTCCAGATCGGATACTTTGCCTTTGCATTTTTCCAGGCTTATCCCGCCATTAAGAACAGCAATACCGGCACTATCATAGCCACGGTATTCTAATCGGCGTAGGCCGTTGATAATTACCGGAACCGCATTTTTATTTCCCAGGTAACCAACAATTCCACACATAGTAAATCCTATTTAAGGTTTAGTAAAATAAACAATAACTGTGGCTCGCTCAGCAAGCCCCGACCCTCCCCTCAAAATAGTCCTATGAGGCGCAGTGGTTCGCGTCGTAGGAACGAGCGCTAAAGTAGGGTTTTCTTTACGATTCAATACTTCGAATAAATGGCGCGTAATATTAAATGCATATTTATTATTACGCAGGATACCTCGGCTTAACGTTCCGCCACCATTGCCGTCTATTTGGAAATCAGCAATTCGGTCACCTAAAGTTCGGCCTTCCAAACTGCGCAGTTCCATACGAGGGCTAGGCGCTACGTACTCTCCTGTGCCTTGGGCGGTATACACTTCTACCGTCGCTCTATTAATGACTAAACCAGAGTCGAGTAGACTTTGAAACTTGCTCGGGTCAAAACGCAAAGCCGTGCAAACCCCACCCATCGCTTGAACGAAGGTGAGATCCTCACCATTAACCGAATCCTGAGCCATAGTCTCTAGACTTGATCCAGTATAATCTTGCTCGAAGGTGCTGAAGTTAATCGGCTTCACATTCTTATCCTGGTCTACATTAAGTTCCGCGTAGGTAGTATCCTCCGAATTGTGATAATAAATTCGCAGTCCGGTATAGGCACTAGCCAAATTGGTATAAAGAATAGAAGCGCCGTTTTCGGCTTCTACTTGGATGCCTTTGAAGTAATCTAAAAATTTACTGAAGCTGCTAAATTCGTCGGCACTCCCATTAGCCACATTGGCGAACTTGTTTTGGAAGTAGGCCACATCCATAGGGACACTTAAAATAGCGGGTGCAAGCTCATCTTCGAAGGTAGTGTTGCTTTTTGGCTGCGGCAAATACCCGTTAAGACGGCCAATTTCGGCGCCTAAGCGAGGTTGATAATTGCTGTAATACACACTGTCTTCCTCAAAATCCTGATCTAGTTCATAAACCGCAATATCCATGGCCTGACTAGTATCTCCGTAGGCATCGGTCAAGCGCAAGTATAGGCGCACCGAATCAACTACGGGAGAAGTGCCAAAGTTTAAATCGAGTTCGTTGGGGATTAACTGACTAACAATACGCGCCTTTTCTTCACCAAAGTAAGTGCTTTGGCTCCGGCCTAATAAGCGGGTAGAATTATAACCGCCCAAGGTAATTTGGGTTTGATAGTCGAGGGCAACTACGATGCTATCGATAGGGGCGGTCCAACTCACGAGGTTTAGGTGCAGGGAGTCCGCTTCAACGGTGCCGCCAATAATTTGGTTAAAGCCCAAATCATCGGTGGGTTTTTCACAAGCACTTATAAAAAACAAAGGAGCCATTACAAGGATGGCTCGCTTTATTGTGTTTAAGGTCATATTTGGAATGCTAAAAATGATTAAGCCAAGGACTCTTGTTCTACGATCACTTGCTCGTAGAGTTTGCTGATTTCCGAATTCGGATCCTCAGCGTCCGTAAGGTCGATCATCGTGGTAACGTTCTTTTCCACATATTCTTTCATTTCAGGCTCTAATCTACCTCCCGAAAGTGCTACACCATCGCAATAAGCCATATTAGCTTGATATACTTTGCTGATGTTCGCATCCTCGAATGGCGCAACATCCTCGTCGCTTAAACCATCGAAGCGTAGGTAATCTGGAAGTTCCTTGCTCATGTTTTCTTCGGTAGCACCGTAAACCGAAAGAACGGTTTTGCTATCTACAAACATGGGATCATCGTGGTGAAACTTCTTAAGGTATAAAGGAAGGAAGCTTGCCATCCAACCGTGACAGTGGATGATATCGGGGCTCCAGCCTAATTTTTTTACCGTTTCGATTACACCGCGACAAAAGAAAATAGCGCGTTTATCATTGTCGCTGTGAAACTCTTCATCTTCATTGTAGAATATGGCTTTGCGCTTAAAGAACTCATCATTATCAATAAAGTATACCTGCATGCGCGCTTGCGGCACGGAGGCAACTTTAATAATAAGCGGTTGGTCTTCATCATTCACAATGATATTGATTCCGCTCAGACGAATCACTTCGTGCAATTGATGGCGACGCTCATTTATTAATCCATAACGGGGCATGAAGACGCGTACTTGATGCCCCTTCTCATTCATCTTTTTAGGCATTTCCAAAGAAGGTTTGGAAATTTCATTCTCGGGAAGGTAGGGGTGAATCTCCTGACTTACATACAGAATTCTCTTGCTGTCCATGATTCGTGTTTAATCTACAAATTGAAAAGGCTTGCAAAAATATAGCTTTTTTGTGAATAACTCAATTTATAATAATAGCTTTACCCGCTTCAACGCCTTGAAAATGCAAGTGTTCCACAAGGTCTCTGAACTGTCGGTTTTTCAACAGGAGCTACAAAAAAAGGGTCATTCACTTGGCTTTGTGGCAACTATGGGAGCCTTACATGAAGGCCATCTTACCTTATTACGACGCGCCAATCAAGAAAACGAGGCCAGTATCGTCAGTATTTTTGTTAATCCCACCCAATTTAATAATCCCGAAGACCTCGAGAAATATCCTCGACGTACCGATGAAGATTTAGCTCTTTTGGAAGCAGAAGGGGCCACGGCGGTTTTTATGCCCTCTGTGGAAGAGATGTACGGCGAAAATGTACAATCCGAGGATATCGACCTCATTGGTTTGGATAAAGGGATGGAAGGCGAGTTTAGACCAGGTCATTTCGACGGGGTGGCCACGGTGGTTAAAAGACTCTTTGAAATGATAAAGCCTCAAAAGGCCTATTTCGGAAATAAGGACTTTCAGCAGGTTTTAGTGGTGCAGCATGTGGCCAAAGTTTTTCAATTACCAGTGGAGGTTATTGGTTGTGATACCGCCCGTTACTCCAGTGGTCTGGCCATGAGCAGTCGTAACTTTCGTCTCTCCCCGCAGGGAATGGAAGAGGCAGCCATTATTTACCGGGAAATGTCTTGGGCGGCCAAAAACTATCAAGATTACAATCCAAGCGGTCTCCGAGCAGCGATTCGCCAACATTTTGCTGCGAGTAATCTCGAATTGGAGTACATTGAATTTGCCGATGCTCGAAGTATGAGGATTGTGGAGGATTGGTCTCAGCACCAAGAAGTGCGAACTTTTATTGCCGCTTTTTGCGAAGGGGTGCGTTTGATAGATAATACTAAACTATTTCCTTAGTCATCTTTAGCAAGGCTTTCCTTAAACCTTCCTTTCATTTACTTTTGCAGCATGTTGATTGAAGTCATGAAATCAAAAATCCATCGGGTAAAAGTTACCGGAGCGGATTTAGACTATATAGGGAGCATTACTATAGATGAAGCCCTTATGGACGCTGCCAATTTAATTCAAGGCGAAAAGGTTTCGATTGTGAATGTGAATAATGGGGAGCGACTTGATACCTATGTTATAAAAGGAAGCCGAGGAAAAGGGGAAATTACCCTTAATGGCCCTGCGGCCCGCAAGGTGCAAAAAGGAGATATTGTGATCATTATTGCTTACGCTCAGATGAGTCCTGAAGAGGCTAAAAACTTCCAGGCTCAGGTGATTTTCCCAGATGAGAATAGCAATACCTTAAACTGATTTTTTGAAAAAGCGCATCAAAGACATTTTAAAATACCTGCTCTTTGCAGGCATAGCCGGGCTTTTCTTGTATCTGGCTTTTCGTTCGGCCGACTGGGAGCAAATGTTGGAAGATTTTCGACAAGCGGATTATCGTTATGTAATCCTTTCCATGTTAATGGGATATGCCGCCTTTATTAGTCGAGGCTTACGCTGGAACTTATTACTGGAACCACTGGGCAAAAAGGCCAAGCCTTGGAACGCGATTCATGCAATTTCCATTGGTTATTTCGCCAATGCCTTGGTGCCTAGGGCAGGGGAGGTAATGCGCTGCACATCCCTCAAAGAGACCGATGATATTCCCTTGGAACGCCTATTTGGAACCGTAGTATTGGAGCGCGTTATTGACGGCATCTTGCTTTTAACCCTTATCGCTTTAGCCTTTATCACCCAATTGGGCAATTTGCAGAGCTTCTTCGACCAGGCCTTTGCCAATAACGGAACTGGCGAATCTTCGGGAGTTGATATAAAGGTGTTGCTACTGATCGCTTTTGCCCTAGTTGGTCTCCTGCTATTTCTTCTGCGTAAGCGTTTGCAGCAATTACCCCTTTTCGCCAAGGTTCGTGAGCTTTGGCAAGGCTTTAAGGAAGGGTTTAAATCCCTATCTAAAGTCCAAAATAAATGGGCCTTTTTTGGACACACCGCCTTTATTTGGATCATGTATTTCCTAATGATTTACGTGGTGATGTTCGCTCTGCCCGCAACCCGCGATATTAATTTAGCCAATGGCCTATTTGTAATGGTAGCCGGAGGAATGGGAATGGTAGTTCCTACCCCAGGTGGAATTGGCTCCTACCACTATCTTGTACAATTGGCCTTAGGCGTTTTAGGGGTAGACCCTGCTAATGGGCTTACCTTTGCTACTTTAGTACACAGCGGCCAATTGGTGATGACCTTACTAGCAGGCTTCACCGCCTTACCGATGGTATACCGCGCCCGACGAATTTTAAAAAGATCCCAATCATGACCCTTCGAGAAGCCTTACGAAATAAAAAACGCTCCACCCAAGAAATGAACCATCAGGCCAACGCCTGGCAGGTTTACGGAGAAGAGACCCTGGTTTTGTTTTATGTGAATTGGGAGTTTAATAGCGCTCACCTAGATAAACTATTAGACTATTTAAGTTTGGTGGATAAGCTGGTTGTGGCCCTTCCGGTGGGAACTAGCGACGATACCATTTTTCGAATTGCTAACCTTCAGGTGGTAGATGGCATTGTACTTTATAAGGATATGGCCGAATGCATGAATGACTTCAGTAGTGCAAAGTTTGCCTTTGAAGGTACTGATGCTCCCTCGGTTGACGCCGAATCGAAAGCCCGAATTCTTGCTATTTAATGGCTAAAACCAAAACGGAGTATACCTGCCAAAGTTGTGGCTCTCGCTATTCGAAATGGATGGGACAATGTTCCCGTTGCGGGGAGTGGAATACTATTGTTGAAGAACTGGTTGAGTCGGGAAGCAAGGACAAAGCATGGCAACAAGCAGGGACTAAAAGCCCAACGAGCAGCAAGGTTAGAGCGGTTAAAGATTTTATTCCCGATCGATCGGAGCGATTTAGCAGTGGCGATGCCGAACTGGACCGTGTTTTAGGGGGCGGAATTGTAGAAGGCTCCGTAATGCTGGTTGGCGGTGAACCCGGAATTGGTAAGAGTACCTTGCTGTTGCAAATGGCCTTGGGGCTGCAGCATAAAGTACTGTATGTGAGTGGGGAGGAGAGCGAGCAGCAAGTACAAATGCGGGCCCGCAGGATTGGGATTAAGAACGAAGATTGTTACCTCCTAACGGCCACTTCCACCCAAGAGATTTTTCAGCAAATAAAAAATGAGGACCCCGATGTTTTAATCGTGGACTCCATTCAAACCTTGCACTCCCAATTAATTGAATCGGCCCCAGGCTCCGTTTCTCAAATTAGGCAATGTTCTTCCGAGCTCATCCAGTTTGCTAAGGAAAGCGGCACGCCGGTGTTTTTAATTGGGCATATTACAAAGGAAGGGCAAATAGCCGGACCTAAGCTTTTGGAGCATATGGTAGACACCGTGCTTCAGTTTGAGGGCGACCGACATCATATTTACCGACTTCTAAGATCTCATAAAAACCGCTTCGGCTCTACCCACGAAATTGGGATTTACGAAATGCATGGAGATGGAATGCGGGCGGTGAGCAATCCCTCGCAATTGTTATTATCTGAGCGAGATGCCGATTTAAGTGGAAATGCAGTCGCCGCCACCTTGGAGGGTATTCGTCCCATGTTGATTGAGATTCAGGCCTTATGCAGTACCGCGGTTTATGGCACTCCACAGAGGAGCACCACGGGTTTCGACACCCGCCGACTTAATATGCTGCTCGCGGTATTGGAAAAACGCTGTGGCTTCCGATTGGCGACTAAGGATGTCTTCTTAAACATTACTGGCGGTATTCGAGTGGATGATCCCGCAATTGATCTCGCGGTGGTGGCCGCTATTTTAAGTAGCAATGAAGATATGGCCCTTTCGCCGCAAATATGTTTTGCCGCCGAAGTTGGACTTTCAGGCGAGTTAAGGCCCGTTCCCCGCCTCGAACAACGGATTAGTGAAGCTGAGAAATTAGGCTTCGAAGAAATTGTATGTAGTGCCCACAGTAAGTGGAACCGGAAATCGAGTGCCATTAATGTGCTGGAATTTAAAAAGATAGAAGAGGTGTTTCAGCACCTTTTTGGTTAAAGTATAGTCCAAGCTTATGGACTATTTTTGGTGATAGATATCATTATTTATTGCTAATCACTTAGCGTATTTTTGACAAAATTTTAGAATCCCCATGGCATATACCAAACAAGAGGTATTACAAGCTTTAAAAGATATACCGGCCACTAAAGGCGGCACCAATTTGGTGGATGCTGGTCATGTGAAAAATGTGCAAATTTTTGGCGATGAGCTCGTGGTTGATGTAATCAGCGAGTCTCCCGCTTTGCACGTAAAGAAAAAGTTGGAGGTGGATATCCTCAAGGCGGTCCACGAGAAGGTGGATGCCAAGATTAAGATCACCGTAAATATTGAAGTCCCCAAGGCGGCAGAGGAGCGGGCGAATATGATTCGCGGTGCCGAATTACCCGGGGTGAAAAACATAATTGCCGTGGCTTCCGGAAAAGGAGGCGTGGGCAAATCTACAGTGGCTTCCAACCTTGCGATCAGCTTAAAGCAGATGGGCTTTAAAGTGGGATTAGTAGATGCTGATATTTACGGACCATCGGTGCCAACTATGTTCGATGTTACCACGGCTCGCCCTGGAACCATTAACGTGAATGGTGAAAGTAAGATGGACCCGGTAGAAGCCTACGGTATAAAGATCTTGTCGATTGGCTTTTTTGCTAAGCCCGATCAGGCGGTAGTTTGGCGAGGTCCTATGGCTTCCAAAGCCTTAAATCAGTTGCTTCGCGATGCCCATTGGGGAGAACTCGACTTTATGATTTTAGACCTGCCTCCAGGTACAGGTGATATTCACCTTTCTACGGTGCAGGCTGTTCCCATTACAGGCGCCGTTATTGTGAGTACGCCCCAAAATGTGGCTTTGGCCGATGCCCGAAAAGGGGTGGCTATGTTTAAAGTAGAGAATATCAATGTTCCGGTTTTAGGCTTAATTGAAAACATGGCCTATTTCACGCCACCGGAATTACCCGAAAATAAATATTACATCTTTGGTGAAAATGGGGTTAAGAACCTCGCCAACCAATTACAAGTGCCTTTCTTAGGGGAATTGCCCATCGTGCAAAGTATCCGGGAAGCAGGGGATGTTGGACATCCTGCCGCCTTGCAAGAAGGTACCGAGGTGCAAAAGGCCTTCGAAAGCATTGCGCGTCGAACCGTTGAGGAATTAGTTCGCCGTAATGAAGAACTTCCACCAACAGAAGTGACTAGAATTACTACTATGGCCGGTTGCTCGGCTGCTAAGAATTAAAGCTATGGAGAACCGTAACGACATCTTGAACCGCATTCATGCTGCTTTAGAAGAGGTGCGCCCTTTTTTAAAGTCGGATGGAGGCGACATTACTCTAGTAGACCTAGAGGATGACGGTACCGTAAAAGTACAATTGCATGGAGCCTGCATTGGCTGCAGTGTGAATCAAATGACCCTGAAAAGCGGGGTGGAAATGACGATTAAAAAACATGCACCCGAGGTCACCTCGGTGGTCGAGGTCAGCATGGTCTGAACTCAATGAAAGAGAACCAAAGCCTTAAAAAGGTTACTATACTTTTTGCCGGAGATAGTGGAGATGGAATCCAATTGGCCGGCTCACAATTTGCCAATACCGTTGCCTTAGCGGGGAACGATTTGAGCACTTTCCCTGATTTCCCTGCCGAGATCCGCGCCCCTATTGGTACGGTTTCGGGGGTGTCTGGCTTTCAAATAAACTTTGGTAGTGAAGAGATTCACACCCCCGGGGGTCGCCCCGATGTTTTAGTGGCCCTCAACGCTGCCGCTTACCGCAAGAACTTTCCTAATCTTAAGTCGGCCGGAACCATCATTGTTGATCCAGCGGGTTTTGACAAGAAAAACCTCCGTTTGGCGGGTTATGATGACGAGGAAAACCCTTTGAACAATAAGCCTTCCGACTATCAGTTTTACGAAATTGAGGTTACCCGTTTAAATCGCGATGCCATGAAAGAGCTTGACATCGCTCCACGCGACCGCGATCGTTCCCGCAATTTCTTTGTACTGGGCTTCATCTATTTCCTCTACAACCGTGATGTGCAGGTAACCTTAAATTTCTTAGACGAGAAGTTTAAACATAAACCATCTGCCCTTGAGGCAAACCGGAAAGCGCTAATGGCGGGATACAACTATGGAGATACCATAGAGGCCATTACCCGCTATCGAATTGAGAAGGCGAAATTACCGCCGGGGAAATACCGCAATATTACGGGGAATCAGGCTTTAGCCTTGGGCTTGATTGCCGCAGCTAAAAAGAGTGAATTGGAGCTTTTCTATGGTTCCTATCCTATTACCCCCGCTTCCGATATTCTTCACGAATTAGCGGCCAAAAAGAACTATGGCGTAAAAACCTTTCAGGCCGAAGATGAGATTGCAGCGATCACATCCGCTATTGGCGCCAGCTTTGGAGGAGCCTTAGGCGTAACCGGAACCTCGGGACCAGGTATGGCGCTAAAAACCGAGGCCTTGGGTTTGGCTATGATGTTGGAATTGCCCTTGGTGGTGGTTAATGTGCAAAGAGGTGGACCTAGTACCGGCCTGCCGACTAAAACTGAGCAAAGTGATTTGATGCAGGCGCTGTACGGTCGTAACGGCGAAACGCCCATTCCCGTAATTGCGGCCTCATCGCCATCCGATTGCTTTTGGACCGCCTTTGAAGCGGCGAAATATGCCATTGAGCACATGACCCCAGTGATTGTGTTGAGTGACGGCTATATTGCCAATAGCTCCGAACCTTGGTTGTTTCCAAAGTCGAGTGACCTAAGCGAGATCAACCCGCCCTTCCGCAAAGAGGCGGCGAACTATTTGCCTTACGAACGTGATGCCCGCGAAGTTCGCGAATGGGCCATTCCTGGAACTGCTGGATTAGAGCATCGCTTAGGAGGCTTAGAAAAGGAAGACAAAACCGGTAATGTGAGCTACGATCCCGAGAACCACGAGTTAATGGTAAAAACACGGGCTCGCAAAGTTGCCGTACTGGCCAAAGATTACCCGAAAACTGAAATACTACTCGGTAAGCCGGAGGGCGATTTACTAGTGCTAGGCTGGGGGAATACCAAGGGCGCTATTCACGTGGCGGTGACGCAGGCTTTGGCCGAAGGTTTAGCAGTTGCGCAAGTGCATTTAAGGCATCTTAACCCCTTACCCGATGACCTGGGGGCTGTACTTAAAAACTACAAGCGCGTGCTTATTCCTGAGCTTAATGACGGGCAATTGGTGCGATTGATTAGAGACCGATATTTGGTGCCAGCTGAGGTCTTGGATAAGATTCAGGGTAAACCCTTCTTAGCCGAGGAGATTCTGTTTGCGATAAAAAAAATGATTTGAGATGGAGGCTACCGAAAAACTAAACGCACGCGACTTTAGCAGCGATCAAGAGGTAAAGTGGTGCCCAGGATGTGGAGATTATAGCATCTTAAAACAAATGCAATCTGTTTTACCCGAAATGGGGATACCGCGGGAGAATATTGTTTTCATTTCTGGTATTGGCTGTAGTTCCCGTTTCCCGTATTACATGAATACTTATGGGATGCACAGTATTCACGGACGCGCTCCGGCTGTGGCCACGGGCCTTAAGCTTAGTAATCCCGACTTAAGCGTTTGGGTAATTACCGGAGATGGTGATGGAATGAGTATTGGCGGGAATCATTTAATTCACGTGCTACGACGTAATGTAGACCTTAATATTCTGCTCTTTAACAATCAAATTTACGGACTCACCAAGGGACAGTATTCCCCCACATCTGAGGTGGGTAAAAAAACCAAAAGCTCCCCAATAGGTAGTTTGGATCATCCTTTTAATCCTGCAGCTCTGGCCTTGGGCTCCGATGCTACTTTTGTGGCCCGCAGTATCGACCGTGACCCCAAGCATATGCGTAGCATTTTAGCGGCGGCCGAAGCACATAAGGGCAGCAGTTTTGTTGAGGTGTATCAAAATTGTAATGTCTTTAATGATGGCACCTTCCTAAACTTCACCGATAAAAAGCTAAAGGATGCCTATATCCTCCACCTAGAAGAAGGGCAGCCTTTAATTTATGATGAAGGGAAAAAGGGAATTCGCTTAAATGGCTTAAAGCCCGAAATTGTTAATCTCGAAGATGGTGCCTCGGCAAATGACCTTTGGATTCACGATTCTAAGGACCCCACCAAGGCCTATATTTTAAGCCGCTTTTTTGATGCTAACTTCCCCCGTCCTTTTGGTATTTTATACCAAGAAGATCGCCCTTGTTACGAAGATGGGGTGGTAGATCAAATTGAACGTGCCCAGGCGGTGCAAGGGGAGGGGGATTTGGATGCCTTACTCGAAGGAAGCCGCAGTTGGGAAGTAGAAGCCTAGGTTTCGCAAAAGCAAAGTTTAAATAAGGTGCCTTCGCCCTTTACACTTTGCACTTTAAGGTCCCCTTGATGAGACTTCATGATATTTTTACTCAAGCTTAAGCCTATGCCCGTTCCACTTTTACGCGTGCTAAAGAAGGGAACAAAAATTTGAGAGAGTAAATCGGGGTCAATGCCTTCACCATTATCACGCACGTAAAGGGTTAAACCCTCCTCTCGTAGTTCGGCACTGAGCTCAATAAAGGCATTTTCAACACCTTCCAGGGCCGGAAAAGCATTCTTAATCAGATTGATGAGTACCTGCTCAATCATCTTTTTATCTGCCTTTAGGGCGAGGCGGTTTTGCAATAGGCGATAGCTAAGCTGCACCTGATGCGATTCGGCCTCCTTTTTCATCAGCTGTACCACTTCATCGAATAGCTCCTGAACGGGAATCACGGATTTTTCGGGGGCTGGCAGTTGACTCAATTTCCGGTATTCTTCTACAAAGCTGAGCATGCCCTTACTGCGTCGGATAATGGTACGGAGCGCTTCGTGCATGTCGGTTAAATCCTCCACACTTAGCTCTTCAGGTTTCTTGGTTTTGCCCTCTTGCTGAATCATCCCTTGCAAGGTTTCACTTAAGCTCACCACAGGCGTCACCGAATTCATAACCTCATGAGCTAGAATACGAATCAGACGATGCCAAGCCTCCATTTCTTTTTCCTCTAAAGCGTGGCGCATGGTGCCTATGCTAATTAAATGGTAGTTCATGCCCGCCAGTTGCAAGTGCTGCAAATCGAGGTAGTATTCTTCTGCCCCCGAGCTGCTTTCTCGGGTCCATAACTTGCGGCCGGTAAAGTCAAAGTCGCCAATTACTTTAGCTAAATCCGGCAAGCGTTCCTCCAGGCGCTTCCAATGTTGAAAGCCTGGAATGTCGAGCAGTTCCTGGCATTTTTCGTTGGTGAGCAAAATCTTTCCTTCTTCATCTACCAAAAGAATTCCCAAGCTTAAATTTTGCAGGATTAAGGATAAAATTTGATCGCGATGATCACCTTTAACCTTCGACTCGTGAATAATACTCAGCATGCGATTAAACTCCTGCTCTAATTCGGCGAAGGCCTTTCCAGATCGCGCCAAATCAAAGCGGGTGCTGAGGTCTCCGTAGCGAACCGCTTCTAAAAACTTTCGGGTTTCAACCAGCAGCTTCCGCTGATAATACCACCACTCTAATACTTGTCCTATAATGATGAGGACCAGAACGATTTTAATGAAAATGAGGTTGTAGGCATAGGAGGTATAGAATAAAAGCCCCATGCTAAACAGGAGGAAAATGAGCCTCAGGCTGCTTTGTATAGAATAAGACCTAAAGTTCATACTTTTCCATTCTTCGGTATAAGGCGGCACGGGTGAGTCCAAGGTCCTTAGCGGCTTTCGAAATATTGCCACGGTGTTTATCCAAGGCTTGTAGCACTAAGTGACGCTCCATTTCTTCTAAATTTAAACCAGCGGGCTTGGCCGCCTGGCCGCCCCGTAATTGTAAATCTTCTGCTTGGACCTCTTTACCAGTGCTTAAAATTACCGCTCTTTCCATGCTATGCTCTAACTCCCGCACATTTCCGGGCCAGTGGTATTCGCAAAGCGCATCAATGGCGGCTAGGCTTAAGTGCAAACTTTCTTTCTGATATTTTTTACAAAATCGCTCAAAGAATTTCCGCGCTAATAGTGGAATATCTTCCTGCCGATCCCGTAAGGGAGGAACCACTACCTCCACAGTGTTAATGCGGTACAAGAGGTCTTGACGAAAGCGCTTTTCTTCCACCCAGTCGTGCAAAGGGCTATTGGTTGCACAAATAAGGCGCACATTAACCTTACGACTTTGATTTTCGCCAACCCTTCTAATTTCTTGGGATTGCAAGGCATGCAAAAGTTTGGATTGCAGACTGAGGTCTAAATTCCCGATTTCATCTAAGAAGAGGCTGCCCTCATCAGCCGATTCAAAACGACCGGGCTTGTCTTCTGAAGCATCCGTAAAGGATCCCTTCTTATGTCCGAAAAGCTCGCTTTCAAACAAGCTAGGGGCAATAGCGCCAAGGTCTACCGTAACGAAGGGTTCCGTTTTTCGCATGCTCATCCGATGGATGCTTAAAGCTAAGGCACTTTTACCCGTTCCATTTTCGCCCAGCAAGAGAATATTGGCGTCGGTTTCAGCCACCTTTCGCAAGGTTTCCAAAACGCTCTGCATGCTTGGGGAACGACTAATTAAGTCCTCCTCTTTTAAGGCCGCTTGATCTTCCCACTGCTTATTGGTGTTTTGCAAGCGCGCTACCTTTTGCTTTTCCCGCGCAAGCTTGAGGGCATTGTTTATAGTAGCCAGCAATTTTTCGTTGGTCCAGGGCTTCAGCACAAAATCAAAGGCCCCTTCTTTAATCGCTTTTACGGCCAATTCCACTTCTCCGTAGGCGGTCATTAATACGACCTGCGTACCCGGACTTAATTCCCGAATATGTTTAAGCCAGTAAATTCCCTCGGCCCCATCATTGCGCCCCTTGCGAAAGTTCATGTCTAAAAGAACCAAGTCAATGGCTTGCCGACTAAGGATTTGGTTGAGGTCGGAAGGGTCTTCGGTGGTCTCTACTTTTTGAAAGTGTTGCTTAAGCAGAATTCGAGCGCTGGTAAGCACGTCAGGGTCATCATCAACAATGAGTATGTGGTAAGGCTTTTTCACATATCGAAGGTAAGGGTCTCTGTTCGAAAACGAACAAACAACTGTTCGGAAATGAACAGCATTTTAAATGGGATAAAACATAAACACCTGTAAAAAAGGCACTTAGGTTTTTGGCACAGCCTTCGCCTTATAGAAGGATGAAAACTAAAGCGTAAAAATTTTAATAAAAACCCCGGCGCTCACCAAGGCAACGTTCTTTTAAAATTCGTTCGGACTGCAAAATTGAATTTGGTTGTTTAATTAGTTCAAGTAGCAGAATTTAGGGTTAAATCGGTTATCCTCTGCAGTCCCACGAACCTCCGGGGTTTTTATTTCAATAAGCGTCCTATCCTATGATCATCTTAGCTATTATTCTTTGCATCGGTATTCTTATTAGCAAGTTGTTTTAAGCATTTGCTTTACTTTGTGTGAAAGCCTAGGTATGATCCGTCTTCACAATATTTCCAAGCTCTATCGCAGTCAGGGTATTGAAACCCGGGCCCTTAACGATGTCGACCTTCGAGTTCAGGAAGGGGAGTTCCTCAGTATTATGGGTCCTAGTGGTTGCGGAAAAACCACCCTCTTAAATATTATTGGTCTTTTAGATACCTATGAAGAAGGTCTCTTTGTGTTTCGGGATCAGGACATCAGTCAGCTCGACGAAAAAACAAAGTTGCAGATCCGGAAGGAGCAGATTGGCTTTGTTTTTCAGAACTTCAATTTGATTGACGACCTCACGGTGGCCGAGAATATTGAGCTCCCTTTACATTATCTAAAGGTCCCTCGTTCCGAGCGTCGCGAACGCGTATTAAAAGTACTTGATGCCATATCCATGGGGCACCGTCGCGAGTTTTTCCCCTATCAACTTTCGGGCGGACAACAACAAAGAGTGGCGGTGGGTCGTGCCATTGTTAGCGAGCCGAGTTTAATCTTGGCGGATGAGCCTACTGGAAACCTCGATTCGGCTCAAGGAAACGACATTATGGAAATGCTGGCCCGACTCAATGATCAAGGGACTACCGTTGTTATGGTAACGCATAGCGCGCACGATGCCTCCTATTCGCAGCGTATTGTGCGTTTATTGGACGGGGAGGTTACTTCAGAGAAAAAAGTCTTGCATGCTCCTTTCTAAGCTACCTTTTGCTTTTCGGACCCTTTACCGGCACCGACTTTATACCCTCTTAAATTTAGGGGGATTAGCAATTGGCTTGGCGGTTTCTATTGTGGTAGCCTTGTATCTTCACGGGGAGTTTACCTATGATCAACATTGGACCGACCATGAACGCATTTACCGTGTTAATTCCGAATTTAATTTAAACGGAACCGAGGAGGTTTATGGTGGCAGTGGCTTTGGAATGGCCCAATTACTTGAAGAACATTATCCTGAGGTGGAGGCGGCCACCCACCTATTTCATTTAGAGAACAGCATCTTCTTCCGATCCGATAGCTTGAGGCAGTATGAGGAGCAGGTTGCAATTGCAGATGCCCATTTTTTTGAAGTTTTTAATCAGCAATTTTTACACGGAAACCCAAAGGAGGCGCTTGCAGAACCTAGGAGTATAGTGCTTAGTAAGTCCTTTGCCGAGCGGTACTTTGGTCGTAGTGATGTCTTAGGTCGAAAAATTAATACCAGTAACTACGAGTATACGGTAAGCGGGATTATCGAGGACTTACCCGAAAATACCCATCACTTTTTTCAAGCCCTAATTTCTCAAGCTGCTTCCCCAATGGACTCTCATGATTTAGCAGTAAGCCTTTGGCAGGTGAGCCATTACACCTTCTTAAAACTAGAGGAGGGACACAGCGCTGAAGAAATCGAAGCTGGTTTTTCCAGTTTCTTTGACCGGTATATGTCGGGACTGGCGGATATCGTGCAGGGCACCTACAAGCTGCATTTAAGGTCGATTTCGGACCTGCATTTTGGTGAGCCCGTGAATTACGACTTGCCTTCGGGGCGACTGGCTTATGTGTATGGCTTTGCCGGTATCGGACTCCTTATTTTGGTATTGGCCATCATCAATTATATAAACATGGCTACCGCCCGGAGCCTAAAGCGTATTCGCGAATCTGCCATGCGTAAGGTTTTAGGGGCCAGTAAGTTTGATATAAGGCTCTTAATTTTAAGCGAGTCGGTGTTGATGTCGCTCATCGCCCTTTTACTAGCCTTTGCGGTGGTGGAGGCCTTAACTGCTATTTTACCCTTTAATGAAGCGATTGGCAAACAGCTTAGCTTGAACTTCGAGCGCTTCCCCGAACTCTTACCGCTCTCCCTAAGCCTAGCTCTATTGGTGGGTTTCATCAGCGGAAGCTATCCGGCCTTAAGTCTGGCCAGGGTGAGTCCCCTAGATGCCTTTACCAATAAAAAGGGAATTCAGCGTAGAAACTCCATGCCCCGCAAGTTTTTAGTAGGCTTCCAAGTGTGTGTATCGGTAGCGGTCGTAACGACGGCTATCTTTATGTACCGGCAAATGGAGTTTATTAAAAATCGAAACTTAGGTTTTAACGCTGATCATGTATTGGTGATTAATGTTCAGGACTCCACCAGCATTCATCGAATTCAAGATTTAGCGCAAAACTTTCGTCGCAGCACCATGATTCAATCGGTAACGGTTGGCGCCAGTGCTACAGGAAGCGGCACCTTTAGAAGTTTGTTCGAACTGGAAGAGGAAAATGGCTTGGATTTTCGGCGTTTGAGTAGTGACTTTTTGGGAGTTGGGCCGCGCTATTTAGAAACTATGGAAATACCACTCCTAGCTGGCAGGGGCTTTAGACAAGGTGATTTGGAGGATAGTTTGCGCCCTAAGGTTATTGTAAATAGAGCATTGGTGCGCGAGATGGCATGGGAACGCCCACTAGGGAAAATGGTGCGCAGTGCTTTTGATGAATCGGGAACCGCCACTCAGGAAGCCGAGGTAATTGGCGTATGCGATGATTTTAACGCCCAAAGCCTGCATAATAAAATGGCCCCACTCATCTTAACCCTTAATCGGGAAACCTTTAGAGTATTGCAAATTAAGGTGGAGCCTGACCAGGTATATGCTGCTTTAGATGATATGGAGCGGCGTTGGACGGCCATGGTTCCCGATGTGCCTTTTCAATTCTCCTTTTTAAATAAAGATCTGTTGCAGATGTATGAAGAGGAAATGCGGCAATCACGACTTATTTTATACCTCACCATTATTGCCATCTTAATCTCCTTATTGGGCTTTGTGGGCTTAGCTTCTTTTACCACTGGATTGCGAACCAAAGAGATTGCAATTCGCAATGTACTGGGGGCAAATGGCTGGGATTTGGTGAATTTGATTTATAAGGAATTGGTCTCCGTAATTCTAAGTGCGGTGCTAATTGCTGCGCCGCTATCGGTGTTTATTACTTGGCAGTGGCTGCAAAATTTCGCCTACCGCACTTCGGTAGAGCCGATTATCATTTTAATTACCGTAATGCTTACCTTGCTCATCGGTTATGGGATAGTTGCCATTCATTCTTTAACTATTTCCCGTCGAACATCGGTTCAGAGTTTAGTATAATTATCTGATATTAAACAGATTAATTAGTGAATAGCTATTCATTAATTAAATCCTTACCAGTAATTAATTCCTTTTTTTAGAAAGATAAGTATCAGCATAAAAAAATCCGTAGCCAATGACTACGGATCTTTATTGCATTTAAATGCTTGTCTTGTTTCTTAGAACTTACGCTGAAGGATTTTCACCAAGTCAACGATGGCCCAGATACCACAACCACCAGCAGTAAGGATGAAAAGAATGTTCCAACCAACTGGCTTACCACGGTACCAACGGTGAGCGGCAAATCCTCCTAAGAAGAACCAAAGGGCAAGGGTAATCCAAAACTCTTCGTCAGACATACGTAGTAAGTCTTCTTCAGAAGCGCTTTCTTCCATAGAAGCTTGATCGGCTTGAGCGTTCTCAAGGCTAGCTTGCATTTCTAAAGCAGCTTGGTCGTCAGCAGACTGTGCTTGCTCAGTTTGAACGGCCTTGTTCTCTTTGTCAACTGGGAAAGATGCATTAGCTGTTCCAGCTAAAAGCACGAAGCAAAATGTTAAGTAATAGAAAGATTTTTTCATAATGTTGAATTGATATAGATTCTTTGTCTCAAATATAATAAAATGAGATATTTGTCATGTGAAAAGCCTATATAATTTAACATTTCTCCTCTGCACTCTCTTTTTTAGCTCCTTTATATACGGGCAAAAGGTGGAGCTCATCGGAACTTTAATTCCAGACGGGATGAAGCCCATTGCCCTCAAGCTCAGCTTTCAGGTTCAAAAGGATGGTAGTTTAGAAGGGGTATCTATAACTGATTTCTACGGGGCCAATCAAACCGTTTCGGAAATTAAGGGTAGGCTCAACTTAAAAACCAAGCGCCTAAGTTTTCAAGAGATCAATAATCTAAGCACCTATTCGGAGGCCGATTCTGGCGATTTCTGTTATATCCAGGTAAAAGACTTAGAGCTCGATTTAGATTCAGATAGTGCTCTGGTACAAGGGGACTTTGAAGGTGCTTACGCTGATGGCTCCTTTTGTGCCAAAGGACAAATTCATCTGTTGGGGGCAGCTTACTTAGAGCATTTAATTGCCGATGCGACCCGAAACACGGCTAATACCTCCGCCAAAGATCCGGAGCAAGAACCCCCTACAAGTAATGGGGTACATCTTACTCATGTATTAGATGCCTTAGATCCCAAGAAGCCTCTTGTAAATGGCGATGAAATAAATCTCAAATGGAGTAGTGATACCCTCAAGTTCGAATTATGGGATAGCTTTGAAGAGGATGGCGATCGCGTAGATGTGTATATAAATGGACGCAAGGAAATTAGCAGCTTTAAGGTAAAAGAACGCAAAGCGTCCTTTTTATTTATCCCCGGAAAGGGGCAAGTTGAGCTGAAGATTGTTGCCGTAAATGAGGGCAGCAATCCACCCTGCACGGTGCATGCGCATTTATGGGATGGAGATAAACTGCAGGCGACTGTGGTGAAGCTCAAAAAAGGGGAATCTGTGGCCTTAACCCTATACAGGCCGTGAGACTACCTGCATTCATAGACCGAATATCCAATAAGCATAAGGCCTTAGTATCCTTGGGTTTGATGCTATTTGCTTTAGGATTCTTACTCTATTTACCGGCCGACCATTTTGATGATGGTCAGAGCATTTGCTTATCGGTAGTACTTTTTGATATGGAATGCTATGCTTGTGGCATGACACGCGGCATTCAACACCTATTGCATTTTGATTTTGCGGAAGCGGCGGCGTATAATAAACTCTCTTTTGTGGTATTGCCTTTATCGGTGTACTTGCTTGGCTCAGGAGTGTATCAGCTTTATCGTAAAAAATAAGCGCGTCATTGGCCCGTTTTGATGCTTACCTTAGCATCGGTTTAAAAGGCAACCTCTAAGAAATTTAACTATGCGTAAAGGGCAAAAGCTCCGAATCGTTCTTCTACTTTCAGTATTTTTTTTCGGCTTACCTCAAGCCTACTCCCAGTATTTTCAATTAGAGGATCGCTACTTGGTCATCCAAGATTTGAACCGCTTAAAGGATGATGCCATTCCTATTGAGATTATTCCTCCCTTAGTAAGCGATAGTATCGCCATCTTCCAAATGCCTAAGGTGGTACCCGGCACCTATGATGTTAACAATTACGGGCAGTTCGTTCGCGAGTTTTTAGCCCTTTCGGCGCAAGGCGACACCTTGCCAGTTAAGCGTTTAGGAGTAAATTCATGGGAAATTCGAGAGGCTACCGAGCTCTACCGAATTTATTATTGGGTAGAAGATAGTTACGATTCCGAAGATGGTTCCTCCATTTTCGCACCAGGCGGCACCAGTAATGATAGCGCTGCTTTTGTGCTAAACCAGTTCGGTTACATCGGTTATCTAGAGTCGTATGCCGATTTAGAATTTGAAGTTTTACTGCGCCACCCGAGTATGTTTTATGGTTCCACCGCCTGGGAAGCGGAGCGAACGGATAGTTTGGACCGACTAGTATACCCCGATTATTTCACTTTGCATGATAATCCCTTGCTTTACTGTGTGCCGGATACGGCAAGTTTATGGATTGGCGAATCCAAGGTGGAACTTAGTCTGTATAGTCCTAACCGTGTAGTATCGGCCGAAAAGGCCATGCAAATAATTGAAGAGGTATTAGTGGCCAGCGCTAATTATCTGGGAGGAGAACTGCCAGTAGATAAATATTCCATCCTGGTTTATTGCGACCCCGATTTAAGTGGGAACTATAGCTATGGTGCCCTGGAGCATCACCGGTCGACGCTTCTTTATATGCCCGAAATGGATGATGATTTCCTCTATTCTGCCATTCGCGATATTGTAGCACATGAGTTTTTACACATCATCACCCCACTGCGTATTCACTCGGAAGAAATCCAATATTTTGATTTTGCCAATCCTAAGATGAGCCGTCATATTTGGTTATACGAAGGGGTAACCGAATACAATAGCCATTTGGTACAGATTAGGGATAGTATTTATACGCCCAGTCAGTTTTTGGAGGTGATTCGTGATAAGTTTACGAGCAACGACCAATATGAGGATATACCCTTAACGGTTGCAAGTAAATACACCTTAGATGTATACAACGACTTTTATCAAAACTTCTACGATGGAGGTGCCCTAGCGGCGATGGCGCTCGATTTGTATTTAATCGAACTTTCACAAGGACAGATGCGCTTAATGGATCTGCTCAACAATCTGTCGGCGGTATATGATGCCGATACCTCCTTTGTTGACGAAGACCTTTTTCAAATCATGGGCGACCTTAGCTTTCCACAGGTTACCACCTTTATGATTCGCCATTTTGAGGCGGGGGAGCCCTTTCCTTTCGAACGACTACTTAATAATGTAGGGGTGCGATATACGGAGGTGGGCAGTTCTCTGGGTTGGTCCTTAGGTTTTGAGGATTTAAGTTATGATTTAGAGACCGACCGTTTTATTGTTTCTTCAGAAGAAGGCATTGATGACTTTGGGGAGGATTTAGGTTTACGCTATTTGGATCAAATCGTGAGTATTAACGGCGATACCCTGGGGCTCTTTAACTTTCAAGAAGTGCTTAATAAATACCAAGTAGAGGGATTTGAAGGTAAGAAAGTGGAGTTTGAGATTGCCCGCCCAAAGAAGCGCGGCGGCTTTCGCTACAAAACCTTAAAGGCCACCGCTCAACAAGTGAGCTACGAAGAATTTCATCCACTAGAACTCGTGGAAGAGCCCAGTCCGCGACAACTTGCTTGGCGGCGGTTTTGGTTAAATTGGTAATGTGATTCGCATCACCGCCCGCTCTTGCTTAAGGGCCGTATTTTTGCCGCAAAACACAGAAAAACTATGCAAGAACTAATTAATAATCCCAGTACCTTTTTAGTAGATGTACGCACCGAGGCGGAAGTAGCAGAGGTTAGCGTTCCCGGTGCAATTAATATACCTTTGGATCAGGTTCCGGCTAATTTAGATCGTTTTAAAAACGCCGAAGGAGCAGTAGTGGTTTTTTGTCGCAGCGGTGCCCGCAGTGAAAACGCGAAGAACTGGCTTATCCAAAATGGGGTTAGCGATGTACATAATGCCGGAGGTTACCCTTCAGTATTAAGCTTAAAAAATTAATTATGAGTAGAGTTTTAGGAGTTGTTCTCGTTTTATTCTCATTAGGTGCCTGCGCACAATCTGCCCAATCGGATGGCGATGGGAAAAAAGAAAACCTGAACGTACAAGAGGTATCCCAATTGGTGAAGGATAATCCAGAAGTGGTATTAATCGATGTGCGTACCCCCAATGAATACCAACAAGGTCATTTGGAAGGTTCGGAGCTGATTAATTTTTACGATCCTCAGTTTAAGGAGAAGGTGGCCGAATTGGATAAAGAAAAAGAATACGTGATTTACTGCCGTAGCGGTGGTCGCAGTGCCAATGCGGTTTCAATCATGAAAAAAATGGGCTTCTCCAATATCCATAATATGACCGGTGGAATGCTGGCTTGGGACCGCGCCGGATTACCTAGCGAAAAATAAAGATGGCTAGTTTTAAGGAATTGATTCAAGCGGAGAAACCCGTTTTAATTGATTTTCATGCTACTTGGTGTCAGCCCTGTAAAGTGGTAAGCCCCATCGTAAAGCAGGTGAAGGAAAAAATGGGCGACCGGGTTTCGGTATTAAAGATTGACGTGGATCGTAATCAATCCTTAGCGCAATCGCTTTCCATTCAAGGGGTGCCTACCTTAATGATTTACCGGAAGGGCGATTTAAAATGGCGCCAAAGTGGAGTGGTTTCAGCTGAAGCTCTGATTCAACAATTAGAGTATTTCGGGGCTTAAGGCTTTAAAAACATAAGCCTGTTTAGCGTACTCTTCTAAAATCTTCGGGAGTACCACCTTAAGTCGGGGCCAGGCTTTAATGCTATCGTGGAAAACCACAATGGAGCCAGGCTTTATATGGCGTCGTAAGCTTTGTAAACTTTGCTCGGGACTGCGCATCGCATCCCAATCTGCCGCAAGGCAATCCCACATAATTATTTTGGAACCAGCCTGAGTAATTGCTCGGGCTTGTTCTTTTTTTAGCCTACCATACGGAGGCCGAAAGAGCTTGCTCGGCACTACTTCTGCGCACTGCCTATAATTTTTCAGATAGGTCTGTGTATTGGTTTTAGCTCCGTTAAGGTGATGAAAAGTATGGTTGCCAATGCTGTGACCCTCGGCTTGGATTTGCGCTAGTATTTCGGGATGTTTTTGGGCATTATCGCCAATGCAAAAGAAAGTGGCTTTCGCCTGATGGGCTTTAAGAACTTCTAGTACCCAAGGGCTAACTCCGGGCACCGGACCATCATCAAAGCTGAGATAAATCGTCTTTTCATCCGCTGTAGCGGGTACCGACCAAACCAAGTCTTTTCGCAAAGCTTGATACCATTTAGGGATGTAAGTGAAGTATGGCATAAAAAATCCCGATCCTCAAAGTTCGAAGATCGGGATTAAATGGAATTAAATAAAGGTTTACGCTAAACCAAGTGGGCGTAAAGCGTCCACATAGCGTTTGTAAATTTCATCCTGACTTAAGCCTTGCTGGTCGCCCTGATATTCGAATTGATTCACCAATTGAACAATCATTCGGAAATAGTTAGCTGCCTCGTTCATATCTCTTTGAATGAGCTTACGGTCGCTTCCTTTAAACTGACCGTAGTAAGCTAATTCCTCTTCCAAGCGATCGGCAAAGGTGAGCAGGATTTCTCGGGCTTCTGCCTTAGCATCTGCCTCATAATAGCCTTCAATGATATTGAACATGAAGTAGTCGAAAGCATACTTCTCTTCCGGCATTTTTTCCATGGCTCTAGACAAAACTTTAAGTGCTTTGTCCTTTTGACCACGAGCGGCCAGGTCTTTGGCCAAGCGTCCGTAGATGTTACGCAAGTTGTAAATGGTACGACGGTTTGTTTCATCAAGGTATACTCCCGGTACTTCCATGTTTCCTAGAGAGAACTTGTTCATCAGGTTGTCGTACATCACGTCGCTGGCAATTTTACCAAAGTCGGGCGAGTCTCCCTGACGTTTGTTTTCTACCGGTACAAAGCGGTAGGCCAAGCCTTCTAATTGGAAGTAATCATCCAGCCAGAAGAAGCTCTTACTGCTGTTTCCTACCGTTACGCTAAAGTAAATGGGTCGACTCCAATCGTTATTGGCAATAAGATCGATTACCATAAGATCACGTTTGCTAAGTACATTGGTTTTAAGGTTCCAATCGATATGGTCTACAATGCGTCCAGTGTCTTCTGGCAATACGGCATTATTGGCCAATACTTGCTCCTTATCAATGTCGATTCGCAATTTACGTACAGGGTAGTACATCAGTTCCTTGCTGTTACCGTAAGGTTTCCAAAGGTTCTGACCGTCGTCTAATTTAACCCATTCGATAAAGGTGCTTACCGGCCAACGACCGCTACGACGCAATTCTTTAGGTGGGAAATAAAGTACATCGCGGGTACCTTGCTTGTATTGATCGTGCTCAAAGCTAAAGGGCACAGGTTCGGCTTCGTAAACTGCACGCTTGGCTTGATCAATGTACCAGTCGGTATTTAATAAGGAGAGGTTAATTACCCGCACATCGGTCCGATAGCCTTCAATTTCCTGGGCATACCAGAGCGGGAAAGTGTCATTATCGCCATTTGTAAATAAGATGGCATTGGGTTTACACGAATCGAGGTAAGCAAAGGCGATATCGCGGGCTACATAGCGGTTACTACGATCGTGGTCGTCCCAGTTTTGAGCCGCCATCAATCCCGGTACTGCCACTAGGCTTATAGCCGTGATTCCACCGGCAATCGCCGTTTTTTGCTTATTGATAAATTCAAAGATTGCCAGTACGCCTAAGCCAATCCAAATGGAGAAGGCATAGAAAGAACCCACATAGGCGTAGTCCCTTTCTCGTGGTTCAAATGGTTTATGATTTAGGTACACGGCAATGGCCAAACCTGTGAACAGGAAGAATAAGGAGACCACCCAGGCATCATTACTCGCGCGCTGGTATTGGAATACTAAGCCAATTAAGCCGAGGATTAGGGGTAGCATGAAGTACACATTACGCGCCGGATTATTTTCGGCATGATAGTGCAAATTGCTTTGCGGCCCGAGGCGTGCTTCATCAATAAAGGGAATTCCCGAAATCCAGTTTCCTTTGGTGTATTCAAAGCGGTGTTGCTCGTCGTTCTGACGACCGGCAAAGTTCCACATGAAGTAGCGCCACCACATGTGACCAACCTGGTATTCGAGGAACCAAGAAATGTTTTTCGCTAAAGGAATGGGGATGGGTTTACTTTGGTCGGGTCGTCCACGCGCATCCGTTTCATAGCCTTTTACGCCGGCATGCTGCTGGTAATTTTGCACTGAGTTAGGATCGTCGTTCCACATCCGTGGGAAAAAGCCTACAAACTCAGGATCAAATACGCGTACGGAGCCTTTACGGTCGTCGCTAATTACGTATTTCCCGCTTTCATCATCACGACGGTAAACGGGGTTTCCGTCTTCGAAGTCGATAACCGGCGCATTAAAAGACTGACCGTAAAATACCGGGAAGTCGCCATATTGCTCACGCTTGTAGTAGGCGAGCAGTGACATCGCATCTTCGGGGTTGTTCTCATCGATAGGCGTGTTTGCATTGGAGCGCACCGCCAAGGTGATGAAGGTAGAGTACCCGAGGATGATGAATAGAACGGAAAGAATTAAGGTGTTCCAAATTGGGGTATCCAGTTTACGGGTATAGTTCAATCCGTAAGCAGCTCCACCACCAATAAGGAGAAGGGTAAAGATGGTACCACTGTTAAAGGGAAGCCCAATACTATTTACCATAAAGATCTCCAGCTTGCCAAAGGTCCAAAGCACAAAAGGTATGATGGCGGAGAAAATCATCCCAAGAATGAGGATGCCGATAATATTGTAGAAGATAAATTTAGAGGGACTGATTTTGCTGTCCATCTTATAGAAATATACCATTACGATGGCCGGAATGGTAAGGAATACCAGAATGTGAACACCAATAGAAAGGCCAATCATGTAGGCAATGAAAATCAGCCAACGGTGGGCGCGGCTGCTATGATCAATTTCTTGTTCCCATTTTAAGATGGCCCAAAAGGCGATGGCAGTAAAGAGGGAAGACATGGCGTAAACCTCACCTTCAACGGCCGAGAACCAAGCGCTATCGCTAAAAGTGTAGGCCAAGGCACCTACTGCTGCGGCACCTAATAGGGCTAAAACACGGGAGTCGTTGAGTTCCCCGTATTTTAAAATCATTTTACGACCCAATGCGGTAATGGTCCAGAAAAGGAAAAGTACCGTAAAGGAACTGGCTAAGGCCGAAAGGAGGTTCACCATCATCGCCTGACGGGTTACATCTCCAAAGGCAAATTGAGAAGCGAAGTTCCCCATTAATTGGAAGAGTGGGGCACCGGGAGGGTGACCTACTTGAAGTTTTACCGAAGTGGCGATGTATTCGCCACAATCCCAAAAACTTACCGTGGGCTCAATGGTAATAAAGTAAGTTACTGTGGCGATGGCGAAAACCAGCCATCCCAACAAGTTGTTCAGTTTCTTGTAATTGGAAAGCATCCTCTTGAATTTGTTGCTGCGGGCGAATTTATGAAATAAAGCAAGTTAGGCCGTGTCAATATCTTGTTAAAGCCTAGAAAGCTTTATTCCGGAAAAAAATCAATTCCCTTAATTTTTTATTTGCGGGAATAAAATGAGCAACTTACTTTTGCCCTCCCAAAATGAACGATGCCCCATCGTCTAATTGGCAGGACAGCTGGTTTTGGTCCAGTCAGTCGAGGTTCGAGTCCTCGTGGGGCAACAAAGACAAAAAGTCCGAACGTGAGTTCGGACTTTTTTTATGCCCAAAAGCTTCCCGAGCTTGCTCGAAGGGAGCGGCTTGGGCATAAAAAAAGGAGGCCAGGCGCAGCCGCGGCCTTTTTGTCTTTGGGTAAACTGCCAAATGCATTAGGACCGACCGCAGGGAGAATCCTCGTGGGAAGCTTCCCGAGCTTGCTCGAAGGGAGCGGCTTGGGCATAAAAAAAGGAGGCCAGGCGCAGCCGCGGCCTTTTTGTCTTTGGGTAAACTGCCAAATGCATTAGGACCGACCGCAGGGAGAATCCTCGTGGGAAGCTTCCCGAGCTTGCTCGAAGGGAGCGGCTTGGGCATAAAAGAAGGAGGCCAGGCGCAGCCGCGGCCTTTTTGTCTTTGGGTAAACTGCCAAATGCATTAGGACCGACCGCAGGGAGAATCCTCGTGGGAAGCTTCCCGAGCTTGCTCGAAGGGAGCAGCTTGGGCATAAAAAGGAGGCAAGGCACAGCCGTGGCCTTTTTGTTTTTGGGTAAACTGCCAAATGCATTAGGACCGACCGCAGGGAGAATCCTCGTGGGAAGATTCCCGAGCTTGCTCGAAGGGAGCGGCTTGGGCCTAAAAAAAGGAGGCCAGGCGCAGCCGCGGCCTTTTTGTCTTTGGGTAAACTGCCAAATGCATTAGGACCGACCGCAGGGAGAATCCTCGTGGACTGCTTCTCTACCCGTACGGCTTCCCAAACTTTAGTAAATCACGCTTGCGCTTTTAATTTTGTACTTCCTTCAATGGCAATGTTGCCAAAAAATGCCATGCTTATTCCTCAACTCTGCGGCAAGCTAAGCGCAAGGACCTCTGCTTCCTTCCGTAACTTTTTATCGCGTCTTCCTTAAGAAATCTAAAAAACCTCAAGAGCTTTTTAAAAAAAGTACTTGAGGTTTTTCCCAAAAGCCCAAGAGGATTTTGAAAAAGCCCTTGAGCTTTTGATAGGTCCTTCCCTTGATAAGGAGACTTTTATAAGCTTGATGCGGCAATTTACTGCTGTACGAATGATGAAGGCTTACTAAACTAGCTCGATTTCAGAAGTCAAGCATAAACTATTTAAGCATTGGGTTTTTCCTTTAAGTCATATCGATTAAAGCAATCCCCAATCCCCTTCATCTATTCGCAATCCTTTAATTTCGTCGCTCTAAAAACGAGAAGCATGATGAACTCCCAATTGCAGCAATACCTTCTAAAAATTGTAGAAAATTGTCCTCAGGACTGGTTAAGCCTAACCACCCATCGATTGGATATCTATAATGAGGAGCAAGCCAAAACGGAGTTTCTTAGCGTTCTAGAGCGTTTGTATCAATCGGGGGCTGCAAGCTCGGAACAGCTAGCCGCTTTACCCACCGCCTACGATTATATCCGTTTGGGACATCCCCTGTCTTCAGTTTTAGAATGGGCTTTGGCCAAACATCTTGGTTTAAACGCCGCTCAAGTAATCGCCTTCGATTCGCGCAGCATGCCCTTGCTGGCCATCTTGCGTCATAACGCCCTACAAGGACGAAAAACCCGAATTTATTATCAGGCACAGTTGCCCAATTACCTCGACTTCCAAAGCCTTCGCTCAGTGTATCAATATGAAGCCGAACTTAAAGACTACGCGACATTCGATTCCCAAGAAAACTTCGAGGGGAGCACCGTATTGATATCTAAAAATGAGGGTTTAAGTGATATTCAGCTTCCGCAAGGCATCGACTTCTTTTTATCGCTACAGGGATCAAGAGGAAGTATCCTCGTACAAAATGGGGATTTGAACCGGGAGTATATCGGCGCTATTCAACATGTACGTCGCCGCGAAAGTATTGCTATGACCCCCACCAACTGCTTCGACAGTTTAGAGTTCTGGCTCAATAATAAAGTTGCGTCAGGAGCGGCTGATAGTGAGGCCCATTTGCAATCGGTTCGCGCCACGATTAAAGAGATTACGGGGGCGCCGTCTAAGGCCTTAGTGGCTTCTAGCGGATTATCCATGCAGTATGCCATTATGATGGGCTTAATTGATGCGGCCTGGCAGGCTCATCCTGAAAAGGAAATAAAAATCATTGTGCCCCCCAATTGCTACGGTGGAACCAATGACCAGGCGCGCAGGGTGGCAGCAAGCCTAAAGGGTGTGTCGGTTATGGACCTTCCGGTAGATGGAGACAATGATATGGTGCAAAGTACCGAGCAGGTTTTGCAAGCTTGTGCGGAGCTTGATGCGGTGCCCTTAATTATCGCCGAAATTCCAACCAACCCGAGGGTAGAGGTGCCTAATTTGGAAGATCTGAGACAGGCATTAGCGAGGGAACGCCAAACGCCATCTGGGCAAACCGCGGTGGATCCGGTCTTTATTTTAGATCAAACCTTTTGTCCCAATGTGCAATTTCTCAAACAAGAAGGTATCCTAGCTTCCATTCGCACCATTTCCTATGTAAGTGGCTCCAAATTTCCTAGTGGCGGAAAATGTACCGCGGGTTACTGTGTGGCCAATAAGGAGGCGGCAGAGCTTATCACGCCGATCGAGAAGCACCTACAGCTATGTGACAATGCCGCTACACCCTTGCAATTAGCGATTTTAGCCGCTCAAATGCCCTCGATGAATAGCCGTATTAAGGACGCTTACCTAAACACGCGCGATTTTGTGAATTTCATTCAGGAACAGCTACCAGCGGCGAAGATCAATTTTGTTTCGGAAGCCTTGGCGGCAGATGGTTTTACGCCTTCGGTGTTTTCCTTGGATTTGCCAACAAAGGGCGATAGTCCCGAGGAACGTGAGGCCTACAAAAGGAAGCTTAACCTTAAGCTTATCCAAAAAATGATTACCGAAATCCCCGAGGATAGCAAGTACTGCGTGAGTTACGGGCAGTTAAAAGGTTGCTACTGGACCATTCCGGCCACTTCTACCCAAGGGACCACTAAGGAGGCGGATAAAGATTACATCGCTCGGGTGTCGGTATCCCCCAATTTAGATTTGGAAAAACATAAAGCTGTATTTGCCGCTTTTGTTGCTGAATTGTAATTTAAAAATCATTCGGAGGTCCTCAATCAGGAAAAACGGGCAGGTGAAAATCTATTTCTCGGCCTTCTACTTAGAGGGTGTTTTTTAAAGCGGTATATACCTATATGCCTCCAATCTTCAGAGTTTATCAGGGATTCAGTTTTGAAGGAATAAAAGGGCTATATGTGTTTGAGTGTCAAAAAAGTACTTTCCAAAAACTGAAGAATATTTTTACCTTGTGGGGCTAACTAACCAATCAGGCCCTATGCGAAAAATTTACCTCGCTCTGCTCAGCTTAACCTGTCTGTCTGCGGCTGGTCAAATTGTTTCTGATTCTGCAACTTCTGCGCTCGCCGTGGGGGTTCAGGATGTCAACTTTGTGCCCACAACTAATAGTATTTCTTCATGCGCTTCTACCTTAACCGTTAATGTACCTGCGGGCAATTGGGTGTATGGAGTTGATGTTTATTACACCGTAAACACCGTAGGTGGCTTTACGGGTATGTCGCCCGCCGGAATTTACTCTTACCTAGAATGTACTTCCAAAAGTGCTAAAGAAGCTCAGGTTTACCAAGGGACCATACCCACTAATGGGGCTTCCGAGAACATGTCTCGCACCAACTTGCAGTTTATTAACGGAAGCTATGCCGGGACTTCCCTCGATTTTAAGCTCCATGCCTTCGACATTGCCTTTTTTAGTAGCGGCTGCGATACCAACGACGCGAAGATTCAGGCGGGTACCTTTAAAGTGGTGGTGCATCACGGGCCTGCGCCTACTTGTAATAAACCCAGTAATCTTGGTTCGGATTGGACCATGCACGATCGTGCTTCCTTAAACTGGACCAGCGGTGGTGCGGCTAATTGGCAGATAGCCTATGGGGCTCCTGGCTTGGCTGCAGGAGCAGGAACTATTGTAAATGCTAGCTCCAACCCTTTTGTTCTATTTGGATTAAGCCCCAGCACGAATTACGAGTACTACGTGCGCGATAGTTGTGGTGTAAATGATGTTAGTGTTTGGGAAGGCCCTTTTAGCTTTAGCACGCTTTGTAATCCTCAAACATTCACCACCTCATACAGTGAGGATTTTGAAGGAGCTGCTTGGACTAATGGCGCAGGTGGCACAAATGCTAATAATGCGATTGATAATTGTTGGACTCGTAACCCCGACGCACCTACAGGTGGCTTCGGTGGAGGGGCCTATGCCTGGGGGACTGGAAATGGTGGGACCCCCACTGCTAATACAGGCCCCAGCGGCGCGCACTTGGGAAGTAAATACATTTATGCCGAGGCCAGCAGTGGACAAAACCAAGATATAGCGGTAATTACTTCCCCATTAATCGACTTAACCGCCCTCACTACTCCCACCTTGGAGTTTTATTATCATCGTTATGGAGCTTCGGTGGGCGGATTAAAAGCTCAGGTTTGGAGTCAGAGTTTAGGTTGGACCGACGTGTGGACCAAAACGGGGTCTCAGGATCAAAGTGCCACTACGGATGCTTGGATCAAAGAAAGTATTACCCTCACCGCTTTTGTAAACGATACTGTACGAGTGCGCTTTCGGGCCGTGCGTTCTTTTCAGCCGCAAGGCGATATGGCTATTGATGAACTGGAAATTAAAGAGGCTCCCAATTGTCCTAATCCGGCGAGCTTAAGCGTAAACGGCAGAACCACTTCCAGCGTAAGCCTAAGTTGGTCATCCGTAAACGCCAGTTCCTGGCAAGTGGAGTATGGTCCTACGGGCTTTAGTCAGGGAGCCGGCAGCTATACCGTAGTTAACAGCAATCCTGGAACGATTACCGGACTAACTTCGGGAACGGTATACGACTTTTATATACGCTCCATTTGTGGAGGCGGGGATACCTCGGGCTGGATTGGTCCGGTAACGGCCATGCCTTATTGTGCCTCGGTGGCCGCTCCCTACTCGGAAAACTTTGATGGCAGTGGGTGGACTGCCGGTACGGGAACTTATAATGCCGCTGATGCCCTCGCCACATGTTGGTGGCGAAACCCCAATGCCGGCACTGGAGCAACCGACCCTGTGTATTGGGGCGTAAGGAGTATTCCGGGCACTACCCCCAATACTGGACCAGATCAAGATCATACCGGTGGGAATTTCGTTTATCTCGAATCCTCCGCCGGATCTACCGGGCAAACGGCTGGTTTAGAATCTCCCCTCATCGACTTAAGTCCATTGGTTTCCCCCGAGCTGCGCTTTCATTATCATATGTATGGCAATAGCATGGGAAGCTTACGGGTGGATATTTACGATGCTAATTCCTCTACCTGGTTTAATGGTATTTGGACCCAAAGCGGGCAGCAGCATACGGCAGCTACGGACCCCTACACCGAGGCTATCGTTGACCTTAGCCTTTTTGCCGGCGATTCTATAATTGTGCGTTTTTCGGGAATCAAGGGCAATGAACGTCGTGGCGATATGGCTATTGATGATGTGCGGATTGATGAGGCTCCGGCCTGTCCGCAACCCACCATGCTAAGCTCGAGTAATGTAACCACCACTTCCGTAGATATTTCCTGGACCTCCGGGGGCGCCAGTAATTGGCAAATAGAGTATGGTCCAAGCGGCTTTACACCTGGTATTGGTCAGGGGACCATTGTAAACGCTTCGAGCAATCCCTACACCTTGAATTTGGGGAGTTCCCAAGTGTATGATATTTATGTACGCGATAGTTGCGGCTTAGGAAATGTGAGTGCCTGGACGGGCCCAGAACCGGTGTCAATGCCTTGCGGTATTGCAGTCATACCCTGGCTAGAAACCTTTGATGGCAGCAACTGGATTCCCGGGTTTGGCGGCACCAATAATGGCAACGTGATTAGCGCTTGCTGGTCGCGCCCCTCCTTTGCAAACCCCAACTTTGGTACCAATGCCGGTGGCACGGGATCGGCCAATACCGGCCCCAATGCCGATGTAAGTGGGAATGGACAATACATCTACACCGAAGCTAGTGGCGGCGCTACTGGTCCGGGTGAGATTACCAGTCCGCAAATTATCCTGAGTAGTTCGGTGGCCAATCCAACCCTCACCTTCTATTACCACATGTATGGTAATGCCATTGATTCCCTTTACGTAGAGATTAATAATGGCAGCGGCTGGACTCAGATTTACAGTATCGCCGGTCAACAGCAAACCTCCAATGGAGCGGCTTGGAACTTAGTACAACAGAGCTTACTTGCCTATTCGGGAGATACCGTTCAACTGCGTTTTACCGGTGTAAACAGCGGCTTTGCGGCTGATATTGCAATTGATGAGGTGGCGATTCAGGATGTTGCCTGCCCGCAATCGAGCAACTTTGCCATTTTAAATGTGAGCAGTAGTTCAGTAGAACTGGATTGGACCAGTGGTGGTGCGCCGGGTTTTAGAGTGGAGTACGGACCAAGTGGATTCGCTTTAGGAACCGGCACCACAGTAAGTGCAGGCAGCTCGCCATTTATCCTAAATGGCTTAAGTGCCGGTACGACCTACGATTTTTACTTAAGAGATAGTTGTGGGGCTACTAGTTACGGACCGTGGATTGGTCCTATTAGCGGCACAACACTTTGCAACACCTTTACGGCGCCTTATACCGAGAATTTCGACGATAGCACTTGGGTGGTGGGCTTAACTACCAATAACAATCAGGGTAACCGCATTAATAATTGCTGGACCCGTCCATCGGATAACAATCCCAATTTTGGTCCTTATGCGGGGCAAACGGCTTCGGCAAATACTGGACCGCTCGATGATGTAAGCGGGGGAGGAAAGTATATCTACACCGAATTCTCGGGGGTTAATGGCTTTGGGGAAATCAGTTCGCCAGAAATCCTGATTCCCACCAGCATTGCCAACCCGGTGGTGCAATTCGATTATTTCCTTTTCGGAGCGCAGATTGATAGTTTATCGGTTTACGTGGACCAAGGAGGTAGTTTAACTTGGATTACTAGCCTTGTAGGACCGCAGCAAACCAGTATTAATGATAGTTGGCTTTCTACCAATGGAGACTTATCGCCTTGGAGCGGAGATACCATTCGTGTTGTCTTCCGTGGCTATAGTACCGGTTTTCAAGGTGATATTGCCATTGATGAATTTAAGGTATTTGATGATCCTTGTCCTAAACCCAGTAATCTTCAGGCGGGTACGGTAACTAAAAACAGCATTAGCCTAAGCTGGACCAGTGGTGGTGCCAGTAATTGGCAAATTGAATATGGTAGCCCAGGATTCCAGCCGGGCACAGGAACTATTGTTAATGCGGGTACTAACCCCTTTACAGTTACCGGTTTAAATGCTAGCACCTATTACGAGTTTTATGTGCGTGATAGTTGCAGCGCCACCGATTTGAGTTTATGGCTTGGGCCTATCCTACAAGCCACACTTTGTGATACCGTGGCGGCTCCATACTTCGAAAACTTCGATATTGCTTTTGATCGCGGAACCGATAATGCCCAGGCCCAAAATATGGGTTCAACGATTTCGCCTTGCTGGACCCGAGATTCGGACACCAACTATTTTTGGGGCGGTGGCACCGGACAAACACCTACAGCTGGCACGGGTCCTTTTGGAGATCATACCGGAGGTGGAAATTACATATTTGTAGAGTCTTCATTTGCACCCGGAGGTAGCACCGCTTGGATCGAAACCCCTTACATCGATTTAAGTCCATTGAGCTTCCCTGAACTACGCTTCTGGTATCAAATGTGGGCGCAAAATGGCTCGCAAGGCGACCTGTATTGGGAAATTGACTCCGGTAATGGGGTTTGGAATCAAATTGGGACTTACAGTGGTAGTCAGGGTTTTGCTTGGCAAGAGCAGGTAGATGATCTTCGTGATTATGCCGGCAAAACGGTTAAGCTCCGGTTTAGAGCCATCAAATCAAATGGGGCCACTGCTCAGCAAGGTGATATTGCTATCGACGACCTCAGTATTATTGAAGGTCCGGCTTGTCCAGATGGCGATTCCTTGCAATTAGTTTCACGCAGCTCCAATTCATTGAATATATCATGGGTGGGGGCCTCGGCAACTGATTTTAACGTGACCTGGCAAAATGTATCCGGGGGCGGAAATGGTTCGGCCAATACTAGCGTGAGCAATTACAATATTACGGGCTTAAGTGCATCTTCCGCTTATGTGGTTTGCGTACGCGATAGTTGTGGTCCGGGGCAAGTGGCGAACTGGTTATGCGATACTTTTTACACCTTGTGTAACCCGGTTGGTTTGCCTTTTACTGAGAACTTTGATGGTGGAACCTGGACCGCTGGAACCGGAGCCTTAAATGATGGCAATGTTATTGACAATTGTTGGGATCGGCCATCTGAGGATAATCCAAACTTTGGTACGGGAACGGGTGCTACGGGGTCTGCGGGAACGGGACCGGCAACCGATGTTAGTGGGAATGGAAATTACCTCTACACCGAATACTCGGCGGCTGCGGCAGCATTTGGCGAAATTTACAGTCCCTACATCGTGATTACCTCAAGTTTTAGCAACCCAGAATTAAGCTTTGCCTACCATATGTTCGGTAATCAGGTGGATAGCCTCTCGGTGTGGGCCGAAACCGCATCGGGCTTAAGCTGGTTGTGGAGTGCTTCCGGAGCTCAGCAATCGGCTAATAACGATCCCTTCCTCAATGCTCAGGTTAATATGAGTGCTTTTAGCGGGGATACCATTCGAATATTATTCCGTGGTCATGGTTCGGGATTCGCCTCCGATATTGCCATCGATGAGGTGGAGATTGACTCGGTTTCTTGCCCTATTCCTACCAGCTTAAGTGCAGGAGCAACCACCACCACTACGGTACCGATTACCTGGGTTTCTAGTGGAGCGAATTCCATTTTAGAGTATGGTAGTCCTGGTTATACTGTGGGTAGTGGCACCAGCGTAGCGGTAAGTGGTGGTAGTTCTACCTTAACGGGTTTACAGCCGGGCACTTATTACGATTTATACCTAAGGGATGTATGTGGACCAGGCGATAGTTCGGCTTGGTATGGCCCGATAAGCTTTGTTACGCAATGCGGTACCTATATAGCACCTTATTACGAAAGTTTTGATAATGGTTTTAGTGAAGGTACAGGAGCTTTGAACACCGGCGCCACCATTTCACCTTGTTGGACTCGAAACACCGATTCCCTTTTCTTTTGGGGTGGCGGACAAGGAGGTACTCCGAGTGGTGGTACAGGACCTACGGGCGATAAAACTTCTGGCACTGGAGGATACGTTTACACAGAGGCCAGTGCAGGAGCGGGAGGAGATACCGCTATTTTAGAATCTGGTTTGATTGATATGTCGGCCTTGAGTAATCCCGAATTGCGTTTTTGGTACCATATGTTTAGTCAGAACGGTCAAAACCTTTGGTTCCAATGGGAGATTCAAAGTGGAGGCTCTTGGACTGTACTCGGTACTTTGTCTGGGGACCAAGGAGATACCTGGATTGAACAGCGAAATGATCTAGCGAGCTATACAAATCAAACCGTGAAATTCCGCTTTTTAGTAGTTAAGCCTACGGGTGCCGGCGCTTTCACTTCGGATGTAGCCATCGATGAAATGGTGGTGGATGAGAAGATTGCCTGTAATCCTTATACTATGCCTTTCGTAGAGAACTTTGATGGATCTACATGGCAGGAGGGTACCGGAGCCTTAAACGACAATGATCAGATTGACCCTTGTTGGATTCGACCCAATACCACCCAAATGCGCTGGGGAACAGGTTCTGGGACTACCGCTTCGGCCAATACCGGACCCAATACCGACATCAGCGGAAGCGGAAACTACATTTATACCGAGGCCTCCCGCGGTGCTGGAGCAACCACCATTAGCACCCCACCTATTATTGTAGATACTGCCATTGCGGCTCCGCATATCTTTTACAGTTACCATATGTATGGGGCCTCCATTGTTAATTTAAGTATTGAAATTGATAATGGCTCCCCAGTTCTGTTGAGGACTCATTTAGGTCAACAACAAACAAGTAGTGCGGCGGCTTGGATTAGCGACTCTATCGACATTACTGCATACCAAGGGGATACCATCACCATCACTTTTGTGGGCGATGCCACCACCTTTACCGGAGATATGGCCTTAGATGGTATTGAGGTGCGCGATGCGATTTTACCTTGTCCGGACCCTACCAATCTTACTATTTCCGCGATTGGGCAAAACGACTTTACCATGGCTTGGTCGAGCAGCAATGGGCCTAATACCTCTATCATCACCTATTATGATATTGCCGCTGGCCCAGGTACTATGGTAGTGCTCACCGGCCTTAACTCTCCTTATACCCTTAGTGGTCTTAATCCGAACGCCAACTATGCGATATCGGTTTACGATTCTTGTTCGGTAGGTCAGTTTAGCGGCAATTTGTTTGATACGGTAAGCACTTTGCCTTGCGACACTGTCACCGCGAACTTTAGCAATACCAATGCCTACCTGGGAGTGACATACGATGGAGGAACTTCCGTAAATGCGGATACCTTGATTTGGGATTATGGTGATGGCAACAGCGGAGGCGGTAACCCGGTAAACCACGTATATGCTGCAGCCGGAGTTTATAATGTGAGTTTATATGCCTTAAACGATTGCGGTACAGGAGATACCTTAACGCTGCCCATAAGGGTTTGCGACACCTTGACCCCGCAACAATCCTTTACGGTATATTCGGACAGTTTAGTATTTGATGCCAGCGGCTCCAATGCCAATTCCTTTAGATGGGATTTTGGCGATGGTAGTACGGATACCAATCGCATGGGTTCTTATGTGTATGCCTTGTCGGGTACCTACACGGTTAGTCTTACGGTATATAACCTCTGCGGCGATTCGGCCACCGTTTCCCAAAGTGTGCAGATTTGTGGGGCCCCCAAAGCCGATTGGACCTACACCGTGTTACCACCAGTTAACAATGGTCTGCGCATCCAGTTTGATGCCTCGGCCTCCACAAATGCCAGCTCTTATGCTTGGGATTTTGGCGATGGAAATACCGGTACTGGAGTTAACCCCATCCATATTTATGTAACTCCAGGCTTGTTTTATTACGTAAAACTAACCGTTACTAATGCTTGTAATAACACCCATGCTTGGGGTTGGAACTTATATGCTATTGGCTTAGAGGAGCAGGACGGTATAACTAAAGTGGAAGTGTATCCTAACCCTGCGGATGATGTGTTGATGATTGAATGGGATGCGGAGCAGTTCGAGATGCAAAGCTTATACCTACGCGATGCTAGCGGCAGAATTTTGCAGCAGGTAAAACCCGATCAGTCACCCTACCAGTGGGATGTAAGCCGACTACCAGCCGGAACCTACTTCTTGGAGATGACGCATCGCCATGGACAGCAAAGCTTACCGATAGTGATTCATTAAAAGTGGGAATTAGATAGTAAAAAGGCCCGCTCGGAAAATTCCGGGCGGGCCTTTTATTTAATCAACGGGAACAAAAGTTTAAACGAAGCTCCAGAAAATCTTCTCGATTTTCCAACCGTCGCCAACCTTTACTAGGGTAATGTATTCTTTCCAACGCTGTCCTTCTGGACCGGTAATGAGCTCCACGGTAGCGAACTTATCGTTCATTTCGGTAACAGTGATAACGTTGTTTTGAGACTCTGGAGCAATAACCTCTTGATTGGTCATCATGCGTTTAAGGTCGTCGATTTTTTGCACTTCGGTAAGGGAACCATCGCGGTTTAATCCTTGGTTAGTGAAATTGTCGCTTAAAACCTTACGCATTTCTTCAAAGTCGCGCTCATTAAAGTTTTCGATGTACTCCTGTACGGCGTACTCGGGACTGTTTTTTGGTTCGCCTTCATCAGCGAAAGCTACCATGTAAATTGGTAATTGAAGGTCAGATGATTCGGCTTCGGTGCCGGTAACCCCTGCTGAAGCGGACATAACGGTGCCAGCCATCAGCAATGCACTTAATAGTGATTTCATGATGTGTATGTTTTAGTTTCGTATGGCTAATGTAGGTGCTTCCCCCTTTTAGGCTTGTTAAGAAATACTTAAAGACCAGCCACTTGAGGATTTAGGTCGGTGAATAGGGGAAAAGAAGCTGTAGAGAAAAGAGGCTTAGTCTACCGAGCAATGATCATCGGTGCAAACCTCCTTAGCGAAAGTGCGATAGCTGAAGTATAATCCGGGCAGTAGCAACCACCATTCCTCTTCGAAATAGGCGGTGCCGAGAAAAGAAATTCCCACGAGTCCATTAAGGCCCCGTAGGAATAACTTATACGTTTTTGGTTTGATGTGCATTAAGCTTCACTTAGGCTCATAAAGTAATTAACATTTAGCCAAGATCCACCATTAACACATTCAATTCCATTTTCGCGCAGATAGCCCTCGGCCATTCCCGAGCGATTACCACTGGCGCACACGAGGATTAAAGGCGCCTCGAGGCTGCGCAAGTCCTCCATTTTATTAGAGATTTGATCCAGTGGGATGTTTACAGAACCCGCTACGCTGCCTCCCGAGAATTCCAGGTGGCTTCTAACATCCACAACAGTTCCTTTGCCTTGAGCGATTAATTCTTGCACATTCATTCTTTGGTCTTTTTAAGGTAGTCATCAAGCATGCTTAACACTAATCCTCCCATTAAGCCACCATATAAGGTCGAGTTTACCGGACTGCCCGTAATGGTGCAACCTTCTTCGCAACCTACTTGTATATAATAGGTGTAGCCGGCAATAAAGCCTAAGCCAACCCCAATGAGGGTGAAGCGATGGCGAAATAGAAACTGTTTTAGTGTTTTCATAATTGGACTGCAAAGATGAAGTAAGCTCAAAGTTAAAAAGGTGATTTTTATTACCTATTGGGGGAGATGGTGATGAGCATCTTAAATTTGCGTACGATTAGGTCTGAAACAATTCGACCGGCCCTGGTCTTAGATTATAAACCCAAGAAAAATGGCAATGCAAAAAGGAATAAGCTTACTAAGTATTTTAGCTTTATTGGCCTGTGGAAATGGTGAAGAAGCAAGCAAGCAAACGGAAGCAGTTGCCGCAGCCGCGGATGCTGGAATTGTGGTTCCCAAGGGTTTTACCGCTAGCATTTATGCGGATAATCTGGGTAAAGGTCGGCATTTGGCCAGCCGTGCCAATGGCGACATTTATTTACGCCTGCAGTATCCGGAGCGGGAAGGTTCCATAGTTGCCATGCGCGACACCAATTCGGATGGGATCGTTGATCAACAAATCACCTTTGAAGAGTCTGGAGGAGGCACCGGGATTAAGGTGCATAAAGGCTATTTATACTTCAGCACCGACACCGAGGTTTATCGTCGGAAGTTTAAAGGCGACGAATTGATTCCCTCGGGAGAGCGGGAGCTGTTGCTTACACTACCAAACCAAAATCAGCATGCTGCGAAACCTTTAGCTTTTGATGAAAGGGGAAACATGTATGTAACTATTGGTGCGCCCTCAAATGCTTGCCAAGATCCCAGTCGTACTGCCGGGGTTCCCGGTCAGGATCCTTGCCCTTTACTCGAGACAAGCGGCGGAATTTGGCGCTTTTCGGACGCGCAAGCCAATCAAACTTTTGAGGATGGATTTCGCTATGCAACCGGTATTCGCCATGCCGTTGGAATTACTTGGAATAAAAAGCATAAGAAGCTCTATGCTATGCAACATGGTCGGGATCAACTGCATTCTTTTTGGCCCGACCTTTATACTGAGAAGCAAAGTTCAGAGCTCCCGGCTGAGGAGTTCTTAAGGGTGGACAGCGCCAGTAACTTTGGTTGGCCCTATTGTTATTACGACTGGCAGAAATATACACGCATTTTGAACCCCGAATACGGTGGCGATGGCGACAGTATTGGTCGTTGTGCTTCGGCGGATATACCCTTGATGGGATTCCCCGGACACTGGGCCCCCAACGCGATAACTTTTTATCAGGGAGACCAATTTCCTGTTAATTATAAAGGGGGTGCCTTTATTGCTTTTCACGGTAGCTGGAACCGAGCTCCTTTTCCGCAGCAAGGTTATAAGGTGGTTTTTGTGCCCTTTAGCGGCATGGAGCCCATTACCGGATATCAATCCTTTGCTACTGAATTTGCTGGAAATAATGATGAACCCGATTCGCCAGCAGCTGCAGAATACCGTCCTTGTGGCTTAACGGTTGGAGCCGATGGTAGCCTATATGTGAGCGATTCGCAGAAGGGACGCGTTTGGCGCATCAGCTACAGCAAGAACTAATATCGCAGGGAATAGAGGTAAACGAGGCTGAAACCGCTCAGGAATATCAATCCGAAATAGGATAAAAACCGCAATACCTTACCAGGCCGATCGGCAGGCGGCAAGGCTTGTACCAATCGAAAATTAGCATAGGCAATAATTGGCGCCACGAGGAAACTTATGGCGGTAGCAAAATCGACAAGTGCCCGCAAGGAAGTACCGAAAGCTTCAATCACAATTAGGGCTCCAAGTCCTAAAACGATGAGCATTAGTTGGTAGCTTCGACTTTGATGTAAAGCGTCCTTTTTTTGTTTTGATTGCCCCAATAGTTCCCAAACCCGATGGGCACTGCGGGCATAACCGTCGAAAACGCCAATACTGGTTCCGAACATAATGCTAAATGCGGCGGCGCTGATGATTAAGGTACTCCACTTGCCAATACTTTCGGTGTAGAGATCGATGATACTTCCGGCAAAAGCCACGGAACTATTGGGTAAACTGCTTCCGCTGCCATAAACCAAGTAGGCCCCTAAAATCATAAAGCAAGGTGCGAGTAGTGCAGAAACGATATAGCCAAAACGAAATTCCCGCACTGTTTCCTGAGGGCTTCCTTTATAACCTGATTCCTTTTGACGCTCCAAGGTCCAGAGGCTATTCCAGGCCGAAAGGTCAACTGCGGTGGGCATCCAGCCCATAAGAGCGATTAGAAATGGAAAGGCCGGGTCGGAGATATGGAAGAATCGAGAATCGAACCATATAAAGTCATTGCTTTGGGGGCCGCGCCACAGGGTGCTAGCTACCGCTACTAAGGTGGAGATAAATAAAACCGAGCCTACAATTTTGATCAGTCGATCCAAGGCTTTGTACTGTCCTAAAAGTAAAATGCCCATACATATGGCGAACAGTAAGTAATTGGTGGTGCTCAGGGAAATGAGGCCTTCGAGCGCAAAGAGTTGATACAGAAAACCTGCTGTTACCGCTCCTACCGCAGCTGTTACAAAGAACATAGTGCCTGCGGTTATAAGTAGGTATAAAATAAGCATGCCTCGACCAAGTTCTCGATAGCCATCGATGAGCGAAATTCCCCGAGAAGCGGCAAAGCGAGACCCGTACTCGAAAAAGGGATATTTTAAGAGGTTGGCTAAAAGCACTGCCCAAAGCAGCCCAAAGCTATAATCGGCGCCAGCGCGCGTGCTTTGGACTAAATGACTTACCCCAATTGCGGTGCTGGCAAAGAGAAGTCCCGGTCCTAGGGTCTTAAAAAAATTCTGATACTTCCTTTTATTCATTGCGCTTGGAACCAAAGATAGGGGAGGAAAAGCGATTATATTTGTGCCTCTCAAAAAAGCAATGATGGCGGATAAGATTTTAGTCCTTGGTTCATCCGGGCAAATTGGAACCGATTTAGTGGACACCTTACGGGAGTCCTATGGCAATGATAATGTGGTTGCTTCCGATTTGCGGGAACCATCTGCCGAAAGGCTGGCGCAAGGCCCCTTCGAAACCTTAAACGCCCTAGATGCCAAGGGTGCTTTTGAGGTAATAAAGAAACACGGTATTACGCAGGTTTATCATTTGGTAGCTATGCTATCGGCCACGGCCGAGAAAATGCCTATGAAAGGTTGGGATTTAAACATGACCAGCCTTTTTAATTTCCTAGAACTGGCCAAGGAAGGCCACATTAAAAAAATGTATTGGCCCAGTTCAATTGCCGCCTTTGGACCGAATACCCCGGTTAGCAACACCCCCCAGTATACAGTGATGGATCCTGGAACGGTGTATGGCATAAGTAAATTGGCGGGTGAGTTATGGGCTGATTATTACCACAAAAAGTATAGTTGTGATATTCGGGGACTGCGTTACCCGGGATTGATTTCGTATAAAACCGAACCCGGCGGTGGTACCACCGATTATGCGGTCGATATTTTCCATAAGGCCGTGAAAGGCGAAGATTATCATTGTTTCTTAAGCGAAAACCGACGCTTACCCATGATGTATATGCCCGATGCGATTAAAGCCACGGTAGGCATTATGGAAGCTCCGGCTGAAGAGGTGAAGATTCGCACTTCCTATAATGTGGCTTCCTTCAGCTTTACTCCAAAAGAACTCAGTGCTTTAATTGAGAAAGAGGTTCCAGGCTTTAAAACCGACTACGACAATGTAGATGAGCGCGATGCTATTGCCGCGGGTTGGCCGCAAAGTATTGACGATCGTGAAGCAAGAGCGCATTGGGGCTGGAAACCCGACTTTAGCCTTGAGGATATGGTTAAGGATATGCTAGGCAATTTGCGATAAGCTCCAAATCTCAAAGATAATAGCCGGCAAAAACATTGATTAACAGTGTCTTGCCGGTTTTTTTATGCCTCGATAAAACTTTATTTTAATTTAATCTAAATAAAGTTGATTGGCAATTCATCGTGTACTAGTTTTGCTGAATTATTAATTTTAATCAGTCTAAATAAAAATAGTGTAATGAAGAAGCTTTACTCAGCGGCACTTCTGTACGCCTTATTGCCATTGAACTTATCGGCACAAGCCCCTCAAAACGAAAAGTCCTACATCAAGCGAATGTGTGGTTGTTATGAGGTAGAATTTAAGTACACTGAAACTTTTTCGGATGCAGACGGCTATGAATTAAAAGAGCCCTATAGCGCGCGTGGCCTGGAATGGATTTTCGTTGATGCAGAAGCTCAGGATTCCATCATCTTACAGCATTTATTAATTGTTGGTGGTGATCGTATAATTAAGCACTGGCGCCAAGACTGGATTTACGAAAATCAAGAGCTTTTAAGTTACCAAAGGAATCTTGAATGGGCAAAAACAAGGCTTAGCCTTAAAGAGGCAAAGGGAACTTGGAGTCAAAAAGTGTATCAAGTAGATGATAGTCCACGCTATGAGGGCAACGCCACTTGGATTGATGTAGACGGAAAAATTTATTGGGAATCGCAAGTAGCTGCTCCCCTACCTCGTAGAGAATTTACCAAACGGGATGATTACAATGTGATGTTGCGAAACAACAAACACAAAATTACTAAAGAGGGCCACGTGCACGAACTCGACAATGCCAAGCTTATTCGTACGGAAGCTGGCGACAGTGTTTTGGTTTGGGAGAAAGGCCTCAACTCTTACCGTAAGGTTGATGATAGTCGCTGCGAGTTAGCTCAAGCTTGGTGGGAGGAAAATAAAATCTTTTGGCAAGATGTGCGTCTGGTATGGGCTGAAGTGATAGACCAGAATGAGTATATCAATTTGGCGCGTTCGGTTGAAGGCTTGAAATTATACAGTCGACTGTTTGATTTGGGAGATAAATGGGTGGCTGCAGAATCTTACGATAGTGAGGAAGCAAAAAAAGAGATTCGTGAAATTATTGCGCTATACTTAAGTGACCAACCTAGTTCTTGGGTAACAGTCGCCAACGAATCTGCTCAATAGTTATTTATTTTAAAACACCAAAAAATGCACCATAGTCTACGAATTTTAACCCTAGTTCTATTGGGTTTTGGCTTACAAGCCCAAAGTTTTGACACAACCGGAATGGCCACTTGGCCCCAGCGCTATAATTCCTATGCCACTTGGGATCAGGGCGCATTCGATGCATTTCGAGATACTAGCAATCCTGCTGATTTTGGTTGGGGAAATTACAGCGTTACTACACACCTAATTTCGGGGGACAGTATCTACATTTTGAAAACCGTTAATGGGAATTACAAGGCAATTTCTATCGACAATATCTCTGGCGGAACCTATACAATTACTTACAGCAATTTGGACGGCAGCGCCCAAACAACTAAGTCCTTCTCCAGAGCTGCTTATAACAGCCGAAATTTCTTTTACTATAACGTAGACCTGGACCAAGTAAAAGACATCGAACCAGTAAGCAGGGATTGGGATATCGTTTTTACGAAGTATCCTATCATTTTCCCGGGATTTGGAGCGTACCCAGTAGTTGGGGTTTTACACAATCGAGGAGTGCTTACGGCAAAGGTTGAGAAGGACAGTGGTTTGGTAGCCAACATTACGGATACCCTTCAGTTTCCAATGCGCAGCGAAATAAACCAGATTGGTTACGATTGGAAGGATGCTTTTGCAGGAGTGGTACACGACACACTAAGCTACTTTGTGAAAGATCAGTTAGGGAATATTAACCATCTGCAGTTTGAGGAATATGGAGGAAGCTCCACCGGAACAATGAAATTCACCGTCAATGGTGTTTTAGACAGCGTTGTTTTAGGAGCCGGAAACAGCAATCAAGTTTACTACAGCCTGCAGAATCGGAACCAAGTAGCTCTAAACGCTGATCACGATTGGGATTTAGCCTTTTTTGCTCAAAGTAGTTTTGAAGCGATTCCCATTCGAATTAATGAGGTTCAAGGGGCCCAGTTAAAGGTTTATCCTCAGAAGGATATTATGCACTGGACGAGTATTGGATTAAAGGAAAGCCCGCTTCAAGTCCTCTCCGTTTACCCCAATCCAGCAAAGGATGAATTGAACTTAGCAATGAATTTAAAAAAGTCGGATTCAATCGAAATCCGGATGTACAATTCAAAGGGAGAGCTTTGTTTGAGTCGCAAGTTTAATGCGAGGTCAAGTTTTCAAGAACTCAGAATCGACTTGAGTGGATTAAATCAAGGAATATATCAAGTCCAAATACTAAGCAAGGGAGCAAGTGCGAATACCACTGTTTTAGTCCGAGCTTAGAAGAAATGCAGAAATCAAATACCTAGCTTCCTTCAGGAAGCTAGGTTCCTCTAGTTTATGCGAAATTATTGGCTTTTATTATTCACGTTATTTGGAAGTTCTTTTATTCATGGGCAGTCGACACTAAATCAGCTGCAAATTTTAGATGCACACACAGGTCAAAGCATTGCTGGTGTGCACCTCAAACTCTTGGTTGATGAGGATACGCTTTTTGATGTTTCAGACCAATTAGGTAAGGTGTATTGGCCACAAGGAATAGTGGTTACGCAGCTGTGGGCATACCATGTTAGCTTTGAGGATTATCGAACAAATAATGTAAAGAACGGCAGCATTCACCTTATGATTCCCAAACGAGAAAGTTTGGAAGAGGTGGTAGTATCTGGCCAACAGAATCATGTTTTAAGCACTAAGTCGATTCGTCAAGTAAGGGTCATTGATCAAAAGCGAATTCAACAACAAGCGGCGGTGAATTTAGCTGATTTGCTTAGGCAAGATTTGAATTTTCAAATTACCGAGGATGCTGTTCTCGGTACTCAGATTAGTCTGCAAGGAATGAGCGGGTCAAAAATCAAAGTTCTAATTGACGGCGTTCCGGTGATTGGTCGCCTCGATGGTAATATTGATCTAAGTCAGATTAACCTGAATGATATTGAGAGGGTTGAGATAATTGAGGGTCCTATGGCTGTTCAGTATGGTACCGATGCCGTGGCTGGAACAATAAATCTCATTACCAAAAAGGCGCAGCATAGTAAGTTTCAAGCTGAAGTGAATTCCTATTTGGAAGCGATTGGACGTCAAAACTTCGATGGATCAGCACAGTGGGCAGCTAGCCCAAATTCGCAGCTTAGTTTCAGTTTCGGCCGAAATAATTTCCAAGGTTATGATCCTAATCCTGATGCTCGCAATTTGCAATGGAATCCAAAAGAACAATGGTTTGGCAGCGCCCAGTTCAAACAGCGCTATCGGAAGAATGTGTTTCGATTGCGCTCAGATTTTTTTGATGAGACTATCATCAATTTGGGTGCCGTTGGCTCTATGGATTCATTAATTGTGCCGATAGATACTGGAGCATGGCAAATTCCACGTGCTTTAGATGATCAATATCGAACACGCCGCTGGAATAACTCGGTCTTTTGGCACGGTAATACTTCGAAGTTCGATTGGCGAGGCTTTGTGAGTTACAATTTCTTTCAACGCAATAAGAACACCGAAATCCGCAATCTAAGTACTGGGGAAAGCAGCCTCTTTCCAGGCACTGACGCTCAGTCGGAAGACGTATTTCACTTATTCGCTTCGCGGGTATCTATAGGGGGTTCGGCTTTCTCCGAAAAAGCTAAATGGCAGGTAGGCTACGATGTAAACTGGGAAACCAATGCAGGTAGGCGAATTGCCGAAGGCGAGCAGGAAATGGTGGACTTAGCTCTTTTTGGTAGTATGGAGTACAGCATATTACCTGGTTTCGAACTTAAACCAGGTTTACGTTATGCTTATAATAGTCGTTTTGAAGCACCCTTAATTTCTTCTCTAGCGCTGCGCTGGGAATTGAACGAAAAATGGATTGCACGTGGTTCTTATGGAAGAGGGTTTCGGGCGCCAAGTCTTAAGGAAATGTACTTCATGTTTGTGGATGAAAATCATAATATTCTTGGAAATAGGGACTTGAAGGCAGAAACCAGCAATAACTTTCAAGCCGGCATACATTACCTTAAGCAGGGTGATTTTTCATGGGCAGTTGATGCTATGTTCTTCTTTAATGACTTGCGCAATGAAATTCAACTTGTTTCAGTAGTGGAACCAAACGGAGACTCGCCACAGGGCTTATTTCGAAATGAAAATATTGCTCGCAGTCAAAATGCGGGTGTAAACCTCAGCAGTCGATTTGACTATAAAAAATGGAATGCAGAATTAGGCTTTGCTTATCTAGGTATGAAAAATCAATGGGCCTTTAGCTCGCCGTCGAATTTTGATTTTAATTTCTATCCTCAGTTTCGTTTCAAATTGGCCTACGATTACACTTCTTTGGGCATTGAGCCCGTAGTGTTTATGAATTATACCGGTCGCCGTCAAGACCTAAGTTTAAATGCAGCAGGTGATTTGCAAACGACCGAGTTTATGGACTTTGCCTTTCTTGATTTCAATTTACGGAAGAGCCTATTCAAGAAGGCCATGCGAATTAGTATAGGAATTCAAAATATTTTGGATGTAACTAGCCTTCAGGCTAGCTCCCAGATTACGGGTGGAGCCCATAGTGCGGGCTCATCTAGCATACCGCTTAGCTATGGACGTACCTACTTTATAAAATGGCAATGGAGTTTCGATTAAAAAATTTGTTGTTAATCCTCAGCTTTTTCTTTATCTCTTGTAAGGAGGAGGAAGATCTTTTGGCCCCAAAATTTATTACTGATAGGATTGGACAGGTCGACTTGGTTTCAGAAGCAGGTATCGATTATCAATACCAAATCTATTTCGATCTAAGTAGTGGTAAGGAAAAGGGACGCCACCGCAGAGACGCTTGGGATTTAGGGTTTTCTACCGATCCAAACAATCCTAATATTTTTTGCAACCCAGCTCTCATAATGGCGGTAGCATCAACCGCTAGTAATAATTTTTCTCAAACTTTTAATCCAAACGACTATGATTTTAATCATGAGCGAGTGGAACGAATGTGGAGAAAGTCGTGGATAGGCGATGACCTACAAGCGGGTTTAGATGGACCTAGCCAAGTATATTTGTTAGACTTAGGCTTGGATTTAAACAGCAGGCCAAGGGGTTATCGGAAATTACAAATTTTAGAATGCTCTGATGGCAACTATCACTTGCAAGTGGCACAATTAAATGGAGCCGGCCTACAAGACTTTTGGATAAATAGAATCTCAGGTCCAAATAACCTTTATCTAAATCTAGCCAGAGTTGATTCCGTTCTTCAATTAGAACCTGAGTCAGAAACATGGGACTTGTTTTTTAGTCGCTATATGGAACTACTTTGGGATGGAGAGGATAGCATAGAATATTCTGTAAGTGGAGTACTATTAAATCCCAGTGGTTCTGAGGCTTATTTGGATACAGTTTCCAAAATTGATTATGCCAGAATTAGTGCAACAGATGTTATGGAACAGCTCTACACTCAAAAAACAGATGCCATAGGCTATAATTGGAAATACTTTAGTTTAGATGAGGGTGCCTTTAGGCTGCAACCAAACTGGGTTTATTTCATTCGGGATAAGTCGCAGCAGGAGTATCGTTTTCGTTTTAGGGGTTTCTATAATGCTGAAGGGGCGAAAGGCGCTATAAGTTTCGAGTATTTACCACTTTAAAATTTGTCAGTATGAAAAAAAAGCTTGGGGGCATTTTGCTTGTTGCAGCTAACTTGTGGTTAGGGTACAAGTTTTTAAAGGAAGGTTTGGAGAAGTTTGAAGATCTCGAGCATCTCGCTGGCCGAAGTAGTCCCTTTATCGACTTTTACTTAGCCATGGGAGAAACCAATTATATGCTTACCTTAATTGGGCTAGTAGAAATAGCAGGAGCAATTTTGGTTTTAACGCAAGTGTACCGACTCCTAGGAAGTATAATACTTCTTCCAGTCGCACTTAACGTTAGCTTAGCGCATATCTTTTTAATTCAGAGCCCGAAAGGAATTAGTTACACCAGTATTTGGCTTACTATCATTCTTTTAAATTTAGTGCTAGAAAGAAGACGTTTAGTGCCAATTTTCAAACGAGGTAGGCTTTATTAAGGCCTACTTCTTCTCCATATAAACATCCATTAGGATGTCTACCGTACCAATGGTAGTATCGTTTTGGTAGCGTGTAGTAGCTACACAGGAGGTAGCTGTTTTGCTGCTGATATTATAGGTCATCGGGCCGTAACGTGGGTCATCAATTACAAACTGTGTTTCGCTGTTGTAAGTAACATCGCCACTACCATTTACATTGATGGGAACGGGAATCATTTGGCCAAATAGGTCGATGGTAATATTGCTTTCGACGCTGTAGTCTACCGTTTTAGCACGCGCGTCAAAAACGTAAGACCCTTGGGTTCCAGTGCCTGTTCCGGCTAAGGGAATATTACCTAAACCTGTTTGTAAGGAACCGTTGTAATCGGCTCGAGTAACTTCAAACTCCCCATTTAAAAAAGCAGCAATTCCCGTGAGGGGTTTGGGTCCGGCATCATCGTCATCTCGGCGACAAGCACTTAAAATTAAACCAATACTGATAAGGGATAAAAGAGCTACTTTTTTCATTGGGATAAGGATTAGTAATTCAAAAGTAAAGTTTTAGGCGCTTGCTTCCCCTTTTCGAAGCTCCAATACTGTAATCTCTGGCCAGATTCCTACTCGACCTGGGAAAGCTAAAAATCCAAAGCCTCGGTTTACATAGAGATACCTACCATCTTCTTGGTAAAGCCCCGCCCATTTAGGGTAACGATATTTTACGGGACTCCAGCGGATTAAGCCGGGAATTTCAATGCCGAACTGCATCCCATGGGTGTGCCCACTTAAGGTGAGCGCCATTTTTTTGGGATGTAACTTTACAATTTCATCAAAATGCGAGGGGTCATGCGACATCAGAATGTGGAATTCCTGAGGGTCGGTATCTGCGAAAGCGCGCTCCAAGTCGCCATGTTGGGCAAAGCCTTTGCCCCAGTTTTCGACTCCTACCAAACGAATTTTGGCGCCATTGCGCTCCAATTGCCGGTTTTCGTTGCGAAGCAAATCAAATCCAATTTCGGCATGGGTGCGATACAGTTTTTCCATATTGGCTTGTTTGGCCTTCGGACTGGGCCACTCGGAATAATCTCCGTAATCGTGATTTCCTAAAATGGAATACATTCCCATAGGCGCTTCCAAGCGACTAAATATTTCCTTCCAGGGGTCCATTTCATCGGCACGATTATTCACCAAATCACCTGTGAAGAGAATCACATCGCTTTTTTGCTGATTAATAAGGTCGATGCCATACGCGATTTTTTCGGGGTTATCGAAACTTCCGCTATGCACATCCGAAATTTGGGTAAGTCGAAAACCGTCAAATTCTGCGGGTAAGTCTGGGAAGAAAATAGTTTTCTTGATCACGCGATAGTTGTAGCGACCCTTAAAGATGCCGTGTAAAATGCCGGCAAAGGGAATGGCGGCTAAAGCCAAGGCCAGCTGACTCACAAACTTCCTACGAGAAGGTAAAAAAGCATCATTGGCATTGGTGCCAGCAAACTTTCCGCTGATACCCACTAAAAGACGGGTAATGTCTTCCAGCAAGAGTGGGGCGCTGATAATCATTTTAGGAACAAAGAGCAGTACAAAGCTTCCCATCATCCATTTAAAGAGGGCATGCTGCGGACCGGCACTGCGATCAAAGTTGATAATTACGAGAATTACTAAAACCAAAAAAGCAATGCTGATTCCCCAGTAGAGATAGCGAGCCCAGATATGATCTTTAGTGAGAGTGCGAACGGCTTGATAAGCATAGATATCAACTATACTCATCAGCAAAATGGGAATTAAAATTCGAAAGAGCACGTACTTAATTTTAGAGCCTAAACGCTTCTGGGAGAAAAAAGATTTGGGCTTAGGTGAATAATGCTAATTTAGGGCGTTCCTAAAGAATTTTCCAAATGTCTGATTCTAAGCCGACCTTATATTTATTGGATGCCTATGCTCTCATTTATAGGGCCTATTTCGCCTTTGTAAATAATCCCCGGATCAGCTCTAAAGGCTTGGATACCTCGGCGATTTTTGGGTTTACGGTGACTCTTCTCGAAATTTTGGAGAAGAAAAATCCTTCCCACATCGCTATTGTGTACGATACCGCCAAGCCTACGGTTCGCCATATCGAATATCCGGAGTATAAGGCTCAGCGCGATGAAACTCCTGAAGGGATTAAAGTGGCTTTCCCCTACATTCAAAAGGTGGCCGAGGCCTTTCGCATCCCATTTTTAGGTGTCGATGGCTATGAGGCGGATGATGTGATTGGAACCCTTGCGAAACAGGCCGAAGCGAAAGGTTATGAGGTGTATATGATGACCCCTGACAAAGACTTTGGTCAATTGGTTTCGGAAAACATTTTTATGTACCGCCCGGGTCGAAGCGGTAACCCTGCTGAGGTGTGGGGCATTGAGGAGGTATGTGCCAAATTTGATATTGAGCATGTAGATCAGGTAGTGGATTACCTTGGAATGATGGGGGATGCGGTAGACAATATCCCCGGTATACCCGGAGTGGGTCCCAAAACCGCTTCGAAACTGTTGAAGCAGTACGGGAGCATGGAAAAAATGTATGAGCATGCCGAGGAGATTAAAGGTAAGCTTGGGGAGAAGATCCGCGATAATCAAGAACAAGCCTTGCTTTCTAAAAAGCTGGCACGCATTCTTTTAGATGCTCCTATTGAATTTCACGAGGGGGATTTTAAGAAGGATCCCGCCGATGAAGACCAAATCAAGGAATTGTTTACCGAATTAGAGTTTCGAACCTTAGCCAAACGGGTATTAGGGGAAACCGTAAGTACGGCTGCCACCGAGGCCAAAAAGCCGAGTACTAAGGCCGACCCAAGCGGACAAACGGATTTATTTGCTCAAGTACCAACCGAGCAGCCAGAGTCGAGTACTGATGAGGGAGGCACTCGAAACTTGGCTAATACCGATCATTTCTATCAATTAGTGCAGCATCCTAAAGAACGGAAGCTCTTACTTGAAAATTTATTAAAACAGCGCGCGGTTTGTTTTGACACCGAAACGACCGCCCTCGACATTCGGGAGGCGAAATTGGTCGGCTTAGCCCTTAGCTATCAGCCGGGACGCGCCTATTATGTTCATCTGCCGGAAGGCGAAGAGCAAAATATAATTGAGGAGTTTAAACCCTTTTTTGAGGCCGAAGAAATTGAGAAAATTGGTCAGAATCTGAAGTATGATATTTCGGTACTGTCTAATTATGGAGTTAAAGTAAATGGCCCCATTTTCGACACGATGCTGGCTCATTATCTCATAAACCCGGATATGCGTCATAATATGGATATTATGGCCGAGACCTACCTAGCTTACCAAACGCAAAGTATTGAGGAGCTAATCGGGAAAAAGGGTAAAAACCAAAAGACCATGCGGCAGGTTGATCCCGAGAAAGTAGCCGAATATGCAGGTGAAGATGCTGACATCACTCTACAATTAGCCGCTATTTTTAAAGAAAAGCTGGAGCCAAGCACCGCAAAAGTGTTAAAAGATATCGAAACGCCTTTAGTGCAGGTGCTTTCGCGGATGGAAATGGAAGGGATAAACCTCGATCGCGAGGCCTTAAGTCGATTGTCGAAGGAGTTAGAGGAGGATATCCTCCGTTTGGATACTGAAATCCATGATTTAGCCGGAAATCCCGATTTCAATATTGCTTCCCCCAGGCAGCTGGGTGAGGTTTTATTTGGGGAGATGAAGCTTCTCGAGAAACCTAAAAAAACCAAGAGTGGTCAGTATTCCACTTCCGAGGATATTTTAGTGGATCTGGCTAAGGAGCATGAAATTGCCCAGAAGATTTTGGATTACCGCCAAAGTGTAAAGCTAAAGAGCACTTACGTAGATGCTCTTCCAGAGATGGTGAGTGCGAAAACTAATCGCTTACACACAAGCTTTAATCAGGCGGTAGCAGCAACCGGACGTTTGAGCAGCAATAATCCCAATTTGCAAAACATTCCCATTCGCACGGAGCGTGGCCGTGAAGTGCGCAAGGCCTTTATTCCACGCGATGCCAATCATGTGATTTTAGCTGCGGATTACAGTCAGATCGAATTGCGTTTAATCGCGGAGCTAAGCGAGGAGAAAACCATGATGGAAGCCTTTATAAATGGCGAAGATATTCATGCCGCTACGGCCGCTAAGGTTTTTGGAGTCCCGCAAGATGAGGTAAGCCGCGAGATGCGAAGCAATGCTAAAACGGTAAACTTTGGAATTATCTACGGAGTAAGCGCCTTCGGTTTAAGTCAGCAAACCAGTTTGAGTCGCAGTGAAGCCTCGGATATTATTAAATCCTACTTCCGCACCTACCCTGGGATTCAGGATTACATCGAAGCGCAGAAGGAATTGGCGCGTAAACAAGGTTATGTAGAAACCATGTTGGGTCGACGTCGCTATTTGAAGGATATTAATAGTCGAAATGCGGTGGTACGCGGGCACGCCGAGCGTAATGCCGTTAATGCTCCCATTCAAGGCTCGGCGGCCGATATTATTAAGCTGGCCATGATTAAAATTGATGCGGCTTTAAAGGAGTATAAAACCCAGATGCTCTTGCAGGTGCATGATGAATTGGTGTTTGATGCGCCCAAGGAGGAACTGGATACAGTGAGGCCCATTATTGAAGATTTAATGCAGAATGCGATCGAAACCAAGGTGCCCTTGGAAGTGGAAAGCGGATATGGGGCCAATTGGTTAGAGGCGCATTGATGGCATGAAGCGGCCGTACCATTTTAGATTTTACGTATTTCTAAAGGGCTTATTGATGGCTTTAGCTTTAAGCTCTTGCTCTGGACCACAGGCGCTGTCAAATCAGCCATTATCAGATTTAACATTTCCTGACACTCTGGGAGTGTTTGCCAACGCTTCCGATGGGAGTTCTAATGCGCTCTGGAATCAAGTATATTTTAATAATAAGAGCGATACTAGTGAGTGGAGATCAAAGGAAGTTCGCCTGATTCTTTTATCCCAGAAAAGATTGCAAGTCCAATTGTTAGAAAAGGATACTGTACTGGAGTGCGTGATTTTCAGGGGAAGGTTAAAAGGATCTAATTTCAAATTAAACCGGCAAAACCACTACGATCCCCTCTTTTATATTGTTTCTGTTTACGGCTATAATGATTCAAAAATAGCGCTAGACGCCAGTCGGAATTTGATTTGTGAAAGTGCCAGAGGAGCCCTCTTGCTGGGAGGATTTGTCCTTCCCTTTTTTGGCGCCGTTCCTCCTCCTGCGATCACGGTGTATCAGCGCCTACCTTAAATAAAAAAGGGCAATCCAATTTGAAATGAATTGCCCTGTGAAAATGAATTCTTTGTGATTATTCAATAAGCAATTTATGTTGTAGTTGCGTGTTTTCTCCTTTTACATCTACCAGGTAAACACCGGGAAGTAAATCTAAACTTAATTGTATATCCAAGCTCGGACCTTGTGTTTGCAGCTTTTGCTGATAAACGGTCTTTCCGCTTAAGTCGGAGATCCGTAACTCCAATTGGCGGTCCAGTAAATCGCTCAGCTTCACATTTAAGCGCCCATCACTCGGATTAGGATAGAGCGCCATATCAGCGGCCTCAAATTCTTGGATGCTCACATCCTGACCTTCTCCAAAACGAATGTTATCGATGTAGAAGTTACCTCCGCCTCCATTTTGGAAAACAAATTTGATCAGGATGGGGTCGCTGCCGATGTAGGCATTGAAGTTAATCGTTTCGGTGGCCCACTGACTGGCATTGGGAACAAAATTGGCCGTGGTATTGGGAGCAGTGCGTAAGCGACCTCCATTATAAAAGCGACGACGAATCCAAGTTTCGCCGCAGTCGCGGGAAACATAAACTTCCAATTCATCTTCATTATCGTTCTGACGGGCCGCAAAGGCATAATCGAAGAATAAATTTAAATCGGTACCGCTGCTGGTATTGATGGCGGGAGAAATTAATTGATCTTTTAAGCCGTAAGAATTGCTGGCGCGAGGTAGAATGAGCGAGCTACTCTGATGAGAGCCGGCGTTAGCGAAGAAGGTGAAGGTATTGCCGTCACCATTTAAGCCATCATCGCCATCTCTCACGGTCATCAAAAGGGGAACCTGTCCATTTTCGAAGCTTTCGGTCCAGGTGGGAGCAAAGCTGCTGGCAGTGGAGTTGGTAACGGTGATTATGCCGTTTTCTGTTTTAGAGCTGGTACCGGCGCTATTGGTAACCGTTAGGCTAACATTATAACGCCCTGGGTTGGCATACGAAACGATGGGGTTTCTTTGGGTGCTACTGGCGGGAGTGCCACCAGGAAAGGACCAAGACCATGAAGTGGCAATTCCTTCTTCCGATACATCGAAAAATTGCACTTGCTCATTTTGGCAAATCACTTCCTTTTCCACTTCAATATAGGCCTGTGGCTGACAAACCGGTGGATTAAGAACACCGGTTGACTGCAGGTTGGCGGTAGAAACTAAATTGGCTCGCAGGCTCGAAGAACTAAGCACGGCATGAACCCTTGCTTTTTGGTCTTCGGTAAACATGTTTTGGCAATCCGAATAATCCATAAAGTTCTCGATCTGATCGGGTTGATCAGGCGAATCATTGCTGCAGCTATTAGTTCCAGGTGAGCATCCAAAATTGCTGGCAGCTGCTGGTGGAGTGTCCTCACAAAAATCCAAGAGGTTTTCAAAACCGGGAAGGTTGGTGGATGTGGGATTGGTAATGTGATTTCTTAAACAGGGATCGGCGGCATTATTAGCCGATTGTTGACGGGATGGTGCGAAGGGATGATGCAAGGCTAAATAGTGCCCTACTTCATGACTAAGCGTGCGACCGGTATGATTACGGGTGCTGGCCGTGCCGATGGTGCCCATTTCATCATGACGAATAATCACGCCATCTCCAGAGCCGCCTGTTCCTGGCATAAAGGAATAACCTAAGGTATATCCGCCACCAGGATCTTGAGGGGTGGTATTCGCTACATTTCGTGTTACCCAAATGTTCAGGTATTTATTGCGATTCCATTTAACCACTTTGGCACTCTCACCACCGGTAAGAGAAGCATTAGCGTTGGGCGTGCGCGTAATTCCATCGGTGCAATTTCCGTTGGGATCAATTTTGGCGAGCTTAAATTCAATTTGAAGGTCGGCCGCATCACCTTGAAAAACGGGGCGGGTTTGGCTGGCATCGGCGTTTAACCTTTGGAAGTCTTCATTTAAGATGCGTAAGGCATCCTCAATTTGAGCGACCGAAATATTATCATACTCGGAGGCATAAATAACATGCACTACAACTGGGATGGTGTAAAGGATGGTATTGGTTTTACCATTGCGGCCATACGAAGCATAACCTTCCTGTTTAATTTCTTGTGCTTTTTCGTAGATCAAACGTTCAATCGCACTTAGCTTTGCCCGCGAATCTTCATTTTGAAGTTCCTGATGGTAAAGTTCGTCGAAGGTGCAACGTTTATGATTATGTCGAGGGTTATCAGTTGAGCCCGATTGCGCACTAAGAATAGAAGTACTAAATAAGGCCAATAGCAGAATGATGCGCGTCATTTTTTGAGAGAAATTTTGAAATGGGTGCACAAATATAGACGCTTTGTTGGGCTTTAAGTTGGGTGAGGAAGATTACCTAGATAATTTTCAACGATTTATGGTTGATAAGGTTTGGCAGTTTGATAATTATTATTGTATTTTCGCAGCCCCTTTTTGGAGGGTTATGTGTTCGAAAGATAACGATTTAAATACTAGGTAGTTGTGAATACAATGAGTTATAAAACAGTATCGGCAAACAGCCAAACTGTTGATAAGAAATGGGTTTTAGTTGACGCCGAGGGTCAAACCTTGGGTCGTTTGGCTTCTAAGGTAGCCTATTTATTGCGTGGAAAGCACAAGCCCAATTTCACACCTCATGTTGATTGTGGCGATAATGTGATTGTGATTAATGCGGATAAAGTAAGCTTAAGCGGACAGAAAGCCACAGAGAAGCAATATGTACGTCACACCGAGTATCCTGGTGGTCAGCGTTTCACTACTCCTGCTGAGTTGATGATGAAGAATCCAATTAAGGTAGTAGAGAATGCCGTAAAGGGTATGTTGCCTAAGAATCGTTTAGGAAGTGATATTTATCGCAACCTTCACGCCTATGCCGGTACTGAGCATCCACATGCAGCTCAGAAGCCAGAAAAAATTGATATCAATACCATTAAATAATAGCGGAGTATGTCAGTGACTCACACTATCGGACGTAGAAAAACTTCCGTTGCGCGTATTTTCATGAAAGAAGGAAAGGGCGCTATTACTATCAATAAGAAGGATTACAAGGAGTACTTTAACACTCCGGCTTTACACTATAAGGTAGAGCAGGCTTTCGCGGTAACTGAAACTACAGGTCAATATGATGTAAATATCAATGTTGATGGTGGTGGTATTACCGGTCAAGCTGAAGCTGTACGCTTAGGTATTAGCCGTGCTTTATGTGAAGTAAATCCTGACTTCCGTCCTCAGCTTAAGCCTGAAGGAATGTTGACTCGTGATCCACGTATGGTAGAACGTAAGAAGTTCGGTCAGAAGAAAGCGCGTAAGAAATTCCAGTTCTCTAAGCGTTAAACAATATTTGGGTTTAGTATCCAAATTCTGCGGGTGCTTCGGAGTAGTTTCGAAGTCCACCGTAGAGTTGAATTAGTGAATGTAAACTAGAAATCATCCATGGCAGATCAATTCGTAAAAGAAATGCTAGATGCGGGAGTGCACTTCGGTCACTTAACCCGTAAATGGAATCCAAACATGGCTCCTTATATTTTCATGGAGCGTAATGGAATCCACATTATCGACCTGTATAAAACACAGGCAAAATTAGAGCATGCTGCAGAGGCAATGCAAAAGATTGCGGCTAGTGGTCGTAAAATTCTTTACGTTGCTACCAAGAAGCAAGCAAAAGACATCATCGAGAAAAACGCAGGTGGGGTAAACATGCCTTACATTACTGAGCGTTGGCCTGGAGGGATGTTAACCAACTTCGTAACCATCCGTAAAGCGATCAAAAAGATGCAAAACATCGATCGCATGAAGGAAGATGGTTCTTACGAAACCTTAAGTAAGCGTGAGCGTTTGCAGGTTGATCGTCAGCGTGCCAAGTTAGACAAGCAATTGGGTTCTATCGCCGATATGACTCGTTTACCTGGAGCTTTGTTTATCGTTGATACTACTAAAGAACACATTGCGGTAAAAGAAGCTCAGAAATTAGGTATTCCAACCTTCGCGATTGTTGATACGAACTCGGATCCTACTGAAGTTGACTTTGCTATTCCTGGTAATGATGACGCCACTAAGTCAATCGACATTTTGGTAAGTAAGGTTACCGACTATGTGCGCGAAGGACTTGCCGAGCGTTCTGCAGAGAAGAACAAAGCGAAAGACGCTAAACTTCAGAAAGCTGCTGCCAAAGCCGAAGGAGCTGAGGAAGAAAAAAGTTCTGAAGAAGCTTAATTTCACCTAAGCATAACAAGCATTTAATTCAATAGGAGGGGTGAAAAGCGATTTTTATCCCTTCTTTATTTTCCGACAATTAAATAATATCTGATACAATGGCTAAAATTACCGCCGCTGAGGTAAATAAACTCAGAAAACAGACAGGAGCCGGAATGATGGATTGTAAGAAAGCCTTGGTGGAAGCCGAGGGTGACTTCGAAATGGCCATCGATATTCTACGTAAAAAAGGTCAGAAAGTAGCTGCTAAGCGCGCTGATCGCGAAACTTCCGAAGGTTGTGTACTTGCAGGAAGTAGCTCTGATAACAGCTTTGGTGCTGTATTGAGCCTTAATTGTGAAACCGATTTCGTTGCGAAGAACGATAGTTTTGTAGCGCTTACCCAAAGCATTTTGGATCTTGCTTTAGCGAACAAGTTTGCGGATAAAGACAGTCTTTTAGCCGCTAGTCTTGGTGACATGACAGTAGCTGATAAATTAGTAGAGCAAACTGGTGTAATTGGTGAGAAGTTGGAGATTGGCTCTTATGAGGTCGTAGAAGCTCCTTTCGTAGCCTCTTATATCCATGCTGGTAACAAACTTGCTACTTTAGTTGGTTTAACTAAAGAAGCTCCTGAAGCGGGAAGAAACGTAGCGATGCAAGCTGCTGCAATGAACCCTATTGCTTTAAACCGTGATGGTGTAAATCAAGAGACTATCGACCGCGAATTGGAGGTTGGTAAGGACCTAGCTCGTCAAGAAGGTAAACCAGAAGAAATGCTGGATAAGATTGCGATGGGTCGCTTGGGTAAATTCTACAAGGAAAACACCTTAGTAGAGCAAGCTTACATTCGCGATAACAAACTAAGCGTAGAGAAGTACTTACAGTCTGAGGACAAAGAGCTTTCAGCTACCGCATTTAAACGCGTAGGTTTGGGCGTATAAGTTCCAAACCAATACTATTTAAGAAGCCGTCTCCAATTATGGAGACGGCTTTTTTGTTTTTACTAGCCCTAAAAAATAGGAGAAAGCAAAGCTCAATTTCAGGTTTTATTTACGTCGTATCCTTGTATCTTTGCCAGCATACCGAATTCCAAACCATGAAATACAATCGCATTTTATTAAAGCTCAGCGGAGAATCCCTAATGGGAGACCAAGAGTATGGCATTAATGGGGACCGCCTTAAGGAGTACGCCGAAGAGATTAAATCGGTTGTGGAACTGGGTGTTCAAGTAGCAATTGTAATTGGAGGCGGTAATATTTTCCGCGGGCTTAAAGGGGCCAGTGAAGGAATGGATCGCACTCAAGCCGACCATATGGGCATGTTAGCAACCGTAATTAACGGTTTAGCCTTACAGAGTGCGCTCGAAGTGGAAGGAGTAAAAACTAGGTTGCAATCAGCCATCGAAATGAATAAGGTAGCTGAACCCTACATCAGAAGACGAGCGACGCGTCACTTAGAAAAGGGTCGCGTTGTTATTTTTGGCGCGGGAACTGGTAATCCTTATTTCACCACTGACACTGCTGCCACCTTAAGAGCTATTGAGGTAGACGCGGATGTGATTTTAAAAGGTACCAGAGTAGATGGTATCTACACTGCGGATCCTGAGAAGGATGCCTCCGCCACTAAGTACGAATCAATTTCCTTTAAAGAGGTTTACGAGAAAGGTCTAAATGTAATGGACATGACGGCCTTTACTTTGAGTAAGGAAAATGACTTACCCATTATTGTATTTGATATGAACAAGCCCGGGAACTTGCATAATCTCTTAAAAGGAGAAAAAGTAGGTACCTTAGTGGCCAATTAAGACTCTATTTCGGATGGAAGATATCGATCTGATCATTAGCGAAGCAGGGGATAGCATGAAGAAATCCCTGCAGCATTTGGAAAAGGAACTACTAAAGATTCGCGCCGGTCGTGCAAATCCAGCGATGCTCGAAGGGGTACGTGTGGAGTATTACGGGGCCATGACGCCTTTAAGCCAGGTATCGAATGTAGCGACTCCAGATGCCCGAACTTTAAGTGTTCAGCCTTGGGAGAAAGGCTTAATCCCAGAAATTGAAAAGGCCATCATGAACGCTAATTTGGGCTTAAACCCTCAAAATAATGGGGAGACAGTAATAATTAATATCCCACCCTTAACCGAAGAGCGTCGTCGCGATTTGGTTAAACAGGCTAAAGCCGAGGGAGAAGAAGCGAAGGTTTCCATTCGTTCGGCACGTAAGGACGCCAATGATATGCTTAAAGATTTAGATGGCATTAGCGAGGATTTGGTTAAGGATGCGGAAGAACGCGTTCAGGCTTTAACCAATAAGAACGTAGCTAAGGTTGATACCGCCATTGAGATCAAGGAAAAGGAAATCATGACGGTATAATCTAAAGAGAATTTATTTCAATACAGAAAGGTCCGCGATTGCGGACCTTTTTTTTGGCTTCTAAAATTTTAGATTAACTCCGATACCGAGATGGAGGTTGTGGACGGCAATACGCTTCTTAGTGAAGGGGTCGTCAAAAGATTCGATATCTAAAAAGCTTAAAAAATGCCCAGCGCCAAGGTTTAGATCCACCAAATTGTTGATGCTTATAGATCCATTAAAACCAACCTGGTAGGCGGCACTGAAAACGATATCCATTGAGCTAATCTTATTTGGTGCCTCTCCAGGCTTAGCTGGGAAGTATATAGGCTGTTCGGCATCTAGGAATGCCAAATTTAATCCAGCAAGGGCATAGGGCTGAATGCTTAAACCCTGACCGAGTCTAAAAATATAATTAAAGCCAAATAGAAAGCTACTGTTTTCAAGTCTAGCTGTTCGGTCAATCATGGTCATTAAATTCTCGTGAGCCCAAGGATCCAAATAATTATAGGGGTAAAGACTTATTATTTGATTTGTTTGCCTGATGGTTTTAAAGCTTAGCCCCAATTTATCTTTATACACCATGCCAGCTATTTCCATACTATAACCTAAGCCTAGACCCTGAATACTGGGTACCTCAAATATTCCATTTTGAGGCATAGTGCCAAAAAATTGAATGTTTAGATAGACGGTGGTGTCAGTTTCCTTTGTTTGAGAGCTCATTAAAAGTGGCAAGAATAGAAAAGCGACTAGATAACGCATCGATGTAGTATTAGGCTAGCAGTGAAACTTAAAGCAGCTTAGGAATCTTCACGCAATAGGCGTAACGGCCATCATGGAAGTACATGACCCTCCGGTTGGGGTCAATTACTATTTTACTTTGAATTTCATCGAACCCTTCCATGTTATAGTCTTTCAACAAATCATCACCAAGTAGTGGGTCTATCGCAGCAATTCCGTCTTCGGTTGCAAAGAATATCTTGCCCTCGAAGTAAGTAAAGCGATCTTCGATACCTGGGTCTAAGTCTTCCCTTACATAGCGTAAGGTGCCATTAGATTTATTAATAGAGACCAATTCGTTGCCACCGCCTTTTATTAGCATTGCGTCCCCGTAGATAAGGAAGTCGCCATCAAAGAACTGGACGCCATAGCTAAGTTTTACAAAGTCGGTTATTTTACGATACCATAGCATAGCACCAGAGTGCAAATCCATACAGAAAGCATGATACTTTACTAGCCCGTATACCCTATTATTCTCAACTTGCAGCGGAATAATACCTGAGTTAATATCAATATCCGTATTACGCCACATCAATGTGTCGGCAGTAAGGTTATAAGCAAAAATGTCCGTCGGGATCTGACCGCCGAGCCATCTTCGGTTTTTCCAAACCATCACATCATCACCATTGTCGAGCTGTCCGAAGCCAAACGAGTCGAAACCATGGTTGAAGCTTCCATCGCCTGAGAAGGAGTAGACCAATTCGAAACTTTTTTGATGTGCTTGACTCCGAATAATCGTGGCGGTTTTACCATCGGCGCTTTCATACGAGGTGTATATGTGATTTTTATAGGGGTAAATATGAGGGCCGTTATTAGCTATGGGGGCACTCCAGTTAGTGGACATACTGGGTAAATGAATACAGTCTATTGACCTCTGCGTGCTTAAGAGTAGGTAGTTGTCAATTTGTGCCGTTAATTCTCCATAATAGAGAGTTGTCCCGTAGCCATAATCAGACCAAGTGTTATTTATATTGCCATTTGCAGTATCGAGAAATAGAATAGGAGCAGCCTTTCCATGTAGATGATACTCGGTGCCAAAAACAACATGATTTCCGTTTAGGACGGGATTCATGGCAATGGTATAATAGGAGCGAGCAGGCGAAGGCACCAATTGAGTCTGCCATACAAGCTCTAAGGTTTTGGACTGATCAGGTTGAGGGGGTGACTTAACTCGAGTTCTACAGGATAACAATATGAAAACACATATTATCCATATTCTGGCACTACTTCTTATCATTTTTTATCAAGTTTAAATTTAATACCATATGTACCATCGAAAAGCTTGGTAAGTTCCTCTTTGGTTCTCGTACAGTTTCTAACCTGCATATGATTGGTGTTTTCCAATTCCACACTCGCGTTCTTTGCGCCATAGTACGTTCTTTGAGATGAAATTGGAACCACTCCGTCACTTTCTTCCTCGTATATCATGTGGCGTTCCCGAGGTGTGATATTGCACGAAATAGCATTACTGGTATTGCAGTCCGAAGGGTCTTGGACAACCGTACTTGAAAAGCTGTAGCCATTCATTCCTCCGAGGTCATATAAGCAATCGCATTGGTAACCTTCTAGCCAAACCGAGTCCCTGCGGGCACCGATATATCTTTTCCAGCGAAGATTTGCAGAACCGAGCCAATGGGCGGCAGAATTATAGATTCGAGCTTTTCCAATTGCTCTATTGTACGAGAATAGGCTGAAAGCATCATAGTGGCTTGGAGGTCTGAGCCAAGTATAAAACACTACTCTTCTGGACCTTTGAATCCAATAATTCTTTTTGCTGATGTAGTCACTTATCCGGTTGTTAACGAGCATTGGCAGTTCATCATCATCATCTAGCCCGAATGGATTGTCTTTTAAGGTTTCCCCGGTAATCACTGAATCTGGAGTGAGGGTCATAGTGTGTATTAAGCGCCAAAAAACGGGCTCCTCCTCGGCTCCATAAAAGGTAACCACTTGAAAAAGGGGGTCGGTGCTTGCAAATTGATTTAAACTGTCTAAAATCGGGTGTCCCTTAGCATAGTCTTTAGACAGGGGTGTCCTGATGGAGTTAACCAGCAAGGGTAAGACCGTTTTTTCCAATCCAGAACAAGCAGCAGTTGAGAACCTACTAATGAGGCTTGGTGGTAGGACGTTACTTAAAATCCAATTGCCGTCGGTGAATATTGTTATTTCAGCTTTGCTAAGGGCTATGCAGCCTTCTGTTATCCAGTTTTGTACATGACCACTATCCGAATAGTTTATAATAGCGGCACCTTGATGAGGCGTTCCGAAGGTTGCAAGGCCGGTAAAAAGGTTTGGTACGTGGGCATTGGGGTGTGTTGACTTGGACATATAGCGCAGGGTGCGGCCCATAAGTCCGCCTTGACTATGAGCGATGGCAAATCTCTTCGAGGTATCAATCCCGGGATAAGGGGAACTGTTTAATTTGTTTTTTAAGATTTGGGCGTAGTTTATGGTGGCATTTAATAAATCGAACTGTTCCTCGGCCGTATACTCCTGATTGATTCCGTAGAATACCCTTTCCGGGTATCCTGGAATAGGGTTGCCGCCTTGAAAGCGAGTAGCATGGTAAACATGACCCCAAGAGCTCTGATTGCCCGCGAGTCCATGAATCCAGAACACAATTTTCCTCCCCACCGTATCAGTACTATTACTGTCAAGACCTCCACCATTTAAGGGGTTTTCTGGGTTAGAACTAAGAATTCTGAGGGAGTCGGTAGAGATGGCTTCGACTTGGGCAAAAACGGGATAACTCATTAGGCCCAAGGCGCAACTTAGAATTAGCTTTTTCATCAGGTTTAAATTTTAGTAAAGGTTTGGGAGAAGAGTCCAGCTTGGGTTTGGACAATTAAAATCAAGACCCCATTGGGGTAAGCAGATCCATCAATACTTATGATGTCCTGACTTACAATGGGGTTTGGATAAGTCTGAATAATGTTACCAAGATGATCGCGCACTTGCACTTGAGAAACTTGAGCATCGGGAATCCCACGTAAAAGAATTTCAAATTGGTCTTCCACGGGATTTGGATAAACCTCTAAGTGAGCTTTGTCGGTGTACTTTTCAATTAGGTTATTTAAATCTTCGATAACATGATTATGGAAGGTGGTGGTTTTAGTAAAGGTGACGGGATGACTTAAATCGAGTCGGTAATATTTCTCCTCTTCCCATAAGGGTACATAACCATAAGGAGCGTAAAGGGTGTATTGGGTATTTACTTCGTACTGAACGCTATCTATAAGGTAGCGGCGGTATACCTTTTTTTCATTGGGCTCTATGCGAACAACATTTCCATTTAGGCTAAGTTGAAAAGCATTAAAGGGCAGTTGCTGTAGTGAGGCCCCATCGTTAATGGCAGCTTGAATATCAGGATCCCGCTTGCTCGGGAAAAACATCATGATTGGTTGAAACCCATTTTGTTGCAGATAGCTGATCTCCTCCACCATAGTCTGGTTCTCGGAGGCATTATTGGGGAAGTAATACTCTTGCTGGCCAGTAGAATCAAAACCAAAACTGCCAGTTGGGCTCATCAGTTGGATATCTGGAAGGTGCATCCAATCTTCTAATGCACTAGCCTTAATGTTGATGGCCTGGAAATAAGGTTCGGATTGGTTATTTATACCAGTGCAGACCAAGCGATGAAATTCCATTGGTTTTAAGAGGTCTCGCTCAGATATATCAATCTCTTCAATGAGAGTTCCAGAGGGAATGGTCGCACTTTGATAAACTTTTTCTTCAAAGCGATAACGAGCTTGGGTGCTATCGTTAATAAAGTTGGGGTAGTTTTCGGACTGAGCCTTTAGAATGGGACTCAAGCTGAATGCAATTAGCAGCAAAAGAAATGTTCGCATGGTTCGAGGTTTTGGTTTGAAGCAAACCTCCTAATTGCGAATAGACCAACATAGGTGAAACTTGCACCTAGCTAAAAGAAAATGGGTAAAGCGTGCGCTTTTAGGGTAGTTTTAGTTCTGTTTACCTGTGCATCCCGACACGCAAAGAACTAATTCTCCTTTTGGAGCTTGGGCTTCGCAAGAAGCAATGAGCTCATGAAGACTACCGCGTCGGGTTTCTTCAAATTTTTTAGAGATCTCACGGCTCAAGCTAGCTTCACGATCGGCACCAAAGTGTTCACTAAGGTCTTTCAGGGTCTTGATAATCCGGTGGGGGCTCTCATAAAAAACGAGGGTACGTTCCTCAAGAGCTAGTTTTTGCAAACGACTTTGACGTCCTTTTTTAGGCGGTAAAAATCCTTCGAAACTAAAGTTATGGGCCGGCAAGCCACTAACAACTAGGGCCGGTATAAGGGCCGTTGCGCCTGGTAAGCAGATGACTTCAATGTTTTCTTTGAGGGCTTCACGAACCATTAAGAAACCCGGGTCAGAAATTGCCGGAGTTCCCGCATCACTTATTAAGGCAATCGTTTTTCCGGCCGCCATTTGAGCAATAAACTGAGCGGTAATGCGGTGCTCATTATGCATATGATTGGCGCGCATGGGAGTTTCAATCGAAAAATGCTTTAGAAGCTTGCCGCTGGTACGGGTGTCTTCCGCCAAGATAAGATCGGCATCCTTAAGGCATTGAATAGCCCTAAAGGTCATATCCTCTAAATTCCCAATAGGAGTGGGGACGATATATAGAATTCCAGCCATATTAAAAATCCGAGGGGTTTAAATGCTCCGCAGGGTCCCAAAAATACTGATCGAAGTTTTGTATCTGATCCTCCTTTACCGGAATCCCTTCATTTTTAAGGAGATCTTCCATTAGGGTAGAGCCCCCAAAATGGTGCTTCCCACTGAGCATACCGAGTCGGTTAACCACGCGATGGGCCGGAACGCCATCTGCCGTAAGGCTTTTATTCATAGCATAGCCCACCAAGCGACTGCTTTTTGCCGCCCCTAAAAATTTGGCTATGGCACCGTAGCTGGTTACCCGACCCTCGGGTATGTGCCGGCAAAGGGCGTAAACTCTGTCGTAAAAGTCACTCAAAGCTCCAGCGGATATAGGTGATGGGTTTCCCTTGCTGGCGGAAAAGATGCTCGTAATGGGTTTGAACTTCCACTAGTATGGGTTCGTCCTTGCGAGGCATTTGCTTGTCAATATCATGATACACCCGATGCACCGGAAAGCCCATTAATTGCAATAATCCTAGGGTGTAACCGTGTAAAAATTCGCTATCCGTTTTTAGATGAAGTAATCCTTTTGCCTGTAAAATATATTGGTAACGCATCATGAAATTGGGATGCGTAAGGCGATGCTTGATTCGGGTGTGTTTTATTTGCGGATCAGGAAAAGTAATCCAGATTTCGGCAATTTCGCCAGCACCAAAGCAATGGTCGAGTAATTCGATTTGTGTCCTTAAGAAGGCTACATTTTTTAAGCCTTCTTCCTGAGCCTGCTTGGCACCATACCAAATTCGAGCCCCTTTAATATCTATGCCGATGTAGTTTACTTCTGGATTTCGACGCGCTAAGGCCAAGGTATATTCGCCCTTGCCGCAACCTAATTCCAATACAATGGGGCGGTCATTACCAAATATTTCTTGGCCCCAGTTGCCTTGCAAATCAAGGCCTTTGAGAACTTCCTCTCGGCTGGGTTCCACCACATGTTTCATTTGCGCGTTTTCTTCGAAGCGCTGCAATTTTTTTCGTGCCATGCTGCAAAAGTAATTGATTGCCTTTTCAGAACTTGCACCAATGCAAAGAAGGGTTTTGTTTGGCGTCTTAAATTGGGGATTAGGTCATGCTACGCGAAGCAGCGTTTTAATCAAAGCCCTATTAGCTCAGGATATAGGAGTAATTCTTGCTTCAAACGGAATTGCTGGTGCCTGGCTGCAAACCGAGTTTCCGCATTTACAATTCCTGGAATTACCGGATTATGGGGTGCGCTATTCGAAGAGCAATAAGCAGTGGCCCCGACTACTAGCTTCCTTAGGGCCGATAGCCTGGGCTGCCCATAAAGAAAGGCAGAGTGCCGAAATGTGGGCCGAGGAATATGAAGTATCGGCGGTAATTTCCGACAACCGTTTGGGTTTTCGCTCTCGAAATCATAAATCTATTTACCTCAGTCACCAATTTAGGCCTCAGGCTGGTAACTTTAGTTCCTTGGCGGCAATGGCCCATCGTGCTTATTATCATCGTTTTGATGAGCTTTGGCTTCCAGATCGGGCCGACGCTGCATTAAGTGGAGACTTGAGCATGAGTCCAAGGCCGGTGGTGCCTATTGGTATTTTAAGTGCCTTGGAAAATGCGCCAACGGAAAGGAATATTCCTGTCTTAATCATTCTTAGTGGTCCTGAGCCCCAGCGTAGTATTTTGGAAGCGAAGCTAATGGACCATTCGGCCCTCTTTCCAGAAGGAAGTGTTTTGGTACGTGGAACCGACGGTGCTTGCCCGGATCGTTATAAAAAGCGCTTTAAGATTTATGATCGTTTAGGGAGTTTTGACCTATCGAGACTTATTTCGGCAGCAGATATTGTGATAAGCCGCAGTGGTTATAGCTCCTTAATGGATTACCGAAAATTAGGAAAGAAAGCCTTGTTAATCCCAACGCCCGGTCAGTATGAGCAGGAATATCTAGCAAAAAAACACAGTGGAAATTACGGATGGCTGATGGCAGAGCAGGATAATCTGCAATTGGAAAGGAATCTTGACCGTTTAAAGGCACTTCCTCAGCCAGAAGCTTGGGAGCTGAGTTTACCCCCGGATTTATTTAAGCCTTTTTTAGGGTAAAAGAAAAGGTAGAGCCTTTGTTCTCGCTGCTGCGCACATTAATCGTTTCTTTATGCGATTCAATAATGTGTTTCACTATGGAAAGACCTAAGCCTGTTCCGCCAGCATCGCGACTACGACTTTTATCAACCCGATAGAACCGCTCAAATACGCGTGGAAGGTCCTCGGGCGGAATGCCAACACCGTCATCATTCACTTCCGTTAGAATATGCTTATCCATATCGAAAAAGCGGATTTCAACTCGGCCATTCTCATTACCATATTTAATGGCATTTCCTACTAGGTTAATAAGCACCTGTTCAATTTTAGCACGATCGGCACGTACCTTTACCGGTCGGTCTAAATCCTTATTGATCAGCAGCTTAATCTTTCGCTTTTTAGCCTTGTCTTCTACCAGTTCATGCACGCCTTCTACCAGTTCCACAAGGTCGAAGATTTCATAATTGATACGCACCCGATCGGATTCCAAAGCGGAGATGGTTTCTAAATCTTCGATGATATTAATCATTCGATCCACCGATTTATTGGCGCGTTTTAGGTAGCGGCGATTTATTTCTTGATCATCAATAGCCCCATCGAGCAAGGTTAAGAGGTAACCTTGAATATTAAAGATGGGTGTTTTTAATTCGTGAGAGATATTACCAATAAACTCGCGGCGAAAAGATTCGCGCTCGCGGAGTTCGGCAATTTCGTTGCGGTTTTGGGTTGCCCATTCCGAAACCTCGCGGGTAACAAGGTCGAGGTCAGTACTACGCGCTAATTCTTCCTCTTCAAATTCAGAACCTATTTTTAGTTCATGAATATTCTTATAGATGATTTTCACCTTGCGGTAGATGAATTGCTCTACCCCAAAACGAATTAAAAAATAGGCTAGGGCAAATATCAGGGCGCCAATTAATAGGGGTAGGTATACCGGAACACTATCCACCATGTAGGCAGCACGAAAGAGGCTCATCACTCCTGCGGCTATCAAACCTAGCACCAAGGCTAGGGTAAAGGCCAGTATTCCGGGTTTATCTAATCGCAATTACGCTTCAAATTTATAGCCTACGCCTTTTACCGTTTTAATCAGTTTATCACCAATTTTCTCGCGCAGTTTACGGATGTGTACATCGATTGTTCTACCGCCTACTACCACTTCATTGCCCCAAATTTTATCGAGAATTTCATCGCGGTGAAACACTTTACCAGGACGTGATATTAATAGGCTTAAGAGTTCAAATTCCTTTCGGGGTAAATCTAGCTTTTTACCTTTTAAGCTCACCTGATATTTATCAAGGTCGATGCTTAAATTACCAAATTGTTGAAGGGAGTCGTTTTGCGCCGTTTGCCCATATCGGCGTAAGAGGGCTTTTATACGACTTATTAGCACTTTAGGTTTTATGGGTTTGGTGATGTAGTCATCCGCTCCTGCATCAAAGCCAGCAACCTGCGAATAGTCTTCTCCTCTTGCCGTAAGAAAGGCAATCAAGGTGCCCTCTAATCCCGGTGTTTTCCGAATTTGATCGCATGTTTCGATACCATCCATACCGGGCATCATTACATCCAATAAAATTAAATGAGGCTTTTCTTGCTTGGCTTTGCGTAAACCGCTTTCACCGTCATTGGAGGTTAAAACCTTAAAATCCTCTTTTTTCAAATTATAGGATATAAACTCCAAGATATCGGGTTCATCATCCACTAATAGAATAGTGTAATCGCTGTTAGTCATGATTCAGCTTTGAATTTTTCGCCTCCAAAAATAGTTATAAAGCCTAGGGCAGGAGACGTCTTAACAATTCGTTAAATTAACAAGGAATACCTTAATGTGGGCTTAATGATTATAAGCTGTTGATTTTAAGACATTAGCAAATTGAATTCTCTTTAGCTGCCCCGTTTCCAAATCGCTAAAGTTCCTTAAAGCTCACTTAACACCTGCTTAACAAGGTGCTTGTTCCTTTGCCGCCAACAAATAACAAGTATTTCTCCGATGAAAAAATTTAAGTCATTTGCTCTTGCTGCCGTTGCAGCGCTTGCTTTTACTGCGTGTGAGGACGACACTACCGACAATCAAACTACTGATAACGGTATTAATGTTGTTCCTGTTTCTGGTACTATTTCTAGCGATGCTACCTGGACAAAAGACAATATCTATCGCTTAGACGGTCGTGTTTTAGTTTCTGGTGGTGCTACCCTTACTATCGAAGCTGGAACTATCGTTAAAGCTTCTCCAGGTTCTGGTGCTTTCGCTTCTGCTCTTATCATTACTCGTGATGGTATGATCAATGCGGTAGGTACTGCTTCTGAGCCTATCATCTTCACTACAATTGCTGATGATATTGAGCCAGGACAAATCGTATCTCCAAACATGGATCCAAGTAACACTGGTCTTTGGGGTGGTGTTATCATCTTAGGTGAAGCTCAAATTTCTGCTTCTAACGACGATGGTGATCAACTTTCTGAGTTACAGATTGAAGGTATTCCTACTTCTGTTGATGCTCGTTACGGTGGTACCAACGATGCTGATAACAGCGGTTCTTTTGTATACTGCTCTATCCGTCACGGTGGATCTAACATCGGTGCTGGTAACGAAATCAATGGTTTAACCATGGGTGGTGTAGGAACCGGTACTACTATTGACCACGTAGAAATCGTAGCTAACGCTGACGATGGTGTTGAGTGGTTCGGTGGTTCTGTAAACACTACTAACATGTTAGTTTGGAACTGTGGTGACGACGGTTTAGATACCGACCAAGACTGGATTGGTACTTGTACCAACTGGATCGTAGTTGGTCCTGATGGATCAGGTATGGAGCTTGACGGTCCTGAAGGTGATTTGAACCGCGGTACGCATCAGTTCACTGACGGTACTATCTATGCTGGTTCTGCTATCTCTGACTTAGTTGACTGGGACGGTAACACTAACGCTGGTGTAGAGAATGTATACTTCTTCGGTTGGGATGCTGACTACAAAGACGGTATCTCTTCTTTCGGTGGTGACGGATCAGGAACTAACGCGAACTGGGAGTACACTCTTCCTGCTGGTGGCGAGCCTGTTGACTCAGTATTTACTGGTGTTCCTGCTGCTGCTTTAACTTCTGTAGCCGCTAACGCTAACACTGTAGGTGCTAACAGCGCTGAGTTCGGATTTACCTGGGCTGCTCAGTCAGGTGCCTTAAGTTCAATTGGACTTTAATAGAAGATAAAAGAAATTCATATTTCGAAGTCTGCTCCTTTTCGGGGGCAGACTTTTTTAGCATTAGAAATAGTCAAAACCATGTCGATGAAGGCTGTAATTAAAAATACCTTAACCATCTTGTTATTTGTGCTTCCGACCTTAGTGTTTGCCCAAAAGGGTACCATTAGAGGTCAGGTTTTAGATGGAGAAAACGGTGAGCCCTTGTTTTCTGCGAATGCAGTAATAAAAGGCACTATGATAGGCACAACCACGGACTTTGATGGATATTTTGAAATTCAAATTGAGCCGGGTACTTATCAATTAGAAATTAGCTTCATTGGGATGAGCAGCTTGGTGATTACTGATGTGGTCGTTACTTCAGGTGAAGTTACCGTAGTTGATCCCGTTACTTTGAAACCAGCAAGTAATGAATTGGCGGAAGTAGTAGTTACTTCGGAGGCCGTCCGTAATTCAGAAGCGGCTATCGTTACGGTAAAAAGAAAATCCACCAACTTAATAGATGGTGTTTCCGCGGCTAAGCTTCGTAAAACTGGTGATAGTGATGCTGGTGATGCCGCTAAACGAGTTACTGGTGTTTCGGTAGAAGGCGGTAAATATGTTTACGTACGTGGACTTGGTGATCGCTATACCAAAACCATGCTCAACGGCATGGATATTCCAGGTTTGGATCCAGATAAGAATAGTATTCAAATTGACATTTTCCCAACGACCTTAATTTCCAACCTTACCGTTTTAAAATCGGGATTAGCAGAATTACCAGCGGATTTTACCGGTGGGGTGGTTAATATTGAAACACAGGAGTTTCCAACAACTAAAATTTTCGACGTAAGTGTAGGGGTAGGCTACAATCCTGCTATGCACTTTAATTCGGAATACATCGCTTACGAAGGGGGCGCTACCGATTTCTTGGGATTTGATGATGGAACTCGTGAAATTCCCGATCCTAATGGCTCAGGACCACGGGCGATTTTTGATGATGATGCCGAAGTAAGTGCCTTTAACCGTCAATTTTCAAAAACATTGGGTGCCGAAACTACCACCAGTCCGATGGATTTTGGTATTGGAATCTCTTTCGGAGATCAAAAGTCTTTAGAGGATGGTAGTAAAATCGGTTACATTTTTTCGGCTACTTACGATAACTCACGTGTGTTTTACGATGATATTCAGTTTGGTGAATATCAACGTCCGATTCCTTCCGATGAGTTTCAATTAATTCCGGCGGTTGATCAAAGAGGCAAGCTCTCTGAAAATAACATTTTAGTAGGAGGACTAGCAGGTATTACTTACAAGACTTTGCTTTCCAAGTATAAATTTACCGCGATGCACTTACAGAGTGCAACAGCTCGTTCGGCCCAGTTGGAAATTGTGAACTTCGAGGGAGCGGTTCAAATTTCAGACTTTGAGGCCTTTGGACATAACTTGGAATATAATCAACGCGGCTTAACCAATATGCTATTAAGCGGTGAGCATTATATTGATGGCGGTGATTGGGAGATTAATTGGGCCATTGCGCCAACCTTATCCTCTTTGCAAGATCCTGATATTCGTAAAACCGCATTTACGGTGAACAACGGAGACTCAACCTTCGGCCCTGGTGAAGGTGGCAACCCAAGTCGTATTTGGCGTTTTCTATCAGAGGTTAACCTGGCTTCTAAAGTTGATGTTATCCGTCAACATAGCTTGTTGGACGACGATGCTAAGTTGAAATTCGGAATCAGCCACCTATTTAAGTACCGCGATTATTCGATTTTCCAATACGATCTTCGTCAGGTTTCTGGAAACCAAATTTTATATAATGGAGATCCTAATTCGGTATTGGTAGATCAGAACCTTTACGATACGGGTCTTTTATCTTATGATCCTCTACTTTTAGCCGGTTTTGCCAACCCTAACGAATACCAATCTAATGTTCATAATATTGGTATTTACGTATCCGAAGAATTTAAACCAACCGAGAGCCTCAAGGCAGTGCTTGGTTTACGGGCCGAAATTTTCCAACAAAGACATACTGGTCGTGATCAAATTGCTGCCCAGAATCCAAACAACCCGCTAGGAAATACCTTGGATAATGATTTAGTATTGGATGCGATTGATCTCTTTCCTTCGGCCAACTTGATTTATGCCATAAGTGAGGATGTGAATCTTCGTGGTTCTTATTATCGCTCCATCGCTCGCCCATCGTTTAAAGAACTTTCCTTTGCTCAAATTTTGGACCCTGTTTCTAACCGTACTTTTAACGGTGGTTTATTCCAGTATCAAGATTGGGATGGGAACTTACAGTCTACCCGTATTAACAACTTTGACTTGCGCTGGGAGCGCTTCCTTGATGGAGCAGACATTGTTTCGGTAAGCGCGTTTTATAAGTCCTTCGATTCACCAATCGAATTGGTGCGTATCCCAGCTGCTCTTAACGACTTCCAGCCACGAAACGTGGGTAATGGAACCTTGATTGGGGGAGAGTTTGAATTGCGTAAGAATTTAGGCTTTATCAGCGAAAGCTTAAAAATGATTGCCTTCTCTGGAAACTTCACCTATACCTATTCTCAAATTGATATGACCGATGCAGAGTATAATGCTCGATTAACAAATGAGAAGGACGGACAAACTATTGAGCGTACCCGACAAATGGCCGGACAAGCGCCTTACATTGTAAATGCTGGCTTTAGTTATGACAATATTGAAAAGGGCATTAGTGCAGGTTTGTTCTACAATGTGAAAGGACGTACCCTTGAGATTGTAGGTGGTAACGTAGCTCCGGATATTTACACGGAACCTTTTAATAGTTTAAATGCCACCTTTAACAAGACCTTTGGTGAGGACGGCAAGCAAGCGGTGAATATTAAAGTGGCCAATATTTTAAATGATGTTCGTGAGAGCTTGTTCCAGGCCTACGAGGCAGACGGACAAGTGTTTAACCGATTAAACCCAGGTATTGCCGTATCTATCGGTTACACCTATAGTTTTTATTAATTAGAATCTATTATTAAGCATTAGATAATGTTTAGCTGAGGAAGGTTTTTGAAAAAAAACCTTCCTTTGTTGTCTTATTAAACCCCGCACTATGAAGCGAAAATTATCTGTCTATTTAGCAACTATAGCCACTTTATTGATTGGCTATCAAGGTTTCACCAACTCCGGTGGTGCCCCACAAAACCGCAGTGGTTCTCCCGCCAGTAATGGTAATACCTGTTCAACAGGAGGTTGCCACAGTGGTCCTGCTGCCACTAACCAATCGGTAACGGTGAGCTCCACTATTCCAGCAAGTGGCTATCAAGCAAATACGAACTATACCATTACTATTTCAGTAGATAATGGTACCACTATGGGAAGTACCGTAGGTTTTTCTGCCTCAGTGGAAGATGCTTCGGGTCACGTGGGAACAATTAGCAGTCCAGGAAGTGGTGCCCAATTATCGGGCAGTAACTTCGTGACGCATACCATTAGTGGAAACTTCGCTTCTGGCGGAAGCCGCACTTGGACCTTTAACTGGAATCCTGGTGCTAACCCACCCGCTAATGCTACGGTTTACGTAGCGGCAAACTTTGCGAATGGCACTGGTGGTACGGCTGGCGATGTTATTGTGAGCAATAGCGCCTCCTTCAGTCAGGTGGTTAGCGTACCAATGTACACCATCTCCCAAATTAACAGTTTGGATGCCAACTTTGCACCCGATTCGCTTGGGGTTAACTGTGCTCTAACTGGCACGGTTTTCACCGACGATTTTGATGGCAATAATGGCTATAGCTTTTACATGTACGACAATACCGGCGAAATCAACGTATTCGATTTTGTTGATGAGCCAGGGGGCTACCAGGTAAGTCGTGGCGATTCTATTCGTGTTTACGGTGACATCGCTTTTTTCAATGGTCTTTTAGAAATTCAAGTAGACTCTATTCAGCTCTTGGCAAGCAACATTGCCTTGCGGGCCCCTCGCGTGGTAAGCACCTTAGATGAAACGACCGAGAGTGACTACATCCGGGTGAACAATTTCTCGGTGGTAACACCTTCGCAGTGGCCATCAGCCGGAAGTAGCGCGAATGTGGATATTACCAATGGTACCGACACCTTAACTATGCGTATCGATTCGGATACGGATATTGATGGTAGCCCTGTTCCAACTGGAAGTTTCGATGTTATCGGAGCCGGTGGTCAGTTCGATAGTTCGGCACCACACGATGAAGGATATCAAATCTTCCCCCGCGACCTGAATGACATTCTACCTGCAGCGATTAGCTTTAATGGAGTTCCTTTGTATAATGTGAATCAGATTAACAGCTTAGATGCCAATTTTGCTCCCGATTCTTTAGGTGTTAACTGTGCCGTTCAAGGAGTAGTTTTCACCGATGATTTTGATGGTAATAATGGCTATAGCTTCTACTTATACGATAATACCGATGGGATCAACATCTTCGATTTTGTGGATGAGCCCGGTGGTTATCAGGTAAGTCGTGGTGATTCTATCCGCGTATTTGGAGATGTAGCCTTCTTCAATGGCTTATTGGAACTCCAAGTAGACTCTATTCAAGTATTAGCAACGGGTGTTGCCTTAAAAAGCCCGGCGGTTGTTTCTACCCTGGATGAAAGCACCGAAAGTGAATACATTCGAGTAAACGGATTTGAATTGGTGAATCCAGCCCAATGGCCATCTGCAGGTAGCAGTGCCAACGTGGATATTACCAATGGAGTAGACACCCTAACGATGCGTATCGACTCTGATACCGATATCGACGGAAGTCCTGCACCTACCGGTTTCTTTGATGTGATTGGAGCGGGTGGTCAGTTTGACGGTTCAGCTCCTCACGACGAAGGGTATCAAATTCTACCTCGTGATACCAATGATATTATCCCAGCAATTATGGCGGTTCCCTGTGCGGCGCCATTCTTTAGCGAGTATATCGAAGGTTCTTCTCAAAACAAAGGTTTTGAAGTGTATAACCCTACTTCTGGTAACCTCGATTTAGGTCCTTATAAAGTTTACTTGAGCGTAAATGGCGGTAGCAGCATGAGCGAGTTTAACCTTATGGGTACCCTTGCCTCTGGCGATGTTTACACCATTGTTACCGATCAGGCCGACCCTAGTATGTTAGCGGTTGCCGATACCAACCTATCTTTCCCTAGTGTAGCTCACTTTAATGGCGATGACGCTTTATTCTTGGTGGATACTGTAATGGGAGATACTCTTGACATTGTAGGAGTAGTAGGTGTTGACCCCGGTTCGAGCTGGACGGTAGGTAGTGGTTCTACGGCTAATAACACCTTAGTTCGGATGGCGACTGTTAATGCCGGTGAAACGGATTGGAATACGGCCAGCACCCAGTGGATGGTTAACCCTACTAATACCTTTAGTTTCTTGGGTAGTCATACCAGTAACTGTGTAAATACCACGCCATCTACCCCTACGGTAGAATTCCGCATGGCTAATTACTCTGCTTTAGAAAGTGCGGGTGCAGGAGCTATTACTTTGGATATTAACCCAGCTACTACTGGAGTAGACACCGTATATCTTTCCTTTATGCCGGGTCCTGGTTTAACTACTGCCGATGGTACTATTACCCCCGCTTTTGATCCAGTAACCGGCTTGCTTAGTTTAGTTGTACCTGCAGGATCAGATTCTATTAACCTTCTTACCACCATTAATGATGATGCGCTTGTTGAAGGTTTAGAATATGGCGATATGATGATTTTAGGAACTAGTGCTGGACTTACAACCGGTACTATTACTAGCACCCGTTTTGAGATTATCGACAATGATATTCCTACTTATAATATTGCTCAGGTTAAAGGCATTGATACCGACTTTATCCCCGACTCCCTAGGAGTACAGTGTAAATTAATCGGAACCGTGTTTACCGACGATTTTGACGGAAATAATGGTTACAGTTTCTATATGTACGATAACACTGGTGCTATTAATATTTTCAATTTTGTTGATGAACCCGGTGGTTACCAAGTGCAACGCGGCGATTCTATTCGTGCCATTGGTCACGTTGAATTTTACAATGGTTTAATTGAGTTGCAGGTAGATTCTATAGCGCTTATCTCCAGTGGGGTAAGCCTGCGTCAACCCACTCAGGTGTTCGATCTTAATGAGAATACCGAAAGTGACTATATCCGCTTAAATGGCTACTACTTGGTTGACCCAAGCACCTGGCCGGTATTTGCGGGTAGTAGCGTAAATATGGAAATCACTAATGGTCAGGATACCTTGGTGATGCGAATTGATAGTGATACTGATATTGATGGTACACAGCCACCCCTTGGTTACTTTGATGTGATTGGTGCTGGTGGTCAGTTCGACGCTTCTGCCCCTCACGATGAGAATTATCAAATTTTCCCTCGGGATACCATGGATATTATTCCGATAGATCTTCCACAGGTATACATTAGTGAGGTAATGCCAAGCAGCAGCCTAAGTGCTCCAATTGATGGTGATTGGTTCGAAATCCGTAATATGGGTAGCACTACCGTTGACCTGAATGGCTTTAGCTGGGATGATGATAGCCGTAATGCGGGTAACCACACCGTAACCACTAGCGTTCAAGTGCCTGCAGGAGGCTCAGCCTTATTTGTTGATGTTGCTACAGCCGATGTTAGCGCTTGGGAAACAGATTGGAAGCAAAATGGTCAAGGCTTAATCATCCTTAATGAGGGAGATGAGTTTGATAACGGCTTCTCTGGTTTAAGTTCTAGCGGAGATGAAGTTAATTTATATGATGACGGTGGCCGTTTGGTATCTGCTGTTGCCTATGATGGCGCTTCAGTATCTAGTGGTGTTAGCTTAGAGTTTAATATGAACGGTATGTTTACCGGGGCCGCAGTTGATGGGGTTAACGGAGCTTACACCTCTACCAGTGGTGATGTGGGTAGTCCTGGAAATCAGTCGGCTATTGGTTTAGATGAATTAATAGCTACAGAAATCACCTTGTATCCAAACCCAAGTAATGGGGTGTTTACGGTTGAAACAGGTTCTACTGAGGAAACTGGAATTCAGATTATTGATTTGAATGGGGCCCTTATTTATAGCGTGTTAAGCACAGATCCTGCCGTTCAAATAGATCTTTCTAATTTAGCGGCTGGTGTTTATTTAGTTAAAGTAAATACGGGGTCAGAAGAAGTAATTCGCAAAATGGTTTTGCGCTAAGTACTTCATTCAGACATAGCAAATAAACTTTGGACTCCCGCATTGCGGGAGTCCTTTTTATAGTATGAATATCGCCGACCTTCTTTACAACATTCTCTCCTTAATAGGGGCCTTGGGACTCTTCATATTTGGTATGAAGGTGATGAGCGAATCTGTGCAAAAGTTTGCAGGGGCTCGCCTTCGAAAAACCCTTCGGGCCATGACCTCCAACCGCACTTGGGGTGTTGTAACTGGTTTGGGCATTACGGGAATTTTACAGTCTTCATCGGCTACAACCGTAATGATTATAAGCTTCGTAAATGCAGGCTTGATTACCGTTGAGCATTCGGTAGGTCTGATTATGGGTGCAAATGTGGGTACCACCGTAACGGCTTGGTTGGTATCGGTATTGGGAATGGGTAAGTTGTCCATTGCTCAGTTGAGTTTGCCGATATTGGCTTTTGGCTTCCCTATGCTCTTCATGTCCAAGGATAAATGGCGGTGGTATGGCGAAGCGATTTTTGGGTTTTCCATCCTTTTTATAGGCTTATCATTTATGCGAGAGTCTATGCCCGCTTGGCAAGAGAGTACTCAGTTAATAAGCTTTTTGCAGAATTATGAGCTGCAATCCGGTAACTGGCTGGCTAATATTGGCGTCATTCTTTTGTTTGTTGGCTTTGGAATGGTAGCCACTTTTTTATTACAGTCGTCCAGTGCGGCAATGGCATTGACCTTAGTTTTTACCGCCAATGGTTTGATTTCTTTTCCCTTGGCCGCAGCCATCATTTTAGGAGAGAATATCGGTACTACCTTTACAGCGAACATTGCGGCAATCGTCGGAAACGTTTACGCCAAGCGGGCAGCGCGCACCCATTTTCTATTTAACCTATTTGGGGTGCTGTGGATGATTCTCTTTTTGGAGCCCTTCTTGGAATTAATTGCTTGGTTGAGTGGTTTCTTATTTGGTGCGAATCCGATGAATGATTCAGCGGTAATTCCTCTTTCATTGAGCTTGTTTCACAGCTTATTTAATGTTATTAACCTGCTGATTTTCTATAACCTCGTAAAGCTATTAGTGCGAATAGCAACATGGATGGTGCCTTCTCGTAGCTCGGAAGATGAGCTCTTTAGCCTGGATTACATCGGCGGAAGCCTAATGGCTACCCCCGAATTATCGATGATTGAAGCGCGTAAAGAACTGGTGAAGTTTGCGGATTTGATTCGAAAGGCCTATAAGTTTATCCCGCTCCTAATTACGGAGATGGATGATAAGAAATTGGAGTCCTATACGAGTAAATTGGAGAAGTATGAGGACATCTCGGACCGGATGGAGATGGAAATATCAGCCTACCTAAGTAAGCTAAGTCAGTCGGACCTAAGCATAGAAGGTTCGGGTAGGGTACGCAGTATGTTGCACATTGCCAATTACCTTGAACGGATCGGCGATATATATCTGGAGGTGAGTCGCAACTTAAGCAACCGGAAACAACAAAAAGCCTATTTCACCCCAGAAATGCGTAACAGTGTGATGCGTTTATCGGAATTGACTTCCCGCAGTTTAGATTTGATGGTAAAGAATATTGAATCGGAGGAGGGTGAAGGTTATTTAGAGGAGGCCAATAAGGTGGAGCGAAATGTAAACACACTATTCGCAGAGCTTAAAGCCGATTACATAAATAAGGTAGAAAAGGGGCGCTTCCGCATCCAAAGTGGTATGTACTACGCTGATTTACTCGCGGAAATGGAGCGGATTGCCGATCATGCCAATAGCATTAGCACGGCAATTAGCAAGCAGTATTAGTTAAGGGCGATAGGCTTGCCAATGAGGCGCTGACTTTCATTTCCCGAACGATCTCTTAGCAGAATTTCAAAACGAATGGAATCGGTATTGTTTTCGGGATAATTGGCGTAATCAAAAGGAGTGGTAATCTCTCCTTCTAAAGTTTTATTCTGTCCTTTAGGGGTAAGGTTTGGGAGGATGTTATGGAAAGGAAAGCAGGAATCGGCGGGCTCTACTTCGCGATATTGTCCATTTACGCGTTCATAGTAGTATATAAACAAATCGTAACGCTCTAAGAAACGATCGTAATCGGCCAAATTGCAAGTGTCCGAGGAATTTTCATCGGCGCGTCCTACATCTCCGTCCCCATCGGTAAAATAAACCGTTAAGTCTACAACCCTGCGATTATCGGCCGTGTCTCCTAAAAATCGAAACTCCGCTTTGCGCCAGGTTAAGCTAGGAATATCATCAAACTTTTGATCTTGCTCGCAGGCCAAGGCCGAGGTGAAGATTAGGCCAATTAGGAGTAGTATCTTTGTGTAGCGCATTAGCATATGTTTACAAACGTACAAGAAGCAGAAAAAATATCCGACTACCTTGCCTTAAAACAAACGCTTATCAAGTCCGAAAAGTTGGATTTTAAGGAGGCGGCTTTGTCGCTTTTTAATTTGCAGTATAAACATAATCCTATTTATCGCCGCTGGTGCGACTTGCTCGGACAGCAACCAAACAAGGTGAAGGACCTGCAAAGCATCCCATTTTTACCTATCGATTTTTTTAAGCAAGAGAAGCTGAGCATTTTCCAATCCGAGCCGGAAACCTATTTCAAAAGCTCAGGAACCGGGGGCTATGGACAAAGTAAACATGCGGCCTACGATCTTGATTTTTACGATCAGCTTTGTCAGTCGATTTTCGAACAGCAATATGGCCCCTTAAAGCAATACTGTGTATTGGCACTATTACCGGCCTACCTAGAGCGGGAGGGTTCCTCTTTAGTCCGTATGGCCCAGCATTTCATTCAGCAATCGGGAGATGAGGATAGCGGCTTTTACCTCCATGATTTAGATGCATTAGCCGTTCAACTAAGTCGAAAGAAGCAAGCAGGGAAGAAGGTGCTTTTACTTGGGGTAAGCTTTGCCCTTTGGGATCTTGCCGAGCAATATCCAATGGATCTTGAGGGGATGGTGGTTATGGAAACCGGTGGTATGAAAGGCCGACGCAAGGAAATTATCCGAAGCGACTTACATCGACTTTTTAAGGAGGCCTTTAAGGTTTCAAGTATTCATTCGGAGTATGGGATGACCGAACTCTCCTCACAAGCCTATAGTTCGGGCAATGGCCGTTTTAGCTGCCCGCCAAGTATGAAGGTTTTTATACGTGAAATGGAAGATCCCTTTAGTACTGCCGCTCTTGGAAAAACCGGTGGTTTGAACATTATTGATTTGGGCAATATGGATACTTGCGCCTTTATCGAAACGCAGGATTTGGGTCGCGTTTTTAAAGACGGCAGCTTCGAGGTCTTAGGCCGGTTTGACCGGGCTGAGGTACGTGGTTGTAATTTGATGATTAGTTAACCAACTTTTTTGATGGCTATCTCGTTAGGCCTACTAAGAATACTCCCATGAAATATTTCGCACTTACGCTAATTACCCTGCTCAGCCTAAGCTTTAATGTCGAGGCTCAAATATTAGAAGACCAAGCCCAGTTCAGCGATACTAAAAGGGGTTCTGCCATTTTTGAACTTAATGCCGGAGAGCACTTTTATTCCTTTGAACCTAGCGATGGCTGGTATAAGGCACGTAAAAAAGTATATCTAAAACCAGCTGATGTTGCTGATGGTCGGCTCAGTGCAGGGGCTCCCTTTTACAATGAGGAAGGGGACAAAATTGGCAAGTCCTTGGAAGCATTGAAGCTTTACGATTTGGACACTATTGAAGGATTTCGCTCTGATACCCGACTAGTGGCAGTTGTGCAGGGTTATGTTTTTGAAACAAAAATCGAGGAAGGCACAGTGCCAGAGGAGCGAATCTCTCAAATTCTAACTTTAAAGAATCGCTCTGACCAAAAGCGGGAATTTGAGGCTTTGTGGGACTTGAACGATGCTGAAACCCGGGAGTTTGGCGACCTCAGTGCCACTGTTATTTATGAGCACAATATGGGTAGTGCCGAGGAGCAAGACTTTCGTCTGATAATGATTTTCCGTGGTTCCAGTCCATATGCTTTAATAACCAATGACCATACCGTGGAAATTGAGAAAGTAAAGGAGCTCTGGGAAGATGGCAATTTTAAGATCTATTACTTCTACAAAGCCAGTTCTTCACAAAAAGAAACGGTAGAAGAAATGATCTACACCTTTTTAGCCCTTTAAACCACGTTAATCAAAAAGTAGTTGCGCTTCCCTTTTTGCGCCAGAATCAGCTTACCCGCTATTAGGTCCGCTTTATTGATTTGCTTGTTAAGGTCGACCTTCGATTTATTAATGCTCACGCCGTTTCCTTGCACCATTTTTCGGGCTTCTCCTTTAGATGGGAAAATGCTGGTTTCCTCGGCTAAGAAGCTGATAATTTCCAGTCCGCCCTCAAGTTTGTCATTGGAGAGCTCAAACTGCGGAACCCCCTGAAAAACGTCCATTAATGTTTCGGCGTCGAGGCTGCGTAGGTCTTCCTCGGTACTTTTCCCAAACAGAATCTCGGAGGCTTTAATCGCATTTTCCAAAGCTTCCTGTCCGTGTACCATTCGAGTAACTTCCTCGGCAAGTTTGGTTTGCAGTTCTCGTTGGTGTGCTGCTTCTTGGTGACGAGAAATAAGGCTATCGATCTCCTCCTTCTCAAGCAGGGTGAAGATTTTGATATAGCGCTCCGCATCTGCATCGGAGGTTGTTTTCCAAAATTGGTAGAACTTGTAAGGGCTAGTGTACTTTGCGCTTAGCCAAACATTACCTTCTTCTGTTTTACCAAATTTACCGCCGTCTGCTTTGGTGATGAGGGGACAGGTAAGTGCAAAGGCCTCACCACTTTCCTTGCGGCGGATTAATTCCGTACCGGTGGTAATGTTTCCCCATTGGTCGGAGCCCCCCATTTGCAATTTACAGTCATACTCGCGGTAGAGGTGTAAGAAATCAAATCCTTGCACTAGTTGATAGGTGAATTCGGTAAAAGACATTCCCTCGCCTTCGCCACTAAGACGCTTTTTTACCGAATCCTTGGCCATCATGTAATTTACGGTGATGTGCTTACCGATATCCCGAATGAAGTCGAGGAAGCTAAAGTCCTTCATCCAATCGTAGTTGTTCACCAATTTGGCGGCATTGGGAGCCTCACTATCAAAATCCAGGAATAAAGCCAATTGAGCCTTAATAGATTCCTGATTATGACGTAAACTTTCCTCATCGAGCAGATTTCGCTCTTTGCTTTTTCCCGAAGGATCTCCAATCATACCGGTAGCTCCGCCGATTAAGGCTAGGGGGCGATGACCGGCATTTTGGAAGTGACGCAGCATCATTATGCTTACCAAGTGCCCAATGTGAAGGGAATCAGCAGTGGGATCAATCCCCACATAAGCGGAGGTCATTTCTTTTGCTAATTGTTCTTCAGTACCTGGCATCGCGTCGTGTAGCATCCCACGCCAGCGCAGCTCTTCCACGAAATTGCTCATTTGGAAAAATTTTCGTGCAAAATTAGAGTATACGTCTTAGAGGAGCAGTATTTATACGGGATAATTAACTTCGCAAAAAAAAAATGCTGCATACGGTTAGCGGTGCCACAGGCCTTGTGGGCTCTCATTTAGTTCATCGTCTCTTAAAAGAAGGTAAGACGGTGCGCGCTTTGCATCGTGAAAACTCTGATCGCAGTTTGCTAAATCGGGTTTTTGCTTACTATGGCGATGAGCTTAAGGATTATGAGTCGCAGCTAAGTTGGCAGATAGCTGATTTACTAGACCCATTAGAGGTTGATCAAGCACTGAAGGGGACGCAAGTTTTTTACCATACGGCAGCAGTTGTTTCTTTCGATCCTCGCGACGAAAAGGCCGTTATTATTGGGAACCAAGAAATGACCTCCTTGGTTGTGAATGCGGCTTCGCATCATAAGCTGGACCGATTTGTACACGTTAGCTCAGTAGCTGCTTTAGGGCGCAAACCCGACCAGCAAGAATTTGATGAGTCGAGTTATTGGATTGAGTCCAAGGAGAATTCCAACTACGCAAAAGGCAAGTATGCTTCGGAGATGCAAGTGTGGCGTGGAATTGAAGAAGGGCTAAATGCGGCTATCATTAACCCCTGTATCATCTTAGGGCCAGGTACTTGGAATGATGGCTCTGCGGCTATCTTTAAGAATATCGCCGAAGGCTTTAAGTTTTACACCAAAGGCGTAAACGCTTATGTTGATGTTCGGGATGTTGTGGAAGCTTTAATCCGATTGGCTGAGGGCCAGCAAAACGAGCGCTATTTGGTGGTGGGTGAAAATCGAAGTTATGAATCGATTTTCAACAGTATAGCCAAGGCCTTGGATGTGCCGCCACCGAGTTTGGAAGTACAGCCTTGGATGTCGGCCATTGCATGGCGTTGGGAGGCACTAAAGAGCAAGCTCACCGGTAAGCGACCGCTTTTAACGAAGGAGACCGCCCGAACGGCATTGGGAAAGTATTACTATAAAAATGATAAGGCTAAAAGCGAGCTCAATATGGAGTTTCGCGAGATAGATGAGAGTATCTCATTTATCGCCAAGTGTTTTAAGAAGGACTTCCCAGGAGTTTAGTCTTCTTCTTCCTCCTCTTCTTTTTTGTTTGGATTTGCCTCAAGCTCACTGCTCATTTTGGTGAGTCGCGTAAGCACTTCTTCATACATGAGGTCCATACGCTCCGCATTGCGACTGTAATAGCGGAAACTGCTGTCGTATAGGGCGGCATTGATGTTGTACTTCTCCCACACCTTTTGGTAGTGAAATTTTGCTGGTAGGCTATCACCTAGCACCGACTGACCAATGCGGGCTCCTTCTATGATGTGTACATCGGTAAGTACATCCACCATTTTTTCTTCTGGAATAATCCAATCCGGCAGGGCTTCCGTTTTTTCGGGAGCCTCAGGTCCGCAAGCTACCAATAGGAGGCCTAGGATGAATAATATCGGGATTTTTCTAGCGATCAAATTCTAAACGCTGGGCAGCCTTTTGTTCTAAAACTTTACCATTCTCATATACCATAACGCCATTTACGAAGGTGTGTGATACGCGGGCTCTAAAAGTAGTGTCTTCGAAGGGGGACCAGCCACATTTGGAGAGGATATTCTCTTTGCTCACCCGCCAAGGACGGGAAGGATCTACGATGGTAATATCGGCCCAATAGCCCTCTCTAAGGAAGCCACGTTCCTTAATGTTAAAAATCTTCGCGGGGTTGTGACAGGCTTTTTCCACTAACATTTCAATGCTTAGCTTTTCATCCCTTACAAACTCCATTAATGCCGGAAGAAAGTGCTGAACTAGAGGGCCACCACTTGGGGCTGAGGTATAAGGGTTATCCTTCTCTTCGATGGTGTGAGGGGCGTGATCGGTGGCTAAGACATCAATCTTTCCATCAATTACAGCTTGTAAGATAGCATCACGGTCACTAGCTTCTTTTACGGCAGGATTCCATTTTATATGACTCCCTTTTAAGGCATAATCCTCACGACTAAACCATAAGTGATGCACACAGGCTTCCGAGGTAATGAGTTTCTCTTCCAGTGGCGTATCGGCATCAAAAAGTTCACATTCATCTGCCGTACTGATATGGAATACATGTAGGCGAGTATTATGCTTTTTAGCCAATTCGACCGCTAGGCTCGATGACAGTAGGCAAGCTTCACGGCTTCGAATATCCGGATGTTTCTCCATCGGGATATCGTCGCCAAACTCTTCCATGGCTTCCGCCAAGTTTTTACGGATAGTTTCTTCGTCTTCGCAATGCGTAATTACAGGAACCTTTGACTCGGAAAAAATCAGCTCCAAGGCCTTACGGTCATCAACCAGCATATTTCCAGTGCTACTTCCCATAAAGACCTTAACGCCAGGAACTTTGGTGGGGTCCAGCTTACGGATTTCCTCGATATTGTCATTAGCCCCGCCTAAATTGAAGCCATAATTGGCCCAAGACTTTTGCGCGGCTAAGTCATATTTTTCTTCGAGTTTTTCGAGGGTGGTAGCTGCTGGTTTGGTATTTGGTTGCTCGATATACGAGGTGATGCCGCCGGCTACCGCAGCACGCGACTCTGAATAGATATCGCCTTTATGGGTTAATCCCGGCTCGCGAAAGTGAACTTGGTCATCGATAATACCAGGAAGTACAAAGGAACCTGCGGCATCAATTACCACGGTGTCACTATCTCGTTGACTAAGATTTTCGTCTATTTTTTGGATACGGCCTTCTGCAATGTACAGGTCGCGTTCCAATACTTCGCCTTCATTTACTAGGCGTGCGTTTTTAATCAAAAATTTTCTCATGAGGGAAAAAAACTATTGATGGCGTTTCAGCAGACTGCGCAGCTTTAGTTTTAAGACTCCAAAGATAGCTTCACTGATAATACCACTGCTCATTTTGGAGTTGCCCAAGGTGCGGTCGGTAAAAATCACTGGAACTTCCTTTATTTTAAAGCCTAGTTTATAGGTGATAAATTTCATTTCAATTTGGAAGGCATAGCCCACAAAACGAATTTTATTAAAATTCATTTTTTCCAAAACTTCCCTTCGGTAGCACACAAATCCAGCGGTCGTATCCTCTACTGGAATACCTAAAATCACACGTACATAGCGAGAGGCAAAGTAGCTTAACAGAACCCTGCTCATAGGCCAATTTACCACGTTAACTCCCTTCACATAGCGGGAGCCTACCGACATGCCAAATCCTTCTTCTTTGCAGGTAGCATATAGTTTAGGTAAATCGTGGGGATCATGCGAAAAATCGGCATCCATCTCAAAGATGAATTGATAATTACGTTCTAAAGCCCATTTAAAACCGGCGATGTAAGCGGTACCTAGTCCTTGTTTACCGGCTCTAGGCATCAAGAAAAGCTTGTGTTCATACTCTCCTTGTAGATGACGAACAATTTCTTGAGTCCCATCGGGACTGTTATCATCAACAATAAGAATATGGAAATCAGTTTGGAGCCCAAATACTGTGCGTATAATCCGCTCAATATTTTCCTTTTCGTTGTAAGTGGGTATGATAACCAGAGCTTCCGCCAAACTTGCTTCGTTTTAAGGAGGGCAAAAATACGTATTAAAGTGCTACCGCTTGAGGCTTTAACGCTTTATTAGCGCCCCTAGGTATTCTTAGGAGGAATTAAAAGCGATAGCCCAGATTAAGGCTTGGGGCTAAAATAAAGTGGTTTACTTTATCGAAGGCGTTTAATTGGTAGATTGGGTTGAGTTCGGCATTAACTCTTAGTTTAGGACTTAAGCGAAGGGCTATGCCAAGGTTGGCGTTGATGCCATAACCCATAGGGTAACGAGATACCATTTCACTATTAAAGGTCCGCTCCAAATCATAAAAGCCCCAGATGAAACCGGCCCCGGTATAGACACTCAATCGAGAATGAAATTGATATTGGTAAAGAACACTGGCATTGAGGCCATAACCCGCCACTTCATTATCGCTCATGGCAATGCCAATTCTGGGTATGAAAACAATCCGATCTCGCTCAGAGAGTGCCCAAAAGGTTTGAGCGCTGAGGGAGTAGCCGGAGCGAAATCTATTGAAAGCCCCTTCCATATCACCCCAAGTTTTAATCCCTAGAACCATCTTATCGGTAAAAGCGTAGCGTATGCGAGCCTGGTAACCTAATGTGCTCTGTCCGTTAGTTTCTTCAGGTCGTGTTTCGGGTAGTAACTCTATACCACCGCTTAGGTCAATTTCCTTTTCCTCAAACTTTTTATGTTCTAAGTTGAAGGATGGGCTATAGACTAAGCTAGGGGCGCAGCCATTTAAGATTGAAAGAAGGAGAAGCGATAAAAAAGTTTTTCTCAATTGTATTTCCTTTTGCGAATCCCAAAGATAGGGGTAGCTAATTAGAAATAGATAAGCGCACTGGACTTTATCTTTCTACATTTTAATTCGAAATCCAGTGCTAAAGCCTAGGTTGTGGAAATTAACTTTTTCGGTTTGCCCAATATGAGCGGCGTCTTTAAACTCATATGTGCACAGCGATAATTGACCTCCCATTGAGATTGAGATTCTATCGTTAATCTCTATAAGTAATTCACTAGAAAACTCCTTATAAAGAGCGGTATACATGGAGTGGAGTACTAGTTCTGTTTCCGATGTCCCAAATGCTCCAGCTCCTTCAATATTCATAAAGTTATAACCAAGGTAGAATTTTGTTAGCAGATAAAGACCGTCGGCAACCCGCTCATAGAAGTAGGGTCCGAGTCCGAGTCTAAAGGCGTTAAGGTTGATTTGGTTTTCAGTTAGGTTATTGTATACACAAGATAATAGTATCGGATCCTGGTAATAGCTAAGGGGACTTCTTTGTAAACCCGCTTTTAAAGAGATGCCAAGACCAATCTTACTCAGTAAATTCCAATCGTAACTACAGTCAAAACCTAAGCCTGAACGGTGATAGGTGTTTAATGAGATAAGTTCCTTTGGCAGAGGCATTAAATAGTTGAACTTAGCTTGTAGGGCGTTTTGCTCGCGTTCTTGGGCCTGAATCGGCTCTCCAAGAAATAGTACTACTGCTAGAACGGGAAATATTGTTTTCATAAAAGTTTTATAAAGATTGAAGCGCACATGAATTGATTTTGGACAATAGAAATTTTGAAATCCTAGATGTTAGCATCTGACCTGATTAAATCCCCTTTGGTATCCGTACACAAAATGCCTCCCGGCCATTATGGAAATACATACACCTCCTTTCTGATTTGTGGAAAGGGCTTACAGAACTCCTTGCCACAAGAAGAGGTGAAATAAAGTGTACCAATAATCCCTAAAACAATAAGAGTAGTTTTCATTTTTCGCCTAATTCAAATTGCCAGCCGTATTCTCCGTTGAACAATTCATTTAATCGCTTCATGGTCTCATTGCAATTCCTTTTCTGCATATGATTAGTATTTTCCATTCTTACATATTCAAATCTCCTCCCCGGATAACCAATCTGAGATGATTTTAATACCACCCCATCACTTTCTTCTTCGCTAATTTGATGTCGTATTCGGGGGTGAAGGGTGCAGTTAAAATCCAAGCTACTTTGCTGACAATCGCTTGGGTTTTGCCCAGAAGGAATTAGGGCATAGCAATTTTCTTCCAAGGTATAACGATAACGGACCCTAGTGCTATCGTTAATTAAATTGGTGATGTCCGTTTGGGCTTGCAGATCTTGAGCGCAGGTAGAAAGTTTAAGTGCAAGGAGCAGCAATCCAACAAAGTTTTTGGGCATGGTCTAAGGCTATTTAAAGATTAGAAGCCTTGGAAATTGCTGAAAACCTAGAGGCCTGAATAGGCAAGAAATGCATGCTCAGGCAAGAAATTGTGCAAATAATGTCCTGAAGCAGGCAAAAAAAAGGCCCCGTAAAACGAGGCCTAATTCACAATTATATTTCGTGGGGCTTATTTGCTGCTCGCAAGACTAGCTCCCAAATATTCGCGGTTCATACGTGCGATGTTCTCTAAGGAAATTTCCTTCGGACATTCTTCTGCGCAAGCCCCAACATTAGAGCAGTTACCAAAGCCTTCCAAATCCATTTGGTTTACCATGTTTAGTACACGGTCTTTGGCTTCCACCTTACCTTGTGGTAGCAATGACAGTTGGGAAACCTTGGCGGAAACAAACAACATGGCAGAGGCATTTGGACAGGCCGCTACACAAGCACCACAACCAATACAGGTTGCCGCGTTAAAGGCCTCATCAGCATCCGCTTTAGGCACAGGAAGGGCATTCGCATCCAAAGTATTTCCAGAAGTGTTTACAGATACATATCCCCCAGATTGAATGATTCGATCAAAAGCACCGCGATCTACCGATAAGTCTTTTACCACCGGGAAGGCTCTTGCGCGCCATGGCTCAATAAAAATGGTGTCCCCATCTTTAAATTTACGCATGTGCAATTGGCAGGTAGTGGTAGCATTCTCTGGTCCATGAGGCTCCCCATTAATGTGTAAGGAGCACATTCCGCAAATACCTTCTCTACAATCGTGATCAAACACAACCGGATCTTCTCCTTTTTCAATCAACTCCTCATTCAGTTGATCCATCATTTCCAAGAAGGAACTGTCGGCACTAACATTTTTAATATTGTAGTCCTTAAGTTCTCCTTTGCTATTCTGATTGGCTTGACGCCAGATTTTTAACTTTAAATCCATGGCAATTTTTTTGAGTGATTACTTGTAACTACGGGTTTTCAATTCAACATTTTCAAAGACAAGGTCTTCTTTAATCAATTCCGCTTTACCCGGGTCACCATTGTATTTCCAAGCAGAAACAAAGGCGAATTCTTCATCGCGACGAAGGGCTTCCCCTTCTTCCGTTTGGAATTCCTCACGGAAGTGACCACCGCAAGATTCTTCGCGCTCTAAGGCATCCATACACATCAGTTGACCTAATTCCATGAAATCGGCCACACGCATCGCTTTATCCAGTTCCGGGTTCATCTCATTAGCTCCGCCTGGAACTCGTACATTTTGCCAAAACTCTTTGCGTAAAGCCTCAATATCCTTGATAGCTTCTTGCAGTCCTTGGGCATTACGTGCCATACCACATTTGTCCCACATAATGCGTCCCAATTGCTTGTGGTAATAATCAACACTTTTTCCATTGCCCTCGGTGTTTAGCAATTTGTCGATAGTCTCTCTTACCTCTTTCTCTGAAGCTTCAAAGGCTTCGTGATTGGTGTCAATTTCACCGGTACGAATTTCATCGGCGAGGTATTCACCAATGGTGTAAGGAATCACAAAATACCCGTCGGCTAAACCTTGCATTAATGCGGATGCTCCTAAACGGTTCGCGCCGTGATCGGAGAAGTTGGCTTCACCTAATGCAAATAGCCCAGGTACTGAAGTCATTAAGTTGTAGTCCACCCAAATACCTCCCATAGTATAATGTACCGCAGGGTAAATCATCATTGGAGTTTGATAGGGATTGTCGTCAACAATCTTCTCGTACATCGCGAACAGGTTACCATATTTGGCCTCAACAACCTTGGTTCCTAGTTCTTTAATTTTTTCTTCACTCGGATTATCAATGCCTTGGACATTCGCCTCTGTGCGACCGTAGCGCATAATGGCATCGGCAAAATCCAAGTAAACTGCTTCTCCGGTAGCGTTAACACCATAGCCCTCATCACAACGTTCTTTAGCTGCGCGAGAGGCCACATCGCGGGGAACTAGATTCCCGAAGGAGGGATAACGACGTTCGAGGTAATAATCTCTTTTTTCTTCTGGAAGATCGGTAGGCTTTAGTTTTCCGGCACGAATGGCCTCGGCATCTTTGCGATCTTTTGGTACCCAAATACGTCCGTCGTTTCGAAGCGACTCACTCATCAGCGTAAGCTTAGATTGGTGGTCACCAGAAACCGGAATACAAGTTGGGTGAATTTGGGTGAAACAAGGATTGGCAAAGTGAGCGCCTTTCTTGTGCGCCTTCCAAGCGGCAGATCCATTAGAGCCCATGGCATTAGTGGATAGGAAGAACACATTACCATAGCCGCCAGAAGCTAGCACTACGGCGTGGGCTCCATGACGCTGAATTTCGCCAGTTACCAAGTTGCGGGCAATAATTCCACGTGCCTTATCATCTACCATTACAATGTCGAGCATCTCATGGCGGTTGTACATTTTAACCTTGCCTTTGGCAATCTGACGGCTTAAAGCGGAGTAGGCCCCTAAAAGTAATTGCTGACCTGTTTGTCCCTTGGCGTAAAAAGTTCGGCTTACTTGTACACCGCCAAAAGAACGGTTATCCAAGTTGCCACCATATTCACGAGCAAAGGGTACACCCTGAGCCACCGCTTGATCAATAATATTAGCTGATACCTCCGCTAGGCGGTAAACATTGGCCTCTCGGGAACGGTAATCCCCACCCTTGATGGTATCGTAAAATAGACGGTAAACAGAGTCGCCGTCGTTTTGGTAGTTCTTAGCAGCGTTAATACCCCCCTGAGCAGCAATGGAGTGCGCACGACGTGGTGAATCTTGAAAACAGAATGCTTTCACATTGTAACCCATCTCCCCTAAGGAGGCAGCGGCAGAAGCGCCGGCAAGGCCTGTTCCAACAACAATAACGTCGATATTCCTCTTATTGGCAGGGTTTACCAAGCGAATATTGGCCTTATGATTTTGCCACTTTCTTTCGAGTGGTCCCTCTGGAATTTTCGAATCTAAAATCATGGAGAATGCGTTTAATTTTTAGCCATTAAGATGTAAACCGGAATGATTGCATAAAGCAAGGGAACTACCACGGAGAAACCATATCCCAATTTTTTAATAAAGGGAGTGTAGCGTTTGTGGTTTAGGCCAAAGGTTTGAAAGGCGCTGGCGAATCCATGCCATAAATGAAAGGCAATGGCCGCCATTGAAATCACATAAAGCAATACGAATATCATTCCTGCGGTTCCATCTTGATAGGTGGTTATAACCACAGAAGCAAGGTCTTTGTTCCCTTGTGCATCGGTTCCGATTGGTCCCCAATGCATGGTGTACCAAAATTGACTCATGTGCATGATGATGAAAGCCAAGATGATAACCCCCAATAGACCCATATTGCGAGATGCCCAAATGGAATTGGTATTAGGCTTCCAGCTTTTATAGCGCTCTGGACGGGCCGCTCGGTTTTGACGAGCTAAGGCAATTCCGTCGATTGCGTGAAACAAAATACTGAAGTAAAGGACATAACTCACAATCTTAATCAAAGGGAAAGTGGTCATGAATTTAGCGTAGACATTGAATTTTTCTTGACCTTCAACGCTGAGGTCAAGTAACTGGAGGTTACCCAGTAAGTGGACGATCAAAAAGCTGATTAAGAAGAGCCCCGTGATCGACATCCAATATTTCTTTGCGATGGATGAACCTAAAATCCCTGATTTTGCCATAGTTAGTATTAGAGGATTGTGTTTTCGCAAATTTAAGAAGCCAACCTAATAGAACAATGCCCATCATTATTTAGAATGAATAAAGAAAAGCTGTAAGCCTAAAACCGAAAGGCCAAGGCTTAATTTCTAACTTTGCCTAAATCTCAAAAAAATAGTTCATGCGTTACGATCCCATCGATCCGCAATTATTCATTGACAACCGTAAGCGCTTTGTTAAGCATCTGCCCGAAGGAGCCCTTGCGGTATTTAATGCCAACGATATTTTACCCACCAACGCCGACGGTACCTTGCCCTTCGTGCAAAACAGAGACCTCTTTTACCTAAGCGGCGTTGATCAAGAGGAAACGATATTGGTTCTTTTCCCCAATGCCTTTAATCCAGCCCATCGGGAAATTTTATTCTTGGTGGAGACAAACGATACCCTTGCTCGCTGGGAAGGTGCCAAACTCACTAAAGAGCAAGCGACCAAGCAAACCGGAATCCAATCTGTTTTTTGGTTAAGCGAGTTTGAGAAAATTTTTAAAGATGTAGTGTCTCAAGCCCAAAAGGTGTATTTGAACAGCAATGAGCACCTAAGGGCAAGTAGTCCGGTGGAGAGCCGTGATGCCCGTTTCCGCAAATGGATTATGGAGCATTATCCTATGCATAGCTATGACCGCAGTGCACCCATTATGCATCGATTACGGGCCGTTAAGTCACAGTTCGAAATTGATATCATGCAAAAGGCTTGTGATATAAACACCAAGGCTTTTAACCGTATCCTTAAAGTGCTGAAGCCGGGTATCATGGAATACGAGCTGGAAGCAGAATTTATTCACGAGTACAAGCGCAACGGGGCACCCGACTTTAGCTATACGCCTATTATCGCCTCAGGCGAAAGTGCCTGCGTACTTCATTACATTGAGAATGATAAGGTTTGCAAGGATGGCGATTTAGTATTGTTCGACTGCGGAAACTGGTACGCAAATTATGCTAGCGATGTAACCCGCTGCTATCCGGTAAACGGCCGCTTTACCGATCGTCAGAAGCAAATTTATAGTGCTGTTTTAAGGGTTGAAAAAGCCGCTATGGAACTACTTAGGCCCGGAAACCAATTGCATGAATACCACAAGCAGGTGGGGGAGCTTATGACCAAAGAGCTCCTGGATTTGAAATTGATTGATAAAACGGATGTCAAAAATGAGGATCCTAATTGGCCAGCCTATAAAAAGTACTTTATGCACGGTACTTCGCATTATATCGGTTTAGATGTACACGATGTGGGTCTTTGGACCGAAAAAATGGAAGTTGGTAATGTGTTCACCTGTGAGCCTGGAATTTATATTCCTGAAGAAGGTATCGGCATCCGCATTGAAGACGATATTGTTTTAGGCGAAGATGGCAACCTTAACATGACCGCCGGTATTCCTAAGGAAATTGAGGAGATTGAAGAAATCATGAATAGCTAATGAATAAATTGGAGTTCCAGTTTAAAGGAGCTCGCTTTGTAGCGGAAGATGAAGGAAAGGGGCCTGCCTTAATTTTTCTTCATGGATTTTTAGAAAACCGGGGAATGTGGTCTGACTTGAAGAAGAATCTCCCCCGGTCCTTTCGGAAAATTAGCTTGGATTTACCTGGTCATGGTGACTCTGAAAATTTGGGCTATTTTCACAGCATGGAGGAAATGGCTGAGGTAGTAATGGCCTTAATTCGCAGGCTTTCCTTACGCAAAGTAGTATTATGCGGACATTCCATGGGTGGCTATGTAGCCCTGGCTTTCGCCGAGAAGTACCCCGACCATCTCCGCGCCTTGATTTTAATGAATTCCAATAGCCGTTCGGATAGTGAGGCAAAAAAGCTTCATCGCGATCGTGCCATTGCTTTGGTTAAGCAAAATCCTCAATCTTATATTAAGACTGCGATTCCCATGCTTTTTAGTGAGGGGAACAGGTCGAGTTTAAAGGAGGTGATTGCTCAAGTGCGAAGGGAGGCTCAAAAAACCAGCCCCCAAGGAGTGGTAGCCGCTTTGGAGGGAATGAAAATTCGCTTAGACCGAGAAGCGATTCTCGCCTTTGCACCGTATCCGGTTTTAATGATAGCGGCTAAGCAAGATCCAGTTCTGGATTTTGAAATGATTCGTGAGCAATTTGAGCATCCTGGCGTTGAGCCCTTGCTTTTAGATCAAGGACATATGAGTCATTTTGAAGAACCAGAAGAATTAAAGCAGGGAATCACTCGATTTTTAAAACAACTTAAAACAAAAAGCCCGCAATGATGCGGGCTTTTTAGGCTGCGAAGGATAATCAAGCTTGGAGTTGAAATAGAACTTTTAGTTCCGGTGGGGTCCAAGTGTCTTGAGCCTCATTAATCTAGAATCTCATTTTTTTTAGAAGCTATATTCTTTTTTAGCATAAAACCTTATTGCTTAGGGGTTTATGCGGCAATTTCTAAGGATGCAATTATATTTGTAAAGCTAACCCCCGGCACATTTTAGGACTAGGTACAGAAAGCCATAGTCGTTAATTGAATAGGCAAATTCTGAAATTATGGGGGATCGGGACTTACAGAATAATTTAATGGAAAGCTTGCGTCAAGAGTTTGGCGCTGATGATCGAGTAATAAAATGGCTCGAGAAGGTTTTAGATTGTGATTACAGCTCGGCCAGGCGGAAATACATTTGCGAAACCAAGTTAAGTATTGCCAATTTAGAGGGTATTGCTCGAAAGGCCCCTCACCTGCTTAATCAAGGCCTGCAAGATCTACTGCCAAGGAACGCGATGCTGGTACATTACAGTAGCTTTCGCGATCGACGCGAAATCAACCTCTACCTTAGAAGTATTATCAAGCGATTTGAGCAAGCCTATCGCCAAAAGGCAGAGTTAAAATATGTGGCAAGGGACTTACCGCTATTTTATTTTTTGTCGAATCGCCATTTGGCTGATTTTAAGTTTTCCCTTTGGGCGCATCAGCTACCCGGTCGAGGAATGATTCATATTGGGGATGAGACCTTTGCCCTTTGCTTAGAGGTGTTTCGCCTTTACAAAGCAATTGATAGCATTGAAGTTTGGAATCAACATGTTTTGCTCAATCAGTTTAATATGATTAGGTGGTACTGTTCGTATCAAAAGATTGATGTCAACTTCACAAATTCATTATATCGAGCTATGCACCTTCAGTTGGAGGAGTATAAAAAATGGGCCAAGAAAGGGGTAAAGGAGGGCGGTGGAAATCTAGATCTATTATTCACTGATTTTATGACCATGAATAACGGTGGTATGCTGGAAACCGGACGCTCCAAGGTGCTTATGTCGGCCGTTAGCAATGTGAATTTCATCACCTTTAATGGTGGCTTACCATGTGAAAATTTCACCAACGATTTTGAGCTCCATTGCTCCTATGCCACCTCGGTAAGCCGTAGCAATGTATTAGCCAGGGACCGAATATTTAATCAGATCTTACAGGATTTAAAAGGTCATGGTGCCTAGGCCTCATCTTCCCTTTCGAAGGAATTCCAACCTTGGGCTTTTAAAGGCACCTCTGCACCATCTCGGGCAACTAACTTAGCAGTATCCCCTTTTTCTGTCATATGGCCAATCACCGTAAAATGAGGATTGCCCTTAATCTTGTCATGGTCAGCGAGGGGAATAGTGAATAAGAGTTCATAGTCTTCTCCTCCATTTAAGGCAATAGTGGTGGCGCTAAGTTTAAACTCTTCACAAATCTTATAAATGGAAGGGTCAATGGGGATTTTCTCCTCATAAAGGCGCAATCCTAATTCCGAAGCCTTGCTAAGGTGCAGGGCCTCCGAGCTTAAACCATCCGAAAGATCAATCATGGCTGTGGGAAGAACGCCTAACTTTTCGAGGAGCTCCGGAATGTCTTTGCGAGCTTCTGGTTTAAGTTGCCGCTGCACCGCATAGGTATACTCGCTTAGGTCGGGTTGTGCACTGGGGTTGGCCTGGAATACGGTTTTTTCACGCTCCAAGACCTGTAGTCCCATGTAAGCTCCTCCTAAATCACCACTTACAACCAAGAGATCATTCTCTTTGGCCCCGCTGCGTTCAGTGACCTTAGTTTCTTCTACTTCACCAATGGCGGTTATGCTTAAAATTAAGCCCGAATAGGAAGAGGTCGTATCGCCGCCCACCAAGTCAACTTCAAATACTTCACAAGCATGACGAATACCTTCATAAATCTTATCGAGGTACTCAATGCCAAAGCGGTTACTTACGGCAATGTTAACCGTGATTTGCGTCGGACGCGCATTCATGGCGTATATATCCGAAAGGTTTACGGCTACCGCCTTATATCCTAAATGCTGAGGAGGCATATAGCTCAAATCAAAATGTACACCTTCAACAAGCATATCAGAGGAAACTACAGTTCGACCACTTAGGAATTCTAAGATTGCAGCATCATCGCCGATTCCCTTTATACTTGAAGCCTGGCGAAGCGGAAAATCCTGGGTAAGACGATCTATTAACCCAAATTCTCCCAAATTGCCTAAGCTGCTAAATTGTTCTTCCTGTTGCATGCCGCAAAATTACAATTGTTTTAGCGGGCAATCGTCTTCGATATTTTCAATCAATCATCGAAAAGCCTGTGGCTTAAGCCGAGTTGAATCCTTACCTTTGCATTAATTTTGACTAATTCTAAATAGTTCATGATAAAAGTTTCGGAAACAGCTAAGCAGCGCTTGAGCAACCTCATGGCCGAAGGCGGGAAAAGTCTGGATAATACCTATGTACGAGTCGGTGTGAGCAGTGGAGGATGCAGTGGTCTTTCCTATCAATTGGACTTTGATCAGGAAATGTCGGAAAATGATAAACTTTTTGAAGACCAAGGTGTAAGGATATTAGTAGATAAGAAGAGCTTTTTATACCTAATTGGAACCACCCTTGATTATAGCGGGGGATTAAACGGAAAGGGCTTTTCATTTAGCAATCCCAATGCTTCGCGAACCTGTGGTTGTGGCGAAAGCTTTGCGGTTTAATGCACTTAAAGTAGTCTTATGAAGACAGAAGAGAGTTACTTAGAAGAGGTTACGGCCTCGGAATACAAATACGGATTTTACACCAACATCGAGGCGGATAAGGTTCCTCCTGGTTTAAGCGAAGAGGTTATTCGTATTATATCGGCCAAAAAGCAGGAGCCGGAATGGATGACGGAATGGCGGCTAGACGCGTATCGGAAGTTTCAAAAAATGACCGAGCCCAAATGGCCTAATGTAACCTACCCGGAGCCCGACCTACAAGCCATCTCTTATTATTCGGCACCTAAAAAGAAAAAGGAACTAGAGAGCCTCGATGAGGTAGACCCCGAATTATTAGATACCTTCAAAAAACTGGGAATTTCCCTTGAGGAACAAAAGCGCTTAACGGGAGTTGCCATGGATGTAGTGGTCGACTCGGTGTCGGTAAAAACTACTTTCAAAGAAAAATTAGGCGAACTCGGCATTATTTTCTGCTCCATGTCGGAGGCCATTCAGGATCATCCTGAATTGGTGAAAAAATATTTGGGTACCGTTGTGCCAAAAACGGACAACTTCTATGCGGCCCTCAATTCGGCGGTGTTTACTGATGGTTCTTTCTGTTACATTCCTAAAGGGGTTCGTTGCCCTATGGAGTTGAGCACTTATTTCCGGATTAATGAAGCTGGTACCGGTCAGTTCGAACGTACCTTGGTAATTGCTGATGAATCTTCGTACGTAAGTTACCTCGAAGGTTGTACGGCCCCAATGCGTGATGAGAACCAATTACACGCGGCAGTTGTAGAGTTAGTGGCTTTAGATGATGCCGAAATAAAGTACTCGACCGTACAAAACTGGTATCCGGGAGATAAAGATGGCAAAGGCGGCGTTTACAACTTCGTAACCAAACGAGGCATGTGCGAACGCAATGCCAAAATCTCGTGGACCCAAGTGGAAACCGGTTCTGCGGTTACCTGGAAATATCCATCTTGTATTCTAAAAGGGGAAAACTCGGTAGGTGAATTTTATTCCGTGGCGGTAACCAATAATTACCAACAGGCCGATACGGGTACTAAAATGATTCACCTCGGTAAAAACACCAAGAGCACGATTATCTCTAAAGGGATTTGTGCCGGCCATTCGAATGGCTCTTATCGAGGCTTGGTAAAAATCGGTCCCCGCGCCGAAAACGCCCGTAACTTCTCGCAATGCGATTCCCTGTTAATGGGTAATGGATGTGGCTCGCACACCTTCCCCTATATAGAAACGCAGAATAAATCAGCCAAGATTGAGCACGAAGCAACCACCTCTAAAATTGGGGAAGACCAAATCTTCTATTGCAATCAGAGGGGTATTGGCGAAGAAGAGGCTATCGCTTTAATTGTGAATGGCTACTGTAAAGATGTATTAAATCAATTACCGATGGAATTTGCGGTGGAAGCACAAAAGTTGCTGGCCATTAGCTTAGAAGGTTCGGTAGGATAAAAAATTTGAATCCCAATTAGCATGTTAAAGATCAATAACCTTCAGGCCGAAATTGAAGGCAAAAGCATATTAAAAGGCATTGACCTTGAGGTTAAACCCGGAGAGGTTCACGCCATTATGGGGCCTAACGGTTCTGGAAAAAGTACCCTATCATCAGTAATCGCCGGGAGAGAAGAGTATGAAGTTACCGGTGGTAATATCGATTTTGAAGGGGAGGACTTACTAGACCTTGGTGCGGATGAGCGTGCCCATAAAGGTATATTCTTATCCTTCCAGTATCCTGTTGAGATTCCTGGCGTTACGGTGACCAACTTTATTAAAACCGCCATCAACGAAACACGCAAAGCCCGCGGACAAGAGACCATGCCCGCCAATGTGATGCTTAAAATGATGCGCGAGAAAATGAGCTTGCTCGAAATTGATAATGCCTTCTTAAGCCGCAGCCTGAACGAAGGTTTTTCGGGTGGTGAGAAAAAGCGTAATGAGATTTTTCAAATGGCGATGCTCGAGCCCAAATTGGCCATTCTCGACGAAACAGATTCTGGTTTAGATATCGATGCTTTGCGGATTGTGGCCAACGGCGTGAATAAGCTTAAGAGTAAAAACAATGCGGTGATTGTGATTACACACTATCAGCGTTTGTTAGAGCATATTGTGCCCGACTATGTGCACGTACTTTACAAAGGAAAGATTGTGAAAAGTGGCACCAAGGACTTAGCTCTAGAGCTCGAAGCAAAAGGATACGATTGGCTTAAGGAAGGAGTTGAAGCCTAAAAACAAGAAGCATTGGAAGCATTAAAAGATAAACTGGAATCCTCTTTTCTCGTTTTAGAAAACGAACTAAACGGCGAAGCCGAAGGTGAGATCCATGGTCGTAGGCGAGAAGCTTTTAAGCGCTTTGTTGATAAGGGTTTCCCAACCAAGCGGGATGAGGAATGGAAGTACACCAACTTGAAACCCATCCTCAAACACGACTATCGAATTTTTGCGAAGGACGACCGTACGGTAGACTTTAGTACCATTAAGCCCTTCTTTTTAAATGATGTAGACACCTATAAATTAGTGTTTATTGATGGTTACTACAGCTCATGGCTTAGCGAAACCACCCATCAAGGATTTGATATTTGCACCTTTAGCAATATGCTGAGCAAGTATCAAGATGTGGCCCAGCAATATTTCGCTAAAGCCCTGCCAAAAGAGGAATCAATGGCGGCCGTAAACACCGCTTTTGCACGTGAAGGGGCTTTTATTCGCATTAAGAAAGGCGTAACGGTTGACAAACCAGTGGAGATTATCTTCATCACTACCGACCAAAAAGTCGAAACACTGGCTCAACCTCGCAACTTAGTTGTGGTAGAGGAGAATGCCGAAGTAAGTATTTTAGAGCGCCATCAAAGTTTGAGCGCCAAGCCAGTTTTAACCAACACGGCAACCGAAATTTTTGCACTTCGCGACTCACGGCTCAACTACTACAAGATTCAGAATGATGCGAAGAATGCCTCTCTGATTGATAGTACTTCGGTAAAGCAGTATCGCGGGAGTAATGTCTCCTTAGGCACCTTTAGCTTTGGTAATAAGTTCATCCGCAATAACCTGAACTTTTTCCTAGAGGAGGAGCATACCGAATCTCATATGGATGGGATTACAGTTATTGATAAAGATCAAACTGTTGATCACCATACCCTTGCAGATCATAAAGTGCCTCATTGCTATTCGGATGAGTTATATAAAGGTATTTATGATGAGAATGCCCACGGTGTTTTTAATGGCAAAGTGATGGTGCATCCACATGCCCAAAAAACCAATGCTTTCCAGCAAAACAATAATATCCTATTAACCGACAAGGCCTCCATCGATACCAAACCGCAACTGGAGATTTTTGCTGATGATGTGCAATGCTCACATGGTTGTACGATTGGACAGTTGGATGAGGAGGCCATGTTCTACCTGCAATCACGCGGAATTCCCGAAAAGGAAGCCAAAGCATTATTGCTGTATGCCTTTGCTAATGATGGTTTACGTAATGTGAAAATTCCAGCTCTGCGCAAAAAACTCAATCGGCAAATAGCCAAAAAACTTAACGTAAATCTCGATTTCGAACTATAGGATATGATGAGTGAAGCGGTGGCCCAATTTCCCATTGAGAAAATCAGAAAAGACTTTCCCATCCTCAACCAAGAGGTGTATGGTCGCTCCTTGATTTATTTTGATAATGCGGCCAGCACCCAAAAGCCCCAAGTGGTTATTGATGCTATTTCCGAGTACTATTCGGATTTTAATAGCAATGTGCATCGCGGAGTTCATTATCTCAGCCAAAAGGCAACAGATGCTTTTGAAGCCTCTCGGGAGACCATCCGTAAACACCTCAATGCAGAGCACGTTCATGAGGTTCTTTTCACCAAAGGAACTACGGATAGTATTAACCTAGTGGCTAATTCCTTAGGTCAAGGCTTAATTAAGGCCGGCGACCAGATTATCGTTTCCCATCTGGAACACCACAGCAATATCGTTCCTTGGCAAATGCTTTGCCAGCGTACTGGGGCCAAGCTCAAGGTTATCCCGATGAATGAAAGAGGGGAGTTGATTCAGGAAGAATACCAGAAACTACTTTCTTCCAAAACCAAATTGGTAGCGGTTAACCATATTAGTAATGCCCTTGGGAGTATCAATCCCATCAAAGAGATGATTGCACAGGCACATGCTCATGGGGCTTGGTTTTTAGTGGATGGCGCCCAAAGCATTCCTCATCAAAAGGTGGATGTGCAGGACTTGGATGCCGACTTCTACTGTTTTAGCGGGCACAAGGTATTTGGCCCCACCGGAATTGGCGTGCTTTATGGCAAAGAGCAAATTTTGGAGGAGATGCCACCCTATCAGGGAGGCGGCGAAATGATTGCAGAAGTGCGTTTTGACCAAACCACTTATGCTGGCTTACCCCATAAATTTGAAGCCGGTACCCCACATATTGAAGGGGGGATTGTGCTGGGTAAGGCAATTGATTACGTCAATCAAATTGGTTTAGATGAAATTGCCGCCTACGAGCAAGAGCTTTTACATTACGGAACAAGCTTACTAAAAGACCGCTTTCCTAGCTTCCGCCTGATTGGTGATGCTCAGGAGAAAACATCAGTAATCTCCTTTTTGATGGGTGACATTCATCCCTATGACATGGGCGTGATTTTAGATAAGCTGGGAATTGCAGTACGTACCGGCCATCACTGTACTCAGCCCATAATGCAGCACTTTGGCATTCCCGGTACTATGCGCGCTAGCTTTGCATTTTACAATACCAAAGCGGAAATTGATCAAATGGCAGATGCCCTGGAGCGTGCCCAAAATATGTTGTCCTAAGCGATGAAAAAATGGGTTTTAAAGGCCATTATCCAGAAGTTTATCTCCTTCTTGCCGGGCAGCCATCGTATTAATTTTTGGTTTCAGAAATATGTAACCAAGGGCGTTCAGCTGAGCGATGCCTATTTTAATGATAAGTTGGTGCATGCCTATGATCATCTTCGCCTGTATGCCCAAAATCAAAAGCTTAGAGGTATTCGCACCTTAGAGTTGGGAACAGGTTGGTACCCCGTTGTACCAATTGCGCTATATCTAGCTGGGGCCGAAAAGATTGTTAGCGTTGATATAAGTCCGCTAATGAATCTGAAGGCAATGCAAGAATGTGTAGCGAAGTATCAAAATTGGATTCGTAAGGCCTTATTAAGTCAATTCGATCCCTATTGGGAGTCTGAACGGGTCAAGAGCTTCTTGGCATTAAATCCTTCTAAGATGGATTTTGAAAGCCTAAAAAAGGAATTGCATTTAGAATACCGAGTAGGCGATGCTAGAGAGCTTTCGGATGCCGATCAAACTTTTGACCTTATTCATTCGAACAACGTTTTCGAACATATTTACCCGGAAGTCTTGAAGCAAATCCTGCAAGAGTTTAAAAGAGTGCTTAAGCCGGAGGGTAAGATGAGTCATTTTATTGATATGTCGGATCACTTTGCGCATCTCGACTCCAGTATTAGTATTTATAACTTTTTGCGCTTCGATGCGAAAACTTGGCAACGAATTGACAACAGTGTGCAGCCGCAAAATCGCTGGCGATACCATGATTATCAAGAGCTTTATCAAGACCTTGGTTTTAACATCACGGTGGCCGAAAAACGTGCTGGTGAGCCCGAGGCCCTGCAGAATTTGAAATTGGCGGAACCTTATGCGCAAAGAGCGCCTGAGGATTTGGCCATTAGTCATGTACACTTGGTAAATACCCTTTAAAATGGCTGATATTAAAGAGATACAGGAAGAGATAATTGGTGAGTTCCAGATGTTTGATGACTGGATGGAACGCTATGAATACCTGATTGACCTTGGCAAATCTTTACCGCTTATTGATGAGGAATACAAAGTGGAAGAAAATATTATTAAAGGTTGTCAGAGTCGAGTTTGGCTGCATGCTGAAGGGGGGCGCGATGAAGTAAGGTTTACCGCCGATTCGGATGCAATCCTCACCAAAGGCTTAATTGCCCTGCTTATTCGAGTTTTGGATAAGCAAGCGGCAGAACAAATTTCAGGCGCCGAACTTTACTTTTTAGATAAGATTGGTTTAAAGGAACACTTAAGCCCAACACGAGCCAATGGCTTATTGAGTATGGTTAAACAAATGAAGTTTTATGCCTTAGCCTTACAGGCTAAGTAAAAATAAAGATGATGAACGACGCGGAAATGCAAAAGGTAGGGGACGATGTAGTAGACATGCTTCGTTCCATTTTTGATCCGGAAATTCCGGTAAACATCTATGAGCTTGGCCTTATTTACGATGTGCAGGTAAGTTCGGAAGGAGACGTTAAAATCCTAATGACCTTAACCTCGCCAAATTGCCCCGTGGCCGAGAGTATGCCGGAGGAAGTAAAACAAAAAGTGGGCACCCTTACCGAGGTTAAAGAAGTGGAAGTGGAAATCACCTTCGACCCACCTTGGACCAAGGAGATGATGAGTGAAGAAGCAATGCTAGAACTTGGCTTTCTGTAAGTATGGAAGAGATTCGAAATAAGGTAGCGGAGAGTGGTTTGATTACCCTAAGCTTGGAGGACTTTTATCCTGCGGGCAAACGCCTTAATTTGGATATTGCCCCCTGGCTTTTTGAAGGCTTAATCTTGCGGGAAAAGGATTTCCGTACTCATCTTAAAAATCACGATTGGTCGCAATACCAAGACAGCTATGTAGCCCTAAACTGCTCGGCCGATGCCATTATTCCTCAGTGGGCCTACATGCTTTTAGCGAGCTATTTAGAACCTTATGCCCAAAAAGTAGTCTTCGGCTCAATGGAGCAGCTCGAGGCCATGTTGATGGAAGAGGCCCTAGAGAATTTAGATTTTGAGAGCTATCGCGATAAGCGAATTATTGTAAAGGGTTGTGGAGCGATTAATATGCCTCCGCATGCTTATGTAAAAATGGCCATGCGATTAAAACCCATTGTAAAAAGCCTCTTATTCGGGGAGGCCTGCTCTACCGTTCCGATTTATAAACAGAAGTCTGTAGCGAAGAAATGACCGATTTTGATATTCTATCTGTACAGTCGAACATTGCGGCTCAACGAAAGAAACTATTAGAGCATCCTGTATATTCCGAGTTAAACGACCTTCCCTCCTTGAGGCTTTTTATGGAGTATCATGTTTATGCGGTTTGGGACTTTATGCTTTTGCTAAAGAGCCTGCAGCGTAAGCTTACTTCCGTAGATGCGGTTTGGGTGCCTACCGAGAATCGTACGGCACGCCGGTTAATCAACGAAATTGTTTTAGGCGAAGAAAGCGACATTGATTGCAACGGAAATCCAGCCAGCCATTACGAGATGTACCTCGACGCCATGAAACAGATTGGCGCAGATGTGGCCCCTATAAATCATTTGGTAGAAAAGAGTAAAGATGGGCATACGCTCAAGTCCTTGCTTAAGTACAATGTCGCCGAAATTGAAAAGGACCGACTCGAATTCGTTCGCTGCTCCTACGATGTAATTAAAGAGGGAAAAACCCATGCGATTGCGGCGGCTTTTACTTTCGGACGGGAGGATTTAATTCCAGATCTATTTACTGAAATCGTTCGCGATTTAAATCAACGTTTCGATGGCGAGCTGAGCGCCTTTGTTTATTACCTCGAGCGCCATATTGAGTTAGATGCTGATGAGCATGGACCAATGGCCGAGAAGATGATTCGCGAGCTCTGCGGCAACGACCTTGGAAAATGGGAAGACGTAAAAAAGGCGTCGCAGAAAGCTCTGGACGCCCGATTAAAATTATGGGATGCTATTTATGAAGCTATTCTTCAGTTGAAGCAGAATCCCCAGCAGGCGCAGCCTCGTTCAGCGTAGCCATTAAGTCCCTTCCAGCGGCCAGGGCTTCTTGGGTTTTTTGATCGATGCGCTCCATTTTGGCTTTTTCATTTTTAAAGAAGGCTATTTTCTCTTCTTCTGTCCAAGAGTCTTGGAAGTTCCCCGAAAACTCGCGCATCCAAGTCATCATCGCCTCTTTGGCATATCGCAACTCCGTTGCTGTAGTAATATAATCGATGCTATCGGCCTTACCTACTGAGGCCTGCGTTAATTCGTTTGCTAGGTTTAACATGGGCGTCATTTCGGGCATTACCTTATCGTGTAATTCCATCACCTCTTTGCGTAAGGCAGCTGAGGCCTCAGTTGTTTCCGTACTTACTTCTTCTTCTGCGGGGGCATTATTACAAGCCCAAACCATAGAGAGGCCAATTAGGGCCAAGGCAAACTTTTTCATGAATCTTATCGTAAAATTTTATGCGAAGGTAGGATATATCACAGCCTTCATCCCGATTAGACCCCCTATTTTTGCAGTATGAAATTGAAATTAAACAGTACGGATTATTTGCGTATCGGCATCTTAGTGGTCGTCTTTATTGTGGGTATCACGGGGAGCTATTTCATTTTAAAGCCTAAGGAAAGACTGCCCATTTACAATCCATCGGAGCTAGACCGTCGATTGGTAGCCGAGGATTTACAGCAAATTGGTCGCAAGCATAGAGTGCTGCCCTTCGCCTTAATCAATCAGGAAGGAGATAGCATAAGCGAAGCAGATACTGAGGGTAAGATTTATGTGGCCGACTTTTTCTTTACGGTTTGTCCAGATATCTGTAAAGACATGGCGGTGCAAAAGCGGCGCCTGCAAGAGGTTATGAAGGACGAATCTGACTTTCTGATTCTATCCCACTCAGTTACTCCAGAAATGGATTCGGTTCCCGTTATTAAGGCCTACGCAGATTTACAGGGCGCGATTCCTGGCAAATGGCATATACTCACGGGCGATAAACCTCAGATTTACAATTTGGCAAGACGTTCCTACTTCGCAATTTTCGATCAAGGGGGGAAGGGAGATGAAGCCGACTTTATTCATACCGAGAATTTTATTTTAGTCGATAAGCAAAAACGCATTAGAGGCTTTTACGATGGAACGAGCGAAGAGGATGTAAACCGCCTTATTGCCGATTATGCCATTTTAAAAGCAGAGTACGAGCCCTAGCTATAGGCTTAAGTCTTAACAATGCGAATTAAGCCGTTGGTCGTATTACTCGGAGGAATAATGAGTAGGTAGATGATGTATACCCCAGGGTTTTCCTCCTGGCTTAGGCAGCTGTAAATCTTTGCTGCACAAGACTTATTGCTTCGACAGGTACTAGTCCAAATAAGATCTCCTCGGCTATCACAGCAACAGTCAATACCGTAACGTTTTGGTCCTTCGATAGGAGGCTTTGATTTCGCACTTAAGTTGGGGAAGAAGTTCACCTGACCTACCTCCGTGGTGATAATTTTCAAGTCCTCAGTACCTGCGTTCCAAGTGGCTTTAACCTTAAGCATTTGGTAGCTTTCCGGGTTCACCTCCTTTTCGGCCAAGCGATTTAATGTGCTTATTTGGTGAATCAGTTTTTCACTGCTTTGATTGCTGGTTGGCCCTGCACTATATTGACTGCACGAACTCAACAAGATGCCCAAGCCTAAGCATGCGAGGCCGTAGCCCCCAACATAGTTAGTCATTTCCTTATGCCTTCAAATAACCTACTCTTGCGATTTTCGGTATGCTCGCGAAGGAGGGGCTTCTTCGATAGCTTAATTTAAGCAATAAGCCCTGCGGAGCTAAAAGAGAGCTCGGGTTTTATTTTAATACGTTTAAATAGTTGCCCCTAATCCAAAGTGTCTGTAAATGAAAATATTAGGCTATTTTAATTTCCTATGACACTTATGCTGGGAAAGGAAAATTTAAGAGCTAAGGCAAGGGGCTTTGGAACTATCTATTCCTGCTCATCGCTTAAATCGAGGGTATCTAGATTGGAATAGTCAATTAGATAAAGGGTGTCCATATACCAGGTTTCAAGACTTCTATGAGCTGCGGCAATTAACTTGCCTTCCGCACTATCACCCTGCAAGCCCATGCTTAAGCGCATTTTATTCCCACTTTGAGAAAACTGACTTCCTCCCAGAGGATTGCTTTTCACATTGCCGCCTAAGAAACCTTGAGCCTGGGGACTAGATTCCATGCGCTTCCATGCTTCTTCATAAACCCAAGAGTCTTTGAACATCGTTAAACCTTGAAACATCATAATTCCAAATAAGGCTACTAATACTACTGGGCCCGAGGTTATTGCAAGGCCAATATGTAGATTTCGATGGCGATCTTCCTCCTTTTGGGGCGCCGATTCTCGCATACAGATATGGCACACTTCGGACTGCACGTTTATTTTGGCGTAGCAATGGGGACATTCTCGCTTTGCCTTAGAAACCGCTATTACGAGATAGCCTATCCAGGCCAGAAAAGGGTGAATGGCAAATAGCATCCACTTACGGGTAATGCCTTTTTTCTTCGCCAGTCGTAGGCCAAGAACTAAAGGTAAGATCCAGAAAAACAGGGTAGCGAGTAGGGCAAGGCCGATGTATTGGGTCATATTAGGGTTGAATCGAAGCTTAGGACGACGAAAATAGCAAAGAATTAGGCGAACTCAATTTGCATCTTCTTCACCCGATCTTCCAAGCTTTCATTCGTCATCCGCTCTCGTAAGCGATCTACCATAATTGGAAAGCAGAAGGGGCTAGGTTTCTTTAAATCTCGAATACAAATTTTTTGCTCCGCAATTCGCTCTAGAGCTAATCGTAAACGACCTTCTTCTAGCTGAAACTCTAAGGCTTCCTCGTAAGCCTCTTGCAAAAGCAGGTTGTCGGGCTCGTAATCGTTTAAGACCTTAAAAATAAGGGAGCTATGACTCTGTAGATGTTTTTCTTTTACCGGTTCTCCAGGATAGCCGCGGTAAACCAATCCCGAGATTACTGCAATATCCCTAAATCGTCTTCCGGCTAATTCAATCGCATTTATAGACTGCATGATATCCTCTCTTAAATCGATGGTGCTGAAGATGTCGGAGTCGAGGGCTTCCTCTATTGGGATCGGTTTATCGCTAAGTATTTCAAAGCCATAGTCGTTCATGGCAATGCTACTGCTAAAGTTTTCGATTAGGGATAAGCGATAGGCAAGCAAGGCCGACATCCCCTCATGAACGGCCCGACCTTCGAAAGGATAAACAAAGAGGTGGTAGCCATCGCGACTGCGAAACCGTTCTATTAAAAGCTCGTCTCTACTTGGAATTATGGAGCGCTCCTCTTGCACTTCCCACAAGGGAGCAATCAATTTAAGCTCGGGGTCTTCTGCGGTTTTAAGATGACTCTCCTCCAGCTTACGCCGCAGCATGGCGCCCATTTGAGCCGATAATGGCATCCGTCCGCCCTGCCAACTCGGTACTTGTCCTTTATTACTTCGACTCAGTTTCACTTGGGCTTCCATTCCCTTAAAACGCACCAGCTCTAAGTTGCGACCGGCAAACCAAAAAGCATCGCCCGGCTTCAATCGCGAGATAAAGTACTCTTCAATGGTGCCTAAAAAACCGCCTCTTTCGAGTTTGATTTTAACCACCCCGTCTCCAACAATGGTACCGATGCTCATGCGATGTCGCATTGCCGTGCGGCGACGATGCACTACATATTTACCATCATCGTCCACCTCTACCTTATGGTACTCATCATAACTTTCCAGAGATTCTCCACCATCACAGATAAATTTCAGGCACCAAGCCCACTCTTCATCGCTTAAACTTTGGTAAGAAAAGGTGTTCAGGACTTCCGCCTTTATCTCATCAGGATAAAAACCATCGCCAACCGCAAGGCTAACCAGGTATTGACAAAGAACATCAAAGGATCGGAGGTAAGGCATACGCTCTTCCACCAATTCTTCATTAATCGCCTCTCGTAAGGCGGCTGCCTCCACGAGCTCTAAACTATGGGTGGGCACAAAATAAATTTTACTCTTGGCGCCGGGTTGGTGACCGCTTCTTCCGGCTCTTTGCATAAATCGAGCTACGCCCTTAGGAGAACCTACCTGAATGATGGTCTCCACCGGCCGGAAGTCTACCCCTAAGTCGAGGCTACTCGTGCAAACTACTGCTTTTAATTGCCCGGTATACAAGGCGTCTTCCACCCAGTTGCGAAGCTCTTTACTAATGCTTCCATGATGCATGGCCATTAGGCCGGCTAGTTCCGGAGCTACATCTAAAATGCGTTGATACCAAATTTCGGACTGACTGCGGGTATTGGTGAAAATGAGGGTCGACTCTGAGGCTTCGATGATGGGGATCACCTGCATTAGCATTTTGATGCCTAAATGGCCCGCCCAAGGCAGGGTTTCGATGGAATCTGGCAGGATCGACTCTACTTGAATTTCCTTTCGGGTGCCGGAGCGAACCATGGTTTGTTGCTCTTCGGGAAAACTTGGTCCCAGCAAAACACGCATGGCATCTTCCATATTACCAATGGTTGCAGATATTCCCCAGCAGCGTAATTTGGGGTTCATTCCGCGTAAGCGAGAAAGGGCTAATTCCATTTGCACCGCCCTTTTTGATCCCATTAGTTCATGCCATTCATCAACCACCACCGTATGGAGCTTACTAAAGGTGCGGTCATTTTGTTTACCAGCCAATAAGAGGTGTAAACTTTCGGGGGTAGTAATTAATAGATGTGGCATTTTTCGCTTCTGCCGATTGCGCTCGGCGGTGCTGGTGTCGCCCGTGCGAACCCCTACCTCCAATTCGAGACCCATACCTTCAATGGCCCTTTCGGCGGATTGTCTAATTTCTTTGGCTAAGGCCCGGATGGGAGTAATCCATATCAGCTGCAGCCGATGTTTTGGATTGCAGTGTAATAAGGCGGGTAGCAATAAAGAGTAGGTTTTACCACTGCCCGTAGGAGCATTTACAATTCCGCTTTTACCCTCAGCGAAAGCTTGCCATGCCGCTTCCTGAAATGAGGCGGGTTCCCAAGACTTGCTTTCAAACCAAGCACGCATCTGATTTGTAGCCGAATTCATCTTTTTAATCTTGGGTCAATGGGGAAGGGGAGGTTTTGAAGAATAAGTATTTCGTTAAATCTCGGATGATGAGGGTTTAGGAGAAGGTTCTTTTCCCCGCTTACCACCGCTGAGGGAACACTTAAAATGGCATGGTTGGATTCCGAAATAAACTGGTCACCAATTTTTTGGGTGTATGCAAGCGGAGGACTGGTATTCCAATTAGGAGGCAAATGCGCTGTTTCTATTTGTTCTTTACTGATGTCATCAGGAATTTCGATTTCCAACAGTCGAAAATCGCTAGGGATGAGCTGCGGATTTAAATGTACCAAGATTTCCACTAAAGCCAAGGCCTTACTTTGGGCGGTGTACACTATTTCAGTCCCCTTGCTATTCCAGCGATTGTTACCCAAGGCAGCCCCCTTTCCTGAAAGTTCGTGGGCATAGGTCGCTCTGGATAGGCGATACACTTTCATTTATGCGAAAATGCCGTGATTAATGCGATGAAGCTCGTCCATAACGAGCTCTTTACCGTAGGAGTTTTGGAGTAAATCTTTGGGTAAATGATTGGCAAGCGCCAAGTTTGGAGTATTTAGCCAAGCACGAAATTGATTGGGCGAATCAAATACTTGTAAACCGAGCTGGCTTACTTCTGCCAGTTCGAAGATTTTTTCGCTGTGAATGGGCTTAAAGTGAAAGTTGCTAAGCTTCCGATTGCGTTGCAAGGTTTTTAAGGAGACATTGAGGAAATCGGCCCATTCCTCATCTTGGAGAGGCACTAACTTTTGGATGTGCTCGAATAAGGAAAAGGAAACCCCCTTTTGAATGGCTTCAATTAGGAGTAATTTATCCTGCAAAAAATTGCCTAAGCCGTAGCTGGAACTAGGCTCGCTAAGCAAGCCTTCTTGCCCCAAATAGCTATTTAAAGCTTCGTTTAATTTCTCTTCTGAATTCGATTTAAGGCCCATAATAAACAAATGTCTACAAATTTACGACATTTGTCTCGGATTTAAAAGGGTGGATGTTCAGGTCGGTTATCCAATATGCCTTCAATGCGCTCCATAACCTCTGCTGTTAGTAGGTCCTTGGCTTTACCGGCTTTAAAGTTTTCGACTAGCTGACTGGTTTTAGATGCGCCCAAAATGGTGGTGCTAACATTGGGATTCTTTAAGGTCCAAGCAATTGCTAAAACGGGCATGCTAATTCCGAGCTCTTCGGCTAGGGCAGTAAGCTTGCGTACCTTAGCGAAATACTCCTCTTGCAGATTTTTCTCTGCTAGCCAGGATAATTCGGAAAGGTTTAGGCGAGCGTCATTGGGCACCCCATCATTGTATTTACCAGTTAAAATACCACTAGCTAAGGGGCTCCAAATGGTGGTTCCTAAGCCAACGGTTTTGTAAATCTGACTAAATTCAACTTCCACCTTTTCGCGAACCAACATGTTGTATTGCGGCTGCTCCATGGTGGGAGGAATAAGGTTGTACTGTCGAGCGACCATATGCGCTTCCATAATTTCCTGTGCACTCCATTCGCTGGTGCCCCAATACAAGATCTTACCCTGTTGGATGAGGTTATGCATGGTCCAAACCGTTTCTTCAATCGGAGTATTTTTATCAGGACGGTGGCAGTAAAACAAATCGAGGTAATCTACTTGCAAGCGCTGCAAGGCTTGGTGACAAGCTTCTGTGAGGTGCTTGCGGGTGTTGCCTTTTTGCGTGGGTTTAGAGTGCTTTAAACCCCGAATCCCGAAGTAGGCTTTGCTTGAAACCAAGTAGGAGTCGCGACTCCATTTAAGGTCGGCGAGAATTTCACCCATCAGGGCTTCACTCTTACCGTCGGCATAAACTTCGGCATTATCAAAAAAATTAACGCCATTGTCGTAGGCGGTAAGCATCAATTCTTTAGCGGCCTCTTTACCTATCTGGGTGGCAAAGGTGATCCATGATCCAAAACTCATTTCCGAAACTTGTAGTCCCGATTTTCCTAATCTGCGGTATTCCATTAATCTTCTTCTTTAAGGGCTTTTAGAGCCTCTAGTACATAGGGGTCATCCTGAGCATAAACTCTTTGATAAGCCCGGTTGCCATATCGGTTATAGGCTATAAATGCTTTTAAGCGATTGCGCAAAGCCAGCAATTGCGCGGTATCTGCCTCTAAAATGCGCTGGGCGATTGGCGCACCAAAAAAGTCGGCATATACACTGCTATCCGCTTGCCACTCTTCTATAAATCGATCTTCGGTCCAATTGTTTAATTCCAATCGCTTTTGATCCACGAATTTAAAAGCACTTTCATCCAGGTCTACGGTCATGGCCAAATGGTAGAGTAATCGCGTGGTTCCACTAGTGTCATAACCTACCGGGTAATCGGGTATAATTCCGCCTTGATTTCGATGACCTTTAAATTCGGCCGAATCGGGCAGTAAAACGGTAGAGTCTTCTGCATCCCCATTTAGGGCCCCGGTATTGCCATGAAAGTAATAGGATTCATCATAAGCTTCATAATCACGCTGAATAGAACGACCATTAGGGGTGTAATAGCGCTGGGTGGTGAGGCGCATTCGAGAGCCGTCCTTTAAGGTGATTTCTTCCTGAACTAAACCTTTGCCAAAAGAACGACGACCGACAATTGCCGCCCGTTCATGATCTTGTAAGGCCCCAGCTACAATTTCACTGGCCGATGCCGAACCCCGATTAATAAGCACGGCCACTTGGCCTTTTTCAAACATTCCTCTACGGGTAGCAAAAATTTCCTCTACCTGACCGGCGCGGTTTTTAGTAAATACAATCATCTGCCCCCGAGCGAGGAACTCATCCGCTATTTGTTCGGCTGCTCCTAATAATCCACCTGGATTATCTCTTAAGTCTAATATTAGATTTCGAGCCCCTTGATTTTGCAAGTCGCGTAAGGCTGCTTTTACTTCTGCGGCGCTGCGTGCCGTAAATTTGGTAAGCTTAATTAGCCCAACACTGTCGTTGAGCATAAAAGAAGAGCTTACCGAGTTGAGGTCCACTTCGCCCCGACGAATGGCATACTGGACTACTTTCTTGTTTTGGGGTCGGTAAACTTCGAGTTCAACGGTACTGCCGCGTGTCCCTTTAAGGGTTTGAACCACTAGTTGACTGGTGAGCTCGGGTCCTAATAAGGCAACACTATCAGCACGGATAATCCGATCACCCGGTTTTAAACCCACCTTGGCCGAGGGACCGTTTTCCATCACCTGCACTACGGCTAAACTGTCCTTGTAAATTTTAAACTCTACCCCAATGCCTACAAAGCTGCCGCGAATGGATTCTTCATTGGCACTTACTTGATCTTCGGGGATATAAGTAGAGTGGGGGTCTAAATGATGGAGTAATTCGGATATGGTTTGATCGAGCAGACTATCGGTATTTACTTGGTCTACGTATTCGTAATCAATGTAATCGATGATCTGACGTAATTTTTGCTCACGTTCGCTGCGCTCATTGAGCGCTACCGTTTGGTGGGGGAAATTAAAAAAGAGCCCCAGAAGAATTCCGAAGACCACGGCTAATCCCAAAAGAATGGGGTAAAGGTGCTTATTATTGCTCAAGTTCCTGTTCGCTAATCTGTTCCAGCGCTACGCCGGCTTTTTCTAAAAATTTTAATCCACTGTCGTCTTTATAACGCTCGAGATAGACCAATCGTTTAATCCCTGATTGGTGCACTAATTTACTGCATTCTTTGCAGGGGGAAAGGGTGAGGTATAAAGTTGCACCAACCGATGAATTTGTAGAGCTCGCCATTTTAAGGATGGCATTAGCCTCAGCGTGCAGCACATACCATTTGGTGTAATTTTCATCATCCTCACAGATGTTCTCAAAGCCGCTAGGAGTGCCGTTGTAGCCATCAGACACAATCATGCGATCCTTAATGATTAAGGCACCGACCTTGCGTCGCTCGCAATACGAAAGCTGGGCCCATTCGCGAGCCATCCTTAGGTAGGCGATGTCGTATTTCCTTTGTTTTGCGGGATCTTCCTGCATCATGGTAAATTCTTAAAAGGGGCTTGTTCGAAAAACCAAATTAGGGCTTTCGGGAATTCTTCTTGCCAAAGTTGCTCATTATGTTCTCCACCGGCAACTACATTACTTTGAATGATCCACTGCGTTTGTTCGCCCTGCAGGAGACTATCCATTTTTAGCATATTGCCTACCACCGTTTTTGGTGTACTTCCTTCTTGGTCTCCACAGCTTTGATAGATATAGCGTCGGCCTGATTCGCTTGGGTTTTTGGCTTCCATCACCTCCGGGTTAAACCAATAGGCAGGCGAAAAAATCAAGGCGCCTCCAAAACGCTGGGCCTGCTCTCTTAAGGCCCACATCGAAAAAAGTCCGCCCAAAGAACTGCCACCAATTAAGCGGTATTCACTTTGCTTTAAGGTCCTAAAATTTGAGTCTATATAAGGAATCACTTTTTGATTAAGGAAGTTAAAATAGGCCTTGGCTTCACCGCCACCGTACTTTTCTTGTGGATAAGGGCTTAGTTCATTGATGCGTTCTGATTCCCCATGAGAAATCCCCACGACAATGAGGTTTAGTTGTAAACTATCTAAACAAGAAGCGACCTGCCATTTAACGGCCGAGCCTTTAATCCCGCGAAACAGATTTTGTCCATCCTGAAGATACAGGACCGGGTAGTCTGTTTTAGATAGTTCATATCCCTTAGGTAGGTAAACCCAAACTTTACGAAACTGCTCTTTGAAGCTCATGGCTGCAGAATCAGTAATAAGTTGCACCCCCCTAGGTGGGCGGTCGCTTTGATCTTCAAAGGAATAAAAGTGAAGGGTGATGCTGGAGTCCTTATACAGCTTGATATTTCGATTGGGACGAGGGCTGCCATCAGCATTAGCTTCGGCCAAATCCCAGGAGCCGCCAGTTAATTTCGCTGCAATACTGTCTTGGTCGAGCTTAAGAACAAGCTTGCCATCTACAAATTGAAAATTAGAGTCGGCCGGATTCCATTGGTTAAAGTCACCCGCCAGATAAATGGGCTCGGGCAAGGGTTTACCATAGCCATGCTTAAGGTAAATGCTCGTTTGGCCAATCGCCACTTGGTTGAGGAGGCAAAAGCCAATCGGAATGCTAATCTTCAGAATCTGGGAAAGAATCGGTTTTAAGCTGCTGTGCGCCATACACCAAAGATAGACTACAGATAAAAGTAATCAAGGTCATATACCAGTCCTTTTCCACTCCACTAAACACATTATATACACTGGCTAGCATACCTAAGAGTCCAATGGTCATTAAGGTGTAATAGCTGGTTTTCTTCTTTTTATCCATAAGCTGTTTTAGTAGTAAGTATCGGTTCTCCTCTAAAAATTACAGCACAATTTAAGTTTTCAGAAATCCACTTGTGGCCAATGCGCGTATCTAATACAAACATCAAATCATTAGTCATGAAAAATTTTACTCTACTTCTTTTTGTTTTAGCCCTAGGATTGCAAAGCCAAGCGCAAACCGTTGCGGTAGGCGGTGCGCCGATGTATCCTCAAAAGGATATTGTTAGCAATGCCCTAAATTCTGCCGACCATACCACACTGGTGGCTGCTGTTAAAGCCGCCGGTTTGGTATCGGTTTTACAAGGTGATGGCCCATTCACCGTTTTTGCTCCGGTAAATGATGCCTTCGAAAACCTACCAGAAGGTACGGTGGAGAATTTGCTTAAGAAGAGCAATAAGGAGAAACTACAAGCGGTACTTACCTATCACGTTTTGGCTGGCGATTACGACTTTAAAAGTCTTAAAAAGGCCATCTCGAAAGCGGGAGGTAGCTTGGAATTAAAAACGGTTCAAGGGGCGGTATTAACCTTTACCATGAATGGCCCTAATAACATTCTACTCGAAGATGCCAATGGCAATCAAGCGAATATTACTGTTTATGATGTGTACCAAAAGAATGGCGTGATCCATGTGATCGATAGTGTTCTTTTGCCATAGCTTGTTGTTTGGTTGAATGAAAGGTGCTTTGGACTTTTTCCGGAGCACCTTTCTTTATTTTTATATACATAGATTTATGATGTATTGTATTTTTATGTATTATTGCCCTATGTATTCAAAAGAACTGCTAAAAGGGACCCTTCAAGCGATTATTTTAAAGCTGTTGGCCGAGAATGGAAGCATGTATGGTTATGAGATTTCTCAGAAGGTGAAGGAACTCTCCGACGATAAGATTCACCTTAAAGATGGTTCCCTTTACCCTGCCTTGCAAAAAATGTTGAGCGATGGCTTAGTGGAATATCGAGAAGAGATGATTGGCAAACGGGTGCGTAAATATTATCAGCTCACTAGCACCGGAAAAAGCCGTCAGATTGATGCCTTAGAGGAAATTAAGGAGTTTATCCAAACCCTGGATGGTATCCTAAAACTTAAAATGCTTGGTGTATGAAAATTAGTGAAGCCCAAGAAGAACAGATTCGGCAAGCTGTACTACGGCATCACTTTAAACTGCAGGGATTGGCCGAAGATTTAATTGATCATATCTACTGTTACCTCTACGAGCATGGCGTAGAAGGGCAGGATTTTGATAAACAAGTGCAAGAGGCCATTCGGCGATTAGCGCCGGAGGGTCTCGAAACCATCGAAAACGAAACTTTCTATTTGTTAAACTTCAAAAAGATGATTCTTATGAAACGATTTATTTATGCCATAGGACTGATTGGTGCTATGGCCTTTGCCGCTGGACTAGTATTCAAATTATTCTACTGGCCCTATGCTAACATTTTAACGATGCTCGGCAGTGTGGTGGGCTTACTGATTTTTTTACCCCTTTGGGCCCTTGATCGCTACAAATACCAAATGGTTAAAAAACCCTTGGAACGTTGGAAACTCATTTTAGGCATTAGCTCAGGTGTGCTTATCGGGCTGGGAACTTTAATGAAGTTTCTTCACCTCATGGGGGCAGGTGTGATTTTCATTTCGGGCTCCTTCCTATTTGTGGTGGCCTTCTTACCCCTTTATTTTTTAAGCTCCTACCGTCGGTCTATCGAACCCTAATGTGCTCTTCCCATGCATTAAACCCCAAGATTTACGCTTGGGGTTTTTTTATGCCCCATTTTAAACTAAGCCCTAAAAAAACATTGTAACTTTCCCCTTGCAACCAAGCCACCATGACCTTATTCAAACTTCTTAGGGTAAACAATTACATCAAGAATTTCTACATCTTTCTGCCCGCCTTTTTCTCGGGACGAATTTTAGAGCAGGCCATTGCGGTAAATAGCACGATTGCTTTTGCGCTCTTTTGCCTCATGGCTAGTGCGATTTATATTTTTAATGATATCCGTGATGTAGAAGAGGATCGGAAACATCCTAAAAAACGATTTCGCCCCATTGCCTCGGGAGCGATAAATCCACGAGCCGCCTTATTGCTGGGGGCTGGATTGGCTCTAACTTCTTTGGGTTTCGCCTGGTTTGTGACTCCAGCACTTTTTTGGGTGCTTGTCATTTACTTACTACTCAATATTGCTTATTCCTGGCGCTTAAAACACATCGCCATCATCGATATCAGTATCGTGAGTTTGGGTTTTATCCTACGTATTGAAGCAGGTCACGCGGTAACCGGTATTGAAATTTCAAAATGGCTAACCATGATGGTGTTTCTGCTTTCGATGTTTCAAGCTATGGCCAAGCGACTCGATGATATCTCCGTGGCCGAAGATGATGGGGTGATCTCCCGAAAGAGCATTAATGGCTATAGTGCCGACTTCTTAAAAATAGCCCTGTCTATTTTTAGTGCGGTTTTGGTAGTATGCTATATCATCTATATCACCCAGCCCCTCAATATTGAAAGATTAGGAGCGCATTCTTATTACACCGTATTCCCTGTTTTACTTGGTGTTTTACGCTATTTGCAGCAGCTCTATGTTTACAAGAAGTCCTACAATCCGGTTAAAATTTTATTGCAAGATCATTTCTTGCAGGTCATCTTTTTAATGTGGGTGGGCGGCTTTGCCTATTTGCTTTATGTTTAAACAACGTGCACCATTACCGCTCTTGCGCGGACTCTATTTTATTCTCTGGGCCATCCTCACTTGGCGCTTAGTTCAAACTTTAATGGGCCCTTTTTTGGGGGAAGATATAGCCTTTGCCTTTCGATCGGATAACTTCTTTAGTTTTAGTGGCGGACACATTCGCCGGGGCTTGATTGGGGAAGTTTTACTCCAATTGCAAAAGCTGGGAGCGCCGGCCATTTTCCTTTATTCACTTTTACTCCTACTCCTTTTCGCCGGCTTGTACTTATTGGTCTTTCCTAAATTATTGCGAAGCTTTCGCCCTTTAGAGGTAATGCTCATTTTACTGAGCGGCTTCTTCTTAATGCCCGGCTTAGATCGTGAGCTGTTTATGCTTTTGCCTGCAGTGTACTATTTCTTTAGGCAGCGATTAGATGGTGGCTTTTTCCTGCTCTTAGGACTGGTGGCCTTTATTCACGAGATGGCCCTCTTGCTTTATTTTCCAATTATTTGGTTTGCCTTACGGCAGATGCGACATAAGCTAACATCGGCGCAAGCCTTATATGCTATTCCGGTAATCCTGGCTTATGTAGCAGTGATTGTCCTTAAAGGAGACCTTAATCTTAGCCCTGAAAAAACGTTTTGGCCTCAATACGGAATAGAGGGGCTCGAGGATCGAATTTTATACACCTTTGCAGGGAAGGGCCTTTTAGCTACCCTTAAGCTACATGGCTCGATAATATTGGGTAAAGTGGAAACCCTTTACGCCCTGCCGGGTTTGCTTTCCTTTTTTGTGCTGGTCTTTCTTCTCTTCAGGAGATTTGGTGCTTCGGCAATTAGCCTCGCCTATTATCTTGCGGTCACCGCCTTGTTTTTTGTCCTAAGTATTGATTATGGACGCTACTATTACTTTCTGTTTTTCTTTTTCTTACTGCTCACCCAAAGTGGATTATTGCTTAAGGTCGAAACCGCCTTAGCCGACTTCAACTTTCTACTTCCTAAGTTTTTACGGCCCTGGTTAAATCTGGATTTTAGTCATCGCCATTTCCTAGCTTTCTTGTTCATCTTTGCTTTGGCCCCCTTTGGTTATTGGCTGGGGGACACCATTTTAGAGCCAGCTTTTTGGCAAGAAGTACAGCAGTTTATACAATTCGAAATGCCTAAGTATGCCGGAGAGTAAAAGCCTTGTTTTACTCGATTTTGATGGCACCCTCATGAAGGGGGATATCTTCGCGGCTTACCTAAAGTTCCGATTAAAGGAGCCCAAGGTTTTGCTCCGACTCCCTTTAGCAATCCCCTTTTTCCTGCTTTTTAAATTGGGTTTATTGGATAATGAAAGGGCTAAGCAAGGCCTGTTTCGTAGTCTCTTTGCAGGAGAAAGAGTATTTGACTTCAGAAGCCGGGCCGAGGATTTTTGGTTAGAGCGGGGCTTGGGCCTCAATCCATTAATAGAAGAGCATATACAAACACACCGTAAGAATCAGGCGGAGTTTTGGATTGTTTCCGCCAACTTCGAACCGATTATTGCTTCTTTTTGCAAAAGAGCAGGCGCTTACTCCTACCTCTGCACCCAGCTCGAAGAACGAGAAGGTAAACTCAGTGGAAAGTTTGCCGGTCCTAACTGCTATGGACACGAAAAAGTAAACCGCCTCGAACAACACTTTCCTGACCGAAATCAATTCGCAAAAGTATACGCCTATGGCGATAGCGCTGGAGACATTCCCATGCTTCGGTGGGCCGACGAAGCGTATTTACTAAAGAATGGCCATTGGCAAAAAGTATAGTCAGCAATTCCCGGAGTATGGAAAAAAGATACACCCTTCTCACTTCATTAACCGTGGCTTTAGCGGGTTTTCTATTTGGTTTCGATACCGTGGTCATTTCCGGAGCCAATGAGCCTATCAAAGAAATTTGGGAAACGAGTTCCTGGTTTCACGGTTTCTTTATCATGAGTATGGCCTTGTGGGGTACGGTGATTGGCGCCTTATTTGGCGGAATACCTACCGATCGCTATGGCCGAAAGAAGGTTTTAATTTGGATTGGCTTCCTCTACTTGGCCTCCGCCCTGGGCTCGGCCTTAGCTCCTGACCCCTATACCTTTAGCTTCTTCCGTTTTATCGGCGGATTAGGAGTAGGCGCCTCTTCGGTGGCCGCACCAGCTTATCTTTCAGAAATTAGTTCGGCCCGCAATCGGGGCAAGCTAGTAGCCTTGTATCAATTTAATTTGGTGCTGGGGATCCTCATTGCCTTTTTAAGTAATTACTTTTTACAAGGTTTCGGAGGAGTAAACGACTGGCGTTATATGCTAGGGGTAGAAGCCCTTCCGGCATTAATCTATTTCTTGTTGGTTTTACGAGTGCCAAATTCCCCTCGTTGGCTAGTGATGAAAGGGAAGTATGAGGCGGCCCAAAATGTGCTCTTGCAGTTATTAGGTTCAAAAGAGGCCGCCACTCAAACCTTAGCTGAGGTGAAAGCCCATAGCTTGGAGGGTAAGATAAGTCGGGAGGTTCTCTTTCAAAAGAAGTATTATCGCCCCTTGATGTTAGCCTTCTTTATCGCCTTTTTTAATCAGCTCTCGGGAATCAATTTCGTTTTATACTACGCCCCCGTTATTTTAGAAAAATCGGGTTTTGCCAGTAGCGATTCCCTTCTCAGCTCGGTTTCTATCGGGGCGGTGAATTTGATTTTCACCATGATTGGCCTCGCCCTTATCGATCGTAGTGGTCGCCGCAGCCTTATGTATATTGGCTCGCTGGCTTATATTATTGGTCTGGGTATGATTGCCTACGCTTTTTACACGGAGGCAGAACCGCTGTTTAGCTTGATTTTTATCCTTGTTTTTATTGCAGGTCACGCCGTTGGGCAAGGAGCGGTAATTTGGGTTTTCATTGCCGAAATATTTCCAAATTCCATTCGTGGAAAAGGTCAGTCCTTTGGGGTAAGCGTACATTGGATACTAGCCGCTTTAATCACCTTATTGGGAGAAGTGGTGATTGAATCCATACCCGCCTGGACCATCTTCGCGTTCTTTGCTTCCTTTATGGTTTTACAACTTCTGTTTACCCATTTCGTGATGCCCGAAACCAAAGGCAAGTCCTTGGAAACGGTAGAGGATGAAGTCGCTCATTAAACCGGATATGAAGGTACTTAGCTTCGGAGAGATCCTGTATGATCAAATTGATGGACAGAATTATCTGGGTGGAGCGCCCCTAAATTTTGCCGTGAATATGCATCGTCTTGGAGCCGGAGCTCAAATTGTTTCCGCCCTAGGAAATGATCAGCTTGGCCAGCAAATTTTGCAGGAAATCCGGACCCTAGGTTTAGCTGATAAGCAGATTCAAATTTTGGATACTAAAGCGACTGGGACGGTAAGCCTAGATTTAGTGGAGGGGCAGGCACATTATACTATTCACGAAAATGTAGCTTTTGATTTCATTAAAATAGACGCCCCTAAAGCCAGGTCCTTAAGTTTGGGAGCCGATCTATTTTATTTCGGAAGCTTGGCGCAGCGAAACTCGATTTCCAGCGCCAGCCTTTGGCAGTTTCTGGAACATGGCAACTTTGAGCAGGTGTTCTTTGATTGCAATTTGCGGCAAGACTTTTACCAAGCGGATCAAATTCGAGCTTCCTTAAATGCGGCGACTATCTTAAAAATGAATGATGAGGAAGTTTCAGAAATTAGCCGCCTTATTTACGGCTTGGCCCAAAGTGAGGCGCAAACTGCTCAGGCTTTGCGGCATGATTTTAAGCTGACTTATGTAATCATTACCGCCGGTGCCAAAGGAGCTTACGTTTATCATGCCGGTGGCCGGGAATTTGCCCCAGGCAGGACTGTTAAGGTGGCCGATACGGTTGGAGCTGGGGATGCCTTTAGTGCGGCTTTCGCCCGATGTATAACTTTAGGGAAATCGCCCTTGGCCTCCCTAAAGGCGGCTAATTCTTTAGGGGCCTTTGTAGCTTCCCAAAATGGAGCCCAGCCCGAAATTCCATCAGAAATTACAAGGCAGATTCTTGCCATGCAATAAATTTAAACGAGCTTCGTATTTGCCTTAAATCTCCCTATGAAAATCCCTTTATTCTTCGTAGCCCTTTTAAGTTTTTCCGGCCTTAAGTCTCAGGATCTTGATATCTACACTGTTGTTGATGTAAGCTATGCTTTTAGTTATTCCGATTACAGTCGATTAGGGGAGCTTACCGCTCTGGAAATTGAGCTTCCCGAGATTCAATTTGGTGGCGGAGTAAACTTGGGTGTTGTGGTGGAGAATATTGAATTTAATGTAGGTATTCGAAGCATTATTGCTCAAGAAGGGGAGGAGCAACGCTTTAATCGCAGTCAGGCCCGTATTGCTTTAGGCTACCATATTCAGCTATCGGAATCTTGGAAGCTGCGTCCCTTATTTGGCCTCATTGAGGAGGTGGGGGAATTCCAGGCAAAAGCGCCTTCCTACATTTTACCGGGTCCTGTTCCGGTTGGAAATTTTAATCATTACATGTTAGAGCAGTATTACCTCTTTGTACAACCCGGACTGGTTTGGATGCCCGACAAAAAAATGGTTCCTTTTTTACCCGACTGGATAGAGCTTCGTCCGAGCCTAGGGATTCCCCTAGGCACAGGTACTTTAAGATGGCGGGCAGGAGATGATCGAAATTTACTTGACCAGAGCTTATGGGATTATCAAGCCATGTTGGATCTTAGCTTGGCATGGAAAATTGGACCTTAGGGCTTAAAGCTAAGCGGCCGTTGATCCATGCTGTAGCAAATTCTAAAGTTGATACTTCCGCCCTGAATTTCGGCATTGCGGTTTAGGGCAAAAAACAGACTCGCTTTCAAGGAATGCCTTAGTTGATAAGCCTCATTGATTACCCAGTAGGGATTATTGGTTCGGAAATAATTAAGTACGCTAAACTCATAATCTAATCCGAATTGCCATTGCGGGATTTGGATGTAGTTATTGATGTGGTAGTTAATTTCAAATTCATCGTAGCTGTGTTCGTATCCGGCATTTAAGTCAATAACCGCGATACCAATAAAGGGGTGTAAGCTATGTTTATCGTTTCGCAAGACTTCATAAGAGACCGATAAAGCATAGCGATTGGGGGTCATGCCCCGATTTTTACCCCATTCCACTAAATCACTACTATAGCCCTGTTTTAAGGTTGCTTGCCCTACGCTCAAGTGCCCCCAAAAACCAAACTTCCGATACTTTAGGGCCATGCCCATAGTGAAGTTCGCACTAGGATTAAGGAGTCGTCCCATCTCGCCAAAGTAGAATTGGGGCTCAGCGCCAAAATCCAGAGCCAATCCAAGTTTGTCGCTTTCTTTAACCTTGGGTAGCACTTGATGCGGACTTATAGCTAATTCCTTGGCGATATCGGCTTTCCATTTTTGCAAGGATTTTTGGTCCTTCCCAAAGTCGGTTTCTTGCATTAAGCGTTGCACCTGCATGCGCGCTTCGTAGCGATATTTGGATAAAATTTTGGGATAATTAAAGCCGCGTGACTCCTGATTTACTTCTATTTGGGCCTTGCGGCGGTAAACTTCAAAAAGGTCGAAGGCGGCCTGTTGTAAATCTAGCATCCGACTGGTATCAGCGCTTCGATCCATCCAGCTTAAGCTGTTTTGAATTTTGTTTTGCACCACCAAAACTTTGTAAATGCTGTCGCCAAATCGCTCCGAATAACTTTGGGTAGATAGTTCAAAACTGCCAAAGGAAGCCTGTAATCCAAAGAGAGATCCCGTGGCATGAAAGTCACTTACCTGCAAAGGGCCCTCCTTCCAGTCGCGACTAATGGTGTCTTGAGCATTAAGCCCTTGAAAGCTGAGTAGAAATAGAAAAATAAGGTTACGGTACATGCTGCTTTTAGCAGGAGATGCTTGGCATAGGCTAAGCGTTGGAAGGAGTTCCTACTTTTTTACCTTAAAACGTAAAATAGTTTTCAATTTCTCAGGGGCTGTTTTTCGAGCGTCATTAAGGTAGACTTCCCGATGCCGCAGCGACAAGCGTTTCCAATTTTGTTCCTCTGTAAAGGCCTGCATTTTTTCGAAGCTGGCCGGTTCCGAATCAAAGGATCCTTGGTGAAGCATTTGCACAGAGGGTCCATCGGCAATAGCCTCAAAACTTACCTGATTAAGTAAGTCGTTTGGCTTTTCTTTTTTTAGCCAGCTAATAACTTCCTGAGCATAGGCTTCGGTTACAAAATCGGGCTGACGAATCATTATCCGATATACCAGGTTGTTCTTATCAAAGCCACCGTCGTAATCGGCCCGGCCTTTCTCGTTGAGATCCCAGATGCCCTCTAAGGGATAGACGGTATATTCAAAGTAGTTTTTAGGGGCGCGATTCTTTTTTGGACTCATCCTAATGGCATAGGACAAGGCATAAAGTAGGCCTACTTTTTCGGCAAAGGCCTCCGAATTTGGGTTGCCCTCCCCTTCGATTACGAAGTATTTAAAACTGGGAACCTCAATAAATTCAGGCTTGGCCTTGGGGGCATAAAATTGCTTTTCGTGCTTACGCCATTCGTGTTTCATAGCATTAAGGATTTCTGCTCTTTTGCTTCCATATCCATTGCATGCGCGGAAAATAGAGCAGGTGATGTAAAACGATTAAGCCTATGATGCTAAAGCCAAGAGAAGGTCCAAAAAGTGCAAAACCAGCCCAAGCGCCTAAGCCAAACTCGCAGAGTTCAATTAGAAGTCTGATTTTACCATTAATAGGTATGGCTGCCTTTCCCGAACGGCTCGCATCCTCTAATACGGCAAAGGTTCCCCAAATAGCTATTAGGGCTAAGCTAGCAGCCAACGCTAACACCCAAGCCACTAGCCCCTCAAATTGCCTAAAAACCCAAATACCCGGCACAATCCAAGACCATAGTTCGAGAAGAAACCGCAAGCTTAAGTTGAGGGCATTCATAGTATTAATATAGCGGATTAAAGGCCGATTCTAAAAGGCCATAAGCGCCTAAAGCGTAAACCGGGGGCAGGCGATGCCCCAGTAATTGACCCCCTGGAATTTTCATGCGCACGGGTTCCGATAGCAGGTCTTCTCCATTCTCCCGTACCACGCGTAAGCGAACCCAAACCAAAAAGTTACCGGGGGCCGGTCGATACTCCCTGCTAAATTTATGTCGGGGCGCTAAGCCTATATGATCGGCGTAATTGTTAAAGCTGGGTGGACTATAACTTATGGGACGCCAAAGGCTATCATTCATTTTATATTCCAATTGAATCGAAACCTTGGCATTTTCATATTTAAAGAATACCGTGTCCGTGGTGGTGTTGGCAATTTCCATCAAGTAACTTCCATCTTCCATTTCTTTGAGGTAGGCCTTTAGGCGAGACCGTTTATAGCCCCGGCGACTATTCATTGCCTTTATATCCTTCCGGCTCATTTCTAGCTTTGGAAAAATATAATCGAGGGGTCCATGGGGGCGCAATTCAGGTCCAAACTCCACGGCGACACGATGGCCATATTGATTAAGCCAGATGGTATCTTTGGCATCGTAAACCTTATGAATATTGTTGAGGCTTAAAATCGTTTCCCGGTTGGGACGCCATAGTCTTTTACTAGTTGGCGGCGGGATAAAGTAGTACTGCTCTGGTCCCCCATTTAGACTGTCGAGATTTTGATAGGCCCAAGCCCTTTCCCAAAATTCAGCCGTAGAATTAGTGGCGAAAAAACGCTCCTCCTGCAGTCCAAAAGGGTGAATATTTCGCCAGGGAAGTTCTTGCAATTCTTCCGTCCTTTCGCTGTAAAGGAACCAGGTCATTCCCAATCGCACCAAGCGCAAGTGCTTATGGTCCGAAGGTAAAACCTCATCAAATAAATAGCGTCCTTCTACCCTGCGCGCAAGGGCATCGTATTGCACCCATTTTTCGCTTGCGGGTATTCGTGCCATGCTTATGGACCGATAGGGCTCGGCGAGCTCTACCGAAGGACCGTGACGATTTGGGTAATTATTGAAAAGGCAATGAGAAGCATTGACTATGGGGAAGCTGCTGATTTCATTTTCAAAGTGTTCCCCATGATCTTCTATGCGATTAAGGAAGAGGTATTTTCCCCACATTATTTGGAGGCCCAGGTAATAACTACTGAGGACCTCTTGATCTTTAAAATAGGGGTCGCCATGATTGCTGGGCACGCAGAACTTTCCTCCTTGCTCAATAAAAGCATAGCCTTGGTGATTAAAAGCCAGCGTATCGACCTCTTCAAAGCGCTTTAATTCGCGAAAGCTTCCGTAGCTGGCATAATACTGAATAACCCTCCGCTCCTTCTTATCCCATTCGAAGATGCCCACCTTTGCGGCCACAAAGAGGGGATTTAAGCTACGGTGATACACTTTCCCATCGGTATCTACCACTTTTCGAAGGCTATCACCATACACTAGAAATTCCCCGTAGACTTGAGGCTGGAGGGCGAAATCTAAGGTGTCGAAGAGTAGGCCCTTTTCGCTGATATAGTGATAATGGGGCGTGCGGCCCACTAAACCATATTTACCAATAAAGGGGTAAGCGGTATGAAAACCGCGCTCCGAGATACGCTTATAAGTATAGGGGTTTATGTAATTGAACTCCCCATTTTGGATAACTAGGTAAGTGCTTCCCGATCGCGGGTGGATATAGTCGTAGGGGTATTTGGTGGCAGTATCTCCTTCATAATCGATGAGGTGATAGCCTTCTTCTAATAATACGGGTACCTGTGCTTCAAATTTCGAAGCTGCCAGTAAAAACAAGAAAAGGAGGAACGTTACCTTTTTCATAAAATTAAGGTAGCGGGCTAGTTCGGTTGCCGTCGCAAGATGCCAATTTTATGCCAATTAAGCATTAAGAGAGCGATGAGCAAGAACCAACAAGTTTTTGGTCGGAGCCCGGCTTTATTTGCCTGACTGAATACGGAGCTTATTGATGCTGTACACCTTTCGAGACTTATCGCGATCCTCTTTATTTTTAATCCTTTGATAACCGTAGGCTACGAGGTAAGGGCCGTACCATTTGCTCATGGTAAGGATGCTGCCATGACTGGTTCTTTCGTCTTCATCGGTGAGTAACTGCATTTCCTCAGATTGATACACTTTATTCCCATCGTAGTCATAGGCCCGATCTTGGAGGTATCGCCCTCTTTGGTAAATAAAGTTTATCTGTTGCTCATCGAATTCAATGGTAAGGAATCGCTTTACTCGATAGGGTTTTTCGAGAGGTAGCACATTAAAGGCGCGGTCCCAAACCATTTGGCCATCCGAATTAATTCGGGCTAAAACCGCATGGGTGGTTTGATAACCATCAAAAACCTGAGTGTAAGTAGTAGTGCCATTGGCGCCTGCAGTGGGAACCTGTCGGTAAGTAGGTTGGTATAATTCCGTTACCCAAAGAAAGCCGCCATCTTCTAATTGTAATATGGGGTGGGAGGTGGTGAGGAGGTCTAATTCAAATTCTTCTCCTTTTTTATGTGCGCGCCTTTTCCGCCATTTTTGCCACATCTGACTAAACTTAGGCATCGAAGTCATTAGGCTATCAAAATCCTCCCCAAAGCCATAGCGTTGGATAAGTTGGAATTCTTCCTTTTCCATTTGGCCTAAGAATAGGCCCGAGGTTCTTCCTCTTTCACCGTAGGAGCCAAAAACAAGGAAGCGATCCGTATTGGGGACCTGCAAAATGCTGAGGTCTTCTACATTGGGTAATTGGGAGTTGGTGATGAGGGTTTCATCCATAATGCCATCGGGGTGGAGGCGATATAGTTTATTGATGTAATTCCGACGACCGATGCGCAGGCGACCAAGAATAAAGATATCGTCCAAATCAAGCTCCGAGTCTGGGAAGTACACGCCCTCAATACCAAAATGCTTGGCTTTTACATCGCGCGGTTTTAAGGGTCGCTTAAATTGTTCACCGGTCTCGAGGTCCCAGATAACCAGATTAATGAGCTTTTTACTGCTCTCGAAGATGTACAGTTTATTGCGATGAAAGCGCGTAAATAGGCCGCGATTTTTGCGTTGGGCGGTATAGTCCAACTGGGTGGTGTCGCCCGTTAAAGGGTCGTAAATTACATAGCGCAAGAGCTCGGCATCATCTTCCAAGTTGATATGCAGTTTACCTTCAATAAACTCCATCTCGCGCAATTCAAATACTTCATTTTCGATTTTGAGCATATCCTCCGAAATGAAGGTTAAATTGCTGTCATAGGTTTGCACTCGAACCTTAAGCAAATCCTCGCGACGATCATCTTCTACGGCGAGTTGAAGGATCCCCTTTTCCCCGATGGGTTCGAAGAAAATACGGTCGTATTCCTTTTCACGCGGAAGCTCAATCCGGTTTACAATGTCAATTTGGGAATAAGTCAAAAAGCTGCTCAGGCAGAGGGCAAGGCTGAGGATTTTTTTCATGGTTAGGTTTTGAGGCCACGAATTAAGAGAAAAATGATTTTCAAGCCTAGCTTTCTATTAAGAAGCTTTCATTTGGGAAGCTACCTTTTCCAGCAGCTCTGCTAGTTGGAGACTAGTCTTAAGTGGGAGTTTTGGACTTTCTTTCAGGCCTAAGCTCAGGCAGCGATGTACTTCTTCAATTTCATGTACATAGCCCAAGCCTTTAAAGGGCAGTTCTATAGTTTCCTGTGAACCTGCTTGCTCAATGCTCATTTTAGCGCTGTGGTGGAAACGACTGTGGATCTTTATTTCGGCCTTTTCGGTGCTAATCCTTGCTTCGGTGGGGGTGTTTTCCTCGAAGCTACTTAAAAGCTCCGCCTCCGCAACAGAATACTGCAAGTGCATTTTGCAATAAACATCTACCCCTGTTTCGGCCAGTCGGTAATCGAGGTCGATTCGATTTGGCATTCCCAGACTGATGAGCGCCCAGTACAGAGGATAAATTCCGATGTCTAACAAGGAGCCGCCTCCCAGCTGCGGATTAAAGAGACGTTTTTGCGGGTCAAAGGCGGGCTTAAAGCCAAAGTCGGCTTTGAGCTTAGTTATTTCGCCCCATTCGCCTCTGTTTAAAGAGTCAAGATATCTTTCGGTAATAGGGATAAAGCGCGTCCAGATGCCTTCCATTAAAAAAGTATGCTGCGCTTGCGCCTTAGCTACTAGGGCTTCACTTTGTTGTAGGTTGAGGCCCATAGGTTTTTCCACCAAAACGGCTATTCCGGCTTCTATCCCTAAGGAGGCGTGCTCAAAGTGAAAACTGTGGGGGGTAGCGATGTAAATAATGTCTAGCTCTGGATCCGCGCAAAGTGCTTCGTAGGAATCATAGGCCTTTTCGGCCTCATGCTCCTCTGCGAAAGCGACTGCCTTTGCCATGGAGCGGGAGGCTACGGCCAGAAGTTTAGCGCTTGGCACTAGGGCTAAATCATGGGCCATTTTATGGGCTATTTTCCCTAATCCGATTATCCCCCAGCGGTAGGTTTTTAAATGGGCTCCTGTCATTTACAAGGCTCGTCTTTATCTACTTTAATGCCTTGCGAGTTGGCGATGCATTCGTTGCAATAGGTTTTGCCATCACAGCCACAAACCCCGGGGCAATCTTGCGGACAAATACCGGAATGGGCGGCTTCCATTTGGGCGTCGTAGCAATCGGATGAGCAAGCGCCTAAAAAGCTAAAGCTGAGGATTAGAATAGAACGAAGAAGGAGCTGATGCATAGGATACCTAGATAAGTTGAATCTTGTGCATATAACTGCTGCCATTTTCAAATCGTATTTCCAAAAGGTAAAGTCCAGGTTTTAAATCCAATTTTAAGCTTTGGGTGGGGGCAAAGCTTTGGATGGAGCGTCCTTTAAGGTCGCGGATTTCAAGCGAAGCTATTGGTGTTTCTGATTCGATTTGAATTTCGCCCGTACTGGGTTGGGGGTAAACCGTAACGGTATGGACCTCGAGTTCTTCAAGGCCGATTTTAGAAAAATAGTCGCAGTCTCGGTTGGTGCGGTTAAAACTTATTTGCTGATTTTGAAAGCAGCGCAAACTGTGAGAGGCCAAGCTAAAGGAGCTGCCATCGCATAAATTTGGAATCGCTTCAAAAAGGCTTACCGCTCTTAAAAAACTAAAGGCCGGGTAAATCCGGTTGGGTAAATAAACACCGCAACTGGGCTGGTAATTTACCGTGGAACCATAATACACACTGTCCATCGGCATGGAAATATCAATATAGTCTACGGTGCTGCCATTGATTATTTCCGTTCCTACCGCTTCTACGGTGGCAATAGGAGTGTCCATGCAGGCAGCCGTGGTATCGAGCGGGGCAAATTGCCAGCTATCACCCACATTGGGATTTAAGCGGAAAAGTAAATAGGGACTGCCGTTTAATAGCCTAAAAACCGAATCATTCCTGGTGGCCACATAGGTAAAGCCCCAGTCGCGAGCGGTATCTTGCACAAAATCGTTGGGGCCCGGCCCGGTGCGCAATTTACTTGCACCGGTAATCGAAAACTTTAACCAGGTCATGCCATGCATGTTGGTGTCGCCCACATGCTTTACTTCCTGATAGCCGACGGGACCAAAGGCATGCCAGTCGTAATGCCAGGTAGCATTTTCACCAAAGGCTTGTTGCGCTTGAGAAAAGAAGGAGAGCAGGCTAAGGCCCAGAATTAAGAATCGAAGCTTCATGAGGCAGAGTACTAATGGTTTCGACCAAGTTACAAAATAGTAAGGAGGGCTTTTAGGGATTTGGCTGATGCAAGGAATGGATCGCTAAATGAAGCTTTCTATCAAGAGCGGAAAAGATTTCAATTTAATCTTACAGGAGATTGTTCTTTGCAGTCTCTAGGAAATTTATCGGTATACGCTTGCGCGTTTTTAACCATTGCTCTGGATCTCTTATCAACCCTTTGCCTCAAAGGCGGATTCCAATCCATTGCCCGAATCGAAGGTCCAAACCAGGCTCATTATCCACCATCTGCCATCTGAATACACAAATTGATAACTATTAATGCCCTGAACCTCCTGGCCAGCGGCAGCCTGTCCGCGGAAGGCTTGCCAAATTGTAGCAATTCCTTCAAAATGATGTACCGTTTTTCGAAGTTCCCATTCCTTAAAGCCCTCTTCATAGCTAGGGTCGGTGAGGAATTCTAGAAAAGCATTGAGCTGGACCGATTCTAAATGACCATCATTAGGGTTTAAAACTGAAATGATGGCCTTGGGGTGAAACAAACCGCGCACCATAGCCGTATCGATTTTTTCCCCTGGCGCTACGGTTACTGCTTTTAGAAGATCATCGGCAAGGGTCTCGAAGCTTTGTGCTTGTAAACTGGTGAAGCCTAAGTTTAGGCAAAGGCTAAATAGACTTAGTGCAGGTAGGAGCTTCATGGCTTCCCGTCTTTAGTTTGATCCTTTGCGATCTCCACCTTGAAGCCACCACTTTTGTAGCCGGGCGGGATATATTGCGGGGGAATAGTTAAAACATTAGCATCGCGAGCGGCGCGGTAGTGGGGAGATAAGATTTCGATCCCAGCCTCATTAAAGGCATCCTGAATATTACTATGAATTTCCGAGTAAATTTTGGCTGCTCCTTTGGCTTGCTTGGTGTAGGCGTTGAGTTGATAGCTCACATAAAAATCATCTAAACTGGTTTGCAAAACAAAAGGTGGAGGGTCACTTTCAATAAACTGGGCTTTGCGAGCCGCAGCAATAAGAAGTTCATGCACCTTGGGCCAAGGAACATCATAACCGATGGTTACAGTGGTGTTTAAGATTAAGCCCAAAGCCTCAGCGCTTGAACTGTAATTTACCGTACTACCATTAAGAATGGACGAATTGGGGATGGTAACATCTTCATTTTTAATGGTGCGCAAGCGGGTAACCAACATGGTTTTTTCGATTACATCGCCCGAGGTATCCCCAATTTTTACGCGATCCCCAATTTTAAAGGCGCGCATATAGGTAATCACCAATCCCGCAATAATGTTGCTTATCGCAGATGAGGAGCCAAGCGAAATCAATAAACCCAAGAAAACACTAACCCCTTGAAAAACGGGGGATTCGCTGCCCGGTAAATAGGGGAATATCATCACAAAGGCAAAGGCGTAAATGATGATTTTTAAGAGGTTAAAGGTAGGTCCGGCCCAATCGGGGTAAAAGCCCGGGATTTCCAATTTCCCTTCCGCCACTTCCGTAGATAGGAATTTAAGGAAGCGCACAAAGTAGCGGGTAAGGAAGGCAATAAGGATAATGGTAATCAGCTCCGGAATGTAACTGATGATGGATAGGCCAAAGGATTTTAGGGGGTCTAAAACATAGCCAATTAGGGTGCCGGCAATGCCAGCCGTGGCTGGGAAAATGCTAAATAATACCGGTAGCGATAAATAAAGAACCAAAAGGATGAGCAGCCATTTAAGGATGTTTAACACCCAGGCGATAAGCTGTTCTTCCCGCTCTTGAGAAAGCACTTCGTAGTCCTTAATCTTTAGGCCATTGATGAAGGGTTCCCCCTTCTTTAAAAACCAATCAATAAAGCGGCTAAAGCCTCGATTTAAATAGCGAATGCCAAAAAAGAAACCGGCAATTACCAAAAGGAGCAGAGCAATCCGCTTTAAGGTAGACCACAGGCCGGTTCGTGATTTATAATCTCGGATACTCCTTTGAGCCGCTTCCAGATATTGAGCCGCAAGCTCGGCCCGAGAACTATTCTGCCAAAAGGCATCGCGGTCGGTTACACTAAAAACGATGATTTCTTCATGCATTAAATCATGACTTTCCTCCCCCGCGAAAACCTGCATCAGATCTTCGCGGTAAAGATTTTCCTCCACCAGCATTTCCAGCTTATTCATAATGTTTTGGGCCCGATCACTCGGGCTAAAAGGACCCAGTTTGGTGTAGATGTAAAAGAGGGTGTCGCCAAAGAGCACCACGGGCATACCAGCGGTATTAGCTCTTAAGGAATCTACCTGCTTTCGAATGCGATTCTCGCGAAGACTCTTGGCTTTTTGTAAAGAATCTAATTGGGCTTGCAGGGCCACTTTTTCCTTAGCCTCAGAACTTTGTAGGGCGGCAATATTGGCTTTTAAAGTGGCCTCGGCAATACTATCCGCGGCCTGGATAGAGTCTGCTTGTCGAAGTAGGCTCTTCGATTCTTTTTGTTGGACTGCAAGCAAACTGTCTTGAAGAGCATTCTGGCTGCTATCTACCTGAGCAATTAGGGAGAGGTTCAAACAAAAATTAAAAGCAAGGAGAAGCCCAAGGCTATTATTAAACCGCATGGAAGAAAGGAAAGACATTAACTAAGCATAAAGATGCTTAAATTAAATGAGATTCGAAGCTCGGATTTCCAGACCTTAAGAATTTACAAAAGATTTGGATAGTTGAATTAAGCCTTGAATGGAACATGGCAGCTCCCGGGCTATTTTGTCAATTCAGCTTAGCGCTAGAATAGTTTTCTAATTTCGAACTATCCTTTGCTGTGAACTCCAGTCTTTCCCATTTAATTTTAGAAGGTATACTCCTTTAGGTAATCGCGGACTTAATTCAATTCTTTGGGTATTAGAATATAGCTTGCAAAGAATTTGTTTTCCTTGCATGTCTATTATTTGTAGCTCAACTCTGCTTTGCTCAGCTGGAAATGCAATCTCAAAACGCTCGCTAAAAGGGTTAGGGTAAACCTTCAAACCATCTATTTCGGATTCCAACAGATTAACATCGGCCACCACAACGCAAGTCGATGTATCAACGCAATTGTTCAAGGTAATTTCTACGGCATACAGCCCATTTTCTATGGGCTGGAAAGTCTGAGCTGTAGCGCCGCTAATGGGAGTGTAGCCAGCATCGCAATCCAGCCACTGATATTGACCCATACTTTGATTACTAGTTAATTGTCCGGGTCCAACAGCTAGGCTAGTATCAATCTGAGTCCGATTGAAGTCTATTACTAAAACGCTATCGCAGGCTTCGGAGGTTGAAAGCGTATCGTTATAAAAACCACTTTGGCTGTAGGTATAGCGACCGCTAGGACTGCTAATTTCATCACAGCTATTGATACTTACAGTATCGAGGCTGCTGTAATTAACTTGCAATTGAAAGCGAATAATACTGTCGCATCCATTTGAGGTACTCAATGTATCAAAGTAGGTTCCACTATTTGTCCAAAGGTAATTACCGGAAGGCGAGGGGTAGGCATCGCATACCGTATCTTGAATAAAATAGCTTGCAGAGTTGAATAGGGTTAGATTGGTGTAAACAATGCTATCGCAGCCATCGAGGCTTTGGAGGCTGTCTAAATAGAGACCATTAACTGATCGCCAATTTCCATTGGGGCCTTGTATACTATCGCATGCGAAGATGTTAAAAGTGTCGATGCTACTAAAAGAAAGATTGAGGTCGATATACAGCAAGCTATCACAACCATTTACAGTTTGCAGGCTATCCACGTAAAATCCACTGTTGAGATAAAGGTGGTTACCACTAGGCGAACGCAGGCTGTCGCAAGCGTTGATAACTAAAGTGTCTCGTGTACTGGGATATATAATGAGGTTTAAAAGGATAATACTGTCGCATCCGCTGATTCTGCTAAGGGTATCACGGTACACCCCAGAGCTGTTTAACCACCCTAAACTACCGGGCCCCAAAATTGAATCGCAAGCGGTTAAGCTTAAGGTGTCTCTGGCAATACTACGGATTGTTAAATTTATAGTGATTATACTATCGCAACCGTCCTTATTGATTAAGGTGTCAGTATAAATACCACTTTGACTCCAAACTTCCCTAGCACTAGGCGCAATCAAAGAATCGCAAGCGGTATCAGAAATACTCGAGAAGCTCGGGGTACAGGGAATCATTTTATGAATAAAAATATCTTCCACCCCGAAAGGGGTAAGATTTAAAGAGTCGTTCGCTCGGGGGTCGAAGTCGCATAACCAGTTAAAAGTTCCGGTGCTGTAAATATTTCCGCCTTTATCAACGGCTATTCCTCGTGAAAACTCATTGCCCACGCTGCTAGTAATTTGCCTTACCGAGCGATACCGCCCATTATGATCATAAATCCCAATAAAGGCATCAACTCCACCTCTTGCGGTGATGCTTGCCTGCGAAGGTCCCGGGTCGGCATCTAAGGTTTGGGTAAATTCACCTGTTATGTAGACATATTGATTTTGATCTACTGCAATGGCGGAAGCTCGACCGGTATTGTTACTTATGAGAGCACCTCCCCAACGGTGAATTCCGGCCGAATCGAGGGAGGTGAAGTAGCCCTCAGTGTTAACGACCCCTAGTAGGCTATCTACCCCTTGTCCTGGGTCGATGTCAAAAAAACCGTTAAAGCTTCCTGTGAGATAAACATTGCCCTTGTGATCTGTCGCCATATCGCTTAAAAAGCGATCGGCGGTACCAACAAACTGTCTCAGCCAACTTATGTTACCTTGAGAATTGAGCTTTGTTAAAAAGAGGTCATCCTTAAAAGTAGAGGAGACTAAAATGAGGCTGTCGGGACCACCATCAAAATCTTGGGTTCCTTTAAACTGACCGCCAACCAGCACATTTCCAAAGGGGTCCGCAGTTACAGAATTAACACGCATCGACTGACTGTGCTCCCCTCCAAATTTTCGGCCCCAAACATAATTACCATTGTTGTCGAACTTCGCTGTAAAGCCAATTTCGGTAAATGAAAATGAGCCTGGACCTCTAAAAAAAAGATCTAAACCGGGGCCTGGGTCTAAATCTACAGTATCGGTGAAATAACCTGCTATATAGATATAGTCATCCGCACCAACCGATAAACCAAAAGGAGACACTACGGCGGAACCACTACCAATGTTTTTAGCCCAAGCTAAGGCGCCAGTACTATCTAGTTTAATAATAAAGGCGTCTACTACACCAGAGTCTTGAAGATTGAAGATACCTGTATCTGGGTCTGCGTCCATACTACCAATAAATAGTCCGCAGATGTAAACATTTCCATATCTGTCCGTTGCGATTTTACGGCCCAATTCATAATCAAGATTAGAGCTAAAACTGTATGCCCATAATAGATTGCCACTAGAATCGTGCTTGCTCACATACATATCGGCATTGCCATTTGCACTTAAAATCAGGCTTTCAATGGGGTTTGGGTCAAAGTCGATGGTGCCACGGAAGGTGCCTATCGTATATACATTGGCAGCGCTGTCTACGGCTAGGTCAAAGCTTATACAGCGATCTTGATCACCTAAGTGATGAACCCAATCTAGATTTTGTGCTCGGCTAAAGCCGCTGAGAAATAGAGCGAACAGGAATAAGGGACCATACTTTAACCGCATTGAAATGTTTTTTTATAAAGCCAGGTAGCTCTGCCGCTTGACTCAAAATCAAACGATTAACCTCTATTTGAATAAAAGGTTTAGGCTTGACTCAATTTTTCATTCGGGAAGTGGATTTAGCTTTTTTAAGGTCTCCAAACAATTTCTACCCGACCGTTTACTTCTGGATTGGATCGCAAGGAGACTTTATGATTGCGAATGCCATCACTAATAATAAGAGCGGTAGTAGCCGGAGGGATGCTTCCTTCATCTAAAGCGAACATCTCAAAATAATTCACTTCTCCCGGCTTCACTTTTAGCTTTAGAATTTTAGGGATGGCGGTTAAGCTGTAATCCCGTAGTACCCATTCCCCATTAAATTTAAGGGAGATAATATCGCCGTCCACCTCTTGGTCGTCCCAAAGGCTAATGCTAATATCCTCGCGAAACACCTCAATTTGATGCTGGGTTTCGGCAGGGCGCTGTTTTAGGCTGTCGGGGATTTCTGCGATGAGGCTGTCTTTTTCTTCCTCGACCTCCGTAGATCCCAATCGCACGAGAATGGCGTTAAACTGACCACTCTTTCCAACATCGAAACGCTCCCCCGCCAGCATCATACTGTAATGAAACCAGCCACCAGCATAACCTTGTCCATCCTTCACAGCCACGCAATTGGCTCGACCTACTTCCCAATGCTCGATGTTTTCCACGAAGCCATTTTGGACATGGAGTCGCAGTACTCCTGCCCCCCACATTCCTGTTTTATTGTAATTCACATCGTCTACCCGCAGTTTACTTCCCGAAATCAAAGCGGCGGCATAAAGCTTTTTACCGTCAAGGTGTAAGTCGTCGATATGATCGGCACCGGGAGAGTCAAAAGACTTATACCATATACATTTCCAGTTTCGATCTAACTTCACAATGGCCATAGTGGTATTGCCATAATCAGGAACAACCTTGCCGCCTATGTATAAGTCCTCTCCATAGAGGTTAAGAGCAGCGTAAATATTCCCCTGGGCATCGGCAGTAATAGCCGTGACATTATTCATTTTGCTATTGCCATAGATGTGAACGTCAAGAGCTTCTCCCGTGTTGGGGTCGTATTTCCCAATAAAGGCCTGAATGTTGCCATGGCTTCCCGAGACCTGTTTTACTCCATTTCCAACCGCCCCAGCGGAAATTTTAGTCTCTATTTTGACATCCTTTTGCGGTCCTTCTACACGTTCGTCGGTAATATTGGGCACATCCATATAGCGGAAGTTGCCGCATATAAGCAAGTTGCCCTCGGCGTCAAAGGTGATGTCCGAGGCGGTGATTTTTCCGCCAGGACCGCCAATGGATTTTGCCCAAAGTGGTTCGCCTTTTTCATCAACCAAGCCAATGTATTGGGAGTATTGCCCGTCGCCCCCTGCGGGCAAGGTAGAAGGGCCAAAGTTTCCTCCACCATGGTTAGCAAGGATATAGCATTTACCATCCGCTCTGGGTAAAACATTGTAAAAGTGCACCCGAGTTCCCAGGCCACTATAGGCTCTGGCCCAAATTAAATCGCCATTAGGATTAAGCTTAGCCACCATAATCCCCATTTGGGGAAGATAGTGGGTGCGGCCATCCATGAAAGTGATATTTCCCTCTACGCTCGCGCTGAGGTAGATGTTATCCTCCTTATCGAGTTTTAGGTCACTCACATAAACACCTTCATCAGCAAAAGCAACTTGCTTTACCCATTTAAGGGATTTATTGGCGGCCACACGACCAATGTAGGCAGAGGTTTTGGTAGAGCCAGAACTGCTGCGGTGGCGTGGACCGCGAAACTTAAAATCTCCAAAAGAGACTAAGCTATCATGCGACCCACAAAAAATGCCATCCCCGTTTTTGGCAATCGCAATTTCACGTATTTCCGAAAGGTGATTGGTTTTGCCTTGAATAGCCCAGGCGATAGAATCTTGGGCCGCGAGTTGCTTAACCGTAAACAGGAAAGTTAAGAGGAGGATGCTGCGCATAGAAGGCTAACGGCTAAGCTTTGATTTTCGTGAATACCTTACTGATGATTTTCCATTCGCCCTTAATCTTATAAAGGGCAATGAAATCGGTATAGGTATGCATTCCGCCTTCAAAATAGTGGAGCTTAACCATCGCTACATCATCTTCAATATCTATACTTTCGAAAGTACCGCTAACCTTCTTGCTTTCGGCTAAGGGCAGTTCTCCTTGGGCCTTGCGTTCTATTTTACTTTGGCGCCACTCTTTAATAGGGTAATGCCAGAGCTGCTCGGCCTTATTCCGACCTATCATTACAAATTGAGGGTGAAATCCCGCGTCAATTTTTAGCGTATCCCCCTCGTTTTGCAATCCTTGGAGGTAGGCTTCTTCTACCACTTCTTTAATGGCTTGCTGTTCTTCGTTTAAAGGGGCTTCAATTTTAGGGAGGATCCAAAGTGCAGTACTTAGGATAGCGATTAAAGGGACAATCTTTTTCATGCTAGCAATTTACGCATCCCTGAAAACAGGGAGGAGGCATTTTGGCTATTCTCGGTGATTTCTAGCATTGGTGGCAAACGCACCTTTGTACCAGTTGTTTAATCAAAAGAATCACATCATGAAAAAGTTAGTTTTTAGCCTCCTGTTTTTTGCCTTTAGCTTTAGCCTTATCGCCCAAACCAATGCCAACACACCCCGTTTAAGTATGGCCATTGTAGAAGGTAGCTTGCAATTACAATGGGAGCTCAGTCGGGAGATCAATACCAGTTACTTCGTGGTCGAAAAGTTGGTGGCGGGTAGCAATGACTATGAGCCCATCCACAGTGAGAAGGCCAATGGATATAGTCATTTTAAAACCAGCTACGATTTTGAAGAATACCTTATCTCGGCTCAAAATAAGTATCGTGTGGTCCTCGTGATGATGGACGGAACCCGAGTTTATTCTAATGTAATTGTAGTGCCCCAGACGGACTTAAAGCCAATAGACACAGCTAGCAGTATCGTGACTAAATAATTAAAAGCCTAACTTACAGCTCCACAATTCTTATCAACCAAACACCCATAATCCCATGTCAACCTCCTCAAGTTTTAAATGCCTCGAAGTTCCAACTACCGGTCAAGATGCCATAAAAGCCTATTTCTTCTTATTTGAATTGCCCATATCTGGAACCGTAGATTTTACAATTACCGACTATACCGCTCCCGCAGGAGAAACCAAGGGCTTACTTAAAGTAAGCTATGATGCCAACACGGGCAGCAGTACTTCGGTTATGATGATGATTCGCGATCAAAACATTAGCATCGATGGAACGAGCACTCCTGTAGATTTTTCCAATACCGAACTAGAGCTTTATAAGCAGGGAGGGGACAAGCCTAAAATCAAGGGTAAAATTCAAAGGCAAACTACCACTAAGCTTTTCGAAGATGAGGATGCCGCTATTGCGGATGATGAATTGCGCTATAAAGTGGTGAACTATCAAGATAGCGAGGAGCAGTCCAATTACTTTTTACTTTTTGCCAGCCGAACCAGTCAAGAAGAACATTCCAACCTCTTTAAAGTGTCTAAGAAAGCTTCCGACCCAACAGTTTTGGAATGCGGCTATCAACCGGCCTCTGGGAACTACCCTGAAGGTTCCAAGGTGGCTGCCATTGGTTTTAAACCATCACCCAATAAAAAATTTAAGAAAGCCGAAATCAAAGGGGTTAGCGGTAGCAGTCAAACCATTGACTATACCAATGGCGTGGTGAATTGCTAAAGTGATGAGGAAGATCATCATTTTGATGTTCTTAGTGCCTTGCTTAAGCAGGCAAGGTTTTGCGGCGCAAATAGATAGTGCGGCTCTGGATGCTCTGATATACCAAGCTTACGAGCTCCAGTTTGAAGACGCGGATAGTGCCGAGGTAGTGGCAAGACTGCTTTTAGAGAAATCAAGAAAAGCAGACTACCAAAAAGGGATCTCGGCCGCTACCATGCGCTTAGGTAGCCTTTACCATTTAAAAGCGCAATACGATTCGGCCATTTATTTTACCAAGCAGGCCTATCGAATCCGCAAAGCGAATGCCTGGCACTCCAGTGCGATTGATGCGGCCAATCAGCTCAACACTATTTATCAAGCGGCCGCGCAGCCCGATTCCTCCTTTTGGGTTTTATACGATGCCCTGCACTTGGCCCAAGAAATTAACGACTCCCTAGGCTATGCTTATTTGTACTATAATTTGGCTTATGCCCATCTGGAGTTTGGAGATGTGGATACGGCTTTTCACTATTTCGAGCAGGCTTTAAACATTGGGGAGATCTTGAACGATCCTACATTGTTACGCATGACCAATTCGGGAATGGGGGATTGGTATTATCGAAGGAACAAGTTTCAACAGGCCTTGGAATATTTCCTGCGAACCGATTCCCTTAGCGAAGAGGAGATGTATCTAGCCTCGGCCCGCAGTTACAACAATATTGCCGCTTGCTACGATCAATTAGGAAGATTTCATCAGGCGAAAGCCTATTACCAAAAAGCCCTAGCCCTACACAGAAAATTAGGTTCCCTTGGCGATATTGCCTCCAGTCTTAATAGCCTCGGGGCTTTGTTTTACAGGCAAGAGGCCTACGATAGTGCCCGTAGCTATTTTGAAAAAGTAGATCAGTTTTTAGGCCCTAATTTGAATCGCGCTTTAAAGGTGCAAAACCTACTCGAGCTTTCAGAAACTGAGGCGGCCTTGGGGAATTATTCATCGGCCCTAAATTATTTTCGTCAGCATAATGCTTGGCGCGATAGTCTTTTCGAAGCGGAGAAAATAGCCAGTATCGCCCAAATGCAAACCATTTACGATACCGAGCGCAAGCAAAAGCAAATCGAACTACTCAATGCGCTCAATCAACAAAGGCTGGCCGAACGTCGTTTTTTAATAGGTGGCTTGGCCTTTTTATTAATCGTAAGCTTGGCGCTGATGGCCTTTTTACGGCAGCGGCAATTATTAAACCGTCGTAACCAGGAATTAGCCCAAGAGCGCATGCAAGGCTTAATGCAAAAGCAAGAGGCCAAGGCTTTAGAAGCCATGCTGCAAGGGCAAGAAGAAGAGCGGCAGCGGATTGCGATGGATTTACATGATCGATTAGGCGCTTTGTTATCGACCGCGAAATTGATGGCGGATGAAAAATCGAAACTGGCCCAGCAAATTGATGACTCAGTACGGGAATTACGTCGGGTTTCACACAACCTCAGCACTGGGCATTTGGAAAGTTTCGGTTTAGTTACGGCCCTACGAGACTTGAGCGCACAAATCACCGCACATACCCAAATTAAATGCGACTTTCAAGTATACGACTGGCAAGATCGCTTAGATCGCGCCTTGGAAGTAGACTTATACCGCATTAGTCAAGAAGCTATAAACAATGCCCTGAAGTATTCGGAAGCTTCGGAAATTACCATTCAATTATACCGACGGCCAGAGGAGCTCAGCCTAAGTATAGAGGATAATGGCCGAGGGTTTAATCCCAAGGATCAATTGAAAAACGGGATTGGTTTAAGCAATATCAAACTGCGATTAGAGAAGTGGCAGGGCCAATTTCATTTGGACAGTAGTCCGGGAAGAGGCAGCCTTTACATTATTGAAATACCACTGCATGAAAACTAAAGTCCTTTTAGCCGACGATCATAAGATATTTTTAGATGGCTTGCAGGCCTTGTTGGAGGCGCAAAGCGAAGTTGAGGTGCTGGCAACCGCCGAAAACGGGCAGGTACTTCTGGATAAGATGAAGCAGCATCCGGCCGAAGTGGTTTTATTGGATTACAATATGCCGGGCATGGACGGATTGGAATGCACACGATTGCTAAGGGAGCGCCACCCAGAAGCGAAGGTTTTGGTTTTATCGATGCACAATACCCCTGGGCATATTCAAAAAATTTTGAAGGCAGGAGCCCATGGTTACCTGCTAAAGAACACCGGTAAAGAGGAATTGCTAAAGGCGATTGCTACCGTTAAAGAGGGAGGAGTATACTACAGCGCCGAAGTTACCGAGACCATCATGCAAGGTTTGCAAAGGAAAGAGGCCCAGGCTACAAATTATCAAATAGGAAGCCTTACCGAGCGCGAAAAAGAAGTACTCATTTTGATTGCGGAGGAAAGAACCAGCCTCGAGATTGCCGAGGAATTGCATATTAGCAAGCATACCGTTGAAACACATCGTAAAAACCTGATTAGCAAATTGCAGGTTCGCAACGTGAGTGGATTAGTGAAGTATGCGGTGCAGCAGGGATTGGTGGATTAGTTTGGAAGCTACTGATGATCATAAGGCTTGGCCGCTAGGGCGTGAAATTTATATTTCTTTTCAAAGCCTTCCCCTTCAATGGTCATCTTCAGCCAAAAGAGCTCGGCCGAATAGCGAGACTCGAAAAATGCAAAGCCACCGAGGTAGAAGGTGTCTTGAAGGTCGGTAGGGAAAGTATTCGTTAGCACTGTATAGTTTCCATTCGGATGGTCTCTTTCCTCGCGACTTTGATACCAACAATCGCTTTTTTGTTGGGAGAATAACACCTCGCCATAAACGAATGCGTCGCCCTTGCGGTAGTGGGTGGGGAGGTAATTATAATAACCCATTCGGGAAAAGCTGTCTTGGGCTGATGAGCAATTGTACCCGGTCATCCGATTGTAATAGGTGGCCTTGCCTGTGTCATCATAGCAAACAAAAACCGAGTCTTTCAATTGCTCTTGTGAGGCAAACAAGCAATTGTGCCGGCTAGTGTCTATTTTGGTTCTTACGGTAAATTCGTCGTAGATAATCGAATCGGGACTACCATTAAAACGGATTTTATTAAAGATTTCGAAGCGGGCCTTGTTGTCAAGGTCAATCTCGATTATCAAACTCGATTTAAAGGTATTGGGGTCTAAAAATTGCCCCTGTGCTTTTGGACCTACTTCAAGCGGGGGATTGAATTCCTCGTAATAATCGTAGCTATCGTGGTAGCCAATTTTAAAGATTTCGTCGGGTAGGCTTTCGAGGGGAGCATTTGGTTTTTCCTCGCTACAGGAAAAAAGCAGTGCAAGGATGGGCAAGCTAAGCAGGCGAAGCAATTTCATTATTCAGATTTGAGAGCAATTTAGGAATTTACTTCCTTGGAGAAGGCTTTAACATTTTAAGAGAATAAAAAACCGCCCCAGTCTCTCGAGGCGGTTTTAATTTTAAAAGCTTCTTGGCGCTAATTCTGCACGATAAATCGTTGAATGGCCCTTTGCCCTTTATCGTTAAGCATTTGTAAGGTGTAAACCCCAGCGGCTAAGGGAAGGCTTAGAACTTCATCCTCTAAAACACCGGCCGCCACCCGTACTCCGCTGGCATTGTAAACTTCGTAATAGCGGAAATCGGTAGCCGAAAGGTTTTGAATCTCAAAGGTCCCCTTATTAGGGTTGGGGAAAAGCCGTATAGGCTTTGTGTCTGTTTCGCTTAAACTAATGTCCTGAACTAAGGTGCACGCGCTGGTATCTACACAATCACCAATGGTAATCTCAACCGCATAATAGCCATTGGTTATTGGCTGGTAGAGCTGGTTAGTGTCATTAGGTAAGCGTATAAAAGTTCCGTTAAAACAAGAAAACCACTGATATTTAGCATTTACTTGGTTGGCAAGCAATCCTGTGCCATTGAATACATAGGTAATGCTATTGCTGATGTTGACTAAATCCAAGTTGTAGCTTCTGATGGAATCGCAATTGGCCCTATTACTTAAAGTGTCTAGGTAAAAGCCCGATTGGGTCCATACTTGACCTGAAGCACTTGTATAACTAGAGCCGCAATGTTGAATATCTATAGTATCATTTGCTTGAAAGCTGCTGCCTGTAGAAAGATCTATGTAGAAAATAGAGTCACAACCATTTTGGTTAATCAAAGTATCGAAATAAACTCCTGCCTGACTAAGAAGGGTTCCTGAGGGGGAAATGTAAGGCACTCCATCACAAGACTGAATGAAAAGGCTATCGAGACTATTGACTCCAATGTTGGCGTAGATAGTGATAATGCTGTCACAGCCAGATGCTGCAATCAATGTGTCTGAATAAATCCCGGATTGAGTGTAGGTGTAAAGTCCGCTAGGTGAAATAATTGCTTGTCCATTGCAATTGCTCAGTTGAAGAGTGTCGTATTCTGGCGGGCAGAAATTACCAGCTGGCTTCATTCTTAGCGCAAGATGAGGCGATTCGAAGGTGCGGTTTGTGAATCCACTATACCAATTGCCATCGGCTAACTGCATTACGGATGATATACCTGGCTGATCGAAGGTATTAGAGTTGCTAACCCGAATAAGGCCACCTGCTGCATTTGGGAAAAAGTTCACAATTAAGAGATAAGAACCGGTGTTTAAAGCCAAAGGAATAGTGTCCGTTGGAGTAATGGTTTCAAATGAAAAGAAAGACCGCTGCCCAATTAAATTTGAATTCAAAGTGAAGTTTTTAGTGAAAATGGGCGTGCTCCCAACAGGGAAACCATTATTAAAAGCAAAGCCTGCGGTGTCATATATAGCGAACTGTAGCTGTGCTGTACTGTCTGATGCCGCTGAGAGTTCCATTTCGGCGCCATGTATATAATTTTTACCAAGACCAGCGCTGTCAGGGTCTTCATTTTCCAAGCTGAATAAGGACCCTATGCTTATCATGTTGGGGTTTGCACTATTGGTACCAACAAAATTGCCATAGACTCCATTATCTAAACTGTAAATTCGATCGCTAACCCTTAACTGGAAGGTGTCGGTGCTAACCAAGGCATTACTGCCCTGCATAGAGTCGGAACTTACCCTATAAATTAGGTCGTATTCTGCATTTTGATTTGGTGGTGTCCAATTATTAGTTTGTAATTCGTTCCAAAAGCAAGTGTCTCCTGGGATAAGGCTATTGCATCCTAGGACGGAAGAGAGGGTAGTAACAAGTTGTCCGGTATTGCGATCGATTACCTCTATGTCTAAGCTAACATTGGTTTGCGTGGCGCTGCCGTCATTGGTAACGGCTAGGTTTCCTTCAATGGACACCAGCTGATTATCGAGCATGGTGCCATATTTTGGATAATTAGGATCCGAATTAAAAATTAAATCTTGGGGGATTTGATTGTTTGTAGCGACAGTTCGCATGCTATGTGGAGATGCCCCTTCAATTCTGATATCATCTATCATCCAGAAATAATAACCATTACCGTTAGCATTCCCAGGCGTGCCGTCGAATAGGAACATAAGACGTACCGAGTCTTGCCCTCCAGCAATATTTGAAATATTAAAGGTGCTTTTTACCGCATTAGTAGTTGAGCCATTTATGCCTACTACAGAGAGGGGGAAAAGCTCTATTGTATCGCCATAACTTTGACCACCATCAGTAGAAATTGCAATATAAAATTCAGAGTAAAAGCGACGGGCATAGGATTCCAGGCTTAAACTCACACTAGGATGATTGCTGAGGTCAATATTATCGGTAATGAGTCTTCCCAGATGTGGTGAAGGCGCGGTCCCACTCCCAAAACTGCTCGTACCACCATTGTCTAAATATCCTGAGTCAAAGATTATAAAGCCGTTGGAAGCAGTAGGAGAAGCTAGAGGGGCGTTTGTGGGTGGGTTGTTATTAACGCCCGAGAAGTTTCCACGGGATCCACTGGTATTACTAGGGGTTGTGTTTGCCCCTCTGTATTCCCAGATCGCCGTTGCCACACTTCCTTGTTGCGTCCAAGTTGAAGGGATACCATTACTAAAATCCTCTGACCAAATAAGACTTTCGGGACCCGAAACGCTTCTTATTTGACTACTTGATGTAGGGTAAACCAAGTTATTTTCACTAAGGATTGGCTCAGCTTTCTCCTGAGACCATAGACAGATAGGGAAGAGGACTATTAAAGTCCTTAAGAGATTTCGCATTAGTGTGCAGATTAATAAGATTAGACCTCGAAAGTAGGGATAAAGGTAGGTTTGAGAAAAGGGTTTTGCTCTTAATGAGTTAAACGAGGGAAAATTGATTGAACGAGGGGAAGCTGCTCATTGTAGCTTGGCTCTTGCCTTTGGGTTAAAACCAAAAAAGCGCCCTCTTTTAAGAGAACGCTTTTGGTGCCCAGGACCGGAGTCGAACCGGTACGCCCGAAGGCACAGGTGTTTGAGACCAGCGCGTCTACCAATTCCGCCACCTGGGCAATTCTATATATGCAGTTTCTACTAGAGAAACCTTTAACCCGCTTGCGCGGAGCTTCCGAATTAACGGGCGGCAAATATAGAAACTATTTTAATTGAGCTCCGTATTAAATCAGCTCTTTTTCTTGCATGCGTTTAATGCCTTTGGCAATCATATCCTGCACTTCAGCCTTTAAGGAATCGTCTAATCGCTTAATGTGAAAACAGGATTTCCCCTTCAGCATTTTTTGCATTCCTTCCGATAGGCTAAAGATCTCGGGATCGGTGTAAATGGGGAAAAAGTAAAAGCGGATATCCTTGGGCTTTTCCACCGTAGAGGCGAAATAATGCCCAGCCACTTTTTGCTTGCCCTGCATTACTTCCTTAGTGCCGGTAACTTCTAAACCATTAGGGCCTTGCTTGTTTACCTTTAGGGGCGGACAAGCCGCTTTGAGACTGTCTTCTAAAAAGCTACGAATCTCAAGGAGGTCTTTTACTTCACTCATCTTAATCGGTAAATCGTGGATCGGTTTCCATTTGGTGTCCGCAATTGGAGCAAGTGCGCTTTTCCTCCGAGCCATAGTATTCCTTAAAACGCGGTAAAAAGTCTTTCTCAATATTGCTCAAATGGAAATAGGTTTCATGCAATTTATGATTGCAATTATCGCAAAACCACATTAAGCCATCTTGATGGTCTTCTTCGCGAACGCGTTCTACCACTAAACCTACCGAACCTTCACTACGCATGGGAGAATGCGGCACCTTAGGCGGGAGTAAAAACATATCTCCTGGACCTAAATTGATGTCTACCGGCTGACCTTCATCCTGAATGCGTACGGTAATATTCCCTTCCAATTGATAGAAGAGTTCCTCCGTTTCATTGTAGTGATAGTCTTTGCGAGCATTGGGTCCCCCCACAATCATTACAATGTAATCTTCACCCGCCGGATAAAGGTTTTTATTCCCAACCGGGGGTTTTAATAAATCTCGGTTTTCTTCAATCCACTTTTGCAGATTGAAGGGTTTCGCTACGGCCATAGAATAATTGTTTGCAACGAAGATACATTAAAGCCGCACTAATTTTTAGCGCTGTACTTCCACATTAATCGCCGATGGTCCTTTTGGTCCTTTTACCGTTTCGTAGGTCACCAATTGACCTTCCTTCACCTCTTCCTTACATTGATTAATATGTAGGAAAACGCTTTGGCCGGTTTTCTTATCCTTGATAAAACCAAAGCCCTTCGAATCATTGTAAAAGGTGATGGTTCCTTTGCGAACGTCATCTTCATCTTCTTCTCCAGCCTGACGCTCCGGAATGCCGATTTCAATGTTCTTGGCCTTTACTTTCTCTGCGGCTTCCGGTGGAGTATCGTGGAAATTTCCATACACATCCATATAAGTGATGTTATCGCCCTTATCCCCGGAATTAGCCTTGCGCTCCTCTTTGCGACGCGCTTTTTCTTCTTTCTTTTTAGCGCGTTTCTTTTCGCGCTCTTTTTTCCCAAAGGTTTCTTGTGATTTACCCAAGTGTGTTACTTATTTAGATTCTACAAAAGTGTAAGCGATACCGGATTTTCCAGCACGCCCGGTCCGTCCAACCCGATGGATATAACTGTCCATGGTTTTCGGGATTTGATAATTAATTACATGACTTACATCGTCTACGTCAATTCCTCGTGCCGCCACATCGGTGGCAATAAGGCATTGTAGTTTTCCGGCCTTAAAGGAGTTTAAAGCTTTTTGACGATAATTTTGGCTTTTATCACCGTGAATTTCATCGGTTTTGATGCCAGCCTGACGAAGCTTGCGGTTAACTTTGGATACCCAGCGCTTGGTTTCGGCGAAGATGATCACCTTATCCATTTGTGGGTTTTCCAACATTTTTTTGAGCACCTCAATTTTTACATCCCCCGGGGCTAAATGAATAAGCTCCTGTTGGACGTGATCATTGCTTAAATCACCACTGCTAATTTGCAAGCGAACGGGATCGTTTAAAATTTCGGCAATCTTGCGTTCCTGACTTTTATCCAAAGTCGCAGAGAACAGTAAGTTTTGGCGCTCGATAGGGAGCGCATCTAAAATTTTGTTGAGGTCACGCTCAAAGCCCATGTCGAGCAGACGGTCGAACTCATCAATTACTAAAACTTTTAAATGCTTAAAGCTGATGGCCCGGCGTTGATATAAGTCGAGTAAACGTCCGGGGGTGGCCACAATAAGGTCGGTAGGACGACTTGCTTTTTGCAGGTCCTTATTCATATTAGTACCGCCAATATAAACCTCACTAAATAGTTTGAGACCTTTATTTAAGCTGCGGTACTCTTGTTCAATTTGTACGGCCAGCTCCCGGGTAGGAGCTAAAACGAGCGCTTGATGTTTCCCGGCAATTTGCTGTTGCAAGATGGGGAGTAGGAAGGCCGCTGTTTTTCCGCTTCCGGTTTTGGCAATACCTAATAAGTCGCGACCAGCTAATAGGGCCTCCAAGCTTTTTTCCTGTATTTCGGTGGGTTTTTGATACCCTTTTTGCTGGAGGAGCTCCTTCAATTTAGGATGAAGTGGACTATCCGCAAAGTCGAAGCTCGCTTCAAAATGTTGTTCTTCCCGAGGGAGGGCTTGGTTACGAAGTTCCTGAGGGTCGAGCTTGCTCTGATTGCGCGCTTTTTCGTTTCCCCTTCCGTTGCGGGCGGGCCTTGGTTTATGGTTCTTGGTATTGGAAGGTTTCCTTCGCTTAGCGCGAGGACCTTTTGAATTTTTTGTTTGCATAATAGATGTTAAGAGCCCCTAAAGATTACAGCCAAAGCCATAGGCGTTTGCAGGTTGAACTTTTCGAACCTGATTATTAAAACTGTATGAGTAGTTGGGACTTGTGATAAGTACTTTTTGTTCTCTTTTTAAATGGTGAATAAGCTATGTTCCTAGCCTAATCACTGAAGAAAACAAATACTTGTCGCTAAGAAGATGCGGCAAAAGTACGGAGAATAAATGGATTAGCACTTTATCCTATAGCCATGATCAGGACTTAGGCAGCCGCTAGCGGCAAGGAACGAGGGGGAATTTGCGTGCTAAGCTTTGACCTAATGGACGCACTAAGCCATTGCGAATAAACGCACGGCATTTTCGCTAAACAACTTCACGGCAATAGCCAGTAGGATAACTCCAAATACTTTGCGCAATACATTTAGGCCGCCATCTCCCAGTACCCGCTCCAGCCAAGCGGCGCTTTTTAGAACTCCATAAACCAAGATGGAGTTTAGGATAATGGCGATTACAATATTAATGGCTTCAAACTCGGCTCGAATCGAAACGATGGTAGTCATAACTCCCGCTCCGGCAATAAGCGGAAAGGCGAGGGGAACGATAGAGGCCGATTTAGGTTCTTCATCCTTAATAATGGTTATACCTAAAACCATCTCTAGGGCAAGAATTAGCAGAACCAAGGCCCCAGCCACGGCGAAGGAATTAATATCAACCCCAAAGTATTTTAGAATTCGCTCGCCCACAAAAAGGAAGGCAATCATAATAGCCGCCGCTACAATACTGGCCTTTTCACTCTGAATATGGCCGACCTTTTTTCGCAGGGAAATAATGAGGGGAATGCTGCCCATAATGTCAATCACCGCAAATAGAATAAGCGTAGCCGAAAGGATTTCTTTAAGATCCATTGATGAGTTTTTCAAAATCGGCGCGAAATTACTGCTATTTCAGCGGGCGGCAATCGGTAGAAACCCTCCGTTTATCGAATTTATTCTAGCCTTAACATGGCTCTTGGTTTTGATTCTGGTGGATTGGTTTACTTCTAGTTTTACGATACACGATAGATGCACTAGAATTAAAAAATCCTTCTATCATGACCAGTTTTAAATGAGGGGGTTATCCGGCCTAGGAAGGGTTTCCGAGAAAATGGAAGTAGGCGACTAGCTGAGTTTTTACGATACTTTTTTCATTGCCAAAAAAGTATCCAAAAAGGCTAGGCCTTTCCCTAGGTGATTTTCGCCTCACTTCAATCGGCAAAACTGTTCGGCCCTAATCGCTCCATGCTTCTTCCACCCGAGGCGGACGCAATTACGCTCAGGTCCTCACGATCACTGGGGAAAGCCCGGATGCTTCCATAGGTAAGTTTTGGAACCTAAGACCATGTTTAAGGATTAAAAAATGGGGATAGTCGTTTCCCGCCTGCCACAGCCAGTTATGGCGGGGACGGTTTTTTCGTTTTTTATCAAGAAGAACGAAAGAAAAGAATTGTTAAAGTGAACGATACTAGCTTACCAAAAAAGCAATCTACCTCGTGCACCGAAGCAGGAGACTACAAACATTTTAGAGGCGAACCTTCCAAGCCTTGATATTTTAGATCCTATTTAGAGCAATCAAAACCAATTCACCAATCCCCCATTTCCCCAACCCACCAATCCCCCAAACCCCTAACTTTGCCCCATGATTTCAATTGACAAAACTTTGGTTTCGGATGAAGTGCTTTCGGAGCAGTTCGTTTGTGATTTACAGAAGTGTAAAGGAGCTTGTTGTGTAGAAGGCGATGCGGGTGCTCCCCTGGAAAAGGAAGAGGTGAGTATCCTAAAACAGGAATACCCAAAGTTTAAGTCCTATTTAAGGGCGGAGGGAATTGCCGCAGTTGAAAAGCAAGGAACTCATGTTATTGATCCGGTAGATGGGGAGCCAGTTACGCCCTTAGTGCATGGTGCGGAATGTGCCTATGTTGTTTTTGATGAGAAAGGCACCACTCTCTGCGGTATTGAAAAAGCTTGGCGCGATGGTAAAACGGATTTTAGGAAGCCGGTTTCCTGTCATTTATATCCCATCCGGATTCAGCGCTATAAATCTTTCGACGCTGTGAATTATCACCAGTGGCAAATTTGTTCCCCGGCCTGTGATTTAGGAAAGGAACTTAAAGTACCGGTTTATCGCTTTGCAAAAGACGCTTTACTGCGTAAATACGGGGAAAAATGGTATACCGAATTGGAAGCAGTGGCGGCCCATTTAAAAGACCGCTAAGCCCCTGAATCTCAGTATTTAGTTCTTAAGTTAATGATAATCAGCATTCTGCGAAAATCGACTTTTAAACCGCTCGGTTCTTTGTTACGCAGTTGTTAACAATCGGTGTGGATTATTTTCGGAAAAATCGCCGAAAATCAAGTTGGATTTTTTTTAACTCCCGCCATTCCTGCCTTTGCGGATTTTCCACTGTTAAGGGCTTGTTAATAAATGAAGGCAAATGTGAAAAAGTAGGCGTTGCTAAGCCTTGACCCATTAGCCATATTTGTATAGCAAGCTACCCTACCTAGGGACGGGGACATCTCTACTTACAATTTTAATTTATTGAAATTCAAGGGGATATAAAATTTTCTCTAGGACTAATGGCCCCTAAAACAGGCGTTTAACTAAGAAAAACAAAGGATAACATGTCGGAAGCAGTAGAACCCATTTTAGCAGAGAACAAGAACCGCTTTGTGCTTTTCCCAATCGAGCACCATGATATTTGGGAGTGGTATAAAAAGCAAGAAGCCAGTTTTTGGACTGCCGAGGAAATCGATTTACAACAAGATATTTCAGATTGGAATAGTAAGTTGAATGATGATGAGCGTTATTTCATCAAACACATTCTGGCTTTCTTCGCTGCTTCAGATGGTATTGTAAATGAAAATCTAGCCGAGAACTTTGTTAATGAAGTTCAGTATACCGAGGCGAAGTTCTTTTATGGTTTCCAAATTATGATGGAGAACATCCATAGCGAAACCTACAGCTTATTGATCGATACCTATATAAAGGACCGCGAGGACCGCAATCGCTTATTCCGCGCCATCGAAAATTTTGATGCCATTAAGCTTAAGGCGGAGTGGGCTCTCAAGTGGATTGAAAGTGACTCCTTTGCGGAGCGCTTAATCGCCTTTGCTGCCGTAGAAGGAATTTTCTTCTCTGGCGCTTTCTGCTCCATCTTCTGGTTAAAGAAAAGAGGTTTGATGCCGGGCTTAACCTTCTCCAATGAGTTGATTTCTCGCGATGAGGGCATGCACTGCGACTTTGCGGTGCACTTGCACAACAATCACTTAATCAATAAAGTACCGGAAGAGCGTATTAAGGAAATCATTATCAATGCCTTGGATATTGAGCGTGAGTTTATCACCGAGTCTTTACCCGTGAAGTTGATTGGTATGAACTCCACTTTAATGACCCAATACCTAGAGTTTGTGGCCGACCGTCTATTAGTAGAGTTAGGTTGCAGCAAGGAGTATAATGTTGAGAATCCCTTCGACTTTATGGAAATGATCAGTCTGCAAGGGAAAACCAACTTCTTTGAAAAGCGCGTTGCCGAATACCAAAAAAGCGGCGTAGTACAAGGAAGCCAGTCGAATGCGATTGAATTTGACGCCGACTTTTAAACCAACCCACACACCAAAATATAATTGCTTCTTTCCTGAGGCAGCCCCAAAACAAGATCTATGTACGTAATAAAAAGAGATGGCCACAAAGAGGCCGTGAAGTTTGACAAAATCACGGCCCGGATTCAGAAACTGTGCTACGGACTGAGCAGCTTGGTAGACCCTACCAGTGTAGCAATGAAGGTAATCGAGGGTATTTACGAAGGTGTTACCACCTCCGAATTGGATAGCCTAGCCGCCGAGGTAGCGGCAAGTATGACTACCCGTCACCCAGATTATGCCCAGCTAGCCGCACGAATCGCGGTAAGCAACCTTCATAAAAACACCAAGAAGTCGTTTAGCGAAACCATGCGCGACCTATTCGACTATGTGAATCCACGCACCGGGAAGCACGCTCCCCTAATTGACAAGGAAGTGCTTGAGATTATTGAGAAGAATGCCGCTCTTTTGGATTCTACCTTAATTTATGATCGCGACTTTGGTTATGATTACTTCGGCTTTAAAACCTTAGAACGCTCCTACCTCTTACGCACTGGTGGTAAAATTGCCGAACGTCCTCAGCATATGTTGATGCGCGTAGCCATCGGAATCCATTACGAGGATTTAGATGCCGCCATCGAGACTTACGACTTGATGAGCAAGAAATACTTCACGCATGCTACGCCAACCTTATTTAATAGTGGTACACCCAAGCCACAAATGAGTAGCTGCTTCCTCATCTCTATGAAGGATGATAGTATTGATGGTATCTACGATTCCTTAAAGCAGTGTGCGCGTATTAGCCAAAGTGCCGGCGGAATTGGTCTTAGCATTCACAATGTAAGAGCAACAGGATCCTACATTCGCGGAACTAATGGTACCTCAAACGGTATTGTACCGATGTTGCGGGTATTTAATGATACCGCTCGTTATGTAGATCAAGGTGGGGGTAAGCGTAAAGGTTCCTTTGCCATTTATGTGGAGCCTTGGCACGCAGATATTTTTGACTTCCTCGATTTGAAAAAGAATCATGGTAAGGAGGAATTGCGGGCGCGTGATTTGTTTTATGCCCTTTGGATTCCAGATTTATTTATGAAGCGCGTCAAAGAGGATGGTGAATGGACCCTCATGTGTCCAAACGAATGTCCTGGACTTTACGATGTACATAGCGAAGAGTTCAATAAGCTTTACCTGAAGTACGAGAAAGAAGGAAAAGGCCGTAAAACCATCAAAGCCCGTGAATTATGGGGTAAAATTACCGAGTCGCAAATCGAGACCGGTACACCTTATATGCTCTATAAAGATGCGGCTAACGCTAAGAGTAATCAGCAGAATTTAGGAACCATTCGCTCCTCTAACCTCTGTACTGAGATTATCGAGTATACTAATGAAGATGAGGTTGCGGTATGTAACTTGGCTTCTTTAGCCTTGCCCATGTTTATTAAAGATGGCAAGTTCGATCACCAAAAATTGTATGAGGTAACCTATAAGGTGACCAAAAACCTAAACCGTATTATTGATCGCAATTACTATCCCGTTCCCGAGGCACGTAATTCGAACATGCGTCACCGTCCGGTTGGATTAGGAGTACAAGGTTTGGCCGATACTTTTATCAAACTTCGCCTACCATTTACTAGCGATGAAGCCAAGGCCCTTAATAAGGACATTTTCGAAACTATTTACTTTGCTTCCCTTGTGGCTAGTAAAGACGAAGCTATTCAAGATGGTCCTTATGAAAGCTATGAAGGCTCCCCTATTAGCCAGGGTAAGTTCCAATTTAACCTTTGGGGTGTAGAAGAAAACAGCTTAAGTGGTCGTTGGGACTGGTCGGCCTTACGCAAGGACATTAAGAAGAACGGCGTGCGTAACAGCTTAATGTTAGCGCCTATGCCTACGGCTTCTACCAGTCAGATTTTAGGTAACAACGAATGCTTTGAGCCTTACACTTCTAATATCTACACCCGTCGTGTATTAAGTGGTGAGTTTATCGTGGTAAACAAGCACCTCTTGATCGACTTGGTTCGTTTGGGTCTTTGGAATGATGAGCTTAAGAATGAAATCATTCGCAACAACGGTTCTATTCAGAATATCGACATCATCCCAGAGAACATTAAGGAGCTTTATAAAACAGTTTGGGAGCTAAGTATGCGAGACATTATCGATATGAGTGCCGAGCGTGGATACTTTATTGATCAGTCTCAATCCTTAAACTTGTTTATGGAGAACGCCAATGTGGCTAAGCTTACCTCTATGCATTTCTATGCTTGGGAAAAAGGTTTGAAGACCGGTATGTACTACCTACGTACCAAGGCAGCCTCCGATGCCATTAAGTTCACCGTTCAAAAGCAAACCAAATCGGAAGTAGAACCGGTAGTGAACAGCAAGCAAACCGAGAAGATTTCGGATGAAGCGAAAATGCAAGAGATGAAGAAGAACATGGAGAAAGCCGCCGAGGTGGGTGAAATTCGTGCTTCTGAACTTGCGAAAAAGGTAAAAGAACAAGCGGAAATGACTCCGGAAGAGCAGTTAAGCTGCAGTCTGGATAACCCTGATGATTGTATTGCCTGCGGATCTTAGAATCCTTTCTTTAGAAATAGTGGAAAAGTCGGTACTTTGTGCCGACTTTTTTTATGCTTCGAATTGCCATCTTCATATTAATCGGTCTTAGTGCTTTTGGTCAGGAAATGACCGGCGATGAGGCTATTGCCAAAGTGTATCGGGTTTTATCTTTGCAGGAGAAATCCATTCCTCAGGAGGCTAAACGAGACACCTTGTTACGAGGTGGTCCTTGGGAAGCTTTGGCTTATATCGATGCCAGTCGAACTTTTCAACCTACCGAGGAGGATTTAAATGAAGCAGTACCCGATTATTATCGGTTTAGTGCCCAAGGTTTGCTCTTTAAGTTAATTAATCCCGAAGACCATAACCAATACGGTTACGAAGGGCAATTACAATATCGTTGGGAGGGTAAAACTTTGGTGGTGCTATCTAAGGATGGTAAAACCGTTAAAGATCGCTGGGAGTTACTGTATTTAGACGCTAATTACCTCGCTTTAAAGATGGGCGACCTGCGGGTGTTTTTTACCCATACACGTCCACAAGAGTAAATTAAAATAGAACAGCATGAGTGCTGAGAGACAAAACTTAGAAATTGCCAAGTTACAACGTGACATTGAGGCCCACCTGGGGCTGGGGAGTACCCAAATGATTTTTGATTATCGCGAAACAGGTCGAGGAATGAGGTTAGATGTAATCACCGTTAACCCTCGACACAACCAATCCTTCCTATTCCATCATAGTACGGGATACGATCGGCTCGATGCTTTACAAAAGGTGCATACCTATGTTATGGACCATTATGAAAAGCAAAATTCCTATACCGTGCAATGGAGTGCTCGAGGGCTCAATGAATTACACACTTCTTACTTCAGGGCCAAGGATATTCCTGAGGCATTGGATAAGTTAAATTTTGGTCGTGATCCTAATAGTTTGACCATTTTCAGCGTTGTATTGAACCCGATTAGTTAAGCTGAAATTAGTACCTTGTGAAAGAACAGGGTATTAACAGGGAAAAAATTATGGATAGAGATCGACGAGAAGCCGTACGACGACGAGCAAAACAAATTAGAAAAGCGCAAAAGGTAGAGTTAACCACCAGAGACTATATTCAGCGAGGTTTAGTAGTGCTTATTATTCTTTTAATTCTTGCCGGCGCACTCTTTGTTTACGAGAACTTAACCTAGCATCGAAAGCCTGCAGAGATTATAAAATGTAGGTTTTACACTAAGTATTTTGCATTTAGCTGATTTTTAGTATATTCGAGTCACTAACTAAACAGGGAAAGTTATGGAAGAAGTTACTAGCAAGAATTCTGACATGGCGCAAAAAGTGGGAATCGTTCTAATCATCTTGGCCATTGTGGCCTTAGCCCTTTCAATTACATAAAGGGATTTGTAGACTCGATTTTGCTTTTAAGCTGGTCGATTCGGTTTTTAATCCGAATGAAAAATTTATTCCTCTCTTTTTCAGAAATATTGCTGATAAGAGAGGATTTTTCTATTTGGGCCCCCAGGTATTCGGCCAGGTTTTCGGTTAATAAGGGGTCATTAGTATTTAGATAATTAAGCTCGGCATAAGGCATAAAGTAAGTGCGCTTATTGTGGTCGAGCTCCGCCAAAATGTGATTGTCCATGATGAGGATTTCATGGTAGTACATTTTATAGTCGGCGGTACTAAACTCATTTAGGTTTCGCGGATGCGCCTTCTTGCCCCGTAAAGCTTGTTGGTAAATGAGTTTCATTAAATCCTGGTACTCCTCGCAGATGGCGATGGCTTCTTCTTTCGAATTCAGGAGGCCAGACTCATAGTAATACTCCAGCTGACTTAGTAGACTAAGTATGGTGGTGTCGTTCCAAATCTCGACACTATTAATTTTGGCATATTCTTGCCAAATCTCTTTGCCAAGTTCTAAAAGATCGGCTGGAATCATGTCCAGCTCATAATGGAAGCCTTCCAAACGGTCTACCCCATAAAAGGACTTTAGCCACACAAACATCTTAAAGGCACTCATCTTGGGAAACCGAAACTGATAATACAGTGGGAGGTCTTTTGCCTGATAAATGAGTTGATGTCCTTTATGATTTTGAATGCTGCGCAAGTGCAATACCGTATTTTGAAGATGCTTGCGGAAATCATCCAGGCTACGTATAAAGCTTTCCTTTTGGAATACGACCGAATTGGCGCTCTGGCCAATCAGATGATTTAATGGAATTCCAAAGTGCCGAGCAATAACAACGGTGTCATTAAGGCTTAGGTCAGTGGTGCCTCGAATTCTCCGATAGGCCGAATCTCGACTGCAATGCAATAAGTCGGTGATTACATCAACCAGAATTTCGTGATCATTCACCCGATCGCGAACCATGTCGAAAAAGGTGCGCTGAAAGTTGTTTGGATTCTTCATAATACTGAGGAAGTAAAATTATGATAAAACCTTATTTTCAGAAACTTATATTGTATTCATAGGCGCCAGAATTGTATTATTTCGCGCCAGAGCGCTTCACCGATTGCGGAAATACGGGTTTCAACTAGTCTTGGGGTCGCTCATTTGCATTTTTTGCCAAAGGTCTAAAGAGCGCTCTGCCGAAATATTCTAAAATGGAATTTTATAGATTAGAGTCAAGAATTTCAAGAATGGCTGAAGAGAAGAAATATCAATCTTTACAGGAGTTTTACCCTTATTACCTTAGTGAGCACCAGAATACCACTTGCCGGATATTGCATTTCATTGGCACGGGCTTGGTGATCGTCAGTTTCCTCCTCTTTTGGATAACATTCGATTATCGCTTTCTAGTCGCTATTCCATTCTTAGGCTATGGCTTTGCTTGGGTAGGACATTTTTTCTTCGAACAAAATAAACCGGCCACCTTCCAATACCCGGGTTATAGCTTAGCGAGTGATTTCATTTTGTTTTGGGATTTGCTAAGAAGGAAGGAGCGGTTTTAAGTGAGAGTAATTCCAAATATGGGATTAATTAGCTTTGTTTTCCAAATATGGGAAATTATAAAATATTTAAAGTATTGATAATCAAAGTAATATTATTTTGGTACCATTGTGGCTCTAATAGTGGCACAACTACTAATCTAACTTTTTTAAAATGCATTCTTTAAAGAAATCCCTTTTTGCTCTAAGTCTCATAGCCGCCTTAGGCGCCTGTAAGGAAGACGAGCCTGCCAGTCAAGCAACGCCAATTAACACCGTGGCTTCAACCATGGACTTAAACGTTCCGGTAGACTTCAACTTTGAAACCACCGAACAGGTTAACTTGGATTTGAATATTGAAGATGCTCCTTTGGCAAGTAAGTACTTATTAAAAGTGTATACAACTAATCCATCGGCAGCCGCTTCACCTGTTTTTAGTTCATTCATTGATAATGGCGCAAACTTGCAAACCGCTATTTCAATTCCAAGTGGCGTTTTACAGCTGTATTTAGTAATGCAAGCTCCTGATGGTTCAAGCTTTTTAACCATTCTACCCAAGACCAATACCATCAGCCATACTTTCTATCAAGCCAAGTATAAAAACCAAATTGAGAGCTTCGGAGGACCTGATTGTAATAATGGTTGTGACAATAGCATGACCCTTACCAGCAATTTACAAGCCGATGATGAAGAAGATGTTTATTGTATCACTGGAACCTATAATGGTAATTATAGTATCACAGTAAAGGACGAGGCCATCGTGCGTTTATGTGGTACTGGTAATATTCCTAATATTACTATCAATGAGGGCGAAGTTCAAATTGTGTCTGGAGCAGATGTGGTGGTAACCAATTTTAACATCAATAGCGATAGCGACAATGAGTTGGTAGTATATCAAGGAGGTTCCCTTACTATTACTAACTGGTTTTCGCCTAATGCTGATGTAACAAATTATGGTACCATGAACGTGGCCGCTTTAAATGTAAACAGCAATTGTGATTTAGAGAACTACGGTACTTTCACCGTAACTACCACCAATTTTACCACCTTTAATGGTGATGTTGAAAACCACGGAACCTTTACGGTTTCGGGTAATGCCTCAATTAATGGAGGTAGTGACTTTAAAAATTATTGTGGTCTTTACTTTAATGGTAATCTTCAACATAATGGCGATATCGAATGTCGCGCTTACACTAAAGTAGGAGGCAAGTGGACGATTAATGGCGGCGCTAAGCACAAAATGAAAGATGGTGCAATGGCGGTTTGTGAGGACCTACTTTTAAATGGTAGAATTGAAGGTAGTGGAAGTACTTCACTCTTTAAAGTGCTGGATAGAACTGATGCTAACGGTGGCGCTCAAGTAAAGAAGAACGTGGAGTTTTGCGATGCTAATGGAATTGAAACCCAACCTAATAATTTATTCCGCAATGGGGCGACCGAGTCCTGTAGCTTAGTTTTACCGGTGGATGCTTGTAATCCAGAAGGAAATGGTCAACCTCAAGTGCAGGATGCGGATTCGGATGGTGTAGCTGATGAATTAGACGCCTATCCTAATGATGCAAGCCGTGCGGCCGATTCCTACTTCCCATCTGAGAATACCTATGGAACTTTAGCTTATGAGGATCTTTGGCCTGCATTTGGTGACTATGATTTTAACGACCTGGTAGTAGATTACCGCTATCAGCAGGTATTGAATGCCAATAATGAGGTAGTTGATTTAAAAGCGCGTTTTGTTACCCGGGCAATGGGAGGTTCCTTAGATAATGGCTTCGGTATTGAGTTAGATGTAGCTCAAAACGTAGTGAGCTCCGTAAGCGGTACACGTGATTTCAACGGCATAATTACCACCAATGCTAATGGCACAGAGAGCGGTCAGTCTAAAGCAGTAGTGATAGTTTACGACGATGCTTCTCAAGTATTGGTAAACACCACCGGACAAGCATTTGTGAATACCGTAAATGGAAATCCTAGCATTGATCCTGATACCGCAGATATCACCATTAACTTCTCTACACCACAAACCATAGTTAGTTTGGGTACCGCACCTTACAATCCCTTCATTTTTGTGGATCAAACCAGAGGGAGAGAGGTTCACTTAGCTGGGGAAGCGCCTACCGACTTAGCTGATGCTAGTTTGTTTGGAACTATTGATGATAATACAAACCCGAACGGCGATTTCACCTATAAGAGCAGCAACAATTTGCCATGGGCAGTGCATGTAGTAGGTGGCTTTGATTATCCTGAAGAAAGAACGGATATTTCTCAAGCTTACAATTTCTTCAGTGTTTGGGCACAGTCAGGTGGCGTGTCATTCCAAACTTGGTACGATGATCAGCCTGGATATATTAATGCCTCAGATCTTTATATTGCCCAATAAGGCATAGCAAGTAGGATATTTTAAAGGATGAAAAAGCCGACCGTTCAACGGTCGGCTTTTTTCATTTCGTATTAAAGGGAATAAAAAAAGTCTTCTGAACCATGGAGGTGCAGAAGACTTTTTAAATAACGGCTTCAAATTTTCTTACTTAAAAGCAGGTATTCCAGTGATGTCCATACCCGTAATAAGCAAGTGAATATCGTGAGTACCTTCGTAAGTAACCACCGACTCTAGGTTCATCATATGACGCATGATGCTGTAATCGCCAGTGATTCCCATACCTCCTAAAATTTGACGGGCTTCACGGGCAATTTTTAAGGCGATTTCTACACTGTTTCGCTTGGCCATACTAATTTGAGCAGTAGTAGCTTTTCCCTCATTCTTTAGCGTTCCCAGGCGCCAAACCATCAACTGAGCCTTGGTGATTTCTGTAATCATCTCGGCTAACTTCTTTTGCTGAAGCTGGAAGCCGGCGATCGGGCGATCAAACTGAATACGCTCCTTGGCATAACGTAAGGCGGTATCGTAGCAATCCATTGCCGCACCTACCGCTCCCCAGGCAATACCATAACGGGCGCTATCGAGGCAACTTAGTGGTGCTCCTAATCCGCTGCGTCCCGGAAGTAAGTTTTCTTTAGGCACCTTCACATTATCAAATACCAATTCACCGGTGGCGCTGGCCCGTAAACTCCATTTATTATGTGTTTCGGGAGTGGTAAATCCTTCCATTCCACGCTCCACAATTAAGCCGTGGATACGACCTTCTTCATTTTTGGCCCACACTACGGCCACATCCGCAAAAGGTGCATTGGAGATCCACATTTTGGCTCCATTTAAAAGATAGTGGTCGCCCATATCTTTAAAGTTCGTAATCATCCCGCCCGGGTTAGAACCAAAGTTGGGTTCGGTAAGTCCGAAGGAACCCAAAAACTCGCCACTGGCTAATTTGGGTAAAAACTTTTGCTTTTGTTCCTCACTGCCATAAGCGTAAATCGGGAACATCACTAAAGAGGATTGCACCGAGCAAGTAGAGCGAACGCCTGAGTCCCCTCGTTCAATTTCCTGCATCATTAAACCATAGGAAATTTGGTCTAATCCGGCACCACCGTATTCCTCAGGAATGTAAGGGCCAAAAGCTCCTACTTCCGCTAATCCTTTAATAAGTTGGGTGGGGAATTCTGCCTTCTGGGCATAATCTTCAATAATGGGGCTAACTTCCTTCTTCACCCAATCACGGGTGGCGGTACGCACTAATTTATGCTCCTCGCTAAGAAGGTCGTCGATATTATAATAATCTGGAGATTCGAATAAATCACTTGCCATGAAATCAATTTTCCACAAAAATAGTTATACCTGAAGGAGATAAAGCCATACTTTTAGAACAAAATACCTATAGAATGAAGAAAAAATACTTTTTGTACCTCAGTTTAGGGCTGAGCATTTTTTTAGCGCACAATGCCTATACCAATAGTGGTGGTGCTCCCTCTGGAAACTCAGGCTCTCCCGCTAGTAATGGTAATGGCTGCGATCGGGCTGGATGTCACAATGGACCAGCTGCTGCCGGTCAAACCGTTACTATTAGCACCAATATCCCTTCCGCTGGTTTTAAAGAGGACTCTATTTATGAGATTACTATTACCGCTGATAATAATGGTACGGGAACTGATCGAATGGGTTTCTCCGCCAGTGTAGAATCAGCCAGTGGGCATGAGGGAACTATCACTATTAGCGATGCGGCAAGAACCCGGAAATTGCAAAATTATATTACCCATACTTTCTCGGGAATTAGCGGGAGCTCTGGAGTTAATACCTGGTCTTTTGATTGGAATGCGGGACAGGCACCAGATCAAACTACCGTTTACGCATCGGTTAATTTCGCCAATCAAAATGGGAATACTTCGGGCGATGTAATTGTGAATCAAAGCTTAAGCTTGGATAAAAATCTGGGTATAGGTACCGGGGAGCTGGATATTGTGAAGGTAGCGGCTTACCCTAACCCTGCAAGCGATATCGTTTATTTGGCTTCAGATCAAAAGCTGGAGCTGCCCATAAGCGCCATTTCCGGTAATGGTCAAGTTTTTGAACTAGAAGCTAAAGCCATAGATGCTCAGCATTACAGCTTAGCCATATCAAACCTGCCCAATGGGGTTTATTTAATTCGCGATGCCGCCAATCATCAAGTGCGCATCACTAAGCAATAAATTACCTTTGTGCCGTGGGCACCGAATTAAGTCAACGCGCAAGCGATTGGATAATCATAGTAAGTTTAGCCGCCGGAACCTTAGTGGTTCTGGCGCGCTTTTTTAATGCCCAAAGGGTTCCTGATTTTTTGAAATTTCCCTGGCAGTCGCGGGCAGATGAATTTGCCATTTCCTTTAGTGCAGGTAAATTGGCATTAAACGCTGATCGGATTCTAATTTTAAGTGCTTGGATATTCTTCCCCGTTTTGGTTACTGCCTTAAAGATGGAGGGCGATGCCAATCTGATTATTCAATATGATTGGGCCTCCTATTTCCGGATTTTGCTTTTGGGAGGCCTTTATTTAATTTTAAAATTGTTGGTTGCTAGTGCGGTAGGCTATGCTTTTGAAAGAGAGGAAGATTTATGGCAGGGCCAGAATTTAGCGCTTGCTCATTTCTCGTGGTTAAGCCTTGGCGGAGGCTTATTGGCTTTTGTATTTCATTTCTTACCGGCAAGCCCGCTCTACTTTTATATACTGCTCGTGCTCTTTATTCTATTAGCGCTTTTATTCCTTTTTAGGGTTCTGAGTTTTTGTCTACGACAGGGCTTCAGTCCGAGCTATATATTTTTATACATTTGCGCGCTGGAAATCATCCCTTTGGTTTACTTGTATAATTTGGTTTAGAATTAAGTCAATTGACTGTAACTCAAAAGGGTAAAAAACACTTTGCGCTTTGAAGGTAAAATCCATTTTAGTCTCACAACCGGAGCCTCAAACTGAAAACTCGCCCTACTTTGATTTGGCCGAGAAGTATAAGTTGAAGGTAGACTTCATTCCTTTCATTCACGTGGCGGGGGTCGATGTAGCGGATGTGCGCAAACAAAAGATAAACTTGGCCAATCATACGGCGGTGATTCTCACCAGCCGCAATGCAGTTGATCACTTTTTCCGTATTGCCGAGGAAATGCGTTTTCCGGTACCAAACGATATGAAGTACTTCTGCACCAGCGAGGCCATTGCTTACTATCTTCAGAAGTACGTAGTGTACCGAAAGCGTAAGATTTACTTTGGTAAGAGCAAATTCCAAGACTTAATTCCTTTGTTTAAAAAGCATAAGGGGGAAAAGTACTTATTGCCTACCTCAGATATCCTCAAGCCTCAAGTGCCCGAAACTTTAGAAGAGTGCGGGGTAGATTATACTCGCGCTGTATTTTACAATACGGTGAGCAGTGACCTTTCGCATCTAGCCGATGTGAAATATGATATCTTGGTTTTCTTCAGTCCTTCTGGTATCAAGTCCCTATTCGAAAACTTCCCCGACTTTGAACAAGGGAATACGCGAATAGCTGGATTTGGAAACACCACCCATAAAGCCATCGAAGAGGCGGGATTAACGGTTAACATTAAGGCGCCAAGTCCTAAGTTACCCTCCATGACCATGGCCATTGAGCACTACATCAAAGAAATGAACAAGAAATAAGGTATTTTTATACTTTCAAGGCCGTCTAGGTTTATAGCCAGACGGCCTTTTTTTGTTTATGGACCAATCCTTTAAAATAGAAGAGCGCTTAAAAAGCGCTCAGCGAATAAGCGAGGTTTATGCCTCTGGCACGAAGCTGAAGCGCGCTTATCTATTGCTTTTTTTTCTGCCCTCTGAAGCTCCTCAACATCGAATTGCTTTTGCCGTACCTAAAAGGAAGTTGCCATCTGCCCCCGAGCGCAATCGGGTAAAACGCTTACTGAGGGAAGCCTACCGCTTAAATAAGGACTTGCTTCCAAAGGAAGGAAGTTACGATTTGGTACTCCTTTTTTTAGGGGATAAAGCACCGGAATTTGCTAAGCTGGAAAAGACCTACCAAAAACTCTGGGAGAAATGGCATAATATCCCGCCTTTGTAGCGGTTTTACCTAAATTAGCGACTTTAGTTCTGCCCCATGAAGAAGATGTTTCCAAGGCTGGGCCGCTGGCTAGGATTAGTCCTACTCCTGGTCTTTAGCTTTGCCTACCGACCGGATTATTTCGAAATAAGTAAGCAGCTGGATATCTATGCCAGTGTATTTAAGGAAGTTAGCCTTTATTATGTTGATGATACCGATCCGGGTGAGTTAACCCAGGAGGCCATCAACTCTATGTTGGCGGGCTTAGATCCCTACACCAATTACATTCCCGAAGAGGCGGTTGAAGATTTCAAAATTCGCCGGACGGGGAACTACGGAGGGATTGGCGCTTCGGTAGGTAATCTAAATGGTGATCCAGTAATCACTTCGATTTACGAAGGTTTTGGGGCCGAAAAAGGTGGATTGAAAGTTGGCGATATTATCCGCGCAGTGGATGGCAAGTCTGTTGCCGAATACAGCGAAGAGGAACTTTCCGAAATTTTAAAGGGAGCTCCAGGAACCGGCTGTGAGGTAAAAGTGGAGCGAGCCGGAAAGCAAATTGATTTAAAGGTGCTGCGCGAGGAAGTGCACCTTAATGCGGTTCCTTATGCTGGCCTGGTGAAGGATGGCTATGGATATATTTATTTAAATGCCTTTACTCAAAATGCCAGTGGAGAAGTGTTAAAAGCTTGGCAAGAACTTAAGGCTAAGGGACCCTTAAAGGGTTTGATTCTCGATTTACGAAATAACCCTGGTGGATTATTGAATGAAGCCATCGCTCTTACCAATTTATTTATCCCTAAAGATAAGCCAGTGGTACTTACCAAAGGGAAACTGGAGGAATGGCAGCGGACCTATAAAACGCCTAAACAAGCCTTTGATAAAAATATCCCCGTGGCAGTTCTAATTAATTCATCCAGTGCCTCGGCCTCCGAAATTGTGGCGGGTACCATTCAGGATTATGACCGTGGCATTATTGTAGGTCGTCGTTCCTTTGGTAAAGGTCTGGTGCAAGAGTCAAGAATGCTGCCCTACGGTGCCCAGTTAAAGGTTACCATAGCAAAATATTATACCCCCAGTGGTCGACTCATTCAGGCGATTGACTACGCCGAAAGAGATGAAGATGGTTCGGTAGCTAAGATTCCCGATTCCCTAAGGAGCGAATTTAGAACCCAAAATGGTCGCCTCGTACTCGATGGTGGAGGGATTGATCCCGATGTGCAAACGCCCAGTGAAAAAGCCAGCGATTTGATTTTGGCTCTCTTCCAGCAGTTTCACATTTTCGATTATGCTACCGACTATTACCGCCAAAACCCCAGCATCACTTCAGCAACGGAGTTTAAGGTGGATGAGGCGATTTTTCAGGACTTTAAGTCTTGGCTGCAAGAAAGAGATTTTAACTTCGATACCCGCACGGGACGCCTTTTGGAACGTTTGGAGGAATCGGCGCAAACCGATGGGTATTCCGATGCACTAGAGCTTGAAATTGCGGCTCTCCGCCAGGCATACGAGTCACAGAAAATGACTGAAATTGAAAAGCAAAAGGAGGTCATCATGGAGCTTCTACAAGAGGAAATTGTCGCTCGGTATTATTTTGATAGTGGTCGCTTAGCCAATGCCCTTGGGCACGATAAGGACATTGCCACCGCCCTTGAGTATTTGGAAGACTCCACCAAATATCAAAAGATCTTAAAGCCATAAAATGCCAAACATCAAAGGGTATTGGTCGGTTTTATTTTTTGCCAGTTTAAGCTATTATACCCTGCTTTTACCTTGGCAAGTGCAATGGATACCGGTAACCTTGGGAATCATGCTTTCGGGCTTATTTTGGCTACTCGATATGGGTTTCCGCGAGAAGCTACGGCAGCTATCTGGTAATAAGTATGCCGCCCTCTTTTTTGGAAGTTACCTCCTAGTGGCTTTGGGGGCGAACCACAGTTCGGAGGAAGTTCAGGCTTCGAAAGAATTGTTTTCCAAATTACCTTTTTTGGTTTGGCCCCTGATGTTGGGAAGCTTGCCAGCCTTTAGTAAAAAGAAGATTGATCAAATCTTGCGGTTTTTTATTCTCTCGACCGCTGCCTTGGTCTTGGCCTCCTTTGCTTACGCTGTTTATCGCTATTCTATTTCAGGCGAGGCCTTTGTGTTTTATTTCGCGGATTTACTGATTCTCTCGGGTGTGCCACCTCATTACCTGGGGATGTATGTAACCTTTGCCTATGGAATTTTGATGTACCGATTGGTTCAAGGCCGCCCCCTTCTAAAAAGCCTCAGTCTTAATGCCTCTATTTTAGTCCTTTTCATTCTAGCCATAATCTTCATTTGGGTTAGGATGCAATACTTGCTCTTTATCATGGTGAATGCCTTTTTGGTGGCCCAATACTTTAAAGCCAAACAAGGACGGAAAATGGCTATCGGCGCTTTTGGGGGCCTAGTGGCCGTTTTCGTAGTATTGTTATTAAGCATTCCGGGCAGTCGAAAGCGTTTGTTAGATACCTATAATGAACTGCGCTCTTTCGAGCAGATGATTGAGAATAAGCAAACCAATCCTCGCAAGTTTCTTTGGCGAGAAGGGCTCGGCGTTATTGCCGATAATTTTTGGTGGGGCGTAGGAACTGGTTCGGAGAATACCGCTCTCAATAACCGTTTAGAGGAGGTCGATGCTATATTCTGGGATGGCCGCAATACCTACCAGTTGTACGAAATGCGCTTTAATTACCACAATAGCTTCTTACAAACCTTTGCGGCTAATGGAGTATTTGCCTTTTTAATTCTGCTTACTTTATTTATTTATCCTTTCTTCGACTTAAAGCGGCATCCCTTTCGAACGGAGGTGCATTTGTTTTTGGGGATTTGCATCTTCAGCTTTATGACCGAAAGCATGTTACAAAGACAAGCCGGGGTGCTCTTCTTTACTTTCTTCTACGCCTTATTGTTATGCATGCCGCATCAAAGCCCAAAGGCCGAATAGGACTCAGTCTTTAAGGTCTTGCTTTTGCTGCAGAGCTGCCTTATTTATACGGGCTCGTTCGGCATCTAAAAACCATCCGTACTTATTAAAGTATTGCACCGCCGATTTGAGGTGGAGCTTCAGGGCTTTCCAATTTCGGTACGATCCTTTTTGATAGTGATGAATAATGGATACCTCTGGCCAGTACAAATTTATGCCTTGCAAATTGAGTCGGCGCGACAAATCCACATCCTCCATATAAAGAAAGAATCGGGGGTCGAAACCCTGACATGCCTTTATTGCTTCGCTACGGCAAAACATAAAGCAACCGCTTAAAACCGGGACCCTCATTTCCAAATCAGGATTTAGGCCCAGGAGCTCATAGTCTTGGGTCTGTTTGCGGAATACAGATTTTAAAGGTGCTGGAAGGAATCTCCGGACGAATAAATCGCTAGGGCGAGGTAATAACTTTCGTAAGCCCTGATCATCCCCATTGGGGTAGATGATCTTCGGCATTAACAGGGCTACCTCAGGCGATTGCTCCATTTTGGCGTATATCGCTTCTATCTGAACGGCCTTAAATTCGATGTCGACATTGGCAATAAGGTAATATTTTGCTTGCCACTGGCGGGCATTTAAAACCAAATTATGCCCCTTTCCATAGCCCAAGTTCTGCTCGCTAGCTATGTACTTGGTGCCTTTCGGCAGATGCGTGAAATCAAAATTAGTTTGCCCAGGAGCATTATCTACAAATACCAAAAGGTAGTTCAAGCGCAAGCCATCGAGCCCCTTTAAAAGAGTTTCAATTTCCTGTTTCTTATTGTGATACAAAACCACGGAAATGATGAGGTCGTAGGTCATAGATGGAATTGGCCCCTAAGAGTGAACTATTTTTTGTTTTTCCAAGAGGCCTTAAAATTATACTTTGTTCCTTTACGCTCAATTTTCAAGCTCAAATCTTGCAGCGATTATCCCGCAATATTGGCTATATGGGATTATCCCAAGCCGCAAATTACCTATTGCCGCTGGTTACCTTGCCCTATATTACTAGGGTAGTAGGTCCTTCTAACTATGGATTAATTGAATTCGCTTCGGTTACCACCGTGTACTTTTCGGCCTTAGTAAGCTATGGTTTTGTGTTTACCGCTACCCGCAAGGTGGCTGAGCTGCAAAACCGCTATAATCGAATCTCTACTATCTATTCGGTGGTACAGCAGACCAAGTTAATTTTATTGGTTTTAGCGGCCTTATCCTTTGCCATTTTACTACTTACGGTACCCCAATACCGAAATGAGTTACGGCTCATGTTGTGCGCCTTTCCCTTTGTGATTGGCTGGGCTTTATATCCGGATTTTCTTTTTCAAGGTCGACAAGACCTGGGGGTAATTGCCCTCGCCAATTTGTTGGTAAAGTCTCTGGGGGCGGTGCTCATTTTTGTGCTCTTGCAAGAGCCAGAGCAGTTTTACTTTGTATTGGCAATTAATTCCTCTACCCAATTAGCCGCGGCGGCAGTTACCATCCTATATGCCCGTAAAAAATATCCTTGGCTAAAATTTAGTTGGCAAAGATGGCGCTTGGTAAAGGCTTACTTGTTTAGCGGCTTCTACATGTTTGCCTCTATGTTTTTTACCCGCCTCTATGTTTTCGGGAGTATTTTGTTTTTAGGCTTTTTATTGCCGCCTGCTCAATTGGGGCTTTTTGCCGCCGCATTAAAACTGATTACGGTAGCGCAGAATTTCCTTGTTATGCCGCTCGGTAATTCGCTTTATCCCCATTTATCCAATTTATTAAAAACCGATTCCAGCAAGTACCTAAGCGAACGCAAGCGCTTTCGAAATTATCTAATTGCCGCCGGGGCCTTAGCGGCCTTGGTTACAGTGGTAGGAAAGGATTTGTTAATTGGGCTCTTCTTTGGCGAGGACTATGCCGATGCCGCGCCTTTATTGGCTTTAATGGCGCCGGTATTTATTTTCACCGCCATTGGTCATTTTAGTTTAAAACAAGGCTTAATGGTTTTAAAAGCGGATAAAGAGAACCTAAGTGCGGTGCTTATTACCGGGGCTTTATCGGTAATCTTAAATTATCTTTTAATCCAATGGCAGGGCCTTTACGGAGCGGCTTGGGCTAAAATCGGTTTAGAACTATTGCTTGCGGCACTGGGCGTTCTGTACTTTAAAAAGGCCCTAGCTAAGCGCGGCTTAACTAAAGTAGCGGCCTAACTCCTCTTTGGTTTTAACATCCTCAAAACCCCAAAATTGGGCGGTTGCTTCCCACTGCTCGGGGCTAATATCCTCCCTTAATTCTCGATAGAGATTGATGAAGAATTTTCGTTCTTCAGCCACAGCTTGTTTGGCATCCCCAGCGGCTCCGGCAACTTGCATGCGCTTTAACTCTTTGAGGTTAATAGGTTGTTGCTCAATTTCCTGTTTATAGATGTAATGAGGCTTTTTTAGGTATACACAAAAGCCAGTATGGGTGCCCATGGTGTTGCTCATGGTTAAATCGGCCAGTTCGATATGGGTGCGCTGTCGAGCCACAAAATGACGATCAAAGCGATGACCATTGGTTACAACTTTAAAGCCTTCCGATTCGTAAGCCGCCACTTTTTCGGGATCCCGAGCATCGAGGTAATACAAACAAATGAGCACGGTGTCAAAGTCCTTGGCTACCCGCTTTATCTCACGAATAAAGCCATCTTCATCATAGGCGATTTTAATATGCTTAGCACTGTGAAAGGGGTATACCAAAAGGGTTTTTCCTAGGCTTTTCTTCAGTGTTTTCATTTCCTCTGCCTCGAGCAGGGCCGATGCGTAATGAAGATAGGGGCCAATAGCAATACTCTCCTTCTGGGGGATTTTGGATTTTAAAATTTTACGCCTCGCCTCACTCATGGTAATGATGCGTGGAAAATGCCAATGGTATTGATCAGGATGAACAATACCCCCTAAAAACAATCCGTGCTCTAGGTAGGCTTTTAAATCTTGCTCTAGGCCGGCGTATTTTTTTAGATAGGAAGCATAACCGTAAAGGTTATTGTCGATTACGCGTTCTTCTGGTCCATAGGGAATTTCAGCCGATAGCTGCTGGTAATCAAAGATGCTTAGCTTTTTGCGACGTTCAATTTCGGCCGCCACCGAACTTCCGTTTTTCAGCCTATAGGCTTGATACATGGCTTGTTCTAAAAGGGGCTGGGAGGCGGCGAGACGTTTTAAACGATCCTTTAACGACAATGGAAAAATTTTTGGGCAAGATACAGGGGATTCTTGACTTCTTTCTTCTCCTTAGCGCAATTCCCTTGGCCCGAGGCTTCTTCGTACCTTTGCCCTCTCAGCTTTGGAAATGAGTCAACTGCGTAAGCATTTAAAATTCGGCCTCCCTCAAAAATGGCGTGCCTTTCGGCAGAGATTACGCCTTGGAGCATTAGGTAAAGGTGTTTGGATTGAAAAAAGGGTAGAGCTCCTGCGCTATCCTAAGAACATCTTTATTCATAGTGATGTGGTGCTTAAGGAAGGTACTAAGATTTGCGCCTGTAATGCCCAAGCCCAAGTGAAGATTGGCGAGAGAACCACTATCGGTTACCATAATTTCATTTTCGCTAGTGCCGGAATTGAAATAGGCGACGACTGTTTAATTGCGCCTTTTGTGTACATCGTTGATTCCGATCATGGAATAAAACGTGCTGAATTAATCAATCGTCAGCCCAATCAAACCGCAGCGGTAAAAATTGGCAATGGGGTGTGGATAGCCAGCAATGTAACCATTCTTAAGGGGGTGAATATTGGCGAAGGTGCCGTAATTGCGGCCAACTCCGTGCTTAATCAAAATGTACCGCCCTACGAAATTTGGGGAGGTAGCCCGGCCAAAAAAATTGGAGAACGTGAGTAATTCGGTGGGTATTGTTATTCTTGCTCGCTTGTCATCTACACGCTTGCCGGGCAAAGCTTTAAAGGAAATTGCCGGTAAAAATGTATTGACCCATATCCTAAACCGCCTGCAAGAAGTAGTTCCCAGCCATCAGATTCTCCTCGCTTGTAGTACGGAGACTTCCGACGATGCCCTTGAGCAATTCGCTGCAAGGCAAGGCATAGGATGCTATCGAGGGAGTTTGAGCCGAGTGGGGGAGCGATTTTATGAGGCGGCCCAATCTTTAAATTGCCAGTATGCCGCTCGGATCAATGGCGACAATCTATTTCTGGATCCGGCGGTGCTGCAGCAGATGGTGCTAAAGGCCCAAACAGGTGCCTATCGCTTTTTATCCAATGTACAAGGCCGCACCTTCCCAAAGGGAATGAGTGTCGAAATTGTGGATATGGAATATTACGGGCTTAAGCTTGATCAAATTAAGCAGGATGCCTATTGTAACGAACACGTGATGGTTTGCCTTTATCAGGACCCAAAACCCGAAGATCATTATTATCTGAAGAATGAGATTTTGCCCGAAGCTGCAGGAATTCAACTAGCCTTAGATACCCCAGAAGATTTTGCCCGCAGTAAATTTATGCTGGAGCAGATGCCAACTGGGCAATACGATTTGAAAACCACATTTAAGTATTACCAGAAGTATGAAGCAGAATTTTAAAGGAAAGCATGGTCCTCTCTTAATCGCCGAAATCGGCGGAAATCATGAAGGGGACTTCGAATATGCCAAGAAACTCTGCCAACTGGCAATCGATACCGATGTAGACATGGTGAAATTCCAAATCTATACGGGCGACTCGCTGGTTTCACGCCTGGAAAGTCCGGTTCGTAATAAGCACTTCAAAAAATTCGAATTAAGTAAGGAACAGCATATTGAACTGGCCCAAATGGTTAGCGAGGCCGGACTTATGTACACCTCATCCGTTTGGGATTTGCAAGCCATGGAGTGGATAGACCCTTACATCCCGATTTATAAAATTGGCTCCGGCGATTTAAATGCCTATCCGGTAATAAAGGAAACCGCTGCTACTGAGAAACCCCTCATTCTTTCAACGGGTTTATCTACTGAGGCCGAGGTGCTCGATGCGGTAGCTTACATTCAAAGCTGTAATCCTTTGTATAAGGACCCCAATATGTTGGCGGTTTTACAATGTACTAGCATGTATCCGATTAATCCAAGCGATGCCCACCTGAGCGTGATGAAAAGCTTTAAGGAGAAAACCGGTTTAACCATCGGTTATTCGGATCACACCGAGGGAAGCAAGGCGCTTCAATATGCGGTGGCTATGGGGGCAGAGGTTTTGGAGTTTCACTTCACCGACCAAAGGGAGGGAAAAAGCTTTAGGGATCATAAAGTTTCCTTGATGCCCGATGAGGTAAAAGCCTTGATTGAGGAAATTAAGCTTATAAAAGCTTACCAGGGAAACCCATTAAAGAATCCCACAGCGATAGAAATAGAGAATGGCCATGAATTGTCATTTCGCAGAGCCGTTTATCCATTAAAGGACCTAAAGGAAGGCACTGAGCTAAAGGAGGAGCACCTCACTGTTTTACGACCTAACCACGGTATTGACGCCCGCGAGTATGATCGGGTCTTGGGTAAAAAGCTAAAAGTGGCCGTAAAGGCGCATCAAAAATTAACCTGGGACATTTTAGAATGATTGGCGTACAGTACTTTCTTCGTGATTTTCGTCCGCGCTTTTACGGATATCTTACCAAGCTTATCTACGCTGCGAAAAATGTTCGGATAGGACCTGACTTTCGCTGTGATAGCATTCCAAAAATATTGATTGATAAAGGGGCTCGGTTGCAAATCGGTACTTCGGTGGAATTGCGACGGAATGTTGAAATTCGCGTTCACGGAAGCTCACAAACCAGTATTGGGTCTAATGTTCGGATTGATAGAGGGGTACGTATTTTATCGGCTAACCAAAGTCAAATAAATATTGAAGACGGCGTGCGAATTGGCCTCTACAGCGTACTTAATGGTGGCGACAACATTAGAATTGGTGCCAAGAGCTTGGTTTCGGGTTTTGTTTACTTGCAAACTAGTATGCACGGTTTTAAAAATAAGGCGGTTAGGGTACAGGAGCAAGGCTATAACCATGCTCCGGTTATTTTAGGAGAAGACTGTTGGCTAGGTACACATGTAGTAGTTTTACCCGGTGTAAACCTTGGCAAGGGCAGCGTAGTGGGCTCGAATGCCGTAGTAAACAAATCGGCAGAAGCCTATAAAGTATTAGGCGGTATCCCCGCAAAAGAATTAAAGGAACGAACATGAGCAGCATGGAACCCCTAGTTTCGGTATACATCACCAATTACAACTACGAACGTTTTATTCGTGCTTCTATCGAAAGTGTATTGGCGCAAAGCCTACAGGACTTTGAGTTAATCATCATTGACGATGGCTCTAAAGATGGCAGTAGAGCTATTATTGAGGAGTATCGGGAGCACGAAAAGGTCACCATCATTTACCAGCAGAATAAAGGTCTTAACATTACCAATAATGTGGCGATGCGGGTGGCCAAGGGGAAGTACCTTATGCGGCTTGATGCCGATGATTATCTGGTTCCAGAGGCTTTAGAAAAGATGACGGCCCTTTTAGAGGCCGACGACAACTTGGGTTTGGTGTTCCCCGACTATTATTATGTGGATGCAGACGGGAATATCACTGGGGAAGAAAGACGCCATAATTTTGAGAAGGAAGTAAGCTTATACGATCAGCCGGCACATGGGGCCTGTACGATAATACGCTTGGCTTTCCTTAAAAAGATTGGCGGTTATAATGAAAGTTTTACCTGCCAGGATGGTTACGATTTATGGCTAAAGTTCATCATCCATTACTCGGTAATGAATATCAATGAACCTTTGTTTTATTACCGTCGGCATGGGTCTAATCTAACCACTAATGAGGAGCGCATCCTAGAAACTCGCCGGGCTATAAAAGAGACTTTTTTAGACCTCAGTAGTATCGAAAAAAGTACCATTGCGGTAGTTCCAGTGCGGAATACGAAGATTAAGGGACAGTCTATTCCCTTGTTCCAATGGGGAGAGGAAACGCTCTTGTCAGCAAAGGTAAATGCCCTATTAGAGGCACGTAGTGTTTCGCAAGTCTACTTAATTTCTGAAGACTTGGATATCCTGAGGTATGCCCAAGAAAAATTTGGTTCGAGGCCTGAAGTAAGCGTTTTGGAACGAGAAACCCGTTTGGCGGGCCCTAACCAAACCTTGGCGGCAACGGTGCAAATTGCTACTGAACATGCAGCTTTCCAAAGCAGTGATTACCGTTTTGTGATGATTGCGGCTTTAGAATACCCTTTTGTGACCTCCGCTATTTATGACGATGCGGTTAATACGGTCGAGTTGTTTAAATCCGACTCCGCTTTAAGTGTACGACCCGATAATAAGGCTTATTACCGTCATACGGGTCACGGTCTTCAGCCCATTTTGGATCAAGAGAAGTTTACCCGAATTGAACGGGAGGCTCTATATAGAGCGGCCGGTGGTATAATGGTGGCTACTCGAAAAAGTTTCCAAGAACATGGAAAGATAAACGCGGGAAGGATGAGTCATATAATTGTTGATGAAACCACTGCTTTTGGTATTCATTCGGACTTTGACTTCAGTATTTTTAAAGCCATGGAATTAAACCAAATTGAAAGCTAAATGGCGAATCTGGTAGAGGAACTAATGATTCAATATGCAGCTTATTTGGCGCCTGTATTGGCATTTGTGGTTACCTATTTTTCAATACCGGCTATTATTCGACTTAGCCTAGTTAAGAAATTATACGACCAACCCGACGAGCGCAAGAAACACAATACCCGTATTTCACCTTTAGGGGGCATGGCCATCTTCGGGGGGATGATTATCAGCTTTGTTTTTAGCACCGCACACTTGGCGAATCCTGCCCTTAATTCGGTACTAGTGGCGCTTTTTGTGCTGTTTATAACGGGTGTTAAAGATGATTTATACCCCCTGGTTCCTTATAAAAAGTTATTGGGACAGCTGATTGCTGTGGGGGTGGTGGTTATCCAGGGCGATGTGCGTTTGGTTAGTTTTTATGGTCTCTTTGGCGTGGGGGAGCTTCCTTATTTTGTGAGTGTCCTATTGAGTTTGTTCTTCTTCTTAGCCATTATCAACTCCTTTAATTTTATTGATGGGATTAACGGTTTAAGTGCTGGTATAGGGGTGGTGATTAGCCTAACTTATGTTTTGGTATTCAATTACCTCCACTCCGAATTATTTCAAATCTTAGCCCTAAGTATTGTTGGATCTCAATTGGCCTTTTTGCGCTTTAATTTGGTGAACGCCAAAATATTTATGGGCGATTCGGGCTCCATGATTCTTGGCTTCCTAGTGGCTTTGTTGAGCATCTCCTTTTTGCAAATAAATGAGCTGCGAGAAAACTTCCTGCTTGAGAAGATTGATGCCATGGTTTTTGCCTTTGCGATTATCATCATACCGGTAGTGGATACCATTCGGGTGGTGTTTATCCGCATTTTTATTTTGAAGCGTTCCCCCTTCTCCGCCGACCGGAATCATATTCATCACACCCTATTGGATATCGGCTTAAGTCATGTGCAGGCTAGCTTGAGCTTAATGGCCGTAAACATTGCATTTGTAGTCTTAGCCTTTTACTTAAACGACTACCTGCGGGCCACCTATTTGTTGATAAGCCTATCTTTGTTGGCGCTGCTACTTTCGCAGCTACCTTTTGTTATTAAAAGCCAACAAAAACGCCTTGGGAACTATAAACCTCAGAACTAGTCTGCAAAGCAATTCCGGACGATTTCGGCTGCTCATTAGCCTTTTGGTTTTTAGTTTGCCTTTAGGGCAGATGGCCTTCAGTAACATTATCTTATTGCTGCTTTTTATTCAAAGTCTAATCGCTTTTCGTTGGAAAGATTGGCGTTTGGGATTTAGGGAGCCCCTGTGGTGGACCCAAGCGGCCTTCTACCTTTTTTTAACCGCTAGCCTGCTTTGGGCCGATAATGTGGATTATGGGCTTCGGCAATTGGAAACTAAAACTTCATTTTTTTTAGCCCCACTTTTTCTACTTGCTGGCCAGGAACTTTATCCGAAGAATAGTCGCACTTGGGCATTAAAAGCATTTTGGTGGGCCTGTTTGGCGGCCGTATTTATAGCACTGGCCTATGCGGCATACCGTTCATTTATGGCCGGTGGTTTTTATGAGGAAAGTCCTTTCGGTAGACGCTATTTTTTCGCCTATACCCATCTCGCGACTCCCTTAATGCACCCTGGGTATTTAGCAAGCTATCTAGCCATTGGCCTATTCGCAGCCATTGAACTTCAGCATAGCGAAACAAAGAAGGCGCAGGTTTGGTATTACCGAATCTCCATAGTACTCTTCCTAGGCTTTATGCTGATGTTGCAGGCGCGAATTAATTTATTGGCCCTATTCGGGGTAGTGGTTATTGCGGCGTTATACATCGCTTGGAAACGTAAGGCGTACTTCTGGTTGGCCTTGCCCCTTATTCCGGTTTTGGCCTTGGGCTTGTTTTTTAGTTTGGCTTCACCAGAACTTAAAGAGCGGTATTTTCAATTACCCAATTTCGAGTATGATATTGAGGGGAGCGACTTTAATAGCGCCACGTACCGTTTGGCCGAATGGAAGTGTGCTTCAGATGTGATTGCCGAAAACTTTTGGTTTGGAACTGGTATTGGAGATAATCAGCAAGCTTTGTTTGAAAGCTACCGACAAAACCGTTTTTGGGAAGGAGTAGAGAAGGAATACAATGCCCATAATCAGTATTTGGAAACTATGATTGCCGGAGGTTTTGTTGGGCTTTTGATACTTTTAATTTCGATTGCATATACCATGTGGCGTGCCTGGCGGCAGATGGATTACCTCGCCCTGTGCACGCTTATCTTTCTTGTAATTGCCATGCTCACCGAATCGATGTTCGAGCGGATTTGGGGGGTGCTTATCTTCACGATCTTTATTCCCTTCCTCCTCCAGCAGCCTAAAGAATCCGATTCAAACGCTTATTAATTTCAATCTTGAGCTTGGTGAGCTGTTGGGCGGTAGCAAGGGCATCGGGGTTTAGGTTTTTCCCCGACTTTAAATCGTCCTGAATTTGGGCAATCAACTTGCCGGTTTTCTTCTCCTTAAATCGCAAAACGGATTCGATGGTGTAATTGCGTAGATAGGCATCCTTATCGGGTGGGTAAATACGTTTTCGCTTCCAGTCGTGAAGCTCCGGTTCATCCGAGATTAAATCAACCACCAAATGCATGCGCTCCGGGTTTTCGCCCCTTAAGAACTCCTCTGCTTTAGCAATGCGTTCCTCTTCATTAAATACCTTGATGAAGTGATGCAGAATAGACCTTAGCTGGGGGTGCTCAAAGTCGAGTTCATCGTGAAGTAATTCGGTGAGGATATATTCGCAAATACTCTCTTCTTCGACGGTTTCGCTGGGCTCCTCCTCATAGTTTGTATCATCAAAGTCTGGCGAAAAATTGAAGCTGGTTTCACCATGATTGAGTAAAAGTCCAGTGAGGGCGCGTTCCTGAACAAAAAGAATGTCATCTTCTAATTGTGGTGCTGCCTGTTCCACCACTTTCATTACTTCATCCTGCTTTAGGCCGCGCTCCTCTCGTTTGCGTTGCTGATTCTCTTTTTCCAGCTTACCAGCTCTAATTTGACCGAGTTCACTAAAGAGGATGCGCTCCTCCATGTCTAGCATGCGCGCGGTTTCTTGGATATAGGCCGTGCGTTCTAGTTCATCTGGAATAAGGGCGATACTTTGCACCATTTCCCTGGCGGCCTTGGCTTTCGCTAGGGGGTCGCCATGGGTGTCACTAAGTAAAAGCTCCGCTTTAAATCGCAGGAAATTATGTTTTTCCTCTTGTAGGAAATCAGTAAGTTCTTTTTGAGAATTGGACCTGGCAAAAGAGTCAGGGTCTTCTCCTTCGGGAAAGAGCACAGTTTGGACATGCATGCCCTGCTCAAGAATGAGGTCGATGCCACGCAGGCTGGCTTTTATACCGGCCGGATCACCATCATATAAAAGGGTGATGTTTCGAGTAAAACGCTTTACGAGCAAGATCTGATCAACCGTAAGGGCAGTTCCTGAGCTAGCCACTACGTTTTTAACTCCGGCTTGATGCAAACTAATAACATCGGTATAGCCTTCCACTAAAAAGCATTCGTCGGCCCGGGCAATAGCTTGTTTGGCTTGAAACACCCCATAAAGGATTTTACTTTTATGGTAGATGTCACTTTCGGGGGAGTTTAAGTACTTGGCCGTTTTCGCATCCTTGCGTAATACTCGGCCACCAAAACCCAGGACTCTTCCGGTATGACTTAAAATGGGAAACATCACTCTACCGCGAAAGCGATCCATTTTACGTTCACCATCCACCTTAGTCAGGCCTACTTGTTCGAGGTACTCCAACTTATAGCCCTTATCTAAAGCGTGCTGGGTAAACACCTCATAGCCCTCATGACTGTAACCTAGTTGGAAATCCCGAATGGTTGCTTCTGTAAAGCCACGCTCCTTGAAATAGGACAGGCCGATGCTGCGTCCCGTTTCATTATTCCAAACTTGGTCTTGGAAGTATTCGTTGGCAAATTGATTTACCAGAAATAGACTTTCCCTTGCGTCGCGCTTCGCCTTTTCTTCGTCGCTTTGCCCGGTTTCTACAATCTCGATATTGTATTTCTTGGCTAAAAAGCGTAGGGCCTCTGGGTAGGTGAACTGCTCATGCTCCATGAGGAAGGTAACCACACTTCCGCCCTTACCACTACTAAAATCTTTAAATATCTGTTTGGCTGGCGAAACCATAAAAGAGGGGGTTCGCTCATTAGAGAAAGGACTCAAGCCTTTAAAATTACTCCCCGCCTTTTTTAGGGTAACGAAATCCCCAATCACCTCTTCAATACGAGCGGTGTCCATAATTTTTTGGATGGTTTCTTGGGTAATCATTACAGATTATAAAAATATTAAATGACGGCTAAAAAGGGGTTGGGCCAAAAGCGATTCGCTGTTTGGCCCAACACTAAAAGATTTGCTTAGGCACTCGTGTTTGGTGCCTTTCCTAATGCAATGTTTTAAGACTTGGTTGTATCCTCCACCAAATGCAGGTCCATCTGTGGGTATGGAATGCCAACATCAGCAGCATCGAAGGCCTTCTTAACTTTTTCGTTTAGGCCATTTAATACATCCCAATAATCACCGGTAGTAGTCCATCCGCGCAAGCGAATATTAACGCTGCTGTCGGCTAAGGCTTCTACGAAAATTAAAATTCCTTTATCATCCAAGAAGCGTTTTTCTTCGGCGGCTAGCTCGTGTAAAATGCCTTTGGCTTTATCGATATCATCTCCGTAACCGATGCCGAAGGTCATATCCAAACGGCGGGTAGGGTTAAAGTTGTAGTTCACAATAGAGTTGTTGGAAAGGCTGCCATTAGGCACCATAATTTCCTGACCGGTAGGCGTGGTTAAGAAGGTGTAAAAAATTTGAATCTCACGAACGGTACCCGAAACGCCCCCGCCTTCGATAAAATCACCCACCTTAAAGGGTTTAAGGATAAGGATGAGCACCCCGCCCGCGAAGTTGGAAAGTGAGCCTTGTAAAGCTAAACCAACCGCTAAACCAGCCGCACCTAAAACCGCTACGAAGGAGGTCATTTCGATTCCGACCATTCCGGCCACTGAAATTACCAGCATCACCTTTAAGGCTGCGTTTATAAGGGTACTTAGGAAGGGGATTAAGCTTTCGTCAACCTCCCGCTTTTGCATGGTTTTCCGAAAAGTTTTGGTTATTCGTTTAATAATCGCCAAGCCAATAATCAAGGCTAAAATGGCGAGTACTAATTGACCGCCATACGTAATAATGAGGTCCCAGCTTTGTGCTAAGAATTTCTCTGCTTTTTCCATGATTGGTTTTTTTGGTTATTTATTTCGCTGAATCACATAATCAGCAAGTTCAAGTAAGGAATTTTTTGCCTCACTTTCGGGATAGGCGTTTAAAATATTTAGCGCCTTTTGGTAGTATTCGTTCATCTTTTGCTCTGCATACTCAATTCCTCCCGAATCGCGCACCATGGCCATAACTTGTTCTACTTTCTCCCGATCATGATTATGTCGTTTTACGACGCGAATCATAAACTTTCGGTCGGTACTACTTGCTGTTCGCAGGGCATAAATTAAGGGCAAAGTCATTTTTTGCTCCTGAATGTCGATACCGGTAGGTTTACCAGTTTTAGCGGTCTTTTGAAAGTCGAAAAGATCATCTTTAATCTGGAAGGCAATTCCCAAGTATTCGCCAAAGAGGCGCATGGCTTCTATTTTTTCCTCGTCACTTTGAACGGATGCTGTGCCCACGGCGCAACAAGAAGCAATGAGGGAAGCGGTTTTTTTGGTGATGATGTCGAAATATACTTGCTCATCAATATCGAGGCGACGGGCCTTCTCAATCTGCAAGAGCTCGCCCTCGCTCATTTCACGAACCGCCGTGCTGATTAATTCCAATAAGCGAAATTCTTTGTTTTCTACCGATAAAAGTAGCACTCGCGAGAGTAGATAATCGCCAACTAAAACAGCAATTTTATTCTTCCAAAGCGCATTGAGGGAGAAAAAGCCACGGCGCATATTGGAATCATCCACTACATCATCGTGCACCAAGGTGGCCGTATGCATAAGTTCAACCAAGGCGGCTCCTCGATAGGAAGAATCCCCAATTTCACCATGCAGCTTAGCGCTAAGGAAAACGAGCATGGGGCGCAATTGCTTTCCTTTCCGTTTAACAATGTAATAGGTAATGCGATCGAGCAAGGCCACCTTGGAAGCCATATAGTCGCGAAACTTAGGCTCAAAAGCCTTCATTTCGTCTTGGATCGGCGCTTGTATCTTTTTGAGGCTCGACATTGTGGGTTTCAAAGGTACATTTTGCCCGGCAATCGCCTAAGCCAAAATGTAAAATTAGGCCTCACTTAATAGTTCATTTTTATTAGCAAGCTGTCCGCAGGCAGCGTCAATGTCTTTTCCCCGACTCCGTCGAATGGTCGCCACAACGTCAACTGCCTGTAAAGCATCTTGGTAAGCCTTTACAGCCTCAAAGTCGGCTTGCTGAAATTCGCCATCATCAATTGGGTTGTATTCAATCAGGTTAACCTTTGTGGGCACTTGCTTGCAGAAATTTACTAAGGCTTCAATATCCTCTGGCTGGTCGTTAATATCGCGCCATACTACATACTCTAAAGTCACCCGACTTTTAGTTTGCGCATACCAGTATTGGAGGGCGTCAATTAAATCGGCAACCGGATTTTTGAGGTTAATCGACATAATTTTATCGCGCACTTCATCTCGTGCCGAATGTAAACTCAGGGCCAGCTTAAACTTGGGGTTTTCATCGGCTAACTTCCTAATCATTTTAGCCAAGCCAACCGTGGAAACGGTAATCCGCTTGGGTGACATTCCCAATCCCTCAGCTGAGGTGATTTTCTCGATGGCTGCCAACACATTATTGTAATTCATGAGGGGTTCCCCCATGCCCATAAAAACGATATTGGTGAGTGGCCGACCGTAAAAGGACTCAGCCTCATTTTGGATGGCTACCACCTGGTCGTAAATTTCGTCGGGGTTCAGGTTTCGCATCCGCTTTAAGCGACCCGTAGCGCAAAAGTTACAATCTAAACTACAGCCAACCTGCGAGCTGATACAGGCCGTAATGCGCTTATCCGTGGGGATTAAAACCGATTCTACCACCTTGCCATCGTAAAGCCGAACGGCGTTTTTAATGGTCCCATCATCGCTCCGTTGCATTTCGTCGACCCGGATATGATTGATCACGAAATCCTCCTTCAAACGCGCTCTCAGCGAAAGCGAAAGGTTGGTCATTTCATCAAAATCCTTGGCCCCCTTTTGCCAGAGCCACTCATAAACTTGCTTAGCGCGAAATTTAGGCTCGCCTATTTCTTCGAAATAACTTTGAATTTGCTCTCGGCTTAGGGCACGAATGTCTCTTGGTGTATTCACTTTGCAAAGGTAGGCAGAATCCACAGCTAAGCAGAACTTGCTTTTTGCTACTTAGAGACTATCTATTACAGGAATTGCTTCGGCACTATCTATGGGAATGGAGTCGGTTGCGGTGCTGTCCACTGCAGTTTCCGTAGTTGCAGGCAAATAGTGCTGCATCTGCGGTAGGCTAAGGGAGTTCTGATAAATCCTAAAACCAATAAATCCTACAAAAACCAAGAACCCTAGGGCTATGGCATTGCTAGCCCAACGCCAATTCCGCTTTTGAGCAGCGGGTTCCGTTTTGCGGCGACGACGACGTAGGTAGGAATAAGTGATAAGGAAGGCCACACAGATGCTAAAAATGCCAATCCAATGGTCCTTTAGGTTTAGGTTAAAAAGATGGCTGGAAATTAAGTCGAGCAAAACTTGAATAATGAGATAGCTAGCAAGCAGCATTACTATTGCTACCATCAGGCTTATAACCAAGTGCAGGCCTTGAGGTATGCCCTTCGGCTTAGCTGCTTCCTTCTCTTTCTTCTCTGCCATTCTGTTACAAATATCGCAAGCCTTGCCCGTATTCCAAGCGGATAAATTTTTAACTTCAGCCTAAATCAACCAAAAGCACAAATTATGAAACGGATTGTGGCCATTATTTTAATGATTCTTGGAGCCTATATGATTTACCTCAGTATGCCTGGTGATGGTAGTATTATGCGCCCACCCATGGTGAGTGGCCTAGCTTTTATCTTAATTGGAGTGGTGTGGCTTAGTCCCAATCGTTAAAAAAGAAAAGCCCCTTGAATACGATTCAAGGGGCCTTTTAAATTTGCTGTTTTAGCTGATTAAATAATCAGCATGGCGTCTCCATAGCTTAGGAAACGGTATTTTTCTTTTACGGCCACCTTATAAGCTTCCATTAAAAGATCGTAACCCGCGAAGGCTGCGGTCATCATCATTAAAGTACTTTGAGGAGGGTGGAAGTTGGTGATCATCCGATCCGCAATTTGGAATTCATACGGAGGGAAGATGAACTTATTCGTCCAACCATCAAAAGGTTTCAAATGGCCATCAGTACTTACGGAGCTTTCCATAGCACGCATAGAAGTGGTACCTACGGCACATACTTTTTTACGCGCATCAATCGCCTTATTCACTGTTTCTGCAGTATGATCGTAAATCATATACTGCTCTGAATCCATTTTATGTTTGCTAAGGTCTTCCACTTCAACCGGACGGAAGGTTCCCAAGCCTACATGCAAAGTAAGTTCAGCAAAGCTTACTCCTTTAATTTCAAGACGCTTTAAAAGCTGCTTACTAAAGTGTAAACTCGCAACTGGTGCAGCAACCGCACCCTCATGCTTGGCAAAAATAGATTGATAGCGATCTTCGTCATCTTCCTCTGGTTCGCGATCAATATACTTTGGAAGTGGTGTTTGTCCTAGCTCCTTTAGTTTGGCGCGGAACTCTTCGTAAGAGCCATCAAAAAGGAAGCGTAACGTTCTACCACGTGAGGTGGTATTGTCAATTACCTCTGCTACCAGACTATCGTCTTCACCGAAATATAATTTGTTACCAATACGGATTTTACGAGCAGGATCTACCAAAACATCCCAAAGGCGACTTTCGGCATTTAATTCACGGAGAAGAAAAACTTCGATGCGAGCACCAGTTTTTTCCTTGTTTCCATACATGCGAGCTGGGAAAACCTTGGTGTTATTGAGGACCAAAGCATCTCCTTCATCGAAATAATCGATAATCTCGTTAAACATTTTGTGTTCGATAGTGCCTTTTTCACGATTGATTACCATGAGGCGACTGTCATCACGATGGGTGGTGGGATACTTCGCGATAAGTTCTTGTGGCAACTTATAGCTGAAGTGCGAGAGTTTCATTTTCATAGCTTACGGGCTTTGAAAGAATTATGTTAATACAAAAATTGAGGGCCGCGAAAATACAAAAAAATGCGAGGGAATGAGAGGGCGTTGCCTACCAGTCCTCCCCAAATCGCTTCTTAATCAAATTAATGAGGCGTTCCTCGTAGGGCTTTTTATCCTCCCAGTCGTAATCAGGCTTTACCAAGTTTTCGATAAAATACATGGACTCCAAATAGGTGTCGAGCGTGTTAAGCTGGGAAAGGACGCGGTTAAAGTCGGCCTGGGAATCATTAAAAAGATGCTTCACAAAAGCAATGCGGTCGTTTAAGCCCACCTGGATGGAGCCCTTAGCTAATTGGTCGTTTACCGATTTGGGTGCTTGATGCCCATCGTTTAAATCACGACGTTCCTCGGGTTCCACGCTTTCCTTTTCGCTCTTATTTGCTTCGGGGTTTTCCGGACTTGCGAGGTCTTCTTTCGGCGCTTCGGGTTTTGGGGAGGCTTCGGGTTTAATTGATGGTTCGGGGCTCGGCTCAACTTCCACTTTTTCAGCAACTTCCTGGGGCCTTGGGCTACTCACTTCCTGAGGCGGAGGATTTGGGCTTGCTGTTTTTACTTCTTGAGCAGGTTTGACTTTGCTTGGACCTGCACTGGCGGAGCCCTTACTTTGCTTTTCGGCTTCTACTTCCTCCAGATAGTTAAGCACTAAAAGGCGCTCATAAAGCATTTGAACGCGAGTGAGCTGTTCGGGTCGTGAAAGAGCGTTATTGTTTTCAATTATAAAGTAACATAATTCCTTTAGTTCCTTGCGAACATTGTCTTTCATCGAACGGCGTGTTTATTCCTTAGTTTTGTGCTGTAATTAAGCAAAAATGTTCCTCGAAAATACAGTAAATCATCAAATGCCTAGCGGCTGTATTGAAGTAATCTGCGGAAGTATGTTTTCTGGCAAGACCGAGGAGCTTATTCGCAGGCTTAAACGGGCGCAATTTGCTCGTCAGAAAGTGGAGATCTTTAAACCCATTGTTGATACGCGCTACAGCGAGGAGGAAGTGGTAAGTCACGATAACAACGCCATTCGTAGTACCCCGGTGGAAAGCAGTTCCAATATTTTACTTCTAGCCGATAACGTTGAGGTAGTGGGCATTGATGAGGCGCAATTTTTTGATGATGGTATCGTGGAGGTTTGCAATGAATTAGCGAATCGCGGCTGCCGCGTTATTGTGGCGGGATTGGATATGGACTTTCAGGGCAAGCCTTTTGGACCGATGCCCTATTTAATGGCCACGGCCGAGTATGTAACCAAAGTACACGCTGTTTGCATGCGTACCGGAAATCTTGCGCATTATTCGCATCGTACCACGGCCGATCAAAAACGGGTATTCCTAGGTGCAAAAGAGCAATACGAACCCTTAAGCAGAGCGGCCTTTAATAAAATTCGTGCGGAGGAGGCGAAAAGCGCCAAGTGATAGCCGATAGCAAGAAAATAGCCGCGGCCATTGGAGTGCAACATCCGAATGTAAAGGCCCAAATTGTAAAACGAATTTTATTCGATAGCAGGCAATTTAGTCATGGCGATGGCCAGATCTTTTTCGCTTTGGTGGGTCAGCATCACGATGGCCATCAATTCATTTACGATCTATACCAAAAAGGGCTTCGGGTATTTGTAGTAGAACGTATTCCGGATGAGGATTTGGCAGATGCCATTTTTCTGAAGGTGAATCACAGCTTAGGCGCCTTACAGCGTTTAGCAAGCAGTATTCGGGATCAGATCAACCCAGCGGTAATTGCTATTACCGGGAGTAACGGTAAAACCGTTGTAAAGGAGTGGCTTTATCGTTTGCTTGCCCCTCAAACCAAAGCCTATCGCAGTCCTAAAAGCTTTAATTCACAAATAGGGGTTCCCCTTTCCATTTGGGCCATGCCGGAAGATACCGAATTAGGGATTTTTGAGGCTGGGATTTCCTTGCCCAATGAAATGTCCGCGCTGCAAAAAATGTTGAAGCCCAAGGCTGGAATTTTCACCAATATCGGAACGGCCCACGGAGAGAACTTTGAAAGTCAGGAGCAAAAGATTGCCGAGAAACTGGAACTTTTTAAGGAGGCGGAGTTTTTAGTCTATCCCGCTGATCAGGAGCCGCTTCATCGACTACTGCCAAACTTCGCTGCAAAGAACTCGATACGTTTACTCGACTGGTCCTTTCAGGAGGGGAAGGCAGGCGCTTGGTTCAAGATCGAGGAATGTAGGGCCAATTATTGTCGTTTTCATTTTCAATCACCGGAAGGTAGTTTACAGGCCGACTTACCTTTTGGCGATGAGGCCTCACTACAAAATAGTGCCAATGCGATATACCTGGCCATAGCCCTAGGCTTTGACCCGGATCAATTGAGGCAGCCGCTTCAAAATTTGAATCAGGTTGAAATGCGGCTCGAAATGAAGGAGGGCCACAATAACACCTTACTTATAAATGACGCCTACAATTCGGACCTCGAGTCCTTAAGGGTAGCCTTGCATTTTTTGCAAGAGCATGGTAAGGACCGGCCGCGGGTTTTAGTTTTAAGTGATATGCTGCAATCTGGTTTATCGGTTGATGAACTTCGATTGGCGATGTCCGAAATCATTAGTAGTCAAAATTTAGAGGCTGTTTTTGCCATCGGACCTCAGTTAAAGTCGCAATCTTTAGAGCTTCCCATGCCGGCACATTACTTCCCCTCTACCGAAGAATTTATCGAAAGCATGAGCCGCTATAACTGGCAGGCCCGTGCTATTTTGCTAAAAGGATCCCGACCTTTTGCCTTTGAGCGGATCGATCGATTATTGGCACGGCAACGTCATGAAACCGTTTTGGAAGTGCATCTTAATAGACTAGTGCACAACCTTAACTATTACCGCTCTCGCTTGCGGGGAGGTACCAAATTAATGGTAATGGTTAAGGCCTTTGCCTATGGTGCTGGGAGCGAAGAAGTAGCTCGGGTTTTAGCTTTTCATGGTGTAGATTACCTCGCCGTAGCTTACGCTGATGAAGGAGTAGCCCTCCGTAAGGCGGGAATAAAACTACCGATCATGGTTCTTAACCCCGAGCGTAGTGCCTTGGATTCTTTTTTTGAGTATGATTTGGAGCCGGAGGTATACAGCTTAAGGCGCTTGCAGGATTTTAAAGAATTAGCAGAACAACGCAAGGAAACCCTTAGCATTCACCTTAAATTGGAAACGGGCATGAATCGATTGGGTTTTGTGGAAGAAGAACTAGAGCAATTGATGGAGGAGCTAAGGACCAGCTCGTATTTGCATTTGGCTTCCGCTTTTTCGCACCTGGCAGCATCCGATGATCCTAAGCAAGAGCGCTTCACCAAAGGGCAAATTGCCAGCTTCGAGCAAATGACTATGCGCTTAAAGGCTAAATTAGGAACAGATTTTTTACGGCATATCGCCAATACCGGAGCGATAGAGTCTTACCCTGAAGCCTATTTTGATATGGTTCGACTGGGTATTGGCCTCTATGGGGTTGCGGCTCATTCGGAAGAACAAGATCAGTTATTGCCAGTAGCAGAACTAAAAGCCACAGTATCTCAGGTGAAGCCGGTGCAAGAAGGGGATACCGTAGGTTATGCACGAGCTTGGGCGGCAAAAGAGAAGGGGCGCATCGCTATAATCTCCATTGGATATGCAGATGGTTTTCATTGCTCCCTTGGTAATGGAAAAGGCAAGGTGCTTATTAAAGGGAAACAGTATCCGGTGATTGGCCGGGTTTGTATGGATATGTGTATGGTTAATATTGGCTCGGATCCGATTGAGGAAGGAGACGAAGTTTTAATCTTTGGTACCCAACTTCCGGTACAAGAAATGGCCAAGGCTATGAATACCATCGCCTACGAAGTTTTAACCGGAATATCCCCAAGAGTAAAACGCGTTTATTTTATGGCCTAGGGCATTTGTACCAAAAGCGCATTCCAAACTTGAGATTCTAGTTATTTTTCCTACAAATGCAGGATTGAATGGGATTTAGCTGGCGAATAGATTCGCTTCTAAATAAATCCCATTATGAAAAGACTATTTTTTATCCCCTTACTTGTACTTGGTTTAATCTCCTGCGAAAAGGAAGACACGAGCACGGATGACCCCAGCGGAAATAACAATAATCCCGGCACGTCCAACTTAAGCAACAATACCCTTATCGTTGGGGATTCCAGTACTAGCCTTAATATGTATTCTGCCTTTCAGGCTACAGACGTGAATACTAACAAACCGTATTACGACATCTTTATTTTTAAGGATAATGTGGCCGACCGTAAGCAGTATTTGCTCATTCACCTCACTGAAATTCCTAGCAGTAGCAAGACCTTAAATTGGCAAGCTAACGGTTCCGCTCCGGGCGATATTTCTGCAGATGAGTTTGTCGTATTCCCTAAATTGAATGACCGCCGCTGGTATGGGGAGTACACCACCGATGGCTGGGCTAATACCGGCACCATGAACGCTGTGGTGAATGGCGGGAAACTCACGCTTTCTTTTGAGAACATCGAGTTGGCAGATAATTTCCTTACGCCCAATGTGGCCGAACGGAAGGACTGCAGCGCTAAGGTGACCTTTAATTTAGCCGACCTCCAAAATTTAGATACCCGACCAGTAATGTTTAGCCTTTCCGATGAGTAGGATCTCGCTTTAATGTTTTGCCGGACAAGATTTAAGCTGGCACTAATGGGAAATCCCGGCTTTGGCCGGGTTTTCTCTTTTAAAGCAAAAAAAAACCTCCCGATTAAGGGAGGCCTTTTTTCAATAGTTCTTTGGGGATTACCCTTCCCAGCCGAGTAAGTCATCCATCGTTTCCCTGCTTACCGCATGGTAATTAGGACGAGCTTTGGCGTAGATGTCTCGCGCTAACTGATCCTGTTTAGCACCTAGGAGTGCTTTATAGGTGGGAGTTAAAAACTTCCGACGACCTACTGAGGTAAGAAAGCTTTCCACTTTGGGGTAAACCGCTTCGTAACCTGCTGCAATGGTTGGTTGGAACCAGGCAGCAGAAATTTCGGAGTTTCCACTTTGGCTCAATCCATAGGCTTCATCAAGTGCGGTGAGCTGTTCCAGGTTGATGGTTTCGGGCAAACTATTAATAAAGTGTAGCCATTCGTGGGTGGTCCAGGCTTCGGTTTGCTCCGATGCAGGGAGTTTTCCCGTTTCCATGAAACTGGCTAAAGCGGCATCCACCTTTTTAAAGCGGTCACTCTCCACAACTGGTAAATTATCAGGGATACCCGTTTCGTAAATCCACTCATCCACTCGAATTTGTGCGTATTCTTCTTCACTCAAAAGGTTTTCCTTTAAATAAGCTAAGAACTCCTCGGTGGTCATTACCTGGAATTTATGCCCTTGGAAATAGTTTTTCAAGAAATCATCAAAACGCTCACGACCAACTGTTTCTTCCATTAACCGTAAAAAGAAATAGCCTTTGTCGTAAGGAATGCTTGTCACACCATCATCCGGGTTTCGTCCCTCCAAATCGAGCTTTAATTTAGTGTCGTTCGGCATTTCCTCCAGCATTTCTGCCGCGGCTTCTAAAAGACCAGCGCGGGTTAAGCTGGCTAACATTTCCGAATACTCACGTCCGTATACCGCTTCCATAATACGCTGCTCAAAGTAAACGGTAAAGCCTTCATTTAACCAAAAATCGTCCCAAGTGGCATTGGTTACCAAGTTACCACTCCAGCTATGCGCCAGCTCGTGGGCCACCAAGCTTACTAATGAACGGTCGCCCGCCAAGATAGTAGGTGTGGCAAAAGTTAAGCGTGGATTTTCCATTCCACCGAAGGGGAAGGAAGGAGGCAGGACAATAAGGTCATAACGACCCCAGGCATAGGGACCATAAAGGGCTTCGGCGGCTTGGACCATTTTTTCCAAATCCGCAAATTCATAGGCTGAAGTATCTAATAGGGAAGGCTCGGCATACACGCCAGTGCGATCGCTAATGGCTTCAAAGCGAACATTACCAACGGCCATGGCCAAAAGGTATGAGGGAATAGCTTGAGGCATCTCAAATTTATAGCTGCCGTCATCCGAAAGCTCCATGGGGTTAGAGGCACTCATTAAAGCCATCATATCTTTTGGAACATTCACCTTGGCATCATAAGTAAAGCGAATACCAGGGCTATCCTGAGTAGGTACCCAAGAACGGGCTAAGATAGCCTGACTTTGGGTGAATAAAAATGGATGTGATTTATCGGCAGTTTGGCCGGGGTCGAGCCATTGTAAGGCGCGGGCATCATCTCCCGTACTATAGTAAATGCTTACTTGCTTTGCGCTTTCGCTGATGGGAATGCGTAAACCTTGGCCTAGGTGTTCATCAAAGGGACTTAAGGCGTAGTTAGTGTTTGCACCATCCACCAATACCGAATCAATTTGCAAGTCGTAGATGTCGAAATAGATGTCCGTGGCTCCGCTTTGGGTTTCGATGGTCCAATTGGCGACGGCCTTAATTTTTTTGTTATCAAAATCCACATCCGCTATCCAATTTAGGTGACTCACCTTAGCGTCCGCTTTGGCGTAGGAATGGGGGTCTTGACCTGTTTTCATGGCTTCCTCGGTGGGGCTCATTGTTTGCTTTTCTTTGCTGGGATTGTTAGTACAGGAAACAATTGCCAGTGCTAAAATACCTGGCAAAAAAGATCTCATGCTCATCTTTACTTAAATTTGGATTTGCAAGTTAAGCCTTAGCTATGAGAAGTATCCTATTAAGATTACTAGTAAATACTCTAAGTGTATTCTTTACCGCCTGGATTTTAGGTGATGCGGTATACTTATCCGGGTTTACTACTGCGATAGGGGTGGCTATTGTTTTAGCCCTCCTAAATTTATTTATTAAACCACTTTTGGTAGTATTTACCTTGCCTGCAACCGTGTTCACCTTCGGACTATTCCTATTTGTGATCAATGCAGTGGTAATTATGCTGGCCGATTCTTTAGTTACTGGATTTACAGTTGCGAATTTCTGGTGGGCCTTACTGTTTTCTTTTGTCCTCAGTATTATCAGTTCACTTCTCCGCAACTTAGGGGATCAATCGTCCGAAACGGATCGGAGATATTAATTGGTGAGCATTTAGGTCTTGGTTTTACCTGGTAATAAACAGTTGATTACGAGGCTATTAAATCGCTATTTGCTTAAATATATGACCTCCCTATGTTATTAAAGCCTGGTTACAGCATAAACCGAAAACCGAAATGCCATTCAAGTTTCCGAGCATCACCATTGTAATTAGTACGGTCGTTTAAAAAGGCCGCTTCAAAGCCGGTGTACAGCCCCCATCCACTAACAAGGTGCGCGGAAAAAAAGCTTTGATGAGGCATTGGATGTTCTGGGGCGTCTTCGCCGTAGGTTAAAGGTACCGGATTGCTAATGTGAAAGGTGTAGTCCACTTGCATTTCCAAGAGAAGAAAATCATTGATTAGAAAATCAGCCATTAAACTGGGGCCTCCTCCTAAATACCATCCATGGGGTACGGGGGTAAATTGACTTATTCCAGAACTGAGGGAGTCTTTAACTAGAAAGGTACTTCCCACAATAAGATCATTCAGGTTAAAGCCTAAGGCTAGGGCCCAGCGATCTCTAAGTAAAGTGTTCCAGGTAAAGGTGTGCGAGCCTAAGAGGAAATTACTAAAGGTGCTGCCTTCTTGACGAACTACTTCATCGAAGTTTTCCCCAAAACCGTAAAAAATTTCACCAATCACTTTGTTGCGCATGATGTACCGAAAGCCACCTGGCTCCATATTGGTGCGATATAGGAGCCAATCGCCGGTCCAAACAGTCATTTGATGGTTTTCGGGAGGGATGGCATTGGGAAAGGCCAAGTTGCTGTTTCGCAGAGAGACACCGAGGTAAAGCTCCTCGGCGAAATAATCTTCGCCGAGGTATTGAAATTTACTCAGTTGCGCCTGCAATCCGAAAGCAAAGAGGCATAATGCTATGATTAACCTAAAGTGCATCGCTTATTAATGATTCCATTTAACAAGGGTTAAGCCAAATCCGGCACTTAAGTACCAACCGATATAAGGGCGGTAGCCGGCTTCGTAATTAACCGCCATTCCGAATTTCTTACCGGTTCGATCTTTCTTTTCAATTTGAAAGGTGTTTAAGCCAACCCGAAACCCAATAGGTAAACTGCCAATGGCATCTTTAGCGGCGTCCTCATCAAAAACTAAAGTCGCCGGATCCTCATAGGGGTCACTTAAACTGGCACCGGCAAAAATGGCATCGATGTACAACAGGCGACCTTGTGAATTAAATTGATCTCCAAACTGATCGGTTTTGATATATACATTTCGAAAAGTGCGAATGCCTATACCCGCATATAGCCCGTTTAAGGAAGCTCCTCCAATGTTATCGGCGAAGATCTTAGCATCGTTGGCGTCCGTTACATCATCAACAGTTAAAGGGCTCGAAAGGTGGTAGAAACCGCCTCGTGCTAAAAAGTCGCGACGGTTTTTGGCTTGAATGGTAATGGCCTTAATTTGAAATACCTCCTCGTCGTTAAAGGAATTGCCATCAGCATCCCAGTCAATGTCTAAAACCACATTGGTTGGACGAACCTTAGTGTAGCCAGCAAATTTGAAGTAAGCCCCCAGTTCGAAGTTGGTAAATCCGGGAGGGTCTTGGTAGCCTAATTGGGCCATGGTGAGATAGCTCATGCGGAAGCGATAGTCGGCGCCCAGTCCATCAACGGGCTCAAAGTTTCCCCATATTCCGGCATTGAAGTTAATAGCATCGATACTTTGTACGGGGACGTCAACATCGAGGTAGGATAAGTTCAAATTCCAGAAGGGTCGGAAGTCTGGATTGTCGTAAGTGACCTCGTAATTAATGTTTTGCGCCGTAAGGCCGAGGCTAATGACTAACAAGGTGGATGTAAGTAACTTTTTCATTGCGATTGGGATTTACTCCAAAAGTCAATGATTGTCGTACTCAACTCAATACGTAATATGGCGTATTTTTTACTTAGTCTACCTTAAGTACCCAAGCGTCAGGATATCGAGTCATCAAATTAATAACCTCCTTATTCGCAAGTCTGCGATTTTCGAAATTCCGATAGGAGATACGATAGCTGCTGCTCTCCGGTACGGCTAATACTTGCATGTCGGGGCTGTTTTGCTCCGCAATAAAGGCATCTGCCAAAGCTTTATCCGGGAAGCTGGCAATGATGATATGCCATCTAGGTCCCGAGGCTTGGTTGGCGTTGGTATTAGGGAGGTTTTCCTCAGTATCGCTCAGGTCTTCTGGGTTTTGATCAGACGTTTCTTCGGCATTTTCAGGCGAGCGCTGTTCTTCCACTTCTGCATCAGGCTCGGGATCGGGATTCGATTCCATCACCATAGTGCTAGAAGTGGTTCGATCTTGTGGTTTGCCTCCCTTGGGTAAGCGCCCTCCAACCAAATAACGGGGTTCAATCACCGGAACTCGCGCTTGGACGGGCTCTTCCACTCGTTGCGATTCGAAGGCACTGCTGCTAGTACCCTGCGTTTGATATATGCTATCCTCATCGCTTAAAACGGGTCCGCGTTCGGCGCGTTCCATGCTATCCACAATAGCTTGGGCTCTTAAGTCTGCCGCTCGATCTGCCGCTGCCTGTTGCGCCGCTCGTTTCTGAATCTCGCTTCGTGTAATGGGGATATTTACAGGAATACGACCGCCTCGTAAGTAGCTGGTGTCAATTTTCAAAAGGCGATAGGGGTCGGCAAATTCGCCGCTTCCGCGGATGGAGTCCAAGCGACGACGTTGAATGGAATCCCGTTTCCGCTGGGTAGACTTTTCGTAGCGCGTTTGCTGCTCCAGTTCACGCATTTCCTCATCGGTAAGGCGAATGGTGTCGCCGTATTGACCAATATAGTAACCCGTTCGGGCGGCTTCCTCCCGTTCTGCTTGAAGTACCGAGTCCCGATAAGCACGTTCTTTATATTCCGATCCAAGCACTTCATTAGGGTCATATACCCTACCGCTGGCAATAAGGTCTACATCGGGTAAAGGAATATTGTATCTCCGGTAGTAGGGTACGTAATTATTATGGTGCGGAGGCAAGGGTCTTGGGCCTTCAATCGAATCCATGCGATCGATGTAATCTTTAAAGATTCCAGAGACTAAAGGCTCGTAATATTCCCAAAAGAATTTTTTCCGATCAAGATCATCACGGTTGTTGTAAAAGAACTTCCGCATGTACTGAACTCCTTTAAAATAACTTAAGCCAAAAGGGGTGGGTGAGTCGGCCCAATCGCCGCAAAAATACCAGCGTAGTTGCTCCTGTTTATCGCCAATAATGGCCGGAAATTCGTTTGGAAGGCGATGCGAACGCAAGATAGAGTCTCCCCTTTCGGTCGTATGAATTTTATAGGTTGAGAATACATCGCTCGTATCTTTCGCGAAGCACACATCAAACCAGTAAGGGTAGCGTATAAATTCGGGCAGGTCGTATTGCTTCATCAGCATGTTTCCCGTATTGATAATAGGGAGCTCATGCTCTAAATCTTCTTCAATATTTAATACAAAGATGCGCTCCGTTTCGTGTACAAATACGATCCCGGGAACATCGGGGTAATCAAAGGGTCTTTTGTAGTAATACCGGTGTAGGCGCTTCATCCAGCCCGGAATATCTGGATTTAAAAGGGTGTCTAAAGAGTGGTAATAACGACCGGTCCAACCGGTGAAATCCAGTTCTAAAAGTCTTTGCATGCGAAAGCGCAGCTGCAAGGGGGTGGGTGAGGCCAGGTTGTTAAACTCGGTAATCGTTAGCTTACGATTACGGTACATTTTTTCGAAGAGCTTATACCCTGGAACCGACAAGCCACCATAAACCAAGCGCGAACGTTCGTTGATGTCTCTACCGTAAACCCACTCGTTTGTATAAATGCCGTAAGCGTCGGTGTAGTACACATACTCCATGTCCCGAGCCATGCTGTCGAGGTCTGCATTGTTAAAAACGGTAAGGTCTTTTACTACATACTCGGGTCGGTTTACCGGAAAGAAACCGTAGTAATCCTCACTAATCTCGTATTGGGATCCATCGGGTTTAACAAACTTTCGATTGGTGGTAATCCAGTTAAAAGAGCGATGCTCTACACCAGAAGTCTCCAAAACTGTTTTATCCAAAATTAACCCGGGAAGCTCCGTTTTTGGGTAAAAGAACCACACCAAAAAACTCCAGAAAGGGATTAGTATGATTATAAAGAATATAATTTTACGGCCAAGGTACTTCAAGTGGTACTAGATTTTAGGATAGTAAGAACCTAATTTTTAACGAAAATACGAGTTGATTGTAATGATTATTTACCTGTCAAACTTATTTGTTAACAGCAAATTCTGAGTATAAATTTATATCAACTGCTTGAATACTTCGATGAAGGGTTAACTTTATATTAAGTTCGGCATTCTATGAAATTGGCTACTTTCGCCCCGAGCTGAGTACAGCATTTGCTATGACGAAACGCGAAGACCGATTTACTAAGCGCCGATTGCGCTCCTCTTATTTCTCCGTGATTGTTAGTATCGCCCTAGTGCTATTTGTCTTAGGGGTTTTTGGTGCCTTAATAATCAACACCCAAGCAATTAGCAGGTCGGTGAAAGAGGATTTTGGCATAACCATTTTACTCGATGAAGAGGCCTCCAAAGCAGAAGTGAATCAGTTCTTTACTAGTTTACAAGTAGCGCCCTACACTAAGGAGGTGCGGATTATCAGTAAGGATGATGCGGCCAAGGAATTGCAGGAAATTTTAGACGAAGATTTTGTGGATTTCTTAGGCTACAATCCTTTGCGTGATGGTATTGAATTGAAACTTCGTGCGGAAGAATTGGAAGTAGCTAAACTCGAGGCCCTTAAAAAGGAGTTCGAAGTTTTAGACTTTGTATCGGAGGTGGTTTATGATCGCCTACTCATTGAAAAGATGAATGAGAACCTTAAAATTCTCAGCTATGGACTGCTTGCAGGAGCGATACTCCTAACTTTAATCGCCATTGCTTTAATAAATAGCAGTATTCGCTTAGCCATCTACTCCAAGCGATTCCTAATAAAAACCATGCAGCTTGTGGGCGCGCGCCCCAATTTTATCCGAAGGCCTTTTTTGATGAAGAGTTTATTCCACGGTGGCCTCGGTGCCATACTGGCTTTAATCCTTTTAGGAATTATCTTATTCAACATTCATCGGTACATACCTGGGATGGAAGAAATTCAGGATCCTATTAGCTTGGCTTTCTTGGGTTTGGCAATTTTTCTTGTAGGACTGTTTATCTCATTTAGTTGTACTTTCTTTGCACTTCGCAAGTATTTGAAGTTGAAGACCGATCAGTTATATTTTTAGATATTATGCAAAAACAGACATTCGTTTTCGGTAAAAAGAATTACATCCTTATGGGTGTTGGCGTATTATTAATTGGCTTGGGCTATATCTTAATGTCTGGAGGGGGTAGTGATAACCCCGAGGTCTTTAACCCTGAGATTTTTAATACCCGCAGATTAACCGTTGCCCCATTAATTCTCCTTGCCGGACTAGTATTAGAGGTTTACGCTATTATGACGCCAGCTAACAAGGAAAAGGAAGCGAACAATGGGTAAACTAGAGGCGATTATCCTGGGTGTTATTCAGGGTTTAACCGAGTTTTTACCCGTAAGTAGTAGTGGTCACCTCGAATTGGCCAAAGCTATTTTTGGTGATACTTCCATACCTGAGGAAAGTTTACTTTTTACGGTAGTTGTGCATTTTGCTACTGCATTGGCTACCATTGTTGTCTTTCGTCAGGAGGTGGCGATAATTTTCCGTGGTTTATTTCAGTTTAAGAATAACGACGAATTTCGATTTAGCCTAAACATTGTTATTTCTATGATTCCTGCGGCATTAGCCGGGATATTTTTAGACGAGCAAATCGAGGCTTTGTTTGGAGGTAAGGTCCTTTTAGTAGGGGCCATGCTCTTGGTTACAGGTGTGCTTTTGCTCTTTGCGAACAATACCAAAGCGGGAGATGGCTATGTTACCAGCTCCAAGGGTCTTATCATCGGCTTGGCACAGGCCATTGCGATTCTCCCTGGTATTAGCCGCAGTGGAGCTACTATTTCCACCGCATTACTTTTAGGGATTAGTCGAGAGCGCGCCGCTCGTTTTTCCTTTCTTATGGTGGTGCCCCTTATTGTAGGGAAAATGGCCAAGGATATCATGGATGGGGGTTTAAGCTTAGAAGAGGGTATTCCCGTTCCCATCTTTCTCGGATTTGGGGCTGCTTTCATCACCGGTTGGTGGGCTTGCAATTGGATGATTGACATAGTAAAGCGGGCCAACCTCAATTACTTTGCCCTTTATTGTTTCCTCGTGGGGATCATTGCTATTGTCTCTAGCTTTATTGCTTTTTGATTTATTCTAAGGATGAAATTCAGGCAGGCCAGCTCCTGTTGATTGATAAACCCCTCACCTGGACCTCTTTTGATGTAGTGAATAAGATTCGCTACACCCTCAAACGTGCTTATGGCTTTAAGAAGCTTAAGGTGGGTCATGCCGGTACCTTGGATCCACTGGCTACTGGGTTACTCATTATTGCCGTAGGTCGGAAAACCAAGACCATCCAAGATCTGATGGGGCTCGATAAAACCTATACGGGCACCATGCGATTAGGGGCTACTACTCCTAGTTATGATTTGGAGACGGAAGTTGATGAGGAATTTTCTTTAGCGGGTTTTGACCTAAACTCCATTGCTCTCACCATCCCTCAGTTTCAAGGTGAAATCGCTCAGGTCCCACCCGTTTTTTCGGCTATTAAGCAAGACGGCAAACGGGCCTATGAAGCAGCGCGAGAGGGAAAGGAGATTAGCCTTCAATCACGCCAAGTTCATATAAAGTCCTTTTCGGTGCAAACCAAAAACTTTCCGGATCTTGATTTCCGGGTAGAATGCAGTAAAGGAACCTACATAAGATCTTTAGCGCATGATTTTGGGAAGGCCCTAGGTAGGGGTGCTCATCTTACGGCGCTTAGAAGGGAGGCCATCGGCTCTTTTTCGATAGAAGATGCCTTAACAATGGAGGCCTTTCTGCAGATTTTTGATAACCGATAATAGTCCACCCTTTTGAGTCGAGATCTCTTCCAAATCTTGAAATCCGCTGATATTTGGTCGGAGAGCATACCTTTAAAGCGCTCCGAGTATTTGGGGAATTCTGGGACCACCGACCAAAATGTTTACTGGGTAGAGGAGGGGGTGCTACGCATAAGCAGTACTGATGCCGAGCGGGAATACGGTATGCGCTTTGCCTATTCGGGCGAACTGTTTAGTCGCTTGGATTCCTACATAAAAGCGGTGCCCAGCCGGTATCAAGTGCAAGCACTTCGGAAAACAAATTTACGTGCTGCCACCAAAGTTGATTTTGAGCATACCTTAAAGCGACATGAAGGTTTGAGCGAATTATGGCAAGAGGGATTGTATCAGTTGATATACGATATGCTGGAACGGGAAGATGATTTAATGATTAATGATCCTCAGTTAAGATTAAATCGGGTTTTGAAGCGAAGCCCACGATTGTTTCAAGAAGTGCCTCATAAGTACATAGCGAGCTACCTTCGCATGAGTCCCGAAACCCTTTCGAGGTTGTTGAATTCTTGATTTCAAATAAGATTTAGTTTCAGGTTTCGGCATTGCTTTGCATAAAGCATTAATATGAAGGCTAAACAGAAATCGATTCAGGCAGAGCTAAGCGCCTTAGTGCAGCATCATCTAAGTTTAATGGAGGATCTTAAGGCTCAAGAGGAAAAGTTATTACAAACCAAAGCCGATCCCGAGAGTTGGAGTGCCTTAGAGTGTATCGAGCATCTGTGCCGCTACGGCGATTTTTATTTGCCCGAAGTGCGTCGAAGCCTTAAAAATGCTAAGAGAGTTAAGCCTCAAAACTTTAAGAGTTCCTGGTTAGGTGAGTACTTCGCTCAAAGCATGTGGCCCAAGCAGGGTTTTAAAACCATGAATACCTTTAAGTCAATGAATCCTCAATACTCCGGCCTTCGCGCAGAGGTGCTATTAGAGTTTGAAGAACAACTAAAGCAATGGCAATCGATTCTTAATCAGAGTTCCGATTACTCTTGGCAGAAAGTGAAAACCGGAATCAGTATTTCGAAATTTATCAAACTCCGTTTAGGCGATACCTTAAGGGTGGTTTTCTACCACAATCACCGTCACTTACTCCAAGCATTTAGAGCCGCAGGCCTTCCCTCGGATGGTTTTAAATAATTCTTTGAAGAGCTTTTTGGCGGGTTTAATCCATGTATTTGCTATCCCACAACTCCGAATTGAAATTCTTCATCCGGCTAAAGCCATAGAGTGCCGTTAGGCCGCTAAAAGCTAGGAACAAGTAAAAGAAGAAGATAATCCGAATGTTCCAGCTGTGCTCGTCTAAAGGACCCATAACCATCTTATCGGGGAATAGGGAAACTACAAATGCCGCCAATAGGGCCACTGATAAAAGAAGCGTTTTGAAACTTCTAAAGGGAAAAACCATCAGGGCACGTAAAGGGTGTAAATCCTTTCCCCATTTATGAATGAGGTAATATTTCTGGTTTCCCAATGGAAGCATCAGCAAGGGATCTTTATCCTTATATTCTAAGTGAAACATCGGGGCAGGAGCGATCATCTTGAAGCCTTTAAGCTCTTTTTGCTCTTGCTTTTGTAGATGTTTAATTTTTTGGATAGCCTCGTAAGGAATGTCTCCTTTAAAAAGAGAAGCATCTAAAAAGCGCAAGCGGTAGCGGGTGCAAAGTCGCTTAATTTCTTCGATGCTGTAAATCCTTTGGGGATCAAGGTCCTTGATTTTTAAACTGCGTGAGATTTCATTGCCACCGGCAAAGATGTTTGCCAAAATGGCTTCTTCGCGAGCATCATCTTCCGCTAAGAGGGTTTTAAATGCTGCTAAAGTGTTTTCGGGGTTCTGGTGTTCCGTGCGGGCACGCTCACGCTCGAGTGCCTTCTCTAAGTTTACTCCAATCCTATTCATAATCAATCATTCCACCTTAGGAGGTCCGAAAATAATAAAATATTAATGCTCTTTCCTAATGCTCTTTTTATATCATAATTCAAAAGCACGGGATATTGTTCAGTACTTTTAAAACCAAATCCTCGATCATGGACATAGAGCAAATTAGAGCCTATGCGCTGCAGTTTAAAGAGAGTAGCGAAGGCTTTCCCTTTGATTCCGAGACCCTCGTTTTTAAAGTCGCGGGTAAAATGTTTCTTCTGGTTTCATTGGAAGCGGTTCCATTGCGCTTTAGCTTTAAAAACCTACCGGAAAAGGGTTTGCAGTACCGTGAGTCCTATCCAGCGGTTGAAGGGGCCTATCATATGAATAAGACCCACTGGAGCATGGTTCAACTTGATGGCTCTGTACCAGCGGCTACCCTGCAACAATGGATTAAAGAATCGCATGATTTAGTGCTGAGTAGTCTACCCAAATACAAACAGAAAGAACTATTAGGACATGAATAGTATCATTAAATACCTTTTGCAAGGCCTCCTTATTGTGGCGCCCATAGCGATTACGGTTTATTTACTTTATGAGGTCTTTATTGTATTAGATGGGCTGATTCCTTTCGATGTACCAGGTTTGGGCATTGTGGTAATCTTAGCTGGAATTACCCTAATTGGATTCATCGCCAGTCACTTAATTTCGGAACGATTGCGCAGCTGGTTTGATCGCATTATTCGTAAGGCGCCGGTGATTAGTTTGGTTTATACTGCCGTTACCGATGTGCTTAATGCCTTAGTAGGAGAGAAGCGAAGTTTTAAATATCCCGTTTTAGTTCAAACAGAAGCGGATTCGTCGGTAAAGCGAATTGGCTTTGTAACCCACCGCGGTTTTGGGAAACAAGCTAAACTGAAGGAGGAGTATTTAACGGTTTACTGTCCGCATAGCTATGCCATTTCTGGGATTGTATTCCTGGTGGAAAAGAGTCGGGTAGAACCTTTAGATTTGCCCGCAGCAGATGTTATGAAATACGTTATTTCCGGCGGAGTAACCCGCATGGAGGACCCCATATTTTTAGAGAATGAAGAAAAGTCTACTCCTTAGTCTTAGCCTATTAATAAGCTTTCCATCCTTGGCAGCCGAGGGCGATACCACCATTGTTTCAGCTCATCAACAAAGGGATTTAACCTGGTATGGTTCCTATAAGGATTGGGCGGTATTCCCGGATGCGAATCATTCCTACCATCAAATCCTTTTGGAATATACTATGGGATGTGCAAGCGGGGGCTGTTCGGATTGGGATTACACCACTATTGTTGATTTGCTTATCCCCACCGGACAAAATGATAGTACCATCAGCCGTATTGATACTATTAGCACCAACCCCTTACAAATAGATACCATTTGGAACGTGTTTCCCATAAAAGAACGAATCGAACTCTGTAAGGTGATTACTCCCTATGGTGGGGCTCTAAGTTCTGATTGGACTCGCGATTTTTATTTCGACGTAAGTGATTATTATCCTCTACTTCAAGATTCGGTGGAGATTGATGTGCGCTACCAAGGTTGGAGCAGTGGCTTTAGCGCCAGCCTAAATTTTATCATGATTGAAGGAAAGCCGGTTCGCGATGTTTATCAAGTCGAGAACTTATATCGCGGAGGTTTTACCTATATCGACTCTGCGCAATTCGAGACTAACCATATGCCCGCAAGGGCCCTTAATCCGCATCCTCAGGCAACTCAATTTTACTTGCGGGCTGCCCCCTCCGGACATGGTTTCGTAAATGATGCGAATTGCGCTGAGTTTTGCGAAAAAGACTACTATGTATATATCGATGGTCAACAGGTAGCCAGTCAGGCGATGTGGCGCGATGACTGTGGTTTAAATGACCTTTGGCCACAAGCAGGCACTTGGCTTTACGACCGGGCTAATTGGTGTCCCGGTGATCGGGTAAATCAGCATTTGCATGATCTCAGTGCCTACGTCCCCAATGCCGATAGCATTGATGTGGATATTGAAGCATACACCTATACCCGTCCGGCTGGCGAAAGTCCGGCAAGCTATAATATGTCGGTTCAGCTTTTTCACCTCGGTGATTTTAACAACAAACTCGATGTGGCTATTAGCGATATTATAAAGCCCAGTGCTGAGGATGAACACGCTCGTTTTAACCCGATTTGTGATGAAGCTTTAATAGAAGTTGAAAATCGAGGAGCAGACCCCATACAGTCGCTGAGAATTAGCTACGGCTTAAAAGGAAATACCCAATGGCGTACCTTCAATTGGACGGGAAATATAAGTTCCTTGCAAAAGGAATTTATCGCCTTGCCGATGGATTCACTGAAGGATTGGACCAGCCTTAAATCTGATTTAGAGTTTATGGTTCAAATTGAGCGGGTTAATGGTGGATTGAGCGATTCCGTAGATTTTAATAATCGACGTTCTACCCCTATTGCCTTGCCAGAGCAGTATCCAAATAAACTGCGCTTTGAGCTTCGAACTAATGGCCGAGGTTCGGAAAGCTGGTGGAAATTGGAAGATGCCTGGGGTCAAGTGCTGTACTCAGGTGATAATCTCGCTAGTAATACAACCTATCGCGATACTTTTGATTTAGATCCGGGTTGCTACCATTTACTGATTGGGGACCGCGATAAGGATGGCCTAAGTTTTTTTGGTAACAACGATGGTTCGGGTCGGATATTAATGCGCAATGTTGGCGGTAACTTTTTCTATAAAAATTACAATCCAAACTTTGGGACTGAGCTCAGTGATTACTTTACCGTGGGTTACAGTATCGGCCTTCAAGAAGAGGCTGCGCTTAGCTCGCCTCTATCAGTATATCCAAATCCCAGTAATGGATTAGTGTATTTAAGTTGGGAAAGCGCCACACCTGAAACTCTTCAGCTGCATTTACGGGATGCGCAATCGCGATTGGTTTGGTCCTATCAAGATCAAATTCAGGCCGGAGGAGAACTGGAACTCCATCTGCCGAAAGGCTTAAGCGGGCTCTACTTTTTAGAGGTAGAATCGCCTAGTCACGGCAAAGTGGTGGAGCAAATAATCCTAAAATAAGCTAGGACGAGGGGCGAGTTCGCACGCTATTACTCGGTAAGGGAACTTGAGGAGGGCTTTTCTTAGGAGACTTATTGCCCGTAATCTTCTTGCCTCGGTCGGAGGGTCTCGAGAAACCTACGCGCTTCATTGATCCCCAAGCTTTCTTGCCTTCGAAGAAATAGTCCCAGTTTCCGGTAACCGCACAATACACCACAAAGGGGTGGAAAATTAGCGGTTCAATAAGACCAGCAATTACAAGCCGTAGGAGCTGCCGTCTCTTTTTATACTGGAAAAAGGTAATTTCCTCAATGTACAGGGTTGCAATGGTAAAGGCTACGGTATAGCCGTAAATCAAAGCGATGAATAGGTATAGGAAGCTAATATTAATCACACCTAGCAGACTGAAGAGGATTAAAAGGATAATACCAAAAGCTTCAATTAAAGGGGCTAGCCATTCAAATAACAACCAATAGGGATAAGAGATCATCCCGATTTTACCATAAAAAGGATTCAGGAATAAACGCTTATGCGATAATAAGGTTTCCACCGCACCACGGGTCCAACGGTTCCTTTGCTTGCGCAGAACTGACCACGACTCGGGTACTTCGGTCCAACATAAGGGGTCAGGTACAAAGCCTACCACATAGTCGATATCTTTTTCGCGGGCATAGCGACGCATACGCACCGTTAGCTCCATATCCTCACCGATGGTTTCATTATCGTAACCACCACACTGAATCACCAATTGTTTTTGAAAAACCCCTAAGGCTCCTGAAATTAGCAGTAGTCCATCGAGGGATCCCCAGGCCACCCGTCCCAATAGGAAGGATCTTAGGTACTCTAGTGTTTGGAACTGCGCGAGGAGTTTATTAGGAACGTTTACTTCAACAATGCGTCCTTTCTCGATCCGACAATTGTTAGCAATACGTACCACCCCTCCGGTAGCAATCATGTTTTTATCGGTTTCTTCCAAGAAGGGCTTCATTAGCTTTAACAAGCAGTCCTCCTCCAAGATACAGTCTACATCAATGTTTAGGGTATAGTCGCCGGTAGAGACATTTAAGGCCGCATTTAAGGCATCGGACTTACCGCCATTCTCCTTATCAACCACCACTAAATTATTGTAGGCGGGGTCTTTAGATTTATAGACGTTTTTAACCTTTTTGGTTTCAATTTTATAGTTCACTGCAAAGTTCACCGGCTCCAATTGGTATTCCTCGATGAGTTTGGTTAGTGAGCGGTCGCGGCTTCCGTCATTAACTACGATTACCTCATAATTGGGGTATCGCACAGATAGTAGGGAGCGAATATTTTCGATGATGGTGGCTTCCTCGTTGTAGGCAGGAGCGAGAATGGAAACACTGGGTGCCTCCGGACTTTGAAGGATATTGAGGTAATCGGTGTAAGTGTTTCTGCGCAGATATTTCCGTGCTTGGATTACCGATATAACTCCTAGGATAAGGTAGGACACCATTACAAATACGGTGTAGCCGTAAGTAATGAAGTAGAAAATATAGATGAGAATATCTACGAGTGAGTTCTGCGTGTCATATTCTATCATCGAGTACGTGTTTTACGATATTTTCGCCGTTTTCGGAGAGTTCATTTTCACGATAGGAAGTAAGCACATCGTGGCGCCCCATGCGTTTAAGCGCTTTGGCTGAAGCCATGGCGAGCTCGTACTCTTTGGTGGAAGTAAGCACCTCACGCAAGTGACCGGCTTCTTTTGCACCACCAAGTTCCCCCATCGCTTTCAAAACTATGGCTTTCACGCGAATATTCTTGGTAAGCTCGTAAACTTCGTAGAGATTTTCAATGCATTCTGAATAGGCGAGCTCGATGGCCGTCTCAATTGCTTTTTCTTGCACCTTTTCGTTGCGATGGTAAAGCAACTTTTGCAATTGTCCGCGCTCGTGGTACTGATTTAAGTGTCGCATTAAGATAAGTGCGAATATCACTACACTGTCGTTTTTGGATTGCAGCCAGGGACCAATATTGTCAATTAATTCATATTCGAATTTTCTCGATTGATCTAATAGTCGAATCTGCTGCCATTCGCTCATAGGAGATTCCAAATCGTTAAGGAAACTCATGGCCTTTTTACCACCGAGTTTTACGGCAGCATACTGGGCTTCGTTTCGCACGTGCACATTATCGGCATCGGTGTATTGCAGCACTTCAAACAAGGTTTCCCCCATTCGCATGGTGCTAAGATCGTTTATGGCTTTCGCACGAACATGCCATTCCCCATTGCGAAGGTTCTCTAAAGTCATTTGCTTGAGGCCAATCTCGCGGTACAAGTTTTCGAGACGAGCGAAGGCCTCACCACCAAGGTTTCGATGGTAATAAAGAATAAGCTCGTTAAGGATATTCATGTTTGATCTACGGTAGAGCGTAGAGTCTACAATGCGATTAATTTTTTTGGTCGCATCCTTAAATTCACTGGCGTCTTGCTCGGTAAAAACAACTTCTTGGATGATAGGCTCTACCTGTCGCTTGATTCGACGTTCCCGATTTTCAATACTATTTTTTCTGGAACGCTCACGCAATACAATCGAAACCATCACCGCTGCCGAAATCAGCAACACGATAACTAAGATGATTACAATCTTATAGCGTGGCTCAAGAGCCAGAAGGAAGTAGTATATGTCAATTAGGAACTGGCGCATCTTTATTTTTTGCTGTTTTTAAGCAGCTTTTTAATTCTTACCGAAAGTTCATTAGGACTAAAAGGCTTGGTCATAAAGTCATCTGCACCTAAATCAAAGGCCTTTAATACCGCAGTTTCCGAATTTAAGGAGGTGAGCATTAGCACCGGAGCATCGGTTCCACGTTCCTTTAGGATTTTCACCAATTCGAAGCCAGAGATAAAAGGCATCATGATATCACTAATGATAATATGGTATTCTTCACTTTCAATTTTTTGGATGGCTTTTTCACCATCTTCCGCCGTGTCCACATCATATCCGTCTTTAGTCAATTTAAAGGCTAAAGCATCTCGGATTAGAGGCTCATCGTCTACAATTAGAATTTTCGCTTTATCACTCATGACATTATTTATTATAGCGGACTTTTACTGTGTTCAAATGTAGGCTTAGCTATATTGCTAGGCGCTAAATTTAGATGAAAGGTTCAATTTTAAAGATTTAAGGCTATGCCACACACGGGAAAGGTCGCGCATCAATTGGAAGATTTTTTAAAGTTGGCTCAATTTACAACTTCCGACTCAATAATAGTATTCTCTGGCGCCGGGATGAGCGCAGAAAGTGGAATAAGTACTTTTCGAGATAAAGGGGGCTTGTGGGAAAAACATCCCATTGAAGAGGTGGCCACCCCCGAAGCTTGGCAGCGAGACCCGCAAAAAGTGCTTGGCTTTTATAATATGCGTCGCCAGCAGCTTCTTTCCGTTTCACCGAATGAAGGCCATCAGATAATTGCCGAACTCGAAAAGGAGTTTAGCCTAAAAGTAATTACCCAAAATATTGATGATCTCCACGAAAGGGCGGGGAGCACAGAAGTACTTCATTTGCATGGAGAATTGCGTATGGCGCGCAGCTCGGTAGACGAGGAATTGGTGTACCCAATAGAAGGTTGGGAATTGAAAATAGGCGATTTATGCGACAAGGGCTCACAATTGCGTCCTCATGTTGTGTGGTTTGGAGAAATGGTTCCAGCCTTAGAGGAGGCTATTAAGCAACTAGAGGATTGTGGATTGATGATTGTGATCGGGAGCTCCTTACAGGTTTACCCTGCCGCCTCGCTGGTGCAGATGGTGCCTCCCTCCTGTCCAGTGGTGCTGATTGACCCTGAGCCCATGTTTGTGCAAGGATCAGCTCCTTATTTTCAAATTCGCAGTGGGGCATCCGAAGGACTGAATCTAATTTCCTCTGTTTTAAAGCATTTTAATAAAGCTAATTAGCGTAATAGTATTATATTTGCGGCCACTTTCGAGGGGACATTGGTCCCCTCTTTTATTAGGCCATATGATTGATTCCGAAAAAGTACGGACGCTTTTAGAGGCAGCATTGCAAGAACAGCAAGCCTTCTTGGTCGATTTTCAAATCGCCGCTGGTAACCTTATTCAGGTTACGGTGGATACTATGGAAGGTATTAATCTGGATGGAATTACGGCAATATCCCGAGGGATAGAGCATAATTTAGATCGAGAGGAAGAGGATTTTGAATTGCAGGTGAGTTCACCTGGAGTAGGAAGTCCTTTGCAGGTGAAGGAGCAATACACCCAAAACTTGGGTCGTGATCTAAAAGTGAAATGTATTGACGGAACAAAACACCAAGGCGAATTAGTTGCATTTGATGGTGAATCTTTGCAACTTGAGTGGAGTGAGAGAGTGCCTAAGGAAGTAGGAAAAGGAAAAGTAACAGTTAAAAAAGAGGTGAAATTGAATCTTTCTGAAATTAAGGAAGCTAAGGTTCAAGTTCGATTCAAATAAGTATAAAGGCAATTATGGAAAATCAGGCTATCATTGAAAGTTTTGCCGAGTTCAAGGATGAGAAGAACATTGATAGGGTAACCCTAATGGCCATCCTTGAGGATGCTTTACGTAATCAGTTAAAGAAGAAGTACGGAAGCGATGATAACTTTGACATCATTGTGAATCCGGATAAAGGGGATTTAGAAATTTGGCGAAACCGCGTTATCGTTGCCGACGGTGAGGTGGAAGACGAGAACATGGAGATTGCCCTTAGTGAAGCCGTAAAAATTGAGCCCGACTTTGAAGTGGGTGAAGAAGCTTCCGAAGAATTGAAACTTATTGACCAAGGTCGTCGTTTTGTTTTGGCATTCCGTCAAAATTTAGTGCAAAAGATTCAAGAGCACGATAACGGTATCATCTACAAGAAATACAAAGATTTAGAAGGGGAGATTTTAACTGGGGAAGTGCATCATGTGCGTCCTCGTGCGGTAATCATTTATGACGATGATCAGAATGAGTTAATCCTTCCAAAAGATCAGCAGATTCCTCGAGATTTCTTCCGCAAGGGAGATACTATTCGCGCCGTGGTTAGAGACGTTGATTTACGCGGTACCAAGCCAGTGGTAATTCTTTCTCGTACCGATGAGCGCTTCTTAGAGAAACTTTTTGAGCAAGAAATCCCCGAAGTTTTTGACGGCTTAATCACCGTTAAAAAAGTGGTACGCGAGCCAGGCGATAAAGCTAAGGTAGCAGTTGAGTCTTACGATGATCGTATTGATCCAGTAGGTGCTTGTGTGGGAATGAAAGGAAGTCGCATCCACGGTATCGTGCGTGAGCTGGGTAATGAGAATATTGATGTAATTAACTACACCAATAACGATCAACTCTTAATTCAACGTGCTTTAAGTCCTGCTAAAATTAGCAGTATCGTGTTGGATGAAACGAATAAAAGAGCAGATGTTTACCTAAAGCCGGATCAAGTTTCTTTGGCTATTGGTAAGCGTGGTCTTAATATTAAATTAGCCGGACAACTAACGGGTTATGAAATTGACGTTTATCGTGACGTTGATGAAGACGAGGATGTTGAGCTAACAGAGTTTAGCGACGAAATCGAAGCTTGGGTAATTGATGCCTTTAAAGCAATCGGTTGTGATACGGCTAAAAGTGTATTGGAGCTTTCGGTGGATGAACTCCTTTCACGGACCGACTTAGAAGAGGAAACTATTGAGGATACCCGTCGTATATTGCGTGCGGAATTTGAAGAATAATTTAAATCAATTTCATGACTGAAAAGTCGCTACGACTTAGTCAATTAGCTAAAGAGTGCAACATCGGAGTTAGCACTGTCTCTGAATACCTCACGGAATTGGGGGTAGAGGAGAAGTTGCGTCCTAATACCAAAATTTCGGGTGACTACATCCAAAAGGTATTGGAAAAATTTGCTCCAGATAAAGCCAAGAAAGAAGCCTCGGAAGAGGTTGTACGTCAAAAGCAGCAGGAAAAAGAGGCCATGCTTCGCGAACGCGAGGATACCAAGCCTGAATCTAAAGATATTGAGCGGCCTACTTTGAGTGGCCCTAAAATGGTTGGTAAGATCGATCTAGATGCACCAGCCAAGCCCGCTGCTCCCGCTTCAAAAGAAGAGGCTCCTGCCGATTCAGCTCCCGCTGAAAATAAAGAGGCCGAAGCTAAAGCCGAAGAAAGCAGTGCGAAGGAAGCTCCAGCTCCCCACGAAGAAGCTACTACCGATAAAAAGGAAGCAGTAGAAGAGGAGAAGGTAGAAAGCTCTCCTAGTCCCGAACCCGAAGTGAAGGCCGAAATAGCTCCCGATCCAAAAGAGGAGAAGGTAGCCGAGCCCGAAGCTAAGGAGCCGAAAACGGAAAAAGAAGCTCCGAAGGAAGAGGCGAAGAAGGAAGAAGCGCCCAAGGCGGCCGAAAAGCCTGCTAAAAAGGAGCCGGCCAAGAAGGAGGAAGCAAAGGTGGAAGAAACCACCGCTAAAAAAGAGGAAGAGGCAAAGCCAGAAGAGCAGAGCTTCGAATCTGAATCGAAAGAGCGCGGTCCTAATGATACAATTACCACTAAGTACGAGAAACTTAGCGGTCCTAAATTTACCGGTGAAAAGGTAGATTTATCAAAGTTCGAGAAGAAGCCGAAGAAGAAAGTGGCTTCCAGTACGGATAATAAGGACGACCTAAAGAAGAAGCGCAAGCGCAAGCGTATAAGTAGTCCAAACGAAAATAACGATAACCGCCGCGGAGGGAATAATTCGAATAGAGGTAAAGGACGCGGGCGCAGAAATGGGCCTAAGCAGGAGCTTACCGAAGAAGAAGTACAAAAGCAGATTAAGGAAACCCTTGAGAAGCTTACCGGCGGAGGTCGTAAGAATAAAGGAGCCAAACTACGTCGCGAAAAGCGCCAGGAGAGAAGAGAGCAAGATGCCTTGAATGAGGCTATGCAGCAGGAAGAGGAAATGGTTCTTAAGGTGACCGAATTTGTTACGGTTAGTGAACTTGCCACGATGATGAATGTGGCTCCTACTCAGGTGATTTCCTCTTGTATGTCCTTAGGGATGATGGTTACCTTGAACCAGCGATTAGATGCCGAAACCTTGGGCATTGTAGCCGAGGAGTTTGGTTATCAGGTTGAGTTCGTGGATAGCGATGTTACCGATTCAATTGTTGAAGAAGTAGATAAAGAGGAGGATCTTAAAGCCCGTGCACCAATTGTAACTGTAATGGGTCACGTGGATCACGGTAAAACCTCCTTGCTCGATTATATCCGAAAAGCAAATGTGATTGCCGGAGAAAGCGGGGGTATTACCCAGCATATTGGTGCTTACTCTGTTCAAATCGAATCGGGGCAAAATATTACCTTCCTTGATACTCCGGGTCACGAGGCTTTTACAGCTATGCGTGCTCGTGGTGCGAAGGTTACCGATGTAGCAATTATTGTTATCGCGGCAGACGACGCGGTGATGCCACAAACCAAGGAGGCCATTTCACATGCCCAAGCTGCGGGAGTACCGATTGTGTTTGCGATCAATAAGGTGGATCGTCCTACGGCTAATGTTGAGAAGATTAAGGAGCAACTAGCTTCAATGAACCTCTTGGTTGAAGATTGGGGAGGTAAAATTCAATCCCACGATATTTCGGCTAAAACCGGAATGGGTGTAAATGAATTATTGGAAAAGGTACTCCTTGAAGCGGAGTTATTAGACCTTAAAGCCAATCCAGACCGTAATAGTACCGGTGCTGTAATTGAGGCCTCGCTCGATAAAGGAAGAGGTTATGTAGCCAATATCTTGGTGCAAAACGGAACCTTGAAAGTAGGTGATTATGTTCTTGCTGGCCAATACAGTGGTAAAGTTAAAGCCATGCTGGATGAGCGTGGTCATCGCTTAGCCGAGGCTGGTCCTGCCAGACCGGTAAACATCCTAGGACTTGATGGTGCGCCTCAAGCAGGGGACGGCTTCGTGGTAATGGAAGATGAGCGTGAAGCCAAGAATATTGCGGCTAAACGTACCCAGTTGCAACGTGAACAAAGTGCAAGAGCTCAGAAGAACCTTACCCTCGAAGAAATTGGTCGTCGTTTAGCGGTGGGCGATTTCCAAGAGTTAAATGTTATCGTTAAAGGTGATGTTGATGGTTCGATTGAGGCCTTGAGTGATTCGCTCCAGAAACTGTCGACAGAAGAAATTCAGGTAAATATTATTCATAAAGCAGTAGGTCAGATTTCCGAAAGTGATGTCCTTCTTGCTGCTGCTTCTGATGCAATTATCGTTGGCTTCCAAGTGCGGCCTTCGGCTAATGCACGCCGCTTGGCGGATAAGGAAAGTGTGGATGTTCGTTTATACTCCATTATTTACGATGCCATTAACGAAATCCGCGATGCGATGGAAGGTATGCTTTCACCGGATGTTAAGGAAGAAGTGGTTTGTAATGTGGAGATTCGTGAAACCTTTAAGATTTCCAAGGTGGGAACAATTGCAGGTTGTTACGTTCTCGATGGAACTATTACCCGAAACACCAAGGTGCGTATTATTCGCGATGGTGTGGTAGTATATACCGGTGAACTCGCTTCCTTGAAACGCTATAAGGATGATGTTAAAGAAGTGAAGAAAGGCTTCGAATGTGGTTTAAATATCAAAAACTACAACGACATCAAAGTTGGCGATATCATCGAAGGCTATGAAGAAGTAGAAGTGAAAAAGACCTTGTAGGAATCGAGGCTTTTAGGATATAAAAAAGGCCATTTCACCGCAGTGAGATGGCCTTTTTTCTTTTTAATGTTTCAAGCATTATTCCACTTTCGGGTATTCAATTTGGGTGGCAATCACAAAACTCCCCGGAAAGGCTTCAATGATTTGCTGCAAAAAACGCTCGGCTTCTAAGCGACTGCGAAAATTGCCAACTTGGGTTTTATATTCCGGAACTTCATAAAGTAGGTAGGCCTGCATTTCGGGGAATTGTCGAAGAAATGCACCGCGTTGACTAAGACAGTCTGACTTTCGGCCATTAAAAATTTGAATTCGGTATCCCGCTATTTGCGGGTATTTTTTAGCCTTCTCTTTGTAGAGATAAATTAAGTTGCGAAGGTTTTCGGGCATTTCCACTTGCACGCCAGTGTTAGCAGGGTAATGGCCAACTGGGCTTTGTGCCTTAAGACCGTGGAAGCAAGAAAATACAAGTACAAAAAGGAAGATTCGGAACATTTAGTAAATTGTTTCCCGCAAAGTTAATGCTTTTTAGGTGGCTTCGAAATGGGGTATTTTCACCTTATTTAGACCCATTTTAAATTAAAAGTGCTTCGGTACACCCTTATTAGAAACGTCTTTAAACTTTAAATTTGCGCTCCAAACTAGACATCTATCCATTATAGGTTCTTTATGAATAAAAGAAGTACGCTCAGGCTCATTTCGCGCTCCTTATTAGTACTGATGATCCTTGCCAGTCCCGGAAGGGCTTTGGCTCAAGAGATCGAAGGTGATCCTGCGAATGGTAAATCAATCTTCAATTCTCAATGTGCTGCCTGTCACAAGCTCGACAAGAAGGTGGTTGGTCCAGCCTTGGGAGATGTAACCCAACGTCGCAGTACCGAGTGGTTGGTTGCATGGATTAAGAATAATCAAGAGTTACGTGAGTCGGGGGATGCCGATGCCATCGCGATTTTTGAGGAATACAATGGCTCGGTAATGCCAGCCTTCCCTCAATTGTCCGACCAAGACGTAATGGATATCCTAAAGTATACCATTGAGGGCTCCAAGCCTAAAGAAGGGGTGGACGTAGCTCCCCAAGGTCCTGTTGATAATACTGCCGAAGATGATAATACCGTGTTGTTATACATCCTTGGTGGCATCCTATTCTTGATGGTGATTCTTCTGGCTCGCGTAAAGAACACTTTAAAGTCTGTTCGTGGCGAGGAAACCACTACCATGGTGCAAGATGCCAATGTATTTACCCGCACGGCCTTAAAGAATCCTCGCGTAGTAACGGTGCTAACCTTCGTGATTGCCATTGTATTCTTACAGCAACTTTACGTGAATCTTATGGCTGTTAATGTGGACACGGGGTATCAGCCTAGTCAGCCCATTAAGTTCTCTCACGAATTACACGCGGGTGAAAATCAAATTGATTGTAATTACTGCCATAGTGGAGCGCGTAAGTCTAAGCACTCCAATATTCCATCTGCGAATGTTTGTATGAATTGCCATATGTATATCGCTGAAGGTCCTAAGTATGGCACCGAAGAGATTAACAAAATTTACCAAGCGGTAGGTTGGGATCCGGAGCAGGGTTCTTATATCGAAGGTTACGAGCAAAAGCCTATTAAATGGGTGCGTATCCACAAGCTTCCCGACTTGGCTTACTTCAACCATTCGCAACACGTAAGCGCAGGTCAGATTGAATGTCAAACCTGCCATGGTCCGATCGAGGAAATGGAAGAAGTATATCAGTACTCTCCTTTAACTATGGGTTGGTGTATTAATTGTCACCGCGAAACTCAAGTTCAGGTTGAGAACAACGATTATTATGAAGAAATGCATGCCCAGCTCAAAGAGAAGTATGGAGCGGACGCCAAAATCACCGTAGAGATGATTGGCGGATTGGAATGCGGAAAATGTCACTATTAAAAGCTAAATCTCCACAATAGAATGGCTGAAAACAAGAAATACTGGAGAGGGATTTCAGAATTAGAAAACCCGGAGTTAACGCAAGGCCTAGCTGAGCAGGAATTCCCTTCAAATATTCCAGCAGAAGAGTTTTTAGGAAATCAGGAAAATCTGGAGAGTACCCATACTTCTCGTCGTGATTTTCTTAAGTATATGGGCTTCACTACTGCTGCGGCAACCCTAGCGGCCTGTGAATCTCCGGTATACGAATCACTTCCTTATGTAGTAGCTCCCGAGGAAATTATTCCTGGAATTGCGAACTACTATGCGACTTCCTATTACGATGGACACGATTATGCATCCTTGCTAATCAAAACGCGTGAGGGTCGTCCTATCAAAGTTGAAAACAACAAGGAAGCAAAAATGAATGGCGGGGCGAATACTCGAGTTCATGCTTCTGTACTTAACCTTTACGATTCTACTCGTCTGCAAAAACCAGTAGTTGGTGGTCAGGAATCTGACTGGGCGACTTTAGATGCAGAGGTTAAGAAAGGACTACAAGCAGCTGAATCAAGCGGTAAGCAAGTGGTGGTATTAACTTCCTCTGTGATTAGTCCATCTCAAAAAGCCTTAATGAAGAAGTTTGGCGAAAGCTTTAGCAACTTCAAGATGGTGAGTATGGACCCCATCAGCTACAGCAATAAATTAGATGCATGGCAAGAAGCTACTGGTAAGCGTGCACTGCCTACTTATAATTTCGCGAAAGCCCGAGCTATTGTTTCGGTTGGAGCCGATTTTTTAGGAGATTGGGTAGGTCAATCGGTAAGCGGAGACTACGCAAAAACACGTAAGCCCGGTGCTGATATGTCTCGTCATTATCAGTTTGAGGCAGGTATGTCTTTAACCGGTTCTAATGCCGATAAGCGTCATAAAGTAAAAGCCGCTGAGTACGGTGCAGTACTCGTTGGACTATACAACGAAATTGCTTCAGCAAAAGGAATGGCTACAGTTAGTGGTAGTTCAGTACTTAAGTCTGAGGTTAAAGCTGCAGCGCAAGAATTACTTGCGGCTGGTAAGAACGGTTTAGTGGTATGTGGTGGAAACAGTAAGGCCAATGAGCATCTTTGTATCGCCATAAACCAAATGCTAGGTAATACTGAGCACCTTGTGTCTTACAAGAGGCGCTCTTACCTTCGTCAGGGTAATGAAAAAGCGGTTAAAGCACTTATCGCCGATATGAAAGCGGGTAAGGTAGGTGCCCTAATTACGCAGAATTTGAATCCTGCTTACGTAATGAGCGGCAATGCCGACTTTAAAGCGGGCTACGAAAAGGTAGCCACTACGGTAGCGGTGACCATGAAGTATGATGAAACGGCTCAAATTTCAAAGTTTGTTGCTGCCGAGCATCATTACTTAGAAAGCTGGGGTGATTTCGCTCCTGCTGATCAACACTATAGTTTACAACAGCCTACTATAAAGCCTTTATTCAGCACTCGCCAGTTTGAAGAGAACTTAATGGCTTGGTCTGGTATGAGTGGTTCCTACCTTGATTTTATCAAAGGAAATTGGAATACCGGAATTCTTAGCGGAAGCGATTGGACCAAGGCCCTTCACGATGGAGTTTTCACTAAATCTACCGCGGTGGTAGAAGAGATGGCAGCCGAAACTGAGGCCGAGGCAGGAATCAGTATTGATGCTGCCGCTTCAGCAGCTACTGCTCTAGCGGAGGCTAAGGCAAGCTCTGGTATGGAGTTGAACTTTAGCCAAATGACTGGAATGGGCGTAGGTACCATTGCGAACAACCCTTGGTTATTAGAATTCCCTGATCCTATTACTCGCGTTTCTTGGGATAACTACTTAAGTGTTGCGGCAGCCGACGCAGCTGAGTTAGGCTTAAAGAACTGGAATGAGTCAAATGGAGCCTTAAACGGTTCTATGGTTAATGTTAAGGTTGGTGATCAAGTATTGGAGAATGTTCCGGTATTTATCCAACCAGGGCAAACCATTGGTACGGCAAGTTTGGCCGTAGGATTTGGTCGCTATGGCGCCGGTGAGGTAGCTGATAAGGTTGGGGTTAACGCCTACAGCATTATGGGTATGGATCATCATGCCAAAGTGCAGATTGAGCCAATTGCAGAAAGTAAACATGAGTTTGCTTGTATTCAGCTTGCTCATACCATGATGGGGCGTGACATTGTGAAGGAAGTTAGTTTAGATACTTACCTAAACGAAGACGCTCAAAATGGAAAGTCTGGCTGGAATGAGCCACCAACCTTCGAAACCTATAAGGGCCCATTAGCATCTGAAGATGTGAATTTATGGGATGACTTTGATCACGAAACTGGGCATATGTGGAATATGTCTATCGACCTTAACCTCTGTAATGGTTGTGGTGCTTGTGTGATTGCTTGTCATTCGGAGAATAATGTTCCGGTAGTTGGTAAAACGGAAATGCGCAAGCACCGTGATATGCATTGGTTGCGTATCGACCGCTACTATAGTTCTGATGTAACTACGGAGAATGCAGAAGAGAAAGGTTACGATGGCTTAGGATTATTTGGTGAGGGTACTACCGATATGTATGCCGATATGGAAAAACCATCTGAAAGTCCAGAGGTATTCTTCCAGCCGGTAATGTGCCAACACTGTAACCACGCTCCTTGCGAAACCGTATGTCCGGTTATTGCAACTTCTCACAGTTCGGAAGGACTAAACCACATGACTTATAACCGTTGTATTGGTACTCGTTATTGTGCCAACAACTGTCCTTATAAAGTACGTCGCTTTAACTGGTTCCAGTACCACGATAACACCGTTGGTATGTTTAAAGAGAACTATGCGATGAACGACGACCTTGGTCGTATGGTATTGAACCCAGATGTTACCGTACGTTCTCGTGGGGTAATGGAAAAATGCTCGATGTGTATTCAGCGTACCCAGTTAGGAAAACTGGAAGCGAAGAAGCGCGGAGTAGCTTTAAAAGATGGTGACATTCAAACAGCTTGTCAATCTGCTTGTGATACCGGAGCCATTGTTTTCGGTGATGTGAATGATAAGCACTCTAAGGTGTTTAACCTTAAGCAGGATAAGCGTATGTACCACCTATTAGGTTCAGTAGGTACGCAGCCATCGGTATTCTATCAAGTTAAAGTACGTAACACAACAGCTTAATTTCGAGGAAAACATGCATTACGAAGCGCCAATACGCAAACCTCTAATTGAAGGCGATAAGTCTTACCACGACATTACGGTAGACGTAGTTCGTCCGGTAGAGTCTTCAGCGCCCAAATCCTGGTGGCTGGTATTTAGTTTAGCCCTCCTCGCTTTCCTTTGGGGAGTGGGATGTATCCTTTACACCATTGGTGTAGGTATCGGTACCTGGGGTCTAAACAAAACGGTAGGCTGGGCCTGGGATATCACCAACTTCGTTTGGTGGGTAGGTATCGGTCACGCCGGTACCCTGATTTCCGCGGTCCTGTTGTTGTTCCGTCAAAAATGGAGAATGTCCATCAACCGTTCTGCGGAGGCCATGACCATCTTCTCTGTAATCCAAGCCGCTCTCTTCCCAGGTATTCACATGGGTCGTATTTGGCTAGCTTACTTTGTATTCCCCATTCCAAACCAGTTTGGATCCTTATGGGTGAACTTTAACTCTCCACTACTTTGGGACGTGTTTGCGATTTCAACTTACTTCTCGGTATCGGTGGTATTCTGGTATGTAGGTCTAATTCCAGACTTTGCCATGATTCGCGACCGTGCAGTGAAGCCGGTACAAAAGCACATCTATAAAATCCTAAGCTTTGGCTGGGGAGGTAAGGCCAAGCACTGGCAACGATTTGAGGAAGTATCCTTGGTATTAGCCGGTTTAGCTACGCCACTGGTACTATCGGTACACACCATTGTATCTATGGACTTTGCGACATCGGTTATTCCTGGTTGGCACACCACAATCTTCCCACCTTACTTTGTGGCGGGTGCGATTTTCTCGGGATTTGCCATGGTACAAACCCTCTTGATTATCGTCCGTAAGATGTTCAAGATGGAGGAATACATTACGATTCAGCATATTGAAATGATGAACATCATCATCATGCTTACCGGTTCCATTGTAGGTATTGCTTACATCACGGAGCTCTTTATCGCCTGGTATTCGGGTGTAGAATATGAGCAATACGCCTTCTTAAACCGAGCTACTGGACCTTACTGGTGGGCGTACTGGAGTATGATGACTTGTAACGTTTTCTCTCCACAGTTTATGTGGTTCAAGAAATTACGTACCAGCTTAATGTTCACCTTCTTCATTTCGATTATCGTAAACATCGGTATGTGGTTCGAGCGATTTGTAATTATCGTTACTTCCTTACACCGTGATTACTTACCCTCAAGCTGGAGTATGTTCTCTCCAACCTTTGTGGATATCGGTATTTTCATTGGCACCATTGGTTTCTTCTTCGTTTTATTCTTGCTTTATGCACGTACCTTCCCGGTTATTGCGCAGGCAGAATTGAAAACTATTTTGAAATCATCTGGCGACAACTACAAGAAACTTCAAGAGAAACAAGAGCATGGCGACCACTAATCAGACCATAATCAATGCACTTTTCGACGACGACGATGTATTGTTGTCGAGTGTGAAACAGGTACGCGAAAAAGGCCTGGAGATTCAGGAGGTTTATACTCCTTTCCCTGTGCACGGCCTTGATAAAGCAATGGGTTTAAAAGAAACTCGTATTGCAATTGCTGCTTTCCTTTACGGAGCATTGGGTTTAACAACCGCAATTTCTATGACCTACGGGATGATGATTGTGGATTGGCCCATGAATATTGGTGGAAAGCCTAGCTTTAGCTGGGGAGAGAACATGCCGGCTTTTGTGCCTATCATGTTCGAATTAACAGTGTTCTTTGCGGCTCACCTCATGGTATGGACCTTCTTCTTTAGAAACAAGATCTATCCAGGAGCTAAAGCCCAAAACCCTGACCCACGTACTACAGACGATAAGTTTTTAATGGAAGTGATTGCCGGTGGTGATCACAGCGATGAAGAAATTTTGGCTTTGTTAAAAGATTCCGGAGCCATCGAAGTAAGTGTAAATACCGCTGAGCATGCTTAAGAAAGGTACTATCAATAAATTATTCGCTTTTGGATTCGCCGGCTTAATGCTGGTGTCTTGCAAGCAAGAAGAAAATCACCGGGGCTGGCAATACATGCCCGACATGTACGATGGTCCGGCATTAGAGGCTTATTCGCCCACCGATCTTTTTAGCGACAGCACATCTGCCCGTACTCCGGTAAAAGGAACTATTCCTCGCGGTTTTATGAGCTATCCAGATTTTGGAGCTGATGCTGCCGGTTACGATTCGGCTAAGGCTTATTTGCAAATGCCAAGTAGCATTGTAGCCAGTGAGGAAACTATGGCCGAGGCTAAAGAGCTTTATACCATTTTCTGTGGTCACTGCCATGGAGATAAAGGAATGGGCCAAGGTGTTTTGGTAAAGAATGAGAAGTTCTTAGGAGTGCCAAACTACGCTGACCGCGACATTAACTTTGGAACCATCTTTCATGTAATCACCTATGGAAAGGGTGTGATGGGCTCCCATGCTTCTCAGGTAACCCCAGAGGAGCGTTGGAAAATAGCGCTGTATGTTATGCAATTGAGAGACGAGCTTACAGCTCCAGCAGAGGAAGAAGAGGCTCCAGCCGAAGAAACAACAGAAAGCTTATAAACGAAGCATTAACAATCTTTAACGACCGCAGAGATGTTTGAATTTTCAAGCCGCTTAAAAACCATTTCCTACGTACTGATTCTTATCGGTGCTATTTCCGTTGGGTTCAGCTTTCTGGCCGGCGGAGGTCATGACGAAGAGCATGGAGAACATGCCACCGAAATGAACGATGCGCATGCCGAGGGCGAACATGGCGATGCCGATGCACACAGCGGGCATCACGATACTTATGCTGCAGCACACCACGGGCACAGCGATATGCCAGAAACAAGCGATTTCTCATATCATAAAACTGCTTCTCGTGCGACCCCTGAGAATAACCACTTTTACAGCTCACCCGAGCACCATGATGAAGAGCATATTCATCATCAAATGGAGAATAAACCTTGGTCCAACTTATTGGTAAATAGCTTTTGGGCTCTAGCCTTGGGTCTTGGAGCGCTATTTTTTATGGCGGTTCAATATGCGGCTCAAGTGGGTTGGTCGGTTGTTTTACTACGAATTTTGGAAGCCATGTCTGGCTTTATTTGGATTCCTGGTTTAATTATCCTCGTAATCATTTTAACCGGCTGGTTCCACATTGGTGGTAACCATGTTTATCACTGGATGGCAGAGGGAATTATGAATCCCGAATCAGAAATTTACGATCCCATTATTGCTGGAAAAGAAGGCTATTTAAATGGACCTTTCTTCACCTTACGCGCCCTAGTTTACCTAGTTGGTTGGGTTGGCGCCGCAATGATGTTCCGTAAAATGAGCTTACTCAATGATCAGGCGGGAGTAGATTACAATCGCAATTGGGTTAAGATGCGTAACCTTGGTGCTGGATTCTTGGTTTTCTTTGCCGTAACCTCTTCCACTAGTGCTTGGGACTGGGTTATGAGTATCGATACCCACTGGTTTAGTACCCTATTTGGATGGTATGTATTTGCCACCATGTTCGTATCGGCTTTAACCGCCTTAATGATGATTATCCTTTACTTGAAATCTAAAGGCTATTTAGAAGAAGTGAATAAGAGCCATATCCAGGATGTAGCGAAGTTTATGTTCGCTTTCTCAATCTTCTGGACCTATCTGTGGTTCTCTCAGTTTATGTTGATTTGGTATTCCAATATCCCTGAAGAGGTAACTTATTATATGGCCCGTTTTGGTGAATATAAGGGCTTGTTCTTTACCATGTTGGTGATGAACTTCTTGTTCCCAATTCTTGTTCTAATGAGTCGTGACTCTAAGCGTAATCATGGCTTTATTTTCGCGGCGGGAATTGTAATCCTTTTCGGACACTGGTTGGATATCTTCATTATGATTATGCCAGGAACAGTTGGAAGTAACTGGAGTCTTGGATTAGTTCAAATTGGAACAATGTTAGGCTTTGTGGGCTTATTTATGTTAGCGGTTTTCCGCAATTTAAGCAAGGCACCACTCATGCCGAAGAATCACCCAATGTATGTGGAGAGTACCCACTTCCATCAATAATTACAAAAGAAACACTAGTAATACATGGAGACCTTATTAGTAATTGTAGTAGTAGTTCTTGCCATCGCCGCACTAACCCAGGCGGTACGGATTTTTGAGATCTCTTCTCAGATTAAAGGAACCGACACCGACGTAAAAGTTGATGACCGCGATAATAATACGCAGGGCTGGTTGATGTTCTTGTTCCTTATTTTCTTCTTTGGCGCTTTTGCCTGGATGATTATTGAATACATGGAGGTTACCCTACCTATCTCTGCTTCTGAGCATGGGGTAGCAATTGATAGCCTTTGGGATATCTCAATGGCCGTTATTATCCTAGCATTCTTAGTTACGCAGCCACTTTTATTTGGGTTTGCCTTTATGTTCCGTGGCCGTAAAAGCCGCAAGGCTACTTACATGGAGCATAACAATAAATTAGAGCTTTTTTGGACTGGAATCCCTGCGGTGATCTTAGCTGGTTTAATTCTTTACGGATTAACTACTTGGAGCAATGTGATGAATCCAGAACAAGATGAGGAGCCTATGATTGTGGAGCTTTATGCCAAACAATTTGGATGGCAAGCTCGTTATGCGGGAAGTGATAATCAATTAGGATATGCTAATGTGCGCTTAATTGAAGGAGCAAACATTTTAGGTGTGGATCAAGGAGACGCAGCTTCGGCGAATGACGTGATTACCTCCGAACTGCACTTGCCAGCGGGTAAGCCAGTAAAGTTTGTTTTCCGTTCGCAAGATGTTATTCACTCTGCATATATGCCTCATTTCCGTATGCAGATGAACTGTGTTCCTGGTACGCAAACGCAATTTCAAATTACCCCTACAGTTACCACCGCCGAAATGCGTAGTAACCCAGAGGTAATCGAAAAAGTTAAACGTGTTAACGCGCTTCGCGCCGAAAGAGGAGAAGATCCTTGGGAGTTTGACTACGTTTTACTTTGTAACAAAATTTGTGGCTCAGCCCACTACAACATGCAAATGAAGATTGTAGTTGAGTCAGAAGAAGATTTCGAAAATTGGATGAAGGATCAGCAGACTTTTGCTGAAATGATGTAGGTTAATTTAGGAAAGAATAAAGGAAAGAAATCGAAAGAAGCACATGGAAGCACACGCACACCACAAAGAAACTTTCATTACTAAATACGTATTTAGCCAAGATCACAAAATGATCGCCAAGCAATTCCTGATTACAGGTATGATTATGGGGATTATTGGTGTTGGTATGTCATTATTATTCCGCTTGCAATTGGCATGGCCGGATAAAGAATGGCCCATTCTTGAAGCCCTTTTAGGCAAGTGGGGAACCGATGGTATAATGGATCCTAATATCTACTTGGCCTTAGTAACGATTCATGGTACTATCATGGTATTCTTCGTACTTACAGCGGGCTTGAGTGGTACTTTCTCGAACTTGCTAATTCCATTGCAAATTGGAGCCCGTGATATGGCTTCTGGCTTTATCAATATGCTTTCCTACTGGTTCTTCTTTGCTTCCAGTGTGGTAATGCTTATTTCCCTATTTGTAGAAAACGGTCCGGCTTCTGCGGGTTGGACGGTTTACCCACCCTTAAGTGCATTGCCACAGGCAGTGCCTGGTTCTGGTGCAGGTATGACCCTATGGCTAGTTTCCATGTCTCTGTTTATTGTATCCTCATTACTAGGTGCACTAAACTACATTGTTACCGTATTAAACCTTCGTACCAAGGGTATGAGCATGACGCGTTTACCGCTTACCATTTGGGCCTTCTTCGTTACGGCCATTCTTGGTGTGCTTTCCTTCCCTGTACTATTTTCAGCAGCTTTATTATTAATCTTCGATAGAAGCTTTGGAACAAGTTTCTACCTAAGTGATATTTTAGTGGCTGGTGAGCAACTAACAAATCAAGGTGGTAGCCCGATTTTATACCAGCATTTATTCTGGTTCCTTGGTCACCCAGAGGTATATATTATTCTTCTACCAGCACTGGGAATTAGTTCCGAGGTAATCTCAACCAATTCACGGAAACCAATTTTTGGGTATCGGGCCATGGTAGGTTCCATCTTAGCGATTGCCTTCTTGAGCTTTATCGTATGGGGTCACCATATGTTTGTTACCGGTATGAATCCCTTCTTAGGATCGGTATTTACATTTACCACCCTTTTAATTGCTATTCCATCTGCCGTTAAGGCCTTTAACTACATTACCACCCTTTGGAAAGGTAATCTGCAGTTCACCCCTGGAATGATGTTCTCCATCGGTTTGGTATCTACCTTTATCACAGGTGGTCTTACCGGTTTAATTTTAGGAGATTCTGCCTTGGATATTAATGTGCATGATACCTATTTCGTGGTGGCTCACTTCCACATTGTAATGGGGCTTTCGGCGATCTTCGGATTGTTTGCTGGAGTTTACCATTGGTTCCCAAAGATGTTTGGACGAAGGATGAATAAGAATTTAGGATACGTCCATTTCTGGATAACCTTTATCAGTGCCTACGGCGTTTTCTTCCCTATGCACTTCTTAGGAATGGCTGGTTTACCGCGTCGTTATTATACCAATACTGCCTTCCCAATGTTTGATGATTTAGCCAATATCAATGTATTGGTATCCTATTTCGCGATCATTGGCGGTATTGCCCAAGTAATCTTTATTTTCAATTTCTTCTACAGTGCCTTACGCGGAAAGAAAGCGGAGCAAAACCCATGGCGCTCGAATACTTTGGAGTGGACTACTCCGGTAGAGCATATCCATGGCAACTGGCCAGGAGAAATTCCAGAAGTACATCGTTGGCCTTACGATTACAGTAAGCCCGGCATGGACGAAGACTTTGTGCCTCAAACAGTTCCTCTAGGCCCTAATGAGGAAGGCGGAGGCCACTAATTATGGGTAATAGAATATGGGAAGTCCCGACCTTAGTGTCGGGACTTTTTATTTTGAATACCTTTGTTTAAAAGCCGGTAATGACGCGTTTTCTGGACGGAGAGGAAGAATTAGAACCCGATAATCAGGACTTTGAGCAAAAGCTCAGGCCCTTAAGTTTTGATGATTTTGCAGGCCAAGATAAGGTGCTGGAGAACCTTCGGGTGTTTGTGGCAGCGGCTAATCAAAGAGGGGAGGCTTTGGATCATGTTTTACTGCACGGCCCTCCAGGCTTAGGGAAAACAACCCTCGCCCATATTATCGCTAATGAACTAGACGCTGGATTAAAGCTCACTTCTGGTCCGGTGATCGATAAGCCGGGTGAATTAGCAGGCTTGCTAACCAACCTTGAAGAAGGAGATGTGCTCTTTATTGATGAAATTCATCGTTTAAGTCCAGTGGTAGAGGAATACCTCTATTCGGCAATGGAGGACTATCGAATTGATATTATGATTGATTCTGGTCCGGCGGCTCGCAGTGTACAAATCAACCTCAATCAGTTCACGCTTATTGGCGCTACCACGCGCAGCGGCCTTTTAACGGCTCCTTTACGTGCACGCTTTGGCATTAACAGTCGCTTGCAATACTATTCGGTGGAGTTACTTTCTAATATCGTGGAGCGATCGGCTCATATCCTCAAAGTTCCAATCAATGCTAACGCCGCAGTAGAAATTGCACGTAGAAGTAGGGGAACCCCCCGAATTGCTAATGCCTTATTACGTAGGATGCGCGATTTTGCTCAGGTAAAGGGTGACGGCACTATTAGTTTGGAAATCGCCAAATTTGGCTTAGAAGCTTTGCACGTTGATACCTATGGCTTAGATGAGATGGACCATAAAATACTCTTGTGCATCATCGATAAGTTTAAAGGTGGCCCTGTGGGACTAAACACCGTAGCTACGGCCGTGGGCGAGCAAGCAGGTACCTTAGAGGAAGTTTACGAGCCCTACCTTATTCAACAAGGTTTTATGGTTCGTACCCAAAGAGGACGCATGGTCACCGAAAAGGCCTACCAGCATTTAAATAAGAAAGACCCTAATCTTCAAAACGGTTTATTTGACCTCTAAGGAGCTTTATTCGCAAAAGATAAGGGAAGAAGCCTTACGCTTAGGATTTATGGCCTGTGGCTTCGCGAAGGCCCGCTATTTGGAAGAAGAGGCCCCACGTTTAGAACAATGGTTAAATCAAAACTATAACGGAGAGATGGCCTATCTGGCCAATCATTTTGATAAGCGCTTAGATCCTACGAAGCTGGTTCCCGGGGCCAAGTCAGTAGTTTCGCTCTTGTTTAATTATTATCCTGAGTCACAACAGCAAGACCCTGAAGCACCGAAATTGGCCAAGTATGCATATGGGGAGGATTATCATTTTGTGGTGAAGCGTAAACTCAAAGACCTTCTTTCTTTTATTGAGGAAGAGATTGGAGCAGTCGAAGGTCGTGTATTCGTAGATTCGGCCCCGGTAATGGAACGTGCGTGGGCGCGAGAAGCTGGTTTAGGCTGGATTGGTAAAAATGGCTTGATCCTCAATAAAAAGGAAGGTTCATTCTTCTTTTTGGCAGAGCTCATTTTGGATTTGGAGCTTAGCTATGATCAACCCATTAAAACCGATCATTGTGGTACTTGCACCCGATGCATTGATGCTTGTCCGACGGACGCTATAATTGCACCAGAGGTATTGGATGCTTCCAAATGTATCTCCTATTTAACCATCGAACTTAAGGATGCTATTCCCAGTAGCTTTAAAGGTAAAATGGAGAATTGGGCTTTTGGTTGTGATATCTGTCAGGATGTATGCCCCTGGAACCGTTTTTCCAAACCACATGGAGAGCCTGCCTTTGAACCCCAGCCTGACTTACTAGGGATGAGTAGTGGAGATTGGCATGAAATGACGGAAGAGGTATTCCGAAAGCTTTTTAAAAAAAGTGCAGTGAAGCGGACTAAGTACAGTGGCTTGATGCGGAATTTGGCCTTTATTAAACCGGATTCTTCGGAAAAATAAAAGCCTTTCCAGTGAAGGAAAGGCTTTGTGTTTTTTGGGTTTCAGTTGTATTTAGATTTCAATACTCTGAGCCTGTAATATTTCGTAGTTATCACGGTCGTAGACAAAGGCGATAACTTCACAGTTTTCTTTTACCGCATCTGCCGGAAGGCTTATACTTTCATTAAAGCTAGCGGTACCGCTACTTAAATCGATAGGTGTGCCATAGGTTCCCGAAAATGAACCTCTGAAAACATGATCGTGCTCATAATTTGGGTTCACGGATTTATCACCCATGGTTTGAGCAGAAATGATATCATTTTCAGCCAAATAAACACAGAGGTAGGTGTTGGAAGTAAGGCCGCTTAAAGTTTTCACTGTGCCCGAAACGGTAAGCTCCATATTGGCTGAATTATAAGACTCTTCATTAATCTCGATACTGGCCACCGGACTACGGGTAAGTTCGCTAGATACAATTCCCGCCCAATTACCATCCGGTTTAATGATCCGGCCTTCATCATAATCCAAGCGGTTAACAAAACCCACGGGGACACCAAATAGTTGAAAGAAGTTAAATAACTCCGTGCCTTCTTGGGTGTTAAAGGCCTTAGGATGATTGGCATCGGTGGTTGCTAAATTACCCGCGTGGATAGCCAGAAGAATTAAGTTTTCCTTTCCATAGATGGACTGCAGGTTTTTAGCTTTTGCTGTTGCCGCAGGGCAGTTATTACATTTAACACCCGTGAATTCCTCTAGCAGTACTTTATGAGCAATAGTTCCCTGTCCACTGGTATCAATTGGATTGGTCCCTCCATTGTTTAGAAGGTATTCATCCTCAGGAATCGTATCACAAGAAGGGCTGCTTATCAATAGGCCTACTGCGCCAAGGAGTAAAATTATTTTCTTCATTTTTCCTAGAAATTTGAAGTGAGTAAAAAGCTAAATCCATTGGATGCCGGTACGACGCGACAGATACCGCCAACACAGAACACTCCTTGTTGTTGACGTCCATAATTAACCTGAAGTTTGGTTGCCCCGCGTGTAAAACCAAATGATACTAGGGGGTAATGTACTTGTAAGTCAGGATCTGGATGTCCGTAGTTATAAGCATCTTGCACCGCAACAAACCATTTTGGAGCAATGGAATATTCTAATAATAATAAAGCCCAAGAACCACGATCTTGTTCAGTATGCATAAACTGCGCTTCGGTTCTAAGGTAATGACGAGGCTTAATTTTCCAGAGCAGCTCGGCCACTGCAGCATTAACGTACACCAATTTGATTTTGGTGTCTGGGGTAATCTGTTCGTCAATAACCCCGTCTAAAAGTGCGCTACTATTGTAGATGAAATTGTAATAGCTGAAGGTAGCTTTCCAGTCTTTATTAATTTTCGATTTTACTTCCACATTGAAGTCCTGGGAATATTGAATATTTCCGGGTCCGGCCCAATCTTGATAGCCTCTGGTGCCAGAAATAGTTTGGGTAGAGTCGAAGTCTAAACGGTAAGTAAAATCCTTATCGAGTGCATAGGAATTACTGAAATTAACGTTTACCAGCGTTCCATATTTACCACCAATTCGAGTTCCGCGGTCAAATTTATAGCTCATTTCTACCTGAAAGCCAGTTTCGCCATTGGCTTGGATGTTATAGGAATATAAGGCCGGCAGGGCATAGGTATGCAATTCAGCTAAAGGGGGCAGATAATTGATAAGCGCCTCGGTAAAGTTCGCTACCCGTTGGGAGCGAAATAAGAAATTATCGTAGTACTTATACCCCATTAATAAACCGAGATTCCCTTTGGTATAGGAAGCAGTGGCATAAATGGCATGACCTGGTTTATAGATGAAGCGGTTAGCGCTATTCGGATCTTGCGATTTATAGGCATATTCAGCAAATATGTTCCAATCCCTACTTATAAAGTTAGCGCGAATACCTCCACTTGCTACATTCTCGGGGAGGTTGAAGATGGGGTCTTGTGCTTCTTGGAACCGACTAATAAGGCTGGCTCCTAAAATCAAATTTCGGGTACCTGAAGTTTGCTTGAACTCATTAAAGTTGAATTCTAAATCGCCACCTCTTACAATTCCGTCACTGGTATTAAAGTAAATCCGCTGGCGACCTACCAATGCTTTGGCAGTAATCCCTGGTGCTACATTCATTATAATGCGCAAACCGTCCATAGCATTATCTAAACCTAAGCCACGCTCTTCATAGGTTCGAAATACTAATCCGGAGCCAAACTGCTCATAGTAGTTTCCAACGGTAATATCGTAGCCATCAATTTTATAGCGGGCAAAGCGGTAAGGGATGCCTTGGCCTTGGAAGCCTTCTGGAAGGCCAACCAAGTTGTTTTGGTAATTCTCATAGCGGATACCAGCCATAAAATCCCCTTTCGTATAAATGAGGTTTAAAAAGCCGGCCGCCAAGAGGCGCTCATCTGGAAAAGCATCCCCATTTGGGTCAATTAGGGTGTCCCGCAAATAGTATTGGGCATTGGTTTGAAAGTTCCCGTGGATGGAACCATAATCAAAGTTCTTTTCTTGCCCGAGTAAAGAGCTGCTAAGAAAAAGGCCGGCGAGGCCATATAGAATTCTTTTCATAATTGGAGAGATGAGGAAGGTCGGTTTTAGTGCATGGCGCTTTCACTAACCTCTTCGATGCTTTCGCCATTGGCCAGCATTTCAATTAAAAGGTAAAGGTGATCTTCATCTCCAGGGGTGTAGCCACTGTGTTGCCACACAATGTTTCCTTCGCCGTCTACCAAAAAGGTATGAGGGATATTATTCACATTTAAAGCACGCTTCATTTCCTGATTTTCATCTAGGTAAACCTCGTATTCCCAACCTTGGGATTTGATGAAAGGCTTAACGCGGGCCGTATTTCGCGAGTCATCAATGGAAATGGCAATCACCTTAACACCGGTTTCTTCTACCCAATCGATGTATTGATCGTTAATGGCGTTTAATTCCCGAATACAAGGCTTGCACCAGGTAGCCCAAAAGCTAATCACCATTGGTTTGCCATCATTGCTTAAAGTGTCGGCATCTACCATATTCCCAACAAGATCTTTTAATTGGATGCTTGGGATTGGTTGGTTTTGGCCTTGGGCCGATAGGCCAAGAAGCAGAAGGAGGCTAAGGGTAGGGATTAGTTTTGAAATCATAATACAGGGTTTAAGCTTAAAAACAATTAGGTCGGGCAAATTAATGAAATTCAAGCGATGAGTCGACCCGAATTCGGGCGATTAGGTTCTTGGCACTTAAGGCATAAACTATGCCGAATAAAAAAGCCGCGACGCTCATAGAACATCGCGGCTAAATATTTTAGTAAGGCTATCCTTAGTGAGTGATAGCGATACGCTGAGCAGCCATTTTACCGTCGGCAATGATTTGTACGATGTACATACCAGGTACCAAGTTAGCGGTATTGATGGTTTCACCGGTAGTAAGACCGAAGTCGCTACTGATAACTGTTTTACCAGTTAAGTCGATGATGCTTACGCTTAATTCTTGTTCTCCGTCTAATTCGATGTTTAATACATCATTAGCAGGATTTGGATAGATGCTAGCTTTAACCAATTCAGACTCGTCGATACCAACCCAAGTCATTCCAGCCCAAGCGGCGTTCATGATTACTTGGTTATCACGGTCTTCCACGAATACGATGGCTTCAACATCATTGTTCCAAAGGTTGTAGTTACCACTGCTGGCACCACCTTGTACGTTACCAACAGTGAATTGGTAAGACTCAGTGAAGTTAGCAGAAGCACCAGCGGCTAAGCTTAAGCTAGTTCCGTTAGGGCTTGGTAACATTTTACGCATTACATGCTTGTAGTTGAAGTCTCCATTAGGAGCAGCATTGTATACATAGTTGTTTTGAAGAACTACCATTTGTAAGGCGTAGTTACCCGTGGTAAGGTCTAAGTTAGAAGTCACGGATGCGTTCACAGTAACATCAGCAGTGCTACTTCCAGCAGGACGATCGTAAGTAGCATATCCATTTACAGATACGAATGCAGGAGCATTAGATCCAGCTTGCTCAGCAGCTTGGTAAGCAGCAAGTGCATCACCCCAAGTTTGAACAGAACCGTAATCTACTTCCTGACCGTTAGCCAACATAGTAGGTGCAGCACTAATCCCGTACCACTGACGACGACCTTCTGAATCTGGGTTCAAGCTAGGGTCACCAGGAGAAGGAATGGGCACTTGGTACTTAATTACTAAGGGAGCGTTAGGCTTGTTGTAGTTTGCTAAGGCAGTATTGTAAACATTGTCGTTCCAAGACTTACAAGGAGGACAAGTAGCACTACTAAACTCTTCAGCAAGGAAAGTACGCGGTACATCCTGAGCAGCTTGAACATTAAAAGTTAAGCTGTTGTCCATTGGATTAGCATCCGTATTGTTGTTAGGGTCGCTAATATCAAGGTCGATAGTATAAGAACCAGCTCCAGGAGCAGTCCAACCTGGGTTCATTGTAATGGTAGCAAAGTCACCAGTACCCAAAGTTTGGTTGATGGCAGTTGTACCTGTACCACCTTGGTTGTCGTCATAGTTGTAATTGAATGAAGTAATGGTTTCAGAACCTTTGTTTTGAACCAATGCTTCGAAAGTCTCAGCAGTATTTAAACCTGCGATATCAGAAATACTAGCAGAGATTAAGGCAATGTCATACTGAGGCTGAGTACCATAAGCGAACTCGTAGTAAGTATTGTCTAAGGCATCGCTCTGGCTACCACCAGTAGCAGTATTCTGAGAAGTTAGAGCAGGAGAACCAGCTACGTTATAGGCGGTAGAACCGTCAATTTGAACACCAGCTGTGATAGCAACATTGGCACCACCTTGAGAGTAGCTACGCATGTCAACGATGTAAATACGATCGCTAGTTTCCTCAAAAACGATACCCCAGTAGGTCCAACCTGCACCTAAACTTGAGTTTGATGCAGAAGCCCAGATAATCCAGTGCTGACGATTAGGAGCAGTACCGAAAGTTTTCGAAACTACCGCGTCGTTAGCACCAGTAAGATCCATACCCCAAGCACAAACAGATTTTGGTGGGATACCAGCCGCTGGTAAAAGAGCGGGAGTAAAACCTGGAGTGGTAGTAGGTGTAGATGAGGCAAAGGTTACCACACCTGATGCTGATACATAATACTGAGTTTCAGCGGCACCGTTAAAGTTAAAGCTGAATGGCAGTGTTTGAGCCGTTGACCACTGATCGGCAGCGCCGGTGCTTAGAACACTAGTGTAGCCAAGGTTGTTTCCACTAAGGAAAGCCTCAGGCTGCTCTGGGTCATTGTTCAGGTTACCAGGGTTGGTACCTGCGTTAATGGCCGGAATCTGATAATAGCCCTGACCAAATAATCCTAGCGTAATGGCGCTAAGGAAAAGGGATAAGTAATACTTTTTCATAACAAAAACTTAAGATTGCGAAGGCCGAAAATAAGGGAAATAAGATATATATGCTACTAGTAGCCTCTTAATTTTATACTTTTGTAAACCTCGACATAATTCTCTGCTATGACAAGAAAAACTACACTCTTCATTTTAGCTTTTGTTTGCGGTATTTTTAGCCTGCAAGCGCAAAGCCTTCAAATAATTAAGCAAGACACTCTCGTGGTGGGTAATGCTTGGGTTGATGGTGACCTAGCGGCTTATGCCGTAGTGCAAAATGTATCTAACCTTCCAGTGGAAGTAGCCCTTAAAAGAATTGATGCCAACTACACAGAGTTAACCGATAGTAATGCCATCTGCTGGGGTCTTTGTTTTACGACCGATATTTCACAAAATCCGGTTTCTTTTAACCGCGTAATTCAGCCTGGTGCAACCGATACGGCAATCTTGCATGTTTATCCTGATTTAGATGGATACACCCGCACCGGATTTATCGACTATGTTTTGTTCGACTATTACAATCCAACCGATTCGGTTGCGTTTCGCATAAATTACCAAGTTAACGGTGTACCATTATCCGAAAAGGAGTTTTCTCGTCCTGAGTTATCGGTTTATCCAAACCCTGCTGATGACTACCTAAGAATTCAATACGATGTTAACTCTGGAGCTAATGCTCAGTTTGAACTCATTAATCTAATTGGTGCTAAAGTTTTTGAAACCGAATTGAATAGCCAGTCAAGCGAATTGGAAATCGACTTTAGTGCCCTTAATCCGGGCGTGTATTTTTACACCTTGAAGATTGATGGCGAAGTAAATATTTCAAAGAAATTGGTGATTAGATAATAATAATCTAGTCCCGTCGTTCTAAGGCCGTCTTATCACTTTAGTGGTAGGACGGCTTTTTTATTGGCTCGGTACATGAAAAACGTATTTTTGCCGTTTTTCAGGAAATCCAAGCTTAGCTTTTAACCATTCCTATGTTGCATCACATCAAGGGGAAATTGTCCGAAATCCGCGCTACTGAGGCTATCGTCGAATGCCAGGGTATCGGTTACCTTATCGGAATTTCATTACACACCTACTCGGCCATCGCGCATGAAAGTGAAGTGATGCTCTTTTTGCATCCTATTTATAAAGAGGACTCCCAAACTTTGTATGGCTTTTCGAGCCGTCAGGAGCGAGATGTTTTTGTACATCTTATCTCAGTTAATGGGGTAGGAGGAAATACGGCGCGTACCATTTTAAGTAGCTTAAGTCCAGCGGAAGTTATTGCGGGAATTGGCCGTGATGATGTAGGACTCCTGCAGTCGGTAAAGGGAATTGGAGCGAAAACCGCGCAACGTATTATAATTGACTTAAAAGATAAATTAGCGCCATTAGCCGAATCCATAGGAGCGGTTGAAGGTGGCATTAACCCTGGATTAAAAGCGGAGGCCAGTGCCGCACTCGAAGTATTAGGGTATACCGGTCGTCAAACCGATAAGGTTCTAAGCAAGCTTTTGCAGGAACTACAGCAGCCCAGTATTGAAGAACTCATTAAAGCAGCGCTGAAAAAACTTTGAAGCTCCGTAGCAAACATCTTCTCTTGCCTGGGATGGCAGTATTGTTCATCATTTATTCCTTTACTTATCGGAGGAATGTAGCTTCGGATATTCTAGGTCGCGAAGATTTGATGAGCTTTAAACCCCTGTTCCCCTTCGCTGCCGCAGATACCAATGACCCGGATTCTCTCTTACCTTATCCTTTCGAGAATGGGGAAAGCGGTGGGGTGTATGGAAATGAACCGGGTAACTTTAAGGAGGAGGTTGTATACGACCAGGAATCTGGGAATTACTTTGTGTACCGACGCTACGGCCGGTTTAGTGCTTCCCCACCTATGGTGATGACACCAAGTGAGTACCGGGAGTATATCGCTCGACAGCAAGCCCAAGATTATTGGAATGCCAGGAGTAAAAGTGAAGCGGCACAACAAGCTGAAGGTCGCGATCCGGCTAGCTCTCTTATTCCACAAATTACCGTAGATAGCGAGAGTTTTGCCCGAATATTCGGCTCCAATACCATCGATATCCGACCTCAAGGCTTTGCAGAGTTAACCTTTGGAGGACGGTTTCAGAAAATTGATAACCCTATCATTCCCGAACGAAACCGGAATGTATTCACCTTTAACTTCGATCAGCGCATTCAGATGAATGTGAACGGAAGTATCGGAGAAAAGTTAAAGATGAATGTGAACTACGATACAGAAGCCACCTTTGCCTTCGAGAATCAAGTAAAAGTGGAGTTCACAGGACTTGAGGATGATATCATCAAAAAAATTGAATTAGGTAATGTGAACCTACCCCTCAACTCCTCCTTAATCACCGGAGCCCAAAGTCTATTTGGTGTGAAAGGACAGTTCCAATTTGGAAAGTTGATGTTGACCGGAGTATTTTCCGAACAGCGCAGTCAATCATCTTCCATTAATATACAGGGAGGAGCCACCACCACCGATTTTGAAATTTGGGGCGATCAATACGAAGCCAACCGCCACTATTTCCTTTCGCATTATTTCCGTGATAATTATGAGGAATTTCTGCAAAATTCGCCTCTTATCACCTCGCCAGTGCAAATTACCAAGGTGGAAGTATGGGTAACCAATAACCGCCAAAATGTGCAGGATACCCGAAACATTGTGGCAATGCTCGATTTGGGGGAAAGAGAGCGAAATGCCTATCGGGATCGTCAGCGTAGTGGACCCGTAATTTACCCGGGAAGAAATGGAACCCAATTCCCAGACAACCTGAGTAACCAGTTAAACCCGCAAACCTTAGCGCAAGATTACCCAGGTGTTCGGGATATCTCGCAAGTGAATGCGGCCCTTACTGGCGCAGGTTTCGATGAGGCAACAGAATTTGTAGAGTTAGCCAATGCAAGGAAGTTGAACCCTAACGAGTTTAACTTTCACCCTCAATTAGGATATATCACCCTTAATACTGCCCTTAACCAAGATGAGGTTTTAGCGGTAGCCTTCCAGTATACCGCCGGAGGACGAACCTACCAAGTAGGTGAATTTAGTACCGATGGGGTAAGTCCACCGAATAACTTGGTGGTGAAAATGCTTAAAAGCTTTATCCTCGATGTGCGCGTTCCGAACTGGGACTTGATGATGAAGAACGTGTACTCCCTTTCCGCCTTCCAGGTTGGTTCGGAAGACTTCCGTTTGCAAGTACTTTATCAAAACGATGAAACCGGAACTCCCGTACCCTTCCTACCGGAAAGCAGCCTGCGTTCGGAACTTCTCCTGAGAGTAATGGACCTTGATCGATTGAATCAAAACAATGATGATCAGCCAGATGGTTTCTTCGACTTTATTCCGAATGTCACCATATATCCGCAAAATGGTCGAATCTTCTTTCCCGTCTTAGAGCCTTTCGGATCGAACTTAGAGGAAAAGTTGAGTACCGATGAGGAAAAGGATAAATATGTGTTCCAAGAGCTTTACGACTCCACACGTTTTGTAGCGCAAAATGAAACCCGGAAAAACAAATATCTGATTCGTGGGCAGTTCAAATCATCGTCGAGCAGCGAAATTCAATTAAATGCCTTTAATATCCCGCCTGGATCGGTTTCGGTTACTGCAGGAGGTACCCGTTTAGTTGAGGGGCAAGATTACCGCGTAGATTACAATTTAGGTCGGGTTACCATTTTAAATGAGGGGATTCTTAATTCGGGAGTACCTATCAAGGTAGATTTTGAGAACAATGCGCTTTTCAACTTCCAAACGAAAACCTTCATGGGCTTAAACGCCGAATATCGGTTTAACGAGAACTTCAATTTAGGGGCTACTATGGTGCACCTCAATGAGCGCCCCCTTACCCAAAAGGTGAATATTGGTGATGAGCCCATCTCTAACACCATATTAGGCTTTAATGGAAACTACTCTAAAGATGCGCCCTATTTAACCAGGATGGTGGACGCAATTCCATTTATCAGTACCAAAGAAAAATCCAATTTATTGGTTAGCGCCGAAGTTGCTCAGCTTATTCCCGGCAGCCCAAGGGGAATTGAAATCAACGGCGAACAAACTACTTTTTTAGATGATTTCGAATCTAGTCAAACCACCATCGATATTCGAAATCCATCGGCCTGGCGCTTAGCCTCCACCCCCGCAGGACAGCCCGAGTTATTCCCCGAATCAACCGAGAATAATCTGGCCTATGGCTTTAACCGGGCCCGCTTAGCCTGGTATACCATTGATCCCTTATTCCATAATGATGAGGCCCGAACGCCCGATAACATTCGCAATAACAAAGACCTGCAATCGACTAATGATGTCCGCGAAGTTTTGGTTGATGAGGTGTTCCCCAATTTAGAATTGGATAACAGTCAACCTCGTAATATTGCTACCCTCGATTTGGCTTATTATCCCCGTGACCGCGGTCCTTATAACTACGACGTGGAACCTACGCCTTATTCCGCAGGGATTAATCAAGAAGGACAATTGCGCGATCCAAGCAGCCGCTGGGGTGGAATTATGCGCGATGTAAGTGTAACCAACTTCGAGGAGCAAAATATTGAGTTTATTCAGTTTTGGATGCTAAACCCTTTTGTGGGTACAGAGGGCGATGCACCTCCGGGTGGTGACCTCTACTTTAACCTTGGTAGTGTTTCGGAAGATATTCTTCGCGATGGGGTGCAGGCCATTGAAAACAGTATTCCTGTTAATGGCGATTTATCGAAACTGGATTCAACCCATTGGGGATATGCGACTAATGTACGCCCACCAGTGGTTGCATTCGATGCCGACCCTTCCGCACGTGATTTACAAGACGTAGGTTACGACCTTTTAAATGATGAGCAAGAACGCACGTGGAGCAATGATACAGCCTATGCTAATTACGTGCAGCGCGTGCTCAACACATTTGGTGCCGCCTCACCAGCTTATATTCAGGCCAATGCCGACCCGGCTTCGGATAACTTCCAATATTATAGAGGTGATAATCTGGATGCCGATGAAGCGAATATCCTCGAACGATACAAAGCCTTTAATAACCCACAAGGCAATTCTAACCCTACTCCCGTAGGGGGTGTTTCGGCTTTTGCCACTAACCTTCCCGATATTGAGGATGTAAACCGCGACCAAACTTTATCCAAAGCAGAAACCTATTACCAGTATCGAATTAGTATTCGCCCACAGGATTTACAGGAAGTAGGGCAAAACTACATTACGGATATCCTGGAAACTTCTTCACCTACACAGCCCAACGGTAAATCCTACACTGCCCATTGGGTACAGTTTAAAATTCCCGTATTTAACCCCGATAAACGGGTTGGTCCCATCAATGATTTTCGCTCTATCCGCTTTATTCGCGCCTTCCTGAAAAACTTCCCCGATGATATCGTTTTGCGTTTCGCTCGCATGGAATTGGTAAGAGGGGAGTGGCGTCGTTATCAATTTGCCTTAGATGGTACTCGCGATCGCTTAACCCAAGATGATCAGAACAACACCATTTTTGAGGTAAACGCGGTGAATATCGAGCAAAATGGTTCTCGCTCTCCCGTGCCTTACGTATTACCACCGGGTATTGATCGTCAGGTTCTCTTTGGAACTACTTCGGCAAACCAGCAAAATGAGCAGGCCCTTTCTTTGCGCATAATCAATCTTGAAGATGGTGACGCTCGCGCCGTATTTAGAAATATCGATTTCGATATGCGTCTCTACAAGCGCTTGAAATTATTTACTCACTTAGAATCAGCTACCGAGGGACAAGTATTAAATGACGGAGACTTAACTGTGTTTATTCGTTTGGGTAGTGACTACGATCAAAACTTTTACGAGTACGAAATTCCTATGACGGTAACGCCTTGGAATGTGAGTAATACCGAAGTTAACCTTATTTGGCCAGCGGAGAACCAGATGGATTTCGCATTGCAAGTCCTTAAAGATGTTAAGCTGGAGCGAAATAAGGCTTATCGTAATACCGGCGATCCTATAAATGAACCCTATAGCGTGAATCGCGCGGGTGGCCGAGTAACCGTGGTTGGGGCGCCTAACCTTGGTAATGTGCGCACAGTTTTAATTGGGGTTCGAAATCCTAAGCGAAGGTTTGCTAATGATGGCGATGATGGCCTTAATAAAGATGTAGAGGTTTGGATTAATGAGCTTCGACTTACCGATTTTGATCAAGATGGCGGCTGGGCGGCTAATGCTCGAGTGGCAGCGAAACTTGCCGATTTCGCCAATGTTTCGGTTACTGGTAGTACTAGTTCCATTGGTTGGGGGTCCTTAGATCAGTCGGTAAGTGAATTCCAGCAGGAGCAACGTTATGCTTATGACCTACAATCCAATGTGGAGCTCGGTAAGTTTTTCAATAAAGATTTGGGAATTCGCATTCCAATGTTCTTTGGTACGAGCGAAACTTGGATTAACCCTCGATTCAATCCTCTTGATTTGGATATTGAATTTGACGATGCCCTCAATAATATTGAAGATCCTCTTGATCAGGATTCCTTGCGTCAGGCTACCCAGGATTATACCCGCCGTCGTTCCTTGAATTTCACTAATGTTAGGAAAGAAAGGAATGCCAACCGCAGTCAACGGAAGCCTCAGATATATGACATTGAAAACTTCGCGGTAAGCTATTCCTTCTCCGAAACCTTTAGGCGTAATATCAATACCCGTTTCGATATTAATCGTCAACACACCGGTAACCTTAACTATACGTATCGGGCGCGACCTAAACCCATTAAGCCTTTTACTAAGGTGAGTTGGCTGCAAAATGATGCTTTTGCCCTTATCCGCGACTTTAATTTTTATCCCTACCCTAAGAGTTTTACTGCTATTGCCAGCTTTGACCGGAATTACACGGCTATGCAAATGCGTAATACAGATGCCATTTTGAATGATATTCCACCGGAACTTTTAGGAAATATTGAAGCGACCTATAACAAGAACTTTAATTTAAATAGACAGTATAACCTCTTGTACGACATTACCGAGTCACTTCGATTTGATTACGGTGCAAGAGCGGGATTCCGAATTGATGAACTACCCGGCGACCCGAATAGTCAGGAGAATCGGGATACCATCATGGAGAACCTGAGGAATTTTGGTCGCCCCATGACCTATCACCAACAGGTTACCTTAAACTGGCAGGTACCCATTAACAAGTTGCCCTTAATGGATTTTGTTACCCTTACGGCAACCTATAACGGAGACTTCGATTGGCAGGCACCATCTTTGGCGACCACGCGTGGAAGTACCCGGACCCCAGGTAACACCAATTTCAACTTGAACTTTGGGAATACCATTCAGAATAACCGGCAGATTCAATTAAATAGTACCCTTAATTTCAATGCCCTCTACAATAAGGTTCCTTATCTTAAAAAAGCCTTGAATGGCGGAGGGAATACCTCGGAGCGCAGACGGCCAAGAGGGGTGCCAACTCCCGGTCAACGAAGCAGAGCTCAAAACCAAGAAAATGAGGAGGAAGATGAGCCAACTGCTTTTGATAAGGTCCTAATGGGGGGAGCCCGTTTTTTAATGATGGTAAAATCGGGTTCGGTAAATTACAGTCAGTCCGACGGCCAGGTATTACCTGGATTCAAATACAGCCCTACTTTATTCGGATTGTCGGAAGCAGGTGCGGCTCCGGGAGTCTTATTTACCTTAGGAGACCAGCAGGATATCCGAGGCGCTGCCGAAGCAAATAACTGGTTAATTGAAAACCCTAACTTAAATACGCAGTATTCCAAAACAGGTAACACCAATTTGAATATGCGCTTAACGCTGGAGCCCATCAATTCCTTACGAATTGTCGTAACGGCTCAAAGGCAGGGTAGCAGTAATTTGAATTCATTCTTCCGGGCCGATAGTGTCTTTGATCCCGTAACCGGGGATTTCACCAATTACGAGTTTAGGAATCAAAACCAGTTTCAAACGCAAACCTTCTCTAGCTCTTGGTTTATGATGAATACCGCCTTTGAAACCTTGGAGGCGCCAGAGTATAACTCAGCAACTTATGATCAATTCCGGAGTAACCGATTGGTGATTTCCAGAAGACTGGCGGAACGTATGGAACAGGTATACACCGACTCAATTCCTGGTTATACCGCCGAACTTCTTGGCAGTCCAGATTCTTCTAATTACGGATATCGATACTACAGCGTAAGTGCCCAAGAGGTGCTCATTCCCTCGTTTATTGCCGCTTATTCTGGTACCGATGCGAATAGCGTTCCACTGGATTTTGGTCGAGATATTCCCCTTCCAAACTGGCAGATAACGTATGATGGCTTAAGCAAGATGAAGCTCTTTAAGAAGTATTTCGCAAGCTTCACTTTAAACCATGCCTATCGCTCAAACTATACCGTTTCCTCGGTAACAACAAACCTCCTACAGCAAAAGGCAATTCAAGATGGCGAGCCAATAGCCCTGGACGCAAACGGAGATTTATTACCGAATTTCCAGATTAACTCTATCAGCATGACGGAGCAATTTTCGCCCTTGATTGGTTTAAATACCAAGCTCAAGAATAACATGACTTTGCGTGTAGAGTATAAGAGCGATCGTAATATGATGCTTAGCCTTACTAATAATCAGATTACCGAGAACCGTGGGAGTGAATGGGTATTTAGTGCGGGCTACATTATTAAAGATGTAAAATTGAAGTTTGTGCGCGTTGGCTCTCGTAGAACAAACCCCGTGGCGAACTTAGAGCTGCGAGCTGATATAGGAATACGGGATAACATTATTTTAATTCGCAGGATTTTAGAAGATGTAGATCAACCTACCTCTGGTCAACGGGTAACAACGGTTAAGCTTTCGGCGGATTACCGCTTGAGCCAGCGTATTCAAACTAAGTTATTTTACGACTTGAATATGTCGCGATTTAAAACCTCTAATGCTTTCCCATTAACCACAAATCAATTTGGAATTAGTGTAAGGTTGAATTTGGGCCAATAATCGCTAAAAAACTATTTAATTTGTCCCATCAAAAAAGCGAGGCATGAATATTCCAAACGATTTAAAGTACACGAAGGATCACGAATGGATCCGCGTGGAAGGTGATATCGCAACTGTGGGTATCACGGATTTTGCTCAAGGTGAATTGGGCGATATTGTATTTGTTGAAGTTGAAACGGAAGGCGAGAGTTTAGACCGTGAAGAAACTTTTGGTTCAGTGGAAGCGGTAAAAACGGTTTCCGATTTATTTATGCCGGTTTCTGGCGAGGTAGAAGAGTTTAATGAAGCCGTAGAGTCTAACCCCGAATTGGTTAACGATGATCCTTATGGAGAGGGGTGGATGATCAAAATTAAGATGAGCGATTCCTCAGAGTTGGATGACCTTCTCGACGCTGAGGCTTACGGCGAACTACTTTCTTAAGTGGTTTGAACAACCAAATCCAAAATATTCTTTTTAGAGCCCCGGCCTTCGTCTGGGGTTTTTTATTGTTTTATTTCACCTTGCTTCCGTCCAAGCGCTTACCTCAAGAGTTGGTGGATTTAAACGATAAGTTCTTGCATGTCCTGATTTTTTTCATTTGGACCAGCTTAATATTATTAGCTATTCTGCGTTATCCCATCAAGAAGTCTCTATCAGTTTCAAAGCTAAGTTTGATTTCAATACTTGTTATCGCTTTAGGAGGTCTGATAGAGATTCTGCAACATACTCTCGTTACAGGTCGTCGAGGAGATTGGTGGGACTTTCTGGCCAATTCAATAGGCACCTTGTTGGCTGCGCTTCTTTGGTCTTTTATTCAGGGCCGAAGAGCCTGATTAATAAAAGAAGAAACCAAAAACACAGCGGAACATGCAAAACAAAAAGAACTGGAGTCAGAATCTCGAAAACTATCGCGGCATATTTTTTATGCTTGGAATTGCCCTAAGTCTAGCAGCAGTTACCGAAATCTTTCAATGGACCACCGAGTACCATCCCCCGAGTTTAGAAGGGGAGGCGAAGGAACAAGCAAGTGAATCGGGAGTGTTTGTGCCCCGAATCCCGCGCCAAAAACCTGAAATCCCAGAGCCCGAAATTAAAGAGCCAGAACCCGAGCCGGTGGTTCCTAAGAACACTCAGAAGTTTAAAGTGGTAGCTAACAATACCCAGCTTCGACCACAATTATTAACGGGATCAGAGCCTTTAGACACCATAGGCTTTACTTCGGTTTTCACTCCCGAAATATTAACTCCTATTGAGGCGGTTAATGTGGAGCATATGGCTCGACCTAAGGACTGCGAGGATCTTCACGGGCGAAAAGAACAACTCGACTGCTTTAATAAGTGGGTACAAAGCTACATTGCTAATGAAACGAATTTCCCGGAGCGAGCTCGTCAATTTGGTGAAAGTGAGCGAATCTACGTGGAGTTTGTAATTAATACCGAAGGTTTGGTGGAACAAGCAAAAGTAATTCGGGGTAACAATGTTGACCTTCGAGAAGAAGCTCTTCGCGTAATCAAAGCCATGCCCGAATTAGTGCCGGCCAGTCAGTTAGGACAAAAGGTACCGGTAAGGGTTCGCATTCCCGTGAATTTCAAGCTGCGCTAGAAAAGCGAAAATTTAACTTGGCAAGCCCCGCAGAAATTAATTAAATTAGCCCACTGCAAATCGATCGTTTATGCAACCGAAGAAATCAGAAAAAGCCGACTTAGAGAACTACCGGGGCTTATTTACCCAGTTTGGGTTGATTTTAGCCTTACTTCTCTGTATCGTTCTTATCGAGTGGAAAACTTACGACCAGTCAATTGCCGATTTAGGTGAGCTTGACGTGGAAGTAGATGATGAGATTATTCCCATCACGAACCGTGAGATCGCTCCCCCACCGCCACCTCCACCGCCACCACCGGAGGTAATTGAAGTAGTAGAGGATGACGTGGAGCTCGAAGAAGAACTGGAAATCCAAACTACTGAAACCGATATGATGGAAGAGGTAGAAGTGATTGAAATCGAGGAAGAGGAATCTGATGAGGTTTTGAGTTTTGCCGTGGTTGAGTCTGTGCCAATCTTCCCAGGTTGTGAAGATGCGAAGGACAATAACGAGCGTAAGATGTGTTTCCAACAGAAAATCTTACAATTCGTTAGTCGCGAATTTCAGTTCCCCGAAATGGCCCGTCAAATGGGTATCCAAGGTCGGGTTTATGTGAACTTCGTGATTGAGAAAAATGGCTCGATTTCCAATGTTCAGGTGATGCGTGGTGTGGATCCATTGCTAGACGATGAAGCCGTGCGAGTGGTAAAACAACTACCAAAGCTTACTCCGGCTAAACAACGTGGAAAACCAGTGCGAATGAGCTTTACTTTGCCCATTAACGCCAAGCTACAATAAGATATACTTCGTAACTTTATAGCCGTCTCAGACTCCCGAGGCGGCTATTTTTTTTGACCTATAAATCAATACAATAATGGACCGAATTGAAACCAAAGTTTTAGCCTACGATGCCATCTTAGCATCAATTGCGGCTGGAAAAGAAATACTAGAAGTTTACGAAAACACTTTTGAGGTAGAGTACAAGGACGATAAATCGCCGCTTACCATTGCCGATAAAAAGGCGCATCAGAAAATTGTAAACATGCTAAAGGAAACCGGTATCCCGGTTTTAAGCGAAGAAGGCAAGGAGTTATCCTACTCCGAGCGTAAGGATTGGCAAGTGTTATGGATTGTTGATCCTTTAGATGGAACCAAAGAGTTTATTAAGCAAAACGGAGAATTTACCGTTAATATCGCCCTAATCGAAAAAGGGGTGCCTGTAATGGGGGTAATCTACGTCCCGGTAGACGAGACCCTTTATTTTGGTGGAAGCGAATTGGGCTCTTACCGAGTAGATCAAGCCGCACATATTAAGGATACCGACAATCTTGAAGATTGGATGGCAAAGGCTATTAAGCTTCCCGAAACCCAGGATCGACCCTATACCATGGTTGGCAGTCGTTCTCATATGAGTGATGAAACGGCCGCCTTTTTTGAGGAGGTGCGTCGCGACTATCCAGACTCGGAAGTTATTAGTCGAGGAAGTAGTTTGAAAATCTGCATGGTAGCAGAAGGCTCGGCCGATGTATACCCACGATTTGCGCCTACTATGGAGTGGGATACGGCCGCTGGTCACGCCATTGCTAAAGGTTCGGGTTTTGAAATTTACCAAGCCAAGCAGGAGGGTCAAGCCCTGATTTATAACAAGGAAGACCTTCTCAATCCCTGGTTTATTGTAAAAAAGCCTAGTTAGAATCATTCTATTTTGTGGGGCTCAGTAGAGCTGCGTATTTTTGCGGTCCAATAGAGCACCTTGAATAGCACTTCAGAAATTAAAGCACAGAATTTAAGCCTCAGTGAAAAGGCTTCAGCCGTTATGGAGCTTACCAAGGCTAGGCTTAATTTAAGCGTAGTTTATTCGGCTATGGCCGGATATTTCCTAGGCGCTGATAGCGTGTCTTTTTCTGCGATTGTTCTCCTCGCTCTGGGCGGATACTTGGTAGTAGGGGCGGCAAATGGCTTTAATCAGGTAATCGAAAGACATCGTGATGCCTTAATGGATCGAACCAAAAATCGTCCTCTGCCTACAGGCAGATTAACGGTTACGGAAGCGATGTTATCTTCTTCGGTAATGGCAATTGCTGGACTTCTGCTCTTGTATTGGATTAACCCTCTCACCGTAGGTTTTGGAGCCTTTGCCTTATTCGTGTACGTTTTAGTGTATACCCCACTAAAAGCGCACGGGCCACTGGCCGTTTTTGTAGGCGCCTTCCCAGGAGCTATTCCCGCATTATTAGGTTGGGTTGCTGCTACTGGTGACTTTGACATAGAACCAGGAACTTTATTTGCCCTTCAGTTTCTTTGGCAGTTCTCGCACTTTTGGGCTATTGCATGGATAGCAGATGATGACTACAAAAAGGCAAACTACGTATTGCTTCCGTCCGGTAAACGCGATACCAAGAGTGCCACCCAAATTTTGATTTATACCTTTTTTATTATTCCCGTAAGCTTGCTACCCGCCTTTGGTTTAAGCGGGAGCCTAAGTCTTTCGGTAGTGGGAATAATCATCACAAGTTTGTTGGGGCTTGGATTTATGTACTTCGCCTGGAACCTCTTTAGTAAAAGAAGTATTCCAGCCGCTCGTAAGCTCATGATTTACAGCATAATTTACTTGCCCTTGCTGCAATTGTTATTGGTGATTGATAAATATATTTAGGACGTGGGAAAATTGTCAGCAGCAGAAAAGAAGAAAGTACAATTGCCCTTGCTATGGATTGGCTTGGGTAGTATTGTAATGACCTTCGCTGGTTTAACCAGTGGTTACGTGGTACATCGCTCGGCTAAATTGGCCGATAATTCCTGGTTGCAATTTCCATTACCCATGGAGTTTGCATATGCCACGGCGGTAATTGTATTGAGCAGCCTTGTTTTGGTACTGGCCAAGTCTCAAATTCGTCGTTCCAATATCGCATTGGCCGGAAATCTTACTTTACTGGCCTTAATCATGGGCTTGGCCTTTTTATACCTGCAATGGCAAGGGGCGGTAGCACTAATGGATCAGGGTTATTTTTTTACCGGTGGAAATAGTGCGAGCAGTTGGGTTTACGTAATTGCAGGACTACACTGGATTCATGTTATTTCGGGTATTTTGGTTTTACTTTACACCTGGTACCGCACCGCAATACTAAAAGTACATACGGCTAAAGAGCATCAAGGATTTAGAGCCAGTAGCATTTATTGGCATTTCCTCGATGGCCTCTGGCTTTATTTATACTTCTTTTTGTTATTTATTCGCTAAACTTGCAAAAATTTTAATGCATGGCTAACGGAGCTGCTTTAGAACAGAACACAACCGCCATTTGGGGCGGAGGACGCCAACCCTTCGGCGTTAGCTACGGCAAAATGATGATGTGGTTTTTCCTATTATCAGATGCCCTAACCTTCTCAGGATTCTTAACTGCAATGGGATTGTATCGATTTAAATTCGAAACAACCTGGCCCGTTGCCGAAAATGTGTTTACTCACTTTCCATTTCTGCACGGAGAACATCCATTGCTCTTCGTAGCCTTAATGACCTTTATCCTTATTCTTAGTTCCGTTACTATGGTACTGGCAGTAAACGCCGGTCATAAAATGAATACTAAGGGTGTAGTTCTATGGTTAGGCTTAACCATTGTTGGGGGCTTCACTTTCTTGGGTTCTCAAGCCTGGGAGTGGTATCACTTCATTAATGGCGATAAAGGAGCCATCATGGCCGAGGACGGTACGGTGATGTACTTTACTCCCGTAGATGGAGAAGGTGAGATCATCAGCGTTTACGAATTGATTACTGGCCAAGAAAAGCCACACGGTGACCATTCTGAATTTAAAACTGCGGATATGATTGCTGCCTTCGGTCTCAATGATAATATGACCTTGCGTATGCCAGGTAAAGGAACCGAAGAGGGCCCGATAACCTTAAGCCGTGAAGACGCCCGTGCGGTGATGAAAAATGCTTCACTTTTACAAGGTGCCGGGATGCGTGCCAATGAATACGGAAACACCTTATTTGCAAACTTCTTCTTCTTTGTAACCGGATTCCACGGGACCCACGTATTTTCAGGAGTAGTGCTTAACGTGATTATCTTCATCAATGTATTGATGGGCACCTATGAGCGTCGGGGGCATTACGAAATGGTAGAGAAAGTAGGTCTGTACTGGCACTTTGTAGACTTAGTATGGGTATTTGTATTTACCTTCTTCTATTTGGTTTAATTATAATCTTAGCTTAGTATATCATGGCAAATAATAACGCATATCCAAGCGAGCATCACGATAGTCCAGAAGGAACCAAATGGATTTGGAAGGTATTTTGGATTTTATTAATCGTAACTACCGTTGAAGTTGTTTTAGGTATTATCAAACCACCTGCTTTAACAGATACCCATATTTTGGGAACAACTTTACTAAACGTAATATTTATTGTTCTTACCTTAGGTAAAGCCTACTACATTGTAGCCGAGTTTATGCACTTAGGGCATGAGCGTAAAAATTTCATTTGGACCATCACCTTACCCATTGTTATTTTGATTCCTTACCTCACTTTTATTCTTCTTACTGAGGGAGGTTACTTGAATTCAATGATGAACATGTAATGGCAAAAAAGATTTCTACAACGAAGGCAGTACTAATCACCGTATTAGTGCTGCCTTCGGTGCTTTATTTCATCTTTGTTTACGGTGCAGAAGGCAACTTCTTCCAAACCTTGGACTATGTAGGCCCTAAAACTGTTGTAGACCGTGAAGTGGACGGCGAGCTTATCAAGGACACCCTGCCTTATCGTATCCCTCCCTTTCAGTTTACCGATCAGGATGGACGGCTGTTTTCCAGTGAACAATTAAAAGGGAAAATATACGTGGCTAATTTTTTCTTTAGCACCTGCCCAACAATCTGTCCGGCGATGAACTTTAATTTAAAACAAGTGCAAGATCGGTTTAAGGGTTATGAGGACATCAGTTTCGTGTCGTTTACGGTTGACCCAGAGCACGATTCTGTTGAAGTTCTTAAGGCCTACGAGGAAGAAATTGGCGCCATTAACGGACGTTGGTTCTTTCTAACTGGCGAAAAGGAAGATATCTACAATACGGCGGCTAATTTCTTTTTGAGCGCCCAGGAAGATGCCACAGCGCCAGGCGGATTCTTGCATTCCGAAAATTTGGTTCTCGTAGATTGGGAAGGACGTATTCGCAGCCGTCGTGATGAACAAGGAAACCTTAAAGCGGTTTATTCTGGTACTTCTCCCGTGGAAATAGGAGATTTAAAAGACGACATTAAAATTCTTATCGCGGAGTACGAGAAAACGAAGTCGGTAAATGAATACCGAGCTTCCAAAGAAGAAGACAATGGGTGAAATACGTGAATTAAAAACCGCTAATCCCAAAGCGGATCGGGTAGCCATCCCGATTATTGTGGTTCTCTCGGTTCTGGTGCCAGTTGCGGTCGCTCTGTTAATTCTGTTTCCTGATACTTTCCGATTGGAGATGGGTATTGACCGCGGAACCTTACCCGCTTTCCACGCTATCTTAAATGGGACCACCGCTTTATTGTTGCTAAGTGGCCTTTACTTTATCATGCAAAAGAATATTGCAGCCCATCGATTTGTGATGATGGCGGCCTTCGGTTTATCCGCAGTTTTTCTAGTTTCCTATGTGATTAGTAAACTTAATGCCGAGCCTATTCCTTATGGTGGGGAAGGCTTTATACGTGGGCTGTATTTCTTTATCCTTATTTCACATATTTTATTGAGCATCCCGGTTTTACCCTTGGCTATGCTGGCGATATACCGTGGCTTAACCCAAGAGTACGCTAAGCATCGCAAATTGGTGCGATATACATTTCCTATCTGGCTATATGTAGCAGTTACCGGCGTGCTTGTATATTTGTTTATGCAACCTTATTACTAGAAATGCCCAAGTTCAAAACACTATTAGCGCTCCTCATTTTAGTAGCCATTAGCCTCTCGGCAGATGCGCAATGCGCGATGTGTAAGGCCGTTGCTGAATCTGGCACAAAAACGGGTAGTACCGAGGCCACAGGCCTAAATGTGGGTATCCTGTATCTTATGGTATTCCCTTATTTGATTATGGCAGGTGTGGGCTACGCTATATATCGACATAAAAAAACAAGTAAGAGGGCCGAAACTCCGCAATAAGGGGACGAAATTCTATCTTTGTAGGGCTACTTGAACGGGTAAAGTCCCTGCTATGTTAAAAAAAATTGCAAGCCTTTTCTTCTGCCTTTTCCTTTTTACTGAGTTAAATGCGCAGTCTCCATTACCTGAGGTTTGGTCCCTTACCGACTGTGTAGATTATGCCTTAGCGCAAAACCTTTCGGTTGAACAAGCTCGTTTAAGAAGTAAGATTGCCGATAATAATCTGCAAACAGCACGCTTAGACTACCTCCCCGATCTCCGACTAGGAAATAACCTATTCTGGAACTTTGGTTTGAATATCGACCCGGTAACTAACCAGATTTCACGTCAGAGTCGCCAAACAGCCAACTTCCAACTATCGTCCAACTGGATACTTTACAATGGTGGGGCTAAATACAATACCATAGCTCAGCGTAACCATGACCTTAAGGCGGCGCAATACGATTATGAAGCAGCCCGCAATGATATTAGCCTACTGGTAGCCTCGAGTTATTTGCAAATCTTGCTCAACAAAGAAATTGCCGCAGTGGCGAGGGAACAAGTACGCATTTCTGGATTACAGGTGGAGCGTACCCGCAAGTTGGTAAAGGCAGGCACCTTACCCGAAGGAGAGCTTTTGCAATTGGAAGCCCAGTTAGCTCGGGACGAACAAAACTTAATCAGCACCGAAAACGCAGTGATTATTGCCCGTCTGCAATTGGCTAATATTTTACAATTAGAAGACCCTGACAGTTTTGAAATTGGGACCCCCGATTTGGGATTACCGAATGCCGAGGTTTTAGATCGCCCAGCTGCTAATGTATTTGAGGTGGCTGTTGATAAGCAACCCGCTATACGAGCTGCTGAAATGCGGGTGCTTTCCGGAGAAGAGGGAATTGATTTAGCTTACAGTGGTTACCTACCTACCTTAAGTTTAATAGGGCAAGTGGGAACCAACTATTCCGATCAAATTCCTAATGTAACGGGCAGTAATCCCACGGTTATTCCATTCGGTTACGTTGGGAGCACCGGAGAGCCCGTATTCGTTCAGCAAGAAGTTCCGGTTATCGATGGCATAAAGCCTTTTAATAATCAGGTTTCCGATAACCTGAACCAATTAGTTGGATTAAGCCTACAAGTACCAATCTTTAGTCGTCGGGCGGTAGCCTACAACCTTCAAAATGCAAAGATTAACGCTAATATCAATAAGCTTAATTTGGAGCAGGCCAAGAATGATCTTCGGCAAACCATTTATCAGGCGCACGCCGATGCTAAAGCGGCAAAACTACAGTTTGAGGCGGCTAGTAAATCGGTAACCGCGAGTCAGAAGGCTTTCGATTATGCCCGCCAACGTTTTGAAGTAGGGGCGCTTAATCAAGTGGATTTTGAGACGGCTAAAAACAACTTGGCAGCAGCCCAGTCCCAATATGCACAAGCGAAGTTTGATTTTATCTTCCGAATAAAAGTTTTGGAGTTCTACCTAACCAATAATGTCAACCTCTAAGCCATGAATAAAACATTAAAGATTGTCATTGCCCTAGTTGTGGTCCTAGTAATTATCCTGGTGGCCGCCAAAAAAATGGGCTGGATTGGCTCCGAAGAAGGACTGGAAGTGGAACTAGGAGTGGTGGAAGAACAGTCAATCACCGAAACGGTTGTGGCCAGTGGAAAAATTCAACCCGAGGTAGAGGTGAAAATTTCAGCGGAAGTGTCCGGAGAAATCATTGAGCTGCCTTTTCAGGAAGGGGCTAAAGTGAAAAAGGGGGAGTTACTGGTTAAGATAAATCCCGATTTATTTATTGCTGCCGTAAATCGCTCCCGCGCTTCGGTAAACACGGCCAAGGCTTCTTTAGCCACCGCAAAGGCACAGTTTATAGAGGCTGAAAAGAACTTCAACCGAAATAAAAACTTGCACCGCGATGGAGTTATTAGCGATGCCGATTTTGACGCCATTAAAAGAGCCTACGACGTATCCAAACTCGGTGTAGAAAGTGCCCAGTATCAATTACAAAGTGCCGAAGCCACCTTGCAGGAAGCAAAGGATAATTTAGCGCGGACTACTATTTACGCTCCTATGGATGGCACCATCAGTATGCTAAACTCCGAGGTAGGGGAGCGCGTGGTTGGAACTATTCAAATGACGGGTACCGAGATTCTCCGAGTGGCCAATTTGGATTTAATGGAGGTTTTAGTGGAGGTAAATGAAAATGATATTATCCAAGTAAAACATGGGGATACGGCCCTTATCGAGGTGGATGCTTATCTAAACGAGGAGTTTAAAGGCGTGGTAACGGAAATTGCCAACTCCGCAAAATTGGCGGGGACCACCATCGACCAGGTGACCAACTTCGAAGTGAAGGTGCGTATCTTAAAATCTTCTTATGAGCACTTGCAGGGAGAATCGGGATTAAGTCCCTTTCGTCCCGGTATGACTGCCTCCCTTGAAATTTTAACGGATCGTCAGGATGGCGTACTTTCCGTTCCTATCCAAGCAGTAACAACCCGCGCAGATACGAGTTCTAAGCCTGGTTTTAGCAGCGATAAGTCTGTTGATTCGGAGGATGACCTCTTTGAAGTGATATTTGTAAATAAGGAGGGGAAAGCCGAACTACGGGTTGTTAAAACGGGCATTCAGAATGATGAAAACATTGTCATTACCTCGGGAGTAGAAGAGGGAGAAGAAGTTGTGATTGGTCCTTACTCCGCTGTTTCTAAGATCCTTCGCTCGGGCAGTGTGATTCGCGAGAAAAAGACGGAAGAGGAAGCTAAAGAAGAAGAGGAATAAGCCCTTGATACTCGCCTTAGAAACGTCTACCAAGAACTGTTCAGTTGCCCTAATCGAAGGGGAAGAAATTTCGGTTTTAAAGGAAGCCCAGTCTGATCAGTACATTCACTCTGAAAAACTACACCTCTTTATTGAAGAGGCCCTCGCCGAGGCGCAAGTAAAACCGAAGGATTTACGGGCCATAGCCGTGGGCGCTGGTCCAGGCTCCTATACCGGTTTAAGAATTGGGGTAGCTTCCGCCAAGGCACTGGCTTACAGTTTGGGCATTCCCCTACTATCCGCCAAGGGAAGCGAACTTCTATTAGAAGGCTTGCTCATGCAAATGGACTTGCCATCCGAGGCCTTAGTGCATCCCATGATTGACGCGCGACGCATGGAGGTATATACCGCTACATTTGATCTTGGAACTGGTCTATGGACCGACTTAAAAGCCGAGATACTTAGCGAAGAGGCCTATCAAAGCCAACGTCCCCATTACTTTATTGGTGATGGCGCGGTAAAAGCCAAGCAAGTTTATCAGTCCCAACAACATAACTTTCCTGATCTTATCTATCCTTCCGCAGGTCATTTTAAGCATCTGGCCGCAAGGCTCATGCGTGAGAAACGATTTGAGGATGTAGCCTATTTCGAACCTTTCTATTTGAAGGAGTTTGTAGCCCATCGACCAAAAAGCTTATTTTAGGATTGATGTTTAGTGATCTTCAGTTCAATATTTTTTCGCTTAGCCTAATCACCTCTGGTGGCTTTGGATTTCTATTGTCTGGCTGGATTATGGCCAAGCGCAGAATGATCCTGAACTGGTTTAGCATTATGCTTTTAGCCGCCTCTTGGTGGGCCGTTGCCTACGGCTTTGAACTGTCGAGTACAAAGCTAGAGCAAATGCTAATGTGGATTAAAGTGGAGTACTTAGGCATCGCCACCTTGCCTTCCCTCTGGCTTATTTTTGCCTACAGTTTTATTGACCGAGACCACCGTTTAAACCGGCTCCTATTTGTTAGCCTATTTATTTATTCGGCATTGACCTACCTCATGATGCTCACCAATGAGGGGCATCAGCTTTTTTATCAGGCGGTAGCTGTAGATCGCAGTGGTCCCTTTCCCTTATTAGACATCACCCCTGGTCCCTGGTATCATTTGCATACCGCCGTGTTTTATGGATTGGTAGTCGCAGGTTACTGGGCGCTTATCGCTCATTTTCGCCACGCTAAACCCGTATTTAAAAAGCAAAATCGCCTGCTTATTCTCAGCACCCTCGTTCCCCTTTTGGTGAATTTTGCATATATCTTTTTAGATGTTCGTCCTTTTGGGCATTTGGATTTAACGCCCTATGCCTTTTTGCTTACGACCTTCATTATCGCCATTGGTTTGATGCGCTTTGGCCTGTTCGACGTTACCCCGATGGCACGAAACAAGGTAATTCAGGATTTACCCGATGGATTTTTGGTTCTGGATGTTTTAGGTCGAACAATCGACTACAATCCAGCGCTGGAGGAATTGGTTAATCTAGATCAGGATTTGTTTGGCCTCAGTATTCACGAACTGTTTCCAAAATCTGACTTTGAGCCCTCAATACCTGAATTTGGCGAGGAAGGCCTAAAAGATTTTATCATCGAACGGAATGATGGTCAAGTCTTAGAAATAAGAGCGAGCGCTCTCTTTGAGAAATCGGGAATCTTTAATGGTTCTTCGGTGCTTATTAAGGACGTAAGTAAACAGGTAGAAAATCGTCGCAGCCTAGAGGAGAAAACGGAAGAGCTATCGAAGCTAAATACGCTTAAGGATCGCATTTTTTCAGTAATTGCCCACGACCTGAGAGGTCCACTCCTAAACCTACAGGAGGTTTTAAACCTTGTTAGTTCGGGCGTCATTTCTGAAAAGGAACGTGATGAAATTTTAAAGGTGCTAAACGACAGTGTGGGGCAAAATGTGCACCTCATGCAAAACTTACTTGACTGGGCTATTAGTCAGCAGAAAGGAGAAAGATTAGAACTGCAACTCTTTAAGCTTGGCGATTTAATTGAAGAGGCCATTCAACCGCTTAAACCCTTCTACCAAAAGAAGGAACAAACTATTGAAATGGAGGTATTAGCCGAAACTAAGGTTTATGCCGACCGCGATCGAATTAGCATTGTCGTACGAAACCTCATTAGCAATGCCATTAAATTTACGCCCTTTCAAGGGAAAATTCGCATTTGGTGCGAGCCTGATGGGGAGCAAATTCGCTGTAATATTCGCGATAATGGCGTAGGAATGACCGAAAAGCAATTGCTCAAACTTTCCCAAGAACAGGAGTTAGAAAGCACCAATGGCACCTCACAAGAAAAGGGTACAGGCTTAGGTCTAATGTTATGCCGGGATTTCCTTCACCAACATGGCAGTGAGCTACAGGTAAGTAGTGAGCTGGGCTTTGGCAGCACCTTCAGCTTTACCTTACCTGCCTTAGGAACATAGTTTAGAGGTACCAATAATCGCGTCCCTTTCGCAGTAATCGAGAGATGAGAAATGCCTCTAGGTCTTTTCGCTCTGCTGGGTTTGGGTACACCCCTATTAATAGTTTTAAACCTGGACGCGCTTCGATATTGCGGTAATCCTCAATTTTTTGATCATTTATCCCATTGGGATAGCGAGAAGGCTTTAAGTCCATCCAGCGAAAGCGAAGGCCCCATTCATTTAAAAGGGCAGCCGTTATTCTCGCTTTGCGTCCAGACCCCCATAGAATTAATTCTTCAAATGATTCGAGCTCTATAAAACGACGGATCTTAAGTCGAAAAAAGGCTTCTTGTTGGTAGTGCTCGGAATTGCGTGAGGTACGAGCGGGGTGCTCCCGCCAAAGCAGGGTAGTGGCACTCAAGCTTTGTACATCAAACTGATGTTGATAGCAGCGAAAACACCAATCGTAATCTTCAGGGTAGGATAGCCCATCAAAGCCCCCAACCTTTAGGAGCTCTTCTCTGCGCATCAGCCAATTGGGAGAAGCAATTGGGCATTCTCGGTAAATTTCTTCCCAGGTATAACCATTTAAATTGGTCTCGTTTAACCAATTCTGATATTTAGCATAACCCTTTGAAATTGGGCGATCTGAGAAATATTGTGCTAAACCTGTGACAATGGTTTTCGGCTTAGCGCCTTCCAAAAAGTCGACCATTAAGCGTAGGCGTTCCTCGGGAAAACGATCATCAGCATCAATGCGTCCAATGTACTTCCCACGTGCTTTTTTTAAACCTAATTGAAGGGCGGGAAGGATGCCTTTTTGGTCATTTTCGAAAAGTCGGAACCGAGCATCTTCGAACACGAATTCGGAGACAATTTCGGCACCTGCATCGGTCGATTGATCGTTAACCGCGATAAGCTCCCAATCTTCAAAATCCTGCTCTAAAACCGAAAGGAGGGCTTCGCGCAAAAAGCGCTCGGCTTGAAAAAAAGGCATGATGAGGGAAACTTTCGGCATGAGTGGTTTTATTCTTCCTCGGCTTCCAAACGCGCTTGAATCATGATGGCAATTTCTCGCCCCCATGCTTCACCCACTTGCATAGATTCTTGGGTAATTATGGGTGTTTTTTCTTGTAGTTTCTTTCCAATGGGCGATTCATAAAAGGCGATGAGCTGTTTAATGTCATCATGGGTATAATGTCGTGCGTAAATGGGAACAATTTTATCTACTAGGGCCTCGGCACTAATCTCTTCTCTTATTCCAGCCCAAAAGGCATCGGGTACATCAGGTAAAATCTTTTTATAGTTTTCAATCATGCGGTCCATCAATTGACCAGCCGATCCTACGGAGCCCGACAATTCAATCAACTTTCGGATGTCCTTTTCAAATTGAGCTTCGATTTGGGCATTAGCCTGTAGGGTAAACAAACAGAAAAGAATTCCTAGGGCTTTGATTTTGAGATGATTCATATTGATAAATTGAAATTAGGGCAAGTTAACCATGCCTTAGAAGCACGCTTCAGAAAGTCCTGATCGCTTAAAATAACAGGTTTTATCTAAGAAACAGTGCGTGGCTTTAAAGGTAGTTTGTTTTCTTTTTTCGAAATTCACCTGATGCAACTAATTATTCGAATTTCCGGCTTCCTCCTCCTTGCGGTATTGCTCAGTACTTGTAGCAGTTCTCATAACCTTTTTAGCAATGGTACGGTGCGCCTGTTGCAGCAAAACGCTTCACTAAGTGAAGTGCCCATCCATGTGGACAAGGGCCTAATTTTTATTGAGGTTTATATTGGAGGAGAGCCCTATAACTTTTTATTCGATTCCGGTGCGCCAATGGTAATTTCCTCAGCATTAGCCAAGGAATTAGAACTGCCAAGCCTAAGCAATGCCAATATTAGAGATTCCCAAGGTTCCCGAAAGCGCTTGAATTACGTACGGATGCCGGACTTTGTTTTAGGGGACCGAAGCTTTAGCGGATTAAGCGCCATTGCCGCCGATTTGAGTGCTTCGCCAATACTACATTGTATGAAGCTTGATGGTATTATAGGAGCCAATGCCATGCAGTTTCAATATTGGGACTTTAATATGCGGGATAGCATTTTGAGGGTGAGTAGCGATAAAGAGCACTGGTCTAATCGCAAAAAATATGTTTTACCCTTTAAAATGAAGAGCAGTCGTACGCCCCTGGTACAATTAAATATTAATGATACTGAAGTTAAGGAGGTTACCTTCGATACGGGTTCCAGTGGGATCTTTAGTTTACCCAAGCGAATGACCACCGCCTTTTTACCCAAGAATGCTAGTTTTTACAGTCGTGGTTATTTAAGCGCAGGGCTTTTCGGGAGTGCCCAGGATACCGCTTATGAATACGAAATGCGTTTTGTGTTTCCCGATACGACCTATCGCTTCCCGGTGGAGCAAGAACACAGTAAGGATGGCAAGTTGCTTGGGATGGGTTTTTTAAGACATTTCCATGTCTATTTAGATTTCCAAAATCAAGAAATATTGTTGGAGCCCCTCCAGGTTGGTCCAGAGCCAAAGGCTTTTTCTTTAGCTCCTTTTTTACGCGATGATGCCATTATCGTGGGACTTGTAAATTCACTTATGCCACCAGAGTACCAAGATATTGAAGTGGGCGACACCATAAGTGCCCTTAATGGGAGCCCCGTTCCCTTACCGGCAAGTAAGGAAGACTTTTGCCAAGTCCTGGAGGCGATGAAGGCCGATTGTGCAGATTTGCTAATTAAAGATAAAGGCTTGGTTCACATCTGCCGAAAGGCCATTCCCGGCCATTAAGGAAATTGAGCGCGATAAGCTTCTATAGAATTAAAGGGTAATTGACAGGCGCCTTGCTGACAAGGGAATATTTGGGTTTCGCCACTTTTCCATCGGCCCGCAAAAGGAGCTAATTCGGAAGGTTCATTGCTGTAAAAAACCAGTTCCAATGGGTGCAGGCGGCTTTGCAAGTCACGAGCATAGGGACCAGCCAGTTCACCAATAACACTTACTTCAAGAAAGGGATGGGCGATATATAGGCCCAAGCGCGACCAATTACCAAAACTCTCTCCGTAATCCAGGACCTGTTTTTTCAGGTGTCCAAAGTTCTGTTGGGCTTGTTCTAGCCAGGCGCTCTTTCCCAAAATAAGGCCTAATTTAAAGAGGTTGTGAGCCATAACAGAATTGGCGCAGGGAATGACATTGTCTTGCGTTTCCATTCCTTTACTGATGAGTTGCTCGCCTGCTAAAGGGCGGGTGTAAAAGAGTCCGCTCTCTCGATCTTCAAAATTATTAAGCACGCTTTCGGTCCACTTTTTGGCTTGATTTAAGTATCGGGCGTCGCCACAAACCTGCCATAATTGAAGATAGGCCTCAATGCAGAAGCCATAGTCTTCTAAAAGACCTTCTATATGTGCTTCTCCCTCTTGCCAGGCATGAAATAGGGATTGGTCCGACCGCTTCATATTATCATCGATCCAAGCTGCGGTTTGCTTAGCCTTCTTGAGGTAAACTTCAGTACCAAGGGCCTTGTAGGCTTCGCAGGCAGCAGTAATCATCAAGGCATTCCAGCTGCATAAGGCTTTATGGTCTAAGCCCGGTTTGGGCCGCTGATTGCGAGCATCCAGCAATAGGCTTTGCCAGTTCTCCCGCTTTTCGAGAAATTTAGTTTGGGAGATATTGAACCGACGGCCAATCTCCTCATCAGTGTCCTGGCGAAGTAAAATGTAGTTTCCCTTTTCCCAATATCCCGATTCATTCACATTGTAATAGGCTGCAAATAGGGCCCAATCGGCCGTAGGAATCAGCTTTTGCAATTCTTCTGCTTTCCAAACATAGTACTTGCCTTCCTCTCCCTCACTATCTGCGTCGAGGGCCGAGAACCAAGCTCCCGAATCGTCATGCATTTCCCGGTTTAAAAAACGCCAGGTGTTTTCAACGATTTCCGCATAAAGAGGGTCTTTAAAATGACGATAGGCCTTACTGTACACGCTAAGGAGTTGGGCATTGTCGTACAGCATTTTTTCGAAGTGCGGGACCTTCCAAATGGCGTCAACCGAGTACCGCGCAAAACCACCACCTATTTGATCATAAATCCCCCCGAAGGCCATTTTCGTTAAACTACGCTGAACGTGTTCTAGCGCTGTTTCATTACGGTGCACAATCCCAAATTCAAGGAGGTAATCCAAATTAACCGGCATGGGAAATTTAGGTGCCCGATTGCTGCCGCCCTGTTCGAAATCAAAGTTTCGCTGCCATTTGGCAAATTGAGCTTCCAAGTCTTCGGCTGCTATTTTTAGGGGACTGCGCTCTAAGGGAACCAACATACTTTGCTGTATACCTTCACTAAGGTGATGGCCATAATCCATCATCCGCTGTCGGTCATTTTGATACATTTCGGCTAACTGTTCCAGTACTTGTATCCACTTATCCAAGGGGACATAGGTTCCTCCCCAAACAGGTTTACCATCCGGTAAACAAACCACATTTAAAGGCCAGCCTCCTTGGCCATTCATAAGGTGTAGGGCACGCATGTAAATTTCATCGATATCCGGACGCTCTTCGCGATCCACTTTAATGGCGATAAAATCACGATTCATTACCTCGGCTGCAGCCTCCAATTCAAATACCTCCCGCTCCATAACATGGCACCAATGGCAAGCACTATAGCCAATGCTCACAATTAACAGGCGATCAAGCTTTTGCGCCTCCTTGAGGAGTGCTTCCGACCACCACTGCCAATGCACCGGGTTTTGAGCATGCTGCTGCAGATAAGGACTTTTAGATTCTTTTAAATTATTGCGGTAGATGTTCATGGAGGGTGCTATTTTCGCGCTCGTAATCTAGGACAATGTTAAGGCTTAATGGTTCATGTCCATCCTTAACTTGGAGATAACATTAGAATTCAAAATTTGCAAAACACCCCACGCACGGCTTAGTCCTATGGATATATATCTCATACTCGTAATTGCCCTTCTCATTTTAGCGGTTGGAGACCTTGTAGTAGGGGTGAGTAATGATGCGGTAAATTTCCTTACCAGTGCCATTGGCTCGAAGGTGGCCTCGCAAAGAACCATTTTAATCATTGCTGCTGCAGGTGTATTTGCCGGTGCTGCTTTTTCTAGCGGAATGATGGAGGTAGCGCGAAAGGGTATCTTTAATCCATCCTTCTTTAGCTACGCCGATGTGATGATCATCTTTATGGCGGTGATGATTACTGATATCATTTTGTTAGATGCCTTTAACAGCTTTGGAATGCCAACCAGCACCACTGTATCTATTGTATTCGAATTACTGGGGGCTAGTGTGATGGTAGGTTGGCTGATGCTCCGTAAGGGTGATCATACAGAATTAGAACTTTGGGATTTAATCAATACCAGTAAGGCCAGTCAGATTATAGCGGGAATCTTTATTTCCATTGGGGTGGCTTTTAGTGTAGGCGCCTTGTCTCAGTGGATTTCACGTTTATGGTTTACTTTTAATATCCGACGAGGAGTTAAGAAGTACGGCGCTCTATTTGCCTCAATCTGTATGACAATCATCATCTACTTTTTGGTGATTAAAGGCATTAAAGGGGCCAACTTTGGGAAGGAAGTGAGCAGCTTGTTCTTGAGCAACGTTTGGCCTATCCTAGGAGGCACCTTTGTTTTTAGCTTCTTAATCTTGTTTGCCCTGCAGCGGATGGCGGCTATAAACCCTCTTAAAATTGTAGTACTTGCCGGAACTTTTGCCTTGGCCATGGCTTTCGCTGGAAACGACCTAGTGAACTTTATAGGAGTGCCTATTACAGGTTATCAGTCTTATTTCTTGTGGCAAGATTCGGGCTTGGCGGCGGAAGCCTTTAGCATGAAGGCTTTGGCTCAGGCGGTGCAAACCCCTAAAGAACTGCTATTCATTGCGGGGGGGATTATGGTTTTAACCCTATGGTTTTCGGCCAAAGCGAAAAGGGTAACCGATACCTCGGTGAAGTTAGGCTCTCAAGGAGCGGTAGATGAGCGCTTTAAGCCCAATTTAATTTCCAGTGGAATTATTTCGGTAGCTAATGGTTTTGCAAACTTTTTTACCGCGGTAGTGCCAAATAAAACCCTTGCTCATATCGATGCTCGGTTTAAACTCGAGGAGGTTACCGAAAGCGATAAACCGGCATTTGATTTACTTCGTGCCGCTGTAAACCTAGTAATTGCCAGTATCCTTATCGCCTTTGCTTCCAGTTTAAAGTTACCGCTTTCTACCACCTATGTTTCCTTTATGGTAGCCATGGGAGCAAGTTTGGCCGACCGAGCATGGGGAGCCGGCAGTGCGCCTTATCGCGTAGCGGGGGTGGTAAATGTAATTGGTGGCTGGTTTTTAACCGCCATTGCCGCTTTCAGTGCGGCAGCTCTAATCGCCCTCATTATTAGCTTTGGAGGAAACTGGGTGGCTGTAGCTCTCTTCGTAGTAGCCTTGGGGGCCTTAATTCACAGTAATCGTCGCAAAAAATAAAAGCCGCAGGACGAATCCCACGGCTTTACTAATTTCTATTCTTGAAGGTGAAAAATTATCCCTTCAAATTGGCAAAGTGCTTAAAGAAAAGAGGAATGGTTTCAATTCCTTTATAGTAGTTGAATAGCCCGTAATGCTCATTTGGTGAGTGAATAGCATCACTATCTAAGCCAAAGCCCATTAAGATACTTTTTAAACCCAACTCCTGCTCAAACAGCGCTACAATCGGAATACTCCCGCCACTTCGAACCGGTACCGGAGTTTTGCCAAAACTTTCTTCCATAGCCTTGCTTGCCGCTTGGTAACCAGGGTCATCAGTAGGAGAAACATAAGGCAATCCGCCGTGGTGTGGGGTAACTTCCACTTTTACCGAGGGTGGGGCAATTTTAGTAAAGTGCTCGGTAAAGAGAGCGGTAATTTTATCGGGATCCTGATGGGGTACTAAGCGCATGGATATTTTCGCTTTTGCCCAAGAGGGAATCACCGTTTTAGCCCCTTCGCCTTGATAGCCACCCCAAATGCCATTTACATCAAGGGTAGGGCGAATGGAAGCACGTTCGGGGGTGCTATAGCCAAGTTCGCCATGAACATCGCTAAGGTCGAGGGCTTTCTTATAATTTTCCAAGCTAAAGGGGGCTTCGGCCATAGCTTTTCTTTCCTCTTCCGATAGCTCCTGCACATCTTCATAAAAACCTGGGATGGTAATATGCTTATTGTCGTCCTGTAAGCTGGCAATCATATTACTAAGCACATTGATGGGATTTGCTACTGCTCCTCCGTATAAACCGGAGTGTAAATCTCGGTTCGGGCCAGTAACTTTTACCTCCACGTAGCTTAATCCGCGAAGACCGGTGGTAATACTTGGACTGTCATTGGCAATCATTCCAGTATCGGAAATAAGGATGACATCGGCCGCAAGCTTTTCTTTGTTGCGTTTAACAAACCAACCTAGGTTTTCGGAACCTACTTCTTCTTCGCCTTCAATCATGAATTTGATATTACAGGCCAGGGTTTGGGTTTGCATCATCACCTCAAGGGCTTTAACATGCATAAACATCTGCCCCTTATCATCACAAGCCCCCCGTGCGAAAATGGCGCCATCAGGGTGAATATCGGTTTTGCGAATAACCGGTTCAAAAGGCTCAGTAGTCCATAAGTCCATAGGGTCCGGCGGTTGAACATCGTAGTGGCCGTAAACTAGTACTGTGGGTAAATTAGGATCTAATATGCGGTCTCCGTAAACGATTGGGTAGCCTGGAGTTTCGCATATTTCAACGTTCTCGGCTCCGGCCTTCTTTAAGCTATTGGCAACCGCTTCGGCTGTTTTTAAAACATCATTTTTATAAGCACTATCGGCCGAGATACTGGGAATGCGCAGTAAATCGAAGAGTTCTTCTACAAATCGATCTTTATTTTGATCGATATAGTTCTTTTGAGAGGACATAAAATTCGGATTTCCTGTAAAGGTAAGGTGGTTGATTGAGAATTGCGAGTATTGCTAGGAAGGATAAAGCTAGTGTTTTAAATTGCCTTGATTTCGAGCATTTTATTGATATGATATCAAATAACCCTAGGTGCTTTCTACTTGTCTTAATAGGCCTTATGCTGTTTGGGTCTTGCCAACCCGAGGCCGTCTCAGACGACTGTTCGGTCGTACCGGGTTTGTATAATATGGCTTCCTTTCCAATTGGAGTTGCGGTCGATTTAGTGGAGCTTGAAAATAATCAGGCCTATGAGGCTTTACTCGATCAGCAGTTTAATCAGCTTACACCCGAAAACATTTTTAAGGCCGATGCGCTTCATCCCGGCCAAAACCAGTTTAACTTTTTGGTGGCCGATCGATTGGTGGCCTATGCAGAACAAGAGAACAAAAGCTTGCATGGCCATACCTTAATCTGGCATCAACAATTACCCCAATGGATGGAGGGTTTTTCGGGCACAAGGTCGGAGTGGGAAGCGATGTTTAAGGATCATATCCAAACCATTTGCAGCCATTTCAAGGGTAAAGTGCGCGCTTGGGATGTAGTAAATGAAGTGTTTAATGAAGATGGTAGCTTGCGTCAGAATATTTGGTTAGAACACCTCGGCCCGAGCTATATCGAAAAGGCCTTTCGGTATGCCCATGCCGCTGACCCTGAGGCTTTACTATTTATCAATGATTATAATCTAGCCCTAAGTTCAAAGAAACAAGAAGCCTTCTATAAGCTTGTGGATGATTTACGGAAGCGGGGAGTGCCTATCCATGGTATTGGCCTGCAAATGCACATCTCCATTGCTTTTCCAAGTGATGATGCCTTAGGAAGCTGTATAGAGGAGCTAGCGAAATTAGGATTAGCCATTCATTTATCAGAAGTGGATATATCAATAAACCCTTATAATCGAAACATCACTTACAATACGGATTTAGCGAACCGACAAGCCCGCAAATTAGCCTACCTGCTGCAGGCCTATCAGAGGCTTCCAGAAGCCCAACAATATGGAATTACTTTTTGGGGATTAAGTGATTTGGAGAGTTGGATACCAAGTTATTTTGGGCGGAATGACGCGCCCTTACTTTTTGATCGGGACTACCAGGTGAAACCCGTTTATTGTCAATTTAAAAAGCTTTTACCATGAAAAAGGCCAAGCTGATTATCTTATTACTACTAAGCTCGGCCTTAGCGCCTTTATCAGCTCAAGTAGCGGTTTCGTATTACCCCTTGGAATCCACCTTTAGCATTAGTAGTGATACCGAGCAATTACTTTGGGCCGACCTTAGACTAGAAACCAACACCTTTATTGGTTTGATGAATACGGAGCTGCAGCTGATGTGGAATTGGCGCAGGAGCAAATGGCTCAATTATTACAGCGGCTTGGGTTTTAATTTTAAGCCCTTTTATGCGGCTTCTGATTTGAGTTTTTTAAATGCCTACGTGCTATCAACCGGAATACGCCTTAAACCTTGGCAAGCACAGCCTGGCTTTCAGGTTATTGTAGAATTAGCGCCATTTCTTTCCGAATCTTGGGATGCCGCCCGATTAAGGTCCAGCTTCGGCGTGGCCTATAATTTTTAGGTGAGAAAGGCTAAGCCAACAATCCCACCAATAATCATAATCCGGTAGAGGTAATTAAGGTAGTGAAAGTGTTCCTTTTTTTCGGCAAAAGCCAAGAGGCCCGCGCTAAAGAATAAACCCGCTAATCCCAAGGCCAGGTAGTAGCCAATGGCGGTAAAACCTACCTTATAAAAAATGGCCGCCACGGGAATTAAACCCGTCATGGTGAAGAAAGCCACTATCCACTTGGTGCGTTTTAAGCCTAGGGTTGCTGGTAAGCTAGGGTAACCTAAAATAACATCTCCCTTTAGCGCTTCTAAATCCTTTACAATTTCCCGAATAAATATCACCAGCAAAATGAAGCTTACATAGGTGAGGATTAATAAATCACGTAAGTGGAAATACAGGAAGATGGCAAAGAAGGGGGTAATACTCAAGACTGCAGCCATTAGGTTTCCGAGGAAGGTGATTTTTTTAAGCTTATGCGAATAAAACCAAAGGGCGAAGTTAAAAGCCGCAAAGAATAGAAATACATTAAAACTTACGCTGGCCCCTAGCAGCACACCAATGGTTGCAAATAAGAAGTACAGCCGCAGGGTGGTGCTTTGCCTTAAAATTTTCTCGTAGAGGGTTTTATCGGGTCGATTGATTAAGTCTCTTTCGAGGTCGTAAAAATTATTGATGATGTAGCCGGCCGCCACCGAGAAAAGAGAAGCGAAAACAATGGCGTGCACACGAAAATCGAGCAATAACCATTTCCAATCATGGGGGTCATTGAGCACAAATAATACCGCTAGATATTGGGCGAGGGCTAAAAAAAAGATGTTGTACCACCGCACCAGAGATAATAGTGCGGAGAGCTTAAAGATTAAGATCTTGTCTCTCCGGCGCAGTGCCATTTAAAGACGATAAATCACTTCGGTGTCGTAGCCTTTGAGCATTTCTTGGGCCTTATCGAAATCGGGAGTAAAGCCGAGTACAAATCCACCACCTCCACTGCCGCAGAGCTTTAAATAGTAGGCATTCGTTTCAATTCCTTGACGCCATAATTCTTTAACCGAATGGGGAATCATCGGGCTGAAATTTTCGAAAACCAGATTACTGAGCTGTTTGAGGTTGTTAAAGAGCGGCTTGGTATCTCCCTTTAAGAAGGCTGCAATACAAGCATCATTGTATTTGGTAAACTGCTCCTTCATTACTTTACGGAAACCTTCATGCTTCATCTTCTCCATAAAGATGTTTACCATAGGTTGCGTTTCCCCAGGTTGGCCGCTGTTTAAAAGGAAAATTGCTCCTTTCCCTTCTTGCTTGGCTGGGATTTGTACGGTGCCAAGTTGATCCTTGGATTCGATGAGAACAGGAAGCTTTAGGTAGCAAATGAGCGGATCTAAACCACTGCTTTTGCCGTGGAAATAAGATTCCATCTGACCTAAAATCTGTTTCAACTTTTGGATATTCTCCTTGCTGATGTCTTCCTCCGGATCGATACGGTTAATGGCGTAACGATCGTAAATAGCGGCGCATAAGGCTCCGCTGCTGCCTACCCCATAACCTTCCGGAATGGAACTATCGAAATAAAAATTTTGGTTGAGGTCTTTTTCAAAAGCCGCTAAATCGAGCTTCGCGATGGCCTCGCCACTAGATTGTAATTCACTTAGATAATGGAAGAACTTTCGTAAGCTTTCGTTGGAACGTTGAGCGGATCCGCTAAGCGCTGCCTCCTGCTTAAAGGCCCCTTGATAATAGTTGTAAGGAACCGATAAACCTTGTGCATCGTTAATGATTCCATATTCCCCGAAGAGGAGAATTTTAGCGTAGTAAAGCGGATTGTTCTTCATTACATCAGTTTCGTTGGACCGTTCCCAACCCGGTCGCAAATATACTCCCCATTATTTAAATAGAGTTTAATTTCCTTGTTAACGAAATTCAGGGCCTCTTGTTCGATATGCTTGGGATACAGTAAATGGACGTTAGCTCCGGCATCCAAGGTGAAGTACAATGGCTTTTGACTTTCTCTTCTAAATTCCCATATCAACTCGATAATTTTCAAGGTATTGGGCTTCATTAAAATGAAGTAGGGTTGAGAGCTCATCATCATAGCGTGCAGGGTTAGCGCCTCATGTTCCACTAAATTCCCAAATGCTTCTAAATCACCCTTGGCCAGTATCTTTTGCAAGTTTGCTAGGTTATGATGAGCCTGGGCGAAGCGCTGCTGGGCAAAGGGGTGTCCCTTCATTAAGCCATGACCAGCGGTGCTACTGACGGCCTTTTGTCCTTTTTCTACTAAAAGAATAGTGTCGCAGAACTCATTAAAGATAGGGTCTACTTTTCCTTGATAGGGAATCGCGTATTCGTCGCTACTCTCTGCTATTCCTTCCGTTTTTCCCCACAACCCTAAAGGACCATATACGGATCTACTGGCGGAGCCAGATCCCAATCGAGACCATTCGCTAGCTTTTTGGAAAAAAGCGCTTGGGCTCATAACTTTTCCCTGTGGAGATAGGGATAATAAACAAAGGGCTAAGGCCGACATTCCGCTGGCAGAACTGGCAATACCGCTGCTATGAGGAAAGCTATTATAGGTGTGAATGCTAAACTTGCGACCCTTGATAAAATCGAGTTCCGAAGCAATGCGTCCTAAAAACTTTTGAATTTTCGGCTTAAAGTCTTCTGCCTTTCGGTAGTCTAAAAATACCTCAAAGTCGAAATCACCCCTTCCGCTTTCTTCCAATATTTCAAGCTTCGTTTCCGTAAAGCTTTCGGAGAGCGTAAAACTTAAACTGGGATTAGCCGGAAGCTGAGGGTCGTATTTACCCCAATATTTTACCAGAGCAATATTAGAGGGGCTGCGCCAACTGGAGGCATTTTCAATCATATGCATAAAATGAGAAGGTCTAACCTAATTCTGCCAGAAAGGTTTAGGCGCTCATCGTTTCTGCCTCGCGATGAATTTTTTTCACCAAACCTTGGAGCACCTTACCTGGTCCAACCTCAATAAAGGTGGTGGCCCCATCGGCAACCATATTTTGTACGCTTTGCGTCCATTTTACTGCACCTGTAAGTTGAGCAATCAAGTTGGCCTTGATGGTTTCTGGGTCGCTAACTGGTGTTGTGCTCACGTTTTGGTAAACCGGACAAATGGGCTTGTTAATGGTGGTATTCTTAATCGCTTCAGCGAGTTTTTCTTCTGCAGGCTTCATTAATGGGGAGTGAAAAGCCCCACCAACTGGTAAAACTAAGGCGCGTTTTGCACCGTTTTCCTTCATCAATTCGCAAGCCGCTTCTACCGCAGGAACTGATCCCGAAATTACTAATTGACCCGGGCAGTTATAATTGGCAGGTACTACAATGCCGTCGATTTGATTACAAAGCTCTTCCACTTTTTCATCGGCCAAGCCTAAAACGGCAGCCATGGTACTGGGCTCTGCCTCACAAGCTTCTTGCATCGCTTGGGCCCGAGCGGCTACCAAACGAAGTCCATCTTCAAAAGAAAGGGCTCCATTAGCAACTAAAGCACTGAACTCTCCTAAGGAGTGACCCGCAACCATATCGGGAGCAAAGTCATTAAGGCTCTTGGCTAAGATTACCGAATGCAAAAAGATAGCCGGTTGCGTTACCTTGGTCTGCTTAAGGTCTTCGGCCGATCCCTCAAACATAATATCAGTAATGCGAAAGCCTAAAATTTCATTAGCCTTTTCAAATAGGGCTTTGGCTTCTGCGGAACCTTCATAGAGGTCTTTACCCATACCGGTAAACTGAGCCCCTTGACCGGGGAAAATGTATGCTTTCATATGCTTAATTGGTTAAATGTCGCTAGGATTAAAACGCTGCGTTTATTTCAAATTCGAAAATAAGAGTTTGTGAACGAAAACCACTGCTCGATTCCAATTGCTCTAAAAAAGGCGCGGCCTTAAAGGGCATGTTCCCAAATTAGGAAACATGCTAAACCCCATACTTATAGTGGTGAGGGGTTCTCATTCCCCAAAATACTCCACCGCATTATTGATGGTTTCCTCTAATCGGATGCGATGCAATTGGCAGTCATGCTTAGCGATCGCCGGAGCAAGAATTTTCCAAAACTCTTCCGCCAAAACCTCGGTAGAGGCAAATTTTCCCCGCATGAAATCTACATCATGGTTGAGGTTGGCATGATCTACCTTATCAATAATTTGCCTTTGGATGATTTCTTTAAGGTCAACCAAATTCATCACAAAGCCAGTATCTGGGTTTATCTCTCCTTTTACGGTGACGATGAGGGTGAAGTTATGACCGTGAAAATTCTTATTGGCACATTTCCCAAAAACCGCATCGTTTTGAGCTTCGGTCCAATTGGGATTGTAGAGTTGATGCGCGGCGCTAAACCGCTCTTTACGTTCAATGTAAATCATGGGCCCTAAGGCTAAAAAATTTTGGCAAAGATAGCTATTAAGGCTAGGTTCTACCTCAATTTCTCGTTGTTGTGGTGCCGGTCGTGATCGCGTTTGGTTTTAGCTTCCATTTTACGATCAAATGCTGCTTGTAAATCGGTATTCGTTTGATTAGCTAAGCATAGAACCACAAAAAGTACATCGGCGAGCTCTTCCCCAAGATCTTTGGCTTTATCACTTTCCTTCTCACTTTGCTCGCCATAGCGACGGGCAATGATGCGTGCCACTTCGCCAACTTCTTCGGTTAGCTGGGCCATATTTGTGAGTTCGTTGAAATAGCGTACGCCATGATTCTGTATCCAACGATCTACTTGCGATTGCAATTCCTCAATGCCTTTCATAAGCGCTTGTTTATTGATTTGCTAATAATCCGGCGAAGGTAAAACCTAGCAAGGCTTAGCGTTGCAAGTTCAAAAAATTCTTGAGGAATTCGTTGCCCCATTGTATCTGTACGAAATAAGTGCCAGCAGGGACTCCTTGACCTTGAAATCTGCCATCCCATTGAAATGCAGGATTTGTACTTTCAAAAACAGGGGTACCGTTACGATTAACTATAACAATATTGAAATTATAGGGCCCTCTATCGATATTGAGGTGATAGAAATCGTTTTGTAAATCTCCATTAGGACTAAAAAAGTTGGGTAAGATGGGCTTGGGGAAATTTAGGTCCTTAATGCTAATGGGGTATGAAATTCGGTGATTACAACCGTTACTATCGATTACCACCAATTGAATCATATAATCACCAGGCTTATATAGATGTTGCGGTTCTTTTAAGGCACTACTATCACCATCGCCAAAATCCCATCGCCAAAATTGAACATTTCCTAAGCTAAAGTCCTCAAATTGGACATGGCTGCTGTCTGTACCCAAAAATGACCAGCCAAAATTGGCTTGTATTTCACGCAGTCGTATTTCAATATCAATAAGGCTGTCGCAAGAATTTAAGTTAGGGACTCGGTGGGTAAAAAGCGTATCAGTAGTATACCACTTTTGATAAATTAAAATAGAGTCGTTTGGGCAAATTTCATAGGAGCGTTGCGCACTTGGACTTACTTGTAAGCTTAAATTTAAACGCACAATTTGACCACAGGAACCAGCATTAGTGAGAGTGTCGAAATAGGTCCCAGCTTGATGTAGGTATTGATTATTAAACAGAATGCTATCTCCAGAACAGATGCTTTGATTTTGGATTTGGGTATTGCCAAAGGGGCTGTAGTTGTTACCAAGGCTTAAGCAGTCTGGCGGTGAAACAGACCAGCCTCCAAGCGAGACAGAAGCGGAAGAGGGCCAACTGTTGGTGCTATTGCCATCGGTGGCAGAATAGCGAATGCAGTTTCCATTATTTCGAACTAGTTTTTGCCATTTCAAGGCATTGGAAACACCGTTAACTCTGTTTTTCACGGCTACTCCGTAAAGACCTACCATGTCTACAAAATTGGTGGTGTTCCCTGAGGTTATGGCAATGCAGTCATCGTTGTTTACTCCGGCCAAATTGGTACGAATGTCATCGGCGCAAGCCTTAAAGTCGCTGCTAGCCTGACTATTATTGGCATTAGAAATAATAATGCTAGCGCCTGGTGCTAAAAGGCCTAATAGTTGCTCTGAACCACTTGCTGTAGTGTTGCTGCCGTTAAAAACCTTAACATAATAATTGCTTAGGTTGATAGTGCTACTAGTTGGGTTATAAACCTTTATTGCCCAACCACTGCCGGGGTCCCAATCCACATATTCAGTAATCATCAAATCGTCGGTTTGGGCCCGAATGCAGAAAAGATTTAAGAGCAATAAGCCTGTTAAAATGAAGCGCTTTGCCATAGGTCGCGAAATAAAGAAAACAAAGCAACCTTAGTGTTAAGTTTAGTTTATTCCTTGTTTTTAGTGTCAATCCAAATGGTTACAGGTCCATCATTCTTAAGGCTTACCTCCATATGGGCGCCAAACTGCCCTTGGGCTACACGGCTTTCGCCGAGATGGTTTCGAGCCGCTTTCAGGAAGGCCTCATATTGAGCTTCTGCCATTTCGGGCGGGGCGGCTCGGGCATAGCTTGGTCGGGTTCCCTTTTTAACTTTTGCATGTAAGGTGAATTGACTCACCACCAATAAGCTGCCATTAACATCTTCTATCGAAAGGTTCATCAGCCCTTCGGCATCATTAAAGATGCGCAGCTTTAATATCTTTTGAAGAAGCCATGACTGATCTTCTTCCGTATCCTCAGGACCTACCCCAAGGAAAACCAACAAGCCACTATCGATTTCTCCAACAACTTGTTGGTCCACTTCTACCTTTGCATAACGGCATCGCTGGATAAGGGCTCTCATTCTTTAAGAATTAGCTTTTGTTTCCAAGCTCTTAGCTTGTTCCCGTTCTGCGCTTCTAATAAGGAATCGTTGATTTTAGTGAAGGCCCCATACATGGGATTAGGAATAAGTACAAAATGTCTATGCAGGCTATCCTCGCTAATATCGCTAAGCTGCGCCTGCTCGGCGAAATCACCCATTTGGTCGCCTATCAATAGAATAATCTGATGGGTTTCCTCTACCTGTTGACGGCGCGCCGTTTTATCCGAGCTCTCCCTTTTTAACAAGACATGAGTGGAGTCGGCATTAGGCAAGCCATGGGCTTTTAAATTTTGAAGGGTAGCCCCTAAACCGTTGTGGTCACGATTGGAGATGTAGAAGATTTCAAGGCCATTCTTGTCGGTTTGCATTAAAAAGTCTTTGGCTCCGGGAATCAAGTCTGCATTGGCTTCAGCAACCCAGGCATTCCAAGTTTCGGGTTTAAAGCTTTCTCCATTTTTTATGAGGCGTGCCTCATAAGGGGAATTGTCTAAAACCGTTTCATCCAAATCTAAAACAACCGCCTTCGGACGTTCATCGCCACTAAAAAGTAATTGGTTAATCGTAAGCTTGGCCTTGGCTAAGCTAAAGGCTTGTTTCCTAGCTAATTCTGCTTCTTGGGCAGTTTGCAACCACAGTGTGCTAAAAAGAATGGCATCGCTATTTGAAGCGGGATCAGGACAAGGTGGAACCTCGCCAACTTGGTTACAGGCCCCTAAAAAAGTGAGGCTAATTAGCGTAAATATCTTTGCGGTAGTGTTCATCATCGTCGGTTCCTTCTATAAAGTTTAAATAGCTTTCGTATCGAGTAAAGGCGAGTTGGTGATTTTCCACGGCCTCCTTAACAGCGCAGCCTGGTTCGTGGATATGGCTGCAGTTGTGAAACTTACAATCACCTTTAAGTTCAAATATTTCTGGGAAGTAATCACCAATTTCGGAGGCTTCCATATTTACCAGGCCAAAACCTCGGATACCTGGGGTGTCAATCAAGTAGCCTCCCTCTGGCAGGGCGTGCATCTCTGCAAAGGTGGTGGTATGCTGACCCTGCTCATGAGCTTCGGAAATTTCGCGGGTCTTTAAGTTTAATTGGGGATCAATTTTATTGCTCAAGGTACTTTTGCCCACGCCGCTGTGACCGCTTAATAGGCTAACTTTTCCCTTTAATAAAGCTTTTAAATCTTCTATTCCCTCTCCGGTTTCGGCAGAACATGCAAGCACCTGATATCCGGCACGCCGGTAAACTAGTTTTAAAAACTCAAGCTCTTCCAATAAGCTTTCGTCGTAAAGGTCTAGTTTATTGAACACTAAAATGAAGGGGATGTCATAGGCCTCGGCACTCACCGCAAAACGGTCGATAAAACGCAAGTGGGTTTTGGGTTGCTCAAGCGTAGCAATAAGTAATGCTTGGTCTACATTAGCCGCTAAAATTTGGGTTTGCTTGCTGAGGTTAACCGATTTCCGAATGATGTAGTTCTTCCGCTCCAGAAGTTCTGTAATGGCTGCCTGACCATCTTCGGTATTGGCGGTATCCACCTTAACCCGATCGCCAACCGCTACCGGGTTCGTACTCTTTAAGCCTTTTAAGCGCAGTTTCCCACGGATGCGGCATTCGAGCATTCCCGCTTCGGTTTGAACTTTATACCACAATCCGGTAGATTTTATAACCAGGCCTTCCATTATCATTTTGCAAAGGTGCAGAATCTACTGCCTTGTGCAAAAGCTTTACCTTCGTCGACCTAAATTTAGGACATGTCGATTAAGGTATCGAATCTCACAAAATTATATGGCGAGCAAAAGGCTTTAGATGAGGTCTCCTTTAGTATTTCTAAGGGAGAAATTGTAGGCTTTTTGGGACCAAATGGCGCTGGAAAGTCTACTATGATGAAGGTACTCACGGGCTATATCCCACAATCGGAAGGGGAGGCCTTGGTTTGCGACTTGAACATAGAAGACGATAGTATCGCGGTACGTCGCAAGGTGGGTTACCTGCCCGAGCATAACCCACTTTATTTGGAGATGTACGTTAAGGAGTACCTCAATTTTATGGCAGGTGTCCATCAGGTAAATCGCACCAAGGTGGATGAAATGATTGAAAAAGTTGGCCTAGTTCCAGAAAGAAATAAGCGCTTGGGTCAACTGTCGAAGGGATATCGTCAGCGCGTGGGCTTGGCCGCCGCCTTGCTGCACGAACCGGAAGTGCTCATTTTAGATGAGCCCACTACCGGACTAGATGTTAATCAGCTCGTCGAAATACGCCAATTAATTAAAGAGGCCGGTGCCGATAAAACCGTAATGCTAAGCACGCATATCATGCAAGAGGTGGAATTTCTTTGCGACCGCGTGATTATCATCAATAAAGGAAAAATTGTGGCCGACCGCCCTATCGAAGACTTAAAGCAACTCACCTTAGGAACGGTTTACCAAGTAGAGTTTGATAAAGAGGTTTCGAAATCGGGTTTGCGAAAGATCAATGGCCTAAAAGGGCTTGAGGATTTAGGGGCCAACAAATGGCTACTGGAAGCTCGTCCTGATATAGATTTACGCGCCGGAGTTTTCGATTTCGCTGTAAAAGAAGGCGCGGCCGTGCTAGAAATTCAGAAGCGTGCTGCTAGTTTAGAGGAAGTGTTTAAAAAATTGACTAGTCAGAATTAAGATGAAAAAAACCGCCCTTGCATTAATCGCTCTAAGCTTCGCAGCTTGCGACCCAGGAACAGTTGCCGAAACGGCCACCGTAATCACAAAAATGGAAGAGGAAGCAAGTAAACCACAGCGCAAGTCTCCGCCTCCTCCACCGCCATCTACAGCCAAATCGGGATTAGTTACCCAAGTTAATCCAGAAACGAAGGTTAAGAATGAAATCAATTATAAGGATGGGCTTAAAGACGGCGAGAGTAGATCTTATTACCCGAGTGGTGCCCTTTGGAAAAAGACCAATTACCAGCAAGGAAATCTGCATGGCCTAGCGCAAATTTTTTACGAAGATGGCACCCTGAAGCGGGAGGCGAACTATAAGGATGACCAACGCGATGGTGCCTATACCGAGTTTTTTAAAAGCGGAAATCCAAAGTTCGAAACGAGCTTTAAAAAAGGCTTGCCGCAGATTAATTACATCGAGCGGAATTATCGTGGGGAGGAAATTAAATTGCCTGAGATAGTGCACACCACGAGCAAAAAGCGAGCAGGTGGAAAATTGAATATCCGTCTGACCTTTAAGCTGGAAGGCGTGAAGCTCGGCCGTGGCTCAAGAGTTAGTTTCTATGTATTGCCCAAAGGCACCGCTTGGTCGGATTTAAGTATGGATGACATCCACAACTATATGTTGTCCTCTGGAGAGGATGAGTACTCGGCCTTCGCAGAATTGAGTCTAGAGCCAGATTATTACCTAGAGCTTGAAGGAACTATTGTAGCGGTATTTACGCATCATAGTGATATTTCTGTAGCTGTTAGTGAGCCCCTTGATTTACGCTTTAATAATGTGAGTGGTCCGGCCCCTACTGAGGGGCTTGATTTAGGTCACGAATAGCAAGTCGGATTTCATAATCATTTCTCATTAATTGATATAAATCTGTTGTTAAACAGGTGGTTAGGAGGGTGTTTATTTGGTGATAAAAGTGTATTTTCGAAAGCTTTTTTGCCCCAAAAAGTCTGATAGCCCATGCTGAGAACTCGCATCTTATTGCTCTTCTTGGTTCTAAGTAATACTTTGATTTCTCAGAGTTACGAACCGGCTCCACATCAGCAGCAGCACCAACTGCCGCGAGGTGCCTATGTGGCCTGTGTGGATGATATCGTGGAAGATATGGCGGCTGGGGACAATCAAAAGTATCAGGAGCTTAAACAAACCATCCGACGTCATAATCTCAATTTCCTGGCTTTCTATGGGCTACATTTCATTGTAGACAATAATCCCCAGGATAACCCAGAAGAGGCAGAATTGCGATTTATCCTTAATGATCTCCATCAGCGTTTTCCTGATTTGCGGATTGGCGCGGTAGGCGGGGGTAGGTCTAATCCTAGTGCGGGAAAAATTTCGGCTCAAGAGTTTGAGCGTTTGCAAACCGATGGTTTTTTATTACGCCCCTTATCTGATGAAGCTTGCCCAAGGGAGGTCCCCGGACACCTTAGTCTTGGAAAATTAAATAGGCTAATGAATCCCTACCGACCTAGTGTCGAGGAGCAATATCAAGCGGAAGTAGTTAAGTATTTTGCCCGAATTGCCAGTGCCTATGGCTTTGCAGCTCCCGAATCTAGAAGACTGGATAAGGAGCAGAGCGGAAAATCTAGCGGGACTAAAGATTTTTTCGACCATTTAGTTTTAGAGGACGAATGGTGGTGGCGACACGGAACGGTGCGCGCCAATTTAGATGACCACCTGTCTTTACTGCGAGCAATGCGTTCTATCCTGCATTTAAGTCACGCCTGCGAAGCAAAGGTCATTACCTACGAAAATGTACAGCACGATATTACTGGCGTAAGTCCAATGGAGGTGCAAGCGGCAGAAATTGCGGTATTAAGTGATCGCGTATTTGTGACCCATTATTTTAAATGTGTGCCCAATACCTTAGAGCGCTACTGTGAGGCTATTGAAGCCTGGGGTTCTATAAACAGTTTGGGTACAGAATTATGGCCCTTGTTTTCTTCGGAAGATGCCTCGGCAAAAGTGTCCTGCTCGCGTTTTGATCCCAGCTTAGCTTGGAACGACTTCTGGGGCGTTTGGATGGATACAACCTATAATGCCAATAATTTACCTCAGCAAGTATGTCCCGGTCCGGGTCATCCCGGTTACGGTTTTCCTTACGAGGCAGATGAGGCGGAGGACCTATACCTTTTACGACTCGATAGCGCGGCAGAAGCGCAATCCCTTCCCCTAAGTTCCTGTACCAGTTTCCAAGCGGGTAACTTTAAGCCTGAAGGTTTTATGTGGTTTATAGCCCATTTAATGGATCCGCATGGACGCAGTCATGTGAACGTAGAGGAGTACGAAGCGAGCCTGCTTCAAACCCCGGTGCTATTTCCAAATCCTGCCAAAGGAGCAATAGCTATCAGTCGTGGTCGAGCGATCAGTTTACAAAACCTTTCGGGTAAAAAGCTTTCACTGCAATTGGTCGGTGATCAAGTTGATGTCTCTCATCTGCCGCAAGGCCTTTACCTTTTAGAGGTCCTAGATGAGGAACAAACTTACTTCCTGCGTTTTTACAAGCAGGACTAAGTTACCTACTTCTTCCGCATAAAAATTTGAATGGGCACGCCTTTAAAGTCGTAGTGCTGACGAAGCTGATTTTCCAAGAATCGCTTGTAGGGATCTTTGATGTACTGAGGTAAATTGGCGAAAAAGGTAAAAGTGGGAACGGCGGTTGGCACCTGAGTACAAAACTTAATCTTCACCAATTTCCCTTTCGTAGCCGGAGGTGGTGTGGCCTGAATAATAGGCAACATCAAGTCGTTGAGCTTGCTGGTGGAAATCTTCTGTTGTCGACGATCGTACACCGCAACTGCTTCTTCTACGGCTTTGTAAATACGTTGTTTGTTGTGCACCGACATAAAGATGATGGGCACATCAGAAAATGGAGCAATACGCTCTCGAATCATGCTTTCGAACTTCTTGGCGGTATGGGTATCCTTTTCAATTAAGTCCCATTTGTTAACCAAGATTACGATTCCTTTTTTGTTACGTTCGGCAAGGGAGAAGATGGCCAAATCCTGGCCTTCAAAGCCGCGCTCGGCATCTACGATAAGTAAGCAAATGTCGGCTTCTTCAATGGCACGTACGGAGCGCAGCACGCTGTAAAACTCAAGGTTTTCATGCACCTTGCTTTTCTTGCGTAAGCCTGCGGTATCTACCAAAAGAAAGTCTTTACCGAAAAGGTTATAACGGGTGTTTATAGAGTCACGCGTAGTGCCGGCCACATTGGTCACAATATTGCGCTCTATACCTGTAATAGCATTGATGAAGGAAGATTTCCCGGCATTGGGTCGACCAATCACGGCTATTTTGGGGATATCTAATTCTTCTTCCTCTTCTTCGGGCGGCAAGGTTTCAATTAGGGTGTCGAGGAAGTCACCGGTTCCTCCGCCATTCATGGCCGAAATATTATGAACTTCACCAAGACCCAAGCCGTAAAACTCAGCACTTTGCGTTTGGCGTAAGGCATTATCAACCTTGTTGGCGGCAAGAATGATGGGCTTTTTTCCGCGTCGCAGTAGATTGGCTACTTCTTCATCCATTCCCGTGATACCGTCTTCCGCATCAACCATAAAAATGATGAGGTTGGCTTCTTCAATGGCGATTTGAACCTGCTTGCGAATTTCTTCTTCGAACACATCATCACTGCCGATAATGTAGCCTCCGGTATCGATGACCGAGAATTTTCGACCGCCCCATTCGGCTTTACCGTACAAGCGGTCGCGGGTTACCCCGGCTACCGAATCCACAATGGCCTTGCGGGCTCCAGTGAGTCGATTAAATAAAGTTGACTTCCCAACATTGGGTCGTCCTACAATGGCTACGATGCTGCCCAAAACTTAAAATTTTGGCAAAGATAGCTTAAAGCTAGGGCTTAGTCGACTAAGAGGTCCTCCGGAATTTCGCATACCGGGATAGGCTCCATTTTATGGCGGTTTGCGCGGTGAAGCCTAGTGTAAATTTCCATCACTTCAGCTTCGCGATTTTGGAAATCTTGCGCAGATTTACCCACTTTTTGCTGTTCCATGGCCCATTCTAGTTCGGGGTAGCTAGCGCCAATTTGGTCTTCATCGGTACGGTCATCACCCCATAAGCCATCGGTAGGAGGGGCCACTAAGATGTCTTCAATAACACCCATTTCCTCGGCTAAGGCATAAACCTGCGTTTTGTAGAGATCAGCAATAGGACTAATGTCTACCCCGCCATCTCCGTACTTGGTGTAAAAACCGACCCCAAAATCTTCTACTTTATTACCGGTGCCCACAACGATTTTTCCTTCTAAAGCCGCGAAATAATACAGCGTGGTCATGCGCAGTCTGGCTCGAGAGTTTACTAAACTCATCTCGCGAGCATCACTTCCGGGAACATTGGGCAAGGAACCGATGAACTGATCAAATACTGGAGTAAGGTCAACTTCAACTCGACTCACATTGGAATGCTGTTTCTGTAAATTCTCGATATGCTTTCGAGCACGACTTACTTGCTCCGAGCTTTGGTAAATGGGCATCTCCACTAAGGTAACCGGAAAGCCAGTAGCGGCAGCTAAGCTTGAGGTAAGTGCCGAATCAATTCCACCAGAAACTCCTACCACATATCCTTTGGTGCGGGAAGCTTCGGTGTAGTCCTTCATCCAGTTTACGATGTGCTCAATTACAGCGGCGCGATTCATGATTGCAGGTTTTAAAAGAGAATACCAACGCTTAACGAAACATAATCGAAGCGATAGAGATATTGTTCGCTTAAACGAGGGTCTTCATCGGCCAATAGATTATTCGCCAAAGCACGATGATACTGCAAGCGACCCAATAATTTGGTTTGACCACCAAGGTCGTATTCGGTACCTAAACCGATACGGAAGGTCGCATCGAATAAACTGATATAGCTGCCCGCCTTATTGGTGATTTCTGGATCGAAGGTCACCTCTTCGCCGGTTTCAAAGCCCAAGGCAAAACCCATTTCGGCGTAATAGGTAAAATAGCCGAACTGACGCGTTCGCATTTTTACTTGTAAGGGAATCTGAATATATCCGGCTCGATAGGTAGTAGTGGTATCCAATATTTCTAAAGAGCCACCGCGGTTGAGGTACTCAAAGCCCGATGAAAAAGCATAGCGCTCCGCAAAGGAATATTCTGCAAGACCGCCGAAACCAAAGAGTAAAGCCCCTCCGGTATTTACATTCGGTTGATTACTGTTGAGGTAGCTTATTTGGCTAGTGCCGATAATACCCAATTGAAAGTTACGATCTTGAGCACTTAAGTTTACACTTAAAATAAGGGCTAGAACAGCCGAAAATAATATTCGCATAGATGCTTAGTTTTGAGCAAAATTAAGACCCTTCCTAGAATGATGCGCTTTTTAAGATTGCTTTTTATGATGACGACCCTTTTCATGGTCGCGATTTCCTGTGAAGATCGTCCTAAGGTTAATCTGAGTAAAATTTCCATCGACACCGAAATTCAGCGTTTTGATCGGGCGTTCTACAATACGGATAGCAGCAAAGTTTTGGAGGAGTTAGCCGAACTACAAAGGAATTACGCTCCGTTTTTCAGTACCGAGACGGAAGCGATTTTTTGGCGAAACCAACGTAAGGATGCCTTACAGAATGAGTTGTTTAAAAAAACGGAAGCGGTTTTTGGAGATATGACTTCGGAGTCGGAAAAACTGAATAATCTCATTAAGCGCTATTATTATTACTTCGGAACTAAGGATACCCTGGAAGTTTACACTTACCTATCAAGGCTGGATTTCAATTTTCCGGTAGTTTACGCCAAGCCCTATGTTTTTGTGGCTCTCGATTTATATTTAGGAGAGGCAGGGGCCAAATTCTATTCGGGTCTCCCTTTGTACTTACAGTACGATCGTCAACCTGCTTTTTTAACGCGGGATGTGGCCTTTGCGATTGCGGAAGCTCAGGTTCCTCCACCCAAAAATCCAATGAGTTTGTTAGACGCTATGGTCTATAAAGGGAAGATTTTAAAGCTTACCGAAATGCTTTTAGAGGAGGTAGAAGAGTCTACTTTACTTCGCTATCCACCTAAGAAACATGCTTTTAGTGTGGACCATGAAAAGGATATGTGGATTTACTTTATTGAGCAGGAATTACTCTTTGACACTTCGGACGAGTTAAAGCGGCGTTTTATTGAAGTAGCACCGTTTTCGAAATTTCGGACCCAAATTGATGCCGAAACACCTGGGCAAATTGGCTGGTGGTTTGGTTACCGCATTGTAGACTCTTGGTTAGAGGAATACCCGGAAATGGCCTTGCAAGACTGGTTAAAGGAGCTTGATTCGCGCAAGATTTTGAAGTTGTCGCAATACAAACCTTAATTTCAAAAAGGGCCTTTACCTTTGCGGCAAAATTCTCACATGGCTGTAGCACATCGTTCGGATATAAAGATTAACATAGGTTTAGATGAAAACCGTGTCCCAGAAGAAATGAATTGGTCGGCTCCCGACAGTGGAGTAGACAATGCCAAAACCAAAGCGGCAATGATTTCTATTTGGGATGAAAAGGCTCAGGAAACGCTGCGCATTGATCTATGGACTAAGGACATGCCTCTGGATCAGATGAAAAAATACATTCATCAAAATCTCATGGCCATGGCCGATACCTTGGAGCGCGCGGGCGGAGAAGCTGATTATGCCAAAGAATTACGCGAGTATGCCCTCGATCTGGGTGAGCGTATGAATGTCTTGAAGCGCGGTTAAACTTTAATCCGCGATTCCAATCTGTTTATTGATTTCTCCGATATAGCTTAATAGCTCTTCTTTACCGGCCCCCGTTTCGGCTGAGGTAGCAAAGTAAACCGGAATTTGCGCCCAGGTTTCGAGCATTTTCTTGTGGTAAGCCTTTAGGTGCTTATTTAATTGATTGCCCTTTAACTTGTCGATTTTGGTATAGACCATACTAAAGGGAATCTGGTTTTCGCCTAGCCATTCCATAAACTCCAAATCAATTTGCTGCGGGGGGATTCGAGAGTCGATTAATACAAAGAGGTTGGCTAAGGTTTTGCGCTCCAAAATGTAGTCCTCAATCATTTTCTGAAATTTCTGGCGCGAAGTTTTACTCACCTTGGCGTAACCATAGCCGGGGAGGTCGACCAAATACCAATTTTGATTGATGGTAAAATGATTGATTAGCTGAGTTTTTCCCGGTGTAGAAGAAGTGTGCGCCAGTTTTTTGTGATTAGCCAGTCTATTGATTAAGCTAGATTTACCCACATTGGAACGCCCGATAAAGGCGTATTCTGGTTTTCCATCGTCGGGACATTGATGCAGTTTACTGCTACTTGCTAAAAACTCTGCTTGTTTAATTTCCATGCGGCAAAGGTAGGGGAAGGAACTGAACAAGCTAGGGGTGTTTATAGGGCTTCTATTTTACCATCACCGCTATAATAAACACCTAGGTAGCAAGACCAATTGAGCGTACCATGGTAATGATAAAGCTCTCCTTTAGCAAAAAAAGTTGTGTATGTCTGTGCTTGTCGAGGGCCTTCTAATTTGAACCCACCTAGGCTAATTCCGTTGTTTTGAGGGCTTAGTATGCCTTCTTTCCGAAACTGGTATTTACGCACATTAAAGCTATCGGGAGCTACAGACTCTTCTAAAAACTCCAAGCCAATGTAAAAGGTGTCGGAAACACATCGCCAAAAACCGGTTGGCAAGTTATAGTAGGAGTTCTCAATCTTGAGGGGTACGGAAAGTGGTTTAGATTTGGCAAGTATCTTCTTCCTCTTATCGCAAAGCACCACCCTTAAATAGTTACTAGAGTGATGTGACTCTTTAACAAATATCTTCAGGCTATCAATAATTACAGGCTTTTCGGAATAAACTCTTCGGAAGATAGACTCCCCGGCTCCTCGTTGAAAAACTTTTCGTGGCTTGGCATCTTTTAAAAAGTGGGTTTTAGTCCCATTGGTAGAGAGTAGAACCTCATCCAGCACATAAACATCCGGTTCTAAATAAACTTGGTTTGAGAATGGTGAAAGTAAGATCCTTTCTTTATATCCAAAAGCACTAATGCGCAGGCTATCCGATTCTAAAATATTGCCGCAAAAGCGACCTTGGGAATTACTACTGAAATTTAGTTCTCCAATTCTCATGTAAACAAAGGGGATGGTGGAGCTGTCGCTAGCGTCCAGGAATTGGATGCATCTACTACTTTGTGCTTCGGCGTATAAAAGAGAGAAGATTACTATAATTGAGCTATGAAGGAGTTCTTTCAAAATCGTGTTTACACATGTTTTATTTTGTGAGTTTAATATGGGAATATCGGTTGTTTTGATTTGTCTGTTTGAACGAATTGTTTGTAGAATTCTGCAGAAGCTATTTTTGGAATCAGTTTCTTTTTTAGATGTAAATCGGAACAAGTTTGATTTTAAAACCGTTAAGATTTGAACCAAGCTATTTTTAAATGACACGAATTCCTTTCATGATTTGGACCTTCCTGCTCCTGCTCGCTTGCGCTAATGATGAAGGTCTGCCAGCCGAGCCCAGTACAGCTTCGGAGCAGAAGGTGTATCGGTATTTAGCTTTAGGGGATTCCTATACCATTGGAACGGCGATTGGCCCAGATAGCGCTTATCCCGCCTTGCTTAGCGATTCTTTAAGTGAGGCAGCTCCGCAGGATAGTATTTACTACCAGGTAATTGCCCGAAACGGCTGGACGACGGCTGATCTAAAGCAGGGAATCGCGGCAGAACAACCGGACAGTAATTTCGATGTGGTAAGCTTATTAATCGGTGTAAATAATCAGTACCAGCGACGCAGTATCGCAGAGTATGAGCGCGAGTTTTTACAATTATTGAATCAGGCCATTTCCTTTGCCGGCGGAGATAAGAATTCGGTCCTGGTATTAAGCATTCCCGATTGGGGCGTGAGTCCGGCCGGTTCGGGCAGCAGAAGCCAAATTGCCCAAGACATTAATCAATTCAATTTGGCCCAAAAGGCCATCTGCGATAGCTTAAACGTAGGTTTTTTAGACATTACCGAATCGAGTCGGGAAGGATTGAATAATCCCAGTTTAATTGCCTCCGATGGACTGCATTTCTCCGCGGAGATGCATCAAATTTGGATGCGGATGATTTACCCAATATGGTATGCGAACTTGCAAGGGACTTAAGCTACTCTTTGGAATTCTATTAGCCTCGTCCTTATGGGCGCAGTCTCCGGTGTCCTATCAGGCGGAAGCCGAATACGGATTTCTATTTTTACACAGTCAGGAAGTAGCTCCAATAGGTCAGTCCTACCCATCCGCCATTGGGATTAGCGCACAACGCTGGCTTTTAGACGACCGTAATTGGGAAAACTGCCACTGTTATCCGCGTTATGGCTTTAGCTTAGGATGGCATTATTATGATAACCCCGAGGTGGTGGGATGGGGAATTCCGGCCTACGGCTTTTTAGAACCCTGGTATCGAATTCACCAGGATTGGTACTTTAATCTTCGAGCGGGGATGGGTCTTATCTATCTCAGTAAGCCTTATGACCCGGTCGAAAACCCCCTTAACCTGAGTTATTCCTTACCCCTAAGCGCCTACCTTTCCATGGGGCTGGGAATTGGCTATAGTTTCTCCACACAATGGCGAGCCTCCTTACAAGCCAGATACAATCACACCAGTAATGGTGGAATTAGAGAGCCCAACAAGGGATTAAATTATCCCACCTTATCGCTGGGACTCGATTACAGCTTAGAACCCATTCGGCTAAAAACCAAGGTGAAGCACGATTTTGCTCCCGCTCAACGTCGGAAGGTTTTATCGGTTCATGGCTTTTTGGCAGCCAAAGCAGGAGGTAAAGTTGGTACGGGGGCCAATGAGCAGGAAGTCACGTATTTAGTTTCGGGCATGGCCCTGCGGTACAGCTATCAGGTGGGTAGGAGCTCGGCAATAATGCTTGAGAGCGAATGGATTCGAAACTTAGCTTATCGTAAACAAATATCACGGCAAGGGGGCGATCAAAGCTTTCATCAATGGGGATTAGAGTTGGGCCATGAGTTTTTACTAGGGAAATTCACCTTTAGTCAAGCGGCGGGCTTTTACCTTTTTAAGGAATTTGGCGCCGAGAGCAATTGGTATCAACGCTACAACCTTTTATACCGACCTACGGAAGGCTTAGCCATCGGGCCCGGTTTAAAGGCACATGCCAACGTAGCCGAATTTCTCGACTTCAGAATTGTTTGGGAGCTACCTATTTGAGCTTAACATTCCTTAATTTTGCCGAAAATTCGACTTCATGAAAAACTTGGGTACCATCCTTTCCATTGTTGCCTTAATCGGAGTAGGCTATTTAATGCTTAATCAAAATTCGGTCGACACTAAAGAATCGAAACCTGAAAAGACGGAGCAGCCCGCAGTTAAATCGGAGGGAGGGGTAAGCATTGCTTTCGTGAAAAGTGATTCTCTTTTGGCGCGGTATGAGTTACACCAAGAATATAAGGCGAAATTAGAGGCCAAAGCCTTAGAAATTGATGCCGATTTAGAACGTCGTAGCAAGGGCTTTCAAGAGAGTATAGCCGATTTAGAACAGCGTGCCGCGAGTTTATCGCCTCAGCAAATTCAACAGTCACAATTGGAGTTGCAGCAAATCCAGCAAAACCTATTGAAGTACCGTGATGAGCGCACGCAAGAACTCGCGGAAGAAGAGCAGCAACTAACGGCTCTGATTAAAGAAGATATGGATAGCGTGTTGGCAAAGATTCAAGCTCGCGAGGGTTATGACTTTATTTTTAGTTATGATCCAGCATCTGAACTTTTAGCAACCAACCCTGCCTATGATATTACCGATATAGTAGTAAAGGCTCTTAATGAAGCGTATCAGAATAAAAGGGGAGAGGGTAAAGAGTAAATTCTTTTTTGCATCGGTTTTAAGCCTGCTTCTACTTTTAGTAGCGGCTTGTGAAACGGATGACCCAAATGAAGATCCGGCAGCTAATCGCGATAAATATCTGGGCGTTTGGCAGGTAACGGAGAACACCGGTATTAATCACCCTCAGTTTTATCAGGTTAACATTGTGGCAGGTGACGGTGATGATGAAATTGTTATCCGCGGCTTATACAACGAAGTGAATAGTCAAGTTGGAGCTATTGTAAGCGGCACCCAGTTAACGATTCCTAATCAGTTTTCGGAAGGGGTAAATTATGTAGGCACGGGCAATGCCAATGCCGATTACAGTCAAATCGCCCTTAGCTTTACTGCCGACGATGGCAGTGGTCCCGACCAAGTAGAGGCCGTTTTAGTACCCTAGCCAAGTCCGCCAATTTTTTCCTTTTGCCTTTCGGCAGATATGGTTTATGCTATCTTACTTAGAAACGTAAGCGCAGGCCAGTGTTTAATCCGAAGTTCAAGAGTGTTTCCCGAGGCCAATCAAAATCGTTGGCATCAACGATGTCGTTCAATAAGTAGCGAACCGATCCGCGCATAAAAACGCCGAACTCATTATTAAACCAGTAGGTACCACCTAGTGCTATGCCTACTGACCAGTTTAAATTTTGAAGATTGTCGTTTAAGTTAAAAGTAGAATCGGCTGGGGCGCCGCTAATTCCATTGTAGGAAATGCGACCATTGTATTGATCGATAAAGTTCATTTCCACCATGGGTACTACTTCGAGGCTAAAGACATCGGAAATCCGGGTCGTAAAGTTCACCTTAATTGGCACGGAGAACATGCTAATATCAACATCATTGTCTGCCAGTAAATTGGGCATCGCCGTATCTAAAACCACATCTTGCCAGATGTAACCACCGTGCGCTCGTACGATGCCGATCCCTACGTGAAAGGATGGGCCAATTTCATAAAAAAGGTCCAAGCCATAATCAAATTTAAACTTACCGGTAGCTTCAAATTCTTCGGAGTAAGTATTAAAAAGGCTATTGGTGGCATCGTTATTAATCAATCGCATATCGGTGTAATAGGGATTGAGATTTAGCGCCAGATTGAAACGGGAATTATTTACCTCCGAGTCGGTATAGTAAACAATCTCATCGTCGTCGGTAGGCTGCGCAAACAAGCCGATACCGATAAATAGTAAGCAAAGAGTGTAAAGTTTTCGGTTCATCAGTTTAATATTTTTCGTGCTTTATCCAGTGCTTTGGAAATGCCTTCGGGTTTGCTTCCTCCTGCCATCGCGAAACCTGGCTGACCACCACCGCCACCGCCAATTTCGGCGGCAAGTTCTTTAACGAGCATTCCTGCTTTCCAGTCTTTAGAAGCTAAAACTTCTTCACCTAAAGCTACGGCAATGTTGGCCTTTCCGTTGGCTTGAGCTGCAATTACGGCCACTAAGGTAGGTTCTTCACCCTTAAGCTGGAACAGCGCATCCTTAATACTTTTAGCTTCTAAATTGGTTTCGAGGATAAGTCGCTTTAAACCATTTACTTCTTCTATCGAGTCCTTCCAAGCTTTACGTTCGGATGCGGCCTGAGCTTGTTGAAAGGCTTCCACCTGTTTGCGAAGTTGGTTGTTCTCTTCTTTTAGTTTTTGTAAACCAGCTAAAGGGTCTTTAGGGTTTTTAAGCTCTTGTTGGATTTGGCTAAGAAGGGCTTCTTTATCCTTAAAGTAGGCTCTGGCCTTAGAGCCTGTAAGGGCTTCTATCCGACGGATTCCTGCAGCTACAGCCCCTTCAGAGATAATGGTAAATAAGCCTATTTCGCCACTGGCCCCTACGTGGATTCCTCCGCAGAGTTCAATGCTATCTCCAAACTTAATAGCGCGCACGGTATCGCCATATTTTTCGCCAAACAAGGCCATGGCTCCCATTTCTTGCGCCTGTTCCATAGGGATGTTGCGAAACTCCTCTAAGGGGAAATTGGCGCGAATACGCTCATTAACCTTGGCTTCAATTTCGGCAATCTCCTCCTCTTCAAGTTTGCTAAAATGACTAAAGTCAAAACGCAAGTAATCAGGATGAACCAAAGAACCTTTTTGTTCCACATGGCTGCCCAGCACTTCACGTAGCGCCTGGTGCAAAAGATGAGTTGCAGTATGGTTTAAGCTGGTCACTTTTTGACGAGCCCCATTAACCACAGCTTTAAACTTTGCAGTGGGGTTTTCGGGGAGCTTGTCGCTAAAGTGGATGATTAATCCATGCTCTTTCTTCGTGTCGTAAATCGAGAGCTCTTCGGAGTCTGAAATAAGTTTCCCGCTATCGCCTACCTGTCCACCTCCTTCGGGGTAAAAGGGAGTAAGGTTTAAGACAATTTGAAAGCTCTCCTTGTTTTTAGCCTTTACCTTTCGGTAGCGGGTAATTTGAACGGTAGCCTCACGGTTATCATAACCGATAAACTCCTCCCGATCATCTTCTTTTAAAACTACCCAATCACCGGTGTCTACTTTTGTAGCCGAACGAGCCCTTTCTTTCTGTTGCTTCATTTCGGCCTCGTAGGAACTTTGATCGAAATGCATTCCATTCTCCTTGAGGATGAGCGCGGTAAGGTCTGGAGGGAAGCCGAAAGTGTCGTAAAGTTCAAAAACCTTGGCACCGTCCACTGTGCTGCCTTGGGTTTCCTTTCGAATTTGTTCCAGTCTATTAAGGCCTTGCTCCAAGGTGCGGAGGAAGGAGTTTTCCTCTTCGTGAATTACTTTTTCTACCAATTGGTTTTGCTCCACGATTTCGGGGAAAAATTCCCCCATCTGTTCGGCGAGCATGGGTACCAATCGGTGGATAAAGGCTTCTTTGAGGTTGAGGTAGGAAAACCCGTAACGAATGGCTCTTCTTAAGATGCGGCGGATTACATAGCCCGCTCCATTGTTCGTAGGTAGCTGACCATCTGCAATAGCAAAAGCCACAGCACGAACATGGTCGGCAATAACTCTTAAGGCGATATCGCTTTTTTCCGCTTGGCCGTATTGAATCCCGCTAATTTTAGAGAGCTCTTGGATAAGGGGTTGAAAAACATCGGTATCGTAGTTCGATTGCTTGCCCTGTAAGGCCATGCATAAACGTTCGAAGCCCATTCCCGTATCCACATGCTTGGCCGGTAAGGCTTTTAAACCTCCATCCGCCAGGCGATTGAACTCCATAAATACCAGGTTCCAAATCTCCACCACCTGAGGGTGATCCTGGTTTACTAGGTCGGCGCCATTTTGTTTCGCCCGTTCCTCCTCGCTTCGAAGATCCATATGAATCTCAGAACAAGGACCACAGGGACCAGTGGCACCCATTTCCCAAAAGTTATCTTTTTTATTTCCGTTTAAAATCCGCTCTTTGGGTACAAAGGCTTGCCAGGCTTCTTCGGCTTCGGTGTCGCGTTCAAGGTTTTCAGAATGATCGCCTTCGAAAACGGTAACGTACAAGCGGTCTGGGTTTAGGCCGTATACACCGGTTAGTAAATCCCAAGCCCAGGCAATAGCTTCTTTTTTAAAGTAATCACCAAAACTCCAGTTCCCGAGCATTTCGAACATAGTATGGTGGTAGGTATCGTGGCCCACCTCCTCTAAGTCGTTGTGCTTGCCACTTACACGCAAGCATTTTTGAGTATCCGTGATACGGCTGCTACTTGGCTCGCGGTTGCCCAAAAAGGCCTCTTTAAATTGGTTCATCCCAGCATTGGTGAACATTAAAGTGGGGTCGCCTTTAATCACCATAGGGGCGGAGGGCACTACTTCATGGTTTTTAGCTTTGAAGTAATCCAAATATTGCTGACGAATTTCTTTTGCGGTCCAAGACTTGTTTGCGGCCATAGGTATTACACAAAAATGTGTTTATTATAATAAGTGCAACTTTGCAGGATGACCTGCGTTTCTTGTAAATTGCAGGTTCTCCATAAAAGGGCCAAAATTAAGGATTATGGCGAAGGTCAAGTACTATTACGACCCCAAAACATTATCGTATCGAAAAATCGAGAAATCACCAGCGAACCGCTTGCGTAGCGTGCTTTTCGCCGTGGCAGCCGTACTGTTGGCGGGCTTTTTAGTGCACTTGACTTTTATTAACCTTTTCGATTCTCCAAAAGAAAAGCGCCTGAAACGGGAGCTAGAGAATATGAAAATCCAATACAGTATCCTCAATGAGCGCTTTGATCAGGTTTCGGATGTGCTAGCCGATTTGCAAGAACGCGATGATAATATTTATCGGGTGATTTTTGAGGCTGAGCCCATTCCGGCTTCGGTAAGGGAAGCGGGCTTTGGGGGAGCCAATCGCTATAAAAAGTTTGAAGGCTACGACAATTCCGACCTTATTAAAAGAACGGCTACGCGCTTAGATCGGATTACCAAACAGGTGTATGTTCAAAGTAAGTCCTTCGATGAAATTGTAGAGCTCGCGGCCGATAAAAAGGAGTTTTTGGCCAGTATTCCGGCTATTCAACCTGTGGCCAATGAGGACCTAAAGCGCATGGCATCAGGATATGGCTGGCGGACCGACCCCTTTACTAAAACGCGAAAGTTTCATCACGGAATGGATTTTTCGGCCGAAACGGGCACGCCAATTTATGCCACTGGCGATGGGAAGGTCATTCGTGCCGATAGTAAATCCAGCGGCTTTGGTCGTCATATTCGCATTGATCATGGCTACGGTTACATCACTATTTACGCCCATTTAAACGAATATAATGTGCGCGTGGGTCAAAAGGTGAAGCGTGGGGATTTAATTGGTTTCGTAGGAAATACCGGTAGATCACGTGGTCCCCATTTGCATTATGAGGTGCACCTAAACGGGGAACGACTAAACCCCGTGAACTTCTACTACGGCGAATTAACAGCCGAAGAATTTAGCCGCTTAATTGAAATGGCTAGTCAGACTAATCAATCCTTTGACTAATGGATGCGGGTTTAGACGAAGAGAAAAGGTATTACAGCATTGGCGAGGTGGCCGCGATGTTCGATGTAAACACCTCCCTAGTTCGCTTTTGGGAAAAGGAGTTTGATATTCTTAAACCAAAGAAGAATAAAAAGGGAAACCGACTTTTTACGCCTCGGGATGTGCAAAACCTTAAGCTTATCCACCACTTGGTTAAGGAGCGGGGTTTTACCCTTAAAGGTGCTAAAACCAAGCTGCGCGAGAACCGAGAGGACACCGCCCGCATCAGTGAGGTAGTGGATAAGCTTAAGATGATCAAACAGGCCATGGGCGAAATTCGCAAAGGCCTAGACGCTTCCAGTGAAGAAGCTTAGTAGCTAAACTTGTAACTTATTCCTGCTTGTAACCAAAGTCCAGGGAGCTCTACATTACCCCGATCAAAATAGGTTTTATTTAAGAGATTTTGACCCTTCAGGCTAAACTGAAAGGATTCCCAATTGTAGTTCAAGCTTAAATTCAAAAGCCACACCGAAGGGTAGTCCACTAAGCTATTGCTAGTAGCATCGCGGTATTGACCTTCTCGAATTTGGTAGCTCATAAAATAGAGTAGGCTAAAATGCTCCCCAAAATTTTGCGCAGCCCTTAAAGTGAGCTTGTGCCTTAAAAAGTCAAAAACATAAAGCGAACGGTATACTTCAGGATCTTGAGGAGTCGTATTTTGAAGATAGCTGTATCCCAAGTCAACGAATTTGAAGTAGGCCGAAGCAGCATCTGCCGAAAGGCCTTTTCGCAAATTAAATTCCAAGCCACCAAAATCGGCCCGACTGGTATTTCCGGCAATTAAGTTACAGGTGTCGCAAGCCTGGGTCCAGTCGATGATTTCTCGACCAGTACGGTAAAAGAGACTTACATTTCCATACCAACCTTTGCCAAAAAAGCGGCAGGCTACTTCGTAATTATAGGATTCCTCCGCTTGAAGGTTGCGACTGCCCAAAGCACCGCCCAAACGATAGAACAAATCAGTGTAAGAGGGGAGGCGGAAGGAGCGGTTAAAGCTGGCGTAAATTTTATGCGCCTTTTGAGGTCGGAAGCCCAAATTTAGAGCAGGGTATAAGCCCCAACCGAAATCGGTGTTGTGATTAGCTTGAAGAGCGGCACTTAGTTGCCAGTCCCCATAGTGTAAACGATGCTGTCCGGCAAGCGATAAATTTCGACGATCGGCACCTAAGAAGTAATTCCCTCGGCTGTTGGGAATGTCAATTACCTGGTTTAGGCTATCGCCGAGATTATTACTTCGCACCTGCTCCTGCCGATAGTCGAAGCTAAAGGCGGTTTGTCCGAGTTTGCTTTCCCAAGATAAGTCACTTTTGATACCGAAAACATCGCTGCGGTGGTAATTATGCCCAGCGTACCAAGTGGGTGCGGTATCGTTTTCTTGGATAAAGAAGCCGTTTTGGTATTGGTAAAAGTCGGGGCCCGCCTCGCGAAAGAGTTGAAATTCGTCCCAATTTCGGCGCCAATACACTTGCTTGTCCCATTTTACCACACCTTCCGTTTGCCAATTTAAACTGGCAAAAAGGGTACGGGTAAGTTCGTACTGATCCGGGTAATTGTCGGAGTAAAAGTTTTGGGCTCCAAAGGCTTGATCGGTATAGCCACCTTGAAATTGAAGATGCTCTTTACCGAGTTCCCAATCGCTACGCAAGGCAATATTGCTGTGCTGGAAATCAGTGTTACGTTTAAATCCAGCGCTTCTGTTATGGGAAAAGGAGAGGGAGCTTTGATGGTTTTTGCCGACTAGGTTTTGTTGCAATCGCCCTTGTAAGGTGTTAAACTGTCCGTAGTTAAGTCCAAGCTGGGTACTATTTTGGTCTGCTTTTTTGGTGATGATATTAATCGCACCAGCAAAGGCATTGGCTCCAAAGATGTAAGATCCACCTCCGAGTAAAATTTCAATTCGTTCGATGTCCTCTTTGGCGACGGGTAGGTTCATCAAGTGATGTCCGGTTTGTGGGTCGCTAAGTCGAACTCCGTTGATGAGCACAACAACTTGCTCGAAGCTGCCACCGCGAATACTTAGGTCGGTTTGGGTGCCAAAAATGCCTCGCTGACGGGCGTCAATGCCAATGGCAAAGTCTAAGATTTCGGCAACCGTATTAACCGGAGCGTTTTGCAATTCCTCACCCGATAGAATTTGCACATTACGATTACTGTTCATCAAACTTTGCTCGAAGAGTGCTGCTGATACCGTTACGGTGTCGAGGTTAATCTGTGCACTGAGCAAAGGGCCAAAGGTCAGCATTAGTAGGAGTTTGCTGCGTTTCATTTTGTGTTTTCTGCGTTTCAGCCGGCAAAGCTACTGGCATTGTTTAATTCTGAACTATTGCATTCTAAAAAGTCTTGCCCTAGCTTTGCGGCCTCTCACGGGGTGTCCTTTATACACTATGAAGGGCTGAGATTATACCCAGGATGATTCACCTCATCCGCACCTGATCCGGGTAATGCCGGCGTAGGGATCGAAGCAGACGCTTCAGCAAATAATGTTTAACAGCAAAAGGAGCATACCCCGGTTTCTTTTCATAACTCATGTTTTATGAAAAGGCAACTACTTGTTCTTGCTATTTTAGGTTTCGGGCCCAACCTTATAAAGGCCCAAAGTGACAACAGCGACAGCTTAAAGGTCGAACAACTGGAGGAGGTTACCATTTCCTCAGTAAGGGCCACCAGCGATGCTCCAGTGGCTCAGGTTACGGTTAACCGGAAGATGATTCAAAGAAACTTTCAAGGTCAGGATGCCGCTTTCCTTTTGGAGCGCCTCAGTCCCTCTTTAGTGACGTACTCAGAGTCCGGAACCGGTTTTTCCAATTACGGTCAGATGCGCCTGCGGGGTATCGATCAAACTCGAATTAATATCACCCTTAATGGCGTGCCGCTAAACGACATGATTGACCAGGGGGTTTTCTTTTCGAATTTCACAGATTTTGGCAATAGCATCGAATCGGTGCAAGTGCAGCGTGGAGTGGGGACCTCAACCAATGGGGTGGCCTCCTATGCAGGGTCCATTAATTTTGAATCGCTTTCGCTCACCAAATCGGCTCCCAGTGCCGAAGTTCAGCTTACGGGTGGCTCCTTTAATACCCTGCGAACCAGTGCAGAAGTGCAAACTGGACTAATGGAAAACCGAACCAGTTTTTACGCTCGGATGAGCCGATTGCAAAGCGATGGTTACCGTTACCATTCTGGAACGGAATCGAACTCCTTGTTCTTTTCGGGCGGATATTTTGGAGATAAACATGCTTTGAAGTTTACCGGATTTGCCGGTCGAACCGAGAATGATTTGGCCTACACCCCGGTTCCTCTTTCTTTGATAGAGCAAGATCCACGCACTAATGTTTTATCCGAAAATGATATTGATGACTTTGGGCAGTATCTATTTCAATTGCAGCATACTTGGCGAACAGGGGAAAAGAGTGCTTTAGTAAACACCTTGTACTATGGAGGAGCAGGAGGTGATTTCCCTTATTCCTATCCCGATACCACCAATGCCACGGGCTTAAGCACCATAAACTACCCGCTTTACAATAACCACTATGGTTGGATGTCGAATTTTAACTGGAAGAACAATTTGGGATCTTGGAATTTTGGGGCGCACATTTACACTTTCCAAAGGGAGAATATTGAGTATGTAGAACCCAATAGCACCAACCCCTATTACCAAGATCAAAGCACCAAAGAGGAGCTGGCGGCCTTTGCGAAATGGTCCAAAGAATTTGGGCCTATGAAATTTTATGCTGATGTCCAAGCCAGGCAGGTGCAGTTAAGTTTAGGAGCGGATGCTAGCTTTTTAGGCGAAGAGCCCAATATTCCGACTCGCGAGTATTTGTTCCTTAATCCTAAACTAGGTTTGAGCTATGATTTAGCCGCTAACTGGCAGGTGTACGGTTCTTTTGGTCGCAGTGGTCGCGAACCTACTCGCACCGACATTTTAGGTGGGCTGTCGGTAACGGCTTTCAATATTACTGATGTTAGGAATGTAAATAGTGTGGACCCGGAGTTTGTGAATGACTTTGAATTCGGGACACGTTGGCAAAATGAAGTCTTGAATATTGACTTCAATTTATACTACATGGACTTCGAGAATGAAATTGCGCCCATTGGTGTATACATTCCCGAAGGCTTTTATCAAGTTTATGAGAATCAGGCGCCCAGCTTCCGCAGAGGGGCAGAGCTTATGTGGGTTTATACCCCTTTAAAAGGATGGAGTATAAATGGTCAATTTGCATACTTGGACGCTCGTATTAGCAGCTATGCACCCGCAAATAGTAATGTGGTATACGAGAATATTCGTCCAATTTTAAGCCCGGAGTTTAACGGTAGTATTCAGGTGGTATACGAACCCATTGCTGATTTAAGCCTAGCTGTTCGCGCCCGTTATTTGAGTGATCAGTATATGGAGCTTAGCAATGATCCTAACTTAAAGGTTCCGGCCTCCATGATATTTGATTTTACGGCGAGCTACCAGTTTTACCGCGAGCATGAATTAAGTCTGCAGCTTAATAATCTCAGCAATGAACTGTATTATACTTATGGCGCCCCAAGTTGGGATGGCAGTCCAGCCTATTTGGTGCAAGCGCCCATTAACTTTTACGCTACACTAAGACTAGTTTTCTAGCTATACTACCAGCCAAACCTTTAATCTGATAATATTCGCAAACTTTGAAGGGCGTCCAAGGCATTCTTGAGGCGCTCTTCTTTTTGCCCTTTAATAATCCGGTAGGGGCGCCCCATCTTTTCAATCCAATTGCGGTGTTCTTCAAAGATAGCCAGTCGGTTAGATGGGTTTTCACGTAAGGGATCATCTTCCCATTCCAAATCTGGATAGCACAAGAGATAGTGATGTTCAGACTCCCTTTTTAAGCTTGAATCCAAAAGGGGAAAGCTGGTTTTAAAAACGCGTTCTGACCAAACTTTAAAGTTGATCGAGTCGGTGTCGAGGATTAGAAGCTTACTCTCGGATTGGGCCTTCGCTTTCGCTTGATGGTTAAGATGCCCACGATAAATTTTTTGAAGGACCTCGAAGTCGTATTGCGGTCCATTTTCTTCAAGGTATAGGCGTGCGAACTCTTCTGTCCAAGGAGAATTTAGAGCTTCGCTGAGGCTCTTGCAAAGTTTAGATTTACCTGAAGACTCCGGTCCGGTAATTACGATAAAATGCCGTTCCATTGAATAAAGCCGTTGATGGAGAGAAGGGTGTAGAGCACAAAGAGTAGGGCGGTAAGCTTAAGTCCTCTTTTAAAGTAGAGGTATACACTAGCAGCGTCGATGATAATCCAATATACCCAGTTTTCGGGATAAAAGTTAATCATCAAAATGGTGGCGATAATACTAAATACGGTAGTAAAAGAATCGAGGCTAGGTATCGCCGAATCTGTGTAGGATCGAAGTAAGGAAGCGGTTACGAAGGTGATTAAACTTCCCCCGCCAACTAATACCAAATGAATTTGCCAACTTAGGCTGGCTAAGGTTTCGAAGGTGCTACCCCAATTCCAAAAGCCATAAGCGGCGCTGCCTAAATAAAATAGCTGCAGGGCCCACTCGGCGTAAATTTTCCGGCGAAAGCAAATGATCAAATAAAGGGTAGAGGAGAGGCCCGCAAACAGCCAGCACCAAATGCTTTCATAGGTGAGTAGAAAGGTGTAAAGCAAGCTGCTTATTACAGCGGCCACCTCTAGGGGATTCCATTTTGTCTTAGTCAATAGTCCTTAATCGTCATTTCGGATAAGTCCCCCTTCAAAACCTTGATTACAAAGGGACTTTGCCCACTTTCAAAGGATCGACTTATTTCTTTTTGCAGGATAGGAAAAATTACATCAGCCGGACCAAATATTTGGGTGCTAATACTATTAACCGCAATTTTAAGTCTGGGGTGTTGGTGCAAGCGTTCCAGGAAATCATCTACACCATCTAAATAGTTATCCCGCAAAGGATACTTCGAAATTTCTACGCTTATGTCCATGCTAGAGTTGGTGAATGGCCTCGGCGATTTCCGCCATAGCTTCGGGTTGTTTTTCGAATAAATTACCTACCACGATTACATCGGCGCCCGCTTCGGCGATTTGACGAGCTTCGGCGGCACTTCGGATTCCACCTCCCACAATGATGGGACGGTCTATAGATTTACGAATCGCAGAAATCATTTCGGGGCTCACGGTTTTTTCGGAGCCACTGCCACCATCAATATAAAAGTAGCGCAAGCCTAGCATTTCTCCCGCCATAGCGGTACAGGCGGCAATGTCGGGCTTATTATGGGGGATAGCCTGACTATTGCTCATGTAAATTGCCGTGGTGGTCGTGCCGCAATCTACCAGCATGTACGCAGTAGGTAGTACTTCTAGTTTTGCGTTTTTTAAATAGGGAGCCGCTATTACGTGGTTGCCAATTAGTAAGTCCGCATTACGGCCCGAAATAAGGCTGAGAAACAAGATGCCATCGGCCTGCTCAGAGATTTGTAATACACTTCCAGGAAAGAGTAAAACGGGTAAGTTACAATTGGCCTTCACTGTTTTTAAGCAGTCCTCCAAGCCATCTCTACTCAGTAAGCTTCCACCAACGAAAATGAGATCGGCGCCATTATTACTGGCTTTTTGGCAAAGGTCGATTAAGGCCAATTCCGAAGGTTTGTCCGGGTCGATTAATACCGCTAAGAGCTTTTTCCCACTCTCTTTTGCGCGATCAATGATATGCGAAACTTTAGGCATTTCCATGAGAGCACAAACCTACTAAATTCTAAGCAGCGGAAACTGCGATGCGAGCCATGGAGGATAAAATTTTAAGCATAGGAAAAGCAAAGGCAGAAGTCTTTATCCATTTTAAAATAGAGGGGGTAGAGGCTGTTTTCACCGTTACGTCGTATTAATGCGCGGCCCACGGCACTGGAGCCCATTCGGATTGGAGCAATCCGAATTTCCTTTCTTAAGTCGAGCTTTGGGGCATCTAAAAGTTTAATCATACATTCTTTAGCCGACCAGTAGGCGGCAAGGCTGTTGATGGGAGGGTTGGAGCCAATGGCATGAATTTCTTGTGCACTCATATAGCGCGGGGCTAATTGTTGCATTCTATGGCGATAGGCTTCCAGGTCGATGCCAACCTTATGGGTTTTACTCACAATAGCCGCCGCAAATTCACGGTTATGGCTAAGCGAGAGGCCAATCCAATTTTTAAGTTGTGGTGCTCCAGTGTCGCTGTATTCTATTTCGGGAGGGGATTCAATTAAGTGCTGTACGGCCATCCTCGCAGCGATAAATTCAGCCTTTCGCGCAGGGTTTTTTAGTCCCTGTAAACGCTTTTGATCGGTCTCTGATAGGATGTCGGGATTAAAGGTCTGGCACTCTTCCTGCTCTATTCGCCAGATGGCTAATTGGAATTCATTCCATCGATGTTCTTTATAAAGCGGCATAGTACTTTGTCTTAAGGTTTTGCAGCCCGAGCAATTGGGGTATCTTTGCAAAAATTCGCAAAAAAATAGAGATAATAGCTATGAGCACAGCAGTAGGAAAATACATTCCATATAAAGTAAAGGATATTTCTTTAGCCGAATGGGGTCGACGTGAGATTGAATTGGCAGAAGCAGAGATGCCCGGGTTGATGGCCTTACGGGAAGAGTATGGCGCTCAAAAACCATTAAAAGGAGCCCGCATTGCTGGTTGCTTGCATATGACCATTCAAACTGCGGTTTTAATTGAAACCTTGGTGGAGCTTGGCGCAGATGTAACTTGGTCTTCTTGCAACATTTATTCTACTCAGGACCATGCCGCTGCGGCCATCGCGAAAGCAGGTATTCCGGTATACGCTTGGAAGGGCATGACGGAGGAAGAATTTGATTGGTGTATTGAGCAAACGCTTTTCTTTGGAGAAGAGCGTGAGCCTTTGAACATGATTTTAGATGACGGTGGTGATTTAACCAATATGGTTTTAGATCAATACCCAGAACTAGCAGAGGCGGTTAAAGGTCTTAGTGAAGAAACCACCACAGGTGTACACCGCTTGTATGAGCGTATGCGTAAAGGTACCTTACCGATGCCGGCAATTAATGTGAACGACTCGGTAACAAAATCCAAGTTTGATAATAAATACGGTTGTCGCGAATCTGCAGTTGATGCCATTCGCAGAGCGACTGATATTATGATGGCGGGTAAAGTTGCCGTGGTTGGCGGTTACGGTGACGTAGGTAAGGGAACTGCTGCTTCCTTACGTGGCGCCGGTTGTCGAGTAATTGTTACTGAGATTGATCCGATTTGTGCCTTACAGGCGGCCATGGATGGTTTCGAGGTTAAGAAAATGATCAATGCGGTTGAGGAAGCCGATATTATTATCACCGCTACCGGGAACAAAGATATTGTTACCGGCGCCCACTTCGAAAAAATGAAGGATAAGGCGATTGTGTGTAACATTGGCCACTTTGACAATGAGATTGATGTGGCTTGGTTAAAAACCAATCACGGCGAAAGCCATGTAGAAATTAAGCCACAGGTTGATAAGTATACCATTAATGGTAAGGATATTATCCTTTTGGCTCAGGGTCGTTTGGTGAACTTAGGCTGTGCTACTGGCCACCCAAGTTTTGTGATGTCCAATTCATTTACCAATCAAACCCTTGCTCAAATTGAATTGTGGAATCACAGTGATAATTATAAGAACGAGGTATATACTCTTCCTAAACACCTTGATGAAAAAGTAGCGGAATTGCATTTGGCTAAAATCGGAGTGGAATTAGAGGAGTTAAGTGCTGAGCAAGCGGATTACATCGGTGTAAAACCCGAAGGTCCTTACAAACCTGAGTACTACAGATACTAAGAAAATAATTGTAGTTTTTTAGCTAAAGCCCGTCGTCTGACGGGCTTTTTTAATTTATTATAGCCTTCAAATGCTTACTCTACTTAGTCTGAAGCTATTTTTATTGTATTATTGCTATATAAAACTCGACTCTAATGTTTTCGACAATGAATGTTTCTCAGCTCATTGCCATGCATACCACCGACCTGGTTTGCTTGCACGATGCTGATAATACCATTCGCTTTGCCACGCCGAGTTCCATAAAAGTTTTGGGTCATAAAGCAGAAACGCTGGTAGGCCGAAAGCTCACCGATTTCCTGAGCGAAGACTTCATCAATGAAATGGACTTTACCACCCTGATGCGCTTTTTTGATCAGCCCGGGACTCGAATTCGGTATCAAATAAATCATGGGGAAGGGCGCTTGCGCTGGTTGGAAACTACCTATACAGAGTTAGAGTCGATAGGGAATGTTCAGTACCGAAGTTTAAGTACCACCCGCGATATCACAGAAAGTGTTCACCTCACCGAAGACTTAATGAATGCCCTTTCTAAAGAGCAGGAACTTTCAAAGTTTAAGACCAATTTGTATTCGGTAGCTAGCCACGAATTTAAAACACCCTTAGCGGTGATTCAGGCGAATATTGAGATGCTTAAGGTTAAGCAGAGTCCAAAACTGCTGGGGATGGGTTTAGCCACTATGGAGGAGGAAGTGGATCGACTCAATACCATGATTATGGACATGTTAGAGTTGAAAAAGCTAACCACCGGGAGGCGCAACTTCAATTTAACGAAGGTGGACTTTGTGCAAATTGTGAAGGAGCTTTTTTCGGAGTCGAAGGAGACAGGAGAAAAGCAGCGAACTTTGGTACTTGAGGTTAAGGGAGAAGCGGAAGAGCTGCAAGCAGACTATTCGCTTATCCGCTATATCTTTAGCAATATGCTAGGAAACTCCATTAAGTTTTCAGAAGCAGGGACTGAAGTGAAGGTGATACTTGACTATGAAAAGGAGGATTTAGAAATATCCTTTGTTGACCAGGGAATAGGAATACCGGAGGAAGATCAATCGAAAGTTTTTCAATCATTCTACCGCGGCTCTAACGTAAGTAACGTTCCGGGAACAGGTGTAGGATTGTCTATCGTTTCGGAATTTGTGAAACTCCATAAAGGAAAAATTAAACTGGTAAGTGCCGCAGGAAAAGGGAGTACCTTTACCTTAACCTTGCCCAAACTCTGATTGTTATGCAAAAGAAAATGTTAATTGTAGAAGACAACGAGAAGTTGTTAAACTCCATGACTGCTTTGTTCGAGGACTATTTCCAAGTTTATGAAGCCCATAATGGGATGGAAGGTCTGGAGAAATGTCGCCTTAATATGCCGGATATCATCATTAGCGATATTATGATGCCTGAAATGAATGGCTATGAGCTTACTGAGAGTGTAAAGTCGAATGAACGCACCTCTCACATTCCCATTATTTTGCTAACCGCTTTGGGTGAAGATGAACGGCGCATTGAAGGATATAACTTCGGAGCGGATGATTACATCGTGAAGCCTTTCAAGTTTGATATTCTATTGGCTAGGGTAAACAACCTACTCAAAACCCGCGACCAATTGCGTAGGATTTATGATACTTCTGCTCCCATCAACCATGAGTTTGGTATAAAGGATCCGGTCCTCTCCCATATGGAGGCACTTCTGGTTAATCATTTCCGTTTCCGGAATTTTAGCATTCCCGAAATTGCGGAGCTAATGAATATGACCACCCCGAAATTGGAGCGTGAAGTGAAGCGCCTAACGGGGATGACCCCTATACAGTACATCAATGACTTCCGTTTGCACAAAGCGAAGAACATGTTGCAAACAGAGGATATGAGCATTTTTGAGGTTTCCCATGCCTTAGGCTTCCGAAGTTTAAGTTACTTTGGGAAAGCCTATAAAGATAAATTTGGAATATCTCCATCTAAGACCAAACAGCTATGAGTAATTCTGGGGTAAGCATCATGATCGTCGACAATGATCAGGTAAATAGCTTCGTCCTTAAAAATATTATTACGCGAAACTATAGCGACGCCAAGGTGGAGCTCTTGCCAGATGGTGCTGAAGCCTTAGAGGAGTTAAAGCGTTTGGATCAAAGCTCAGAAGATTTCCCGGCCGTAATCCTGCTTGATATTTATATGCCGGTAATGGATGGATTTGAGTTTTTGGATGAATACATAAAAGAGTTTGCCCATAAAAACTCCATCATCTTCGCGATGAGTAATTCTTTGATTAAAGAAGATCAACAAAGGGCGAACGAATATGAGGTTGTAAAGGGCTTTATTACTAAGCCTTTGATATACAATAACATCGAGTTTATTATCGAAACCTACCTCCAGGAACGCAATGATTAAAACCTTCCTAAGACCTCGCACAAGGTCATGAAACGAAACAACCATAACAATCCTGGCCGTCTTGCTAATACCGAGACGGCTTTTTTTAGCATGAATGATATCGCTAACTAGTTCAAGTTTTTTTCTTCCGCTATTCTGATTAGCTTTAAGATCTTAAGCCGATTTTTAATCTTTTTTCCAGCTTCTGAACTTGATTCGCTTTTATGGTACGCCTTATATTTCAGGTTTTCTTTGTTCTCTTGGGTTTTGTGCTTCAGGCTCAAATCCAAGGCTTAAACCCGACTAATTATGGTCTTCGGGTTCAGGCTTTAACCCCTTATGGAAATCAGTTCCTCGCGACCACCGTGCAGCCTTATTTTTTAAAGTTTGATCAAAGTAGTCTAAGTCCCAATGGCTATATTGACTTTCAGGGCAGCTTTAAAGTAGAGAATTTAGCCGCATTGGGGGATACTATTCTTTACGAATGGAAGCAGCCCTATTTAAGCCAAGCTTGGGTGGTGTCCTATTCTAAGGATGCTGGGCAAACCTGGAACATGCATCCGCGTTTGCGCAACTACTCAGGTCAATTACACTTCTTTGATTCCCTTTATGTAGTAGATGGGGAATACAGCTTAATCCGATATACCCTGGATGGAGGGAGAACCTACGATAGTTTGAATTGCGCAGGCGCGTCAATCTTGGGTAAAGATGCAATGGGGGTGTTTTTACGTAAATCTATGGGAGATAGCCTGATGTACCTCGATGCCTCTGGGCCAAGGGTTATTGGGCTTTTAGATAGCAGTTTAGGCTCTTTAAATCATCTGCATAGGGGAGGTGGGCATTATTTCATGCTTCATAATTGGAGTGAGCTTATTGAATTAGACTCGGCTTTTAATTGGCTGCGTTCGGTACATCATTTTTATCCGGGCTTAAACTCCGATTTTAAATCATTTAAAAATGGAGATACCCTGGTTTATGCGAAGGGGGATTCCGTCTTGTATTCTTTGGATGCTGGTCAGTCTTGGTCAGTTCAGGGTATTAATGCTCCTTTAAATCGAGATCGTAAATGTTTGGGGCTGCAAGGTTCTCAACTTATATATAGCCATGGGGCCGGTACCCTTTTGCTTTTCGACCTAAGGAATAATGCCCTTAGTTATAGTGGCCAGAATGCCTATCCGGGCCTTTACGAGCTTTGTACAGCAGGATCTCAGTATGTAGGATTAGCGCCTCAGAGTTTAGCAGGATTAAATCCTGCCTTTAGTATTTTTCATCGTTTGGATCAGCAAGGAAAATCCGTGGATACTAGCTTAGTTCCTTTTGCTTCAAACAGATTGGCTCCTGCTATTGCCTTTAAAGATTCGTTGAATGGTATATATGCAGACCTAGGAATCTTTTATTACAGCAGTGATGGTGGCAAGTCCTGGCAATCTGTGCCGGACCCTGATACTGCTCAATACTTTAATATACAGGTTTCCAGAGACGCGAATTGTTATTTTGGTTATGGTATAAGTAAACAAGGTGTTTTTCTGTCGCGAGTAGATGATCTAGGAAATCGATCAGCTCTCAATTTTAATGTTAGCGTCGGTAATAGAATACGTGATATTGCCTTTAGTTCTTGTGATACTGGTTTAGTGGTTTCTGATTATGGGATCTATAAAACCACGGATGGCGGCCTGAGTTTTCAAATTGTACATCAGAGCTCTAAACTGTCTTGGCACTTGCAGTTTAAGCAGGATACGCTCTTTTTAGCAGGTCGTGATACCAATTATTACTCCATTGGTTATACCGGACCATTTATTCCGATTGACGCCCAGCCTCATCATAATTGGCATGGTGAAAGTGGGCCTTATTTTTTCTTTAATGCGCATCGCGTAATTAGCTATGATGCGGATGAAAGCAAGTTTAGGATTGCCGATACCCGCCATAATTATAACCAGAGTTTGAGCCTACCTGTGGATTATATTTATGATTTTCTGCCTAGTGATTCCAGTGCGGTAGCCATTGGCGCTGGAGGACAGTTCTACGGTATTCGTGAGGAGGCTTTGTTTCCTGCGGATATTGCCTTGATCGAAGGGCTGCCATTGCAGCCTGAGCTTAAAGTGTATCCAAATCCCTGTAAAGGATATTTGAACGTCGAGGGAGGGGATTTTAAGGAGTATAAACTCTATAATCTTAAAGGCTACATGCTTGATTCAGGTTATATAAATGATGGTATTGATATTTCGAAATTCCAGTCTGGAATGTATATTTTGGAATTGAATGGTTTAGGAAGTTCTGCTTCCGTTCGTCGTCTGATTTATCGAGAATAGTTAGGGCCTTTAAGGGAAAGTAGAAAGTGAAGTTTTTTAAAACGGCTATTTTTTACTGAAAATGGAAAACCATAATTATTAATCTCGGTCTAATCATAAAGGTGTGACTCTTGGAGATATACTTAAGCTCTGTGATTCAGGCCTATAATGAAAAAAAGCTTCGGAGCTGCTGCTCTAAGGCTTTTCTAGTAGCGGGGGCCAGATTGAGCACACTCCTTTTAGTCGAGTGCTCGGACTGCTAGGGGGAGCTTAACTAGAAAAGCCTGAACCTCGCTGCGCTTGGTTTACTTTTTTCATTTAAGTCCTTGCGCCTAAGCAAGCTTGGCTGGCTTTAAATGAGGAAGGTCCTAAGATTTGCTCTTATTTAGGTAAAGGGCCAGATTGAGCACACTCCTCTTAGTCGAGTGCTCGGACTATTAGGGGGAGCTTAACTAGAAAAGCCTAAACCTCGCTGCGCTTGGTTTACTTTTTTCATTTAAGTGCTTGCGCCTAAGTAAGCTTGGCTGAGTCCTTAAATGAAAAAAGCCCTGGAGCAATGCTCTAAGGCTTTTCTAGTAGCGGGGGCCAGACTCGAACTGACGTCCGCCTTGGGCGGATAAGAGCCCAACGAGCTACTGGTATTTAGGAAGGATTTTAGACCGAATCAGATGCCTTCCTTGACCAGATTTAAGAAACCGTTCGTCTTTTAAAGCATCACTTTTTGACGCGTGGAAGCGAACCTCAATCACAAACCATGGTCTAAACTGAGTGGTAAACCCCTTTTTGGCCAAGCTTTGATGAGAGCGAAAGCGTTGGATTAGATTGGTAGTATAGCCAATATAAAGTCGGTCGTATTTAAAGGAGTAAAGAACATAGGTTACAAACATGGAAATATTAAAATTAACAGTCCCTTGCCGCCTAAGCAAGCTTGGCTTAGTCCTTAAATGAAAAAAGCCTCGGAGCTGCTGCTCTAAGGCTTTTCTAGTAGCGGGGGCCAGACTCGAACTGACGTCCGCCTTGGGCGGATAAGAGCCCAACGAGCTACTGGTATTTAGGAAGGATTTTAGACCGAATCAGATGCCTTCCTTGACCAGATTTAAGAAACCGTTCGTCTTTTAAAGCATCACTTTTTGACGCGTGGAAGCGAACCTCAATTACAAACCATGGTCTAAACTGAGTGGTAAACCCCTTTTTAGCCAAGCTTTGATGAGAGCGAAAGCGTTGGATTAGATCGGTAGTATAGCCAATATAAAGTCGGTCGTATTTAAAGGAGTAAAGAACATAGGTTACAAACATGGAAATATTAAAATTAACAGTCCCTTGCCGCCTAAGCAAGCTTGGCTTAGTCCTTAAATGAAAAAAGCCTCGGAGCTGCTGCTCTAAGGCTTTTCTAGTAGCGGGGGCCAGACTCGAACTGACGACCTTTGGGTTATGAGCCCAACGAGCTACCAACTGCTCCACCCCGCGATATGTTGTTTCCCTATTGGGGCGGCAAATATAAAAGCTTTTTTAATTCTGACCAAAGCATGATGGAAAACTATTATTTTAGAGGCATGAGTCGGATTTTCTTCTTCCTCTGCCTATTGCTATTTACCCTTCCGGAAGCTTCGGGGCAAGTGAAACCTTATACTTCCGAGTATTGGGAAGATCATTGGCGAGAGTGGCCGCGTCCGCGTTTTGATTTTCGCATCGACTCCTTTGTTGCCGTTGAGCATATCATCCAAAAAGAGTATTTTAATGCAGGTTCTAATTCGGCTGGGGAGCGCTATCAACAATATGCGCGGTTTCAATATCCAACGGAAGAGTCTATTGCTAATTGGTCGAAGATCCTATTTCAACTACCCAATTATACCCGCTTAGCCGATGTTGATTTTCGAATTTGGGATAAAGATATTCTAGTGTACGAGGCACGGTCCACTAGCATGCGGGAGCTGTTTTTAGATAGCTTGGTGGTGGATCCGCATAGTAATAAACTTTTTGCCTTTAGCTTAACTTTTCCTGAGTTAAAACCGGGGCATATTGTAGAAGTGATGATTTCGCTCGAAGGCACTCCACTTCCATACCATTTGGGTTTTCATCAGAGCTTTCCGATAATCGAATCTACCCAAAGAATTAAAATTCTCTCAGCTTATCCCTTGCAATACTCCGCTTCAGAGGGAGTAGAACATAGTGAAGACCGAGAGTTTGAAAACAAGTTTTACCGCTTCAAATATCAAAATTGTAAAGCCTTAAGCCCCGAACAAGGTCTAAGCACACAAGCCGCCGAACTCCCTGGTGTTTGGATCGACTGGCTAGATCAAATTTTTCGTTACGATCGCGAGGAAAGTCAGTCTTGGCAGCAAGTGGTGGATCACCTTTTTTATGAAGGAGAATTACAGGATTATGCAGTTTATCGGAATTCCTTGGATCGGGAGTTTGGCCTTCAACAGTATTATGGATCTTGGATTCGTCCCGTACGCTATTTCCATGAACGTCCCAATTACCTCAATGCAAATGAAGCCCATGCCGAGGGGCGTTGGCGGCTTACCCGAGCCTATGCGGATCGCTGGCTAGCCGTGCAAGAAAGTTTGGAAGAGATAGTGATGGATAATAAAGTACCTAGTCTTGAGGAGGGAATAAAAATGGTATACCAGGCCCAAAAGGAGGCTACTCAAAAATACATTCGCCAAATACCAGTATATCCCCCTGTTTTTACGGAATACGGTTTGCTTTGCTCCCATTACGAGCGCCTGTTTCGCTATCATCGTGTAGATTATCGCCTCGCCTTGTACTACCCTGCCCGCAGCGGAAAGCCGAAGCTTGATTATCCCTCCCCATGGCCGGCTTATGCACGGGGTATAGCTTGGCGCAAATCGGACCAAGACGATTGGCAGTTTATTTTCCCGGGGCCTTATTTGGGAGCCTTTTTAAAACCTGGCCAAGTTCCACCTGATTTTCAAGGGGGACAGGCTTTGCTGTTTGAACGAGACAGCCTCAATCCCCAGTGGGTGGCTTTAAATGAGGTGAATCCAAGTTCACATAAAGTGGTCTTTAAAAAGTCCTTCCATTTGAGGTCTGATGTGAATCGTTTGATAATAAGGGATAGTATCTTTTACTATGGGGCCATGCGCTCCATCTTAGCAGGGGCCTATTTGCGAACCGACTCTGCCAAGGATATGCTGGGCTTCACAAATTTCCAATTACTGCACAATGCCCTGCTTTCGGATAGTTTGCAGGTAGCTCCTTCGCAGAGCATAGCGAGCTCCGATACCTTTAAAATGAGTTTGGATTTGAGCCTGGCCCGAACCCTGCGCACTAGGCCTTATGTAGATCGAAGCTTCGCCATTCCAATGGTTTATAGCATGAACTGGGTTTGGGATTTTTGGGTGGATGACAGTCTAGGTATTAAGCTACCTTTGCTGCCTGATGTGGATCGAAGTATTTACAGCTTAAAGCAATCCTTAAAGAAGCAAGGGAAAGGGCGTTATCGCTATACCTTAGCGCTTAGTCTAAAACAATGCTATATAAACAAAGAAGAGCTTTGGCAGTACCAGAAATTATTCGACCGCTTGGGTGAACCTTTAGAAATTAAATTTTGGCCGATATCAAACAACATAGGGCGGGGTATGTAAACATCATTGGAAATCCTAATGTGGGAAAGTCTACCCTCCTTAATGCACTTTTGGGAGAGCAATTGTCGATTACAACTCCAAAAGCCCAAACTACCCGTCACCGCATATTGGGTATGCTTAATGGTGATGATTACCAGATTGTTTTTTCCGATACCCCCGGAATTATTAAGCCGGCCTATGCGCTCCAAGAACGTATGATGGACTTTGTGCACACTACCTTTGAGGACGCTGATGTATTCCTATACTTGGTAGAACCAGGTATTCGCTCCTTAAAGGACGAGCAGGTTTATCAAAAGTTGAAAGCGGTTAAGGAGCCCGTATTTATTATCCTTAATAAGATAGATACTATTAACCAAGAGAAGCTAGAATCGGAGGTGGACTATTGGCACAGCGAATTTCCGGATGCGGCCATTTTACCGCTATCGGCCCTCAATAATTTTAATACGGATATTCTTTTAAATCGCCTCATTGAACTCTTACCCGAAAGTCCACCGTTTTATGATAAGGAGGATTTAAGTGATCGTAATGAGCGCTTTTTTGTGGAGGAAATGGTTCGTGAGCAAATCCTCTTTAACTATTCCAAGGAAATCCCCTACGCAGTAGAAGTAGAAGTGGAAGAGTTTAAGGAAGCGGAAGATATTATTCGGATACGCGCCAATATCTACGTGGAGCGAAATACCCAGAAAGGCATCATTGTAGGAGCCAAGGGAAGCATGATTAAAAAAACCGGCACCGGAGCCCGCAAGAAGATGGAGGCTTTTTTTAAGAAAAAGATTTTTCTCGATTTATTTGTGAAAGTGCGGAAGGATTGGCGTAGTAATGATCGCGACTTAAACCGATTCGGCTATAAGTCTTAATCACAGTCGCATCCCCAAGTAGATTCGATTTCCCAATCGGCTCGGCACTCGTACAGCCAAGCCAAGTCTCGTGTACCTAAAAAATTCCTTCTCAAATCAAGGGTTTGTATGCTAGGATGCTTGCAAATGGATGGGTCGATAAACTTGATTTCGCAATCCCAAAGATCCAGCAAGATGAGGCTGGGCAGGCTTAGTACTTCCTTACCAACACTGTCTATGGGATTTCTATCAAGATGCAACTCCTTTAAATTAGGACAAGCTGCCAGTATTTGTGGGATCTGCCGAAAGGCATTTTTAGATAGGTGTAAAACTTCAAGCTGTTTTAACTGGCTTAAGAAACGGGGTAGGGAATCAAGCTCATTGTCGCTCAGGTCTAATTCCCTGAGGGCGATGCAGTCCATTAACTCCTTTGGAACTTCCTGTAGCTGGCAACGATGCAGGTCGATGTATTCTATACTCGATAGATTAGGCGTGCTTAAAAAATCTTTAAGGCGCGCTTGACCATCTGCCGAAAGGCTATAGAGAAGCAAGAACAGCACGAGCAGCCTTTTCATCTTGAGCTAATTGGTTTTTTAAAGCTTCGGCCGAATCGAATTTCATTTCCTTGCGAAGACATTTATGGAATTGTAGCTTTATTTCCTTGCCGTAGAGGTCTTGATTGAAATCGAATAAATGCGCTTCGATGGTTTGAAAGGTTCCGCCAAAAGTGGGGCGGATACCAATATTACACATGCCTAGTTCGGGCTTACGATCGGGTTCATCAGGGAAACTTACACTTATAGCATAAACCCCGTTGGCGGGAATAATCTTATAGCTATCCTTTACTAAAAGGTTAGCGGTGGGGTAGCCAATGGTAGACCCGATGCGTTCCCCTTCTACCACCTTACCGCTTAAGGGGAACGGGTATTCGAGATATTGGTTGGCTATTTCAATGGTGCCGTCTTCGATGGCCTTGCGGATTTTGGTGCTGCTCACCGTAGTATCGTCAATGTCTTGGGCGGAGATTTCTTCTACCTCAAATCCATATAAAGGACCATATTCCTTTAAATGCTCAAAGCTGCCTTCACGGTTGCGTCCAAAATGATGATCATAGCCAATCACTAATTTTTTAGCGCCAATTTTATTGACCAGGATGTTGCGCACAAATTCCAAAGAGGAAGTTCGTGAAAACTCGAGGGTAAAAGGGTGGATAATCAGATGGTCGAGGCCTGTAGATTTTAAAAGCTTAATCTTTTCTTCCTGCGAGTTGATGAGCTTAATATCGAGGTCGGGTTGCAAAACCATTCTTGGATGCGGAAAGAAGGTGAGCAGTACACTTTCTCCGCCAATTTTTGCAGCTACTCGATTTAACTGACTTAAAATTTTCCGATGTCCAAGATGCACACCATCAAATGTACCGGTGGTGACTACCGCCTTCTCTATTTTTTGGAAGTCATCAATCGAATAGTAAACCTTCAAATTATCAGTGTTTTAGCGCCTTATATCAAGGCCTTTTTAATGCTGTTAGTTACCTGTTCAAAATTAGCCAAATTAAATTTCTAACCCTCTTCTGTTAATTAAATCAAAATGGACTAATTTTGCCCGCAAATTAAGACAAAGGCTTCGGCCTCCCTAAATTGTAACTCATGTCTCAAGTAGTTGGAAAAATTGCTCAGATCATTGGACCGGTAGTAGATGTTTATTTTGATACCACCAATGCTGAACTTCCTAAGATTTACGATGCCCTTCATGTACAACGTACCGACGGAACAAATTTAGTATTAGAAACACAGCAGCATATTGGTGAGGACACCGTACGTGCTATTGCAATGGATTCTACTGATGGTTTACAGCGTGGTCAAGAAGTTAAGGCAGCCGGTAGTCCTATTAAAATGCCTGCAGGTGAAGGTATCCGCGGTCGTACTTTTAATGTAACCGGTGACGCAATCGATGGATTAGAGCAAATGGATACTTCTAACGGTCTTCCTATTCACCGTGAAGCTCCAAAGTTTGAAGATTTATCTACCGCTACCGAGATTCTTTATACAGGTATCAAAGTAATCGACCTTATCGAGCCTTATGCTAAAGGGGGTAAGATTGGTTTGTTCGGTGGTGCCGGTGTAGGTAAAACGGTATTGATTCAGGAACTCATTAACAACATTGCCAAAGGTCACGGTGGATTATCGGTATTTGCCGGTGTGGGAGAGCGTACTCGTGAGGGTAATGACTTACTTCGTGAGATGTTGGAGTCGGGTATTATTAAATATGGTGATGCCTTTAACGAATCCATGGAGAATGGTGGTTGGGACCTTAGTAAGGTGAACAACGAAGAAATGAAGGATTCTAAAGCGACCTTCGTATTTGGTCAGATGAATGAGCCTCCCGGTGCTCGTGCTCGTGTAGCCTTGTCTGGTCTTACCCTTGCCGAATATTACCGTGATGGTGAAGGAGATGGAGCGGGTCGTGATATCCTATTCTTCGTAGACAATATTTTCCGATTTACTCAGGCAGGTTCTGAGGTGTCTGCACTTTTAGGTCGTATGCCATCTGCGGTAGGTTATCAGCCAACCTTGGCTACTGAGATGGGGGCAATGCAGGAACGCATTACTTCTACTAAAAATGGATCGATTACTTCTGTACAGGCAGTTTATGTACCTGCGGATGACTTAACTGACCCTGCGCCAGCGACAACCTTTGCTCACTTAGATGCAACCACGGTATTGTCTCGTAAATTGGCAGCCTTGGGTATTTACCCTGCAGTAGATCCACTAGATTCTACTTCTCGTATTCTTGCTCCAGAGATTATTGGAGATGAGCATTACGATTGTGCTCAGAAGGTAAAAGCAATCTTACAGCGCTATAAAGAACTTCAGGACATTATTGCTATCCTAGGTATGGATGAGCTTTCTGAAGAAGATAAGCAGATTGTTGCCCGTGCCCGTAAAGTGCAGCGTTTCTTATCGCAGCCTTTCCACGTAGCCGAGCAGTTTACCGGTATCCCTGGAGTATTTGTAGGAATCGAGGATACTATTAAAGGTTTCAACATGATTATGGATGGTGAGATGGATCAATATCCTGAAGCTGCTTTCAACTTGAAAGGTACCATCGAAGAAGTGCGTGAAGCCGGTGAGAAGATGTTGGCGGAAGCCAATGCCTAATCAGCATAAACCAAGACTATGAATTTAGAAATCATCACTCCCGAGTCCAAAATTTTTCAAGGCGAAGCCGACGCTGTGCGATTGCCCGGTAAGGAAGGTCTTTTTCAAGTTTTGAACGGACATGCCCCGATGATTAGCACTTTGCAAGCAGGTGAAGTGAAGATTGATATTCCAACTTCCTCTAAAACTATTGATGGATTGCACGGTACCATTGAAACCGATAAATCCAATGACAAGGTTTTACGCATGAAGGTGAAAGGTGGAGTAGTTGAAGTGCAAAAAGATCGTGTGATCATTTTAGCAGATTAAGCCTCTCCTTATAAAACAAGAAACCCCGATGTATTTTGCATCGGGGTTTTTTTATTTCCGTCTTTTAGGTCTTTATCGCTAAGACTAATTCCGCACGCGAATGATGGCACCGTCAAAAGTACAGCGGTACTCCACCATGGAGATTACCGCATTCTCTCCGGGGGATCCATCAAAAAGTAAATATTTCTCGCCGTGACAAGGACATTCGGCAAATACCCGATCATCACTTAATTCGAGTTCAGAGCAGTCTTCCTGATAGTGGGTGGGGCAGGCTCGATCAAAAGCCGCAAAATCACTCGCATCGTTATTCGCATAGCGGCGGAAGATAATAAGGCCTCGATAACCACCAGGATTGTAAATGGCTCCACCGGGACTTTGCAATTCTATATTTGAGGGATTGTTGAGATAGATATACTCATCAAAACTGACGACTGGAAAATCGCGTTGATTGTTTTTTTCGCAACCGGAGGCAACCGTTACAAAAATCAGGGTCAATATATATGAAAGGCGACTAAAACTGTGCACGTGATGGGAGCTTTTCAGCAAATAACAAGATTACAATGTTAAAATTTTATGCCCTATGAACTAATTCTTAAAAGAATGTTAACACTTATGGGTTCATTATCAAGAAATTATTAGCAATCACCATGATACCTCCGAGATTAGGCTTTGCCGCCGACCACCTTTTAACTTATATTTACGGCCTTTAAAATCCAGGAGGGATCTCAATAACCGAAAAATAGTATGGGAAAGAAACTACTCTTACTGCTATTCATCACTTTTAGCACCGTTGCTTTCGCGCAACAACGCCCCGGTTCATTAAAGGGAAAAGTGACTGATAAAATCTCTGGCGAATTATTGCCATTCGTTAATATCGTGGTAAACGATGCCGGCGGCTCTTATGTTGCAGGTGGATCCACCGATTTAGACGGGAAGTATAATATTAACCCGATTGCACCGGGAACTTATACCGTTATCGTAAGCTTCGTTGGCTACGCTGAAGTTAAGTTGGAAGGTGTAACCATTTCGGCTAACTACGCCACTCTTCAAGACTTTAAATTGCAAGAGTCTTCTGAGGTTCTTCAAGAGGTGGTTATTACTTATGATGCTCCACTGATTGATAAAAACAAGAATTCCAAAGTAACTACCGCCGAGGATATTCAAAATATGGCGGTACGGGATATTACCTCTGTTGCCGGTCAGGCCGCAGGTGTAACCCAGGATGCGAATGGTAACACTAACATTCGTGGTGCCCGTGGTGAAGGAACCGTTTACTTTATTGATGGGGTTAAAGTTCGTGGTAATGTGAGTCTGCCTCAGGCAGCAATTGCGCAAACGGAGGTAATTACCGGTGGACTTCCAGCTCAGTACGGTGATGCCATTGGAGGGGTAATTAATACTACCACTCGTGGCCCTGCCTCCGAATTTTTCGGAACGGCGGAAATCCTTACCTCTTTCCCATTCAAGTTTATGACTAAGGCCAATGGAGCCCCAGTACTTGATGGACAGAACTATAACTTGGGAGCCTTTACTATAGGGGGGCCTATTTGGAAACGTACCCGCAAGACGGCTACTGGAGGCGAACAAAAGGAAACTGTAATCGGATTCTTATTCAGTTCAGAATTTGTTTACGTTGATGAGCCGCGCCCAGTGCCAGGTGATATTCCATATATCCAGTTAGATCCAGAAGTTCTAGCTAGCCTTGAGGCCAATCCTATTAGTGTAGATCCTAGTGGCCGCGCGATTATCATGAATGCCGAGTTTGTAGATGAGAATGACTTAAGCAATGTTTGGCAGCGCGAAAACACCTATAGCAATAGCATGCGCTTTAACGGTAATATCCAATTCAAAACCTCTCAAACCACTAACCTAACTTTAGGTGGACGTTGGGTTTACAGTAATGACGTTCCCGGAAGCTATGGTAGCCATATTTTCAACTTTAATAATAATATGCGTTCGGTTAACTCCGACTGGCAAGCATATATTCGTTTCCAGCAAACTTTCCGCAACCCTGAGGAAGGTGAAGAAGGAGCGACTGACCGAATTAAGAATGCCTTCTATACTGTACAGGTAGATTACACACGTACCTTCGGCGAAACTTCAGATGCCGTTCATGGTATGAACTTCTTCAACTATGGTTATACCGGTAAGTATGATGTACAAACAACTCCTGCTTACGTTTTTGGAACCGATACCACTACCGGATTAAGCGGTTTCCGCTTTGTGGGTGATTTTGATACTGGGATTGACTACACCCCAGGTGGTGTGAACCCTACTCGTGATAACTACATTACTTCATTCTTTGATATTGCTGCCGAAAATCCAGGTATCAATGCGCGTACCTTGGATGACGTATTGGGATACGGAATGCCAATCAATGGTTTTAATCCTCGTAGCGTTTATGGTCTTTGGACTAACGTGGGAACCCAACAAGGGGGTTATAATGTAGGTCGTACCAGTCAGTTCCGTGTGACTGCCTCTACTAACTTCGACTATAAGGATCACTCCTTAATTATGGGATTCGAATATGAGCAGCGTATCGACCGTTCTTACGGACTTGGCGCACAGGGACTTTGGACTCGTATGCGTCTATTGCAAAATCAGCCTAACTCTCAGTTAGATATTGCCAACCCAATTCCTGTTTACGATCAGTTTGGTAACTATCAAGATACCATTAACTATAACTACGCTTACAACCCTCAGGATGCTTCTCAGTTTTCTGAAGAAATTCGTAAAGCTCTAGGCTTGAACCCATTTGGTGTAGAGCAAATCAATATCGATAACTTGGATCCCAGCATGTTCTCTTTAGACATGTTCTCGGCCGACGAATTGATTAACCCTAACGGTGCGTCAAGCGTATTTTACTATGGATACGACTACTTAGGAAATATTCAAGACGGTAACCCTAGTGTTTCTGATTTTTTCACTGCTCGTGATGAGCGTGGTCGCTATACTCGTCCTATTGCGCCTTTCCAGCCAATCTATATTGCTGGATACATTCAGGATCAGTTTAACTTTAATGACTTAACCTTTAACGTTGGTGTTCGGGTAGACCGTTTTGACATGAACCAAGACGTATTACGTGACCCTTACGTATTGTATCCTTATTACACTGTTGCTGATTTGGCTAGTTCACCTTTAAGTGAAGACGCAGTGAATAGCGTACCAGCTAGCGTAGGACAAGACTACACCGTTTACGTTAGTAGCTTTGACTACGGTGATGCGCAGATTGTAGGTTACCGTAACGAAGATCAGTACTTCAATGCAAACGGTGAGCCCATTACCGACCCAGGTGAATTATCGGATGCTGCGGGTGGTGGTATTAAGCCATTCTTAGTAACTCCTCCAGGGGATGGTAACTCTATTGGTGGTGAGATTCCAGCCGAGTCATTTGTGGATTACGATCCTCAGGTGGTAGTGATGCCTCGTATTGCTTTTAACTTCCCAATTACGGATGAAGCCATCTTTATCTTCCACTACGATGTGTTGGCTCAGCGTCCTACAACTGGATTCTCTCGATTGGATCCATTTGACTACTTAGGTCTTACTTACCTGCGTAATGGAGGTATTTTAAACAATCCTAACTTATTGCCTCAGCGTACCACTGAGTATGAAATGGCCTTTAAGCAATTGCTTTCTAAGAAATCAGCCCTTAAGATTGCTGCTTTCTACCGTGAGTTGCGTGATTTACTTCAAGCAGTAAACTATCCGGAGGCCTACCCAATTACTTATGTGGCCTACGGTAACCGTGACTTTGGTACTGTTAAAGGATTTACCCTGGAATACGAATTGCGTCGTACCAATAACATTAAGATTGATGCTAACTATACCTTACAGTTTGCGAGTGGAACAGGTTCTTCTGCAACTACTGGCGCTAACCTAGCTCGGGTAGGTGCAGCATCATTACGTACCCTTTTACCGTTTGACTACGATAACCGTCACCAAATCTTAGTACGCTTAGATTGGAGATATGGTCGTGGATTAAACTACAATGGTCCAAAAATCAATGGTAAAAACATACTTGAGAACTTTGGTGTAAACATTACTTGTAATGCTCTTTCGGGCCGACCTTATACTCGTCGTGATCGCGCTTACGCTGTAACTGCAGCGGCTAGTGCAAGTGCACAAACTGAAGGACAAATCAATGGTTCTCGTTTACCATGGCAAGTAAACTTTGATGCTCGAATCAATAAAAGCTTTATGCTTGACTCAAAAGGTCGCAAGAGTGTCGATGTTTATTTCCAAATTCTCAACCTTTTGGATACTAGAAACGTAGTATCTGTATACCCCTTTACCGGAAGCCCGGATGATGATGGTTTCTTGGCCTCTCAAGCTGGTCAAGCCCAAATCCAAGGTCAGGTTAGCGAACAAGCTTACGTAGACCTTTATAACCGTCAAATGGTGAGTCCATTTAACTTCTCACTACCCCGTCGCGTTCGTTTAGGAATTGCTTATAACTTCTAGAAATAAGATAGTAGCTGTATGAAAATCAGAAGCTTTTTAACATTCGCATTGGTTTTTGCCGTAGGAATCTCAGGATTGCAAGCCAAAGAGAAACCAGCGAAGAACAATAAGAACATGTCGGCCCTAGAGGCACTTGCCGAGGGTTGTGCCCCTGCAACCGCACAGACCGACTTGAACATTAACAACGTAAGAGCCCGTATTCTTGGTGGTGGCGATATGTGGTGGGATTTGAATGATGCCCAGTACGAAGTGCCTAAAGGCTCTAACAAGCACTCTATGTTTGCTGGCGCACTATGGTTAGGGGGTATCGATGATGCCGACCAATTAAAGTTAGCAGCAATGACTTACCGTCAGGATGGGGTTGATTATTGGCCTGGACCACTTGACGATAATGCTTCGATTGACGAAACTACTTGTCAGGAGTATGATCGCCACTGGACAGTTTACCGTAGTGAGGTAGAACTACACGCTGCTTGGATTGCCTGTAAAGAAGATCCTACATGTGACCCTGAGGCACGTTACCCAGGTTATGCAGCCAATATCCCCGAAAGCATTGTTGAATGGCCAGGTAACGGTGTAAATGGTGAGCTTCCTTATAAATTAGCTCCTTATGTAGAATCTGATACCAACGGTATTCCTGGATTCTATGACTACGAATGGGATTACCCAGGTTACGATTTCACGCGTGAAGCCGACTGTCAATCTAAAGAAGTGGACTTATTATATGGTGACCAAACCATTTGGTGGGTTTATAATGATAAGGGTAATATCCACACCGAGACCAATGCTGCTGCCCTTGGTTTCGAAATTCGTGCTCAAGCATTTGCCTTTACCGCCAATGATGAGGTGAATAACATGACCTTTAACAACTACCGAATTTTAAACCGTTCGACTTTCCGCCTTCGCGATACCTACTTTGGTACTTGGTTCGACGCGGATCTCGGTAACCCTTTTGATGATATCATTGGTAGTGATATCGCCCGTGGTCTGGGTTATGTGTATAATGGTGATAATGATGATGAAGGAGCACTGGGTTATGGAAATAATCCCCCCGCAGTTGGATTCGACTTTTTCCAAGGTCCTTTTGCCGATTATTTTAATGGTCTAGATGATGATCGTGATGGTTGTGTAGACGGTGTTTTGATTGACGGACAGTGTGTGGCTGAAGATCCAACCGTAGGTATCAACGAGCGTATTATCATGTCGGGTTTCATGTACTACAATAACGCTTCAAACTTTAACGGTCCTTCCGGAACTACTGACCCTAACAACGCTCAGGAGTTCTATAACTTATTGAACAGTATTTGGAAAGACGGTCGTCCATTAGTTATTGAGAGACCAAGTGGAAAAGGTGACACCCGTAATGGTGATGGATATTCCTTAGATCCAGCTCTAGTGCAAACTCGTTTTGCTTACCCAGGTTTATCAATCGATACTACTGGTGCCTACGAACCTTTCACTCCAACCGATTGGTGGGAGTCTCCAAACAACCAGGCAGATAAGCGTGGTTTGCACTGTGCAGGTCCATTCTCTCTTGCTCCTGGGGCACTTAACTTCATTACTACCGGTTCTGTATGGGCTCGTAACTTTGCTTCTCAAGACTTATTTGCATCTGTAAATGATGTAATTGTGGCTGATGATAAAGCCCAGCAGTTATTTGACAATTGTTTCCAAGTATTGGATGGTCCGTTTACTCCAGACTTGGAGATTATCGAATTAGATCAGGAATTAGTAATTAATATTCTAAATCCGTTTAATACTAATACGGTAGGTTATAGCCAGCGCGACCCTCGTATTCCACCAAATCCAAATTGGAATGCTACTCAATTAGACTCTGCTTTACGCGCAGGTTATTTTAACTACGTATTCGAAGGCTTCCAATTATTCCAAGTAGCTAATGCTGATGTTGGTGTGGATAACCTTTATGATGTGGCTCAGTCTCGTTTAATTGCTCAGTCAGATCTTAAAAATGGCGTTGCGCAATTAGTGAACTATACCGAAAGCCCTGAACTATTGGGTAATCCATTAACTCCAATGGATATGACCTTAGAAGCAAATGATGAAGGTATTATCCTTAGCTACCGCGTTCAGGAAGATGCTTTCGCTGAAGGGGACCGTCGTCTAATCAATAACAGCGATTATTACTTCTACTTAATCGCTTATGCTTACAACGACTATAAGACTTTCTCTCCAGGAAATACAGGAGATAATGAAAATGCGCAAAAAACGCCATATCTAGCCGGTCGTCGTAATATTGGTGATGGTTCTAAGCCTTACCGCGGTACGCCTAGTAAAGTAGAGAACCGCAATGGTGGAACAACCTTGAATAGCCAATGGGGAGATTTAGTTCCTGTAACCCGAATTAGTGGTAACGGAAACGGAAGTAATTACCTACGCATTAGCGAAGAGTCTGAAGAGGCCATCGTTAATGGTACAGGTACTAACGAAGTGAAGTATCAAGGTGGCTTTAGCCCGGTTGAGGTGAAGATTGTAGATCCTTACCTAGTAGGAGCCATTTATGATGGTAAATATCAATTACGCTTTAACGACCTCACCAATGAACGTGATTGGACTTTACTTGATGAGTCTGGAAATGTAATTGACTTTAGTCGCACGACTATTGACTTTACTACGGAGCAAATCGTAATCGACTCACTTACGGGGCAGTCCTTAGGATTCTCTATTAATGTTAAGGATGCAGTTGCACCTGGATTTGAGCGCGAGAATTCTACAAATAACGGTGTGATTGGTGGTTCCATCACTTATGCCGATCCAACTAAGCCTTGGTTATCAGGTGTTCCTGATACGGACGCTGAGAACCCTACTAACTGGTTATTAGCAGGTTCGAACCGAGTGTCGGATAATGATAACCTTCCAACAGTTTATTATAATGACCACACTACTGGTGATAATAATGTGGACCCATTTGGTGAGTTTGAGCAAATCTTAGGTGGAACCTGGGGACCGGTAGCCTTGGCTAGCAATGTTCCTTTCGCTGGTATTCCTTCTGATGAGCCTGCATTCCGTCAAAGTCCTGGGTACCCACTTCGTGATGGTACCAACTTTAACCGGATGTACCCAATTTCAGAATTGCCTAACATTGACATTGTACTTAGTCCAGATCCTGATAAGTGGTCTCGTGTACCGGTTATTGAAATGGGCAACTATCCTGATGCAAATGAAGGCGGTGTGCAAACTTTCCGTCTACGTGCAGGAACCAGTTTAGTGAAAACTTCAAACGGTGAATTAGTTCCTGATCCTAATGGAACTACTGGTTGGAGCTTCTTCCCCGGTTATGCCTACAATGTGGAAACTGGAAACCGTTTGAACTTAGTTGTAGCCGAAAACTCTTGGTTGAAGTCTGAAAATGGAGACGATATGCTTTGGAACCCAACCGCGAACTTTACTCAGAAACTGGGTACGATTGCTCTGGGCGGTATGCACGTGGTTTATGTTTTAGCCGATTCTTCTTCTTTCCGCGGAACGGTTAAGGACCTAACTTATCAAGGTGATGCTATTGATGACTATCCAATGAAGGAGGAAATTGAGAATATGAATAGTTCGCTTACTCGTACTGATGTTTGGGGCGCCATGACTTGGTGTAGCATTGGAATGTTGAGCAGCAATGAATATGTGTTCAGCGATTACCGCGACATCCCAACCGAAGCGAAAGTGGAAATTCGTGTTCAAAGTCCTTTTGGACAGACGGCCACCGCGGCAAATAATGGAAATCCTCTTTACGAGTTCGATTTAACAGATTTCAGTGTAGTAACTGGAGATCGTGCCGTGGCTACAAGTGCTTTGGATAACATCCGCGTTGTGCCTAACCCTTACTATGGTTCTTCTGGCTATGAGGATGGTCAGCTGGATAATATCGTTAAGATTACCAACTTACCTCGTCGTTGCGAAATCAACATCTTTATGCCTAATGGTACATTGGTGCGCAGCCTGTCGAAGGATAATAGCCTGACGTACATTGAATGGGACTTAAAGAACGATTTCAATGTGCCGATTGCAAGTGGTATCTACATGATTCACATCGATGCTGGTCCAATTGGGCAGAAAGTTGTGAAGTGGATGGGTAGTCTACGACCAATTGACCTGAATGCATTCTAAGAACGAATTAACGAGTATCGACCAATGACTTATTTTCGAAAGATCGCAACCGCATTTTGTTTGCTAGGATTGGTGGGAAGCGCTTATGCCGGTAACCCACAACGTGCCGGACAGGCGGGAGCTCCAGAACTATTAATAAACCCGTGGGCTCGCTCTGCGGGATGGGGAGGAGTAAATATCGCCGGAGTATCCGGAGTACAATCCAGCTTCATCAATATTGCGGGTATTGCCAATACTCAGGGTACCGAGGTATCCTTTGTAAATACCCAATGGCTCGTAGGAGCAGGTATTGGTATTAATGCTGCCGGCTTTAACCAATCTGTTGGTGATAATGGTGTGCTCAGTGCTAACTTCGTTTCCTTCGACTATGGTTCTTGGGAAAGAACTACAGTGGAGAACCCAGAAGGTGGAGTTGGTGAGATTAGCCCATCTACCGCTATAATCGGTTTGGGTTATGCCCAGAAGTTTACCGAGTCTATTCGCGGTGGTGTAAACATCAAGCTCTATACGACTAGTATTGTGGACATGAATGTTACCTCAGCGAGCGTTGACGCTGGCGTACAGTATGTAACTGGACAGCGAGATCAGATCAAATTTGGAATTACCCTCAAAAATATTGGCCCTGCGGCACAATATGAGGGAGAAGGGCAATCCGTTACACTTCTTGTACCACAAGGTGGATACGCACAGGAGTTTAACGAACGTAGCCAGTCTTTCGAACTTCCAGCCACTCTATCTATTGGAGGTAGCTATGATTTCGAATTTGACCAACAACGACTTACAATCGCCGGTGCATTCCAATCTAATTCCTTTGAGAAAGACATCTATACAGTAGGGGCGGAGTATTCATTTAAAGAAATTGTTTCGGTGCGTGCCGGCTACAATTTCTTCGACGATCGGACTTACGCTGAGAATACCACCGTTTTTAATGGTATCACAGCTGGCCTATCGGTAGATGTGCCCCTTTCAAAAGATAATGACAACTCTTTCCAATTAGACTATGCCTACCGCAGTACTAACTTCTTTAGTGGAGTACATAGCATTGGAGTTTCTATCTTACTATAAGATTAGAATTAAAGGTAGAAGAATTTTAAATATCTTTGCCAAGCAGAAAAGACCTCTCCGAGGTCTTTTTTGCGTTTAAAATCAGATACAAATGGGAGTAAGTTATTATACAAAAGAAGGATTGGAGAAGCTCAAGAAAGAACTTGAGCAAATGAAGAGTGTGGAGCGCCCTCGAATTTCACAGCAAATTGCAGAAGCTCGCGATAAAGGTGATTTATCTGAGAATGCGGAATACGATGCGGCGAAAGAAGCACAAGGCTTATTGGAAATGAAAATCAGTAAGCTGGAAGAAACGCTTTCCAATGCCCGTTTAATGGATAGCTCCAAAATCGATACCAGTAAGGTTATGGTTTTGGCGACTGTTAAAATTAAGAATCTGAAAAATGGCGCTACCATGACCTATAAGTTGGTTAGCGAGAGTGAAGCTGATTTAAAAAGCGGTAAGATCTCTATTAGCAGTCCGATAGGTAAAGGACTATCCGGTAAAAAGGTAGGCGAAACCGCCGCTATTCAAACTCCAGCAGGTATGATGGAGTTCGAAATTATGGATATTACCTTCGATTAGTATGGCCTCTATCTTCACTAAAATAATTGCGGGTGAAATTCCATCTTATAAAATTGGAGAGACGGAAGATGCCTACGCCTTTTTAGATATATCTCCCCTTCATTCAGGTCATACCCTCGTGGTTCCTAAAAAAGAAGTGGATTACCTCTTTGACCTTCCCGACAAAGACTATCAGGCCTTAATGGACTTCTCCAAGCAGGTGGCTCATGCCGTTGGGAAGGCCATCCCCTGCACCCGAGTGGGTGTTGCTGTTATTGGCCTTGAGGTTCCCCATGCTCATGTACACTTGATTCCCATCGATAGTGTTAGTGATATCGATTTTAGTCGACCGAAACTCCAGTTCCCAGAAGAGGAAATGGAAGCAATCGCGTCAAAAATTCGTTCCTATCTCGATTAAGCCTTCCGATTAGGGTTGTTTCGTAAAAATTGATCCCAGGTCTTTGCTCCACCACCGGCAAGATTCGGTCGACTCGCCTGGTAATGATGGCAAAGGGCAACCGCCAAGGCATCGGAAGCATCCAAGTAGCGAGTTTCAATCTTTTGTTCAAAGCTGCGTTCCAGCATGGCATATACTTGTTCTTTGCTGGCTCCCCCCTTTCCAGTGATACTTTGCTTTACTTTACGAGGTGAGTATTCTTCTACGGGAATGTTCTTTGAAAGGGCGGCTGCCATTATTACTCCTTGCGCTCTTCCTAACTTAAGCATACTCTGCACATTTTTACCGAAGAAGGGCGCTTCTACCGCCATCTCATCAGGCAGGAACTTTTCGACCAGTCCAAGGGTGCTTTCAAATATTTGCTTTAATCGCAATACCGGTGCATCAGCAGTTTTAAAGCGGACGCTACCAAGATCAATAAGCTCAAAGTTTTTTCCCTTTATTGCTATAATGCCGTAGCCCATAATTTGAGTACCGGGATCAATCCCCATGATTATTTTATCCGCTGCCATCTGCCAAAATTAATGCTTTACCTTTGAGGAAGACGAAAGCAGTGTGGGTCTCTTATTCGCATTTATAGTTGTTATTCTATTGTATCAAGTGCAAACGGGTTTCCTGGCGCGTGGGCTATGGCATAAAATAGAATCAGGGAAACCAGTAGAGACCGTTTCGGATTCGGTAGCTATATTAATTATACACCGCAATGATACCCATGCATTGCAATCCTCCTTAGAAAGTATTCAGAAGGCCTTACCAAGCAATTACCAATGGCCAATCTATGTATTAGATGACCATAGCTCAGTGGAGGAATTGGAGCGCTTAAAGGCGCTGTTAGATCGCTTTCCTTTTGAGCTTATAAACAGTGAGACCGAACCAGGAAAGAAGAAGGCCATGACATGGCTACTTCCGAAATTAAGTGAGGAGTACATCCTTCAGATAGATGCCGACTGCCAAGTGGAGACTGACTTTTTCGAAAGGGTGAATTCTAAATTGTCCAATGTATCAGCCGATTTATTGGTAGCGCGAGTAGAGATGCGACCAAGCAAGAATATTTGGTCTCGTTTGGCCGCTTTAGACCATCTTTCTTTGCAGCTGGTAACCTTTAGTGGTTTAGCACAGTCGCAAGCGGTAATGGCGGCTGGAGCCGCGATGTGTTTTCGGAGAGAGCGTTTTATAGAATTGAGTTCCTACGGTTCAAAATGGGCTGGGGGAGAAGATACCTTCTTTACGCAAGCCTTGGGAAAAGCCAAGGGCCAGATTGAAGCCATTCCCGAAGCGGTGGTTTACACGGAGGCCCCATCAAATTTCAGTTCCTTTATAAGGCAAAGACTTCGATGGGGAGCTAAGAGTGTGGATTATATAAATAACTGGTCCAGGTTTCTCGCGATAAGCGTGGCCCTTTCCAATCTGTTTATTCTCCTCGGGTTGAGCTGTGCAGTCCTGGGATTAGAAGTTCAATTGGTTTGGCTTTTTTGGATGCTCAAATTATTAGCCGACGGATTACTTCTTTACCGCTTTGCCGATCTATATGGCGGTGCAAAGCTTCTTAGGGGCTACCTGTTTTTGGCCCTGCTCTATCCCTTTTACATTGCCTTGGTAGTGGCTTTGATTCCTTTTGCGAAAAAGGATCAATGGCTAGCCTCTTAAGGCTCTAAAATCACCTCCGCTGGGGTTCTGATACAAACGCAAGTCAAAGGTGCTCACCGCTGCTAATAAATGATCCATCAAATCGGATTGTATTTGCTCGTAGTTGAGCCAAGCGATATCATTACTAAAACAGTAAATCTCTAGGGGTATACCTAATTCAGTAGGCTGCAGTTGGCGCACCATTAAGGTTTGATCTTTGGCCACCTTAGGATGTTCGGATAGATAGGCCTCCATATAAACTCGAAATAAGCCAATATTGGTGAGGTGCCTTCCATTGATGAGTTCCGATTTATTTACCTTCTTTGTTTCGTTGGATTGCTCGATTTCCTTGTTTCGCTGTTGCAGATAATCAGTAATCCGTTCCACCTTTAACAATCTTCGATACAATTCCTCATCAACAAAACGAATGCTTTGGATATCAATTTTGATACTTCTTTTTATGCGTCGAACGCCCTGGGAGGTCATACCTCGCCAGTTCACAAAGCTATCGCTGATAAAGGCGTAAGTGGGCACGGTGCTAATGGTTTTATCCCAGTTCCGCACCTTAACGGTAGTCAGGTTAATTTCGGTAACATCTCCATCGGCACCGTACTTAGGCATGCTTACCCAGTCGCCAATCCGCACCATATCATTCCCCGAAATTTGAATACTTGCGACCAATCCTAAAATAGTATCCCTAAAGATTAAAAGTATGACCGCCGTAGCGGCTCCAAAAGTGGTGAGTATGGCTGTTGCGCTGGTATCCAGTAAATTAGAAATGATAAACACACCGCCGGAGATATACATCACAATCAGCACTACCTGAATATAGCTACTGATGGGTTTGCCCTCAAAGCGAGGAGAGTTTAAGCCGATGTATTCGAGAGCCTTTAGGAATTTATGGCCAACACTCATCACATTGACCAACATATAAATGACCACCAGCTTTTGTAGAATCGGTACCAGAGCATCCGATTTTTCAAAAAGGAAAGGAATGGCCAGGTAGATAACCAGAGCGGGTAAAAGATGGGCTAAACTTCGGAAAACCCTTTTCTCTAAAAGTACATCATCGTACTGGTTCTTCGACTTTCGAACGTAACGACTTACGACACGAAGTATAAACTTGCGCGCCACGAAATCAACTATCCAGCTGAGTACTAATACTATGAGAATATCAATTCCCATAGTAAGGTAATCGACCCATGGATTACTAAGTCCTAAGCCACTTAGCCAGTCGTGTGCCCAATGATTAAAAACGGCTTGGTCTTCCATAAAATAGCTTTACACAAAGCTACAATATTAGGGTTGATAGCGAATGCCATTCCGACTGCTTCCCACCACCCTAAAGTAGCCAAAGGCATGAGCATCGGCATCATTTTCTTGGTACATATTTCCCAGTACTAAGGCTGGTGGAGCATCAAAGGGAGAACCCGTTTGTACTTGCGAGTTTAAAATTTGCATATAGTCGAAAAAGGCGGGTGAAACCGATTGCAGAATAACCCCCAGGCTATCCGGCTGACTTCCGTTTTCGGGATCCTCAAATGGACCGTATATGTTAATGGGAGGAATAAAGCCTTGCCCAAAATAAATACCGTCAAAACCTTCATCAGAAATGAAGTTGTTCTCCTGAGCAAACACCGAATCATTTAAACTTCTAATCACACGATAAAAGTCTCCAGCACCTGGTAAATCACCAAAGAACATCACCGCATATTCCCCGTCCTGAAAAGCCTGCGGGGTGGTGTTTCGGTTTAATCGACGTTGTTGTAAAGAATCGATATTGGGCACGGCCCTAAGGGTATCAGGGTCCGACCACCAAGTACCCACTATCTTATCAGGGCCATTATCGATCTCTATTTTTAGCTGATAAACCGAAAGAAAATCGCCTAAATAATTGCTTTCGTAGAAACCAGCTTGGTCGTTTGATTCGGTGTATACCAGCACCTCCTGTCCGTCTTTATACAAACTCACTTTAGCGCCACTTATGGCGGTAAAATCAGCATTATCAAAGTAGGCTGCCGTTTGACTAAGCTTAACATAGCTAAAGCTATCATTGCTCAGAAATCCATCTACCACTAGCTCGGGCTCCGCGGCATCCACGTCTAATTCTACCACATCGGTACAAGCCTCAAACAAACCAAGTAGAGTGAAAAGGAGGATATATAATTGAATGCGTTTCATGCTTAGAAATTGAAATTCCAGGTTACAGATGGGATGATGGTTCCAAATATGCTCAATTGCACCGCCTGAGTGTTTAGGTTGGTCGTTTGTGCCCCATTTAAATTATCCTGCTGCTCAAAATAGATGGAGTAGGCATTTCTACGGGCGTAAACGTTATAAATTCCTATAGACCAGGAGGAGTAAAATTTCTTGCCTTCCACCTTTGGGGGCGTGTAATTGGCCGAAAGGTCCAGTCGGTGGTAATCCGGAATACGATAGGAATTACGATCCCTATAAATGGGCACCACCCAATCTTCCACCTGAAACTTGCCTTCGGGAGGCGTAATAGGGCGACCCGTTTGGTACGTGAAATTCATTCCAATATCCCATTTGGAACTGAGCTTGTAATTTAAAACCAGAGAGATGTCGTGGCGTTTGTCATAGTTGGCCGCATACCATTCCCCGGCATTAATGGCTAAGTCGGGCGTTGCCCCTTCCACCTTAAGCTCTGTTTTAGATAAGGTGTAGCTCAGCCATCCCGTTATGCGCCCTTGCTGCTTTCGCAGATAAAATTCCAAACCATAAGAACGGCCTATACCCGGTAGAATTTCCGTTTCAATGGTTTCATTAAAAATGAGATCTGCTCCATTACGGTAATCCACGATGTTTTGAAAATCCTTGTAGTAAGATTCAACCGACAGTTCATATTTGTTGTCCAGGAAATTTTGGAAATAACCGGCCGCCACCTGATTTACAGTAGCAGGCTTGATATGCATGCCTGCCGGACGGTATAAGTCTACCGGCGTTGGAGCAGTAGTATTGCTGATTAGATAGATATATTGACGGGTGCGATTATAGCTAGCTTTAATACTTTTTTCGTCATCCAATCGATAATTAAGGGCCAAGCGTGGTTCCAAACCTTCCAAGCCATTGTAAGCTTTGATTATTTCCCCGCTCTCGTAGGTTCTGCTCTCAATTACTTGATCCTCCAAGGGTAATTCCTGGTCTTGATAAATGTTTTTGGTTTGCGCCCCCAAATTGTAAAAGGAGGAATAGCGAAGGCCGTATTGTAGGGTTAAACGCGTGTTTAACCGATATTCATGACTAAAGTAGAGTGAAGGCTCTAAGGCATATTCCTCTTGCAATTGGAGTTCTACCGAACCTGTTATGGTGCCCGGTTTAAAGCGGTAATAAATCCCTTCAATTCCAAATTCAAATTCGCTCTTCGAATTGGCGTACCAGGTATATTGATTTTTAAAGTGGTAGTCTTGAATGGTGGACTGCAACCTAAAATTAAAAGCGTCGTCTTCGGGGGTTCCTAAGGCATAAGTGTAATCACTAAAAATTGCCGTGAAGTTGGAAAACAAATCATCGCTAAACAGGTGATTCCAGCGCAAGGAGGTGGTGGCGTTCCCCCATTCAAATCCAAATAAATCGTTTATTCCAAATACATCACGACCATAATAACCGCTCAAATAAAGACGGTCATTTTCGCCAAGGATGTAATTCAATTTGGCGTTAAAGTCATAAAAGTAAAGGGTGTTTTCGGAGATGTTTTCATCGGGGCTGAGAAATAAGAAAACATCGGCATAGGAACGACGGCCAGCGAACATAAAGGCTGATTTCTCTTTAACGATGGGGCCTTCGAGGAGTAGTCGCGAGGAAAGAAGGCCAATGCCCCCTGTGCCGGAAAATTCGCGATTGTTTCCGTCTTTCTGACGAACGTCTACCACCGAGCTTAGACGTCCACCGTAACGCGATGGAATTCCACCCTTATACAGTTTTACATCTTTAACCGCATCAGCATTAAAGATGGAGAAAAAGCCAAAAAGGTGGGAAGAGTTGTAAATCGGAGCTTCATCAAGCAAAATTAGATTCTGGTCGGTATTCCCTCCACGTACATTAAAACCATTGGAAGCTTCACCAACAGTGCTGATTCCTGGAAGTAATGTTAAACTACGGATGATATCGACCTCACCCAAGAGCGCCGGCATTTTCTTTACATCTTTCACATCGAGTTGGGCAACACTCATTTCAACGCTGCTCACATTTCGATCCAGCTTTTCGGAGGTAACTACAACCTCCTGCAGTTCCGTACTGTTCTCTTTTAACTCCCAATTTAATTTAGTATCAGAATCCAGTACGATGCTCTTTTCCTGACTTTCATAGCCGATGTATTGCACGCTAAAATTGTACTCTCCCGGAGGCAAACTGATGGAGTAGTATCCGTAGCTATTGGTCGTGGTTCCAGCGCCCATACTGGGGATTACAATGTTTACCCCAATTAATTCTTCTCCTGTTGCAGCATCTCGAACATAGCCGCTAAGACTATATTGATCATTTTGAGCCCATAATGCGTTATAGGATAACAGAAGAACGAAGAGCAGTGCTCTTTTCATTTTAACTTTAGTTTAGTTGAACGGCCTTGATAAGCATTAAAAAAAGAACTTACTTTAGCCTCATATCGTTCATGAAGCGGCAAATGTACTTCCCTTTTTTGGGCGCTTTTACCGAACAATTTTGATTTAACATAGAATTAAGCCAGCATTATATGTCAGTACTTAAGGGTCTGAATCGTTTCAGAATAGTAATCCTCCTTTTCGCAATTGGTTTAGGATTAGCTTTTTATCCTCCTTCTCCGAAGTCCGATGAAAAGGATAAGGTGATTATGAATATCATCTATCAAGTTTTAAAGGCCAACCATTTTTCGCCCCAAACTTTGGATGATGACTTTTCGGAAAAGGTGTATGAAGGATTCCTTGAAAACCTAGATTACAATAAACGCTTCTTTATTAAGGAAGACATTGAGGCTCTTTCCGCTTTTGAGAAGGAAGTGGACGACCAAATTCGTCGTTCCGATTTAAGCTTCTTCAATCAAGCCTTGGAGCGCTATCAGGAACGTTACAGCTATGTAAAGACCTTTTATCAAGAGCTCTTAGCGGAGCCGATGGACCTAGAGAAAGTAGAGTCTTATCAAACAAATGATGATAAAGTGGAATACGTAGAGAGTTTAGAAGAGCTGCAAAACCGCTGGCGGCAATATTTCAAGTATCGAATTCTTTTGCGTATAGATGATATGCTTCTTGACCAGGAAAACGATTCCGCTGGAACCGAGGAAGTTTTGAGTCTGGCCGAAATGGAAGTAAAAGCCAGAGAAAAGGAGCTTGAGGTGCATGAAGACTGGTTCAAAACCCTCGATGATTTAGAGCGACTAGATTGGGTAGCGGCCTATATGAATGCCATCACAGCCTTGTACGATCCGCATACTCAGTACTTCCCACCAGAGAAGAAAGAGGACTTTGAAATTAATATGACGGGGCAACTACAAGGGATAGGTGCTCAACTTCAACAAAAAGGCGATTACATCACCATTTCTAAGGTAATTGTAGGAAGTCCTTGCTGGAAACAAGGGGATTTAGAAGTAGGAGATAAAATCTTAAAAGTAACTCAAGAAGACGGGGAGGTTACCGATTTAGTGGGCATGAGTGTGCGCAAAGCCGTTAACTTCATTCGAGGTCCTAAGGGAACCAAGGTGACTTTAAGTGTGCGCAAAATTGATGGCACCAAGCAAGAGATTCCAATCATTAGAGATATCGTTGAACTCGAATCCACATTTGCAAAATCTACCGTTTTAGGAGAGGGCTCTGAGAAAGTTGGTTATATCCGTTTGCCCAAATTCTACGTAAACTTTTACGGAGAGAGTAATCATGATTGTGCTGAAGATGTGGCCAAAGAGCTAGAGAAGCTTAAAGCAGAAGGTGTTACAAGCGTTATCCTTGACTTACGTAATAATGGAGGCGGTAGCCTGCAAGGGGTTATTGATATTGTAGGCTTGTTTATTGACAAGGGACCGGTGGTGCAGGTTAAAGCTTCTGGTCGTAAGCCTAAAGTGCTTTCCGATACTAAAGGAGGCGTAGTGTATGACGGGCCCTTGGTGGTAATGACCAATAAGTTTAGCGCTTCCGCTTCCGAGATTTTTGCAGCGGCCATACAGGACTATAAGCGTGGGATTATTATCGGTAGCAATTCTACCTTTGGTAAGGGTACCGTGCAAAATGTAGTAGATATGGACCGTGCTGTAACCCTTGCTTATAGCGACTTGAAACCCTTAGGAGCCCTAAAGCTTACTATTCAAAAATACTACCGCATTAACGGCGGTACTCCACAGTTAAAGGGAGTTCAGCCCGATATTATTACGCCAGACAATTATATGTATATCCCTTATGGAGAGAAGGAGCAGGACTATGCCCTACCATATGATGAAATTGATGCGGCGGATTATTCCGTTTGGAAATCGGGGGTTGCCGCTTATCCAGAGGTCATCAAGCGCAGTAAGGAGCGCATGGATACCAATGCGAAGTTTAGCTTGATTGAGCAATACGCGCGCTGGATTAAGGAGGAACAAGAGCAAACCTTGGTCCCATTAAGCTTAACTGAATTTAGAGCCTACCAAGAACAGTATCGTCAGGAAGCTAAGCAGTATAAAGGGATGCGTCAAAGTCAAGCCGAATTGGAGATTAATTCTAATACGGCCGACTTGGAAACTATCAATGCTTCCGAGGAAAACCTCGAGAAACGCGATAGCTGGCATAAGTCCTTGCGCAAGGATTTGTATTTAAGTGAAGCCTATTTGGTAGCTTTAGACCTTAGTGCCAACTACGAGCTTTGAAAATAATTAAAGGTATATGGAAGGACCCTCTGGGAGCAGCGGGTATCCTTGTAATTAGCATGAGCGCCTTTTTGGCGCTCTTTGCTTATGCCTTTATTGAGGATAAAACGCCGAATGCTAATGAAATGCACTTGGCCTTAGCTAATCAAGCCCCTGGTTTTGAGGTTACGATGCTAGCCTTACCGGCGGAGGTTGAGCCACAAAGCTGGTGGACTAGTTTTTGGCAAGGGAAACCATCTGCTTATTATCGAATACCGCTAGAGTCGCACCAGTTAAAGTGGGATACCCTGTATTACCGTGAATATGGGCAGGCAGAATCGGCTACCCAGAAAAAGCTAGCTTTATCGGATTATTACAGTTCCCAAAAAATTCGCGACAAGGTTTATCTTCAAAAGAAGCACTTTCTTTTTGGCTCCGACCGCTTTGGAAGAGACCTTTTTAGTCGATTAATCTTGGGGGCTAGGGTTTCTTTTTCCGTTGGATTTTTAGCGGTTCTTATATCCTTGCTCATTGGGATTCCCTTGGGTGCAATGGCCGCTTACTACGGTTCCTGGGTGGATAAGCTCATTCTTTGGTTTATTAACGTGGTTTGGTCCATTCCTGGGCTGCTGCTGGTTATTGCCATCACCCTAGCGCTTGGCAAGGGACTATGGCAGGTTTACATAGCCATTGGCTTTACCATGTGGGTAGAAGTGGCTCGAGTCATTCGTGGACAAATTCTCAGTATCAAAGAGAAGGAGTATATCCAAGCGGCTCGAGTCCTGGCTTTCTCGGATTTCCGGATCATCTTTAGGCATATTCTACCCAATGCGATTGCGCCTTTAATTGTAATATCTGCGGCCAATTTCGCCGCAGCCATTTTAATTGAGAGTGGTTTGAGCTTTTTAGGCTTAGGAGCACAACCACCCACTCCTACTTGGGGTACAATGATTAAGGATCATTATGCCTATTTGATTGTAGATAAAGCTTATTTGGCCATTATTCCTGGCATGGCCATCATGTTCCTAGTTTTGGCATTTATGTTTGTAGGAAATGCCTTGCGGGATGTTTTGGATATTCGTTCGCACTAAAAGTTAATTTGCAAGCCGACTTGCTGAGGGCCCAAACGAAGATTATCTAAAACAGGAAGCAGGTCCTGATTGAAGTGATGTTTGTGAACCCAATACATGATAATATCAAAAGTGAGGAGAAAAGCACCGTTAACCATCACGGCTCTACCAAAACCATCAAATCGCCCGGGATTGTCTTGTCGCCTCGCGTATTCTTTGAGATATAAGCCACCAGCTACATAGGCTAAATCAAGCGCAGCATTTACCGCTAATATTTTTTCGATTGCATACTGTTCTTGCAAGCTTTCGCTGATGCTTAGCCATTCTAAGCCTTGGATGCTTTGATAGTAGCCAAAACCGGCTATGGCCAGGTTTACGGCATTCCAACCAATATTCATTTGATGGTAGGATTGCTTGATGGAATTTGATTGCCCTAGCTGACTGGCACTCCATCCTATGTTGAGTAAAGCCCAGGCCCCTAAAATTTGCATTCCTTGCTTATTCAGATTAAGGCGAGCCGCATCGAAGTCGGCCAGAGTTTGACGGCTATCAATTTGAGCATTAAGGGCGAGGCCCATAATTAAGCTAAGAAGAATGGTGAACTGTAAACGCATACAGGCATAAGTGCTTAGGGCCCGAAATGTTCAATTACTTAAAGATTTCCTCCCAATCAGGATGGTCGTTTAAGACATTCTTAAGCTCGCGCATGAAGCTCGCGCGTGAAACCCGATAGGCGCCTAAACTGGCTAGGTAGGAGTTATAAACTTGGCAGTCAATTAAGGGTATTCCCCAATACTCAAGTCGTTTACACAAATGGATAAAGCAAATTTTACCGGCATTACTAACTTTAGAAAACATGGACTCTCCCGAAAAACTAGCCCCGGTACTAAGGCCGTATAACCCACCGACCAATTCATTGTTTAGCCAAGCCTCTACACTAAAGGCATGGCCTTGCTCATGGAGCGTCTTAAAGCTACTTACATGATTTTCGGTAATCCAAGTGCCGTTTTGTCCTGGTCGATCGATTTTCTTGCAGGCCTCCAATACTTGGTCAAAGGCCTGGTTGAAGGTGATTTTAAACTTCTTTTGATTTAATAGATTTCTACTGCTCTTAGAAATGTGTACATCTTCCGGCCTCAGGACCATTCGCTCTAAAGGGCTCCACCATAGGATTTCTGATTCAGGCTCATTCCAAGGGAAAATCCCTTTTTGATAAGCCGCTAATAGGGTTTTAGGATTAATGGAACCGCCAATAGCTACTATTCCTTCCTTCTCGTCCCAAAGCTCTGCATCGGGAAACCAAGTGCTATTTTCTTCAAGCTGAATAATGGGCATTAGTAGAAACTGAGGACCGAAATAAAAATAAGGCTTCCAAGCAACATTAGCGCTATCGTATAGGGCACAATTCGGCGCGCTTTTAAACCGGTTATTCCTAATAATGGTAGTGCCCAAAATGGCTGAAGCATATTGGTGAGTTGGTCACCATAGGCCATAGCCATTATTGCTTTTCCATAAGGGATGCCCAAATTTTGAGCAGTTTCGAGTAATACCGGACCTTGGATGGCCCACTGGCCGCCACCACTTGGAATAAAAACGTTTATGATTCCAGCGCTGAGAAAGGTGTACAAAGGGAAGCTGAAACTAGTGCTATGACTGCTAAAGTAGGTGCTCAGGTCGGCAATTAAACCGCCATCACGCATGAGACCCATAATGCCAAAGTAGAGGGGGAATTGCAGTAAAATCCCAGCCGCACCTTGGATAGCATCATCGAGGGCTTTTAGGAAGGATGAGAGGCTTCGGTGAAAGCTTAAACCTAAACCTAATAAACCAAGGTTGATGAAATTGGGAGTTAGGAACTCCAGTTTTTGACTTTCAAAAGCTGTTTTAAGGGCGATAAGCAAAATGGCCAATCCAATCGCCAATCCGAACGAGCGGCTATGGTCAATTTTTTCTGCTCCGCGATAGGCACCCTCCTGTTCTTTTGCTTTCTCGGCATGAACTTCCTCTAATTGACGCGGGGCTCTTTTGGAAAGAAAGTACATCAATAGGGGTAAAGTCAGTAAGAGGATCAAGGAAGCGGTCAGGTTCATTGGCGAGTAGATAGTTGCTTCCCAAGGAATGCGGTCTGGAAGGTTTGCTACCTGATTACCGGCTAAGCTTTGTAAATGGCCAGCCTCCGCAACTTTCAGCGGTGCACTCCCACTTAAACCGCCATGCCATACCATTAGTCCGCTGTATCCAGCAGCCCCTAAAAGACCGTAATTAAAAGCCTGCTGTTTACGGCTAAAAAACTCTGCTGCCTTTCGGGCGATTACTGCACCAAAAACTAGGGCTAATCCCCAATTGAGAAAGGCCATTATTAAGGTGAAGAAGGTGATTAAGGCAGCGGTGCTAGACGGATCCCGACGAAGACTAAGGATCCAATCAATGAATTGGCCTACCGGTTTGGCGAGGGCTAAGATGTGGCCGAGGACTAAAATCAGCATCATCTGAACCATAAAGATCAGCAAGGGTCCGTTCCACAGACCAGCTTGCCAATCTTTAAAAGAGGATGCCACGTTTTGACTTAAGCTACCATCGGCTAAAAACCAATAGAGGCCAAAACTTAAAAGGCTTAATAATATCGCAATCGCAAAGGGCGAGGGGAGTAAAAACCGAAAGGTGTTTTCAAAGCGCTTTGCGAAACTCATAGGCGATTAAAATGGTAAATCGTCGTCGTCTTCCTCGTAAGGTGCCATTCCCGGAGGAGTGCCAAAATCATTGGATGCTTTGGGCGCCTCAGTGGCATTTGGATTATTGGCGGGAGGAGCAGGGTTACTTTTTTCGATTCGCCAGCCTTGAATAGTATTGAAATATTTTACTTCTCCTTGTGGTGAAGTCCATTCGCGACCACGAAGATTAATTCCAATGCTCACCTTTTCGCCCTCTTGAACACTGTCTAATAAGTCTGTTTTATCCTGAACAAACTCAATGCTAAGATGCTGAGGGTACTGCTCTTCGGTAGTAACCACGATTTCTCTTTTCTTGAATTTGGCACTTACTTGTTGGGTGCCACCAACGCGTTTTACGATTCCGCTTACTTCCATAATGGATTTTATAGTCGATTTAATTTATCACAAAGCAAAGCTTTCCAAGCCTTTTCAACTTGGTTTTTGTCCAATAATTCCTTGGCATATTGATGCAGTAGTTCACGGGCTTCCATCCCATTATCCGATTCTTCGAAGATGCCGCGGATACGTGGCTTTTCGGCAAAAGCTTCGAGCTCTGCTGTATTTGGCATGCGCTCCACGTTTCCTAATTTCCCAAGATCATTACCATCTAAGAAAATACTTTTCCGAATCCGTTCTGGAATTTGATCTACGCCAATGCCTAATGTTGCCAGAGGCTTTTCAACCTCAAACATCGAATCAGCATTCGCGCGGCAGTACCAATTTCCACCCATTCTCGCCACCAAATCTAACTTAGTGCTATCGGTGATTCCAGCTTCATTACATACGCTCTCGTCTACGTGCATGCGTACCACCTCACAAATAATTAGGTTTCCGGCACCTCCTTGATCACCCAAGTAGACTATGTCCTTAACATTGCATTCAAATTGCACCGGAGATTCCTTTACACGGAAAGGGGCCACCACTTCCGATTCGATAGCGGTTAACCCCGCCTTTTTAAATTCATTAACGCCAGTGGCATACTCTGTTGAGGCCAAAGACATCTGCTGAACCAAATCGTAGTTTACCACATTAATCACAACTTCCCGAGTTCGTTCGGCATTACTTAAGGTGTCCTTAGTGGTATTATTTCGCACCCGGCGCGCAGGAGAGAATATTAAAGTTGGAGGGTTGCTACTGAAAACATTGAAAAAGCTAAATGGGCTCAGGTTCGGGTTTCCTTCGTCATCAACAGTACTGGCAAATGCAATAGGACGGGGGCCTACCGCAGCCAGTAAATGCCCGTGGGCTTCCTTTCCAGGAAGCTGCTTAAGATCGATTGATTTCATAAAATATATATAGTTGGGCAAAAATAATTAATTCAAAAGGGCCATAAGAAGATAAAGCGCACTAAGCGTTTCTTTTCCGTTTAAAAATATATGGTGGTGATTTCGAATTTTATTTATATTTGCCGCCCCGTCAGAGACGGATAAGCGGGCGTGGTGGAATTGGTAGACACGCTAGACTTAGGATCTAGTGCCGCGAGGTGTGAGAGTTCGAGTCTCTCCGCCCGCACCTCAAAAGAAAAGGCTGGTCTTTACCAGCCTTTTTTTATGCTATAATTTTTGAACGAGTAGCTGTGCTTGCCCTTGCTCCTGAAGCAGTTGCAAGTGATAGATTCCTTGCGGCAGTTCGCCCAGCGATAATTCCATTTTCCCCTGGGGATCAATCTTTTCCCTAAGAAGCACGCGACCATCTGCATTAAGCACATTTAAAACGCCTGGTCCAGGAGGATAAATTAAATTTAGGTTTTGATGGGTGGGACTTGGGTAAACTTCAAGCTCTTGAGCCCTAGTTTCAATTAATCCAACATTATTAATGACAATGCAAGCCGAGGTATCTACGCAGCCATTTAGGCTTACCTCCACAGCATAGCTCCCATTTTGTACAAAAGTGAATTGCTTTCCAGTGGCGCCGCCAATAACTTGGAAATTACTTGCGCAGTTTAACCATTGGAAGCTCGCTGCGGTGTCGGCTTCATTAGCTTCTAAGGTATTGGCTGAGATACGCTGCGCGGAGGAGTCTACATTGATTACGGTAAGATTTAGATCAAGAATGGTGTCGCATCCATTAGGGTCTAGGATGGTGTCTTGATATTGCCCGCTTTGCGTATAAGTGATTCCGTTTACAGCGGTATAAGAGCCACAAGAAGTAATCGTTTCACTCAAATTTAAGCCTGCTCCAAGTACAGGTGAACTGATATAATTAGAGGCCGACCCATTTAAGCCAAAGTTATGCAGGGTGCCATTATTGGCATTGTTCGAGTGATCAATGGCAGTGCTTATGGTTGAATTATTTGCCGAGGCCACACCTTCATTGTATTTATAATAGGCAATAAGGTTGCTGGGGCTGTTGCAGTATTCACTACTATCGCGCACACTTAATTGACTGCTATTTAGGGCGATGTCCCATACCCTTAATTCATCGATATCTCCTTCAAAATGATTTACGCCATCTACGCGTCGGCCAACCATAAAACTACCAGAGGAAGTATTAACCCCACTAATATTTCCAGAAGTATCTAAAACACCATCTACAAACAATTGCACCAATCCCGATTTGTAGGTGGCGGCCACATGATGCCATTGGCCATCGTTTACGGCTATATTTCCACTTAGACCCGTTCCCCCAATCTCTATGCGGATGGCATTATTCCATAGCACACAAAAGGTATAGCGCATTCCGAGGGTCATACTGCCCCAATTAGCAATTACTCTTTGCCCACCTTGCCCGGGAATGGCATTGGCGGTGGTGCGAATCCAGGCTTCAATGGTTCTCTCAGAAGCGCCACTTACGCCAGTGCTAGCGCTACTCATGTAGTCATCATTACCATCGAAATTTAATCCGGTTTGAGCGGAAGCGAAGAAAGAAATAAGGAGCAGGTAAAGGCTTAACTTAATGGCATTCATGGTTAATTGGATTGATTGCTTAAAGCTAAATTATTCTTCTAGCTCTATCTTCAGCGGTACCACAAAGCTCATACGAACTGGTTTACCTCGCTGTTTGGCAGGCTGAATATTCGGTAGCGCACGTATAACTCTCAGGGCTTCCTCATCTAACCAAGGGTCTACACTACGGAGTATTTCTATATTACTCACACTACCATCTTTTTCGACCACGAAACTCACAATCACCCGGCCCTGGATTTTAAGTTGACGGGCCGCTTCGGGATATTCGAAGTTGCTGCTCACGAAATTGAGCAGTTGGATTTGGAAACAGTTTTTACGACTGGTATTATCAGATTCACTTTCACAACCGGGAAATATCGGTACACTTTCCACCACGGCAAATGGAATAGGATCCTCAAGGGTTTCCAAGTCATCCTCTTCGGTTTCGATTACTTCTACTTCTCCTTCTACAAAACGCACATTGTCGTCACTTAGGAGGTATTCATCTTCATCAGTTTCAGTGGCGCTCATATCCAGTTCATTGTCGACCACCGTTTGGTCGTCAACCACATTCAGTTCTGATGGTAGTTCTTTTACCTGTTCTACCTTAACTTTTTTTGGTTGTTGGATGGTAATCGGAATTACGATTTCATCGCCATCAATCACAATTTCCTCTTTCGGCTTTTCCATTGGTTCGGAGAAATTGATACTAAAGATTTCGATGACCGCCCAAAGGGAAAGGGCCAATCCCGCCAAGAAAAAGTGGGTTCGATACCTTTCTAAATCTATAAGGGGATTTTTCTTCTTTTTCATCAGACTTTTAAGGCAATTTACGTTTTTAGGCGGGCAATTTCTGTAACCCTTAGGACTAAAAAAAACCGCCTCAATTTTGAAGCGGTTTCTTGTTGTCTATTTTTTAACCATGGTTTGCCGTATGCTCCCAAAGGACCCTTGAATCTCCAAATGATAGAAGCCTGGGCTTAAATTGCTGAGGTTTATCCTGGCAGGATTTTCCTCTGGCCGCCATACTCTAACCAATTGCCCGCTGCTACTATAAATGAGCAGCTTTTCCACGGTTCCTGTGTTTTCGGGCCATTCCAGATAGAGGTAGTCCTCAATGGGATTCGGATAGAGCTTGGCGTCAAAGGTCTCCAGTTCCTCGATGCCTATTTGGTTAAGACGGAAGCTTCGTTGATCATTCCCGCAAATACCGTTAATAGTTAAGGTTACCTTATAAAATAAGCCTGGAGTATTGTAAATGTGGATGGGTGTAGGCCCTACTCCGGTATTTCCGTCGCCAAAGTCCCAACTGTAGGAACTCGCGCCCGTTGATAGGGTTCCGTCGAATTGTACTCTTAGTCCAGAGTTTACCGGTGGTAAAATGGTGTACGTCCAATCTGCTTTAGGGGGGTCACAAGCTTCTACTCTCCGCGTATTGCGAACGGTATCACCACAGGCGTTCCAAGCCACCAAGGTGACAAACTTGTCGAGGGTGTCACTATAGAAAGCAGAGGCCGTATTACCAGTCGCGCTAGTTCCATTTCCTAAATCCCATGAATAGCCCGTTGCATTATTCCCAGGGTTAGCTGTAAATCGGGTACTATCCGTTCCCTGACTCCAGGTAAAATTGGCCCTTAAGGTGTCGCAAACCTCTATTATCTGCACCAAAGTATCGCTATTACCACAATCGTTGGCAGCGATAAGCACTACTGTATAAGTTCCGGCAGCCGGGTAGAAGTAGACCGGATTGGTGGCAGAGCTGCTATCCCCAGTACCAAAGTCCCAGATAAGGGTGTCTGAGTTGGTAGAGGTGGAGCTAAAGCTGCGGCGTAAGAACCAATCACTTACCGTAAAACCTGCCGTTACAGTGTCACAGATTAAGGTTTGTAAGGTGTCAATTAAACTATTTCCCACAATGGTTCCGCAACTATCAAAGAGTTCGACCACGTAGTTGGAACTCGCATTTAAATTGTTGAGGGTATAGGGGCTATTCACATTATTTACTACCGTTGCCGATCCTGGGCCCAAGGTAGCATCGTACCAACGTAAGGTGGTGGCCGATCCACCACTGATATTGCTGTTTTGCCAGGTGAAGCTTAGACTATTATAGGTAGTGGTTTGTACCTGCAGGTTGAATGGGCCGCCGCAGGAAGGTCCCGTGGCTCGTACACTTACTTCATCAACGGCAATATCACCTTGCCCTCCAGAGGACTGCCCCACAAAAATGACTTCGATGGTGTCGCCCACATAAGCGCTCAGGTCAATTGAATCTATTTTCCAAGCCGCGCCACTGCTGGTTTGCTGTTGACCAGTCCAGGTGCGCAGGTTGATATTGTTACCATTGTTACGGGTATTAATTCGAATTCTCAGTGAGTTGATATTATTTCCGAACATATGGTAACTATAGTACAGCTTTGGATTGGAAGTGTTTATCAAAGCAATTTCTGGGGTACGCATAGTGGCGTTGATAGTCGATGAGGTGAAATCACTTTCAAAATAAATGTAATTGCCTCCGCCTAAAGCGTCTTCTAAGGGTCCGGTATTAAAGCTCGGTGTAGTGCCTTTTCCAACGCCCCATTTATCATTATTTAAAGCTCTATTTCGTACCCAGCAAGGACTAATTGCGTCTCCTGTATTAAAGAAGCCGACTCCTTCTTGCCATGGCAAGGCATCAAAATTTTCATTAAAGGGCAGATTAGAAACCCCACAACCGGTATTCCCAAAAAGAGGGCCTTCCCACCAGCTTACATCTCCGGGTCCGCAACTGTCGCGCACATAAATCTCATAAGAGGTATTCGAATTTAAACCGGTAATGGTAAATGGCTTGGAGCTTACATTAAGGAAGGTGAATGGAATCGTGGATCCAACCGCACGGTAACGTACTTGCCAATTGGTAGCTCCCCCGGTAGTCCAATTAAGAGTAATGGAGTTAGGACTATTGGCGGTTTGATTTAAATTAGTGGGGTTCGGACAAGTGGGTGTATTATCAATACGAATATCATCTATAGCGATATTCACCCTAAATGCAAATCCAGTACTTCTAAACCCACGGAACCGGAGCTGGATGGTATCACCAAGGTAAGAGCTTAAACTAACGATTCGTTCTTGCCAAGCTGCAGTTGTGGTGGTTTGTTGCTGTCCGGTAATGGTGTTGAGCACGGACCAACCGCTTCCATCATTAATGGATATGACCAGTTTATCGATGTCGGTTCCGAACATATGGTACCAAAACCTCAACTCAGGATTGCTTAAAGTATCTAAACTAATAAGTGGACTCACAAGGTCGCTGCTTAGGCCGTTTCCAAAGGCCCCTTCACGAACGGTGTATGCATAAAAGCCATTTCCGGTAGTATGGTCTCCGGAGGGACCAGATTGGAAACCATCGCTTGCACCTTGGTTTCCTCGCCAGAAGTAAGCTGCGGTATCACTCCTCGACCAGCAAGGATCTATATCACCAGGATCATTAAATACGCTAGGATCCGTCCAAGTTCCACTTTCAAAATTCTCAAAATAAGGAGCTACATTAATCACACAAGCGGTGCGCGCCGAAACTCCGGTTGACCAAAAGCTTACGTCGTTAAGACCACAACTATCCCGAACGTAAATCTGATAAGGAGTGTTGGGGCTTAAACCGTTTAAAACGAAGGGATTAGAGCCAGCATTTACTATAGTTCCCGAACCCGCGCTAAAGCCGGGAGGGCCATATTCTATTTGCCAGTTGTTAGCACCCCCGCTAGTCCAGCTAAGGGTTAAGCTATTGGCTCCTACAGCGGTAACAGCTAAGTTGCTAGGCTGAGGGCAGCTAGGTTGTTCATCAATCCTAAGGTCATCAATACCGATTGGTGCCTGATTGCTAAAAGGAGAGTTTCGATAGGCAATAAACTTAAGGCCAATGGTGTCGCCCGTATAGTTAGCCAAAGAAACAATGGCTTCTTGCCAGGGATCGCTGCTCGCATTTTGTTGTTGACCAGAGATACTCCATAGATATTGAAACCCGGAGCCATCATTGATGTGCACGGCAAGCGAGTCGATACCAACCCCAAACATGTGATACCAAAAACGGAGTTCAGGAGTGCTTAATGGGCTGAGGTCTACCAAAGGTGTAAAGCCATCAGTTTCGGTTACCTGACCAAGACCAAAAGTGAAAAGGGCTTGGGTAAACAGATATTGTCCTGAGCCGGTCGTGTGATCACTATTCGGTCCCGCATTAAAAGAAGTGGTTGGACCATCTTCAATAGACCATTGATAATTAACTCCAGTGTCTCTCGACCAACAGCTATTTAAGGTGCCGGCAACATTGAAGGCTCCCGGACTAAAATCGGTTCCATCAAAGTTTTCAAAGTAAGGTGCCGTGATAGGATTGCATGAAGTTTGGATGGTGATAGGGTTACTCCAAATAGATACATCCCCGGGACCGCAACTATCCCTTACGTAAATCACATAAGAGGTATTGGCGCTTAGGCCAGTAAGGTTAAATGGATTGGAGCCGGCGTTAACAATAGTACCCGCATTAGCGCTAGTTCCCGGAGGGCCGTAGGAGATATTCCAGTTTGAAGCGCCACCGCTAAGCCAAGTGAGGTTGGCATTGGTGGTACCAACACTTAATGCATTTAAGTTTTGAGGTTTTGGACAACTGGGAGCTTCATCAATATTTACATCGTCAATGGCAATGTCGGCAGCAAAGCCATTACTGGATCTAAAGCCCACAAAGCGCAGTTGGATGGTGTCGTTTAGGTAAGGACTTAAGGATGCAATCACTTCTTTCCAAGCCTGACCCTTGCTCGATTGTTGTTGGCCCACTTGTGTGCTGAGAAGTTGGAAGGCTCCCCCATTGGAAATATAAACCTTTAAGCGATCAATATTGGCCCCAAACATATGGGTGTAAAAAGTAAGTTGAGGTGCAGAAAGGCCCCCAAGGTCGATTAAAGGACTTTGAAGAATGGTGGAGTCGCTAGAGCCTCCAGCGATTACCTCCGTGTATAAATATTGTGCACTGCCAGTGGTGTGGTCTCCGTTAGGGCCTGTGTTAGTTGGGCTAAATAGGGGAGGGCCCGTTTTCCAGACGTAAATAGTAGTGGGGGTGCGGGTCCAACAAGAGTTTAAATTTCCGAGTCCGTTAAAAGTAGGGCTGGTCGTAAAGCCATTGGCGTCAAAATTTTCGGTGTAAGGAGTTGCTAAAGGATTACAAGCGGTCCGAAAACTTAGAGGACCAATCCAATCCGAAACATCGTTGGCAGCACAACTATCCCGTACATAAACTTCATAATTGGTATTGGGACTTAAGCTACTAATGGTTCCAGGGTTTGAATTTGTATTTACAATGGTGCCATTGGCCACATTAAAGCCGGGTGTGCCGTACGAAAATTGCCAATTGCTTGCCCCTCCACTTGTCCAACTGAAAGTGGCAGAATTAAACCCGGCGAAAACCAAGGCTAAGTTTTGAGGCTTCGGACAACTAGGCGCTTCGTCAATCTGAACATCATCTATACAGATCGCATTTTGGAAACCCACGGTTTGTTCTTTGGCACGAAACAACAATCGTATAGTATCATTAGCGTATGCACTTAGGTTTAGAATGCTTTCTTTCCAGGCATCGCTATTCGAAGTTTGCTGCTGACCGCTAATGGTTTGAAGCAAGGTGTAGTTTAAACCGTAGTCGGTGGTTATATAAACCTTCAATTCTTCGATATCGGCACCAAACATATGGTACCAAAAGCTTAGCTGAGGAGCGTTAAGAACCGTTAAATCGAAAAGAGGAGAAAGGAAATCTGCGGAATCCGAGGGATTTAAGGGAAAGCTGATTTGATCAATCATAACATACTTTCCGTTTCCAGATTTATCATTAGCTGCGCCGGTAAAGTTGCTTACAAAAGTTGGGGGACCAGTTTTCCAGATATATCCAGTAGTGGCATTTCGTTGCCAACATGCGTTAATTGTTCCCGCAGAGTTAAAGCCTCCTGTTGACCAGGCAGAACCATTAAAGCTTGCAGTGAATGGAGGATTAACCACGGCGCAACTGGTAGTTGCTGTTATAAAAGAGGGCCAAGGATTAGCACCAGCGGTACATTGTTCCCGAACTTGAAGAGCATAGTTGGTGCTTGCGTTTAAACCATTAATGGTAATAGGCTTTGCAGAGGTATTGTTAATGGTAGCGCTACCCAAAGTGCCACCTTGGACTACAAAGCGGTATTCAAAATTAGCGGCGGTGGTATTGTCCCAATCTACCGTAATAAAATCAGGACCATAAGCAACTACCCTCAGGTTTGTAGGGGTATTGCATTGTGCGAGCAGATTAGAATTCGGTAGAAAAAAGAGTAGGCTTCCGGCTACAAGGAATAGTAGTTTTTTCATCGATTCAATCTTCGGGGTTCTTCATTGTACGAAAATAACGCGCTAACATGGGAAAAGGTTGGCAGTATTTTGCTGATTGATTGAAAGTTGGGTTTCAATTAGTCTGCAGTTTCCAATTCCACTGAAATCTCCTTTTACAATCATTTTAAGCTAGTTCTTACTAGCTTATACGTAATCCATTAAACGAAAGGGACACCCTCATTAATTAGTCTGATATTTCTAATTTAGCTAGGCCTAAACCTTAATTGCTAAGGCAGAGGATTAAGTCTGAATTGAATGGAAGAAAATAGCGCATCAACCGGAAGTATAAAAGATATTTTAAAGCAGAACTTTCCTGTTTTTCATAATGATAGTGTCCTTGAGAAAATTGCCAAGGAAGCACGTGTTTTTCAAAATGATGAAGAAGGGGTGGTAGTAGATTTGGGTGATTTCCCAAAATGGATACCTCTAGTAACCAAAGGGGCCATTAAAATTAGCCGCATCGATAATGAAGGAGGTGAGATATTTTTATACTACCTCTATCCAGGGCAAACCTGTGCCATGACTCTTAACTGCTGTATGGTTGATAAGCCAAGTGAAGTTAGAGCCATAGCCGAAGCCGGTACAGAGTTTATCGGTTTGCCGAGAAGGTCCTTGCCTCAATGGATGATGGATTTTGAAGAATGGCGGCAGTTTACCTTGGAGGCCTACAATGAACGCTACGAAAACTTGCTGGCAACAATTGATGCCATTGCCTTCCAAAAGCTAGACGAGCGATTAATCGGATTATTAAGGGATAAGAGTATTGCTATGGGAACTACCGAAGTGGAAGTAACGCATAAGCGGCTCGCCGAAGAATTACATTCTTCTCGAGAAGTAATCTCCCGTTTGCTCAAACAACTCGAAAAATTAGGTAAGGTTAGTTTGAGGCGAAACAAAATTAAACTACTTGATTTCTAGCTGACTTTTATCATATTTTTTTTGACTTCCGATGCTTAATTTCCATAATCAATTACGGCTGCAATGGAAACAATAAAATCGGTTGAAAGACTTCGCTATAACCTCAATTTAGGGCCAGGATATGGAGGGTATAGCGAGCTGCTAAAGGCGGTTGATCTCGACAAAAATGCCCTAGAAAACTTTGTACAGTTTAGTCAGGAATCTTACCGTCGACTAAGAATTTACGACACGGATGTTATAGAAGCGGTTCTCACTTGTTGGGAGCCTCATCAGAAGGGAATGATTCACGACTTTCATAATTCCTTCGGCTGGTTTAAAGTACTGAAGGGCTCGATAGGGATAGAGCATTTTAGGTTAGAAAAAGACAAGCCTATCTTGCGTTTTAATTATGAATACCCTTGCGATGGGCAAGGATTTTTAAATGATGATTTAGGCTTTCATCGCTTTCAGAATTTAAGTAGCGGGCGAACGATAGTTTTGCACCTTTATGCCGATAAGATTAAGCATTGGGAGGTCTATAACGAGAATTTAAATTGCGTGGAGGATCGCAAGGCCGAGGTGCATGTGAATTTTGACCGGCCCGCTTAGCCCGAGTCGTGATAGCGGTCACCTTCGAAGTTCCATAATTGCGCGTGCTTTGCACCCATAAAACAAACAAAGCATTATGGGATTATTTTCTTTTCTAAGTAAGAAAGGTGATAAAATACAGGACTTTAAAAGTCGCGGCGCAGTGGTGATTGATGTTCGTAGCAAAGAGGAGTTCAGAGGAGGGCATATTAAAGGCTCTAAGAATATGCCTCTGCCGGTTATTTCTTCTAAGCTCGATGAAATAAAAAAGCTGGGAAAACCAGTTATTTTCTGTTGTGCTTCAGGAATGCGCAGTGGTCAGGCAACCGCAATAATGAAAAAGCAAGGAATCGAGTGCATGAACGGCGGAGGCTGGATGAGTTTGCAAAGACACTGGAAATAGCCTATCGACTAAATTATAATTTGAGACTCACCCGAAAAGGTGGGTCTTTTTTTTGTGCTCCTATGCCAAGGTTTGGCTAATTTTCGGGCATGTTTGAAATGACCTTAAGTAGGCTCGAAAATTTAGCCGTTCATCTTGTTGGAAATAAAAGTAAGGAGGAGGACCTTCGACTTAGCGCTGCAGAAAGCGGGCTGGATCGTCCAACAATTAATATTATTTGGCATTATCTACAAAGTGCGTTTAAAGACCCCGACTTTTATTATTTCCAGCATCCTAGCGGCTTAGAGTTTAACTCGGTTTATCAGGTATGTAAAAATCTATTTCAGGAGCCGGATCAATTTTTAAACGCCTCTCAAAAGTTCGCCCAACTTCTTTACGAGGTATCTGATCATCCTCAAGTACGCTCTGGGGAGTTGCTGGTTATTTACTTTTCAAATTTGCGATTTGGCCAATTAGAAGCACCCGCAATTGCCTTGTTTAAATCAGAGAAAAAGCAACCATTCCTCTTTACAGAGGAAGAGGAGCAAAATATCGAACTGTACAGCTATCAAGGGATCAATCCCTCAAAAGTAGATAAGGCAGCCCTGGTTTTTGCCTCTGATGAATCCGAGGGATACCAGGTTATGGCAGTTGATAACATCAACAAAGGGGAAGAAGCGAAATTTTGGTTTGAGCAGTTCTTAAGGGTCCAAATTCGCTCTACCGACTTTGCTAAAACCAGTGAGATGATTAAGGTGACCAAAAGTTTTTTGGATCAAGATCTTGGTGGCGAGGAACCATTAGATAAAAAACAAGGCATGGAGCTCCTAGGCCGATCAAAGGACTACTTTTCGGTAGAGGAGGAGTTTGAGCCCGAAACTTACAGTAAGCAAGTTTTTGAGGATGATGCGGTAGCCGATCGCTTTCGGGAATTTGTTCGTAGTCGAGATTTACAGAATTTAGACTTGGATGAAGGTTTTGCTATTTCTGAGGAGGCCCTAAAGAAGAAAAGTCGGGTTTTCAAAAGTGTGATCAAGCTGGATAAAAATTTTCACATCTATGTACATGGAGATCGCTCCAAAATTGAAAAGGGGGAGGAGGAAGATGGACGAAAATTTTATAAAGTTTATTACGACGAAGAGCAGTAAATCATTTTAAAAAAAGCCGTCTCGAACTGATTTCGAGACGGCTTTTTAGCTTAAAACTTAAAATAGAGGCCGGCATAAATGTTTCGACCGAAAATGGGACCCCAAACGAAGTTACTATCAAAATATGGAGCATAAGGCTGCTCGCTATTTACGATGGGGTTCTCCTGACGAAAATCAAATAGATTGTCAACTCCAGTAAAAAATTCAAAGGATTTGTAAGTATAGTTTATTTGCGCATTCACCGTGAAATAATCTGGAGACTGTTCTGCCTGTCGAAATTCACTTGGGCTAAGCAAGCTCTTCGGAAGCCGCTTGCTTCCAAACCAATTAAGGGTAGCATCAATTTTCCAATTTTCGACCGGTGCATAGCTTGCATTAAAGAATGCACGATGCATAGGAACCTGATAGGCCAAATTCTTTTCTTCTAAAAACTGATCCTCACTTCTTAGGAATTTGTAGGCTAAACGCAAATCGAGTTTGTCCTTGAAGGTGTAATCCATCTGACTTAAAACAGAGAAAGAATTAGAACCGCTGCGGTTTAAGATGTAAGCAACTTGAGGGTCGTAATCCAAATCCATAATTAGCTTAGATTCAAACCAGGTGTAAAAGGCATCGGTATTCCAGCGGATTAAGGTCTCACCAAAGATTAAGTTTTGATTCCAGCTAAAACCAGCATTCCACGCCACCTCAGGGAAGCGGTAATTATCCGCAAAAACCAGCTTTCGAGAAGAAGCTAAGGCACTGCTGCTTTCAGCCAGGCGATTGGGACTCCTCTGGCCACGACCACCACTAAGACGAAAGGTGCTGTTGCGGTTGAGCTGGTAGCGAACTTGCAATCGAGGACTTAAATATGCGGCCTTGAAAAAAGAATTGTAGTCGGCCCTAAGCCCAGCCACCAAACTGAAATCCTCTCCAGATTCGTAACTGTACTCAAAATAGGCGCCCGGGACAATTTCCTCACGCTTATGATTGTATAAGGTGCTATCTATTGGATTTTGAACCAAGCTCTCGCTGAGTAAATCAGCCTGAAAGGAAAGGCCAGTTTTAAACTGATGTTCAAGATTACCGATATAATCGTGTAGTATGGTGTTGAGGTAAAAGCTTGTTTCGTCAAAACTTGCCACGCGATTACCAAAGGTGGAATTTCGGCTGTGATAACTAGCTCTATAAATTATGCCTAAACTCCTCAATTGCTCTTCTGGAAAGATATATCCGTTTTTACCAAAGAGCTCCATGCGACGCTCCGAGGTGCTAAATCCCCAATTGATTCCTTCTGCACCGCTGAGGAAATCCATTTGCCCACCTTCTCGTAAATCGTCGATAAAAAGCAGTCCTAATTGCCCTTCCCAGTTTTCACCTAGGCGGTAATGAGTGCGGTTCAATAAGTTTAATTGCCTACCAGTGGTTAAATCGGCAAAGCCGTCTTCATTGCGATCTTGCGCAAAGGGAATGCTGCTAAAATGAAGCATCGTTAAATTATGAGCTTCGTTTTCCGCTTTCCACGAATTACGAACCATCAGGTTTACCTCATTTCGACCTCCCGTATTACCGAAAACATTTAAAAGCAGTCGAGGGGCATTTTCGGGCTTGTAGTATTCTACATTGATTTGACCAGTTACACTTTCATATCCATTTAATACAGAGCTTAAGCCTTTGGTAACTTGGATGCTTTCGATAAATGGGCCCGGTACATATGAAAGTCCGTTACGAGCATTTAGGCCACGTGCAAAAGGGATGTTTTCGCGTTGAATAAGGGCGTACTTCCCAGCGAGGCCGAGCATTTCAATTTGCTTGGTGCCTGTAATTCCATCACTAAAGGAAACATCGATACTGGCATTAGTTTCGAAGCTTTCGGAAAGATTACAACAAGCAGCCTTGCGGAGTTCTTTGTTATTAATTTCGAAATGCAGGCCTGCTGCTTGGGCGTTGATCCGCGTTGCCAAGGCTTCCGCACTTACGGTAACATCGTCGAGTTCGGTGTTTTCTGGAATTAAAACAAAATTGGTGCTACCCTTGCGGGAGATGATCACCTTAGACATAGGTTGAAAACCAGCGAACTGCGCGATGAGGGTTGTCTTCCCAGCTACCTTTTCTATTTCAAAGAAGCCGTCTTCATTCGTAGTGGTTCCAACCGTGGTTCCTTCCCAATAAACTTCGGCGAATGGAGCGGGATTTTGTTGGCCATCTTCGAAGAGGTAAACATAACCATTGATTTGTGACCATGCTGGAATAGCGCCCAACAACAGTAGGGCGCAAATTATAAATCGAGTATTCATAACAACTACTTGTGTTTATGAACGTTGTTGGGGTCTCGATAGTAACAACAGGGGTCTAAGCTGTAGTAGCTTGAGTCGGAGGCTGTTTGAAATTCCGTGTCGTAACCAGACTTAGTGATGGATTTGCTTATTGCCGCCAGGTTGGTGACTTGAGGGTCAAACTTCAGTTTTAGAACCAGAGTTTCTTTACTCCATTCGGCAAAGCTAACCCCTTCAATTTGGGCAGCCTTTTCGATAGTAGATTTACACATTCCACAAACGCCATTAACAACCATACTGGTATCTGTAATGGATTGTGCTTGACTGATAAGTCCGAAGAAAGTGAAAACGAATATTAGATTAAATTTTTTCATTGCAATTTGATTTTAAAAAGATGTTCTTGATTTACTAGCTTTAAGTAAAATCATCTCTAAATCAAATAGCATTGAACGGTGGCAAGGAACTCAGGCGTTGATAGATAACGGTTTGGTTCTGGAGGAGAACTATTGGAGGCTTCTTCCTCTACTTCCGAATATCCCACAAAAATCAATTGATTAGACTGCGGGTAGAGTTGAGGACTTATTATTTTAGGAGATTGAGATTTTGACTCTTGATTTACGGTATCGATATTATCAATCTGAATCCATTCGTTGCGACAGCAATCTTCCTTGTTTAATTGACCTTCTTCGTGGGAATTATGGGAGCCGTGGCAAGAGTCCTTATCAAAAAGGATCTCCATACCGCAGCTATTTTCAGAATGATAAAGATGTTCTGAGATGAGCTCGTCGGAACAGTAATGGCGACTTAATAGAAATCCCATACCCGCCCAGAGTAGAGCAGGTATTAATAGCATGCTAGTGATTTTTCGCCAAATCATTTTTCAAAAGTAGATAGTTTAGGGCAAACGAAAAAGGTCCCAAAAAATTGGGACCTTTTAGAATGGAGTACATCTATATTTTAAAACTTAACAATCCAAGCGTCAGTATAATATTTTCGCGCTTCAGCTCGAGCAGCTTTGGCATCATCAATATTGCTACTTGATTTGTAAACAACGCGGTAAGTATCTAACCTTTCGATATAAGCAATTTTCATTTCACTTTTATCAAGCTTACTACGCTCAATGAAGCGCTGGGCACCCGCTTGGGTTGGTGAGGAAACAACTACAACGCGATATTGTACAGGACCTAAATCTGCGCTGCTCGCATCTCCTCCTGAGGAAACAGGAACACTAGCGGCCGGAGTACCGGCAGAACTGCCACTGCTGCTTGGTTTGGATACTTCTTTAGTAACCACGACTGGGTTTGCTTTAAGGCTATCAACCTCGGAGCGAAGCATGGCCAATTGCATATCCTTTTCTTGGTTACTCATTTCTAACCGAGCCACTTTTTCGTTGCTGCGACTTGCCTGGGCGGCGAAGGCATCACTACTATCGGCTTTCATTTTTAAGGCGTCGAATTTTTTGGGGTCCACTTCTATTTTAGACTTATCGCGGTCAGACTTTAAAAAGAAAGTAAGTCCAGCCGTGAAGTAACCATAGGTATCAAAAGAATTCGGGTCATAAGCATCTACCCAAGGTTGGAACCAAAGAATTCGATGGGCGTAGCCAATGTTGATATCAATTTTATCTGAAACAGGAATCCCAGCATTGGCCCCAGCCAAAACAAAGGTTTGCAATGAATAAGAGTTTCCTGTATTTACGTTTGGTACCTCGCGAATTCTAGTTCTGGTAGTAAGGTCGTAAAGGTTAGAATTCATTACTCCGGCACCAACACCAATTCGACCGTTTAACTTAAAGTTGCTGCTAACCGGGCCGAATAAATGCAAAATATTGTATTCGTAAGACAAGCTTCCTTCGTAGGATTGAGATTGGAAATAGTAAGTGCTATTATTGCCATTAAACTGTCCGGCAACAACATCTCCACGCAGTCTGGAGGCCTTGTCGAATTGATATCCAATTCCGCCACTAATCCCTAGATTAGGTTTGTAGCCTGTAAAGCTGTTATTATTTAATTCAACGAAGGGGACACCGAGACCAAACTCAAGGTTAATTGAAATTTTTTCTTGGGCCATTAATCCTGTACTTAGCAACAAGCCGAAGATGGATAGAAAAGTAACTTTTTTCATAAGGGTTGGGGTTATTACGTAATTCCTTATTACCAATATCTCGTAAAAATAGAACAATAAATCTTTTGACTTGTAGCCTGTTAACATTTTTACTAAGAAGAAATTGATGGAAAAAAGATTAAGTACCACTTGCATTTCTCAACTGAGGAATAATGTCTACTTTTGCGCTCCCTTTTTAAGAACACACTGAATAGAAGGAATTTATGAAGGTTAATGTCCAAAAGAAAGACGACCTAAATGCTGTACTTACAGTATCTATAGAGGAGTCAGATTACCGTGAAAAAGTTGATAAAACTTTAAAGGACTATCGCAAAAAGGCTAATATCCCTGGATTTCGTCCTGGACATGTGCCTGCGGGTCTTATTAAAAAGCAGTTTGGTAAATCGGTTTTAATTGAAGAAGTGAATCATATCCTGCAACATGCAGTTTACGATCATATTCAAGAGGAAAAACTGGATATCCTAGGAAATCCATTGCCCGTTGAGCAAACTGATATTGACTGGGACAACCAAAAGGATTTCAACTTTGATTACGAATTGGGCATGGCGCCAGAATTTGAATTAAAGGTGAACGGCCGCATCAAAGTTCCATTTATGAAAGTAGTGGCGGATGATGAAATGGTAGATCGTTACATTAATGATTACGCCCGTCGTTTTGGCACTATGTCATACCCCGAAGCAGTGGAAGAAAATGCTATTCTAAAGGGGACCTTCACGGAGGTGGATAAGAAGGATCAAGCAGTGGAAGGTGGAGTAGAGGTGGAAACCACTTTTGCTTTGGATGCCTTAAAAGACAAGGCGGCTAAAACAGTAGCCGGAAGAAAGGTAGGCGATAGCTTCACTCTAGATACCAAGTCATTTAAAGATGATTTTAATTTAGGTGGAATCCTTAAGTTGGACGAAGATCAGCTGAAGGCTAGTACCGGTCGTTTTACAGTGGAGTTGAAAGAGCTGAGTAAATTAGATCCAGCCCCCTTAAATCAAGAATTGTTTGATAAGGTATTTGGCGAAGGAACGGTTAGTAGCGAAGAAGACTTTAGAGCACGCATTAAAGCTGATGCAGAGCGGGTTTTTGTTGGCGATTCTGATCGTAAATTTTACCAGGATGTACGCGACAAACTCCTTGAAAAGATGAAGTTTGATCTTCCCGAAGCCTTCTTGAAAAGATGGATGAAAACGGCCACCGAAGAGCCTATGTCAGAAGAGGAAATTGAATCGAAATTTCCAGAGATGAAGGATGATATGCGCTGGCAAATCATTGAGAACCGGGTTATTCGTGAAAACGATATTAAAGTAGAGCACGAAGAGCTGGTAGAATTCACTAAGCAGATGGTTCTTCAGCAAATGGCTCAATATGGTCAGTTCCCAGAAGGCTTGGATCTGGACCAGATTGCTAACAACGTATTGGGGAATCGCGAGGAAGCACAACGCATCAATGATCAATTGTTCCAGCAGAAGTTGATGAAGTTCTTTAAAGACACCCTAAAACTTGATGAAAAAGAAGTGACCTACGAAGAGTTCGTGAAGTCTTTTTCGAAATAGTTAACTGCAATACTGTCATAAAAGCAAAAAAGGTCTGATCATTGTCGGACCTTTTTTTGTTAATATTACTTCACTAAAAGATTTCAGATGGATTTCGGAAAAGAATTTATGCAATATGCGGTGAAGGACCGCGGACTCAACTCGATGCATGTTGGGGACTACCTTCAATCATCCTTAACTCCTTATATTATTGAGGAACGCCAAATGAACGTGGCTCAAATGGATGTTTTCTCTCGCCTGATGATGGATCGCATCATCTTTTTAGGGACGGGTATCAATGATCAGGTGGCCAATATCGTTCAAGCGCAATTATTGTTTTTAGAGTCTTCAGATTCCTCAAAGGATATTCAAATATATCTTAACAGCCCTGGTGGTTCTGTTTATGCGGGTCTTGGAATTTATGATACCATGCAACTCGTTAAGCCCGATGTAGCGACTATTTGCACAGGGATGGCAGCTTCGATGGGCGCAGTTTTACTATGTGCTGGAGCCGATGGGAAGCGCTCTGCTCTTAAGCACAGCCGAGTGATGATCCACCAGCCAATGAGTGGTGCTCAAGGGCAAGCCTCGGATATGGAAATTGCGGTAAAGGAAGTGCTTAAGATGAAAGAAGAGCTCTACCGTATCATCGCCAACCATAGTCGTCAGGAATTCGAAAAAGTAGAAAAAGATTCGGACCGTGACTATTGGATGAACGCTACGGAAGCGAAAGATTACGGTATGATTGATGAGGTATTAGATACCAAACGAAATCCTGTCTAAATACGTTTATTAGACTAAGAGTTACCTTATTAGGAATCCGTTTCGGTGTGCTCTGAAACGGATTCTGTATTTTTGCAACAGATATTGATATGAGTTCCAGTAATAAAGAAAGTTTGAGCTGCTCATTTTGCGGCCGTGAGAAGAAGGATACCAATGTCCTTATTGCGGGTATTAATGGGCATATCTGTGATCACTGCATACGCCAAGCCTATGGTATTGTAGTTGAGGAAATGGATATGAAAGAACGCAAGGAGCTAAGTCGCTCCATGCGAATTGTAAAACCCAAGGAGATTAAAAAGTTTCTTGATCAGTATGTTATTGGTCAAGATGAAGCTAAGCGCATTTTATCTGTTGCCGTTTACAACCATTACAAAAGATTAAGTTCTGATAAGAAGGACCTAGCTGAAGATGCCATCGAAATTGAGAAATCGAATATTATGATGGTAGGGGAAACCGGAACTGGTAAAACCCTTTTAGCGCGGACCATCGCCAAGATGCTCAATGTTCCCTTCACGATTGTAGATGCTACCGTTTTAACGGAGGCCGGATATGTGGGTGAGGATGTAGAAAGTATCCTAACTCGATTATTACAAGCGGCTAATTACGATCAAAAAGCGGCAGAGCGAGGAATCATTTTCATTGATGAAATTGATAAAATTGCTCGTAAGAGCGATAATCCTTCCATTACACGCGATGTTAGTGGTGAAGGCGTTCAACAGGCGCTTCTTAAACTTTTGGAAGGCACCAAGGTGAATGTGCCACCCCAAGGTGGAAGAAAGCACCCTGATCAGAAGTTTATTGAAGTAGATACCCGCAATATTTTATTTGTTGCTGGGGGGGCGTTTGACGGAATCAAACGAAATATTGGCAACCGATTAAACACCCAATCAGTTGGTTTTCATTCTTCCCAAGATCGGGAAGCACTCGACAAGGATAACATGCTACAATATGTAGCCCCTCAAGATTTAAAGAGCTTTGGATTAATTCCAGAACTCATCGGTCGTATTCCGGTTCTTACCCATCTCAATCCATTAGATGGAGAGGCTTTAAAGCGAATCCTTACCGAACCTAAGAACGCCATTATTAAACAATATACGCACCTCTTAAAGATGGATGAGATTGAACTCGACTTCCAAGAAGAGGCGATTGACTATGTGGTCGAAAAGGCCATGGAGTTTAAGCTTGGTGCCCGTGGTTTACGCTCGATTATCGAGACCATCCTTACCGATGCGATGTTCGAATTACCCGGTGAAGTGGAAAGTGATCATAAGCTGGTCGTGGATCAGGCCTATGCTGCCAAGCGCATTGATAAGATGTCGATGAATGCCCTTAAAGCAGTGAGCTAGAGGCTAATCTTTTTATAAGTAAGATACTCAAAGGGGTGGGCGTGTTTATCGTCCGCCTCTTTTTTTTCGCCTCTTGCTAGCTTCCAAACAGAAGTATCAAACTCTGGAAAGTAAGTATCACCTTCGTAATCTGCTTTAATGAGCGTAAGTTCGATAGTGTTAGCTTTCTCTAAGGCCAATTTATAAATCTCGGCACCACCAACTATAAAAGGTTGCTCATCATTTTCAACCAGGGCCAAGGCAGCATCTAAACTGTCGGCTACAAGGCAACCCTCGGCATGATAATCTTTTTGTCGGGTAATGATAATATTGGTCCGATTGGGAAGAGGCCTTCCCACACTTTCAAAAGTTTTCCGACCCATTATGATGTGATGACCAGAAGTCAGTTTCTTAAAGTGCTTGAGGTCATCCGGAAAGTGCCAAATGAGGCTATTGTCCTTTCCAATTACTCGATTTTGGGCCATCGCCGCTATCAGGGTTACATTCATCTATCGAAGTTTGGCGTTAATGGGTAAGGTGAAAGATATTCGAACGGGCTTTCCCCTTTGGATTGCCGGCTGAATTTCCGGCAAAAGGGAAACTACCCGAATGGACTCTATATCCAATAATGGATGAGCGCCTCGTACAACCTCAATTCCTTGGATGGAACCATCCTTTTCCACTATGAAATTAATATACACCCGTCCCTGAATCCCTTTCTTTATAGCTTCTTTTGGGAATTTAAATTCGCCTGCTACATGTTTGAGGATATTGATTTGAAAGCAGCGTTTTAAATCTTCGTTCTCCTCTAAATCTTCGCAGCCGGTAAATATTGGTACCCTTTCAACTACCGAAAAACTATTAACCTCTCCCTCCTCTTGTTTTTCAGATGCAGCAATTTCGGCTAAGGTATGCTTATCAAAAGTCCACATACGGCGAGGAATTCTTCCCTCGGCTAATTGCTGCTCTAAGTAGAGGTACATTGCTTTATCATAACCGGTTAGGGCCCCTCGATTAACGGTATCAATCTCTGGAATAACATGATAGGGGTCAATGGCCCTCTTTAATTGATTCCAAAGTTGATTGTCAATGTACAAGCCTAATTGTGCTTCGAAGTGCTGATTAGCCTGATCGTAATTCCTTAAACCAGATTGATTAAATGATAGGAAATAGGCTTCAGATTGGGCCAGACTTTTTTTATCAAAATGAGAGGAGTACCACTCTATGTATTTTTTAAAGGCCGCAATGGTTTTTTTATTTCCCATGGGCGCTCGGCTTACTTTAAGCCCAAGGGGCATACCTTTCTCAAAGTGAATTTCAGCTCTAAAATCAGCTTCAATCTTAAAGCTATCCAGTGCCGCATATAACTCTTGTTTGCCGAAATACTTGGCACATGCCAATTGTCCCTTCTCATTAAAATCCTCACATTCTTTGGCACGAGGAAACTTGTGTTGAAGATCGAGTTCGGAATTAGAATCCCAAGCCTTATTTAGCTTCTGCTTCCAGTGGACTTGATATATGATACCAGTGTCAAGGCTTAATTCCTTGCTGCTGCCTTTGAGTACTGCGAAATAATAGTCGATAGCATCTTCATTGAGCCAGGCATAGCTCGAAACAAGCTTAAGGGAGTCATTACGGTACTCAAATGCAAAGGCAATACTGTCATTATAGGAAAACCCATAATACTCAAATATGGCAGCTTGTGTGCTCTTAAAAAGCTGGGCTAAGTTTTCTTGGTGACAGTCATTGCTAGCACAATCTTTAAAAGTGATGCTTTGGGAAAAAACTCCCAAACTGAGGAACATCAAAAAGAGGCTAAGCGTTTGTTTTTTCATAAGATTTTTAAACTGCAACCTGGGCACGAATGGCCGGATGTGGGTCGTAATTTTCTAGTTGAAAATCCTCGTACTTAAAGGCAAAAAGGTCTTTCACATTAGGGTTTATCTTCATCTGCGGAAGCGCACGATAATCCCGGCTTAATTGCTCCTTAGTTTGGTCGAGATGGTTTTCATAAAGATGGGCGTCACCGAAGGTGTGAACAAAATCGCCCAATTCTAAATCGCAAACTTGGGCCACCATCATGGTGAGTAAGGCGTAAGAGGCGATGTTAAAAGGAACGCCTAAAAAAACATCTGCCGAGCGCTGATAGAGCTGGCAGCTTAGTTTATTGTCGGCTACATAAAACTGAAACAAGGTGTGGCAAGGGGGTAAGCCCGACTTCGCCATCACCGGAATATCCTTGGGGTTCCAAGCGGAGATGATATGCCTGCGGCTATTGGGGTTTTTCTTTAAATCCTCCACTAATTGACGCATTTGATCCACACCTTCAAAATTGCGCCACTGTCGGCCGTAAACTGGACCTAACTCCCCCCATTTTTTGGCGAAATCTTCTTGTTCAATAATCTGCGTCTTAAATGCAGCAAGCTCCTCTTTCCAGGCTTCACTGTACTTGGGGAGTTTATCGGCTAGTCCGTTTTCCTGGAGGTAATTTTGGAAAGGCCATTCATTCCAAATATTCACTCCATTTTGCACCAAATAGCGGATATTGGTGTCGCCGTCTAAAAACCAAAGTAGCTCGTGAATGATCGACTTAAGGTGCACTTTTTTGGTGGTCACAAGGGGAAAGCCTTCTTGAAGATCAAATCGCATTTGATAACCGAAAACCGAGATGGTATTAATACCGGTGCGGTTTTCCTTCAAGGTTCCCTGGTCTAAAATATGTTGCATTAGTGCGTGATACTGCTGCATAATCTATATTTCTCGTAAAAATAAGCCTCCCTTTGAGCCTGTGGCAAAAAGCGGGAAAAAACCCTTAACAATGTTAATTTCTTTTTCATTTACCCTCTTTTAAGCTGTATTTTCGACGGGCAAGAAGTTTAAAAACAGAATCATGCACGGCACACCAATTATCGAATGTTCTTGGGAAGTATGTAATCAGATCGGCGGGATTTACACGGTACTTAGATCTAAAGTGCCAGCGATGATAGATCGATTTGGGGATGATTATACGCTCTTAGGGCCTCTTGAAGCTAAAGGTATTGATGCGGAGCTGGAAGAAATAAATCAGTTAGATGACCCCTTGGGGCAGGCAGTTGAGGAGTTTCGACGCGAGGGTATTCAAATTCGCTATGCCAGATGGTTGGTTACCGGAAGGCCCAAAGTAGTTTTAATTGATCCTAACTATGGAGCCTCTAAGCTTTCGCAGTATCAAGAACATTATGCTAAAACTTACGGCCTAGAAAAGGATCCCAACAACGAGCTCTTAAATCGCATGATTGTATGGTCTAAGCTCAATTATCGTTTCTTAAGTTTAGTTCAAGAAAAGCGAGGTCAGGGAAATAAAATTGTAGCCCATTTCCACGAGTGGATGGCTTCCCTACCCATCCTAGATTTACATAAGCATAATCCGGAGGTGTGCACCGTTTTTACCACACACGCTACTTTATTAGGTCGCTATTTAGCATCGAGCTACAGCGGCTTTTACAGAAATTTGGCTAATTATAAATGGGAGCAAGAGGCCCGTCATTTTGGGATTTTCCCGATGGCACAAATTGAACGACTTTCAGCACGGTATAGCAATAGCTTTACTACGGTGAGTGAAATAACCGCTAAGGAGTGCGTGCATTTATTAGGTAAAACGCCCGATGTGATTACGCCCAATGGTCTCAACATAAAACGATATGTGGCGATGCATGAAGTGCAATTAAAGCATCAGGAATTTAAAGAAGTATTGCACGATTTTACCATTGGCCACTTCTTTCCAAGCTATCACTTTGATCTTGATAAAACCCTTTATTTCTTCACGGCAGGTCGCTATGAATTTGGGAATAAAGGTTATGATGTTACTATTCGTGCCTTGGACTTGCTAAACAAACGCATGAAACGCGATGGCATAGATACAACGGTAGTGATGTTCTTTGTGACCAATAAAGAGTCTTGGTCGATAAACCCTAAAGTCTTGCAATCCAACGGGGTTCTCCGAGAAATCCAAAAATGTGTAGAGGCCATTGAGAAACAGGTGGGGAAAAGACTTTATCAATCGGCGGTGAGCTCAGAACTTGACCACCGGCTTCCCGATACTTCGGCCATGGTAGATGATTATTGGAAACTGCGTTATCGACGCACCATCCAATCCTGGAAGAGTGACGAATGGCCCTATATTACCACCCATAATTTAAAGGACGATGATAATGATGACATCCTAAACGAGTTACGTCGTCTTAAGATGTTTAATAGTCCAAAAGATCGGGTTAAAGTGGTTTATCATCCAGAGTTTATTAATAGCACGAATCCCCTTTTTGGGATAGATTACGGAGACTTTGTGCGTGGTTGTCACCTAGGGATTTTCCCAAGTTATTATGAACCTTGGGGATATACACCCCTGGAATGTATTGCGCGGGGTGTGGCCACAGTTACTTCGGATTTATCAGGCTTCGGAAACTATGTTAGTGGCCAGGAAACCGGTGGAGTAGACCATGGGGTGCAAGTTTTACGACGCGATAGCAGGAGCGAAGAACAGGTGATTGAGGATTTAGCCAACCACCTGCTAGAATTTGTAAAATTGAGTCGTCGTTATAGAATCATTCAGCGTAATAGGGCAGAGGATTTTTCGGAACGATTCGATTGGAAACAACTCTTGCCAGAGTATGAAAAGGCCTATGTTAAGGCTTTAAGTTAACTGCGCTTACTCTTAAAATAAAGTTCCTTGGGTTGGGGGTCGTCGGGGTACATCTGAGGGTCGTATTCCAAACATTTCATTGCCCAAGTGTTTCGGTTTATCCAAATTACTTCAAGAGGGAAATAGTCTAGAAGTGATAACTGTCCGGTTTTTTTTAACTGCACTGAATCCTCTTCTCTTTTCAAATCGACCGTGATCAGGCTAAAGCCTTTTCCATCATAGGTAGCTCGCGACCAAAGGAGGAATTGATCATCTCCCATGGCGGGCACTAGGGCTTGCCAGCCAGCATCGTAATTGGAATTTAATACGTACTGCTTGCCACTAAGGCTATCTATTATTAGGCCCTGACCAACAATGCGACTGCGTCCGGCAAAGTGAAGCTTTAGCTTTTTAGCGTATCCAAAATAGATATAATCCCAGTCATCACTGGCCCAGTTAGGGTTTTTTTCCCGGCGGTCAAAGGCAACAAAGTATTCCTGAGTAGGCAGGTAAAAATCGGCTTGACTTCGATTCTGATTTTCGGGCCCTTCAAATAGTTGATAGTCTAAATACAAGTCGCGGTGATGCTTGTATTCCTGAGCCTCCATCGCACTTAAGCTCCAGGTCATGGCACTGTCGATATTGGCAAATAAAAAAGCGGGTACCTCGCTCGGAATCTCCCAATGCCACAAGGTATCGGTGGGTAGGCTAGGGGTATTTTCCTTTGGCCTTTCGGCAGATGGTATCCTCTCTTCGGAGTTTATACTTGACTCGGACGGGCTTGCTTTTTTGGCCGAGGGGGTGCAGGAAAGCAGCACTTGGGAAAAGACAATTAAAACGAAAAAGATGGACCGCATATTAAGACTTAGGGTCCTTAAAAATAGCTTTTTAAATAAGCATTCCGACAATCACAGCCGTGAACAAACTGGCCATAGTTCCCGCGATTAGGGCTTTAAACCCGAGTTTTGAAAGGTCTCCTCTGCGCGAGGGGGCTAAAGCGCCAATTCCTCCAATTTGAATCCCGATACTGGCAAAGTTGGAAAAGCCGCATAGGATATAGGTGGAAATGATTATGGACTTTTCGGAAGCAAATTTCTCGCTATCCATTAAATCACCCAGGGACACATAGGCCACGAATTCGTTTAAGATGGTTTTTTCTCCTAATAATTGTCCAACTAAATAGATATCTTCTGTAGCCACGCCCATTAACCAGGTTATGGGCGCGAGGGTATAGCCTAAAATAAATTCTAAGGAGAAGCCGGTATACTGTCCGTTTGAAATGTCCGAGGCCCAAGCGTTAAGACCAGTTATATCGCCAATAAAATCAGTTAAAATAGTATTGGCCATGGCTACCAATGCGATAAAGACCAATAGCATGGCCCCAACATTTACAGCAAGCTTTAAACCTTCGGTGGTACCCGTGGTAATTGCTTCCAATGCGTTTCCGCCAATTTTGGCCTTTTCAATATGCATTTCCTCGTTTACCTCTTTGGTTTCGGGAAGAAGCATTTTTGCAGCAATTACTGCGGCAGGGGCACTCATTACTGAAGCCGCTAAAAGGTGTTTGGCAAAAAAGGTTTGCTGTACCACGTCGCTTCCCCCTAGAAAGCCAATATAGGCGGCCAAAACACCTCCGGCGATAGTTGCCATGCCTCCACTCATTACGCATAGGAGTTCACTACGCGTCATTTTATTTAGATAGGGCTTCACCAATAAGGGGGATTCCGTTTGACCCAAAAAGATGTTTCCTGCGGCACTTAGACTTTCTGCACCGCTAAGACGCAAAGTGTGCTTCATAATCCAAGCGAAGGCAAATACAATTTTTTGCATTACCCCGTAATAAAAAAGGAGGGATGTTAAGGCCGAAAAGAAAATAACGGTGGGTAATACTTTAAAGGCAAAAATGTAACCCAATGATGAGGTTTCATTAATGAGCTCCCCAAAAAGGAATTTGGCGCCCACGTCGGTGAAGCTTAAAAGGATGACGAATTTTTCGCTTACCCAATCAAAGCCCACCCGAATCGCCGGAACCTTTAAAATTGCCAGAGCAAAGATGAACTGAATGGCCAGTCCCATCATTATTTGCTTCCAGTTTATAGACTTTCGTTTGGACGACATTAGGTAGCTCAAGGCCAATAGGACCAGTAAACCTAAAAAGCCTCGCCCCAATGCTTTGAGGTCGAATCCAGTTTTAGAAAAATCGTAGTTTAAAGGGAGGCCGCTGCTGGCGGGTAGTTTATCATCCATGCTTACGCTGCTCCCACTTATACCAGGGCGTGTAAAGCGATAATGAATACCATTTTCCTCTATATCGAGCAAGCTGTCGTTTACCTGAAAAATGGCATAAGATCTTACCGTATCCGCGGGTGCCGTGTAGGTAAATTCCAAGGTGTCTTGCAAAAGGCGGTAACTGCCCCGGGCTTCTAGATTTTTAGCAGCGAGGCGATAGTAGAAGCTATCATTCGGGTAAATGAAGAAAGAATCCTGCTTACTTATGGTAAAGATGGATTGGCCTTCGGGGGATAAAATTTCTTGGAAGGCCCAAGCTCCTTGGCTTGGATTTTCTTGGGCTTTAGCGGAACCAATGAGCAGAAGCGCTAGAAATAAACTGGACCAATACTTTGCTATTCTCATACTTGCCGCAATGATTTTTGAAGGGCCTAATCTTGTTGACCTTCTCTTTTTTCGATTTCATCACGCAAGCGGGCTGCCTTTTCATAATCCTCATTGCGCACGGCTTCGTCCATTTGTTTTTTTAAGCTTTCCAAACTTTGAGTGGATAGCAAACCGGAAGAAGTAGATTCTTTAGACTTGGGTTCACGAGGTTTTACGGCCCCTTTTTTAGTTTCCGGGTTTTGCCCTTCCCCTAAAATAACACCCGCTTTTTCCAAAATTTCCTCGTAGGTATAGATGGGTGTTTTAAAGCGAATAGCGAGTGCCACCGCATCGGAAGTTCGAGCATCGAGGCTATGCGTTTCGCCGTTGCGTTCACAAACTAAGATGGAGTAAAATACTCCATCTTGTAATTTGTGAATCAATACTTCTTTGAGACCAATTCCAAATTGATCGGCAAAGTTTTTAAAAAGGTCATGCGTTAAAGGCCGCGGCGGGTTCATATCTTTCTCCAAGGCGATTGCAATGCTTTGGGCTTCAAATCCACCTATAATAATGGGTAAGCGGCGCTCCCCATTTTCCTCTCCTAAAACCAATGCATATGCACCGCTTTGCGTTTGGCTGTAAGAGAGACCCTTAACGAATAACCTTATTTGTTGCATTAATTGTTAGCCTTGAATTCTTTAAGAGCGGCCGTTAACTTCGGCACAACCTCAAAAGCATCGCCCACGATTCCATAGTCGGCAGCTTTAAAGAAAGGCGCTTCTGCATCCTTATTAATTACCACAATGGTATTTGAGGCACTCACGCCGGCAAGGTGCTGAATCGCTCCCGAAATACCAACTGCAACGTATAAATTTGGTTTAATCGCAATTCCAGTTTGACCTACGTGCTCGCTATGCGGACGCCAGTCCATATCGGAAACAGGCTTGGAACAGGCTGTGCCCGCATCCAAAACTTCGGCAAGTTCTTCAATCATGCCCCAATTTTCGGGACCTTTTAAACCGCGGCCGCCACTTACTACGCGCTCTGCTTCAGGTAAAGGGATTTTACCTTTCACACGGTCTACTTCTGTAACCTCCACGGCTTTGGTGTCGCCGGCTCCAGCGTTAACACTTTCTACAGCAGCGCTGCCCTCACCAGCTTCAAGGGCGAGTGAGTTGGGTACAAATACCACCACGCGTTTAGAAGCATCGGAGCTGAGGATATTAAATCCTTTACTAGAGTATACACCGCGTTTTACACTAAAGGGGCTGCTGCTTTCGGGAAGAGCTACCACATTGGTAAGTAGGGCGGCATCGGCATTGATGCTTAGGGCAGGAGCAAGTGCTTTACCGTTAAATGTTCCGCTTAAGATAATGGTATCGGCTCCTTGGCTAGCGGCCACTTCGGCAATCGCTGCACCATAGTTATTGGCATCAAAACTGTTAAATGCAGCATCCTCAAGATGTAAAACTTTAGAGATACCGTACTGACCGGCCACAGAAGGATCTTCATTTAAATTCCCTATGCAAAGTCCAATGGCTTCGGTGCCAAGCATTTCGGCTGTTTTGGCAGCGTAAAAGGCGCTTTCCCAGGTATTTTTCTTGAAATTTCCCTCCCAAGATTCGAGATATACTAATACTGACATTCTTTCAATTTTTTGGATTAAATCACTTTGGCTTCCTCGTGCAATAGGCGAACAAGCTCAGCCATATTTTCGGCATCTACCATTTTAACAGCACTCTTTGGAGCGGGTTTACTGTAAACGCCAGTCTGGGTTTTGGCTTCTGTGTCTACCGGAGACTTAACCTCTAAGGGCTTTGAGCGCGCTTGCATGATGCCACGCATATTGGGGATGCGGAGGTCTTTTTCCTCTACAAGTCCTTTTTGACCCGCTACTACAAATGGTAAACTGGCTTGCAGTTTTTCCTTACCACCATCGATTTCGCGCACAAGGTTGTAGGTCTCGCCTTCGCCTTCCATGCTAACGCAAGCATTGATAAAAGGCCACTTTAAAAGTGCAGCGAGCATTCCAGGAACTTGTCCACCGTTGTAATCGATTGATTCACGACCCGCAATAACGAGGTCGTAATCCCCTTCCTTTACCACTGCTGCAATTTGATTGGCAACAAAGAAAGCGTCCTTTGCTTCGGCATCAACGCGAATGGCATTGTCTGCTCCAATGGCCAGGGCCTTCCGTAAAGTGGGCTCTGTTTCAGCTGTTCCAACATTTAGCACGGTGATAGAAGCACCCTGCTTTTCCTTTAACCATACCGCACGGGTAAGCCCGAATTCATCGTAAGGGTTAATAACGAATTGAACACCGTTTTTATCAAAAGCACTGTTATCGGCAGTGAAGTTGATTTTAGCGGTTGTATCGGGCACGTGACTAATACATACTAGTACCTTCATAAATAAGTATTCTGAGAAGTGATATTGTCTATGCCGCGAAAATAGCCTAAAAAAAGCCGAGGTCAAAATGTTATGCATGCATACTAAAGCCTTTTTTGATGTCTTGTCCTTAAGGGCGGTCATTTTAGGAGCAATTAGTACTTTTGGCCCTGCAAAATCTTATTGATGGGCAGAATTATACAATTCCGTGAAGCCGTAGCGGAAGCTATGAGTGAAGAAATGCGCCGCGATGAGCGTGTTTATTTGATGGGTGAAGAAGTAGCACAGTACAATGGTGCTTACAAAGCTTCCAAAGGTATGTTGGACGAATTTGGTCCGGATCGCGTATTAGATACGCCCATTGCCGAGCTTGGATTTGCCGGTATAGGTGTGGGTTCGGCCATGAATGGCTTGCGACCCATTGTGGAGTTTATGACTTTCAATTTCTCGCTGGTTGCCATTGATCAAATTATCAATAACGCAGCTAAAATGTACCAAATGAGTGGTGGGCAATTTAATGTGCCTATCGTTTTTCGTGGTCCAACCGCTTCGGCAGGCCAATTAGCGGCTACGCACAGTCAGGCTTTTGAGAGTTGGTATGCCAATACCCCAGGATTAAAAGTGGTGGTGCCTAGTAATCCTTATGATGCTAAAGGTCTTTTGAAGACTGCCATTCGCGATGATGATCCGGTGATCTTCATGGAGAGTGAGCAGATGTACGGCGATAAAGGAGAGGTGCCCGAGGAAGAATATTTAATCGAAATTGGAAAGGCTACTACTCGTCGCGAAGGGAGCGATGTAACCATTGTTTCTTTTGGTAAGATTATTAAGGAGGCAGACAAAGCCGCGGAGGAATTAGCCAAGGATGGCATCGAGTGTGAGATTATTGACCTTCGCACCGTACGTCCTATTGACTATGAAGCGGTGGTCTCTTCGCTAAAGAAAACCAACCGTATGGTTATCGTAGAAGAGGCCTGGCCACTTGGAAATATTTCTACCGAGCTTATCGCTCACTGTCAGCAAAATGCATTTGACTATCTCGATGCTCCTATTTTAAGAGTGAATACAGCCGATACCCCTATGGCTTATGCTCCTACTTTAGTGGAGGAGTTTTTACCAAATGCTGCTCGAATTATTACGGCAGTTAAAAAAGTGATGTACAAGGATTAAGTACAGATACGATAGGAAAAATTTAAATCCCGGCTATTCCGGGATTTTTTTTTGGTCCAAAATACACTTAGAAGGTTTATAAACCGGAGCTAGGCATTTGCCTGCTAGGCATTTTAGCTTACTTTTGCGCCCCTTATAAAGAATAATCAATCAATACAATTATGAATAACGACTGGTTAATGTATGTTGTTCCTGCCTTAGGTTTGATCGGTATTTTGATCATGTTGGCAAAGTCCTCTTGGGTTGGAAAGCAAAGTTCAGGAGATCAAAAAATGTCTGAACTGGCCGGGCATATTGCCGACGGCGCAATGTCCTTTTTGAAGGCGGAATGGAAAATCATGAGCTACTTTGTGATTATCGCTGGTATCCTTTTGGCTTACTCCGGTACCTTAGTAGAGCATTCTTCTCCCATTATTGCTATTGCTTTTGTTATCGGTGCCGTATTCTCAGCCTTAGCAGGTTATGTTGGAATGCGCATTGCTACTAAAGCAAACGTTCGTACTACCGAGGCCGCTAAAACAAGCTTAGTAAAAGCCTTAAAAGTTTCTTTTACCGGTGGATCAGTAATGGGTCTTGGTGTTGCTGGCTTGGCAGTGCTTGGTTTAGGCAGTTTATTCATTGTATTTTACAATATGTTCGTTCCTGCCGGTGCAGCAATTACCGGCGATGAAATGAAAACCGCGATTGAAGTTTTAGCTGGTTTCTCATTAGGTGCGGAGTCTATCGCGCTATTTGCCCGTGTGGGTGGAGGTATTTACACCAAGGCAGCGGATGTAGGTGCCGACTTGGTGGGTAAAGTAGAAGCGGGAATTCCTGAGGACGATCCCCGTAACCCTGCCACTATTGCCGATAACGTAGGTGATAACGTAGGTGATGTTGCCGGTATGGGTGCCGACTTATTCGGTTCTTATGTGGCTACCATCTTAGCTACTATGGTTCTTGGTCAGGAGATTGCCTCAGCCGATAATTTTGGTGGCATGGCCCCCATCTTATTACCAATGGTAATTGCGGGATTGGGTCTAATCTTCTCTATTATCGCAATGGCTTTTGTACGGATTAGCAATGAAAATAGCTCGGTGCAAAATGCTTTGAATATTGGAAACTGGGGATCTATCATCTTAGTGGTGATTGCGTCTTATCCCCTAAGTATTTGGATGCTACCCGAAAGCATGGTTTTGCGTGGGTATGAGTTTAGCGCTACCGATGTATTCTTGGCCATTTTAGTGGGTTCCGTTGTAGGAGCTTTGATGAGCTGGATTACAGAATTTTATACCGCTATGGGTAAAAAACCTGTAAACTCTATCGTACAGCAGTCTTCGACAGGTCATGCGACTAATATTATTGGTGGTTTGGCGATGGGTATGCAGTCTACGGTTGTGCCTATAATCATTTTAGCGGCTGGTATCGTATTATCTTACAATTTTGCCGGACTTTACGGTGTGGCTATCGCTGCAGCTGGAATGATGGCTACTACAGCAATGCAATTGGCTATCGACGCTTTTGGTCCGATTGCCGATAACGCTGGTGGTATTGCCGAAATGAGTGGTTTACCTGAAGAAGTACGTGGGCGTACTGATAACTTAGACGCCGTAGGTAACACTACTGCAGCTACTGGTAAAGGTTTTGCCATTGCCTCTGCAGCGCTTACTGCCTTGGCTTTATTTGCCGCTTTTGTGGGCATTGCCGGAATTGATGCGATTGATATTTACAAGGCGCCCGTATTGGCGATGTTGTTTATTGGTGGTATGATTCCTTTCATTTTCTCTTCATTGGCTATTTCTGCAGTTGGACGTGCAGCCATGGCCATGGTTCATGAGGTTCGTCGCCAGTTCAAAGAGATTCCAGGAATTATGGAGTACAAGGCGGAGCCTGAATATGAGAAGTGTGTTGAAATTTCGACCAATGCTTCCATTAAGGAAATGATGCTTCCAGGAGCTATTGCCTTAATTACTCCGGTGCTTGTTGGCTTTGGATTTAACGGTGTATTTGAAGGAACTTCATCTGCCGAGATGTTAGGTGGACTTTTAGCCGGGGTTACGGTTAGTGGTGTACTTATGGGAATCTTCCAAAACAATGCCGGTGGCGCTTGGGATAATGCTAAAAAGTCTTTTGAAGCAGGGGTAGAGATTGACGGTAAGATGGAATACAAAGGTTCTGATGCTCATAAAGCTTCTGTAACTGGAGATACCGTTGGTGATCCTTTTAAAGATACTTCTGGTCCTTCTATGAATATCTTAATTAAGTTAATGTCTATTGTATCCTTGGTTATTGCTCCTCATATCCATGTTGGAGGTGGCCATTCTGCAGCGGCAAGTCATGCGAGCATTGATCGCGATGCTTTAACAGCGATGACTGGTGAGGTAGTTATGGCTAAAGGCGAGCAGGCTGGTACGGTTGACTTTATGGGTCCTGAGACCATTGGAGGAACTTTAAGTGCTTTGGCTTTCCAATTTGACTTTCCAACCGAAGAAAATTTAGTTGGTTTTAAAATGGTACTAAATGGAGAGGAGCTTGGCGAAATCTTAGGTAATACCGTTCAGGTTGCTGAGGTTATGGTAGAAGAGATGCAAGTGAATTCAGATGGTCGCTACAGCGGCGTTGGGCATTTGCTTTTAGATGGAAATGACATTCCTGCTCAAGTGCGTCTTTCGATTTTAGGAAATGATAAGATTAGTGCTTCTGTAGCGATGCTGCCCATGCACTAAGCAATTAGAATAATACATTTAAAAGCCCGGCTGATCCTTTGATTGGTCGGGTTTTTTTCTGCCCGCGACTGGAGGGGAAAGCCCGGAGCGAAAACGGTGTTAAGGCTTTTTAGGCCAAGGCGACCAGAGGAAGCCCTTGGGCTAAATGTAGCCGTAGCCGTTTGTAGGGAGGACTTGCAACAAAAGGCGCGCAAAGGCAGCCCTAAAAAAAAGCACTTTAAAAGAGGCCGTTAAGTTCGGCGTCGATATTATTGATGATGGTGCCAAGGTCTTCGGGATTATTGGCAAACTTGTTTTCATCAACATTAATGATGAGTAGTTTTCCTTTGTCGTAACCCGAAATCCAAGCTTCGTAGCGCTCGTTTAGCCGGTTTAAATAGTCGATGCGAATGTTGTTTTCGTAATCGCGGCCGCGCTTTTGAATTTGATCCACCAAAGTAGGAATGGAGGCCCGTAAATAGATCAGTAAATCGGGCGGTGCCACAAAAGAATCCATCAGCTCGAATAGCGAGAGGTAGTTCTCAAAATCGCGACTCGGCATGAGGCCCATGGCATGTAAGTTGGGGGCAAAGATGTGGGCATCTTCGTAGATTGTGCGATCCTGAATAATGTCTTTCCCACTATCTCTGATCTCCTTAACCTGACGAAATCGGCTGTTGAGGAAATAGATTTGCAGGTTAAAAGACCAGCGTTGCATTTCACGGTAAAAATCGTCGAGGTAAGGGTTGTCCTCCACATCTTCAAAATGGGGTGTCCATTTATAATGCTTCGCAAGCAAACGGGTGAGTGTGGTTTTACCTGAACCAATGTTTCCGGAAATGGCAATGTGCATAATTGCTGTTTTTAAGGCCCACAAAGCTATGATTTTTTGGTGGGTTTTTAGGGCCTTATGGCAGGCTTAGCCTGTATTCGAAAAGCTGATTATCGGTTTGAAGATAGAGGCGTGGATGGAAATAAAATATTTGTTTTGTTTGAGCTTGCGGACTGAGGAGGCTAAGTCGCTGAAAACTGCCTAAATCGATGAGCTCGAGCAATTGATTTTCGTAAAGCAGTAGCAGTCTTTGATTGAAATGCGAGATCGCAAGGGGAAGGTCCTTTAGCTTCAATTTTCTTTGCAAAGCTCCTTGAGCATCGAACACGAGAAGAAAGTAACTGCCTTTGCTTTTAAGTTGTACCAAAACCCGATCGTAGCTGCTGCTTAGCTGGAGAACCTCTGATTCGGGGTCATTGAGAGCCTGACTAAAAATGGGACTGCTATTGATCACTCTACTTTCGAGTAGAGAATAGCGCTGAATTTGATCGGTATTTTGATTGTAAATCCAGATGCTACCTTCGGCTGCAGCAGTAATAAAGGCTGGGTCTTGGAAATTAAGGGATAGGTTGTATTCGCGTAGATTATTGAGGCGGTTATCAAGCACGCGCAATAAATTGGAAGAGCGGTAATAGATGAGGGGGTTAAGGGGGTTGAGTAGGTCGAGACTGGTTATATTGCCTTGAATGGGGTCGCTATAGCTCGCCACAAAGCTGCCTTTAGTATCGAGCTTCCGCAATTCATTATTCAGAATGATAAATCGATTACCAAACTGATCGAGGTGCAGCTCCTTTTCATTGACTTTTAGGGGGTGGCTTTTAACCAGCGTCAACTCCTGCGCCAGGCTAAAAAAGCTTAAGGCACAAAGGAAGAAGCTTAAAAATGGCCGCCATCCTTTCATTGCAATTTTAATAGATCATCCATGTATTCTCGACTGTTGCTGAGTCGAGGAACTTTATTTTGTCCACCGAGCTTTCCTTTTTGCTTTAACCAATCGTAAAACAATCCTTTACGTGCCTCGATAATTTCTAAAGGCCCTAAGGCCATTCCCTTATGTCGTTTGGCTTCGTAATCGCTATTGAGTTCGCAAAGCCTTTGGTCTAGGGCTTCTCCGAATTGCTTAAGATCATCAGGCGCTCGATCAAATTCAATAAGCCATTGGTGAGCACCACTCTCTTTACGCTTCATAAAAATGGGTGCCACGGTATATTCGTGGATGCGCGTGCCATCGCGCTTACAAACATCACTGAGGGCTTTTTCGGCATTTTCGATGATGAGCTCTTCACCAAAAACATTTATAAAATGCTTGGTTCTTCCCGTAATATGAAAACGATAGGGCTTGATGGAGGTGAAACGTATGGTATCACCAATTAGGTATCGCCATAATCCCGCATTGGTAGAAATCACTACCGCATAATTGGTATTCAGCTCTACATCTTCCAAGCCGATGGTTTTAGACTGGGTGCCATCGTATTGGTTCATAGGAATAAACTCATAGTAGATGCCATAATCGAGCATGAGCAACATTTCCCCTTCCTTTTTTAGGTCTTGAATTCCAAAGAATCCTTCGGAGGCATTATAAGTCTCGAGGTAGTTTATTTCCTTACCAATAAGTTCCTCAAATTGGGCGCGGTAGGGTTCAAAGCTAACGCCACCGTGCATATACAATTCGAGATTTGGCCAAACATCTATAATGTGTTTTTTACCACTGATGGCCAGTACGCGCTCGAGCAATACCATCATCCAGGAGGGAACGCCGGCCAAAGAGGTAACATCCTCGCGCATGGAGGTGGTTGACATGGCCTCGATTTTCGCTTCCCATTCCGACATTAAGGAAATCTTATTGCTAGGGGTGCTGCGCATTTCTACCCAAAAAGGTAAATTCTCGATAATGATTGCGGACACATCACCATAGTAGGAGTTAATGTCTTCATTGTCTTTAAAAGTGCTGCCCCCTAAACGCAAATTCATACCACTAAAGATGGTGGTTTCGGGGTAGAGGCTGCAATAGATACTTAGGAGATCTTTTCCGCCTTTAAAGTGGCAATCTTCAATATGTTCCTCGCTAACCGGTAAGAATTTACTTTTCGAATTAGTGGTGCCACTCGATTTGGCGAACCAGCGAATTTCGCCCGGCCACATAATATTCGATTTTCCTTCTCTTATACGGTCTACCTCTTTTTCAATATCCTCATATTGGTGAAGCGGTAAGCGATTTCGAAATTCTTCATCACTGCTAATGGAGGCAAAGTCATAACGCTTTCCCCATTCCGTGTTGGCTGCGGTGCTTAATAGATTTTGCAAAACTTCGGCCTGCACCTCGATGGGGTATTTCATGAATAACTCGAGCTGGTGATAGCGTTTTTTCATGCGCCAACTTAAAAATGAGTTTACCAAATCGAGCTTCATAAGAAGGTGTAGTTTTGCCGTAGATTTATGCCATGGAATATACGCTAACCCTCGAAAAAATGCCGGCTTGGCTCAATGACCAAGCTCAAGCACAATATCTGCTCAAGGCAGATCAGGATTTTATTCAAGTGCAACGTTTACTTGGTCGGCAAATTACGATAGAATTCCTGAATGAGAAGTATTGCTCTAACTGCGGAAACCGCTTTGAGCAATTATATCGCATGGGTTTTTGTCAAAACTGTTTTTTCACCGCTCCGCAAGCGGGTGAGAGCATTATTCGGCCCGAGTTGAGTAGGGCGCATGAGGGGATTGAAGATCGCGATTTGGAATTTGAAAAGTCGTACCAATTACAGCCGCATTTAGTTTACTTAGCGAATAGCGGAGACCTTAAGGTTGGAGTTACCCGCGAAGCACAAAGGCCAACCCGTTGGATTGACCAGGGTGCTAGTGAAGCTCTAGTATTTGCTCAAACGGAGAATCGCTTTCAGGCTGGTCAAATAGAAGTAGCTTTAAAAGAATACATTGGCGATAAAACGCCCTGGCAGCGCATGCTGAAGAATGAAATTCCAGAGATTGACTTAAGGAAGGAAAAGGAGAACTTGAAGTCTAAATTAGAAGGCGATTTAAAGCAGTTTTATGTTGAGGATGATGAAGTTCAAAGCATTGAATACCCCGTGCAAGAATGGCCGAGCAAAGTAAAGTCCCTAAATCTCGATAAGGAACCTGGCTTGGAAGCCGTGTTAAAAGGAATTAGGGGTCAGTATTTGATTTTTGAAGGCGGGCGAGTCTTTAATGTGCGCGCCTATACCGGTTATCGTATTAAGCTTTCCTTCGCTTAAGTCTTTTAAGTTCTTCGGGTTTTAGGATACTGAGCCCAGTTATAGCGGGCATGGCCCAATTAAAAAGCCAAACGGCGGTACTTGCTAGCGTAAAGCTGAGCGCATCCGTTTCAAAGAGTTCGAAAAAGTACAAGGCCAAAGTGCCTTTGATAAGGAAGTCGAGCCCCGTATAGCTAGGGACTAAAGCCGAAAGAAAGTAAAATAGCGGTATGCTCCAATAAAGATTCAGGCTTAGGATTTCAGGTTTAAAGGCTAGGAGGATTGCGGCCAGCTGAGTGGAGAAAATAAGAAAGCGCAGCCCATTGAGACTGAGAATTTGCAGTTTTTGGGCGATGGTGGGTTTTCCCTTTATCAGGTAGTTTTTTAAGGGCCGTTTTAGAAATTTCTTTTCGTGCAATAGACTTAAGAGTTTTTCCAAGCGGAGGTAAATGAAGATACTCGCTAAAAAAATCAGGAAAGCGCTTAGGGGAAAATAGTAGGCAAGATTTTCCTTAAGAAAGATGTAAATGAGAATGGGCAGGCTCACCAGAGCTTTAGAGAATAGCTTTGGGGCATGGGTCCAAAAGGTTAGGAACAAGGCTTTCTTGCGGTCGTTAGGGCGTTCCTGAATAATATACCGCCCGGCTATTTCACCACTATTAAGGGGGGAGATAAAGGCCAGGCCATAGCATTTCAAATTATGGTTTAGTGCTTTTTTAAAGCTAATAGGGTGTACCGTGGATTGCACTATTTGCCAAGCTCGCGCGTCTAAACTTAAATTGAGCATCCAAAGACCCAAAAAGAGGAGCAGATAAAGAGCAGAGGTTTGCTGCCAAGTCCATTGAATGGAATAGAAGTCGAGGATAATTAATTTGCGGTAAAGGAAGTAAATGGCCACGGCCACCAATCCCAGTTTGAGCAACCAAAAAAGGTACTTCCTCACCATAGCTTAATTTCTTCACCTGCCTTGAGGTTAAAGTAGGAGCGCAGGCTGTATACAACAGGGTAAATAAGAAGGGTGTCGGTTGCGGCAAAGAGCGTTTTAAAGAGCCAGCCATCACCAATTAGGGGGAGCATTTCGGACAGGCTTAATTCACCTACAAATATAACCCCAACTACCAGGGTAGTATCTAAGAACTGCGAGAATATGGTGGAGAAGTTGTTACGAAGCCAAAGGTGTTTGCCCTTGGTTTTTCCTTTAATGAAATGGAAAATTCGCACATCCACAAACTGGGCGCTCAGGTAGGCCAACATGCTCGAAAAAATAACCTTTTTGGAGTTTTGGAAAACGATATCAAAGTTTTCGTTGCTTACTGGAGAGTTGTCTATCGCCGGGAAAATATGCCCGAGATATAGGATTAGTAAAACAAAAAGGGAAGCGAAAAACCCTGAGAATACTACAATATTGGTGTTTTTGCGCCCATAAATTTCACTCAGGATATCGGTGATTAAAAAGGTTAAAGGGTAAGGGATTACCCCAGCGGAGATAATGAAGGTTTTAAAGCCAAGATCGACAGAAACAAACTTGTTGGCCACCAAATTACAGGTAATTAAGGCGGCAATAAATAAAGCCGCCAGAACCACAAAGGTGATTCCGGCGCGCTTCTGTTTTTTAGGATCTTGTAGGCTTATCATTAGTCGATTTGCATATCATACTCTAGGCGCATTTGCAGGCCTTGACGTTTTTCGGCATTTTGAATAAGCTCCAGGTAGTAGGCGTACTCACCTAGTTCTTCTTTAATGCTCGCGCTTCCAAACCCTTTGTTTAATTCTTTAAGGAAAGCCTCAATTGGGTCTTCTTTTTCTGGATAGGAAACTACGCTGTAGTCTTCGCTAATACCTGCTTTTTCAGCGGCTAAGTTTACGGCTTCATCCAAACCCCCGATGATGTCTACCAGGCCTAAGTTTTTTGCGGCTAAACCGGTATACACTCGACCCTGACCGATACTGTCTACATAGGCTACGTCTAGGTTACGACCTTCGGCTACCCTTTGCTTAAAGGTTCCATAAATTTTATCTACTTGGGCAATTAAGATGCGACGTTCGGAGGGACTTAATTTCCGATCAATTCGACCTAAGTCCGAATGTTTGTTGGTATTTACAGATTCCACATTAATGCCTAGGGTTTCATGCATTAGCTCTTCGGCGGTAAAGAATAATCCGAAGGCACCAATCGAGCCCGTTATGGTGTTTTCCTGCGCTAAAATGGTATCTGCAAAACAAGAAATATAGTAGCCACCGCTAGCCGCCAAGTCACCCATGGAGGCAATTACTGGCTTTTCCTGACGGGCTAAATCCATTTCTCGCCAAATAATCTCGGAAGCTAAAGCACTACCACCAGGACTGTTTACGCGTAGTACTATGGCTTTTACCTTGTCATTTGTTCGCGCTTCACGGATGGCTCGGGCAATTCGTTCGGAGCCAATGGTGTATTCATCGCCTTCTCCAGATTGGATTTCGCCCTGCGCCACGATTACGGCAACGCGATTTTCGTTGTAGCCGTAATTACCATTAAGATCTTTATTTCTGGCATATCTCTTGGGGCTTAAAAAACGAATGGATTCCACATCGTCTACTGCCACGGCACGACTGAGCATAGAGTTTACCTGATCTTGGTAGGCAAGGCCATCAATTAGTCTTTTCTCGGCAGCCAATTTTGGATCGGTTAAAACTTCATCTGCCAAGCTGTTTAAATCGGCTACACTCAGACCACTTTTGGCCGAAAAGGCGTTTAGGTACTCCTTCCAAATAGAGCTAATAAGTTCGGTGAGTTGCATGCGGTTTGCGTCACTCATGCTATCTGAAAGAAAGGGCTCAACGGCACTTTTAAATTTGTTGCCCGTTGCTCGCAGTACCACGGGTTCCAATCCAATTTTTTCCAGTGCGGTACGGTAATAACTCACCGAGGCGCTCATTCCCGAAAATTCGATAAGGCCCTCTGGGTTGAGTAAAAAGCTATCAGCTACCGTAGCTAGGAAAAGACCCTTTTGCGTTAGAATCTCACTGTAACCATAAATAAATTTGCCTTCCGACTTAAAATCAAGGAGGGCTTCACGAATTTCTTCTAAACTGGCATGACCTGCCATGGGAATTCCCCCTTCGAGATAAACCCCTTCGATATTGGGGTCGTCTTTAGCCGCCTTGAGGGCGGAAATGATTTGGTCGATACCTACTGCCGACTCCATTTGCCCTGCTAGTGGATCGAAACTTTCGAAAGGATTGTTTTGCGACCGCTCTACAAACCGCGAATTGAGGTCGATTTTAAGAACAGAGTTTTCGGTAACCTCGAGATCCTTTTCTTCCATGGAAGCCACAGAGGCGATGGATGCGAAGATGATGAAGATTAGAAAAATTAAAATACCGCCACCAATTATGGAAGCAAGTAACATTTTTAAGAATGATTTCATTTTTGAAAATTAGTTTTGCGTTGCCTAAGCAATATTAAGTAATACTGAAGTTTGTCAAAAGTTGTTCATGGCATTTACCTCTTAGCAGGAGGGAATCTTGGTAATCCACCGGAAACCTTCCGTCATGCGAGGGAAATGTTAAACCCTTTGGTAAGGGTTAGTAGCGTTTCGTCCTTATATATTACACCGCCTTGGAAAATGGACAGTAAAAATATGTTCTATAATCAGGTATGGCAGGTGGAGACGGGCTTGAGTCCTCGGCAGCTTTTGGAATTAATTTTAAAAGTGGAAGAGGAATTAGGTCGAATAAGAGGGAAGAGTTCGGTTTATGAGGACCGGACATTGGACATTGACATTCTATTGTTTGGGGATCAATGTATTGCGGAGAATGACTTGCTGGTGCCTCATAAACATTTGCATCAGCGGGCCTTTGCTTTGCTGCCTTTATTGGAATTGAATCCTTATCTGGAAAGTCCTGTAAGTCTTAGACCTTATAAGGAGTACTTAAACGATTTAGGTGAGGAATCGAAAATGATTAAGAAACGTGAGTAATTTAAAATACATCGCTATTGAGGGTAATATAGGTGCAGGGAAAACCACCTTAGCCAAAATATTATCGAAACGCTTAAAGGCACGATTGGTCTTAGAGGAGTTTGCGGATAACCCCTTTTTAGCTAAGTTTTACGAAGAGCCGGAACGCTATGCTTTCTCGGTAGAGATGGCTTTTTTAGCCGATCGGTATCATCAGCTATCCGAATTACCCAGTAGTGGAGATTTGTTTCAGTCCTATGTGATAGCTGATTATGCTCCCTTTAAAAGCTTGATTTTCGCTCAGAACAATTTAAGTGAGGCGGAATTTAGATTGTACCGACAATTTTGGCAAATGGCCTTTCAAAATGTACCTAAACCCGACCTCCTCATTTACCTTCAAAGGACCAATACCAGTTTGCTGAGTAATATCCATTCTCGAGGTCGAGATTTCGAACAAAATTTGAAGGAGCCTTATTTAATGAAGTTAACCGAACGTTATAGCTTTTATTTAAATCATTTTTGGGAGGGTAGAGTTTTAAGAATTGATGCCGACGCAAAGGATTTTTTACACTCCGAAACCGACGTCCAGTGGCTGATTGATGAGATTGAGGTGCTTTAGTGATAATTTACATTGAAAATGAGAGATATTAATTTTTCAGTGAGCATTCATTTTTATTTGTTGTTACTCGCTTTTTAGTACTTTTGTCCTCGTAATTGTATGAACGCAACTACTTAACCTTTTATAATTTCATATGAAAAGATTAGGATTACTTTTCGGATGTTTCTTAGTAATGGGTAGCCTAAATGCACAGGACGATGTACGTTTATCTGAGGCTCACCCAAGTAACTTTAAAAACTGGTCATTAGGACTTAATGTTGGTGCTACTGCTTCTTTAGGCGATGCTGCCAGTTATTTCTTTGGAGAAGATGTTAATGCTCCTTCTGGTGTGGGTGGTTTTGAAATCGGTCTACGCGGAAATCTAAATTATTGGTTCAGCCCAATGATTGGTTTAGCAGGTTCTGCTGGTTATCACTCGACTTCTGGTACTGATAATAACTATTACTTTACAGGAGACTATATCGATGCTGACTTAAGCTTGAATTTTAACTTAAGCAATATGTTCCTTTATGGAAAGGATTACATGCGGAAGCATGCACTATTATTTAGCATTGGATTAGGTGCTACCTCAATTGACGCCGAGGGTTTTGATGAGCAAGGTAATTTAGTAAATACCTTGGGTAAAGGAGGTCGATCTTTTACTACCGTTATGCCATTGCAGCTTACTTACAAGTATCAATTGAATAATACTTGGGATTTGGATATCCTTTATAAGCATACTTTGGCAAATTATGATGTTGCTGATGCACGCAGCATTGGGGTAACCGCTGATTTCTTTGGTTACTTTGGTGTTGGTGCTGCTTACAATTTTGGAAGCGACGAAAAGACTTCTATCGTTTATTACAGTCCTTTCGAAGGTGTCTTTGCCGACATGACTGAAATTAAGAATAACTACGACAAGCTAGTTGGTGATGACGATGGTGACGGGGTAAGCAACTTCTTTGATCAGGATAACAGTACTCCAGCCGACGTAAACGTTGGTCCAAATGGTGCTCCTCTTGATGTTGATGGTGATGGAATTCCAGATTACCTTGATGCCGATCCATTTACCGCTAAGGGTGCTAAAGTAGACGACCAAGGTCGTATGGTAGATTCTGATGGTGATGGTGTAGGTGATTATATGGATAAAGAGCCTAATACACCTGCTGGATCATTAGTTAACTTCCAAGGAGTATCTGTTTCTAAAGCCGGAAGCGGTGGCGGAGGCGTAGGTGCTTACCTTCCTTCAGTATTCTTTAGCTTTAATAGTGTTACGGTAACTGACGCTAACTACTTCCGTTTAGCTGCTGTTGCCAACACTTTGAAATCTAATCCTGATGTAAATGTGGTATTAACGGGTTACACCGATGCTTCAGGTCCTGAAGATTACAATAAGACTTTAGGTCAGCGTCGTGCTGATGAGGTTAAGCAGGAGCTAGTGCAGGTATTCGGAATAGATGCCTCTCGTATTGAGACTACTTCTTCTGGTGAAAGCAACCCTTTGGCCAATGGCCGCAACAATATCAACCGTCGTGTTGATGTAAGTGTGAAGTAAATCCTACTTAGTATATAAGAAAAAGGCCACCTATTTAGGTGGCTTTTTTTATTACAACAGTTTCTTGCTGTAATCCCAAAGTACGATACCCGCGCTTACAGCGATGTTTAAAGAGTGCTTCGTTCCGAATTGGGGTATTTCTATAGCGCCATCACAAAAGGCCAAGACCTCGTCACTTACGCCGCTTACCTCATTGCCGAAAATGAATAGCTGCTTTAGGTTCAGGTTTGGTTCCCATTTTTGCAGTTCCACAGAACCCTCACATTGTTCAATAGCCCAAATTTGGTAGCCTTCATCTTTGAGTTTAGCTAAATTGGAAAGTCCGTTGGGAAGAGCTTCCCATTCCACAGAATCGGTAGCGCCCAAGGCAGTTTTCCGCATTTCCTTGCTTGGCTCTGGACTAAGGCCACCTAAGTATATCTTTTGACAACGAAAGGCATCAGCCGTCCGGAAAATGGACCCCACATTTAACAAACTACGGACCTCATCTAGCGCTATTTCAAAAGGGAATTTCTTTTCAGATTTAAACTCTTCTACACTTAAGCGATTAAGCTCGCTCATACGCAGCTTTCTCATTGTCATTCGTATTTTAGCTTGACCGCAAATTAATTCAAATTGGCCGCTAAAAAGAAGACCCAAACCCCTTTAATGCAACAGTATAACGAGATTAAGCAAAAGCATCCAGATGCTATATTGCTTTTTCGAGTGGGTGATTTTTATGAAACCTTTGGAGAGGACGCCATTGCGGCCAGCAGGATCCTAGATATTGTGCTAACAAAGCGTTCTAACGGGGCGGCGGCAGATATTGAGCTGGCTGGATTTCCCCATCACGCCTTAGACACTTACCTCCCTAAACTGGTTCGGGCCGGTAAAAGGGTGGCCATTTGTGATCAACTAGAAGATCCTAAGCAGACTAAAAAAATTGTAAAACGTGGCATCACGGAGCTGGTTACGCCAGGTTTAACTACCCACGATCAAGTCTTAAATAGTCGATCCAATAATTTTTTGTGTGCCCTGCATTTAAGTAGTACAATTCAAGGTGCGGCATTTTGCGATATCTCCACCGGTGAGATTTTCGTAGCACAAGGGAATCATGAGCAAATAGACAAGCTCATTCAAAGCTTGCGGCCTGCAGAGATTATTTATTCCAAGGCCAAGCGACGTTTGTTCGAAGAAGTATTCGATAGTAAAACGTATTCCTTTGCTTTGGATGAATGGATTTTTCAGTATGATTTCGGGGCGCAGCATATTTTAGATCATTTTAAGGTGAACTCCTTAAAGGGTTTTGGGATAGACGCGATGGAAGAGGCGGTAATAGCCTGTGGGGCGATTTTTCATTACTTAAAGGAAACCCATCATCACCGAATTGATCATCTGCAATCTATTCACCGAATTGAGAATAGAGATTATGTGTGGATGGATCGCTTTACGGTGCGTAATTTAGAGTTATTCGACTCCAATGCCCCAGGAGGAACTAGCTTATTGGAGGTAATTAATAAAACTTGCTCCCCAATGGGTTCGCGTATGTTGCAACGCTGGTTGGCCATGCCCTTGATAGATTTGGAAGCCCTTAATTTACGGCAACAAAGAGTGGAGGATTTTTATCAGGCTCCGGACTTGCTCGAGAAAGTGAGGGAGGCCCTTTCCGCCATTTTTGACTTGGAACGTTTGGCAGTTAAGGTAAGTACTGCTAAGGCACTTCCTAAGGAATTAATACAATTAAAACGCGCGCTGCAGCTTACCAATGAGCTTGCCGCCTATTGCGCTGAAAGTGATTCTTCCTTAGTTCAATTAGCAGCGTCCATTGACCCCTTAAAGAATAGCATTGCAAGAATTGCAGGTACTTTAAAAGAAGAGCCTCAAAACAATCTGGCCAAGGGAGAGTACATTTTAGAAGGTGTGTCAGAGGAGCTAGACGAGTACCGTGAACTAATGTATCACGGAAAGGATCGCTTGCTCGAAATACAGAAAAGGGAGGCAGAGGCAACCGGGATTGCAAATTTGAAAGTGGCCTTTAATAATGTTTTTGGTTACTATCTAGAAGTGCGTAATTCCCACAAGGATAAAGTTCCGGAGACTTGGGTGCGAAAGCAAACACTGGTGAATGCCGAACGCTATATTACGCAGGAGTTAAAAGAGTATGAGCAAAAGATTTTAGAGGCAGAGGAGAAAACGGTGGTGCTCGAACAGGCTATCTATTCCGATTTGCTAAAAGATTTAATGCAAGTCCTAGATCGTATTCAACAAAACGCAAAAATTTTAGCGGAGATTGACTGTCTTGCCGGTTTCGCCTTTTTAGCGCAAAAGAATAATTACAAGCGCCCTGAAATAAACTCCGGATCAGTCCTACACATTGTTGGCGGTAGGCATCCTGTAATTGAAAGAAGTTTAGCGGCAGATCAAGAATACATTAGCAATGATTTGATTTTGGATCAAGAGAGTCAACAATTGTTAATGATTACCGGGCCGAATATGAGTGGTAAATCGGCCTTGCTCCGTCAAACGGCCTTAATATGTTTGATGGCTCAAATTGGAAGCTTTGTTCCAGCAGAGGAAGCAAAACTCGCTTACTTGGATAAAATATTTGTAAGGGTAGGGGCTTCCGATAATATCTCACAAGGGGAATCTACCTTCATGGTGGAGATGAATGAAACCGCCTCGATTTTAAATAATCTTTCCGAGCGAAGTTTGATACTCCTTGATGAAATTGGCCGCGGAACAAGTACCTATGATGGTATAAGCATTGCTTGGAGTATTGCCGAGTACATTCATGAACACCCTACTAAAGCAAAAACTTTATTTGCAACTCATTATCATGAGCTAAACGAGATGGAGGCCCTGTTTCAGCGAATCCATAATTACAATGTAAGTGTTCGCGAAATGGGGGATAAGATCATTTTTATGCGCAAGCTTCAGGCAGGGGGTTCGGCTCATAGTTTCGGTATTCATGTTGCGAAGATGGCGGGGATGCCCAGTTTGGTTATAAATAGGTCTCAAAAAATATTAGCCGACTTAGAGGCCCAACGCTCTAAGGGTAGTGAGGGGGAAACCTTGAGGGACTCGGCCAGCGAAATGCAATTAAGTTTTTTCCAACTGGACGACCCTATTTTAGATGAAATCCGCAAGGACATTCAGAATTTGGATATAAATACCTTAACCCCTGTAGAGGCATTGATGAAACTAAATGAAATCAAGAAAAAAATTGGGGCTTAAGCTTGGTGAGGTTTCGGAAATGATATTATATTTGCCGACCCAAAGCGAAAGTGGCGGTAGTTCTTAGCTTAATAAGAAAGCAATGCGAGAGTAGCTCAGCTGGTAGAGCACAACCTTGCCAAGGTTGGGGTCGCGGGTTCGAATCCCGTCTCCCGCTCCAAAGAGGCCCTCTGGACGAGGGCTTTTTTATTCATCATCGCCCTGGTGGTGGAATTGGTAGACACGCGGGACTTAAAATCCCGTGGCCAGCAACGGCCGTGCGGGTTCAAGTCCCGCCTGGGGCACATTTAAAAAGGAGATGGTTACTGAATCATCTCCTTTTTTTATGGTTCATTTTTCAGATGAAAGCACCTTTTAAGAGATAAGGATATTTAGAGTTCCCATCTTGTTTGACAAGGTTTAGCAGTTTCTTCGACTTAGCAACGAAATCAGAATTAATACTTTCGCTCTTATCAAACATGTTTATGAGCGCTGGTTCCTATCCCATGCGGGTATTTTCCAATCTGAGAATTCAACAGTCTGGATTGGCCTTTATTCCCAAGCACTTTTACTTCTTGGGTGTATTTCTATTTTTCGGCTTTTCTGCCATGAAGGCACAGAGTGATAGGGTTCAATATAATAAGGTGCCTGAGATACCTTACTACTCTCAGCATTTCCTTAACAGCAATAATGGACTTTTGCAGAATGAGGTGAATGGGCTCCATCTAGGTAAAAACCGAATACTCTGGGTTGCTACTAATTTTGGCTTGGCGCGATATAGCGGTCGATCTTGCGATGTTTTTACCTCGGCTAATGACAGTGTGCTAAAGGAGGATAGGATAAGAGGTTTTTATAAAGACCTTGACGGTGGGCAAATGGTGCAAGTTGCGAATTACAATTATGTGAAGCTTCGCGATTCGGCTTTGCGAGTGGAGCCGCTTACTTCCAGTCGAGATTATTTATTACGAGATCGATCTATAATTGCTGATGCTTCGCTCATCGGGCACGCCCCGGGTTTTATTTTACCACTTGATAGTTTGAGGGCTTTTGAAATTAAGATTGTTGAAGGCGGGGAAGTGAATTTCATGCAAAACGCTAGCAAGAAAAGAATGGCCTATGATCTAAAAGATGTGTATGAAGAGCAATTTTTTTCGATCGGCGGAGCCGCTTTTTACGCGAGCGTGGAGGGCTACATTGTACACTTCAATCAATCTGGTTTAGATACGCTGCTGCGACTGCCCGGTTTTGGGCTTGGGCGGCCTCAAAATTTTCACCTCATATGGAATGGGGACTATGTGCATTGTTACTTTATAATAAATGATGACTTATACCGATTGAGTGGAAGTCCTAGGGAAATAAGGTTGAGTTTGATGCTGAAAGGGCTACCTCTTTTAACCTATCGCCAGTGTATTGAAAGTGTTTTCGATTCCCGGATTTTCTTAGGAACTCGAACCAAGGGGGTATTAATCATTAGTCCAAGTTGTATCAAACAGGTATTTAATCCAGTTGATGGAAATGAAAATGCAGTACCTTATAATTTGAGTGCTGTAGGGCGTGATACTATAATGAGTGCTGCAGGATTGTTATATACTAGGGATACTTCATACCTCCATTGTGGTCTTGGTGCCAGTCACTATAATAAACCACTTGCGTTCGATTCTTTAAGGCAGCGCTTGTACTTTTTCTCCTTTGAAACTAACGCTTTGGCATACTTAGATTTAAGTAAAGATGAAATTTTTTACTTTGGTGAAAACAGCGGTCCAGGCTTCCCTTTGGCAATGAGCTTGCATCAAGGTGAGCTTTATGCCTTTATGGAGCATGTGGGCTTAATGAAGTTTGTTGATTCCAAATTTGAAATTTTCTTTCCACTTCCTAATGATTTAAAGTCTGTTGTTGCTAGGCATTTATCCTTTAATAAGGATTCTTTGATTTATGTGTCTCATGGATATAACACAGATCCCCTTATATTGGATTTAAGGACAGGGAAAATTGACACCCTTGACTTACCAGGAAAATCCTTAAAAACGTGTCGTTTTATTTGGGAACATGAATCTTATTTATGGATCACCACCTATGGCGATGGGATTTATGTAAAGGGACCAGATGGCTGGACCCGATTTAAACCTAAAGGATATCCTCAATTAGATGCCTGCCATGCCATAGTGTCGAATCGGGAGGATTTGATTTTCTCTACAAATGACGGCCTATTCGCTTTTAATTATGAAGAGGTAATAGCGCATTTAGAGAACCCAAACAAGAATTTAATGGGCTATGGGTTTTCAGAAATGGATGGTCTCTTGGAAAAGGAGTTTAACGGCGGTGTACAATATCCATATGCTCAAGCCTCGCGCAATTATTTGGCTTTTCCCAACCTATTAGGTGTTACCTTTTTAAATAAAGCCTACCGCAGATATATTGCTAAATTCCAAGGGAAGTTGTTTTTAGAGTCAGCAACTTTTCGCTACAACGATAGTGTACTGCCACTAAGAAAGGAGATTCCTTCTGATTATAACCAAATTCATATTGGCTTAGTGCAGGTTTACTATGGGAATTCGGAGAACGCACCCATTTTTTACCGTATTCCAGAGATTGAAGACGTATGGAATGCCTTTGATGTGAGTAGAGGAATTGATATTTCTCGTTTACCGAGTGATCAGGATTATAGCATAGAAGTTTATTCTCCAACAGCCATGGAGCCGTATAAAGTTCAAAGGGTGGCAAGCTTTAGGGTACAGCCCACCTTTTACCAAACCTCTGCTTTTTATGTTGTCCTTTTCGGAACAGTACTGTTCTTGGTAAGCTTTATTCTCATTGTGCAAGATCGAAGAAACAGAGCTCAAAAGGCAAGGCTTAAGCACCAAATAGACTTAAGGACAAAAGACTTAGCGGAAAAGAACATTTCCCTCGAAGTAGCGGTAGAAGCTTTAAACCGCAGTAGAAATGATCTTAAAACAGCGGTTGAGGCTCGCAGTAGAATGATTGCGATTTTGTCACACGATATTAGAGGGCCATTAAAATACATGCTTGGATTTACGGAAAGCATGATTCGTGAAAACTCAGGCACAGAAAATGAAGCCAAACTGAAGGCCTTAGAACAGGGCATCGCTTCTGCCTATGGCACAGCAAACTTGGTATTAGACCAAATTCATGATCTCAATTTCAAGCAGGAGGAAAACAGCTCCTTCGTATTATCCGAAATGGTGCATAGTATTTGTCAAGGCTACGAGCTTCTTTTTAATCAGTTCGATTTACATTTTTCTTGGGAGCTGCTGGGGGATGCCCAATGTTTTTTACCGCCAATTACCTTAAAGACTATTCTCGAAAATACGATCGGTAACGCCTTAAAATTTTGCCGTTCTAGGGTATGGCTTAAAGTTGGGGTTGCTTCTAAAAAATGTTTACTTGAGGTAAATGATGATGGCAATGGCGTCTTAAGTGGCTCAGCCCTTAAAAACCTAAATTCTGGTAAAAGCCTGAGCAGTAAAGCGGGCTTTCGTATGGAAAAGGGTAAGGGAGTAGGAACCTTGATGGTTTGGGAGCTTGTTCAGCAAATAGGCGGCCATATAAAGTATAGTAATACCACGGAGGGCTTCCGTGTGGCAATCGAAATCCCCATCCATAAACCTGAGGAATAAAGACTTTTTCGCTCTGCTGAGAGCAAAATATTTACCTATCCCTACAGATCAAGGCCGCGATTAAAGACTCCACAGCGGCTGTTAACCTCTCAGATTTCTTGTAGTACTATTTACTGGTGTGTAGATAATTTTCTACTTCATAATCAGGATAATATGACAGTAAAAAGTCAAGGTATGAGGCACATTTGTTTTGTGCTTAAAAACATGCCATGCAAGATTTATTAGTAGTAGAGGATAACCTCTTTATCCAGCAGTTAATTAAAGGTGTTTTAAGGAGCCAGCCCTACGAGTTAAGGATGGCGGTCGATCAGTTTGAGGCTCAATCGATGTTTGAGACCTCCATGCCAGATGTCTTGATTTCCGATTTGCATATGCCTACAGGCACTACTCAAGAATTTTTAAAGCAGGTGTATCTAACCGGTTTTTCAAAGGTTCTGGTTTTGAGTTCGGATTATGAACTCTTGGAACAAATGCAGCGCATATGTCCTAATCCTCGTTGGCAGTTTGTGAGTAAGAATGGAAATAGTTGGATTGGCCACATCCGAATGTTTCTAAATCGAAATAGTGCTTTAGAAGAAGCTTAATACTAAAATCAAAATCCCCAATTATGAGTAGGTCTATTTTGTTTATCGGCATTGTTTTAGTGCTTCCAGTGATTGTAATTGCTCAGCCTATGGGTCCTCCTGCACCCACACCCTTAGGATTTACGGAGTTAATCTTAGGGGCGGCTTTAATAGGGGGGGTAGTTAAAAAGTATAAATCAAAAAACTAAAGAATATGTATTACAAAAATAGTTTCGGAGTTCTTCGAAGTATGCTTTGGTATTTTTCCTTAATGGTGCTTGGATTTGTATTTGCCTTAACTCATTTTTTTAATCATCCAGTTTATCAGGGACTTGTATTGGTTTTAATGATTCTTGGGTCAGGCTTCCTCTTATGGCACACCATTTATCAATGGTCAAGACCCGCAATTACGGTAGTGAATGAAGTGGTGTATTACTCCAATGGGTTTTATCGAAAGCGAATAGGAACACAAAAAGGAACCAAAGTGGGGCCATCGATTTATGGTCCACTTTTTAGTTGCATAAGTGGCGAGGATTCCTCTATTAATGTTTTTCGCTCCGATTACAACTTGGGAAGTTTAAGTCAAGAATAAGTGTCAGTTCTATACGGGCATCATGAAAAATAGTTAACATGTTGAGTTATCCAGTCCAGAAGTCAGTCCAAAGAGCCCAGCCTTGTAAGGTTTGGGCTTTTTTTAGGGATGTATTAAGCCTTCAGTTAAGGCCCATTGATAGAGTTCAAAATTAGAGCTTACACCAAGCTTGGTGAATATCCGGGTTCTATAAGTAGCCACTGAACTTTTATGAAGGTTGAGTAAGTCGCAAATTTCTCCATGAGATTTTCCTCTAATCATGAGGGACAATATTTCGGATTCACGATCCGAGAGCTTCTTACTTACATTACTTAATTCATCATCATCTCCTCCATTTACAATGTCCGTCATTATTTCACTGGAGAAATAGGATCGCCCAGCTTTAATGGACTTTATAGCAAACAGCAATTCATCATCCCCTGAGGTTTTGTTTACAAAGCCTTTAACCCCCATGTTGATTAGACGCTTCACATAAAGGCGAGGAGGCTCCATCGAAAACATCATAATAGCGGTTTCGGGAGCATTATCCATTATGAACTTAACCAGAGCCAGTGCTTCGTAATCCGGGAGGTTAATATCCAAAATAGCCATAGCGTAATAGCCTGGTTCCGAGCGATGTTTTTTAATCAGTTGTACTGCCTCCTTCCCAGTCCCTGCAATGTCACATTCACTAAATAGTTTATATCGTTCCATAAAAGACCGCATACCCATTTGTACCACCGGATGATCATCCACTATCAGGACATTATTTGCCATAGACGACTTTAAGAAATTCAATGAAAGATAAGGATAACAATGTATTTAATCCACTTTTTCTGCCTCATTTTGAGTGGAAAAGTATTCCAAATTGGAATATTTAGGATATCATAAAAACACGATTAATGATGATGTCGTGGGCTTCTGTAGGTAGTTTATTCTGTAAAGCTAAAGGGTAACAAGCGGCCCAAGTAAGGCTCGTTTTATTTGTGGCTAAGAATCGGTCATAATACCCTCCACCAAAGCCAAGGCGCTCACCTTTTTCGGTAAACGCTACTCCCGGAACTAGAATTAGTTCGGGCTCTGTTTTCATAAGGGCCCCTTCATGCGGCTCCATAATTCCCATAGGGCCGGCTTTCAAAGTAGATTCAGCATTCAGTTCCCAGTGTGATAAATGGCCTTTTCCCTCAATTTTAGGAACATAAACTTTTATATCCTTCTCAAAACAATGATCTATAATTGCCCGAGTGTTAAATTCATAAGGCATACTTAAATAACAATGCAGGCTTTTTATCCTTTCGGTCTTGATGGCTTTGATTATTTGAGCACTTAATTCTTTGTCCCAGGCATTTTTTTGATCTAGGGGTATTTTCTGATAGGCCTTGATGAGTTTTTTTCGAAGGGAATTTTTATCCATGACTTCCTTCTATTAAAAGCTCCTTTATACTGTTCGCGATTTTTTGTGAAGCCCCTGTTTTTTCTTCAAGATAGCCTTTATACCTTGTTTCGAAGTCAGCCGCACTTTTTAGTTTGAGGAGCTCATCTATACTATCACTTAGGCGCCTCCTTGCATCTAATTCAATTGCGAATCCATTTTCAAGGAGCTCTTGGGCTTCCATAAATTTATGGTGATTTGGTCCAAAAAGTAAAGGTGTTCTATAGGCAGCCGCTTCCACTGTGCTATGTATTCCTTTACCAAAGCCTCCCCCAATTAAAGCGAGGTCGGCATAGCGATACAGAAACTTTAACTGACCGATACCATCTACTAGTATCACCTTTTCAGCTTGATGTTCTTGGGGTAATTGACTGAGTCTTAGGAGGCCCCATTTGGAGAACATCTTAGCTATTCGTTTCAAATTAGCCTCATTCACATCATGCGGGGCGATAATTAAGCAGAGGTTTTTTCTTGCCTGGAAAAGTGACTCGATAAGTTCCTCTTCCTTAGGCCAGGTACTGCCAGCAACCAAACATATTTTATCATCAAAAAAGGATTGAGCGATGGGAAGGCTGAACGCTTTATGGGTATTGTCCATGGCTCGGTCAAAACGGCTATCACCACACAATGTCGCCTTTTGGTAATCGATTTTAGCTAAAAGTTCAAGACTGTCTTGGTTCTGAACAAAAATCTGATGAAACCGATGCAGAGCATTTCGGAAAAAAGTAGCTCCAAGGCGTTTGAAGTAGATCTGATTATCCCGAAAAACCGCTGGAGCCAGGATAAGAATACTATTTAGTTTTTCCAGCGCTTTTAGGTGGTTGGGCCAAATATCGTATTTAACAAATAAGGCTAGGTCGGGATTTACAATTCGAGCAAAATCTTGTGCTGCTCCTGGAAGGTCAATTGGTAAATAGCATTTTACATCGCAGAGCTCCGTGCCTGAAAAATTCTCATATCCACTTGGGGAAAAAAAGCTCAACACTATTTGGTGCTCTTTTAGCTGGCTGCGCAAGTTTTGCAAGATTGGGAGCCCCTGTTCCATCTCGCCTAGAGAAGATGCATGTACTAAAATTACGGGACGATTAGGGTCTAGTTTTGCTTCAAGTTTATTTCGCCAATTGCGACGTCCCGAAACCCATAATCTAGCCTTCTTAGAGCCCAAGGCGGCTAAATGTATGCCAAGCAGGTAAAGGCGCATGCTAATATTGTAAAGAAGTTCCTGCACCTTAGTTGTAATAGTATTCCTCTTTCTTTTGACCAAGGTAAATCGGTATATACCACTTTAATTTGAGGGTATACATGAGGTCTAACTGTGGATTTTGATTTATTAGGCCAGTAGCATAGTCGTAAGCACGAAGGTCTCTTGACCAAATTTGCATGATGTCGAAGGAGACTCTAAAATTGATCAGTCTACTTTTAGAAAGATAGAGGTAACCGAAAGATTGACTTAAATTAAAGCCCCGACTCATACGGTCGTAGCCATAGCTGTAGGGTTCTAAAATTTGCGGTGCGTCATTTCCGACATTATCTAAATTAAGCCAGTGCCAAGTGTAACCTGCGTAAAAGCCAAGACTTGGTCCGCTGTTTAAATTGGTGTTCCAAAATGGAAGCACCTTTTCCAAACCAACCGAAAAAAAGGTGGCTCTCTGATTAATATTATAGGTAGCAAAGCTTCCGCTGGAGCTCAACAGGTTTCCGTTTACCGTTTGAATGGTGCCTAAAATGGCATTTCGGTTTGGAGTTTCCCCTCCGGAAAGGTAATTCCATTCTGCCGAAAGAATCCAGTTTGAACTTGTTTTGCGAGCAAGATGACCGCCAATACTAAGATTATTTGTGAACCGATCAGACCAGGCCCCTTCGCAATTATTAAGGCCAATGCTGGCGCCAAAAATCCAGGCTCTGTCACTTTTTGGCATTTCTTGTGCATTCATCTCACTGGAGAAAATAATAAGGCCAAGAAAAATCTTAAATACTCTTTTTACACTCATATTAAAAACAAAAATAAGCTCCTTTCGAACAATGCTCTTTATCTTTGTTAGGGAAAAATTTGATACATGAAGAAAATTCAGATGGTTGATTTAATCAGCCAATATGGAAACATTAAGGAACAAGTTGACAATGCAATTCTAGATGTTGTTAATTCATCAGCCTATATCAATGGACCTGAAGTTAAATTATTTCAAAAGGAACTTGAGGAATATTTAGACGTAAAACACGTGATTCCGTGTGCTAACGGAACAGATGCCTTGCAAATTGCCATGATGGGCTTGGGTTTGAAGCCTGGTGATGAGGTGATTACTGCGACTTTCACATATGTTGCAACAGCGGAGGTTATCGCGCTACTAGGACTGACTCCTGTTTTGGTTGATGTTGACGAAGATACTTTTGGCCTTAATCCTGAACAAGTTCGTTCTGTTATTACAGATAAAACCAAGGCTATAGTGCCTGTCCACTTATTCGGTCAATGTGCCAATATGGATGAAATTATGAGTATCGCCCAAGAGCACAATCTATTTGTGGTTGAAGACACTGCTCAGGCTATTGGGGCTGATTACACTTTTGATAGCGGCAAAACCCAGAAGGCAGGAACTATTGGAGATATTGGGACTACTTCTTTTTTTCCAAGTAAAAATCTGGGTTGCTATGGTGATGGAGGAGCGATTTTCACAAATAATGATGACTTAGCGAAGAAAATGCGAGTTATTGCCAATCACGGTCAAACTGTACGGTACTACCATGACATGATCGGGGTCAATTCTCGGTTAGATACTATTCAAGCTGCCATTTTACGCTGTAAACTTCCTCATCTTAACCAGTATATAATCAATCGACAGTCTGCCGCATCGTATTATGATAAGGCCTTTGCCGACGCGAAAGAACTTAAAGTGCCGGCACGAGATCCTAAGTCTACTCATGTGTTCCATCAATACACTCTTCAACTGGCAGATGGGATTGATCGCAATGCTTTGGTTGAGTATTTGAAATCAAAAGATGTCCCGGCTATGATATACTATCCTGTGGCGCTACATATGCAAAAAGCCTACAAGGATGATCGTTATTCCGATGGAAGCTTCCCGGTAACTGAAAAACTTGTATCACGCGTTTTTTCTTTGCCAATGCATACCGAGCTTGAGGATTCACAATTAGAATTAATAACTTCGGAAGTGAAAAACTTCATCAACAACCAATAATCATGAAAATCGTAATTGTAGGAACAGGTTATGTCGGTTTAGTAACTGGAACTTGTTTATCAGAAGTTGGAATCGATGTAACCTGTGTCGATGTCGATGTTAATAAAATTGAAAACCTTAAAAAGGGCATTTTGCCAATTTACGAGCCCGGGCTCGACAAACTAGTTCATAGAAATTACGACAAAGGGCGCCTGCAATTTTCTACTAATTTGGCAGAAGCTATTAAAGGTGCAGATGCAGCATTTATTGCAGTGGGGACTCCTCCTGGCGAAGATGGTAGTGCAGACCTGAAATATGTGTTGATGGTAGCTCGCGAAATTGGTGAGAACATGAACGATTATGGTGTGATAATAACCAAATCCACCGTTCCGGTTGGCACTGCAGCCAAGGTTAAAAAGGAAATTCAAGATGCCCTAGATAAACGCGGTATTCAAATCGACTATGACGTGGCATCTAACCCAGAATTCTTAAAGGAGGGTGCGGCAGTTAACGATTTTATGAAACCAGACCGGATTGTTATTGGGGTAGAGTCTGAACGTGCCCGTAAGGTTTTGGAAAAACTTTATCATCCCTTTACGTTAAACGGTCATCCAGTTATCTTTATGGATGTGCCCTCAGCGGAGATGACAAAATATGCGGCCAACGCTATGCTGGCCACCAAGATTTCATTTATGAATGATGTGGCTAATCTTTGTGAAATCATGGGGGCAGATGTTAACTTGGTTCGCAGAGGGATTGGCTCTGATCCCAGAATTGGGAATAAATTTATTTATCCAGGTATTGGATATGGTGGTAGTTGCTTCCCTAAAGATGTTAAAGCCTTAGTACGCACGGCTCGAGAAAACGGTCACGAAATGCGCATTCTACAGGCCGTTGAGGATGTGAACAATGATCAGAAATCTGTGCTGTTCCAGAAGGTACTTAAGCGCTTTAATGGCGATTTAAATGGAAAGCACTTCGCTATATGGGGTCTCTCTTTTAAACCCAATACAGATGATATGCGCGAAGCGCCTTCATTGGTGATTATTGAAAAGCTACTTGAGGCGGGGGCAACTGTATCAGCTTACGACCCAGTGGCTATGGAAGAAGCCAAGCATGATCTTGGAGATCGCATTAACTATGCTAAGGATGAGTATGCGGCAGTTGAAAATGCCGATGCTTTGTTAGTGGTTACTGAGTGGAGTGAATTTAGAGTGCCAGACTTTGAAGAAATTAAGCAGTCTTTAAATAACCCGCTGGTATTTGATGGTCGGAACATTTTCGATATCCAGCGAATGGCCGATTTAGGATTTGAATACCATTGTATAGGAGTTAAGTCCTAAACTACCAACAGACGAAAAGGATGAAAAGAGTATTGATAACAGGCGCAGCAGGTTTTTTAGGTTCCCATTTGTGCGATCGTTTTATTGCTGAGGGCTATAGAGTTGTGGCCATGGATAACTTGATAACCGGAGATCTAAAGAATATAGAGCATCTGTTCCCATTAGAGCAATTTGAGTTTTATAATCATGATGTTTCAAAATTTATCCACGTATCGGGTGAACTTGATTATATTCTCCATTTTGCTTCACCGGCAAGCCCCATAGATTACCTAAAAATTCCTATTCAAACTTTAAAGGTGGGCTCCCTAGGCATTCACAACTGTTTGGGTTTGGCGATGGCTAAAAATGCTCGTCTCATGATTGCCTCGACCTCAGAAGTTTATGGAGATCCACAAGTACATCCACAAAAAGAGGAATATTGGGGTCATGTTAATCCGGTTGGTCCGCGTGGAGTATATGATGAGGCAAAGCGATTCCAAGAAGCAATGACCATGGCTTACCACACCTACCATGGCCTAGAAACGCGTATAGTCCGAATTTTTAATACCTACGGACCAAGGATGCGTTTGAATGATGGTAGAGTATTACCAGCCTTTATTGGACAAGCTTTGCGAGGCGAAGATTTAACAGTTTTTGGAGATGGCTCACAAACTAGATCATTCTGCTATGTTGATGATTTGGTCGAAGGTATTTATAGACTCTTGATGAGTGATTATGCTCATCCGGTTAATGTCGGAAACCCCGATGAAATTACCATTGGTGACTTTGCCGAAGAAATAATCAAGCTAACTGGAACCGATCAAAAAGTTATTTATAAAGACTTGCCAAAAGACGATCCAACTCAAAGGCAGCCAGATATTACGAAAGCTAGAGAGATTTTAGGCTGGGAGCCTAAAGTAAGCCGATCTGAGGGTTTGAAAATCACTTATGACTATTTTAAATCTTTACCCGAAGAGGAGTTGTATAAAAAAGAACACAAAGACTTTAAGGATTTCATTCGGGTAAAAAAATAATTATGTCGCAAATTCTTGTTACTGGTGGCTTAGGCTTTATTGGTTCCCATACTGCTGTGGAACTTATTAAGGCTGGCCATGACCCCGTTTTGATAGATGACCTTAGTAATTCAACCGTTTCTGTTTTAGATGGTATCGAAGCTATTACCGGTGTGCGTCCAATTTTTGAGCGTGTTGATCTTAAACAAAAATCTGAAGTACGTAAATTTTTTAGTCGCTATAGCTCCCTAGATGGCATTATTCACTTTGCTGCATACAAGGCGGTTGGTGAATCTGTACATAAGCCTTTAGAGTATTATGAGAATAACTTAGGCTCTTTAGTCTACCTGCTCCAAGAAATGCGGGACCTCGGCATTGAGAATCTCATTTTTAGTTCCAGCTGCACGGTTTATGGTGAGGCGGATGAATTACCCATTACTGAGAATAGCCCCGTTAAAGCAGCTATTTCGCCTTATGGGAATACGAAGCAAGTAGGCGAAGAAATTATTCAAGATGCTATTGAAGCGCACGGATTTAAGGCGATTTCATTGCGGTATTTTAACCCTATTGGGGCTCATCCCAGTGCAGAGATTGGCGAGTCTCCTCTAGGCGTCCCTCTCAATCTTGTGCCCTATGTAACTCAAACCGCTGCGGGCGTTCGCGAGCAGTTATCCGTATTTGGAAATGATTACGAAACCCGTGATGGAACCAATGAGCGCGATTACATTCATGTTTTGGATGTAGCGAAAGCCCATGTGGTAGCGCTTGATCGACTTTTAAGTCGGAATAATGATAAGCCATATGAGGTGTTTAACCTAGGCACCGGTACAGGATCTACCGTTCTCGAGGTGATTCAATCCTTTGAGAAGGTATCTCAAAGTAACTTGAATTATAAAATTGTAGAACGTCGCCGAGGCGATGTGACCGCAGCTTATGCCGACACTACCAAAGCCAATACTATCCTAGGTTGGAAGGCAGAAAAGACCTTAGATGATGCCATGGCCGACGCCTGGCGTTGGGAAAAGAAAATTAGAAATATCGACAATAATCATGGCTAAGAATATCTTAATCACCGGAGGAGCAGGGTTCATTGGTTCTCATGTAGTTCGTCTATTTGTGAACAAATACCCCGACTACAACATCTACAACCTAGATGTTCTTACTTATGCCGGAAACCTCGAAAATCTTACGGATATAGAAGATAAGGCGAACTACCATTTCCTGAAGGAGGATATCGTGGACGCTGAAGCCATGAACCGTATTTTTAAGGAGTATAAGTTTGAAGGTGTTTTACATCTTGCGGCAGAAAGTCATGTGGATCGAAGCATTACCGACCCGCTTTCTTTCGTTCGAACTAATGTGATTGGCACGGTTAATCTTTTAAACGCCTTCCGCGACACTTGGAAGGATAATTACGAAGGAAAACGCTTCTATCATATTAGTACCGATGAGGTTTATGGAACCTTGGGTGCGGAAGGCTTATTTGAAGAAACAACGGCCTACGACCCTAATTCACCTTATTCTGCCTCTAAGGCAAGCTCCGACCACTTTGTTAGGGCCTATGGCGAAACTTATGGTATGCCTTACGTAATTACCAATTGCTCTAATAATTACGGACCCAACCAATTCCCTGAAAAGCTGATTCCATTATTCATCCATAATGTGAGAAATAACAAACCTCTACCGGTTTACGGCGATGGGAAATATACTCGGGATTGGCTTTATGTTATTGACCATGCCATTGCCATTGACCTTGTTTATCACGAGGGAAAAAACAAAGAAACCTATAACATCGGCGGATTTAACGAGTGGCAAAATATTGAGCTGATAAAAGTGCTCTGTGAGCAAATGGATCAAAAACTTGGACGACCAGAAGGAACATCCGAAAAACTAATTACCTACGTAAAAGATCGTCCGGGACACGACCGTCGCTATGCCATTGATGCATCTAAAATTAATAAAGAGCTAGGCTGGAAGCCCTCGGTAACCTTCGAACAAGGATTATCAGCAACGATTGACTGGTACTTGGATAACGAAGAATGGCTAAATAGCGTTACTTCAGGCGACTACCAAAAGTATTACGACTCAATGTATCAGGGTCGTTAGTTCTAACTAAGAACTTCACCAAATGCAACCTCCTGAGATGCCAACACAAAAAGGGTACTTGGGAGGTTTTTCGTTTTCTGAGATAGATTTAGATAATAGGCTTTGTAATCAAAATCCTTAGCCGGTACCGCCATTCCTAGCATTACTAAATCCGCTCCTTTGGAATGCTCATTAAGAACCTCATAAAATTCTTTCTTAGGTTCGTGAATAACCATCTCATTGTGATCAACCCGCATCTCACGGAAAAGACCCGATAAGTTGAGGCTCGCCCCTTCTGCCGCCTTTTCACTCTGGGTCAGCATCTTTACATTAACCTCAGTTCCTTTCCAATTTATGCTTCTTTGCAAGAGGTGAGCAAGTACAATCATCAATCCACCATTGGCCTTTAATCCTCCCCACCAAATATCGATTCTTCGATAGCTTTTAAAGTTTAAGGTATCTGCATTTCGCGCGATGAGCACATTTTTTCGGAGTGCGTAGGCGTATTCAATTAACCGGGTGTATTCTTCGAGATTCGCCGGGTTTTCAGAAGCCCCCATAAGAACCGTATTGGGGGTAATTTGCCCTAGCCCATAGGTGCTTATCATATTTTGAGTTCCTTCTAAAACACGCTTGGCATAATACACGCGAACCAAACTGTTAATTCCCCTTTGCAGGAGATACTCCCTAATATTTCGCTCCATCTTCAATTGCCGATCGATGGGTAAGTCAGTCTTGGAAATCGCGGTTGCGACGGTCATTAGGCTGCGATTCTGACTGAGGTCGTGTCCTAATTCCACCAAATGCCAACGTTTGGTTGGAGCCCCCGAAAGAACTAAAATATGCGGTCTCCAGTTTTTCGGGTCGGCAGTTCTTCGCACCCTTAACAGCGCACTTCGACTAATGGCCATCCAAAGTCCTTGACGGACATCCCCCCAAGTGGTTTGAAGTTCGCGCCTTTGCAACCAAATGAAGAGGAGCACCATAAATAATACGGCAATAATGGTAGCCAAGCTGTTTATAAGGAGCATCACAGCAATACAGGCCATTGCACCTAAAAAGGAGAAAAACCAATGCACCTTAAAAGTGGGGCGGAAGGAGGGGCTGCCTAGCAATTTTTCAATGCTGGCTGAGATATTTAAAACACCATAGGTAGTGAGGAAAAACATGGTTAACACCGGTGCTACAATGTTTAAGTTTCCGAAGTAAACCGCAATAAGGGCCAGCCCTAAAGTAAACCAGGTTCCTGCCCGCGGATTATCATCAGCTCCTTTCCCTTTCCCCAGCCAACGCAATGAATTGGGTAAAACCTTATCGCGTGCAAGGGCCTGTAAAACCCTTGGGGCTCCCAAAATACTGCCAATTGCACTGCTAAGGGTCGCTCCCCATACACCCAGCAATATAGCATCTCCCCAAAAGGCAATCCTTCTCATAATTAAAGGGTCCTGAATTAGACTTTCGGCACTAGCTCGCTGAGACAGTAAAATGGGTAGAAACATGTAGATGAGGTAACCTACACCAATGGCTAGGAAAGTACCGCGAGGAATTGAGCGCTTTGCGTTTTTAAGGTCACCAGACATATTAACGCCAGCCATGATACCGGTTACTGCAGGGAAGAAAACAGCAAAAACAGACCAAAACCCAACGGAACCGGCACCTTCCCATAAGGCTACATCGGGGGTTTCAGTGGCCTCCCCAAATAATAGTGAGGCAAGAGATAAGACGATTGCTGCCATGATGAAGAACTGGCTGCGAATGGCAATCTTAGCCGAATAAAGAGCAAGACCGCCCACTAAAACCGTGGTAATCATGCCAGTCCATACAGCATCAAATTGAGGGAACACACGGCAAACGCTTTCGGCAAAACCAATGGTGTATAAAGCTACCGATAAGGCCTGTGCAAGAAAGAGGGGGATCCCAACCGCTCCACCAGTTTCAATACCTAAAGACCGACTAATCATATAATAGGCCCCACCGGTTCGAACATGTTGATCAGTAGCAATAGAAGCGATGGACAAGGCCGTAAGAAAGGTAATGGCTGTAGATAGCGTAACAATTACCAAGGTGCCTATCAGGCCTACCTGACCCAGTACCCAACCAAAGCGGAGGTACATGATAACTCCTAAGATGGTTAATATACTCGGGGTGAAAACTCCGGCGAAGGTTCCAAATCCTGCACCGGCACTATTCAAATTCGTATCTACGGAATGCGCTTTATCCGTTTGAGCCATTCCTCAAAGAAAGTGAATTTAAACGCTTACTGAAAGCCCGAAGGCTGTTGGTTTCGGAAGATTAGCCGACTAAAGTTTTCCTCACGCATAATCTCATTGGCCACTTCCATCAGCGTTTCCGCTTTTAGTTGATCCACATCATTAACGATAGATTCGAAGCTTTCAATCTCATTATGAAGTAAAAGCGATTTCCCAAAGGACAACATTAAGGCGCCATTATTCTCTTGGGCCATGGCAAACTGACCTAATATCTGCTTTTTAGCTTTGGAGAGCTGCAGAGTGCCCAACTTTTGCTCGCGAAGCTTCTTGAGTTCCTTGTGCACCAATTGAATGGCCCGGTCGGCTGTTCCAGGATCGGTGCCGAGATAAATACCAAATAAGCCAGTGTCTAAGTAGGGGTGGTAAAAAGATTCTAAATGATAGGTGAAGCCATACTTTTCTCGAATATTTAGATTTAAACGAGAGTTCATCCCGGTGCCACCCAAAATATTGTTTATCAAAGCCAAGGGACGCATCATGTCATGTCGGGCTTCATAAGCGCGAGTGCCCATAACGACATGGGTTTGATAACCACTCCGAGACTCTTCTCGACTTATTGGCAAATGCTTTACCGGAGCAGTAAGCTCACGAGAATTGCCTTTGTCAATTGTAAGCCCATCGATTTGTTGTTCCAGCAGCTTCTTTAGCTTTTTAGTGCTAATATTTCCTACCGAACTAAAGACCATGCGTTCATTCGAATAGTTACGTGCTAGGAACCGTTTGATATCTTCAGTAGTAAATGCTTTTACACTTTCAATCGTTCCTAGGATGTTTTTGCCTAAGCTATGATTGGGAAATACGAGCTCTTCGAAGTCATCGAAAATGCTATCCGAAGGACTGTCCTTATAGGAGTTAATTTCGTCGATGATAACCTCCTTTTCTTTTTCGCACTCCTTGGGAGGAAAAGTACTCCTAAAGGCGATATCACAGATGAGGTCTACGGCTCTGGCATAATCACCACTTAAGAAACTGCTATGGATAACGGTCTCCTCTTTACTGGTGAAAGCATTGAGCTCTCCACCAACATCCTCCATGCGACTAAGAATGTGGTAAGCCTTCCGTTTTTGCGTACCCTTAAACAAACAATGTTCGATGAAGTGAGCCAAACCTTGCTCCGACTCAAGCTCATCACGAGAACCTGCTGCAATGAGCAGCCCTAAATGAGCTACCGGCCGATTTATCGGACGGTGTACGACTCGAATACCATTGCTTAAAGTGAAAATATCTAAGTCCATAAGGCGCTAAAAAGGCCTGCAAAGCTATCGAAAAGGGATGAGTCTACTAGCGGTCTAGCCAAAGCTTGAAATCGGCCGTCTTATCGCGACTCACTAGCAGGTCCGAATCATCATTATGCTTGAGCTCCAACTTAATACGGCTACCGGAATAGGATCGCATATCGGCAATACTTTTATGGCTAATCAGGTACTTGCGATTCACGCGAAAGTAATCCTCCGGATTGAGCATCCCTTCCAACTGGTCGAGGCTATATTCTAGGGGGTAATCCTTACCGTCTACCGTACTGCCAAAGGTGGCCTTGTCGGCCGAATAGAAGTAGGCTAATTCCGCGCTGGCCAAGCTCAAAATTCGGTCTCCTATTTTAATGATGAAGCGCTGCTTGTACTGAGGAGTTTCCTTACTTCCTGATAACATCTCTAGTATCGCATCTGCCGAAAGGCGGCTTTCGCTATTTTGATACAAACGAGAAAACTTGACTAGGGCTCGATCCAGTTCCTCGGGTTCTATGGGCTTTAAGAGGTAGTCAATACTATTTAGCTTAAAGGCCTCCAGGGCGTACTGATCGTAGGCGGTACAAAAAATTATGGGAGCTGGAGGCTCGATGCTTTTAAATATTTCGAAGCTGGGTCCGTCTACTAAATGGATATCCATAAAAATAAGGTCATAGTCGCCATGATTACCTAAATGCTCCACCGCAGCTTCTATACTTTCAATAGGGCCTTCAATGCTTCCGTTGAATTCGGTGCTGCGCTCTAATAACCGCATGAGCTGCTGAGCGGCAGGCTTTTCATCTTCAATTATTAGGGTTTTCATGCTAGGGGTAATAAACTTAAACTAACCTTGAACTCCGAATCTCCTGCTTCCACTTTCGGTAAATCAGCCTTGAGGAGTTCGTACCGTCGTTTCAAGTTTGATAATCCAATACCTAAGTGATCGGCTGGATTGCTGCGTGCCTGACGATTATTTCGGATACTGAGCTGATGGCCGCTTTGAATAATATCGATTTGCAAGGGCTCCTTTGCGCTGAGGCGATTGTGCTTTAAAGCATTTTCCATCAGGAGTTGCAAGGCGAGGGGTGGGATGCCTAATTCACTGAGGTCTTCTATCTGAATACTGTAATTGAGACTTTCGTTTCCAAACCTTTCTTGTTGCAGTTTTAGATAATCGCGGCAAAATTTTAATTCGCGCTCCACCGCCACCAGGTCTTCGTCTTGTACTTCCAAAACATATCGGTAAAAGCGGCTTATTTGTCGGATATAATCTGCCGAGCGGTCTGCATCTTCATATACCATATTGGTGAGCACATTAAGGGCATTGAAGAGAAAATGAGGGTTTAATTGGTCGCGCAATACCCGTACCTCACTGCGGTATTTTTCGGTTTGCAGCTTTTCGGCTCTAACCGCTTCTTCCTTGGCGCGCACTAAGAAACCTCGGCTAATAAAAAAGGCAGTGATTCCATAGCCAATGTATAGCGGGATTAAAGCATTTTCAGCGAGTTGTTGCCATGGAAAATTGCCGTAATCAATTAAGCCAAAAAACGTAAAGAAAAGGGTGTTCATTAGGAAGGAAGCCGTGAATCCCAATATGCTTACCCCAAGAATTTCGAAGAATAGTCGTTTACCGGCATGTTTTAACCATGGGAAATATTGGTCAAGGATATGTTCGTTGATGCCTACCGCCCCACTAATTCCGCAAGACATCATAAAACCATAAAGCATATCATCCCACATTCTGCTTAGACCCTCAAAACTCAAATAGTTTTCAAATCGGTAAAAGGCCGGTATGCAAATGCCGATGATGGCGTTAATCAGCAACCATCGGAGAATTTCCCGACGGTTGCTTGGTGTGAACGTTTTTCCCATGGCCTGAAATTACTTATTTCCTTGGCAACGTTGGCTCATGCTTTGAGCTTGGTTTTGACCCCATGCCGGTTCAATGCTGTTGGTTTCCCCTTGGGCCTCAAAAAGAGCTAAAGCTTGGTTCATTAAGGCACAGGCATCGTCGGTAGAAGAACCAAAGAATTGGGCGCTGCCGTATTTCCATCTGCCAGCCATTAAATTGGCACGCGGATTTTGAGGATCCATGGCAAGGGCCTTTTCAAAGTATCCAGCCACCTTAGCACTGAGGGTCATCCCGCGTAAGGCCGGACTAACGCTTACTTTGGCCATATAGGCATAGCCTCGCAGCACGACGATTTCTGAGGTTTCTCCCTTTATCGCCTCGGCGGCATCAATCGCTTCAAGAGCCTTTTCGATATAATCATCCCGTTGATCATCTTCCAAGCCTCGCACAAAACTCATATAGATATAGGTGAGGCCAGCGTAGTAATTCGGTAACCATTGATCAGTTTCGGCGGCAGCTATTCGCTCAAAGCGATTTACAATTTCTTTATAGTCATCCATGGTTTTTACACTGTCGTAAAGGCTCAGGGTTTCCTTCATAATTTGCTCGTAGGCAGATGGGTCTTGAGCTTGTAAACCAAAGCTTAGGACTAAGGCGCTTAAAAGGGTCATAATAGTTTTCATGATTTAGAAATTTAGAATTATAGATTATTAAGTTGATTTGCTTTTTTATCGCTGGAGAGCGTGTAAAATATTCCCAGGAAAATGAAGCGTGGTGCGGCTTGAGGAATGGCAAGCTCCGCAAACTCTCCGTTTTCATTCGGGCTGCTGCTGTATTGGTAGCCAAAGATGTTTTCGCTACCCAACACATTGGTTACTTCAAAGTGGAATATGAGATTGGGCCGTGGCAAGTAACTCCAGCTAAAGTTTAGGGTGTTAAAGAATTTTGTTTTGGATTGCATTTCACCAGGCAGATTGGGGTTGTGATAGGTAAAGCCATCGTTAATGCTATAGGTGATACCCATCTGGGAGTTGAGAGCATTGACCCAATATTTACCAACTAAGGAGGCATTATGCCGCGGAGCAAAACTGGGCTGCACTGGATTTTGGAAATTGCGCCAGTGACGCTCGCTATCAATAAAGGAATAGGTAATCCAGTAGTCTAGATTTTTAATACCACTGCGACTGCGGTAGAATAAGTCAAATCCGCGTGCATAACCGGTTCCTCCGGTGTTAAGCATGGGGTTTCGTCGCAAGAGCTCGGCATAGGATTTTTGGTATACTTCAAATCTTAAAGTGCGTCCTTCCTTGCTATATTGATAATTGATTACCCAGTGCTCTGCTTTAGAGGCCCGCAAGGCCCCAGCCTGTAAGGTTCGTGCTGGATCTTGCGCTTGAAGATACTGTCCGTAGGCTAGAGAAACTTGAGAGTACTTCCGAAACCGGTAGGCTAGGGAAAGGCGTGGGCTGAGGTATGAACCTCGGTTATTGTGAGTGTAGCGAAGGCCTAATTTGGCTACTAAATCGCTATTGAAGTAATAGTTCGATTCGGTAAAGGCTGCCGCCAAGTTTCCGTTTTGACTTCGATTGAGATCATTAAATCCCTCCGAATAGTCTTGAGTGAAATACTCAGCCCCACTTTTAAAACTAAGCTTAGCATGAGCAAAATACTGGTAACGCAGCTTAAGATGAAGGAGCTCCGAACTTGTGTTAATGGCATTGCTATCTTGATTAATGCGATCCTGATTGTAGGAAAAGCTTAATCCTCCATCCAAGAGATGTTTTTTACCTATTGACTGACGGTAGTTGAGATTGGCATGATGAAAGTTATTGCGCAAGGCAGTTTCTCGGCCAGTGGGGTAATCCGGCTCTGGACGGCTGATCTGTAAATTGGAATATTGATAGGCGTAGAAGGCTTTTAATAGTCCACCTTTAGAAACCTTTTGCCGCCATAAAATTTCACTGCTTAGTCCTTGTGGAGCCCTGTTAAATTCCACATTTTGCGGTATTAGGGCCATATAAGGTTGTAGGTCGGTATAAGATAAATTGGCCGTAATACTTTGTTTCTCCCAAACTTTGGTGTGACTTAGAGCTCCGCCAACACTCATAAGGCTAAAGTCGGTTTGATCACGAAGCGGAAAATCCACACTATTTAGCGATAATACCGAGGAAAGCGCTTGTCCATACTCGGCCGAGTAGGCACCCGTACTAAAGAAGCTTCCCTTAAAAAGCTGAGGACTAAATCGACCACGGGTAGGAATACCACTTAAGCTGCTACCGTAGGCATTTCCTAAACGAAGCCCATCAATAAAGATCGCTGTTTCATCAGCAGAGCCTCCGCGTACAAAGAGCCGACCGTCGTTAGCATTGCTAGCTGTGCCCGGTAAAGTGTTTAAAGCACCAACAATATCACCTAGTGCCCCCGATGTGGTTACAATATCCAAGGGCTTTAAAACCACCGCTTGTTTTTTATCACTTACCTCAATGCTACCGGCACTTACGGTAACGGCCTTGAGCTTATTAAAGGCTTCCTTTAATTGAACGTTGATTTCTTCCTGAGATGAAGAGCTGCTTATTTGGTGCTTAAAGGTTTCGAAGCCCATCATACTAAATACAAGTATGCCTTCGGCAGGAAGTCCATTTAGTATAAAGCTGCCATCGGCATTGGAGGTAGTACCGGTGTAGCTGTTTTCCAAGTAAATATTTACCCCGCCTAGGGCTAGGCCTTTAGTATCGGTTACCTTTCCAGTAATGGTGGTTTGCGCACTTAAGCTGTGGCTGATGAAAAGGATAAGGAGATAAATACGTTTCATGGTTCCTTGATTTGCTGGCTAAACTAGAGGCCAGTGGAAATCCTTGAAACATATTCTGGATGAGTCGGAATATATGCTGATGAACCGAAATAGTGGGGGCTGAATCGGAGGACCTTTTTAGGAGTACTAGGTCCAAATGCGAAAAAAGAAAAGCCCCGGACGAAAGTTCGGGGCTTATTAAAAAGTTTTTTGAAGACCTTATTTTAAGTAGGTGTCGAGCCAATTAAAGAATTGGTCATGCCAAACGAGGCCGTTTTGTGGACTTAAAATCCAATGACCTTCATTCGGGAAGTATAGGAAGCGGGCGGGAACTCCTCGAAGCTTGGCCGCTTGGAAGGCTTCCATACCTTGATTTTCAGGAACTCGGAAGTCCTTGCCACCGTGGATAACCAGGATAGGGGTATCCCAGTTTTGCACATAGTCTTTAGGGTCAAAGCTGCTATAGGTTTTAGCATTGCCTTCTTCCCAAAATGGACCACCTAAATCATAATTAGCGAAGAACATCTCTTCCGTACTAAGGTACCAGCTTTCGAGATCAAAGAGTCCGCAATGTGAAATGAAGCTTTTAAAACGACCCTCGTGAATTCCGGCGAGCATGTAAACCGAATAGCCTCCATAGCTGGCACCAATACAACCCAAGTTGTTTTCATCGGCATAAGGCTCTTTGGCTACATCGTCGATGGCTGATAGGTAGTCGCGCATGGCCTGACCACCCCAATCCTTCGAAATTTGTTCATTCCACTCACGGCCAAAACCAGGCAGACCTCTACGGTTTGGAGCAACCACAATATAACCTTGGGCAGCCATTAATTGAAAATTCCAACGGAAGCTATAGAATTGGGAAACTTGAGATTGAGGACCACCCTGACAGTACAGCAAGGTTGGGTATTTTTTGTTCGGATCAAAGTTGGGAGGAAGGATAACCCAAGTGAGCATTTCCTTACCATCGCTGGTTTTCACCATGCGCTTTTCAATCTTGCTCATCGCGAGATTTTGATAAATCTCATCGTTAACATGCGTCAATTGACGAGCCTTACCGTTTTCTTTTACGAAGTAAACCTCCGTAGCATGATTCATGTCTTGGCGGTCGACCACTAAGCCTCCATCGGCAATCTCGAAGTGATTATAATTGTGATCTCCTTTGCTGATTTTTTCAAACTCCCAGCCATCGCCTTCTTGTTCTACTTCAAAAATTTGATTGCTTCCCATGGTTGGAATACCTACGATAAATTCGTCTTCTTCTTCCCAAGCAAAAGAGTTAATGGTGTACTGATCGTACTTTCCACTGCTTTTTAGGATATGTGTTTTCGCTTTGGTGTTGAGGTCCATTACCACCAAGTCGTTAACATCACTTTCGTATCCATTGGTGGCCATGCTTAGCCAAGCGATTTTATTTCCACTCGGACTAAATTGTGGGTTTTTATCATAACCCATCATGCCTTCAGAAATATTGCTGGTGTTCCCGGTGCTTAGGTCAACCAAGTAAAGGTCACTATTGGTTTGTTCTGCGAAATCCTTTCCACTGAGCATTTTGCTTTCGTAGACTAAAAACTTTCCGTCTGGACTAAGGGTATAACTCTCCGAACCACCAAATGGAGGAACAGGGGAGTCGAAGCTCGTTCCCTCTTGAACATTTTTGTACTCTGTACTTGGACTGCCATTGTAACTGGCCACACATACTTGCATAGATTCATAGTCATCCCAAGAATCCCAATGACGATACATCAGGTCATCCATTACGCGAAACTCCGCCTTGGGTAATTCAGGATACATCTCTGCTGGTGTTTCCGCAGTTTTAAACGATTTACTGAATACGATTTTCAAGCTACCGTCGGCCATTTCATAGCCTTTGGCACCAGAAATACCGCCTTCAATATTGGTAAGGGGTTTCTGACCTTTTCCATCGAGACCTACCCAGTGCAGCTGGCCTTTATGATTAAAGGCAATACCATTTAATAGGAAGTGTGCGCCATACTCACCACCCGCCATGTCGGTGATTTGTATAGTTTTTCCACTTTTAATATCCATCAGGAAAAGATCGCGGTTCCCAGAGTTAGCGTCAAGGTCATAGCGTGTTACCCCATAAACAAATGACTTCCCGTCGGGGGAAACAGCATCTAGGCTTACCCGCCCGAGCTCCCAAAGTTTTTGAGGGGTCATTACTTCATTTTGTGCCATCAGGCCAAAGCCGCCCAATAGGCATAGCACTATATATTTTTTCATGGATTGGAATTTTGTGGCGTGAAGGTAGGGTTTAATCCAAAAAATGCATTTCAAGGACAAAAAAAAGCCCCTTTGGAAAAAGGGACTTTAGGCGCTCCATAGATGGAAAATAGAGGAGAAAGGATTAGTCTCCAATAAATATGCTGAAGCCTAATTGAAGGCTGAAACTTTGTGTGGTCCAGTAGTCATCATGCTCTCCGATCACTTCCGGTTTATATCTTAAAAAGTTATATCCAATGGAAGTGTCAAAAAAGGTTCGCTTATTTAAAGGTAAACTCATCCCCGCTGCTAAGCCGTATTTCAAGCTATTTTCCTTGGATTCAATATCTTCTATAAGAGTGTTATCGCTGAAATCAATATTTGTGGTACTAGATAAATAACTGGCAAATACCTCTCCGTATAAATAAAAGTTGTTGATGGGGTAGTAGTACCGAAGGAATGGTCCTGCGCCAAAAGTAGATGTTTTAAGGAGGTCACCGCTGAGCCCGTCTTTATTCTGATCGTAGCCATAGCTAAGGTCCAGCCCTACCGCAAAATTGTCCCTAATGAAATAGCCAAGTCTTGGACTCAATTGCATATAGAATGATTTGTCAGCTTCTGAATCAACAAAATTGGGATGGTTGCTGTGGAACTTCGAGCTGCCAAAATTAATACCCATTGAAGAAGGGACTAAAAGAGAAAAGTTGGAACCAAGGCCGGTGATAAAATGGCCTTTCTCGGTTTGTGCATTAAGACCTAAGCTCAATAATAGGACAAAGCAACTTAGAGTAATAGATTTCTTCATGAAATTTCAGGTTTAACATTTAGTAAATATTTGCTGCCGCAAGAAAGAAAGCCTGTAGCACTTGTCTTGTGGCAATAGTTGTCATTTCATGTAGAACTTTTACCAATAAAAAAGCCCAGCACAGGCTAGGCTTTTTTTGGTGGTTTTAAAATCAGTACCGTCGATTTTCCAAAAGGAAGGTGAGTCCGAGGTCTAAGATAAGAGCGTGGCTTTCACGATATTGATTGTTCTCTAAAAACTCGGGGTTCCAGGTTTGCTGGTAGTTGTAACCAAGGCCTAAATCAAGGTAAGCGAAATCGCTTAGGGCAAAACTAATCCCACTACTAAAGGTTCCTGAAAATGAATTGGTAAATACCTCTTGGTTGCCCAAATCCGGATCGCTATACTCGTATTCGTTTTTTCTTTGCCCCCAGGCCACCGCGCTTTCTAAGTAAAGTAGATTTTGACGACTGATTGGGATGTAGTAGCGAATAAAGCTTCCAAAATCATACAAGGTGGTTTGGCTACTAAAAGTGTTGTTACCACTCTCATATCTAGTAAAGGAAAATCTGGTGGAAAGGCCAAGGGCTAGATTTTCCACAAGGAAAACCCCAATTTTGGGAGAGAGGTTAAAGCCAAATTGATTGGTCGGTTCATTGCTCTGGTAAAAAGGAGAATCCGAATAGCTTCGGGAACTCGAGAAAAAGGCCCCATTGGGGCCAGAGCCTCCCAGATTTAAATTGCTTGAAAGACCAATCAATAGGCTTCCTTGGTTGGTTTGAGCCTTACTCGCAAAGGCAATTGCTAAAGTGATTAAGAGGTAATACGGTTTTTTCATGAGTGTGGAAATTAATTTTGAACGTCTGCTTTAAAGCATGAATCAAGCCAAAAATAGGAGCCGGAACTTAGAGGCAAAAAAAAAACCCTGATCAATCGACCAGGGTTCCTTATACTGTTAAGCAAAGCTTATTTTTTAGAAGCCTCTTCCATTCCTTCCTCAATCAAAGTATAGAACTCATCAAGTTTTGGAAGGATTACAATTCGCGTGCGACGGTTTTGGGCACGTCCCTCAGCGCTGCTGTTATCTGCAACCGGAGCATACTCGCCTTTACCGGCAACAGTCATACGTTTTGGGTCGATACTAAAGTCAGACTGTAAAGCGCGTACCACAGACGCAGCACGTAAGGCACTTAGCTCCCAGTTGTCCTGGAATGGAGCCGTAGCTAATACCGCCTTGTCGTCAGTATGACCTTCAACCATAAATTCTAAATCGGCTTGAGCTTTTAATACTTGTGCAACCTTACCAAGTACATTGCGTGCTTCAGCACTTAATTTAGCACTTCCACTGTTGAAAAGCACCTTATCGCTGATGGAAACATAAACCACTCCTTTTTCAACATTGATGCTGATGTCCTGATCATCCATTCCTACGGTTGCCCCTTTTAATTTAGATACTAGAGCAAAGGTTACGGAGTCTCTTTTGTTGATGGCATCCTGAAGACTTTTGATGGTCATGTCTTTTTCCTTCAACTGCTCTAAAGAACGTTCGAGGTTTTCGGCCTCTTTCTTACTTAGGGTAGACATGTTACCAATGTTTTTAAGCAATTGGTAGTTGGTCTTTTTTAAGTATTCAATTTCTTTTTGCGCATTTTTCTTGTTGTCTAAACAAGAAGCCAATTCCATTCTAGTCTTACTGAGTTCCTCGTTGGTTTCGTCGTACTGACCTTGTAAAGCCGTGTACTTCGATTTACTTACGCAGGAGCTTAGAAGTAAAACACTTCCTACTATTAAGATTCCCTTTTTCATGATCATAATTAAATTCTCGGCAAAACTACCAATTATTCTATTAGCTGAAAGCCTTATAAATTCTATTTAAACTCGAATTCCTCGTCTTTATCATTGAAAAAGTGATATTCTAGAAACTTGAAGGAATCCCGAGGGGTAACCTTAATGTTTCGTTTATACTTTTTCGACCAAAGTCGGCGTATCGATTTAAACCAACCTTGGGTAAGATACGCTGCAATAAAGGGGTGGAGATGGAGATAGATATTTTTGTCCTTGCTTTGTTTGGAGATGAGGTCGATTTTGTTTTCGATTTCATCAACAATTAGGATTGGAGCTTCTACCTCTCCATTGCCATCTGGGTTTTCCTCGCGGGTTTGAATCGCCATTTCCGGGCGTACCCTTTGTCGGGTTATTTCCACTAAGCCAAAACGAGAAGGCGGCAGAATTTTATGTTTAGCCCGATCAGTGGCCATTTCCTCTTTAAGCTTTTCGTAAAGCTTTTTGCGGTTTTCACTGCGATGCATATCAATGAAATCAACAACCACAATACCACCCATGTCGCGTAAACGCAACTGGCGGGCAATTTCTTCAGCAGCAGAAAGGTTTACTGCTAAGGCGTTGGCTTCCTGATTTTCGGAGGAATTGGTGCGGTTTCCGCTGTTCACGTCAATTACGTGCATGGCCTCGGTGTGTTCTACAATGAGATAGGCGCCTTTACCCATGCTCACCGAGCGACCAAAGCTTGACTTAATTTGGCGTTCGATCCCATAATGCTCGAAGATCGGTAATCGACCTTGGTAGAACTTAACTATCTTTTCCTTTTCGGGCTCAATGCTTCTCATGTACTGTTTCACCTCATTAAAGAGATCAGTATCATCTACAGCAATCGAGTTAAACGAGTCGTTTAATACGTCTCGTAAGAGGGCTGATACGCGGTTAAGTTCCCGCAAAGCGCGTTTGGGCGCTTTAACCCTCTGAATACTTTTGTGAAGTTGTTTCCACTTATCGACAAGCTCTTGAATGTCGCTGTCGAGATCGGCTACCTGGCAATCTTCGGCGGCAGTCCGCACGATGATTCCAAAGCCTTTGGGACGGATGCTCTTTACTAATCTGCGCAAGCGATCCTTTTCTTCTTTATCTCTAAGCTTGCTGCTAACGCTAACACGCTTTGAGAAAGGAACTAGCACTACGTAACGACCGGCAAGAGATAACTCTGAAGTAATCCGTGGGCCTTTTGTAGAGATCGGTTCCTTTGCGATTTGGACCAAAATATTATGGCCTTCTCGCAGTACTTTATCGATACTACCGTTCTTGTCAATGTCCGCTTCCGGTTCAAAGTCGGCCAGGGACCAACGTTGTTTTCCGGTTTGCGTTCTTCTGGTAAACTTGAGCAGCGATTTAATCTGGGGGCCCAGATCATGATAATGGAGAAAGGCGTCTTTTTCGTAACCTACGTCAACGAATGCCGCGTTTAAGCCGGGAACGATTCTTTTAATCTTTCCCATGTATATATCTCCAACCGCAAACTCATCGGTATTGTCGTAATGCAATTCCGAAAGTCTACCATCCTTGAGTAGCGCTACGGCTACTGAATCGGCAGTACGCGAATTAATTATTAATTCTGTACTCACCTTTAAAATTGTTAGGGTTGCGACGTAAAGTCACAACACGTGGATGTCTTTATATTCCGATATGGCAGAAACACCAAAAGCACCCTATTGCGGTGCTATGGTGGTGCCGGGATCCTAAGATCTCAGCTTATTTCTTCTTGTGACGGTTTTTACGCAAGCGCTTTTTACGCTTGTGTGTAGACATCTTATGACGTTTTCTTTTTTTACCACTTGGCATAACAATGAGTTTTAATTGTTGTTAATACTGGCCAATTCTTCGCGAATGGCGTTTTTCGTTTCTTCGTTACTAAGAGTTTCCAAGGCATGATTCAGACCTTCAATGGCTGCGGTAGAATCACCTAATGCTAATTGCGCACGAGCAAGTAAAAGGTGGGCATCCCCATTATTAGGGTCTTGGGCCAAAACCTTATTAAAGCGATCGAGTGCTTTTTCAAATTGAGAGGTTTGCATACTCATAAGTCCTAGTGTGAAATTCGCTTTCACGTTTTCGGGGAAACGCTCTGAGATGTCTCGTATACTGAGTACGGCTTGCATGGGAGGTAAGGCTCCGCTTTGCATTTTCTCCAAAGCATCGTCTACCAATGAGTCGGCAAGTGAGTAGGTGTTTTCCAGCGTCGAAGCTGCTGTTTCATGCTCGGCTTCACCATGATTGTGCTCAGAGGTCACCTCTTCCGTTTGCGGACTGCGGGGCATGAACATTAAAGCGGCTACAATAAGTATACCTGCTAGAGTTAATATGGCTGGGCCGGTCTTCAAGGGTCTTAGCTAACTTTAACCTTTTTCTTTACTGAGTCTACGAAGGTTTTCGCAGGCTTGAAAGACGGGATGTTGTGAGCAGGAATGATGATGGTAGTGTTCTTAGAGATGTTACGTCCGGTTTTCTCTGCGCGCTTCTTGATGATGAAGCTTCCGAAACCACGTAAATAAACATTCTCACCTGTTTCCAAGCTGTTTCGTACCTCTTTCATGAAAGACTCAACAACCGCCTGAACGTCAGACTTTTCCATGCCGGTCTTATCAGTAATTCTGGTTACAATGTCAGCTTTAGTCATTTGAATATCAATTATGTAGTTAAAACTCTAATTTTGAGGGCTGCAAATATAGAATGATTTTTCAGAACAAAACTAGCCTGAAGGAGATTTATTTTATAAGCTAAACGGCTCAAAAACAAATAATTTGGACAATTCCGTTCTTCATTCTAAACTCCTCGATTGGTACCAGCGGTCTTATCGACACTTACCATGGCGCGAAACACGCGATCCTTACTTCATCTGGTTAAGTGAAATCATCTTACAGCAAACTAGAGTCGACCAAGGTCTGCCTTATTATCAGCGTTTTACCGAAAAATATCCCTCAATTAAGGACTTAGCTCAAGCCGATCAAAGAGAGGTTTTAAAATTATGGGAGGGCTTGGGCTATTACAGTCGAGCGCGAAATATGCATGCCGCCGCCCAGATGGTAATGGAAGATTGGGGTGGTGAATTTCCACAAACCCATGAAGGTATCCTTAGTTTAAAGGGGGTTGGGGATTATACCGCTGCGGCGATTGCCTCTTTTGCCTTTGATTTAAAACATGCAGTTTTAGATGGAAATGTAATGCGAGTCCTAAGCCGCTTGCATGCCGACGCCACTCCTATTAATACGGGTCAGGGTAAAAAGCGCTTCCAAGCTCTAGCCGATGATTTTCTTAATACCGCAGAACCTGCCTTGCATAATCAGGCGGTAATGGAACTGGGGGCAACCGTTTGTAAACCACGCAATCCGGATTGTTTGAATTGCCCGCTTCAGGAAGCCTGCAAGGCAAGAGTACAAGGTAATGTGTCTGACTTTCCAGTAAAGCAGCGAAAACAATACGACAAGCATAGGCAATTAAATTATTGGTACTTCCAGAAAGATGGGAAAACCTATGTGGAGCAAAGGGAAGCTGGGATTTGGCGAGGCCTTTTTCAGTTCCCACTCCATGAAAGTGATGAGGCCTTAAATGAGAAGGACTTCTTTAACTTAATGCTTCCCCTGAACTTGCAAAAGGCAAACTTGCGATATCAACGTTTTACCTTATCCAAACACAAGTTGAGTCATCAAACCCTCTTTATTACAATCTGGCAAATTCAGCTCGAAGACCATTTGAATTGGCTGCCGAAGGAGCATTGGCAGGAGTTGCCGATTAATGATTTAAAAGACTTGGCATTCCCTCGTCCCATTCGCAAGTTCCTGGATGAAAATCAACTAACTTTGCCGCTTGAATAGCAGGCTTGATTCGTTATATTTGTTAATCGACCTCATTAAAAAACACTATGGCTAACGGCAGTCTGAATAAAGTCATCCTTATTGGTAACCTCGGCGCAGATCCCGAAGTAAAACACTTTGAGAATGGGGGTTCCTTAGCCCGCTTTCCAATTGCCACATCCGAGTCTTATACCAACCGCAATGGAGAACAAGTTACTCAAACAGAGTGGCATAATATCGTGGTTCGTGGTGGCCTGGTAGAGGTGGTCAACCGCTATTTAAATAAAGGGGATAAGGTGTATGTGGAAGGTCGAATTCGTACCCGTAGTTGGCAAGATCAGGCCTCCAAAGAAACGCGTTATACCACCGAAATCATGACCGATAACTTTATGATGTTGGGAGGTAAGCCGTCTGGAGCAGCTTCGAATCAGGCTGCAACACCCGCCTCATCTTCCCAAGGAAGTAATGTGTCGAGCCCCAATACAAATTCCAATTTTGGAGATTCCCAGGATGGACAGGAAGACGACCTGCCCTTCTAAGTATTAACCAAATTACAGCCCTTGGACCCTGAGCCGTCGAGTTTAATTTTCCTTAGCGATATTCTCCAACCTTTTACCTTGGACCTGATCTTTCCTTTGATCTTGCTCCTGATACTTTTAATCGCCTCGGCCCTAGTTAGTGGTTCTGAGGTGGCCTTTTTTTCCATCACCGCACGGGACCTTGAGGAACTGAAGGAAAAGAAACACCCTCGATTAGATTCGCTAACCGAATTATTAGACCATCCTAAAACCTTATTGGCAACAATCTTAATCGCCAATAACTTTATCAATGTTGGAATTGTAATCCTATCTAAATTCCTAAGTGATTCCTTATTCGACTTTAGTAGCAATGAAGAATTAGGACTCTTCTTTCAAATTGGGGTGATTACTTTTCTGATTCTTCTTTTCGGAGAGGTGCTCCCAAAGGTTTATGCAACTAAAAATACGGTAGGCTTTGGCTTGTTCATGTGCGGACCAATGTTCGTGTTAAGACGAATATTCAAGCCAGTAAGCATGGTTCTGGTGCGCTCTACCGGATTTTTCGAACGACGACTGCAAACACGTGGCGAGGCCCTTTCGGTTGATGATTTAAGTCAGGCTCTAGAGATTACCAGCAATGAAGAAAGTCCTCAGGAAGAACAGAAAATTTTGGAGGGGATAGTCAAATTTGGATCAACCAATGTGAAGCAGATTATGAAGCCTCGCATGGATGTGGTATCTGCCGAAAGGGAAACGAATTATACCGAACTCATGGAAACCATTCTCAATAGTGGTTTTTCTCGGATTCCCGTTTACCGAGAAAGTTTTGATCAGGTAGAAGGTATCTTGTACGTAAAAGACTTACTACCTCATGTGGATGCCAAGGACGACTTTAACTGGCAATCCTTGCTGCGAGAGCCTTTCTTTGTTCCGGAGAATAAGAAGATTGATGATCTTTTACGGGAGTTTCAAGACAAGAAGATTCACTTGGCCGTAGTTGTAGATGAGTATGGAGGTACTTCTGGAATTGTGACCTTGGAAGACATCATTGAGGAGATTGTCGGAGAAATTAGTGATGAGTTTGACGATGAGGAATTATACTACTCCAAGTTAGACGAGCATAACTATGTTTTTGAAGCTAAAGTGCACCTTACCGATTTCTTCAGAGTAATTGATGCTGATGATGAAGATTTCGAAGAACACCTTGATGAAGCAGAAACCTTAGCCGGTTTGCTCTTAGAGGTAGCGGGTAAGTTTCCCGAAAAGGATGAGGAATTTACCTTTAAGCATTATCGTTTTAAAGTAGAAAGTTTAGATGGTCGCCGTATGAAGCGTATTAAAGTAACCATCCTCGAAAACCCCACGCATGAAGAAGATTAGTATCCTTGCCCTCTCTTTTATTCTTCTTATTGCTTGCGACCCGGAGTATACGCCCAAGCCCAAAGGCTATTTTCGAATCGAAACACCAGCCCCGAAGTACCAAGAGTTTAGTGAAGATTGCCCTTTTAGTTTTGATTATAACCAAGCCGCTCGCTTAAAGAGTAAAGGACGTTGTTGGTACGATATTAAGTATCCTAGCTTAAGAGCCACCGTCCAACTTACCTATCGAAAGGTTACCGAAAACAATTTAGATACCCTTTTAGGTGAGGGGCACGAATTAGCCTATAAACATACTGTTAAAGCCGACGGCATTCAAGAAAAGCTCTTCCTTAACGAGGATAAAAGGGTTTATGGCTTATTCTATCAGTTGCAAGGCGATGCCGCAACATCGATGCAATTCTTTATGACCGATAGCACCCAACACTTTTTAAGAGGAGTGCTGTATTACTATGCTACTCCCAATGCCGATTCGCTGCGTCCTGTTAATCGCTTTATGGAGGCTGAGATGATTCGGATGATCGAAAGCTTGGAATGGAAAAATTAGTTGGAATTGCCGAGTTCAATATGATCTCCGAGGCCTATGTACTTAAGAGCCGGCTGGAGGCCGAAGGAATTCGCTGCTTCTTATCCAACGAAAGCATTAATAGTGTTTATCCGGGAATGGGCTTTTCCCGCGTTGAGTTGAAGGTCCCTTTAAGCGATAGTATCCGGGCGCTCGATATCTTATATGAAAACCCTTCTGATGAGCCCTCTACTTTATAGGTACTACCCTGCGCTCTCCTCTTAGTACTACCTGAATTAGGGCATGACCTTGCAAGGCAAACAAAGCTGAGCCTAGCAATAAGTGTAAAGGTTGGGCGAAATAAGGCAAATTAAAATAAGCGAGAATTATTCCAGCCGCGATTTCCAAGCCTAATACAATCAAGATGTAGTTCCATTGCCAATAGTTCAAACCAAGATTTTTATTCATCCGCCAAATCCAAATATTCAATCCCAGCAGGATTATGGAAAAACTACGGTGAATGTAAAAGCTCAGGTCCATTTGGTCCATCCAGTCAGCGCGCGCTAGGCCCGCCTGCTGTAGGCTGTCTACAGTTTCTCGCACCTGAGTGCCAAGTCCTATTTGAATTAGACTTAGCAAAAGGGCCAAGGCACTTAAATTTCGAAACTTGGGAGTACTGGCTAGGCTTTCCTTTTCGGGGTTCTCGAGCAGGGCGTTTAAAACGAGGAGGATGGCAACTATCATTAAGGCGCCAATCATATGAATGGTAATACTCCCCGGAATTAAATTACCATCAACCACAAGCTTACCCAACCAAGCTTCAAAGCCCAGCATAAATAATCCAGCGAGGGATAAAGCAAAGTAGCGCCAGTTTTGGCGAATGAGCAAGAGGCTCATGAAAACCATGATTAGCATCGGGATTCCCGATAAGGCCCCGATTAAGCGGTTGATATACTCAATCCAGGTGTGTACGGGATTGAATATGGCATAATCGTGCTTGGTGTAGCGTTCCCAATGGCTTGCATTATACTGTTCGCCAGAAACAAAGGATTCCCTCGCGAAGTAAAGCGCCTCATCCTGAATGATGATTTGCTTCTTATTGTAAGAGGTATTGGCTTGCCACTCCAGTTGTTCCCGCTCGGTAGGAGGGATTAGATGACCAAAACACTTAGGCCAATCTGGACATCCCATTCCGGATCCACTCATGCGAACTACTGAGCCGGCAATGATTACCAGGAAGATTAAAACAATCTCTATACGAGATAAACGAACTAACCACTTTTTCATGCGGCAAATTTAGTTCAGGATTACCGATAGAAAGATTCCAAAATAGCTTACCGAAGCTTATTCAATAAGCAAGCGGTGATTGGTACTAGTTCCAGCGGGGCCTTCCAAGCTTAAGAGGTATACTCCAGCTGGTAAGGCACTTAAGTCTAGCTGATTGTCCTCAATAGGCGCATTTAAAATTAACTTCCCTTCGATTCCGTAAACCGAAGCATTGCTCCATTCTTCCGGAGATTGGATTTTAATTATGCCTTGACTAGGGTTAGGATAAAGCCCCACTTTTAAATTACTTTCCTTAAGTCCTATACCTGCCGAGTTGAAGGCATACTTAAACATGGTGGTCGGGAAAAAGGAGTTAAAGCGATCATAACCGCCAAAAAAGTAAAGGGTGTCTCCAATTACAAAGGAGCCTGGGGCCCAGCGACTAGGACCGGGGTGTGGAGCAAGTTGCGTCCAAGTATCGGTAGCGTCGGTATACTCCCAAAATTCGCCAGTACTCATAAAGCTATGGTTGTCGCCATCCCCGCTCAAAACATAGCCATGCCCCATGTGATCAAATTGCGTTCCGGCCACGCGGTTTTCACCAGGGAAGTTTGACATGCTTTGCCAGCTGTTATTTAAGGTGTCGTATCGGTACCAGTCACCAAATATAAAATTACCCCCGTGGCCCATGCCAGCATATACTTCACCGTTAACGGCGAACATAAAAGGGTGGTGACGAGCAGGACCAGGTATATCTGGTAATTGCGTCCAAGAGTCGGAAGCAATATCATATTCCCAAAAATCTTTAAGATCTCCGGTATTATCATTACCTAAGCCCATGTAAATTTTTCCATTGGCGGCCATTAATGCAGGGTGTCGACGTGCAGGGCCGGGACAGTCTGCTAACTGGGTCCATTGCATGGTTGCTGTATCATAAACCCAAAGGTCATCGAAATACTGACTGCTAGTGGCTCCAAACCCGAGGTAACCTTTTCCTTGGTAGGCCAAGCCAATCGCAAAACCTCTGGAGCCTCCTGGGAAATCACTTAAGGTGGCCCAGCTATCGGTAACTGGGTTGTAACGATACGCTTTGTCGATGGCACTATTGAAGCTATTAACCCCAGTAATGGAGTAACCATAATCACCAATCGCGAAGGTTACCGGGTGATGAATGCCAATTGGAATACCATTTAAGCCAATCCAGGTTTGATTTTGACCGTTTAGAGCAATGCTGAATAAAATCGAAAATGTGATAAGTAATGTTTTCTTCATGTCTGAAAAACGAGGAAAAAAGTCAAAAGGTTTAGTCAAAGCTTGCGAAATAATAAAGCCGGCTCCAAGCCGGCTTTTCCTAAAACTTAAATTGGGCCGCTAAAATGAAATTCCTTCCGGGGGCAACCAATCCGCTGCTGTACGGCCTATAGCGCTGATCGGTGATATTTTCAATTCCTGCACTTAAGGTCCATTCCTTATTGAGCATAAAACTGGACTTAAAGTTTAAGGTATACCATCCAGGAGAATAAGCCTCACCATTGGCATTAGGTAAATAGAGATAGGTTTTATCGGCTTCCTCAAAATTGAGATCTTCAGCCGCTACCTCTCCGGAGTATTGCACATTAACTTCTAAGTTTAGTTTATCATAGTTAAACCGTAAACGGCTAATGCCAAACCAGGGGGCCGCATGCCGTGAAGGACCAACCACTCCGCTTTCGTCTTCTTCCATTCCACGTTGCCAATTGAAACGATTGGAGAAGGTCCATTGTCCATTGATGCTCCAATCCAATCCAAACTGTAATCCATAAACTTGGGCTCGAGCAGCATTTTGTACGGCTTGTACTTCACTTTTTTCACCATCGTAAACGATACTGTCAAAGCCATTAAGGGTAAAAGGGCGACGCACTAGTGCCTCATCTAAATAGGTGTAGTAAGCGCTAATATCCAAACGGATATTCTCTACTAAGATGCTGGCAAGGCCTAACTCCGCATTATAGGCATATTCCGCTTCAAGGTCTGGATTGGGCACCACTACAATGGCGTCTCCCGAATCGAAAACCTTGCCGATATCATCAACATTGGGAGCTCGGAAAGCAGTTCCAAAATTGAGTCGCCATTTCCAATTTTCGGAAGGTCGATACACAAAACCCAAACTTCCAGTCAGGTTACCGGTATTTAAATTGGCCTCTGAAAAAGGCAAGGGGTAAAACGCTTGGTTCTCGCTGAAATCACTTTCAATCCTAAATTGGTTATAGCGTAGGCCTAGTTGGGAAGTGAAGCGGGGCGACCATTCCCATTCATGGTTTAGATAAGCCGCTAAACTTTGCCAGATAGCATCGGGGTATCGAGAGGCTCCCTGGCTTTGGAAGCCCGTTCGAATGTCCTCTACGCTGCCCTCGGAATTTACCTGGTTATGGATAAACTCCAGTCCGTAAAACAATTTATGGTCGGCAGAAACTCGCTTTAGGAAATCCAAGTTTGCCGAATAGGCATCTAAGAATTCCTCACGGTGATTAAGGAAATCATTTTGAAAGTCGCGATCATGTCTACTTTCTTCAAAATTTTGCACCGCTAAACGAATGGTTGCGCGATCAAAAAAAGCATTGGCTTTGCGAAAGTTAAGCTCCAACTTATTCATGCTCCACACCTGAGGGCCATAATACCATTCGGCGCTGCGAGGTAAACCATTACGGGTGCGAATAAGGCGATCGTAACGATCATAATCGCTGGTCCTAGAGTAAATAAAACTGTACTCTAAATCAAAGTAAGTGTTGGCCTTGTAAAAAAGCTTCTGCAGGGTGTGAAACTGTTCGAAGCCTGTATTTAATTGAATCTCGGGATCAGGATTAGAAATTTGCCGGTCGATACTGTCAATTCGCTGTACCGAAAAGTTACGCAGTAATTCTTCAGGACCATCACTCCCCATTCTTAAATCACCGTACCTATTGTAGGAAAAGCTTCCGCGCCAAGCCCAGGCTTCGGTTCCGATGTTATAATCGAAATGCTGACTCAATTCATTATTAGCGGAAGAACTACGGGCATAGGCGCTTCCGAAAACCAGGAGGTTGGTGTCGGTGCTTAATTGGGGCGACAGCGTGCTAAAGCTCATTACCCCACCAATGGCATCGGATCCATAGATCACCGAGCCCGGACCAAAGTAGATTTCACTTCGCTCAACTGCTAAGGGGTCGATGGAGATCACTTGTTGCAAATTTCCCGAACGGAAGATGGCATTGTTCATCCGAATTCCGTCTACCGCTATTAGCAATCGATTGGTGGCAAAACCTCTAATCATTGGGCTACCTCCACCTTGCTGACTTTTTTGGATAAAAACCTCGCCGCTGCTGCCGAGCAAATCAGCACTGGTTTGCGGACTTTGCAAAAGCACATCCTTGGACTTTAATCCGCGGATATGGTAAGGCAATTCCCTTGAGGACTGACTCCACCTTGAGGCGGAAATCACCACTTGGTCAAGGGCCAAAGGGCTAGGGTCGAGGGCGATGGTGAAGTTTAATCGCGCTAAATCCTGATACTCGATGAAGCTTGTGAAGTAGCCCATGGCGCTTATCTGGATTTGCTGTCCGCGAAAGGCAGATACATCAACCATACCCTGATCATCCGTGTATAGAGGTGTTAGAATATCTGGTCCAATGCTGAGCTCTGCGTGCTCAATGGGCTCACCTTCTTGGGCGTCGACCACTTTTATAGTTTGAGAATAAAGAGCGTTTCCGACCAGCAAAGCTATGGCCAGGCTCCATAATTTGTTCATAAAAGAATTTTTAAGATTAGTCTAAACTTGATTTTCGTGTAGGACTAATCTTGCTGTGGAGGGGGGCTGAATGTTGGAAGATGCGCTTCGCTGAAAGAGGCCTGCCAAAAGAAACTAAAGGCTTCCCATCTCGCGAAAGCCTTGGGAAGGTTTAAGGACTCGATAAAGTAATTTTTAAAGTAGTCGATAAGTTTAAGGTCTTGCTCTTGTGGATGAGGTTGTTGCTTGCCTAAGAGGCTATGAAATCGCTTGCGAAGTTCACTTTCCTTATCATCAAGCCAAGCTTGCACCTTTATTTTCCCAGCCTCTTCCTTTACCGATACGATATCATATTTGTGACCCTTCCAGAAAAATTCATCTTGGCCCTCCCAATCAAGATTGTCAAATTGGATCTGGGTAAACTGAAACTGGCTTATTTCATTGGGTTTTAATCCGGCGCGAAAGTGGGCTTTAACCTCTTTTCGAATCTGTTTTTGTTGCCAATGGAAAAGTCCAAAATGCAAGCTTGATGGAATTACCATGCTGCAAATCAATAAGCTAAGGCCTAAATATGTAAAGACTTTCCCAATCATTAGCTAGGGCAAAGATAGGAGCCTCACAAATAAATACATTTGCGCGGTGAAAACACCAAAGTTAAATCCCCTGCAAGCATGGGGAATGTTCCTTCTTCTGGCTCTAATTTGGGGCAGTTCCTTCATCTTAATGAAGCGAGGCTTGCAAAGCTTTTCTTATGCACAAATTGGCATGATTCGAATTACAAGTGCCTGGTTGTTTACCCTACTAATTGCCGCTCCACGCTTAAAGAAATGGAAGCGAAAAGATACCATCCCCTCGGCTATCGTGGGTTACTTTGGTAATGCCATTCCTTATATCTTATTTCCCTTAGCGGTTACTCGTTTAGATTCAAGCTTAGTGGGAATATTGAATTCGATGGTACCACTATTTACCCTAATCATTGGCTTGGTATGGTTTAAGGTGCGGGTGCGCTGGATTGGGGTTACCGGTATTTTCTTGGGACTTATGGGAGCTTTATGGCTCTTATTGCCGGGTATGAAGGTGAACCCTGATAATCTGCTTTATGGATTTTATCCCATTATAGCGACCATCTGCTATGCATTAAGCATCAATACGATTAACTCCAAAATGCAGGATTTAGATTCCTTGGCGATTACCTTGTTTAGTACGACAATGGTAGGGCCGGTCGCTTTGATATATGTTTTTAGCACCGACTTCATCGAAATCATGCAAACCGATGCTGCGGCATGGCTCAACCTAGCTTACATCGGTTTATTAGGGGTGGTAGGGACCAGTTTAGCGGTAATCCTCTTTAATATACTCATTAAAGGAACCAGTTCCTTATTTGCGGCAAGTGTAACCTACGCCATTCCCTTAGTGGCTTTGCTTTGGGGAGTTTGGGATGGAGAGGCCATTGGCTTTGGTCATTTAATTGGGATGTTGCTCATTTTGGCCGGTGTTTATTTGGTAAATCTCAAAGGATCTCCGGCGGACCGTATTCGCAAGCGCCTCTCTAAAAAATAAAAAGCCGCTCCTTTACAGAAGCGGCTTCAAGAATTATATCGACTTACGACTTAGTTAAAGTCGGAAGCTTTAAGCCCAGTGTTTACCATAATTGATTTTACACTCAGGTCGATTTTCTGTTGTCCTTGATTAATGGTGATGCTAAAGGGGAACATAACCCCGTTAACTTCACGGTAATCATTAAAAGATTTAGAAACGGTAATCGGACCTTCAGGGCCATCCATTGTTTCTTCTTCTCTTAATTTAAGACCAGTCTCTACCGAGTAATATTCGGTAATGTTATCTCCATCTGGATTGGTTACTTCCATCGCGTAAGCTTTTACGCCGTCAAGGAATTGAATGGAGCTAAGCTTTAAGGTGTAACCACTCTCTAAATAAGTGCTTTCGATAAACAATTTCGCTTGCGATTTAAAGGCCTCTGCCTCTTCACCACTAACTTCTTGGTTGCCACCCATCCCGCTCACCTTAGCGGTTTTACCATTGAAAACGGTTTTATTCAAGGTGCCCATTCCGGCCACGCTCATTTCTTGGTATAGATAGTAGGGACGTTTTTGCTTCGTCACATTAGTAGCTTCCATTGGCATTCCAGGCAGGGCCATGGTACTGTTGATGGTCACATCTTTAACAGCGTCAAGCTTCTCTTGTCCACCTAAGGCATCAATAAAGTTTTGGAGAACGCCTTCGGCGGTTACTCCGGCAGGAATAGGTAAACTAGGAGGTCCAGTTTCTTCACCGTAAAAGTCGTAATAGGTAACCGGTCCGAATTTCTCTAGGGTACTGGCTATTTCTCCACCTTTACCAACAGCAGTAATTACTAAAGCATCGGCTTTAAAATACTTCTTGGCTACGGCCATAATATCTTCAACTGTAACGGCGTCGAGACGCGATAAATAGCTTTCGTAATAATCTTCAGGTAATCCGTAGCGCTGAATGTTCAAGGCATACGAAGCTATGGTTTGGGGACTCTCCAAAGAGCGACCCATAGAACCAATGATATTGTTCTTCGCAGCTTGCAATTCTTCAGCCGAAACAGCCTCGTTTTGCATGCGACGGAATTCTTTGATGAATTCTACCACAGCACTATCGGTAACTTCATTACGGACGGATGCTCCAGCACTAAACTCACCTACATAACGATCGGTACTGTAACTAGAGTAAGCACCGTAGGTATAAGCTTTATCCTCGCGAATATTGCGGAATAAGCGTCCCATACTCCCACCACCTAAAATCTGATTGGCAACAGTAAGTTTCACGATATCTGGATGCCCAGGTTTAAGATCGATGCTGTTTCCGATGTTTAAAACGGTTTGCACAGAGCTATTACGGTTAACGATATTTACAATCGTTTGGTCATAGCTAGGGGCCGTAGGGACTTCAGTTTTAGGAACTGCTTTCATTTCCCAATCACCGAAGTATTTCTTGATTAGCTTTTTCGCCTTTCTGGCCTTGATGTCGCCCACAACAGTAATGTAGGTTTGGTTTGGAGCCCAATACTGATTGTAGTAGTTTTTACAATCTTCTAGATTGATATTCTCAATCGTAGCTTCAGAATCAAGTTCTCCATAAGGGTGCTCTTGTCCGTAAACACTTTGGTTGAAAATCCGGCTAGACAAACTGTTAGGATCGTCCTTAGCATTTTCGATGCCTGAAAGCGATTGCTTTTTAAGCTTCTCAAATTCTTCCGCTGGGAAAGAGGGGTTTAAAGCAACATCCGCTAAAAGCTCCACTAGGGTTTCGGTGTACTTACTTAGACCGGCTGCATAAACATTGCTGGAACCCGTAAAAAGACTTGCGCCAATAAAATCAATTTCTTCGTCTAGCTGATCTTTGGAGCGATTGGTAGTACCCTGACGAAGTAATTGACCTGCCAAAGAAACATAACCGGCTTTATCGCCTTCAATAATCGGATCACGATCTACTACCAAGCTAAATGATACGCGAGGGAGTTTATCGTTTTCTACTACAATAATGGTTAAGCCATTCTTGAGTTTGTATACATCGTAATCGCCAAATTCAATATCCTTGGCCGGAGCGGCTTCCGGACGAATAGAGCGATCAACTTGTGCAAAGGTGGCCACACTTAAAAGTAGGGCCAAGGTGCTCGTTAAAATTCGTTTCATCATCTAAAGTTTTATTGATCGTTCTTAGGTAAATAGATCAGTACTACCCGGTTTTCCGGACGTAAATACTTTTTAGCCACCTCCAATAAAAATTGGGGGTCGATGTCGCGATACTCTTCAATTTCGGTATTAATCAAATTGGCATCTCCTAAGTACACGTGGTAGTTCGCTAAGCTCTCTGCAATACCAGCCATGCTTCCATTAGTAGAAACGAAATCGTTCTCTAATTGATTTAAAATCTTGGTGTACTCTTTTTCAGAAATGGCCTCAGTGGTCATTTTATTAATCTCCACATCAATGGCAGCAATAAAATCTTCTAAGGCTACATTTTGATTCGCTAAACCGAAGGTGATAAACAAGCCAGCGTTTTCTAGGGTGAAAGGGAAAGACTGTACCACCAGGCCTAATTGCTTATCATCTACTAAGGTTTTGTACAAACGAGAGCTTTGTCCATCGCTAAGGATGGTAGAAATCATATCCATGGCATAAGCTTCCTTAGTACCTTGTTTAGGACTGCGGTAACCCATGATGATTCCTGGTAATTGGATGTTATCGTATACGGTATCGATAACTTCTCCACTTAGGGGTGCAGGCTTCTCGGTGGGACGAGGAATTTCTTTGGTACCTCGCGGAATTCCACCGAAATACTTTTCAATCCACTCCTTCGCTTGCTCGGGATCGATATCGCCGGCAATTGATAGGGTTGCATTATTGGGCGCGTAAAAGGTTTCGTAGAAATCAGCGAAATCAGCAATTTCCGCTGCATTCAAATCTTCCATGGTACCAATTGGAGGTATACCATAATAACTGTCGCCAAAGGCAGCTCCAAACATCTTTTCTTGGAAAGATCCGTAAGGCTGATTGTCGATTCGTAAACGCTTTTCTTCTTTAACCACCTCGCGTTGTGTTTCTACGCCTTCCATATCTACGGTAGCCTGAAGCATGCGCTCACTTTCAAGCCAAAGTCCTAACTCCAATTGGTTAGATGGGAGGATCTCATAGTAGAAGGTGCGGTCGAAGGAGGTGTTCGCATTAAGCTCACCACCATTAGCTTGTACGATTTTCATATACTCACCACGCTCGATGTTAGGGGAGCCTTCAAACATTAAGTGCTCAAAGAAATGAGCGAATCCGGAGCGACCGGCTTTTTCATTCTTACTTCCTACGTGATACAAAACACTAACCGCAACAATAGGGGTGCTGTGGTCTTCGTGTAATATCACATGTAATCCGTTGGGTAGGTCGTACTCTTCAAATTCAATTTCAGATTGCGCTTGGGCCGATCCAAAACCTAGAAGAAATACTAAACCAAGAAGTTTTCTCTTCATGTTGTTTTCGATTTACATTTATTTTGTTCCCGATTAGGGATGGCAATTTTAACACTTTTTAACGAGCTCTTTAAAGAATGAAGGGGCTTAAAGGCATTAAAACCACCGACCTTAACATTATTTTAGAACTCCTTCTTGTCTAAGTATATAAAAAGGTAAATATTTTTTCCTCGTAAGGTTCGGTGACTTAGATATTTGTCCTAAATTTGCAGCCCTTAAAAATCAATTGTATGTACGCCATAGTAGAGATAGCAGGGCACCAGTACAAAGTACAAAAAGATCAACGTATCTACGTTAACCGTTTAAGCGCGGAAGAAGGTTCTGAACTTTCATTCGACAAGGTTATGTTAACCGACAATGACGGTAAAGTAGAAGTTGGCGCCCCGGTTATAGAAGGTACTAAAGTAAGTGCCAAAGTGGTTCAGCACCTTCGTGCTGACAAAGTGTTAGTATTTAAGAAGAAACGTCGTAAAGGTTATCAGAAGATGAACGGTCACCGTCAGTACATTTCTCAAATCGAGATTACTGGTATTGGCTAGTCGATAACCGAAACCTAAAATTTAGAAGACATGGCTCATAAAAAAGGAGTAGGTAGTTCCAAGAACGGACGCGAATCAGAAAGTAAAAGACTCGGAGTAAAAATCTTCGGAGGTCAGAATGCCATCGCTGGAAACATCATCGTACGTCAACGTGGTACTCGTCACATCGCCGGTGCTAACGTAGGAATGGGTAAAGATCATACCTTATTCGCTCTTATTGATGGTACCGTAAAGTTCCAAAAGAAAAGAGATAACAAATCATACGTATCGGTAGAGCCTCAGGCTTAATTACCGCTGCGCATTAGGAATACAATCCTTCTCCAACCAGTGGTTGGGGGAGGATTTTTTGTTTTAAAGAATTAAACTTTAGTCATTAAGGACTAAGCACTCTATTGTAAATTCGCAACAAATTCATCACCATGCTCGAAATCACCTATCTCCGTGAGAATGCTGCCCGTGCAGCGGCCGGTTTAAAAAAACGCGGCTTAGATGCGGAGCAGAGTATCCAAGATATTTTAAAGCTCGATGAGCTGCGTCGCCAAAATCAGAATGAGCTCGATCAGGCCCTAGCCGAGAGCAATAAGATTTCTAAGGAAATTGGCATGCTTTACAAGTCTGGAAAGCGCGAAGAAGCCGAATCGGCCAAGCAGCGTACTTCCGAATTAAAGGAGCGTATTAAGGAGCTACAACAGGAGCAAGAACAACTAAAGAATAGTCTCGAGCAAGATTTAGTGGCGCTTCCCAATGTGCCCATTGACAGTGTTCCGGCCGGGAATTCTGAAGCTGATAACGAAGAGGTTTCCCGCCATGGTGAAATTTCCAAATTGCCAGAAGGGGCTAAGCCACACTGGGAAATTGCCGAAGAAAAACAACTGATTCGATTCGACCTAGGGGTGAAAATTACCGGCGCTGGTTTTCCAGTGTACCAAGGTAAAGGCGCACGTCTGCAAAGAGCATTAATCAATTTCTTCTTGGAAGAAAATATTAAAGCGGGCTTTGAAGAATATCAACCGCCTTTGATGGTGAATGAAGAATCGGGCTTTGGCACCGGTCAGTTACCCGATAAGGAGGGGCAGATGTACCACATGCAAACCGATAACCTCTATGCGATTCCAACCGCTGAGGTACCAATCACCAATATTTTTAGAGATGAAATTCTAGCAGAGGATAGCTTACCAATTAAGGCTACCGCTTACTCCGCCTGTTTCCGTCGCGAAGCCGGCTCCTATGGTAAGGATGTGCGCGGCCTCAATCGTTTGCATCAATTTGATAAAGTGGAAGTGGTTTGTCTCACAAAACCGGAGGACTCTATGGCTATGCTCGACACTATGGTGGAGCATATTGCCGGTTTGCTTCAAAAGCTAGAACTTCCTTATCGAATTTTAAGACTTTGTGGTGGAGACTTAGGTTTCACTTCGGCGATTACATACGATTTTGAAGTTTGGTCTGCTGCCCAAGAAAGATGGTTAGAAGTAAGTTCGGTATCTAACTTCAAAACTTTCCAAACTAATCGGATGAAAATCCGTTATCGTGGAGAAGATAAAAAAACACAGTTGCTGCACAGCCTCAATGGTAGCGCCCTGGCTTTACCGCGAATCGTAGCAGCCCTTTTAGAAAATCACCAAGGCCCAGAGGGTGTTCGTGTACCTCAGGCCTTGCAAGCGTATACCGGTTTTGAAATAATTTGATTTTATGCGTAAGCTCCTTGTTGTCAGTTTGGCCATTTTCACCTTAGGCGCCTGTAATGATGCTCCTAATCCCTATCAAGCGGAAATTGCGAAAATCGATGAAATGGTTTTTGTTACGGATAGCTTGATAGAGGTGACCTCTTCCATCGACTCCTCTCAAATAAAAGAGGAATTTGCCTTAGTAGACTCCGCCTTTAAAGTACTTACCGGCGAGGGTGCCCCGCTTGACGATAAGGAGTATTGGACCCAATCTTTAGCGGCCTTACAATACGTACACCGCCCGTATATGAAGTACTTGCGGGATGTACCTAAACTGCATAAAGACTTAAGCTACTCCAAAACTCAATTACTAAGCTTAAAGAATAGCCTCGTAGACTTAAAGTTGGATAGTGCTGCGGTTAATGAGTATATGAAGGTAGAAGAGAAAGCGCTTTACAATAACTTCTTAATGGTTACCAAAAGAATAGGTCCGACCAAAATGGCAATGGAGGTTTGGGATACGGCGGCTGATCGCTACTTGCAAATGCTGGCCAAAAGCGATAGCTTGCTGCAATAGCCTATTAGTTTGAGAAACACTAGCTTTTTAATACTTGCCCTTTTTACCTTCAGCTTTTACAGCTCCTTGGCCCAGAAAGAAAAGGTGCTTAAAGATGCGCAGGATTTAGCCCTCGCTCAGCAGTATTTTGAGGAGCAGGCTTACGAAAAGGTAATCGATAAAATTGAGGACCTTGGGGAGCGTAGCGTAGACCCTAAGGTGTATAACCTGCTTTTTGATTCCTATTTGGAGTTAGAGGAGTACCGCGATGCCATTCGGCTAAGCCGCGACTGGGCTCAAAGGGTGCCGGGTAGGAAAGCGGCCTTTCAGGTTGATGAACTCTTCTTGCATCGCAAGCGTGGAGACTCTAAGGATGCCGAGTCGCTTTTAGAAGAATTTAAAGCGATAATCACGCGCAGCGCTGGTCAATCTTACGCCTATGGCAAGGCCTTAAGCGACCGTGGCTACGCGAAAGAAGCCTTGGAGATTTACCAGCACGCTTTATCCACCAATCCCAAAATGAACTTTGACTACCAAATGGCACTGTTGTACGGGGAGTTGGGGGATATTCCGAATATGCATCAAATGTATTTGCAGATGGTGGATCGTACGCCGGGATATTTGCCAACGGTGAAGATGTTGCTCGCCCAGTCGATCAGTCCGGGAGTAACAGATCCTAACTTGGATATTCTCAAGCAATCCATCATAAAACGTATTCAGGACGGTGCTCCCCAACGTTTTAATGAGCTCTTGATTCATATTTACAGTCAGGAAGAAAACTTTAGAGCCGCCTTTACCCAATTGCGCGCCCTCGACCGTCAAGGACGATTACAGGGAAATGAGATTATCAATTTGGCGCGTTTGACTTATAATAATGAGGATTTTTCTTTAGCGGCTCGGATTTACGATTACGAAAAAGATAAGGGTCCAGAATATCCCTTCTATCAAACGGCGGTTATCGGAAGTTTGGATGCTCAACACCTCGATTTGCAAATACGAAATGCAGGTCGGGAAGACTGGGCTCAGTTGGCCGAGGAATACCGAAACTTTAGTCAGGATTTTCGTGGGGATCCCTATCAAGCGGAATTGAGTTTGCCATTAGCTGAAATATTAGCCTATCGCCTCAATGCCAAAGATTCGGCCGAAGCCTTATTGCTCTCTTTGTTTGATAAAGCCTGGATAGGTCCCGAGGATCAGGCAAAAGCGCAAATAGCCTATGCCGATTTATTACTTTTTACCGGCAGGCGTTGGGATGCCATTATCTATTACCGCAAGGCCGAAAAAGCACTTGATCAATCAGTTATTGGTCAGGAAGCAAAATTTAAACGCGCCAAAGCCGCCTATTATGTGGGAGATTTTGAATGGGCACAAGGAATTTTTTCCGTTTTAAAAGAGTCAACCTCCAAACTTATTGCCAATGATGCCATGCAGTATTCCTTGTTGATTACGGATAATATGGCCCTAGATTCTACCACTGATGCCCTGGAGGCCTACGCGAAGGCCGACCTTTACTCCTATCGGCAGATGTATGATTCCGCCTTGGTTTTATTGGAAATTCTGGAAGTGGGCTATGCCGATCATCCTGTGGCGGATGAAAGCTTAATGCTAAGGGCGAATATTCGCGCTAAGCAAGGCAGGTTTGAGGAGGCGCATGAATTATGGCAAAGGATTATCGATGAGCATGGCGATGATATTTTGGCCGACGATGCCCTTTATAAATTAGCCAAGTCGCAAGAAAGCCTTGGCAACTTTGAAGCGGCCATGCAGGCTTACGAAGAATTATTTACCACCCATATCGACAGTTTCTTTGCCTCAGAGGCTCGAAAGGCCTACCGTCGATTACGGGGCGATCAAATAAATTAGCATGTATATCTATAATGTTACGGTTAATATCGAATCGGACGTGCACGACGACTGGTTACAATGGATGAAGGAAGTGCATATACCGGATGTCTTGGCTACAGGTTTTTTTATCGATAACCGCATCGCTCAGGTAATGGTGGATGAGGAGCAAGGCTTAACCTATTCCATTCAGTATCGCTTTAAGCAGATGGAGGACCTTCAGGCTTACCAACAAAAGCATGCGGCCCGATTGCAAGCGGAGCATATGGAGCGTTACCGCGAAAAGTTTGTCGCTTTCCGAACCATTTTACGTATTGATCACGAAAGCAAGGCCTAATGGCTGATTCCCGCGGAAAGATTTATGACCTAAATGAAGCGCGGGAAAAAATTCGTGGCTTTTGCCTCTATCGCGAACGCAGCCAAAAGGAAGTTAGAGAGAAGCTTCTCACATACGGGCTCCTCCCCGAAATTGCAGATACCCTTTTAAGTGAATTAATTCAGGAGCGCTTCGTTGATGAGGAGCGCTTTGCTCGCGCTTTTGTGCGCGGGAAGTACAAGATAAAAAGGTGGGGGAGGAATCGTATTAAACAGGCTTTATATCCACATCAGTTAAGTGAGTATGTACTCAAAAAAGCTTTAACTGAAATTGATCCCGAACAGTATTATGCCAACTTAGAGCATATCTGCGAAAAGCGATGGCCTTTAACTAAGGGGGCTAATTTTTATCAGCGTAAGCAAAAGCTATTTGCCTATCTAATGCGCCAAGGGTATGAGGGAGATTTAATTAAGGAAGTCCTCGAATCCCTAGCGGAGGAATAAGCCTAGTTTAATAGCTATTCGTCATTTGCCCATCTACCACCAAAGTGAAATCAGCATGCCCAGCACTGGCGCTATCCAAGGGGCTTACCTGATCTTGAATTTGGGTGGAAATGGTCATTATATTTAGATCATCCTTGAACTCATTCAGGTACCAGCTTATCCCTTCGAAGTCTTTGGAATGGTAGTCGCCATTGTAGTGGATGAAGGTTCCTTCATTCGGCAGGTGAAGCACGATAAAGTGCGCCATGGTCGCATCTTTAATGGCTTGAGCCTTGGGGAAATTTTCGCCGCCATGGCCTCCCATCATTTCCAATAAGGCTTTGTAGCCTGGGAGCTCCCCATCGTAGGGCATAGGTAAGGGGACCATCCAAGCTTTGATGCTATCGCTCAAGGTGTCCAAACTTTCCAAGCCTTGTTTATACACCTGACGGGCATAAACTCTTGGGATATTGGTGGCGATAAAGGGCAGCTGACGCGCTTTGGCAAAGTCGACCAAACCTTTATAGTCGGTGTCGTAGTTTGGCCATAAGCGGGCTAAACTATCCAAACCCTTCTCATCAATACTGTCATTTAAATAAAGGTTTAAAGCCTCTTGATTGTCGGCTTCAAACATTTCTGCCCCTAAAACTAAATTGCTATCCTGTTCGTAGAGGGCTGCCGTAACTTCATATTGTAGCCAATGGCAAATGGGGTTGTTGTGTAATTCGCCAAATAAAATAACATCAGCCTTGCTCAGGGCAGATAGCATTTCGTTAAAGCTTAGGGCTTCCCCTCCCTTATCATAAAGTTGATAGGCCCGTAGGTCTTGGGCCTCAAGGTTTAAGAAGGAAAGACCCAATAAAATTGAAAATACTAGTCTCATAATATGCTGATGGTTTGTTGGTAGCGACTTCCGTTGATTTCGTAGTGCAAGGAGTAAATTCCGGCTCCAAATTTACGCAGGTCCCATTGATTGGCATTTATCTTAGGAAGAGGAAAAACTCGACCTTGACTATCGATAATCACACAATTACTAATAGGCTCGCTGCTTTCACTGCGGATATAGTTTTTACTAGGTACGGGGTAAAAATGTTGTCCGCTAAAAAACGCCGTTTCAGGCCTCGAAAGTAAACAGGCGTCTTGGTTAATGGCCGAGGCAATGGAATCCAACTTATTATAAAGAACTTGACCAGGGCATACTGTGCCGGAGGGGCAACCCACCGTTGCGGTGTTGGCATCGCGATGTCCGGAAATATGCCTTAAAACCAATTGGGAACTTTGATGAATACTGGTGTCGGCCGGACTTATTCCGTTTAAACAAGATTCGTAGAGCAACAAATCGGAGAGGGCTATCAAACTGGCGCTACTGGGCTGGCTATTGCGGTAATCGCCAATGATACAAATTCCGGTGGTTCCCGAATTTAAACAGCTAAAGTGGGCTCCGATAGTCCCCGAACCACGACCTTCATAAACTACGCCGTTGGGATCGATGAGCCAATTATAGCCAATATCGCTCCAGCCATTGGTGTTTACGTGTAAGTCCCAATAATAGGCCACCACTCCCGCAAAGTTGTTAGAGCTATTCGCGCCAGCGGAATGATGCACGATTAGGTGGGTGGGCACCGTAGGGCTATAGGAGGAGGGAGGTGGGCAGTCGTTATTCGGGCACCAACAAGTACGATCGCAGTAGCTTGGTTGCGGGCAGCTACAGTTGTTGGATTCTAAGTTGAAAGATGGAGCATGGGTTTTAAGCTTGCTAGCTGATGGCTGATGCGCAATAAAAAGCCTTAAGGTTAAGGGGGAGCGTGGTTTTTCCTTTAATCGCAATTGCCAGGCTTCTACTTCTTGCGAAATCAATTTGCTAACCCAAACTTGGCGGTCCGTGATTAATTCATCATGCGCTTGCTTGTTAAAGGCCTGCCATTCGGTCCATTCGGACTGACTTAGGAAGCGAATCTCGATTTGAAGTTCTGTTTCTTGGAAGCTATATGCCGAAAAGCCGAAAAATGAAAAATCATTTAATTGGATACGGTGTGTATTGGTGCTCCAGAAGGAGGCATCTCTGCTAAAATCATCTTTTTCGAAGTTCCATTCTAAAGAACTTTGGGCTCCTAAAAATAAGCTGCAAAGGAGTAGGGAAAGGGTTCGTAACATGCCTCAAAGTTACAGCATTAAAAGGCTAAAGAAGAAAGGTCCCATCGACGAAGTCAATGAGACCTTTCCTTGAAACCCACAATTTGCTCTAGATGAACAACAAATGTGTGTTTTCGCCTTGAGCACGTTGGTAGAAGTCACCAACGGTAATAACGTCGGAAATTTCGTCTACCAAATCTTCGCGCTCCAGGTGGAACATATCCATGGCTAGTTTGCAAGCCCAAAGTTTGGCGCCAGAGGCTTCCAAAATTTCAATGAACTCACCCACGGGTGGGATATCCAATTTCTCCATTTCCTTTTTCATCATATTGGTGGCAAAGGCTTCCATTCCAGGCAATCCCCCTAAAAGGGTCGGGATGTGCATCGCAGGATTCCCTACGGTAGCAACATGGAGATGTTCCAATTTTTTCTTTTGCACCGCTTCGAGTCCAAAGAAGGTGAAAAAGATTTCTGCTTCAATACCCTCCATTCGGGCGCCATTGGCCAAGATGAAGCAGGCGTATACATTATCGATGGTGGCCTTTGAAAGGATCAGCATCATTTTTTGAACCTTGGCATCTTTCTTTTCTACCGCGGTATTTTCCATTGCTTGAGTGTCCATGATTGAGCGTTTTTTAATTAAATACAACTAGCAGGTTTGGGGATTCCGGCAATGCGACTGGCTTTTTTAAGCGGTCCACCGGGGAACAAGGCGTAAAACTGCTTGATATCTACCACCCCGCTTTTACCCACCTTGCGGATGCTTAATGGTACTTCGTTGCGGTACTGTTCTTGAAGGTATTCGATTACCGGCCAATGGCCGTCGGTGAGCGTTATTCCTTCTTCTTGGGCGATGTGCATCGCTACCTCTTTTGTCCATTGCTTAATGTCGGTGAGGTATCCTTCGTTGTTTAGGTCAATAGTTTGACCGGCAATTGTGGTTTCCATGGTTTCTATTTTTAAACGGTTTCTTCTTCAAAGTTTTTTCCGGCTTCTTGCATCTTCGCACTTACGAAGGGGATATGCTTACCGGTGATTAGCATGTTCCAGTATATCCATTTGAAGGCCATTTTGCCCATGTGGTTCATGCGGCTCTCCTTCAATAAGTTTAGCGGTCCCACACCAGGTAGGGGGAAGGTTCCACTTACGGGTTGGTGGTGGTAATTAAAGTCGATTAATAGCGCTTTACCATGACCTGTTTCGATAAAGCAGTTGGCATGGCCATCGAATTCATCCATTAGCTCTTTACCCTCGATAAAGCGAATTACATTCTCTAATAGAATTTCCCCTTCGAAGTGAGCCACAGAGCCGGCTTTAGAAGCTGGTAAATTGGTGGCATCGCCAATTACAAAGATGTTTTCTTTAGCATTGCTTTGTAGGGTTCCCTTATTGGTGGGGATAAAGTTTAACTCATCACCCAGGCCGCTGCGCTCCACGTAGTCGGCTCCCTTGTTGGTAGGAACGGTTACCAGCAGGTCGTAACTCACTTCTTTGCCTTCATAGTCCATAATGGTCTTATTCTCACCATCTAAACTCATGATGTTAAAGTTGGGAACAACCTCAATGCCTTTATCTTTTAAGAGGTGGCCCAGGTGGGCGCTAGCCACGGGTTTGGTAAAGGCCCCGTCCATGGGAGTAACAAAAGTGATTTTCACCTTGTTGCGCATCTTGCGCTGCTCGAAATAGGCATCGGCTAAAAAGGCAAACTCCAAGGGAGCTACTGGGCACTTAATGGGCATTTCGGTGATGTGCACCACTAAATGACCTCCTTCCCAAGTTTCGAGTTTCTCGTGTAGCTTAACCGCTCCTTCTAAGGTGTAAAAATCGAATACAGACTGATGCCAGTGGGGTCCCATCATGCCATCTATCTCATCGGGGGCAATATCAGTCCCGGTAGCGATGATTAGAACATCGTAATCCAAGGTTTCACCGTTTTCGAGATAAATACGGTCGTGGTCTTTATCAACCTTTAAAATACCTTCTTGGATAAGCTCCGCCCTTTCGGGGATAAACTTTTTAATGGGTTTAACGATATCCTCTTCCTTGTAAGTTCCGAAAGGGATAAATAGATATCCGGGTTGGTAATGATGGATTTTTCGTTGGTCTACAATCCGAATTCGCCAATCTTTTGCTAAGCGTTTGGCGAGGTGATTGCTCATCATAGTGCCGGCGGTTCCGGCGCCTAAAATCACTAGATCTTTCATGACTAATGTGGGTTTCAATTACATGAGTAAAGGTCCCCTGATTAGCCCGGAAAAAGAATGATAAAAGTTAGCTTTTCGGCTTTGGTGACATACCTTACACAAGGCCTTAGTGTAAGATTATCAATTGCTTAAGGAAGTGTTTGAATTTGTGTGACCACCTGATTTATTTGCTCCATACTCACATCATGATGGGTAACAAAACGTTGCTTGCCTTGCCCCATATCGATATGTAAAATTCCTGCTTGGCGCAGATGGGCATTGAACTGCTCGATGTCCTTTTCGGGCTTTAAATTGAATATGAGAATATTGGTCTCCACAATTTCGATAGGCAATACCCAAGTTGATTTTTCCAAGGCCTCGGCTAATAGCTTGGCCTTTTCGTGATCTTCAGCAAGGCGCTCAATATGATGGTCTAAAGCGTAAATACCTGCGGCGGCTAAATAGCCTGCCTGACGCATTGCTCCCCCTAACTTTTTACGAATAAAGCGTGCTTGGTGTATAAAGTCCTTGGAACCTAAAAGCAATGATCCCACTGGGCAACCTAAACCTTTGCTTAGGCAGATGGAGATGGAGTCGAATCGCTTTCCATAGTCCTCAGCGGTTTGACCGGTGGCCACCAAGGCGTTCCATAACCGCGCGCCATCAAGGTGTAAGCCCAGGCCTTTTGTATTGGTGATGGCCCTGATTTCATCGATGGTGTCTAAGTCATAACAAGCACCTCCGCCTTTATTAGTCGTGTTTTCGAGTACTACCAAGCGACTAGTAGCGGCATGGTGGTCGAGGGGATTTTGTAAGGCGGCGGCCACAGAATCCGGTTCTAATTTCCCATTGGGGCCAGGGAGTGGGCGTACCTGACAGCTACTGTTAAAGGCAATGCCTCCACCTTCGTAATTGTAAACATGCGAATATTCGTGACAAATAATTTCCTGCCCAGGAACAGTATGATTTTTAATCGCAATTTGATTGGTCATGGTCCCCGAAGGACAAAAAACCGCTGCTTCCATTCCAAACATTTCGGCGGCTTTCGCTTCCAATTTATTAATGCTAGGGTCTTCTCCAAAAACATCATCGCCCACTTCGGCGGCCCACATGGCCTTTTGCATTTCGGGAAGGGGCTTGGTAAAAGTGTCGCTACGTAAATCGATCATCTGCATTCTTTTCGGGCAGTAATTTACGTACCGCAGCGAAGAGTAAAAGAAAGAATGCCAAGAAAAAACTCAATCGAGCCACGAAACGATCCATCGGGCTCATTCCCCATGAAAGCTGGTTAACCGCCGCTTTTACGTTATATCCATCTGCCGAAAGGCAAAAGACGAGCGGTAATAAAAGGATTAGTAAACTAAGAAGCAGCAATATCCGTGCGGGTTTAGCCCGGTTTTCCATTTGAGCAAGAATGAAATAACCGAAAAGTCCGCTGAGCATTAGTTGGAAGCTAGCGGTAAACTGACCAGCCTCGTAGTACCAGGCGGCCCAAAACTCAAGGTTTGAAGTGTATACTTGGGAAAGTCCTAAAGAAAGACTTTGCTCGAGAGGAGTATAAAAAGGAATGGCTTCGGCGGAGAGGAAGAGGAAGAGGAGCGCTAAGAAGGCGCGTTGTTTACCCCATAGTGGACGAGCCAAAATATAGGCCAACCAGGCGATTAACTGTATGACCGCAAAACTATCAGCTGCAGCAAAAGAGGCCAGTCCGAATACAAGGAAACCAAGACCAAATTTGAAATACCAAGCCTGACTACCTTCGGCACTGTAAATCAAAGCGGCCCAAGCTAAGGCTAAGAAAACGAAAGCTCCGTCGGCCCATAGGTAAGCTAAAGGATAGCAAATGATGGCACAAAGAGCGGGTAAGTATTTTTGGAGCATTAAGACCGTTTAAAGGTCTCAAAGTTAAAGCGTACCGAGAAGATATTCGAATAAAGTGTGCCCGAAGCACTAGCGATATCGGTAAGGGCATAGTCGATATGGAAGCCACGGTAGGCGAAGCCAATACCTAAATTGGGTTGTAAGCTGAAGTATTCGTTACCATTAAACTCCTGTAGTTTTTTCACATTGCCAATCCCTGTTCTGAGAAAAATGAAGTTTCGATAACCGAGTTCCAAGCCTAAGTTTGGATTCAAGTTCACGAGGTCTGAGCCTAATAGTACGTTTTGTTCTCCACCAAAAGTTAGATCAGCACTGGCTTCGGCATGTAAACTATAGCGGTCGTTTAGTTTAAAGGAACGCCCCGCACCTAATAATAAACGCGGTAAGGTGAGTTCCAAGTTTTGATCGGGCATCTCGTTGGGCGTAAGCTCAAAGATATCGCCAAACTCCTCTTCATGAATAGTCCAAGCATTAAAGGTGGTGGTGATGTCTCGTAAGGTAGCCCCAAACTGCCAGGCTCCTTTTCGGTATTGCACACCGGCATCAAATCCAAAACCAACGGAACTGGCAAATTCACCAATCTGGCGGTACACCAGTTTAAAGCTACCGCCGTAATTAAGGCCTTCAATTGATTTTGAACGGCGGGCATAGGATCCGATTAGGGCATAGTCGGCAGCCGAGAATCGACGGATGCGATCATAATCTACATTTCCGTCTTGATCAATGAGTTCGGTTGTGTTTAGGATATCGTCTACACCAAAGCGAATAAAGGCAATTCCGCCCGAGCTGTATTCGTCTAGGGGCTGTGCGTAGGCCGCATAGTCGTATTGAGCGATACTAGCAAAATACTCGGCATGCATTGCCGAAGCTTGCCAAGAGCTGCGTATTTGCGCTAAACCGGCCGGGTTCCAGTAAGTAGCATTTACATCGTTGCTCGAAGCAATAACCGCATTAGATAGCGCCATCGAGCGGGCATCGACCCCGATTTCGAGAAAGGCATTAGAGTACTTTCGGCCTTGAGCTAAAAGTAGAACCGGTAAACTGAGAAAAAGAATTAGGTACTTCAAAGGAATTCTTTTGCGCAAATAAAGCTAATTTCCTCCTTCATAACTTTGGCGATTGGCTAATATTGTTCCCATGTTGAAAAGGAATTTACCGAATATCATCACCCTCGCTAACTTAGGTGCCGGGGTTTTAACCATAATCGCCTTATTTGAAGGTCGCTGGGAATTGATTCTCTGGCTCCTGGGGGCATCCTTAGTTTTCGACTTTCTCGATGGTTTAGTAGCGCGGGCACTGGGTGTCCATTCGGAGTTGGGTTTGCAATTAGATTCCATGGCCGATTTAATCAGCTTCGGATTGGCTCCGGGAATTGCCCTCTTCCTCACTTTTAAAGATGCTTCTTTAAGTGGCGAGCCACTGCCCGATTTTTTACCCTACATCGCACTCCTGGTGCCTATTTTTTCGGCCTTGCGCTTAGCGAAGTTTAATTTAGATAGTCGTCAGGCCGACTACTTTATTGGATTACCAACTCCGAGTAATGCCATTTTGCTGTATTCCATTTGCCTCTGGGCTCATTGGACCGACAATGCGACTACCGAAGCCATTTTATACCACCCCTTCTTTTTGAGCCTTTTAACCATCGCCACTTCCTTGCTATTGGTGGCGGAGCTTCCGCTGATGTCGCTTAAAGTTAAAGATTGGACCTGGCGAGAGAATCGCTCCAGAATCATTCTGGTGTTAGCAATTGTTTTGCTTTTTGTGATTTTCCGTTTTCGGGCATTGGCCTTTGTTATACCTTTGTACCTCTTAATTTCAATCTTATTCAAGCCTGGTAAAGGCCAGTAAAGTTCTACCTATGAAGTTCAAAGCGGAAATTAATATTATGCCACACAAGGCATTACTCGACCCTCAAGGAAAGGCGGTAAGCAATAGCATGAAGAATATTGGACTACCCGAAATTTCTGATGTTCGCATAGGTAAGCATATTCACCTAGAGATTGAAGCCGACTCCGAAGAGCTTGCTAAAGCCAAGGTTGATGAAGCTTGTAAAAAGCTTTTAATCAATCCTATTACCGAAGGCTACGAGTTTGAGGTAATAGCCCTGTAAAAAGGTCTTCAACAAATTGTAGACCTTAGGTAAGCAGACTTAATCGCAAAGGCTTTTAGCTTCGAGAATAAGACTGCTTTGATACTTGGCTCACTTAATGGCCAAGGATAAATATTTCCTTCCTTACTTTTTTGCGGTTACCATTATGGTCACTGGCCTCTAGTTGCAGTTGCCAATGGGAAAAGGGTAATTCGCTCGGGATAATAAAATTGGTGTCGAGACGAATACTTTGGCCGTGCCAATGGCCCGACCAGTGAATTTCCTTTTTCATTTCACTAAGGTTATTCAGGCCCAGGTAGTAGTCATGTAATTGATCGTTATCCCTTATTTCCACTTCGATTTGAAGGGTGTCTCCAGCCTTGAGCTCCAAGGATTGTGGTGCCAAAATGTTAATGGATGGTGCTTCGATATCCTCATTTGCCTTAAATTCCTTGCTACAAGCTAGACTACTACCAAGTATCCCCAAGATTATAAGCTTCTTCATTTAAAGGAAATAGCTGAAGTTGATATTGAGTTGATCTAAGGCTCGATAATCGCCAATGGCCGGTAAGGGTCGGAACAGGTATTGGGCACCAAAGCTCCATTTATCGTGAATTAGTTGATAGCCAAGACCGGCAAACCAGGCCTGTCCTCCAGTGCCATATTGGTAAAACCCTCGTTTATTCACATCCTTTGCAAGGTATTCGTGATCGATGCTGAGGTAGAGCATGGATTGAAATTGATCGGTATGGCGAAGGGGTCGAGCTATTTTTAAGGAATTAAGCCATTGATCGCCAAAACGGTACCCAAAACTATTGGTGGTATTTTGCAGGTGAGCAACTTGATAAACCACTAATAAATTTTGCCAGGCACGCTCATATTGAAGTGCAAATTGGAAGTCCCAACTCTTACTTCCCGCTTGAAAGTTAGGGGCAATTACACTTTCAATGGGGCGGTTTTGAAAGGGGCCGGTTGGAAATTGTAGGCCTCCACTGAGGTAGAGACTTTGCATGCTACTGGAATCCATTTTAGACCAAATCAGTTTTTGAACCGAAAGGCTCATGTCGCCAATACTGTTTAAGCCTGCGGTTTGCCCCGTTTCGTTTAGCTCTCGCCTAGCATAGATATAGGGTAGGCCAAACTTGAGTTGCCAATTGTTTTCGAGGGCCCAGATGCCATTTAATTGCAACTGCTGAAAATAATCTACGCTTAAAGGTCCTTCGAAACGTCGCAGGCTGTAATTGGTTTTTAACATACTGCGGCCCTGATTAATCCAGTCGCCCATTCCAAAGCCTAAGCTGCCACAGCCGCAAACATCGCAGGCTTGCAGGGGCATGTAATTAAGTGCCAGGCCTAGCAGACCCAGCATATATTTTTTGTTCATGTTTGAATTTTAACTTTAATACTATCGGGGGGAGAGTACTAAAGTCTGGGGTGGTGGAAGGACTATTTCTATCCCCGGGTTTTCGTAAAAGTGCGCTAAGGGATAAGTATTGGCGCGAACATCTGCTTTGAACTGTGCAGCAGAATTTTGGACCCTTTCGAGCAGCCAATCTTTTTGCGTTTGAAAAACGGGCATTTCTGGTTGCGGACTTTGCTCCGTTTCTCCTTTTAAAATTCGACTTACCTGACAGCTGCCTTTGCAATTAGAAGTAGGGTCGAAGCGGTTTTCACAAAGTTCCTCTGCATAGGTTTTGTAGCGCAGGCTGTAATCCAGCATGAGTGGCAAAGGAAGTAGCAGTTGCCAGCTAAAACTGAAGAGGAAAAAATAAGAAAGCAGCTTTGAAACCATCGCGGCGAAGGTAAGTAAGAGCGGGATTTCAGAAGGTGATTTTTGTCAACAAAACCATGGGGGCGATATATTTTATCAAAACCCCAAATCAACCAAACAACTTTCAACCAAACTCCCCAATCTCCTTAACTTCCCCACATGAATTTCCTAGCCCATTTGGCCCTAAGTGATGATGATCCGGAGCTCCGCATCGGGAATGCTATAGCCGATTTTACCCGGCGCAAGTATTATGAGCGCTATCCATTAGGTGTTCAAAAAGGAATTGCCCTTCATCATTTTATAGATGAGTATACCGACAGTCATCCGGTAGTGAAGGAAATGTTGGATCGCTGGCGACCCAAGCAAGGAAAGTACGCCGGAGTGGTTAATGATATTGTGATGGATCATTTCTTAGCCCAGAGTTTTGAGGACTATCATCAGGCCGACTTAGGGGATTTTGCGCAGGAGGTATATGCTTTGTTTCGAAGCAATCAAAACCATCTGCCCGAAAGGGCGCAACAAACCTTTACCTGGATGGAGAAGGGTAATTGGTTATACAATTACCAGTTTAAGTCGGGTTTAGAGCGAAGCTTGTCGGGCATGTCGCGTCGAGCCCAAAATCAGAATCGCATGGCTCAGGCCGTTGATCAATTGCAAGGAGAGGAGGCGTTTTTTAAATCGCGCTTTGCGCTTTTTTATCCCCAATTGATGCAGGCTTGTGCCGATTGGCGGCCCGATACTTCCCCATAGGGAACAAAAAAAGGAGGCCACCTTTTAGATAGCCCCCTTTATTGCAATTCCGTTTTCGGGTAGTGCTCTACTTTTTTAAGCTGCCTACCATTTCTTCGGGTTTAACCCAAGCGTCGAATTCTTCGGCACTTAAGAACCCTAAATTGATGGCTTCCTCCTTTAAGGTGGTGCCATTTTCATAAGCGGTTTTAGCAATCTTCGCCGCTTTTTCGTAGCCTATTTTGGTGTTAAGGGCGGTAACTAACATTAGCGAATTGTTTAGGTGGCGCTTAATCACTTCATGGTTAGGTTCTATACCTGCCGCGCAATGTTCATCAAAGCTAACACAGGCATCGCCAATTAAGCGGGCCGATTCTAATACCGCCTGGGCCATTACCGGTTTAAATACATTTAACTCGTAATGTCCATTAGAGCCGCCTACACTTACGGTAGTATCATTACCCATAACGCGTGCAGCAACCATGGTCATGGCTTCCGCCTGAGTAGGATTTACTTTGCCTGGCATGATAGAGGAGCCGGGTTCATTAGCAGGGATCAAAATCTCCCCAATTCCAGCCCGTGGACCAGAGGCAAGTAAGCGAATGTCGTTGGCAATCTTCATTAAGGAAACGGCCATCTGCTTTAAAGCGCCATGAGTTTCCACCAAGGCATCATGTGCGGCTAAGGCTTCAAATTTATTCTCGGCACTGCGGAAAGGTAAACCGGTGAATTCCGCAATTTTTTGTGCTACTAATTCGGCATATCCTTCGGGGGTGTTAATACCCGTTCCTACTGCGGTGCCGCCAAGGGCTAGTTCCGAGAGGTGGTCTAAAGTGTTGTTTAAGGCCTTTAAGCCATGATCTAATTGCGAAACATAGCCGCTAAATTCCTGGCCCAAGGTTAATGGGGTGGCATCCATCAAGTGGGTACGCCCAATTTTAACCACATCCTTAAAGGCTTCCGATTTTGCCGCCAGGGTATCGCGTAATTGTTTTACACCGGGAATAGTGGTTTCAACAATCATTTTGTAGGCCGCGATGTGCATCCCGGTAGGGAAGGTGTCGTTGGAGGACTGGCTTTTATTTACATCATCATTAGGGTGAATGAAGCGCTCTCCTTCCCCCAGTTTATTTCCAGCAATAACGTGGGCGCGGTTGGCTACCACTTCATTTACATTCATATTGCTTTGCGTTCCCGATCCGGTTTGCCACACTACTAATGGGAATTGGTCATCGAGGGAACCGCTTAAAATTTCGTCACAAACCTTGGAAATTAAGTCGCGCTTTTCATTAGATAAGGCCCCAAGTTCGGCATTGGTGTGTGCGGCCGCTTTCTTAAGATAGGCGAAACCGCGAACGATTTCGATGGGCATGCTCGCTGCCGCTCCGATTTTAAAGTTATTACGACTGCGCTCGGTTTGGGCGCCCCAATATTTATCGGCCGGCACCTGAACTTCGCCCATGGTGTCCTTTTCGATACGATAATTCATACTGTTTATTTTGAGAGTTTAATAGCTAATAAACCATGTGCCTAGTAAGAGGCTAAGCATCATTAATCCGACAAAAATACCGAGGTAAAGGCCCTTGCCCCAATTTTTACCTAAAAAATAAAGTATCAAGTTGCCTAAACCTAAAACAAGGGCCAATACCTTAAAGCCTAATTTCCAGTTTAAGGATTGGTTTTCGGGCAGCTCCCATGATGCTTGCAAAGCCGAAAACAACTTTTGCCAAAAAGGCTCATTAAGCCCCCATTGACCGAGATAAAAGAAAAACAAAGCGCAAATGAGACTACTGAGGACTAAAAAGATTCGTAATGACATCAAAAATGGCTTTAGGGTTTTTACGAATTGAAATTTCGCGTATTTTAGCGGCCACAAATTTACCAAGGATGTTTACCCAAGTACTCGGATTCTTTATCTTTTTGTTCATCTTTTTGATGGGATTCAGCATGTTGCTGTTTTTAGGACTTTTTGTTGGTTACTGGTTAACCCTATTAGGCATTGAGTCTTTGTCGCCCAAATTGGCTTACAAAATGATTGGCCACAAAGAGGAAGAAGAAGCTTAATAAGCAGTACTTTACAATATAGAAAGAGCCGTTTCGAAACTTCGAGACGGCTTTTTTATTGGTCCTTTGCCAATAAAGTTGAGACCCTATCTTTAAAGCAAATTTGAGATTTATGATGAAGCGTATCCTCCTGCTTGTTCTAAGCGCTGTCTTCTTTGGCGCATGTAATTCGGCCCCTGAAAAGGAAAAGGTTGACCTAATGATTTTTGCCGAGAGCATTTACCTTTCGGAGGGAAATAGTGCTGAAGCCCTGGTGATTAAAGATGGTTTGGTCCTGGATTATGGTCGACGCGATAGTATGGATTCGCGTTATCAAGCGAGGAATCTTAAAGTTTTTGACCGCATGCATGTGTATCCGGGTTTGAACGATGCCCATGCCCATTTCCTGGGTTACGCGCGCGGTCTGGGTCGGGTTAATCTGGTTGGCACCACTTCTTGGCAAGAATGCTTACAGCGAGTTCAAGCTTTCGCTGATGCGAATCCAAGTGACTTTATTGTAGGGCGCGGTTGGGATCAGAACGACTGGGCCGATAAGGAATTTCCTAGCAAGCTGGAATTGGATTCGATGTTTCCTCGCACTCCGGTGGTGTTAAATCGTATTGATGGTCATGCCGCTCTCGCAAACCAAGCGGCCATAGATTATGCGGGGATTGATGCTGATACTCAAATTCCGGGAGGAACGATTTATCAGGTCAATGGTGAGATTACGGGAATCCTAATTGACAATGCAGTTGATTTGATTGAATTGCCCTCGAACTCCGAGGAGCGCGATCGAGACTTGATTTTAAAGGCTCAGGAGTTTTGTTTGCGAGCCGGTTTAACTTCCATCACCGATGCGGGTTTAAAGCGTAAGGATATTGAACTCATTCAAGCCCTATCGGAGGAAGGTCTCCTTAAATTACGCTTAAACCTCATGGTTTCCGATGATTCCGCTTCATTGGCTTATTTCTTAAATCAAGAGCCCATTGAAGGGGAGCGCTTGAGAGTGAAAACCGTGAAATTTTATTTAGATGGGGCTTTAGGTTCACGAGGGGCCTTGCTTTTAGAGGATTACGCTGATGACCCCGGAAACTTAGGTTTGCAATTAAAACCTAGTTCCTATTTTATGATGATGGCCGATTCACTCTCGCATTTGGGTTGGCAAATGGCCATGCATGCTATTGGCGATTCGGCCAATCGTCTCGCGACCGAGGTTTTCGGTATCGGCTATATGCATAATCCCGATCACCGTTGGAGAATTGAGCATGCCCAAATTGTACATCCTGACGATTTGGAAAAAATGAAGGAAATCAAATTGATTCCTTCCATTCAACCTACACACGCCACCTCAGATATGTATTGGGCCGAGGATCGCCTAGGGGCCAATCGAATTAAGTATGCGTATTCGGCCAAAAGCTTTTTAAAAGCGGGCTTGGTCGTTCCTTTGGGAACCGATTTCCCGGTCGAAGACATTAATCCCTTCTACACCCTAAGAGCAGCAAAGTACCGTCAGGATGTGGCAGGGTACCCCCCGGGAGGATTTAGACCTGAGGAGGCTTTAAGTTTTGAGGAAGCCCTGAGGGGCATGACTTGGTCCGGTGCTTACGCCAGTTTTGAAGAGGATAAAAAAGGACTCTTGGAGAAGGGTTACTACGCCGACTTTATAGTGGTGGAGCAGGACTTAGCTGAGGTTCCAGTAGAGGAGCTCGGAAATCTAGAAATTATGGCCACCGCAATTGCGGGTGAGTTTCTTTACGGATTTTAGATAGCATGATCTTTCGTATTCGGAATATCATTTTCAAATTAGGCTGTACCTGGCGGTTCTGGTTTAAACCCAAGTGTCGCAATGGGAAAATTGCCCTACACATGATGTTTCGAAACGAGGCCCCCTATTTAAGGGAGTGGATTGATTTCCACCTGTCGCAGGGAGTGGATTACATCTTCTTAACCAACGACGCGAGCACCGATGATTGGGAGCAGGTTTTAAAACCCTACAAGGAGGCAGGCCTTTTAGAGTATGAGAATAGCATCAATCATCCTGATTTTTACCATCGGGAGGAGTCTCATAAAAACCGCACCCTTCGAAAGGCCAGTGCCAATTTTGAGTGGATTGCGTTTTTAGATAGTGATGAATTTTGGTATTGCAGCGAACCCTATGCGGAAGTCCTGGGGCGCGCAGCAAAAAATGCCTCCGGCTTGGTTTTTAATTGGCTGCTCTACGGCACCGCTCATGTTGAGCAATTAGGTCCAGATGACTTAATATTGGAAAAGATGAATCGTCGTTTTCCAGATGGACATGAGGAGCATTTTCAGTTGAAATCCGTTTTGCGCTCAGGCTTTGGAGCAGCATTTTTTAATAAGAATCCACATTATCCAAATTATACACCCCTGGCTCCCTTGTTTTGGTCAGATGGCCAAAGGTTTAGGCCGGGTCAACGCCGCTTTTTATTAGAGCCGGGTCACATCAAACATTATTGGTACCGCAGTGAGCGCTATTATAGGGAGCATAAGCGGGCGCGACGAAAATTCTTTGATGGAAAGGAACGTTCGCCTGTTTTGGAAGATTGGCATTATCGGCGATCCAATGCCGTATTAGACCCTTTTCCGCCCAAAGCGCTAAATGAACTCAAGGATTGGAGGGTGAAATAAACAATTAGGCTTAATTACGCTTAATTGCCGAAGAATAGCCAGAAGTGTAGACCTAACATTTATGGCTTTTCAACTATATTTAGCCTTCAAAGTTTTTGAACCCGTTTATGAAAGGAACAAGTCCCAGTCGCCTATTTGATTTTCCACGATATCAATTGGCCAATAAGCCCCTCCCTGATTCACTTGCCACCAAGGTAAATGGTAGTTGGAAAAAAATATCTACCCAAGAGTATATCGACTTAAGCGAGCAATTTGGTCGAGCGGTAATCGCCGCCGGACTGCAGCCAGGAGATAAGATTGCGGTGGCTTCAACTAATAATCGATATGAATGGAACATTTTGGATATCGGTACACTACAAGCCGGTTGTGTAGATGTTCCTGTTTATCCCACCATTTCGGAAGATGACTATGAATACATCTTTAATGATGCTGGAGTAAAGCTGGTTTTTGTTTCGGATGAAGCCCTTTACGAAAAGGTGATTCACATAAAAGACAAGGTAGATGGCTTGGCCGAAATTTACACTTTTGATGAAGTGAAAGGGGCTCCCCATTGGATGGAGTTTATGGCTAAAGGGGAGGGAGATGCCCACCAAGCGGAGCTAGAGAAACGCATGGACGCCGTTGACTCCAAGGATCTTGCGACTTTAATCTATACCTCGGGGACCACCGGTCGACCCAAAGGAGTAATGCTCTCTCATTGGAATATCGCTTCTAATAGCTTGGATTCTTTTCCTCGTATCCCCACCAAAGGAGATGATGAGTTAGCGCTTAGCTTCCTACCTCTTTGTCATGTATACGAGAGGATGCTGGTTTACCTCTATTGTTATGCTTGCGTGCCAATTTACTACGCCGAAAGCATGGAGGCGATTGGGGATAATATTCGCGAAGTACATCCTACCATTTTTACTGCCGTGCCCCGTTTACTGGAAAAGATATACGACAAAATTGTAGCCAAAGGCTCGCAGCTTAGCGGAATCAAAAAAAGCTTATTCTTTTGGGCCTTGGAGCTAGGAGAGGAGTATGAGTTAAGTGGTAAAAGCGCCTGGTATAACTTTCAATTGAAAATTGCCCGCAAGCTTATTTTCAGTAAGTGGTTAGAAGCTTTAGGTGGCAGAGTAAAGGCCATTGCGAGTGGTTCGGCAGCATTGAATCCTCGCTTGATTCGCATCTTTTCGGCTGCAGGAGTAAATATTCAGGAGGGTTATGGACTTACCGAAACCTCTCCGGTTATTTCTGTAAATGGACCAAACTTTGATTTGAAGCGTATTGGCACCGTGGGGAAATTAATAGACAATGTAGAGGTGAAAATTGCTGAAGACGGCGAAATCCTCTGCAAGGGTCCCAATGTAATGATGGGTTACTACAATAAACCCGAAGCTACCGCTGAGGTTCTTACTGAAGACGGCTGGTTCCATACCGGTGACATTGGTGAGTTTGTGGAAGGTGACTTCCTGAAAATTACCGATCGTAAAAAGGAAATCTTCAAAACGAGTGGGGGTAAATACATCGCTCCCCAATTGATGGAAACCCGTTATAAAGAATCACACTTCATTGAGCAGATAATGGTGATTGGCGAAGGAGAAAAGCATCCGGCAGCCATCATTCAACCCGACTTTGAATTCTTAAAATCCTATTGCGAACGAAAGGGAATTACCTATGGATCGGCGGCGGAAATTGTGCAAAATGAGCGCATTCAATCTCGGATCAAAAAAGATATCGATGCCCTAAATGCCAATTTTGGAAAATGGGAGCAGGTTAAGAAGATTGAGCTCAGCGATCATCAGTGGACAGTAGATAGTGGTGAGTTAACCCCAACTATGAAACTAAAACGACGCATTGTTTTATCGCTGCATCAAGATCATTACGAACGCATTTATGGGCATAAGCCTGGAAAGTGATGAGGGCCATCTGTAGAGTTACAATCCTCTCAATATTTCTTTTAGCAACTTCCTGTCAAGCGCAGGAACCGATTGATTTTAAGCATCTTAGTTTAGAAGAGGCGGAGACCAAGTATTTATCGCTCCTCTTTAGAAATGGAGTTCCCGAAATTGGGCTTTTCACGGCAGATGAAGAGAATGCTGATTATTGGAAGTCTCTGGAGGTGATCTGGTATGATAGCTCTAGTCATGATTATACCTTACATCGTTTTGAACGCGTAGAGCCAGATAAAGCCTTAAATGGAGCTTACTACCACACCCAATCTATTGATAGTCTGGAGAGCTTAAAGCTTGCTAATAAGGTAGCTCATAAAAGCGATGCCGACCGAGACTTGAGTGTTCCTAGTCAAAACAGCATAATTTATCTTCCCATAAAGGTCTGGGGGGTATCTTTCAATCAAATGATTAGCGATAGCACAAGCTTCGATACATGGCATACTACGCCGTGCAACCGTCCGCGTTTAGGGGTTGCGTGCTTTAAGTTCGAGGAACGTCAGGCCGAAGCGGGATTGTTTAGCCGCCGAAACCCACGCATCCGCAGAATTGTAATGAAAGGGGTGAGCCAAGAAGAAGCTTTAGATCACTTAGATAGTCTCGTGCAAGATATTCAGGTGGAGCCTGAATACATCAATTGGACTACATTCGCTAAAAAACCGCTGGTGCATGGCTACCAAATAGGTGATTTATTTACCCTCAGTGTAATTTTTCAGTCTACCTATCCCGCCTTTCGACTTATTTATACCTATCGCGCCTTAGGTGGCGAATTGGAAGTAAAGATTCAAAACACACGGCCAGATTATGGTCCGCAACCCAAACGAAAAAAGTTTTGCGCCTTCGGGCCAAATTCCGATTATGCCTGTGAGTTTTTAGATTATCCAAGCCTTTTGGCTAAACGAAATCCTTAGCGTCTAATTCGGAGAAGCGTTTTTTGCCATGTGCGAAAAAGTCAAGAATGAGGCTGCGTTTGTAAACCCCTCTAGTATTCTTAAAGCTTTTTTGCTTTCGCTTGATGCGCTCCTGGTAAAGTTTATTGAACAGGCCATAAAAGCTAAAGTGGGCTTGAAGGATGGCTACTAAAAACCTCCATTTCCCCTGGCTTAAAAAGCGCAATCCGGCAATTCCATCCAGCAGTAGTCGGCTCAAAATGATACGCATGGCTTCCAAAGGTGGGAGGTTAAGGAACAGAATGATGAGATTATTGCGGAAGTTGAGGTAGGTCTTGCGTGGAGAAGCTGTTTCGAGAGTGGCCCCACCAAGATGAAAAACTACGCTCTTAGGCTCCACGGCCACCTTCCAGTCATGAAGTTGCATTTTCCAGCATAAATCAATTTCTTCCATATGGGCAAAAAGGGGTTCATATAGTCCTCTTACTTGTTCAAAGGCTTCTCTTCGAACCGCTAAGCAGGCTCCTGTGGCCCAAAAACATTCTTGGTAGGAATCGTACTGACCTTGATCTTCTTCCAAATCATCAAAAAGTCGACCCCGGCAAAAGGCATAGCCCAGTTTATCCATATAGCCTCCGCTAGCCCCGGCGTATTCGAACTTGCCCCGGTCTTTTAGGTCTAGGATTTTTGGTTGTAAGGCCCCAAGTCTTGGCTCGGCCTCAAAACGTTTTGCAATCGGCTCCAGCCAGTTTTCGGTGGATTCTATATCTGAATTAATAAGAATTACAATCTCCTCTTTTAGCTCACGCAAAGCGCGGTTATAGCCACCCGCATAACCGTAGTTGCCGTCGAGCACCAGGTTTTTCACCTCTGGCAAATTTGCTTGGGTCCAAGCAACACTATCATCTGAACTTCCATTGTCGATAAGGTATACCTGAGCCAATGGGTTAGAATCGTTAACCAATTTTGGTAAGTACTTTTTTAGCAGCTCCAGGCCATTCCAATTGAGCACAGCCACCGCAATCGACTTAGGCATATTTCCATCTTTTATGACTCCAAAGCCAATTGGCCGGATCAGATTCAATTAAATTTTCGAGGGCTTGAACGTGGGTGTCTGTAACCAAGTATTTGGGTAGGTCATCTGTTTTATCAAAAAGCAGATGGGCCTCAATTTCGTAGTAGCCTCGTTTTACGCGGTGAATGTCGATAAACACAACCGCTAAATCACATTTCTTACTCAGGTTTTCCACGCCCAAGTGCACTGGGGTATCTTGATTTAGAAATGAGGTTCGGTATTTTATTTTTCCTCTATGCGGACTTTGGTCGGCCATAAAAACGTAAAGCGGACGCGAATCGGGGTTATTAAGCATAAAGGGGTAGGTGTCCTCCATTTTGAAGAGTTTCAAACCAAATTGCTCCCGAATTTTAACAATCAATTTATTAAAGCGCGCATTTTTAAGAGGATGGTAAACCGCGTAGCATTTTTGCGGAACCACTAAGGGAATACTCATCGCGGTCCACTCGAAATTTGTATGATGCCCCATAACCATAATAAGGCCCCGATCTCGATCGTAAAGATCTTGAAAAACCTCTGGGTTTCGCAGGACAAATCGCTTGCGCATGGTTTTCTTGGAGACACTTAGGCTTTTAAACGATTCGACAATAATGTCGCTAAAATTTCGGTAGAGACGCTTGCGGATAAGCTTTCGCTCAGCGGACGACTTTTTGGGAAAGGAACGTTTTAGGTTCGCATCAATGACCTCTTGGCGATAGTTGATTATCCGACCCAGTAGCCAGGCAATGAAATTACTAAGGCCATACAAGACTCCAAAAGGTAATATAGAAAGCAGGCGCCCAAAAAAGAGCGCCAGATAATAGCCAATCATGCCGCAAATTTAGCGGTTTCTTGTGTCGGCTCCGGTAGTTCCCAAAATGATGTTTTGGTTAGCTCGACTCCCAAACTCTCTTTCATTGGGATCGTTGTTAGGATCAATGGTTCCAGGGCCACCATAGGCTCGGAAGTATAACTCTTGTTTCCAGTCGGGACTGTTGATTTCGCCTATCGCTGTAGAGTGGATAAGCTTGAATATTCGGGTGGAAGGTTCGAACTCACCGAAGATAAAAATGCGGTTGTTTTGCGGTACGGTGAAAGGGGTTACAATATTGTCGTATTGCCAAATGATGTAGGGAGGCATATTAGGTTCCATGTCGCGACGCTCCACCTGACTAGGTTCACCGTACATCAGCCATACTCGACCGCGGTCGCTTTTATAGCCTTGACTTAGCCCTGAGGTAAACAGCTTATTGGCAATGCGCACTTGTTTGTGATATTCGCGCCAGGTCTCTTCGGCAGCGAGGGGTTTGCGGTTGTACCAAAAAGCGTAGAAATATTTCTTTAGCTGCTCTTCGTCTGCAGCCGCTAGTAGGTTTTCCTGCATGTCTTGCTCTCGTTCCGAAGAAATGGGGTAGAGGTAATCGACATATTTCACCATTGTATCGAGGTTACCCAATCGATCTACCCAGGTTCCTGCTACAGCTTGATTTTCGAAGCTCCCATCGAGGAGTTCGCCGTCATCATTACGGCGGTAAAAAAAGTTCTCGTGACTGATAACGGATTCCCCCTTGGCGTTTAGCGCTTCTACTACTAAGAGGTAATTTCCAGTTGGAAGTTCACTGATATCTATTTGCCCTAGGATGGGGTTTACAATGGCGGCATTGGCCCGTTGAAATCCACCGAATTGCGTGAGGGCTTTACCGGTTGATTCGTCCTTTAAGTAATATTTGACCAGAAACTTACTATCCTTTCCCAGCGCTTGATCGAGGTTATAGAGCTCATTGTAGAAGGCTAAGCGTTGTAAGGATTGCGGCATAAAGGGAGTGCCGGTACTTATGATGGGGTACATTTCAAACCCTGAGCGCTGATAAGCCGCATTGGAATTTCCTTGGGCAGGTTTAAAATCTTCCAGATAGACTACTTGAGAATGGTCGGCGAAATTTTGGGTGATGGTAAGTTGCAAGGGGCGGTCGATGTGATAGGCTTCGGCAGTATCATTGATGTCAACGATATCCATGGTCATTCGGTATTTGCCCTTGGCTAAGAGGAAGCGATGCTGATGGTAGAGTAGTTCAGAGAGCTCGGCGGTATCGCTATAATTTGGGCTGAGGATGCGAAATCGATCGGCACTCATGACCTCTGTGCCGCGATAAACGGCAAGGGTGACTTCCAATCCGCCGGTGAATCCTTCTGCTGTTTTTAGATAATCTAAACTGTTGCTGCTGATGCCAAAATTTATCTCAATGTAATTTTCTCGTTCACCGGTAAGGAACTCATTAAGAGAGATATATAGGTTGGTGGTTTTTGCTAAAACCAAGCTAGGACTAAGAATTAAAAGGAAAAGTAAACGCCGCATACTCTATGTTTTATAGAATCATCTACGAAGATAGACGGAAAAAGCAGCAAAAGGTTGTTTGCTGGGCTTAAAAATATTTTACATTTGCAGCCCGAAATAAAAAATAGCGCCGCTAATTTTTGTTTCATGGAGAGATGGCAGAGTGGTCGAATGCGGTGGTCTTGAAAACCATTGAGGGTCACACCTCCGGGGGTTCGAATCCCTCTCTCTCCGCAAGAATCCCGCACAGCGTAAGCTGATGCGGGATTTTTATATGCACCCCGACTCTGAGCGCAGCACAAGGGAGGGGTGCATATAAAAATACCAAGGCATTGAGCGTAGCGAGATGTTGGGATTCTTGGTGACGGTATCCCCTTAGGGTTCAGCGACTGAAAGGAGCTAATCCCTTACCTAAGTAAATACCCCGACTCTGAGCGCAGCACAAGGGAGGGGTGCATATAAAAATACCAAGGCATTGAGCGTAGCGAGATGTTGGGATTCTTGGTGACGGTATCCCCTTAGGGTTCAGCGACTGAAAGGAGCTAATCCCTTACCTAAGTAAATACCTCAATTATGAGCGCAGCTCAAGGGAGGGGTGTATAAAAAAATGCCAGGGCATTGAGCGTAGCGAGATGTCGGGATTCTTGAAGATGGTACCTCTTTAGGGCTCGGCGACCGGAGGGAGCCAATCTCTCTCTCTACCTCTCTCTCCGCCTTTGCTTGCTGAAGCAAGCTACGGCGGACAAGGTCCGAGGTAGCAGCGAAAGCAATGCTAACTTTTAAAGATCCTCATCATTTTTGGTGGGGATTTTTTATTCCATTAATAAATGGGTCTGGGCTCAGAGCTTTGCTCGTTGTAGCGAGCTTCGGCGGACCATGTCCGTCAAGGTTGCGAAAGCGACAGGAAACAGAAAAGCCCATGCTTAATTGCAGGGGCTTTTTTTGTTAAAACATGTCAGGATTCTTGGTGCCGGCTCCCCTTTAAGGTTCAGCAACTGAAAGGAGCCAATCCTTTACCTAAGTAAAAACTACTTTAAACTTTTCCGCTAAAATTGTTGGTAGCAATGGATGATTAATGCTAATTATGCTTTACTGATTTTAGTCGACAGCCTCAGCTTTCCAATTCTTTTTACAGAAGCTCTAGTTTTTCACATCGCACTGCCATGACCTCCTTATAAGCCACTTTCATTTCCACCGACAAGAAGGACTGATCTATCCAATGCGATGCTTTAGACTGGTTTTTTAGCATTCGTTTGAAGGTGCCCTTTATCTGTTTGGGGCTGAGGCCTAATCCTTCCCCCAATTGCTCAAAATGTTCCCGCTTTAATTTCTTTTTCTTTCCACTTAGATTCAAGGCAAGCTCTTCCTTATCTTCAGGGAAAACGATGGCGACATTCAACAAATCATAAGCAGGAGCCAATCCCCAACCAGCCGGAGTTTCTATCATGGAGAAGTTCTTGAGGTGCATATCGTTATTGCCTACCAGAAAAGAAAATACGGCCAGGTCAAAGAAATAGGTCTTGTCCAGCAAAGTATTAGTCGAATATTCATCCAGGGCCTTACCCACTTTTTCCATGGAACTCTTGTACTTGTCAAAGGCCTCAGTAATCTGAAACATATCAAGCATGTGAACCTTTTCACTTGTTTCGGTGCGGTCGATACGCTTGGTTAGGTAGGATAGCTCTCCAGAGGCTAATCGAATTAAGGAAGAAGGTACCACAGGTATTCCGAAAGCTTCTGCCAATCGCATGGTGAGATGCTCATTTTCTGGCATTTCCGGAAATCGGTTAGAAGGTGGTTTGAAAATGTAGTGTCCGCCTAATGCTCCCACTATGGTAAGTCTGGCATTTGGCTGATTAGTAGATTTTGTCAACAGTGACATGGATAACTTGGGTTGAACACCTGGAACCGCCACGCTTCGCTCCACTACATTTATAGCAAGTTCCTCCATTTGATCCAATGTATACTCTATTCGCGGGGGGATTGGTGTTCCGAAAAATTCTGAAGAGCACTTTTTATGAAAGTCTTTTTCCCCCTCTAGTGAATCATAGCAGTACAAGCATCTATTCTCCATCGTCATTAAGTATTGGATCAACACTCACCGCGCCAATGCAGTTCTTACAGCAAGCCAGCAGCAAGCCCATGCGGTCATTCTTATTGATTTTCCAGCTTTTTGATGCGATATCCAGCAGCCAACCTTCTGGAATTAATCCTTCAAAAAAGGGGAAGAGTCTTTTATCTTTATAGGGTTCTAAAGTAACTGGCATGGTAAAGGTGATGAAGTCATTGGGATGCTGATCAACGTATCGTGCGTAGTATTGAAAGACATATTCTCCTTCATCGGTTTCCGATATGATACCCGCCAGTATACCCTTGTAGAGCACATTTCCCTGTCTCATTCAATTAGTTCTTTACTGTTCACAGGGGCCAGTTCATGGCCAAACATTTTGAGAATCAGGTTAACCTTCTCCATATTGAGGTTGGTTTTTCCCTGTTCTATTTTGCGCAACACAGTAAGGGCTACTCCAGCTCGTTCGGCAAACTCCTCCTGAGTGAGATTAACTTCTTTTCTACGCTTCTTCACAAAATCGGCTAATCTTGTCATTATATGTTTAGGGATATAATTTTATTCAAATGTACTAAACTATATGCGAAAAAATATAATTTATATGATTGAAGCCTTTTTATATGTTAAAACGTATACTCCTTCTTATGGAGTGAAGCGTGTCACATGTCGAAATGAACCCTTGGAAAAATCAGTTCTCCCTTTGCGAACCACTTTTTTATCCTCTACAGTTCAGTATTTATTTTAGAGAACCAATGCTAGCCTCCACAATTCCACCATTCCACCAATCCCACCATTCCACCAATCCCACCATTCCACCAATCCCCCAATTCCCCACTGCACCAATCCCCCCTCCAAGCCATACTCATTTCGGAAGTATTTAAATTTAAGCCTATTACGATGCTAGTTCTAACCGTTTACTCAGAGGACATTTTAAATAAGGAGTCCTGTGGTTTTTGGTGAAACAAAGCTTTAGACTTTATAAAGCCTTGTTTTGTAGGGGCTTGAGGAGGCTTGCACCTGCTTCCAAATTTCAAATCCTCGTGCTCCTTTAAAAACAGGCTAAGGTTAAAATGGGTTTCGAATAATAAGTGACTAGCTTCAGTCCACCTCAAAAAACCTAACTTCTAGGAAATTTAATCCTCCTTTCCTATGAAGTTTTATTATTCTCTGCTTTTTGCCTGCTTGTTTTTTACTAGTGAAGCCACTCATCTAATGGGCGGCGACATTACGATTCTTGAACTACCTAATGGAGAGCATTTAGTGAACCTGGTTGCCTACCGCGATACGGTAGGTATCAACATGGCTTCCTATGCGACCTTCGAGTTTAAAGGGCCCAATGGCTTATCCTTTTCGCGCATTACAGCCTACGATTCGGTGATTTCGGGCACGGTTCTTCCCATGTACCCTTACGGCGTGGAAATCTATTTTTTTAGTGATACCGTAAGTTTTCCAACTGCGGGAGAATGGCATGTGTCCTGGAAAAACTGTTGCCGAAACGGGGCTATTCAAAATCTAAGTGCCCCATTGTCAGAGAGCATGTATCTATCTACCAATATTGTTATTGATAGTGTGAGCTCCAATTCGACCCCTTTCTTTTTAGTTCCAGCCGCCATTTATTTACCCCTAAACACGCCGTGGCAGTATAATCCTCTGCCATTTGATCCTGATGGGGATTCTCTCGTTTGGTCTCTTGATAGTCCCTTAAATGATTCGGCCCTTTACTGCCTCGGCTATACTGCACCACCTAGTGCAGCCAATAATCCGCTAAGTTTAGACTCTGCCACTGGTACCATTTCCTGGACGGCCAATACTATTGGGCACTTTGTGATTTCCATTTTAGTGGAGCAGTATCGCAACGGCGTTTGGCTCGGGGAAATTAGACGGGATATGCAACTTATCGTAGTGCCTGCAGGGCAAGGTTTTCCTTACTGGTCGGCGTTTAATGGTCAAGCACCTCGGGATACTATTAGCATAGATGTTCCTGCTAACAGTACCTTAAGCTTTGATATTGAAGCCAGTCATTCCGATACTAGTCAGCCATTGTATATGGATGCTTATAGTTCTTTATTGAGGAAAGGAGTATCCAACGCAAGCTTTAGCGTAAGTCCAACGGGAGTGCAAAATAGTATTAGGGGCAGCTTCAGTTTTAATCCAGACTCGAGGCATGCTGGAAAAAGATATATCGTGGTATTCAGATGTAGCGACCAGTATTTTACCAATGATCAGGCTGTTACTATTAATGTTACATCAGGCATTGGTTTAGAAGACTTAGGGGCTGCAGAGCGTTTTGGCAATTGGCAACTTTATCCAAACCCAGCCAGGGACTTTATTAATCTGTCCTTTGTTTCGGAGGATCAAGAGAAACTCAATATTGAAATTCTCGATCTAGAGGGTCGAGTTCTAAATGCACTTGAGGCCGATGCGCATGCTGGAGTCAATTTATTGCAATTAGATCAGCCTGATTTACAAAGTGGAATTTACTTAGTTCAAGTTAAAGCCGAAGATGGATTGCTCTGGTCAACAAAGATGATTAAACAGTAAATATTCAAAATATCCTAAGAGGCCCTCTTTCGAGAGGGCTTTTTTTTGGCCTTAGAATTAGATTTACTGAGGCACAGGGAATTTAGTATAAGCACTAATCACTATCAAGGAGTTTGGTGCTACTATTGCCTTGATTAGGAGACCGATGATTTAAATGGATTTAGAGGGTAGCTAGGAATTCCTTGCCTGATTTTTAGTGGATTGGGACTTTTAAAATTCCTAATTAATTGTACCTTAAAGCCAAAATTTCCCAACCATGCAAAAAACTACCCGCGCCATAGCTATGGCATTTCTTGGAATGGCAAGCCTTAGCCTCTCTGCTCAGGAATCGCCGAGCGTTCATCAGGTGGAAGGACGAACTTATGTGAATAAGGATTTACCTATCTATTTACAGTTTAAGACCGCACCCAATGGCAAGGCTTACGATTTAAAAAGCGAAAAGAATCCTCAGGATGCTAATCCATTATACTTGGATACGGAAGGTGTGAACTATATCCGCTCGAAGTGGGCAGTAGATTCGGCCACCGGTAAAACCATTTATCCTACCCGAGAGGTAATGATGGAAATTTACTGTGATGGATTGGCGCCCAGTACGTCGATTACCTTAAAAAACGCCCCGCGCTATTCTTCTGCTGGAACGGTTTATTATGGTAAAGGCCTAGTTATGGTCCTAAGTCCTAGTGATGGTTATGCTTTTGACGGTACCCGCGTTTCTAGTGACGGGGTTTCGGGTGTTAAGAGCACCAGCTACACTGTAAATGGCGCTCAGGCTACTTATAATTCGGAAGTGGCCATGAATAAGGAGGGACAGCAAAATGTTTCTTGGCAGAGTATAGACTATGTAGGCAATTTGGAAAGCCCAAAGAACCGGGTTTTTGTAATTGACCTTACCGCACCAAGCACGGGTATTTCTAAAAATGGAGATCAAAGTGGCGATATTTTTTCTGCCCGATCCACCTTTTCCCTTTCGCCAAGCGATGCTTCAAGTGGGGTAGATTACACGACCTTTAGCTTTGACAATGGTACAAATAAGTATGGGACGCGCGTATCTTTATCTGCCTTGAGCGATGGGGAACACACCATTACTTGGTACAGCGAGGATAATGTTGATAATTCCGAGGCTAAGAACTCCTATACTTTTTATCTCGACCGCACGGCTCCGGTGAGTAGCATCGCTATTCAGGGCGATTTATGCGAAGGGCGATACGACTATATTAGCGAACGTTCAAAGTTTAATTTGAGCTCAACCGATAATAAAGCCGGGGTGCAGTCCATTGAATACTCTATAAATGGCGGAGCCTACAGTACCTTTAATCAAGCTTTGAATTTACCTAACCAGAATGGCTTAGTTACGGTGCGTTTCCGAGCTACCGATAAGGTAAATAACCGCAGTGCAAGCAGTGCCAAAACCTATTACTTAGATAATATCGCACCCAATACCACCATTAGCTATGGGGCACCGCAATTCTTTAAACAAGGTGAACTTTTTATCACTTCCAATACACCTGTTACGCTAACCGCACGCGATAATGCATCGGGGGTAGATAAAACCACCTATAATACCGATGGCAGCGGCGGTGGAACTTACAGCAGTTCCTTTACCGTATCCAACGAGGGACCACATACCCTTAACTTCCAGTCTACGGATTGCGTGAAGAATCAAGAGGCTTCGAAGTCCAGTAAATGTCATGTTGATAACAGTCCGCCCGAAATTTACCATCACTTTAGTATCGAGCCTGTGGGAGAGAAAACCGTTGACGGAAAAACCGTTAAGGTTTATCCTAATTATACCCGCTTGTATTTAGGGGCAACTGATGTGAAAGTTGGAACCGACAAAATTGAGTATAGCATTAATGGGGAGGCCTTCCGCGCTTATTCTTCTCCGCGTACTTTAGATATTTCGGAGTTGGATCAGTTTACCTCAGAAAAGGTGTACGAAGTTACCGTTCGGGCAATTGATAAGCTTGGCAATAAAAGCGAACAAACCTTCATGTTTGCTATAGAGCGTTAAAATAGTGCGATTGAAAAATGTAAGGCCTCCACTTTTGGGGGCCTTTTTTAGTTAAAGATTGATTACTTTTTAGCCAGCTGCTCTTATAGCTGTTTCTAATTTTTTTAATCCTTATGAATCGGATATCTTACTTAAGCCAATCTATTGTGTCGGTACTGCTGTTGATGGTCCTATTTCAGGGATGTCATTCTTCAAGCGCTAAAAAGGAAAACCAGACTTCCCAGCAGGCTCTTGCGATAAGCGCCCCAATTGATGGTTTTTTAAAAGAACTATTAGTTAGTGAGGGGCAAAAGGTGGAACAAGGTCAGGTCTTAATCTTTATAGACACGACCAAAATTGCCTTGCAAAGAGCTTACCTTCGATCAGAAATGAACCGAATAAGTGCCACTATGCAATCGCCAGCGCAACCAACCGCCGCCCTTAGGGCTAAATTGGGGAACCTGTATTACCAGCAGGGGCAGTATGAATCTAAATCCATTTCGGAGGTGAGCAAGGAGGATCGGATTCAGTTGGATTATGAAATTATTCATGCCAAGGAAGAGTTGGTGACCCTTCAAAAAGAGATTGAACAAAGAAATTCGGCGCTTAAATATGAAATGCAGGGAATTGAGATTCAAATGCGGATCCTTGATCAAGAAATGAAGCGCCATGTACTAAGAGCACCCATCGCAGGGGAAATAATGGGTGTAAATGTGTACAATGGCAAGTGGTTGGATCAAGGAAGCAGGCTTCTTTCTATTCAAGGGGATTCTATTCAGTAGATTGATTGATGCGAATTTACTATGCGTGCATAATTTTTTCATATCTTAGCCGTGCTCCTAAAAAATATAGCTTTTGAAACCTGAAGAAACGGTTGATTTTCATATCAAGAGAACCTGGCAAAGCATAGCTAAAATGTACAATGAGGTAGCGGCTGGATATGGTGCCACCATGGCGACCGGATACGTGCTCCTCAATATCGATAAAGAAAAAGGTACACCCAGCACAGCCTTGGGCCCAAAGATGGGTATGGAGGCCACCAGTTTATCCCGCATCTTAAAAAGTATGGAAGAGAAAGGACTGATTGAACGAAAGCCGAATCCGGCGGACGGTCGCTCGGTCCTTGTTTTTTTAACTCCTTTTGGAATTGAAAAGCGTGCAGATGCTAAGGCGGCGGTGATTGGTTTTAATCAGCAGGTTTTTAATCGTTTCCCTCAACATGAACTAGACCTGTTTTTTAAGGTGATTCAAGGCATTGAATCAATGCTTCAGGAGAACAAATTGGCAACTCAAGAAATTAAATAATTGTATGAGAAAATCTATTAAACACGCAACGGTAATTGGCTCTGGAATTATGGGAAGTCAAATTGCCTGCCATCTCGCGAATATTGGTCTGCGAGTTTTGTTATTGGATATAGTACCCCGCGAGCTTAGCGAGAAAGAGGAAAAAGCTGGCTTGAGTTTAGAGGATGCCCAGGTTCGGAATCGGATTGTAAATGAGAGTCTGGCTAAGGCAGTTAAGATGAACCCTGCACCTTTATTCGATAAGTCGTATGCCTCGCGCATCAGCACCGGGAATATTGATGATGATTTAAACCAAGTGGCCAAGACCGATTGGATTATTGAGGTGGTCGTGGAACGTTTGGACATCAAGCAAAGCTTATTCGAAAAGATTGAAAAATATCGGAAACCAGGGACCCTTATTTCTTCCAATACTTCTGGAATTCCTATTCATTTAATGACCGAAGGTCGGTCGGAAGATTTTCAAAAGCATTTCTTGGGAACTCACTTCTTTAACCCTCCTCGCTACTTAGAGTTATTGGAGATTATCCCAACGCCCAAAACCGATCCTGAGGTAGTGGACTTCTTTATGCACTATGGAGATCGTTTTCTGGGGAAAACTACCGTATTATGTAAGGATACTCCAGCTTTTATCGCCAATAGGGTGGGTATTTTTGCCATTATGGACCTCTTCCATAAGGTTCAGGATATGGGTCTTTCCGTAGAGGACATCGATAAGCTGACAGGTCCCTTAATTGGTCGTCCTAAATCGGCTACCTTCCGAACAGCAGATGTGGTGGGCCTAGATACCCTAATACATGTAGCTAATGGATTAGCGAAAGCGGTTCCCCACGATGAAAAGAAGGATAAATTCCTTTTACCCGATTTCTTGCAAAAAATGCAAGAGAATAATTGGTTGGGATCCAAAACCGGACAAGGTTTTTACAAAAAGATTAAAGGCGAAGGCGGTAAATCTGAAATCCTATCCCTTGATCTCGATACCCTGGAATACACCCCGCAAAAGAAATCCAAATTCCCAACGCTCGAATTAACCAAAACCATCGATGATGTTAAAGAACGCTGGAAAGTATTAATCGGAGGAAAGGATAAGGCCGGAGAATTTTACCGTCGCAGTTTAGCCGGGGTCTTGGCCTATGCGGCTAATCGAATTCCAGAGATAGCCGACGATCTTTTCCGGATTGATCAGGGTATGCGTGCCGGCTTTGGCTGGAAGCATGGACCCTTCGAAATTTGGGATGCCATCGGTTTAGATAAGGGTATTAAGCTTATCGAGGCTGAGGGTTTGGGCCTAGCCGATTGGGTGAAGAATCTTAAAGCGGCCGGCAAAGAATCTTTTTATACCGTTAAGGATGGTCAAGGCTATTTTTATCATATCGGTGATGGAGACTACAAGGCCTTACCAGGCGGAAAGAGCTTTATTGTTCTTGATCATATCCGCCCCAGCAGTACCGTTTGGAAGAATAAGGAGTGCGCGGTCGAAGACCTTGGCGATGGTATTCTGAACATCGAGTTCCGCTCTAAAATGAACTCTTTAGGGAGTGGTGTTTTAGCGGGGATAAACAAGGGCATTGAATTGGCCGAAAAGGATTTCCAGGGCGTGGTGATTTCTAATCAAGGAGATAACTTTTCGGTGGGCGCCAATCTGGCCATGATCTTTATGATGGCCATTGAACAGGAGTTCGATGAGCTCAACTTTGCCATTAAGTACTTCCAAGATAGTATGATGCGGGTTCGTTACTCCTCGGTTCCGGTGGTAGTTGCGCCTCATCAAATGGCTTTAGGTGGAGGTTGCGAAATGTCGCTTCACGCGGATGCGGTTCAGGCTGCAGCTGAGACCTACATCGGATTAGTAGAATTTGGGGTTGGAGTAATCCCTGGAGGGGGCGGAACCAAGGAGCTCACCCGCAGAGCCGCACAGCGATACCTTAAAGACGATATTGAAACCAATGCTTATCGGGAAAACCTTTTTATGATTGGTCAGGCGCAAGTCGCTAAATCAGCCAAGGAAGCTTTTAATATGGGGCTCTTTGTGGAAGGTAGAGATGGTATTTCTTTAAATCGACATCGTCTTATTGCCGACGCCAAGGAAAAGGCCATTGCTTTAGCAGAAACGGGTTATACCATGCCTGTGAAGGAAAAAGATATTAAGGTTTTAGGTCGCCAAGGACTGGGAATGTTTACAGTGGGCGCGAATACCATGTTGGAAGGAGGGTATATTACCCCTCATGAAAAGAAGATGGTAGAAAAGCTCGCTTACGTAATGTGTGGTGGCGATTTATCAGCCCCTACCATGGTTTCAGAACAGTATCTCCTCGATTTAGAACGGGAAGCATTCTTAAGTCTTTGTGGCGAAAAGAAAACCCTAGAGCGCATTCAACATATGTTGAAGACTGGGAAGCCGTTGAGGAATTAAAATGAGATGTGAGATGTGAGATGTGAGATGTGAGAAAAATTTTAAAAATGCACAATTTCAAAGAGTTGAAGATTTGGCAATTTGGAATTCAAATTGCAGAAGAGGTTTATCTAATTAGCAAAGGCTTTCCCCAAGAGGAGCAGTTTGGCTTAACTAGCCAGTTGAGACGGGCTGCCATTTCAATACCTTCCAATATTGCAGAAGGAGCCGGTCGTAAAACAGATAAGGATTTTAATAGGTTTTTAGACATGGCGAATGGATCAATCAATGAGGTAGAAACGCAGGTGCTATTAGCCCTAAGACTTGGCTTTGTTGAACCCTCGGAAAAGATTGATGAATTACTCAAGCGTTTGGATGAAGTGCAAAAAATGATCTTTTCCCTTCAAAAGTCCTTAATTACAAGACCCTAGTCTCAAATCTCACATCTCAAATCTCACATCCGACACCAAAAAAATAAAACTTTAAGATAATATTTATGAATGCATACATCGTAGCCGCAAAACGCACAGCAGTAGGAAAGGCCCCTAAAGGAGTATTTCGCTTTACCCGTCCCGATAATTTGGCGGGGACGCTTATCCGCGAAATTATGAAGGACCTCCCGCAATTGGATAAAGAGCGTATCGACGACGTAATTGTAGGTAATGCCATGCCCGAAGCGGAGCAAGGAATGAATATGGCCCGCTTGGTGTCCTTAATGGGTTTAGATACCGTAAAGGTTCCAGGTGTAACGGTTAATCGCTGGTGTGCCAGTGGTTTAGAAACCATTGCCATGGCTTCGGCTAAAATTCATGCCGGTATTGCCGATTGTATCATCGCTGGGGGAGTGGAAAGCATGAGCTACATTCCCATGGGTGGTTTTAAACAGGTTCCGAGTTATGAATTAGCGAAGGAGCACGCCGATTATTACAATAATATGGGCCTTACGGCAGAAGCAGTAGCGGAGAAGTACAAGGTTTCGAGGGAGGATCAGGATCAATTTGGATTTGATTCGCACATGAAGGCTTTGGCTGCTATCGAAAGTGGTCGCTTTAAAGATGATATCGTACCCATAGAAGTGGAGGAGGTTTACCTCGATGAAAATGAAAAACGGCAGGTACGTACCTACACCGTAGACACGGATGAAGGACCGCGTAAGGGAACTAATGTAGAGGCCATGTCCAAATTACGTCCCGTTTTTGCAGCCAAAGGTTCCGTTACGGCGGGTAACTCCTCTCAAATGAGTGATGGCGCAGCCTTTGTGGTAGTGATGAGCGAAAAGATGGTAAATGAATTAGGTTTAAAACCCATTGCCCGATTACTCAATTACCAGGTTGTAGGAGTGGAACCCCGAATCATGGGAATTGGACCGGTGGATGCCATTCCCAAGGCTTTAAAGGCAGCTGGAATGAAAAAGGATGATATCGATTTATTCGAGCTAAACGAAGCTTTTGCCTCTCAGTCTCTCGCTGTAATTCGAGAATTGGATTTAGATCCGAGCAAAGTGAATGTGAATGGTGGGGCTATTGCCATGGGACATCCATTAGGCTGTACGGGCGCTAAGCTTTCCGTGCAAATTTTTAATGAACTTAAAAAACGCGACCAGAAATACGGCATGGTGACCATGTGCGTAGGTGAGGGTCAAGGAGCAGCAGGAATTTACGAGCTGCTATAAATTTAATTGTGATTAGATTCATAAGCCTCTGCTGCATTTTGCGGTAGGGGCTTATTTTTTTTCATTCCCTTTGTCCCTTTCTTGGGTCGCTATTCGTATTAGCTAGTACAAGAATCAAAATCTCTTATAAAATGAAGAAATTAGTACTTAGCCTCTTATGCATGTTTAGCCTTAGTGCTTTTGCTCAGGGGAACCTTACCGTAACAGTATCCGACAGTGGTGTAGTAGCCCCTGGGGTAGCTGTTTTCTATTTTAACTCCCCCGCCAGCTTTTATCCTAATGGATATAATAATCCGCCGGTAATCGAAAACTTCGATGCTTGGGGATATACGAGCAACAATGGTGTAGCAACCTTTGGACTTTGGAATGTAGCCATGAACGATACCGTTTTTTGGGCTACTAAGGATTGCGCCGGAAACGTGGTTTGGGGTGCAGGAACGCCAACGACCATGATGCCAAGTATTAGCGGCACCTTATGGCTAGGCTGTTTACCGGGAGATTGTGACGTGGTATTAACTGTGGACAGTGCTGCTACTCCAGCGGCCAACTATGGTATCATCCAGGCTTTCCCTTTACGTAACTTCACTAATACCAGTTTACCAGGTAATATACCATCATTATGGTCGGTAAATGGTAACTATTCTTCAGGATTTACCAGTGCGAATTACGATAGTATCACCTTTAATATGAATACGGTTTCAGCACCTTACACTGTTACCTATTCTCGTGTGGATAGCCTTTGTTTACCTACAACTGTAAGCTTTGGTGGCACCGGTGGTGGTGGCGGTACCAATGTTACTTGTAATCCTGCTTTCTTTGCCGATACTTTAGGGCAAACCGGATCAGGATACGGAATGTTATTCCGCGATGCTTCCATTAGCAATGGGACAATCATAAACTACATGTGGGACTTTGGTGATGGTAATGCTTTAAATGGTACTACCTCAAACCCTACTCACACTTACGCCAATAGCGGAACTTATGCCGTTTGCTTAACGATTACTGCAGTGTTAGGTTCGGATACCTGTAGTTCTACTTATTGCGACAGCGCCGTGTTTGTACCAGCCGGAGGTGGAGGTGGAAACCCAAATCCAATTACCTGTAATGCAAGTTATATGGTAGATACCGTGAACTCTGGTCTATTCCAAAATCAATTAGTGATTTGGGAAACCTCTACATCTACCGGTAATATCATCAGCTACAGCTGGGACTTTGGCGACGGAACCGTTATTAACACCCAATACCCAAGCCATACTTATGCTAACACTGGCGTGTACCCCGTATGCCTAAGCATCGTAGCTATTGACAGTGCGGGAGTGGATACTTGTATGACTACTTTCTGCGATTCTATTGGATTTGATGCCAACGGTAATCTTGTATACAAGGAAGGTCAAAATGGCTTTACCATTAATGTTATCGATCCTGCTACGGTAGGTTTAGAGGACTTACTCTTAAACGAAAGTTTAGCCATGTATCCAAACCCTGCACAAGGTCGTGTGAACTTATCTTGGGATGCTTCACTAGAAGTTCAAACGGTAGCGGTTTATACCATTAGCGGACAACAAGTGATGGACCTTAAAGCCGAGGGCTCTGAAATGGAGATTAGCAATTTACCTGCAGGTGCTTACCTGGTACGAGTGAATGCTGCTTCAGCAAGCAAGACCTTGCGTTTAATTGTACAATAAGATCAATTAACCCTATGGGAAGGAAGTGCGTCTTGGAATTTTTCCGAGACGCTTTCCTTACCTTGAGTTTTAATGGACAGGCAGCTTCAGAAAATTATAAAGAAGTGCCGGAAGAACGATCGCCAAGCACAATTTGATCTTTATCATTCTTGCTTCGATTACCTTCTGGCTATTTGCTTTCGCTACCAGCGTCAGCGTGAAGATGCCGTGTCGCTACTAAACGAGGCCTTTTTAAAAATCCTGCTCAACCTGGACTCTTATGATTCTAAAAAGGATTTTAAGCCATGGGCAGCTACCATTACGGTGCGTACGGCCATAGACCAATATCGCAGCGAGCAAAGCTATAAGGAGAATACCGACTTTAAAGAAAGTGATGCCGACCTAGAGGAGGTGCAGCTAGGGCCCGCTCAACAAAAGTTGATGGAGGGTTTAAGTGCCGATGATGTTCAAGACCTCATTTTTGGTTTACCTGAACGCGATCGAATGGTATTCGTTTTACATGAGTGGGAGGGCTACCAACATTATGAAATAGCCCAAAAGTTGAATTGCTCCGAGCGCAGTTCAAAGCGCTACTTAAGAGCAGCAAAAGATAAATTAAGGAAAGAGCTGAGCCATATGCAAGCCTTAAAAAAAGTGATCTAATGGCCGAGAATTGGAATAAATTAAAAGATAAAATTGGTGCTGATGCCCAAGGTCCGACCCCTGCGGACTGGGAGGCTATGCAAGCCAAAATTGATGCACAGCCCTCGCTTAGGCCAGCGGTAGCATCAAAACTTTGGGTTAACTGGTTAGTGGCAGGATCTCTAGGAATTTTGCTGGGTATTGCAGTGGTTTATTTTTGGCCCAATGCTTCAGGGGAGCAGGGCTTAGAAGTAAATGATGCCCAAGCAATGCCTGCGCTTAGTAAAGGGGATGAGGAAGCTAGCGAAGTAGCAGCAAAGCGGAAAAGGGAGAATGTCGCCTTCGAAGAGAATAGCACATCTTCTACCGAGCATTCGGTAAATCAAAATGAAATTCAAGCTACTGAGATTAGGGAGCTTAATCTTAACCAATCCGTGACCACTGTAAATGTGGTCGATCAAGAGGAAGATATTGCCGCGAACCGAGAACAAAATCAAGAAATCACTCGAGCGGAACCGGAGGTAAATGGTTTTAAAGCCTTCCCGAATCAGGACTTTAGTAGTGGAGCTACACCAGAAATTACGGAGGAAGGGTCTGACTTTGCCGCTGCTAATGCAAGCCAAGAGCTAGCGAGTCCCTCAGCCAGTAATATGGAGGCGGAAACGGAAGCGGATGATAATCCATCAGGCGAAAGCCTAATGGCCAATGCAGATCTGCCTAGCATTGATTCGAGCGCAGGTCAAACAAAAGCCTTTAGGGCCGAGCAACAAGATTCCTCAGAGGCTGCTGTGATCGAAAACGCTGAGGGGGCTGCCAATGCGGCATTCATCCCTCCAAGCACAGGTTTTAAACTGGAACGAGCAAATTTACTTCTGGGACTTAATCACGACTTACAATCGCCGGCAACATCCGCGTATGGATTTGGACTTGAGTTGCAATGGCAAAAGAAGGCGCAATTTTTTATTGCGGGAATTGGGTATTACCGAATTGAGCAGGGACTTCGGTTCGAAAGCTTAGCTCAAACGACCCGACTGGATAGTACTTGGAAAGAGGAAATTGGTACCAAGGAAATCAAGGAGGTTAGCCGGATTTGGGTAATTGACTCCTTCCAAGCTGGGCATTATGTATATGATACTACCCTGCGCATTGTGGCCGACACCAACATTATTTTAAATGTAGATACAAACCAATACCAGACAAAAATCGTAAACCAAACAGTAAGGCCTTACTATTATGCCGAATTGCCACTCCTATATGGTTATCAATTCGGTCGCGGCCCTTGGCAATTCCAAGTGGCTGGTGGTTTAGCTTTACAACAGGCCATTGCCTACAGTAATGATGAAGATGGCAGTCGGTCGCTGTTTGGTATGTCAGCATTAATGCAACCTGCATTAGCATGGCGCTTCAGTGATCGTTGGTCGGCTTTGGCCCGCGTGCAATTGCGCTATCCGCTAAAACAGGATGTCGCCCTGTACGAAGAACCCGCTTTTAGGTATTCTTTCCAGTTGGGCGTATCCTTCCGCTGGTAAGGATTTGTAGATTACAAAGGATACTCTGCAAAGGAGGTGCTTCTTGAAAAAGAAGCACCTTTTTTTTTGAATTCACCCTGATTTAATTATGCACGCATAGTAAATTTTAGTATTTTTGGGCAAATCCAAAAAATCCCTGTGATGGCAGAAGTCGATAAAAAGTCCTTTATAAAAGGTGGTGAGTTTTTAATTCGTGAAGTAGTAAGTGATGAGGTGTTTATTCCCGAGGAATTTGGGGAGGAACAAAAAATGATGGCTCAAGCCACCAGCGATTTCATTGATAAGGAGGTAGCACCCCAAAGGGAGCGATTTGAGGCTAAAGACTATGCTTTTACCGAAGAGGTGATGAAAAAAGCTGGAGAGCTGGGTTTATTAGGAATTAGTGTGCCTGAGCAATACGGCGGATTGGGAATGGATTTCAATACTTCAATGTTGGTATGTGACCGTATTTCGGGGATCTCCGGTTCTTTATCAACTGCCTATGGTGCCCATACCGGAATTGGCACCCTTCCCATTCTATTATATGGAACCGAGGAACAAAAGCAAAAATACTTACCTGGCTTGGCTTCAGGCGAACTGATGGGGGCTTACTGTCTTACAGAGCCCGGTGCCGGTTCCGATGCCAATAGCGGGAAAACGAAGGCGGAGCTTAGCGCAGATGGAAAAACGTATAAGATTAACGGTCAGAAAATTTGGATTTCTAATGCTGGCTTTGCCGATGTGTTCACGGTTTTTGCTCGGATTGAAGACGATAAATACCTCACCGCTTTTATAGTAGATAAGGGTAATCCCGGAATGAGCTTTGGTGAGGAAGAGAATAAACTGGGAATTCGTGCGAGTTCCACCCGACAGGTGTTTTTCAATGACTGCGAGGTTCCATTAGAAGCAATGTTGGGCGAAAGAAATGGCGGTTTTAAAATTGCCATGAACGCCTTAAACTATGGTCGAATCAAATTATCAGTAGCCTGTTTAGATGCCGCGCGCAGGGTTACCACTCATGCTGTTTCTTATGCCAATGAGCGGAAGCAGTTCGGCACGGCCATTTCTTCCTTTGGGGCCATTCAACAGAAATTAGCGGATATGGCCACTAAAACATGGGTGGCAGAGTCGGCTACTTACCGGGCTGGTCAGGATGTTGAGAATAACATTAGTCGCCTCATGGAATCGGGAATGGATCAAGGTGAAGCGAAATTAAAAGGGGTGGAAGAATATGCCATCGAATGTGCTATTCTTAAAGTCCTAGGCTCGGAAGCTGGAAGTTTTGTGGCCGACGAAGGTTTACAGATATACGGTGGAATGGGCTACAGCGCCGATGCCCCGCTAGAGGCCGCTTACCGCGATATGCGAATTGCCCGTATCTATGAGGGTACCAATGAGATTAATCGCCTACACTCGGTAGCGATGTTGCTCAAGAAAGCCCTTAAAGGGGAGCTAGACTTAATGAGTCCCGCTATGGCCGTAGCCAACGAATTGATGGAGATTCCATCTTTTGATACGCCAGATTACGACAGCCTTTTTGCAGAAGAAAAGGAGTATGTCGCCAAAATGAAGAAAGCCATCTTAATGGTGGCCGGTAAGGCGGTTGAAACTTTTGGGATGGACCTCGAGCAGGAGCAGGAAATCATTATGAATGCTGCTGATATGATTATTGAAGTTTATGCCGCAGAGTCGGCTATTTTGAGAGCCGAAAAGCTGGCCTCCCAAAATGGAGAAGCCGCTCATGAGGTAGAAATAGCGATGGCTAAATTGTACTTGCATTGGGCTCAAGAAGCGGTGGCCAATAAAGGACGAGAGGCCATTTATAGCTTTATCGAAGGGGATGAGCAAAGAATGATGCTTATCGGCTTAAAGCGATTTACTAAGCCCAGTAATCCGGTAAATGTGAAGGCTTTACGCCGAGTAATTGCCGCACGGGTAATTGATCAAAATAAATATCCTTTCTAGCTTACTAGATACTTTTTCATAAACAAAGGATGTGCTAAGGCCTCTGCTTCGCGGAGGCTTTTTTTTTGCCTTAAAATGTCAGTTCTACACTTTATTGCTAAATTGATATATCTTTGCTAAATAAGTATATCTATTTCTTATGGTAGGAGTTTGTCCAAATTGTGGCGCTGAAGAAGCTACTAAATCTGGTGTAGTTAAGGGGCGGCAACGTTATAAATGTAAAAACTGCGCGTATCATTATACGGTCTCGAGGTTAGGTAAGCGCATTGATGATTACTACGTTACTAAAGCCTTACAACTTTATCTCGAAGGGCTTAGCTATAGGGAGATAGAGCGAATTTTGGGAGTGTCTCATGTTAGTGTGATTAACTGGGTTCGTCAGCACAAGGTGAAGCGTCCTTTTAAGTCGAACTACCATCCAACCTATCGAATTTTAACCCATGAGGAGCTCTTGAAGTTTTATCAAGATGCCAGCAACCTTAAAGGAGCCGGTATGGTGGTCACTGAACTCGGGGATAAGTATATGCTGATTCGCTGGGAACGCTTTAAAGAATAGAAGCTTAGCTTCATTAAAACCTCGAATTACCGAAAAACTATACTATTTTTCATTCTCAAAGAGATTTGTCGAACCTTGCCTCAGCCAAAAGCAAGAGCTCTAGGCACCTGTTAACCAAACTCTTTGATCCAATGAAAAAATCATTAGTACTTCTCCTGATCTTATTTTTCGCGAGCTCCTTTACCTATGGGCAAGGTTTTGCCGATTACAATGGAGGGCTTAAAGTAAGTCTCGACGATGAAGGCTCTAAGTATTTCCGCCTGATTACCTGGCATCAGGTATGGCTTCGTTACAATCAGAATAATGAGGGGAGCACCCGAGCTGGGGTAGCACAAGACGCGACTACCGATGTGGGTTTGCGACGTTCTCGATTTTTGATGTATAGTCAGCTCAATAAACGTTTTCTCATTGTAACCCACTTTGGAATTAACAACCAGAATGCCGTAAGTGGTGGCTACCTTGGGGTAGATGGTAAAAAGCCCCAGCTCTATATGCACGATGCTTGGGTAGATTATACGGTGATTCCGAAATATCTTAACATCGGGGGTGGACTGCACTATTGGAATGGCTTAAGCCGGATGACCAATGCCTCCACCCTTAATTTAATGTCTTTTGATGCTCCGATTTTAAACTGGGCTACTATCGAAGCAACCGATCAGTTTGCGCGGAAGCTGGGCTTGTTCGCCAAAGGCCGACTCGGAAAACTCGCCTATCAAGTAGCCATTAATGATCCTTTTGAAACCAATACCGGTGGGACCATTGCAAATAATCGGGCCAATTACAGTCCGAATAATACCTCCAAGGTATATGAAGGCTATTTCCAATACGAGTTTTGGGATGCCGAAGGAAACCTGCTTCCTTACCGTGTGGGCACCTACTTAGGAACGAAGCGAGTATTTAATATCGGAGCAGGCTTCATTAGTAATGCAGATGCCATGTGGTATACCGAGGATAATGGGGATACCACTACTGTGGGCATGAACCTGTTTTCGGTAGATGCCTTTTTAGATCTACCCCTTAAAAACGGGGGAGCCCTTACGGCTTATGCGGCGGCCTATTTCAATGATTTCGGACCAAACAATGTGCGCAGTATTGGGATTCTTAATCCTGCCGATGGCTCCACTCAGGCATTTGGCCTCCGGGGAAATTCCTTCCCAACCTTAGGAACCGGAACCAGTATTTACACCCAAGTAGGCTACATGTTGCCCAAAAAGCGCGACGACTTGATTTGGCAACCCTATGTCGCTTTGATTTACAACGACTTTGAAGGCGTTCAAGATGCCAATGGCAATAAAGTAGCGGTGAGTGTTTTTGACCTCGGCCTCAATATGTACCTCGCCGGTCATCATTCTAAATTGACGCTTAACTACCGCAGCCGTCCCGATTTTACTAATGCAAGCGATGTAAGCCGCAAGAGCGAAATCACCCTACAGGCTATGGTTTACCTATAATCCTTAGGCTCCTGTCTAAACAGTTTTCAACCAATTTAATACGCAACAAAATGAAAGATCACACTGAAGCGCATAAATACTGGCGCGCCAATTTAAAGCTACTCACCATACTCTTAAGTATATGGTTCATTGTCTCTTACGGGGCAGGAATCCTCTTCGTGGATGCCCTAAACGAATTCAACCTCGGCGGCTTTCCCTTAGGTTTTTGGTTCGCACAGCAAGGATCAATTATCACTTTCGTGATTTTGATTTTCGTGTATGTCTACAAAATGAATAAGCTCGACGCCAAATTTGGCTATACCGAGGAATAATATTTAAAGCAGCAGAACAATGGATATTCAAATCATGACCTACATCATCGTAGGTATCACTTTTGCCCTTTATATCGGTATCGCCATTTGGAGCCGTGCCGGATCTACTAAAGAATTTTATGTGGCCGGTGGTGGTGTTTCACCGCTTGCCAATGGTTTAGCCACGGCGGCCGACTGGATGAGTGCCGCTTCCTTTATCTCCATGGCAGGCTTAATTTCAACCCAGGGATACGATGGCTCGGTCTACCTTATGGGTTGGACCGGAGGTTACGTTTTACTGGCCCTCCTATTAGCGCCTTATTTGCGGAAGTTCGGCAAGTTTACCGTGCCCGATTTTATTGGTGATCGCTATTACAGTAATACCGCACGGATGGTTGCGATTATCTCGGCCTTATTTGTGTCCTTCACCTATGTGGCAGGTCAAATGCGTGGAGTAGGGGTGGTGTTTTCACGCTTCCTTGAAGTAGACGTTACTACGGGTGTTATCATCGGCATGGTAATCGTGTTGATTTATGCCGTATTAGGCGGAATGAAGGGAATCACCTACACCCAAGTGGCTCAATACTGTGTATTGATATTCGCTTTTATGGTTCCGGCCATTTTTATTTCGATGATGCTTACGGGCAATGTTATTCCTCAATTCGGAATGGGCGGTAAACTGCAAGACGGCACCTATCTCCTGGATAAGCTTAATCAGCTCAATACCGACCTGGGTTTTGCCGCTTATACGGATGGTTCTAAAACCAAAATTGACGTGTTTTTTATTACCGCCGCTCTAATGCTCGGTACAGCAGGTTTACCTCACGTTATTGTACGTTTCTTTACCGTACCTAAGGTGCGCGATGCACGAAAGTCGGCCGGTTATGCCCTTTTGTTTATCGCCATCTTATATACCACTGCTCCAGCCATCGCGGTTTTTGCAAGAACTAACCTTATTCAAACGGTACATGACAAGCCCTATAGCGAGATGCCTGAATGGGTAGGGAACTGGGAGCAAACCGGTTTATTAGCCTGGGAGGATAAAAACGGAGATGGAAAAGTGCAGATGCATAAGTCGGCCGAGACGAATGAGTTTATGGTAGATAAGGATATCATTGTATTGGCCAACCCCGAAATTGCCAACCTTCCAGTATGGGTAATTGCCCTGGTGGCTGCCGGTGGTTTAGCCGCGGCACTATCAACAGCTGCAGGTTTGCTATTGGTAATCTCTACTGCCATCTCTCACGATCTATTAAAGAAGCAATTGATGCCTGATATTTCGGAGCGTGGAGAGCTTTTAGCCGCTCGTTTTTCTGCCTTTATTGCGGTTTCAGTTGCCGGTTACTTCGGGATTAATCCTCCCGATTACGTAGCAGCGGTAGTAGCCCTAGCTTTTGGATTAGCAGCAGCATCCTTCTTCCCAGCTATTATCCTCGGTATCTTTATGAAAAAGATGAACAAAGAAGGTGCCGTTGCAGGTATGATTGCCGGCTTGGCTAGTATGTGCTTCTACATCTTGAAATTTAAATTTGGTGTATTCGACGGAGGCATGGAAGCGGTTCCAGCACTAAAAGCCGACTGGTGGTTTGGTATCAGTCCCGAAGGTTTTGGTACCGTGGCCATGCTTATAAACCTTGTGGTTAGTTTGGTGGTAATGCGCTTTACCCCCGAAACCCCCGAAGATGTGCAGGAATTAGTAGAAGACATCCGGATTCCCTCTGGAGCTGGTGAGGCACACACCCATTAACCAAACCTTAAGTGAAAGGTCCGACATGCTGATTTTCAGTATGTCGGGCTTTTTTAGCTCATGATAATTATCAGTCAAGTACTGCCAAGAAATTTCAATATTTGAAAGATGGAGAAGCTGTTTGCCCGAAATGCACTAATTGTTGTCCTTAGCTTAACGGTTATTTCTCCGCTTTTTTGGGCTTTCTTCGAAGGCTCCTTGAGCTTTATCATCTACCTCTTTGGGCTGTTTGTATTATGGGTGATCTTTTTAATGCGAACGGCTCGTAAAATCGACAAGCAGGAATGACGGTCCTCTTAATCGTCATAGGAACAGCTTACTTAGGTTTCATATTTGGAGCGGCCTGGTATTTTGAGAAGCGTTTGAGCAACCTGGGCTATCGCAAATGGATGCCCTATATCTATGCCTTGGCCCTGGCGGTATATTGCACCGCCTGGACCTTCTACGGAAGTATCGGTCGGGCAGCCGAATCTGGTTTCGATTTTTTACTGATTTACATCGGTCCCACCTTAGCCCTTTTCCTCTGGTACCCCATTGCCCGAAAACTATATTTCCTAAAGGTGAATCAAGGGATTGGTTCCTTGGCCGATTTGCTTTCTGCCCGCTACGGTAAGGATGCCCGTTTAGGGAAATTAGTGGCGACCTTATCCTTGGTAGGTGTGCTTCCCTATATCTCTTTACAGATTAAAGCCATCAGCGAAAGCTTTGATGTTTTAAGCCAAAGGGAAACACAGTACAATGCTGGTTTTTCCTTAGAAGACCCAGCCCTTTATGTTACCCTGGTAATGGTGGCCTTTACCGTGCTCTTTGGTACGCGTTATGTGCAAAACAATCGTCCCAAAGCCGGGCTCATTGGAACCATTGCCTTCGAAAGCCTCTTCAAACTCTTGGCCTTCCTCATCGTTGGGTTTATTGGGCTTAATTCTTTTTTAAAAGATGAGCGTTTTTTTACGGCCTTAGATCGATTTTCTAATCAATCGGTAGCCATCCCAACGGCCGAATGGGCTTCTATTCTTTTGATTTCGGCCTTCTCTTTTATGCTTCTTCCCCGTCAATTTCAAATGGGCGTGGTGGAGAACACGAGCGTGAAAAATATTCCGAAGGCACTTTGGCTAGTACCCCTCTATATGTTGGTGCTCAACTTGTTTGTGGTTCCTTTTGCGCTAATGGGTCCCAGTTTAGCCCCCGATACTAAACCCGATTTTTACCTGCTTAGCTTGAGTTTACAAGCGGGTGGACCAGCCACCGCTGCCTTGGCCTTTTTGGGTGGGCTTTCGGCAGCTACTTCTATGATCATTGTTTCTACCCTGGCCTTAGCCAATATGGTGAGTACCCATGTTTTAGTTCCGCAGATAGTTTGGAAAAAGGAAAAGCCTTTAGATCGCCGAATTATTGGTTTACGCCGCTGGGCCATTTTAGGCATATTGATTTTAGCTTATTTCTATTACCATTACATCGCTGCCAAAGAATCCTTGGTGAGTATTGGCATGGTTTCCTTTGTGGCCATCAGTCAGTTTGCCCCGGCCTTTTTAGGAGCGCTGTTTTGGAAGCAAGCGCACCGTCGGGCGGCAATCGAATCTATATCGGTGGGCTTCGGTGTTTGGTTTTACTTTTTGGTACTCCCCGAAATCCTTACCGTGATCACCGGAGATCGTCACTTTCTCGGTTTTTGGTCTCCGCAAATCCTAGCTGCTGAGATGAATATCAGCATTTTAAGTGCAGCGACCATCTTTAGCCTATTGATGAATTCCATTGTTTTCATTTGGCGAAGTTTAAGTTTAGAAGCCAGTCAAGAAGAGGAAAATCAAGCGACGCTTTTTGTTCAGGCAAATAGTTTATTGCAAGGTCCCAATGCCCCGGAGGTTTACCGCGGAACGGCACCTTTTCCAAATATTAAAAGTTTATTAATCAACTTCTTAGGGAATCGTCGAACCGAGGAGGTGCTGGATCGCTATGCACGATTAAACAATATTGATTGGAGTAGTTCTCCAACCGCCGACAGCCGAGTAATTAGCTATGCCGAGCGTTTACTGGCTGAGGCCATTGGTCCGGCCAGTGCTAAGATTATGATTTCTTCGGTGGTGCAAAGGGAAGAATTAAGTCGTAGTGAAGTACTTAATATTTTAGAGGAAAGTCAGAAGGTATTGCAATTAAACCGAGAATTAAGCTCTCGCAGCGAAGCCTTGCGCTTGGCCACGGAGGAATTGCGCAATGCCAATGAAAAGCTTCAGGAGATTACCGAACTCAAGGATGAGTTTTTGTACACCGTTACCCATGAGCTTCGCACCCCGCTTACCGCTATTCGCACCCAGGCCGAATTAGTGCAAGACGACCCCGAAATGCCCGAGGAAGATCGGCAGCGTTTTATTGGCAATATTGTAAGCGACTGTGATCGGTTAACCCGCCTGATTGGCAATGTGCTAGATTTGGAAAAATTTGAATCGGGTAGCCAGAAACTAAGTCTTAGCAAATTAGACTTAGGTGCCCTTTTAAGAGATACCGAAAGGCAATTTCAGGCCTTAGCTAAAAAACGGGGGCATATACTTCGCTGTGAAATCTCGGCCCCATTAATGGCTACCTATGCTGATGTAGATCGCATTACCCAAGTACTGCATAATTTAATTGGGAATGCCCTAAAGTACGCTGCAGCCGAAAACGGGCAGGTATGGATTACCGCCTATCAATTGGATCAAGACCTAAAGGTTAATATTCACGACAATGGAAAGGGAATTCCAGATGCTGATCGCGAACTGGTTTTTGATAAATTTTACCAGGTTCGAAACCAAACACGGCGTAAACCTAGTGGTAGCGGACTTGGCCTAGCCATTTGTAAGAATATCATTCAGATGCACAAGGGCCGTATTTGGATAGAAGACAATCCTGGTGGTGGAACTAAAATATCCTTTACCCTCCCATTATATCAAGAAGCTCAAAAATTGAAACCTACTAAGAACTCAGAAGATGCGCAGTAAAATATTAATTGTCGACGATGAAATAAACATCCTCATGTCTTTAGAATACCTCTTTAAACGCAAGGGGTATGAGGTTTACATCGCCCGAAATGGAGCCGAGGCCAAGGCTTTAGCCGATGCTAATAAGCCCGACCTGGTATTATTGGATATCATGATGCCAGACGTTGATGGCTACGAAGTTTGCGACTATTTAAAGGCAAAAGTTCCCGCACCTAAAGTGGTTTTCCTTTCGGCAAAAAGCAAAAAAGATGATGTGCAAAAGGGCTATGATCACGGCGCTGACCTCTACTTATTAAAACCCTTCTCCAATAAAGACCTCCTTCAACATATTCAAGAATTAATTTAAGAACCATGTCTTACCAAACCGAATACCTTAACAGCCTTAAAGACCCTGAGGGGTTTTGGGCGGAGCAAGCCAAAAGAATCGACTGGTACCGCCCGGCCGATAAAATTTTATCAACCGATCAAGACGGACTTTACCGATGGTATCAAGGGGCCATGACCAATACATCGTATTTGGCCTTGGATAACCATGTTGAAAATGGTCGAGGGGATCAAGTAGCGCTCTATTACGATTCGCCGGTAACTCAAACGAAGGCTTCCTTTACTTATCGTGAGATGCGCGATGAGGTAGCTCGCATAGCTGGTGGCTTAAAAAAGCTTGGGGTTCAAAAAGGCGATACGGTAATTATTTACATGCCCATGATTCCACAAGCGGTTATGTCTATGTTGGCCTGTGCACGCCTGGGAGCGGTTCATTCGGTGGTGTTTGGAGGCTTTGCCCCCCATGAACTGGCCATTCGAATTGATGATGCCAAACCTAAAGTATTGATTACCGCCTCTTCGGGGATAGAGGTTGATCGTATTATTCCCTACAAGCCAATGGTGGATAAGGCGATGGAGCTGGCCAATTATAAGCCCGAGAAAGTAGTGATCTATCAGCGAAAGCTGGGTGCCCTAGTGCCTAGTAAAAATTATGATGTAGATTTTGACCAAATGCTTGCTGAGGCCGATACCGTGGGCTGTGTGCCGGTAGAAGCTACCGACCCGCTCTATATTTTATATACCAGTGGTACAACTGGTAAGCCCAAAGGGGTAGTGCGTGATAATGGTGGACACGCTGTGGCGTTGCGCTACAGTATGGAAGCGATTTATGGCATTAAACCCGGCGATGTTTACTGGGCAGCCTCGGATATAGGCTGGGTGGTTGGTCACTCTTACATTGTATATGCGCCCCTTTTAACTGGCGCAACTACCGTGTTATTTGAAGGTAAGCCGATTCGTACGCCCGATGCATCAACCTTTTGGCGAATTATTTCAGAATACAAAGTGAAGGTGATGTTTACAGCACCAACAGCAATTCGAGCTATTCGTAAGGAGGACCCGCAGGGAAATTTTATTAAGCAATATGATCTTAGCAGTTTGAAGTATCAGTTCTTGGCGGGAGAGCGTTGCGACGTCGACACTTTAAAGTGGTTGCAGTCGCAGCTAGGTGTTCCCGTTATTGACCACTGGTGGCAAACCGAGAGTGGTTGGCCGATGTTAGCGAACTTCCCTGGTATCGAATTGCTTCCTATAAAACCAGGTTCGGTAAGTAAGCCAGTGGCCGGTTACGATTTACAAATCCTGGCCGAAGATGGCAGCTTAGTTTCCCCCATGGAAGAAGGTTATGTGGCGGTAAAGCTGCCCCTCCCTCCAGGTTGCTTGCCGAGCTTATGGAATAATGCCCAAGGATTTAAAGACTCCTATTTAGAACGCTTTCCGGGCTATTACTTTAGTGGAGACGGCGGCTTTAAGGATGAAGAAGGCTTCACCTTTATTACCGGCCGGGTAGATGATGTTATTAATGTGGCGGGCCATCGCCTTTCAACCGTTGAAATGGAGGAAATTGTTGCCGCTCATCCTGCAGTAGCCGAATGCGCGGTTATTGGTGCTAACGATAGCCTGAAAGGTCAAATACCCATGGCCCTAGTAGTTTGCAATCAAGACTCCAAAACCTTTCATGAGGTTGCCGAGGAAATAGTTGCGGCCGTTCGCTCCGAGATTGGCGCGGTGGCCGCCCTAAAGAAGGTGTACCAAGTGCAACGATTACCAAAAACACGGTCCGGAAAAACATTGCGTAAATTGCTTCGAGCGATTGTAAATGGCGAAGAAATTAAAATACCCTCCACCATTGATGATCCCGCAATCGTGCAAGAAATAGACGAAATTATTCACCCTAGTATAAAACAAATAACCAGCTAATTATGAAGGCAAAATTCCGTGTAAACTCCTTTGAAGAGTATCAGGAACAATATCAATTAAGTACCCAGCAGCCCGAGGCTTTTTGGGAACAGATTGCCCAAAACTATCAATGGCAAAAGCCTTGGGACAAAACCTTAGAATGGGAATTCGACAGCCCGGATGTAAAATGGTTCACCAATGCTAAGCTTAATATAACCGAGAATTGTTTGGATCGTCACCTCGAAACCAGAGGGAATAAACTGGCCCTAATTTGGGAGCCCAATGACCCTAAGGAGCGCTTTGTGCGTATGACCTATCGGGAGTTGCATGAGGAGGTTTGTAAAACGGCCAATGTGCTAAAAAAGCACGGCGTTGTAAAAGGCGACCGGGTGGCCATTTATATGCCGATGATTCCAGAACTTACCGTTACCGTTTTGGCTTGCGCCCGGATTGGTGCCGTTCATTCGGTAGTTTTTGCGGGCTTTTCTGCCCATGCTTTGGCAGATCGGATAAACGATTCCTCCTGTAAAATGGTGGTTACCGCCGATGGTATGTATCGTGGCGCAAAGGAAATTCCTTGTAAAGCAGTGGTTGATGAGGCCTTGAAGTCTTGCACTTCTGTAGAGAAGGTTATTGTTGCCGAACGTACTCAGTGGAATGTTCACATGAAGGAAGGTCGCGACTATTGGTTGCATCAAGAACTACAAGGTGTGGACCGCGATTGCCCAGCAGAACCCATGGATAGTGAGGACTTATTATTTATCCTCTACACCTCGGGTTCTACCGGTAAACCCAAAGGGGTAGTGCATACTTGTGGCGGCTATATGGTTTATGCGGGCTACAGTTTTGCCAATGTATTTCAATACGATGAAAGTGATGTGTACTGGTGTACCGCAGATATTGGTTGGATTACCGGTCATTCCTATATCGTTTATGGACCGCTATTAAATGGAGCTACCACCCTAATGTTTGAAGGTGTACCAACTTATCCTGATCCAGGTCGTTTTTGGCAAGTGTGTGATAAACATGGTGTAAATCAATTCTATACCGCACCAACAGCCATTCGCGCCTTAATGGCTAAAGGGGAGGACCATGTTTTAAGCTACGGTTTATATTCTTTAAAAGTATTGGGCACCGTAGGGGAGCCTATCAATGAAGAAGCTTGGGAATGGTATCATATTCACGTTGGTAAGGAACGCTGCCCCATTGTTGATACTTGGTGGCAAACGGAAACGGGTGGTATTATGATTTCTGGTTTAGGGAATCATAGCCCTATGAAACCTTCCCATGCGGGTTATCCCTTACCGGGAATTCAGCCTGTTTTATTGGATCAAGATGGCAGGGAAATAGAGGGTAATGATAAAGAGGGCTACTTAGCGATGCGCTTCCCTTGGCCCTCCATGCTTCGCACTACCTATGGCGATCACGAGCGCTGCAAGAATACCTACTTCTCCCATTATAAAGGCTATTACTTTACTGGTGATGGTGCCCGTAGGGATGAAAATGGAATGTACCGCATTATTGGCCGAGTAGATGATGTAATCAATGTGAGTGGTCATCGATTTGGTACCGCGGAGATTGAAAATGCTATTAACTCGAATGATCATATTGTTTCCGAATCTGCCGTTGTGGGCTACCCACACGATATTAAGGGACAAGGGATTTATGCCTATGTGATTACCAAGGAAGCCCCATCAAACCCCGAGAAATTGCGCGCGGAAATTGTGGAGACCGTGGTTGAGGAAATTGGTAAAATCGCCAAACCCGATAAGATTCAATTTGTAAGTGGCTTACCAAAAACCCGCTCGGGAAAAATTATGCGTCGAATATTACGGAAGATCGCCGAGGGAGATACCTCCAATCTGGGCGACACCTCGACCTTACTCGACCCCGATGTAGTGGAGGAAATAAAGGGAGGAGCCCTCTAGTTAATCCAAATTTTATAAAGCCGCTTTTGCCCAAAGCGGCTTTTTTTATTCGATTAAACAGCCAACGATAGCGGACGCTCATTCGTTTTACTTAAAGTAGCATAGGACACCAAAAAACAAACCTTGCTAGCCTAATTTTGATACATGCCTCGATTATCGGCCATAGTATTCCTTTTCAGCCTGCTGTTCTCTAGCCTGTATAATTCTATGCTGTGGTTGGAGTTTGAAATGCATCAGCAATACTACGCCGAAGAGAAATGTGTGCTAAAGGACGTGGAGGGCAATGATTGTCAAGGTAGCTGTCAGATTAAGGCTATCCTGCAAGGCGATACCCATGAGGAGCCCATTAGCGAGCCTTCCTATATAGAGGAATCCCTTAGCCTTTTTGAAAGCTCTAGCTTTGCCTGGACCACAATCCCCTTTTTTAGTGGCTCTAGAATAAATCCATATTTCCCAAACTTGAATTTAAGCTCGGGATTGCAAACCGGCATTTGGCGGCCGCCGAAGGTATAAGTCGACCTATCGATTTATTAACCATTTAAATTCAATACTAATGAGATTCAAATATTTTTCCCTGGCCCTTTTGGCCGCTAGCCTTATGGCATCTTGTGATGACGATGATAATACCACGCAAGATCCCCCCAAAGAAGAGAAAGCTTACGTTCAGCTGCATTATGACTTCAATTATGATGGCAATGCCTTCGCACTGAACCAAAATTATACGACCGATAGTGGCTATACAATTCGCTACACCCTAGCAAGCTTCTATCTATCTAAGCCGGTAATTATGGACGATGCCGACAATAGTACCGCGCTAAGTCCGGAATATTATATCATTCGTCCCGATGTGATGATGAGCGATATGGGAACCATTGCTCCTGGCCATGCCCATATGTTCAATGTGAGCATTGGAGTAGATGAAGCCACCAATACGGAAGCGGGCAGCACAGGCATGCAGCCAACAGACTTCACGGATGCCAATCACCCCTTGGCGCCCCAAGCTGAGGGGATGTACTGGTCTTGGGCCTCTGGCTATATCTTCGTGAAGATTGAAGGTGAGGTAGATTATGAAGGCGATGGAACTTTCGACCAAACCTTCAAATATCATTTGGGAACCAACGAATTCCGAAAAGATCGCTCTACTATGATTCACCAAGACCTGTCTGATGGTGATACCCTTAAAATAACCATGGCCGTTGACTATAAGAAGTTCCTCGATGGAATAAACTTATATGATGAAGTCCTCACCATGTCCATGGGTGATGCGCGTCCATTAGGCTTCAAAATGATGGATCAATTTGATGCGGCGACCACATTCTCAGTTGGTGGTCATGGTAAAAAGTAAGGCACATAAATTGAAGTTTAAAGCCCCTTTTGGAACGCTAGTTCTATTGGGGGCTTTAAGCCTTGCCTTAAATGCTTGTCGAAAGGATGAAATTTCGAGGACTGAGGATACTGCTCCAGTAAAGCTTAGTATTGAGATTCCTCATTTTCCTGAGATGCCTTTGGAAGCCGATAAATTTTTGAGCAGGGAACGCGTGGCCTTAGGCAAAGAATTGTTTTTTGATCCTATTCTTAGTCGTAATAGAGATATCTCCTGCGCCACTTGTCATCTCCCGCATTTGGCTTTTACCGATGGCCTGCCGGTTTCAGTGGGTACCGAAGGAAGAATGCACAATCGCAATTCTCCAAGCTTATTTAATGTGGCATGGCAGCCTTACCTCTTTATGGATGGTGGGAACCCTAGTTTGGAAAGTCAGGTGATTGGCCCCATTGAAGAGCATCGTGAAATGGATTTACCCTTTACCGAGGCCTTGGCAAGGGTAGGGGCGATAGCCTCTTATCAAGAAAAATTTCAAAAGGCGTTTAACCAAGATGTGAACCCCTATTCCTTGAGTTTGGCTTTAGCAAGCTATGAGCGCGCTTTAGTTTCCTACGATTCGCCTTTTGATCGTTATTATTATCAGGGTGATTCATCTGCTTTAAGCGAATCGGCAAAAGCGGGTCTGGCACTGTTTATAAGCCCAGACTTGAATTGCGTGGCTTGTCATAGTTTTCCGCTCACCACCGATTTTAGTTTCCGTAACAACGGTTTAAAAGAGTTTTACCTCGACTCGGGAAGAGCTAGGGTGACTAATAATCTCCTAGAGCATGAAGGACAATTTAAAGTAGCTACTTTAAGAAATATTGCCTTAACCGCTCCCTACATGCACGATGGATCTTTACATAGCCTGGGAGAAGTGGTTGATCATTATGCTTCCGGTGGAAGTGATCACCGCCTTAAGGACTCTTTGATAGGCGGCTTTAGCTTAAGCGCTCATCAAAAGCAAAATTTAATTGCTTTCCTAGAAGCCCTTACGGATACGAGTAGTTATAAGCAGTACACTCAATAATCTAGTCTAGGCGGTCCTTTACATAGGTGATTTCCGTTTTGCCGTGAGGCAATGCTTTACCATCCGCATCAAGGTTTACAAAAACCAGTTTATCTATTTTGAGGATGGGTTCACGCGTTAATTTATTGCGAACCTCACAACGCATGGTAATGGAAGTTCGTCCAAAGGCGGTGGCTTCAATACCCAATTCTACAATATCCCCTTGCCTTGGGGCAGAAATGAAATCTATTTCGGAGATGTATTTGGTGACCACATGTTTGTTCTCCAGTTGAACGATGGCATAAATAACCGCCTCTTCATCAATCCAGGCGAGCATTCGACCCCCAAATAAAGTTTCGTTGGGATTAAGGTCTTCGGGTTTTACCCATTTTCGAGTGTGGAAATTCATAGTAGGAGTATAAAAAAAGAGCGGCTCAAAGGCCGCTCTAAGTTCGATTATTTTAAAAAGGCGCTGTACATCCAAACACTCTTTTCTTGTTCTCGGATGTAATCACTCATCAATGCGTTGGTACCTTCATCGTCAGCCTCATCGGAAATGTCTAAGATTTCACGCTCCAATTCTAAAAGGGTTTTGTAACCGTCCAAAACCGCTTGAACCGAAGCTCGGGCTTCAGAAATATGGGAAGCTTCTTTAATGCTGCCTTGCTTTAAGTAGTCGGTGAAAGTGTGGAGAGGGGTATGACCTAAGGTTAAAATGCGCTCGGCAATTTCATCTACTTTCTCAAAGGAGTCTAGATAGAGTTCTTCAAACTTTTGATGAAGCTCAAAGAATTTTTCGCCTTTAATATTCCAGTGCAAAGCACGAGAGTTAGCATAAAAAATTTGATAGTTGGCTAGGAGCACATTGAGTTTCTCTGCTAAGGCCTCTGATTTATCTTTTGCGAGTCCGATTTGATTATTCATCTCTATTGGTTTTTAATTCGGTTCAAAAATAGTTATTAACTATTGATTTTTAATTGGTGATAGCTGTTGATGATATCTTTATCCTTGGTATCAATAAAAAAGGCCATCTGCTAAAATGCGGATGACCTTTTTAAATTTATGGATAAGGGAGTTTATTCCACTCCGTGCATCAATTTCTTAAGTGGCTTATTAAAGATCATAATGACTACCGAGAAGCCAATGAGAACAAAGCCAATGTTAGAGAACACATCGGTGTACTTGTTTAGTCCTTGCTCCATACGTTGCAAACGATGCTTTTCGTAGACCTCAGCGAGGCTGCCATCTGCATCTTCAAAATCTTCTATGGCCTCACGGAAATAAATCCAAGTTTCGATGTTAATTCCCGATTCTGTCTCTTTATCCAGTTTAAGAATAGAGTCGTAGGAAGTTCCGAGTTTTTGCCAGTTCTCCTTCACTAGCCATTCTTCGGCCGAGCCTAAAGGAGTGTTCAGACTACGATTTGCTTTCCACTCCACAAAATTCATGTTCGCTTGGTAAGCCTTACGGAACTCCACCCAGTCTTGGATGTCCATATACTTTCCTAGGGTGATATTCACCGGCATGTCCTCGGCAAGGGGGTCCCAATCTGTAAAGCTTATGGTGTTTACATCATTAGCGGCATCCATAACGGTCGTGCTCATTGGGAATTCCAATTCGGGACCATTATCGTCGCCGTGGGTTCCGGTAAGCGTAGCGATTTGCCCGCCTAAGAAGTTACCAATGGCAAAGCTTAAGAACCATCCACCCATGGCTGTTCCAGAGATTTTTGGTGGTGCTAATTTGGTTACCATACTTAGGCCAATGGGCGAAAGGAAAAGCTCGCCGGTAGTATGCAATAAGTAAAGGAATACAAGGGTAAGCAAAGGAACTTGGAAGCCTTCTGCAAAGGTTAAACCTAAAAGGGTTACCAAGAAACCTAATCCAAGTTGAAGGATACCGAAAGCAAACTTCATGGGTATGCTCGGGTTTTTACCCGCTTCAGAAAGCTTCACCCACATTACACTAAAGATGGATCCAAAGAGTACAATGAAGAATGGATTGAAAAACTGGGTCATCGAGGCGGGCATTACCCAACCAAAAATTTCGCGGTTCACATTACGGTCGGCGAAAAGGGTAAGTGAGGTTCCTGCTTGTTCGAAGAAGGCCCAAAACACAATGTTGATTAAAATGAAGATTACCAGGGCAATCATTCGATCGCGCCAAATTTTACCTTCTTTGGCGCCGGCATTAATCAGGTTAAAGGCTACCAGAACAAATAAGCCAGTAAGTAAATATTGCAAAATTTCATTCTTGCTAATAAGGATGTAGCAAACTGGAATTAGCGCAATACTGATAAGGGTGATGAGGTGCACATAGTTAATTGGCCCTACAATTTTTTTCTTACCTGCTTCGGTAATGTCCAGGCCATCGGCTTCTGCGTAACGATCGCGACCGAAGTAGAAAATTAGGAAGCCTAACAGCATACCAACACCGGCTAAGCCGAATCCCCATCTAAAACCATAGGTTTCTCCAACATAGGCTACTACTGAGGTGGCTAAAAGTGCCCCCACATTAATACCGATATAAAAAATGGTAAACCCAGAATCTCGACGCGGGTCATTCTCTTCATAAAGCTTACCGACAATAGTCGAGATATTAGCTTTAAAATAACCATTACCAATAATGATGGCCCCCATACCGGCTAAAAGCCAAAATTCGGTTCCGCCTAAAATCATAAATTCTCCAATGGCCATTAAAATTGCACCAAGGATAATTGCAAACCGATACCCTAAGAATTGGTCGGCCATTCGACCACCAAGCACTGGAGCGGCATATACTAATCCGGTATAAGCGCCATAAATAACGGCGGCTTCGGCATCTCCCTTAAATAAGGCTTTAACTAGATATAAGGTTAAAAGGGTTCGCATTCCGTAGTAACAGAAACGCTCCCACATTTCGGAGAAAAACAGAATGTACAGGCCGTTTGGGTGTCCTTGTTTCGCTAGATCGGTGTTTGACATAGGTGTTTTTTTATTTGACCGTCGAATTAACAAAAATTAATCCAATGATAGATGAAGGCTTTAAAGGTTCTCTTCGATGAAATTGGTCATCTTGGTAAATAGGTGATAGCGCGTGTTACCGCCGTAAATCCCGTGATTTTTATCGGGGTATATAAATAAGTCGAACTGCTTATTGGCCGCCACTAAGGCCGAAATCATGCGCATGGTATTCTGAACATGCACATTGTCATCCGCACTACCGTGTACCAATAAGTAAGCTCCTTTTAACTTGTCGACGTGATTTATTGGGCTATTATCGTCGTAGCCATTCGCATTTTCTTGAGGGGTACGCATGTAGCGCTCGGTATATATATTGTCGTAAAACCGCCAGTTGGTCACAGGGGCCACGGCCATCGCCATTTTAAATACATCGGCGCCCTTGGTAATACCCAAGCTGCTCATGTAGCCTCCATAACTCCAGCCCCAAATTCCAATGCGGTCGCCATCCACATACTTTTGATTAGCGAGCCATTTTGCGGCTGCAATTTGATCTTCGGTTTCAAGCTTGCCGAGTTGCTGATAGGTTTGCGTCCGGAAATCACGACCCCGCGCACCCGTTCCGCGATTGTCAACACTCACAATAATATATCCTTTGGCGGCGAGGGATTGATACCAAAAACCATTACCTGCATCGTATTGATCCTTCACGGTTTGAGAGCCTGGTCCACCGTAAACAAACATGAGTACCGGGTAATTCTTGGCTGGATCAAAATCCTGGGGCTTAATCATCCAGGCATTTAAAAGGGTGCCGTTTTCGTTTGGAATTTGTAAAAACTCTTTTGCGGAAAGTTGGTATTCGGCCAAGCGCTTCACTAAGGCATCATTATCATTCAATACCCGTACTTCTTCGCCATTGGAGCGATGTAAACTTTCGTAAGTAGGCCTTTCGGCAGAGGAAAAGCGGTTGATGTAAAACTGGAAGCCTTTGCTAAAGGTGGCACTATTCCAACCTTTGCGGCTGCTCAACTTTTCCTTTTTTCGGCCTTTCAGATTGATGCGGTAAACGGCCCGATTAATAGGCGCCTCCTCAGCACTTTGATAGTATAAGTAACCGCTTTCTTCATCGATGCCGTAAAACTCGGTAACATCCCAGTCACCTTTGGTGATTTGTCGTTTAAGCTTACCGTCCTTATTATAGTGGTAAATGTGATTGTAACCCGATTGCTCAGAAGTCCAGATGAAACTACCATCCGCTAAAAATCGAAGATTATCATTAATCTCTAAATAGGCAGGCGCTTTCTCGGTAAACAAAGGATTTACATGAATACCGTCTTTCATATCCATTTCCACTTTCCAAAGCATCAAAAGGTCCTGATGACGATTGAGGGTGGTGATGATGAGTTCATCATCCTCTTGTGTCCATTTAATACGCGGATAATACTCGATTTCCTCACCTGCGAATCCAACTACATAGTCCTTGTTGTTATGAACATCATATATATGAATGCTCACTTTGGAGTTTACTTCTCCCGCTTTTGGGTATTTAAATACATCCTGATTAGGGTACAATCCTTTTCCGTAAACATCCATACTAAAGGTGGGAACCTCCGACTCGTCGAATTGATAATAAGCGATGTAGTTTCCACCGGGCGACCAATAGAATCCTTTGTGGAAGCTAAATTCTTCTTCATAAACCCAATCCACCGCACCAGCGATTAGGGCATCTTCTTTCCCCTGTCCAAAGCTTACCGTTTCACCGCCTTCTTCCAAATCCTGGATATGCATACGGTTTTTGTAAACATAGGCCACTTTATTCTCGGTAGGGGATAAATCGGCTAATTGCTGTTTTCCATCGGCCTGGATTTTATCAAGGCTACCTGATTTTAGGTCGTAAATAAAGTAGTAGCTCTTGGAGGAGTGACGGTAAATAGACTCGGTTTGGGTGCCTAACAGTACCTTGTCTTCAGTGGCATTAAACTGGTAACTATCAAAATTGATTTTTTCTCCCGATTGGGCTTCAATTTCGGCGGTACTCAAAATGGTGGCCACCTTTTCCCCGGTTTCATAACTGTATTTGTCAATACTACCTTCCGAGCGATTTAAAACGGTAAAGTGAATGCCGTCGTTCATGCTACGTAAGCCCCCCGTGCTGCGCGCGTAAAATTTGCCGCGCATAACGTCTTCCAAGCTCACGGTTTTTTCTTGAGCATTAACCGTGCTAGCGTTTAACAGAATTCCAAAAACTATAAGTAAGTTGCGATAGAACATTGCCTTAATTTTAAGCGCGCCTAAAATAGAATATTTTGCAGAGACCGAAGGAGTATTCTCAAGTGGATAAAGAGGATATCAGCCATTTTCAGAGCTTTTTGTCTGAAGCAGAAATCCTAAGCGAAGCCGAGGACATGCACGATTATGGTCGAGATGAAACCGAAGACTTTCATTTTCAGCCAGAACTCGTCCTTAAACCCTCATCTGCGGAAGCGGTAGCCCAAATTTTAGCCTACTGTAATAAAAGGCGAATCCCCATTTATACCAGTGGGGCTCGTACCGGTTTAAGTGGAGGCGCTCTGCCGGTCTTTGGTGGAGTGGTATTAAGCACTGAAAAGCTCAATAGAATTATAGAAATCGACGAACGGAATTTACAAGCAACCGTAGAGCCTGGGGTGATTAATCAGGTTTTTCATGATGCCTGTAAAGCCAAGAATTTATTTTATCCGCCCGACCCCAGTAGTTGGGGTTCCTGCACCCTAGGCGGAAATTTGGCCTTAAATGCCGGTGGCCCCAAGGCGGTTAAATATGGGGTAACCAATGCCTATGTACTTGACTTAGAGATTGCCCTTACCGATGGCAGTTTAATTCGCACCGGAGCGCGGGTATTAAAAAACAGCACAGGTTATAATTTAACCCAATTAATGGTGGGTAGCGAGGGAACCTTGGCCGTGATTACCAAAGCGGTATTTCGCCTAATACCCTATCCTCAACATGATCGCTTAATGTTAATTCCATTCCGTTCCTCGGAGCAGGCATGTGCGGCGGTTTCGGCGATTTTTCAAGCTGGGATTACGCCTTCGGCTATGGAGTTTATGGAGCGTGATGCGATAGACTATACCTTGAAATTTGTTGATGGTGTTCAAGTTCCAATTGGTCCTGAAGTGGCCGCTCATCTCTTGGTTGAGGTCGATGGCAACGATCCTAATCAGCTGATGGACGAATGTGTGAAAATCGCAGATATTGTGGCCACATTTGATGCGGGTGAAGTGCTATTTGCTGAAAGTGCGCAAGAAAAAGCATCCCTCTGGCAATTGCGGCGCAAAGTAGGAGAAGCTGTTAAATCGCATTCCATTTATAAAGAGGAAGACACTGTAGTTCCCCGGGCCGAACTACCAGCCCTCTTAAAAGGAGTAAAGGAAATAGGCCATCGCTACGGATTCCATTCCGTTTGTTATGGTCATGCCGGAGATGGTAATTTGCACGTAAATATCTTGAAGAATGATATGACGGACCAAGCCTGGGAGGAAGATTTACCTAAAGGCATTCGTGAGCTGTTTAGCCTAGTTAAGCAATTAGGCGGAACCATTAGCGGCGAACACGGCATTGGACTGGTGCAAAAGGATTACCTCGACATTGTTTTTAGCCCCGTTTCCCTAGCCATGCAAAAAGCCGTGAAAGCTGTTTTTGACCCTAATGCTATCTTAAACCCGGGTAAGATTTTCCCCGAAACCTAAGCTGGGTAACCATCAAATCTTATTGAATTTCAGTATATTAAAGGCTAATTCTTTGGCTATGGATTAAAAGAATTAGTACCTTAGGGCGAATCATTATGAAAACTACTGACTCCATTGACGCTTCTATTTTAGAATTAGTCGGCAATCTCAAACATGAACATCGGGCCGTATTTGATGCCCAGTTTAATTTGCTCTATTCTAATAGAACCTATCGCGAATACCTTCGTAAGTTGGGCTTCGACTCCATCAATAATTTATCCTTACTCGATATTTACAATAGTGAAGCGAAGGAGCATGCCTCGCTATGGCTAGATGGTTTTAAGACCCTAAACCCCTTAAAGCCAAGCTATGCCTTTTCGGCCTTTGATAAGGTCCGCGAAGAGAACTACCGAATCGATGCCGAGGTACAAGCCCTTTTTAAAGCCAATCAAGTACTGGCCTATGCCTTGGGTTTCGATGAACTTACCGATACCTATTTGGAAAACCGATTTAATCGCCTCAAGTCTGATTTTTTGGCTAAAGCCCTGATGGTAAAAGATACCAATGAGCTCATGTGGGTGATGACCGATGAAATTTTGGCCAAGCTCTATTTAGGGGATGCCTTAATTCTGGAGCGACAAGGAAACGTACTGGCGCCCATAGCGGCTTATGGCTCGCAGCGCAAGGGGAGGCGAGAAGTTGCAGAAGGATTAAAGGTTAGCTTTTCGCAAGGAATAACGGGTTATGTGGCCACAACGGCTATGCCTTACATGACAGGCGATAGTCGTAAGGACCCGCATTACATTCAGGAGCATTTTGCTGCTGGATCGGAAGTAGCCGTGCCCATTATTGTAAGGGGGAAGGTTTTTGGCGTAATCAATTGTGAAAGCGAACAGTTCAATTTCTTCCGTCCTATTCATCAAGAACTGTTGCAACGAACCGCTGAGGTACTCAGTGCCCGAATCGAAGAAATGAATTCGAGGCAAGAATTGGAGCTTCTGGAACAGCGACATCTGGCCATTATTAATTCTACGCCGAATAGTTTTTTACTGTTCGACCCTTCCTATCGGATTATGTCCTTTAATACGGCCGCAACTAAATCTTGGCGCTATTTTACGGGCTTAAACATTGAGGTAGGTACGGATTATAAAAAAGTGGTTCCAAAAGAATTACTCGGGAAATTTGAGAACCTTGCGCGACAGAGCTTGCAAGGTGGCAAGGCCGAGGAGTACTTAAGCTGGGAGCATGAGGACAATCACTACCGACTAAAAGTCAATTTTGCCCCGGCCTTGGATCGGGAAGGGAAGATTTTTGGATTCACCTTGTTGGTAGAAGATGTTTCCGAGCTTTATCATGCCAATCAAACGCTCCGAGCTAAGAACCTTGACCTAGAGCAAGGAAATCGAGAGCTCGATAAATTTGTATATAGCATTTCCCACGACCTTCGTGCTCCACTTTCCAGTATGATGGGTTTGGTTAACCTAATCGAAAATGCCCAACAACTGCCAGAGACGAAGATTTATGCCAAAATGCTGCAGGATGCGGCGGAGAGTATGGATAGCTATATTCGAAATATTCTGGAGTACTCTCGAAACAAGCGCTTTGAAATTGACTTGGAGGAGGTCGACTTGGAGGAGCTTTTCCGTGATTTGGAACAGAAGTTTAAATTCATTCCAGGTTATCGGGAATTGAACTTTGAGACCGACCTAAGCTTAAAACGCATTCATAGCGATCCCTACCGAATGGAGATCATCCTTAATAACCTTATTAGTAATGCGATTAAGTATCGCGATATAGCCAAATCCAAATCTTGGTGCAAGGTGAGCATTTCCGAAAGGGAGGAGCAGTATGAAATAAAGGTGGCAGATAATGGAATTGGTATCCCTAAGGCCAAGCAAGCGAATTTATTCGACATGTTTTTTAAGGTCCAAAGTGATCATCCTGGTTCAGGCCTAGGACTTTACATTCTAAAAGAAGTTGTAAATAATTTGGGAGGCGAAATTGAGGTGCAGTCAAAAGAGAAAAAAGGTAGTACCTTTAGCATTCTATTACCCAAAAATCCCCCCAATGCCTAAGGTTGTCCTATTGGTAGACGATAATCCTATTGATCTGATGATCAATGAGAAGACCTTACAACGCTACGATGATTCCGTGGTTATTTTTAAGGCGAATAGTGGCGAGCAGGCCTTAGAAATGCTCAAGTCTGGCGCCTGCAATCCGACTTGTCTTTTACTGGATATAAAAATGCCCACCATGAACGGCTTTGAATTCCTCGATGCCCTAGCTCAAACCGAGGTGGAAGTTAAATTCGGTATCCATATGCTTTCTTCCAGCATTGATCCATCAGATTTACAACAGGCAGAAGAGCGTGAGGTAGTGCGGAGCTATATCGAGAAGCCCCTTTCCGCAGCCAAGCTCGAGAAAATCAAACTTTAAGTTCGGCAATCGCTTCTTGAATCTGATTGCAAGCCCAGCGAATATCCTCCTCGCTAATATTGAGGGGTGGCGCAATTCGAAAACTATTTGGGCAACTCAGGAACCAAAAACTTAGTACCCCCCTTTTGATTAAGCTCTGTACTATTATTTGTACCTCTTCAGCTGTTTCGAAATCAATGGCAAAGAATAAGCCTCGGCGCCTAATTTCCTTTATCCGTGGATTTTGAATAAGGTTTTCAATGAGGACCCCTTTTTGTTCAACCCCCTCCAGAATCTGCTCCTTCTCAATAACCTCCAAACTGGCTAAAGCGGCGGCACATGCCAGGGGATTACCTCCAAAGGTGGTAATATGACCCAACATTGGTTTTTCGGTAAAATGAGCCATCAAATCCTGATCGGCAATAAAGGCCCCTAAGGGAAGTCCACCACCTAAAGCCTTTGCGGTACATAAAATATCGGGTACAATACCAAACTGTTCAAAGGCAAACCAGCTGCCCGTACGACCAATCCCGGTTTGGATTTCGTCTAAAATTAATAAAGCACCCACCTCCTTGCAGCGTTGGGACAAAGCCTGCATATAGCTTACATCGGGAATGCGTACTCCCGCATCTCCTTGAATGGTTTCCACAACTACCGCGGCAGTGCTTTTACTTATTTGAGGCAGATCTGCTGGCTCATTAAATCTCAAAAAACGAACATCTGGAAGTAGGGGGCGAAAAGCCTGCTTTTTGGTTTCGTTTCCACTCACGCTCAAAGCGCCATGTGTGCTCCCATGATAGGATCCTCGAAAAGCTACCAGCTCTGTTCTGCCGGTAACGCGCTTGGCTAGTTTTAAAGCCCCTTCAATAGATTCGGCCCCGCTATTTACAAAGTAGCAGCAGTTTAAACTTTCGGGTAAAATGGCGCTTAGCTTTTGGGCCAAGCCATTCGGGCTCGATTGCACATATTCGCCATACACCATCGTATGCAAGTGCTTCTCCGTTTGCTCGTGAATAGCTGCTTTAATATGGGGATGTCCATGCCCAAGGTTACTTACCGAAATGCCACTAATAAAATCTAAATACCGTTCGCCATTTGGTCCGTAAAGCCAGGAGCCTTGTGCGGATTCAATCTCTATCCCAATCGGGAAGGGCGTGGTCATGGCCAAATGCTTTCGGAAAATCTCACCAGCCGTTTTCATCCTTCAAAAGTAAGCTTATGATTCTTAGATTTTGAAAAGAAAGTAAGCGTAAAGAAAAAAGCGAAGTAGGCGACTTAATGCCAACAGCGAATATTTCTGGCGGGGATATTCTAAGCTTCCGCTGATGATAGAGATTGGGGAAAAAGGCAAAGGGGTTAAGGCGCCGAGAAGGATTACTAAGGCCCCAAATTTTTTAAACTGAAGGATGCTGCCTTCGTATTTTTTATGAATCCATTGATGAAAGCGAGGAATGTGATTAATCCATCTTCCCAATTGAAAGGAAACCTGGCCCCCTCCATAACTTAGTACACTTAATAGACCAACGGCTAACCAAGGCTCGGAAAGGCTTTTGGTCCAGATAATAAATAGGTCCGGTGGAATTAGTCCTAAAAAGCTTTCACTCAAGCTAAAAACTAGGTAAACCTGAATTTCATTTAAATGGGCCAAATTAGCCGCCATCCAAGCATCAATGTCAATCAGATAATGATTAACCAGAAATAAAGCCAATCCCAAAACTCCGATGCTTAAGGCAAGCTGAAGCATATTTTTACCCACAAATCGGTAGCTGCCTTTGCGGCGATGATAGTGGTGTTGCAATTTGCTTTTTTGGACCAAGCTGCGTTTGCGAACTTGTAAGGAAGACTTTTGATTCATTCGAGGCAGAGTAGAGTGCAAATTTAGAAACGAATAAGCTTTTTGAATGTTTACATTAGCACAAATTCTAAGGCATGGCAAAGTCTGGCGGTAAATCAAACCCCATTATTTTAGGACTACTTTGGGCGATATTTTTACTTCTACCAATCTTAAAACTGGAAGCGCTTCAAGATAAAAGTCTACTATCCAGACATCTACTTCTTGGATTCGGAGCAGTGGTTTACCTGATCTTCGATGCTAAGATCCTTAAAACCAAAATGCCCTTGTGGCCAAGTATTTTACTATTGGTATTAGGGCTGTTTACCTTAATTTCTAATTCTTGGGCTTACAATGGATCGGAGGCCTACGGAGTTGCCGCTCGTTTCTTTGCCTTTATCCCTTGGTTTTTCCTTTTGTATCGAATGTTGGAAGCACAATTTATCGATGCTAAGGCCTTGCTTAAGGGATTGGTCATTTTTGCAGCCGGGGCCGCTGTACCCACTTTATTGGAACTATTTAAAGCTTTAGGGAGCGGTGCCTTTTTCGATGATATTTATGTGATTAAAGCCTTTTTTAGTCATAAGAACCTCCTCGCTTCTGCGCTCATGCTCAGTTTCCCATTCGTATTAGCGGCCTGGGTTGTGCTCGAAAAAACCTGGTCACGAGTGGCCATGTTTTTAGCCTTTATCATGCTAATTGAAATGTTCGTTTTACGAACGCGAGGGGTGTGGTTAGGGCTTTTTATCGCTGCCTTTGTAAGCTTAGGGATTATTCAAATCAAAAAGCAATCCGTACTGCAAGTGCCCCGAAAGTGGCTCTTGATTTTCTTCGGGCTTTCTCTTTCCATCTTGATGGCTCTATTTTTTTCGCCTCAAATAAAGGCGGGCTTTACCAATAGCAGCAATGTGCAAAAGCGTTTGGTGTACTGGGAAAATAGTATGGAGATGATCCAAGAGCATCCGGCCTTAGGTGTGGGAGCCGGTAATTGGAAACTGCTCTTTCCTAAATACGGCTTAGGGCAGGTGGACGAAAACACCATGCAGGGAATCACGCATATTCAAAGGCCGCATAATGACTTTATATGGCTGTGGGCCGAGCTTGGTCCATTAGGATTAATCCTTTATTTGGGTCTTTTCTTGTGGGCCTTTGTCACCTTAGTGGCCTCCCTGGGCAATGCGGCCTCTAAAGAAGAAAGTGTGATCAGCCTAGCTGCTCTATTTGCCTTGGTTTCCTTAGGGGTGTTCTCCTTTAGTGATTTCCCATTAGAGCGGGCGGTACACATGTTTTTGTTCATGCTCATCTTAGCCTGGGCGGCCTACAGTTCGAAAAAGGCGCCCGCTCTTAATTATGTGCCCTATCTCATTCCAGTTCTCTTAGTGATTGGCTTGTTTGTAAACTTCCAACGCTATTCCTCTGCTATCAAAATGAACGACGTTTTAGTGGCCAATCAACAGCGCAACGCCGCCGGTTTGATAAAGGCTACTGATGCGGCTTTCGACGAGAAATGGTATACGGTAGATAATTATGCGAACCCCTTGCCTTATTATCGCGGTAAAGGTTTAATGGTACAGCAAAATCTTGATTTAGCTTATCAGGATATCAGTTTGGCCAAGGAGTATGCACCCTACAATATTTTAGTTTTAGATGCTCTAGTTCAGTACTATGCCATTGCGGGAGATGCCGATCAGGCCCTGGCTTGGGCAGATTCGGCCTTGCAGGTTTCTCCACAATTTAAGAATGTAATTTTACTAAAGGCCGACCTTCACTTACAACGCAAGGAGTTTGCTGATGCTTTAGGGGTGCTCAACATGTTTGAGCCGAGCAGTAATAATCAACGTTACCTAAACAGCTTAGCGGTAGCCTTAAGAGGAGCCCTAAGAACCTATCCGGAGCATGGTCGCTTTAAGCCGATGATGGAGCATCTGCAAAATAGCGGAAGCCTGCAGCAACCTATGGATTACATCAATGCCTACCGACGCAAAAGGGGGGTGAATTAAAACTTTAGCCCGAGGGTGTTGAGGATTCGCAGCCCCAAGATTTTTAAACTCTTGCTGTCCGCAACCGAATAGTAGTGTTGTGCTTCATGATGCTTCCCACGTTTTTGGTAGAAGCGAGCGGCCTCGTAATACTTGCGCTGAGTAGCTTGTTCAAATTGGCGCTTACTAATCTTGCTTTGCGAATAAAAGTATTCATAAACCGCAATCACCCTCTTTAGGTGGTCATCAATTCGGCTGCTCATTCCGCCGTCTTCACGGTAATAGCTTAAAGCTTCGGGCCAGTATTGAAGGCTTATTCCTCGACTTAAAAGTTCCAACCACAGGTACAAATCCTCAGCGCCGTGAAAATCCAAATTGGTTTGAAAGGGGAAGTCCAAGGCCACTTTAGTTTGGAGGATGCTGGCCGATGGAACTAAGGGACAGCCCTTGTTGATGATGTCTTCCAAATCCTTAATGGGAAAGGTTTTACGACTTCCGCTTTCTGCACGGCCAAAGTTTTCGACCGCATGATAAAGTACGGCCGTTTCGGGGGCCGCCTTTAAAAAGGAATAACAAGAAGCGAGTTTCTCGGGATGCCAAAGGTCATCGGCATCTAAAAGCGCGCAAAACTTACCGCTGGCATGCTCTATTCCCCGGTTACGCGCCGCTCCTAATCCTTTATTCTCTTGTTCCAAGAGGCTAAACCGAAGTCCGGGCTTTTCCTCCGCCCAGGTGCTTGCCCAGTCCGCTGTGTCATCCTCAGAACCATCATTGACCAAAATGATTTCATAATCCGAAAAACTTTGATCCCAAACAGATTCCAAGCAGTCTTCCAAGGTTTCCAGGGCATTATAAGCCGGAATAATGACACTGTAAAAAGGCTTAGTCATTGGTTCCAATATTTACCAGGAAAAATTTGACCACGGAGTTTTTTTAAAGGCTTTAAGATACCCATCCAAGCTAGGAAATCCCTCAGATAAGAAATAAGGAAGGTGAGAAAAATCCGCCAGGCTAAATTGTTCTTATACTTTCGGAAATAGCGATAATGATGCGCATTTAGCCTTCGGTTTTCCGCATTCCAAGAATGGTAAGGTAAATTGCCAATCCACCAATTACCAATTTCGCTAATAGCGGCATCTGCTTCGTTCTGGGCCTCGGGCAATGACTGGCGCAGCAGTTCATTTATAGCAATTAACTCCCGGTACACGGAGGCTCGCTTGCGCGATTGAGAACGCTGCGTGGAGGAATGTACCCTAAAGTAATTGCGGATTTCGGCTGTAAAGGCTAAATCATATTGCAGTAGGATTTTAGCGTAGAGGTGCCAATCACCATTCAATCGCATTTTTGGGTCACCACCGCCTACCGCTTGATAGGCCGATTTCCTAAATAGTACGGCACTGGCATTGGGAATAGGGTTGTGAAAGAAGAGCCATTTGCGACAAGCCTCCTTGCCAGGGATGGTAAAGTCCTTTTGCCAGGCTTCCGTTTTATAAAGAAAACGCAAATTCTCTTCGTAGGAATTTAGCTCTTGACCAGCTTCATCGATCAACATCGACTGGGCATAGGCCAAGCCAACTTGCTCTTGATTTTCTAAAAGAGGCAACAAATCCTTCAACAAATCGGGATGCGCGATATCATCACTTTCGGCGATCCATAAATACTTCCCTTGGGCCAGGGCTACTCCTTTGTTCCATTGCTTAAAGGGACTGCCGCTATTTTCCGAATTGGGAATAAACCGCCATTGATAGCGCTGGGCATATTCGGCCAAAATTGCCGAGCTGCCATCGGTACTGGCGTCATCTAATAAGAGCACTTCATAGTCGGTAAAGCTTTGGGCGGCAATACTATCCAGGCGCTTTCGCAGATAGGGCTCATGCTGATAGTTAGGGACAATGATGCTTATTTTCGGCATTAGCGGAAGTACCTTTTAAGGTTGGCCGAGATGGATTTTCCGGTAAACGCTTCTAGGGCTTGGATGCTTTGCTTCTCCTTATTTTTTAAGTCCTCATACGCCAAGCTTAGATATCGACTGCCTAAGGAAGTCGCATAAGAATTGGCCTGATTTTGATATTGCCGGCAAAGTTCGCGAGCATAGTTGGCATCATCCAATTCTGGTGCATGGACTTCACCTTCTATTTTATTCCGCTTTTGAAGGGAAGCAATAATGGCCTCTTCGTTTCGGTGCAGGTGAATCACCTTGGCTCCAGGGAACTTGGCCAACCACATATCGAGGGTAAAGGTGTTACGAGGGTCTTTCCAACCCCAGTCTTCGTTGCGCAGGGCTTGCTTTAATTGAGCCCAGCGGCCATTAAGACGAAAGTGTTCCCGGTAAAGTTCATGGGCCGGAATAGCATGCCAATGCTCCTTTGGCGGTACACCTGGTTTATGCCAGTCGTAGCCGCTTTTCCACATTACCTGCTGGTTAATGCTAAGGAAATGCATAGCCTCGTAATTGGGATCTTTAACCACTCCCATGAAGATGCCGGATTTCTCCAGTACTTTTGTGAGGATAGAAGTCCCGCTGCGGTGCATTCCAATAATAATGTAGGGCGGACGCATGAGCATTTTATGAGTACTCAAAGAAAGATAATTTTTCTCCACCTGCCTAAAACCGGCGGTAGCTCTTTGGTTAATATTCTGCATCAGCATTATGGACTAGCGAATGCTCAACTCATTGCCGGGGACGAGGATCCTAGATTAGCAGGAGCGATTCGTGAGGGCCAAGCCTTTATCCATGGACATTTTAGTGCAAATGCTCTTGATCAGGCCAAGGACTACTTCAAAGCGAGCTTATTAAGGCAAGCCGGAGATCGTGTGATTTCTCGCTTTGTGCACATTGCCCATTCTAAAGAAGAGAGACTTAAAAAAGAATACCAGAACTATCAAGGTTTTGAAGATTTCTTAAAAAGCACTTATGCCGATAATTGGCAAACCCGAATGTTGGCTGGCGTTTGGCATCAGGGGCGCGTAAATGAAGAAACTTATATCAAGGCCGTAGACCGACTATACGAATTGGATTGGGTAGCTTCTTCGGCACAGATGCCGATAGCAGCCCTGGATTTAAGTCAGAAACTAGGCTTTCGATCTTTTTACCATCCACAGCTAAATAAGCGGGCATCCCAAGCAATGTGGTTAGACATTGATGCCAAGTATCGAGCAGACATCGAAACCTTAAATCGTTTCGATGCCCAATTGGTTCGGGAGGCTGAAGCACTTTTCTTGCGCCGAAAATCCGTTTCCTTAATGGATTCCATTATCTTGAAGGCTAAACAATTAGGCTCAAGGGGCTAAGTTTATTGAAAACCAAGGAACGTCTTTCTAAGGTAGTTTTTGCTTTAAATGCTTTTCTGTTTCTTTTAAGTGCCATTGGCTTAGGGGAGCAGGAAAAGTGGTTATTGGCAGCAATTCAAGGCCTGGCAGCGGCTTTAAATATTATGCTCTTACTACGGTTTTTGAGTATGAGGTCGCGTAAGCTTTTAGGACAAGCTGTATTCATAATGAATGTCTTAGTCTGCTTATCAGTCGCTATCGACTATCAATCTTCTGGCAGTAATTACATTCACTTGGCCTGGTATTTAGCCGCTCTTATTTCTTTGATTGCCATTTTTTTTAATCGGAGGAAAGCAAAACCAAGCCCATAAGTTTTGAGGCATTATTCTTGAATAGAATTTAAAACTAGGTCTTCCATCTTAATTCGAGGAAAATGAGCTTTGGTTCCTACCGGCTTAAAAATTTGATTCTGTTTTGTTTCATCTTGTGTACTTGGAAGATGCATGGGCAGTATACTTTACCCAAGCCAGAAGTTTTAGCACAAAAAGGCATTCAGAAACTCACCATTCATAAAACTCCCGTTCGCTATTTGATGGGAGCGGGCACCATTCCTGTTGATACAAATGACTTAGGCCAGACCCAAGCTTTGATTCGTTATTATTTTAATTCCTCGGGAAAGATCGATTCGGTTTATCATTATCCCACCACTACGGCTACTTTAAAAAGGACATCCTGCGGTACGACAGCCTTGACCGCTTGGTGGAAATTAAAACCATAGATCGCGATGGAAAAGTGTTGAATCGCGGTCTCGTGCAATCGATGGACTCTGCCGGATGTTGGTATTCGGCATCTTGGAGCCAGGGGGTTTTGAAGTATGAGCATTTTATTACCGCCGACAGTATCGTTTTTAAATACATTATGTATCGTGGTAGTGAAAGGTATCCCTCCCTTATGGTTTATCGATACGATTTTGAACAAGAGATGCGTTCGGAAACTTGGTTTAGGCAAGGGGAAATGACCATAAAGCGCAGTTGGCAATGGATTGCTATTGAAGGAAGGCCGCAGCGCTTTATTTTTCAGGAGTATTTAAAAGAAGGGGAGCCCGATCCGGATGTTGAGATTTATGAAGTGGATAGCTCCGGAAAGGTGATTAATGATCAAAATGGATTTTTTACGGATCCCTTTATGTCGCATAATTACTTTGAGCGTTTTCGAGAATTTAAAGGGATTCAACACGCCCATCAAAGTCTGATGAATCAAGATTCCTTGCCAGACTTTCAGCTCCATAAACAGCTTTGGACTTTTGATGGAACCCGATTGGAAGTCCGCTACGACTTTAGTTACCAATAAGTTCTAGGCTTCGCTTAACCAATTGGCCTCAAGCACTATTCCGGGGTTTTGTCTTTGAGCCGCTATTTCATTGGCTTCCCAATCTTTACCGATAACTTCAAAGTAAACTGCTCGACCTACAAAGTCGGCTCGGATACCATCTAAATAGAGGTGGACATTAAAGAAAAAGCGCCCGGGCATTAAGGGTACCTTAGTAAGCTTTAGACTGCATTGTTTTTGCTTGGGGCTTAAGTCATGTTTAAAACTGCTTAAGTAATTCCCCCGACTATTAAATAAGTGTAATTCAATCCTTTGGCTTTTTGCTTCGGAATTGCTTTGCCAACTTAGGTCTACTTGCAGCGGACCATTTTGTGCAATCGATTTCTTAGCCTCGCCATTATGCGCTTCAAGGCTGGTCAATCGGGCTCGTCCGTCACCCTCTCTATCCCTGCGATCGGCAATAGCAATATCGGCTTGCAAGGTTTCTAAGCCCTTTAAATAGGCCTCAATAACCGCACTGGGCTCCCCAATCTGTTTAATTTGGCCTTGGTCGAGCCAAGCCACTTGATCGCAAAGCCCAGAAATGGCCCCCATATTATGGCTTACAAAAATGATACTGCGGGCTTTTTCCTTGGCCAAGCTATCCATCCTTTGCAAACAACGCTTTTGGAAATCGGCATCTCCAACCGCTAAGACTTCGTCAATTAAAAGAATCTCGGCATCGAGGTGGGCTGCTACCGCAAAAGCGAGACGCACGAACATTCCACTGCTGTAGCGTTTAACGGGCATGTCCAAAAATCGCTCTACCCCCGCAAAGTCTACAATTGCATCAAATTGCTTCCGTATGGAAGCCCGACTCATTCCTAAAATGCTTCCGTTGAGGTAAATGTTTTCTCGACCGCTAAGCTCGGGATGAAAGCCAGTGCCTACTTCCAGTAAGGAGGCCATTTTTCCGTAGGCGAGAACCCGCCCTTCGCTGGGGGCCGTAATGCGTGATAGGATTTTTAGGAGGGTAGATTTGCCGGCTCCATTGGCTCCGATTAGGCCCAGCACAGATCCTTCTTCCAAGCTTAGGTTCACGTTCTTTAAAGCCCAAAAATGCTCCTTGCCGGCGATGCGATACTGCTTGCCTAAATTCTCTATGGATAAGGCCTTTGTCATAGCAAGTCTGCCATTTTACGTTCTGATTTCTGAAAGTAAATCCAGCCGCTAATAAATAAACTGAAGCACCAAATGATACCCCACCAGGGTAAATCACTAAGGGTCAAATTTTCCAGTTCAAAAAGTGGCGCCCGCCACATTTCAAGAATCCCCATCATAGGGTTTAAGTAGAGAAGGTCCTGATATTTTAATGGGATGGATTCTGTCCATAAATCTGGACTGTAGGCAATGGGGCTCAAGAAAAACAGCATTTGGCTGATAAAGGGAATCAATTGCTGTAAATCGCGAAAGCGAACACTAAGAGCAGCAAACCAAAGGGCCAATCCTTGCGAGGCTAAAAGGCTAAGGATAAGTGCTCCCAGGAATCCGGCTAAAGTGGCGAAGCTAAAATGCGCATCTGCGAAAGCGACAAAAAGGAAAATGAGCAAAACAAAAAGAAGGTCCACCAGCGCCACTAAACTTTTAGATAAAACCAGAAGTAGGCGTGGGAAGTAAATCTTTTGCAGCATGCCACGGGCTTGAATAAGCGAGGCCGATCCTTGACTGAGATTGAAATTAAAGAAGCCCCAAAAGATGAGTCCGCTAAGGGTGTAGCTAATAAAAGGAACGCCTTCGGTATTGGCATTTAAGGCTTTTTGGAAAACCAGGTATAGCACCCCCAGAGACAGGAGCGGTTGAAGTAGTGCCCATAAAGGTCCTAAGAAGGTTTGGGCGTAGCGAACTTGGAAATCTCGCTTGGCAAAGCTGATGCCCAGTCCTCGGTACTGCCATAATTCGTTCACTTGCTTGCGCAAGCTGCTACCTTTAGCACTTATTTCGAGGCTGGGAGATTTTGCCATGCTACAAATATAGCGGCCTTAAAGGATTGGCGGTCTTAAAAAAAGCAGGGCGATCCGAAGATCGCCCTTATTGCTTCCTTGCAGGGGGTGCGCAAGGAAGCGAATCTTAAAAAAATAGAAGTCCCGATCTCCCCAAACCGGGACTTCTGATTGAATCCACTAGGATTCTCGGTTATCCTCCTCGCGGAGTGTCCTTCCTCCCCTAGGCAGTGATCTATCTTATACTGCCTTCTTAAGAAGTCTTTGTTCTAATACGCCCTCCAATTCTGATTTAATCCCAAATTGAAGGACTAAATCGAAAAAACGCTTCCAGTTTACATGGGTTTCGGTACTCAAGCGTAAGTGGGTGTAAGCGTCAAGAAATTTTTTATTGATGCTGAGTTCAACAAACTCTTGGAAGGTTTCGCGGGTCATATCATTGAGCATAGGAATCCATAGCTCTTGGATTTTTCCCTTAATCCGTTTTAGTTCGTTGTCGAGGTTTTGATAATTAATCTGATTGGAATCAAATTCATTTACCTTTTTAATATTAAGGATTTCCTCTACTTGATTCACAATAAGGTTATGCGACATTTTCATCTCATTACCCATGCGATCAAAGTTATGCTGTCCAATCACTGCTGGGTGGAAGGCAATTTCGAAGCCATTACCCAAGCGTAGGCCACTGTTTTTTTGAATCACTTCTAAGAGAACTACTTCGGCCAGGTCGGGATCGATATGCGGTCCGAAGATGACCCAATCACCGGCATTTAAACTCTTACCAATTAAAGAGGCGGCATCTTTAACGCTGCCCCAATCGAGCATGGAAGTACTCAATCCATTGAGGTAAAAGATCCCTGCAGCCCGAAGGTCACCAGCCTGATTGGCTAAAATTAGTTTGTGCTTATCTAGGTTTACTTCTAAACCACGACTTTCTAAAAACTCGTTTAGATTAATAGTGCTTGGCACCACTTTATCGTGAATCATAGTCGAAAAACGACTTGAGAAGTCGAGGGCATAACGGATGCCTTCGGTGTTTAGACCTAAGACCGCAATGTGGGTCTCTTTACGTTTTAATTCTGCATATCGGTTCATGATAGATACTTTTTGGGGTCATTATCTGAAGCGAAAGTATCCTGGAACCGAAAGTGATTTTAGATTATTAGTTTGATGAGCAAGCTTTCCCGACGAATGGTAGAAAATACCGGATGAATGATTAGAGGGTATTCAATCGGCTTAAAAGCAGGCTGCGATTGGCTCTGCTCACGGGGATGGCTTTTTTTTGGATGTTGATGGAGGTTTCTTCTACCTCGTCGATTTGCTCCAAATTTACGACGAAGCTGCGGTGCACCTGCATAAATTGATCCTCGCTTAATTTATCGGCTACCTTTTTTAGGGTAGAGTAGATCACGAAGCTTTCCTTAAGGGTTTTTATGAGCACATAATCGCCTTTGGCCTCCGCGTAGCAAATTTCACCGCGCTTTATTTTCACCAGGCGTTGATCCACCTTTAAGTAGAGATGATCATTAAGCACCATGGGTGCTACTGGATCTTTACCCTGAATTTCATTAAAAAGGCGGTAATTAGACATGGCCACTTCAATGCCAGCCATAATGTCTTTAACGCCATAGGGCTTTACGATATATCCATAGGGACCTTCGGCTTTTGCACGGGTGATGGTTTCTTCATCTGCGTAAGCGGTAGTGAAAATGAAGGGGATATTGTATTTCTGCCGAATGAGGCGCGCCAATTCTACGCCATCCATTTTACCACGAAGCTGAATATCGAGTAGCAGTAAATCAGGCTCCTGTTGCATTAATTGCATCACCGCTTCTTCACCACTTTCGGCAACACTTAAAACTTCATGATCTAAGAGCTCCAGCATTTCGCTTAGGCTCTCGGCAATCATTGGTTCATCTTCAACCACTAAAATTTTAAGCTTGTCCATCATTATAAATCCAAAGGTATATCGATTACGAATTCTGAGCCTTCATTTTCCTGACTAAAAAAGCGCAGATTTAGGTTTTGCATATCGGCCATTTGCTTCACCACCGATAAGCCCATCCCACTTCCTTGAATTCCCCGTGTATTATCGGCTCTAAAGAAAGAGTTGAAAATCTTATTTTGATCCTCCTCAGGTATGCCGATGCCATAGTCCTTTACACTTAGGCGAACCACTGCGTCTTGGTATTGCAGGTGCAGCTCAGGGTTTGGAGCTCCTTCCGAATATTTAAAGGCGTTGCCCACTAAGTTCTGAATGATATGCTCCATCAACTCGGGGTCAATTTTCACCAGCTTTGGTCCGCCTATTAATTTGATGTTCAAATCCCGACCATCTGCCTGAGAAGCAAAATGGCGATCGCGTATATCTTGCACAAAACCCACTAAATCGATGGACTTGCGACTGATTTTAATTTTACCCGACTCTAAGCGACCCAGCACGAGAATATCGGTCATGATATTACTCAAGCGATTGGTTTCCCTATTTAATCGTTCCAAATATTTCAAGGCTTTCGCCTGATGATTTTCGGGGATTTTTTGGGTCCAAAGCTCCAGCATCTCGGCATTGGCTTTAATAGTAGTAAGAGGCGTACGGAACTCATGAGAGGCCATGGAAATAAGTCGGGATTTCATGCGGGCCAGTTCCTTTTGCTGCTCCAAGGCAAGGTTCATATCCTCCTCCGCTTGTTTACGGGCGGTAATATCGCGTAGGAAGGAAGAGAAATAGTGTTTGCCATTCATAAGGAAGGGTACAATACTAAGCTCAATTGGGAAGTGTTTACCCGCTTTATCGTGTCCCACCAGTTCAATACGTTGGTTAAGCACCGGACCTTCTCCCGTTTCGAGATAATGGTGCATCCCCTGCTCGTGGGCAGCGGCAAACTTTTCGGGGATAATTAAGGTAGAGAGCAGCTTACCCTGAACTTCGGCTTCGGTGTAACCGAAAATCTCCTCGGCTTGTTTGTTCCATTGCTCTACTAATCCCTCATCATTAATGGTGATTACGGCATCTAAGGCATTTTCTAAAATGGTGCGCATCCTAAACTCACTGGCGCTAAGCTGATTCTCGAATTCCTTTTTGATGTAATGTCCCGCTAACATTTGGGCCATAAACTCTAAAAGCTCCGTTTCATCGTCGTTCCATTTTTTTAAGCTTCGCACGGCGTCAAAGCCTATAAAGCCCTGTAGTTTTTCATTACCAAAAATGGGAACAGTAATAATTGACTGAATTCCTTGGGGTTCTAATATTTCACGAACGGGGTGGCCTTTCGCTAGGTCCGATACATTATCGTAAACCATTGCCTTGCCGGCTAAGTGCGTTTCGTACCAATCGGGTATGGCCTCCAAAGGCACTTCTTGAAGATTGTCAATCTCGGGACTTATCCCTTCGGCACACCATTCGAAGGTGTTACTGGTTTGCAGCTTTTCGAGGTGGTAATCGAAAATATACACCCGATCCGCATTTACGAAACTGCCCAACTTACCAAGGGTATGGTTAATTACGGACCTTTCGTTTTCGGGCTTAAGGAAAATAAGGTCCTTTCCTAATTGTAAGAGGATGCTTTGTAGTTTGATGCGATACTCCAACTGATTTTGGAGTTCTTTAAGTGGGGTGATATTATGATGAATCCCCAGCGAACCAATTACTTCCCCAGAGATATCTTTAATCGGGGCACCCGAAATCATCATCCAAATTTGCTCCCCAAAACGATTGCGAATGGGTAATTCGTAAACGCTGCTCTTTCCTTGATTACGTTCGGTTTGGGTATCATCTAAGATTGGCTCTAAAGCCTTGGTGTCCTCCACTTCTAAGAAAACTTCCCGCGCGTTTTTCCCTTGAATTTCTTTCAAATTGTAGCCCGTGGCTCTTAAAAAGGATTCATTGGCCCAAAGGATCGTTTCCTCATTATTAACCTCCATAAGCCCGAGGTTGATATTTTGAATCACCTCCCGGTATTTCTTTTCGCTTTCAATAAGGGCCTGCTCGGTAAGGTAGCGCATAGTCACATCGCGATACACCCATAAATGTCCTTGGTATTCCTCATCAATAAACATGGGAATATAATCGCGCTCCATCACCCTTTCATCCGCCATAAGGATGCGTTCACTGCGCTTGATGGTTCGCTCTTGTAAGCGCTCGCCAATTCCTTGTATAAAAGCTTCGGGGTTTTTAAAGAGATGCACAATGCTAGCACCTACTTCGGCACAAACCGCGCCCTCGAGCTCCTTAGGGCTGGCCTCTAATCGGAAGTAATCACTAAAGTTTTGGTTAACATATCGGATTTTACCTTCGGCATCTTCAATAAGAATCGCGGCATCTAAGTGCATGAGCAAGGCCAGGAGGTGCTCATCGCTCTCTCGAAGTTGACGGCGTGTTTTGCGCAACTCTGTGATGGGTCGCGCAACGCCCAACATTTCTACCACCTTGTCTTTTTCGCATAGCAGTTCAATGGTTTGACCAATCCAAGTTTCCTTGCCTTCGGCGATAAATGGAAATTCGAAATAGGTAGACTTTTGCTTTAGGCGAAGCTGTTCTTGATAAAAGGCAATCACTTTTTCTTGGTAGTCCTCCCGTACAAATTCGAGGTATGACTTGCCCAATATTTCATCAACCGAAAGGTTGAAAACAGCGCGCGCATTTTCGTTTACATAGGTAAACTTCCCCTCGGGATTAAATCGATAAATGAGGTCAAGGCCTTGGGGTAATTTGTTTGCCACAGTGCTGAAAGGATGATTTTGCATAAAAGTAGGGAAATCCGCCAGAGCACTTTTTGCAATTCGAAGAAAGGTCGAATTTTACGACCAACGGAATTTTTACCTTCGGAGCGTGAACCGACGATTGCTCATTTTGGCCCTTGGGCCTATTAGCTTTTTACTTGTTCAAGCCTTGCCTCTAGCCAGCGATCAAAATCTGGTAATTGGGAGCCTGGCTTGGATGTTAGCCTGGTGGATGAGTAATGAAATCCCTT